>NZ_JABKDE010000003.1 GCF_013623835.1 Brevibacterium oceani | reverse complement strand
TGGGCCAGGACCCGGTGGCCACTGCCGCCTCGAACAACCCGATGCTCACGACCCTGACCAAGGCTGTCTCGGGCAAGCTCAACCCCGATGTCGACCTCGTCGACACCCTCAACGGCGACGAGTTCACGGTCATCGCCCCGGTCGACGACGCCTTCGCCGATGTGCCCAAGGACGACCTCGACGCCCTGGCCAAGGACTCGGACCAGCTGACGAAGGTGCTGACCTACCACGTCATCCCCGGACAGCTCTCCCCCGATGAGATCGCCGGTGAACACGAGACCGTCGAAGGTTCGAAGGTGAAGATCTCCGGTGAGGGCGAGGACATGAAGTTCGACGATGCCGGACTGGTCTGCGGCGGAGTCAAGACCGCCAACGCCACGGTCTACATGGTCGATGCCGTGATGATGCCGAAGAAGTGACCGGAGAGTCCACAGCGAGAGAACACCACGATGCAGTGGCCGGGAACCGATCAGCAGCAACAGGATCGGCTCCCGGCCGCTTTCGGTTCCTCGCCGGTTCGTGCGGCTTCAGGCGAACGTCGATTGACCGTCTCTGTTGCACACGCTCCCACCACTGCACCCACCCCGCTCGACTCGCTCACCTGGGAAAGGTGTGATCGGTTTCTGCATGCATGGCATGATTGGGCAATGAGTTCTGATCACCAGCCGGCGGATTCCGCCGATCCCGGCGGTGCCCTGCTGATCCGCATCGCCGAGGGTGAACGGTCCGCATTCGAAGAACTGTTCACCACTCACTCCCGCATCCTCATGGCCGTCATCCTGCGAATCGTCAAGAGCCGAACACTGGCCGAGGAAGTCCTCCAGGACTGCTTCACCGAGGTGTGGACCCGGTGTTCGGGCTTCGACCCGGGGCGCGGCAGCGGACGGGCATGGCTGATCACCCTGTGCCGCAGGCGAGCCATCGACTGTGTGCGCAGCGTCCAGGCTCAACAGGACAGAGACTATGCGGACGGGCTCCGCACCACCGCCGAAGCAAGCGACCAGGTGGAGCAGACCGTCATCGCCCGTGCAGAGTCGGACCGGACCGTCTCGGCTCTGCGGATCCTCCCGGATGAGCAGGCCGAACCGATCGTCATGGCCTTCTACCAAGGCATGACCCACACCCAGATCTCTGAGAATCTCCAGGTGCCCCTGGGTACCATCAAGTCACGGATCAGGGACGGAATGAAGAAGCTGCGAGAAGAGTTGGAGGCAAGCCGATGAGCGCAGATCGTGACTATCTGGCTGCCGGGCTGGCCCTCGGCGGGCTCAGCGACTCAGAACTCACCGAGGCTCAGGCGCTGGCCGATGCCGACGCCGACTTCCGCGCCGAAGTCGCCGCCTATGCCGACGTGATGGCCGACGCGGCCGAATCCGATGAACCGGTCGAGGTCAGCTCGGCGGCCCGGGACGCGATTCTCAGCATCCCTGACAACCATGAGCAGGAACCGGCCTCAGAGTCGACCCCGACAGCCGAGGCACAAACCCCACCGGTCGGTGAGGTTTCGCCCACACCGGCTGCCGCGGAAACCTCCGCCGGGGCACCGCCCGCGCCGACGTCGCTCAGCGCCCATCGGGAGGCCCGCCGATCCGACGCCCGCGCAGACGACCTGGGCCGGGCTCAGCCTCGCCGACGTTCCTGGCTGCCCTGGGCCGCAGCCGCAGCGGCGATCGTCGTCGCCGCCGGTCTCGGCGCGACCGTCTGGCAGCAGAATCAGCGGCAGAACGAGCTGGAAGAGGATCTGGCCGCGACTCAGCAGCAGCTCGATGACTCGGCCCGCCTCATGGAGGCTGGTGACCTGAAGACGAGCACCGCAGATATACCGGACGGCGGAACCGTCACCGTGCTCTCCTCCGAGAGCGAGCAGCTCATCCGCCTCAGTCCAAAAGACATCGGACGGCCACCGGCCGGAAAGTCGATGCAGATGTGGGTCATCGGCGCCGACGGCCCGGAAAGCGCCGGCCTGATGTCGGATCAGCCGGTGACCATCGCCGGCGAGAAGTTCGCGAAGGGCAGCGTCTTCGGCATCACCGTCGAACCCGAGGGCGGTTCGAAGCAGCCGACCACCGACCCGGTCGTCGCGATCGACCTGTAGGTCCGTCGGCAGCGTTCTGCTCACGGCAGATCGACGGCACCGAGGCGTGACTGCTCCGGGCCCCGCCGAGTAGACTCACTCCCACCGTCGGCGAAGGAGCAGACATGACCGAATTCGAGTGGGACCCGGACACCTACCAGGCGCTCATGGCCGAGGAGATCCCCGACTACCCGCGACTCCAGTCCGAAGTGGCGGCCGCAGCCGCTGCGGGACGACCGAGGTCGGTCCTCGATCTGGGCATCGGCAGCGGTCTGACCGCACAGCGTGTTCTCGAAGCACTCCCGGAGACGGAACTGCTCGGCATCGACGCGAGTGCCGACATGCTCGCCGCCGCTGAACAAGCTCTCGACCCGGAGCGCACGGAGCTGCGGCAGAATCGCCTTGAGGATCCGCTTCCGCGTGGCCCCTTCGACTTGGTGATGTCGACGCTCGCGGTCCATCACCTCGACGGTCCCGGCAAGGCGGACCTCTTCGCTCGCATCGCAGCGCTGCTCAGACCCGGCGGTCGGTTCGTCCTCGGCGACCTCGTCGTTCCTGCCGATCCGGCAGACGTCGTCACGCCCATCGACTGGATCGACGACACTCCCAGCTCCCTCGATGCACAGCTGACCTGGCTCGTCGAGGCGGGGCTGACACCGCACGCGCATTGGCAGCACCGGGACCTCGCAGTCGTCGTCGCGCAGAAGAAATGATCAGACCTCACCGACCCGATCAGCCGAACCGCCGCCTCAGGTATCGCGCTCGGCCACCTCGTCGAACCCTGCGATGAGCGCATCGAGTGCGAACTCGAAGCGAGCGGTCGGTGCGCGGCGCGCAACCGCAGCGGTCGCCTCGACGAGGCGCGGGAAATCCGCCTCGGAGATTCCGTCGAGATGAGCCGCCTGACGCTTCTCACCCCTGAGCGCGGCATGCATGAGGACGAGCTCGTGGATGGTGTAGATCATGTCGAGTCCGCGCCGGGCAGAGAACCCGGCTTCGCAGAGGAAGTCGACGAGAGTCTCCAACAGAGCAAGATTTCCGCTGGTCACCGCCGGCCGGGTCATGACGAGATCGACGAGGTTCGGATGTTCGGAGAGAGTGCTCAGCTGCGTTCGCGCATAACCCTTCAAGGCGTCCCGCCACGGTGACTCCGCGAAGTCGAGCGGCGGCGCGGACGTCGAGAGTTCCTCGACGACGGCGTCGAGCAGGGCGTCCTTGTTCGGGAAGTGGTGGTAGAGCGCCATCGCCTCGACCTTGAGCCGGGCTCCGATCCTGCGCATCGACACCGATGCCAGGCCCTCTTCGTCGGCGATGGCGATCGCGGTGCGCACGATCGACTCCGGTCTCAGACCGGCATGCTGGCCTCGCGTGCGGGCCGCACTTCCTGTGCTCATGCCGCCTCCTTCATGAACTCTCGGGTTTTCCTCCATTGACCTGATCTACACCGTAAAACTAGCATGAGAATAAAGTTTTACGCTGTATAACCAGAAAGGACTCCACCATGAACAGGCAGTACTCCGGTTCGACCTTCGTCGCCCTCTGGGTCGGGCTGACACTCACTGTCGTGGCAGCCGCGTGCGCACAGCTCGGCAGGCCGCTCATCGGCGACCACATCCGCAGCGGCTACCCATCGATGTCCCAGAATGAGATCGCGACAGGCGTGGACTTCTACGCCACCTCCTTGACGGTCGTCAGTGTGCTCGGCGTCCTCGGCTGGGCGGTGACCATCTGGTCGGCGCACCGCGGCAGCCGGTGGATCCGATGGGCGGCCCCGGTGCTGGCTCTCACCGGCACCTCCGTCGCCGCATTCGCCCTCCTCGTCCGCGACACCTCGGGAGACACCGGTCTGCCACCGCTCATCGGCACCATCGGCATCCTCCCCTGCGCGGCAGGGCTCATCGCCGTCGTCCTCATGTTCACTCGATCGGCCACCTCGGCGAACAGGGACACAGCGCCACTGCACCGATCACCTCGAGCACGAGCAACCTGAAAGGAATACCCATGTCAGAATCCCTCAGCCCCAGGGCCCACACCCGACACGACCTCGCCGAGGCGGTCGGAAAGGTGCATCGCGCGGGTATGCCCGGCATCATCGCCGAGGTGGTCGACCACGGCGAGACCATGCGCGAATGTGCAGGATTCGCCGAGGTGACCGCTCGGATTCCGATGACGCCTGAGCTCCACCATCGCGTCGGCAGCATTGCGAAGACCTTCACCACGGTGGCCCTGCTCCGGCTCGCGGAGAAAGGGCTGATCGACCTCGATGCGTCGATCGGCCGATACCTCCCCGAACTCGTGCCCGGGGAGCGCGGCAAGGCGATCACCGTGCGCATGCTCGCCGCTCACACGAGCGGACTCAACGAATACCTGCCCGTCATCTACGATTCTCTGAAGGCGTTTCCGGACCTGGCGCAGACGAGTCCTCGCAGCCTCATCGAGCATCAGTTCACTCACTTCGACAGACGAGACCTCATCGACATCGGCGTCGAGGCTCCGTCGGCAGGGGAGCCCGGCGGCCTGCCGGGCAGGTACTCGAACACGAACTACCTGCTCCTCGCAGAACTCATCGAGACCGCCACCGGCACCACGGCCGAAGAGCACATCCGCACCGAGGTCATCGAGCCCGCCGGACTCCACGACACCTATTTCCCGTCCGAGCCGGTGCTGCCGGCACCTCATACGAGCCTCTGCGAGTCCTGGTTCGGCATGGCAGATCCGCCGGTCGACCTGACCGACTTCGACATGTCGTGGGTGGGTCCCGCAGCCTCTTTGGTGTCGACCGCAGCCGATCTCAACCGATTCTTCGGTCTCCTTGTCGACGGACAGCTGCTGAGACCGGAATCGCTCGAGCAGATGCAGAGCACCGTTCCGGTGATCTCGTTCGAGGGCACGACCATCGAGTACGGGCTCGGGCTGCACCGACGTGAGGCCGACGACGGAACCGTCTGGTGGGGACACGACGGTTCGGTGTGGGGCGGAGGAGCGCTCACGTTCACTCGGGCCGACGCACAGAAGCAGATCACTGTTCTGGTCAACGGCCAGCGATGGAACAGCCTCGACGATTCCGGACGTCCACAGCCGCATCCGATCGATGCCGCCCTGGCCGCTGTCGTCGCGATGGGCATGAGCTGAGCATCCACCGCCGGCGGGAGGCAGCCCTCGCGATTTCCCCACTGAGGCGGATGCCGATCGCGCATCTCACTGTCTAAGCTGGAACGATGACGGAAGAACCTCGATCGACGGCCGGGCTGTCGGATCTGGACCGCAGGCCGAAGCGGTCCGATGTCAGGCTCGTCGCTGCGCTGGCCGCCGGGTCGCTCGTGTTCGCCGTGCTCTATTCCGGCAGCGGATTCTGGGAGTTCAAGGCCCCACTGTGGGTTGCCTGCCTGCTCTCGATCGTCGTCACTGTTCCGCTCCTGTGGAGGCGGCGCTTCCCGAATCTCGTGGCCTGGTTCATCACCGCGCTCTACGTCACTGCGCAGATTCTGCAGATGATGGAGCCGGGCGTCTCCCAGATCGCTCTCTTCATCTCCGTCTATGCGATCGGCGCATTCCGCCTCAGCAGGCGGGTGGCGTTCGTCTCGCGCTGCCTGCTATGTCTGGCGATCTTCGTCTATGTCGTCGTCTCCGCGGCCCTGCAGTTCCAGGATCTGGGTGATCTCACCTTCGTCCAGTTCGCAGCGGCCACCGGGGTCACGTTCCTCATCAACGCCGTGTTCTTCGGCGGCGCGTGGCTCTTCGGCAATCGGGCCTACGCCCAGCGTTGCCTGCTCGACGAACTCCGAGCCGCCAATGAGGAGGTCCGCGAACAGGAACAGCAGCTGACCCGTCAGGCGCTTGACCTGGAGCGCGTGCGCATCGCCCGCGAACTCCACGACGGGGTCGCCCACCATATCGCCGGGGTCGGCATCCATGCGGCCGCTGCGCGCCGCAGCCTCGAGAAGAACCCCGACAAAGCCAAGGAATCGCTGCAGGTCATCGAGTCCTCGACCCGTGAGACCGTCGATGAGCTCCGCGCCCTCGTCTACACACTGCGCGACACGCACACACCTGCCGATCCGCTCGAGAACACGGACACCGATCGGGTCAGCACGTCCGACGAACCGGCAGCGTCGTCGGTCAAAGGCAATCCCGGCCTCGGCGATCTGCCCGAGCTCATCACATCGGCCCAACGATTCGGCCAGACCGTCGAGTACACCACGGTCGGGCGACCGCGTCCGCTGACCCCGATCACGGAGATGTCGATCTACCGAGTGATCCAGGAATCCCTGACGAACTGCGCCCGCTATGCGGGTGCCGGCGCCGAGGTGGCTGTGCGTGTCCGCTACGGCACCGCTGATCTCGAGGTCGAGGTGAGCGATTCCCGCGGTCATGACTCCCGCAATCCCGACTCCCGCGGCATCGATTCGACGACAGAGCGAGCGCACGGATCACACGAGCGCCGCGCCGGTGCGGTCCGTCGGTCGGAGGGAACCGGACTCGGCATCGTCGGGATGAGAGAGCGCATGAATGCCCTCGGCGGCAGCCTCGAGGCCGGTCCGAAATCCCGCGGCGGGTGGCTCGTCCGCGCGCGCATCCCCTACCCGCGCAGCACCGCAGATGGGCTCGGACCCCGGGACGAGTCCCCACAGACCGAGGGCCGCGGCCCCGCCGCAGAAACCGCACCCACCGCGAAGGCTCCCGAGCCGCGCGGCTCCGAATCCACCGACCCTGCACCCGCTGAGAGGGCTCTCCCATGATCCGAGTCCTCCTCGTCGACGACCAATCGATGGTCCGCACCGGCTTCCGCACGATCCTCGAAAGCGAGGACGGGATCACCGTGGTCGGCGAGGCCGAGAACGGGCAGATCGCCATCGACAAAGCCCTCGAGCTCTCCCCCGACGTCATCTGCATGGACGTGCAGATGCCGGTCATGGACGGGCTCGAATCCACCGAGCAGATCGTCCATCGCGGCTCGGGCGGAGCCGTCCTCATGCTCACCACCTTCGACCGCGACGACTTCCTGTTCCGGGCTCTGGCCGCCGGCGCAAGCGGGTTCCTCCTCAAGACCGCCGAGGCCGAACAGCTCATCGACGCGGTCGCCGCACTGGCCGCCGGCGACGGACTCCTCTCGCCCGAGGTGACCCGCCGCGTCATCGAACGCTCGGTGTCCACGCCGGAGCCGACCACCCCCACGGCCCCGGAGCTCGAGCAGCTCACCGAACGCGAACTCGAGGTGCTCAGGTTGGTCGCGACCGGAGCAAGCAACTCGGAGATCGCCGCTCAGCTCTTCGTCGGCGACGCCACGGTGAAGACGCACGTGTCGAACCTGCTGGCAAAACTCGGCATCCGCGACCGCATCCACGCGGTGATCTGGGCCTACGAGCACGGTGTCGTGGCAATCGGGCGGCAGGACCGGCCAGGGTGAGATGAGACGGGGACCGCGGGCCGCCTCGGCGGATGGATCGGCACCTTTTGTGGACATCGGTCACAGTCTCGGTCACAACGGGAGTAATATGTCTCTCATCGAACCGTCATAGGGCGGTTCGCTCCTCCCCACCGACACCCAACCACCGCATTGACGGTCTCCCCCAGCGAACGGCATCGCAGCTCCCACGGCCGATCCGGTTCGCAGACCGGAAAGGCTGCACACCTATGCACAGTGTGGACGGCATCACCCCCGTCGACCCCACCTATGACCGGCTGGTGCACCTCGCACCGACCCGCAGCCGCGAATCGGCCCAGATCGTCGACCACCTCCGATCCGGCCGGTCCGTCGTCGTGGTCTGCCTGCCCGGTGACGGAGCCCTGGACTTCGCCCGCTCGCTGGCCGCCGCACTCGGTCAGCCCGACCAGACGCTGCTCCGGGCCAGTGCCCACACCACCGCCGAGGAGGTCGCGCGGTTCGTCGATGCCGGCAGATCGAAGTGCGAACCGCGGATCATCAGCGGAGCCCACCTCCTCACGGATGCGGCGGAACCCGTCATCGACCAGGCGCTCCATACCTCCCCGGTGCCGATCGCCTACCTCCTCGACGGCGACCACCTGCGCACCGTCCGCGGCGGAGACGACGGTGTCCTCGGGCAGATCGCCGACGGGTGGAGCAGCGGAGAACTCGAACGGGTCGACCTGGCCCGGCTCACCGGAAGCGAATCCCTGGCGCTGGTCACAGGCTTGTCGACGACCATTCCCCTCGATGACCTGCAGCTGCGCACCCTGGCGGCGCTGTCCGGAGGCAAGCCGCTCGTCGCCGCCGATCTCATCGCCTGGGCGGAGACGAATCCGCACAGGGTGCCCCGGCACTATCCTCACGCAAGCATCGGCACCCCGTTCTTCGGCAACCGGGTGCTGTCGCGGGTCTCCACGCGGTTCTCGCAGCACAGCCCCGCGACTCTCATCGCTGCCCGCCGCCTCGGCGACCTCAGTCCGATGCCGACCCGCACGGCCAAGCAGCTCTTCGGGGATGCGGTGATCGCCCGGCTCATCGATATGCGCCTGGCACGGGAATTCGATGTCAGCGGCCACACGTCTGTGGCGGTCTCGTCGCTGCACGTCGATGCGCTGGCCAACCAGCCCCTCGGCGAGGCGGACGCCGCGGACGAGGAGAAGTTCGAACGCCGCCTGACGACCCTGTGGAAGGCCGGCTACCCGGTCGGTGAGGCCGCCGAGATCGGTCTGGCCAGGGACGTCATCAACGAGGGCCTCGACATCGATCGGCGCCGCACCGAACTGCTGCTCAGGGCGGCACGTTCGCTCAACCGCCTCGGCGACCCTTTGGAAGCGACGATCATGCTCCACATGGTCGAAGATGCGGTGCAGGATGACCCGCTCTTCCTCGAGTGGGAGCTGCAGATGATCACGGCGCTCCTGCTGGGAGGCGACCGCGCAGGAGCACTCAAGATGATCAGGAAGGGGATCGACCTCGGGGCCATGGGCCGCGAACGTGATCCCGTCGTCCACGAACTCCTCACCACGGCCGCCACGGCATTGTCGGCCGAACGCGAGCTGCCGCGGTGGTGGACGGATTTCCTCGCCGAGGAGGTCGAACCGAAGATTCCCGGGTTCTCGAACCTCGTGTCCTCCTTCACCGGGGGTGCGATGACCCGGGTCGAGGATGCCCGCGCGGTGGCCGATTCTCCTGCCGCACCGTGGTCGCTGAGACTCATGGCCTTCGCCGCACTGTGCCAGTACCACCTGAAGACCGATGACGCCGAAGCGCTGATGACTGCCGCGGCCGAAGGACTCGACCTCATCGCCGAGATCACGACCGTGCGATCGCGACCGCTCAGCGGCTTCACCTTCACGATGGCCTGGTTCTTCACCATCGGCGCGACCGTCAACTGCCTGCTGGCCGGAGTCGAACCGCAGCGCTCCGAACTCGCCACCCGGACCCTTCTGGCTTCGGCGACAGGAGCCTCAGCCCACAGCGGATGGCAGCTGAGCGCGACGACCGCATGGTGCATCGGCATCCAGCGTCTGCTCGACGGAGAGACCGAGCTCGCCGCCCGGGACTACGAGGCGGTGGCCGACACGGTCACCCCGGCACTGTCCGCGGTCGGTTGGGGCCTGCGGGACACCCTCGGCCGATGGCAGCGCAGCAACGCGCCGTTCTACAACCCGGCCTCGACCACCGACAGTGCCCCGTCAGAGGGCTACCGACTCCATGACGGCCTCGCGTCGTTTCTGCTCGGGCCCGGGGCGACGAACCCCGGGCCGATGCCCGCGTGGATGCACGCCATCTTCGCTCACGCCCGCGTGCTCGACGGCACGATCACCCCCGCCGAGGCGCGCGAGTCCCTGCCCGCGGAGGTCGAGACCCTGACCATGCCGGGCCCCCTGGCCGCACGCAGACATATCGAAGCCGCAGCCGACGAGGATGCCGAGGAACTCCTCGCGGCCGGCCGGGAGCTGCAGGAGGTCGGATACCGCGGTGCCGCCCGACATGCGTTTGCCGAGGCCAGAGCCTTGTTCCTCGGACAGCGACTCAGCGCTCGGGCACGGATGGCCGGAGAGGCCCTGGACGCGCTGCGGCAGCGGGCGTCCATTCCGCCGGAAGATCCGCAGCCGAAGGAAGACACGGCGGGAGCCGCCTCTGCGGCAGCACCGCCCGTGACCCTGACCGATCGTGAGCTCGAGGTGTGCCGCCTCGTCGCCGAAGGGCTGACGAACGTGCAGATCAGCCAGCGACTCGTGCTTTCGGTGCGCACCGTCGAATCGCATGTGCTGCAGGCTCGGGCCAAGCTCGGGGCGGAGCGTCGCCGTGATATTCCGCGGTTGCTGCTCACGCTGCGCGACACCGGCCGGATCAATGCTTCGGACCACGCGCGGCGCTAGTGGACTTCGCACCGTCCGCTGCACCGGTTGTCTCCGTTCCATTCGACGCGCCAGCTGTCTTCGGTCGCACCGGACGGCCCGACCACCACACGTAGACGCCGGCGGCCACCAGGCCCGCTGCCATGATGACGATCCACCAGGGGAAGCCCGGCAGGTCCGTTTCGGCCAGACCTGATTCCCGGTCGGCGGCAGGGGTCGGGTAGACGCGTTCGGCGGTGACGAGGATGCGCTGGGAGTTGATGCCCAGCGGGGTGCACGTCACGAGGGTGACGAGGTCCCGATCGGAGATCGTGCCCAGCGATTCGGTCTCATCGGGATCGACGACCTGAGTCCTCACGACCTGGTAGCTGAGCACCTCGCCGAAGGTCGTGAGCGTGAACCGATCCCCCTTGCCGACCTTGTCGAGGTTCGTGAACATGGTCGCCTCGGCGAGTCCCCGGTGGCCGGTGATGACCGAGTGTGTGCCCTTTCCGCCGACGGGCAGGCTCGTGCCTTCGAGGTGGCCGAGGCCCTTGAGCAGGGTGGCATCGTCCGTGCCGTGGTAGACGGGCAGGTCGACGTCGATCTTCGGAATCCGCAGTCGGGTCATCACGCCCGTCCCACCGTCGTCGAGGACGTCCTCGTAGGCAGGTGCGCCCTTCGCCGAGGTGCCCTCGCCCGAAGGCAGTCGATGGTTCGATTCGAGACTGGCTCCGGATTCGAGGGCATCGTTGTACTTGTGGGCGAGAGCGATCTGGCGGGCGTTCTCGGCTCGGTTTCCGGCGGTCCCGTCCGCGGCGTTGTCGATGATCTTCGACTGGTCGAGCTGGGAGAACCACGCGGCCGCGCTCGGGTAGGTCCAGATGCCCAGGCCGGTCAGGGCGATGAGCGCGACGACGAGGGAGAGAATCGGCACGCGCCAGCGGCGCCCGTCGGTGGACAGACGCCGCGTGGTCGTGCCCGGCACGGCAGCCTCGGTGGTCTGCCTGCCTTCAGGTGAGTGGGTCACACCTGGTTCTTGCGGCGGTTGGCTGCGACGATGCCTGCACCACCGGCGATGAGCATGAGGCCGATGCCGGCGATCATCGCGAGCAGCTTGCCGTCAGCACCGGTCAGCGGGAGGTCCGGGTGGCCCTGCTGGGAGTTGGGGAACTTGAACTCGAAGGCACTCGCGACTTCACCGGCGGTGACGGTGACCTCGTTGAGAGAGTCGTCGAGGATGTAGCCGGCCGGGGCCTTGGTCTCCTTGACCCAGTACTTCTGCGTGGTGTCGTCATTGTTGCCGACCCACAGGGTGACGGAGACAGTGCCGTCGGCTGCGGTCTTCACCGACGCGACCTTGTTCTTGCCGGCAGCATCGGAGAAGATGTCGAACTCGGCACCGGCAAGGGTGTGCCCCTGGTCGCCGGCGACGTGCTTGATGACCTTGAGCGAGCCCCAGTTCGTGCTCACGGCAGGGGTCTCGACCTTGGAGTCGTTCGTGTTGACCAGTGCGGTGTTCTCGATGGTGCCGTCGCCCTGGGAGGTGACCTTCGTGGTGATCGTGGCGACGACCTTGTTACCACCCTCGAGCTTGTTCAGTCCGGTCGCAGTGAAGGTGATGGACACTGTGCCGCCGTTGTTCGCCAGCGTGTAGTCGGTGCCCTCCGTGAAGCCCGCGACCTTGGCGGAAACGAAACCGAGGCGGGAATCGAGCTTGTCAGTGATGACGAACTTCTTGTACCCGTTGTTCGCGGCCGGAACCGGTGCGGTGATGGTCCAGTCGACGGTCGCACCGAGGATCGGTGCTGAGGGGTTCGAGACCTCTTTGGTCGGCTGGGTCTTGTTCACCGAGTTCTTCGGGTAGACGTTGACGTCGTAGAGCCACTTGCCGTTGTCCTGCGAGAGCGGAAGCGTGACGAGGAACGGATCAGTCGTCGAGGTCGCGTTCGCGGGAGCCTTGGTCTCGGTGACGAGGTAGAGGCCCAGCGGGAGATCACCGAATGTTGCGAGGCCGCCATTTGCCGTGGTCTTCGCAACTCCGGCGGCCTTGGTGAAGGCATTGCCTTTGACCTGCTCGGCCGTGACGCCCTTGATGGCGTCCCAGCCCTCGGGGGTCGTCAGGTCGATGGCCTGGCCACCCTTGTCTGTGACCTTCTGGACGGTGAATTCGGCGCCGTTCAGCGGTTCGCCGAGCTTCGAGGTGTCCGTGATCGCCGATCCGTCACCACCGTCGGTGCCGTAGCTGCCGTCGTACTTGTGGATGATGATCGACCCGGTCCGACCGGAATCGATGTTGCCCACATTGTCAGCGGCCTGCGCGGTGCCGGCCATGCCCAGAACGCTCAGCGAGGCGATGGCGGCCACCGCGGTCAGACGCCGCAACAGACCTGATTTCCTGTTTTTCATTGTTTCCCTTTCAGTGCTTCCGGTTCCTGCGGCGCAGGCCCTTGAGAAGTGCGATGGCACCGGCGGCGGCGAGCAGTGCTGCTCCGCCGATGAGGTAGATCTGGCTTCCGGTTCCGCCGGTCAGCGGCAGTGCCACCGGGGGCTTCTGCTCGTTGGTGTACGACCCGAGTTTCTTCTCCAGGTCGGTTCCGGAGACCGTGAACGTGTGGGGTGCGTCGTCGAGGATGTATCCGGCCGGTGCCTTCTTCTCGACGAGGGTGTGCTTGCCCCACTTGAGACTGTCGACGGAGAATTTGCCGGCTGCCGGGTCCTTATCGGCGCCCGCGCATTTGTCCGCCGAGGCGGCCACGCAGTCCTCGATCTCCGTCGACTTCCCGTCGGGATCGGTGAGGGTCCAGACCGAGCCTTTGAGTGCGTTTCCGGATTCGTCGGTCTTGCCCCAGGTCACGGCACCGGTTTTCGCGGTGTTCGTGATGGTGCAGGTGACATCGTCGCCGGATTTCAGAGTCACGGAGCTCTTGTCCGAGGTGACGACGCCGGAACCGGATCTCGGTTTACAGTCCCAGTCCGAGGCGTCGTAGCCCTTCGGGGTTCCGGCCTCGGAGAGGGCGTACTTACCGGACTTCACCTTCGCCTTGGTCACCGACTCCTGCCCGGTCTTGCCTTCGATGGTCTTGTTCCCCGAGGCGGCGTCACCTTCGGCCTTGAGAGTCCAGTCAGTGTCTTTGGCAGTGCCGGCCGCAGCCGTGTTGTCGACCTTCTTCACCAGGGTCAGCGCGGTGTCTTTGACCTTGTTGAGGTAGGTGCAGTCGATGCTGTCGCCGGGCTTGATGCCTGTGAGGCCGGTGCTCTGGTCGTTGGTGAGCTTCGTCGTGTCCTTCGACCCGTCGAGGTGAGTGATATCGCAGCTGCCGCTCTTGAACTCGTAGCCGTCCTGTTGGGTCTCGGAGATCGCGACCATGGCCCGGCCCGTGGGCTTCGAGAACTTCAGTCCCCACTTCGCGTTGCCGTCGGCGTCGGTCTTCTGCGTGGCAGCGGTCGGAGTCGAGGTCACCGACTCGGTTGTGGCGGTCGTCTTTGCCCCGACGGTCCAGTCCTTGCCGGGCTTCTTGTTCTCACCGTTCTCATCGACGACGTCCTTGTGGATCGAGACGTTCGCAGTCAGCGGAGAGTTCGTGATCGTGCAGACGACGGCGTCGCCGGTGTTGGGAATGGTCACGGTGCCAGAGGTTCCGGTGCCGGAGGAGCCGGAGAGTGCGCGGCCGTCGACGGTGCACGAGTAGGTGCTGGCGTAATCGCCCAGGTCAGCCCCCTTGGCAGCAGACTCGGAGAAGGCGATCTCGGCTCCGCGTTTGGCGGGCAGCGGCCCGACGATTTCGTCCTGCAGACCGGTCTTCTCACCGGTCGTCGTGGCGGTGCCGAGCTCTGTGCTGCCCTGCTTGAGGGTGAGACCGAACTGGTCCGCAGACTTCGCGCGTCCGCCTGCGATCTCCTTCTGGAGCGTGAGGGTGGCCGGAGACGAGCAGGATGCGAGATCGGTGCTCGACCATGAGCCGCTGGCGAACGACTGTCTGTTCGACCAGTTCGGCATGTCGTAGCTGGTGATGGAGTCTCCGGTTCCGAGATACGCCTTGCCTGCCGCGTCGAATGCCACTCCGTTGACATTGGAGTTGGTCGTGAATCCTGCGGACTTGGACGAAGGGATCGATCCACCCGCAGCATTCGCGACGTTGGCTGCGGTGACCGAGAAGATCGTCGTCGTCGAGCCCGATCCGCGAACGATGAAGAGGTTGCCGTTCGCGTCGAAGGCGATGTCTCCATTGGCAGCGCCACCCGAGTCGGCACTGGTGTCGATGGTGCCCTTGAACGAGATGCTGTTGCTGCCCGAATCGTAGGAATAGAGGAAGAAGGAGGTGCCGGCCGTGTTGAAGCCGCCGAAGTAGAAGATGTCAGTGGAGAGGTTGACGGCGCCGCCGATGAACTGGACTCCGCTCTTCGACTCCTTGGCATCGGTGGTCTTCCAGGTCTCCGACGAAGTGTCGAACCGGTAGATCTCGACGGTCTGTGCGGAGTCCGTCCGTTCGTAGGCGTAGATCGGTGATCCGTTCTTCCCGATCCCGAGACCGTTGAATGACGTCACCTGCACGTCGCGGTACTGCCACCCGGACCAGACACTCCAATAGCGTTCTCGCTTGGTGGCGTAGCTTCCGACGTTCGTCGAACCCGAGCTTGTCATCTTCCTCAGCTGTCCGTCGCTCGACGCCGAGTAGGCGACGCCCGGCTCACAGCTGATCGATGCCGCCGCCTGCGCCGGGGCGGCGGGCAGAACGACGACACCACCGGCGATCACCAAGAGCACAGCGATCAGCGCCGCCCACAGGGCGCGCACGCGCAGACGTACCCGGGTCATACATCCCTCATTTCGAAGTCGAGCAAGGTGTTCCAGCTCGATTCGATTCCCTGACGATCCACGGCAACGTGGCACCGGTATCAGAGTTGCGGAGTGAGGAGCTGGTCAAGCTCTTTCAAGATATGTAGTTGCACGATCAATCACACTGCCCAGCAGGCACTCTTCAGCAAGAGTTCCGTAGTCACTCCACTACCGAGTAGTTCACATCTCAACTACTCAGTAGTTTGAATTTCAATCTTCGAAACATCGCTGCTCCCACCTGCGCCGTTCGCGACTCCCCCGCAGGCAGGGGCGCGAATTCACCCGTTCGGCTGATCCCAAAGCACCGATCTCCGCATAGCGTTGAAGCATGATCACTCTGGAGAACATCAACCGCAGCTTCGGCGACAAGCAGGTGCTCCACGACCTCAGCTTCGACATCGCCGACGGACGGATGACCGGCTTCGTCGGTTCGAACGGCTCCGGCAAGACGACGACCATGCGGATCCTCCTCGGCGTGCTGGCCGCCGACTCCGGACGCATCACCGTCGACGGAACCGCCATCACCCCGGCCCACCGCAGCGCGATCGGCTATATGCCCGAAGAGCGCGGTCTCTACCCGAAGATGCCGATCATCGATCAGCTCGTCTACCTCGCCCGTTTCCACGGACTGAGCCGCCAGACCGCGAAGAAACGCGGGCTCGAACTCCTTGAGGAACTCGACCTCAAAGGCGAACCCACCGACACCCTCGAATCGGTCAACCTCGGCAACCAGCAGAAGGTCCAGATCGCCGCGGCCCTCATCCACGACCCCGAGGCTCTTGTCCTCGACGAACCGTTCTCCGGGCTCGACCCCACCGCCGTCGAACGCACCCTCGCAGTCCTCACCTCCTTCGCCGCCTCCGGCGCCCCCGTGCTCTTCTCCAGCCACCAGCTCGACCTCGTCGAACGCCTCGTCGACGACGTCGTCATCATCAACGACGGCCGCCTCATCGCCGCCGGCACCACTGACGAACTGCGCCGCGAACGCAGCTCACCCGAATGGACGCTCCAGACCGACGCGGACATGGGATGGGTGCGCGAGGTCCCCGACATCACCGTCATCGAATTCGACGGGAACTGGGTCCGCTTCGCAGCACCGGACTCCACCACCGCCGAGGCGGTCCTGAGGAAAGCGCTCGACGTGTCCTCCGTGTCCTCGTTCGCTCCGCACATCGTCCCCCTCAACCGGCTCTTCCAGGAGGTCACCCAGTCATGAGCACGGAAACCCTGACCCGAACAGACTCAGCCGCGAACCGTGCCGGCTTCACCACCGCCATCGGCCTCGTCATCGAACGCGAGATCATGGTCCGGCTCAAGTCCAAGGCGTTCATGATCTCGACGATCCTCTCAATCGTCATCCTCGGGGCCCTCGTCGGAGTCTCCGGGGCGCTGCCCTCACTCTTCTCGTCCACGGACAAGGTAGCGGTCACCTCAGCGGGGGCCGAAGCCGTCAAGGGCATCGAGGACATCGAACCTGTCGTCGTCGACGATGTGGATGAGGCGAAAGCCCTCGTCAGCTCCGAGAAGGTCGACGCCGCGGTCGTCGACTCGGAGGACTCCCCGACCGGAGTTGCAATCCTCTCGCTCCGGTCGGCCCCGGAATCGCTCATCGGCTCGCTCAGCCTCACGCCCGAGGTCGAACTCCTCGACCCCGACGCTCCGGATCCGGCCCTGACCTACTTCATCGGGCTCGGCCTCGGACTCGTGTTCTTCATGGCGGCGATGACCTTCGGCAATACGATCGCCTCCTCGGTGGTCGAGGAGAAGCAGTCACGCATCGTCGAGATCCTGCTCGCCTCCACCTCGGCGCGGGTGCTCATGTTCGGCAAGGTCATCGCGTGTACGATCCTCGCCTTCGCCCAGATCGGACTCACTGCGGTCGCGGTCCTCGCCGGAGCCGCCGTCAGCGGAAACGACCTCGTGTTGGGCAAGGTCGCCGAGCCCATCGCCTGGTTCGTCCCGCTCTTCATCATCGGCTTCGTCATGGTCGCCGCCCTCTACGCGGCCGCAGCCTCGATGGTCTCGCGCACCGAGGACCTGCCGTCGACGAGTACGCCGATCATGATGCTCATCTTCCTGCCGTATATGGCCGTCATCATCTTCTCCTCGAACGAGACGGTCATGGGGGTGCTCAGCTACATTCCGTTCTCGGCGGCGGTGGCCGTGCCGATGCGAGTCTTCCTCGGCACGATCGCATGGTGGGAGCCGCTCGTCTCGCTGCTCATCCTCGCCGCGACGACACTGCTCGCCCTGTTGGTGGCAACCCGGATCTTCGAACGCTCGATCCTCCAGTCGGGCCCGAAGCTGTCGTGGGGCCAGGCACTGCGGCGACGCTGAGCCAGCGGCCCGGCCAGTGTGCGGCACTGCCTGCGTGCGGCCCGGTCGGTGCGGCACGGCTACTGTATGCCCGATGTGTACACGTAGTGATGAAAATCAGTACGCTCACACTTCTGATGCACAGTCACGTACTCGATGCCCGCGTGAAGGCGCGGAGGTGGCTCCGACGACTGGCCTGACCTACAGCCACCCGTTGTCGCGGGCGATGCGTGCGGCGTCGGCGCGGTTGCGGGCGTTCGTCTTCCCGATCGCCGCCGACAGCCGGTTCCGCACGGTCCCGGCGGACAGGAACAGTATCGAGGCGACCTCGTCCACGCTGGCACCGTCGGCCGCCGCTCGCAGCACGTCGGTCTCCCGCTCGGTCAGCGGAGAAGCGCCGTGCATCGACGATTCGACGACGAGCTCGGGGTCGATGACCCGCAGACCCGACATCACCCGGCGGATGCCCTCGGCGAGATGCTCGACCGGTGCGTCCTTGACCATGAATCCGTCCACCTCGGCGTCCATCGCCCGTTTCACCCATCCCGGTCGCCCATAGGTGGTGACGATGATGACCTTGACCTGCGGAAACTCCTCATTCAGGGTGGCGGCAACCTCGAGGCCGTCAGGTCCCGGCATATCGACGTCGAGGAGGGCGACGTCAGGGCGGGACTCCCGCACGGCCGGCAGCACCTCGTCGCCACGGGCGCACTGGGCGACGACCTCGAGGTCGGCCTCCATGCCGAGCAGAGCGGCGAGCGCCTCACGGACCATCCTCTGATCGTCAGCGATGAGCAGGGTGATCATTGCGGCGCCTCCCCGTCGCGGGCGACGACGCCGCCCCCGTCGCGAGCGACCGCGTCGCCACTAGCCTCCCGGGCGACCGTGAGGACGAAACCGTCGTCGGTCTTCTGGGTGCGCACCACAGCGCCGACCGCTCGCGCCCGTTCGCGCAGTCCCTGCAGGCCGGTTCCCGCGCCCACCTCGCCGAGGTTGGTCGTCTTCCCGCTGCTGTCGTTGCGCATCTCGAATCGGGTGGGGCCGAGGGTGATCACGCACCTCCCGGCGCGGGCGTGTCGGAGGACGTTCGTGCTGCCTTCGCGCACCGCCCACGCGAAGAGTTCGCGCAGTTCGGTCTCGACTCCGTCGACCGAGGTGGGAGCTTCGACGGTGATGCCGTCGGCGCGCAGTGCCCGCGTCGCCGTCACGAGCTCTTCCGCCAGAGAGATCCGCCTGGTGCCCTGAACCGTCGTGCGGACATCGGCGAGCGCTCCACGTGCCAGGGTCTCGATCTCGCTGATGTGGGTGGCCGCCTCGGGGGCGCCGGCGGCCTGGAGCTTCGCGGCCAGTTGGGCCTTGAGCGCGATGACGGTGAGCGAATGTCCGAGCACGTCGTGGACGTCTTGGGAGAGCCGGAGCCGTTCGGCCTCACGTTCGAGGCGGCGGTTCTCCTCCTCCGAGGCCCGGGCGGCTCGGGCCCGGTCCCCGGCAAGGAGTGCCATGACCATGGCGAAGCCAGAGATCGAGATGCCGAAGGTCGTGGCCCAATCGTGGGTCCACCCGGGTACGAGACGTTGGGTAGCCTCGGCGACGAGGAGGGTCGAGGCCGCGATGACGAGTCCGGGGATCACCTTCCGCACAGTCACCACGGCGATGACGGAGATGTAGGCGAGGAATGACAACCCCTCCTCGCCGACGAGCGGCACCACGATGACAGTGATGATGACCATGAGGACGATGGCGGCGTTGACGACGACTTTTGCTCGACGCGTCGGGATCGCTGTCGCATCTCGGATGGTGCGGGAGAATGCCCTCAGTCCGACGCCGCCGGCCACCATGGCGATGTAGAACACGAGGGCGAAGATGATCGTCAGGCCCAGACCCCACGCCCGCGCCGTTCCTTCCAGATTCCACGAGGCGTTGAGTGGGTAGGCGAGGAAGACGAGCCAGAAGATGGGGAAGAACCAGCTCATGAACGTGAAGGGACGCTCGTAGGTCTCAGTGCTCATCACTGCCTCCTCGTTCGTCGTTGCCGCTGTCTCGGAACCACTCGGTCTCGCGGAACTGCAGAGTGGTCGTGGGCTCTCGGTAGAGCCCACGACCACCGCTGTCGGTGTCTGTCATGCACCGGCTCACACTCGTGCGGTGTCCTTGCGCAGCGCCCACGCGGAGCCTGCGACGAAGATCGCGAGCCAGACGACGACATTGACCACTGCCCACTGATCGTAACCCCCGCCGAGCGGTGCGCGGGCGATCTCTCCGGCGCCGTAGGCCGGCGTGAAGTGCGCGATCGTCTGCAGGGTATTCGGCCAGATCTCGAGGGGGACGAAGAGTCCGCCGATGAGGGAGAGGATGCCGAGGACCATGCTCGAGACCTGGATGGCGTTCTCGGCCGGCAGCAGGTAGCCGAGCATGACGCCGAAGGCCGCGAACACCGAGGAGGTGAGGATGACGAGGAGTCCGGAGAGTAAGAGCGTGCCAAGCGGGGCGTGGACTCCCGTGATCGCGGCGAGTGCGAAGACGACGATGACGGAGACTGCACCGAGCATCATCGACACGATCACCTTCGTGAGGATGTAGGCCGCGGGGTGGAGGGGCGTGAGCGCGAGCTGGCGGCTCCAGCCGAGTGCCCGTTCCACGGCGACCTGGGCACCGCCGGTGGTCGTAGCCACCATCGCCCCGTACGTCGCCAGGGAGACGGAGATGTAGAGCGCTGCGTTCGTGTCCCCGAGCATCTCGCCCCGATTCGACACCCCGAAGATGAGGTAGAACACCGCGGGCATGATCATCGTGAAGATGAGCGTGCGCCGGTTGCGCAGCTTGCGGATGAGTTCGAGCCGAAGCAGGGTGGCGGAGAATCCGCCGAAGCTCGGAGGGCGGCGCTCGCTCAGTGAGTCGAGGAAGGTCGCCGAGGTTGCGCTGGGCTTGGCTGTGCCGGGTTTGCCTGTGCTTGCGGGCTGGATGGTATTGGACTTGGTGGTGCTGGGCTGGGTGGACATCTCAGGCCCCTTTCGTGGTCAGACTGATGAAGGCGTCCTCGAGCGAGTGCGAGGAGATCTCGAGGTCGGTGCAGGCATGGTCGAACAGCGTCCTGGCGGCGGTGTCCGAATCGCTCGTCCGCATCTTCAGGCGCCGCCCCTGGACGTCGATGGATTCGACTCCGGCGAGCCCGCCGAGGAGGTCGACGATGCCAGCGACACCGGGTGCAACCTCGGCGCGGGCGTTCGTGCCCGACTCTGTGTCGGGCTCCGTATCGAAGACGGGCAAGGTCGCGCTCACGGTCTTCGCAGCAGCCATGGCTCTGATCTCGTGCGAGGGACCGTCGGCCACGATCCGGCCGCCGGCGACGAGGATGACGCGGTCGGCGAATTCGTCGGCCTCTTCGAGGTAGTGGGTGGCGAAGAGGATCGTCTTGCCGGTCAGGGCGTCAGCGCGCATCTCGTGCCAGAAGTCGCGGCGTCCGGTGACATCCATGCCGGTGGTCGGTTCGTCGAGGACGATGAGCGCGGGGTCGGGCAGCAGGGCCATGGCGAAGCGCAGCCGCTGTTTCTGCCCGCCCGAGCACTTCTTCACCGTGGCGTTGGCGATGTTGGCGATGCCGGCTCGTTTGAGCACGAGGTCGACGTCGAGGGAGGAGGCGAAGACCGCCGAGGTGTACTCCACGGTCTCGCGGACTGTGAGGTCATCGAGGAGTCCGCCGGTCTGCATGACCGAGCTCACGAGGCCGCGCGAGACCGCCCGCCGAGGCGGCATGCCGAAGATCTCGACCGCTCCGGCGTCGGGGCGGGAGAGTCCGAGCAGCATGTCGATCGTCGTCGTCTTGCCTGCGCCGTTGGGGCCGAGGAAGGCGACGACCTCACCGGGGCGGATGTTCAGGTCGAGGCCGTCGACGGCTTTGAGGTCGCCGAAGGACTTCGAGAGTCCGGTCAGGGAGACGGCGTCGGGAATCTGCCCCGGGGCTATGCGGTGATCCGCTGTGGCTGGATGAGTCGTGTCTGTGTTCATGTCCTTCAGACTAGGAATCCGGAGGCGAGGACGATGATGCCATTTGTCACGAGGTCAGGGGTGCCATTTGTCACCGGCCGCCCCGTGACCGCGGCGATTGCTGCTCGCCCAACGGCCGCCTGCACACAGAAGACAGGCGCCGCTGGGAAGTTCACTTGCCCTTCATCTTTCCTCCACACTGTCTGCGAATCGGCTGAGTACGTTGGGCGGGTATGCTCGCGCGCCGTCGCCTCGGCGGGCGCTTCCCACCGTCGGAAGGATGACAATGCCCTCGAGAACACTGCGTCTCGCCGCGGCGACCGGAGCGCTCGGACTCGCGCTCTTCGCAACCGCCAGCCCCGCCTCGGCGGCCGATATCGATCAACCCGGCGGAGCTCGTCAGCTCGAGGGCGACAACACCGACGTCATCCGCGACGCGGTGGAGGATTCCGGCGCGAAGAACGTCATCCTGCTCATCGGTGACGGCATGGGCGATTCGGAGATCACCTCCGCGCGCAACTATGCGAAGGGCGCCCACGGGCGCTTCGACGGTCTCGATGAACTGCCGCTGACCGGCCAGTACACGACATACGCGGTCAACAGGGACACCGGCAAGCCGGACTACGTCACCGACTCCGCGGCAAGCGCTACCGGCTGGTCGACCGGGACGAAGACCTACAACGGGGCTCTCGGAGTCGATCGCAAAGGCAACCCGCACAAGTCGCTCATCGAAATGGCCCGCGCGAAGGGCATGAAGACCGGCGACGTCTCGACCGCGGAGATCCAGGATGCGACGCCGGCCGCCCAACTCTCCCACATCAGCGAACGCGGCTGCTACGGACCTGAGGAGACGAGCAAGGACTGCTCGAGTGAGGCGCTGGAGAACGGCGGACTCGGCTCAATCAGCGAGCAGATCCTCAATGCTCGCGCGGATGTCGTCCTCGGCGGCGGTTCAGCCTCATTCGAGCAGAAGGCCGTGGCCGGTGGCTGGAAGGACAAGACCCTGCGCGAGCAGGCGGAGGAGCGCGGCTACCAGCTCGTGAACGACTCCGACTCGCTCGAAGGTGTGACCGAGGCGAACCAGGATTCGCCGGTTCTCGGACTCTTCACGGAGGGCAGTTTCCCCGTTCGCTGGGAGGGACCGAAGGCCACCCACGGAGGCGGCACCGAACCGGCTGTGAAGTGCAAGAACAACCCCGAGCGCACCGCGGATGTGCCGAAGCTCGATCAGCTGACGAGCAAGGCCGTCGACCTGCTCGACAACGATGAGGGCTTCTTCCTCCAGGTCGAGGGAGCGAGCATCGACAAGGAGGACCACGCGGCCAACCCGTGCGGTCAGATCGGTGAGACCGTCGACCTCGACGAGGCGGTCAAGGCCGCCCTCGACTTCGCAAAGAAGGACGGCGAGACCCTCGTCGTCACGACAGCCGATCACGCTCACACGAGCCAGATCGTCTCCGCCGGCTCGGACACTCCGGGCCTCACCCGGACGCTGGCCACTGTCGACGGCACCGATATGACCATGAACTATGCGACCGCTGACGAGGAAGCGTCGCAGGGTCACACCGGCACGCAGATCCGCATCGCCGCGTACGGACCGGGTGCGGCCAATGTCGTCGGGCTGACCGATCAGACGGACCTGCACTACACGATCGCCGACGGCCTGGGACTCGACCGTGATGCCGAGGTGCCCGGTGATCCGGGTGACGACGCCAACGGCAACGATGATTCGACCGGAAGTGCTGACGCTAACGGTTCCGACGATGCCTCGGGCTCAGCCGACACCGATGGCAATGACGGTTCGGCCGGCTCCCAGGACACCACCGGATCCGATGATTCCAACGGCTCAACCGACGCGACCGGCGGCGGAAGCGGTGCGAACGGCGGCTCAGAGGGCGGCGAAGGCAATGCCGGTTCCGGCGACGGTGGCGAAGGTTCGGGCCTGGCCGGCAGTGGTGGCGGAACGCTGCCGCGCACCGGTGTCGAGATCGGTGCCGCGATCTTCTTCGGCGTCGCCGCGATCATCGGCGGATCAGCCCTGGTCCGCATGGCCAAGCGCCGCGGCATCCTTCTCGCCTGAGCCTATGGTGAGGCACCTGAGTCCAGGCGCACCACCCGACGCTCGACCGCACCACCTGAGTCACCGTTTGTGACCGCGAACGATGCCGGACGCTCCCAGCGAAGCGTCCGGCATCGTCCTTCCCCCACTCAGGTCGACCTGGCAGAGTGAGCACATGGAACCCCTCGAGCTGCCCCTGACCACCGACCGACTGCGACTGCGCGCGTACCGGGAGTCCGACGCCGAGGTGCATCTTCCCATCTACTCCCGCGAGGACGTCTCCCGGTTTCTCCTCGAAGATCCCTGGACCGCCGAGGTGGCCGAGACCAAGGTCGCCGAACGTCTCCCCCGCACCGGCCTCGAGACCGAATCACGGGCCCTGGCGCTGGTCATCGAGACCGCCGATTGCCTCGATTCGCTCGAAGGCTCACGCGTCATCGGCGACATCGCGGTCTGGCTCGAAGACGGCAGCGACGAGAAGGCGGAAATCGGCTGGATCCTCGACCCAGCCGCCGGCGGACACGGCTTCGCCACCGAGGCGGCCATCGCCGTCCTCAATGTCGCCTTCGACCATTACGGCCTCCATCGGGTATTCGCACAGATGGATTCCCGGAACACCGCCTCGGCGAACCTGGCGATACGGATCGGGATGCGACAGGAAGCGCACCTGCGCAAGGACTGGTGGTCGAAGGGCGAATGGACGGACACCCTCATCTTCGGGATGCTCGCCAGCGACCGCCAGACGGCCTGACCGGCAGTCTGCCATCGGACACGATTTTCTGAGATCTCGGACTCTTTGTCCCGACACCCGCGCTCAGGCCCTCTCCCGACATGAGAGCCTGAGGTGGCCGTGGCGCCGGACCACACGTTCGTGTGGGCACGAAGGCGGCCACGGGCAGTCGAGAGAAGAGGACAGCAGACACCGATGGCTCCAGCCGACAAGGACCGCAACGAGGCGCTCCCCGCGTACGACCGCAACAGCGAACGCGTCGACGAATCCGCGAACGGTCACGAGGCGAACGCCGGCCTGCACAGAGGCCTGACCGCCCGCCACATCCGTTTCATGGCCCTCGGCTCAGCCATCGGCACCGGTCTCTTCATGGGTTCTTCCGAATCGATCCAGGCGGCCGGTCCCGCGGTGCTGCTCGCCTACATCATCGGTGGGGCTGCCGTATTCATGGTGATGCGTGCCCTCGGTGAGCTCGTCGTCCGTCACCCCGTCTCCGGTTCCTTCGGCCAGTACGCCTCCCGCTACATCCACCCCTTTGCCGGGTTCCTCGTCGGCTGGACCTTCGCCTTCGAGATGGTCCTCGTCGCCGTCTTCGATGCCACCGCGATCGGCGTCTACATGGGCTTCTGGTTCCCGGGAGTCCCGCGCTGGATCTGGGTGCTCGCCGTCGTCTTCTTCATCGCCGCCATCAACATGATCGGCGTCAAGGTCTTCGGTGAGCTGGAGTTCTGGTTCGCGCTCATCAAGATCGTCGCGATCATCGCCCTCATCGCCGCAGGTATTGCCATCATCATCTTCGGCTTCGGCATCGCCGACCATGATCAGATGGGTCCGCAGGCGCTGGTCGACAACGGCGGCTTCCTCCCGAACGGATTCTGGGGTCTGCTCTCATCGTTCACCATCGTGATGTTCGCCTTCGGCGGCATCGAGATCATCGGCGTCACCGCCGGTGAGGCGCAGAATCCGAAGCAGGTGCTGCCCAAAGCGATCAACTCGGTGCCGGTGCGCATCCTCCTCTTCTACGTCCTCACCCTCGGTGTGATCATGTGCATTCTGCCGTGGAATCAGATCACCTCCGAGGTCAGCCCCTTCGTCGCGATCTTCGACTCCGTCGGTTTCTCCGCTGCCGCGGCCATCCTCCAGGTCGTCCTCATCACGGCGGCTTTGTCGGCCATCAACGCCGACATCTACGGTGCGGGTCGGATGCTCCACGGTCTGGCCGAACAGGGGCAGGCCCCGCGTTCGTTCGCCCGCACCTCCCTGAGCGGCGTACCCGTGATGACCGTCGTCACGATGATCGTCGCGCTGCTGGCCGGCGTGGTCCTCAACTACCTGTACCCAGACCAGGCCCTGTTCCTGCTCGGGGCCTTGGCCACCTTCGCCACGGTGCTGGTGTGGCTGGTCATCCTCGCCGCCCATATCCGGATGAAGAAAGCGATCGCCGAGGAAGCTCGTCTTCCCAGCGAATTCCCCATGCCGTTGTGGCCGGCGGGCTCGTGGATCACGGTCGCATTCATCATCTTCGTCGTCGTCATGGTCGGCATCGTCCCCGACTCCCGCCCGGCACTGTGGGCCGGTCTGCTGTGGGTCGTCGCGCTGTGGCTGTGTTACCTCGCGTTCGTGCGCGGTCAGGGCCGCCGGCCCTTCGCACTGACCGACCGCACCGAGCCGATGGGGTCTGGAAAGAACTGACGACCCTGCTCGCAACTGTCCGCGCCGTCACCATGCCTCACGGCGTCCGGCGACGCAGGGTCAGCGAGCCGACGATGATGGCTCCGACGATCCAGCAGGCGATGAAGAGCACCCGCAGCCAGATATAGGCGTCATCCTCGTTGCCGGTCGAGACCGCATTGAGCGCATCGATGGCATGCGAAAGCGGCAACCAGTCTCCGATGGTCTCGAGCACGTCCGGCAGCTGATCACGTGGCAGGAAGATCCCGCCTAGCAGGATCTGCGGAAACACGAACACAGGCATGAACTGCACGACCTGGAATTCCGTGCGGGCGAAGGCGCTGGCCAGCAGGCCCAGCGCCGTGCCGAGCAGGGCATCGGCGATCGCGACGACGAAGAGCAGACCGACTGATCCTTCGATCTCGAGCCCGCACACCAACGTTGCGTAGCCGACGGCCACGGCCGTCTGCACCACGGCGAGCAAGCCGAAGGCCAGCGTATAGCCGAGGATGAAGTCGCCGCGCCCCAGCGGCATCGACAGCAGCCGTTCGAGCGTTCCGCTGCGGCGTTCGCGCAGGGTCGCGATGCTCGTGACGAGGAACATGACGATGAACGGGAAGAGCGCGAGCATCGCCGGCCCGATCGTGGCGAAGGTATCTGTCTCGTCGAAGATCCACGCCACCAAGCCGATGAGCAGGCTGGGCACGATGAGCAGGAGCGCGATCGTACGCGGGTCGTTGCGGATCTGGACGAGCACACGCCTCGTCGTGGCCAGGGTTCGCATCGGGTTCATCGCCGACCTCCTTCCTTCGTCCCGTGGCCCCGCCGATCATGGCTTGGCCGACCCTTGCCGTTCGCGTTCTGGGAAAGCAGATGGGTCCGCGACCGGCGTCCGTGCCCGGCAGGTCCTTCACCGGCAGTGTCCTTCTCGATGATGTCGAGGAAGGCTTCCTCCGCCGAGGCGGCCCCGGTGCTTGAGAGCAGATCGCGCGGTGTCGTATCCGCGATGATTGCGCCCTCGCGCATGAGCAGCAGCCGATCGCACCGGGTGGCTTCGTCCATCACGTGGCTCGAGACGAGCAACGTCGTGCCCTCGTCGGCGAGACTGCGGAAGAGTCCCCAGAGATCCGCTCGCAGGACCGGGTCGAGGCCGACGGTGGGTTCGTCGAGGACGAGCAACTCAGGGTTCCCGAGCATCGCCGCTGCCAAGGACACCCGGTTGGCCTGACCGCCAGAGAGCGTCCGGGCCAGCTGATCGGCCTGCCCCATCAGGTCCGTGCGCTCGAGCACCCGGTCGACATCGGACTGCGGCGCCCCCTGCACGCGGGCGAAGTAGCGCAGGTTCGCCCGCACGCTCAGGTCGTCGTAGATGCTCGCCTGCTGGGTCATATATCCGACCCGGTGGCGCAGCGGTGCCGATCCGGCGGGCCGCCCGAGCACCTGCACCGTTCCGCCGGAGACGATCTGCACCCCCACGATCGCGCGCATGAGCGTCGTCTTCCCACTCCCGCTGGGTCCGAGGAGTCCGACGATGGCGCCGCGCGGCACCTCGAGGTCCAGGCCGTCGATGACGGCGCTGCGTCCGCGGCGGATCCGCAGTCCTCTCACCTCGACCGCTGTGTTCGTCATACGGTGAATGAGACACCCGGGGACCGGCGAGGTCAAGCAGTTCGGTCCATCCGTCGTTGCCAATGGTGGGACCGCTGTGCATGACGCACCCGCCGAGGAGGACAATGGGTGTGAACACCACACCCAGGTGATGAGACCGCGGTCACCAAAGGTCTGCAGATCGGTCCGCCGGGCCCGGCAAAGGTCTGGGAAACGGGCCTCTGTTTGGTCAGGACCACCTCGGCGATGGCCTAGCGTGGGAGGCGGAGCGGAAGTCGGATGAAAGGTTCCACGGTTCACATGTTCAGGCAGTCGTCGAAGCTGGCCAATGTCCTCTATGACATTCGGGGACCCGTCCTCGAAGAGGCCCAGGCGATGGAAGCCGCCGGGCACACGATCCTCAAGCTCAACATCGGCAACCCCGCCCCGTTCGGATTCGAAGCCCCTGAGGCGATCGTCCAGGACATCGCGGCGAACCTCCCGGTCACACAGGGGTATTCGGATTCGCGCGGAATCCTCTCCGCTCGCCGCGCCGTCGTCCAGTACTACGAGACTCGGGGCATCCGGAATCTCAGCACCGACGAGGTCTTCCTCGGCAACGGTGTCAGCGAACTCATCACGCTCAGCCTGCAGGCCATGTGCAATCCCGAGGACGAGATCCTCGTGCCCGGTCCCGACTACCCGCTGTGGACCGCCTCGGTGGCGCTGTCCGGCGGCACCCCGGTCCACTACCGCTGCGCCGAGGAGAACGCCTGGCAGCCGGATCTGGCCGACCTCGAATCTCGGATCACCGAACGCACCCGCGGCATCGTCGTCATCAACCCGAACAACCCGACCGGTGCGGTGTACTCGAAGGAGACGCTGCAGAAGATCGCCGACATCGCCCGCCGCCACGGCCTCATCGTCTTCTCCGACGAGATCTACGAGAAGATCACCTACGACGGCATCGAACTCGTCAACATGGCCACCCTGACCGGCGACGACGTGCTGTGCCTGACGTTCTCCGGACTGTCGAAGGCCTACCGGGTCGCCGGCTACCGCTCCGGCTGGCTCGCGATCACCGGCCCGCTCGAGGAGGCGCACAGCTACCTCGAGGGCATCAAACTGCTCGCGAACATGCGCATGTGCTCGAACGTGCCGGCTCAGCATGCGATCCAGGCCGCGCTCGGCGGGCATCAGTCGATCGAAGACCTCGTCCTGCCGACGGGCCGCCTCGGCGCGCAGATGCAGGTCGCCTACGAAGGGCTGAACTCGATCGACGGCGTCTCGGCCCACCGTGCCGACGGTGCGCTGTACATGTTCGCAAAGCTCGACGTCGAGAAGTTCGGAATCACCGATGACGAGCAGTTCGCCCTCGATCTGCTGCGCGAACAGAAGATCCTCGTCTCCCACGGCACAGCCTTCAACTGGCCCAGGCCCGACCACTTCCGCCTCGTCACCCTGCCGTCGGTCGAGGTGCTCACCGAGGCGATCGAACGGCTCGACACATTCCTGTCCGGCTACCGCCAGGTGGCGTCGACGACCTGCGAGCTGCCGGTCGTGCGCGAGAACACTGCGGTGAAGGGCTCCGCCGCCGCGGGCTGAAGTCGGTGCGCGGTGATGATGGGTATCCTGACTCAGGACCATCATCACCGAAGCGAAGGCGGGTAAGGATGCCGCACCTGATCGAAGTGTGGAACGACACGGTCGACTCCCGGCATCTCACCGGCGGCATCGCCATCTCCGTGGGGATCGCCGTCTCGTCCTACCTCATCGCCGACCATCTCTTCGCCGCCGTCGGGAACACCGAGCTCGGCCATTCCTATGCCCTGCTCATCGGCATCCTCGGGTGCATCCTCGGGGCTGTGATCACAGGGTTCCTGTTCAAACCCAAGCGCGTGATCACCACCTCCACCGCCGACACCCGGGACCGGCAGGAGATCATCGATGAGGTCGTCGAGGAGTACGGCGAACTCGGCGATCCCCGCGAACTCCCCGAGGTGGTGCAAGAGGAAGTGCGCGCGCTCGGTCTCTTCGAGGCTCTGGTCGACAATCACGAATCCCGCCGCACCGACAGGCCCGCCGGACACGAAAGCGACCGCGAGAAGTGAGCGCCGAACTCATCGAACCCGTCCTCTGGGCCATCGGCATGGCCCTCCTGGCCGCCGTCCTGTTCACCGGCATCGGGCTGATCTCCGGCACCGACGAGACGGCGACCGTCGCCCCCATCGCCCTGCTGGTGATCCTGCTCGGTGTCCCACCTGCCGGTGTCATCGCCTTCTTCCTGGCCGCGGTCATCGCCAAACACATCTCGCACGCGGTGCCGACGACCCTGCTGGGCATCCCCGGTGACACGACGGCCGTGCCGATGCTGCGCGAGGCTCAATTGCTGCGCGCTCTGGGAGTTCCGCACCTGGCGCTGCAGAAGGCGATCTCCGGCGGGGTCGTGGCCGTGGTCATCGCGATCCCGCTGTCCATCATCTTCGCCCTCATCCTCACCCCCTTCGCCGAGGCGATCGAGGCGGTGGCTCCGTGGATCTTCGCGGCAGCGGCCGTGCTCGTCGCGTACACCTCGAAGGGCCGCCTCGGCGCCGTTGTCGCTCTCATTCCCTTCGTCCTCGTCATCGTCGGCCTGCAGGCGTTCATCATGGAGCAGAAGGAGACGACGTTCACGACCTCGTTCTTCCTCGGCATCGCCACCGGACCGCTGATCTTCGATCTCTTCGCCTCGCTCTCGCCGGCGGGCCGGCGGGCGATGCGCCAGGAGGGCAAGCGCGAGTTCGCACTCGCTCCCGACGTCCGCCGGCCGGGCGGGCGCCTGCCCAACCCGCTCAAGGTCCTCGACCGCACCCAGCTGGCGTATACGAGCGGCTCGGCGGCGATCACCTCGGCGACCTTCGTGTTCTCACCGGTGGCGATGGCCGTACTCATGGGTGAGATCGTCGGCAGTCGGATCAAGAACGGCTACCGCCGACTGACCACCGTGGCGACGGTGCGCAACGGCACCACCGAGTCGACCTATCTCGCCGAGACGCTCATCCCGCTCATCGCCATCGGCCTGCCGCTCTCCCCGGTCGCCGCAGGACCCGCAGCTCCTCTCTTCAACGCCCCGCCGGTCTATACCTTGGATACGGAGACGGGGGTGACGAACAACCTCCACGACCTGCTCACGACCGGGCAGTTCGCACTCTTCGCCGTCATCGCCGCAGTCATCGCCATCGCGATCGCCTACCCCTTCGTGATGAAGAACGCCCACCGGGCAGCGACGTGGGTGATGACCTCGGTCTCCCACGAGGCGATCATCGCGGGATTCGCCGCCCTCATCTGCGTCATCTGCCTCTACGAGGGCGGCCTGCTGGCCCTGGGTGTGACAATCACCGTCGGGCTCGTCGGTGGCCTGTTCAACCGGATGATCGGCATGCACGCGGGCGTCCAATTCATGGGCTACTACGTCGCAGTGCTCACCGTCCCCGCGATCCTCGCCTTGTAAGTCCCGAGGTTCGCCTGCGCGGACGGCTGCGCCGGGCCATGCCGCCCTCCGTAATGTCAGCCACCGCAGACAACCCGATCGTCACAGAAAGTCATAGTGTAGTTATTCACTGGACTTAGTAGCTATTGTGGTGCGAGAACGAATTGCTCAACAATATTCGGCTCGTGGAAAGGCACCACCATGCGGCAGCTCATCGTCCTAGGATTCGTCGGACTCCTCGCCCAACTCATCGACGGATCGCTCGGAATGGCCTACGGGGTGACCTCGACGACCCTGCTCCTCGCGGCCGGCGTCGCCCCGGCTGCCGCCTCGGCGGCGGTCCACTTCGCCGAGCTCGGCACGACGCTGGTCTCGGGGATCTCTCACCACCGCTTCGGCAACGTCGACTGGAAGACGGTGTCGATCCTTGCCGTCCCCGGTTTCATCGGCGCCTTCGCCGGGGCCACCTTCCTCTCCGGACTCAACGGCGACGGCGCCACCCCCTGGATCTCCGGGATCCTGCTCGCCCTCGGCATCTACGTGATCTGGCGCTTCCTCGCCCTCGGCGGCCGTCGCCCCGAGTTCAAGGGCCGCCCCGGAGCCAAGCTCCTCGTCCCCGTCGGCCTCGTCGGCGGCGCCCTCGACTCCATCGGCGGCGGAGGCTGGGGACCGGTGGGCACGACGACGCTGCTGTCCTCGGGCCGCCTCGAGCCCCGCAAGGTCGTCGGCTCGATCGACACGAGCGAGTTCGTCGTCGCCGTCGGCGGATCGCTCGGCTTCCTCTTCGCCCTCGGCCACGCCGGCATCGACTGGACGATCGTCGCCGCCCTGCTCATCGGCGGGATCATCGCCGCACCCTTCGCCGCCTGGCTGGTGAAGATCCTGCCCGCCCGCATCCTCGCGGTTGCCGCCGGCGGAATCATCATCCTCACCAATGCGCGCACCATCGCCATCGCACTCGGCGCCTCGACGCCGGTGCTGACGACGACGCTCATCGTCCTCGCCCTCGCATGGGTCGGCCTGCTCGTCCACGTCAGTCGCGTGGAGCGGAAGGTGCGCAAGGACGACTCCACCGAGGCGGCCGAGGTCGTTCCCGTCGCCGGAGCCTGACCCGAACGCCGCCGACGACACGTGCCCCGTGGGCGGCCGCGGCCCGAGGTCGACGGCGGTGGGCGCACCGGTGCCGGCACCCACTGTTACGATGACGGCATGAGGGTGACCACCAAGTCGGACTACGCGCTGCGCGCTCTCATCGAGATCGCCGCGACGGACGACGGCGCACCCATCAGCGCCGATGAGCTCGGCCGCCGGCAGGACATCCCGAAGGGGTTCCTCCAGGCCATCCTCGCCGACCTGCGCCGCGTCGGCATCCTCACCTCCGTCCGCGGTAAGTCCGGCGGATGGAGACTGACGAAGCCCGCCGCCGAGGTGTCCGTGGCCGACGTCATCCGCGCCGTCGACGGCCCCCTCGTCTCGATCTACGGCCAGCGCCCCGAAAACGTCAGCTACGACTCGACCGCCGACTCACTCCAGCAGGTGTGGATCGCCGCCCGCTACTCCCTGCGCGACGTGCTCGAACACGTGTCCATCGCCCACCTCGCCGAGAAGTCGCTGCCCGAGGCGGTCACCGACAAGGTCGCGATCGAGGACGCCTGGAACCCGCACTGACCTGACCGCGCACAGCGCTCACGTACCGCGCCGGCGTCCCGCTCGGCCCGGAGTCACAGCCCACCCTCACCGCCAGCGCCGGGTGACCGTGCGGACGTCGGCGACCACCTCGGCGATGGCCGAATCATGAGCCTGGACGATCGGATCGTGCCGCGTCCGCGCACCCGCCGACTGCGCCGAGGCGGACCGGGAGACCAACAGGACGTCGCGACGGCAGGCGCTCAGCGGCATCGGGATGACCTCGATATCCGCTTCGGCTGAGAGCGAGGACTCGGGGATCATCGCCACCGCCAGGCCGGCCGAGATCATCCGATTGATGGCCGCGTAGTCATCCATCCGCATCCCCACCCGCGGCTCGAAGCCCGCGGCCAGACAGAAGGAGCGGACCACCTCGTCGATGGCGTCGCCCGGATCAATGCTGAACGCCCACGTCTGGGACACCAGCACCGTGAGGTCGGGCAGACCCTGAGCGTCGACGGCAATGGGGCCGATGGACCTCGGCACGCACAGGAACAGCCGCTCGGAGTAGAGGTGCGTCGCACTCAGCGTCGTCGGAATCCACGTTCGGTCGATGTCGGTCGACACGAGCAGCGCGAGGTCGAGGTCGCCGGACTCGAGCCGGGCCACGAGCTTCGCGTGCTCGTCCATCGTCACATCCAGCGCCGCGGTGAGCACCTCGGTCCGATCCCCGGCGACCGCCTCGTCGCGGGTCTGCCAGCGCGGGCGGGCCTGGAGCTGATCGTGCAGGCGCGGGATCACCCGGGCGCCGACCGTGGGCACCGCACCGATCCGGACGGGGACCGCCTGGGAATCGCGCCACAGGGCCACCTCGGCGCCGAGGCGCTCACACAGTCCGAGGATCTCGACGGCCCGCGAGACCACGAGGCTGCCCACCGTCGTCGGGTGCGATCCGCGCGGACTGCGTTCGATGAGCGTGGCACCCAGCGCCCTCTCCAGATTGCGCAGATGGTGGTTGACCGTCGGCTGACTCCACTGCAGATCCGCAGCAGCCGCGGCCACGGACCCGGCGACGGCGACGGCCCGCAGGGCGGTGAGTCCGCGCGTGTCCAGAGGTTCCATCACCCTCCCCATCTGACCCTCATTGAGTTCAATACTGACTATAGAGCATGGGAGGAAAGTTGCTATTCTCCTCGCACCACTGGTCTCCCTAATCTGGAGACATGACCGTGCATCATGACTCCCCCATGCCCCCGGCCCTGCACTCCTCCGCGGGACCGATGCCGCATCCCTCCGACGCGCAGTCGCGCGCCCCCTACGCCGAAGCGCTCGCGCACGCGGCGGACCGCAGTTCGCTGTTCCTGTCCACCCCCGGACACGGCGGCACTGCCGATGGCATCTCGGCCGGTCAGGCCGAATTCTTCGGCGAGCACACCCTCTCCCTGGACATCCCCCCGCTCTTCGACGGCATCGACCTCGGCTCGCACACCCCGAAGGACGAAGCGCTTCGCCTGGCCGCCGAGGCCTGGGGCGCGCGCCGCACCTGGTTCCTCACCAACGGCTCCTCGCAGGGCAACCGGATGGCCGCCCTTGCCGTCGGGACCCTCGGCTCCGGCGTCGTCACCCAGCGCAGCGCTCATTCGAGCTTCATCGACGGCATCGTGCTCGGCGGGCTCAACCCCGGCTTCGTCTACCCGAACGTCGACGAGGTCAACGGCATCGCCCACGGCGTGACCCCCGATTCCCTGCGCCGGGCGATCCGGAATCACCCCGAACCGGTCACCGCCGTCTACCTCGTCACCCCGAGCTACTTCGGTGCGGTCGCCGACGTCGAATCCCTCGCCGAGGTGGCCCATTCCGCAGGTGCGGCACTGATCGTCGACGCCGCCTGGGGAGCGCACTTCGGCTTCCACCCCGACCTGCCGGCCTCGCCGGTGACCCAGGGCGCGGACATCGTCATCATGAGCACGCACAAGCTCGCCGGCTCACTCACCCAGTCCGCGCTGCTCCACCTCGGTGACACCGAGCTCGCCGCCCGGCTCGAACCCGCACTGGCCCGCGCCTTCATGATGACGTCCTCGACGAGCGAGAACGCGCACCTGCTCGCCTCGATCGACCTGGCCCGCCGGGAACTCATGACCTCCGGAGAGGCGATCGCCGAGTCCCTGGAGAACATCCGCCACGTGCGTGCGCAGATCGAGGCCACCGACCGCTACCACCTGCTCTCGGGCGAGTTCCTCAGCCATGCCGATGTCGTCGACATCGACCCGTTCCGCCTGCCCATCGACATCACGGCCACCGGCCTCGACGGCCACACGGTGCGCAAGCGCCTGGCCCAGGATTTCGACATCTTTCCCGAGATGTCGACGGCCACGACGCTCGTCGCCCTCATCGGGATCGGGAAGTCCCCGGACATCTCTCGCCTCATCGATGCGCTCGAGACGCTGCGGCTTGAGACCGAGGCGACGGGCGATCGGGACGACAGGGCCGCCTCGGCGGGGATCGATTCCGACTCCGCGACCTCATCGAACGCCCGCGGCGCGCTTCCTCCGCTGCCAAATGCGGGACGGCTGGCGATGCTGCCCCGTGAGGCATTCTTCGCCGACTCCGAACTCGTTCCCGCCGCCGAGGCGGTCGGCCGGGTGAGCGTGAGCTCGCTGGCCGCCTATCCGCCCGGCATTCCGAATGTCCTGCCCGGCGAGGAGATCACTGCGGAGACCGTCGATTTCCTCCAAGCCGTGGCCGCGAGCCCCTCGGGGCACGTCCGCGGAGCCGTCGATCCCGAATTAGGTTACTTTCGTGTGACTAAATTCTGAGTCAGCAGCGGCCGTTTTCGGCGGCCGATCGCACCGAACATCCACACAGGCTCCACTCAGCCCGCATCCACGGAAGGCCGTTGTCCCGACTGGGAACAACGGCCTTCCGTGTTTCTGCGAATTTCACATTTCCGACGCCACACAGACACGTTTCTGCCATACTCATGAATGTGACCTGCCTCACGCACTTTATTGACGCACCTATGCGAGCACGTAAGGATGTTCCGCGTTGTTCGAAACCGAACGCCTCGCCGTCGAGCCCCTCTCGGCGGCTATGAATATGTCGAAATGAGGACCCACTCATGACAACTGAACACGTTGGTTCCGCTCCGGAGGGCAAGAGACCCTCGCGCCGAGAGCGCAAGGCGATGAAGAAGCGGCTCAAGGAAGAGCACTGCATCGTCGTCGAAACCAAGTCGATCCGCACCGCCATCGGCGGCACCACGGTCGGCAACTTCATGGAGTGGTTCGATTTCGGTGTCTACGGCTACCTGGCCGTGACCATGACCTCGGTGTTCACCGAAGGTATGGACCGACAGATGGGTCTGCTCGTCACCCTGCTCGGCTTCGCCGTCTCGTTCCTCGTCCGCCCGCTCGGCGGCATGGTGCTCGGACCCCTCGGTGACAAGGTCGGCCGCCAGAAGATCCTCTTCTTCACGATGGCCACGATGGCCACCGCCACCGCCCTCATCGGCGTCCTGCCCACCGCGGCCCAGGTCGGGCTGTGGGTCATCATCCCGCTCTACCTGCTCAAGATGATCCAGGGCTTCTCCACCGGCGGCGAGTACGCCGGTGCCACCACCTACGTCTCGGAGTTCGCGCCCGACAAGTCGCGCGGCTACTGGGCTTCCTGGCTCGATGTCGGCTCCTACCTCGGTTTCGCCGCCGGCGCGGGAACCGTGGCGATCACCACCGTGATCAGCACGAGCATCTACGGCGAAAACGCGATGCTCGACGGCGGCTGGAGGATCCCGTTCCTCATCGCCATCCCGCTCGGCGCCGTCGCCATCTGGTTCCGTCTGAAGATCCCCGAGACCCCGAGCTTCGAGGCGAACGAGGATGCCGGCCTCATCACGAAGGACAAGGACGACCAGTACGCCCGCCACGGCCTCATCGGCGTCGTCCGTCACTTCTGGAAAGAGATCCTGCTCGGCATCGCAATCGTCGCCGGTTCGCAGACGGTCGGCTATGCACTCACGAGCTTCATGCCCACCTACCTCGAGGAGACGGTCAAGGTCTCGAACATCCAGGCCGCCGTCGTCACCATCCCGGTGCTCATCATCATGTCCGTGTGCCTGCCGCTCATCGGCAAGCTCTCGGACAAGATGGGCCGTAAGTTCGTCTTCATGATCGCCGCCGGTGCCACGATCGTCCTCATCGTCCCGGCCTTCGCGGTCATGCAGATCGGCACGATGACCGCTGTGACGGTTGCGCTGTTCATGGTCGCGGTTCCGGCCGGCTTCTACATCGCCTGCCTCGCCTCGACGCTGCCGGCACTGTTCCCGACGGCTTCGCGCTACGGTGCGATGGGTCTGACGTTCAACCTCGGTGTGTCCCTGTTCGGCGGTACGACCCCGCTGTTCGCGCAGGCGCTCATCGATGTCACGGGCAACTCGTACATGCCGGCGTTCTACATCATGTTCTTCTCCGTGATCGCCTTCGTCGCCGTGTGCTTCATCAAGGAGTCCGCACGCCGTCCGCTGCTCGGGTCCTTCCCGACGGTGGAGACGAAGGAGGAGGCCGTCGCGCTCGTGGCCGGTCAGGACGAGAATCCCGACCTCGACCCCGATACGATGCCCATCCCGGTCATCCACGAAGCCGCGAAGTGAGCCGGCGCCGAGGCGGCTCGACCGACAGATCGTCAGTCGGCTGAGCCGCTCCGGCAGCTGAGTTCGAAACACGGCCGGCGTCCCTGCGGGGACGCCGGCCGTTGTCGTTGCCCGACCCGTCAGTTGCCGCGCTTGAAGAAATAGAGGTTGGACGTGACGAGCTCGCCGGCGTCATCGGCCTTGCCCGCCTCGATGAGGTCGACGATGCGCGGCAGCTCTCTGGCCGAGTCGACGGCGATGTCATCGATCTCCGAACGCACGTTGAACAGACGCGACTGGTCGCGCAGCCGCAGGCTGATCTCGGCCGCCCTCCGGCCGAGTCCGAACTCGAGCAACGCCTCGTGGAACCTGCGGTCGCGTGTGTAGAACTCGGGCACGTCACCGGATTCGGCGGCGACGATCGTGGCCTCGGCATGCTCACGCAAACGGGCGAGCGCCTCAGTGATGGTGACTCCCGGGGCCACCTCCGCCGCAGCTGCCGTCTCACACAGGTGCCGCACGGCAGGGACGGCCAGGAGCACACGGATGCGGATGATCTCCTCGAGGTCGACCTCGGTGATCGGGACGAGTCGGAAGCCGCGGTTCGGGACCGCTTCGACCGTCCCCTCGGTGACGAGCGACATCATCGCCTCACGCACCGGGCTGAGCGACATTCCGAGTTCCTTGGCCAGCCCGGCAGCGGAGTAGATCCGGTCCTCGGCGAGGTCACCGGCGGTGATGGCGTCACGGATGATCGCCAGCGCATGCTCTCGCAGCGACTGCGCCTGCGGCCTTTCACGATCCACGTCGACTCCACCTCCACATCGAAGAACTGCCTGAAAGCTATTGACAGCATAACCGCGCAGACGCACGATGGAACCAGGTAATCGGTAATCGATTACCTGAATGTGAACCGGTCGACGGCGCGGGACATCTCCCCGCGGGCGTCGACCAAGGACGTTCCTGCAATGAAGGAGGAACCCGTGACCGCCGACCCCCTGCTCCAGCCCTTCGAGCTCGGACCACTCACGCTGCGCAATCGCATCGTCTCGACCTCACACGAACCCGCCTACACCGAACTCGGCATGCCCAAGGACCGCTACCGGCTCTATCACCGGGAGAAGGCCCGCGGCGGGGTCGGGCTGACGATGATCGGCGGCTCGGCCATCGTGTCGAAGGATTCGCCCGCCGCGTTCGGCAACATCGACCTGACCACCGACGAGGTGGTGCCCTGGCTGGCCGCGCTCGCTCAGGACTGCCACGACGAAGGTGCGGCCGTGATGATCCAGACGACTCATCTGGGTCATCGATCCTCGAACTTCGCCGGTGACTGGCTGCCCCTGGTCTCGGCCTCGCGGACGCGGGAGGCCGCGCACCGGTCGTTCACGAAGGCCCTTGAGGACTTCGACATGGACCGCATCGTCTCCGACTTCGCGTCCGCCGCCGCCAGGGTCGCCGAGGCCGGTCTCGACGGGCTCGAGATCATGCATGCCGGCCACCTCATCGACTCGTTCCTCGCCCCCTGGCTCAACGACCGCGACGATGAGTACTCCGGGGAGCTGGAGAACCTCATCCGCTTCCCCCTGCGCATCATCGACGCGGTGAAGGCGGCGGTGCCGGAGGACTTCCTCGTGGGCATCCGCATGGCCGTCGACGAACGCCGTGAGGACGGCATGCGCGAGGACCGCGCCGTCGACATCCTCGAGACCTACACCGACCACGGCATCGACTTCCTCAACCTCAACGTCGGGATGATCAACTCCGACCGCGAGCTCGCCGAGGCGATCCCCGGCATGGGCACCCCCTCGGCGCCGTGGCTCGAGACCTGCCGTCGCATCCGCAAGGCCATCGACATCCCCGTCCTCCACGCCGCCCGCATCGCCGATGTGCCCACCGCCAGGTACGCGATCGAAGACCAGTGCCTCGACCTCGTCGGGATGACCCGCGCACAGCTGGCCGATCCGCGCCTCGTGGCCAAGATCAGCGAGCATCGTGAAGAGGACATCCGCCCCTGCGTGGGCGCGAACATGTGCCTCGACTCGATCTACACCTCCGGGTCGGCCACCTGCATCCACAATCCCGCCAGCGGGCGGGAGGCGGATCTGCCCCAGGAGATCCCTCACGACATCGGCTCCGACCCCAAGCACGTCGTCATCGTCGGGGCCGGCCCCGCAGGGCTCGAGGCCGCCCGGGTCGCCGCCGTCCGCGGGCACCGTGTGACGGTCCTCGAGGCCGATGACGCCCCCGGCGGTCAGGTCCGCATCGCCTCCCGATCCCAGCGCAGGCGGGATCTCATCGGCATCATCGACTGGCGCGTGCAGCAGTGTCAGAAGCACAGCGTGGACCTGAGACTGAATACCTTCGCCGAGGCGGCCGACATCCTGGCACTCGACGCCGACGTCGTCATCGTCGCCACCGGCGGGGTCCCCGACTCCGGCTATCCGTTCCGTGAGCAGGGGCCGAGCTTCGACGTCTGGGACGTCATGGACGACCGGCTGAAGTCGAAGCAGCGGGTGCTCGTCTTCGACGATCACGGGTTCTACCCCGCCCTCGACGCCGTCGAACGCCTGGCTCGGGGCGGTGGGCAGGTCACCTATGTCAGCCCCGAACGCACGATCGGCATCGATGTGGGGTCGATGAATTCTCCGGCCTATCTCCAGGTGTTCTCCGAATTCGGAGTCGAGGTCCGCCTCGGCGAGCGTCTGACGGAGAAGCCGCGGATCGACGGGAAGGAGATCGTGGCGAACCTGCGCAGCGACTATTCGGACCGGGAGACCGAGATCGTCACCGATGCGGTGGTCGTCGACTTCGGGACGACGCCGAACGATGAGGTCTATTTCGCTCTCAAGCCGCGGTCGTCCAATCATGGGGCGACCGATCTCGACGCGTGGGTGCACGGCCGGTCACAGCCGGACCTCGCCGCAGCCAGCACTCATGCTGGTGCTGCAGTGGGTGCGGAGCCGACGACGACTTCCCCCGTCGCCGAGGCGGACGCATCGTTCGCGCTCTTTCGGATCGGGGACGCGGTCGCCTCCCGCAATGTCCATGCGGCCGTGCTCGAGGGTCTGCGGGTGGGGATGGGACTGTGAACACGATCTGCACGAGCGTCGACTTCCACACGGCCGGGGAGCCCTTCCGCATCGTCGCCGATCCACCCGTGGACATTCCCGGCGACACCGTGGCCGAGAAGCGGATGAGCGCCATCTCGAGTGAGCGGATCGACGGGCTGCGACAGCTGCTGTGCTTCGAACCGCGCGGCCATGCCGACATGTACGGCGGGTTCATCACCGCACCCGATGACGACGAAGCCGACTTCGGAGTCCTGTTCTGGCACAAAGACGGATTCTCCACGGCCTGCGGTCACGGGACGATGGCGCTCGGGGCGTGGGCGGTGTCATCCGGACTCGTCGCGCTCGACCCGTCCGGGATCACCGAGGTCACGATCGATGTGCCCTCGGGGCGGGTGCGCGCGCAGGTGCACACGGACGAAGGGGGTCGGGTCGCCTCGGTGGATTTCGTCAATGTGCCCAGCCGGCTCATCGGCACCGGCATCACGGTTCCCACCAGTCGGGGCCCGGTGAGCCTCGACCTCGCGTGGGGAGGAGCGATCTATGCCCTCGTCGACGGCGCCCAGCTCAGCGCGGCACCGGCGGGCGGCTCGGATGCGGATGGAGCCGGCGGGAGCAGCGGCGGCAGCGCGAACTGTGGTGGCGTGGTCGCGCCGGAGAACCTCGGCGAGCTCATCGGACTCGGCCGAGAGATCAAGGCGGGACTGGCCGGGCATCCGCTGACGAAACATCCGGACGATGACCGCCTCTCCGGGGTCTACGGCACGATCATCGTCGACCGCCTCGGCAGCCTGCCGACCGGCGAGCTGCACCAGCGCAATGTCACGGTCTTCGCCGACGGTCAGGTCGACCGCTCCCCTTGCGGCTCGGGCACGGCCGCACGCATCGCCGCCCTGCATGCCGCCGGGGAGCTCTCCCCTGGTCAGACGCTCATCCACGACTCGATCGTCGGCACTCGCTTCCGCGCTCGCGTGCTCGCGGATACCGACGACGGCGTCATCCCGGTCGTCACCGGAAGCGCGCACCGGGTCGCCATCACCAGCGTCGAACTCGACCCCCTCGATGGCCTCGTTCCCGGGTTCGTGTTGCGCTGACGCCTACCGTCAGACGACGAGGCCGGTCAGGAGCGACAGGGCCGTCCGGCCCGAACTCATGAGAGCCGGTCCGGGGTCGACGCACCGCGTGTCGAGGGCCCGAACACCTCTGCCCGCAATCTCGACTTCGCCGCATCGTCGAGGAAGGCCGCAGCGATCGAGTTCTCGACGAACCACGCTTCGTCGACCGCGGGCATGATCTCACCGGCGATGCCCATCTCCCTGCGGAGGGTGGTCGGGAACAGGGCGGGGTCGTCGGAGTTGATCGAGACTCTCAGACCGGCGTCCACCATGTCGGCCACGGATTCCTTGCGCCAGTCGATGAGCGCACGGCGCGAGGTCGTGAAGGCCACATTGAAGATGGTCCCCCGCTCGGCGCAGCGCGCCACGATCTCGGGGCTGCGGAGGATCTGATAGCCGTGATCGATCCGGTCACAGCCGAGGACGTCGATTGCGGTCGTCACGGTCTCCGCAGTCGGTGCGTGCTCACCGGCGTGGGCAGTCCGGAAGAGGCCGTGCTCGCCCGCCAGCCGAAACGCCTCGACGAACTTCTCAGGCATGCCCCCGAGTTCATAGAAGTCGAGACCGATGCCGACGACGTCGGAGCACGGGCGGGCGATGACCGTCTCGACCATCTCCACGGCCACCTCGGCGGTGTCCTCCCTGTTGATGGCGGCGATGGCACGGCCGTCGACCCCGAGCTCGTCGCGCGCTCGCGCAAAACCCTCGGAGATGCCTGCAATCATGGCTGTGTAGTCGACGCCGGCCTGCATATGGACCGAAGGGCTGAAGGCGAGCTCCGCGTAGCACAGTCCGCTGTCGCGCTGCCCATCCTCCAGCGCCTCGAAGACGACACGCGCGAAGTCCTCTCGTCTCCGGAGGCTGGCCGAGATGAGCTCATAGACGCGCAGCAGCGGAAACCAGGGACCACGGGTGCTCTCGTCCTCCGTGGGATCGGAGTTGATACGCGGATACAGCTGAGCAGCCGGCAACGGCAGTTCCACGCCATTTGCGCCGGCCAGATCGGCCAGCGTTTCGGCCCGAACGGTGCCGGGCAGGTGGAGATGGAGATCGATGAGCGGCAGCACGGTGTCTTACCTTTCCTTGGTCGTTTGTCCGTCGGTCATTCACAGCGGCGAATCCACGGAAGGGGATCTGGGGCCTTCAGGCGATGGCGATGAAGTAGTAGACGAGGAACGGGGTCATCACCCACATGCCGGGGTGGATCTCCCGCCATCTGCCGGCCAGAAGTTTGATCGGCACATAGGCGAGCAGTCCGGCTGCGATGCCCGTGCCGAAGTTGCCCCACAGCAGGGTGCAGATGAGCACGATCACTGCGGGGATGAGCTCGGTGAGGTCCTCGGAATCGATACGGCGGAAGCCTACCGCAATGGTCAGACCCACCACGATGACAACCGGGGCGGTCGCGGCCGAGGGGATTGCCGCCGCCAGCGGTGTCGCGAAGAGCAGAATCGCGAAGCACGCGGCAGCCCACAGTGAGGACAGGCCGGTGCGTCCGCCCGCTTCGACCCCTGCCGTCGACTCCGCGTAGGTGGTCACCGAGGGAGCTGCGAACAGCGAACCGCCGATGATCGTGCACGAATCGACGAGGAACGGGCGCTTCGGATCGATCACACCGCCATCGGGCTTCGCCGTGCGACCCATAGCCTCGGTGACAGTCATAATCACGCCCGTCGTCGAGAAGAACTCGGACGCGAAGAACGCGAAGAGAAACGGAAGGTAGTGCGGCGACAGGGCCCCGATCAGGTCGACGTGCATAAACAGCGAGCCGTCGATGGTCGGCAGCGACACTGGCGAGCCCTCGAGACGGGTCAGGCCCAGTGGAATGCCGACGAGCGTCGCGGCGATGATGACGATGATGAAGCTGCCTCGGACCTTTCGAACATTGAGCGCCACGAGGACGACGACGCCGGCCAAGGTGACTAGTGCCGCGGAGCTGGAGAGGTCGCCGAGTTCGAGCGAGCTCTCTCCCGGTCGGACGAGGCCGGCCGACCGGAACCCGACGAAGGCGATGAAGACGCCGATGGCCGGGCCGATGGCGAGTCGGATCGAGTGCGGGATGATCCGGGTGATCAGGCTGCGGATACCGAAGAGCGTGAGGAGCAGGAAGATGACGCCCGACCACAGCACCATGCCCATGGCCGTGGGGTAGGACACATCTCCGTCGAGGACGAGGGTGTAGGCGACGAGAGAGACACCGCCGAGGCCGGGGGCGAGCACCATCGGCAGGTTGCCGAAGAAGCCCATGGCCGCAGTGCCGAGGATGACGACGATGAGCACACTCGTCGTCACGGCTGCCACGGGCAGTCCCGCGTCGGAGAGCATTCCCGGGATGACCACGACTGTATAGGCGGTCGCCAGGAACATGCTCAGTCCGGCAACGAATTCCCGCGAACGCGTCGATCCGCGGGCGGCGACGGGAAACCTCAGCCACTTGCGCTCGGTCGAGTCGCTGTCCGCGCCGCGAACCCCGTCGGCGCTCTGTCTCTGAGACACAGTTCTCTCCTCGCTGCGATGAAGCTTTTCCGATCGGTCGTCTCGTCGACGCGTCACAATTGATGTAAGCGCTTACATCAGTATGTGGGAGACCTTCCGAAGCGGTCAAGACCATGTCGTCTCCGACTTTCGGACCCACTGTCGGCTGCTGGGGTATCTTTGCAGGGACAGACAACCGCAGGAAGGATCGACAGTGGTGACTTTGGCCGATGTCGCCCGCCAGGCGGGGGTCTCCTCGGCGACCGCCTCACGGGTGTTCGGCAGGCCGGATATGGTCGGCGCTGAGACGCGAGCAATAGTCATTGAAGCCGCAGACCGTCTCGGCTATGTCGCCAACTCGACCGCGCGAGCATTGGCCATGGGCAGTTCAGGTCTGCTCGGGCTGGTCGTGCCTCAGCTTTCGAGCTCGTATTTCGCACCTCTCATCTCCGCCGTCCAATCCGAGGTGGAGAGGTCAGGCTTCGAACTCATCATCGTCGACTCACGCGGCTGCCCCGAGTCCGAGATCGAGATTGCCAGGCGCCTGCGCGGTCGGGTGGACGGGATCATCTTCGCCAGCCCACGCAGCCCGGGGGCCGCTTTGGCGGAGGCGGCACGAGCTTTCCCGGTCGTCACAGTCAATCGGGAGCTGCCCGACATCGACTCTGTCAGCGTCGATGTCATAGCGGGGCTGACAGAACTCTGCGAGCTCCTCATCACCGCCGGACACCGAACGATCGCCTACCTCGGCGGCCCTCCCGGCTCCATTTCCGATGACGGACGGTTCCTCACAGCTCGCACAGTGATCGGTGACAACGGCGGCGAGGTACTGAGGTTCGGGCCCGTCGAACCGACAGTGAGTGCCGGTGCCGAGAGCCTATCGATGCTCCAAGAGGCCGGCGTCCACGCCGTCATCGCCTACAACGCGCTCGTGGCGCACGGGCTGATGTTCGCTGCGGCCACTGTCGGAGCGAGGGTCCCCGACGATCTCGCTGTGGCCGCCGTCGACGACCTCATCGACATCGGCCTCGGCCTGCCCTCGCTGACGGCGATCACCCAACCGATGGGCGAGGCCGGAAGCAGGGCCGGTCGGATGCTCGTCGGACAGGCCGCTCGCCCCAGCGGGACCGACCCGGACACCCGCGCACGGACGATTCAGCACCTCGTACTCCCATCGACCCTAGTCATCGGCGAGACCTGCTGACCCACGAGGATCGCGACCTCGTGCTTCAGGCTCGATCCGCTCGAGGACGAGCTCGCCCACCGAAAGCCGACACACCGCCGGCTGGTTCCCGGAGACAACTCATGTTGCGAATAGACTGACCGATGTAATCCAAGTCACACTTCGGGGGAGCGCGCGTGGGAAAGTACATCCTCAGACGCGTGCTGCTGATGATCCCCATCGTCCTCGGGGTCGCGACCCTCTCATTCATTCTCATGAAGCTCGCACCGGGTGACCCGGCGGCCGCCTACCTCGGCGACAAAGCCACCCCGGAGACCGTCGCTCGCCTCCATCGCGCCTGGGGTCTCGACCAGCCGATGATCATCCAGTACTTCCAGTTCCTCGGCGGACTCGTCGTCGGTGACTTCGGCCGCTCCTTTCTCTTCCAGACCACGGTCCTCGAACTGCTCAAGCTGCGGATGCCCGCGACGCTCATGCTCATGCTCGTCTCGCTGGTCTTCGCCGTGATCATCTCGGTGCCGCTGTCACTGTGGGTCGCCGCCACGAAGTCATCGGCCTCGGCGATCGTATCCCGAGTCTTCACGGCCACGGTCCAGGGCATGCCGGCATTCTTCGTCGGCACCCTCCTCATCCTCGTCCTGGGAGTGAATACGGGACTGTTCCCGGTCGGCGGATACGGCAGCAGCCTCGGCGAGCATCTGTACTCCCTCGTCCTGCCCGGGATCGCCGTGGCCCTGACCATCTGCCCGGTGCTCATCCGCAGCCTCACGGCCGCGCTGAGCGATTCGATGTCGGCCGAGTACACGAACTTCGCCGCCTCGAAGGGCCTGAGCAGGTCGAAGATCGTGCGCAACTATGCGTTCCGCAATGCCGGGATCACGGGGATCTCGATCCTCGGCATCCAGGTCGGCCATCTCGTCGGGGGTGCCCTCGTCGTCGAGAACGTGTTCGCGATCCCCGGTGTGGGTTCGCTGCTCATGGAGGCCGTGCTCGCCCGCGACTACAACGTCGTCCAGGCGCTCACGGTGATCTTCGGCGTCCTCGTCGTCGCCGTCTATCTGCTCACCGACATCGTCTACAGCATCGTCGATCCGCGCGTGCGATTGGGGGCGTGATGAGTGCACCGATGACCTCCGGTCCCGGCCCGGCCGGGGCGCCGGGCCCGTCCGGGAAGCCGCCGCGCACCCGGGGCGGGACTGCCGCGCGCGCCACCCCGAGCGCACGATTCACGCTGCCTCTGCCCGGTTTCCTCCGGCGCCGCAATCTCCAGCTGTGGACCGGCGTCGTCATCCTCGCAGCGATGGTTCTGCTGCTGGCCATCGGACCCCTCTTCGTCACCGAGGACCCCAACCGGCAGGATCTGCTCAACGCCTTCGGGTCGTCGTCGGCGGCCCATCCCATGGGCACCGATCAGCTCGGGCGGGACATCCTCTCCCGCTTCCTCCACGGCGGTCGCGTCGACCTCATCGTCGCCGTCGTCGCCGTGATCGTGCCCTTCCTCCTCGGCACCGTTCTCGGTTCGCTGGCCGGATACTTCGGTCGCTGGGTCGATGTGGTCATCATGCGCCTGGCCGACATCGTCTCCGCGTTCCCGTTCTACGTCCTCGTCATCGTCCTCGTCTTCGTCATGGGCAACGGCATGGCCAGCATCTTCGTGGCCATCAGCGCCGTGTCCTGGGTCGCCTATGCCCGGATCGTCCGCGGCGAGGTCCTCGTCCTGCGCGAGGAGGAGTTCATCTCCGCCTGCCGGGCCTCGGGCTTGACGACTCCGCGGATCCTTGCCCGACACGTCATCCCCAACACCGCCAGCCAGGGCATCATCTACGCCATGAGCGACATCGTGCTCAACATCGGCGTCGTCGTCACCCTCAGCTTCTTCGGCCTGGGCATCGTCCCGCCGACGGCGGACTGGGGGCAGATGATGAACGACGGTCAGCAGTACATGGGCAGCGGCAACTACGGTCTCATCCTGTGGCCGGGCTTCGCTGTGGTCCTCGTGTCCTTCGCGCTGGCACTCATCGGTGACGGCCTGACGAACATCCTCAAGCCGAAGAGGTGAGCATGAGCCGCGAACCGATCCTCGAAGTGGACTCGCTGACCGTCGACATCGACGGGCAGGCCGGCAGGCGCCGCATCCTCGACGACGTCTCGATTCGGCTCGAGGCCGGGGAACCGATGGGACTCGTCGGAGAGTCCGGCTCGGGCAAGTCGATGACCCTGCGCAGCATCCTCGGCATGCTGCCACCGACGGCCACGATCGTCGACGGGGAGATCCGCTTCCAGGGACGCAACATCCTCACCTCCGGGCCGGGTGGGAAATTCGACCAGCGTATCCGCGGCACGGGCATCTCGATGGTGTTCCAGGAGCCAGCGATCGCGCTCAACCCGGTGATGAAGGTCGGCCGTCAGATCACCGACGCCGTCGCCGAGCACAGAGGCCTGTCGAAGCGGGCCGCGCACGACCTCGCCGTCGACCTCATGGACCGGGTCGGCATCGCCGACCCCGAACGCCGAGCCGCGAACTATCCGTTCCAGCTCTCCGGCGGCATGCGCCAGAGGGTGATGATCGCCGCCGCCTTGGCTCAGGAACCGCAGGTCCTGCTGTGTGACGAGCCGACCACCGCGTTGGATGTGACGATCCAGGCCCAGGTGCTCGACCTGTTCCGCAGCATGCAGCAGGAGAACGACCTCGGCCTCCTCTACGTCACCCACGATCTCGCGGTCGTCGCACAGCTGTGTCAGTCCATCAGCGTGATGAAGGACGGTCGGATCATCGAACACGGCGTGCTGCAGGAGGTCTTCGACGACCCGGCCGAGGACTATACGCGCACGCTGCTGAGCGCCACGCCGCGCATCGACGGTCCGGCTCAACGGGTCGACGGCTCAGCGTCCCGGCTCACCAGCAGGGAGGAGGCGCAGTGAGCGCAACACCGGAGACCGGCCTGCGGGCCGAGAACATCACGGTGACCTTCGGCCGCGGCGATCGTGCCTTCACCGCCGTCGACGATGCCACCGTGGTCGTGGCTCCCGGCGAGATCGTCGGACTCGTCGGCGAGTCCGGCTCGGGAAAGTCGACCGTCTCCCGCGTGATCTGCGGACTCCAACGCGAATACTCGGGCCGGGTGTCCTTCGCCGGCGGCGAGCTCAGCCCCAAACGCACCGCCGCCCAGTGGCGGGTCGTGCAGATGGTCTTCCAGGATCCCTTCGCGTCCTTGGACCCGCGCTACACTGTCCGCGCCACCCTCGCCGAGGTGATCCGTCACCACCGTCTGGCCACCGGCCGTGCATTGAGGGCCAGGTGCGAAGAGCTCATGGAGATGGTGCGACTGCCCGTGGAATTCCTCGACCGCACCCCCACCGCCATGTCCGGCGGGCAGCGACAGCGGGTGGCGATCGCCCGCGCCTTGGCCGTGGAGCCGAAGGTCATCGTCGCCGACGAGGCGGTCTCCGCCCTCGATGTCAGCGTCCAGGCCGAGATCGTCGCACTCTTCGCCCGCCTGCGTGAGGAGTTGGGTCTGTCGATCCTCTTCATCTCCCACGATCTCGCGGTGGTCAGGAGTCTGTGCGAGCGGGTCTACGTCATCCACAACGGCGTCATCGTCGAGGAGAACACGACCGCGGAGATCTTCTCCGCACCGCAGGATGAGTACACACGCACACTCCTCGCCGCTATTCCCCGGTTCGACAGTGCGTTCCTCGACAGTGCGTCCCCCGGCAGGGTCCCGGCAGGCAGCAGTGCCGTCAGCGAAGGTGCAGCGCCGCCTCGGCGAGGGGACGGAGAATCGCCCCGTCGGGAGAACGCAGTGTCAGCTGAGGACGCAGGCCCCGAGACGTACCGCCTGCGACCGCGACCGACGAAAGGTGGGCCAGAGTGATGAGACGATCCCGTTTCGGCACTGTCATCGCCGGCGTGTGCGCCGGCCTGCTCGTCCTCGCCGGCTGCGGAACAGGAGAGACGGAATCAGTCCGTCCCGGAGGCGACCTCGTCCTCGCAAGGGCCGAGGATGCGACGACCCTGCTGCCTCCGACGACGACGCAGAACGAGGACATCTGGACCCTGCAGCAGGTCTACGAAACGCTCACGCTGAACAAACCGGACGGCACCGGGGTCGAACCGGGGCTGGCCACGGACTGGAAGGAGTCGAAGGACAAGATGTCGTGGACCTTCCACCTCCGCGAGGGCGTGAAGTTCCACAGCGGCAAGGACCTCGATGCCGACGACGTCGTCTTCTCCCTCGACTATGCCCGCGACCAGGACGATGACGACAATCTCTGGGCCTCCGAGTTCGCTCCGATCAAGGATGTGAAGAAGGTCGACAGCCACACCGTCCGGATCGATCTGTCGCAGCCGTGGGGACCTCTGCCCAGCTATATGGCACTCTTCGCGGCTTCGATCTATCCCGATGACTTCGGCGGACACGATGCCGAGTACATGGCCACCCACGCCGACGGCACCGGACCCTTCTCGGTGGACTCGTGGAAGCAGGGACAGAGCCTCAAGCTGAAGAAGAATCCCGACTACTGGCAGAAGGGGGTGCCCTCGCTCGATTCGGCGACCTTCAACGTCGTTACCGAGGACAACACCCGCCGACTGCAGCTGCTCGGCGGGCAGGCCGATATCAATCAGGAACCTGCCCCGCTGAGCATGAGTCAGCTGTCCCGGTCACAGGACATCAACGCCTCGGCGTTCGACTCGACGAAGATCCTCTATTTCAATCTCAACAACAAGAAGAAGAGACTCGACGACCCGAAGCTGCGCCGCGCGATGTCCTATGCCATCGACCGCGAGTCCGTGGTCAAGGTCGTCTACGCCGGCTATGCCGAACCCGCGACCTCGTTCATCTCCCCCGGACTGAGCGGGCATTCCGATGAGGTCGACAGCAGCGAGTTCGACATGGACAAGGCGAAGAAGCTGGTCGAGGAGTCCGACCATCCCGACGGCGTGGACATCACGATCCAGATCCCCTCGGGCGTGGCGGACCGCGAACTGCTCGCCCAGATCGCGCAGCAGGCGTGGGAGGACATCGGGCTGACCGTCCATGTGCAGAAGCTCGACGATGCGACGCTGACGACGAACCGGACCAAGGGCGACTTCCAGGTCCAGGTCAGCTATGCGACCTCGGACGTCTCCGACACCTCGCAGATGATCAACTTCCTCTCCGTCACCGATGACTCGGGGATCCGTTCGGGTTACGCGAACCCGAAGGTCGAGAAGTGGGCGAAGCAGGCCGTGGCCGAGGAGGACCCCGACAAGCAGAACGCGCTGTACGCGAAGATCCAGCAGCAGGTCGCCGACGACGCACCCATCATCCCCGTCGCCTACCAGAAGGCGCTGTACGGGATGAGCAAGGACGTCGTCGGCTTCCGACCCTATGTGCTCGGAACCTACGGCCTCAAGGAGACGAAGCTCAAGCACTGAGCGACGGAAGCGCTGCGGTATCCGACCCAGGGCCGGGCTTCGTCCTCCGCCGGGTCGGGCGGGTCCATGCCCTCAGTGTTCGAGCACGATCTTTCCGGTCGTCGCACGGGACTCGAGGGCATCGAAGGCGGCGGTCACCTCGGCGATGGGGAATCGCGCCCCGATGCTGACCTTCAGCTCGCCGTTGCGGATCCACTCGAAGATCTCGTCCGTGTGAGCACGCAGCTCTTCGGGCGTCCGAACATGGTCGGCCACGGTCGGCCGGGTGAGGAACAGTGACCCAGAGGTGTTGAGCGTATTCACGTCGACCGGAGGGACCGGTCCGCTCGCGTTGCCGACGACGACGATCGTTCCGCGGGTCCGCACTGCCTCGAGGTCGCTCTCAAAAGTCGTGGCCCCGACACCGTCATAGATCACCGAGACCCCCTCCCCGTCAGTTACGTCGAGCACCCGCGTGGCGAAGTCCTCGTAGCCGAAGACATGCACGGCGCCGTTGGCCCGGGCGATCTCGGCTTTCTCAGCGGTCGACGTCGTACCGATCACCGTGGCACCCTTGAGCGCTGCGATCTGGGTGAGCATCTGGCCGAGGCCGCCTGCCGCCGCATGGATGAGCACGACGTCACCAGCGGCGACAGGGAAAGTGTCCGTGGTCAGGTAGTGGGCGGTGATGCCCTGCATCAGCGCGGCGACCGCGGTCTCGTCGTCGATGTCTTCCGGCACCGGAACTGCCTTGTCGGCCGCGACGAGCGCGTGGCCGGAGAAGCTGCCCTGCCCACCGGCCATCCAACCGACGCGATCGCCGTCGCTGAAGCCCTCGACCCCGTCTCCGATCGTCACGACCGTGCCGACACCTTCGACGCCGGCACGGAACGGCGTCGGCAGAGCACCCCGACGTTGCACGACGTCAAGGAAGTTCACCCCGGAGACCGTGAGCTCGACAAGCAGCTGTCCCTCTCCGGGTTCGAGTCGGTCGTCTGCTGTCTGCGCGTACACTTCTGGTCCGCCATGGGAGTTGACGATCACCGATGCCATGAGTCCTCCTTCGTCCGCGTCGGCATTGCGCCGAGCACTCGATGCGAATACGGACTATAGTCCGTATATGAGCGACCTTAACGGACCGCAGTCCGATTCCACAAGAGGGCCGTCGCCGGATCTTCCTCTGGCGACGGCTGCGAAACCCCAACGAGCCGACGCCATGAGAAACCGACGCAAAGTCCTCGAAGCGGCGTCCGAACTCATCGCCGAGGTGGGTGTGAGCGGTCTGACCATGGATGTGCTGGCCAAACGCGCACAGGTCGGCAAGGGCACGTTGTACCGGAACTTCACCGACAAGGCCGGGATCGCCTCGGCACTGCTCGACGATCGGGTCCGCGATATGCACGCGCGGATGATCCAAGGTCCCCCTCCGCTGGGACCCGGATCGCCTGGGATCGAACGGCTGGCAGCCTTCGTCGAATCGTACATCCGGCACATCTCAGGCAACCTCGATCTCGTGCTGCTCACCGAGGCCTCGAGTCCCAGGGGACGCTTCGACAGGATCGTCTACCCCTTCTGGCGCCTGCACATCGAAGTACTCATCAGGGAAGAGCGCCCCGACGATGCTCGATTCCGCGCCGAGGCGATCATGGCGGTGCTCTCGGCCGCTCAGCTCGAACAGTGGCTGCGGCTCGAAGGACACGAACTCGACGAACTCATCACTCGCGTGCAGGAGGTCGTGGTCGGCATCGCGCGCGGATGAGCTGACTCCGGGCCTCGACGCTTCTGAGTCACGGGTGGTGCCCCGGTTCGGATGCGATGACTCCCCGCGCTGTGCTCACGTCTCGACGACGAGGTCGGTCAGCGGGGTCGAGCAGCAGGGCAGGAACTTTCCGGCGGCGATCTCCTTGGGACGGATGCCTCCGGCATGGTTCATCTCGACCTCACCGCTGACCAGCGTGGATTTGCACGTTCCGCACGCGCCTTCCGCACACGACGAGGGCATGGAGAGCCCCGCGTCCAAGGCGGCGTCGAGCACCGTCGTGTCAGAGTCGCAGTCGATGCTGCGAGCGCTGCCCACGAAGTCGATCGTGTGGCGGGCCCCGGCGGATGCGGCGCCGCTCCGGCCCGCCCGCCCACCTGACCGCGACTTCGCCACACGGTCGGCCGGAGCGGTCGCGAAGACGAACGATTCCTCGTGCACCTGCGCCACCCTCGCCTCCGCGAGGAGGGGACGCACGGCGTCCATGTATCCGCTCGGTCCGCACACGAAGGTCTCGCGGTCGGCCGCGTCGGGGACCACCTCGGCGAGGGTCCTCGCATCGAGCCGACCATGCCGCCCCGTCCAGGTCTCGGTCTCGCTGTCGCGGGAGCAGAGGATGGTGACGCTGACCCCGGCGAGCTCGGCGAGCTGCTCGAGTTCGGCGCGGAAGATGATGTCCACGGGGGTGGCGGCACTGTGGACGAACGCGATGTCCGTGGCCGGACCGCCCTGCCTGGCCAGCAGGCTGCGGACCATCGACATGATCGGGGTGATACCCGATCCGGCGGAGAGGAACAGGTGGCGCTGCGCCGGGTGGAAGCTCGTGCTGAACAGTCCGTAGGGGCCGTCGACGTGGACGCGGTCGCCGACCCGGATCGAATCGTGCAGATAGGTCGAGACGACTCCCCCGACCACCCGTTTGACGGTGATGGTGAAGGTGTTCGTTCCGAACGGCGCCGAGGAGATCGAATAGCAGCGCTCGAGTCCGAGCCCGGGGATGCGCATCGTCACGTACTGCCCGGGTTCGAAGTCGACGGCGGGCATCCATGCCGCCCGCAGTTCGAAGGTCTTCACGTCGTGGGTGACGTCGGTGATGCCGACGACATCGACGAACCCGGTGAGCAGTTCGGGATCGAGCTGCGGTTCGACGGCGGTCGCGCCCGGGGCTGCCGGCGGAGACGCGGCGCGAGTCTGGGCTGCTGCGACGGCCTGCGCCGATGCTGCCACGGGCACGGGGACGAGTGCCGAACCGACACCGACCGGACCGACACCGACCGGACCGACGCTGACCGGCGCAACGCCGATCGTTTCGTCAGCGGCCGGCCGACGATTCCGTGTCGGCACCCGGAAGGTCGCCTTGCCCGCCGCGATCGGCGACACCGTCGAGAGCGGCGACAGCGCTGTCGGAGTCGACGCCTGATATCCCGCTGCGGGACCGAAGGTCGAGTGACGGTATCTCATCGCCGTAATCCCTTCTCCTTGTGCGTCGTGAGCTCCTTGTGCGCCCTGAGCCGTTCGATGTACCAGGTGACGAAGTCATCGACCTGCGATTCGGTCGGCGCATAGGGGCCGGGTTCGTACGCCGGCGACGAGATCCCCAGATGCCCGCGTTCGCAGAAGGCGGCGTCCTGCTCGTTCGTCTTGATCCATACCGTGGTGAGGTTCTCGAGGTCGTAGTCGACGCCTTCCTCCGCATCGGCCCGGACGAGCCAGGTGGTGCGCACGAGCGTCTTGTCCTCGGCCAGCGGCAGCAGGCTGAACGTCACCACGTGGTCGCCCATCGCGTGGAACCACATGTTCGGCTGCACATGCAGCGAGGCTCGGCCCAGGACGAAGGTGTCGAGGTTGCCCAACAGCTTCGCCGAGGCGGCCGATCCGTCCATCGTGTACGACTCGCCCTTCCCGTCGAGCGCTGCCCGTTCGATGCGGAATCCCGTCGGCCGTCCGCTGAGTTCCTCGACGAGTGCGTAGGGCAGGCCGTTGCGGTCGCAGTCGGCGTGCAGCTGCGCCTCGGCGTCGAGATACCGCTGGTAGGCCGGCTGCAGCCGTTTGGGGATCTCCTCGGGTGCGTACCCGTAGGTGGGGAAGAACGTGCAGGTCAGCTCCGGATGCCCGGCCTCGCAGTGGTAGCACTCGCGGTTGTTCTCCATCACGAGCTTCCAGTTCGAGTCCTCGATGAGGTCGACCTGCGCAGCGACCTTCGTTCCGGCGATGTCGTGACCGGTCAGGTAGGGCTCGATCACGGCGGCCACCTCGTCGATGTCGTCGGGCGGGGTGGGGCTGAGGCAGATGAAGATCAGCCCGCCGATGACACGGACGTTGACCGAGCGCAGGGAGAAGCAGCTCCGGTCGAAGCCGGGGGCCTGGACACCCGCGGAGATGAGGTCGCCAGCTGGGGTGTAGGTCCATTGATGGTAGCCGCAGACGATGTTGCCCACAGATCCGGACAGGTCGTTGAGCAGTCGGGTGCCCCGGTGGCGGCAGACGTTGTGATGAGCCCGGATCTCGTCATCGTCGTCGCGGATGACGATGACCGAATAGGTGCCGATATCGATCGTGAGGTAGTCACCGGCCTCGGGCACCTCGGCGGTCGAGGCGACGAAGATCCATGTCGAGGCAAAGATCGCCTCGAGGTCACGGGCGAAGAATTCCGGGCTGATGTAGAACGGCGCCGGCAGCGAGTATCCCGGCACGCGTTCGTCGATGAGTCGGTCGATGTCGGTCGGTCCGTGCCCACCGGATCCGGCGAGCACGCCTCGGCTGCCTGAGTCGGATTCGGTCCGCTTCTGCTCTGGTGCCAGAGTCAATTCGTCCACCACCTCGTCGTGATCGTCGGCCGCCTCCCCCGCCGGCCCCTGTGCCGGCTGCGGCCACGGAGTCTGTGCTCCTTGCCCCCAGTGTCCGCGAGACGGCTGCTGAAGAAAAGCGAATATTCTTCATCCGAATCGTGCAATACTGTTGCATGATCGATCCGCGTCTCCATGTCCTCCGCGTCCTCGCCGAGGTCGGCACCCTGACCGCGGCGGCACACCGTCTCGGGTACACGCCGTCGGCCGTATCGCACCAGCTGAAATCCCTGTCGAAGGACCTCGGCGTGCGCATCGTCGAACCGCGCGGCCGGGGCCTCATTCTCACCCGGGCAGGCGAAGTCCTCCTCGAGCGCTCGCAGGAGCTGTTCACTCGGTGGGAGGAGATCCGCGGGGAGCTCGACGGCCTCGATTCCGGGTCCGACATCCGCAGTCGTCGACTGCGTCTGTGCGGGTTCTCCACCGCCGCGGCCACACTGCTGCCACCGACGGCGAGCGCCGTGAAGGAACTCTTCCCCGGTGCCGAGGTCACGATCATCGAGGCCGAACCCGAGGAGTGCTTCGACCTGCTCGTGGCCGAGCACGCCGATGTCGCCGTCGTCGTGGCCACCGACCCGCTGCCTCCGCGCGGCGACACCCGCTTCGAACAGGCCGCTCTCTTCTCAGACCGGCTCGATCTGCTCGTTCCCGCCGGACACCGGCTGGCCCGACGAGCGGCGGTGACGCTGAGCGAGGCCGCCGAGGAGTCGTGGATCCTCGACCGGGCCGGCTCGCCGTATCACCGGTTGGTGCGTACGGCCTGCGCGGCCGCCGGATTCCAGCCCGAGCAGGCCCACCAGTCACGCGAATGGGAGACGGGAGCAGCGCTGGTCTCGGCCGGGCTCGGCGTCGCGCTCATCCCCCGCCTGGCCAGGCTGCCCGACGGCTTCGACGTCGTCCGGGTGCCGCTGCGCGGGGATCCGGTGCCCTCGCGGAAGATCCTCACCGGCATCCGCAGCGGTTCGGGATCGCAGCCGATCATCGCCTCGGCGCTGAAGGTCCTCGAATCGGTCTCCACCGAACTCGCCCAACCGGAGTGAGTGCCGGGCAGGCAGGAGCAGGGTCGGTCCGGCGACGGCCCCAGCCAGGGGCCACCCAACCGGAGTGACATACTGTCCAGGCAGACCGGATACGAGGAGCATCATGGAAACAGGGACACTGCGGCGGACGATCGGGCTCACCGAGCTCGTCTTCTTCGGACTCGTCTTCATCGGCCCGGCGGCCGCCGTCGGTGTCTTCGGCACCCTCGACGCCCGTTCGGGCGGCGCGGTAGCGCTCGTCTACATCGTCGCCACGATCGTCATGGCCTTCACCGCGGTCAGCTATATGCGCATGTCACGGGAGGTCCCGCGCGCCGGCACCGTCTTCGCCTACGCCTCGGCGGGCATCGGGAAGCCAGCCGGGTTCGTGGCCGGCTGGATGATCCTGCTCGACTACCTCTTCATCCCCTCCGTCGCGTATCTCTTCACCGGAATCGCGCTCAACTCGATCTTCCCGACCATCCCGGTATGGGCGTTCGTGGCTGTGGCCGTCGTCCTCACCACCGGGCTCAACCTCGCCGGAGTCAAGGTCGCCTCCCGGGTGATCACCGGAGTCGTCCTCGCCGAGGTGGCCGTCCTCGCCCTGGTCCTCATCCTCGGCATCGCCTACCTCTCCCAGCACGGACCGACCCGCGATTGGCTGACCCCGCTGACCGGGGTCGATGCGTTCTCCGTGACCGCCGTGCTCGCGGCCGCGTCCGTGGCGGTGCTGTCGTATCTCGGATTCGATTCGCTCGCGACGTTCTCCGAGGAGGCCAAAGGCGGTCCCAGAATCGTCGGGCGGGCGACCCTCATCTGCCTCGTCCTCGCCGGCCTGTTCTTCGTCGCCCAGACCTGGGTGGGCAGCCTGCTCTCACCGCTGTCGCCGGCCGAGCTGCAGGCCGACCCCTCCCTCGAGGGCGCCGCCTACTACAGCGCTGTCGATTCGACGCTGGGTTCGTGGCTGCACTGGCTGCTCGCCTTGGCCAAGGCCGTCGGCGCGGCGTTCTCCGCGATGATCGGGCAGGCCGCAGGCTCCCGCATCCTCATGGACATGGGACGGTCCCGGCAGGTCCCGTCCTTCCTCGCCGAGGTGGCTCCCAAGACCGGTGTGCCCTGGAAAGGGATCCTCGTGGCCGCGGGCGGGAACGTCATCGTCGCCGGGTGGGCTGCGACCCGGGCCGATGGCCTCGACCAGCTGACCTCGATCGTCAACGTCGGGGCGCTCACGGCGTTCGTGCTCCTCCAGGCCTCGGTCGTCGGCTACTTCCTCGTCAAGAAGCAGGGAAGCGAAGCACCGAGCTGGTTCAACCACGGGGTGGTTCCCGTCATCGGAGCCGGCCTGCTCATTGCGGTCCTCGTCAGTGCCAATCCCCTGGCTCTGATCATCGGGGCGATCTGGTTCGTCATCGGCATCGGGGTGTACCTGCTGGAGAACCGGCGGCAGGTTCGGGCGTGAGACCATCGACGACAGGAGCACACTGACGAACCTCGGCGGGCGAGTCACCATGCCGGTGGGCCGCCTCGGTGAACGTGATTCTCAGTCCTGCAGGCGGGTCGTGCCCTCATCTCCGCCCGAGGTGTTGAGCTGTTTGGCGTAGCAGCTGTCGGGTCCGAGACCGTGCGATGAGCACCAGGACAGGGCGTCCTCGGGATCGCTGTAGCCGATGCCGACGACGGTGACCCAGAAGTTGCTCTCCCTGAAGCTGCTGAAGTCACCGGACCAGACGAGCCTGACTCGCGGGTATTCCTCACGCAGCTCTTCGTGCTCGTCGAGGATGTCCTGCTCCTTCCACGTCTTGCCCTCGGCCTCGAGGCCGACCTTCTTCGAACTCAGCTGCGGCACCCATTTCCCGTCGAGGTCGTCGGTGACCGCCTTGCCGTCGGTCGCGGCGAGCTGCTTGAGCGCCTCCTTCGGGTCGTCGGGAAGCTTCGACTCCGTCTCGGTGGGTTCAGGGTCCTCGCTCGCCGCAGCCGATTCGTCACCGGCACCGGTCGGTTCACCGGTCGGTTCGTCGGTCGGGGCGACAGCGGCGTTGTCATCGGAGCCCCGGGGGAACAGGTTCGCGGCTCCCCACCCGATGCCGACGCCGAGGACGATGACGACCACGGCGAACAACGCGATCAGCCCGCCGCGCTTCTTCGGCGCGGGGCTTGCCTGCTGCTGGTAGGGGTACTGACCCTGCTGAAACTGCGGCCCGGTCTGCGGGTGGGGCGGCTGACCTTGGGAGTATGACTGCTGACCCTGCGGGTAGGGCTGGGCACCCTGGTTGTATGCCTGCTGGATCGGTCGTTGGTTCGGCTGCCCGCTCTGCGAATGGGGTGCCTGGACGTAGGGGCGCGACTGCGGCTGGGCAGGTCCGCTTTGCTGGTGGGGCGGCTGCGGTCCCGGCTGCGGCGCGCCCCACCCGTTGTTCGACTGCGGGGTGGCTTGCGACGGCCATTGGCTGCCCGACCGGTCGTTGACGTCCCACTCGTTCTCATCTCCGCGTCCGGGAGGGTTCGCACTCATCGGCAACTCCAGATCGTTCAGTCGCTCACGCTTTGTCTCAGAGTAAGTCGTGAAAATAACTTCCCCTGCTTTTACAGCCTAATATAAGTGTGAACTACATATGACCTGCAGCGTTCCGATGGTTGAACGATTTAAATTACTATTCGGAAACTTCCGGCAACGGCACTTGAGGACTGAGCATGACCGACCCTTCCGACGAGACCACTCCCGAAACACCGTCGAGCCCGAAGAGCCCAGATGAGAAGCGGCCCGCCGACAACACGGCGGACAGCTCAAAGAAGTCCACTCAGCCTTCGAAATCGAAGGACTCGAAGAAGGACGCTTCGACGAAATCGGGCAAGTCGAAGAAACCCGGTGGTTCGGCGAATACGGACCGCTCGACCGAACAGGGTGATTCGGCGACGACGGAGAGTGCCGTCACCGAGACCGCCGACGAAACGGTGACCGCCGAGAGGCCCGAGGTCGCCGACGAGCCAGACGCCGATCCGACCCAGGAGACTGCTCGGTGGGCTCCACCGGCCGAGGGCCAGTCCGGCGGTTCCGCAGCGACGCCCTCGGTCGACTACTCTGCACCGGCGCCTCCGCAGTCAGCTCCGAACCCGTCCGGAACGGGGACCTATTCTCCGAGCACTGATCCCTACGTCCAGGGCACTGCCGGGTATGCACGCGGAGCCGATCCCTACGGACAGAGCTCGTACGCACAGGGTTCGGGGCCTTTCCCTCAGACCCCAGGCCCCTATCAGCAGGGCTCGGGACCCTTCCCGCAGGGCTCGGGGCCGTTCGCCCCCGGAATGGCACCCCATCCTCAGGCCTCGGGGCCGGTGCCCTACCCAGCCGGGCCGGGACAGCCGGGGAATTCGACGACGTCACGGTTCACCTCGGCGCTGGCGAAGGGTGCCACCTGGCGCACCGCGCTCATCCCACCGGGGATCGCCCTCCTCGGCGGGATCGTCGTCGCGATCATCCTCACGGTGATCCTCGCGTCGATGCAGGACTTCTCGTCCATGTCGGAGGAGGTCGGGTTCGACCTCGACGGACTCAGCTATGCCATGCCGTTCATCCTCCTCGCCCTGTCCCTCTTCGGGTCTGCGGTGCTGCGGTTGGACATCCACGCTCCTGACACCTTCGACGCGAAGCTGAACATCTTCATGTCCGGGGCTCCGCTGGTGCTCACCATCCTCGTCATCGGCCTGCTGTGGTGGATGACGAAACTCAGCGAACGGAGAGCACCGTCACCGAACCGAGTCGCCACGTGGATCCGAATCGCGGTCTCGACGCTGACGATGACCCTCGTGCTCTTCCTTCTGCAGCTGATCTTCGCCGCCCGCTTCTCGAGCTTCGAAAGCGACGGCACTCTGACCTTCTCGTTCTCGGCGATCACCGCTAGGTCGTTCTTCCTGCCCCTTCTCGCCATTCTCATCACGAGCATCGCCGGCCGTGTCGCCGGCCATTTCAAGGGCACCGAAGCCATCGGCGCTCCGTTCCTGCGCTGGGCCGTGCCGCCGCTGCTGGTCACCTGGGTCCACCTCGTCGTCACCGTCGGCCTGTTCTCCGTCGTCGCGATCTTCGTGCTCCCGTTCTCGGTCGATATGCCGGGACAGCTGGTGCCGCTGACCTTCGTCAACATGGGGCTCATCCTCACTTCGCTGACCCACCTCGGCGGGATCAGTGCCACAGCGCAGGGTGACCTCGGCTTCTATTCGGACAGCTTCTCGGAGAACTTCACGATCTTCAGCCGTGATGCCCCCGGCCAGCTCTGGCTGGGTCTGCTCGTGGTGGTCGTGGCGGTGCTGATCTCGACCTTCGTCGCCACCGTCGTCCGACGTCCCTCGTGGACCGTCGTCGAGGCGGACAAGCAACAGTGGGCGAGCGCGTGGAAACTGCCCCTGGCGTTCTGCCTCGTGTGGGGACTGCTGTCGCTGCTGGCGATTCCGATGCGGATGTCGATGTCCGGATCCGCCGAGGCGGCCATGTTCTTCGGCGGTTCCGGTGCGGCCCGTGCGGGCATCGGTCCGCTCGCGTGGACGTTCCTCATCTTCGCCGTGTGGGGCGGAGTCATCGAGGTCCTCTCGCGCACGCTCGGCCCCCGGCTCGTGCTCACCTTCCCAGCAATCGCACGGATCGCCGCCGGCCGTGCCGTGCACCCGCACTGGGGCCCCCACCTGGGCATGAGCGAGCCGCGCTTCGCATTCGTCCATCCCGACCTCGCCAGGGCGGCTGCGCCGACGGCACCGCCGATGGCGCCACCGCCCGGGTCGACTCCTGCCTACGGCTCCCAGCCCGGTGCGGGCCAGCAGCCCTACCCGTCACCGCCCAGTCAGCCGCCCCAGGGGACTCCAGCGGGTCAGGCTCACAATGGGACTCCCGCAGGCGCACAGCCCTCCGGGTCTGCATCGGGCCAGCAGGCGTACGCCGCGTCACCGGGAGCGTTCGGTTCGTCGCCAGCAGGGTTCGGTTCCGCCGACGGGACTCAGCCTTATGGTGCAGCTCCCGCGAAGCCCTTCGACAAGAGGAAGGCGACGCTCGTCTCCGCCGTCGCCGGCGGTGCGGTCCTCCTCCTCGTGGCTGCGCTCATCGTCGTCACCCAGGTCAACGGTCACATGTTCGGGCCCGAGGCGACAGCGGAGAAGTACTTCTCGGAGCTCTCCGACGGCGACGCCGAGGGCGCACTCAAGGTCGCCGACGTCGATGTCCCGCAGGAGTCACGGACCCTGCTGACGAACGACATCCTCGGCGGGGCCAAGGCTCTGCCCGGCGATGTCACCGTCGGCGATGCCGACATCTCCGGCGACACAGCCACGGTCGATGTCACCTACGATGTCGGCGGCTCCAAGGGCAACAGCACGCTGACCCTGCACAAGGCGGGCAAGAAGGCTCTGTTCTTCGACGACTGGGCACTCGAAAGCCCCGAACTGCTCACCCTCGCCGTCGACACCCCCGGCCTGCAGAAGGTCAAGGTCAATGGGATCGACGTCGACACCGATGGTTCGGCCCTGGCACTGCCGGCCTTCCCCGGCCTCTACACGATCGGTCTGGCCGAGAAGTCCGACCTCATCACCGCCGACCCAGTCGAGGTGCGCGCCTTCCTCGGTGATGACGCTGACTCCGATACTGAGGGCGAGGATGTGCCGCGGCTTTCCGCCCAGCCCTCCGACGCCTTCCGCACCGAGGTCGACAAGCAGGTCAAGACCCTCATCGACAGCTGCGCGAAGAAGACGGTCGCCCAGCCCGACGGATGTCCGTTCGGCTCGTCCCTGGCCGACAGCTACGATGCCACCGGCCTGAAATGGTCGATCTCGTCGTATCCGACGGTGACCGTCGCCGATGACACGGCCGGCTCCGACGGCTATTCGGATCCGGCGGATGCGACCGGCCCCAACGGCGGGCCGGCATGGCTGATCTCTTCGGATTCCTCGGGTGAGGCGCTCGTGACCGGCAGCTATGAGGGTTTCGACGATGACGAGCCCTTCGATGACACCGTGTCCTTCGACCTCAACGGCACGGCCGAGATCGTCGACGGCAAGGTCGTCATCACCGTCAGTGACGACCCCTGGGACTGGTGACCGAGGCAGCGTGAGCCCGGCTCATCCGCAGAGTCGTCGCGGATGGGCCGGGCTCAATCGATGAAGATCGCCGAGGCGGGGCTCGTGATCATCGGCATGAGTCGGGTGCCCTCGGCGACGTAGCGGGACCGTTCGTCGTCGGGGACCATCGCTCCGCCGGTGAGCCACACGAGGTGTGTGCTCACGTTCGGCCACGGGAATGATGCCTCGAGGTTCTCGCCTCCCGCATCAGCTGTGCCGGTCGACGTCCGCGTTGCCGAACCCAGACGCCACGGAATGCTCAAACCCGTGGTCGCCGAGGGTTCGACGTCGATGCCCTCTGTCTCATGGAGGACTCCGACGCCGGCGCGGATGACGTCGTCGGGCACCGAGGCGAAGCCCGAGATCAGAGGCCCGATCGTCGGCCCGATGAACCGTGAGGGTCGGGCGACGGCCAGCCCGTCGGCGGCGGTCGCACCGGTCAGTCCGATGTCCTGGACGGCGATGTCGCTGTGCCGACCCGATCGCACACCGAGGAACATCGCCGGGGCCTGACTCGGTTCGACGAAGACGCAGTGGACGTTGTCGCCGAAGACTCGCTTGAGTCCGAAGGTCACTCCCCCGGGGCCGCCGCCGATTCCGCAGGGCAGGTAGACGACGAGGCGGTGGTCGGCATCGACCGTGACTCCGGCCGCCTCGAGCTGGCGGGCCAGTCTCAGAGCCGCGACCGAGTACCCGACGAAGAGGCTGACCGAGTCCTCGTCGTCGACGAAATGTGCCTTGACATCCGCTTCGGCGGAGACTCGCCCTGCCTCCACGGCCTCGACGAAGTCCCCGGCGTGCTCGATGACGTCGACTCCGTGGTCGCGCAGCATCGTCTTCTTCCATTCCCGAGCGTCGGCGGACATATGCACCGAGGCGGCGAACCCGAGGCGAGCGCCGAGGATTCCGATCGACAGCCCGAGGTTGCCCGTCGACCCGACGACGAGCCGGTGCACGGCGGCGATCTCCCGGAATTCGGCACTCGGATACGTAGCGGGATCGGCAGCATCGAGGCCATGGTCGGCAGCGACCGCCTCGGCGAATTCGAGGACCTCATGGAATCCGCCCCGAGCCTTGATCGACCCACTCACCGGCAGAGCATCGTCGCGTTTGAGCCACAGTTCGCCCGCGAGCCGGGTGCCGAACAGTCCGTCGAGGCGCTCGTGCGCTGCCGGGGCTGCGACCAGCGGCGACTCGATGAGACCACCTGAGCGCGCCGACTCAGGCAAGGCCGCAGAAACCCCGGGCGCGGGTGTCGCGGTTTCGGGGAACGTCGCGGCGAACCACGGGGCGAAGCGGTCGAACCGGGCCGCCGCGTCATCCATCATGTCGCCGAGGTCGGGCAGGGCCGCCTCGGCGGGGGTATTGCGGATCCAGGTGGTCGGGGCACCCGTCGCCAGCGATCGGATGATGTCATCGTCGGACAGATCAGGTGGGAGTGCGCTCATGGAGCGATCGTACCGGCCGGCCGCCGGGCTCACTTCTTCACGATCTCCTTCGCGCCATCGATGACGTCGGCGAGTTCGCCGAGCCATTCGGCGTAGCCGTCATAGGTGTACGCGCGCTTATCGTCCCAGGTCCCCAGCTGTCCGGCCTTGACGGCGGGCAGGCTCTTGTACACCGGGTTGTCTTCGTAGTCGGCGGATGCGTCATGGACAAGGAGGACGTCGGCGGGGTAGTCGGACATCTTCTCCCAGGACACCTCCGCCCAGCTGGATTCGTCGGTGGCTTCGGGGCCGACGAGGTTGAGGCCGTCCTCGCTGAGCATGTCCGCGATCCCTGAGCTCTTCGAGGTGTAGTTCATCTCCGAGCTGAAGTTCGCCAGCAGCACGGTCAGCGGCCCCTTCTTCTTCGTGACCTCGCGCAGGCGCGCTCGGGCATCCTCGTAGGACTGGCGCTTGTCGGCGATGCCACCGGTCTCGGTCTCCTTCCCGAGCGCCTTCGCGATCGCCGCGTACTGGGCGAACATCTGGTCCGGGGTCTGGTTGCCGAGTTTGACGGGTACGAACTTCACGAGGTCGGTGACCTGGTTCTTCACCTTGTCGTCCCACCAGGTCCACCCGTCGCCCTTCTCGTTGCCGTAGGCGACCATGATGTCCGGTTCGGCGACGGCGAGCGCCTCGAGGTCGAGCTCCATGTCGGTGCCGACGACCTTCACGCCCTCCGAGTCGAAGGACTTGCCGGGCGACTCGTTCTGCCCGAACCCGAAGACCGCGACCGGCGTGATCCCGTACTGGGCGAGCCCGGCCGCCGAGTAGAAGTCGGCGGCGATGCGTTCGGCAGGTCTGTCGAGTTCGATCGTCAGCCCGTCATAGCCCTCGGGCGAGTAGGAGAAGTTCCGTGTCGATCCCGTGGCCGCACGGTCCCCACCCTTCTCGTCGGTGCAGGCGACGAGCGCGAAAGGGGCGAGAACTGACAGGGCGAGGAGCGAACGGCGATGCATCGAGGGCCTTTCGGTGATGGTCGAGTGGTGATGAAGTCGCTGGTGACAGGGTTGTCGATCGAGACGATCGCGGTTCGGATGTGACCGAACTCAACAGGTCCGCGATCACATTAACACTATTTGGAAAGGCTTGCCTTACCGCTGTGGCGTAGAGTGGGAGCGGACGCTCAGGCGTCCCCGACTGCTGCACCTGCGATCCCTTGCCGATCGCGGGACGAACCCGAGGATCTCGGGAAGTGAAGGAGAAACTGTGTCACGAGCACCCATAGGCGGCTTCGACGCTACGGTCATCGCCGTCGAGGACCTCAGCCCCTCGTTCCGCCGCATCACGTTCGGCGGCCCCGGACTCACCGGCTTCGGCCCCAAGACGCATCCGCGCGATCTGCGCATCAAACTCATCATCCCCCCGGCCGGCGCCACGGCACCCGAGTTCGAACTCCTCGGCTTCCTCGCCGAACAGGAGGAGGCCGGCGTATCCTGGTACCAGGCCTGGCTGCAGGTAGACCCCGCCGTCCGCGGTGCGATGCGCACCTACACCGTGCGGGAATGGCGCGATGACGAGCGCGAACTCGTCGTCGACATGGTGCTCCACACCGATGAGCACGGCCATTCGGGTCCCGCCGCCCAGTGGGCCGAAGCCGCCGAGGTCGGCCACTCACTCCACATCATCGGACCCGCCCGGGACTTCGACGGCCCCTACGGCGGCATCGAATTCGCGCCCGGCGACGCCCACCAGATCCTCCTCGCCGGTGACGAGACCGCGGTTCCCGCAATCGCCTCGATCCTCGACTCGCTCAAGGACAGTTCGGTCCAGGGCAAGGCCGTCCTCGAGATCCCCCGCGCCGAGGACATCATCGATCTCCCCGCTCCGGACGGTTTCGAAATCGAGTGGCTGCCGCGCGGCGGCGCCGAGTTCGGCGCGCTGCTCGAACCGGCCGTGCGTGAGGTCGTCCGGGCCGAGTCGAAGGTCCTCGCCGAGGTGGGGGCCGGCTCAGGTGCGTCCGCCGAGGGTTCAACTGCCGCGGAATCCCCGGCCCGCGAGCTGGAGGACGTCAACATCGACGAGGAGATCCTCTGGGATGTTCCCGCCGCGCTGACCCAGGCCGCCCAGGGCAGTTCGAGCGAGACCGAGAAGGATGCCCGCCCGTTCTACGCCTGGATCGCCGGCGAGGCCGGACCGGTCAAGCGCCTGCGCCGCTACCTCGTCCAGGAAGTCGGAGTCGATCGCAAGCAGATCGCGTTCATGGGCTACTGGCGACAGGGCAAGGCCGAGGGTTGAGCCCAGCTGAGCTGGGACCTGCTTGCCCGGGTCTCAGCTCAGCGCCGTCGCAGTGACCCGATGATCTGCGGTCCGATCGCACAGCCGGCACCGGCGAGGCAGAGGACTCCGCCTGCCGCTGCCAACGGCGGCGGCACCTCGGCGAGGATGATCCACGCGAGAACGACGACGATCGCGGGAACCAGCAGGCTCGACGAGCTGAGCAGACCAGCCGGCAGCACGCGGATGGCGTAGCCCCACAGGTTGAAGGCGATCGCGGTCGGCACCACTCCCAGGTAGATCACCTGCAGGGTGATCGACAGGGGTGCGGCCGTGATGTCGCCGATGAGGTTCGGGGTGAAGAACAGGCACGCGAGGGTTCCGGCGAGGATTCCCGCCCATGTCACCGTCACGGAGTCCTCGTGCGAGAGGAAGTGCTTCTGGATGAGCACGCACCCGGCGTAGAGGAGGGCGGCCGCAACGCTGAGCACCAGGCCGACCACTGTGAAGACTCCGGTGAAGCTCGCGGCGGTGATCATCCCGATGCCGGCCAGCGAGATGAGCACGCCGATGATCAGCCGCTTCGGCAGCCCCTCTCCGAGGACGAGGCCCGCGAACACCGCGACGATGAGCGGGGCGATATTGACGATCATCGAGGCGGTGCCGGCATCCATCGAATGTTCGGCGGCGTTGAGCACGACGACATAGGCAGCGAACCACGCCACGCCCCAGAGGACGACGATCAGCCACACCCGCTTCGACCGAGGGAAGCGGGGACGGCGGACGAGCATCCACAGCGAGAGGACCACGGCCGCGGAGAAGCTGCGCAGGAGCGCCATGGCACCCGGGCCGAAGTGGGGCGCGGCGTCGCGGATGACGACGAACGACGAGGCCCAGAAGACCATGGTCAGCAGTGCCGCCGCCCACGGGAGTGCGGAGATGCCGCCGCGACTGGCATCGAAGGGCTGCACCACGGAGGTTTCCAGGTCGGGGTTCGTTCTCATACCAGTGATTATTGTGCGCACAACCGTATAAGAAAAGCGCACACTATTGCACACCTGTGCGTGAAGTCCGTACAGTCAAGTGATGGACACCGTTATGCATCTCCAGTCGTTCAAATCGGTGGCGACGACCGGATCCGTGCGTTCGGCCGCACAGCACCTCGGACTCTCGCCGTCGGCCGTGAGCCACCACATCAAGCAGCTCGAGAGGGAGACCGGACTCGCTCTCTTCGCCCGACGCGGACGCGGACTGTGCCTGACCGACACCGGTGCCACCATCCTCGGCGAGGTCGATGCGGTGCTCGACGCCTCGAGTCGGCTGCACCAGCGGATCTCCGAACTGCAGGAGAGCCGAAGCGATCGCCTCTCGATCGGATACTTCGCGTCGGCGGGCACGCGGTGGCTGCCCGAGCTCGTCGCCTACCTGGAGAACCGCTATCCGCACACCTCGGTCCAGCTCAACCTGAGCGAAGGACCGTGGACGGAGCTGTCATCGGACATCCAGCTCGTCATCTCCTCCTCCCCCGAGCTCGAATTCCCCGCCGAGGTGGACGCGTCCTTCCTCGTCGAAGACCCTTACGTGGTGGCCGTATCCGACGATCATCCGCTCGCGCAGCGCTCGGCGGTCGGGCTCGGCGAGCTCGCCGATCACCAGTGGATCGACAACGACACGGGTGACGGACCGTGCCGGACGATTCTCTTCGACGCCTGTGCGCGTGCGGGAGTGCAGGTGAGCTTCAAGCACGAAGCCCACAGCTTCACCACGGCCCTGCACATGGTCAGTCGCGGGCTCGGCGTGACGATCCTGCCCCGCTTGGGAATCGACCCGCTGCCGGCAGGGGTGACGATCGTGCCGATCGCCTCGCCGGTACCGACCCGTTTCCTCCACGCCATCAGCGACCCCGGCCACCCTCAGCAGGCGCTCATCGCCGATGCGATCGCGGCACTGCGCGATCTCGCCGTCGACGATGCCGCACGGGTCGCGTGATGCACCCGCTGCCTGAAGGTTGCCTGGGGCACTCGCTGCCATGGCCTAGCCTGATGTCATGACGCAACGCGACGGCTCGGCCGGAGATGCCGACTACGGAGTCATCGGACACGGCTGCAGGAACTACCGACAGCCCGAACCCGCCTTCGCTGCGGCGATCACCGCGGCCCTCGGCGATGCGGCACGGGTCCTCAACGTCGGCGCCGGAGCCGGTTCGTACGAGCCGACCGACCGGCAGGTGACCGCGGTCGAACCCTCGGCGGCGATGCGCTCGCAAGGGCCTGGCCACCTCGGCGAGGCCATCGATGCGACCGCCGAGTCACTGCCGTTCGACGACGACACCTTCGATGCGGCGATGACGACGTTCTCCGTCCACCAGTGGAGGGACCTTGAAGCAGGCTTGGCCGAACTGCGGCGAGTGGCATGCGGCCCGGTCGTCATCATGACGTGCGACCCTGATCTGCTCGAGCGGTTCTGGCTCACCGACTACGCTCCCGAGGCGATCTCGACCGAGGCGAGGCGGTCGCACGCTTCGACACGGATCTTCGACGCGACCTCGACGACGGCACCTGGGACTTGAGATTCGGACACCTGCGGAACCAGCCGAGCTTCGAGGGCTCGCTCGTCCTTATCGTCGCTAAGCCCTGAGGGCGGTACGCCGGGCGCGGCCCCGCGCCCACTCCGGGCAGACCCGGGCACCGGGCCAACTCAGATCTCGGCGAGCATCTTTCCCGGGTTGAGGATCCCCAACGGGTCGAGGGCGTTCTTCACGGCCAGTTGGATGCGGCGTGAACCCTCGTCGAGTTCGTTCGGCAGCCAGGCCCGTTTGAGGTAGCCGACTCCGTGCTCGCCGGTGATCGTTCCGCCGAGGTCGAGGCCCACACGCATGATCTCCGCGAAGACCTCCTCGGCCTTCGCCGTCTCCGCCTCCTCGCCGGCGTCGAAGAACACCGAGGGGTGCATGTTGCCGTCTCCGGCGTGCGCGACGAGGGCGATCTCGAGCCCGGAGGACTCCTGCAACGCGGCCAACCGGTCGCAGAATTCGGGCACTGCCGTGCGCGGCAGGCACACATCGTCGAGCAGCTGCCCACCCCCGTGGGCGTTGGCGAACTTCTCATACGCCGGCTGGATCATCCGTCGGGCGGTGATGAGCGCCGCGGAGTCGGTCGGATCGTCGGAGTACGCGACGTCGATGGCTCCGCAGGCTCGGGCCACCTCGGCGAAGGACTCCATCGCCGCTTCCGAATCGGTCGGCTTCTCATCGACCTGCATGATGAGCATGGCGCCGGCCTCGGCGTCGAGGCCGAAGTCTCCGTAGTCGTTGAGCATCCGCAGGCTCGCGCCGTCGAGGAATTCGAGCAGGCTGGGCACACCGCCTGCGGCCATGAAGTCGGCCACGGTCTGCAAGCCGCTGCGCTCGTTCGGGAATGTCGCGATCGCGGTGAACGGGTCTGGCAGTTTCGGGATGAGGCGCAGGGTCGCCTCGACGACGATGCCCAGCGTGCCCTCGGAGCCGATGAACAGGTGGCGCATGTCGAGTCCGGCCACGCCCTTCGCCGTCTGCGGGCCGAGCGTGGTGATGGTCCCGTCGGCAAGGACGACCCTCAACGAGCGGACGTAGTCCCTGGTGACACCGTATTTGACGCAGCACAGTCCGCCCGCGTTCGTGGCGATGTTGCCGCCGATGGACGACAGCGCCACCGACCCGGGATCGGGCGGGTAGGACAGTCCGTACGGGGCGAGGTGGTCCTTGAGGTCCTGGTTGATGATGCCGGGTTGGACGGTGACGAGGCGTTCGGCCGGGTCGACGGCGATGACCTCGGTCATCTTCGACACGTTGAGCAGGATCGCTCCCGGTGAGGCGTTCGCCCCGCCCGAGATCCCCGACCGTGCGCCCTGTGGGACGACCGGGACGGAATGCTCGGTGGCGAAGCGCATGACCTCCTGCACATCCTCCACCGAGGTGGCTCTGACCAGGGCGATCGCGCCCTCGCGAGGGCAGAACAGGGCTTCGTCGCTGGCGTGGGCGTCGATGACGTCGGGGTCCGTCGTCAGCGCGCCGTCGCTCAGTCGGGCTGCGAGATCGTCGAGTGGCGCCGTGGTTGAGCTGGCGGTCGGGTCCGCGGCCGCGTCAGCAGCTGAGGTGGCGGTCGGGGCGGCCCGATCACCCGCACCTGTGTGACGGTCGGTTATCGTCTGCTCACTGCTCATGCTGACCTCCTCGAATCCGGGTCGACGCCGACTTATTTCCGCAGCGTCGCCTCCAGGTTATCGGGCGCGGGTGCGGCCTTGAGGATGAGGGTGACGATGCCGGCGGCGACCATCGCGGCGCCGACGACCCACATGCCGGCGTTCTGCGTTCCGGTGAGGTCGGCGAGCCAGCCGGTGATGTAGGGGGCGAAGAATCCGGCCGAATTGCCCAGCGAGTTGATGAGTGCGAGACCCGCTGCGGCACCGGCACCGGCGAGGAAGGTCTGCGGCAGGGGCCAGAAGGTCGGCAGTGCCGCACAGATCGCCATGCAGGTGATGGTCACGGCGATCATCGTGGTGAACGGCGAAGACAGGTAGAGGGCGATCGGGATCGCCACACCACCGACGAACAGCGGGATCGCCACGTGCCACACGCGTTCGTTCGTCCGGTCTCCGTGGCGGGACCAGAAGTACATGGCGAGCGCGCCGAAGACGTAGGGGATCGCCGTGATGACACCGATCTCGACGATCGAGTACTCGATGCCGAAGGTCTCCTGGAAGCCCGAGATGATCGTCGGCAGGAAGAAGCTCATGGCGTAGAGGCCGTAGACCATGCCGAAGTAGACGAAGGACAGCGCCCACACGCGCGGCTGCAGCAGCGAGCGGCGAACCGGGTAGTGGAAGGTCTCGGCCTTGTCCTTCTCCTCGGCATCCATCGTCGCCTGCAGCCAGTTGCGCTCGTCGGCGCTCAGCCACTTCGCATCGCGAGGGTGGTCGGTGAGGTAGACGATGCACATGATGCCGAGCAGGATCGCCGGCACACCTTCGATGATGAACATGAACCGCCAGCCGGCGAATGCCTCGAACACCGAATTGCCGCTCGAGATCAGCCAGGACGACAGCGGTGAGCCGATCACGCTCGAAAGCGGGATCGCGAGCATGAACAGCGCGGTGGCACGAGCGCGCATCGAGGTCGGGAACCAGTACGTGAGGTAGAGGATGACGCCCGGGAAGAATCCCGCCTCGGCGACTCCGAGGAGGAACCGCAGCGCGTAGAGCCAGTAGTGATTGGGCACGAAGGCCATCGCGGCGGCGACGACACCCCAGCTGATGAGGATGCGGGCGAGCCAGATTCGAGCGCCGAACCTATGCAGCGCAAGATTCGAAGGCACTTCGAGGATGAGGTAGCCGAAGAAGAAGATGCCGGCGGCGAACCCGAACTGGGTCGCGTTCATCGCGAGGTCTTCGTTCATTCCGCCCGGGCCGGCGATGCCGAGGTTCGTGCGGTCGAGATAGTTGATGAAGTACATCGCGATGATGAACGGAATGAGCCGGACGATGACCTTGCGCATCGTCCGTTTCTCCAGCGCCGAATCGGCTGGAGTCGCTCCGCTCACTGACGGGCTCACCTCGGATGACATGTGATCTCCCTCGATCAGGTCGGGCCACTGTGATGGCCGCTGACGACGCTATGGCAACACAGTACGTCAGCCGGTCCCTCCCGCCTAGCGTTCTGGGCCGGAGTACCGAATACCGGGACAGGGAGGGACGGCCTCGACAAGTTCGGCGCAGTGCCTCGTTAAGCTGAGTCCACGCAGACCGAAGGAGCCACATGCAGCCGATGACCGAGCTCGACGCCGAGACCCTGCGCGACTACTACCGGACGTTCGCCCGCGTCGAGGCCACCGACACCTCCCCGATCTACACCGCCTGGGCCGAGGGCGTCGCCGCCGACGACGAGGTCATCGCCCGGCTCCTCGATCTGCCCCGGCCCAAGCGCCAGGCCAACCTGCTGTTCGCAGCGGCGCGCCACCTCGGTGCGGGTGAGGGATCCTATGCGGATCTCCGTTCGTGGCTGCTCGAGCATTGGACGGAGACGCGGGAACTCATGCTCGCGCGGTCCACGCAGACGAATGAGGCGGGCCGGTGTGCGACGCTCCTTCCGGCGCTCGCGCGGATCGATGGGCCGATTGCGCTCATCGAGGTCGGTGCTTCGGCGGGGCTGTGCCTCTATCCCGATCGGTACAGCTACCGATACACGATCGCCGAGGCGGCCGGTCCCGCCACCTCGGCACGCACGGCCGGTCCCGATCCTGCGCGAACGGTCCGGCTCGATCCGCCGAGCGGGCCGAGCCCCGTGCTCATCGACTGCGAACTGACCAATGTTTCGGCGCCTCGTGGTCTGCCCGATGTCGCGTGGCGCGCGGGGATCGATCTCAATCCGATCGACGTCACCGATGCCGGCGAGTGCGAGTGGCTGCGTTCGCTCGTCTGGCCCGAGCATGATGTTCGGCGCAAACGTCTGATCGCAGCGGCCGCGCTCGTTGCCGAGGATCCGCCGAGGTTGGTCCGCGGGGATCTGCTCGAGACGATCGAAACCTTGCTCGCCGAGGTGCCCGCCAGCACCCAGCCGATCGTGTTCCACAGTGCGGTGCTCGCGTATATCGGCGCCGAGGCGAGAGCCGAGTTCGCGACTCTCATGCGCTCGCGCGAGGATGTGGTGTGGATCAGCAACGAAGGGGCTCAGGTGCTGCCCGACATCGGGGCGCAGGTGGAGGCCGGTGCCTCGGGCGGGCACGCTGCCGACGGACGGTTCGTCCTCGCCGTCGATGGCGAAGCGATCGCCCTGACCGGGCCGCACGGTCAGAGCTATGAAGGACTGGCAGATCGTGAGCACGAGTGAAGAGGTGCGCCAACCGGCCCGAAATCGGCGCTGTAATCAAGGAGTCGACGACCCCGGGAGGCTCGTTCAAGCCAGAGCGCAGATTTCGACACGTGCGCCTTTCGAAGACTGAGCTGCGCCTTGATCGAGGCTCGGTCCATGAGCGCCCCCTTGAACGAAGCGTCGGCAGTGAGCAACGGTGGATAGTGCCACCGAGGTAGGCGCCTAAGAACCTGCCGGTGTCCATCCGAGCTTCGGACCGATCTCCGTGGCGAGCTGGTGGAGGATGTGCTTCCAGTCCTCGAGCTCGAACTCGAATGGCAGCTCGAACAGGTAATCATCCGAGGCCTGGAACGCCGGGTTGGACAGCAGGTAGTCGACGATCTCCTCGGTCGAGCCGAGCAGGTCCGGAGCGATGATCGTGTTCTTCCCGTGAACCTGCGTCGTCCGCGGAGTCCGCTCCTCCGCGTACTTCCGGTATTTGGCCGCCTGCGCTGGACTCGCTTCATCGGTGGGAACGATGACCCGAGCCAGGCTGACGCGTCCGCTCTCACCGCCGAGCGCCTCGCGGTATGTCTCGATCTGGTTGACCTGGTTGAGGGAGAAGTCTTCGATGTCGTCTTCGGCCGAGGTGATGTTGCTCATCAGCCAGTTCAGTCCGGCTTCGCCCGCCCACGCGGCCGAGCGCAGCGATCCTCCCCCGTACCAGAGGCGATCGCTCAGTCCGGGTGCGTGCGGTTCCACCCTTTCGGAGTCGATATCCCCGCCGAACCCCTTGTACTCGGGCTTCTCCCGCACCGAGGCTCCCGCGAGGAGATCATGCAGACGCTCGATCCGCGCGTAGCTGTAATCCTCGCCGCGCCACCCCTCACCATGGACGATGTCGTTGACCTCCTCGGTGAAGGCCGGCGGATGCACGCTCAGTCCCGGCAGTACCCGACCTTTGGAGAGCACGTCGGCAACGGCGAGGTCCTCGGCCAGCCGGTACGGGTTCTCCTGCCCGACGGGAATCACCGCGCTGCCGAGCCCGATCCGCTCCGTGTGCTGAGCCAGCGCGGCGAAGTACACCGCCGGCGACGGCAGCCCGTACTGCATGTGCCGGGTGCGCACCCATCCGCTGTCGAGACCGAGTTCCTCGGCGAAGCGGAACAGCTCGATGCCCTCGGCCAGACCACGGGCAGGGTCGTCGCGGTCGAAGGGAACGAGGTGGATGAATCCGAGGTGGCCGACTCGGCCGTTTGTCGACGTGCTCACAGTGCCTCTCTTCCGGTGCCCCAGCGAGGCATCGTCCGACAATGATTGAACCCTCAACTTATATCAGTACGAGCTGAAACCGGACCGCACGACCGTCACACTGGCTCGTCACACCCCGTCCACCCGACCCCAGGCGCCTCACTCAAGCCCCAGCGCACATGTCGACCCGAGCACGGTTCGACATGTGAGCACAGCCTTGAACGACGTACCGTCGGCGCGCTCGCCCTTGAACGAGGCGGTGTCGAACTGAGACTGCAGGCGCGCTTGGTCAGGCCCATCCGACGACCAGTCGGGCCGCCTCGGCGGGGATCGTCGGGTCGAGTCCGGTGAGCTCGGCGAATCGGCGCAGACGGTTGGCCACGGTGTTGCGGTGGCAGAAGAGTTCGGCCGCACTCGCCCCGATGCTCCCCGAGTGCAGATACGCACGCACGGCCTCGACCAGCCGCTCCCGCTCGGCCGTTCCGCACCCAGCGAGCGCCTCGTCGACATCGGAGATGACGGAGCTGCCCGCCTCACCGAGCGCACGTGTCGCCAACCTGGCCCACCCACGCCGCCAGGTCATCGCCCCACCCTCACCGGATCGGAGCACCTCGGCGAGGTCACGAGCGGTCAGCGCCGATCTGCGCAGGTGCGCGATCCCGGGCGCGGTCACCAACCCCACCCTCTCCTCGGCGATCCGCTGCTCGATGCTCGTCGCGCGCGTTCCAGCGGAGCCCGAACCGTCTGCGGCCGCGGTGAACGCGATGAGCACGTCGCCGAGGTGGTGCGTGAAGACTTCACCACCCGAGCGCTCGACGTCGGAGACGAGTACCCGCAGCGCGGAGATGTCCTCCCCGCGGGCAGCGACGACGAGCAGGGTCGCCGTGGGATCGATCCCCAGCGCCGAGGCGATCGTGACCAACCGTTCCTCGCTCGGGTCGAGATCCTGGAACAGTCCCGCGATATAGCCCTGCCGCACGGAGGACTCCTCCGCGCGCATCCGTGCCAGTTCGGCCGTATAGGCCTGCTGCACCCGGGAGACGTATTCGTCGACGGTGGACAGCACGATCCCCGTGTGACGGATGACGAGTTCCGCGTCGTCCTGGCTTGCCACTCGAGTGAGGACCTCCCACAACACGTTGAAATCGTGTCGGATCGCGGTCATCAGCGCTTCGAGGGGAATCCCCGCCCGGGCCCGGGAGACCCCGACCTCGGTCGAGACCGTCACGGGTCCGTCGAACCCTCCGGCCCTCAGGCCCTCGATGAGAGTTCTGAACGACGAGCGTCCGGTCCGACGCAGCTCGGAGACCGGAATCGGGGCAGGGTCGTAACCGGAGACCTTGACCACTCTGGTCATGAATCGCTCGGTCAGCTCGTCGATGTCGAGGGCGTCGAGAAGCTCGTGCCACCTCATCTCATCGCCGGGGAGCGGGCGGTCACGGAGCTGACGGTCATGGTCGGCAGTCATCACCCCAGAATATGTGCAGATGCACAATCGCACACGCAGTTTCAGCGACAAATGCGTCTGGAAAGAGACGCGCGACACTCGGTAAGGTCGAATTCTGTCGGTCGCGGACTCTCCCGGGTCCCACTGAACGTGACCGGCCCGAACGACTCGACCGTTCCGGGGCCCGCACGGGCCCACCTTAGCCGCACGTCGGCTGCGGCACGGAACGTGTCCCGATCCTCAACGGAGCAGAACATGAGCGAGCAGAAGACCCCCGACGCAGCCGAATTCAGTGCAACCCAGGAACTGAGCATCAAGGACGCGAACAAAGTCGCCGCCGGAGCGCTGATCGGCACCGCCCTCGAGTGGTACGACTTCTTCCTCTTCTCGGCCGCAGCGGCACTGGTCTTCAACGTCCAGTACTTCAGCAGCGAGAACGCCACGGCAGCCGCCATGGCCTCCTTCGCCACCTTCGGTGTGGGGCTGGCCGCCCGCCCCATCGGCGGACTCATCTTCGGACGCATGGGCGACAAGATCGGGCGCCGGAAGGTCCTGCTCATCACGATCATCGGCATCGGCGTCGTCACCGGCCTCATCGGCCTGCTGCCGACCTACGCTGCGATCGGCTTCGCCGCCCCCACGCTGCTCGTGCTCCTGCGAATCCTGCAGGGCCTCTTCGTCGGCGGCGAATGGTCCGGTGCGATGACGCTGGTCGTCGAGAACGCCCCGCTCCACCTGCGTGCCCGCTACGCGGCCATCCCGCAGATCGGCTCACCGATCGGCACGATCCTCTCCTCTGGCGGCTTCTTCGTCATGACACTGGTCTTCTCGCAGGAGAACTTCGACTCCTTCGGCTGGAGGATCCCGTTCCTCATCGCCCTGCCGCTGCTCGTCGTCGCCGTCTACCTGCGCGCCCGACTCGAGGAGTCACCCGTCTTCCGTCAGCTCGAGGAGTCCGGCGAGGTCGAGAAGAGCCCGATCCGCACGACCTTCCGCGATTCCTGGAAGCAGATCATCATCGGCATGGCCGCGGCCCTGCTCGGCGTCGGCGGTTTCTACCTAGTCACCGCGTTCTGCGTCTGGTACGGAGTCAACGTCCTCGGCTACGACGACTCGCTCCTCCTGCTCGGCAGCATGGTCGCCGCCGCCGTCGAGATCTTCGCACTCCTCTGGGGCGGCTCCCTGGGAACGAAGTACGGCGCGAGCAAGGTCATTCTCTGGGGAGGAGTCGCCTCGGCGGTGGTGGCCGTTCCGGCCTTTTTCATGTTCGAGTCCGGTCAGCCGGTCCTCATCGTCATCGCCATGACCCTGGCCGTGTCCACCCTGTCCCTGCCCTACGCCGCCTCGGGCACCGTGCTCACCGGCCTGTTCCCGGCGACCACCCGCTACACGGGTGTGGGCATGGCGCAGAACGCGGCCGGAATGCTCTCCGGCTTCATCCCGCTGCTGGCTACGGGCTTCGTCGCCTCCGCCGGTGATCACTGGTGGCCGGCCGCCGCGATGCTGGTCTTCCTCTCCCTGTTCACCGCCTTCGCCGGGCTCATCGCGCCGAGGCTGAGCGTCGACCTCCCCGGCTTCAAGCACTGACGTCGGGTCCGCGAGGTCTCGCTCCCGCCCCCGGCGTGTCGGCAGCGTCACCTCGCGGCACCGCTGCAACCTCACCTCGCGGCGTCGCTGCCTCGCCGCCTCCCGGCATCCGCGACCCACCCGAGCCTGTCGAAAGGACATCTGCCATGCCGCGTTCCGCCGGCCATCTCATCGTCGACACCCTCGAATCCACGGGGATCGAACGCGTCTACGCGGTCCCCGGCGAATCCTACCTCGACGTGCTCGACGGCCTCTATGACTCGTCCATCGAGACCGTCGTGTGCCGGCAGGAGGGTGGTGCCGGGTTCATGGCCATGGCCGAATCCCGGCTGACCGGCCGACCGGGCATCGCCATGGTCACCCGCGGTCCCGGTGCAGCGAACGCGATGATCTCCCTCCACACCGCATGGCAGGATGCGACCGCGCTCGTCCTCTTCGTCGGCCTCGTCCCGATCTCCGACCGCTCCCGCGAGTCCTTCCAGGAGTTCAGCCTGCCCGAATGGTTCTCCTCGACGACGAAACGCGTGCTCACCATCGATGACGAGCACCGCGCCGGTGAGCTCACTGCCGAAGCCCTGCGCATCGCCGCATCCGGGCGCCCCGGTCCCGTCGTCGTCGGACTGCCCGAGGACGTCCTCGTCCGCCTCACCGAGGCCCCGACGCCGATGATCGCCGAGGCGGCCCCACCGACCCCTGCCACCGCTGAGGTGGAAGCGCTGACCGCCCGCATCAGCGCGGCGAAGCGTCCTGCGTTCGTCCTCGGCGGCGACGGCTGGCAGTCCGGATGCGGGGCGGATCTTGCTCGGTGGGCCGCCTCTGCGGGGATCCCGATCTTCTGCGATTGGCGCGCCTATGATGCGCTGCCGCATTCGTCTCCCGCGTGGGCTGGCTGGCTCGGCTACGGCCGCGCCGATGCCGTGGCGGCCGGTTTCGCCGAGGCAGACCTTTTGGTCTTCGTCGGCTGCACCCGATCCGATGTCGCCAGCGACGGGTACACCATCGGCTTCGACGCCGAGACCGTGCTCGTCACCGGCGATCCCGAGGCCCGACAGCATGCCGGCCGTATCGATCAGCAGATCCTCGCCTCACCGCGTACCTTCACCCAGGCGTTGACCGGCATCGATGTCGGAAACGCACGGGGTGTGCGCACTGATGCGTGGTTGGACGATCGTGCAGCGGTCCAGTCCCGGTTCGCCGCTCACCGACCCGACACCGAGGCAGGTGCGACCGATCGGCCCGGCGTCGACCTCGGGGTCGCGTTCGGGATCCTCGATGACCACCTCGGTGGGGAGGCGATCCTCACCTATGGGGCAGGCAATGCCACGATCTGGGGGCACCGATTCATCCGGCATAATGCGCCGGCCAGCCTCGTCGGGGCCCGCAATGGGGCGATGGGGCTGGCGGTCCCGGGCGCGGTGGCGGCCTCCTTGGCGTTGCCGAAGCGTCGAGCCGTCGCGATCTGCGGCGACGGAGACTTCCTCATGAACGGCCAGGAGATCGCCACGGCCTTCGCCCACGGCGGGACGCCGCTCATCATCGTCATCGACAACGGCGTGTACGGCACGATCGTGTCCCACCAGGAGAATCACTACCCGGGCCGGCCTTCGGGCACGCGGATGGTCAACCCGGACTTCGCGACCTGGATGTCGGCGTTCGACGAACGCTCCGGAGCCGCCTCGGCGAGATCGACGCTCGGCGACGCCGGTGCGAACGGCGGGGCCGCTCCGGCGGGGGCCGGGTCCGTTCCGACCGCGCCGGAAGTGACCGCACCGGGGATGACCGGGCACGGCGAGCGCGTCGAGACCACCGCGGAATTCGAGTCCGCGCTCGACCGCGCCCTGGCGCACAACGGTCCTGCGCTCATCCACGTCCTCATCGACCCGGCGACCATGCCCCCGGCCGGCGACGAAACCTCCTGACACCCACCCCGCTCGCCCGTCTGGGCGACGGCCCCACTCGACACCGGCCCTGCCGGCGCCGCACCCCTCCACCTCCGCGGACCACCCCTCCGCGCCAGCACCTCGAAAGGACCCACCATGACCACTGCAGCCTCTCTCATCAGCGCCGACCGTGAAGCAGATTTCCTCGCCGACTGGGCCGTCCACTCGCGTTTCGGTGCCGTCGAGGGCACGAACGGCGTCGATCGGCAGGCGGCGAGCGCGGCCGACGGTCAGCAGCGGAAATGGTTCGCCGACCTGCTCGAAGAGCACGGGTTCAGCGTCCACCGGGATGCCATCGGCAACCAGTTCGGGCTCCTCGAGCTCGTTCCCGGCGCCCCCTATGTGCTCACCGGATCGCACATGGATTCGCAGCCGACGGCCGGCCGCTTCGACGGCGCCTACGGGGTCATGGCCTCGGCACACGCGTGCTTCGCCGTCGCCGACGAGCTGCGCGCGGACCCGACGAAGGCGCGGTTCAACCTCGCCGTGGTCAACTGGTTCAACGAGGAGGGGTCACGGTTCAAGCCCTCGATGATGGGCAGCAACGTGTTCACCGGCAAGGCCGAGCTCGAGGCCGCTCTGGCCACCCGCGATGCGGATGGGACCACCGTCGCCGAGGCGCTCGACGAGTTGGGTGAGCGCGGCGACTTCACCGCACCGGACATCGCCTCCTATGCGGAGATCCACGTCCAGCAGGGCCGCAGCATGGAAGAGGACGGGGTGACGATCGGCCTGGTCAACGCCACATGGGCGGCCCATAAGTACGAGTTCAGGGTCACCGGCGCGCAGGCCCACAGCGGGTCGACGCTCATGACCGACCGGCAGGACGCCCTCCTCGGAGCGGCGCGTCTCGTCGTCGCCGCGCGTGAGCTCGTCGATGACTTCGAGCCCGGCGCGCTGCACACCGCGTGCGGTCAGCTCACCGTCTACCCGAACTCACCGGTCGTCGTCGCCAGCGAGGTCAGCCTGCTCCTCGATCTGCGGTCGGCCAGCGCCGAGGTGATCGCCGCCGCCCATGATTCGCTCATGGCCACGATCGCCCAGGTGAGCGAGGACGATCGGGTGTCGATCGAGATCGTCGCCGAGCACAGCTGGGATCAGAACCCGTACTCCGAAGACGGAGTCGAGCTGGCACGGTCGGCCGCGGACGACTTGGGACTCACCTCGGCGCGGGTGATGACGGTCGCCGGCCACGACTCGACGAACATGAAGGATCAGGTGCCCACCGTCATGCTCTTCATCCCCAGTGTCGACGGGGTCTCACACAGCCTCGCCGAGTTCACGAAGGATGAGGATCTCGTGTCCGGTCTCCATCACCTCACCGCGGTGATCAGACGGCTCGCCGCGGGAGCGCTGACCGCCTGAGCGGGTCCGTCAGTCGATGTCGTCGACGTCCTGATTGTCGTTGACGAGATCGGCGGCCACCGGCTCCCACTTCGCATACTCGTCGGGGAAGGCCGAACCCTGCACGGCCTGTGCGGCGTCACCCGGTTCCATGTCCTTCCAGCCGTCGATCTGGGTCAGCCCCGGATTCGGGCTGTCGGGGTTGACCCCGTAGAAGGACTGTGAGGCGTAGACCGGGTCGGTGACCTGTTCGACGGTGCCCCAGCCCATCGAGGGCCGCTGCTGGAACAGCCCGGACGAATCCTTGTCACCGCCGTCGAGGTTGCGCAGGCTCGACTCCTGCAGCGCCGTCATCACGGCGATCTTCTGCGCCTGTTTGCTCAGATCCGCACCTTTGCCCACACCGATGATGGTGCGGGCGTTGTCTGTCTGTTCGGAAGTCAGATCGTCCGCGTTCTGGATGTCCGCGGTTTCACCGCCGTCCTCGGCCTTGCTGGTGTACGAGTCCTCCTCGGTCGTTTGGGCGACGGATCCGGAGATGTCATCGGCCGCAGCCGAAGTCGCCGTCGACAGGGAGACGCCTCCCGCGATGACGGCAGCAGAGAGCACTGTCACCGCAAGTGTGCGTACACGTTTCATCTGGTCTCACTTTCATCGTTGCTCAGGGCTCGCGGCCTGGACGGCATCGGCCGAACCGGCGTCTTTCCCGTGTTCGGCACAGGAGGGCTGCAGGAAATCGCCCCACACAACCCTGTCGGAGGCACCGGGCAGGTTCAATGAACAGAGCCTCATAGGTGAATCCGTCTCGCCGCAACGAAACGTCAAGGGAGGATGAGCATGAGCACAGAGTTCGATGAACGTGCTTGCCGAGGTTGCCGGATGAGCCGGGGATCCACTTCCCCGGTGGAGTTCCCGGCTCAGAGCACAGTCTGTCGGTGCCCGGTCAGCCAAAACCCAGGTCGGCCACAGACCCTTCAGCCAATACGGAACGAACGCATCGTCCTGATCGTAGGGATAGGAGATCTCCCGGGCGACGGTTCTGGTCGAGCCGGCTTCTTCGATGCCGTGGTAGGCGATATGCTCGTCGTTGGCCCGACCGTTGAAGATGGCGACGTGGCCGTTGGCTCCCTCGGTGCCCGGTCCGCTCTTCATGAAGACATCGCCCGGCCTGAGGTCTTCCTTGTCGATCTTATCGGCGAAGTCCGGCAGGGTCACGGTGTTCTCATTGGCCTCGAGACCCCAGGCCATGGACACGAAACCAGAGCAATCCATCCGGTGCTCCTGGCCCGGCGGGGCGGGGTGCCTGCGCCGGTGCGGCACGAGCGCCGCCCTGGGTACCCTGTACCTATGCCCTCACAGCTGCCCGCCGATGCCGCCTCCGCCGTGCAGTCCTACCTCAGGGCCGCCGATCGGCTGCTGCCCGGGGCGATCATCGCCGCCGCCGTCGGCGGGTCCATCGCCTTGGGCGCCTATCGTCCGGGCCGCAGCGATATCGACATCGTGGCCGTGATCGGCGAGGAGTGGCGAAGCTGTCCCAATCTGGTAAGGCGCTTGCGTCTGCTCCACCTCTTCCAGCTGCCCCGCCTGGCCCTTCGGGCCGCACGCGGGCTGGGCGCCAGCGCCTGCTGCAACACCGCGTTCATCTGGGAGTCCGAGGTGTCGATGCCCGTGACTCGGATCCGCCCGATCGCCTCGCACACGGGAGAGGTCTTCGACTCCTCCGGTGCGTTCGACGTCAATCCCGTGGTGTGGAAGGAACTCGTCGACGGCGGCATCACGATCCGCGGCAGGGAACTCGGCGGCTGGGAACTCGATCCGGAACCGGCGCAGCTGCGTCCGTGGGTCAGGGAAAACCTGCAGGACTACTGGGCGCCCCTGGCCGAGCAGCTGCACACCGGCTCACGAACGCTGTCCGCCGGCAGCGTCGAGTGGTGTCTGCTCGGCCCGGCTCGCATGCACCACACCCTTGCCACCGGCGAGATCATCAGCAAGGAGGCGGCCGGGCTCTACGCCCTCATGACGTTCCCGAACCACGCCCCCATCACCGAGGTGGCCCTGGCGAAGGTGCGACACACTCGGCTGCCGAGCGCTCCCCCGGTGGCAGACATTCCCCCGCGGTCGGAATGGCGCCGGCGGACCGCCTCGGCGATGGCGGACATCATCGAAGAGGCATAGCCGGCGAACCGCCCGGTGTCCCGCAATGGCGTCGGCGATCGCGCGGCACAACCGCGGCGCTGCACCACTGCGGCGTGGCACAACCGCGCGCCAGAAGTCCCCAGGCAGCGAACATGTCCCTGCGAGGGAATTTCTGGCACGCGGTTGCCCAGCTCCCCCTACTTCGCGACGAAGTGGAGGCGCTTATTGACGAACTCGCCCATGCCGATCGGGCCCATCTCGCGGCCGAAGCCGGAGCGCTTGACGCCACCGAAGGGAATCTCGGCGGCCTCGGCGGCGATAGTGTTGACGTGGGTCATGCCGACCTCCAGGCGGGCGGCGACTCTGTCCGCGCGGGCTTCGTCGGTCGAGAACACCGAGCCGCCGAGTCCGAGGGCGCAGTCATTGGCCAGCTCAAGGGCCTCCTCGTCGCTGCTGACCTTGTACACGGTGGCGACGGGCCCGAAGATCTCCTCGCCGTAGGACTCCGAGTCACGGGGCACGTCGACGAGCACGGTCGGCGAGTAGTAGGCAGCCGGGCCTTCGGAGAGTTCCCCGCCGATGAGCACCCGAGCGCCCTCGGACACGGCCTTCTTCACCTGGGCATCGACGGTCTCAGCCGCTGCCCGCGAGGACAGCGGCACGTACTCGCCCTCGCCGAGCTTCGCCTGATCGCCGGGCTTCAGCCCGGTTCCCAGTCGCACGAGTTCCGCGACGAAGTCGTCGTAGATGTCATCCATGACGATGAGCCGCTTGTTCGAGTTGCAGACCTGGCCGGCGTTGTAGACGCGGAATTCCCAGGCCTCGCGGGCGACCGCGGCGACATCGTCGGCGTCGAGGACGACCATCGGGTCGATTCCGCCGAGTTCGAGCACAGCCTTCTTGAGGTTCTGCCCGGCCTGCGCGCCGATGATCGCTCCGGCCCGCTCGGACCCTGTCAGGGAGACACCGTGGACGCGGGGGTCGGCGATGATCGAGGCGATCTGATCGTGGTTGGCGAAGAGGTGGGAGTATCCGCCGACGGGCACTCCGGCGGCGAGGAAGATCTCCTCGATGAGCAGCGCCGAGCGTCCGCAGATGTCGGCGTGTTTGAGCATGATGGTGTTGCCGAGCACGAGGTTCGGGGCGGCGAACCTGGCGACCTGGTAGTACGGGAAGTTCCAGGGCATGACGCCGAGCAGGGCGCCGATGGGCAGGGCCTCGATGCGGGCGGTGCCGGGGATGGTGCTCGGGATCTGATAGTCGGTGGCCAGGGTGGGGCCGTGAACGCCGTAGTACTCGATGATGTCGGCGGCGAACTCGACCTCGTCGACGGACTCCTCATAGGACTTGCCCATCTCGAGGGAGATCGTCTTGGCGAGTTCGTCCTTGCGCTCGTGGAAGATCTCAGCGGCCCGGCGGACGATCCCGGCCCGCTCCTGGATGTCTGTGTCCTTCCATGTCAGATAGGCGTCGTGGGCGGCAGTGACGGTGTTTTCGATCTCAGCGTCGGTGGCCTCGGTGAAGGTCTCGACGATCTCTCCGGTGGCGGGGTTCTGGACTCGGTAGTTCGACATATGGGCTCCTTGCAGGTCGACGCGATCGTCGCCTGCCGCAGTGGGGCGGCGATCGCGTGTTGTGAATATGGGTGTTCGCGGTTGCAGTCTGTTGAGTGAGTGAGGCGATTCCGGACGAGCGTCACGTGATCGATGCGCGGCACCTTCGCCGGTCCTCACCTGTCAGGTCGAGGAATCATCGCAGTCGGTTATCACCCATACCATCGGCTGGAGTGCCCGAACGGGCACGAACAGTCATTCCAGAACCGATTGTAAAACACTATTCGCTGCTGGCCGAGTGCGCACGGAGACTTCGGTGACACCCGCTCCGAGGCGGCCCGAGGCGGCCCAGGCCTCTACCGCACGACCTCGCGATGCGTGGTGTCGAGTCGCCGGGTCCACCCGCGTGAGTCGAGGTGTTCGAGCAGCGGGATGACGGTCCGCCTCGTCGTGTTCAGGGCCTGCCGGGCCTGACTGGTGGTGAATGGCTGCTCGAGTCCGGCGAGGACCCGCATCGCCTGCGCGGGGGTCCGTGGCGAGACGATGACACCCCCGCCGAGGCGCAGCACCCTCCCAGCCTTCTCGGCGACTGCGAGCTCCCGCGCTCCTAGGCCGAGTTCGCGCAGGTCATCGGCCTCCGGCGCGGAGAAGGGATCGGCAGCCAGGCTGCTTTCGATTTCCGCAATACCGGACTCGGCTGCGCCCAGGTCGGCCCGGTGGCCGGGTGAGCGGACCATGCCGTCGCCGAACTCGAGCCCGGCGCGGGCGATGATGTCGTCGAGCATTGTGCGAGTCGCGGCGGAGGAGGACGATTCCGGCAGAGGCAGGTCCGCGCGTCGAAGGGCCTCGGCAATGGCCTTGACAGGAACACCCGGGGACATCGGACGAGCCTCGAGCTCGCGGGTGACCAGGGACTTCGCCGCCTCCACCCACGCCGCGAGCGCAGGTTCATGCACAAGCCACCCGCCCACAACATCGACCTCGGGCGGCAACGCAGCCTCCCCCGGCACCGCCAATCCGAACCGGACGAGAACCGCACGTTCGACGGCGCCGCGGCGAGCCACCTCGGCGAGGATGTCACCCTCGACCGGACGCCCGGCGAGCTCCCGACCGCGACGAGCCCCGGCACCGCGACGGCTCAGCTCGGGCGGGTCGACGTCGAGGACGAATAGTCCGGCGAAGACGTTGCGGCTGCCGGGCGCGCGCAGCACGATCCGGTCGCCGACCTGCAGGGGCAGGGGCCTGTCAAGGGTGATCCGGGCGTGGTCGGCGTCGAAGGCGCGCAGGTGCACGGGCACGGCGGCCGTGCCGATGTGGGCCATGAGTTCGCGCACCCCGGCGTCGAGTGGCTCACCCATCGTGCGGCGGACATCGAGAGCCTCGACGATCGGCCAGGCATTGGAGGTGAGCAGGGCGTCGCCGCGGTGCAGGTCCTCGGCGGGGGTGTCGCGCAGGTTCACGGCCACGCGGGCCTGCGGGGCCACCTCGGCAGCGGGGGAATTGCGCGACTGCAGTCCGCGCACGGTCACGTTGCGGTCGCTCGTCTCGCCGTGGAGGCGGAGCGTGTCGCCGGTGTGCAGGATGCCGGCGGTGAGCGTCCCGGTGACGACGGTGCCCGCACCTCTGATCGTGAACGCGCGGTCGATCCACAGTCGCACCCGCGACGAGGTGTCCGGAGGCTCGGCCGCGGCCGTGACCTCATCGAGGACGTCGATGAGTTCGGACAGGCCCTCCCCGGTCGTCGCGGAGACCGTGACGATGGGGGAATCCTGGAGCGGCGTTCCGCGAAGTTGGGTTCTGACCTGGTCTTTCGTGGTCTCGACCGCGGCGGGGTCGATGTCAGCGCGGGTGATGACGACGAGGCCGCGGGTGATGCCGAGTGCGGCGATCGCATCGCGGTGGTCACTCGATTGGGCCTGCCAGCCCTTGTCGGCGGCGATGACGAAGCAGGCGATGGGGGCGGGGCCGAGACCGGCGAGCATGTTCGCCAGGAACCTCTCATGCCCAGGCACATCGACGAAGGCGATCTCTCGGCCCGAGGGCAGGGTGGTCCAGGCGAAGCCGAGGTCGATGGTCAGCCCGCGCTTCTTCTCCTCGGCCCAGCGGTCGGGTTCCATTCCGGTCAGGGCGCCCACGAGTGTCGACTTGCCGTGGTCGACGTGTCCGGCGGTGGCGATTACGAAGGTGCCGGGGCCCGTGGCTCCCGGGGACGCGGGTGTATCAGTCATGGTCGCCGAGAAGGTTCGAACCAACCGTGTGCGTGACGGTGTCGACATGAACGTCGTCGCCTCCGGTGAGCACCCGTGTGATGGCCGCGGCAATGCGTTCGTCGTCACCGGCCGGCACGCAGCGGAGATCGACGAGGCATCGGCCCTGATGGACCCGGGTCACGATCGCCGGATCATCGGTGCGCAACGCGGCCGCGCAGTCCTCGGGCAGTTCGATCGCCCAGCCGGGCAGGGGAACTCCCGGGGCTCCCCCGCCGCCGACCCGACCGTCGTGGGCAACGACCGTGGCGCCGACCACCTCGGCGAGGGTCTCGGTACGTCGGCGCAGCTCATCGAGGTCGATGTGGAGGGCGTCGTGGACGGGGTTGCCGGTGTGCGTGATCGTCGCTTCGAGGGCGGCGAGGGTGAGCTTGTCCGTGCGCATGGCTCGAGCGAGCGGATGGGTCGCGATGCGCTGAACAGCCTCGGTGCGGCCGAGGACGAGGCCGGCCTGAGGTCCACCGAGGAGCTTGTCACCGGAGACGATGACGACATCGGCGCCGGCACGCAGGGCCGCATCGACATCGGGTTCGTCGGGCAGTGCGTCGTCGTGGGTGAACAGTCCCGAGCCGAGGTCGACGATGAGCGGCAGGTTGTGTTCATCGGCAAGGCCGCGCAGTTCGCTCACCTCGACAGACGATGTGAAGCCTTCGACCCGGAAGTTGCTCGTGTGCACCTTGAGAAGATTCGCGGACTCGGGACCAATGGCGTTCGCGTAGTCGGTGAGGTGGGTGCGGTTCGTCGTTCCCACTTCGTGCAGGCGTGCCCCTGTGGTGGTCATGAGGTCGGTGAGGCGGAAGCCTGCGCCGATCTCGATGAGTTCGCCGCGACTGACGATGATCTCCTCCGCATCGACCGAGCGCGCGACCGGGACATCGACCTGAGGCCCCTGCGCGGTGGAAGGGCCCGCCCGATGACCGCGGGCGCTCGAGTGATCGGCGCGCAGGGCGGTGACCGCGAGCAGCAGAGCGGCCGCCCCGTTGTTGACGATCACTGCATCTTCGGCGGCGGGGCAGGTGCGCAGCAGCGCCTGCTTCACTCCTGTCCCACGCTTGCTGCGCTTGCCCGTGGCGAGGTCCATCTCCACATCGACATAGCCGGCCGCGTCCGCGACGGCTTGCTGTGCGGCCTCGGACAGGGGCGCCCGGCCGAGGTTGGTGTGGACGATGATGCCGGTCGCGTTGAGCACCGGGGTCAGTGAGGAGGCCGAACGGGAACCGAGCCGATCGATGACGGTGGGGGCCACCTCGGCTGGGGTGATCCGGCCGTCCCGGGCGGCGGACTGAGCTTCTGCAATGACGGCCTTGACCGTCGCCTGACCAAGTCTCTGAGCTGCGGCGACGACCTCGGGCAGGGTCAGGAGGTAATCGGTGCGCGGGATGCTGCGGCGCGGATCCGACTCGGTCAAGGCGTCTGCTCCTTCATTGCCGTCGAAGTCCGACGCAGGGGCGATCTGCCCGAAAGCGGTCCATCGACGTCGACGATGGTGGTGGCGGAGGCGGACGGGAATCGAACCCGCCAGACCGAGATGCTCGGTCTCACCGGTTTTGAAGACCGGGGAGCCCACCAGGACTCGGACGCCTCCGTGCAGAATCCTACCGTGCCAGTCACAGGCCGCTGCCGCATAGGAAGCTTCCAACCTGAGCGCCGGTGATGTTCTCCCGATCCAAGATTCCTGCGCAGCCCTTCCCCGCCAGTGTGTGGACGAGTGATCAGAGATCTCGGATGTCTCGGCCTAGCCGATCGAGTGAGGCGACGCGGACACGGTCGCCCTCGAACGTCTTATCGCACCAGCCGATGATCTCCTACGTCCGGCCGGGATTCTGATCGGCGCTACTCACTCGAAGGTAGCGGAGTTACTGCCCGAAAAGGGCATCTAAGGGGCTCCGGGAGTCAGAAGCATATGTGTCCAATCAACGGAATCGTAACCCGTTTGAGAGCATGCTTCCGGCGAAGATCTCGATTGTCAAAGGCATATACCCGATTGACACGATCGCACTCACCCAGCGCGCTGGGCCGAAATTTTCTCAAAATCTCATACTTTCGTGTGAGGCGCGCGCCGACCACCTCGCGTTAGGCTGACCGTTATCTGCAAGCCACCTGGGCTGCAGTTGAGAAAGGAAAGATTTGAGAAAGACACTTATCGCCGCAGTTGCCACGGTCGCGCTGACGCTCGGACTTGCCACCAGCGCCGAAGCAGCGAGCTACCAATGGTATAACGCAGGCTACAACGACGTTCAGAACGGCTCACTCAATGCTCAGGTGTACTCCAACGGGAAGAGCGTCTCGAAGGCAAAGATCACTTACAACAAGAAGAAGGGATCAGGCGTTTCGGTCAAGTTCGGCTTCCAGGCGGTCAACAAGGGCGGCGGAGCTCAAGGCCCCATATCCTGGTCCGGAACCTACAAAATGAAGTCCAAGCAAAAGAAGACCGCGACGTTCTCGGGATCAGCACCATTGAGTAAGAAGCGCCCGTGCGCCCGTGGCCTGATGAAAGATACCATTTCGGGCAAGATCTACTACACGAGAACAAAGTTCTGCACCGGATTGTAAATGCTCAGATACTTCACCGCCCTACCGTTCGCAGTACCCGCCCTCGCAGCCGGGATTATTGTTTCCGCACTTGTCGCGAAACGCATCGCTCGGCGAATCCATGAGCGCCCCGTATTGGTCTTCTTATGGCTGGCGAGTCTGGCGCTAGTCCTTTCCGCGACACTCACTCCCTCGGGCCATGCGTTCGGACTCGACGAGGGATTGCGGACGACACGGGTATGGACCTGGTCTCTGCCGTCTCCTGGCGCATTGTCGTCGGTGAACTGGCAATCGATGAATATACTGCTCTTCGCACCGCTCGGTTTCACAAGCGGATTGTTCACGCGCCGACGACACATCGCGCGGTTCGGAACGCTAGCGCTTCTAGTGTCAGTAATCGTCGAAATCGTGCAGTTCACAGTGATTCCTTTGGGTCGGTCGCAGTTCAATTCCGCAACCGTGCTCATCGGGTGGGCCGGGATCGCGATTGGCCTGTTGGTGGGGGTGCTTCTCTCCGCCGTGATACGGCGCATTCGACTAGGGGAACCGCAAACTAGGGAGAATTAGGGCGTGTCTCCTTCATTGGTTATGCCAATGAAGGAGACACGCTGCAGATACAGAGCCTGGGGCCTTCGAGTGTCAGCGTAGTCAGATCTTCGACAGTTTCGTTCGCAACCGAACCCAATCGGTAGACAGATTCGGTGAGCGGGGATACCCGCTAGACGGTCCATTGCTACCGTGAGCGTATGGAACTTGTGTCGACCGCCATTGCCGCGATCTCCCTCATTGTTTCGATCTATGCGATTCGCATAGCAAAGAAGGAACCTGCTCGCGCACGAGTGCGAGCTAACCGAGACATTGTGCGCGCTGGACTCCGGGAGGTGCGCAAGAGTCTAGATAGTGCCAGTTCGAGACTCAGGGCGGGAGAACCCCTCGGTGCCGTTGCCGACTCCATTCCAGCAGCTATTGAAATACTGGACGAGTATCAGCCGCGTCTCCCCGACCCGGAATTACGCCCCATTTCGGCGCAGCTCCAATTAGTGCGCATCCCCTGGCGATCAGTGGAGCGCGCAGAAAGAAGAATTGAGCAGTGCAAAACCTTCATCAGAGACTTCGAAGAACTGGTGGGTTTGGTGGACGAGTCGGGTTCCGGCGGTCAGGTTATCCGACGTTATCAAGACGAGATCGACACCGAATCGCGCGTACGAGAAGCGGGGGTGGCGGAACTCCGCGAAGAGACGAAGAAGTTGAGTAGCCTCATTGACGGTTACGTAGGGAAGCTTGATGCGTCAGACAGAGAGGGAGCTTGACAGGGTGATCTGCCGTTGATCATTAGGCGATGATTAAAGGTGAAGTCCGCGTGCTCGGGCAGTGAGTCGGTGGGCGTCGCGGCCGGTAAGCGGGGCAGCGCTCGAAAGCACTGCCCCGCCATAATTACCTATTTGCTCAGCCGATGAACGTCTTAAGGATCTCCCACACGGTGCGAGCACCGTTGAGACAGAATCCCCAAAACGCCCAGTTCGGCTCGTGATCGCGCTTCCGCTTCACGATGCCTCCTAGGGTTCCGTGACCCCAGTGAGACTGAGCACGCGAAGCTTGACGTATGACAAGTCCCGCGCGTATTCTCAAGGTGAACATAAACCAAGGAATTACCCTCCTGGTAGCCACTCGATGGCGGATCAGCCCCCGTTGCCAGACGGGGGTTTTTCATTTGGTCCGGAGACCAGACTAGTCCGGGGCCTCTCAGGTCGAGAGCGCCGCTGAAAAAACCTTATCAGCCGGTACTGACACAGCGTGTCGGATCGGTGGCACTAGCGGAGGATGCCGCCCATTCGGGCCGCGAAGAACCCGCCGATGAGCACCAGCCCGAGGACAGTGCCCCACGCCATCGGGATATGCGCGAGCTGTTCGTTGACCTTATCCAAGCCCGCCGCGCCCGCCGTGGCCACGGTTGCGCCACCGAACGGTAGGAGCGAGCTGAATTCGAAATATCCGCCGCACATCTTGTGTACCCCCAACGAGGCCGCAGCGCCGGCTGCGAGCAGTCCGACCCAAAGCGCAACGTTGGGCACGTCGAGCGCGATCTCGACTGTCCGGAAGTACGCGAACGCGGCCGGTGCGTAGAGGAAGATTCCGCCTGCGGCGAGAACCCAGCCTGCCGCGCCTTCTCCATTGGCCAGCAGCATCGCTGCAGCGACGAAGACGGCGAGGGCGAAGAGTCCGAGCAGGGTGTAGCCGAAATATGCCCATCCACTCAGGGGCACGATGACTTCGGGGGGGGGATCAGTCCAGTTCATCAGGGTCTCCTTCCACTTTGCGGCCGCCGTGACCACAATGCCTGTTGTGCTGGTTCTTCAAGTCTGGCACACAGCAGGGGCAACCTCCCCGAATACGGGCGATCTCACCTGCTTAAGCTGCGTCCGCGCCTTCGTTCACGTTCCCATCTCGCCCGAGATTTTAGGGGAGAGGTAGGTGTGCAGGTTCGGCCGAAGTTGCCGCGATCGTGAACGAACGTCACACGCACTCATCGCCGGCGTGCCCGCCTGGACCGGCCGAGGATCTGATCGAGGCATGCCTGCTTCGCGGCGTGGTATTCCGGGGTTGTGCGTTCCTGACTCAGCCGTTCGAGGCGGTCAGCTTCGGCTTTCCTTCGGGCCTGCTGCTCACGGTGTGCAGCTGCAGCTCGGCGGGTTCGGCGCTGGGTGGGGGATTCGACCACGACTCCAGCCCGGTCTCGCCAGGCGTTGAGTCGCCAGTTAATCCAGTGCCCGAGGCGGGCTGCAGGAATACCATCGGCTCCCGAGTAAGGCACCCACTGGCCCTCGACGAGCTGCCCGTGTGCTCGGCCGTCTGGCATGGTGTCGAGGGCTGTGATGAGATCTCGGATCGTCCAGCCGGCGACAAAGAAGTCCTTGGCCAAGAACCTCAGGTGCTTGTCTGAGATTTTACTGAGGGCTGGAACTCGACGTGCCCACTCACGGCAGGCGAGAATCCTCTCATCTTTGCTGCTTGGCGTTACGTGACCAGGCCAGGCTGGCAACGTCCGATCTGCCGGAACGGTGCACCGGCGGCCGCTGGCCGCCTTGGTTGGTGAGGGCCGCGAAGCGGCTCCTGTAGGAGCTTCTGCCTCGCGTGCGCGTGCAGGGAATTCCTTATAGCCACTTACGGTGGGAGGGGTCTCATTTATATCCACAACGGCATCGTCGACGGGTTGAGTGAGTGCGCAGACGGGGGCATCGTTGATGAAGGAGTCATCGCCGGTCCAGCCGGCGGCCTGTTTGGCGGCGGCGCTGCGGCCGGAGGCGACTCGGCCGACCCAGCCGGCTTCGTGGAGTGCGAGTAGGTGACGGGCGACGGTGGCGCGCGACATGCCTGTGCGCTCGGAAATCGTCGCCCAGGTGAGTGTGTTCGTCGTCAGGGTCTTCAAATCGGCGTTGAAGCCGAGGATACGAGCGACCTTTCGGCGGTTCCCGCGGCCATCTGAGGGCGTGAGCGTGGCCAGCATGTGCGGCAGTGCTCGACCGTGATGGAACTCAGAAGTCTCGTGAACGCGGGGGCGGGGCGCCACGTATGAGGGGCTCGTGTGCCAGCCGGGCCAGCTTTGCGGGGCTGTTGCGCCTGGATGTTAGTCTCACCGTATGACTGCCGCCCAGGAACGTCTGACCTCATTCGCCCACGGTGGAGGTTGCGCCTGCAAGATCCCGCCGGGCGAGCTCGAGGACGCGGTCAGAGGATTGACCGGGCAGAGTGCACCCGAGGTCCTCGTCGGCCTCGATGACGGCGATGACGCCTCTGCGGTCCTCGTCCGCAATGACCTCGCGGTGCTCTCCACCGCGGATTTCTTCACACCAGTCGTCGACGACGCCTACGACTGGGGCCGCATCGCCGCCGCCAACGCCCTCTCCGACATCTACGCGATGGGTGGGACCCCGGTCACGGCGATCAATCTCGTCGGCTGGCCCCGGGAGAAGCTGCCGATGGAGCTGCTCACCGAGGTGCTGCGCGGCGGGCTCGAAGTCGCAGGACAGGCGAGCTGCCCCGTGGCCGGCGGACACTCCATCGACGATCCCGAACCGAAGTACGGCATGGCCGTCACCGGCATCGCGCACCCCGGCGAGCTCATGCGCAACGACGCCGCCGCGGCGGGGCTGCCGCTGACCTTGACCAAACCCATCGGCGTGGGCATCCTCAACAATCGGCACAAACAGACCGGCGAGGTGTCCGAAGAGGCGATCGCCACGATGACCGCGCTCAACGCCGGGGCCTCTCGGGCTGCGGTGGCCGCGGGCATCAAGGCGGCCACGGATGTCACCGGGTTCGGTCTGCTCGGGCACCTGTTCAAGATGGCCCGGGCCTCCGGCGTCGGAGCGGTCATCGATGCGGCCGCGGTGCCCCGCCTCGAGGGCGTCGATGAGTCCGTCGCCGCCGGTTACGTGTCCGGTGGAACGCGGCGGAACCTTGACTGGGTGCGTCCGCATCTGACCGCGGACGACTCGGTGACCGAGGATAATTTGCTTCTGCTGGCCGATGCGCAGACCTCCGGAGGGCTGCTCGTTGTCGGCGAACTCCCTGGTCATCCGGTCATCGGTGAGATCGTCGTCGGATCTGGCGTGCACGTGCGGTGAAGCCGCAGCAACTGCGCTTAGCAGGGCGAACTATCTGCCCGCAGTAACGTCCTCGTCGCGGAACTGGCGGAAGCTTGATGTGAAGAACCAGAAGAAGGCGCCCGTGAAAAGACCGGCGAGAAGCGTCTGCCACCAGTTGAATGAATCGTTGCCCCAGCCGAGCAGATGCATAGCGAAGTAGACCAACGGAAAGAGCAGTGCCACGCCGATGCCGGCTCTGAGGGCCTGACGATCTTTGAACAGCTTCCTCATAGGTTATTCACGCTACTTGAATCCGCGAATTTCGCAAGCCTATGTGTCGGTAAATGTCGTACACGTACAGCCGGACTGCCCACGAGCACTCCGCGGCACCGTATCTAGTTCAGTCGAGCTTCGATTCCGGCGAGTATGATCTCCAGGCCCGTCTCATAGAGACGCCGGTTGCGCTCCTGTCCTGTCGGATGGCTGCGGGCCAGGTCCGCCAACGGTGAACCTGGCCGCTCCGGGGAGAAGATGTCCGTTGGAGACAGCGCATCGAGCGCGACTCCGAACGCGAAAGCGTCGAGGACCTCCAAAGTAGTGAGGACTTCTTCGTCCGGCAGGCCCGCACGCCTCAGTCCACCAACGAGCGACTCATAGAGTCGAAGCGTATCGGGTTCGTGAATCGTCACACCCAGCAGATGGATCATGACCCGAGGGTGGTCCGAATAGAGTCTCCACAGCGAGTGCACGCCGGCGCGCAGATCATCCTGCCACGCTCCACTCTTCGTTTCGTCGAAGGCATAGTCACCGCTCAGCACTTCACGCATCGCGTGGATGATCCCGTCGCGACCGTCAACGTGGTGATAGAGCGAAGACAGACTCACCCCCAGGCGCTTCGCCAACGGCTGGATCTTCAGTTCTTCACCCGAATCGATCAAGTCGATCGCAGCTCGCGCAATCTTCTCACGGCTGAGAATCGGTGATATCGGTCGTGCCATAGAACGCTAATTCCTCACTGGGTCAGCACTTTGAATAGATTGACAACTTTTCTCGGTACGTGCACCATTCTAAATAACCGAAAAGATTTCGGTTCACCAAAAACCTCACACTGGCAAAGGGGCCAACCATGAGTTCTGCCGCCGCAACACAGTCGACAACTGTCGATGACCCGCGAGTCCCACTCCGCTTTGGCAATGGAACCGCAGTCTTCCTCGTATCACTTGCCGGGCTCATGATGGCCAATCTCGCCCCGTTGATCATGTCCGTCATCGAGCAGATCGGTTTCGACGTCGTCGCCTCCGGCAACATCTTGACCTGGGGCCTCTTCGCCTCAGCAGTCGTCGGTCTGGGCACTTCGCGGGCGGCCGCAGGGCAGCGTCGACGGACGATAGCGTCCAGCGGCCTCGCGGTAGCCGTCGCTGGTTTCCTGTTCGCCGCACTCAACGGGCACTCCCACCTGATCGTGGCTGGATTCATTGTCGGTGCCATCGGCGTCGGCACCGCCATCTCGACCTCGGGGGCAGCGATCGCTGCGGTGCGCAACCCCAACAGAGTGAGTGCAACGAGCGGAGTGGTCAACCGTCTCCTTGTCATGGTGGTGCTCGCCGTCATCCCCATTCTCGGACTCGCACAGATCACTGTCTTCGGTGCACTCGCGCTCCTTTCACTTCTCAGCCTGGCTGTGACCGTCTGGCTTCCGAGCACTCCCGAAGTCTCAAGCCTCGACGTCATCACCGACACGGACACCAGAGCAGAGCCACCGAAAACACCTCGGCGAGTGATTCTGGCAGGAATCGGTGTGCTCATCGTCTTTCCCCTCTGGGGTACGAGCGAGGACGCCGTGTGGACCCTCGCCCCGGTACTCGGCAACGCCGTGGGGCTGAGTGAACAGAGCCTCGGGTTTGCGCTCAGTGCCGCGGCAGGTGTCGGCGCCGCCGCGATGGTCATCGTCACCCTCGGCGGAAGTCGAATCGGTCGTGCACTCCCACTGACGATTGCGCTCATCCTCGGAGGAGGAACGAAGATCTGGATCGGGATGACCAGTGACCCTCAGACCCTTGCGATCCTCATCATCATCGTCAATACGATCTACGCTTTCGCCTTCGTGCTCTTTCTCGCCACAGCTGCCGGCCTCGATGCTCGAGGCAGCTGGTCGGGCCCGCTTATCGGCGCATATATCGTCGGCTCGAGTTTTGCCCCGATTATCGGAGCTTGGATCATCGATGGCGTGGGGATCACGGCGTTCGGAGTTGCCATGGGAGCGATCAGCTTCATCCTCATTGTTCCGACGATCCTCATTGCGCGTGTCTCAACTCAAGTCGAAAGCAATCTCAATCATCTGCCCGAAAGGACATCATGACCACGGTCTTCACTAATGGGGCGGTCTTCACCGGCTCAGCTCATGCACCGGTCTCCGAAGCGATGGCGATCCGTGACGGTCGTGTACTCTCGGTCGGCAGTCGTGAAGCAGTACGCTCGACAGTCGACGATTCAGCCGCCGAAGTCGACGTCAACGGTGCCCTCATCGCACCCGGATTCGTTGAAGCCCATACACACATGGTGATGCTCGGCCAGACCCTCGACAAGGTTCAGTTGCGCGACTGCCGAAGCCTCGAAGAGATCCAAGAGCGCCTTCGCCTCCGGCGCGAGGAACAGCCTGACGCGGCATTCATCCTCGGTGCGGGCTGGATGTTCGAGGCAATACCAGGGGGACGGCCGACCGCATCGATGATCGATGCCGTCATCGCAGACATTCCCGTTCTGCTCGATTCCAATGACGTGCACTCCGCGTGGGTGAATACTGTTGCGATGAACGCAATGGGAATCGGAGCCGAGACTCCCAACCCACCGGGCGGGCAGATCGTTCGCGATACGGTCGGCGACGCGACGGGCTTACTGCTTGAGAGCGCAGCCATCGAGTACGCGTGGTCATATCTCGAGGCCATCGCGACCGACGACGACCGGGACCGCTTCCTTGACAGCGCCTTCCGCGTATACCTCGAAAACGGCGTGACCGCGGCAACGGACATGGCGATCGGAGAGGCCGAAGCCGCTGCGTTCCGCCGACGCCTCGACCGGGATGGACACCTCCCGTTTCCTGTCGCGGGATACTGGCTGCTCCGTCCCACCGGTGACTCGGCTCGCGACCTCGAGTCAGTTGCACGAGCGGCTGAGATGCGAGATCAATTCGCTGCGGGTCCCGGCTCTGACTGGTTCCGCATCGTCGGTGTGAAGTTCATCCTTGATGGAGTGATCGATGCCTGTACCGCAGCCATGCGCGAACCATATGTCGACGGCTCTCAGGCAGAGCCGATCTGGTCGTTCGAATCGGCAGCACCCGTGGCAACCGCCGCGGATGCTCGTGAACTCGAGCTCGCCATGCACGCAATCGGTGATCACGCGAGCGAAATTGCGCTCCGCCTCGTCGAAGAGTGTGGACGAATCAATGGACCGCGGCCGAGAGCCACACGAATCGAGCATCTGGAATCGGTGACCGATTCCACGATTGCACGGATGGCTGCCCTCGGAGTCACCGCTTCGATTCAGCCGGTGCACTGCGACCCAGCGATTATGGCCAACTGGATGGGTGTGCTCGGCGACGAGCGAGGAGAAACCGGATTCCCCTGGCGTCTCATGCGAGAGTCGGGTGTCCGCATGGCTCTGGGCACTGATGCTCCGACGGCACCGCATATCACCAGCCACAATTTGTTCATCGCCCTGACCACTCGGTCCGCCCTCGCCCCGGGTGACGAGTCGTACCATCCCGAGCGGGCATTCTCGCCGGGTCAGGCGCTGGAGGCCCTCACTCTCGGCGCCGCCTCGGCGGGCAGGTTCGAAGACGGCATCGGCCGGATCGTGCCCGGCGGGCGGGCGAACTTCACCGTCATCGATGTGAACCCGTTCAGCGACGACTACCAGAAGCTTCTCGACGCCCACACCCTGTCCACATTCGTCGATGGTGAGCCGGTCTTCGCGAATGAGGATGCCGTGAGCGAATAGGGGACCGCGCCGAAACACCATCTGAACGACGAGTCGTGGACTGTCCGTCACCTTTAGCGCCAAAACCTCCCGTCGCACCGTGGTGTTTTGGCGCTATCGGTGAGAGATGCCGAGCTGTAAGTGGGCGCCGAACTCCGGGCCGTTGGCCCAAGCTCCTACCCCGACAAGCCTCTCACCAGCGAATATAATCTATAGCTACAAGAAATTATGGCAGTCTCGCAAATCCAGTTCTCGCCATAATTAATCCAAAACAGCACCCAAGTTCGCCGCACGTTCTCCGTGCACAGTCCCGCACTTCGCGGGTCCCGCGCAGCTCCCGCACTCTACCGGCCGGTGGTGATCGAGTCGTCGGTGATGCCGCGGGCGCGGCGCTCTTCGAGGCGAGCGCGCTGCGGTTCGACGACGTGACGCGGGTCCTTCGTCGACTCGATGCCGGCTTCGAGCATCCCGAAACGGGTGTACGCCGAGGCGGCCGCGAGCGCCGTGCCGGACACGACCGACAGCGCGCGCAGTGCGGCCCGCGTCTTCCAGCTCCGTTTGCCTCCAGCAGCCGAACCACCCGCGCCCGAACCGCCGGCACCCCGCCCGCCGAGCTTCTTCGCGAATACCCGTGCGCCCACCTCGATGGCGGCGGCACCGATGGCGCCGGCGATGAGCAACTTCTCAGCACGGTGGAGCTTGTGGCCGGGTTCGCCGTCTTCCATCGGGTCGACCTCGGCCGGGTGCATGCGCTTCTTCATCGCCGACATCGCGTAGGCGTCACCGGCGGCCCCGGTGAGCGCGAGCAGCCGTGCCGGGCCCGTCTCCCGCACCGGAGCGAGCGCCATTGCCGCACCTCCAGCGGCCAGCGATGCTGAGGACACGAACACATACGGCAGGCCATTGCGACCGGCAGCGTTCCAGGTGGGCACGGCCGTCGCCCCGAGCAGCACCGCCGTGTACGCGGCCAGCGGCGTGGCGAAGAACGCCGACTCGAGGGCCGCCGGTGTCTCCATCGCGTGGAGCACCTTGCGCAGGGGCCCCAGCGGAAGCAGCTTCTGCCCGGTCACCCGGTCGAGCTCGACCGCAAAGGTCACACCCGAACCGACACCGAAGCCCGAGAGGATCCAGGTGCCCAGGCTCATCGGCGAGGACACCTTGACCACGCGCATCATATTGATGAACCGCTCGGGTCGTCCGAGGTCGGCGACGAGCGCCGCTCCGCCGACTCCGGTCGCCGTGATCGCCGTCATCCGGCTGGCGATCCGCAGCCCCGGGCGGTCGGTGAATTGAGCGCCGAGTCCCAGCAGGGTCGACCCGCCGGCCAGTCCGCCGAGAAACAGGTAGAGCGCGATCTCGTGACCCCACGGCGGAGCCTTGACGATGGGCCTGCCGTAGTAAGACGTGAACTCGACGTCCTCGACCATCGGCATCTCACGATTGCCGTCGGAACCGCGGTTCTTCCAGCCCCGACCTCCCGGGCCCCCGGAGCCGCCGGGACCACCACTGCCACCCGGGCGACCGCCTCGTCGACGTTTCCGGCGTCCGCCTTCGGGCTCGGGTGGGCGGTAGGAATCGAATTCGGAGGTGCTCAACGTCGGCTCCCGAGGAACGCCAGTCCCGCGGCCGCGACCATGCCCAGTGCGGCGACACCTGCGGACGCGAACATTCCGGGCAGGTCCTTCGTCGCCACCCGAGGATCCGGCGGCAGCCCGTAGACCTCGGGTTCGTCGAGGAGGAGGAACACGGATCCGGTGCCGCCGACGCCGTCATTCGGGTTCGCTCCGTAGAGTCGGGCCTCGGTCAGGCCCTTCGCATGGAGTTCGGCGACGCGTTCATGCGCCTTGTCGACCATGTCCGACCGGTCGCCGAACTTGATCGACTGGGTCGGGCAGGTCTGCGCACACGCCGGTTCCTGGCCCTCGACGAGGCGGTCGTAGCAGAGCGTGCACTTGTTCGCGGTGCCCGCATCCGGCACGTCCATGTCCGCGGCCTTGCGGTCATCACGGTCGGTGGGTGTGTTGATCGTGCCGTCATCACGACGTTCGATGACACCGAAGGGGCAGCCGGCCACACACGTGCCGCAACCGTTGCAGACGTCGTTCTGGACGACGACGGTGTCGAATTCGGTGCGGAAGAGCGCACCGGTCGGGCACACATCGAGACAGCCGGCATGCGTGCAGTGCTTGCACACGTCCGAGGACATCAGCCACCGGAAGTCGGCGGTGTCCGGCGGGGTGGTGTCGACCCCGGACAGATCGGCCGGTTCCATCGCCCCGGGGGCGAGGAGGTCGACGTCGAGCTGCGGCGTCGTCGGCAGACCGTCGCTGGTCCGGCCCTCATCCGCGGCACCGAGCGCTCCGCCCAGAGGCTGGACTGCGGCACTCTCGTCGGTGCGAGGTCGGATGGTGGGCATGCCGAGGTTGACGAGTTTGCGCCCGGATTCGCGGGCTTTCTCGATCCGTTCGGAGTCCTGTTCGATGAAGGCGACGTGACGCCAGGTGTTCGCGCCGAGGCTGCCCGTGTTGTCGTACGAGGAGCCGAGCAGCTCGAAGGTTCCGTCCTGGGGATTGCGGTTCCATTCCTTGCACGCGACCTCGCAGGCCTTGCAGCCGATGCAGATCGAGGTGTCGGTGAAGAACCCCTTGCGATTCTGCGTCGAATCGTGCCAGTGGCCGTCAGCGACCGTGCCGCTGTCAAGCGTCGAAGCCGACATCAGTCATCCTCCCCTTCATCGCTGGTTCCATTGTCCACCCGGTCCGAGTCTGCACCGGCATCTGACGTGCCGGAGCCCGCGCTGTCGTCGCCGGCACCGTCACGCACGCCGGAGCCATCGGCCTTCTCCCGGGGGCGTTCGTCGAGCTGAGCCTGCGCGCGCTGCGCCTGCTCCGCCTCGGCATCTCGGACCTCTGAGTCGGTGACGGCGGATCCGTCGAGATCACGGCCGTGATCGGGATCGCCGTCGGTCGCGTCCCCATCGTCGGCCGAATTCGCGTCGGTCGCGTCCCCATCGTCGGTCGAATTCGCGTCGGTCGTGTCGACCGGCCCCAGATCGACCCGTCCGGTGCGATCATCGGCACTCTCGACCGTCGGACCGGCGACGGTGTCTCCGCCAAGCGTCTTGCCCGGGGTCACACCCACCGCCGAGTCGCCTCCGCGGTGCGGGTGGCCGCCGACGCTGTGTCCGGCGCCGGCGGCAGCGGCCGCTTCGACGTCGGATTCGGGAGCGGTGACCTGCTGGTTTCCGGACTCCGTGGTCAGACCGGCCTCGCGCTGGTACTTCTCGACGAAGTCGACGAGCTCGGGACCGCGCGGACGCCTGCCGGGCACGATCGTGCCCGCGACGTACTTGCTGTTCTGGATGAACACGTTCGGATCCATCGTCACACCGAGCAGGTCGTTGGCGGAGTCCCCTTCGACGACGGCGCCCTGACCGCCCACGCCCCAGTGGTAGGGCAGGCCGATCTGGTGGACGGTGCGTCCGCCGATGGTCAGCGGGTTCATCCGCTTCGTCACGAGCACGCGGGCCTCGATCGCCGCCCGCGGGGAGACCAAGGTCGCCCACCCGTAGGGCTCGAGCCCCACCTCGGCGGCGAGCTCCGGTGAGATCTCACAGAACATCTCCGGTTGCAGCTCGGACAGGTACGGCAGCCAGCGGGACATGCCTCCGGCGGTGTGATGCTCGGTGAGCCGGTAGGTCGTGAACACGTACGGGAAGACCTCGGAACCGGGGTAGCCGGCACCGGGCGCGGACAGGTTGTCCCCGCGCCGCATGACCTTCCGCGTCGGGCTGTTCTGTTGCGGATAGAGCGGATTGGCGACCGTCGACTCCTGCGGCTCGTAATGCGTGGGCATCGGACCGTCGACCATGCCGCTGGGTGCGAAGAGCCATCCCTTGCCGTCGGACTGCATGATGAACGGATCGTCGCCGTCGAGGTGAGCAGGACCGCCGTAGGCCTGATCCGACCTCGCCGCGGGGGCGCGATCGATGGGGAAGTCGGGCACGTCCTTGCCCGTCCACTTACCGGCCTCTTCGTCCCACCAGACGAACTTCTTCCGCTCCGACCAGGGGGTCCCGTCGGGGGCCGCCGAGGCGCGGTTGTAGAGGATGCGCCGGTTCGCCGGCCACGCCCACGCCCATTCGGCCGCAGTCTCATCCTGCTCGCTGCGCGGTTTGCGTCGGGCGGCCATGTTCACACCGCCGGCATAGACGCCGGCGTAGATCCAGCAGCCGCCGGCGGTCGACCCGTCGGAGGCGTACTGGTTGAAGTTCTCCAGCGGCTGACCGTCGTCCTCGCCGCCGACCCGGTAGCCGTTGATCTCCTTGACCACGGCTTCGGCGTCGACTTCGCCTTCCTCGTCGACCGGGTAGTTCCAGGTCAGATCGAGCAGCGGACGATCGCGCGGATCATCGGAGTCGGCCAGCTTCTCGCGGATCCGCTGACCGAGCTCGTAGAAGAAGTCGAGTTCGCTCTGCGCATCTCCCGGGGGGTTGACGGCCTTGTGCCGCCACTGCACCAGACGCTGGGTCTGGGTGAAGGTGCCGGCCTTCTCAGTGTGGTTGGCCGCGGGCATGAAGAACATCTCGGTCTCGATGTCCTCGGTCTTCATCTCCCCGGTTTCGATCTCCGGGCCGTCCTTCCACCAGGTGGCGGATTCGATGAGGCTGAAGTCGCGCACAACCATCCACTTGAGATGACTCATCGCCATCCGCTGCATACGACCGTTGGCCGATCCCACGGCCGGGTTCTGGCCGAGCAGGAAGTACCCGTCGACTCCGTCGTTGAGCATGCGCACCTGCGTCTGGTACGTGCCGTGGGCGCCGTTGATGCGCGGCAGATAGTCGTAGGCGAAGTCGTTGTCCGGTGTCGCCGCATCGCCCCACCAGGCCTTGAGCAGACTGACCGCGTAGCTGCGACCGTTGGCCCAGAAGCCCTTGTGGGTCTCCGGGGTGCCGACGGCTGCGACGTAGTCATCGAGGGTGTCGTGGACACCGGCGCTGGGCATCGGCAGGTAACCGGGCAGCAAGTTGAACAGCGTCGGAATATCGGTCGATCCCTGGATCGTCGCGTGCCCGCGCAGCGCCATGATTCCGCCGCCCGGTCGGCCCATATTTCCCAGCAGGAGCTGGAGGATGGAGGCGGTGCGGATGAATTGCGCGCCGAGGCTGTGCTGAGTCCAGCCGACCGCGTAGGCGAAGCACGTGGTCCGTTCCCGGCCCGAGTTCTGCGTCACCGATTCGAAGAGGTAGTCGAAGTCGGCGGGTTTGATCCCGCAGTTCTCCTCGACCATTTCCGCGGTGTAGCGCGAGTAGTGCCGCTTGAGGATCTGGAACGCCGTCCGCGGGTCCTGAAGCGTTGGGTCGGTCAGGGGCGCACCCTGCTCATCGGTCTGGTAGGACCAGGTCGAATTGTCGTACGAGTTCGTCTCCGGGTCGAAGCCGGAGAACAGTCCGCCGAGGTCCTCGGTGTCGACATAGTCCTCGCTGATGAGGTTCGCGGCGTTCGTGTAGGCACGCACGTACTCGTCGAAGTGCTTGCCTTCGGACAGCACCCGGTTGATGAGCGCACCGAGCAGCACGATGTCCGAGCCCGCCCGGATGGGGACGTGCTTATCGGCGATCGCGGTGGTGCGCGTGAATCGAGGATCGACGTGGATGATGCGGGCACCTCGGGCCTTGGCTTCGCTCACCCACTGGAATCCCACGGGGTGGCACTCGGCCATATTGGAGCCCTGGATGATGATGCAGTCCGCATTCGCCATATCCTGGACGGGTTGTGTGGCGCCGCCTCGCCCGAACGAGGTTCCCAGACTGGGAACCGTGGCGGAGTGTCAAATACGCGCCTGGTTCTCGATCTGTATGGCGCCCGCGGCGGTGTAGAGCTTCTTCGCGAGGTAGTTCTCTTCGTTGTCGATGGTTGCCCCGCCGAGGCTGGCGATGCCCATCGTGCGCCGCAGCGGGTGGCCCTTGTCGTCGAAGTCCTCCCAATGCCTACGGCGGGCTTCGAGGAAGCGATCGGCGATCATGTCGATCGCGGTGCTCAGTTCGATCTTCTGCCAGTCCTTGGCCCGCGGTGCGCGGTAGAGGACGTCGGTGACGCGGCCGGGGGCGTTGACGAGCTGTTCGCTGGCGGCACCCTTCGGGCACAGGCGCCCCCGCGAGATCGGCGAATCGGGATCGCCTTCGATCTGGATGACCTTGTCGTCCTTGACGAAGATCTTCTGGCCGCAGCCCACGGCGCAGTACGGGCAGACGGACTGGACGACCTTGTCGGCCGTGGCGGTTCGAGGAGCGGTGTCTCGGGTCTTCTGGGACGTCACCGATTCGCCGCGACCCGTCCGATCGGACGTGCGGAACTGCCGGAGTACCGGCCATTCAAGGAAGCTGAACCGAGCCATGGCTCAACCATAGTCGTTCGCGAGGCCGATACGCATCAACAGGGCAGCCGTGGGACGGCTTCATCCTGCGAGGTGAGACCGGGCGAGCCAGTCAGTTCCGACAGGTCAGTCAGATCCGGCGAGCGCGTCAGATCCGGCGAGCGCGTCAGATCCGGCGGGCGAGGAGGACGGCGTCCTCGAGTTCGGACGGGTCACCGTCGGGTGAGGTCACCGGCCGGGTGCGGATCTCGGCGAGTTCGATCTCCCAGCGATCAGGACTGGCCCCGATGAGCAGGGCGAAGTCCCCGTTCGGGCTCACGGGTTCGTGATGGTGTTCCATGCCGTGCTCGAACTTCTCGTCGTGCTCGGCCGCCCAGTCCGGCATGGTCGCATGCGAGACGAGGAGCAGGGCTCCGCCCGGTGCCACATGTGCGGCGACGCGGGCGAGCAGCTCCTCCCGAGTGTCGGGCAGGCGGGTGTGGAGGAAGCACCCGGTGACGAGGTCGAAGCCGCCTCGGCGATCGGTGTTCTCCGGTTCCCAGTCGGAGATGTCGGCGACGGCGAAGGCGGCGTCGATCCCGCGCTCATCGGCGGCTCGGCGGGCGCGGTCGACGGCGGTCGTCGACAGGTCGATGCCGGTGGCGTCCCAGCCGTGCTCGGCGAGCCAGATGACATCGGCGCCCTCTCCGCAGCCGACGTCGAGGACGCGGCCGGGAGTCATCTCACCGACGGCGGCCACGAGGGCATCGTTCGGATTGCCCGACCACACGGATTCCGCGCCGGAGTAGCGCTCTTCCCACGCGGCCACGGAGTCCGGCACACCGACCGGCCGGGGTCCGACGGCCTCGGTCGTCGCGGGTGTCTCCGACGTCAGGCTCACGGCCTGGTCGCTCACTTGTCGACGCCGGGGTCGGCCGGGATCGCATCCGGGCCGTTGCCTTCCGGCTCGGCAGCCTCGGCGGCGGCCTGCTTCTCCAGTTCCGCCCGGACCTCGTCCATGTCGAGTCCCTTGACGGCGGTGATGACCTGTTCGAGCTGGGGTGCGGCGAGCGCGCCGGGCTGGGCGAAGACGACGATGCCCTGGCGGAAGGCGACGAGGGTGGGGATGGAGGTGATTCCGAAGAGTCCGGCCAGCTGCTGCTGGGCCTCGGTGTCGATCTTGCCGAAGACGATGTCGGGGTTGTCCTCGGAGGCCTTCTCGAAGACCGGGGCGAACTGCTTGCATGGGCCGCACCAGTCGGCCCAGAAGTCGAGGAGGATGATCTCGTTGTCGTTGATGGTCGATTCGAAGGTGTCCTGAGTGATCTCGATCGTAGACATGTGCGCCAGTCTAGGGGTCGACCATGAATGCTCACTGGACGGAGGCGTCATCGGCCCGCGACAGGCGGGCGCAACTTCACTCCTCCGGTGTGGGCAGGACGCGTGCACCCGCGGCGATGTGCGTACCGAGGACCGCGGTGATCGCGCCGGCGAGGATGAGCGAGGCGAGCACGACGATCTGGAACTCGGCGGCTTCGAGGGGTGAGGCACCTCCGAAGAGTGCGCCGACGAAGGCTCCGGGCAGGGTGACCAGTCCTGTGTTCTTCGTCTGATCGAGGTTCGGCAGCAGGGTCTCTCTGATGGATTCGCTGCGCAGACGCTGCACCGCCTGCCGTGGTTTGGCGCCGAGGGACAGCCACGCTTCGACCTCTCCGGACCCGGTGCGCAGGTTCGCAGCGAAGCGCCGCATCGACAGGGTCGCCACCGTCATACAGGTGCCGGTGACGATGCCGGCGATGGCGATGACCCGTTCGAACTCACGGTCGACGAGACCGAAGGCGAGGACGAGTCCCAGAGTGGTCAGGGATCCGACGATGACGCCGGTGAGGGCGCCGAGGCGGCCGCGCGGCATCCGCCGGGCCCGGCGCACCGAGGTCACCGAGGCGGTGGTGAGCATGAGGGCGATGAATGCGGCAACGGTCCACCAGGCGTTCAGCGCTCCCTGCAGAAGGAGCGCGACGAGGGCGAGCTGGACGACGGCACGCACGATCGCGACGATCGGCAGCCATCCGAGGCCCACCTCGGCGAGGCGGAGGATGATCACCGCGATGACGACGAGCACGGCGATGCCCAGCAGCAGGGGCAGGACCTCGGCGATCAGCACGTGATCAGTCTACGGTCGCCGAGGCGGGGCAGGACCGATCAGTCCGCAAGCGCACCGGCCGCCCGCCCGAGATCGGTGAGGGCGGTGTGAGCCAGTTCGCTGAGGTCGGTTTGAGGCCCGGCATCGATCCATGCCGCGTAGGCTTCACCGAACGCCACGGTGCCGAGGTGAGCGGCGATGATCGCGACGTGCCGTTCGACTCCTCGGTCTCGCAGCGCCGATGCCATCCCATCGGTGAGTGCACGATGCTTGGCCGCGTCCCGCTCCTGCAGTTCGACGTTCTCCGCGATCACGCGGCGGATCCGTGGACCGAGTTCGCGGTGGAACGGGGTCATCGAGGTCGAGACCTCGTCGAGTCCGGCGCGGACCGCCTCGAGCGGCCCGGCATCAGCGGGCGCCGAAGAGATGCCGTCGATCAAGAGTCGCAGCATCTCGTCCTGGCCGACGGCCAGCACTTCTCGCTTGTCGGGGAAATACCGGAAGAAGGTGCTCTTCGTCAGTCCTGCACGCGCTGAGATCTCAGCGACCGTCGCGCCGTCGAAGCCGTTTTCGGCGAACATGTCGAGAGCGGCGACAACGAGACGATCGCGGGCATTCGGGGTCCAACGGGGCATTCCGTCATCGTAGCAACGGGTGAGCACGCGATCGATGACGGGACTGAGTCCCATCACGGTGGTATTCTGATGAGACTCAGTCCTATCACTCGATGAGGAGACACCATGCACATTTTCATCACAGGCGGCACCGGTCTGATCGGCTCTGCGGTCACCGCGGAGCTCATCGCCAACGGGCATACCGCGAGCATCCTCGCCCGGTCCGATGCGTCTGCCGAGCGAGCGGCGCAGCTTGGAGCAGAGGCGATCCGCGGCGACCTCTCCTCTGCCGACGTCCTGCGCTCGGGCGCAGACGCGGCCGATGGGGTCATCCACCTCGCCTTCCGCAACGACTTCAGTTCTCCCGCGGCGCTGACGGCCTCCGTCGAGGAGGAAGCCTCGGCGATCGACACTCTCGGCAGAAGCCTCATCGGCACGGACAAACCACTTGTCATGGTCGCAGGTACACCTGCGGTGCCGGGCAAGGTCGCGACCGAGGCGGATCCACTTCCGACGGATGGCCCCGTCGGAGGGCGCAGCGTCGCGGTGACCCGAGCCCTCCAACTGGGAGACCAGGGGGTGCGCACCTCAGCGATCCGGCTGCCGCGAACCGTGCACGCCGACGGCGAAGGCGGTTTTTCCGGCCTGCTCGCGAACTTCGCGCAGGAATCGGGGATCTGCGGCTACCCGGGCGACGGCACCCAACGCTGGCCGGCGGTCCACGCACAGGACGCTGCGGCCCTCTTCCGCCTCGCGCTCGAATCCGCTGAAGGTGGAACGTCCTGGCATGCCGTCGCCGACGAAGGGGTGCGCGTCATCGACATCGCCGAGGTGCTCGGCCGCCGGCTCGGGCTGCCGTCGGGCACCGTGCAGGAGGAGAGCTTCGGTCCGCTCGGGCCGGTCTTCGCCGCTGACCAGCCCGCGTCGAGTCAGCACACACGCTCCGCTCTCGGGTGGATGCCGACTCGGCCCGGGCTGCTCGACGATCTCGAGAACCTCTCACGCTGAGAGCCATCTGCGAACCCCCGCAGTCGGCCCATTCGGACCATTCGGCTCAGTTCACGAGGTCGGCGATCGGTTCGTCGGCGTTGATGGCGGCGAAGACCTCGTCGGCCTGCGACGACTTCACGACCCGGCTCGGGTCCTCCGGGGCCGGGGTCCAGGGCATGATGTCGAAGGTGATGTCGTCCTTGGGCACCGCGGCCGCGGTCGTGGCCAGCGAAGCCAATGATGAGACCGAGTCGAGGTCGTCGTCGACCTCGAGTGAGGAGGTCACGGCGTCGAGGAAGGAGTAGAGGCGGTCGGGTCGGGTGAGCACGTGGCTGCTCTTGGCCCGATCGATGATGGCGTTCATGACCATCTGCTGGTTGCCCATGCGGGAGATGTCGCTGCCGTCGCCGACGGCGTGCCGGGTGCGGGCGAGGGCGAGCGCATCGGCTCCCCCGATCGTCTGCTCGCCGGCGAGCAGGTCGAGGTTCGCCTTCGGGTCCTTGAGCGGTTCGTCAAGGTCGAGCGCGTCGACGATCGCGGCGAAGCCGTCGAAGTCGACGTTGATGAAGTGGTCGACGCGCACGCCGGTGAGCGTTTCGGCGGCCGAGACCGAGCATGCCGGTCCGCCGTTGAGGGCGGAGTTGATCATCCCGTGGACCGCCTGCGTGGCCCCGCGGCCGGTGTCATCGCAGGCGGGAATGTCCATGATCGTGTCTCGGGGGATCTGGACGGCGTCGATGCGACTGCCGTCTGCGGCGATGTGCGCAAGGATCATCGCATCGCTGCGTGCTCCCTCGGCACTGCCGTATCCCGACGCCGAGGCGGACCCCGAGTCGGCCTGCGCCGAGGCGAGATCCCTGGTGTCGGAGCCGATGATGAGCACATTGGTCTCGTCGGTGAGCTTCTCGGGAACGTCCGAGCCGTCATGGGCGCGCAGAGCCGAGGAGGAGATGTTCGCGCCGAGGTTGTGCACCACGATCGCGATCGTCAGCGGAGCCGCGATGACGAGGATCGCAGCCACCGCCACGAAGGTGCGTCGTCTACGGTACTTCGCGGCCAGACGCCGACGGCGTCGAGGTCCGATGGTCAGAGGTGCGTCTCGGTTGTCCACGGTTCAGGCGGCTCCTGCGTTGGGGATGAAAGCGGATTGTATGCAAAACGTTTTGCATACAATCCTAAACATGCAGCGTGGAGCCTGTCAGCGATTCAGTGTCACTGTGTGCCAACTCTCGGCGATGATCTCGGTCGATGCCACCGATTGCCGATCTCTCTGTTAGGCTTGAAGTGTTCTCGCACAGCATCGTGCGGAGCAGGTGGTGCCTCACAGAGCAGGTAGGTTCAGCTCGGCACCATGTGTTTGCCCATCGGCGCGTGTCTGCCTTCCGTGCCCCTCATGATTTTCATATTTCCCATCTCAGTCGTCTGACTCTCAGTCACTTGACGACTTCCATCCAGCACTTCCAAGTGCATGATCGAAACCGAGCATCTTCACGATTCCGCCTGAGACTCACGACCTCTCACCAGAGACTCATGATCACACCGGACTCCGAGCTCTCGGTTCACCCACAGTTTTTCGTTGGACCTGGATCCAGAATTCAGTTCATCCAGCGGGAAAGCCGGATCCAGCAATGGATTCGACCATCACGACCGCACCAGTGGTCTTCAGTTAAAAAATAAGGATACAAAGATTATGGCAACAGGTACCGTGAAATGGTTCAACGCGGAAAAGGGTTTCGGATTCATCCAGCCTGACGACGGTTCGGCTGACGTGTTCACCCACTTCTCCGCGATCGAGGCCTCCGGCTACCGCGAGCTCACCGAGGGTCAGAACGTCGAGTTCGACTCTGAGATGGGCTCCAAGGGCCTGCAGGCGACTCGCGTCCGCGGCCTCTGAGACTCCCTGAGAGTCTCACCTAGAGACTTTGCAGGTCTCAATCGAGACCTCTGAGCAACACCGGCGATCCTTCGCCCGAACAACCGTCCGATCCGGCATTCCCGGATCCGGTCGGCTGCCGGGCGGAGGGTCGCCGTTATTGCATCTGCCTTCCTACCTGCAAGGCGGGCGACCGCCCACCTGAGGCCCATTGACAGGTTTTCTTGCTCTTTATAGGCTCTCACTCACAGGCACTGAGGTGACGATCGATCGAACAGGAGAAACGATGAGGCACTCGAAGCTGACTCGCTGGATCCTTGCCCTCATCATGTTCTCCGTCGCGTGCATCGCACTGTCCCAGACGTCTCAGCTGCAGAGCTTCGCAGCCCTTCTGTGGTTCCTCAGCCTCGTCCTCATGGTCACCGCGCTGATACTCGCCGTCGTCCGCTCTCGCAGGCAGTCCCAGCACTCAGGCTGACCCTACCCACCCCCAGCTTCAGGTTCGGACCATTTTCCGCTGAGCAGCCCAAGTTCCGAATTGGGCTGATCAGCGCAGAGTGTGCCGAAACAACCGTGGTCGCCGTGATCGGCCCCGGCGATCACCCCTGCTCGAGCAGCTCGAGGAAGTCGGCGATGCCGCTGAGTTCGATATCGTCACGCCGCGAAGCCTCCCAGGCCTCACGAGTGAGTCTCCATCGCTGGATGAGCCCGGGCTCACCTCGGCGGATGTCCCATTCGACTCCGTTGTGTTCGTAGCCGAGGGCTTCGGAGACCCGGTTCGACCCGATGTTGTCGACGAAGGCATCGGAGGCGGCCTCGCGGGCACCGAGCCCGGCGAAGGCGAGGTGGAGCATGGCGCTGCGCATCTCGGTGCCCAGTCCGCGTCCGCGCACATCGGTCGAGAGCCAGGAGAACGAGAGCACCGTTGCGCACGTGTCGAGCTTCTCCGCGATGAGGTCCTGCATACCCACGGCTTCACCGTCGACGAGGACGGCGAAGGCCAACCTGAACTCCGACGGACCGAACCGACCCCTGGCCCGCCACACGCTCTGCAGCCATTTGCTCACCCGCACGTCCGGGTCCGATTCGTAGAAGGACATCGGGTCGTCGTAGGGGGCGGGTTCGGCGAAGACCTTGCCATCGCGCCCCAGCGGGGCGAGTGCCGCGAGCATGTCGTCACCGGCACCGACGAGCTCGAGTCGGGGCGTCTTCACCCGGATCTGCAGTGGCGCGTAGCCGATCATGACTCCAACCTAGGCGAGCACCGAAGATTCCACAATGGTCCGATGATCACCTTCTCCTTGAACATCATCCGCGACGGTCATCATGTTCTGTAGCGTAGGAATCCGAAGCCGAACCCTCATCGAAGGAGACCCCGCGATGCCTCAGTCCACCGACCAGACACCCACGACCGTCGTCTTCGATCTCGGCAACGTGCTCATCGGATGGGATCAGACCGGTCCGCTCGCCGACCGGATGAGTGCCGATCGGTGGCGCGCCTTCGCCGAGGAGGCCGACTTCTCCGCCCTCAACGCCGCCTCTGACAGCGGCGTCCCCGTCGCCGAGGTGGTCGCTCGTGCGGCCGCGGTCGATGAGCGACACGGTGAGATCGTCTCCCGCTACTACGAGCGCTTCGAGAAGTCACTGACCGGTCCGATCGAGGGCATGGCCGAGGTCGTCGCCGAGCTCAAGGGCTCGGGTGTCCGACTCCTCGGCCTCTCGAACTGGGCGGCCGAGACCTTCCACCATGCGCCCGCCGTCGCTCCGGCCATCAACGAACTCGAGGACGTCGTGGTCTCCGGTCGGGAGAAGCTCATCAAACCCGATCCGGCGATCTTCGAACTGCTGCTCGAGCGCTTCGATCTCGACCCGAGCAGGACCCTGTTCGTCGACGATCTGCCGGCGAACACGGCGTCGGCCCGCAAGCACGGCATCATCGGCCACGTGTTCACGAACGCACAGTCGCTGCGCCGGGATCTTGAGACCTTGGGACTGCTCTGACCGACTCGGATGCCACGCTGATAGCGTGAGCATCGTCCGCATCCGGACCGGCCGGGCGCGACCGCAGCGAGGAGAAGTGATGACGACACCGGAATTCCTGGACAACATCGACTCACAGCTCGAGTGGCAGCGTGACCTCTACAAACACCTCCACCAGCATCCGGAACTCAGCCTCGACGAGCATGAGACCGCCGAGCGCATCGGGTCCGAACTCACCGGTCTGGGACTCGACGTCAAACGCATCGGGAACACCGGTCGCGTCACGGTGATCGAGAACGGGGACGGGCCGACAGTGCTGGCCCGCGCCGACATCGACGCACTCCCCGTCACCGAGGACACCGGACTCGACTACGCATCCACCGTCGACGGGGTCATGCACGCCTGCGGACACGATATGCACGCGACTGCCCTCCTCGGCGCCGCGAGGCTCCTCAACGAGAACCGAAATTCCTGCTCAGGCACGTATATTGCACTCTTCCAGCCAGCCGAGGAGAACGCGGCCGGCGCGAAGGCGATGATCGACGACGGTCTGACCACCGCGATTCCGAAACCCGATGTCGCCCTCGCCCAGCACGTCATGCCGATGCCTGCTGGGCGCATCTTCACCGCCTCGGGTCCGGTGATGTCGGCCGGCGATTCGGTGAAGATCACGGTCTTCGGTCGCGGCGCGCACGGGTCGATGCCGCACCTGTCGGTCGATCCGGTCGTGCTCGCGGCCTCGATCGTACTCCGGCTGCAGACGATCGTGTCCCGGGAGACCGAACCGGGCGAGTTCGCCGTCGTCACCGTCGGCGCCTCGAACGCGGGCTCGAAGTCGAACATCATTCCCGACCGTGCCGAACTCCTGCTCAATGTGCGCACCTACGACACCGCCGTCCGGCAGCGTGTGATCGACTCGATCGAACGCATCGTCCGCGGCGAATGCGAAGCGGCCGGTTCGCCGAAGGAACCGACCTTCGAGTACTTCGACCAGTTCCCGCTGACGGACAACAGTGAGGCCGTCAACGACACCGTCACCGAGGCGCTCACCGACTACTTCGGCGCCGAGGTGGTGCAGGAGGCCACCCCAGCGACCGCCTCGGAGGACTTCAGCGAGCTGCCCAACACCTTCGGCATCCCGTATGCCTACTGGTTCGTCGGCTCCTTCGATGCCGAGAAGTACAGGGCCGCCGAGGAGGCGGGAACCGTGCTCACGGACGTTCCGGCCAACCATTCGCCGTTCTTTGCACCCGAGATCGATCCGGCCCTCGAGATCGCGACGAAGGCGCAGGTCGTCGGCGCGCTGGCCTACCTCGGCGGCTGACGCCTGGTAGATCTCAGGGACGCCTCTGCACACCCCTTCCGCGTCTCCGGCAGCTTCTCCGGCAACGGCTCCGCATGCGGGCGCGGCATCCGGTCGCGGTCGTAGGTGATCGTCGAATAGCCGTGGGGAATCGGCGTACCGTCCTCGTCGACGCCGACGAATACGATCTTCTCGATGGTGAGGATGGACTTGCGGGTGATCATATTGCGCACCCTTGCCGTCATCGTCAGCGAGGTGCGCCCGAAGTGGGTGGCGATGAGTCCCATCTCGATGAGGTCGCCTTTTCTGGCCGAGGCCTGGAAGTTGATCTCCGAGATCAGCTTCGTCACGACGCGATGGTTGCCGAGCTGGATGATCGCATAGATCGCGGCCTCTTCATCGATCCATCGCAGCAGACTGCCGCCGAAGAGGGAGCCGTTGGCGTTGAGGTCCTCGGGCCGAACCCATTTGCGGGTGTAGAAGTTCATGCCCTCGACGTGGCCGGTGGGGCTCTCGGGGTGCGATGCCGTCTCTGTGCGCTGTGCCGTCTCTGTCATGCGATCAGGGTAGCGAGCAGATGTTTCGCCGTCGTTTCGGCCGCGTCACCGCCGTTCGCCGTTCGAAGTCATCCTTCGCGTTCGAAGTCATCCTTCAGAGTCGTCAGCGTCCGTCGGATGTTCAGACGCTGAAAGTCCGCGAAGCTCTTCCCGCGCGTGACGATGTGGTCGAAGACCCAGGCCAGAGCATCAGGCCATTTCCGGCGGTCATCGGTCCACGTCTCGGTCACGCGCGTCGCCCCACCGAGATCCTCGAAGTCATACGCCCAGCTCGCATTCGCGCCTTCGATGCTCGGCGAGCGGGGGCCGATCCGACGCACCGTGAAGGCGAAGCGCTTCCCGGGCGTCGAATCGGTGACGACGGATTCGGTCACCCACGTCGCCGGCCCACGACGGTTCGTCCCTTCGAAGATGTCACCTTCGTGCAGGGGCCCCGCAGCTGAGGGTGTGCTGGCTCCGGTGTTCTCCGGACTCCACCGAGGCATCTGCGTCGGATCGGCCACCTGCTCCCACAGCGCGGCGGCATCCACCTTGATCACCAGACTGTCGCTGACCTGCATGATTCGTGTCATCACTGTCCCTTCGTCTCTCGTCCCAGCCTACGGGCACAGGGTAGCCTGACGTCTATGCACCCTCCCCGGACGACTCGGCTGAAGTTCCGCGAGTTGTCGATGACCGACCTCGACGACATGGCCGCACTGCTCGGTGACCCGAGAGTCATGGAGTTCTATCCGGCGCCAAAGGATCGCGACGAAGCTGCGGCGTGGATCGACTGGAATGTGCGCAATTACGCGGAGCACGGTTTCGGACTGTGGGCGGTCGATACCCATGACGGCGAGTTCATCGGCGACTGCGGCCTCACCTGGCAGACCGTGAACGGGACTCCTCATCTCGAGGTCGGGTATCACGTGAGGGCCGCGGCTCAGGGGAAGGGCTGTGCCACCGAGGCGGCTCTGGCCTGCCGTGATCATGCGCGCGACCTCGCGGTCGCTCAGCATCTCGTCTCCGTCGTCCACCAGGACAATCGATCGTCCCAGCGAGTGGCCGAGAAACTCGGCATGCGACGAGACCCGTCACTGCGGCATACCTCGCCGATCCACGAGGTGTTCTCGATGAGGCTGTGACCCTCATCGGGCCTGTCGTCGAGGACCGACTAACCGCTCACTGCGATGCTCGCCCCGATGCGGCGAGTTCGCTGACGAGGATTCGGGCGAGGGCGCCGAGGCGGAATCGCTCCGGGATCACGGTTCTGATGCCCCGTTCCCACAGCGGCGCGGCGGTGACATTGCCGACCGCCGCAGCCACGACTCCGTCGTTGAACGCCTCGATCACTGCAGGCAGCAGACTCTGCTCCTCGGCCATGGCGAGGAAGGCGGCGGCACCGGGTGCCGAGGTGAAGGCAACGGCGTCGCACCTGCGCTGCGCAACGAGGTCGACCGCATCGACCACGGCTTCCGGATCGGGCGCGGGACCCCAGCGGTAGATGACGAGTGAGCGGACATCGGCACCGGCCGCGGCAAAGGCCTCATCCAGGCCGTCGGCTCCGGCGCCGTGGTGCTGCACCGCGATCCGCAGGCCGTTGACGCCCTCTGTCAGGAGCACCTGTTCGATCTCCGCGCTGGTCTCGGACTCGGCGACCCAGTCGACCGTCAGACCGGCCGCCTGAACCGCACCTCCGGCTTTCGGGCCGCGAACGACGATCCGTGCCCCTCGGAGCATCGCTTTCCACTCATCGCGCATGCCCGCGGCTTCGGCGACCTCGCCCCAACCGGTGAATCCGACGCCGGTCGTGACCACGACGATGTCGGGCCGGTGGTCGATGAGGTCACGGGTACGGGCGGCGAGTTCAGGGTCATCGATGTGCGGGATGACGGACAGGGTCGGAGCGTGCACGATCTGCGCTCCATGCCTCTCGAGAGCGGATGCGAGCTGTTCTGCTCGCCGTTGAGCGGTGAGCACGATGCGCCGTCCGGACAGTTCGTCACCGATGTCGCTGCGGGGCTGGTCCATACTCATATTCTGCCTCCAACTCGTCCTTCGAGCGCATTGCGGTGAACGATCATCTGATCCTTCAGCGCCTGCACGAGCGCAGCGATAGCGGGTCGACGCATCGAGTCGGGCCGCAGCACCATCCAATACGGCAGACGCTCGGCGACCGTGTCGGGGAAGAGACGCACGAGGTCCGGATGCAGGTCGGCCATGAAGCACGGGAGGAATCCGATGCCGGCACCGGCACGGGTGGCTTCGACATGGACGAAGACGTTCGTCGAGGTCAGGGCATCTTTCATGGTCGGGAAGAGTCGCCTCGGCGCATCGAGGTCATCGACCTGGAGCATGGAGTCGACGAAGTAGACGAGGCGGTGGTCGTCCAGTTCCTCCACCGAGGTCGGGGTGCCGTTGGACTCCAGATACTCGCGTGAGGCGTAGAGGCCGAGCACGTAGTCGCCGAGCTTCATCGCTTCCGCGCGGTGGACGCGAGGTTCGCCGACGACGACCTCGATGTCGAGTCCCGAACGCTGCTGCAGGGCCTGCCGGGTGACGGTGACGATTTCGACGCTCAGCCCCGGATGTCGACGGCGCAGCTGGGCTGCCGCCGGTGAGGCGATGTAGGCGCTGAACCCGTCGGTGGCGGTCATGCGCACGACTCCGGTGACCGCGTCCGGTCCCTGTCTCGTGTGTCCGAGGTCGGCGACCGCGGCCTCCATCTGCTCGGCCACGGCGACGGCCCTCTGCCCGAGTTCGGTCAGCTCCCAGCCGTCTGCGGAGCGGGCGAGCACCCGCCCTCCGAGTGACTTCTCCAAGGCGGCGATGCGGCGCGAGACCGTCGTGTGGGTCAGCCCCAGGTTGTGGGCGGCCGTCGTGAACTTCGCAGTGCGAGAGACCGCGAGCAGCACGAGAAGGTCATTCGGCGTGGTGTCCATATCTGCCATGGTAGGTGCGCCCCGACCGGCGCACCCTCGTCGGGGCGGAGCAGATGCCCGGCACCGAGGCGGGGGCTGCAGTGGTCATAGTGACGGAGTGGTCGTGCCGACGGCAGGATCGTCAGCAGGTCGTCATCGTCTGTCGTAGGCCCGGCGGCTGAGGACGGCAGTGACCGTGAGGATGGCCATGACGAGTGCCGTCGAGCCGAAGAGGACGCTCCAGTGATCGCCGTGGCCCATCGGCCCGCCGACCGCCGCTCCGAGGGCGCTGCCGGCGAAGAGGCAGCCGGCGAAGAGCGCGACCACCGTGCCTCGGGCCTGCGGGAGGACAGAGGTCGACCAGGTCTGCAGGGAGGAGTGGAGGAACGACCAGGTCGCGCCGAGCAGCAGGCCGGCGATGACGACGGTGGCCAGGGAGATGTGAATGGTCAGCACGACATAGCCGATGATCGGCGCGCAGCCGCCGAGCGTCATCAGGCGCGGCATGGACATCCTGGCCGACAGCGGTCTGACGAACCGGCTGGTGATGATCACTCCGAGGCCGTAGGCGGCGGTGGCCAGTCCGGCCGCGCCGGCGCCGATCCCCTGGGACTGCAGCGCCGGGGCGAGCAGGGTGAGCACCCCGAGGACGACCGCACCTTCGACGAAGGCGAGGCCGATGACGACGAGCACCCAGCGGTGGGTGAGAGCAGAACGGAAGGTCGAGAGCATGCCGCTGCCGGTCTCGGGTCGATACTCGCGCAGTCGCATGAGCCCGAAGGAGCAGAGGACGGCCAGGACGGCGGGAACGGCGAAGACGATCCGCCAGTCGAGCCAGTCGGCGAGCAGGCCGGAGATCGCGGTCGCCGAGGCGGTGCCCAGTGCGATCGCCGCCATGAGATCGGCCAGGGCCGGCTGGCGCCGTTCTTCGGCCACGGTGTCACCGACGTAGGTCAGGGAGGCAGGAACGACGGCCCCGTAGAAGGCGCCGGCGAACGCACGCGCCACGATCAGGGTGATGAGGTCCGGAGCCACGGCGGAGACCGCCCCAGCCAGAGCGGCGGCGAACAGCGTCAGCCACATCAGCCGGATCCGCCCGAATCGGTCGGACAGGGCACCCCACAGCGGCTGGCTGATGCCGTAGGCGAGGTAGTACAGACTCGCGACTGACAGACTCTGCGTCAGTGTGGCCCCGAGATCAGCGGCGACCAGGACGAGCAGGGGGCTGACCGCGAACCGGTCGAAGCTCGAGACGAAGGCTGCCGCTGAGACCGCGACAGGTGGACGGATCAGCGGTGACGGAAGCTCGGGACTGCTCACGTCCGCCCACTGTACTCCGACCGATCCGGCCGCTCCCCACCTGTCCGAACCGCTGCGCAATTCGATGCCGGACGGTGTCGACGACAGGAGTTCCAACGACGGACCTCACAGCAGGGCGCACTATCACGGCTCAGCCGCAGGGACACGTCTCCTCATCGTCACAACAGCACGATTCGACCTCACGCTCTCCCGTGAGCACGTTGATCGGAGCCGCGCAGCAGGCATCGCCCCGCCAGGCTTCGATGCCCTCCCGGACAGCGAAGACCGCGATGACCAGGGCCGCAAGGGAGTCGGCCCATGCCCAACCGAGCAGGCTGTTGAGCAGCAGCCCGGCGAGGAGGGCGGCGCTGAGATAGGTGCAGATGAGGGTCTGCTTGGAATCAGCCACCGCGGAGGCGGATCCGAGTTCCCGTCCGGTGAGCCGTTCGAACCAGCTCAGGAAGGGCATGACGAGCAGGCTGAGAGCCGCGATGACGATGCCGACGGTGGAGTGCTCGGGATCCCGCAGGCCGGTGAGAGACAGTACGGCGTCGACGCCGACGTATGCGGCGAGGGCGAAGAAGGACACGGCGATCACCCGCAGGGCCGTCTTCTCGCGGCGTTCCGGGTTCGGGGCGGCGAACTGCCAGGCCACTGCCGCGGCGGAGAGAACCTCGACGATAGAGTCGAGACCGAAACCGATGAGGGCCGCCGAGGAGGCTGCTCCTCCCGCGACGATCGCGACCACGGCTTCGATGACGTTCCATGCGATCGTGATCGCGACGACGATTCGGATCCGTCGTCGCAGAGTCGCTGCTCGCGCCGAACTCGGAGATGGTCGGGCCGCATACGAGGTCGGGCTCACGTCGGCCGATGTCATCCGGTCACCGAGTTCTCGCAGCACCCTTCGACCGTGCAGTCGGGGTCGATGCATTCCGCGTTATCATCGACGGCCAAGGTCACCTCGACGAGTGCATTGAGCGCCGCTGTCAGGTGCGGATCGGCGATCTCGTAGCGGGTCTGTCGTCCCTCTGGTTCGGCGACGACGATGCCACATCCGTGCAGGCAGGCTAGATGATTCGATACATTTGTCCTGGTCAGAGCCAGATCAGCGGCTAATCGGGCCGGGTAGCCGGGCTCGTTCAGAAGGGAGAGGAGGATGCGGGATCGGGTGGAATCGGCCATGGCACGGCCGAGTCGATTCATCGCATCGAGCCTCGAAGCAATAGTCAGCATTCTCTGACTATACAGTGGTCACTGACGTATGAGTAGGCCGTCCGAGGCTGAGGTCCGAAGCTGAGGACGGAGTGGAAGCCGGCCCGGGTCAGCGCACCCGCTGGGGCCCCCGCGGTCTCAGCGCAACCACGAGAGTGCACACGCCGAAGGCTCCGATGGTCAGCACCGTTCCGACGACGAGGATGCCGATATCGGCGGGGACGTCCACCTCATCGGCCGGTTCGGTGGGGACTTTGCCCGCGGGATCGATCATCACCGTGATCGTGTCTCCCTCATCGATGTCGTCGAAGCCGTCCTTGCCACGGTAGGTCATCGGCTGGTCGACGGGAGTGCCGTCGGTCTTCTCGAGGGTGTACTCGTGCGTATAGACCTCACGACCACCGGTGTTGTCCGAGTCGTGCACGGTCTCCTGCTCGACGTCGTGGCTGACGACGACCACTTCTGTGAGCTCGCCGACCTTGGACAGTGCGAGGTCTTCGGCGAGCATGATCGTCCCGATGCCCGCAATCGCGACAGCGGGAGCGACCAGCCACAGGGGCCACCTGCGGCCCATCGACTGGTACACGCCGACAAGTGCCACGATGAACGCGCAGCAGGCAACGATGATGCCCGCGAGAAGCAGCGAGGGCCTCAGATAGGTCACGGCGAATGCCACCGCGAATCCGATCACCACCACTGCAGGCATGATCAGCAGGATCAGCAGACTCCGCGCCTTGTTCGGTGACATGAATGTTCCCTTCTGTCGACGCCTCTGCCCTACTGCGGCATGTTGACGAAGCGGGATTTCGCACCCTGGAACGCCACGGGGATGTCCATCGTCGGACCGGCACGGTGCTTGGCGACGATGATGTCGGCCTCACCGGCGCGTTCGTGTTCCTTGTCGTACATGTCCTCACGGTGGATGAGGAGGACCATGTCGGCGTCCTGCTCGATCGAACCGGACTCACGCAGATCCGAGATCATCGGCCGTTTGTCGGTGCGCTGCTCGCTGCCACGGTTGAGCTGGGACAACGCGATCACCGGGACCTCGAGCTCCTTGGCCAACAGCTTGAGCGAACGGGAGAACTCCGAGACCTCCTGCTGACGCGATTCGACGCGCTTGCCCGAGGACATCAGCTGCAGATAGTCGACGCAGACCATCTGCAGATCGTGCTGCTGCTTGAGCCTCCGGCACTTCGCACGGATCTCGGTGAGCGCCATGTTCGGCGAATCGTCGACGAACAGCGGAGCGCCGTTGATCCGAGCCTCGGTCGCGGCCAGAGTGGTCCAGTCGTGCGGGCTGAGTTCGCCGCGACGCAGATTCTGCAGCGGGATCTCCGACTCCGCCGAGAGCAGACGCATGACGAGCTCGTTCTTGCCCATCTCGAGTGAGAAGAACACGGCGGCCGCATTGTTGTGGATCGCCGCCGACCGGATGAAGTCGAGCGCCAACGTCGACTTGCCGACACCGGGTCGGGCGGCGATGACGATCATCGTGCCCGGGTGCAGACCGTTCGTGAGGTTGTCGAACTCGGTGAAGCCGGTGGGCACACCCGCGGTCTGACCGTCGGTGTTGCCGTTGCGTTCGATCTCCTGGGCGACCTCGCCGAGGATGTCGGAGAGGATGACGTAGTCCTCGGTCGTATGGCGTTCGGTGACCTTGTAGATCTCCGCCTGCGCGGAGTTCACGACGTCATCGGTGTCGCCTTCGGCGTCGTAGCCCATCTGCACGATGCGGGTGCCGGCCTCGACGAGACGGCGCAGCACGGCCTGCTCGCTGACGATCGCGGCATAGTACCCGGCGTTGGCTGCGGTCGGAACCGAGGAGATGAGCGTGTGGAGGTAAGCGGCACCGCCGACCCGGGCGAGGTCACCGGTCTTCGTCAGATAGTTCGCGACCGTCACCGAGTCCGCCGGCTCACCGCGGGAGTAGAGGTCGAGCACGGCTTCGTAGATGGTTTCGTGAGCGGGCTTGTAGAAGTCATCGCCCTTCATCGTCTCGACGCAGTCGGCGATGGCGTCCTTCGACAGCAGCATCGCACCGAGCACGCTCTGCTCGGCCTCGACGTCCTGCGGAGGGGTCCTCAGACCGTCATACCCCTGGTCGTTGCTCACTCGTCGTCCTCTCTCACGCTCGGCACGCCCGGAATCGGTGCCATCCAACTGTACCCGTGACCGACGGCACTCAGGCACCGGCGACTACGGAGGCGCTCGTCTGGTTCCGCGCGACGCCGGCTCAGCTCCGCGCGTAGTCGGCGAAGCTCCTCGGTCGGTGGAGAGATACCTTACACACCGGTGCAGACACGAGCGCGGCGTCGGTCCCCGACCCACGTCAAGGACGGATCAGTCAGCCGATGGCGTGGAATCTCGAGGTGCGAGCGCATGCCTCACACCTGCGAGGACGACCTCGAGCTTTCCCGTGAACCATGCATACGGTTCGGCCACGATCGACCCGTGGATCGCTGTGTGGATGGCATCGCGTTCGACATCGGTGGCAGATTCCTCACTCGCCGAGGCCGCCCCCGACCATGCGCGTTCGAGCAGCTGACGCGGTGTTCCCGGGTTCTCACCTCCGGAATTCTCGCTTTCCGACTCCACGCTTCCTGAGCTCACCGCATCGAAGTGCTCGACGCCGCGTCGGTTGTCCGTGACGAGGTCGAAGACCACATCGCAGGCGAGAACCGCGTTTTCGGCGCTGAATCCGGCACGCATGAGGACGGCGCACAGGTCGTCCAGGAGGCGCATGATCCCGAACGGCACGACCCCGCGGGAGACTTCACCGGCCGAGCCGGGATGGTCGGCGAACAGATTCCATGCCGCACAGGCGTAGCTGCGCAGCACGGGCTCCCAGTCCCCATCGAGGCTCGGCCAGTCGGCATTCGTGATGATGAGATCGAGACCAAGACGCACAAGGTGGTCGCGATCCGGGGCGTGGCGATAGAGGGTCGTCTCACCGACCCCGAGGTTCTCACGCACCGCCGCGAACGTCAGGGTGGAGAAGCCGACGGTGACGACGGCGTCCGCGATCTCGTCGCGGCTGACCCGTGGGGGTCGACCCCGTCTGCCCGTCACACTCACGCACCATCCTCGCTGTCGCCGGCCACTCTTATTCCGGTGACGCTATCACGGCCTGATCACCCTCCGCCCCGCCGGCATCGACGGGTGACGGCTCCGCTGCAGCCGCCTCGGCGACGATGCGGAAACGGGGATGAAGTAAGACGAAGCCGGCGACGGCCGCCACGACCAGGGCGCCGACGACGATCGGCAGCTGTGGTCGGATCCCGTAGAGCGCGGTGCTCAGGGTCGGTGCGACGACGAAGGTCAGTCCGTTGGTCGCTCCGATGAGCCCCGCCAGACCGCCCTGCTCGTCGCGTCGCATGAGCAGCGAAGGCCCCGCCGTGTACCCGGGCAGCGCGACCCCCAGACCACAGCCGATGAGGAAGATGCCCACCGCCACCGACCATAGCCCGATGTCAGGGATGAGGACGATGAACCCTGACAGTGTGGTCAGTGCGCCGACACGCAGCAGAGTCGCCGGCGACCACCCGCTGCGAGGCACGATGATCGACTGTGCCAGGACCATGCCGACCCCGGCTGCGAGCAGCACACCGCCGGTGACGAGACCGGTCGCCTCGGCATCGAGAGCCAGTCGGTCCTGGACGATGAATCCGCAGATCACCTGCACGAAGCCCAGCGAGGTGAGCAGCCCGAATCCGGCGAGCAGGAACGGCCACACGCGTGTGTCGCCGGGCCGGATGCGTGCCGGTTCGGCAATGAGCTCATGACGGGGTTCGGGCCGAAGGACGAAGATGACGAGGACCAATCCGACGGCGAGCAGCACGGGGACGACGATGAGAGGCGTGATGAGGCCGAATCCGGAGAGCAGTCCTCCGACGACGGCCCCGACGACCATTGCGATGCCCTGGACGGCGCCGACGCCTGCCATCCCCCTGACGCGGGCGGATTCGTCGACGGTGACATCGGCGATGTAGGCCTGAGCAGTCGGTGGGACCGCGGCGATCGCAGTGCCGAAGCCGAGCCCCCGCAGCAGCACAAAGAGACAGAACAGCGCGGTGCCGACCACGACTCCTCGCATTCCCGCGAAGGAGGCGAGCGCGAACAGTGCGGTTGAGACGGTCGCCACGAGGAGGGCGGCAATGAGCACCGGTTTGCGGCCCCATGACTGCGAGCGCCGGCCCCAGAACTGGCTGGAGACAACGACCATGATCGCCGCGGTCGAGATCGTCACTCCGATCTGCCACTCGGCCAGTCCGACCTCCCTGGCCAGGGGCGCAATGATCGGGTTGAGCGTCATCTGCCCGAGGTAGACGAGGAAGACGATGGTCAGCAGCACCTGGATCTGCGGTCGCGATGATACGGGCGAGGCAACCTGCCTCGAGGGCCGCGTCGGAGCCTGTGTCGGTGACTCGGTCGGGTCCGGTCGGTCCGAGTCTCGTGCAGCGGGAGAAGTGCGGTCAGCGGTCATGGGACCAGGCTAATTCATTTTCGGAGGTAGACAACCATAATTCAACAGATTCTCACCATACGGGCCGATGACACGGGCCTGAGCACCTCGGACACCATCGCCGAGGCGGCCCATCCCGACCGGGTGAGCCGCCTCGGTGATGGGGTGGGGTCCTCAGTCCCGCGCCCGGCCGGCGGTGGCCACGGAGCGCAGGATCGGCTTCGTCAGCTGCAGCCCGCCGCGGATGATCCCGATGCCCACCGCCACGGTGAGGAGGATCGTGAGGAACGTGACCGGTTTGAACACGAGTGCCGCTCCGGCCAGGGGGAACACGAGCAGCAGCCCGAGCCCGCCGGCCACGAACGAGACCCAGATCGCCGGGGACATGACGGCCCGCACCAGCGCCCGATGCATGAGGGTCGGATCGGCTCCGGCGGCATAGAGGTCTTGGAAGGTATCGGCCCGATCGTAGATGTCGGCGACCTGGTTGATCACCGCAGAGACAGCGATGAGCACGATCGCGATGCCCATGACCAGCAGCACCCCGGTGAACATGTCGTGGAAGAGATGGATCTCGGCCTCGCTCACTCCCATCTCGGAGCCCTCGGCGGAATCGATGCCGAGCTGGGACAGGGCGACGCCGGAACCGCAGACGGCGGCGATGAAGGCCGCCATCGCCAGTCCGGAGACCCGCCGCCAGAACCGCTTCGGTTCATCGGAGACCAGCCGGGCGGCGATGAGACGATCAGGAGTGGCCGCGCGCCGACCGCTGAGATGGGCGAACCAGCGGATGAGCAGACCGCCGACGAGGTCGACGACGACGAGTCCGAGCGCCAGGAAGCCGATGGTCAGGCCGAGGATGAAACCGACGCCGAGGCCGGCCTTCGTGAGTGCGAAGACGATGGGCAGGGCGATGACGGCGGCGACCGCGACGATGATGCGGCCGAGGGGGAACTTCCGTTCCAGGCTCTTCGTCCGCACTCCCAGAGGCGACACCGCGACTTTCCGCAGACCGAGCAGCGCCGAACCTGCACAGACGAGGACGAGGAAGACGACCACGACGAGGATGAGCCAGACCGGCATGAGCATGTTCGCGTATCCGATGGGCTCGCCCATGAAGTGGATGAGGCTGACCGGCAGCGCCAGCCCCAGGTAGCCGACCACGCCGAGGACGATTCCGGCCAGTGCCGGCATGAGCGGTTCGGCCACTGCCAGTGCCGTGATCTGTGACTGCTTGGCGCCGAGGAGGGACATCGTCGACAGCCGTTCGTCCTGTCGGCGGGCCGACAGCGTCGCCGAGGCCGAGGCCAGGGTGGCGGCTGGGATGACGAGGAGGACGGTGGCCAGTGCGGCCAGGGTCTTGTACATGACGTCCATGCCCGCCTCGGCGGGGTCCGTGCTCGGCGGGATCTGGAAGAACATCCAGGCGCCGGCGGCCACTGTGAGGAACAGTGTGGCGCAGGCGAAGAACGCGCCGGCGACGAGGACGGAGCTTGCCGAGGTCAGCGACCGTCGCCCGAGGACGAGGGGAATGGTGCGCATAGTGGTGGACATGGGTGTTCCTTTCAGGCCGGAACCGCGGTGACGCGGCGGACGAGAGGACGGGTGAACTGCAGGCCGAGCCACACCATCGCCACCCCGGCGACGAGGACGATGGCGACGGTCCCGATGGTGAGCGGATCGCCGAGGTCGCCGACCGAAGCCATGAGACCGGCGAGTCCTCCTCCGAGCAGCAGAGAGACCACGGTGACGAGCAGGATCGGTGACATCACGGCCCGGACGGTGACGCGGTGCATCATCGTCTGCGGCATCCCGGCGGCGTGGAGTTCGCGGTAGGTGTCCGCCCGGTCGAGGATGTCCGCTGCCTGATTGATCGTGGCGGAGACGATGACGAGGATGAAGGCGATGGCCAGAGTGAGGATGAGTCCGGTGAAGATATCGTCGGCGAGGAATTGGTAGGGACCCATGATGGCCCGCTCTTCCGCCGTGAGGTCGCCCTGACTGTTGCGCATCATCGCCGTTCCCGTTCCGACGACGACGGCGATGAAGGTGATCATCGCCAGCCCCGCGACCCTGCGCCAGTACTGCCCGGGAGCATCGGCGACCATTCCGGCGGCGATCACCGAGGCGGGCCCGCGGGCGGTCTTGCCCGCGATTCCGGCGTGGATGCGGATGCACAGAACCCCGAGAACGCTGATGAGCAGGAGAGCGAGGCCGGTCGTGGCGATGCTCGAGACGATGGTGGCCGTGATCGACAGTTCCATCATGGTTGACACGTAGGCGGCGATGGCCACGACGAGGATGAGCAGGATCGCCGTGATCACGCGGATCAGGGGGAACTTCCGCTCCAGCGCACGGGTGCGCACACCCAGCGGAGAGACGGTGATCCTGCGCAGACCCAGCAGTGAGGCGAGCAGGCAGATGAGGGCGAGTCCGGCCACGACGGCTGCGAGCAGCCAGGCCGGCATGAGGAGGGCCGAATATCCCAGCGGCACACCGGTGAAGGTGATGAAGCTGAGCGGCCAGGCGACCAGCAGGTAGCCTCCGATGCCGGCCACGATGCCGATCGCGGCGGGGATGACGGGTTCGGCGACGGCGATGAGGCGGATCGTGCCTCTGCCGGCGCCGAGCAGGGACAGGGTGGAGAGTCGTTCGTCCTGCCGGCGGGCGCTCAGTTTCGCCGAGGCGACTCCGAGGCTGACGGCGGGAACGACGAGGAACACGGTGGCGAAGATCGCGAGCAGTTGGTAGAGGTCGGCGATCTCGGAGTATCCGGCGACTTCAGGACGGTCGGTGAATGCCCAGGCGCCGCCGGCGACGGTGAGGAAGATCGTCGAGCACGCGAAGAACGCGATGCCCACGAGCCTCGCTGTCGTCGAGGTCAAGGTCTGTCGGGAGAGAAGGATGGGTAGGACGTTCATCAGTGCGCAACATCCTGCATCGCGGAGTCGGCGACGATGCGACCGTCGGCGAGCCGGACGACTCGCGAGCAGCGGGCGGCAACGTTCTCATCGTGGGTGACGACGACGAGGGTGGAGCCGCGGCCGGTCGTGGAGCCGAGCAGTTCGGTGAGCACCTCGGTCGACGTCTGGGAATCCAGGGCCCCGGTCGGTTCGTCGGCGAAGGTGACGACGGGCTGGGTGACCTGGGAGCGGGCGATGGCCACTCGCTGGGCCTGGCCGCCGGAGAGCTGGCCGATCCGTTTGTTCAGATGTTCGGCCAGTCCGAGGCGGTCGAGCCAAGCGTGGGCATGTCGGGTGGCATCGGCCCGGTTCATCCCTGCGAGCATGGCGGCGAGCGCGACGTTGTCGACGGCGGTGAGTTCGGGCAGAAGCAGTCCCTGTTGGAAGACGAAGCCGAAGACTTCGCGGCGCAGGGCGGTACGGCCGGATTCTTTGAGTGCGGTGATGTCCGCGGCGGCGCTGCGGTCGGTGGCCGAGAGTGCGATGTGGCCGCCGTCAGGGCGGATGATGCCGGCCAGGCAGTGCAGGAGGGTGGTCTTGCCCGAACCGGAGGGCCCCATGATCGCCAGGGATTCGCCGAGGCCGATCGTGAGGTCGACGCCGGCGAGCGCGTACGTCTGGTTGAAGTGCTTCGTGATGTTCCCGGCGTTGATGATGGCGGGGTTCTGGTGAGCGGTGTGCTGTGCAGCATTCGGTGAAGAAGTCATGTCCCCATGTTTTCTCACCGTGTCTGCGCAGGCCATGAAGTCAGCCCACGAGTAGGGGAAGGAAAACCCAACCTCTGTTGGTGGAAAGCCGATGTCGGGGCTCTGAGCTTGATAGTCTCCAGGCACCACGACATCGACATGGGTGGTCCGCGCTGGCTGACCGTGGTCTCACCCGACGATCCCGCCGGAGTGACGTTCACGCAGGCTCCCACGACGATGGGGCCGATCACCACGGCAGTGCTCGACGACACGGTCGGCAACCTCATTCAGCTCATCCACCGAGACGGGTGACCGACGGATCTGCCTGCAGCAGTTCGTCACGGATATCGACCTTGAGAACCTTCCCGACCTTGGACCGCGGCAGATCCGACCAGGCCTCGATGCGCTTCGGGGCCTTCACACTGCCGATGCGATCCTTGACGTGGGCGCGCAGCTCCTCCATCGTCACCTCACCGCCTCGGCGCAGCTGGACGACGGCGGTGACTTTCTCACCCCAGTGGTCGTCGGGAAGACCGATGACGGCACAATCCTGCACATCCGGGTGCGAGAGCAGCGCTTGCTCAACCTCTGTGGAGTAGACGTTGAACCCTCCGGTGATGATCATGTCTTTGGCACGGTCGACGACGAAGAGGTAGTCATCCTCGTCGAGGTAGCCGATGTCACCGGTGTGGTGCCATCCGAAGCGCGTGGCCTCCTCGGTGGCTTCGGGATTCTTATAGTAGCCGTCCATGACGAGTGAGCCGCGGACGACGATCTCGCCTCGCTCACCGCGGGGCAGGATCGAGCCGTCGGCATCCATAATCGCCACGGTGCACAGTGGCGAGGGCCTTCCTGCGGAACGCAGGCGGTCCGTGGCCACCGACGCGTCGGGGAAGAAGTGGTCCCGCGGCTCCATGGTGGAGACCATCATCGGGGCCTCCGTCTGGCCGAACAGCTGTGCCATGACCGGGCCGATTCGCTCGAGCGCCTCCTCAAGACGCACGGGAGACATCGGAGCGGCTCCGTACCACAGGCATTCCAATGAACTCAGATCGGTCGAATCGAGGCCCGCGTCGGCGAGAACCATGTAGACGATCGTCGGTGGAAGGAACGAATGGGTGACCCTATGTGTCTCCACATTGGATAGGAACTGACCGACGTCCGCGCTGCGCATGATGACGATCTCGCCGCCGAGCGCCAGGATCGGGAAGCACAGCACGCCCGCGGCGTGTGTCAGAGGAGCCATGGCCAGGTACACCGGAGTCCGGGTGAACGGGTAGGACATCAGAGTGATGGCCGTCATGGTCTCGAGGTTGTGATTGGTGAGCATGACGCCCTTGGGCTTGCCGGTCGTGCCTCCGGTTCCGACGACCATCGCGAGGTCATCCACCGGGACCCCGCCGGGATCCCGTCCGTCACCACCGTCGAGGAATTCGTCCCAACCCAGCGCGTCATCGTGTTGCTGGTCGAGACACACCCATGTGTGAACGAGAGGGAGGTCGGCTCTGATCTTCTCGACGAGCTGCACATAAGCACCGGCGAAGAAGACCACCGTACAGTCGGAGAGCTCGAGCAGTTCGCGATTCTCCTCCGCTTCGTTGCGCGGATTGATCGGGCACCAGACCGCCCCGAGGCGGCTTATCCCGAAGACGCAGGTGAAGGCGAAGGGATCATTGCTCGATATGATGGCCACCTTGTCACCGGGGCCGACGCCTCTGGCGGCAAGTCCAGCGGCGATTCGCACCGACAATGTCTGCACCTGCCCGTAGTTCAGCGTCTCACCGTCGGTCGTCAGGCACGCAGCATCGACATCGATGGACGCACCTTTGTCCAAATAGTCGGAGAGCCTCATTTCCCATGTCCTTCCATAGTCTGTGCGGGGCCACGAATGCGCCGCAGATGCCACTGCACGCAGTCCGTGGCCCCGCAGGGGTATTCGGTATCGGATCAGGCCTGAACGGAGAGCACCGGAGGCGCCACCAGCCCGAACTCGCGCAGAACCCCGAGGAGCTCACGATGGCCGAAGGCCTGGCACCCGGAGGCGAAGCCCACCTTGAGAGGTGCTTTCTGAACGAGGTAGTAGGCCGCGAAGGCCTGCAGCAGGCCGGTCTGCTGATAGTTGCTGTTGCCGTGGATCACGCAGTGAGCGCGGCCGAGCGGTCCGCTGGCATGCACGGAATCCAATGACTTGTTGACTCGTGGATTCTCTCGCGGCGGCATCACGCTCATCACTTCTGCGGCACGTTCGGTGAGCACTCGGTCGCGCTCACTCTCGCTCATGTCCTTGGTCTCTTCCAAGGCATTGGCGACGATCACCGGAACTCCGCGCATGAGAGGAGTGTTGAAGACACCGCCTTGGGCCTTCACATTGGCGACCCGAGGGTCGTTCCTGAACCACACCGGGTGGCTGGTTCCACCCCAGGGAAGTGATTGAGCAAGCTCATGCTGCCCGGGGACGACCAAGGGCACGAGACCTTCATTGGGATCGAACTCGGCGTAATTGTTCCGCTCGAGATAGTAGGCTTTCGACGTCGCGGCGTTGACGAGAATCGTCTGCGTCGACGCGATCGTCGGGCTGCCTCCCCAGAAGACGGCAATGTCCAAAGTATCGAGCCCCGGCTGTTCCAGACAGAGATTGGCGGCGACTTCGCCGATCGTATACATCTGCGCAAGTCCTGGTGAGAGCAGAAGGCTCTTCTCGGCATAGGCCTCGCCGAACTGTTCTTCACATGTGATGAGCCAATCCTGTTCCCCGCTGGTATCCAGGTAATGCGCTCCTCCGGCGAGAGCCGCCTCAACGACGGTCGGACCGTACTTGCTGAACGGACCGACCGTATTGAGCACGACCTTCGCCCCGGAGAAAAGCTCGGTGAGGGCCTCAACCGTGGTATCGACGGTGCGGATCTCATAGTCCGCGGTCTCGATGCCGGGCACGTTGCGGTCCATTGACTCGCGGAGCCTCTCCTCGCTCCTGCCGGCGGCGATGAAGGGAACGTCGTACTGTCTCAGATATTCGCAGATGATTCGGCCGGTGTAGCCGCTGGCGCCGTAGACGACGACGGGTTTGTTGGATTCGGGCATCAGTGTCTCCTTTGTCTTCTGTCTTCGTGGTAATGCTGGGTCGCCGACGATGCAGCAATCAGAGGCATTGTCGGAGGTCACCGGTGGGGCTCACATGCCCATGCCGCCGTCGACCTGCAGGGCTGCGCCGTTGACGAACCGTGATTCATCGGAGGCGAGGAACAGCAGTGCGTCGGTGATGTCCTGCTCCTCGGCCAAGCGACCCGACGGAGTCAATTCGACGACGGCCTGGACAGCTGCCTCCGGGCTCTCGAAGAGGCCGAGCTCCGAGACGTCATTGGCCAGACCGGCGCCCATCTCGTTGGGAACGAGACCGGGGAAGAGGCAGTTGACCCGAACCCCGTAGCCGAGCTTCCCGCTCTCCATCGCTGCGACTCGTGTGAGCCGGTCGATCGCCGATTTCGTCGCTGAGTACACGGAGATTCCGGGGAATGCGATCGTGGCTGCCACCGAGGCGACGTTGATGATCGTTCCGCCGCCTTCGGCAGGTCCTCCTGGCCGCATCGCGCGCAATCCGTGCTTGAGGCCGAGGACCGTACCGAGGACATTGACGTCGAGCATCGCCTTCGCCTCGGCCGGGTCGATATCGGCGATCAGGCTGGTGATCTCGACTCCGGCGTTGTTGATGATGATGTCCAACCCGCCCAGTGCGCCGACGGTCGAATCGACCGCTGCCTGCCAGGACGCGTCGTCGGTGACGTCGTGCTTGACGAAGTGATGACCTTCGCCGAGGTCGGCAGCCACCTCGGCGCCGCGTTCTTGCAGGTCAGCGATGGCGACCTTCGCTCCCGAGGCGGACAGTGCACGAGCGTAGGACTCTCCGAGTCCCTGCGCTCCACCTGTCACCAAAGCTCGACGTCCGGTCAGATCATAAGCAGTCATTGCGGCTCCTTCGCCGTTGTTTCCGAGTTGGGTGTTCAGCGTCACATTCATTCTTGACGACTGTCAAGACCATCTGTCCAAAACAATTGCCCAGACCAGCCGAAGAAGCTAACATCGAGATGTGGCCACTACCGAATCTCAGCAGAAGCCCGCCCGCAGCAGACGGGGCACGGGCAGCTATGACGAGCGCCGGATCAGGCTCGCGGAATCCGCGCTGCAGACGCTCGGTGAGCTCGGCTATGCCCGAACGAGCCTGCGCGAGATCGCTGCCAATTCGGAGTTCAGCCACGGAGTCATCCACTACTACTTCCGCGACAAGACCGAACTCATCGTCTTCTGCGTCAAGCACTACAAAACCCAGTGCATGCACCGCTACGACTCGGTCGTCGAGGAAGCGAGGAGCGCCGACGGCCTCCTCACGGGCTTCGCCGACAAGCTCGTGCAGACGCTGACGGAAGAGTCGTCGATGCATCGCCTCTGGTACGACTTGCGGTCGCAGAGCATGTTCCAGGAGGAGCTGCGCGAGGACGTCTACGACATCGACCGTGGCCTCGAGGACATGATCTGGCGCGTGGTGAGCCGATTCTCCGACCTCGCGGGGAATCAGCCGCTGGTCGGATCGCGTGCGGCCTACACGATGTTCGACGGCATCTTCGAAAGCGCGCTGCGCGATCACATCGCCGGTCGCGCGGGAGCAGTGGAATGGATCAGCGACCAGATCGCCACTCTCATCCCGGCACTGTGCTCACAGAGCGCGGAGACCGAATCCGCCTGATCTCGCAGTCTCGACTCTCACTCGTCGTCAACGAAAGCGCAGCCGACCTCTTCGGCAGCGCGCAGCAGTCTCTTATCACGTGTCCACAGACGGGCACCGTCGATCACCAACACGGAACCGAGAAGGTGGACGTCGGCCGCGCTCAGCCCTCGACCCCATAGCGACCGCATCGCGATGAAGCTCATGAGCTCATCGTGAGCCAGAACGGGAAACCGGAACAGCGATTCGAGGTCGTTGAGAAAGTCGTTGCGAGACTTCAGCGTACCGAGACCCAATTCTTCGACGACCGCGGAGTGGCATCCGACCTCATCGACCTCCAGCAGACGCTGGAGCAGAGGATCGGGTCGATGAAGATGGTTGATCCACACCGAGGTGTCGACAAGGATCATGCGACTTCGTTACGCCGTCGGGGTGCCGCGGAACTCTCCGGATCAGTTCCGCCAAGAGCCGCAAGGCGTCGCGCACTCTCCACCCTGACAAGTGTCTTGAGAGCCTCGCGGATCAGGGCCGAGCGCTCAGTGATTCCGCTGACCTCCGCGGCTTTGTCCATGAGCTCATCATCGATGGTGACTGTGGTTCGCATCGCGCCCCCTCCTACAGTGCCATCAGCAACCCGAATGGCATCTGACCGTGAGCATCAATTCTAGCATCAGCAGATGATGATTGCGATGTTCGATTGATGAACCGAGGGCTCCCGTCGAGGAACTGATCTGGCTGCATGGCCCCCGCGGTCTGGCGTCACCCCGGCAGGAGCACGATGACGGTGTGGAGGAGGAGGCCCACGAAAGCGCCGATGACGGTGCCGTTGATACGGATGTATTGGAGGTCGCGGCCGACGTAGAGTTCGATGCGCTCGGCGGCTTCCTTCGCGTCCCAGCGTTCGATGGTGTCGGAGATGACGCTGGCGATCTCGGGACCGAAGCTCTCGGCGAGGTCGCCGGCCGTCGTCGCGATCCGATCGTCGATGCGACGGGAGAAGTCCGAATCGGACTGCAGGCGGTCGGCGAATTCGCCGATGAGCTGCCAGATCCGGGCACGGACCTCACCGCCTTCGTCGATGATGGCCTCGCGCAGCAGCTGTTTCAGCGAGGTCCAGATCTCGAGCACCGAGTCGACGACGCCGTCCTGGCTGAGCAGGTCGTTGATGATCGTCTCGGCCCGTTCCGACAGCGATGAGTCCGCCTCGAGGTCGTCGGAGAGATCGACGAGCCAGGCGTCGAGGGCCTGCCGGGCCTTGTGGTATTCGTTGTCGCGGACGTCGGCGACCCAGCCGAGCACTTCGCGCTGCAGACGGTTGGCCAGCTGTTCGTTGACGAAGTCCGGCACCCAGGACGGTGCCCGATTATGCACGATCTCGTCGATGACCTGCGGATTATCCTGCAGCCACGCGTATGCCTCGGTGACGATGAGATCGACGAGCTTGTGATGGGCGCCGTCGAGGACGATCTGACGCAGCAGCTGCGCCAACACCGGGGTCTTCCGAGTCGCGACGAGCCGCGGTATGATGACGTTCCTGGTCAGAGCTTTGATGGAGTCATCGTCGATGCGGGCGAGCACATACTCGAGTCCTCCTGCGGCACGGTCGACGACGATGTCCCGGTTGCCGGGTTTGGCCAGCCACCGGCCGGCACGGTGGGACACCTCGGCGGAGCGGATCTTCGTCGACACCGCCTCGGCGTGGAGGAAGTTCGCCGCAACGAACGCCGACAGGCTCGCCCCGAGGGTGTCCTTCTTGCGGGGAATGATCGCAGTGTGCGGGATCGGCAGCCCGAGCGGGTGGCGGAAGAGCGCGGTGACGGCGAACCAGTCGGCGATCGCACCGATCATCGCCGCCTCCGAGGCCCGGGAGACGAAGCCCCAGACGCCGGAGTTGTCGGTGAAGAGATGGGTGGAAAGGAAGATGAGTGTGGCGAGGACGAGCAGCGACAGCGCGAGAGTGCGCATCTTCTTCAGCCCGCGGGCGCGCTGCTGGTCCTCCGGCGTCAGCTCGGCCGGTCCGCCGGCGCCGCTTCCGGCGCCGAAGCGCGGCACAGTCGGTGTATTCTCGATCGACATCGTTCCCCCTTGTCACTTGTCATCGACTTTAGCGAAACCACGCCGCTCGGCCCGCATCCGCCGACGCATTCTCAGCTGGGAATTCGGCGTGCCGTCCGGGCGGCGTGCCGTCTGGGCGCGAGATCAGCGTCACCGCAATCAGGCATCTGACACCGTTGCCGTCACTCCCACCGACCGCCCAACCGCACTCATCGACCACAATTGCCGTCACTCCCACCCGCACGCGGCATAAACCACCGTTCGCGGCACAACACCCCGGTGCACCGGTTGGTTATGCCGCTGCATGTAGGAGATGACCGCTCTCGCGAATCCGGCGACCGGCGATAGGCTCGGTGAATGGAGTACTTTGAGAATCGTGAGCGAGCGGAATCCTTCGGCGAGGTGGCCACGGACTACGACACCTACCGACCGATTTATCCTGCCGCGCTCGTCTCGACCATGATCAACGCCGCCGAGGCGGGACCCGGTTCACGTGTTCCGCGCGTCCTCGATGTCGGTTCGGGCACGGGCATCCTCGCCGTTCAACTCAGAGATACCGGCGCCGAGGTCCTGGCGGTCGAACCCGACGAGGAGATGGCCGCCATCGCCCGTTCCAAAGGTCTCGACGTCGAAATCTCTGGGTTCGAAGACTGGAATGCATGCGGCCGCACGTTCGACCTCGTGAGCTTCGGCCAGTCGTTCCACTGGGTCGACCCGCTGGTCGCTCTGCCGAAGATCAGGGGACTGCTCGAACCGGGCGGGAGTCTGGCCCTGGCCTGGAACGATATCGAACCGTGCGGAGAGTTGCGGGAGCGACTCGACGCCATCAGCTCGCGCTTCCATGGTGGAGGAGCCTCCGCGAGTCTCGGAACTGCGGCGAACCAAGAAACTGCGACGAATTCGGCAGCGACAACGCCAGACAATTTCGAACCCGTCGAGCACCCGGCCCTCGCCCAGCTGCGCGCCATGAACTTCACCCCACGGGAGTCCACTTTCACCGAAGACCTGCACTATTCGCGGCACGGCTGGCTGTCGATGGTGTTCACTCATTCGGCTCAGCTGACGATGGACCCGGTCAAGCGAGCAGTCATGCGCGAAGAGATGAACGCCGAAATCCCAGCCGAGGGGCTCGCGGCTCGCAACGAGGCCCTGCTCATCCTCGCACACACGTGAGCATCCCTCACCGTTACCGACGTTTCGCTCCGCCAGCGCGACAAGGTACCGGTGCAACGGTAGGAGATCCGGCTGCCGCGAGGCCGTCCGCCTAACGGGAGGGCGTGGCGCCAAAGGTGCGGGATACTCAGGCCCCACTGACGGGGCCGGTGAGCCCACGCAGCAACGCGCCCCGTAGAGTGAGAGGAGTCTGGTCATCGCTGTCCTGCACACGGGACCACGGACCGCTCCTACCTGGGAGACGCGGCCCCGCCGAGTCCCGGGACCACCCGGACCCTCACTTGCCCGCAGCGCACCGACCGGATCGACGCCATCAGCATCCGAGAGTCAGGAGCAGTCGTGCCAGCACAGCCGGCCGAAGCCACCATCGCCGAGATCACCGATCTCATCACCTTCGACACGACGAGCCGGGACACGAACCTGCCGCTCATCGAACACGTCGAAGCGCGCCTCGCAGCCGCCGGCATCAGCTTCCAGCGGATCCCGAACCCAGAGGGCACGAAGGCGAACCTGCTCGCCACCATCCCCGCCGCCGACGGCACCACCACCGGCGGCATCGTCCTGTCCGGACACACCGACGTCGTCCCCGTCGACGGCCAGGACTGGTCGAGTGACCCGTTCACGCCGGAGATCCGCGACGGCAAGTACTACGCCCGCGGCAGCGCGGACATGAAGTCCTTCGTCGGCGTCATCCTCTCCCGCCTCGAAACGCTCACCTCCGCGAAGCTGCGCGAACCCATCCACCTCGCGTTCTCCTATGACGAGGAGATCGGATGCGTCGGCGCCATCGACCTCGTCAAGGCCATCACCGCCGCCGAACTCGCACCTCGCGGCTGTGTCGTCGGCGAACCCTCGAGCATGCGTGTCATCCGCGGACACAAGTCGATGAACGTCTTCCGCGTCGACTTCCACGGCGTCGCCGCCCACTCCTCGCTCACCCCCGAAGGGGTCAACGCCATCGCCTACGCCTCCGAATTCGTCGCCTTCGTCCACGCGGTCGCCGCCGAATTCCGCACCGAAGGACCCTTCGACGAGGCCTATGTCGTGCCGTTCACCTCGGTCACGGCGAACACGTTCCATGGCGGAATCGCTGTGAATACGATCCCCGCCGAGGCGACCGTGCAGTTCGAATTCCGCTCGCTGGGTCCCGTCGACCGCGAAGCCCTCATCGCCCGTTTCCGCGATGAGGCCGAGCGTCTGGGCCGTGCCATGGCCGCCGAGAACGAATCCGCCGGTGTCGACTTCTCCATCGAAGCCGCCGCCCCCGGATGCGAGACTCCCGCCGATGCCGAGATCGTCTCCCTCGCCGCAGGCTGGGGCGGCATCACCACGGATGACAAGGTCACCTACGGCACCGAGGCGGGTCTGTTCTCCGAGGCCGGCATCCCGACCGTCGTGTGCGGTCCCGGGGACATCGCCCAGGCCCACGCGCCCGACGAATTCATCGAACTCGAGCAGATCGCCGCCTGCGAGTCCTTCATCGACGCCCTCATCAGCGACCTCGGCGCCGAGTAGGGTTCCCGTCCCGGCTCAGCCCGCGAACACACCGACGACGAGGTTGATCGCCGTGGCGAGGATGACGGCGTTGAACAGGTAGGACAGAATGCTGTGGCGCAGCACGACTGCGCGGATCCGCGTCGTGGACACGCTCGTGTCGGTGACGCCGAAGGTCATCCCCACCGCAAACCCGAAGTACAGGAAGTCCTGGTAGTTCGGTGCCGCCTCAGAGTTGAAATCGATGCCACCGGGCCGCTCGCGGTCGAAATACATGAACGCGTATCTCACCGAGTAGAGCAGCTGGAGTCCCGCCCAGGACATGAACACGCCGAGGAGGGCGATCGCGGCTGGCCACGGTCCGGCCGCTGAGCCGCCCATGACGAGCAGAGCGACGATGCCGCCGATGCCCAGAAGCTGGGCGATGGTGACGATGACCTCGTCGACGAACGGGCGGAAGTCCTCGCGGTTCGCGTTCGCACGGGTCGCCTCGGCGTCCATCGGCCACAGCACGACCGTCCCCAACACCACGAAGACACTGGTCACCACGGTGATGCCGATGAGTGCACCGAGCGCCGGCTGGCCGAGGAGCCCGACTCCCACCCCGACGACTATGCCGGCGACGATCGAGGTGATCAGCCGCCTCGTCGCGCTGATGAACAGACCGCCCATGGGCCTTCCTCCGTTCACTCCAGGGTGTCGCGGACGGTCCTCATCCTACTGCCGCCGACCCCGGATCCCGCGGGCCTTCCCGGACGCGGGCCCCTCCAGTCCGAGGGCGAGCCGCTCTGTCCGAACGCGAACCCCGCAGTCGCCGAAAGTGGATGTACACTGAAGTTCGGCCACGCCCTTAGGTTAGGCTAAATTCGTTCATCCACCCTCGAGACGGCACCATCCCCGCCTCGACGAACTGACGAGAGCAGGTCAGATGTTCGTCGCGAATCTCCTCATCGCCCTGCGCGAAGGCCTCGAGGCCACCCTGGTCATCGGCATCCTCGTGGGATACCTGGTCAAGACCGACCGACGCGATGTGCTGCCGAAGCTCTGGCTCGGTGTGGGCGTGGCAGCGCTCATCCCGCTCTCGATCGGCGCGGCGCTCACGTGGGGCCCGAAGACGCTGACATTCCAGGCGCAGGAGATCATCGGCGGCTCCCTGTCGATCGTCACCGTCGCGCTCGTCACCGGGATGATCTTCTGGATGGGCAAGCACTCCCGCCAACTCAAGGGCGAACTCGAATCGTCGATGGCCGCCTCGTTGACCAAACGCTCCTCCGGGTGGGGCATCGTCGGCCTGGCCGTCCTGGCCGTCGGCCGCGAAGGGGCCGAGACGGCGCTGTTCATCTGGGCGACGGTGCGCTCATCGGTCGAGAACAGCGTGCTCGCCACGACCGCGGGAGTCATCACCGGCCTCGTCCTCGCGGTCGTCCTCGGCTGGATCATCTACCGCGGATCCAGGCGCATCAATATGAAGCTCTTCTTCTCCGTCACCGGCTACTTCCTCATCCTCGTCGCCGCCGGCATCTTCGCCTACGGCATCGGCGACCTCCAGGAAGCCGGCGTCCTGCCGGGGATCATGAACCATACCTGGGACTTCAGCTCATCCCTGCCCGACCCGGGTTCGCCCATCTACTGGCTCTACGTCCTCGGCCAGGCGATCTTCCAGATCAACGTCCAGCCCACGGTGCTGCAGACGATCGGCTGGATCGTCTACGCCGTGCCCGTCATCATCCTCTTCGCCCGCCAGGTGCACGGCCGCACGCGCACGACGTCGACCCGGACACCCGTGACTCCCTCCGCCCCGAACACCGGATCCCGCGCCGAGGCGGCCCCCACCTCGGCGACGGCCCGACCCGATACCCCGGCCCCCACGGTCGATCCCTGATCCACCCCGTCCCGTCCCTCCATCCCTTCTCACCACAAGGACACCCATGAAACGACACAGCGCTCTCATCGCCCTGCCGACCGCCACGCTGCTGGCACTGTCGCTGGCGGCGTGCACCGACAACCCGCAGAACAAGAAGTCCGACGATGCCGACGGCAACGGCGACATCACAGTGACGATCTCCGATGACTCCTGTGAGGTCTCACCGGCCGAGTTCCCCTCGGGCAAGGTCACCTTCACCGTGACGAACAACGGCACCAAGCCGAACGAATTCGAGATCCTCGCCGAGAACAAGCTCCAGATCGAATCCGAACGCGAGAACATCGGCCCCGGCACGACCGCCACCCTGACCACGGCACTCGACGAGGGCACGTACTACACCGCCTGCAAGCCGAACATGGTCGGCGACTTCGTCGGACTCGCCGAACTCGCGGTGACGAAGGGCGAGAAGGTCGAGGTCTCGAAGGACGTGCAGGCCGAAGAGGACAAGGCCATCACGAACTACACCGGCTACGTCAAGGACCAGGTCGGCCAGCTCGTCGACGCCACGCAGGAGTTCACCGACGCCTACACCTCCGGCGACACCGAGAAGGCCAAGGCCCTGTTCCCGCTGGCCCGCCAGCACTACGAACGCATCGAACCGACCGCGGAATCCTTCGGCATCAAGGAGGCCGGCGACCTCGACGGGGCACTCGACGCCCGCGTCCAGGACCTCTCGGCCGATGCGGACAAGAAGCCCAATGATCCGGACGTGCTCGCCGACTGGACCGGCTGGCACCGCATCGAGGCCGACCTGTTCGCAAAGAAGTCCGAGGGCTTCGCCTTCGACTCCGACGCCGACCGGAAGAAGGTCGCCGACCAGCTCAACAAGGACACGAAGAAGCTCTACGACCTCGTCTACGGCAAGGTCGACGGAGCGAACGGAAAGTTCGAGCTCAAACTCTCCGACGTCGCCACCGGCGCCTCCGACCTCATGGAGGAGGTCGCCCTGTCGAAGATCGGCGGTGAGGAGGAGACCTTCTCCCACACCGACCTCTACGACTTCAAAGCCAATGTCGAAGGCGCCGAGGTGGCCTACGGCAACGTCGAGAAGCTCGTCGAGGACCAGGACCCCGACCTGGCGAAGCGCATCACGCACAACTTCGACAAGGTCAACACGCTGCTGAAGAAGCAGCAGGACGGCAAGGACGACGACGGCAACGCCCTCTACCAGGACTATGCGAAGGTCGCGACCGTGCAGAAGGACGCCGGTGAGGCTCCGAAGGACACGGACTACACGAAGACCCAGCAGGAGTTCTCCGATGCTGTGAACGCACTGAGCGAGCCCCTGTCCAAGGTCGCCGGGACGGTGCTGCACTGACCCCGCAGAACGACGCCAAGGAACCGGCCGGCAGGGACGATGAGTCCTCCGGCCGGTTCCGCGGCATCGACCGCAGACGCCTCTTCGCCCTCGGCGGGGCAGCAGGGGCACTGGGCATCGCCGGCATCGGCGGAGGTGCCGTCGGCTACGGGATCCGCGGGGCGAAGGCGGACAAACGGTCGGCGACCGAACTGCGCTACCCGTTTCGGGGCGAGGTCCAGCAGGGAATCCTCACCCCGGCACAGGACAATATGTACACGGCGGCGTTCGACGTCACCGACGAGGATCTCGACTCGCTGAGGTTCCTCCTCGAGGACTGGACGGTTGCGGCCGAGCAGATGACCGCGGGCGAACTCGTCGGGGGTGCCCCGAGCGCCAACCGCGAGTTCCCACCCGCAGACTCCGGTGAGGCATGGGGCTATCCGGCCAGCGGACTGACCATCACCTTCGGCTTCGGCCGTTCCCTCTTCGTCGACGACAAGGGCCGAGACCGGTTCGGACTGGCCGAGAAGATGCCGGCAGTACTCCGCGACGGAGTGCCGAAGTTCGCCAATGAGGCACTGCGCAAGGATGCATCGGACGGTGACCTCCTCGTCCAGGCCTGCGCGAACGATCCGCAGGTCGCCGTCCATGCCATCCGCAATCTCACCCGCATCGCCTTCGGCACCGCGAAACTCCGGTGGGGGCAGATCGGCTACGGGCGCACCTCGTCGACGTCGACTGCGCAGGAGACGCCGCGCAACCTCTTCGGGTTCAAAGACGGAACCAACAACATCAAGTCCGAGGACGGGGACAAGGAGCTGGAAGAGCACCTGTGGGTCCAGTCCGGCGACGATGACGCCTCGGATGCGTGGATGACCGGCGGAACCTACTTCATGGCTCGGAAGATCCACATGTACTTAGAGATCTGGGACCGTGTCTCCCTGGCCGAGCAGGAAGACATCATCGGTCGCGACAAACGCTACGGAGCCCCACAGTCCGTGGCCTCACCGGATGCGGACGCAGAGTTCACCCCGCTGGACTTCGCAGCGAAGAACGGACAGGGTGATCGTGCCATCGACGCTCGTGCACACGTTGCGATCGTCGCTCCCGAGCACAATCACGGCGCGATGATGCTGCGCCGCGGATACAACTACACCGACGGCAATGATTCGCTCGGCCGTCTCGACGCCGGTCTGTTCTTCATCGCCTATGTCCGCGACCCGCGCACCCAGTTCTACCCGATACTCAAGACCATGGCGCACAAGGATCTGCTCACCGAGTACCTCCAGCACCAGGCCTCGGCGCTGTTCGCGATTCCACCGGGGCTCGGTGAGTCCGACACGATGATCGGCCAGAAGCTCTTCTCCTGAGGCGCATCGGGCGCAGACAGCCACCCACACTCGTCCACACTCGCCCGCATCGATGCACAATCGCCACATTCTGCGCTGAGAAGCCCAATTCCGGAACTGGGCTATCCAGCGGAAAACGTGCCGAACCGAGACTCACGCCCCCACAATAGACACCGAGGCGGCACCTGAACTCAGGTGCCGCCTCGGCGGTGGTGCAGTGTTCGGATCAGGCCTTGCCGATGACCTCGAACTTGATCTTCGCGGTGATCTCGTCGCTGACGCGCACAACAGCGTTGTAGCTGCCGGGGCTCTTGACGTGACCGGTCAGAGCGACCTGGCGGCGATCGAAATCGCGACCGGTGGCCGTGTGCAGGGCCTCTGCCACGAGGGCGGGGGTGACGGCGCCGAAGAGGCGACCGTTCTTGCCGGCCTTCATCTCGATGCGAGACGTGGTCGACTCGAGTTCGCCCTTGACCTTCACTGCTTCGTCGTGGTCGGCGATCTGCTTGGCCTGGCGGGCCTTGCGGAGAGCCTCGATGTGCTTCTCCGCGCCTGCGGACCATGCGGATGCCCAGCCACGGGGCAGCAGCAGGTTGCGTGCGTATCCGGCACGAACCTCGACGACATCGCCGGCGGCACCGAGGCCGTCGACTTCCTGGTTGAGAATCACTTTGCGGTTAGGCATTATTCTTTCCCTCCGATCAGCGAGCTGAGCTCGAGTAGGGCAGAAGTGCCATCTCGCGGGCGTTCTTGACAGCCTTTGCGATGACGCGCTGTTCCTGCACGGTCACACCGGTGACTCGACGTGCACGGATCTTGCCGCGGTCGGAAATGAACTTACGGAGCGTAGCGGTGTCCTTGTAGTGGATGTTCGCCGCTTCGCCCTTCTTGAGCGGATTAGCCTTCTTCTTGATCGGCTTCCGGATCTCTGGCTTGGCCATGAGTATCTCCTGTTAACGAAATGTCTGAACGTGGATCAGAACGGGGGTTCATCGGCGCCGGGATTGCCCCAGCCGCCGTTGCCGCTCTGTGGATTCGATGATGCCCACGGGTCATCGGCGGGACCGTTGTTGCTGCCCTGGCTGTAGCCGCCCTGGCGCTGACCGCCCTGCGGGTTGCCCTGCTGGCCGCCCTGCGGGTTGTTGCCCCATCCGGAGGACTGCTGGTTGCCGAAGCCGCCCTGCTGGCCGCCTCCGCCCTGGCCTCCGCCGAAGTTGCCGCCGCCGAAGTTTCCTCCGCCGCCGGGGTTGTTCTTCGTCACCTGGGCGGTGGCGCGTCGCAGGCTGGGGCCGACTTCGTCGACGTCCAGTTCCATGACGGTGCGCTTCTCGCCTTCCTTGGTTTCGAAGGACCGGGACTTCAGTCGGCCCTGAACGATGACCCGGCTACCGCGCGTGAGCGATTCGGCAACGTTCTCTCCCATTTCACGCCATACCGAGCAGCGGAGGAACAGGGTCTCCCCGTCCTTGAACTCGTTGGCCTGACGGTCGAAGATGCGCGGCGTCGAGGCCACGGTGAAGTTTGCGACTGCAGCACCGTTGGGTGTGAAGCGCAGTTCGGGATCGCTGGTGAGGTTCCCGACGACCGTGATGACTGTTTCGCCTGCCATTGAATGCTCCTTGAAGCGAGGTAGCTGAGATGCCTTACTTGGCGTCCGGGCGGAGGATCTTCGTGCGCAGAACGGACTCGTTGAGTCCGAGCTGACGATCGAGTTCCTTGGTCGTTGCAGGCTCGGCGTGGAAATCAACCACGACGTAGTAGCCTTCGGACTTCTTCTGGATCTCGTACGCGAAGCGACGACGTCCCCAGATATCCACGTTGTCGACAGTGCCGTTCTCAGCCGGGACAACCTTGATCAGGTTGTTCACGGTGTCAGCCAGCGTCCGCTCTTCGAGGTCGTTGTCAAGAATGAGCATGAGCTCGTACTTACGCATATGTCACCCACCTCCTCTGGTCTCTGCGGCCATGGTCGGTCCATGGCAGGAGGGTATATGCCTGTCCGTTCCGCTTCCGTATCGGTCACGAAATGGGAACAGACCTCACTATTCTAGTCGAATGGCCCGCGCGCTGTCATGTCCGTTCACGTGGCTTTCCTTACCACCAGCGGCGGGTTGTCCTCGTGCGGAGAATCGTCGTTCCCCTGATGAACGTCATCCCCGCTCTCCCGCCGAGGCTGGTCTTCCGATCCGTCGGGACCATCGTCCGCATCCGGTCGCCGAAGTGGTGCCGCCGGAGCCGGCACACCGCGGATCCGGCGCCGGTAGAGGTTCTCGCCGACCATGATGATGAGGAGGACGAGGGCGAGCAGGCGCAGCAGGGCGAAGAGAGCGACGAAGCCGGGGTCGAGTCCCTTGTCGGCTTCGTAGCCGGAGACGTCGCCGAGCTGGATGCCGACGGCGAAGACCGCCTCGGCGACGGTCCAGACGATGAGCACCCACCAGCGTCGGACGGCCAGCGCGGCGAAGGGCAGCAGCCACAGGCTGTCCCACGGCATGAGTCCCGGTGCGAGAAGCAGGCAGCCGCCGATGAGCAGGCAGGCGGACACGGCCGGGTCCAACCCGGTGCGCCTGACCATGTACAGGCTGACGGTCACGGCGAGGACCACGCCGGCGCTGGCGGTGATCCACAGCGGAGCCCACAGCGCACTGTCGCCGAGTTGGGCCATGAGCAGGATCGAGGCGAACGATCCGCCATCGACGGCATCGGAGTACCAGTGGATCAGCCGGTCGATCGTCGTCATATTGATGACGAGGAGGATCGCCGAGGTGATTGTGGCCGAAGCGACCATCATCCGCGGATCTCGCCGCTTCAGTCCGCGGGCCGGACGCGGTCCGGACAGGGTGAGGGCGAGGAGGACGAGGAGCGCAAGCGGGTTGATGAACGTCGCGATGCCGAGCAGGACTCCGGCCGGCCATCCGCGCGGACGCAGCGGCGGTGCGCCGAAGAAGAGGACCATCGCCCACACCGCGAGTGCCAGCGCCAGCGGATCGAGCGTCGAGCCCAGGGTGAAGAGAATGAGCGGTGAGGCGAAGACCGCGATCAGCCAGGCGCGTTCACGGGCGAGGACGAGGAGTCCCGCGCCGAGGGCCGCGACCCCGGCCGTGTTGAGCAGGAGGACCACGACCATGAAGAGTGAGACGTCGTTCGTGAACAGGTGGAGGAGGTCGACGAGGCGGGCCTCGAGCGGGGCCAGACCCGCCGCTCCGCCGTGGGCACGACCGAGCTCCTCGGGGTTGACGTCACCGGCGAACGCCGTGGACAGGGGGCCTGCGCACATCCTCGCCGAGGCGGATGGCTGTGCATAGCCGGAGTTCAGACACGGTCCCTGCAGAGCCAGACCGAGGAACGTGGTCAGCCCGAGGAGCGCAGCGAGGACGTAGGCCTGCGAACTGCGGAACCGACGTCCGGCGACACCGAGGTGAATGCCGACCGGACCGCCGAGCAGGGGCTCGGCGATCCGGGTGCTGGGCTTCGAAGGCATGACTCGAGGTTACCGGTCAGCCACCAATGTCCAAGGGATCACCATTGCCGTCGGTGGTGTCCCCACCACCGTCACCTTTGCCGCCGCCCTTAGACGTACTGCCACCGTTGCTGTCGCCACTGCCTCCGGTGTCACCGCCACCGGTGTCGCCACCGCTTCCATCGTCGGAACCGTTGTCCGAGCCGCTGGACTTGTCGCCGTCACCGCCGTCGCTTCCGTTGTCCTTACCGGAGTCCTTGGAATCGTCGGATCCGTCCGTCGAGCCCTCTTCCTTGCCCTTCTCGTCGCCCTTGGAATCCGAATCCTTGTTCTTGTCCTCGTCGTCCTTCGGCTCTTCGATCGGTGCCTTCTTCTCCGAGTCGTCCCCGTCGCTGCCGCTGTTGCTGCCCGACGGTGCCTTCGGCTCGGGCTTCGGAGCCGCAGGGGCATTGGTGTTCTTCGGCTTCGGCTTGTCGGGCAGTTCGCCGCGGGCCGGGAACTGTTCGACCTTCTCGCCCTGGAGAGCCTGCTGCATGTAGTCGGTCCAGACCTGCACCGGGAACGAACCACCGGTGACCTCACCGCGGCCGCCGAAGGCGCCGATCGACACGGACTTCCCGTCGACCTCGCGGTAGAGCACGACCGAGGTCGCGAGGTTCGGCGTGTACCCGGAGAACCAGGCGGCCTTGTTCTCGTTCGTCGTACCGGTCTTGCCGGCGGCCGGGCGGCCGAGGTTCTGGGCGTAGCTGCCCGAACCGCCGTTGACGACCTGCTGCAGAGCGTAGGAGGTCTCTGCACCGACGGCCTTGTCGAAGACGCGCTTGCCCTTCGTTTCGGCCTTGTACACTTCCTTGTCCTCGGCACCCTGATTGATCTTCTTGATCGCGTGCGTCTCATGGTGGACGCCGTTCGCCGCGAACGTCGCATACGCCGAGGCCATATCGATGGGCTTGACGCTGGGCGTACCGAGCACGTTCGACGGGTTCGGGGTCAGACCGATCGAGCATCCGCCCGTGTTGCCGGCCTTCATCTCCTTATCGGTGCAGTTCGCACTCAGACCCGCACGTTCGGCGACGTCGACGGTCTTGTCCGGACCGACCTGGACGTTGAGAGCGGCATAGGCTGTGTTGATCGAGGACTGCGTCGCCTTGAGCAGGCTGACCGGGCCGTAGCTCGAGCCGCCGAAGTTATTGACCGTCCACGGCGTCCCGTCGTTGTTCAACGTCGTCGGGCTGGCGCCCGGGTAGGAGTCGGTCAGGCGCACACCGTTCTCGAGCCCGGCCACGAGGGCGAAGGGCTTGAACGTCGAACCGGCCTGGACGTGGCTCTGAGTCGAGGCGTTGAATGCCTGATCGAGGTAGTTCTTGCCGCCGTAGAAGGCTTCGATTCCGCCGTTGTCCGGGTCGATCGAGACGAGTCCCGCCTGCATGCCCTCGGGCTGCTGCTGCGGCAGTGTCTTGATGGCCTTCTCGGCGGCCTTCATCCGATCCTTGTCGAAGGTCGTGACGATGTTGTATCCGCCGCGGTCGAGCTGCGCCTCGTCGATGTCGAGCTTCTTCAGCGCCTCACGCCGCACGAAGTCCCACATGTAGCCCTTCTGGCCCGAGAGTGAGGACTCCTTGTTCTGCTTCCGCACCTCGGGCATCTTGACCTTCGCGGCCTGCTCTTCGGTGATGAAGCCTTCCTTGACCATGTTCTTGACCACGTAGTCGAAGCGGTCCTGGTAGGCACCGGGGTCGTCCGAGGGATCGGCGGCACCCGGGCGCTGGATCATCGCGGCCAGCAGTGCGGACTCGCTGAGGTTGAGCTCCGAGGCCGGCTTGTCGAAGTAGTTCTGTGCGGCCACCTCGACGCCGTAGGAGCGGCGGCCGAGGTAGATGGTGTTGAGGTAGTTCGCGAGGATCTGGTCCTTGGACTGCTGCTGGTCGATCTTGAGCGAGATGAACATCTCCTTGACCTTGCGGTCGAACGAGTGCTCGTTCGTGAGGTAGAAGTTCTTCACATACTGCTGGGTGATCGTCGAGCCGCCGCCCGCGTACTTGTTCGTCGCCACGCCGACCACGGCGCGGGAGAGGCCCTTGATCGAGATGCCGCGGTTCTCGTAGAACGAGGTGTCCTCGGCGGCGATCGCGGCCTTCTGCATGGGTTCGGAGATCTCGTCGATCTCGACGGACTTGCGGTCCTCGACCTTGTACTGGCCGATTGGGGTCTTGCCGTCGCTGTAGTAGATCGTCGACGTCTGACCGGTCGCCTCGAGGTTCGGCTCGGGGATGTCCGTCGAGGCGTATCCCACCGCGAAGAGCACGCACAGCGCGATGACGACGCTGAGCCCGCCGACGACGAGTATGCGGATGCTCGGCAGGTAACGAGTCCATCCGCTCACACCCGCACGGGGGTAGTTGAGCAGATTCTTCGTATTTCTGCCGATGTTCTTGGCTGTGTGTTGTCCCTTAGCCACCCAAGGTCCTCCAGGTCAGTCAGCCTGCCGCAATGCGTGGCGACGAGGTCCGAAAAAGGTCAAAGACGCAAATCAGTTTCGCACGCCTTCTTTAGTAGACCGTGAAAAAGTGCTGAACCACCCGCCCGATCACCGGCCGAGGTTACCAAATAGTATATCGAGTAACCCCTGACATGAACTCTCACCAGGCATTTTAATTCACCGAGGCAGAATCAACCATGACATGTGCGTGTTTGCTCACATTCACGCTCTCAGTCTTCCCTTACCTCGCCGATCCCACGCCATTCCGCCGGACGAAGCGCGCCTCCACCGGACCGATCCCGTCGATCAAGGCGAAGCGCGTCTGCAGACCGGAGGACCGATCCACAGACGCGCTCAGCCTTGAACGAGCGCCGCCAACGCTATCGGGCCCCCCGTCAGCTCTTGAGGTCGAAGTCAGTGTCAGCGTATTCCTCGCCGGTCACGCCCGGCTCGCCGCTGAATGGGTGCAGCTGGTCCTCGCGTGCCCGCAGCTCGACGCGACGGATCTTGCCCGAGATCGTCTTCGGCAGCTCCGCGAACTCGAGGCGGCGGATGCGCTTGTACGGGGCCAGGTGCTCCCGGCAGTACGCGAGGATCGACCGCGCGGTCTCGGAGTCGGCGGCGAACTTCTCGGACACGACGACATAGGCCTTCGGCACCGCGAGGCGCACCGGGTCCGGCGAGGGCACGACAGCCGCCTCGGCGACGGCTTCGTGTTCGATGAGCACGCTCTCGAGCTCGAACGGGGAGAGCCGGTAGTCGCTGGCCTTGAACACATCATCGGCGCGACCGACGTAGGTGATGTAGCCGTCCTCGTCACGCTGGGCCACGTCGCCGGTGTGGTAGACGCCGCCTTCGAACGCCTCGGCGGTCTTCTCCTCATTGTTCCAGTACCCGCTGGTCAGACCGATGGGTCGGGGATCGAGGCGGAGGCAGATCTCGCCCTCGTCGCCTTCCTCGCCCGTGCTGGGATCGATGAGGACGACGTCGAACCCGGGCAGTGCCTTGCCCATCGAGCCGTACTTGAGCGGCTGGTCAGGCGAGTTGCCGACCTGCAGGGTCGTCTCCGTTTGGCCGAAGCCGTCGCGGATGAGCACACCCCAGTCGCTCTTGACCCGGTCGATGACCTCGGGGTTGAGCGGTTCGCCCGCGCCCAGAGCCTTCTGCGGCGGGGTCTTGAGGTGTCCGAGATCGGCCTGGATGAGCATCCGCCACACGGTCGGCGGGGCGCAGAAGCTCGTCACGCCGACCCGGTCCATGGTCTCCATGAGAGCGTTCGCGTCGAAGCGCGAGTAGTTGTAGAGGAACACGCAGGCCTCGGCGATCCATGGGGTGAAGATGTTCGACCACGCGTGCTTGGCCCAGCCGGGCGAGGCGACATTGAGGTGGACGTCGCCGGGGGTCAGGCCCATCCAGTACATCGTGGAGAGGTGTCCGACCGGGTAGGAGACGTGCGAGTGCGCGACCATCTTCGCCTTCGACGTCGTACCCGAGGTGAAGTAGAGCAGCAGCAGGTCATCGGCCCGCGACTGGCCCTGCGGGTCGAACGATGCGCTCTCCTCGGCGGCTTCGGAGTACGTGTAGTCCTGCTGGCGCGTGGCATCGGCTCCGACGACGATGCGCACGACATCGGACTCGACGTCGTCGAATTTCGCGGCATCCGCGGCACCGGCGACGACGAATTCGGCCCGGCCCCGGTCGACGCGGTCGGCCAGATCGATGGGACCGAGCTGGGTGGTTGCGGGCAGCAGCACCGCGCCGAGCTTGATGCCGGCGAGCATCGTCTCCCACAGCTCGACCTGGTTGTTGAGCATGACCATGACATGGTCGCCGCGCTTGACTCCCGCGCGGCGGAGGTAGTTGGCGACCTGGTTCGACCGCGCCGAGAGCTCCGCGTAGCTCCACTTGCCCTCGGATCCGTCCTGCTCGACGATCCACAGAGCCGGAGCGTCGTTGTTCTCGGCGACCTTGTCGAACCAGTCGAGGGCGAAGTTGAAGTGGGTGAAGCGCGGCCATTCGAACGTCGAACGGGCCGCTTCATAGTCGGTACGAAGCTCGATCAGCTGGTCTCGGGCTGCCCGGAACTCCTCGGTCACTGTCATGGCTGTCTCCTCACATCATCGCCGCCGTCACATGCTGTGACGTCGAGCACAAATCTACGCGATACCGAAGCTATCAGCACCACGCTGCGAAGAGCTCAGCGGGGGTCGATCACCCTCCCAGCGTCTCCCACCAGGACCGCAGCTCCACCTCGGCGCGTTCGGGTCCCAATGGTCCGTGCTCCATCCGCAGCTCGAGGAGGTGCTTGTAGGCCTTGCCCACCAGCGGCGATGGTTCGATGTCGAGGATCGCCATGATCTGCTTGCCGTCGAGGTCCGGCCGGATCGCCGCAAGCTCCTCCTGTTCGGCGAGCGCCTCGATCCGCTCCTCGAGGTCGTCGTAGGCGAACGCCAGACGGTCGGCCTTCTTCTTGTTCCGTGTCGTCACGTCGGCGCGGGTGAGGATGTGCAGGCGGGAGAGCAGCGGGCCGGCATCGGTGACGTAGCGACGCACCGCCGAATCCGTCCACCCGGCATCGCCGTAGCCGTAGAAGCGCAGGTGCAGCTCGACGAGGCGGCCGACAGCCTTCGTCGTGTCCTTGTCGAAGCGCAGCGCCTTCATCCGCTTGGCCGTGAGCTTCGCCCCCACCGCATCGTGGTGGTAGAAGGTCACCGCGCCGCCGGGCTGGAAGCGCCGGGTCGCAGGCTTGCCCACATCGTGCATGAGCGCGGCGAAGCGGACCACGAAGTCAGGCACCCGCAGCCGCTGCGGGTCGTCATCGGCCATCCCGGACTCCTGCTGCGCCGCGGCGTAGCGGGCCTCGAGGTCGACGGCCTGACGCAGCACCGTCAGCGAGTGCTGGTAGACGTCCTTGTGCCGGTGGTGCTCGTCGGTCTCCAGTCGCAGTCCCGCCACCTCGGGCAGGACGTGATCGGCGATGCCGGTGCGCACGAGCAGGTCGACGCCGGCGGCCGGGTCGATGCCTGTCATGAGTTTGAACAGTTCGACCTGGACGCGTTCGGCGGAGATGATGTCGATCCGCTCGGCCATCGCCGTCATCGCCTCTTCCACCTCGGCGACGGGGTCGAGGCCCAGCTGCGAGGTGAAGCGGGCGGCGCGCATCATCCGCAGCGGGTCGTCGGAGAAGGAGTCTGCTGCCGCTCCCGGCGTGCGGATGTGTCCGGCGATGAGGTCGTCGAAGCCGCGATGCGGGTCGACGAAGGTCTTGCCCGGCAGGCGGATCGCCATCGCCCCGATCGTGAAGTCGCGGCGCACGAGGTCGGCGTCGAGATCGGTGCCGAAGCGCACGACGGGTCTGCGCGAGTCCGCCTCGTAGGCCTCTGCGCGATAGGTCGTGATCTCGATCTGCACACCGGACTTCACCGCCCCGATCGTGCCGAACTCGCGTCCGATGTCCCAATGCGTGTCGACCCAGTCCCTGATCAGGGCCAGGATGTCATCCGGGTGCGCATCGGTGGTGAAGTCGAGGTCGGGCATCGGGCGACCGAGCAGCGCATCACGGACCGACCCGCCAACGAGGGCGAGTTCGAATCCGGCCCCTGAGAACCTCTGACCCAGCGGGCCGAGGATGTGCTCGAGTTCGTCGAGCTTGTCGTGCAGTCGGGTGTGCGCGGTCTGCGGATCCACCGAGCTCCTTATTCTTGGGTCCTTCTCGTCCGGCAAGTGCCGCCCGCGGGCAGGCGGAAGTTCTCGTCACGATAAGCCTACCGGGCGCCGATGACACGGAACTTCCAAGCTTCGCCTACTAAGGTAGGAGAATGACCACACCGATGCCCAAGCCGGGACCCCGAACGTCCCGCCGCACCACGGTGGAGGAGATCTCCGCCGGTGGCATCGTCGTCGACTTCTCCCATCCGCGGCTGACCGTGGCCGTCATCGCCCGGATCAATCGGGCCGGTCGGATCGAATGGTGCCTTCCAAAGGGTCATCTCGAAGGGACGGAGACCCCCGCCGAGGCGGCCCGCCGTGAGGTCGAAGAGGAGACCGGGATCGCCGGCCAGATCATCTGCCCCCTGGGAACCGTCGACTACTGGTTCACCGTCACCGGCATCCGAATCCACAAACTCGTCCACCATTTCCTGCTCCGTGCACAATCGGGAACGCTGACCGTGGATAATGATCCTGACCAAGAAGCGATCGATGCGGCATGGGTGCCCTTCAATGAGCTGCGTTCGCGCCTCTCGTTCGCCAACGAACGCCGCATCGTCGCCGCCGCCCGACCGATGGTCTCCCGAATGGAGCAGTGAAACCCATTCCCGTCCGCCGCCCGCGTTTCCTCATCGCCCTGCTGAGCATCCTCTTCCTGCTCGCAGGGCCGGTTTTCGCACTTCCGCTCCTCACGGCCACCTCGGCGAGTGCCACGACGAACGCGGCCGCGGCGAACGCGACCGCGGCGAACGCAGCTGCCACGACCAACACGGCCGCCACGACGAACGTGGCCGCGAGCCCGACCGCGAATACCGGCTCCGATGGATCAGCGTCCGATGGATCCGGCAACGACGCCGCGCAGGGCTCCGGCGTCTCGGTCCGCATCGACGAGGTGACCCCCTGGGTCGATGAGAAGGGAACGCTCACGGTCCGCGGGCTCGTGTCCAACGGCACCAAGAAGGCGATCGAGAAGCCGAGCCTGGGACTCGAGATGTCGACGCGCACCCTCGATTCGGAATCGCGCATCAGCGCGTGGAAGCAGAGTCAGGCACGGCACCGGACCATCGCCGACCTCGAACACGACGGACCGGAGGCCCGCAAGAAGGCCGAGAAGAACCGCAGCGATGACGACTCCAAGGCACCCGAAGTCGATGCGACCTTCGATGAGAAGATCGACCCCGGCGCCTCGTATGAGTTCACTTTCGAAGTCCCCGCCGACGATCTCGGCTTGAGCAAGTCCTCGCCCGTGAGCTCATGGGGTCCGCGGGGACTGGCCGTGCAGCTCGGCGACTCCACCGGACTGCGTGCCTCCCAGATCGGCTTCACCACGTGGTACCCGAGCCCGAAGTTCGATCAGACGAAGGTCAGTCTGCTCGCACCCGTCACCCTGCCCGGGCACTCGGAGGGTGGGCTCATCAGCCCCGACCGCCTCGACGATGCCATCGCCGACGGCGGTTCGCTCGCGACGGTGAAGAAGCTGCTCGAGCACAAGAAGCTCGGACTGGCCATCGACCCGCGGGTGCTGACCTCCTTCGAAGCCGCGATCGCCGAACCGCCCGACAGCGACGCCCCCGAAGAGACCGAAGAGCCTGCGGACAAGGACGGTGCGGAGGCGCAGACCCCGCCTGCCGGAGCCGCCGAGGACACCGACGAGGACGCCAGCGCGGCCGAGCTCAAGGCCGAAGAGGATCAGCGCAAACGCTTGGACTCCTGGTATCAGGACTTCGTATCCGAGGCGCAGAAGCACACGATCGTCGCCCTGCCCTTCGGCGATCCGGACCTCAGCGCTCTGCGCGGGACGAAGATCGACCGGCTCGGCGACTTCGCGCAGAAGCAGCGATCGATCGTCTCCGATGTGTTCCCCGACGCCCGGACGGACATCGCCTGGCCGGTGGCCGGCAGCGCGACGAAGTCCGGCCTGCGCGCACTGGAGAAGACGGGTAACTCCACCGCGATCGTCAGCGATGAACAGCAGCCGTCGACGACCGGCATCCGCGACGATGCGCATTCGCAGACGACGACCACCGACGATGGGGAGTCGACGATCGACACCCTCGTCACGGACACGGGGCTGACGGATCAGAGCGCCGAGGCGATCGCTGCCGATCATCCCGCCTCGGCGCTGTCCGAGCTCGTCGCGAAGTCGGCGGCGATCCAATCCGAAGCCCCCTACCGCACACGCGAACTGCTCGTTCCGCTCCCACGCGCGGCCGCCTCGGCGGGATGGGAGGACACGATCGAGATGCTCTCCTCCGCGCCCTGGATCGCCCCCACCGGGGTCGACGATCTGCTCGACTCTCCCTCCACTCAGCGCGGACTGCTCCAGTCGGACTCCGACGCACCGCACATCCGTGCGCGGGCCGTGCGCTCCCTGGGCCAGACCAGGGCCGAGCAGGAGGATTTCAACAGCGTCTTCACCGATCGGGACAGCGCGGACATCCGGATGGATCGGGAGCTGCTCAGCTGCACCTCGGCGGCGTGGACCCTGGGCAGGAACGCGAACATCTGTGCGGGAGCGGCGCGTGAGCAGAGCACGAAGCTCATGGACAGCCTGCACCTGCGGAAGGGATCCTCGGTTCTCCTCGTAACCGGGGAGGAGACGACGATCCCGGTGACGATCGTCAATGATTCCCCCGCCGAGGCGAGCCTGAGGATCCGGATGAAACCGGCGACCCCGCAGCTGCGGGCGCAGGAGACGACGACCGTGAAGGTGCCGCCGGCGGAGACGATGCGCGTCGACGTGCCCGTCGAAGGGCTGGCCAATGCGGACGTTCCGACGACGATCGAAATGGTCTCGGCCGACGACGTCGTCCTACCCAAACACGAATCGCTCATGGTCAGAGTGCGTGCCGACTGGGAGAACATCGGCACAGCGGTGATCGGATTGGCCTTGGCCGCAGTGTTCGTGATCGGGTTGGTCAAAACGATCGCCCGAGGTCGCCCCAAGATCCCCGAAGACCAGCTGGCCGATGCGATGGCCCGCGCTCAGACCGACGAGAACGAAAAGAGGTAGAACGTGTCCGGCTTCTCATCCCTGGCCCGGTCCTCGGCGATCATGACCGCGGGCACACTGACCTCCCGCGTCCTCGGATTCGTCAAGGCCTCGATGCTGGCCATGGCAATCGGCGTGGTCTACGTGCAGGCCGACGCCTTCGACGTCGCGAACAAGGTGCCCAACACCCTCTACATGCTGCTCGCCGGCGGTGTGGTCAACGCCGTGCTCGTCCCGCAGCTGGTGCGTGCTTCGAAGCGTGAGGACGGCGGCACGGACTTCACGAACCGTCTGCTCACCCTGTCCTTCCTCATGCTCGGCCTGGTCTCCGTCGTCGCGACACTGGCGGCACCGCTGCTCGTGTGGCTCTACTCTTCCGGGTGGAGCCACGAGCAGCTGGCTCTGGCCACCGCGTTTGCCTACTGGTGCCTGCCGCAGCTGTTCTTCTACGGCCTCTACACGCTGCTGGGTCAGGTGCTCAACGCGAAATCCTCGTTCGGCCCCTACATGTGGGCACCCGTGCTCAACAACGTCGTCGCGATCGCCGGCCTCGCCGTCTTCATCCTCGTCTTCGGCAGCAACGACGCTTCCCCGCACAACCTCGACACGTGGACGCCAGAGAAGATCGCCCTCATCGCCGGCACCGCGACTCTCGGCGTCGTCGCTCAGGCGCTCATCCTCATCTGGCCGCTCAAACGGATCGGCTTCAAATACAAGCCGACGTTCGGCTTCCGCGGAGTCGGCCTGGGGTCGGCCGGGAAGGTCGCGTTCTGGACATTCGCGGCGATGCTCATCGGCCAGATCGGATTCCTCATCATCTCCCGCGTCGCCTCGGGAGCCTCTGTTCCCGGCGACGGCAACGCCGCGAACACGGCGTATACGAACGCCTACCTCGTCTTCATGCTCCCGCATTCGCTCATCGCGGTGTCCCTGGCGACCGCCCTGTTCACCTCGTTGGCCAAGAATGCGGCCGATGAGGACACCGAGGCGGTGGTCGGCGACTTCTCGATGGGTGTGCGGATGGTCGGCATGGTCAATGCCTTCGCCCTCGCCGCCCTCGTCGTCCTCGCCTCGCCGGTGGCGATGATCATCGCCGGTCCTGGTCGCGAGCAGGCTATGGCCATCGGTCTGGTCATCATCACGATGGTCTTCGGCCTCGTTCCCTTCAGCGCGAACTATCTGGCACAGCGCGTGTTCTACGCCTACGGAGACGCGAAGACTCCGTTCCTCATCCAGCTGCCGCAGATCGTCTTCCAGTCCCTGGCGGTGCTTTCGGCATCGATCTTCCCGAAGTCGGTGACCGTGGCGATCATCGGTCTGATCATGAGCCTCGGCTACCTCATGGCGATGATCATCTCGTTCGCAGTCCTGAAGAAGCGCCTCGGCGAAATCGATCTGCGCGAAATCCTCACCTCACACTTCAAGTTCCTCCTCGCGGCCATCGTCGCCGGCGGTGCCGGCTTCGGACTCCTCAGCTTCTTCCCGGACTTCGCTCTCTCCGGCCGCTGGCCGGCGTTGGCCTCGACGGCAGGCGTGGGAATCGTGATGCTCGCCTTCTTCATCGGAGCTTGCTATTTGCTCAGAGTCAGAGAGTTGCATTCGATTATTGACGTGGTTGCTGGAAAACTAAGAAAAGCAGCCTGATCCCTTTCAATCCCCACCGGAGGTGGTCGCCCTGATCGATATCGAACCCGGCATGGTGGTGGCCGGCCGTTACGTCGTATCGACTGTCGACCGTCGCTGGCTGCCCGAGAAGCCCGATGTCGGCGCCGTCTGCACAGGCCTGGACGCGATCCTCGACGAACCCGTCCTCATCCTCGTCGCCGATGCCGATGGATCCAATGATGTCCTCGAAGCAGCCCGCCGTGTGTCGATCCTCGGTGATCCGCGCATCGCCCCGACGCTCGACGTCGGTCATTCGAACGGGCTGGACTACATCGTCATCAAACGCATCGCGGTCACCCCGTGCAATCAGATCCTGCCGCGTTCGCCGCTGCCCGTCGACGCCGCCTGCGCCCTCATCGGCGAGGTCGGCTCGGCCTTGGTGACCTCGGCCAGGCGCGGACTGTTCCACATGTTCCTGCGCCCGAGCGTGGTGGGTCTGACTTCGAAGGGTGCGGTGGTCATCGCAGGCATCGGCGTCGATGCGGCACTGGCGCTGGACACCGGGCTCGTCGAGCAGACGGACTACTCGCCGACGAAGGCATCACGGCGGGACGCGCTGGCTCTCGTCCAGCTCTTCTACACGGCTCTGACCGGGTATTGGCCCGGCGATGAGGCCTTCGACGGCATTCCTCCGGCAGAGAAGGAGAATGCCCGGATCGCGCGGGTCAAGGCTCTCAACCCCGAGGTCTCCGACGAACTCGACGACTTCGTCAGCGGCATCATCACCGGTTCGGACCCCGGGCCCGGGTCGGTCGCCGAGGTGCTCGGCTACATCGACGACTGGGACCCGCAGCTCCTGCGCTATGTCAACCGCGCCCCGGCGACCGAAAACGACACTCTCTTCGACAGCTCTCCGCGCAGCTTCGATGAGGCGACGAGTCTGCCGGCACCGCGGTCCCGGTCGATCGGTTCCGGCCCCGACGGCTCGGCCGGGGCCAGTGAGGACCAGGTGCAGGCCGCTCTCGTCCGCATCGGCATCACCCGACCCGGCACACGCGGTCTGGCCGCGGGAGTCGTCGGGAACACCACGGGCCGCTACGCCGATCGGATGCAGATGCGTGAGGCCTCGAGCTTCCCCATCGGCAAAGAGCAGCTCGACAACGCCGCCCAGGAGTGGGAGGAATGGGAGCCGGAACAGACCTACTCCGAGTATTCGGCGTACGCCGCTCACGAATACGACGAGAACCTCACGACCCCGATCATGAGCCGGGAGGAGGATCCCGACCCGGACACTCAGGCTCTCGAGATCGTCCCGGAGGACGAGGGTGATGAGAACGACACCCGCGTGATCATGGACAACGAAGAGGATGAGGACGACGGATCCTGGTTCCTCGGCGGGATGTTCGAGACGAACGAACAGCAGCGCGAACACCAGCGGCGAGAGTACGAACGCGAGCGCCGCATTGCGAAGGCGAAGGAGGACGAGGCGCGCAGGCGCCTGGCCGCCTTCGAAGCGAGTTCCGCGACTCGGCAGCAGGAGGCCAATGCCTCCTCTCCTCCGAAGGAGATGCGCCGGCTGTCGCCGGACACCGTCGCCGAGGCGGGTCCGGGCTCGGCCGCGAACACGACGTCATCGACGGGTGGCGGTTCGTCGGCCGGCTCATCAGCGAGTGCGTCGACGGGTTCCGGTCCGGCCGCAAGTTCGTCTTCGGTCAAGCCGGCCCAACGCAAGGCTGCAGGTGCACCCCGTCGGCAGCACAGCGAATCCGCTGAAGGCACGAAGCCGTCGGCACGCTCGGCCGGTTTCGGCGCGGCAGCGGCCGGCGCAGCAGGGGCCGCGGCCGTGGGTGCCGGGGCTGCTGCAGGCGGTTCCTCCGGCACCGGGGCTGGACACAGTTCCGCCGGGACCGGAGCCGGTGCTGCCGCGACTGGGGCTGGACACAGTGCCGCCGGGAGCGGCGGTTCCGCCGGCGGATCCGGTTCGTCGGGCGGCCCAGGCACTGAGGACCGTGATCCGGCGGCTACACGCAAGCCGTTCCTGTGGTTGGTCCTCGGTCTCGTCGTCGTCGCGGTCATCGTGTTCGGCATCGTCGTCATCAATCTCAACTCCGGCGACGACGAGTCGACGCCGGTGACCGAGTCGTCCGCGCCGAGCGAAGAGCCGACGAAGAAGAAGGAGACGAAGTCTCCGAAGGCCGAGCCGGTGACGATCGATTCTGTCGAGTCGCTCGACCCCGAGGGCGATGGTGAGGAACACGACAGCGAAACCGAGAACGTGATCCCGAAGGCCGCGGGCTCATGGAACACCGACCGCTACAACTCGGCCGAGTTCGGCAACTTGAAGTCGGGCGTCGGACTGCTCTTCCAATTCGAGGACGAGGCGACCGTCAGCCAGGCCAAGGTCTTTTCGGACAATTCCGGCGGAAAGTTCGAGATCCGCGACGGAGACGATCCTGAGGACGCGAAGGTCATCGGGAAAGGCACCTTCGACTCCGACGGCGGTGTCACGGTCAAGTTCGACGAGAAGGTCACCACGGACACGCTCATCCTCTGGGTGACCGAGCTTCCACAGACCGAAGGCGGATACAAAGCGACCATCAGCTCGGTCTCATTCAAGTAGGCCACCGCAGGCCTCACTGTTCGAACGCCGGCTCGCCGGTCGTTCGATCGCAGCCTGGTTCGAGGCGGACAGGTGCGGAATAGTCTTCGGCACCGTACGGTTATAGGTACGAATGTCATTCCGCGCGACACGCCGTGACGCGCCGGGCACAGCAAGCAGAAACAGGGATCTTTTCACATGACTGATACTCAACTGGTGATCATCGGGTCGGGGCCGGCCGGCTACACCGCAGCTGTCTACGCAGCGCGTGCGAACCTCTCACCCGTGGTGATCGCCGGATCGGTGACCGCAGGCGGCGAACTCATGAACACCACCGATGTGGAGAACTTCCCCGGATTCCCCGCAGGGGTGCAGGGCCCGGAACTCATGGAGAGCATGCGTGAGCAGGCCGAGAAGTTCGGCGCCGAAGTGATCTACGACGATGTCTCGAGTCTCAGGCTCAACCCCGGCGCGCACGAGATCGAAACCGCACTGGGCGCCCGCTACACGGCGAAGGCCGTCATCCTCGCGACCGGTTCGGCCTATCGCGAGCTGGGTCTGCCGAACGAGAAGCAGCTCTCCGGCCACGGAGTCAGCTGGTGTGCCACCTGCGACGGATTCTTCTTCCGCGACCAGCACATCGCCGTCATCGGTGGTGGCGACTCCGCTCTCGAGGAAGCAACATTCCTCACCCGTTTCGCCTCGAAGGTCACTCTGGTCCACCGTCGCCAGGAGCTGCGCGCGTCGCAGGCGCTGCAGGATCGGGCCAGGGCCGACGAGAAGCTCGAGTTCCTTTTCGACAGTGAGGTCGCCGAGGTCCACGGTGAGGATTCGCTCACGGGACTGACCATCCGCAACACCGTCACAGGCGAGACCTCGGAACTGCCGGTCACAGGCATGTTCGTGGCTATCGGATCGGATCCGCGCACCAGCCTGTTTGCCGATCAGCTCGACCTCCGCGCCGACGGTTACCTCCGCGTGGATGGACGCTCGTCGAAGACCTCGGTCGAAGGTGTCTTCGCCGCCGGAGATGTCATTGACTCGGTCTACCGTCAGGCCATCACTGCGGCCGGATCCGGGTGCTCTGCAGCTCTCGATGCCGAACACTACCTCGCAGACCTCGAGGCGGCACAGAAGCCCGCGATAGCCGAGGCCGCTCCCGTCGGGTCCTGACCACCACCGCCCACGGGCGAGTGGGGAATGAAACCGACAGACCCACTGTTCCTGATAGAGAAAACCGCTCCTGAAGAGAAAGGCTGCTCATGTCGACAGAAGTCACTGACGCCACGTTCGAAGAGACCGTTCTGAAGTCCGATAAGCCCGTGCTCGTCGATTTCTGGGCACCCTGGTGCGGACCCTGCCGCATGGTCAGCCCGATCGTCGACCAGATCGCGGAGGAGAACGCCGATAAGCTCAATGTCGTCAAGGTCAACACCGACGAGAACCTTGAGACCGCAAGCACCTACGGAATCACCTCGATCCCGGCCCTCTACGTCTTCAAGGACGGGGAAGTCGCCAAGACCATCATCGGTGCACGACCGAAGCCTGCCCTCGAAGATGAGCTCTCCGACTTCATCTGATCGATCTCTAAGGCGCCTGTTGTAGTATCAACAGGCGCCTTAGGCGTATCTGCACCTGCACGCATACACCTGCACCAGCACACCGACCCTCGACCCGTTTCACACACGATTGGCAACGCATTGACGAATACAAACCAACCACGCTATTCGCGTGGCGACATTTCCGAGATGCTGCCCACCCTCAAATCACAGATGGCCCGGCTGGGACTCAGTGTCGGGGACGTCGCATCGGCCGATTTCGATCGAGCTTTCGAACTCGGAGTACGACAGTTCCAACAGGACAGAGGAATTCTCTGCGACGGTGTGCTCGGCCCTGAGACGTTCTCAGAGCTGGACCAGGCGCGATTCCAGCTAGGTGATCGTGTCCTCCGTTTTGACCCCGTCAGGGTCCTCACAGGCGACGATGTCGTCCGCCTCCAGACCCAACTGGCCGGGCTCGGGTTCTATCCGGGCCGCATCGACTCCGAATACGCCGCCCTCACCGAAGCCGCGGTCAAGGAACTCCAGATGAGCCTGGGCACGAAGGTCGACGGTGTCACGGGACCCCAGACCCTGCGTGGACTCGCCGCCATCGATCGCAACCAAGACACCGGCAATCTCTTCGCCCTCCAGGAACGCGCCCGAGTAGCAGCCTCCGGCACGTCTCTCGTGGGGCGAACCTTTGTCATCGAGGCAGCAACTACAGTTGTAGATTTCGAGACTCTTCCAATGACCGAGGAGCAGTCCGAACTCGAGCGTCAGGTCACTTCCGATATAGCAAATCGCCTTGTCGGCCGTCTTGAGGCGATCGGCGCCGGGGCGATCTTGCTCGAGGGCGATGCCGCCGAAGTCAACAGGGCCGATGGTCTTGGCGCTTCTGCTGTCATCACAGTGACGGCCGATGTCAGTAAGTCAAAGGATGCCAACGGTATCGCAACCTTCTATTTCGGACATGAACGCAAGTCCGACCTGAACTCTCCGACCGGGCAGAAGCTTGCAGAACTCATCCAAGGGGAGGTCGTCGCAAGGACCGGCATGTTGGACTGCCGGGCTCATGCCCGTACGTGGTCATCGCTCAAGCGTCTGAAGACACCGAAGATCCACGTCGTGACCGGCTACCTCACGAACGAAGATGATCGGGATCGCCTACAGGATCCGAATATTCGTGATTCCATTGCGGACGGAATTGCGGTCGGGTTACAGCGTCTCTACATTCTTGAGGATAAGGATCCTCAGACCGGTACACTCAGCCTTGAAGAGATCAAGGCCTTCGGCTGAACCTTCTTCCATTCGGCTCTCTCCCAGCCAGACGGGGCGATCACAGCTCAATACCAGAATTTCGCGTTGTGCTGATACCGCTATGGCCACAGGCCCGAAGACCTCCGCTATCGACGACAGCTAACTGGCTTCGGCACTCACACTGCCCGCTTCAACTCATTCACGAACTCGATCTGATCTACACGCGCCACCGACTTCCATCCGGTTCTCAACTGATATATTCTGCTACTTCCACTTCGGCGCTCAGTGTTACGAACAATCAGACCCAGAGCCAGAGACCCCAAGGTGAGATGGCCAGTTCGTCTTTCTGCCCGTGTTTCACGTGAAACAGTCTGTAGCACTTGCCATGCCAACGCACGTTGGACATCCACCTTTGCCGCGCTTGGAGCGGATACCGAATCCCACTCCGATGTCAACACACATACATCATTGGTGCGCTCACCCAGCGCCAATTGTGTCGAGCCTCTGTTGCCGCCGAAGGATCCATTGCTTCGTTACTGCCGTTTCACGTGAAACGGACTTCAGTCCAAATCTCGTTCAGTTAGATGGTGCCCCTCGTCCAGGGTGTATATCGATCATTCATTAGCTCACATATACTTCTCTACAGAGAGTGGTGGTCGCTTTCAATCGGCCTTTCCGCTCCTAGTCCGTCATACGGCCCTATCCGCCAACGAGCAGATGTCACGATCGCAGATCATGGCTCGCGGCCAGCATCAGCTACCGGGAGAGTGTACCACGGGGGAATGTTTCACGTGGAACACAGAACCACCCCGCTTGAACTTCGGCGTGGGCTCCTTCTGGCGCGGAGTCGGATATCAGGCTGCCGGGGGGGCTCCCAGTACTGCGGCCTTAACAATTGATATCGTCGAGCTGCCGTCCGATCCGACCACCAGGTAGATTTAGATCTCTAGTCCACGTACTGTCACCCACCAGCATCACAACCGACGGCTCCCGAGGAACAAGTTGCACGTGGAGCGAGTAGCTCACGACGCGGTCTTCCGGTTGCGTGTGGTGTATTTCAGTCCGTTCAGTACCACCCTCCACGTTCACATGTGCTGGCCAACCTGTGAAGGAGCGCGCGCATGTTTCACGTGAAACTACAGATCCGAAGACGACCCTGACTGCAACACCTGGTGCCACATTCAATACCATCCGGATGAAGCTTAAGACCGATCTTGACCGAGCGTCACCACACGAGCGCGGTCCATTCGTCATACTGTAGAGCCGCTCTGATGAAGCAGCTGAGACCATAAACGCTAGTCAATATGCCCCCTCTGATATCGGTTCGTCATCTGGTTGTGTCCGGAGACCAACCGATACGGACACAAAGTGCTTAGCGCCAACTCACTGAGCCAGCCTCGTTCTCCTATACGATCGTCGTAATGGTCTTCCCAGTCAGGTCCGACGCGTACTCTCAGCAAGATATTGCGAATACTGCACATACAACGTATGAAAGACGTCGAACCGACCAAACATCGTCCTTATAGCCACGGCTGATCCCGTTTCACGTGAAACGAGTGCAAAGCTGAGAGAACCGAACGTCGAACCTGTTGCAGGAAAAACTTCAATCAACCCGGTTGCGGCTCCGCATCGATTGGGGGATTCCAAAGACACCCGAACAAGCGAAATTTGCGCGGCTAAGGAATGTTTCACGTGAAACCGTTTGGGCTCTGTATATGGACTCATCAGCGACTCATTAGCCCACAATATTGGACGCGATAGAAGACCCTTGGACGCACCCTTCGGGCACGATAATTCAAAGCTGGCACACTACCGACGCGTCCCCTTTAGCAATTCGTTCGAAGAGTCTTGTAGGACGATACGTCAGAACGAGGTGCCATCTGCAGACGAACGCTTGCACCTCTCATAAGACAACCACCTACCGATTTGCAATGACAGGCGCCTGATGTCGAATCGCGAACCGGCTGGAGCTTCGACAACGCTCAATTACCACGAAATGCGGCCGTCAACCAGCTGCTATGTGAACATATAATGCAACTTCATGGCCGGAGATTTGACCAGAAACTATGTTTCACGTGAAACCGTGACAGTTATCGCTTACCTGGAAGCTACAAGCGGATCGCGGTTCTTCTACTGGAAGAAGAGCGCGCATCGGGCCGACGCCGTGGAGTTCAGTCCGAAATGTTACACGTGAAACGCCAAGAGACGCGAGGACGACCGAGCGGGACCCCACCCCAACGCCATATTGCATATCCGGATGCATACTGCGCTCGTCGTGCGAAAAGAAGAGAACCCCGGCGAACAAAATCGCCGGGGTTCCGAGCTCGAAACGATCAGGAACTCAAAGACTCTTATTCGCTAGCAGCCTCGCTGATTCCCAACAGGCCGAGAATGCGGTCGAGATCCTCCTGATTCGCAAACTCGACGCTCAGCTTGCCCTTCTTCTTACCGACGGAGATGTTCACCTTCGTATCCAGACGGTCCCCGAGACGCTCCGCCACTGCTAAGAATTCAGGAGCAACCTTCGATGTTGCACGTGAAACATTGATCGAATCACCGCGATTGAGCAGGACGACCGCTTCTTCGGATGCCCTGACCGAAAGTCCCTCTGCTACAATCCTCTGCGCCAGAACTTCCATATGCTCCGGGTCCCGCAGACCAAGGATGGCCCTCGCATGACCGGCCGAAATAACGCCGGCCGCAACTCGACGCTGAACCAATGGAGGCAGACGCAGAAGACGAAGAGTATTGGAGATCTGCGGACGTGATCGTCCGATACGTTCGGACAGCTCCTCCTGAGTGCAGCCGAAGTCCTCGAGCAGCTGTCCGTATGCCGCAGCCTCTTCCAAGGGATTCAACTCTGCGCGGTGAAGGTTCTCAAGAAGCGCGTCGCGGAGAAGATCGGTGTCTTCGACGTAGCGAATGATCGCGGGGATCGTTGACAGACCCGCATCCTTCGTAGCGCGCAGACGCCGCTCACCCATGATGAGTTCGAAGCGGCTCCGATCGCTCGGCTTCTGGCGAACGACAACGGGCTGCAGGACGCCGATCTCGCGAATGCTGTGGACGAGTTCGGCGAGCAGATCTTCGTCGAAGACCGTACGGGGCTGCCGCGGGTTCGCATCGATGAGATCGACTTCGATCTCACCGAATTCCGTGTCCGGGATCGACTCAACACCGGCATAAGCCTGATCAGAGTCTGTTGAATCGCTTGCCGAACTGTCGTCGGCTTCATCAATATCGCCGGTTTCGTCGTCTTTGCCGGATTCACCGACACCTGGGACCGAGTCAGCAGGAGTCGCAGCCACCGGCGCTTCAGCGGCAGGCGCGGTCTCGGGGCTCCGGCCACCGCCAGATGACACTACATCAGTAGTTTTCTTGCGTGCCGCTCCATTGGTATCCACGCCGCCGACGTCCTCCGACGAACCAGTTGCTGCTTCATCGGTGTTGTCGTGACCTGATGATGTGAACACGCCAGGATGAGTCTCACGCACGTCCTCGAGGACGTCCGCAACGGCCGCAGACTCGGCCTCAGAGCCTGTACGCGCCTCACGATCACCCTTGATGCCATCATCGACCGAGCGCGCCGTCTGAGCCGCAGATTCGGGCTCGACAGGTGATTCGGCCAATTCAGAAGGCTTCGACGGCGAAGAGCCCGTTGAGGGTGCCTTGGCAGAACCCGCCTTTGCCGACGCCTTCGTAGAGGTCGATGAGTTAGCCGCTCTGGTCGAGGACGAGGAGGACTTCGTTCCGCTGGCCTTCGAACTCGCTGCCTGAGTGCCGGCGGACTTACCGGACGACTTCGTTGCACCCGCCTTCGCGCCCACCGGCTGAGACGTACCGCTCTTCGATGCAGCGGTTTTCGATGCGCCGGACTTGGCAGAAATCGACTCTGCCTTCGAGGTCTTCGCTGAACCGACCTTCGAAGCACCGGCCTTCGCCGAAGCCGAGCTCGCCTTGGCAGAATTCGAGTCCGAGGTCTTTGCATTGCCGGTGGACGTCTTCGTCGCACCGCCGGACTTCGTACCGGCTCCGGTGTCCGCCGTACCTGTGGACTCTTCGGTGTTCGCGGTCTTCGGCCCAGAGCCCGCCTTGGTCTTGCGACGGCGGGACGACTGCATCGACGCGGCCGGGTCATTGCGTGCCGTCCGTGAACTCTTCTGGGTCTGCTCACCCTCCCGTTCCGTCTCTCCTCCGGAGAAGAAGACGTCGACAGGACGCTCGTTGGAGTTCGCGTCTGGAATCAGAGCTCCGAGTCCTCGACCCAGACCCCGTTTCTTGCGTTCAGCCACGACTTACTCCTCGATTCGCAATTTCCTCGGCGGCCTCACGGTACGAGAGTGCACCGCTCGAGTGTGGGTCATATGAGATGACGGTCTGCCCGTAGCTCGGAGCTTCGGAGATCCTCACCGAGCGAGGAATCGCGGTTCCGAGCACCTGCTCCGGGAAATGTGTGCGGACGTCCTCGGCCACCTGCGCGCTGAGATTCGTCCGGCCGTCGTACATCGTCAGCAGAATAGTGGAGATCGCGAGTTCAGGATTGAGATGCTTCTGAATGAGCTGGATGTTCTTGAGAAGCTGGCTCAAGCCTTCCAGCGCGTAGTACTCACACTGGATGGGAATGAGGACCTCACGGGCGGCCACGAAGGCATTCACGGTCAGCAGGCCCAGACTCGGTGGGCAGTCGACGATGATATAGTCGACGCGCTGGCCGGCTTCCTCCTCTTCCCTGAGGTAGATGCCCAGCGCACGCTGCAGACGCTGTTCCCTGGCCACCAGGGACACCAGTTCGATCTCGGCGCCCGCGAGGTCGATCGTCGCCGGAACACATCTGAGCGTATCGAAATCCGGGCACTGCGCGACCGCTTCGCGCATCGGCACGTCGTCGATGAGCACATCGTAGATGCTCGTGACCTCGGAATAGTGGTCGATCCCCAGTGCGGTACTCGCATTGCCCTGCGGATCGATGTCGATGAGCAGCACATTGAGACCCTGATTGGCCAGGGCCGCTGCGATGTTCACCGCCGTCGTGGTCTTCCCGACGCCGCCCTTCTGGTTCGCGATCGTGAAGATCCGAGTCGAGTCCGGCCGTGGGAAGGTCGTCTGCGACAGTCGATCCGCACGCCGGTTGTCCCGGGCGATCGCGGCACCAATGGGAGACGACTCGTCCATGATCGGCATAGGGCGCACTCCATCATCCATCGGTTTCACAAGACTCTGATCCAGCCTAGACCAACTCTACTTCGTACTATTTCTTCACGATCTCGACGACACGACTCGGGACATCGAGGAGGCCGCCTCCATCGACGACGTGAACCGTGGGCTGCGACAGACGATAGCGTTTGATCAGCTTCTTCGCTTTGAGCAGCTCACCCTCGACAGAAGCGCCCTTGAGAGCGAGGATCCGTCCTCCGGGGCTGATGACTTCGCGAGTCCATTCGATGAGAGTCGTCATCGCCTTGACAGCGCGAGCGGTGACGACCGTGAACATCTCCTCGTCCACGAGCTCTTCGACGCGGGCTCGGACGATCCGCACATTCTCCAGGCCCAGGTCGTCGACGACCATCCTCAGCCATTCGACGCGACGTTCCATCGGCTCGATGAGCACGACCTTGGCCCCCGGGCGCAGCAATGCGATCGGGATGCCAGGCAGACCCGCACCGCTGCCCACATCACCGACGACGTCACCGTCGTCGATGTATTCGGCGACCACGGCGCAGTTGAGGATGTGCCTCGTCCACAGCCGGTCGACCTCACGCGGGCCGATGAGGCCCCATTCGATGCCGGTGGTCGCCAGGTGCTCGGCATAGCGCTGGGCCGCGGGGAAAGCCGCACCGAAGTACTCCTCGGTGCCGGCGGGAGGCGTTTCGATCTCGGGAAGATCGGATTCGGGTTCGTTCAGGTCAGTCATCGGCGGGCCGGATGACGACATGACGACCGTCGCCTTCTCCCTCGGACTCGGAGACCAGACCGGCACGTGCCGCCTGATCGTGGATGATCTTGCGTTCGAAGCTGTTCATCGGCTTGAAGGCGAACTCCTCACCGCCGTCCTTGACTTCGTCGATGGCGCGCTGCGCCTTCTTGATGAGCTCCTCACGACGGTTGTTGCGGAATCCGTCGATATCGAGCATCAACCAGGAGCGCTGACCGGTCTGCGTCTGCACAGCCAGGCGGCTGAGCTCCTGCAGAGCACCGAGGGTGCGTCCGTCCTTGCCCACGAGAGTGCCGAGGTTCGTGTCTTCCTCGTCCTCGCAGACGATGGACAGCTGGGCGCGACCGTCGGCGACGTCGATGTCGATGTCACCGTCGATATCGGCCAGATCGAGCAGCTCTTCGAGGTAGTCCGCGGCGATCTCGCCCTCTTCTTCGAGGAGTTCGGCGCGGCTGGGCTTCGTCGAGGTCTCCTCCGGCGTCTGCTCGGAGGTCTCGTCGATCTTCTCTTCGGTCATGTTCGTCCTCAGCGCTTCTTGTTCTTCTTGCGGTTCTTGCTCACAGGCTGCTGCCGCTGGCCGCTCTTCTTCGGGGCCTCCTCGGCAACGGTCTCACCCTTGATATCATTCTGCTTCACTGTCTTGCCCTTGCGAGCCTTGCGCTCGAGCATCTCCTTCTCCGCTTTGGAGCCGGGAGCGGGCATATTGCGGATGACCATGTGCTGCTGGGCCATGGTCCAGGTGTTCGAGACCAGCCAGTAGATGAGAACACCGAGCGGGAAGTAGATGCCGCCGATGCCGAAGACGAGCGGCATAACGTAGAGGAGCATCTTCTGCGACTGCATCATCGGGTTGGCCATGGCCGATTCGGACATGTTCTTCGCCATCATCTGCTTCTGCGTGATGAACATGGTCGCAGCCATGACGACGATGAGGACGCCCGTCAGCAGCTTGACCGCGACACCATCGCTGCCGAAGGTCTCTGACAGGTGGATGCCGAAGATCGAGGAGTTCTCCGCCTGGACCGCCAACTGCTGAGTGAAGCCGCCGATGGCTCCGATGTCGCCGCTGGCGACCTTCGGCATATTGTGGATGACACGGAAGAGCGAGAAGAAGATCGGCATCTGCACAAGCAGCGGCAGACACGATGCCCACGGGCTGGTCTTGTTGTCGCGGAACAGGGTCATCTGCTCTTCGGCCATGGCCTGCCGCGAGTACTGATCCTTCTTGCCTTTGTACTTGGCCTGCAGACGCTGGATCTCCGGCTGCAGCAGCTGCATCTTGCGCTGAGACTTGATCTGGTAGACGAAGAGAGGGATGAGGAGAGCACGGATGACCACGGTCAGTCCGGCGATCGAGAGCACCCAGGTCCAACCGCTGTCGGCGGGCAGGCCGATGGCGGTGAAGATCTCGTGGAAGATCGCGAGGATCCAAGCGACTACCCACTGCAGCGGGTAGAGCAGCTTGTCCATCCAGTCCATTCAGTTCTCCTCGTTACAACGACTCTTGCGCGTCGTTAATCTTGCCATTGTTCACAGGTCTTCGCGACACGACTGCTGTGCCCCGAGGCAGTCCCGCGTGCCGGACACATCGGGATTGCACAGTCGAAAAGGTCTCAGCTGCGATGGTCGTCGCCGTGGATGTCTGTCGATCTGGCCTCCCGCGCAGAACCCGGGACGTGGTCGACCCCGCCATGGGACCACGGATTGCACCGCAGCACGCGCCACCCAGTTAACACCATCCCCTTGAGAACTCCGTGAATCTCAAAGGCCTCGAGACCATACATCGAGCAGCTGGGATAGTACCGACACACCTGGCCGTAGAGCGGTGAGATGACCACGCGATAGGCCCTGATGAACCACACGAACGGCATCCTCGGCCCGATCCGCAAGATCCAGCCGACCGTCGGCCAGAACCCCGCCGGCCGGCCGGGCACCTCGGAGACATGCTTGAGATCATGCTCGGCGTCCACGGCGATCCAGCTTCTTCCGCGCCTTGTCGATGAGTTCGACGACCTCGGAGTCGAGGACGGAGAAATCCGCCTCGGCCGCATGCGGCAGGGCCCGCAGCACGAACAGCTCTCCCTGACTCAGCTCGCCGAGACGGTCACGCATGATCGCGCGCAGCCGACGTTTGGTGCGATTGCGCACCACAGCATTGCCGACGGCCTTAGATACGATGAAACCCACGCGAGTTGCGTGGGCGTCATCGGGGTCTCTCAGGCTGTGTGCCATAAGATGCGCTGAGCGCACCCGGACTCCCGCTTTGAAGACTCGTCTGAAGTCCTCGCCGCTGCGGATCCGGTGTGCCGCGTCGAGCACACTCAGGCCGAAACTTCGGAACGTCCCTTGCGACGACGTGCGGCCAGGATCGAACGGCCCGCACGGGTGCGCATACGCAGACGAAAGCCGTGCTTCTTGGCGCGCTTGCGGTTGTTGGGCTGGAATGTACGCTTGCTCACTTCAGTCTCCGATTTCTAGGTTGCGGGTGAACGCCGGTGCGTTCTCACAAAAAACGGCGGTGAGAGTCTCGACCGCCGAGCACTCCTGTGCATAAGAGCCAAAGATGATCAGGATAATCGGATGAAGCCCGGTACACAGGACACTCCATCTTAGCGAGGTAGCAACCGGGCGGTCAAACGGCGGAGTCATGTTTCACGTCACGCTCGCGCGAAATTCACCCGGGTTCACATCCCCGGCGCCGAACACCGTCCACAAGTCACACCCATGTAGTTTTCCACAGCCTTATCCACCCGTGTGGAGATTTGCTGGGTGAGGTCGCCACGAATCCACAAACTGTGGAAAACTATGTGGAAGTCATGCACAGGTGTGGATCACGCCGAGAACGAATCTATTGAAAGCTGAGGAAGAGTGACGGTGTCGAATTCCAAGAATGAGCTCATCAGCCGCTGGCGCACGGTGGTCTCAACCCTGGATCAGGACCCGGAACTCACGGCTCATCAGAAGGGATTCCTCTCCCTGGCCGTGCCCAAGGCACTCGTCGACAACGCCCTCGTCCTCCTCGCCGTCCGCGACGAACACACCAGACGGACAATCGAGACTCGGCTGCTTGGCCCCCTGACCAGGGAATTCTCGAAGGTCCTCGGCTTCGACGTGACCTTCGGATTCGTCGTCGACCCCGAACTCGACGTCCCGATCCGGTTCGAAGATCTCATCGGAGAACCGACGCCGGGACCGCAGGTGCCCATCGATCCGGTCACGTCCACCTCGGCGACGGGGGCACCGGCAGCGCAACAGGAACCGCACACGCTCGGCCGGCACGATTCCGACCACGGCCACACCCCCGCCGAGGCCGTCGCCTCAGCGGGGCCGGCCACCGTCGACCGCACTCCGCCCGACTTCGATCGCACGGCACCGGGTTTCGATCGCACGGCGCACGGTAGGGAGGCGGATGCGCCGGCTCCCGCACAGGCCTCGCCGGCACAGTCCCCGTCCGCGCCCGCCGAATCCCGGATGACCGAGCGCGAGCTCAAGATCGCCGAGGCGACCGCCGCCCCGATGGTTCCGCCCGTCGATGCTCCCGGTGTCGCCCAGCTCAACCCGAAGTACACCTTCGACACCTTCGTCATCGGAGCGTCGAACCGCTTCGCCCACGCCGCCGCCTTCGCCGTCGCCGAAGCCCCGGCCAAGGCCTACAACCCGCTGTTCATCTACGGGGATTCGGGACTGGGCAAGACCCACCTGCTCCACGCGATCGGCTACTACGCCACCCAGCTGTTCCCCGAGATCCGCGTGAAATACGTCTCGAGCGAAGAGTTCGTCAACGACTTCATCAATACGATCGGTTCGTCGAAGACCTCGAATGCGCTGCGTCCGGCCTTCCAACGCCGGTATCGCGAAGTCGACATCCTCATGATCGACGACATCCAGTTCCTGCAGGGCAAGGACGCCACTGTCGAGGAGTTCTTCCACACATTCAACGCCCTGCACAACGAGGCCAAGCAGGTCGTCATCACCTCGGACCAGCCGCCGAAGATGCTCAAAGGATTCGAGGAGCGACTGCGGTCGCGATTCGAATGGGGCCTGCTCACCGACGTGCAGCCGCCGGATATGGAGACCCGCTTCGCGATTCTGCGCCGCAAGGCCGCTGCCGAACAGCTCGACGTCCCCGACGATGTGCTCGAATACATCGCCTCGCGGGTGTCCTCGAACATCCGCGAGCTCGAAGGCGCCCTCATCCGAGTCACCGCGTTCGCGAACCTCAACGACCAACAGATCGACGTCTCCCTGGCCGAGACAGTGCTCAAGGACTTCATCACCCAGGACGACACCCCTGCCGTCACGGCGGCGGACATCATGGGGCAGACCGCTGCGTACTTCAGCCTCACCCTCGACGACCTGTGCGGGACCTCCCGGTCACGGACGCTGACGACAGCGCGTCAGATCGCGATGTATCTGTGCCGCGAGCTCACCGATCTCTCCCTGCCGAAGATCGGCCAGGCCTTCGGCGGGCGCGACCACACGACCGTGATGCACGCGAACAAGAAGATTCGAACTCAGATGGCCGAACGACGGGCCGTCTACACGCAGGTCACCGAACTCACAAACCGCATCAAACAACAGCATCGCCTATAGAACGCGCCGTGCACATCTGTGGATAACCCTGGGGACACTCGCTCACACCTGGGGACAGAACGGTGGACAGAGCTGCGGTCGAAGTGGAAAGATGTGAACTACATGCTTGTGTTTACCCAAGCGCCCACCGACCCTCTCGTCGCGGTGCACAAGGCATCCACAGGCCCATAGGCTGTTGAATCCTTTGATTACTCAGGGGTAGAGGGGACCTGTCCACAGTCTCCACAGGTGCTGATACTTCTACCAAGTGAATTCAACTCTTAAGAGGGCGACCGCCACCGACTGCTTCGCTCGGCTCGGGGAGAGCCCGAGGTTCGGCACCGAGATCCTGGGACGGGGCGGAAGATATTCGAACACAGGGTCTCAGGTGATTCCCGAATCCGAGATTCACCCTCCGACATCGATGCCGGACAGCCGATCGCCGCAGCTGTTCCGGCCGACCCTGCTGGGGTGGGCAATCATCGGATAGGCTGTGTAAAGTTTTCCGAGCAGTATCGAGCCAGCGCCTCGCAACCCGGAGTCTTGTGCCAGATGCCTTGAGCAGGTCGGGTAGCCACCCCGAAGGAGTAAAGTGAACGCGGAAGCATCCCCCTTGAAGTTCAAAGTCAATCGCGACGTTCTCGCCGACGCGGTGACCTGGGCAACCAAGACTCTGCCCAACCGTCCTTCCGCTCCGGTGCTCACCGGAATCCTCATCACCGCTGAGGCCGGCGGCACCGTCCGCCTCGCAGTCTTCGACTACGAGGTCTCCTCCCGCGTCGAGATTGCCGCGGATGTCGCCTCCGCCGGCACTGTGCTCGTCTCCGGACGACTGCTCGCCGACATCTCCAAGGCGCTGCCGAACCAAGAGGTCACTCTCGAACAGATCGACGCCAAGGTCGACGTCACCTGCGGTTCCTCACGGTTCTCGCTCATGACCATGCCGGTCGCCGAATACCCAGCCCTGCCTCAGGTGCCCGAGGACTCCGGCACCGTCTCCGCCGGAGAGTTCCAGAACGCCGTCTCCCAGGTCACGATCGCAACGTCGAAGGACGACACCCTGCCGATCCTCACCAGTGTCCGCGTCGAGATCGAAGGCGAGAAGGTCACACTGCTCGCTACCGACCGCTACCGGCTCGCCGTCCGCGAGTTCACCTGGAACCCCGGTCGCCCGGACGTCTCGGCCGTGGCTCTGCTGCGCGGCCGCACACTGTCCGATGTGTCGAAGTCACTCGGCGGAGACGTCACGATCGGTCTGAGCACCGACGCCGGCAAGGACCTCATCTCGTTCACCTCCGCCGGCCGAGTCACCACCTCGCTGCTCGTCGAGGGCGAATACCCGAAGGTCCGGTCGCTGTTCCCCGATTCGGTGCCCATCCACGCGATCGTCGAGACCGCTGTGCTGCGCGAAGCCGTCCGCCGCGTCTCACTCGTCGCCGAACGCAACACCCCGCTGCGCTTCGAGGTCACCGACGGCATGCTCACCCTCCACGCCGGGACCGGCGACGACGCTCAGGCTTCCGAAGCCGTCGAAGCGACCCTCCAGGGCGAGGAGATCACCGTCGGCTTCAACCCGCACTACATCGCCGAAGGCCTTGCCGCCGTCGAGAGCCCGTACGTGAACTTCTCGTTCACCCAGCCGATGAAGCCGGTCATCATCGCCGGGCAGAAGGACCTCGAGGGATCGGCCGACGAATCGTATCGCTACCTGCTCATGCCCACGCGCATCTGAATGTGGATATCCCGGCTCTCCCTGCGTGACTTCCGGTCCTATCCCGAACTCGACCTCGAGTTCTCACCCGGGGTCACCACTTTCGTGGCCGACAACGGGACCGGGAAGACCAATATCGTCGAGGCGATCGGGTATCTGGCCCAGCAGCGTTCTCACCGGGTGGCCTTCGACGCTCCGCTCGTGCGCGAAGGCACGACGGTGGCCACCGTGTCGGCTCTGGTCAACCGGGATCAGAGGCATGCCGCCGTCGAGGTGACGATTCAGTCCAAGGGAGCCAACCGGGCCCGGGTGAATCGGAGCGCGGTCCGGCTCAAGGACATCCTCGGTCTCGTCTCCTGCGTCGTCTTCGCACCCGAAGATCTCAGCCTCGTGCGCGGTGAACCCGCCGAACGTCGGTCATGGATCGACACCCTCGTCATCGCCCGCAATCCCCGCTTCTCCTCGATCATCACGGACTTCGAGCGGGCGCTGAAACAGCGCAACGCCCTGCTCAAACGGCTGCGGGAGGACCGTGATCCGGGGCTCGAGGCCACACTCGACATCTGGAACATGGCCTATGCGGATTCCGCCGCCGAACTCGTCTTCGGCCGCCGTCGGATTCTCGCCGACATCGTCACTCCGCTGCAGGAGAACTTCGCCTATATCGCCGCGGATGCCCGGCTCGAGCGGCAGGGTGCCCACATCGCCTACGACTCCCGCATCGACTACTCGCAGGCCGGATCCGCCGCCGAGTGCCGAGAGCTGCTGCTGTCTGCTCTCGAACGGCGGAGGACGACGGAGATCGAACGTGGCCTGACCCTGCACGGGCCGGGCCGGGACGATCTGTCGCTGATGATCGGGTCGCATCCTGCCAAGGGCTACGCCTCCCACGGCGAGACGTGGTCGCTGGCGCTGGCGATGCAGCTGGCCGGCTGGGATCTGCTGTCGGCCGATGCCGGTTCGGATGCCGAACAGCCGATCCTCGTCCTCGACGACGTCTTCGCCGAACTCGACACGGGCAGGCGCAGCCGTTTGGCGTCGCGAGTGACGGAGGCCGAACAGGTCTTCATCACCGCCGCTGTCGATGCGGACCTGCCCGCCGGTCTCGAAGGAAAGCGGATCGACCAGTCCACGCTGCTGGCAGGGGCCGGAGCCGGTGCCGGCGCGGAAGCCGAGAACGCAGCCGGTGCCGGCGCGGACGAGACAGGGAGCACCTCGTGAGCGGCATCGAACGCGACTCCTCCACTCCGGTGGCGGCCCTCGAAGCCCTCGACCGGGTGCGACGGATGGAAGCCACGGAGGCGAAGTTCGTCCGCAGCCGACGACGCTCACGACTGCGCGGTGAAGTCGTCTATTCAGGTGCGGGCAAGGACGGTCGCGATCCGAAGTCGGTGTCCTCCGTCCTCGGTTCGCTCATCTCCGATCGCGGATGGTCGTCGTCGATCGACATCGGCAAGGTGCTCGGGCGCTGGCCCGACCTCGTCGGTGCTCAGGTCGCCCAACATGCGACCCCCGTCGACTTCTCGCCCCCGCTGCTCGTCATCGCCGCCGACTCGACGACGTGGGCGACGCAGCTGCGGGTGCTCAAACCGACGATCCTGCGTCGGCTCGAAGAGGGACTGGGCTCCGCCACGATCACGGAGATCGAGATCAGGGGTCCCCAGGGACGCAGCTTCAAACGGGGACGGCGATCGGTTCCCGGCCGCGGACCCAGGGACACATTCGGGTGACGGTGGGGCCGCCTCGGCGAAGTTCCGGGCGGAGCTCTGCGAAGAACTCAGAGGGCCTTAGACAGCCATAGCCGCTCCCGTTTGTGCCCGGGGGTATATCTGCGGTCTGAAAATTCGGGAAATCCGCCTTCACGGGCCGCTTACGGGCATTTCAGGCTCCGTCGCGGTAGAATGGGGAGCTGTTAGCGACCATCCGAACAAGGAGTCACATGACGACCGAGGATCAGCCTCATTATGATGCCGGCGACATCACGGTACTCGAGGGTCTCGAGGCAGTCCGCAAACGACCCGGCATGTACATCGGTTCGACCTCGGAACGCGGTCTTCACCACCTCGTCCAGGAGATCGTCGACAACTCCGTCGATGAGGCGATGGCCGGCTACTGCTCGCATATCGAAGTCACCATCCTCGCCGACGGCGGCGTGCGCGTGGCCGACGACGGGCGCGGAATGCCGGTGGCCATGCACCCGACCGAAGGCAAGCCCACCGTCGAAGTGATCCTCACGATCCTCCACGCCGGCGGCAAGTTCGGAGGCGGCGGATACGCCGTGGCCGGCGGTCTGCACGGTGTCGGCTCGACCGTGGTCAACGCTCTGTCCGAACGTCTCGAGGTCGAGGTCAAGCGCGACGGTTACACGTGGACCATGGACTTCGTCCAGGGCGTGCCCACCGGTGAGCTGCAGCGGGGCGAGGCCACGGATGAGACCGGCACGACCGTGACCTTCTGGCCCGACGCGACGATCTTCGAGACCACGGACTTCTCGTACGAGTACCTGCGCGCACGCTTCCAGCAGATGGCCTTCCTCAACAAGGGCCTGAAGATCAGCCTCACCGACGAACGACACAACGAGGTCGACGACGCCGAGGTGCAGATCGACGAGAACGAAGCGACCGAGTGGAAGCCGCGGACCGTCACATACAACTACGAGCACGGTCTGCTCGACTACGTCGAATACCTCAATGCGACGAAGAAGGCCGATCTCGTCCACCCCGATGTCATCGTCTTCGAAGCTGAGGAGGGCGAACAGACGCTCTCACTCGAGATCGCGATGCAGTGGACGACGGCCTACAGCGAATCCGTGCACACCTACGCCAACGTCATCAACACCCACGAAGGCGGCACGCACGAAGAGGGCTTCCGCACGGCGCTGACCTCCCTGGTCAATGCGTATGCGAAGGAACAGAAGCTGCTGCGGGACAAGGATCCCAACCTCACCGGCGACGACATCCGCGAGGGACTGACCGCCGTCATCTCGGTCAAGCTCGGCGATCCGCAGTTCGAAGGACAGACGAAGACGAAGCTCGGAAACTCCGAGGTCAAGGGCTTCGTTCAGCGCGTGGTCCGCGATGAGCTCGGGCACTGGTTCGAGTCCAATCCGGCCCAGGCCAAGGACGTCGTGCGCAAGGCGCTGCAGGCCTCCCAGGCACGCATGGCCGCCCGCAAGGCCCGTGAGGCCACGCGCCGCAAGGGTCTGCTCGAATCCTCAGGTATGCCCGGAAAGCTCAAGGACTGCCAGTCGAAGGACCCGACCATCTCCGAGGTGTTCATCGTCGAGGGCGACTCGGCCGGCGGCTCGGCCACACAGGGTCGCAACCCGAACACGCAGGCGATCCTGCCGCTGCGTGGGAAGATCCTCAACGTCGAGAAGGCCCGTCTGGATAGGGCGCTGGGCAACAACGAGGTCCAAGCCATGATCACCGCCTTCGGCACCGGCATCGGTGAGGAGTTCGACCTCGAGAAGCTGCGGTACCACAAGATCGTCCTCATGGCCGATGCCGACGTCGACGGTCAGCACATCACCACACTGCTGCTGACGCTGATCTTCCGGTATATGAAGCCGCTCATCGAGCACGGCTACGTCTACTTGGCGACCCCGCCGCTCTACCGCATCAAGTGGTCGAACGCACCGCACCAGTTCGCCTACACGGACAAGGAGCGCGACGGTCTGCTCGAGACCGGTCGGGCCGCGGGCAAGCGCCTGCCCAAGGATCTCGCGATCCAGCGGTACAAGGGTCTGGGCGAGATGAACTACGAGGAGCTGTGGGAGACGACGATGGATCCTGACCACCGTCTGCTCAAGCAGGTCTCCCTCGACGATGCGATCGTCGCCGATGAGATCTTCACCGTCCTCATGGGCGATGACGTGGATTCGCGCCGGCGCTTCATCCAGGAGAACGCGAAGGACGTCCGCTTCCTCGACATCTGACCGTTCACCGGCACCGGGAAGCAGCCTCGGTGCTGGTGGATGATCGGTGCCGCACCGACCCCACTCTTTGAACTCATACACTGCCGCCCTCGGCTGAGACCCAGCCGGACGGTTCAGACACAAGGGAAGAGCCCACATTGGCCGACGAGAACGATATCGGAACAGAAATCAACCGCATCGAGCAGGTTGATCTCAACCTCGAGATGCAGAGGTCGTACCTCGATTACGCGATGAGCGTGATCGTCGGTCGCGCCCTGCCGGATGTCCGCGACGGACTCAAGCCCGTCCACCGCCGCGTGCTCTATGCGATGTTCGACGGCGGCTACCGCCCCGACCGCAACTTCTCGAAGTGCTCACGCGTCGTCGGCGACGTCATGGGCCAGTACCACCCGCACGGGGATACGGCGATCTACGACGCCATGGTCCGCCTCGTGCAGCCGTGGACGATGCGCTACCCGCTGGTCGCCGGACAGGGCAACTTCGGCTCTCCCGGTGATGACGGTGCGGCCGCCCCCCGTTACACCGAGTGCAAGATGGCGCCTCTGGCTCTTGAGATGGTCCGCGATATCGAAGAGGGCACCGTCGACTTCCAGGACAACTACGACGGTCGCAACCAGGAACCGATGGTTCTGCCCTCACGGTTCCCGAACCTGCTGGTCAACGGCTCTGCGGGCATCGCGGTCGGAATGGCGACGAACATTCCGCCGCACAACCTCGGCGAGGTCGCCGCCGGTGCACAATGGCTGCTCTCCCACCCCGAGGCGAGCAAGGAAGAGGCCCTCGAGGCGCTGCTCGGCATCATCAAGGGCCCGGACTTCCCGATGGGCGCGACGATCCTCGGCCGCAAGGGCATCGAGGACACCTACCGCACCGGTCGCGGATCGATCACCCAGCGCGCCGTCGTCGAGGTCGAGGAGATCCAGGGACGCACCTGCCTCGTCGTCACCCAGCTGCCCTACATGGTCAACCCCGACACTCTGGCCGCGAAGATCGCCTCCTACGTCAAGGACGGCAAGGTCGCGGGCATCGCGGACCTCCGCGACGAGTCCTCGGGCCGCACCGGTCAGCGACTGGTCATCGTGCTCAAGCGCGATGCCGTGGCCAAGGTCGTGCTCAACAACCTCTACAAGCACACCTCGCTGCAGGAGAACTTCTCCGCGAACATGCTCGCCCTCGTCGACAGCGTGCCGCGCACCCTGAGCATCGACTCGTTCCTGCGCCTGTGGGTCAAGCACCAGATCGAGGTCATCGTCCGGCGCACCCAGTTCCGGCTGCGCAAGGCCGAGGAGCGCGCCCATATCCTGCGCGGCTACCTCAAGGCCCTCGACGCCCTCGACGAGGTCATCGCCCTGATCCGCCGCTCCCCGTCCTCGGACGAGGCTCGGACCGGACTCATGGAGCTGCTCGAGGTCGACGAACTCCAGGCCAATGCGATCCTCGATCTCCAGCTGCGCCGCCTGGCCGCTCTGGAGCGCCTGAAGATCCAGGAAGAGGCCGAGAAGATCGAAGCGCAGATCGCCGAGTACAAGCACATTCTCGCCACGCCGGCGCGCCAACGCGAGATCGTGTCCGAGGAGCTCGACGAGATCGTCGAACGCTACGGCGACGAGCGTCGGACGAAGATCCTCGCCGGCTTCGACGGGGACGTGTCGATGGAGGACCTCATCCCCGAGGAGGAGGTCGTCGTCACGATCACCCGCGGCGGCTATGCGAAGAGGACCCAGACGAACCTCTACCGCGCCCAGCACCGCGGCGGCAAGGGAATCAAGGGAGCGGCTCTGCGCGGCGACGATGTCGTCGAACAGTTCTTCGTCACTTCGACGCACAACTGGCTGCTGTTCTTCACGAATACCGGTCGCGTCTACCGGGCGAAGGCCTATGAGCTGCCCGAGGGCTCGCGTGATGCCAAAGGTCAGCACGTGGCGAACCTGCTGGCGCTGCAGCCAGGCGAGACGATCGCGAAGGTCCTGTCCATCCGCGACTACGAAGAGGCCGAATTCCTCATCCTCGCCACGAAGTCCGGTGTGGTGAAGAAGACCCGCCTGAGCGAATACGACTCGAACCGCACCGGCGGCGTCATCGCCATCAACCTCCGCGAATACAAGGGTGAGCCGGATGAGCTGGTCTCGGCCCGCATCGTCGGCTCCGAGGATCATCTGCTGATGATCTCGCGCAAGGGCATGTCGATCCGCTTCGCCGCCGACGATGAGTCGATCCGCCCGCTGGGTCGCGTCACCGGCGGTGTCACCGGCATGAAGTTCAAGGACGACGACGAGCTGCTGACCATGGACGTCGTCCAGCCCGACACCTATGTCTTCGTCGTCACCGAGGGCGGATACGCCAAGCGCACCCCCGTCGACGAATACCGTCTGCAGGGCCGCGGCGGTCTGGGAATCCGGGTTGCCAAAATCACCGAACAGCGCGGAGACTTGGTAGGCGGGCTCATCGTCGAAGATGGTGAGGAAGTCCTCGTCGTCATGGAGAAGGGTAAGATCGTTCGGTCGGGAATCGACGAAGTTCCGGCGAAGGGACGCAACACCATGGGTGTAGTGTTCGCGAAACCGGGCAAGAATGATCGTATTATCGCAGTGACACGTGGGCCCGAAGCCGAGGTCGAAGACGAAGACGATGCCGAAGTTCCCGAAGGCGGAGTTCCGGAAGGTGAAGTTCCGGAAGGTGAAGTTCCCGAGGGTGAGGTCGGAGCACCTCAGACCGGCAGCGAGGATGTGGAAGAGTGAGCGATAGCAGCAAGCCAGGCTCAGGGAAGATCATACGCACGTCGAGCGGATCGACGCGTCTGACGGCGGGTTCGTCGAAGAACGACGCGAAGTCCGCAGGCTCGACCGGTTCGGGACCTGGTTCCGGGCAGGGTTCGTCCGGGCAGGGCTCGGGCTCCTCGCAGAATGCGAATCAGGGAACGCCTCAGACGGAGAAGGCAACCGTCGTCGCCCCTCCGGCGCCGAAGGCCTCGCCGAAGCCCAATCGCGCACCCTCGACAGGATCGGCACCGACCGCACGCACCGCCTCACAGGGATCCGGCGCAGCCGGATCGCAGGGTTCGGGTGCGGGATCGCAGCCGACTGGATCCCAGGGATCCGCGGGAGGTCAGTCCTCGGGCAACCGCGGGGCCACCTCGGTGATGGGAAATGCGGCCAACACCATCCGCGCCAGCTCCGGCGGCGTGAAGATGGGCGTGAAGAACATGGTCGACTCCGGCAGCGGCAAGAAGAAGAAAGGCCCCCGCACCGTCCGCCTCACGGTGTCCGCGGTCGATCCGTGGTCGGTCATGAAGATGTCGTTCCTCATGTCCGTGGCCATCGGCATCGCCACGATCGTCGCGTTCATCGTGCTGTGGATCGTTCTCCAGGCGACGGGTGTGATGAGCGGCCTCGAATCGACGATGAGCGAGCTCGCCGGCGCGGAGTCGGCCGAGCGGATCATCGGCATCTTCGGCTTCGGTCGAGTCGTGGCGGCAGGCTTCATCATCGCGGTCATCAACATCGTTCTGATGACGGCGCTGTCGACCCTGGCGGCCTTCATCTACAACATCGGGTCCCTCATCGCCGGCGGCTTCAGCCTCACCCTCACCGACGACTGACCCCTCTTACTACCTGACGGCGGCCCAACAACCTTGCGCGAGGTTGCTGGGCCGCCGTCAGGTAGCAAATGGGTGTGAGGGGAGTCACCGGGAGGCGATTTGTGTTTGTCTGCTCCGGTTGGGTATCGTTTTACTTCGGGTTCACCCCGATAAGGGCCTATAGCTCAGGCGGTTAGAGCGCTTCGCTGATAACGAAGAGGTCCCTGGTTCAAGTCCAGGTAGGCCCACGTCCCCTTCTTCGGGGATTTCCTTTCGAGGAGGATCATGAAAAGATGGATTCTCAGCGGTCTCACGCTTGTGGGGCTGGGAGTGTTCTTCCGGTGGCGGAAGCAGAATCAATCTGCTCAGGCCGAATGGTCCGAACACACCGATTCGGTGTGAGGGTGAGAACCCGACACGGGGGTATGGCGCAATTGGTAGCGCATCTGCTTTGCAAGCAGAGGGTTAGGGGTTCGAGTCCCCTTACCTCCACTCGAGTAGTTTTGAGACAGCACTCGTAACACGAAGGCTCCGAACCAAAGTGGTTCGGAGCCTTCGTCGTTGTCGGGCGAGCACAGGGCGGGGACCGTTCACAGCAGAGTCGGCAGCACTCCGCCCTCGGCACGCAGGGCGGCACCGTTGATCGCTGAGGACTTCGGGCCCGCGAGGAACGCGACGAGGTCGGCGATCTCGGCAGGCTCGATGAACCTGCCGAGGAGTGAGGTCTCCCGCACGAGCTGTGACTTCAGGTCCGCGACCTCGAGCGACTGCGCTGCAGCGATCTGCTCGACCGTGGTCGCCACCCCATCGGAGTACGTCGGCCCGCCGAGCACGGTGTTCACCGTCACTGCGGTCCCCCGAGTGAGCTTCGCAAGTCCATTGGCCACCGCCAGCGACGCCGCCTTCGTCGCCCCATAGTGGATCATGTCGGCCGGGACATCGACCGCCGATTCGGTGCCGATGAAGACGATCCGCCCATGTCCCCGCTCGAGCATCCCCGGCAGCAGTCCTCTGGCCAGCCTTACGCCGGCCATGACATTGAGTGCGAAGTATCGTTCCCACTCCGCATCCGAAATCTCCCCGAAGGCGGCGACATCGAAGATGCCGACATTGCTGATGAGCACATCCACCTCGCCGAGGCGCTCGAGAAGTTCCGCCGTCTCCGCTGCGTCGCCCAGGTCGGCCGCGATCCCGCTGACATCGGCTCCCGGCACCTCCCCGCGCAGCCGGTCGACCGCTGCGGCGACGGCAGACTCCGTCCTCCCGTTGAGAACGACGGCTGCCCCGTCTGATGCGCACGCCCGCGCCGAGGCGAACCCGATTCCCTGCGTCGACCCCGAGACGAACACCTCGGATCGCCCGAATTCTCCTGTCATCTCTTCGCTCACGGCTGTGCTCCTCGTTGTCTCACCGAAATAGTTTCCTGAGCAAGTGATCATCACAGGTAAAACTTGCTCAGTCAAGTGATGCGGTAGGATGCTTGCATGACCTCTCCGTCGGAATCCGCGCCTCTCGACGGCGCAGAGCTCGAGACGTGGTCGGCCCTGGCGACCGTCCTCGAGTGGCTTCCGCCTGTGCTCGACCTGCAGCTTGAGGACGGCTGGGACCTCACACATTTCGAGTTCGGCATCCTCTACGCCCTCTCCACGGCCGAAGGACGGAGCCTGCCGATGAGCACTCTCGCCGGCTACGCCAACAGCACGCTCTCCCGACTCTCACGCGCGGTCGTCCGCCTGGAGAAGCGCGACTGGGTGCGCCGTTCGACCGATCCGGGCGACCGCCGGGTGACGATCGCCGGGCTCACCGACTCCGGCGCCGAGGTGGTCGCCTCCGCCGCTCCCGCGCACGCTGCCCTCGTCCGCCGCCTCGTCTTCGATTCCCTGAGTGCCGAACAGGCGATGACGCTGCGCGAGATCAGCCGCAACATCGCCGCGGCGATCAGCGACGAGGGTGGATGGCGACCGGGACGATGATCGCAGTCACGCGGACGGCGGCCGTGATGTTGTCCCTGATCAGCACCCTCGTCGTCACAGGGTGCAGCGGACCCCCCGATACTGATGCTTCGACCACGCATACCAGGGAGACGTCGCGACCCACTGGCGGTTCGGCTGAACCGATCACACTTCCGCCCACCTCTGGCGTCTTCGACTACCAGCTCGGCGGAGCCTACGACGAGATTCCTGCCGCTTCCGCACGGGCAACGTCGACTCCGACAGATACGACCGCCGAGGCGGCTGCTGCGACAACATCCATCGACGTCGTCGTCCGCGACGCTGGGGCCGACCCGCTGCCCGGCGCCTACTCGGTCTGCTACGTCAACGGCTTCCAGACCCAACCCGATGAAGCCGATGACTGGGCAGACGACGAGGACGTCCTCCTCCACGACGGCGACGGGGACCTCGTCGTGGACCCCGACTGGCCCGATGAACACATCCTCGACCCCTCGACTGGTCACGCTCGCACGGTCATTCTCGACCGCCTCGGCGAGGCCATCGACGGCTGTGCCGAGGACGGATTCGCCGCCGTCGAGATCGACAACCTCGACATCGCGCAACGATTCGACGCCATCTCAGAAGACGGCGTCAATGCCCTGGCCAGGTCCTACGTCGAGCGCGCCCATCAGGCCGGAATGGCGATCGCACAGAAGAACGCCGCCGAGATCACCCGCACCGCGCATCATGACCTCGGCTTCGACTTCGCCGTCACCGAGGAATGCGCGGCCTTCGACGAATGCGCCGCGTACACCCATGTCTACGGCGACCAGGTCCTCGAGATCGAATACCCCGACTCCCTCGCCGAGGCGGGGCTGACCTTCGCCGAGGCCTGTGACAGTGAGGATCGCGCCCCACTGACGATCCTGCGCGACCGCGAACTCGTCGCCGCCGGTGAGCCCGGCTACCGCTATGAGGCGTGCCCCAGCCTGGACCGCAGCTGACCCACCCGTGAAATGTGACGAAGTCGAACGCCGAGGTAGGGTTCTCCCCCTGTTCCTGCGAGTGCGGAATAGGCTAGCGTAGATTCCCGTTGATCTCTTTGTCTCAACGCAGTGTCGGCTGCTGCGTGCAGAATTCCGCCCGCGCCGGGGCGATGACAGACCTTTTTCGATCGGAGCACCTCCTTGTCCAGCGACAGCACACACTCGCACTCACAGCCAGCGCAGCACGAGTCCATCGACCCCGCAGGAATGAAGGTCATCTGGCTGCTCCTCGTCGCCGCCTTCGTCGCGATCCTCAATGAGACGACGATGGCCATCGCCATCCCCGAACTCAATCAGACCCTCGGCATCCCGCCCGAGCTCGGACAGTGGCTGACCAGCGCTTTCATGCTCACCATGGCCGTCGTCATCCCGACGACCGGCTTCCTCATCCAACGGTTCACGACGCGGCAGATCTTCCTCGCCGCGATGATCCTCTTCTCCTCCGGCACACTGATCTGCCTCGTGTCCCCGGGCTTCTTCCTCCTCCTCGTCGGCCGCGTCGTCCAGGCGGCCGGCACCGGAATCATGATGCCGCTGCTGATGACGACGATGATGAACGTCGTGCCCGCACACTCGCGCGGTCGGATGATGGGCCGCGTCGGCCTCGTCATCTCCCTGGCTCCGGCGATCGGGCCGACGATGTCGGGCATCGTGCTCGACTCGCTGGGCTGGCGCTGGCTCTTCGGGATCATCCTGCCCATCGCTCTGATCGCCCTCGGCCTCGGCGCGAAATGGATGACCAACCTCGGCGAATCGACCCACGCTCCCATCGACGTCGTCTCCATCGTGCTCTCCGTGTTCGCCTTCGGCGGCATCGTCTACGGACTCAGCCAGTTCGGCGGCGGGCACGGCGGCGGCTCCTCATCGGGCCTGGCCTGGGCGACGATCGCCGGCGGTGTCGTCTTCCTCGGACTCTTCGTGTGGCGCCAGCTGACACTCCAGCGCGGCGATCGTGCCCTGCTCGACCTGCGCGTATTCAACTCGCGCAACTACGTGCTGTCCGTGATCATCATGGCCGTGGTCGCGCTCTCGATGTTCGGCACCTTCTCCCTGCTGCCGCTGTACCTGCAGAGCGTGGTCGGGCTGAATGCCACCCAGTCGGGTCTCGTGCTCCTGCCGGGTTCGGTGCTCATGGGCATTCTCGGACCGGTGATGGGCCGCATCTACGACGCCCGCGGGCCGAGGACCCTGCTGGTGCCGGGCACGATCATGATCGCCGCGGCGATGTTCGCCTACTCGAACGCCGGGATCGGCACCCCGATCTGGCTGCTCGTCATCATCCAGATCGTCATGTCCCTCGGCCTCGCCGGGTCGTTCACGCCGCTGTTCTCCGCCTCGCTCGGTTCGCTCGAACGGCACCTGTACTCGCACGGTTCGGCCGCGCTCAACACCCTCCAGCAGGTGGCCGGTGCGGCAGGCACGGCGCTGCTCATCTCCATCTACTCGGCTGCCCTGCACTCCGGTCAGGCCGCGGGTCGGTCGATCCCCGAGGCCGGTGCCCCGGGCGGACACGCCGCGTTCCTGCTGGCGACGGTCATCGCGCTCGTCCCCGTCGTCCTCGCGTTCTTCATCCGCAAGCCCGAAGACCAGGAGGACTACCCCGCCGAGGCGGTCGAACCGTCCGAGGCCAACCCCATCGAATGACGGCCAGCCCCGCCGAATGATGGTCGGCCCATGACAACGGCCGAAAGAATCGCACCGAGCCCCTTGTTCCGAATCTCTCGGAGCGAGGGGTTCTGCTGTCGTCCTCCTCGGTGATGTGAGGTCCCACCTTGGTACGGTGACCTCATGACCTCCTCTGCGCCCTCGGACCCGAGCTCCTCGACTGAGATCCAACCGGATGTGCGGGTCCGCGGGGCCAGGGAACACAACCTGCGCGACATCGATCTGACCGTCCCCCGCGATGCCATGGTGGTCTTCACCGGAGTCTCCGGATCGGGCAAGTCCTCACTGGCCTTCGGCACCCTCTACGCCGAATCCCAACGCCGCTACCTCGAATCCGTGGCCCCGTACGCCCGGAGGCTCATCGACCAGGCCGGTGTCCCGGACGTCGATTCGATCACCGGGATGCCGCCGGCCGTGGCACTGCAGCAGCAGCGCGGTGGCCGCAGCGCCCGGTCCTCGGTCGGCAGCATCACAACGGTGTCCAGCCTCGTCCGGATGCTCTACTCGCGGGCCGGGTACTACCCCGAGGACCAGCCGATGCTGTTGGCCGAGGACTTCTCGACGAACACCGTCGAAGGCGCCTGCCCCGAATGTCACGGCATCGGCCGGGTCTACGAGGTGCCCGAGGACCGGATGGTCCCCGACCCGACGCTGACGATCCGGGAGCGGGCGATCGCCTCCTGGCCGACCGCGTGGCACGGGCACCAGCTGCGCGATACCGCCGTAGCCCTCGGCTTCGACGTCGACGTCCCCTGGAAGGATCTGCCGAAGGCCGATCGCGACTGGCTCCTCTACACCGAGGAGACTCCGCACCTGCCCGTCCACTCACGGCTGACGCTGGCCGAGGCGCGCGAAGCCGCCGATGCCGGTGTCGAACCGACGTATTCGGGCACCTTCGTCGGGGCGCGGAAGTACATCCTCGACACGTTCGCGAACACGAAGAGTGCCGGGATGAAGAAGCGGGTCTCTGAGTTCCTCACGGCCGCACCCTGCCCGGTCTGCCACGGCAAGAAACTCAAACCCGAGGCCCTGTCGGTGACGATCGCCGGACTCGACATCGCCGAGTTCGCCGCCCTGCCCCTGCACGAGCTCATGACCCTGCTGAGGGACACCGTCTCCGCCGCAGAAGCCGGCACTGACGAGGAAGCCTGCACCGCCGGGGACGGAGCCGAACACGTCTCCGCGGAGAAGCGCGCCGCGTTCGTCCGCCTCGGCGGGGGTCTCATCGATCGTCTCCGCCCCATCGTCGATCTGGGGCTCGGCTATCTGTCGCTCGACCGGTCCACCCCGACCCTCTCAGGCGGTGAGCTGCAGCGGCTGCGTCTGGCCACCCAACTGACCTCGGAGCTCTTCGGAGTCGTCTACGTCCTCGACGAACCGTCGGCCGGACTCCATCCGCAGGACGTCACCGCCCTGATGGGAATCCTCGACAGGCTGAAGGAACGCGGCAACAGCCTCTTCGTCGTCGAGCACTCCGTCGATCTCATGCGGCACGCCGACTGGCTCGTCGACATCGGACCGGGCGCTGGAGAACGCGGCGGGCGGGTCCTCTACAGCGGCCCCACCGACGGTCTGGCCGAGGTCGAGGACTCGATCACCCGAGGCTACGTCTTCGGCGGGCGCGGCCTCGAACCGCACGAGCCACGTTCGCCGCGCGCCTGGTTCCGGGTGGAGGACATCCGCCGCAACAACCTCCGCGATGTCAGCGTCGAACTGCCGTTGGGTGCCCTGACCGCGGTCACCGGAGTGTCCGGATCCGGGAAGTCGAGCCTCGTCAGCCAGGTGCTGCCGGTGCTCGTCGGCGACCACCTGGGCCAATCGGCCCGGGACGACGAACCCGAGCCCGAGGGTGATGAGCTGCTGCTCGCCGACGAACCCGAAGAGCTCGAGGGCGCGGTGGCAGGCGACCTCACCGGCATCCGTCGCATCGTGAGCATCGACCAACGACCCATCGGACGCACTCCCCGGTCGAACGTCGCGACCTACACCGGACTGTTCGACCACGTCCGCCGCCGCTTCGCCGAAACACCGGAAGCACGCGAGCGCGGGTACAAGCCCGGTCGGTTCTCCTTCAACGTCGCCGGCGGCCGCTGCCCGACCTGCGAGGGCGAAGGCTCCGTCATGGTCGAACTGCTCTTCCTGCCGTCGGTCTACACCGAATGCCCGGACTGTCACGGCACCCGGTACCAGTCGAGCACCCTCGAGATCCTCTGGCACGGGCACACCATCGCCGAGGTGCTGGCGATGAGCGTGGAGGAAGCGCACGGATTCTTCGCCGAGGAGTTCGACATCATGCGCTCGCTCACCGCCCTCATCGACGTCGGCCTCGGCTACCTGCGCCTCGGCCAACCGGCGACCGAGCTCTCCGGCGGCGAGGCCCAGCGGGTCAAGCTCGCCAGCGAACTGCAGCGTTCCCAGCGCGGAGACACCCTCTACGTCCTCGACGAACCCACCTCGGGGCTGCATTGTGCGGACGCCGACCGGCTCATCACACACCTACAGACCCTTGTCGACGCCGGCAACACCGTCGTCATGGTCGAACTCGACATGCGGATCATCACTGCCTGCGACCACGTCATCGAACTCGGTCCCGGGGCCGGGGCCGACGGCGGACAGGTGATCGCCGTCGGTACCCCGGCACAGATCGCCGCGACCGGAGACACCCCGTCGGCGCCGTACCTGGCCGCAGCGCTGCGGGCACAGTAGGCGCGCACCGCGCGGTTCCACGGCCCCGGGGCATCGACCCCTTCGGTGATCTGCGGCACACGCGCCCGCACAGCGCACCGCTGCGATCCGCGGATTCCCGCGGATCCCCGGACCCGCCGAAATTGTTGGAGACGTCTAAGTCTCAGTTGTGCGTAGACACACCCGATTCGCGGGCGGAAGTCTGGAGACATGCCCGCCGCACTCCTTCGCCGCTTCGCGATCTGCCTGCTCGTCGCCGCACCCGCCGTGGTGCTGCGCATCACAGGAGTCGAGCTCGCCCCGGTCCTCGAAGTGCTGGCCTTCGGCGCTGCGATCGTCGCGGCAGCGTTCCTGTTGGCCTGGGCCGCCGAGGCGGCGCAGAAGGAAATCTCGGGCGCCCTTGCGATCGCCCTGCTGGCACTCATCGCCGTCCTCCCCGAATACGCCGTCGACCTCTACTACGCGTTCCGCTCCGGATCGGATCCGGACTATCTGCACTTCGCGGCGGCGAACATGACCGGATCGAACCGACTGCTGCTCGGCTTCGGCTGGCCGCTCGTCGTCATCATCGCCCTCCTCGTCGCCCGCCGCTTCGCCAAGCGCACGAAATCACCGATCCAGACCTCCCTGCGGCTGGATTCGGGCAGCCGAATGGACATCGGATTCCTCGTCATCCTCGGCGTGCTCGCCTTCGCCATCCCTCTGCTCGGCACCATCCCCATCTGGTTCGGCATCGGCCTCGTTCTCATCTTCGCCGTCTACCTGTGGCGTGCCGGACAGGCCGCCGGAGACAACGAGGAGGAGTTCGTCGGTGCCGCCGCACTCATCGTCGCCATGCCGACGAAGGCCCGCCGGATCACGGTGATCACGATGTTCGTCGTCTCCGCCGCCATCATCCTTCTCTCTGCCGAGCCCTTCGCCGAGGCGCTCGTGGCCTCCGGCACGAGCCTCGGCATCGACTCCTACTTCCTCGTCCAATGGCTGGCCCCGCTGGCCTCGGAAGCCCCCGAGTTCATCATCGCCGCGATGTTCGCCCTGCGCGGGATGGGCGGGGCCGCGATCGGCACGCTCATCGCCTCGAAGGTCAACCAGTGGAGCCTGCTCGTGGGCTCCCTGCCGATCGCCCACTTCGCCGGTGGGGGCGGCACCTGGCTGCCGCTGGACGGGCGGCAGATCGAGGAGTTCACGCTCACGGCCACGCAGACCATCCTCGGCGTCGCCATCATCCTCGCCCTGCGCTTCCACTGGGCACCCGCGCTGGGACTCGCCGCGCTCTTCGGGGTGCAGTTCTTCGTCACGGACACCTCCGGACGCTACATCCTCTCCGCGATCCAGGCGGTGCTCGCGATCGTCTTCCTCGTCCTCCACCGCGGTGACATCCTCCCCACGCTCGCCGCTCCCTTCCGCAGGCGGCCGGCCGAAACGGAGGGGACGGAACCCGCCGAGGCGGCCGAACCGAAGCGCGAACCGACCGTCGGTCTGTCCTCCGCTCCCGATTCGGCGGGGACCCGCGCGTAGAATGACGAACATGCCGCGCCCCTCAGTGACTCGCATGGTCGAGGACTATGTCACCCTCATCTGGAAGGCCTACGAATGGCCCGGCGGCCGCCCCGCCACCACGGAGATGGCCGAGCAGCTGGGAGTGACCGCCTCGACGGTGTCGGCGAACCTCAAGAAGCTCGCCCGCGACGGCTACATCGACTACGAACCCTATGGACAGATCGTGCTCACCGACGCCGGTCGGCAGATCGCCGTCGAGATCGTCAGGCGCCATCGGATCGTCGAATCCTACCTCGTCGAGGCCCTGGGGCTGACCTGGGATCAGGTCCACGACGAGGCGGACCGCCTCGAACATTCGGTCTCCGATCTCGTGCTCGAGCGGATGAACGCAGCGCTGGGGAATCCGCAGCGGGACCCGCACGGGGATCCGATCCCCGACGCTGACGGGCACACCGCCGAATTCCCGAGCACGCGCCTGCGCGAGACCGCACCCGGCATCGAGGTCGAGGTCGTCCGCGTCTCCGACCGCTCGCCCGAGCTGCTGCGCTACCTCACCGAACGCGGAATCGTCATCGGCACGAAGCTGCAGGTGAGATCGATCAGTTCGGCCGCCTCGGCGATCGCGGTGAGCGTCGGCGACGATGACGTCGAGCTCGCCCTCGATGCGGCCGAGGCGATCCGGGTCGAGCCCGTGGCCTGAGGTTCGGACGGTCGGCTGAGTCTCGGCCGTTCTGTTGTGCCTCAGACGCTCGGCTGCAGATCGGCGCCCGTGCGGGAGGTCTCCGGACGCGAGCGTCGCAGCTCACCTCCCCGGGCGAAGCCGGCGATGAGGAGAGTGACGAGGCCGCCCACGGTGACGATCGACCCGGCCCACAGCGGAGAGGTGTACCCGAGACCGGCGGCGATCGTCAGCCCGCCGATCCAGGCGCCGAGGGCGTTGCCGATGTTGAAGGCGGCGATGTTCGCCCCCGATCCCAGGGTCTGCGCGTCACCGGAGTGGCGCATGATGCGCATCTGCATCGCCGGCACCGTGGCGAATCCGAACCCGCCCATGACGACGAGCGCGATGATCGTGGCGATCTGGCTGCCGGCGACCTGCGAGAACACGGCGAGGATGATGACGAGGCCGACGAGCAGGGTGAGCAGCGTCCGACCGAGGTTCTTATCGGCCGCGCGTCCGCCGAGGATGTTGCCGACGAAGAGGCCGACGCCGAACAGCACGAGCAGCCAGGGCACAGTCGCCGAAGAGAATCCGCTCACCCCGGTGAGGGTGAAGGCCATGTAGCTGAAGGCACCGAACATACCCCCATAGCCGAGCACGGTGATGAGGACCGACGCCCACACCTGACCGTTGGCGAAGATCCGGAACTCACCGAGGATGCTGTGGGTCCCGCTCGGGCGTGCGATGGCCGCTGGGACGAGGATGAGGATGCCGATGAGGGCGACGACGCCGATGACGGCGATCGTCCAGAAGGTCGACCGCCAGCCGGCGGCCTGGCCGAGAAAGGTGCCGAGCGGGACGCCGAGGACGTTCGCGGTGGTCAGTCCCGCGAACATCATCGAGATCGCCGCAGCCTGACGGTTCGCGGGGACGAGCGACGCCGCGACGACGGATCCGATGCCGAAGAACGCCCCGTGGCACAGGGCCGCGACGATGCGTCCGAGCATCATCGCCTCGAAACTCGGAGCCAGCGCGGACAGACCGTTGCCGATGATGAAGAGGACCATGAGGACGACGAGCGCGGTCTTCCGGTTGACATGGGTCAGCGCCACAGTGATGAGGATCGCACCGATGGCCACGGCCGAGGCGTAGCCCGAGATGAGGTAGCCGGCCACGGTTTCGGTGACGCCGAAGTCGGCGGCCACCTCGGGCAGCAGGCCCATGATGACGAACTCCGTGAGTCCGATGCCGAACCCGCCGATGGCGAGGGCGAGGAGTGCGAGGGGCATGAGAGGCGAACCTTTCTGAAGGTCGGTTCCGCCGATGGAGGATCGGCGCGTGTGCAATAGCAGGCGTATGCAATGATTGCAGACGCAAGAGACAATAGTTGCACACGCGTCTTATCTGCGCAAGTGGTGTATTCTTGGAGGACGACAGTGACAAGGAGACGTTCGTGGGAATCAGGGACGATGCGGTGGAGATCCGCTCACGCGGGTGGCGGACGCTCGCCGCTCTGCACGGCCTCATCGAGGTCGAGCTCGAGCGCAGTCTGCAGCGCGAGCACGACCTCTCGGTCGTCGAATTCACCGTCCTTGACGCTCTGAGCAGGCAGGACGGCTGGCACATGCGCATGCAGCAGCTCGCTCGGGCCGCTGCTCTCTCCTCGAGCGCGACGACTCGACTGGTCACCCGACTCGAGGACCGCGGACTGCTCAACCGGGTCCTCTGTGCCGATGATCGGCGCGGCATCTACACCGAGCTCACTGCGGCCGGGGAGAAGCTGCTCGCCGAGGCACACCCGACCCACGACAGTGTGCTCGAGGCGACCTTGGACGAGGCCCGCGAGCGGCCCGAGCTCGCGCCCTTGGTCTCGGCGCTCTACGAGCAGTCCCGGGTGGGCTGAACCGGACTGATCTGCCGGCCTGCGCTTCCCGACGCATTCCCATCACCGCTCTGCAGCGGATGCCGCGCCCGTGACCATCTGCGACCGTGGACGGTGTCAGCGAGACCGATGCGAAAGAGCGGGGACCGGCCATGAGCAGTCTGCAGAAGCTAGGAGAGAATGCCCGGCTCGGTGTACCGATGTCGTGGTGGACCATGGTGGGACTGGCGGCACTGAGCCTCCCGCGGACGGTGCTCAGCGACCTCGGTGTCATCGAGACCGACGGGTCCGTGCTCTACTTCGTGCTCGCTCTCGGACTCTATACCGTGTGGCTGGCGGTGGCGGTACTGCGCAGGACGTCGAGACCGCTGCGTGACCATCTGCTCGCCGGAGTTCTCTATGGGCTGTCGCTGGTCATCGTCCATGAACTGCTGTGGTCCTTCGAGACCTCACAGGGGCAGAATCCTTCCCAGGCGGCGATCGATCTCGCGGCCCGATTCGAGTCCCCGCTGAGTGACCTCGTCATCCACCTCTCAGAATTCATCGTCGCCATGATGATCGGCGTCGGCTCAGGGCTCGTCACGGCCTTCATCGCCCTCGTCGCGGCGCGGGTTCGAGCACGCCGGATCAGCTGATGCCTCATGCAGGGCTTCGGCAGGAGCATGCAGTCAGGCCAGTCCGGATTGAAAGGCGAATACGACGAGTTGGGCGCGGTCACGGGCGGAGAGCTTGATCATCGCCCGGCTCACGTGCGTGCGAGCGGTGGCGGGGCTGATGACCAGTCGCGCCGCGATCTCCTGATTGTTCAGCCCCTCGGCGACGAGGGTGACGATCTCACGTTCGCGGTCGGTGAGCTGGTCGAGCTGCGGGTGGGTGATGCGCGAGCGAGGGCTCGTCGAGACGAACTTCGCGATGAGGGTGCGGGTCACCGATGGTGCGAGGAGTGCCCCGCCGGCGGCGACGGTGCGCAGCGCCTCGAGCAGCGCGGTCGGCGGCGAGTCCTTGAGCATGAAGCCGCTCGCACCGATCCGCAGGGCCTCGAAGACGTATTCGTCGTGTTCGAACGCGGTGAGCACGATCACTCGCGTATCGGCCAGCGCCGCATCCGTCACGATCCGACGAGTCGCTTCCAAGCCGTCGATCCCGGGCATCCGAATATCCATGAGCACGACGTCGGGACGCACCTCGATCGCCGTCGACACAGCGGCCAGACCATCAGTGGCCTCTCCGACGAGCTCGAAACCCTCCTCGGCGTCGAGCAGGGCACGCAGTCCCATCCGGACCAGGTCCTGATCGTCGGCGATCAGCACGCGGATCATCGCTGATTCCTCATGGCCGCCGGTTCATGGCTGGACGTTGCCCGGAGTCCCGCATGGCACCCAGTCTATCCGTCCGGCGCAGTCGTCCCCAGGGCTTGAACACCGAGAGCACCATCGCGAACGCCACCGAGGTGGTCGACACGATCGGCGGGAACAGTGCATTGATCGCCACAGTCGGCGTACTGCCGGCGGCGAGAGCGGCGACACCGTTCTCGTGCAGGGTCGCCACTCCGGAGAGGAGCAGGATGGGCACGAGAGCGATGAGCACGATGGTGAGGACGAGCTTGACCAGGACCCACCGGTAGCGGATCAGACCGTACTTCGAGCCGATGCCGAGCAGGATGCCCGTGGTCAGCGTGACCAGCCCGGCGGCAATCAGCGGCCAGCTCGTGAATGCGGCGATGCTCACCGCGGCCGAGGCAGCGTCGGTCGCTGCGGCGCTCACTGCAGTGACCGTGAGGATTCCGAGCACGAGATCGAAGCCGAGCCATGCACCGGCTGCGGCGATGTGCATGAGCAGCAGCATCTTCCGGACCGTGGTCGACGGTCGCCAACTCATGATGTCCGACATCCCGGACTCCTCTCTTCGATGGTCTCAGTTCTTCGATGGGTTCAGTCTGCCCTCCCGTGCGGTCGCCGACGTCCGTCCAGGAGAGTCAGTCGGACTACGCCTGCAGACGCAGAGCCGCTATTCCATACGCCTCAGGACGCAGCGCGGGATACCCCGCGGAACCGGCGACAGCGCCTGCCGGAGAGACGAGACTGACATTCGATCCGACCACAGAGAGGACACCGGCCATGACCGCCGAATCCGTACACCTGCCCACCCATCGTCGAACCCGAACCCCTTTCCCCCTCCTCGGCGCTGCCGTCTTCCTGCTCGCCTACCTGGCCGTCAGCCCCGTGACCGACCGCATCGCCGCACTGCCGATGCCGGATGCTCCCACCGCCGAGGTGTACGCCTACTTCACCGACCACGGCGCGGCGTCGATCGTCACCGGCCTTCTCCAGCTCGTCTCGGTGGCAGGCTTCGCTCTCTTCCTCTGCTCAGCTCTGCAACACGAGGTCCCTTCCCCGCACCGGTTCGCGGCGAGGATCATCGGATGGGTCGCTGCGGTGGCCATGGTGGTCTCGTCCGCAATCGCCATCGCCCTTCCGCTGTTCGCCGAGGCACTCTCGCCCGCCGCCGTCGAGTTGGGGCGCGAGATCTCCTTCTTCGCCGGCGGTGTCGTGCATGTTCTCGCGCTCGGCGGACTGACGCTGACCATCGGCCTCTGGGCGGCCTGGTCCCGCCCGGTTCGGGTCATGGCCTGGATCGCCGCCGTGCCGGCCCTGGCCTCGGCGGCATCGCTGGTCTGGTACTACACCTCGATCCTGCTGCCGGCCGGACGCCTCCTGACGATGCTCGCCCTCGTCGTCGCCGGCATCAGCCTCGTTCGCGGCCGCAGCCTCGGCGATGGAGACGATTCCCTGCGATGATGGGAGCCAACGTTCCATCGAACGGAGGTCCGCGATGAGCGGAAACGAGCGCCACAGCATGATCGTCGACACGATCATCGCGGTGGCGCTCGCGCTCGTCAGCGGAGTCTCGGCCGCCGTCCTCACCGTCGAGGCCGCCCCGCCGCGACCGGCGGACTGGCTGGCTTACGTCCTCATCGTCCTCGCCTGCGGACCGCTGGCGGTGCGGCGCAGGTTCCCGGTGGCGGTGCTGGCGGTGAGCACCGTGGCGGTATCGGTCTACCTGATTCTCGGGTATCCCTACAGCGCGATCATGCTCGCCGTCTCCCTTGCGGTCTATTCGGTCTGTCGGCGGATATCACTGAGGCCCGCCCTTCTGCTGTCCACGGGCGCTCTGCTTCTGCTCATCGCCCACATCTTCGTCAACCCCGCCGCGCTGCCGGGCCTCTACGGAGTCATCCCCGCTGCCGCCTGGATCGCCGTCCCGACGACGGTCGGCATCTCCCGCCGACTCGTTCTAGACGCCCGTGCCAGAGAGCGAGCGGCGGATGAACGTCGGCTGCGAGAGCAGGAGAGGCTGCGTCTGGCTCAGGAGGTCCACGACGTCGTCGGCCACGGACTCAGCGCGATCCAGATGCAGGCCGACATCGCCCTCCACCTCGCTGAGACCAAACCGGAGCAGGGCATCACTGCGCTGCGGGCGATCAGCACGGCCAGCAGTTCCGCTCTCGTGGAATTGCGGGAGGCACTGCGGGCGGTCGACCCCGCCGACGACGGAAAAGCAGCCGCTCCACGGTCACCGGCGGCGGGACTGGCCCGTCTCGATGACCTCTGCAGTCGCATCCGTGCCGCCGGTGTGGAGGTCGAGCTGCGCATCAGGGGCCGGCAGCGGGCGCTGCCGGCCGCCCTCGATCTCGCCGTCTATCGGATCGTGCAGGAGGCGCTGACGAACGTCGTCAGGCACGCTGTGTCGCCGCATGCGTACGTCGCGATCGACCACCTCGGCGATGGTCGGGAGGGCGGGGAATCTGGGGTCACAGTGACCGTGACCAGTCCGCATGACGGGTCGGCGATCGTCGAAGGAATCGGGATCGGCGGCATCCGTCGTCGGGTGACGGCGTTGGGCGGCAGAGTCACCATCCGTGCGGGAGAGACTCTGCGCATACAGGCCACGCTGCCTGAGGTCGAAACGCGAGAGATCCGATCGTGAAGGCAACTGGTTCGCGAAAGGCCCGGCCGGCGGCGATGGATTCGCTGCCGACCGGGCCCTTCTCTCAGCGCCGAGGTCGCAGACCTCAGACGGTGACGCCGTGACTCAGGCGTGCACGCGGATGAGGTGCTCGTTGGTGAAGGCCTGGAAGGCCCACTGAGCGTTCTCGCGGCCGTAGCCCGAGCGGTTGATGCCGCCGAACGGGTACTCGGGGCCGGATTCCATGTGTGCGTTGATGAGCGTCATGCCGGCGTTGATCTTCTTCGCGAACTCCTGACCCTTCTCGAGGTCATCGGTCCACACCGAGGACATGAGACCGTACTCGGTGTCATTGGCCAGACGCAGAGCATCCTCTTCGTCCTTGGCACGGTAGATCATCACGGCCGGGCCGAAGAGCTCGTTGCAGCCGAGGTCCGACTTCGGATCGATGTCGGTGAGCACGGCCGGGGACATGAACCAGCCGGGACGATCGAGCTTCTTGCCACCGGTGTGCAGGGTCGCGCCAGCGGCCACACCCTTGTCGATCGCCTCGATGATCTCATCGCGGGCGCCTTCGGAGGACACGGGTCCCATGCCGACCTCCGGGTCGTCGAAGTCCGAGACCTTCGTGGCCTCGGCGGCCTTGACGGCCTCGGCGACGAACTCGTCGTAGAGGTCATCGACGACGATCATGCGCTTGGGCGAGGTGCAGACCTGGCCGGCGTTCGCCAGGCGCAGTCCGACGAGCTTCTGCGCCACGGAGGCGACGTCCTTCGAGTCGAGGACGACTGCCGGGTCGTTGCCGCCGAGCTCGAGCACGGCACGCTTGAAGTACTTTGCGGCGATTGCGGCCACCGATGCACCGGCACCCTCGGAGCCGGTGAGGGAGAAGCCCTTGACGCGGAAGTCCTTGAGCACCTCCTCGGCGTGGGAGGAGTCGAGGTAGATGTTCTGGTACACGCCCTTCGGCAGTCCCGCCTCGACGAGGAGATCCTCGAAGTACTGCGAGGACTTCGGGCAGATCGACGCCTGCTTCATGATGATCGCGTTGCCGACCATGAGGTTGGGCAGCACGAAGCGGGCGATCTGGTTGTATGGGAAGTTCCACGGCATGATGCCCAGCAGCACGCCCAGCGGCTGGTGCTCGACATAGCTGCTCGCGGCTCCCGCGGCAGCCAGATGGGTCGGTGCGAGGTGGGTGGCCGCATTGTCGGCCATCCAGCGGGCGGTGCGGGCGACCTTGTCGACCTCGCCGTAGCCCTGCTTCTTGATCTTGCCCATCTCATGGCCGATGATGTCGGTCATCTCATCGGCGTTGGCGTCGACGAGATCGGCGAACTTGCGCAGGATCGCCGCACGTTCGTACAGCGGCGTCTCCTTCCAGGACAGATGTGCTTCATGGGCACGATCGATGTATGCGGGGATCTCTTCTTTCGGAACGGAGGCGAACTCCTCCTCGACTTCGCCGGTGTTGGCATTGGTGACAGCGAACTTGCTCATGGAACGTCCTTTCACGGGTTGACGATCTGTGCCCTGTAACAAACTACAGTCTCGTGCAATTCCGCGACACTCGTGTCCACGGCCGGGGCCTGGGATCTGTGTCCATGACAGGGACTAAGGGGCCACCTCGGCGGGGGTCGCGGTGGCGGTGCCGATCCGACGACGTCGGACGGCGAAGGACAGGACCGCGGCGATGACGCACATGGCTGCCCCGCCACACCAGGCGTAAGTGTACTCACCGAACGCGTCGCGGACGACACCGGCGCCGAAGGCCGCCGCCGCGGCACCGATCTGATGGGCTGCGAAGACCCAGCCGAAGACGATGGTTCCGTTCTCGCCGAAGATCTCCCGGCACAGCGCGGCCGTCGGCGGGACGGTCGCAACCCAGTCGAGGCCGTAGATGACGATGAAGAGGACCATAGTCGGATGCACCGAATCCGAGAGCAGCCAGGGCAGCAGGAGCAGGCCGAGGCCGCGGAAGGTGTAGTAGGCGACGAGCAGGATCCGGGGATCGAATCTGTCGGTCAGCCAGCCGGAGAAGATCGTGCCCACGATGTCGAAGATCCCGACGACCGCGAGCAGGTCGGCCGCCGTGGCCGCGGGCATCCCGTGATCGTGGGCCGAGGGGATGAAGTGGATGCCGATGAGGCCGTTCGTCGTCGCCCCGCAGATCGCGAAGGCGATCGCCAGGGCCCAGAACGAACGGTGTCGGGCGGCAGAGAGCAGGCCGGTGAATGCGCGCCGGGCAGCGCCTTCGCCGCGTGGGGCGGGGGTTTCACCCTGTTGGGCGTCCGCCGCGATGACGGCGGAATCCCTCTCGGCAGTGGTGGCATCCCACTCGGTGGCTGGAGCCACGTCAGCCTCGGTCGCACCATAGGGCAGGACACCGCGATCGGATGGATGGTCACGGAGGAAGAACCAGACCAACGGCACGGCCGCCAGGGCCACGATGCCGATGAGCAGCGAGGCCGGACGCCAGCCGGTCGATTCGGCGATCGTGGCGACCGGGGGCAGGAAGATCAGCTGACCCGTGGCCGAACCGGCCGTGAGGATGCCCATGACGAGGCCACGCCGGGCGACGAACCAGCGGTCGGCGATGGTTGCGGCGAAGACGAGGGCCATCGACCCTGTGCCCAGGCCGATGAGCACACCCCAGAAGATGAGCAGCTGCCATGACGCAGTCATGACCACGCTGCCGCCGGCGCCCAGGGCGACGAGAGCCAGGGCCGCAGCGACGACCTGACGGATGCCGAAGCGGTCCATGAGCGCTGCGGCGAAGGGCGCGGTGAGACCGTAGAGGAGCAGATTGACGCTCACGGCGAGCGACATGGTGCTCATGGACCAGCCGAAGTCCGCATGGAGCGGAACCATGAGCGCGCCGGGTGCCGCGCGGAATCCGGCCGCGGCGAGCAGCGCGATGAAGGCCACGGCCGCCACGGGCCAGGCGGGGTGGAGACGACGGCGGGTGGTCGGCATCGATCACTCATACTTTCTTCAAGGAAGCTATACTGAGGGAAGTATAAGCAGACTTCGCTGAAGAAAGGAAGCCGTGATGGCGCTGCGTTCGGATTGGTCGAAGGAGTTCTGCCCGATCAGGAGGTCGCTCGATGTGCTCGGCGATCCGTGGGTGCTGCTCATCGTCCGAGACGTCCTCCACGGGCGAGGGCGCTTCGATGAGCTGCACATCGGACTCGGGATCTCCGAAGCCGTGCTCAGCCGGCGGCTCCAGGCGATGCTCGAGGCCGGTCTGCTGACCAAGGTCGACTATTCCGACGGACCGCGGACCCGGCAGGCCTATGCCGCCACCGAGGCCGCCGCCGAGCTGCTGCCGATCCTGCAGCAATTGGCGCTGTGGGGTGAGAAGCACACGGCGCTCCCGGACGGTGGTGGACACATGGCACTCATTCACGAGTCGTGCGGGAATGAAACATTCCACGGCGAGACCTGCAGTTCATGCGGAGAGATCCTGTCCCCTGAGGACATGTCCTGGGACAAGCCGTGGAAGAGCACTCGCGACAGCCTGCAAGGAGCGAGTGCTCAGGGCTGAGGCGGGGACCCCGAATCTGCGGGTCGCTCAGGCGCAGAGTCGCTGGGCTCTCAGGCGCAGCAGTCGGCGTTGCTCTCACCGACGACGGCGTCCGTCCTGTCAGTGACGTCGGCGCTCGCCCGCACCTGCCACCATTGTTCGACGCGGATGGCCACGGTGACGACGCCGAGTGCGGCGACGGCGAGCGCAATGGCGACGAGGACGGGCGCCCGGAAGCCGAATCCCGCGGCGATGACGGCTCCGCCGAGTGCCGGTCCGACCGCGTTGCCGACGTTGAATGCCGAGGTGTTGACGCTGGCTGCAAGTGTGGGAGCCTGTGTTGCGATCTGGAAGACTCGGGCGTTGAGCGCGCCGGCGATCGAGAATCCGCTCGCTCCGACGAGGACGATCATCACAACCGCCGCCCAGCCGCTGCCTGCGGTGAACCACAGAGCGGCGAGGCTGAGCGCCAGCGCGATGAGGCTGCCGACGATATTGCCGAAGACGTTCCGGTCCGCGAGGCGTCCGCCCACGACGACCCCGATGAAAGCGCCGACGCCGAAGGCGGCGAGCACTCCCGGCACGAGATCCTGGGACAGGCCGGCCACCTGAGTGAGAAGCGGGGAGAAGTAGGAGAAGGCGGCGAAGACTGCGGCCTGGAACAAGGCTGTCGTCGTCAGTGCCAGCCAGATCCGCGGGCCTCTGAAGGCGGCGAGCTCGGCCCGCAGGAGGGTCGGGAGGTGTGGGGCCGCCTCGGCGCGTTCATCATTCGTCGTTCGAGTCGTCAAGGCGATGAGCACCGCGGCCAGTGCGGTGACGATCGCGATCGCCCAGAAGGTGGCGCGCCAGCCGAACTGGGTGCCGATCCATGTGCCCATGGGCACGCCCACGAGGTTGGCGACGGTGAGCCCGCCGACGAGGCTGGCCAATGCGCGGCCATGCACCTCGACGGGAGCGATCCGCGTCGTATGCACGGCGGCGACGGCCCAGAATCCTCCGCACGCGATGGCCGAGAGGACCCTGCTGAGCATGAGGATCGAATAGCTCGGGGCGAGGGCGGCGAAGATGTGGAGGGCGGAGAACGCGACGATCGTGATGATCATCGTCGCCCGGCGGGGAAGCTTGAGCGTGAGCAGGGCCATCGCGGGCGCGCCGACGATCATGCCGACGGCGAATCCGGTGATGAGCAGACCGGCCTGGGGAATGGTGATAGCCAGATCTGCGCCGATCGGTTCGAGGATGCCGGCGATCATGAACTCGCTCGTGCCGAGGCAGAAGATCACGGCGGCCAGGAGGTAGACCTGAGCCGGCACTCGGGTGGGGGATGCTGTCGTGGAGCTCGGAGTGTGAGCGGTCATGAGGGGATGCTGCCTTCCGTGGGGCGCGTCGGGGTCGGGGGAGGCGTCGGCGTCTCGGGCAGGGTCGGATGTTCGGGCAGGGTCGCCGCACCTGCGGGCGTGCACAGACCCGTGACGAAGGCCCGGGTCTGAGAGAGGACCTCATCCTCGGGCATGACGCGGGCGGCGATCCGCAGTCCGGCGAGCACGCTGTAGATGAGTCGGGCATGCACCAGCGGGTCGAGTTCGGACCGAATGTGCCCGGAGCGCTGACCGCGTTCGAGCAGGCTCCGGTAGGTAGTCAGCCAGGCTTCCCGGTCGGGGTCGAGGATCGTACACACGGCATCGACCTCGCGGCCGAGTTCGGCCGCGGTGTTCGCCGAGAGACACCCGGTGCGCTTCTCGTCCTCGCACTGCATCGCCAGCTGTCCGCCGAGGCGGTGGTAGAGGAGGATGGGCGCCGGCTCCTCGCTGCTGTCGAGTTCGGTGCGTGCCGGGATGCCGGTGGCCGTGTAGTCCCGCAGGGCGCGGAGGAAGACGGCGTCGAGGCTCTCGAACGTGTTGTAGAAGCTCGAGCGTCCGATCCCGGCGCGCTCGCAGACGAGTCCGACATCGGTTCCGGCGTAGCCGTGTTCGCTGAACACGGCGATCGCGGCATCGATCACCACCTGCTCGTCGAAGCTCTTCTTCCTGCCCATGAGGCGAGCCTAGATTATTTTGGACAGATCTGTCCAGTATTGAAATATGGCCGGGGTCGGGCGGCTCAGCCGAGGATGCAGAACTCGTTGCCCTCGGGATCGGCGAGGACGACCCATTCCTCGTTCCCGGTCTGCCCTACATCGACACGACGCGCTCCGAGATCGAGGAGGCGGGCAACCTCGGCGGCCTGATCATCGGGACGGAGATCGAGGTGAAGACGATTCTTCACGACCTTCTCCTCCCGGTCGATGCCGACGATGATCCCCGGCAGGCGATCGGGCGACTGGCGGATCTCGATCTCCGTCTCGTTCTCATCGACGATGACCCAGCCGAGAGCCTCGGCCCACCACCGCCCGAGCGTGAAGGGATCGGGCGAATCGATGACGATCTGCTCCCAGGTCAGTGACATGTGCCCAGCCTAGGTGCGGACGGCCGATCGAGACAGAGGGGGCGGTGGTCCTTCTCAGTGCTGCGGGGGTCACCCCTCGCGGATGAACTCTCTGTTGCTGCGGAGTCTCAACGGGTGGTGTATCCGCCGTTGGCGAAGATCGTCTGTCCGGTGATCCACCATCCTTCGGTGGCGAGGAAGCGGACGATCGGTGCGATGTCCTCGATCTGTGTGAGCTGGTTGCCCAGCGCTTGTGACTTGTAGAACTCCACGCGCTCCGGGGTCTCCTGGCCGTAGAAGAACGGGGTGTCCATCGGCCCCGGTGCGATGGCCGTGACCGAGATCCCGCGCTCGCCGAATTCCTTTGTCGCCGCGCGGGTGAAGTGCTCGACGGGACTCTTGCCTCCCGCGTAGGTCGAGTAGCCGTCGGTGAAGGCGGCGAGCAGCGCGGTGACGATGGTGATGATCTTCCCGCCCTCACGCAGATGCTTTCCGGCCTCCTTGATGAAGAAGTAGGCGGCCTTGGAGTTGATGTCGAACATCGCGTCGTACTCGTCCTCGCTCGTCTCGACGATCGGCTTGCGCAGGACCTTGCCCGTCGTATTCACCGCGATGTCGATCGTGCCCAGGGCCGTCTCGGCGTCGGTGAAGAGCCGTTCGACGGCGGTCGCGCGGGTGAGGTCACCCGTGAGCAGGACGCCCTTGACCCCCCTGCTCCTCGACCGCTGCGAGCGTGGCCTCCGCCTCCGACAGGGAGGATTCGGAGTTGTAGTGGATGGCGACTTTCGCTCCGGCTTCCGCCGACTGACGAGCGATGAGCCCGCCGAGGTTCTTCCCGCCGCCGGCGATGAGGACGTTCTGGTTTCGGAGTGTGGGTTCGGTCATGATCGCTCCTGGCGTATCGCTGCTATATGTTTCTATATCGACAATACACTACACTATAGCGATATGACATAGACATCTGCGGTCGATACACGAACCCGGCTGCTCGATGCGGCGGCCGGCCTCATCGCCGCAGCTCCCGGGGAGGACTTCTCACTGCGCGCAGTGTGCGATGCCGTCGGCGTGAAGATGCCCACGCTCTACCACTTCTTCGGCAGCAAACAGGGCCTCATCGACGCCGTGATCGCCCGGGGCTTCGACATGTATCTCGGGGAGAAATCGGCGATGGAGTCGAGCGGGGACCCGATCCAGGACCTCCGCGAGGGATAGGACGCCCACGTGTCGTTCGGGCTGAGAAACCCCGGTTTCTACACCCTCATGTACGGCAAGGTCCGGCCCGGCCATACGCCGGCCGACCAGTCGCGACCCAGTGAGATACTGAGAGCCCTCACCGCCGAGGCGGCCGCACAGGGCAGACTGGTCGTCGACTCACGGCAGGCTGCCGCCCACATCCTCGCGACGAATGTCGGACTCACCCTTAGTCTGATCATCCTCGGACACGACGACCAGGAGCTCTCGGTCGCAATCCGCGAAGGGGTGCTCTCCTCGATCACGGGCATCGCGAAGACCGACCGGAGGGACGAGAGACTCGGTCATTCGGTCATCGAGTACGCGGTCGCGCACCCCGAGATCCTCGGTTCGACGGAGACTCAGCTGCTCGTCCAATGGACCCAGCGTCTCGGTGAGCACGTCGACCGATCGGACGAGTGACCGCGCCCGTCCCCTCGTGCTGTCCACGGCGTGAGACCGGTGCTCCAGGAGAAAGTCGACTCGCCGGTCCTTCAGCCTTCCACGTCGTGCAGATGATGACGGACCTCGTGGAGTCCGTATCGCGTCAGTGAGGCGATCGTGAACTCACGCCCGTCGGCACGCAGGCCGGTCCGCTGCCACTGATCCTCCTCGAGGTCGGACAGCGTCGCGGCGTAGACGGTTGCGGCGCGCTCGAGGCCCGCGAGCACCTCGGGGGCAGTCTGTGCCCGGTAGTCGGATTCGAGGGCGACGGCATCGCCGTCGAAGTTCGGCAGGGTCGGAGCCTCCTCGGCGAGCACGAGCAGCGTGCGTCCACCGAATTCGGTGAGGACGTCGCGGAGGTGTGCGGCGTATTCGACGGTCGACCATCGGTCCACGCGTGGCCGGTCGGCGGCGTCGGGCCGAGCGAGCACGGGCGCCCAGGAGGCGGCCGCCTCGTCGATCGCGATCCGGGCGCTGAGCAGGTCCCCGTCCCCGGTGAATCCGCATTCGGTGCACCCGGCGTCGAGCACCTCGGCCCAGTCCTTCGTGTTCGGTTCGATCTCGCTCATCCGTGTCTCCCGCTGTCGAGGGTCTTCTTCAGCACCGCTGCCTGGCTGATGTCGTCGCGTTTCGAGGCCGTGAGCAGGGTGAGCGCGCCCTTCGCGGCGATGTCCTTGAGCCGGTCGAGCGCCTCGGTGCGGGTGTCGTCCTTGAGTTCGTCGCGATAGCGGCGGGCGAACTCGTCGAACTTGTCGGGGTCGTGCCCGTACCACTGGCGCAGCTCGGTCGAAGGGGCCACGTCCTTGAGCCACTCGTCGAGGTGGGCGTGCTCCTTGCTCACTCCCCGTGGCCAGACCCGATCGACGAGGACTCTGGCGCCGTCGGATGCTTCGGGATCGTCATAGATGCGGCGCACCCGGATCCGTGGATCGTCCGAGGTGGTCATGGTCGTTCACTCCCTCCGCTCGCTTGTCTCCCAGTGTAGGACGCGGGGCGGATTCGCTCCTTGCCTTCGCGTCACACCCCGAGCGTATAGTGGGCATCCCAAGCACGATGAAGCGGTCTGCGATGGGCCGATGGCGAATCTGCAACTCGAGGAGATGATGCAGTGACTGTCCGGAGCGAGGCGTTTCCCAACGGTGCGAATCCCCAGCATGTGCTCGGTCCGCCGGCCCCCTCGGCGATCTTCCTCGTCCTCACGGTTCGCCCCGGAGCAGAGGAGACGGCGAAGGACTTCCTCGGCGATATCGCAGGGATCGTCCGGTCCGTCGGATTCCGGGCACGGGAGGACCACCTCAGCTGTGTGACCGGCATCGGCGCCGAACTCTGGGATCGGATGTTCCACGCCCCTCGACCGGCGCAGCTCCACCCCTTCATCGAACAGCGCGGAGATGTGCACACCGCCCCGTCGACACCCGGTGACCTGCTGTTCCACATCCGTGCCCGGCGGCAGGACCTGTGCTTCGAACTCGCCCGACAGCTCATCGCCTCGTTAGGCGATGCGGTCGCCGTCGTCGACGAGGTGCACGGATTCCGGTACTTCGACGAGCGCGACATCATGGGCTTCGTCGACGGCACCGAGAACCCGGAGGACCAGGAGGCCGTGGACTCGGTCTTCCTCGGCCCCGAGGGGGAGGAGTTCGAGGGCAGCACCTACGTCATCGTCCAGAAGTACACGCATGACCTGTCCGCATGGGAGTCGCTGCCCGTCGAGGAACAGGAGGCCGCCTTCGGTCGGCACAAACTCTCCGACATGGAGTTCCCCGACGAGGACAAGGCGTCGAACTCGCATCTCACCCTCAACTCCGTGGAGAGCCCCGACGGCACGGAACACAAGATCGTGCGCGACAACATGGTCTTCGGCTCCGTCGAGTCCGGTGAATTCGGCACCTACTTCATCGGGTACGCGGCCGATGTCTCGGTGACCGAGCAGATGCTCGAGAACATGTTCATTGGCAAACCGCGCGGGACCTACGATCGGATCCTCGACTTCTCCACAGCGGAGACCGGGGGCCTGTTCTTCGTCCCGGCCCAGGACTTCCTCGACGATCCCGACGGTCAGCTGACCGCGGCGGATGCGGCCGTGACCGGAGACGCCGGTCCCGAAGCCGCGGGCGTCGCCGCACCGGGAGGACCGGCCTCGGTCGATCCTGACGATGATTCTGTGGACGCGGCGGACGAGCCGAGCACTGACGAACCACAAGCGGACGACGGCAGCCTCGGAATCGGCAGCCTGAGAAGGAGAAGACAGTGAACAACCTCTATCGCGACCTCGCTCCCATCACCGGCCCTGCCTGGGCGGAGATCGAGGAGGAGGCCAGGCGCACATTCAAGCGCAATATCGCCGGTCGTCGCGTCGTCGACGTCGAGGGGCCGACGGGCTTCGAGACCTCCTCGGTGACGACCGGACACATCCGCGACGTCCAGTCGCACTCCTCTGGGCTGAACATCCGGCAGCGCATCGTCCAGGAGTTCGTCGAGCTTCGGGCCCCATTCACGGTCACCCGCCAGGCCATCGACGACGTCGCCCGGGGCTCCGGTGATTCGGACTGGCAGCCGGTCAAAAACGCGGCCACGACCATCGCCATGGCAGAGGACAGGGCGATCCTCCACGGGCTCGATTCGGCGGGCATCGGCGGAATCGTCCCGAACTCCTCGAACGCCGCTATCGCGCTCCCCGACGCTGTCGAGGACTACGCGGACGCGGTGGCCCAAGCCCTGTCGAGCCTGCGCACGGCGGGAGTCGACGGGCCCTACAGCCTGCTGCTGTCCTCGGACGAGTACACGAAGGTGTCCGAATCGACCGACCACGGTTTCCCGATCCGCGATCACCTCTCCCGCCAGCTCGGCGCCGGCGAGATCGTCTGGGCTCCGGCCCTCGACGGTGCCCTCCTCGTGTCCACGCGCGGCGGGGACTACGAGCTCCACCTCGGCCAGGACCTGTCCATCGGCTACCTCGGCCACGACCGTGAGACCGTCGACCTCTACCTGCAGGAGACCTTCGGATTCCTCGCGCTGACCGACGAGTCCAGCGTGCCGCTGCATTCCTGATCGACCTGCTGTGAGTGACGCGGGCCTGCAGCGTGTGACGCAGTCTCACTGTGAGTGATGACCAAGCGTAGCTGCGGGTCCGGCGGTTGCTGCCGGAGCCTGCAGTCACCTCGGCGCTGTCCGAGGCATTCGCCTTCCCCGATGACACTGTTGTGAGGTCTGATCGCAGCGCGTCCCCTGCTCGTCGGAGGCAGCGTTCCGCCCATCGTCCGTGGCGACGACTTCGAACCGCCCATCGACGCAGAGCTCGCATCGCTGTATACGGGCGATGACGGTTGTCTTTATCTGCTCTATCGCCTTCCGCGCGACTGATCACTGTCCCTTGGGCCGGGATGAGAGGTGTCGCTCGGCGGAGGGCTGAACCTGTTCGAACGGACACTCGAAATCTCTTGGCTAATATGTCTATAGAGAAATATGTTCGATTCAATTGCGAAAAGCTATGGACAATGAATACGACTGCGGAGTACAATAGGGGAAAGCATTCACAGAGACGTGAAAGGCAGGGGAGACCGATGAAGGATCAACAGGATCCGAATGATGACGAGTTCGATCCTGTCTCGAATTCCTCGTCCTCTGAAGTCCTGCCGGACTCGGGGCAGATCGGATACGTGCAGCGCCCCTCGAGCATCGGACCCGACTCACCGAGGCGACTCGACGTCGCCGAGGATTCCCCCTTGTTGCCCGTGGTCAGGGTACTGGGAGTGAGCACGAGCGTGCAGCTGGCCGAACTGCGATCCATTGCCAAGGCCTTCCTCACCGAGGCGGTCGAACGCCTCAATCTCAGGCCGAATGTCGACAAGAATATCTCCGAGTACGCGACCTTCGGCGAGACGCTCGAGCGCTTTCTTGCCGCAGCCGAAACCGAGATGAGTGCGAAGTCCGGAACGGACGAAGTCGTCGCCCCGGTGAGCTGTGAATCCGCGCTGCAGGCAGCACTTGAGTCGCGACCCGACTTTCCCGGCTTCCACCTCGGAGAGACCTTCGACAGGTGGGTCCACAAGCTCGCAGAGATTGAGGATGTGGCCGAACTGGCCGCAGTGTTGGGCTCGACCTCCGGGCAGACATTCGGCAAGATCGTCACGGCTGTCACCATCGTCCATGGGCTGCCCAAGTTCCTCGCGCGCTGCTGTGCCGGCGAGTTCACCATCGAACACGTGAACGCCGCGGCCAGGACGGCCAAGGACCTGTCCTTCGAGTCGTTGCCTGAGCTCGACGAGTACTTAGGTCAGCGACGGGCCGATGTCACCATCGACACCTTCAGGAAATCACTGTCGATGAAGGCCACCTCCATGCAGGACGAAGACGACCGTTCCGACCTGGCGTCACGGCGCCGTCGGGTGTCGATCACCACCTACAAGGACGGAACCGCCTCGGTGGTGCTGAGCGGACCCGCAGCGGAACTCAAGGCGTTCCACCAGCGCCTCGAAGCCTTCGCCCGTGCGATCAGACACGGAAACTTCGCATCCCTCGTCGCCACCGACGTCAATGATGTCGACGTCAGCGAACTCGGCAGCATCGACTCGCTCATGTACGACATTGCGACTCGCGTGGCCCCGCAGCTGACCATTGAAGTCACAACGAATGACACGCAGAACGGAACAACCACCGTCAACCAGATCCCCTTGGACCTGCCCGATCAGGGAGTTCCCACCGCGGCGGCGATCGTCAACACGGTCAACAATGCAACCGACGGGGCACAGGAGGAAGCGGAACGTGCCGCGACGACCGCTGGTTCCACCACGGTCTCGACCGTCATCAAGATGGTGATGCCGACTCACGGCCAGTGGCTTCGCGAACAGGCGAAGCTTCTGGTCACAGTGCCGTTCCTGACGCTGGCAGGCGAGTCACGGCTGCCTGGAATCTACTCCGACGGTTCTCCGATTCCCGCCACCGTCGCACGCGCGATTGCTGGGGAGTGCTCGACTTGGACTCGGATCATGACCGATCCGGTGACCAGGACTCCGCTGGACGCGAGATCGCAGAACTACCGCATCCCCGCAGATGTCCGGCTGCCGCTCGCCGCGAAGTGGCAGGCATGCTCGGTGCCGGGGTGCGCCCGTCGGGCGGAGACGTCTGAACTGGACCACATCATCCCCTTTGACCACGACGATCCCGCAGCGGGCGGACAGACCACCTTCGAGAACGGGCACTACCTCTGCCGCCCGCACCACCAGGCGAAGACCGACCGGAAATTCAGTATCCGCAGAACCTCGGACGGTTCGGTGGAGTATGTCTTCGCACACGGAGTGACCGCCGAGGCAATGCCGCCGGACAACCCGATCAATGCTCGGCACGCCGAGTTGTTCACCGAGTTCGGCAGCCCACCGGACTCACAGCAGAACAGGCCGGACCCGCCCCTGAAACCCTCCCCGAGCCCGCCCCCAGTCGCTCCGAGCACGTCTCCGGAGGAGGCGCTGGGTCGGCCACGGAGACAACCGGCACCGGCCGGTCTCGCGAACGACCGCGAAAGCCCCAGCGCGAACCATCTGCCCGACCGGCCGCGCCGCAGGAGCCAACAGAGAAAGGACCAGAGAGGCAGAGTATCCACCACGGAAGAGCAGGTCGACCCGTGGTCGGGGCAGCGGCCCGCGAACATCAACTGGAATGCGTGCGAGCCCCCACCCTTCTGAATGCATCGATCCGTCCGAACCGTGAGCTGCTAGCTCGAGTCGGTCCCGGCGCTGAGGTTGCTGAGTATGAGGGTGCGCACCTGCCGGTCGATATAGGTGTCGAGGTCGAGACCGATCTTCTGGAAGTACCAGTGCTTGAGTGCCCACATGTGTGCGATCGACATGAGGTCGTGCCCGAGAGCCTGCGCATCGACATCGCGCAGATGACCGGTCTCCACCGCCCCGGACACGACATCGATGAGCGGCTGCAGGGTCTCGAGCTCCTGTTCCTGAATCGAACTCAGCCCATCCTTCGACAGCGACCGCGAGGCCTGATAGGTGAGAACGACAGCGTGCCGCTGTTCGCCGACGATCCGGCAGAACTCGGAGAACGCGGCGATGACCTTGTCCACCGGGTCAGCCGCCTCGGCGATGGCAGACGGAACGCGCAGCCGGAACTCTTCGAGCACCCGGGTGATCGCGGCGAGTACGATCTGCTCCTTATCGGAGAAGTACTTGTACAGCAGTCCGACGCTGACCCCACCGGATTTCGCGATCGCCTGCATCGACACCGAATGAGTGCCCTTCTCCTGCATCAGGCGCACCGCGGCATCGACGATCTGCCGTTCCCGGAACTCCGCCCGGGCACCACGGACGATGGCGTTGAGATCTGCGGATTCAGCTGACATGGTCGGCGGCGACTTCCTCTCTGAGCTTGAACTTCTGAATCTTACCGCTCGGAGTCCGCGGGAACTCGTCGAGGACCTGCAGAGCCTCGGGCCAGTACTGCTTTGCCACTCCCTTCGATTCGAAGAACTCACGCAGATCGTCCATCTCCAGGCTCTGGCCCTCGACCAGGGTGACGACCGCACACGCGATCTCCTGCAGCCGCGGATGCGGCACCGCGACGACCGCGACCTGAGACACCGCCGGATGCTCGTAGAGGACGTTCTCCACGTAGGCCACCGGAATGTTCTCACCGCCGCGGATGATGATGTCCTTCGACCGTCCGGCGATCCGGATGAAGCCGTCCTCGTCCATCTCCGCCAGGTCACCCGTATCGAGCCAGTCGCCGTCGAACGCCTCCGCCGTCAGTCCGGGTTCCCTGAGGTAGCCGACGAACAGGAACGGGCCTTTGACCTGCACCTTCCCCTCTTCGCCTGCGGGCACCGGTGCACCCAGCGGGTCGACCACACGCACCTCCATGGACCCGAGAGCCCGGCCGTCGGTGCCCGTGACCTTCTCCTCCGAATCGCCCGGGGCGGTCATCGTGACCAGACCGCATTCGGTCTGCCCCCAGCCGCCGAACACGCTGAGCCTCGGCAGGAGTTCGCGCGCCTCATTGACCATCACACGCGGGATCGGGGCACCCATGCAGCAGAAGTGCTTGAGCGAGGACAGATCGTGCTCGGTCGTCTTCGCGGCTTCGAGCAGGTCGTGGAGGAACGGGGTCGCCCCGGAGGTGTGCTCGATCCCGTACTCGGCGACGAGGCGGACGAAGTCCTCACCGTTCCACACATCCTGGAACACTCCGGTCCCGCCGATGAGCAGCGGCAGGCACACTCCGTACATGTACCCGGTGAGATGGCCGAACGTCGAAGCCATGTGGATGACCGACCTCTGACCCAGCCCCAGATGGTCCGGCCAGGGCAGGGCCGCCGCAAGCACCGAGTTGTGCGTGTGCATCACGCCCTTCGGGTCGCCCGTGGTGCCCGAGGTGAACAGGATGAGTCCGACATCGTTCGGATCGGGACGGCGTTCGGCCCAATCGATCGATTCCAGCGGCGAGGCGGCCGTACCGCGACCGAGGAAATCCTGCCACCGTTCGAAGCCGTCCCGCGCGTCGAACGGAGTCTCACCCGGAGAGTCGAGCACGATCGTGTGCGTGAGCTCCGGCAGGTTCGCCCGCAGCCTGTCGACCATGTCCGGGTAGTCGAACTTGCGGAACCGGTTCGGCACGAAGAGGACGGAGACACCCGCCTTCTTCGCCATGTACCCGATTTCCCGGTCGCGGTAGATCGGAATGAGACCGTTCGTCGCGGCCCCGGCCTTGATGGCGCCGAGGTGGATGACCAGCCATTCGTACCAGTTCGGCAGGTGAATGCCCACGACGTCGCCCGGTGTGATCCCGATGTCGACGAGTGCTCTGGCACAGGTCTCGACGTCGGCAGAGAGATCCGCATATGTATGCGCTCCGTAGGGGTCCCGGGTGACGACGGCATCCGGACTCTGTCGGGTCCAATGCTCGAGGTGGTCGAGCAGCGTCTGGTTCTTCCAGTCGCCCGCCGTGGTGTGCTTGTCGATGAGGGCGTCGGTGAGGGTGTTCTCGAATCGTGTGGGCATGTCAGGGCTCCTTTGCTCTGGTGGTGCTTGGGCCGTGGTGCTCAGGCCATGGTCAGTCCGCCGGAGACGGACAGGGTCTGGCCGGTGACGTAGGCGGAATCGGGCCGGGCGAAGAACGCCACGGCGTTCGCGAGGTCATCGGGGTGGGCGAGTCGGCGCATCGGGATGGCCTTCTCAAGCGCGGTGCGCAGCTTCGGGTTGTCGGCCGAGATCTCGGCGAACAGCGGGGTGTCGGCAGGTCCCGGGCACACGCAGTTGGCTGTGATCCCGTGCCGGGCGACCTCGCGGGCGAAGGTCTTCGTGAACGAGATGATCCCGCCCTTGGCCGCCGAGTACACCGCCTCGCCGCTCGATCCGACGCGACCGGCGTCGGATCCGATGCTGATGACGGCACCGGATTCGGCGGCGATCATGTGCTCGGCCGCCGACTGCGTGCAGTTGAGCGTGCCGAGGAGGTTGATCGCGATGACCTTCTGCCAGGTTGCCGGCGTCGAATCCATGAACGGTTCGACCTTGTCCCACCCGGCGTTGTTGACGAGGACATCGATGCGACCGAAACGCTCGATCACCTCGGCGGTCATAGCGTCCACGGCCGCCCGATCGGTGACGTCGACGGCCAGGCCGATCGAATCATTGCCCAGCGTCGAGGCGGTGTCCCCGGCCTTCTGTGCGTCGAGGTCGGCGACGACGACGGTGGCACCGTCGGCGGCGAGACGGTCGGCGATGCCCTTGCCGATGCCCGAGGCGGCTCCGGTGACGATGACGATGCGGTCGGTCAGAGGTGCGGTTGCGGAGGTGTTGTCTGACATGGTGGTGTCCTTCCTGTGGAGCGTGGAGTGGGCGGAACCGATGAGTCCGCCGGGTTCAGGGAGCGAATTCGCGGCCGGCGGATTCCCGGGCGATGATGAGCTTCATGATCTGTGCGGTGCCGTCGCCGATCTGCATGCCGAGCACATCGCGCAGCCGCTTCTCGACGTCCCGGTCCTGCTTGTACCCGTTCTGGCCGTGGAGGAGCAGGCACTGGTGGATCGCATGGTAGGCCTCGAGCGGAGCCCACCATTTGCACATGGCCGCCTGAGAGGTGTGCGGCAGACCCTCATCGCCGAGGCGGAGCGTGTCCAGGCACAGCAGCCGGGCGGCGGCGATCTTCGTCTCGGCCTCGGCCAGCGGGAACGATACGCCCTGGAACTTCGACAGGGGCTGGTTGAAGGCCTGCCGGTTCTTCACATAGGCCCAGGCATCGTCGATCGCTCGTGACGCGGTGCCCACACACTGCAGTCCGATGAGGGCGCGGGAGAAATCGAAGCCCTGCATGACCTGGGTGAACGCACCTCCGACCTCGCCGAGGAGGTGGTCGGCCGGCACTCGGACATCGACGAAGTCCACGCTGCCGCGGGCGACAGCGGCCTGCCCCATGTCGACGATGGGTGTGCGGGTCACCCCGGGTGCGTCGAGATCGACGAGGAAGGCCGAGATGCCCTTGCCGCGCTTGGCATCGGGATCCGTGCGGGCGAAGATCACCGTGGCCGTTGAGGTCATCGCCAGCGACATCGACTTCGTGCCGTTGACGATCCAGTCATCGCCGTCGCGGCGGGCGGTGGTCGACGGGTTGCCCGCGTCCGAACCGGCATCGGGCTCGGAGAGTCCGATGGCCACCGTCGCGTCACCGGAAGTGATCTGGCGGCAGTAGTGGGCGGCCACCTCGGCGTCGGCATTGCGGGCGATGACCTGCCCGATGAGGGACCCGACGACCTGGATGTAGGCGACGGGGAGGTCTCCACGGGCGATGGCCTCGGTGACGAGGCCGGCCGTGACCTTGCCCAGGCCCTGCCCGCCGAGGTGGTCGGGCAGTTCGGGGGCGATGAGCCCGGACTGACCCATCTCCCGGGTCACGTCGGCGCCGATGCGACCGGCGGCCTCACGGTCGCGTGCCTCGCTGATGAGCCTGTCCTCGAATCCGGCCGCCGCCTCGAGGAGGGCCTTGGCCTCGGGGGAGAGTGAAACGTCCACGGTGATCCTTCTGCGATTGTCGGGTCTTCGGGGTTCAGTAGGCGCCGTCGAAGCGGCTGAAGTCGGGGTCGCGCTTCTCGGCGAAGGCGGCGGCACCTTCGTGCGATTCGGGTGAGTGTGCGTAGAGGTCGAGGGCGCTCATGGCGAGGTTCGTGAAGCCGGTCTGCATCTCGGAGTCGGCGTTGAAGGACTGCTTGAGGAAGCGCAGAGCGGTCGGTGCCTTGAGCCCGAGTGCCCGGGCGCGCTCCTTGGCACGGGGGATGAGCTCATCGGCCTCGACGACCTCGTTGGCCAGCCCCCACGATTCGGCCTTCTCTGCGTCGATGAGTTCGCAGAAGTACCACATCTCGCGGGCGCGCTTCTCGCCGATGACGCGGGCGAGGAACGCCGAACCGTAGCCGGCGTCGAAGGAGCCGACCTTCGGACCGGCCTGCCCGAAGCGGGCGTGGGAGGCGGCGATCGTGATGTCGCAGATGGTGGAGAGCACATTGCCGCCGCCGACGGCGACGCCGTTGACTGCGGAGATGACGGGTTTGGGCACCGAGCGGATGACCTTGTGCAGCTCGGAGATGCGGAACATGCCGTAGCGGCTGGGGCCGTAGTCACCGGTCTCGGCCTTCTGCTTGACGTCGCCGCCGGCGCAGAAGGACTTCTGCCCGGACCCGGTGAGGATGATCGAGCGCACGCGATTGTCGCCCCACGCCAGGGTGAAGGCCTCGATGAGTTCGTCGACGGTCTGCGAACGGAAGGAGTTGAAGGATTCGGGGCGATTGATGGTGATGACGGCGAAGTTCTCTTCGACCTCGTAGAGGATGTCCTCGAACTCGTCGGTCGCGGCCTGCTGAGTCGTAGTCGTGTCTGTCGGCATCGGTGCCTCCTCGATGAAAAATGAATCTGTGTTCACACCCAGTGAACATCAGTTCACAGAAGAGGTCAAGAGGTCAGAATCACCTCATGCGGCCGGGATGGTGCAAGAATGAACCCGTGGAGCTCCTCCGAAGAAGGACGGAGTTCACCGACGAATGGACGACGATGACTTCGGAAGCACCGGAACCGACCACCCCTTCGACTCCCGGCCGTACGCCCGCGACAGGGGCGGAGATCGGCGCCCTCATCGGAGGAGCGTTCGGACTGCTGTTCCTCATCATCAACAGTTCGCAGTTCTCTGCGTTGGGTCGCACTCTGGTCATCGCGCTCGGAGCTGTTGTGTTCGCGGGCATCCTCGTCTTCGCCGTGCGGGGCCTCGTGCAGCGCCGTGGCGCAGACTCCCGGGAGGACAGAGCGCGGCGGGAACCTCCGTTCGGTCGCGCTTACTGGATCATCGTCCTCATCGAGGCGATCGCTCTGTTCGCGGGGGCACGCCTGCTGGCGAGTTTCGGCCACCCGGAACTCGGAGTGGCCTGGGTGGCCGTGGTCGTCGGCACCCATTTCTTCGCCCTCGGAAAGGTCTTCGGACTCGATCGCTTCCATGTGCTCGCGACCGTCGTCACCCTCTGCGGAATCGGCGGGTTCATCGCCTTCTTCGCGGCCGCGCCCGCCTTCATCCCGGTCATCAGCGGAGTCATCTCAGGCTTCGTGCTGCTCGCGTTCGCGATGTGGGCCCTGGTGCCGGTCGAGCGGTGAGCCTCTACCCGACGCGGCACCGACGCCTGCGCCGGCGGTTTCACCCACTTAATTGTCCGGCGTCGTCCTCCCTATCAGGCGTCGGCCCCCTCGGCAGGGCCGTCCTTCTTCGGCGACTGTACGCGCGGAGGCGGGAACTCCGGCGGCGCAGCGGCAGGACGGGCCTCCAAACGGTCGAGCACCTCGGCGATCGCACGATCGAGCTGCGGGTCATCGTCGGCGAAGAGCTGACCCGGATCGTGCTCGACCTCGATATCGGGATCCACACCGTGGTTCTCCACGCCCCACTCCTTGCCCTCGAGCCAGAACGCATAGCGCGGCTGGGTCACCCCGGTGCCGTCGACGAGGTCATAGCGGCCGTCGATGCCGACGACCCCGCCCCAGGTGCGCACGCCGATGACCGGGCCGATGCCCTTGGCCTGGACGCGGGCGTTGATGATGTCGCCGTCGGAGCCGGAGAACTCGTTCGCCACGAAGGCCACCGGTCCCCGCCTGGCATCCTCGGGATCGGGAACCATCGCATCGTAGTTCCGGGCGGCGTTCCACGCGATGACCCGGTCGGCGAAGCGTTCGGCCACGAGCGCGCTCGTGTGCCCGCCCCGGTTGAACCGGACATCGGCGATGACCCCCTCGCATCCCATGGCCTGCCGCAGATCGCGGTGCAGCTGCGCCCACCCGTTCGACATCATGTCGGGCACGTGCACATAGCCGACGCGTCCCTGCGACTTCTCCGCCACGTACTCCCTCCGGGAGCGCACCCAGTCCTGATATCGCAGCTTCTCCTCGCTGGCCAACGGGATGACCGCGACGGTGCGATCCCTGCGCCGTCCCCGCCGCAGCGTGAGCTCGACGATCGAATCCGCGGCCCCCTGCAGATGAGCGGCCGGACCGGCCACCTCGTCGACCGGCTGACCATTGACGGCGACGATGACATCACCGACAGCGGCTGCCACCCCGGCCTGCCGCAGCGGCGACCTGGCGGCGGGTTCACTGCTCTCACCTGGCAGGATGCGGGTGATCGTCCACCCGCCGGCGGCCCTCTCCAGATCCGCGCCGAGGAAGCCGAGCTTCGTCGACGAATCGTCCGACCCATTGCCCGGCCCCGAAGGCGGGGTGACATAGGCATGCGAGGTGTTGAGTTCGCCCACGGTCTCCCACAGGATGTCGACGAGATCGTCATGTGTCAGCGCCTTCGCGGCCACGGCACGCCAGCGCAGGGTCACCGACTCCCAGTCGACCCCATTCATGTCCTCGCGCCAGTAGTGGTCGCGCATGATCCGAGCGTTCTCCTCGAACATCTGCAGCCATTCGGCGCGACGATCGAGTTCGAAGCGCAGCCGGGAGGTGTCGACGGAGACGAACGCGTCGTCATCGGCTTCGACCTTCCGATTCGCCGGGACCACGGAGATGTCGCCGTCGGTGCGGACGACGATGAGCTTGCCGTCCCCGGTCACCTCGTACTCGTCGGCCGCGTCGACGACGGTGACCAGCTTCCGTTTGGCGAAGTCGAAGAACTGGACGGCCTGCTTCGGCTTCTCACCGGCATCCCCGGCCCGCTTCGTGCCGAGCTCGCCGTCCTCGGCATCCCCGGTGCGCATCCACAGCAGCCCGCCATCGGCCGACTCGAGATGCTCGAACACCCCGGAGGCCACGGGGAACGGCAGGATCCGTTCCTCCGCCCCCTCGAGCTCGACCTCGGCAGTGGTGACCGGCTTCTCACCGCGGCCGCGTTCGGACTTCGATTCCTCGACCACCTCGCCGATCGCCCATCCGCTCGCGCTCGGGCCGAACGGGGCCGGTTCGTCGGCGGCCAGCGGCAGCAGCCACGGACGGGTCACGCCGTTGAAGGACAGGTCGAACGAATGCTGGTTGTAGGCCGGGTCGAAGGTGCGGTCGGACAGGAACGCGACGTACTTCCCGTCGCGGGTGAACGCCGGCGAGGCGTCGTTGAACTTGCCGCTGGTCAGCGGCTGCGCGTCCCGGTCCGACTTCACCTCGACGATCATCAGCTGCGCCAGCTGCTCCTCGCCCTGCGTCGGCTGCGACCACACGAGGTACTTCCCGTCGGGGGAGAACCTCGGGGTCCTGGCCTCACCGAAGCCCGAATGCCCGACCAGCCGGGTGCGGCCGTTGCCGACCTCGATGAGCCGGATCGATCCGTCGTGGGAGATCGTGGCAAGCGTCTTCCCCGCCGGGTCCGCGCGCAGGTCGAGGACCCGACCCAAGGCACCGGCCCCGATCCGCCGAGGCGGCTTCTCCCTGGTCACGGAGGCGACCTCGATCGCGTCCTCCCCGTCGACGTCGGTGACGTACGCGGCCAGTCCGGTGGAGCCGAGGACGACGGGCTCGCGAGTGCGGATCGACGAATCCGCGCACAGCGCCCGGGCCGGTCCCTCGCGGTGAGCCAGCCAGAAGGTCTTCCCGCGCCACTCGATCACCGAGGCATTGCCGCCCTGATCGGGGCTGATCCGGTTGATCCCGGTGCTCGGGTCGAGGCGCAGCGGCTGCACCTGGGTGCCCGGCAGGGTCACCGACAGCGTGCGCACCTGCGCGTCGAGGCTGTCGAGGATCTTGATCTCACCACGGCTGTGCCACACGATGCGGGTGCCGTCGGTGGTGGCATCCCGCACGTACCCGTCGGCCTCGGCCTGATGGGTGAGCTGACGGGGTTCGCCGGCCCCGCCGGTGCCGTGACCGCCCGCTCCGTCTGCCGTCGCCGAGGCGGTTGTGGCCAGGCCGTCGATGATCCAGAGGTTCGCCTGCTCCGAGGCATGATGAGGAAAGGTCGCGGCGCGGTCGGAGGTGAAGACGAGGGAATCACCGACCCACAGCGGATCGGTCAGCGAGGCGGCGTCGTCGCGCAGCAGCCGCTGCCACTTCGCCCCGGTGCCGTCGGCGTCACCGGCACGATCGATCCACAGCCTCGGCGCCGTGCCTCCGCGGTAGCGCTTCCAATGTGCCGGGGGACGGGAGAACGGTGTCGACAATGCCGTGACGCCCGCGTGATGGCGGGCCAGGCCCGAGGCGCGGCCGAGCCGGAGGCGAGCGACGGAACCGTCGAGGCCGACAGACCGCACGACATGGTTGCGGACCTCGAACTCCCCGGCGTTCGCACCGACGAGGACATGCGTCTCATCGGCCCAGCCGAGCATCGTCATCGCCGACGAACCCAGCCAGGTCAGCCGACGCAGGACCCCGGTGGCCACCTCGGCGACCATGAGCTCGGGCTGGCCGGTGGCGAACGACACGAACGCGACGTGCGCGCAGTCCGGGGAGATCCGCGGTGAACGGACCCGGGCATGGTCCGAGGTCAGCCGCCAGGCGCGGCCGCCCGCGGCCCCGACGAGCCAGACGTCGTCGTCGGCGGTGAAGGTGATGAGATCGGCATGGATGTGGGGATAGCGAAGATAAGTCACGTGACCCACATTACAAGCTGACGTGCCGGCGTACCCCGCCCCGAGACCGATGCCCAGGCAACTTGCACGCGGCAATAGAATAGCCGTATGCCATCTCTGACTGCCACGCTCACCGATCGTTTCGCCGCTGCCCTCACCGCCGCCTTCGGCGAGGACTTCGCAGATCGCGATCCGGTCATCCGCAGCAGCCAGTTCGCGGACTTCCAGGCCAATATCGCCCTGCCGCTGGCGAAGGAGCTGAAGTCGAAGCCGCGGGACATCGCGACCACGATCATCGACAACCTTGAGGTCTCCGACATCTGCGAACCGCCGGAGATCTCCGGGCCCGGGTTCATCAACCTCACCTTCACCCCTGAATTCCTCGCCCGCACCCTCGAGGCCGGCGGAGCGGCAGCGGCACCGGAGAACGCCGATCCGCAGCGGATCGCCATCGACTACTCGGCGCCGAACGTCGCCAAGGAGATGCACGTCGGCCACCTGCGCACCACCGTCGTCGGCGACGCCCTGGCCCGGACGCACGAATTCCTCGGAAACACGGTCATCCGCCAGAACCACATCGGCGATTGGGGCACGCCCTTCGGCATGCTCATCGAACACCTCCTCGACGTCGGAGTCGACTCGGAGGCCGCCGCCGAGGTGTCGGAGAATCCGAACGCGTTCTACCAGGCCGCCCGGTCGAAGTTCGACGCCGACGAAGCCTTCGCCACCCGCTCCCGCTCCCGCGTCGTCAAGCTCCAGGGCGGCGACGAGGAGACACTCGGACTGTGGACGAGGCTCGTCGGCTACTCCCGGGACTACTTCAACCGCATCTACTCCCTCCTCGACGTCACCCTGCGTGATGACGACCTGGCCGGCGAGTCCACGTACAACGACGTCCTCGCCGAGGTCTGCGACGAACTCGAGGCCAAGGGGCTGGCGACGGTCTCCGACGGTGCCCTGTGCGTGTTCCCCGCCGGCTTCACCGGCCGCGAGGGCGAGCCCCTGCCGCTCATCATCCGCAAGTCCGACGGCGGCTACGGCTACGCCACGACCGACCTCGCGGCCATCCGCAACCGTGCGATCAACCTCGGCGTCGATCGGGCCCTCTACGTCGTCGGGACCCCGCAGGCCATGCACTTCGAGATGGTCTTCACCGTCGCCCGCGAGGCCGGCTGGCTGCCCGAGACGGTCAGCGCCGAACACGTGAAGATCGGCAATGTGCTCGGCTCCGACGGCAAGATCCTGCGCACCCGCTCCGGTGCCCCGCTGCGCCTGGCCGAACTCCTCGAGGAGGCCGTGTCCCGGGCGAAGGCGACCGTGGCCGAGTCGACCGTCGACTTCACCGACGAGGAGGCCGAGGAGGTCGCCCGCATCGTCGGCATCGGTGCGGTGAAGTACGCCGACCTCTCCGTCGCCCACGACACCTCATACACCTTCGACCTCGACCGGATGCTCGCCCCCATCGGCAACACCGCCCCGTACCTCCAGTACGCCGGCGCCCGCATCCGCTCGATCGGGCGCAAGGCCGAGGCCGAAGGCGTCGACGCCGCCGAGGTCGCGAACGCGGCGATCAGCCTCGAGCAGCCGGCCGAACGTGAGCTGGCCCTGTCGATCCTCGGCTTCGCCGACGTCATCGCCGAGGCGGCCGCGGGCTCCCAGCCCCACCGACTGTGCACGTACCTCTTCGATCTCGCCCAGGCCTTCACCTCGTTCTACGAGCAGTGTCCCGTGCTCATCGCGGACACCCCTGAGCTGCGGGCCTCCCGCCTGCGGCTGTCGGCGATCGTCCTCGAGGTCCTCGTCGCCGGTCTCGGGGTGCTCGGCATCCGCGTGCCCGAGCGCATGTGAGCACGCCGCCCCGCACCTCGCCGAAGCGGATGCTGCCCTGGATCATCCTGGGCATCGTCATCCTCGCGCTCAACCTGCGCACCCCGATCATCGCCCCGACGGCGATCCTGCCCAGGATCCAGGAGGGGACGGGCTTCAGCACGGCCGGACTGGGCATGCTCACCGGCCTGCCGGTCCTCCTCTTCGCACTCGCCACCCCGCTGGCCGGACGACTCATCACCCGCCTCGGCGCCGAGGCCACAGTCCTCTCCTGCCTGACGGGAGTGCTCGTGGGCACCGTGCTGCGCTCCGTCGGCCCCGGCTGGCTGGTGCTCGTCGGCACGGGCATCATCGGCCTGGCGATCACGCTGGGCAATATCGTCGTGCCCGTCATCATCCGCCGCGAGGTGCCGTGGGAACAGGTGGCGATGGTCACCGGGCTGTACTCGGCGATGATGAACATCGGCTCGATGGCCACCCTCATCGGCACCGGGCCGATGGCCGCCGCCTTCGGCTGGCGGTGGGCGCTGGCGGTCTGGGGTGTGCTCGCGCTCATCGGGCTCGGCTTCTGGATGCTGCTCATCCGCACCCGCGTACGCCGTGAGGGCGCGGCCCGGCGGGCTACCGAGGCTGCTGAGCATTCGACCGGCACCGATGAATCGACCGGCACCGAGGCGGCCGCCCCCGCAGCGAAGGTGCCGTGGAGTCAGGCGCCCGCCGCCTTCCGCGGCATCATCGCCCTGCTCATCGTCACGTTCTCCGGCCAGTCGATCGCCTACTACACGACGACGACCTGGCTGCCGAGCTACCTCGCCGACACGATCGGACTCGCCCCGGCCGCGGCCGGCAGCACGGCCTCCCTGTTCCAGATCGCGGCGATCCTCGGCGCCTTCGGGGTGCCGCTGCTGGCCGCGAAGTCGAAGCCGTGGGCGCCCGTGGCGATCGTCGCCGTCCTCTGGCTGTCCCTGCCGGTCGGTCTGCTGCTGGCGCCCGGCGCCTACGGCCTGTGGGCGATCACCGGCGGCATCGCCCAGGGCGGCGGCTTCACCGCGATCTTCTCGATCATCGCCCGCACCGCCGGCAGCGACGCCCAGACCGCGTCCGCCTCGGCGCGGGTGCAGGGCGGCGGCTACCTGGCCGCGACCCTGGCGCCGCCGTTCGCCGGGTGGCTCAACACGGTCACCGGGGGATGGACGGCGCCGCTGATGCTCATCCTCGCCGCCACCCTGGCATTCACGATCACGGGTCTGCTCGCGGCCCGTCGTGCCGGACGCATCCCGCGCGGGGGCGCCGGTCGCGAAGTCCTCGACGACGACTGAACACCCGCCGACACGGTCGCGGGTGCATTCCCGGGCACGATCCCGGATACGGCTGGGCAGACTGCTCTGTGCCGATGGTCAGTCACACAAACGCCGAGGCGGCCCATCGTGACGATGGGCCGCCTCGGCGGTGGGATCGGCGGACTCAGTGCTTGGAGTTCTTGTCCTCGTTCGCTGTTCCGGACTGAGCCTCGGCGGGCTTGACGGCCGGCTTCGGAGCCGGAACCTCGTCCTTCTCCTCAGTCGCGGACTCGGCCTTGGTCGAGGGCACCGCGGTCTGCGAGACCTGAGCGCTGGTGGCCTGGCGCGAGGCCGGGGTCGAACCGACCGGACGAGCATCGGCGGGGCGGTTGTTCGGCAGCGGGGTCGACCAGGGATCCTCGACGGGCTGCGCCTTCTTCCACACGTAGTACCCGATTCCGGCGGCCGAGCCGATCACGAGGGTCCACACGAGGGCGGCCTTCCCACCGCCGGACTTGCGTGCGGTGTCCTTCTGGATCCGCTTGCCGGCCTTGCCGAGGGCCTTGCGAGCCTTCTTCATCGCCTTCTTGTCACCGGTCAGGCGCACGGCCAGGTCATCGACGAGCTTCGGAGTCTCGACGGCGGCCAGCGAGTTGGCGGCGTTCGAGGCGAACTTGCCGGCGCGTTCGGTGGCCTCGGGGCGGTAGGACTCGAGCTTGTCGGCCCAGGCGTGGACCTGATCATTGGCCTTGTCGGCCAGTGCCTCGACCTGGGGACGTGCCTTCTCAGCGAACTCTTCGGCTCGTTCGGCCAGGGCTTCGACCTGCGGGCGGGCCTTGTCGGCTGCCTCGCGCAGCTTCGGGGCCGCGGTCTCGCTGGCATCGGCGAGGACTCGGAGCGACGACTGCTTCGCGGAATCGAGCTTCGAAGTGAGCTGATCTCGAGTTGGCTTCTTCGACATAAAACTTCCCAATCCTTAGATGTCGGTGGTCAAGTGATCACTGCCCAGTCTACGGCCTACGTGCAAGCCCATGGTCAGCGGCGTCATCGAATTGTCTGCAGATCAGCTGACAGACTTGAGCACGCTCCGGTGTGAGACTGCAATCGAGACCACGTCGTGGAAGAATGAAGCCATGACTACAGTCTCAACGCACACAGCTGTCCTGCACACCAACCACGGTGACATCACCATCAACCTCTTCGGCAACCACGCGCCGAAGACCGTGGCCAACTTCGTCGAACTGGCCCAGGGTGAGCGTGAGTTCACCGATCCCTCGACCGGTGAGCCGACCAAGCGCCCCTTCTATGACGGTCTCGGCTTCCACCGCATCATCTCGAACTTCATGATCCAGGGCGGCTGCCCGCTGGGCACCGGAACCGGCGGCCCCGGCTACACTTTCGACGACGAGATCCACCCGGAGCTGCAGTTCGACCGCAAGTACCTGCTGGCCATGGCCAACGCCGGCAAGCAGATGGGTCGCGGAACCAATGGTTCGCAGTTCTTCATCACGACCGCTGAGACCCCGTGGCTCAACGGCAAGCACACCATCTTCGGCGAGGTCGCCGACGAGGCCTCGCAGCACGTCGTCGACGAGATCGAAGGCGTGCGCACCGCTGCGATGGACAAGCCGGTCGAGCCGGTCGTCCTCGAGAAGGTCGACATCACCTCGAAGTGAACTCACCGGCCGTGAGTATCCGCGCGGTCTGAGAATCGACATGGGTACCATGGTGTGATGGACACACCGGAAGAGGGCTCGGCACGGGAAACCGGCCGGGCCCTTTCCCTGTCCCCACCCCTGGTCACCCGCACGATCCTCATCGTCACGGTCGTTGCGTTCCTCGCCGAACTGGTGCCCGGCCTCAGCCTGCTCCACCGACTCAGCTTCGTTCCGGCACTCACCCTCGACCAGCCGTGGCGGGTCCTCACAGTCGCCCTCGTCCATGAGGAGCCCTCACCGTTCCACCTGTTTGCGAACATGATCGGCCTGTTCTTCTTCGGGACCTTCGTCGAACGTGCCCTGGGCCATTGGCGGTTCCTCATCGTCTACCTGATCGGCACGATGGGCGGATCGGCGATGGTGCTCGTTCTCGCCGAACCCTTCAGCAGCGACTGGGTGACCAACCACATCGGGGCCTCGGGCGCGGTGTTCGCCATCGTCGGCGTCCTGCTCGCACCGACTCGGCGCCTGGATAGGAACCTCACCGGCGTCGTGGTCTTCGTGGCGCTGAACTTCGGGTACGGACTCCTCGTCGAGGGAGTCTCCTGGCAGGCCCACCTCGGCGGACTGCTCACCGGCTTCGTGCTCGGCTGCGCCGCGCTGCTGGTCCCGAAGCGAGCGCGGAACACGGTGTTCTTCCTGACCGCGATCGGGCTCGTCCTCCTCATGGTGCTGGCCGGTGCCTGGAGGCTGTTCGGCGTGGGGCTGTAGGCCCCTCTGTTCGAGGGTGCGACTTCTACCAGATAAAGGGTGATTTGTGTGCACTTCACGGTGGAAGAAATGTTGTCCACAGGAGATATCCACATGGTGGATAACTTACACACGTGTGTTTAAGCAGGTCAGAAGCTCAAAATAAGTTTTCCACAAGCGACGCTCCCGGCTTGGGTATAACTCGTCGCTTGTGGATTGTGGATGGAGAGGTGACTGCGGCTGGGAGTCCGACTACCGCCAGCGGGTGGACATGATCAGTCCCGCGACGAAGAACGCGAAGCCGATGAGGATGTTCCAGTTGCCCCACGCTTCGACAGGGAAGGCGCCCTGGGAGACGTAGAAGGTGACGAGCCAGATGAGTCCGATGAGGAGCAGGCCGATGAGGACAGGCAGGAACCAGCTCGGGTTCGGCTTGATCGTCTGCTGACCCGACGTCGAGGTGTAGCTCGCGGTCTTGCGACCCTGCGGCCGCTTGGCCGGGTTGCCCGAACGCGAGGTGCGCTTCGCTGATGAACCCTTGGCCGAGGAACCCTTCGACGACTTCGCGTCGCTGCTCTTCGCGTCGCTGGCCTCGGACGACTTCGTGTCGGCCTTCTTGGCCGACTTCGACGTGGACGTCTTGCCAGCGGCGGCGGTGCCCTTGGACTTCTCGGCACCCTCGGTGTCGGCATCGTCCACGCTGTCAGCAGCATCGTCGGCGTTGGCCTCGACCGCGGTGGAGTCGTTCGACGACTCGTCGACCGTCTCTTCGGTCGCAACATCCACGGAATCCGTCTCGACAGCCTCGGTCTCGACGGCTTCTGTCTCGACTGCTTCGTCGATGGTCTCGGCCTGTTTGCTCTTGGCCGCCGACGACGTGCGCGAAGTGCGCTGAGGGCGCTGGGTCCGTCCTTTGGACTTGGCCACGAGTACTCCTTTGACGGCCGACCTCCGCTGGGGTCGCCGAGTGAATGGTTGGGGACAGTCGCTGACCAGTCTACTCGGGACGTGGGTCACTGCGAAAAACTCCGACTACCCTGAAAGCGCCCCGAGAGCGCTCCGAACGGGGATTCTCATAGGATAAGGTGCAAGGGGTGTCCCCGCTCGTCCCTCGGACAAGCCCCGACAACGCAGTGACAGTCACGGAGCAGAAGTGGTGAATAGTTCCTCCTCGGGTAACGAGCCGGGCGCAAATCCGCCCTCGCGACCCACTATCCGTCCTGCGCAGAGACAGCACCCCGCACCACAGGCCCCCGGGAACTCCCCCTACCCCGGCCCGGTCGATACCGCGGGCTCCGGCGACCAGCCCCTGCCCAGCCGCCGTGAACTGCGCCGCCGTGAGGCAGAGGCCGCCGCGGCACAGGGACAGCCCACCGCCCACTACTCCGACGCTTCGGACATGTACGCGGATCCCGACTACTCAGGCGTGGAATCCGGGCAGGCGACACAGGCGATGCCGCCCGCTCATCAGGGACCACCGCCCACCCGACGGGAACAGGCCGCCACGCGACGGAAGCGTCAGCCGGTCGAGCGGGAACCGCTCGGTCCCGTCCGCGGCACAGTGCGCACCTTCGGCGAACTGTGCATCACCGCCGGTCTCGTGCTCATCCTCTTCGTCGTCTGGCAGCTGTGGTGGACCGACATCGAGGCCAACCGTGACAACGAGAACCTCGCCGACCAGCTCACCGAGGACTGGGCGAACCAGGACCCCAACGAACTGCCCGATGACCCGGACGAACCCGTCGTCGCCGACCCGGTGGACAAGAACAGCGCCTTCGGGATCTTCTACATCCCGCGATTCGGCGACGACTACTACCGCACGGTGGCCGAAGGCGTCGACCTCGAACCCGTGCTCAACCGGATGGGCGTCGGCCGCTACCCGAATTCGGCGATGCCCGGAGAGGTCGGCAACTTCTCCGTGGCCGGCCACCGCGTCACCTACGGCAAGCCGTTCAACAAGATCGCGAACCTGCGCCCGGGCGACGAGATCATCGTCCAGACGAAGGACGGCTTCTACACCTACACCTTCCGCAACTTCGACATCATCCTCCCCGACGCCGTCGAAGTGCTCTCACCCGTGCCCGACGAACCCGACTACAAGGGCAAGGACCGGATCCTGACGATGACGGCGTGCAACCCGATGTTCTCGGCCCGGGAACGCTATGTCGCCTACTCGGAGCTCACGGACTGGACTCCGGCCAAGGACGGTCCGCCGAAGAGCATCAAGGACTCCAAGGCCTACGACAAGGTCAGCAAGAACGGTGGTGCCTGACATGTACGGATTCATCTGGCGACTGCTCCCCGGCAACTGGTTCGTCAAGCTCATCTTCGCCCTCATCCTCATCGCGGCGGTCGTCCTCCTGCTCATGCAGTACGTCTTCCCCGTCATCGCCCCCTACATGCCCTTCAACAACGCAACCGTGACAGATGGTGGCCAATGACCAAGATCCTCGTCATCGACAACTACGACAGCTTCGTCTACACGCTCGTGTCCTATCTGCGTGAGCTCGGGGCGGACGTCGACGTCGTCCGCAATGACGACATCCCCGCCGCCGAGGTGGCCACCACCACAAGCGCCTACGACGGCGTCCTCCTCTCGCCCGGGCCCGGTGTGCCCGCCGAGTCCGGAGTCTGCCCGTCGCTGCTGTCGTGGGCCGAGGGTGCGGGCATGCCTGTGTTCGGCGTGTGCCTGGGCCATCAGGCACTCGGCGAGGTGTTCGGCGCCGAGGTGACCCATTCGCCGGTCCTCATGCACGGCAAGACCTCCGTGATCACTCACGACGGCGAAGGCATCTTCTTCGGCTGCCCGAGCCCGCTGACCGTGACCCGGTACCATTCCCTGGCGATCGTCGACGAGACCCTCGACCTCGAGCGGTTCACCGTCACCGCCCGCACCGAGGACGGCATCGTCATGGCCATCGAACATCGGGAGAAGCCGCTGTTCGGCGTCCAGTTCCACCCCGAATCCGTGCTCACCGAATGCGGTTACCTCATGCTCGGCAACTGGCTCGAGGTGTGCGGACTGACCGGTGCCGCCGAAGCGGCGGCCGGAATGTCCCCGCTGGCGACCGCGATCGCCTGAGAATTCCCGCCGACCTCGTTCTTCGGGGTGTTCGCCGAAGTGGTTCCTCGTTAGGATCGTGTGCACAGCAATCGGGAGGAACCAACGATGTCAGAACCGAGCTACCAGAGGTCCGAGCCCTTCACCGAACTCACCGTCATCGAAGTGCCGGCGGCACCGGCCGCCGTCGTCGAGGGCAGAGACGTGGCCATGGACGATTTGCCTACCCTGTTCGACGAGACGTTCTCCGGGCTCTTCCCGGCCCTGGCCGAGGCGGGACTCGAACCCGCGGGGCCGGCCTTCGCCCTATACACGAAGCAGCCGAGCGAAACGGTGGATCTGCAGGTGGGGATCCCCACCTCGGCGGGACTGACCAACGCGCAGCCGATTCCCGGGGGACATATCGTCATCCCCTCCGAACTGCCGGCCGGTTCCATGGCCGTGCGCAGCCACCTCGGCGGCTATGACGCACTCGGTGAGGCCTGGGCTCAGCTGCTCCAGGACTCCGTATCTGCCGGGCATCATCCGGGCCTGCCGTTCATCGAAATCTACGTCACCGAACCCAGCCCGGAGGCGGACCCCGCGAGCATGCGCACGGACCTCTTCCTCAGCCTCGAGTGAGGCTGGTCGTCGCGTAGGCGACGTGGCTGCTCAGTTGCCGGACGCGTCGGACCAGCCGTCGAAGAAGCCGCCCGGGTCACCCATCGAATCGGTGTCCTTCTCGCCGTCGTCGCCATTGTCTCCGTTGTCGCCTCCGCCGTCGCTGTCACCGTCATCGGACGGCGAGGTCGGGATTCCACCGGGGATCGAGGGCATCGACGGTGAGGGCTCCGGCGGCTTCTTGGCCACCTTCACGGTGATCTCCGATCCCTGCTTGACCTCGCTGCCGCTGGTGGCGGACTGCTCGAAGACCTTCTTCTCATCGTGCTCGTCGGTCTCGACCTCTTCGGTCTTGCATTTGAGCTGGTAGTCATCGCCCTCGAGGGTCTTGCAGGCCTCCTTAGCGGACTTGCCGGTGACGTCGGGGACCTCGACCATGCCGGAGGAGACGACGAGATCGACGTTCGAGTCGACATCGACCTCCTGCCCGTCTCCGGGTTTGGTCTCGATGACCACGCCCTGCTCCACATCCGGTGAGTTCTGAGAGATGTGGGTGCCGGCCTGGAGCTTCGCATCGTTGATGATCTTCCGCGCGTCTTCCTCGGTCTTGCCGGAGACATCGGGGACCTTCACGGATTCGGGACCCGAGGAGACGATGAGCTTGACGATGCTGTCCTTGTCGACGGTCTGACCGCCCGGAGGATCGGTTTCGATGGCCTTGCCCTCGTCGACCTCGGAGCTGTACTTCTCATCTGTGTCGACCCTCAGTCCCTGTTTGATGAGCGCGGCCTCCGCCTCGTCGGCATCCATGTTGGCCACATCCGTGACCTGGACCTGGACGATCTCGGGCGGCTTGTTGATCTCGTAGACCCACAGTGCCACTGCGGCCAGGGCGAGGAGGACGAAGATGCTGCCGATCCACACCCAGGCCTTCGACCGCCTCTGCGGCGGACGCTCCTCCTGGTTCGTCATGATCGCGGACACGGGACCGGTCTCGGGAGCCGGCTCGGCTTCGGCATGCGCCATCTGCCCGGTCATCGGCGGGGCCATCATCGGGTAGGCCTGGGTGGCGTCCGCGTCGTCGTCAAAGCTCATGGGGCGGCCGTCGCGGGCGGCGAGCACGTCCTCACGGAACGTGTAGGCGTCCTGGTAGCGGGCGTCGCGGTCCTTGAGCAGCGCGTGGAGGACGAGCCGGTCGACGGCCGGGGGAACGTTCGGGTTGTAGAAGCTCGGCGGCTGCGGGGTCTCGCCGACGTGCTGGTAGGCCACGGCCAGCTGCGAATCGCCGACGAAGGGCGGACGACCGGCCAGCAGCTCATAGAGCAGGCACGCGGTCGAATAGAGGTCGGAGCGGGCGTCGACGACCTCGCCGCGGGCCTGCTCGGGGGAGAGGTACTGTGCGGTGCCGACTACGGACTGGGTCTGCGTCAGACCCGAATTGTCCTTGAGTGCTCGGGCGATGCCGAAGTCCATGACCTTGATGTCGCCCTCGGGCGTGAGCATGACGTTCGCGGGTTTGATGTCCCGGTGGACGATGCCGTTGCGGTGGGAGTACTCGAGCGGGGCGAGGACGCCGGCGATGACGTTGAGCGCCTCGTCGACGGTGAGAGTGCCGTGCTCGTTGAGCACCTCGCGCAGGGTCTGGCCCTCGACGTATTCCATGACGATGAAGGGCACGGACACGGATGAGCCGCCGGATTCGACGAATTCCTCCTCACCGGAGTCGTAGACGGAGACGATGCCGGGATGGTTGAGTCCGGCAGCTGACTGCGCTTCACGTTTGAGGCGAGTGTGGAACGAGGGATCGCGGGCGAGATCGGACCGCAGAAGTTTGATCGCGACGCGACGACCGAGTCGGTTGTCGACGCCCTCGTGCACTTCCGCCATGCCCCCACGGCCGAGGAGCGCACGAATCTCGTAACGCCCCGACAGCACCTTGGGTTCAGTCATTGATGTCCTCCGCTAATCTCACCCGTTCGGTGGGTTCATTCTCACCCGAACCGGGTTGAGCTCTCAGTATTTCAAACTCTTCGCTTCTCTTGCGCGTTCAGTGTCTGCTCATCGCCAGGATCTGCTCATCGCCGCTGTTCCCAGCGGAATCGCCGGTGGCGTCCGAGTTCAGTTGCCATTGTCCCCGTTCCCGCTGTCGTTCGAATTCGCGTTGCTCGAGCCTCCGTTGTCCGAGCCCGAGTTGCTGGACGAGCCGTTGTCCGAGCCGTTGTCGGAGTTCGACCCGTTGCTGTTCGAGTTCGAGTTCGCGGAGTCGTTCGACCCATTGTCGTTGTCCGATCCGGAGTCATTGCCGTTGTCGTTGCTGCTCTGGTCTGAGTCCGAGGAGCTCGATGAGTCCTGATCGGAGCTCGATCCGTTCTCATCGGAGCTCGAGCCGCTGCCGTTCGAGGAGTTCGACGAACTCGAGGAGTCCGAATCGGAGCTCGACTCCGAGTCATTGCCCAGACCCGGATCGGATCCCGTGTCTGTGGTCGGTTCCGGCGCGTCGGCAGGACCGGCGGAGATGTAGAGGGTCACGGTGTCGCCCTCTTCGAAGGTGTAGCCGTTGTCGCCCTCGCCGACGTCGGCGACGGTGCCCTCGGTCCGATCGGAATCGATCTCCGTGGTCTCGACCTTCAGGCCCTTGTTCTCGAGGTTCTGTGTGGCCGAGGATTCGCTCAGTCCGATGTAGTCGTTCTTGTCGATCTCGATGGTCTTCGGGGCCTGAGAGGTCGGCGCCGAGGTGGACGGCTCCGGTTCGGGTTCGGCATTGCCGCCGCCGAGGAAGAACCACAGCAGAGAGCCGACGGCGATGAGTGCGATGATCGCGAGGATCCAGATGAGGACGCGGCCTTTGTTCGACTGCTTGTCCTTGTCCGGGTCCGTGCTCAGCGCGTCCGTGTTCTGCGGGTCGTTCGGGTCGAGTTCCCCCACACCGGCGGCTCCTGCCGCTCCCGCGAAACCGGCGGCCTGGTTGTTCGGGTAGACCTGGGTGGCGTCGTTGGCCGCGGTCACGGGCATCGCCTTGGTCGTGGGCACCGGCTCGGGGTTGTTGAAGACCTGGGTGAGCGCCTCGGAGGCGGCATTGCCGTGCCGCATCTGCGGGACGAGCTCCTCGGCACCGGCGACGTCGCCGGCCGAGAGCGCCTCAGCGGCCTTGGCGACCTTCATGGCGTCGGCGGGCCGGCGGTCGGGCTTCTTCTCCAGCAGGCAGTCGACGAAGCGGCGCAGCGGTTCGGAGACCGTGTCCGGCAGCGGCGGGTGCTGCTGGTTGACCTGCGCGATCGCGATGGCGACCTGCGAGTCCCCGGTGAAGGGACGCTGTCCGGCGAGTGCCTCGTAGGCGATGATGCCGAGCGCATAGAGGTCGGATCCGGGGCCCGACCCCTTGCCGGTGGCCTGTTCGGGGGCGAGGTACTGGGCGGTGCCCATGACCTGACCGGTCTTCGTCAGTGGGGCCTGATCGGTGACGCGGGCGATGCCGAAGTCGGTGATCTTGACCCGGAAGTCCGGGGTCATGAGGATGTTTCCGGGCTTGATGTCGCGGTGGATGACCCCGACCCTGTGCGCGGCGCCGAGCGCCTGCGCGGCCTGGGAGACGATGCTCAGGGTATCCGTCTCGGACAGGGGTGCGCTGCGTTCGATGATGGCCGACAGCGCCTCACCGGGAACGTACTCCATGACCAGGTAGGGCGAACCCTGCTCGTCGCCGTAGTCGTAGACGCCGGCGATGCCGGGATCGGAGACCCGCCCCATGTTCTGCGCCTCGGCGCGGAAGCGGGCGAGGAACGTCGATTCGGAGAGGTATTCGTCCTTGAGGATCTTGGCCGCGACCTCACGGCCGAGCACGGAATCCACACCCTTCCAGACCTCGCCCATGCCGCCGACGGCGATTCGGGAGGTGAGCTTGTATCGGTTGCCCAACAGGGTGCCTTCAACGGGTCTCATTTCTCGACCACCGCTTCCATCATGTTCTTGGCGATCGGTCCGGCGACCGTCGCTCCGTAAGCTTCGTTGCCCGCGTTTCCGCCGTTCTCGACGACCACCGCGACCGCGATCTTGGGATCGTCGGCCGGGGCGAAGGAGATGAACCAGGCGTGGGGTGCCGCACCCGAGGCATGCTGGGCGGTGCCGGTCTTCGCGGCGACCTTCGTGTCGCCCATCTTCGCCACCGAGGCGGTGCCGTCGGTGACGACGCCCTCCATCATCTCGGTCAGCTGGTCAGCGGTGTCACCGGAGATCGGCCGGGACTGCTGTTTCGGACGCGTCTCTTCGATCGGCTCGAGAGTGTTCGCGTTGAGCACCCGGTCGACGAGCTGGGGCTTCATCATCTTTCCGCCGTTCGCGATGCTCGCCGTCACCATCGCCATCTGCATCGGGGTCGATCGGACCTCGTACTGGCCGATCGCCGACTGCGCCAGCTGGGGCGGATTGAGATCGGAGGGGAACGAGGACGGAGTCACATTGAGTGGGATCTCGAGATCCTGGCCGAAGCCGAACTTCTCCGCCTGCTTCTTGATCGCGTCCTCACCGAGGTCCATGCCCAGGGAGGCGAACGAGGTGTTGCAGGATTCGGCGAGTGACTGGGCCAGAGTCGGCTTGCCGCCGTTTCGGCAGGCCCCCGGATGGGAGTTGCCGATCGTCGAGGTCGTCTGCGGAAGGTCAAGGCTCGCGGGTCCGTTGAGTTCCGTGTCCGGCGTGTAGTCCCCGGATTCCAGCGCAGCCGCGGCGTCGATGACCTTGAAGGTCGAGCCGGGTGGGTAGAGGTTGCCGCCGATCGCGCGGTTGTACGCGGGCTTGCCGTCGGCGGCTTCGAGGTTCTTGAACGCCTGGGCGGCTTCGGTCGTGTCGTGGTTGGCCAGCGCGTTGGGATCCCAGCCGGGCGTCGAGGCCAGGGCGAGGATCTTCCCGGTCTTCGGGTCGATCGCCACGGCCGCGCCGTTCTGGTTGCCGAGTCCGTCCACCGCGGCCTTCTGGACCTTCGGGTCGATCGTCAGCTCCACGGCCGCGCCGCGGGGCTGCTCGCCGGTGAAGAAGCTGCCGACCTTGTCGTAGAACAGGGCGTCGGAGTCACCGGAGAGGTAGTCGCCGGTGGCCCGTTCCATGCCCGAGGCTCCGGACACCACCGAGTAGTACCCGGTGATGGCCGCGTACGCCGAGGGGTCGAGGCCTTCCGATCCGTACTTGCGCTGGAACTTGTACTTGTCGTCGACGGGCTCCGAATAGGCGATCGGGGTGCCGTCGACGAGGATCGGGCCGCGGTCGCGGGCGAGCTGATCGAGGATCCGACGGTTGTTCAGCGGATTGTTGTTCAGCGAATCCGCGGTGACGTACTGGACCCAGCTCGTCGATCCGAACAGGAGCGCGAACATGACGAATCCGACGACGGCGATATGCGTCAATGGCTTCTTCATCGTTCACCTCCGTTGTTGCGTCGGCCAGTGTGGTTCGGTTCGGCTGAGTGGTGGTCGGCAGGGTCGTAGTCGTCCGCGGAGGTGAGGTCGGTCGTCGGTGCTTCGCGATCGGCGCGACTGAGGTTCGTCGTGGGCGCATCCTCGTCGGTATGGTTCGCCGAGGCGGCCGATCCGACCGCAGCCCCGGTTCCGACCGCGGCCGGTGCGGTCTTCTTCGCCGGCTCCGGGTCTTCGGTGATCCTGAGGACGCCGGTGTGGAAGTCCTCGACGGGGCGCCGGGCGTTGTCGGAGATCCGCAGCAGAAGGCCGATGATCATCCAGTTCGCAATCAGCGAGGAGCCGCCCTGGGCAAGGAACGGCGTGGTCAGACCGGTCAGCGGGATGAGGCGGGTCACGCCGCCGACGACGACGAAGACCTGCAGGGCGATCGTGAACGACAGTCCCGTGGCCAGCAGGGTGCCGAAGCCGTCGCGCAGCTGCTGGGCGGTGCGGATGCCGCGCTGGAAGATGAAGAGGTAGCAGAGCAGGATGACGAAGAGGCCGGCCAGGCCGATCTCCTCGCCGAAGCTCGCGTAGATGAAGTCGGATTCGGCGTAGGGGACCATGTTCGGCCGACCCTCGCCGAAGCCGGTGCCCACGAGCCCGCCGTTGGACATGCCGAACAGGCCCTGGACGAGCTGATACGAGCCGCCGAACTCCTTGTTGTATTCCTCCGCGGTCAGGGCATTGAGCCAACCGTCCACACGCTGCTGCACGTGGGTGAAGAGGAAGGTCGCGGCCACCGCACCGGCGGCGAAGAAGCCGAGGCCGAGGATGATCCACGAGACCTTGGAGGTGGCCACATAGAGCATCGCGACGAAGAGGCCGAAGAACAGCAGTGAGGTGCCGAGGTCCTTCTCGAAGACGAGGATGCCGACGCTGGCGACCCAGGCGATGACGATGGGTCCGAAGTCGCGCAGTCGGGGGAATCGGATGCCGAGGATCTTCGGTCCGGCGGCCACGAGCTGATCCTTGTAGCTGACGAGGTAGCCGGCGAAGAAGATCGCGAGCAGGATCTTCGCGATCTCGCCCGGCTGGAAGGACATCGATCCGACGCCGATCCAGATGCGCGCACCGTTGATGGTCTTTCCGAGACCGGGGATGAGCGGCAGGAGGAGGAAGAGGAGGGCTGCGAAGCCGGACACGAAGGTGTAGCGGCGCAGCCAGCGATGGTCACGGACGATGAAGATCACGGCGATCGCCAGGCCCACGCCGAGCGTCATCCAGATCAGCTGAGTCATGCCCGAACCGAGGTATTCCTTGCGGCCGAGGTCGACGCGGTAGATCATCGCCAGACCGAGTCCGTTGAGCAGCACCGCGATGGGCACGAGGACGGGGTCGGCGTACTTCGCTTTGATCCAGACGACGATGTGGATGGTGAGTCCGAGTGCGGCCAGCCATCCTGCGTAGCCGTAGACGTTGGCCGGGATCGTGCCTTCGACGCCGAGCCCCACGAGCGCATAGGCGACGGTGGCGATGGCGATGGCGAGGATGAGCAGACCGAGCTCGGCCAGACGATAGGGCCTGGGACGCGCGGTCTGCGAGGGGGCCTGGGACATCACTGCGACTCCCGGGTGATGGCATCACTGGGGTCTGCTGACTTCGAGTTCGGCGGTGAGGGAGCCGGATCGGTCGGGCTCGTGGAGTCCTCGACGTTGCCCGAGACTCCGCTGGTGCGCTCGGCTTCCTTGCGCAGATTGTCGATGATGCGTTCGGCCTCGTCCCGGGAGTTCGCGGGGATGGAGCCGCGCAGACGATCCTGCGAATACGTGTTGAGGCTGCCGACCTCGATGTCGGTGGTGTCCTCGAGGCGACTCAGCTCGATGGGGCCCAGGGTCGTGTCGAGGCCGCGGTAGAGGGAGACCTTGCCGTCGTCATCGGCGACGTAGTACTGGTTGCTCACATAGTTGTAGGCGAAGAATCCGCCGACGGCGAGGGCGATGATGACGATTCCCGTGATGATCCAGCCGAGGTAGGACCTTTTCTCGACCTCGTCTTCGAGGTCGTCCTCCTCATCTTCCGAAGTGCCGGCGGCCGCGTCGGCGGAACCGGTGTGCAGCGGCTGAGTCGTTCCGTCGCGGGCCTCATCGTCGTCGTCACCGGACACTGCCTGCAGGGGCACGGTGTCGGTGGGAATGTCGCCGTCCCCGTAGTTCGGGTGGGCCTCGGTCGGTGCCTCCGCCTCGGTGTCGGCTCCGATCGCGGCATAGCGGGGATTGAGGTGGACGGATCCGACGGAGACACCGGCAGGGGTCTCCACCTCTCCTTCGAGCACGTCGCCGACGACGACGGTGACATTGTCGGCCCCGCCGCCGGCCAGGGCCAGGTCGATGAGCTGGCGGCAGGCCTCGTCGGGGTCGGCCACCTCGGTGAGGACTCGGGTGATGTCGTCGAGGTCGGCGAAGCCGGTCAGCCCGTCGGAGCAGAGCAGCCAGCGGTCGCCGACCTGGGCCTCGCGCAGGGACAGATCGAGATCGGGGGAGGCGCCGACGTCACCGAGGACCTTCATCACCACGGAGCGCTGCGGGTGGGTCTCGGCCTCCTCGGCGGTGATCCGGCCCTCGTCGACGAGCATCTGCACGAAGGTGTGGTCGTGTGTGATCGGCTGAAGCTTGTCATCGCGGAGCACATAGCCGCGGGAGTCGCCGATATGGGCGAGTGCGAAGCGGTTGTCGGGTGCGCGCAGCACCGCGGTGACGGTGGTGCCCATGCCCGCGAGTTCGGGCTGTTCCCCGACGCCGCGGACGATGCGGTCGTTCGCGTCGAGGATCGAGGTGCGCAGGATCTCCAGGGCGTCCTCGCCGCCGGGTTCGCGATCGAGTTCGGCGAGCCTGGCCACCGTGATCGCCGAGGCGACATCTCCTCCGGCGTGCCCGCCCATACCGTCGGCGATGAGCAGGAAGTTCGGACCCGCGTAGCCGGAGTCCTGGTTGTTCTTACGCACGAGCCCGGTGTGCGACCGGGCTGCGGAACGGAGGGTGATGGTACCGCCGGTCGTCACGATTGGGTCTCCAGGGTCGTATGTCCGATGGTGATCCGCGTGCCGATGCGCAGCTGGATGGGTCCGGTCATGCGTGAGCCGTCGACGATGGTGCCGTTGGTCGATCCGAGGTCCTCGAGCAGCCAGGCGCCGTTCTTCGCGGAGATGCGGGCATGGTGGCTGGAGGCGAAGTCGTCGTTGATGACGATCGTGTTGTCGGGGGCGCGACCGAAGGTCACGGGTGCCCCGGAGAGCATGAGGGACTGACCGGCCAGAGGGCCGTCGGTGACGCGGATGGTGCCCGGGTGCGCATGTGCGGCCGGCGCGGGAGCCTGCCGGGATGCGGGAGCCGGAGTCGGCGGGGGTGTCGGGGCGGACGCGGAGCCGCCTCGGCGAGATTTCCGGCCTCCCCGCTTCGCACCTGCGCGCCGGGGCCCGAAGATGTCGCGGCGGAGGACCCCGGCGACGCCTAAGACGAAGAGCCAGAGGATGACGAAGAAGGCCAACCGGAAGACGGTGACGGTGAATTCGCTCACTGGGCGTCCCGCTCGCTCTCGTGATAGTGGACCTCGGCCTCACCGGCGAGGAGGACATCGCCGTCGGAGAGGTTCGCCGAGGTCAGCTTGCGTCCGTGCAGGAGTGTGCCGTTCGTCGAGCCGAGGTCGTTGGCGGTGGCGTGGTCGCCTTCGACGATGATCTCGAAGTGGCGACGGGAGACGCCGGGATCATCGATGACGAAGTCCGAACTCGACGAGGAGCGGCCGAAGGTGTTCGTGCCCTGGCGCAGCATCTGGGAGCGACCGTCGATGGTCACGCTCGCCTCGATGGCTCGGGCGGGTGCCGGTGCCGGGGCCGGACGGGCCGCGGGATTCGACCGCGCGGGGGCGACCTGTGCCGACCGGGCGGGTTCCGGGGTGCGGCGCGGAGTCACGGGACGGGAACCGGAATTCGGGGACTCGCCGACGATCGGGTTGGCACGCGAGACCGGGTCGTAGCCGCCGCGGTTGGCCGGCTGGGCCGCCGGGGAGCCGTCGGGGCGTTCGGTCGAGGACACGACACGGTACATGCCGGTGTCGAGGTCATCGGCCAGGGAGAAGTCGACGGAGACGGGGCCGACGAAGCTGTAGGCCTGCTCGACGGCGTGATCGCCGATGACCTGTCGGAGGTCGGAGCGCAGCTCGGACTCGAGACCGGAGAGGCGGTCGAAATCGGTCGGCGAGAGTTCGATGGTGTAGTGGTTGGCCGTCAGGGTCCGGCCGCGGGAGACCACGGCTGCCTTGTTGTCGGCCTCGCGGCGCAGAGCTCCGGCGAGTTCGACGGGCTCGACCTGTGATCGGAAGGCCTTGGCGAAGGCGCCGTTGACGACGTTCTCCAGCCCCTTCTCGAAGCGATCGAGTATCCCCATGGCACCTCCTCATCAGGTGTTGCCGGTCGTAGGCGAACTCTTCGCCACGCAAGTCTGTCGCCTCTGACCAGGAAGTCCCGGCCGAGCACAGTCTGGGCACATCAACACCCAATCCTAACGCGGTGAGGCTCTCAACTCACGTCACGCATGTTCTCGGGGCCACAATGTGCTGGGATTCCCGGCGCACGTCCAGGCAGGAATGAGGAGGTTGGGACGGCGTCTGGGGCAGGGGCGCGCTGGGCGATTGCGGACGTGTGGTGTGTTCGTCCGTCGGCAGCGACCGGTGCCTTCCTGCCGTGAGAGACGGTGCCGAAATGTGAAGGTGGACACGTTTTCGTCCGATCGGTCGCCTCGGTTTCCTGTTTCGGCGCCCTCGATGCTAGAGTTTTCTCTTGTTCGCGCGAGTGGCGGAATTGGTAGACGCGCTGGCTTCAGGTGCCAGTGGCCGCAAGGTCGTGGGGGTTCAAGTCCCCCCTCGCGCACAGCGAACGACAAGCCCCTCACTGGGACCCGCACAGGGTTCGGTGAGGGGCTGTTTCGTGTTCGCGGATAGTTCTCTGTGGTTTCGGCACACTTTCGGCCGAGGAGCCCAGTTCCGAACCTGGGCTGCTCGGCCTCAAGTGTGCCGGAATGCGTGGCGCTCGCGGGGGAGAGCCACCGTGTGCGAGAAGTGTTCGTTCAAGCCGGGGCGCGTCGATCGAAGCGGAGCGCGGTCGAAACTCGTCGTTCAAGCGGGAGCGCACTTTTCGAGCCGTGTACGACTCGAAAAGTGCGCGCCGCCTTGAATGACGGGAGATCGTGCGTGAAGTGACGACGAGGGGGCTGGATCTGGCGCGGTGGCTGGCACTGTACCGACCTGAGTTCGGCCTCAGCTGCGTTCGTAGACGCGAGCGCGGCCCTTGACCCCGGCGAAGCGGAACGGCGCCGAGGTGACTCGCGGGGTCTCGACATCGTCGGCGCTTCCGAGCACCGTGGAGTGCAGCGCACGGTAGGCCTCGACGCTCAGCGGGACGCGGGCATCGAGGGCCTCCGCGACGTCATCGCGGCGCGACCGCGAGGCATAGCCGGGCAGGACGCGTCCGGTGAAGAACTCGCTCGCGCTGCCCGAACCGTAGCTGAAGAACCCGATCCGACGCCCTTCGAGGTCGTCATCGTGATCGAGCAGGGCGGCAAGCGCTGCGAACACCGAGGCGGTGTAGGTGTTGCCGAGACGGCGGTTGTACAGCGTGCTCGTCGCCAGGCCCGTATCGCGGGGCGTGCCGGGCGCCTCCCCGGCGGCGCCCTGTCGATCGGCCGATGCGGCGTCCTGCGAGCCCACCCGTGCGACGCCGTCGGCACCGATCTCCGGGAGGTCGCAGCTGAGTTCCTCGCCGGCATGCTGCCCGAGGTGGAGCTGGGCCTTCTTCGCCATCTTCGTGAACGGCTGGTGGTAGAGGATCCGGTCGATCTCGGCAAGTGCCGGTCCTCCCTGCTCCTGCAGGTCGTCCCACGCCCCGGACAGAGCGTCGAGGTACGCGGTGACCGAGAGTCCGCCGTCGACGATCGCCGTCGTCGAATCGTTGGGTCGCCAGAAATCGTCGACGTCGGCGGCGAAGAGACCGGAGACCTGCTCGATCTCGATCAGCCGCGGATCGGCGGAGACGAGCATCGCCACGGCACCGGCACCCTGCGTGGGCTCACCGGGGGAGTCGAGTTCGTAGCGGGCGACGTCGGAGGCGATGACGAGCACGCGCTCGCCCGGGTTGCGGCTGACGATGCCGATCGCCGCCTGCAGCGCGGCGGTTCCCGCGAAGCAGGCTTCCTTGAACTCGGTGACCCGGACCTGCGAGGGCAGGCCGAGCAACTTGTGCACGGAGATCCCCGCGGCCTTCGACTGGTCGATTCCCGACTCCGTGGCGAAGAGCAGAGTGCGAATGCCCTCGGTGCCGCATCGTTCGATGATCGGGGCAGCCGCGGCCGCACCCATCGTGACGGCGTCCTCGTCGGGGGCGGGGAAGCTGAACTGATCCTGGCCGAGTCCGAGGCGGAACTTGTTCGGATCGGTTCCGGTCGCCTCGGCGAGGGTGGAGAGGTCGACCACGTGGTGCGCGGTGGCCAGTTCGATGTCGTCGATGCCGATCGGTCTCATGCGGCTTCGCCTTCCTCTCCTCGTTCCATGTCAGCCTTGCGTTCCATATCCAAGTGGGTGGACATGAGCTCACCCGGGTTCGTCTGCGCGGCCAGCAGGGACAGCTCCCCGCAGAGCACGGTCGCGGCCATGAGCGCGGCCAGGCGGCGCGAGTTCGCACCGGGCTCGCGGTCCTCGCGGCAGCCGAGTCGCTCCAGCGCCTCGTCCACGTGCGGCAGGTCCTTGCCGTTGCCGACGGTGCCGACGATGAGGTGCGGCAGCGTGGTCGAGAAGTACAGGCCCTCGGGACGGGCCTCCGCATACGTGATGCCCTGCGAGCCCTCGACGATGTTCGCCGCATCCTGACCCGTGGCCAGGTAGAACGCGAGCAGCATGTTCGCGTAGTGCGCATTCGCCGAGCGCAGCGCACCGGCGATCGTCGAACCGACGAGGTTCTTGCGGATGACGAGCTCCGTCATCTTCTCCGCGCTCGTTCGCAGGCGGCGCTCGACGACCTCGTGGGGCAGCAGGATCTCGGCGACGACGTTGCGCCCGCGACCGAGGATCCCGTTGACGGCGGTGGCCTTCTTGTCCGAGCAGTAGTTGCCCGACACCGAGCCGTAGTCGAGCCCGAGCCGCCACGACAGGATCCGCTCCATGAGCGTGTCCGAGGCCTGCGTGACCATGTTGTGGCCCGAGGCGTCGTTGGTGCGGAACGCGAAGCGGACGAAGAGGAGGTTGCCGACGATCTCCGGGTGGATCTCGATGAGTCGGCAGTGGTTGGAACCGGCGGCGACGACGTCCTCGAGTTCGGGCATGCGGTGCCGGATGGCCTGCGCGGCCGCCTCGGCGCCGATCGCGGATTCCGCGACGAAGAGGACCGACCGGGTCATCCGCTCGTCGACGATGACGGTGCGGATGCCGCCGTCGATCTCGCGCGAGATCGAGGCCCCGCGGCCGACGGAGGGCCACAGCGGGGTTTCGTACGTCGCCAGGGGCACGGCCACCTCGGTGTGGGTGCCGGCCGGGGCCAGCGCATCACCGCTGACCCGCAGGGGACCGACCCAGCTGGTCGGGATCCCGGTGGTCGTGATCTGCTGATTCACAGCTGATTCCTCCTCGAATGGTCATCGGCGCTCGGGTGGGCATCGGAGCGGTGCGACAGCGCGGTGACGTCGATTCCGCGCAGTCGGCAGAATTCGCCGAGGCGGCCCCGCGTGAGCACGTCCGTGGCCGTGAGATCCGCGGACCGCTGCGCCCCGAGCAGCGCGAACAGTGCCGAAGTCTGAGTCTGCCAGGTGCGGATGAGTTCGACGAGTCCGTCCGGTCCGTGGTCGAGCACCGTCTGCAGGAAAGTGCCGGCGACGCCGACGGCGCGAGCCCCGCAGGCCAGTGCCTTGACGACATCATAGGGGTTGCGCACCCCTCCGGAGGCCAGGAGGACGCGGGATGAGACGGTGTCGCTCACGGTGGCGTCGTCTCCCGCGTCGGCGTCTGCCCGCTCGCCCGTCCATTCGGGCGGGGCGTCGAGCAGGCAGGCCAGGGCGGACTGGCCGAAGCCGGTGAGCATGGAGAAGTCCTCGGCCGGTGAGCGGTCGTTCTCGATGCGCAGGAAGTCCGTGCCGCCGGCGCCGGAGACATCGGCGAAGCGCACGCCGATCTCGGCGAGCTGGATCAGGGTGCGTCGGCTCAGCCCGAAGCCGACCTCCTTGACGACGACAGGGACGGGGCAGGCGGCGACGATCTCCTCGAGCCCTGACAGCCAGGTGGAGAAGTCGCGGGTGCCCTCGGGCATCGCGGTCTCCTGCACCGGGTTGATGTGCAGCTGGAGCGCATCGGCGCCCAGCAGCTCGACGGCGCGACGGGCGTCATCGGCGCTGCGCCCGGCACCGAGGTTGCCCATGACGAAGCCCTCCGGGTTCTCCTCACGGATGACGGTGAAGCCCTTCGCCGCCTCGGCGTCGTCGAGGGCCACGCTCATCGAGCCGCAGGCCATGGGCAGACCGGTCTCGGCGGCGGCGATGGCCAACTCCCGGTTGATCTTCGCCGTGGTCTCGGTGCCGCCGGTCATGCCGTTGACATAGAAGGGGGTCGGCCAGGTCCAGTCGCTTAAGTTCACGCTCAGGTCCACGCGCTCCGGACTGGTGCCCGAGAGCGCATGGTGGACGAACTCGAGGTCGTCGAAGTCGGTCCGCCGCGGGCCCTCGGTCTGCTGCGCCGAGGCGAGGCGGACGTGGTCGTCCTTGCGGGAGGCGCGGGAGGCCTTGGTCGCGGGCGACTCGGTTGCCGGGGTCCCAGAGTCGGGGGTCTCAGAAGTCATCGATCTCGCCTTCCTCTCGGTGCGTTCCGAGGTGCAGGGGACGGATGCCCTCGGCCTCCCAGCCGGTGAGGATGGAGGTCGCCGCCGTCTCGTCCTTCTTCGTCAGTGCGATGCCGCAGTCGCCGCCGCCGGCTCCCGAGGGCTTCGCCGCCGCACCGTGGTCGACGGCGATCTCGCAGAGTCGACGCAGCGTGTCGGTTTCGATGAGTCGGCCCGAGGTCTCGTCGAGGCGTTGGAGCAGGGCCCGGGCGGCGCGGATGGTAGAGAGGGCGCGGTCGGCATCGTCATCATCGCAGGCGGCGGTGAGGTCGTCGACGAGCGTATGCGACTCGGCGGCGAAGGACGCGAAGGGGCGCGGCCTCTCGTTCTTCGGGGTGTGGACGCGTTCGACGAGGTGCTCGGTCGACGCCGGCGAACCCGTCCAGCCGACGAGGAGGTCGAGCGAGCTCGGCGGGGTGAGCCGTCTGGCCGAGCAGCCTGCCCAGCCCTGTCCGGTCATCGCCGAGACGAGGCCGTGGGCCTCGCGGTGGGCGCGCAGTGCTGCCCGGTCGGGGGACGAGTAGCGGATCCACCCGCCGAAGGTGCTCGCGGCGAGGTCGCCGCCAGAGGCGTTCGGGGAGATCGCGATAGTCGCGAGCAGCGCCAGCTTGAAGCGTTCGGTGGGCGTGAGCCCGAGGGAGTAGAACCGGTCGAGAGCGGCGATCGTGGCCACCGTCACCGCTCCCGAGGAGCCGAGGCCGAACTTGCGACCGTCGGCGTCGTCGAGTTCGCTCGAGATGTTGAGATCGAAATAGCGCGGTGCCGCACCGCGGGCAGCCCGCAGCTCCTCGACGGCGGCGATCGCGGAGAGCACATAGTCGGCAGGACGGTGTTCGAGGACGATGGCCTCGCCGTTCTCCTTCCGCCGCCACACCAGCGGGGCCTGCCCGTATTCGCTCGAATGGATCCGTCCGGCGCCTTCGCTCTCGGTCAGGCGCACCGTGATGCACCGGTCGACGGCCACGAGGACCGCCGGCTGGCCAGGGGAGACGACCGCGTACTCACCGGCGATGTAGAGCTTTCCGGGCGCCCGGGTCTCGATCATGCCCGGCTGCCTTCGCCCGCGACAGGGCTGTCTGCTGCGGCAGCGTTGTCTCCTGCGGCAGGGACTTCGTCGGCATCGGTGAGCAGATGGGCGCCGGGCCCGGGACCGACGACCCGCACATCGCCGAACGCGGAGAGCTGCCCGGCCAGAGCCTCGGCCTCATGGGGCCGGACGATGACGGCGACGTTCGGACCGGCATCGGCGGTCGAATAGGCCTCGATCCCGGACTCACGGGCTTCGGCCACGGCGTCGAAGATCGCGTGGCTGGTCGGGTTGAGGAACCGGATCGGGGGAACCGTGGACTGGATGAGCCCGTGCATGCGCAGGGCGTGGGACTCGGTGATCTCGCCGATGCGGGTGAAGTCTTCGGCGGCGCAGGCGGCGACCATCTGCGTGAGATAGTCCTCCGTCGAGGACACCCACCCGGAGTAGAACGGTGAGGTCGCGGCGGTCAGACGCATCGCCTCGCGGGAGGACACGGCCTTCCGGGCGCGGTTCACGGTGACGATGATCATCCGCATGTCCGGTGCCGTGATCGATTCGGCGAAGGAGGAGGCGTCGTCGCCGGCATGCCACACAGCCATGCCTTCGGCCACGGACCGGCAGGCCGATCCCGAACCCCGGCGGGCCAGACGACTGAGGTCCCTGGCGTCGAGATCGAGGTCGAAGGCCGCGGCGGCCGCGGTCGCCAGGGCCGCGAAGCCCGAGGCCGAGGACGCCAGGCCCGCACCCGTGGGCACGGAGTTCCGCGAGCGGACGAGGACGCGGTCCTCGCGTCCGGCGAGGGCGCGGACGTGATCGAGGAAGACGGAGATCCGTGAGGTCTGTCCGCCATCGGCCACTGCGCCGTCGAGCTCGAGGACGTCAGCCTCGGCGTCGGGGGCGGGCACGACCGTGGTCGTGGTCTCGAAGTGGTCGAGGGTCAGCGAGAGGCTGCCCGCTGCGGGCAGGATGAGGTCCTCGTCGGCCTTGCCCCAGTACTTGACCAGGGCGATGTTCGGATAGGCCCGCGCCGTCGTCGCTCTCATGTCGGTCTGACCTCCGTCGTCCAGGTGCGTGGTGCTCCCGCGGCGCGCATCGCATCCGCGAGCTTCTCGGCCTCCTCGTCGCCGTCGGCCAGGGCCAGCACGCAGCCGCCGAGACCGCCGCCGGTGAGTTTGGCGCCCTTGGCTCCGGCCGCGGTGGCGGCGTCGACGAGAGAGTCGAGCGTCGGAGTCGAGACGCCGAGGCTGCCGAGCAGTTCGTGCGCCTCGAGCATGTGATGGCCGATCGTCACCCGATCACCGGCGCGGATGTCGTCGACGGCGGCCTCGCTGAGTGTGGCGAGACGGTCGATCATCGCACCGACGCGCACCGGATCGGCGTCGTGCCGGGCCCGGACCCCTCCCACGGCCTGCGCGGTGGAACCGGGCCGACCGGAGTCGGCGAGGACGAAGACGAGCGGAGAGCCGACCTCGATGGGACGGGCGGAGTGGTTCTGGAACCGGATCGGCCAATCGGCGGCCACCGCCCAGGCGTCGATGCCGCTGGGCCGGCCGTGGGCGACGGTCTCAGCCGTCTGGACGATCCCGTGGAGTGCCGCCGCATCGATGTCGACTCCGCGCAGATTCGCGACGGCGCGGGCGATGGCGGTGGCCACGGCGGCCGAGGAGCCCAGGCCGCGGCTGTGGGGGATGCCGCTGCGGATGCGCAGCTCGACAACAGGGTGCGCGTGACCGGACTCAGAATCGTTGTTCGTCGAGTCAGCACCGTTCTTCGTTTCGCCGTCTGCGTCGGCGGTGGCCGCGAACGCCGCCTCGAGGGCGGCGACGACCGGGCCCATGCCGGCCGGGGCGGTCGAGACGGTGCCGGAGAACAGTTGGGATTCGATGCGCGATTCGGGCCCGGAGATCTCGAACAGGTCCGCCTGGACGCCGAGGCCGTGGAGCGGAACCGCAAGCGCAGGGGCACCATAGACGACGGCATGCTCACCGAAGAGGATCGCTTTCGCGTGCGAGTGACCCTGCGCATCGGGGATCGTGACGATCGGCTGAGTCTGCGTCGTGGGGCCGTCGGCAGGGCCGGGTTCGGTCAGTGGAGGATTCGGCATGCAGATGAGTTCCGGGGTCGGGGCGCGGCGTGGGTGGAGCCGCCTAGATTCGACGCAGCCGGGAATCGGGTGCGGTTCTGCGTTTCGGTCATGACCGTCCCATCATATGCCGAACCCCCGCCACGGCCGAAGACGAGGGGCATCTCAGGTGGGTCAGTGTTGCCAACGCCACTGTGCGGTCTGAGGCAACTGTGCCGTGCGACACCTACTGACGAGTACGTCCCAGCGTCTGGCTTGTACGTCCCAGCGTCCATCCGGCCGCGGCATCCTGATCGTGCCAGAAGCGGGCGAAGCGGCCCCCGGCGGTCAGCAGCTCATCGACGGTGCCGTCCTCGACGACCCGACCGTCGTCGAGGAAGATCACCCGGTCGGCGGTGCGGATGCTGCCGAGGCGGTGGGCGATGACGATCCGGGTCCGCGGGGTCGGATCGGCGGTGAGTGCCGCGACGATCGCCGCTTCGTTCTCTGTGTCCAGCGCACTCGTGGCTTCGTCGACGAGGAGGATCGGCGCCGGTTTGAGCAGCGCCCGGGCGATCGAGACCCGCTGGCGCTCGCCCCCGGACAGGGCGGTGCCTCCCTCACCGACCTCGGCGTCCCAGCCGCCGGGGATCCGGTCGAGGAGTTCGTCGAGGCGGGCGAGCCGGGCCACCTCGTCGATGCGCTGCTCGGTCGCGTCCGGATGTCCGGTGAGCACATTGTCTCGCAGCGACCCGTCGAAGAGGTACGGGTGCTGGAAGACGACCCCGGCCAGCGCATGCCGGGCGGTCACATCGAGATCGGCGAGGTCGACGCCGTCGACGAGCACGCGCCCGGTGCTGGGTTCCTGCAGTCCGGCGATGAGCGAGAGGATCGTCGACTTCCCCGATCCCGAGGGGCCGACGATCGCCGTCGTCGTCCCGGGTGCGAACTCGAGGTCGAGGCCGGCCACGACCTCGGGAGAGTCGGGAGCGTACCGGAAGGCCACCTCGGCGAGGGTGATCCCCGGCGCCGAGGCGGCCGATCCCTGCGTTTGGGACCGATCCCGGGCAGGGGAGGTTTCCGTGGGGGTGACGGCTCCAACGATCGAGCCCGCCCCGACGGTGGGGGCGTCGAGGACGGTGCGGATGTTGCGCAGGACCCCGGTCGTCGACTCGATCGCGGCGGACAGGCCGGCGAGCGAGGTGAACGGCTCGAGGTAGCGGATGATGACGACGATGAGCGCGATCGCCTCGGGCACGGAGACCGTCCCGGTCACCGTGAGATACGCGGTGGTGCCGGCGAGGACGAGGAGCGCGAGCTGGGAGGCGAGGCCGAAGAGGACCTGGCCGGGGATCTGGAGGAGGAGCACGCGGATGGCTGCCCCGTGCTGGCGGCTCAGTGCGGTGCCGACGAGGCTGCGCTCGGTCTCCGTGCGACGGGAGGCGCGCAGGGCCTGCTGGGTGCGGGCGAATTCGACGACGCGTTCGGTCAGGGCGGAGTTCGTCTCCGCCGCCACACGGTCGGCGCGGCGGCCGATCCGTGCCCCGCCGACGAACGCGGCGAGCAGGATCGGGACCCCGATGAGCGCGGCGAGCGCGAGCGGACCGGAGATCGGGATGAGCGCGATCGCGATCGCGATGGGCAGAAGGACGCCCGAGAGCAGCGGGGTGAGCAGGTAGACGACGATGCCGACGAGGTCGGGCCCGGTCGCCGCGATCGCCTGCCGGGCCGTAGCCGTGTTCGCGGGCGTGAACCAGCTCAGGCGGATCCGGGAGAGGCGGTCGGTGACCGCGTGCTGGGTGGAGTCGAGGAGGGCGAAGCCGAGATCCATGCCGATGCGTGAGATCACCGCGTCGATCGCCCAGCCGGCAGCCGTGGCGGCGGCGAGGAGTCCGAGCCACGGCCAGGCGTCCGCCGGGTTCGGACCGAAGAGGGCGCCGATGAGGGGGACGAGGGCGACCGTGCCGAGCGCACGAAGGATGACGCTGATAAGAGTGAGGGTGAGGTGGAGGTACATCCCACGGTGCCGCTCGGCCGGCAGGATCGCGAAGAACGTGCGGATCATCGGGCGGCTCCTTGGGTGCGCGGGGCGGTCGCCGAGGTGGGTGCCGGGGTGGTTTCGCGGGCGTCCCAGAGCTTGCGGTAGCGGCCGTCTGCGGCGATGAGATCGGTGTGCGTGCCGGACTCGGCGACTCTTCCGTGGTCGAGGACGACGATGCGATCGACGTCGGTGATCGTGTGCAGCCGGTGCGCGATGACGAGGACGGTGCGCCCGACCGCGAGCCTGCCGAGCGCCTGCTGGACGAGGTGCTCGGACTCGGGATCAGCGAACGCTGTGGCCTCGTCGAGGACGAGGACGGGAGTGTCGGCGAGGATGGCCCGGGCGATCGCGAGCCGCTGGCGCTCGCCCCCGGACAGGGCCGCTTCGGCGCCGATGACGGTGTCATAGCCATCCGGCAGACGCAGGATCCGATCGTGGATCTGTGCCTGCCGGGCCGCGGCGATGATCGCGTCCTCGCTGGCCTCGGGCACGGCGAGGGCGATGTTCTCGGCCACGGTGCCGTGGACGAGCTGGATGTCCTGGAAGACGAAGCCGACACGTGTGTAGAGCTCGTCGCCGGGCAGAGTCCGGAGGTCACGGCCGCCGATGCGCACGGCGCCCTCGGTGACGTCGTGGAACCGGGCGAGCAGTGCGGCGAGTGTGGACTTGCCCGAGCCCGAGGGGCCGACGAGGGCGGTGACCGTTCCGGGTTCGAGGCGCAGCGAGACGCCGTCGATGACGGGCACGCCGACGCGGTAGGCGAAGCCGACATCGTCGAACTCGACGAGGCCGGGGGCAGGGGAGGCCTCCCGCGCCGAGGCGGGTGTGTCCTTCTCGTGCGGGTGCACCACCTCCAGCTCCTCCTCGTCGAGGGTGTTCTGGATCCGGCGGGCGGCGAGCAGCCCGGTGCTCAGCCCGGACAGGCCATAGCCGATGCCGAGCAGCCTCGCGCCGAAGGTCGTGCCGAGGAACAGGAAGGGCAGCAGGTCGATCGGGTCGATGGAACCGGACACCGTCAGCCAGGTGCCGAGGGCTGCGATGATGAGCAGGTAGGTCGCCGGACGGTTGACGAGGTCCATGACCGTCTTGAACGTGGTGAAGGGCCGCTGCCAGTCGGTGAGGAAGCGGACGTACTCGTCGAGCCGGGAGCGGAAGCGTGAGGCCGCGGCCCCGCCGAAGACACGGATGACGGGCTGACCGGCGAGGTAGCTGCCGGCCTCGACGTTCATCTGCTCGGCCCAGGTCAGCGCCTGCTTCGGCTTCGTCCCGGATTGGATGAGCATGATGTACATCGTCACGACGTAGACGAGGACGGGCACGAGGAGCGCGAGCGCGATCCGCCAGTCGACGATGAAGAGGTAGACGAGGACCGCGACCGGAGCGACGACGGCCTGCACAGCGTCGGACACGGCATGCGTGACGAGGTAGTGCAGGGCCAGCGTGTCGTCCTGGACGAGCTGTTTGATCCGGCCCGACCCGCGATCGACGAACCAGCCGAGCGGCAGCCTGGCCATCGTCGTGAGCAGACGCCGGCGCAGGTCGCGTTCGAACCGGGCGTCGACGAGGTGGAGCCAGAACAGCAGCGCCGCCGAGAGCACGACACCGGAGCCCATGAGTACGACCGCCCAGATCCCCGTCGCCCACAGGGTCGCGGAGCCCGCGCCGGTGAGCAGCTGCCGGGAGAGTTCGACGAGGAGGACGTAGGGGGCGAGTTCGACGAGGGTGACGATCGCCTGGAGGATCCCCGCGATCCACAGGGTGGCCTTGAGCGGGGCGATGAGCCGCCCTCCCGCGTTCGCCCGCCACGATCCCTTGGGTGCGGCCGGGGTCTGCTCGGCCGCCTCGGCGGGGGTGTCGTCCTTCTTCTCTCCGCGCATCTTGCCGAAGGCGCGGCCTTCGTACCAGTACGCGCGGGCGGTGATCTCGGACTTCGGGAAGCCGAAGTCGTCTTTGAGCCTGGCGCGGATGGCCTTGAGCGATCCGGACTCGGGGGCGGTCCAGACCCGCCAATCCGACCAGTCGCGGGACTCGATGTCCGCGGCCAGGGAGGATTCGCCTCGGCGGGGGACCCAGCGCACGGCGGCGCGGGGATGGTCGGCCAGCGGGATGAGCCGGTCGGTGGCCTCGTGCTCTTCGAGGTAGACCTCGACGGGCACCTCGGCGGGGACCGCCTCGAGGATGGAGTTGATCGCCGGGATCGACGCGGAGTCGCCGATGAGGAGGTAGCCGGCGGGCAGCTCATCGGGCACAGTGAACACGGTCGAACCCATCGAGGCGACCTCGACCCGGTCGCCCGCGCTGACGGATTCCGCCCACGCCGAGGCGGGACCCGCGGGTTCGTGCAGGACGAAGTCGACGGCGAAGGTGCCGGCGTCAGGGTCTGCCTCGGTGATCGTGTACCCGCGCTGATGTTCGAAGTCGGGGTCGGCGGGGTCGGGGAACCAGAAGCGCAGCCACGCGGTGGGTCCGAGCTCGGCGTCGGTGAAGACCGTCGGCGAGGTCATGCGCACGCGAATGAACTTCGGCGCGAGGCGTTCGACCTCGATGACTTCCGCCTCGTGGTCGCGCAGACCGAAGGCGGACATGATCGCGCCGTTGAAACCGCGTTTGGCCATCAGTGGTCCTCAGCTGTCGTGGTTGGGGATGCTGTTGCGAGGGAGGGAGCGCTCGCCGCTATGACGGCCGAGTCGAGCTCGGCGATCACCTCGGCGACGTCTCGACCGGGTGGGAGGAGGTCGACGATGCTGCGGACGGTGACGGCAAGCATGAGTCGGGAGTAATGGGATGTCTCCAGCTGCGGCAGACGATGGTGGGCCTCCCACAGGCGTTCGTCGGCGCGCATGCCGTCGATCGCCTCTTCGCGCTCGGCGTCCCAGCCGGCTGACCTGGCGCGTTGGGCGTCCTCGGCGGCGGCGTGGCCGATCGCCTGGGTGGCGACGGAGCTGGAGAGGACGATCGCGGCGTCGATGGAGTAGCCGCGCCTCTCCAGAGCGGCGGTCTCTGCCGACAGGAGTGCGCGTCCGCCTTCGCCGCGAGGGAAGAGGGTCTGGACGTAGGTGACGAGTCCGGGGTGGGCGACGACGAAGTCGTAGAGGGCGATGCCGAAGGCCAGCAGCTGGGCGGGGACGTCGTGATCGGGGTCGTCGGGGAGGACGAGGTCGGCGAGCAGACTCTCACCGACGGCGCGTTCGAGCCCCCACCGGTTCTCGACATGGCGGTACAGGGCCGTGGAGCTCACGCCGAGGCGTGACGCGACAGCACCGAGGCTGAGTTCGCGCAGCCCGATGTCACGACCGGCGGCGATGATGTCATCAAGCTCGATCTGCCGCGGTCTGCCGCCGATGCGCATGGGTCCTCCTGCCAGTCGTGAGCATCAAAGTTGATGCCAGTAACTAAGGGTAGGCTAAGCGCAGTGATTCGGCAATAGGACGTCCATGAATGGTCAAAGTTGCCTTCGGGCGGGGCGCTCGCCTCAGCGCAGTCGTGCCTCGAGATACGCCCGCTCGGCGGGGTCGGTCGTGAGCTCAAGAGCACGCCGGTACGCCTCGGCAGCGTCGCACGTCCGACCGAGGCGGTCGAGCAGATGTGCCCGCAGCACCCAGGCCGGCTGGAATGCGGTGACGCGTTTGTCGCCCCTGTCGTCGAGGCCGTCCCCGCTGCCGGTGCCGAGGCTCAGCGCATCGAGGGCGGCGAGGCCCGCTTCGGGACCGTCCACCTCGGCGAGGACGGCCGCCCGGGAGACCGATCCGCCAATGCTCGGCGCAAGCGATTCGAGGTCGTCGTGGAGGCGCAGCAGCATCGGCCAGTCCGTCATCCCGGTCCTCACCCCGGCCATGTGGAGGAGCTGAATTGCGGCTTCGAGGCCGAAGCGGCCGACATGCCCGCAGCGGTAGACCTCCTTGAGGTGATGTTCGCCGGATTCGGTCAGCGACCGGTCCCACAGCGCCGGATCCTGCTCGGTCAGGGGCACGAATTCTCCGGCCCCACCTCGGCGAGCGGGGAAGCGTGCGGCCGAGAGGTGGATGAGCGCGGCGAGCCCGTGCGATTCGCCGTCGCCGGGGCACAGGCGGGCGAGCAGTCCGGCGAGGTAGACGGCCTCGCCGACCATCCCAGCGCGCGGGGTGGGCGCCGCATGCGCCCATTCGATCGCGAAGGCCCCGTAGATGGCCTCCTTCACTTCCGGCAGGCGGGATTCGAGGTCGAGGCGATCGGGATCGCCGAAGCCCACGCCGAGCGCTGCGACCCGTTTCTTCGCCCTGGTCAGACGTGCCGAAACGGTGGCGGCCGGCAGTGCCATCGCCGAGGCGATCGCCTTCGCGGTCATCCCCATCACCGCCGAGAGCATGAGCAGCGGCCGCGCCGGCGGATCGATGTCCGGATGTGCGCATACGGCAAGGAGTTCGAGACGACGGTCGGGCAGGGCATCGGGGTCGTGATCGGCGGGATCAACGCCGAGGCGGCCCCCGTCGTCGTCGCCCCGGGCGCCGGCGTGGTCGAGGTGGTCGAGGACCTCGTCGTCGAGCGCGGTCGACGTCCGTGTCGCCGCCGACTTCCACACGTCTCGGCGGGCATTGAGCGCCACCCGGTAGAGCCAGCCCTCGGGATTGCCGGGCGGACCCTCGGCCCGCCACGCGGTGACGGCACGTTCGAGCGCGGTGGCCAGCGCATCCTCGGCGCCGGAGATGTCGCCGTCCGCCGCCGCGATGAGGGCGATGATCCGGCCCCAGCCATCCCGGGACAGGATCATCGCCCGATCGGCAGGGTCGGTCACGGACGGGTCCACCGGCCGTCGACGAATGAGGTGGCCGCGGGGCGGACCTCGATGGTCCCGTAGCTCGTGCCGGGGAACTTCTCGGCCCAGGCCAGGGCGGCCTCCTTGTCGGCGACGTCGATGACGACGACCCCGGCCAGGGCCTCCTTCGCAGCGGCGAAGGGACCGTCCTCGATGACGACCTCTCCGGTCTTGCGGGTCACGGTCGTCGCGGTCTCGGCCGGGGTGAGCATCTCCCAGGCGATGAGGACTCCCGCCGAGGTCAGCGTCTGGCCGAAGTCGTCCATGAGGCGCATCATCTCCTGGATGTTCTCCTCGGTCGGGGCCGGGCCGTCGGCGCCGGGTTCGGGGGCGTGGAAGATCAGTGAGTAGCGCATGGCTGTGCTCCAATCGGTCTGCGGCGGCCGGATTTCGGTCGCTCACAGGGAAGACGATCGAATCCTCGTCGATTCGACACCGTGGCACAGATTATTCCCGATGGGCGCCGCGCGGGGTGGAATTCTCGGTATCGATCCGGGTGAGTGCGGCGACGGCCGCGCGGACGAGGTCGCGGTCGGGCGGATGGCCGTCGAGGTGGCAATGAATGGTCCAGCCTTCGATGAGCGCATCGACGGCGCGGGCGGCATCGAGCGAGAAGTGCTCGGTCAGGGCATCCTCGCTGATGCCCATCCAGTCGGCTGCGAGCCTCGCCGAGTCCGGGGAGTTCCGGTCATAGGAATAGAGCTCGAAGATCCCCGCCATCTCCCGCACAGAGGCGAAGGTGTCCCCGCAGATGATCTCGACGACAGCCTCGCATGCTTCGGCGGGTGTGGTCGCAGCCGCCAGTCCCTGCCGGTAGCGGTCGGAGAGTCGGGTGACGAGCAGAGTGAACGCCTCGGTGACGACCTCGTCGATGCCGCCGAAGTGGTAGGTCATCGACCCGAGCGGAACGCCGGCGCGGGCGGCGACCGCGCGATGGGAGACCCGTGCTGTGCCGTCGTCGAGGATGAGTTCGAGGGCAGCGTCGATGATCCGCTGGCGCCGGTCGGGATCGTTGGGTATCCCGCTGCGTGCACTCATCGGCTTCTCCTTCTCTCGTCTACTGGCACTCGTGACCTGGTAGCCATGCATTCGTGGCCGAGCTCTCGTTCCCGGGCTCTGGCGCTTCCGACACCACAGAGTGTACATTTGTACACGTTCGTGGAGTGTGTACGAACGTACCAGTGCTTTAGTTGCCGTGCGTGACCGTCCCCGACTGCCCACGAAGGAGATGATTCGATGCGCAGGTCAGAACCCCTTGACGATGCCGCCCACGCGGGAGCGCATCGATCGCGACGGACGGCGGAGTCTCGATGGTCGGCCGCCTCGAGTCCGCTCGGCGCTCGCCGCCTCGCACTCCTCGCTCTCTTCTTCCTCCCCGGCATCACGATCTCCTCGTGGGTGACCCGGACGCCGTCGATCCGCGACGCCCTCGGCGCCTCGACCGCCGAGATGGGCCTCGTCCTCTTCGGCCTCTCCATCGGATCGATGATCGGCATCCTCGGGTCCGGTCCGCTCGTGAGCCGGTGGGGAGCTCGACCCGTCATCCTCTCCGGCACGATCGGGATCATTGCGAGCATGCCGATCGTCGGCCTCGGCGCCGCTGCAGCCCAGCCCTTCGTCGTGGCTGCGGGGCTCGTCGTCTTCGGGCTCGGCATGGGCACGGGCGAGGTCGCCATGAACGTCGAGGGCGCCGAACTCGAGAAGCACCTCGACCGGCCGTTCCTGCCGCTGCTCCACGGCTTCTTCAGCCTCGGCACGGTCATCGGCGGGATGCTCGGCATCCTCGCCACGGCCGCCGAGTTCTCCGTGCTCGTCCATCTGCTGGCGGTCGGCATTTTCGGCGCGATCGTGCTCATTCCCGCCATGCGCCACGTCCCCGCCGGGACAGGACGGGTTCCCCGTGAGAGACAGACCATCCCCGCCGAGGCGGCCGTGCAGTCACCGTCGACCCCGGTATGGCGCGATTCCCGGCTCATCGCCATCGGGGTCATCGTCCTCGGGATGGCGCTGGCCGAAGGCACGGCGAATGACTGGCTGCCCTTGGTCATGGTCGACGGGCACGGCTTCGCGGCAGCGCTCGGCTCGAGCATCTATGCGATCTTTGCGGCCGCGATGACGCTCGGCCGGTTCATCGGCGGTCCGATCGTCGCCCGGTTCGGCCGACCGGCCGTGCTCGCGATCAGTGCGGCATTCGGGCTGGTGGGCATCGGCCTCGTCTCACTCGTCGACTCGCAGATCGTCGCGGCGATCGCCGTGCTGCTGTGGGGGCTCGGAACCTCGCTCGGCTTCCCCGTGGCACTGTCCGAGGCCGGGGATTCGGGCCCGAACCCGGCGGCCCGAGTGGCCACGGTCTCGACGATCGGCTACCTCGCCTTCCTCGTCGGCCCACCTTCCCTCGGATTCGTCGGCGAGCACTGGGGCCTGCGCATGGCCCTGCTCATCCCGATGGCCGTGATCATCCCCGTCCTCATCATCGCCCCGCTGCTGCGCCGAGCCGGACGAGGTGGAAGAGACCACAGGCAGGGCGGAACGCAGAACTGACCCGCGCAGCCCTCACACTCTCGACTCTCACACCATGCCGGTGTAGACGGCTCCGGGGTTGAAGATGTTGTCCGGGTCGAGCGCCTGCTTGATCCGGTGGTTGAGTTCCATGACGTCGTCGCCGAGGTACGGTGCGAGCCACGGTGCCTTGAGCCGGCCGACGCCGTGTTCGCCGGTGATCGTCCCGCCGAGCCCGGTGGCCAAGTCCATGACCTCCCCGTAGGCGATCTGCGCCCGCTTCTGCTGCTCATCATCCTTCGGATCGACGACGAGCAGGGGGTGGGTGTTGCCGTCCCCGGCGTGGGCGATGACCGCGATCGTGACACCGCGGTCGGCGGAGATCTTCTCGATGCCGAGCACCAGATCCCCGAGCTTCGGCAGCGGCACCCCGACGTCCTCGAGCAGCAGCGCGCCCTTCTTCTCCACGGCGGGGATCGCGATCCGCCGGGCGGTGACGAAGGCTTCGCCCTCCTCGGGGTCGGTGGTGAGATAGCACTCGGAGGCGGCATTGAGCGAGCAGATCTCCTCGATCACGGCCGCCTGCACGCCCGAATGCTCCCCGGGTTCGTCGGACTGGATGACGAGCATGCCCTCGGCCTCACGGTCGAGTCCCATCTTCAGTTCGTCCTCGACGGCGTTGATCGAGGGCTTGTCCATGAATTCGAGCATCGAGGGCCGCATGGCCTTCGCGATGTCGAGGACGGCCTGCGTGGCGTCGGCGAGCCTGCCGAACATCGCGACCACGGTCGTCGGGGGCAGCTGGGCGGGGATGAGGCGCAGGGTCACCTCGGTGATGACGCCCAGCGTTCCCTCGGAGCCGACGAAGAGCTTCGTCAGGGGCAGACCGGCGACGTCCTTGAGCCTCGGTCCGCCGAGCTTGACCGCCCTGCCGTCGGCGAGGACGACTGTCATGCCGAGCACATAGTCCGTGGTCACACCGTATTTCACGCAGCACAGGCCGCCGGCGTTCGTGGCGATGTTGCCGCCGATCGAGCAGAACTCGAAGGACGATGGGTCCGGCGGGTACCACAGGCCGTGTTCGGCGGCCGCGGCCTTGACCTCGGCGTTGAAGGCGCCCGGCTGGACGGTGGCCATGCGGGTGACGGGGTCGATGGTGATCTCGCGCATCCGGTCGAGCGAGAGCACGATGCTGCCGTCGATCGCCGAGCTGCCGCCCGACAGACCGGAGCCGGCCCCGCGAGGCACGATCGGGACCTTCGCCTCGGCGGCGATGCGGACCACCGTCTGCACCTCCTCGGTGGACGTGACTCGGACGACCGCGGCCGGCACTCCGGCATCAGGATCATTCGCGCGGTCCCAGCGGTAGGCGTCCATCGAATCGGGGTCGGTGATGACCGCATCATCCGGCAGAGCGAAGGTGAGTGAGGAGACAACATCCATGCGCTCGACGTTACCAGGATCACATTCGGCGATGCGGCCCCGGTCCAGGGTGCGGAGGAGGCGTCGGCTGGGGCGCAGAGGATCCGCGTCAGTCCCGCGCAGTACTGTGGGGGTCATGACCGATGCGCCGCCCGCCGCCTACGTGCTCGGGACCGTTCCCGGTCCGCGCGGCGACGGCGGGCAGGTGGGCGTGGTCGCGCTCGATCGCTCGGGTGCGCAGATCGATTTGATCGACCTCGCCGAGGAGGCCCTGCCCGAATTCGTCCGCGACCGGGAGGGCGCGGCTGAGCTCGCCCGGGCAGATGCCGCCGGTGGCGCCCGCACGGACACATCACAACCGCCGAGGTGGATCCTCAGTGACACCCCGAAGTGGTACCCACAGCTGCTGGCCGCGGGAGTGGGAATCGAACGCTGCCACGATCTGCGCCTGACCCATGCGATCCTCACCCGCTCCGAGCTCGTCACCGACCCGGACCCGCTTCGTGCCGCAACGGACTGGGATGCCGCACCCACCGGTTCAGAAGGCGAGGCGCAGGCGGCCGCGCTCTTCGAGGTCGATTCCGGACGCGGGTATATCCGACAGGTGCCCCACGATCTCGAGTCCGCTCTGGCCGAATATGACCGGCAGAATGCCGTACTCGAGTCCGCGAGCGATCCGGGGCGGCTGCGGCTGCTGCTCGCCGCCGAATCGGCCGGTGGACTCGTCGCCGCGGAGATGCGGGCAGCTGGTGTCCCCTGGGACGAGGTCGAACACGACCGCATCCTCACCGACATCCTCGGACCCCGCCCGATCCGCGACGGGAAGCCGGCGAAGATGCTTGCGCTGGCCGACCGGGTGCGCGAGGCCCTCGAGGATCCGCGAGCGAACCTCGACTCTCCGAACCGGCTGCTCTCCTCCCTGCGCAATGCCGGCATCAACGTCGCCTCGACATCGAAATGGGAGTTGGCAGGCGTTGAGCATCCGGCGATCGCACCGCTGCTCGAGTACAAGAAGATGGCCCGACTGCTCAGCGCCAACGGCTGGCACTGGCTCGACGAATGGGTCGATCAAGGAAGATACCGACCTGTCTATGTGCCCGGCGGAGTCGTCACCGGCCGGTGGGCGGCCAGCGGGGGAGGAGCCCTGCAGATCCCGCGGCAGCTGCGCCCGGCACTGCGCGCCGATCCCGGCTGGCGGCTCGTGTCCGCCGACATCGCCCAGCTCGAACCCCGGGCGCTCGCGGCGATGTCCGGGGACCGGGCGATGGCCGAGGCCGGTCTGGGCCGTGACCTCTACTCCGGACTCGTCGACGCCGGTGTCGTCGCCACCAGGCAGGAGGCGAAGATCGCCGTGCTCGGGGCGATGTACGGCTCGACGACCGGTGAGGCCGGGGCCCTCGTGCCCCGCCTGCGCCAGAATTTCCCCGCGGCCATGCACCTCGTCGACACCGCCGCCGAGGTGGGGCGCCGCGGCGGGGTCGTGTCCACCTGGTTGGGGCGGACCTCCCCGGCCCCGAGTGAGGGCTGGCAGCGTCTGCAGCAGGCGGCGAACCGTTTCGACGCCAGCGGTGCCGATGAGCAGCGGGCGCGGCGGGCCGCCGGTGACCAGGGACGATTCACCCGCAACTTCGTCGTCCAAGGCACCGCTGCCGAATGGGCACTGGCGTGGCTGGCCGACCTGCGGCTGCGCCTGGCCAGGCTGCCCACGATCGATGACGGAGGAGAGTCCCGCGCCCGCCCGGCGGCCGCCTCGGGGCCGGTGTTCTCCCGCCGTGCTCACCTCGTCTTCTTCCTCCATGACGAGGTCATCGTCCATGCCCCGGCCGAACAGGCCGATCAGGCGGCGGAGGAGATCAGGGCGGCGGCCGCCTCGGCGGGCCGACTGCTCTTCGGTGATGCCCCCGTCGACTTCCCTCTCGACCTCAGCATCGGTGAACGAGCGATCAAGGAGTGAACGCGACCGAGCGGTCAGGAACTGTGTACGACCAGGAGCCGACAGACCCAGCACGCCTGAATGTGATCTGAAGGATAAGTGCATGTGCATGGAATAGACTGCCTGCCGCAAGCGCTGGACGATGTGGCCCAGCTCGGAATCGGAATCCAAGGAGATCACATGAGCATCAGCGTCAAGGCACTGCAGAAGACCGGACCGGACCAGCCGTTCCGCGTGGCCACGATCGAACGTCGGGATCCGCGACCCGACGATGTCGTCATCGACATCAAGGCGGCGGGCATCTGCCACAGCGACATCCACACCATCCGCAACGAATGGGGCGAGGCCCACTTCCCGCTCACCGTCGGCCACGAGATCGCCGGCGTCGTCGAAGCCGTCGGTGACAACGTCACCGACTGGAAGATCGGCGACCGTGTCGGGGTCGGCTGCATGGTCAACTCGTGCGGCGAATGCGAGGAATGCCTGGCCGGACAGGAGCAGAACTGCCTGAACGGCAGCGTCGGAACCTACAACGTCGAAGACGTCGACGGCACGATCACGCAGGGCGGATACTCCCAGAAGGTCGTCGTCAACGAACGCTTCGTCTGCCGGATCCCGGATGCGCTGGACTTCGACGTCGCCGCCCCGCTGCTGTGCGCGGGCATCACCACCTACGCCCCGCTCAACCGCTGGGGTGCGGGTGAGCAGAAGAACGGTGCGCCGAAGAAGGTCGCCGTGCTCGGCCTCGGCGGACTCGGCCACATGGGCGTGCAGATCGCTGCGGCCATGGGCTCGCAAGTGACCGTGCTCTCGCGCACCCTGAAGAAGGAGAAGGCGGCACTGGGTCTCGGCGCGACGCGGATGCTCGCAACCACGGAGGACGACTTCTTCTCCTCCCACCGCGGCGAGTTCGACCTCATCCTCAACACGATCAGCGCAGACATCACCGTCGACAAGTACCTGCGCCTGCTCAAGCCGCGCGGTGTCATGGCCGTCGTCGGCCTGCCGCCGGAGAAGCAGCAGTTCTCCTTCGGCTCGGTCATCGGCGGCGCCAAGGCGATCGCCGGATCGAACATCGGCGGCATCGCCGAGACCCAGGAGATGCTCGACTTCTGCGCCGAGCACGGCATCGCCGCACAGATCGAGACGATCCCCGTCACCGAGGCGGACGCCGCCTATGATCGAGTCGTGGCCGGAGACGTGCAGTTCCGCGTCGTCATCGACACCGCGAGCTTCGACGAGGTCGAAGCCGTCTGAGGCAGGCCGTGAACTGAGATGAGGTGACGAGACCGATGACAGGTAGGCGGAGGAGTGTGCGGACGGTGCCCTTGGCCCTGCTCATCCTCTACACGATCTTCATCGGTCTCGTCACCCTCTCACCCCAGCAGCTGGACACGGGCCCCGGTTCGTTCATCGCCGGGCTGCTCGACTTCCTCGCCTCTCACCGCCTCACGGCCTGGATCGACTACGACATCCTCGAGAAGCTCGCGAACGTGGGGATGTTCGTCCCGTTCGGCTTCCTCGTCTCCCTCCAGGCCGGACGCCGCCGCTGGTGGCTCGGCTGGGTCACCGGCATCGCCTTCACCTGCCTCATCGAGGGTACGCAGGCGACCCTGCTCTCACCCACACGCTTCGCCACGATCAGCGATCTCGTGACGAACAGCCTCGGCGCGGGCATCGGTGCCGTCCTTGCGCTCATCGCCATGATCATCTGGCCGCCGAGGCGGGACGACGTCCCCATCGACCATGTAGTCCGGTGATCCCTGATCGGATTCGCATCCGCGGCTGAGGATGCGCCAAGGATTGCCACGTAGGTTGGTCGTGATGACAGATCGAGATCAGCGCACGATCGGTGCGCCGCTGGCCCTTCTTGTTCTCTACACCCTCTTCATCGCCGCGATCACGCTGACCCCGCAGCAGCTGGGGACCGGCCCTGACACTCTCATCGGGCACGCGCTCGACCTCTTCGCCGCGCACCGGGAGACATCCTGGCTGACGTATGAGCGGGTCGAGAAGCTCGGCAATGTGGCGATGTTCATTCCCTTCGGATTCCTCGCCGCCCTCCACTTCGGCCGCAGGCGCTGGTGGCTCGGGTTCGCCGTCGGCGCGAGCCTCAGTGCCGCCATCGAGATCTTCCAGGGCACCGTGCTCACGCAGACCCGCTTCGCCACGCTCAGCGACCTGGTGACGAACACCCTCGGCGCCGGCCTCGGTGCGCTGTTCGGCCTGGCGGCCATGGTGATGTGGCCGTCGCGGAGGACGAGGAGCGATTCGGGTCGGCGGCTCGCAGCAGTGTGACGGTCCTCCCGCCGCTCATCGGCCCGGCCCGCCTCAGCCGTCCTCTGACTCCTCGAGGGCCGCGATGCACAGGCCGAGCGCCTCGGTGACCTTCGTGCGGGTCTCGTCGTCGAGCGGCGAGACCATGCGGGCGCTGATCGCCTCGACCCGGGACACCGCCTGATCGAGGAGTCGTTCGCCCGCCGGAGTGAGGCGCGTGGGCAGGATGCGCCCGGAGTCGGCCTTCGCCGGCCTCGTGATCAGCCCCCGCTCCTGCAATCCGCGCACCAGCGTATTCATCGTCTGCCGGGTGACGAAGGCACCGCGCGCGAGCTCGGAATTCGACGCCCCCGGCGATCGGCGCAGCTGTTCGAGACAGTTGTACTGCGGCGTGGTCAGGTCCAGTGGGCGCAGCGTCGCGTCCATCCGAGACCGGAGGGTCGTCTGCAGATGCTTGAGCTGATATCCGAGGAGAGACTCGAGGTCCTCCACCTCCTTGCCCTCCACCCCAGTCCCCTTCGGCGCCCGACCGCTCTGCTCTTGACTCATGTAAGAATTCTGACATACATTCATTTATGTCAGTATGCTGACATTAAGAGAGTCGGCATCCGATCGAATGAGGAGATGCCATGAGAAGGAGAACATCATGAATGAATCAGTCGGTTCCGTCAGCGGTCCGGACTTCATCGCCCTGCAGGTGCGCGATGTGGAAGCGGCCGCCCGGTTCTACGAATCGAAGCTCGGGCTCACCCGCGCTCCGGCCGCACCTCCCGGAGCGGTCGTCTTCACCACCTCGCCGATCCCTTTCGCGGTGCGCGAGCCGCTGCCCGGCGTCGATCTCGAATCCGGGCAGCGCCCGGGAAATGGGGTGGCATTGTGGCTGAAGTGCGATGACGCGCAGGCTCTCCACGATTTCCTTGCCGAAGCGGGGGTGGAGATCCTCCGCGCGCCGGCTCCCAGCCCCTTCGGGCTGACCTTCACTCTGGTCGACCTCGACGGCTATGCGGTGACGATGCACGATGCAGGGTGAGGGCAGCGAGATCACCACGACCGAACGTGGTTGAGCCGGCCGGCCGACGGGCGCTCACCCCAGCGAGTCGACGATCTTCCTGATCCGGCGATCGCGGGTCTCCTCGGCCTTCGCCGAGGTCACCTGCCGCACATGTTCCTTGCGCTTCGAGGGAGCGAGCGCGTCGAAGGCATCGCGCCTGCCGGCGGCGGCGAGAGCCTCGGCGAGTGAATCGGGGACGGGCGTCTCCCGGTTCGAAGTGTCGTGGGTGAGCGTGACGTCGTAAGTCTCGCCGCCGGCCACTCCGATCTTCTCGCGGTGCTCCTTGGCCAGCGGGAGCAGGTACTTCCCGCCCATCACCGCCGTCGTCGACGGATAGGAATACCCTTCGATCGTGACGATGACCGGAACCCGCTTGCCGAAGCCGAGCACGACGTCCTCGGGGACCTCAATGCCGACGTTGTTGCCCAGACTGAGCAGTTCAGTGGTGAACGTGACCATGGGGACTCCTCGATGAGTGGTCGGTATCGCTCGAGCGTAGGCCGATCACTCCTCGTCGGCAAGGGCGGAACCGGAGGTCCCGGAGAACCGCGGCCACCAGCAGTCCACCCGCCTGGCGTATTCGCGGTACTCATCGCCGAAGCGCTCGTACAGGTCGGCCTCCTCGTGGGGGCGGATCAGCCAGTTCCACAGCAGCGAGCCGATGAGCGCGTAGACGACGACCAGCCACGAGCCGATGAGCAGGCCCATCGCCACACCCTGGGCGATGCCGGCGATGGCCATGGGATTGCGGACGAAGGCGTAGGGCCCGCGGGCGACGAGGTGGTGCGCCATCTGGGACGGCAGCGGGGTGCCCGAACCGAAGTTCGCGATCGCCCGGGCCGACCACACACCGATGACGCTCGAGAACGCGAGCAGGGCGAAGCCTGCGACGGCCAGCAGGATCGGGAACTTGTAGGACAGCTGCCACCGGTCCTCGAAGGAGTTGATGAGCAGCGGAATGATGACGAGGAACACGCCCCAGAACACGACGATCTGAATCGTCGTGTGCACGAGCAGGCGCGAACGCACCCGCGTATGCGAACTGTGGAAGGCGAACGGCCCGATGAGCAGCCAGTCCGAGGGAACGCGACCGAGCAGAACGAGCGCACCCGCGATCACACTGCCGACCGCTGCGAGGATCATGAGCACGGCACCGAGTCCCGCCTCGGTGGTGACGGTGGCATAGATGACCATGCCGAGGCCGACGAGCACGCTCCAGCCCGCAGCGATCCATACGGCCCAGCGGAAGTTCATGGCCGCCAGCGCCGAAGCGATGACGAAGAGCGGGATGTCGACGACGGCGATCAGGAGCGGGTCGATGCCGCCGAGCGTCGCCGACTGCACCGCGGGAATCGTCGCGGTGCCCAGCCACCATGCCGCACCGGCGAGAGCCTGGAGGGCGAAGTACATGCGACCGTGGAAGATCCGCAGCCGCTTCTTCGGCTTGTCCACGCTCGTGAGATGTCGACTCATGCGGTCACCGTCCCACGGATGCAGACGCTCGTGGCGCCGCCGACCCAGACGATTGGGTCCGCCGAGGCTGATCCCTCCGTCGAGATCGAGACGACCCCGGCCCGACCGATCGCGGTGCCCTGAGTCGTCGTGTAGGAGTCGGGGGCGAGCCCCGCGCCGATGAGCCACTGCGCGACCGAGGCGTTGAGGCTGCCGGTGACCGGGTCCTCGCCCACGCCGACGCCGGGAACGAAGGCGCGGATCTCGTATTCGTGCTCCGAGCCCTGTGGGTGAGCTCCGAAGACGCCGAGCTTGGCCTCGGGGATCGCAGAGAAGTCGGGCGTGAGTGCGAGCACCTGTTCGGCGCCGGCCAGGCGTACGGCCGCCCAACCGGGACCGTTGTCGACCCACTGATGGTCGAGGATCTCGCTGCGTTCGATGCCGAGGGCGCGGGCGATGTCGCTGACATACGCTTCGTCGAGCTCCCCGGTGCGCAGCCGCTTCGGAGCGGCGAAGGCGAGGGTCTCGGGCGTTTCCGCCGACGGGGCGACAGAAGGATCCGCCGACGGGGCGACAGAAGGATCCGCCGACGGGGAGGCGGGGCCGCCTCGGCGGATATCGACGAGCCCGGCACCGCATTCCTGGACGATCCGACCATCCTGGGCCGGGGAGCCGCCGGCATCGAGCCAGGCCGCGGCCGAACCGAGGGTGGGGTGGCCGGCGAAGGGCAGCTCGCGGCGCGGGGTGAAGATCCGCAGCCGGTAGTCGGCGGCAGGATCGGTGGGGGAGAGGACGAAAGTGGTCTCGGACAGGTTGGTCCAGTTCGCGATCCGGGCCATCTGTTCGTCAGACAGGCCGTCGGCTTCGAGGACGACGGCGACGGGGTTGCCGCGGAAGGGAACGGCGGAGAAGACGTCCACCTGGGCGAATCGTCGTAGTTGAGGCAATGACACTCCTTCGCGAGTTGTGGCACGCGCTGCGAATGGGGGATTGCGCGACCACTGTCTTCCAGTGTAAAGGGCCAGGCGGGAACGGCCGTGGATTGCCCCATGGCGGCGCGGGCGCGCCACAGGGACGATGCGGCAGGGTCGGCACAGCCGAGGCGAGCAGGTGCAGGCTCGGGCAGGCGCAGGCTCGACCCGGTCCGATCCGCGACTGCATAATGAGGCATGGTCGAAGAAGTCTCAGCAGACGGTCGCGCACTGCGCATCGGTGTCCTCGGCGGCGGATTCATGGGCCGCGTCCACAGCAGAGCCGCGCGCTCGGCCGGTGCCGTCCTTGAATCCGTGGCCACCTCCTCGCCGGCGTCCAGCGCCCGGGCGGCGGCCGAACTCGGATTCGCACACTCCGCGACCGCGCACGACCTCATCGACCGCGGCCTCGACGTCGTCCACGTGTGCACCCCCAACGACGTCCACGCCGAGCAGTCGCTGCGGGTCCTCGACTCCGGTTCGGCGCTCATCTGCGAAAAGCCCCTGGCCACCGACTCTCAGGCCGCTCGCGCCGTCCTCGCCCGCGCCGAGGAGACCGGACTGATGGGCACCGTCCCCTTCGTCTACCGCTATCATCCGATGGTCCGGGAGGCCCGCGCCCGCTTCCGCGCGGGCGAGGCCGGCCGGCTGCTCACCGTCGACGCCGGATACCTCCAGGACTGGCTGCTGGGACCCGAGGACGAGAACTGGCGCGTCGAATCCGCCCGCGGCGGACCGTCGCGCGCCTTCGCCGACATCGGCTCCCACCTCGTCGACCTCATCGAATTCATCACCGGCGACCGCATCGCCTCGCTCGTGGCGACGACGCGGACCGTCCACCCTCGCCGAGGCGGGGCCACCGTGACGACGGAGGACACCGTGGCCATCACCGCCGAGTTCTCCGGCGGCGCCATCGGCTCGCTGCTCATCTCCCAAGCCGCTCCCGGCCGGAAGAACTCCCTGACCGTGGAGATCGCCGGCACCGAGGCGAGCATGCGCTTCGACCAGGAGCAGCCCGAGCGGCTATGGCTCGGCCGCCGGGCCGAGAGCCGCCTCCTCGTCCGCGACCCCGATGCACTCACCGCCGACGCCGCCCGACTGTGCGCGGTGCCGACCGGCCACCCGCAGGGCTACCAGGACGCCTTCAACTCCTTCGTCGCCGACTCCTACGCTCATTTCGCAGGCGACCGACCCGAGGGTCTGCCTACCCTCCGCGACGGAGTCCGCGCGGTCCTCGTCACCGAGGCGGTACTGGAATCGGCCGCGACCCGGTCCTGGGTCGACGTCGATCAGGTGTGAGCGGGGAGATCCCACTCCACCCTGACGCCGCTTCACGTCGTTCCTACTTCACACTGCCTGCGGTCAGCCCGCCGACGAGGCGCTTCTCGATGAGCATGAAGAGGATGACGACGGGCAGGATGCCGACGATCGAGACGCCGAAGACGTACTGCCAGCTCGTCTCGTACTGGCCGACGAACTTCGTCAGCGCCACGGAGATCGGCTGATTGCCGGCCGTGGAGAGGATGACGAGCGAGGCGGCGAACTCGTTCCAGCAGGCGACGAACGTGAACACGATCGCCGTGACGATCCCCGGCCACACGAGGGGGAGGTTGATCCGGAACAGGACGGACAGCTGGGATGCCCCGTCGAGCCGGGCCGCCTCGTCGATCTCCTTGGGGATGCCGGCGAAGAACGAGTGCATGATCCAGGTGGCGAAGGAGAGGTTGAACGCGGCGTTGACGACGATCATCGCCGCCCACGTGTCATTCATCCCCAGCAGGGAGAACTGCCGGAACAGGCCGGAGGTGAGCACAGCCGGCTGCAGCATCTGGGTGACGATGACCAAGAACATGAACACCATCCGGCCCGGGAACCTGAACCGTGCCGTGTAGTAGGCGGCGGGCAGGGCCACGACGAGCACGAGCAGGGTCGCGCACACGGCGATGATCACCGTCGAGATCATGTTCTGCACCAGCGGGGTCTCCGGCGTCGACCACATGTCGACGAAGTTCTCCCAGTGCCATTCCTGCGGCAGGTACGTCGGCTCCACGGACCTGATCTGCGACTTCGTCTTCACAGAGCCGAAGAACATGATGAGGTAGGGCAGGACGAAGACTGCGAAGACGATGAGTCCCACGATCATCCGCCCGATGACGGTGCCCATGGGCACCTTGTCGGCGGTGTAGCGCTTCCGTCGCCGAGGCGGCGCACCGTTCGCGTGAGGACGTGCGGTTGGCGGCGGGGCGGCGGCCGGGGTCGTGTCCGTGGCCATCAGACCTCCTGCATGGGTTTGACGACTCTGACGTAGACGATGACGACGAGTATGACGATGAGGAAGCCGATCACCGACAGGGCGCTCGCGACATCGACCTTGTGCTGGATCTCGATGTACTTGAAGATCATCGTCATGATGGTGTCCGCGCCGTAGCCGGGGATCGACCCCGTCATGACCTTGAGGATCGGCAGCGAGTTGAACACGTTGATGATGTTGATGAGCACCGCCACGCTCAGCGCTCCGCGCAGCTGCGGGAGGATGACGGCGAAGTAGGTGCGCCAGGGTCCCGCGCTGTCCATCCGGGCGGCCTCGATGGTCTCCCGGGGGATCGTGGCCAGACCCGCGAGCAGGGTGTAGGTGGTGAAGGGCAGGGACACGAAGACGGCGATGACGATCGACCACAGGAAGCCCGTCGTCGGATTCTTCGTCCAGCCGTAGCCGGCCGGATTGTCGATGAGTCCTATGTCGACGAGGAACTTATTCACCACCCCGAAGTACGGCTCGAGCCCGTAGTAGAAGACCATCGTCGTCATCACCACCGAGGCGGCCCACGGGATGATCACGGCCAGCCGGACGAGCTGCCGACCGGGGAAGGCTTTGTTCAGGATCTGCGCGAGTCCCAAGGAGATGACGACGGCGAGGCCGACGACGGCGACGACCCAGATGATCGTGCGCACGATGATCGGCCAGAACTGGTCGAAGGCGAATAGGGAGACGTAGTTGTCGAAGCCGACCGAGCCCTTGTCGAGACCGGACGTCGAGATGTCCCGGGTCGAGTTGAAGATCATCAGCCCGGCGGGGAAGAACACGACCCCGACGATGAGGATCAGCGCCGGGGCCAGCCACGGCAGGGCCTTGAGCGTGTCGCGCCACGTGGTCGTGGTGCGGTCGCGGGTCGTCGACCCGCGACCGCCCGTCCTGCGGCGCTCGCCCTCAGCCCTGCCGGGATCCGGCTTCCTGCCCGGATTCACCTCTGGGTCCACCCGTGGGCTCACCCTTGGTCGACCTGATCCTGGATCGACTTCAGCACATCCTCGGCGGACTTCGATTCGAGCTGACCGAATGTCGACTTGAAGGCGCCGTCGGTGGCCGACCACTTCGAATTCGTCGAGGGGTAGAACTGCGCGTCGGGCATGGTGTCGAGGAACGGCTTGAGGTCCTCGTCGTCGGCGAGTTCCTTCGCACCGGACTTCGTCACCGGCAGGAAGCCTTCGGCCTCGACCCAGGGCAGGTAGTTGTCATCGGCGTAGTAGTAGTCGAAGAACTTCGTGATCGCCTCGGCCTTGTCCCCGTCGTTCTGGAACGCCATGAGCTGGTCGCCGACGCCGAGGGTCATCGGCTTGCCGTCCTTCGTCGGGATCGGCACGACCGAGTAGTCGAGGTCGGGGTTCGAGTCCTCGATCTGACCGACCGTCGGAGGCAGGCCGACCTGCATGCCGATCTTGCCCTGGACGAAGATGTCGAGCAGCGGGGTGCGCTGGGAGGAGCCCGGATCGTCCTGGGTGGCACCTGCGTCGATCATCTTCTTGATCTGCTTCGCACCCTCGAGGTTCTCGGGCGTATCGATCGTGATCTCCTTCTCGTCGCCGAAGCTGCCTCCGGCGCCCCAGAGCCAGATCGCGGCCTCGGCCTGCGCCTCCTCGGAGCCCAGCGGCATGCCGTAGCCGGCGACGCCGCCGCCGAGTTCGGAGACCTTCTTCGAGGCGTCGAGGAGTTCGTCCCAGTCCTTCGGGGCTTCCTTCACCCCTGCCTTGTCGAGGAGTTCGTTATTGACGAACAGCGCCCTCGTCGAGGCGATGAGCGGCAGGGCGTAGGCGGTGCCCTTGAGGGTCTCGTTGTCGAGGAAGCCTTCGTCGAAGTTCTTGTACGTCTCGGGACTCGTGACGTCTTCGGTCTTGTACAGCAGCTCGTCGGAGGCGAAGCCGGCGAAGGGACCGCCGTTGTAGATGTCGGGGGCCTCACCGGCCTGGATCTTCGTGGACACGACCTTCTCGAGGTTGTCCCAGGACTGGACCTCGAGGTTGACCGAGATGTCCTCGTTCTCCTTCTCGAAGCCGTCGATGACGTCCTGCCACAGGCCTTTCGTGGCGTCCGAATACGTGGGCACGAGGAAGTCGAGGGTGGTCTTGCCGGAATCGGAGTCGGATCCGGACCCGCCGAAACCGCAGCCGGAGACGGTCAGCGTCAGTGCTGCCGTGGCGGCGATGGCGGCGAGGGTGCGTGTTCTTCTCATGGTCTGTTCTCTGTTCCCGTCTTCTCGGCGTTCCGGGTTCCGCCGGTCAGCGTTGACCAGAACTGTGTGATGAATGAAAGTATGGTGTGAGTGCAGTCACAAGGTCAAGCGTCAGATCGTGTTTGTGCAGTAATTGATTGAATAACGATCATCGGATTGCCGTATTTATCGGCTACACGGTCATTATTATGCTCAATTGCGGTAGTCTGCAGGTGTCGAGGACGACGAAGAGGGTGAAGGGCGAACATGGTTGATGTGTCTCTGCGGGACGTGGCGCTGAACTATCCGGGAACGGATCGGCCCGCCGTGTCCGAGGTCGACCTCGAGATCGCCGACGGTGAGTTCCTCGTCCTCGTCGGGCCGTCGGGCTGCGGGAAGTCGACGACCCTGCGGATGCTCGCCGGGCTCGAGTTCCCGACCGAGGGCAGCATCCTCTTCGACGGGCAGGACGTCACCGACGTCTCGGCGAAAGTCCGCGATGTTGCGATGGTCTTTCAGTCCTATGCCCTCTACCCGCATATGACCGTGTCGGAGAACATGGAGTTCTCGCTGAAGAACACGGGCGTGGCCAAGGACCGCCGCAGTGAGCTCGTCGCCGAGGCGGCCGCCATGCTCGAGCTCGACGAGCTCCTCGATCGCAAACCCAAGGCGCTGTCCGGCGGGCAGCGGCAGCGGGTGGCGATGGGGCGTGCGATCGTCCGTCGCCCGCAGGTCTTCCTCATGGATGAGCCGCTGTCGAACCTCGATGCGAAGCTGCGCGTGCAGACGCGTGCGCAGATCTCGGCGCTGCAGCGCAAGCTCGGCGTGACGACCGTCTACGTCACTCACGATCAGACTGAGGCGATGACGATGGGCGACCGCGTGGTGGTGATGAATGAAGGCCGGGTCGAACAGGTCGGCACCCCGCGCGAACTCTACAATTCCCCGGCGAGCCTGTTCGTCGCCGCGTTCATCGGCTCACCGACGATGAACCTCATCCCCGCGACGAGGCGGCCCGACGGAACCGCCGTCGGCGCCGGGATCTCGGTGGCCCTGCCCGACGGCCTGCCGGATTCCGGCGAGGACATCGTCCTCGGGATCCGTCCGGAGGATCTCGTCGTGGACGACGAAGTCACAGCCGCCTCGGCGGGGGAGAACCTGCTCGAGATCGAGATCTCGCTGGTCGAAGAGCTCGGGTCGGACACCTTCGTGTACGGGATCACGCCCGACCAGGACCCCCTGCGGATCGGGGAGAAGCCGGTCGTCGCGCGCCTGACCAAGGGCGGGACGCCTCGGCGCGGGGATCGGATGACCTTCCGGGTCGATCCCCGGCTCGTCCACGTCTTCGACACCCAAACCGAACAGCTGGTCCGTTAGTGCTGCGTCAGGCAGGCAGTGCGGCGATCGCTCCTGAGGTGATTCTGGCGATCGGCTGAGGGCGTCGCTCAGGGTCTCTTCGTACACTGATCCGCTATGGACTTCAACCAGGCAGCGGCGACGTGGTGGGACGCGATCACCTCCGGTTTCGGGCGGCAGGACGGGCTCGAGCTCGACGTTCTGCGGCTCCTGCTCGTCATCGGCGTCCCCCTCCTCGTCACGCTGACCCCGGGGATCTGGCGGTTCTTCGGCCTCTTCGTCACCTTCGTCCACGAACTCGGCCACGCCTTCGCGGCGCTGATGACGGGGCGCGTGGTCAAGGGGATCTCGCTCAATTTCGACCATTCCGGACAGATGAATTCGTTCGGGCGGGTCGGCTTCTCGGCCACGTGGGCGGGGTTCTGGGGGTATCCGGCACCGGGCGTGCTCGGGCTCGTGCTCATCACGTCGGCGGTCTACGGCTGGGCGCCCTTGGCGCTGTCGGTGGGGGCGCTCATTCTGCTGGTGGCGCTCATCTTCATCCGCAACCTCGCGGGCGCGGTGATCGCGGTGGTCACGGCGTTGGCCGCTCAGCTCGTCGTCGTGTTCCTGCCCCTCGAATGGATCTCGGTCTTCGTCGCGGCCCTCGGCACGGGGCTGGCGATCGGCTCGCTCAAAGACCTCGTCAAGGTCATCCGCGTCCACACCCGCCGACGCCATGTGCAGCAGTCGGACGCCTTCATCCTCGCGCAGGGGTCAAGCCTGCCTGCCGGTGGCTGGCTGACGCTGTTCGCGCTGGTCATCGTTCTCTGCGCGCTCGCCTCCGCCCGGGTGCTGTACACGGCGGTCACGGTCGGCGCGGTGTAGGCGGCGTGCGCCCGCCCAGGCAGCTGCGGCCGGCGCGCTCGGGCGGGGTCAGCCCGCTCGGGCGGTCGAGGTCGGCCCGCTCGTGCGGGGTCGGTCGGCTGCGGCCGGTCGTGATGTTGCGTCAGGGGCGGATGGCACAATCGGAGTATGGCCGCACACCCGAAATTCTCCGCCGTTCTGTTCGACTGCGACGGCGTGCTCGTCGATTCCGAGAGCATCACCAACGGTGTCCTGCACGGAATGCTCGTCGAGCTCGGGTGGCAGCTCACGCCGGATGAGTGCATCGCGCGCTTCGTCGGCAAGATGCTCCGCGATGAGGCCGACGTCATCGAGGAGCACTCGGGCTATCGCATCGACGACGAGTGGATGAACGAGTTCCGCCGCAGGCGCAACGCTGAGCTTGCAGCGTCGCTCCAGGCCATCCCGGGTGTACTGGGCGCCGTCCATCGGATCGCCGAGGTCTATCCGGGAGCGATCGCCTGCGCTTCGAGTGCGGACCGACCGAAGATCGAACTCCAGCTGCGGAAGATCGGCCTCTTCGACGCCTTCGACGGTCGGATCTTCTCCGGCATGGAGCTTCCACGCTCGAAACCCGCCCCCGACGTCTATCTGGCAGCGGCCGATGCGCTGGGCATCGACCCCGCCGAGGCGGCCGTGATCGAAGATTCCCCCACCGGCGTGATCGCCGGTGCCGCCGCACGATCCCATGTGCTCGGTTTCTGTCCGGACTCACCCGTACATCAGACCCCCGAAACGCTGCTGTCGGCCGGTGCCGCCGAGGTCTTCACGTCGATGGAGCAGCTGTCAGGGCTGTTGGTCGAGTAGTTCTCATCGGTGCCGGTGCCGGTGCCGGTGCTTGGCCGCTGGTGCCCGGTCGCTGGTACCTGGCGGCTGGTGCTGACGCCTGGTGGCTGGTGACCGGGGTGTCTGCAACTGGTGGTGCTGGTGTCTACGCGACAGATGGTGCTGGCATTGCCGCCGGATGCTGGGGTCGCCGGGGATGCTGATTCGACTTCGAATCGTCCGATGAAACGAGGCGTCTGATGAAGCGAATCGTTTGATGCCTCGCACTGCTCGATCATTCGAATCTGTCCTGGTTTTCAAATCATCAAATAACAGCAAACACAATTCAATAAAAAGACAGTTCTGTTCGTAATCGAATTGTGACATTCATTTCTTCGATTCAGAGGCAGAATTGATCTAAGGCATTCACATCGACGTGAAAGGCGGTGAGACCGATGAAGGATTCCCCGGACCCCCATAACCCGAACGACGACGGTCTCGACCCTGCCTCCAACAACGCCGGAGAGGCTGACGAGGCCACAGTTTCGCCCTCCGCCCGTCCAGTGGTCGGCTCCGATTCGCCGCGCCGCCTCGACGTCGACCCTGATTCGCCCATGGCTGTGGTCGCGAGCATCGCCCGCCTGAGCTCAGGCGCCAAGATCGCCGACTACCAGGCCGTCGCCGGCCTGTTCCTGGCCGAAGTCCTCGATCGTCTGCGCTACGCCCCCGCCGACGAGATCTACTACCACGCGACCTTCACCCAGACGGCCGAACGGTTCCTCGCGGTCCGCGACGGAGGCCGGACGAACAAGCGCGACGAAGACGATCCCTGGGTCGCAACCGACGCTGTCGACGACGCCGAAGCTGAGACCACTGCCGACACCGATGCCTCAGGCGCGTCCGCCGCTGGTTCGGCCGTCGTCGATTCCGACGAGACTCGCTCCGAAGGTGCGGACTCGGGCAGCACGACCGATCCGGCCGGGACCGAGCCCACTACGGGCGCACTGGCGGAACCGCTTCCGAACTTCCCGAAGTTCCAGCTCCACAAGTCGTTCAACAGCTGGGCTCACGAGCTGACCGCCCGCGAGGAAGTCACCGAGCTGGCCGCTGTCCTCGGGGCAACGAGCGACGGCGCTTACAACGAGATCACGAACGCGATCACGCTCGTGTTCGGGCTGCCGAAGTTCCTTGACCGCTGCCTCCAGGGCGAGTTCACCATCGAGCACGTGCTCTCCGCGACTCGAGCCGTTAAGGACGTCAGCTTCGAACACGTTCCCCGCCTCGATGCCTACCTGGCCGAGCGTCGCGCGGACATCACCCTCGAGACCTTCAGGAAGTCTCTCAACCTGAAGATCGCGGCGATCGTCCCGGTCGACGATCGCACCGAACTCGCCTCCAAGCGTCGCCATGTCGACATCACCACGTACTCCGACGGCACCGCCTCGGTGACCCTCATGGGCCCGGCCGTGGAACTCAAGGCGTTCTACCTGCGCATCGAAGCCTTCGCTCGCGCGATCCGCAACGGCCAGATATCAGCATTCACCGACGTGGACCTCATTGGCACCGAAATGGACGAGCAGGACAGCGTCGCCGCCCTGATGTTCGACATCGCCACGCGTGCGACCCCGCAGATGGCCATCGCGGTGACCGCGCACGATACGACCACCGGCGAGACCACCACCAAGGAGTTCGCCTTCGATGCGACCGACTCCACCGACCTCATCACGGCGGACGCGGTCGACGCCACGGCGCGGACGACACAGCGCGAAGCTGAGGCCGTAGCAGCTGCCGGTGCCGAGGTCAAGACGATCATCAAGCTCGTCATGCCCACTCACGGGCAGTGGGTGAGGGAACAAGCGAAGATGATGGTGTCGGTGCCCTACCTCACTGCGATCGGTCGCTCGGAGCTGCCGGGAACGTTCTCGGACGGCTCCCCGGTGCCGCCTGAAGCGGCGCGAGTTCTGGCCGCTCAGAGTCCGACCTGGCACCGGATCCTTACGGACCCGGCGACGGGGACACCGATCGACGCCCGCTCGAAGAGCTACTACATTCCAGCCGACGTGCGCGCGCCACTGACGGCGAAATGGCAGTCGTGCTCGGCTCCCGGATGCACCCGTCGCGCCGAGACCTCGGAAATCGACCACATCATCCCCTTCGATCACGACGATCCGGCACGGGGCGGGCAGACGACGTTTGAGAACACGCACCCGCTGTGCAAAGCCGACCACCAGAGGAAGACCGACCGCAGGTTCTCGGTCAGGTCGACCGATGACGGAGCGGTGGAGTATGCCTTCCGCCACGGTGTCGTGACAAAGATGCACCCGCCGGACAACCCGATCAACGCCGAGCATGCACGGCAGGTGGAGAACTATGCCGAATTGCCCGATCTGCTTGCCGCAGACGACGGGTTCGGAGCCGAAATGTGCCCCGACAACGATGCCGTGGCCGACGTGGGCTCCGTCGAGGAGTACGAGACGGGACGGGCACAGCGGTCGCAGAGAGCGGCCGACGAGAATCAGGATCCCCGATGGGATCGGGACGAACCGCCGCCATTCTGACAGGTGGCACCGGTCTGCCCAGCCAGCACCTTTCGGCGGCTAGCCTTCGTCCTCCTCGATCAGGCGGCGGACGTCGTCCTGGTTCCGGACCTCGCCCTTCTTCGCCGCCTCGATGACCTTCTCATGCTGTTCGTCGGTGACGACCGGCACCTCTTCGCCGTTGCCGTCGATGATCCGGCCGTCCTTGACGGTGTCGCCCTCGGTGAGGATGGCTTCGTTGTCGATCAGCCTCTGCAGCTCCTCCTTGCGGATGACTCGACCGGTCCCGGCGACGAAGACCGAACGATCCGAACGGTCCTTGGCCTTCACGCCGATGTGGTTGAAGACCAGATTGAGCAGCACGGCCATGAGCGTGGCCGAGGAGATGCCGGAGTGGAGGATGATGCCGACCCACGACGGGAATGAGTTGTAGAAGTCGGGCTCGACGACAGGAATGATGCCGAACGCCAGCGAGACCGCGACGATGATCATGTTGAGATTGCCCTCGTATTCGACCTTCGACAGCGTGCGGATGCCCGAGGCGGCAACGGTTCCGAAGAGAACGATGCCCGCTCCGCCGAGCACAGGCGACGGCACCGCTGCGACGACTCCGCCCATCACGGGCAGCAGACCGAGGATCACGAGGATCGCACCGCCGGCTGTGACGACGAAGCGTGACTTCACACCGGTGATCGCGACCAGACCGACATTCTGAGCGAACGCCGACTGCGTGAACGAATTGAAGACCGGCGAGACCGCTGAAGAGAGCATGTCGGCGCGAAGCCCGGACGCGATGCGCTTCGAATCGACCTTGGTCTTCACGATCTCGCCGACGGCGATGATGTCCGCGGTCGTCTCGGCGAAGGTGACGATGATGACGATGAACATCGAGATGATCGCAGCTGCCGAGAACGTCGGCATGCCGAAGGCGAACGGCTGTGGGAAAGCGAAGACACCACGATCGAGCACATGCGAGAAGTCGGCCCAGCCGAACACGAGGCAGCCGATCGTGCCGATGACGATGGCCAGCAGAATCGACAGTCTTGAGACCATCGCGACCGGAATTCGGCTGAGAATGAGCACGACGGCCAGCGTGCCGACGGCGATGAGGATGTTGCGCATGCTGCCGTAGTCGGCGGCCTCCGCATCCCCGCCCATCGCCCAGCCCGCAGCGACGGGCATGAGTGACAGGCCGATCGTCGTGATGACCGTACCCGTCACCACAGGAGGGAAGAACTTCACAATGAGCGCAAAGGCCGGTGCCACTATCAGACCGATCACCGAGGCGACCAACACCGAACCGAAGACCGCTGGCAATCCGTCACCGCCGGCCAGGATCGACGTCATCGTGGCGACGCCGGCGAAGGAGACGCCCTGGACGAGCGGCAGCTGAGAACCGAAGAACGGCACTCCCACCGACTGCAGAATGGTCGCCAGACCACCCATGAACAGGCACGACGCGATGAGCACGCTGATGCCGTTGCCATCGAGATCCGCGGCCTTGCCGATGATGAGCGGCACGGCGATGATGCCGCCGTACATCGTGAGGACGTGCTGCAGCCCGTAGGCGAACGAGCTGCCGACGGGCAGCCGCTCGTCCTCGGGCCTGCGCGACTTCCTCGCGGCCGACGACGCCCGCTTGTTCTGTGGTGACTGCTGGGATACCGACATCTATCTCTCCGTTGAGCTCATCCTCGGGTGATGGTTGTGCTCTCGTGCACTCTGCCTGACTTGTCGAGCATCAGTGTCGGTGAGTGGGCACCGCGGCGACCGAGGGATCGATCTTCCAATATGTGAAAAGTATTTTCCTTATCGCAAAACTCTAAAGGAATACCATTCTCACCGCAAGGTATTTTCGTGACCTGGGGCACATGCTAGAGTACACGTCTGTCGATGCGACTCGTACCCGGGGGTAGCTTATCGATCCCGAGGCGGGTCTTCGAGTCATCGAACGGCGGAGCAGCAGACGCCGAAAAACCTGAGCTGGTGGCGGTCGGCCCCAGTCCTGTCGCCACTCACCGGAAGCGTACGGTTCGAGCAGCGAAAGGCGACACAATGACCAGCAATGACATGACCCAGGATGGTATCCCATCCGACGAGGCGGCCGCGCGGCTGTGGCTGCGTGATCCTCTGGTCGTCCACCTCGGCGCGGGTGCCGATCCGAATCTCGCCGCGCGTGGGATCGTCGTCGATCGCACCACCGGAACCATCGTCGAACTCATCCCGGCCGGCGGCGAACCCCAAGGCGGAGCGGAATCGGTCTCCGAGATCGTCGACGCCTCCGAGCACGTCATCACTCCGGGCCTGATCAACACGCATCATCACTTCTATCAGACACTCACCCGGGCCTGGGCCCCGGTCGCGGATCTGCCGCTGTTCGGGTGGCTGCAGAACCTCTATCCGGTGTGGGCGAGGCTGACCCCGCGCGCCCTCGAGCTCGCGACGACCGTGGCCATGGCCGAACTCCTCGAATCCGGGTGCACGACCGCTGCCGACCATCATTACCTGTTCCCGACGGGCATGGACGAGGCCATCGACATCCAGGTCGAGGTCGTCCGCGCACTCGGCATGCGGGCGATGCTCACCCGCGGATCTATGTCGCTGGGTGAGAAGGACGGCGGCCTGCCTCCGCAGCAGACCGTGCAGGACGCCGAGGTGATCCTCGCCGATTCCCGCCGCCTCGTCGAGGCCCATCACGAACGCGGTGCCGGCGCGCAGATCCAGATCGCCTTCGCCCCCTGCTCGCCGTTCTCCGTGACCACCGAACTCATGCGCGAGAGTGCGACGCTGGCGGCCGAACTCGATGTCCGCCTCCACACGCATCTGGCCGAGACCATCGACGAAGAGGACTTCTGCCGGGAGCGCTTCGGCTTGCGCACCGTCGACTACCTCGAATCCGTCGGCTGGTTGGGTGATCGTGCGTGGCTGGCCCACGGAGTCCACTTCGACGACGAGGAGATCCGCCGCCTCGGCGCCGCCGGAGCCTCCGTCGCGCACTGTCCGACCTCGAACATGCGCCTGGCCTCAGGCATCGCGCGCGCGGTCGAGCTCGAAGACGCGGGAGTGGCTGTCGGCCTCGGCGTCGACGGTTCGGCCTCGAACGATGCCTCGAACCTCATCCGCGAGGTCCGCCAGGCCCTCTATATCCAGCGTCTGCGCTACGGTGCCGAGGCGGTCAACTGCGATCGGGTCCTCGACTGGGCGACGAAGGGATCGGCGGCCGCGCTCGGTCGCGACGACATCGGAACGATCGGCATCGGGCGGCAGGCCGACCTCGCGATGTTCCGCCTCGACGGTCTCGCGTTCTCCGGTGCGCACGATCCGATCCCCGCGCTTGTGCTCTGCGGTGCGGAAAAAGCCGACCGGGTGATGGTCGGCGGCAGATGGCGGGTCCTCGACGGCCACGCGATCGGTGCGGACGGGGTCGAACTCGACAAGGATGCCCTCATCGCCGCCCACCAGGAGGAGGCACGCCGCCTCATTGCGGGCTGAGAGGCCTCGTCGCAGAGGTGGAGCGCGGTCGCTCAGTCTTCGGGTTTCTTGAACACTTCGCGCAGGTGATCGCCGGTGAGGAAGTCGCCGACGCCGATCATCACGAGGCTGAACACGATCTGCTCGGTGACCATCCACACCGGGTAGAGTCCGGGGATCGCGGCCATGACGAGGGTGATGACGGGGAAGATCTGCGTGAACAGGCGCAGACGCTGGTAGCCCCAGTAGAGACCCTTCGTCGCGCGCCAGAAGAAGTAGAACAGGGTGGCGGTCATGCCGAGAACGACGATCGTGCGCATCCACACGGCGAACGGGACGGGTTGTCCGGCTTTGGCGATGATGATCGCGTAGACCACGGCCCCGAAGCCGAGGACGAGTTCGAACACGAGCAGCCACGTGATCCAGGCGAATGCCCGCTTCGTCTTCGGATGCGACAGGCCTTCGGCCGGGACCATGATGCCGGCCTTGCTGCCGCCGGCGATGCGGTCGATCTTCGAGAACAGATTCTCCATGGACATGACTTCAGGCTAACCCTGCAACGGTCCGGATTCCGCCTGATTCGGCGCTTCTGCGGGTGTGAGGCCGAACGTCAATCGAAAGTTGGGGACGGAGTTCAATCCTGCGGGTCAGGAAAGCGGGGGGGGCGGATCCTGATGAAGTAGAAGCATGAAGAAGATATTCAACGCGGCATGCGCATACATGATTATCGGTGTCCTCGCGGGTCTGTTCTACCGCGAGTTCACCAAGGCCAACGACTTCCCGGAAGGCGACTTCACTCAGCTCGGCGTGGTGCATACCCACGTGCTCACGCTCGGATTCATCGTCCTCCTCATCGTCCTTGCGCTCGACAAGGTGTTCGGACTGTCCGGGACGAAGCTCTTCTCGTGGTTCTTCTGACTCTACAACGCCGGCGTCGTCCTGACGGCGGGCATGATGGTCTAGCACGGTTCGCTCACCGTCCTCGGCGAAGAGTCCAATGCCATGATCGCCGGCATCGCAGGACTCGGACACATCGCCCTGTCCGTCAGCCTCGTCCTGTTCTTCCTCGCCCTGCGCAGGAAGGTCGTCGGCGCCGCCGAACCGGCAGCGCCCAGCATCGAGGCTGCGGCTGCCCTGTAATCTTCCGGCAGCTCGGTGAGTCGGGACTTTCGCCGAGGGGAACACCTTCGCCGAGGCGGCCCGGGTCCAGGGTGATAACAGGGGCGTTCAAGGCGAAGCGCACTCATCGATCGGTGCACCGGTCGACGGGTGCGCTTCGCCTTGAACGAGCGAGCAGAGAGGTTCCGCCGCTATCGGGTCACCGGCTGTTGCAGCTCGACGATCCAGTCAGGACCGGTTTCGAGGTAGACCTCGCGGCATGGTCCGACGAGCTCCCAGCCCCGAGCGAGGGCCCATTCGGCCAGATGCTGCCAGCTGGCGCCGATCCGGTTCATCGAACCTTCGTGGATGAGCGTCGCCGCGGTGCACGACGGCAGCTCGCCGATGTCGAGCTCGGGTCCACTGCCGCTGTCGCCGCTCACGGAAGCGCTGTCCGCTGTTGGAGTGCTGGTGCGGAATCCGCAGGTGACTTCGGTTCCCGACTCCGTTTCAGCGTAGATGCCGACCGCCATGGTCGGCACCCCTCCCGCCTCGGTGATCGCGTCTGCCGCAGAGTCGAACAGCGGGCCGATCTCGGCCGTGTCGAACGGAGGTTCGCCGAGGAGGACCGTGCGTCCGAGGGTCCTCTCCGGGGGCAGGTCCTTGATGATGCAGTCTGGGTGGTCCATGGTCGTCCTTTCGATGAGGGCCAGCCGAAAATCGACTTCGGCCAGCGCGGAGACTGCCGCCGACTGTTCGGCCAGCAGCTGATGACGACGTCGGTGGAGCATCTCGATGAGTGCATCCGAACTCAGTTCGGAGTCGAGCACTCCGGCGATCGACCGCAGCGGTATCCCGAGGGCGTTGAGCGCCATGATGCGGTTGAGCCGCGTCAGCTGCGCCGCACCGTAGCGTCGATGGCCGGTGAACTCATCGACCGTCTCTGGGGTGAGGAGGCCGAGCGACTCGTAGTGGCGCAGCATCCGCACGGATACCTGCCCGAACCGAGAGAAGTCACCGATCTTCAAAGTCCCCACTCCTTCGCCGTCAACACCATCTACCCACCTGCCACAGTGTCAGATGCAAGAGCGAATGTCAGTGCAGAGTCGAGTGCCGGGGGCAAGCGCGGCGGTCACTGGTGCTCGAGGAATCCGCGCAGGAGCTGTTCCGTTCCCTCCGCATGCTGAGCGGCGAGTTCCGCGGCCAGCTCGGGATCTCCGGCGAGGACGGCATCGAGGATCTCACCGTGCTGGGCGCACGAGTGCTCGACATTGGTCTCGATGAACGGAATCCGATCGAGCAGGGCGTTGATCCGGTCACGGGTGCTCGCGGAGGCGGCCACAAGCGAGGGGATCCGCGTGAGCTCGGCGATGCTGAGATGGAAGCGGGCATCGAGAGCGCGGAACTTCTCGGCGCTCTCACCTGGTGCCCCGAACACTTCCCGACATTCGCTCTCCGCCGTGGTGAGCGCTTCGACCTCGGCGGACTGGAGAGTCCTCGAGGCGACGATTCGGGCGGCGGCGGTTTCGAGCACATGCCTGAACCGCACGGCATCGTCGAGTTCGGCGGGATCGATGCTCCCTTCGGTCGCGTCGTCGCCGGCAGAGGGCAGCCTCGTGACGAACGTTCCGCCGTAGCGACCCCGTCGGACCGTGACGATGCCCGCGGTCTGGAGCTCGCTCAGCGCCTGCCGGAGCGTGGCCCGCGAGACCTTGATCCGGGCGGCGAGATCACGCTCCGCAGGAAGCTTGTCGCCGACGAGGTACTGGCCCAGGCGGATGGCGCGGAGGAGTGCCGCGATCGTGTGCTCGAAGACATTGCCCCGCGAGTGGGCGGGCGCCGACCCGGAGGAAGGTGCGGCCGCGGGCCCTGAAGTGGGCGTGGCGGTTGCGGCTGAAGACGGCGCAGCCACAGGGTTCGTCCCCTCGGCACGCGCTGCGGTCACCTCTTCACCGCCGCTCTCACCGTGCTCCACTGTTGCCTCCTTCACTGGCTTTCTGCCGCTCGTCTCCTGCCATCCAAGCAGAAAATCCTTGACAGTCGATTGTGGTCCAGATTACATTCGATCTCAGTCAATGGTATGAACTTGATCCATTGAACGTCTCGTTCACCGTCTCACCGATCATCGAGAACACCGAGGGGCAGCCATGAGCAAGAACATCGAATACGGCAATGTCGATGAGCACTACCTCGAGAAGCGGCAGCTGAAGAAGGGTGCCGCCGGCTGGATCCTCCTCGCGGGACTCGGCGTCGCCTACGTCATCTCCGGAGACTTCTCCGGCTGGAACCTTGGTCTGGCCGAAGGCGGCTGGGGCGGTCTGCTCATCGCCTTCCTCCTCATGGGGCTGATGTACGTGTGCATGGTCTTCGGCCTCGCCGAACTCTCCTCCACACTGCCGACCGCCGGCGCCGGCTATGGATTCGCCCGCCGCGCACTCGGCCCGCTCGGCGGGTTCGCCACCGGCATGGCCATCCTCATCGAGTACACGATGGCGCCGGCCGCGATCTCGACCTTCATCGCCGGCTACGTCCAGGCGCTCGGCATCCTCCCCGAATCGGTGCCGACATGGACGATCTACCTCGTCGCCTATGCGGTCTTCATCGGAATCCACCTATGGGGCGTCGGCGAGGCGCTGCGACTGATGTTCGTCATCACCGCCGTCGCGGTCATCGCCCTTGTCGTCTTCGTCGTCGCCGCTGTCGGCCACTTCGATGCAAGCAACCTCTTCGACATCGAACCCACCGGCTCGTTCGGCTCATCCGCGTTCATGCCGATGGGCATCTCCGGTCTCCTCGCCTCCCTCGTCTTCGGGATCTGGTTCTTCCTCGCCGTCGAAGGCGTGCCGCTCGCCGCGGAGGAATCGGCGAACCCGAAGAAGGACATGCCGCGCGGAATCATCACGGCCATGGCGATCCTCGTCGTCTTCGGCGCACTCATGCTCACGCTCGTCCCGGGACTCGCCGGCGCCTCGGCGATGGGAGTCTCCGACAATCCTCTGCCCGAGGCTCTGCGTACGATCTACGGTGAGAACTCGGCCCTGGCGACCTTCGTCAACTGGGCGGGCCTGGCCGGGCTCATCGCGAGCTTCTTCTCGATCATCTTCGCGTACTCCCGGCAGCTGTTCGCGCTCTCCCGCGCCGGCTACCTGCCCAAGTGGCTGTCCCTGACAGGCAAGCGCAAGACCCCGGTGCTCGCGCTCATCGTCCCCGGCACGATCGGCTTCATCCTCGCGATCGCCGTTGACGGCAACGGCGGAGTCCTCCTCAACGTCGCCGTCTTCGGCGCTACGGTCTCCTACGTCCTGCTCAACCTCTCCCACATCCGCCTGCGCTTCAAAGAGCCCGATCTGCCCCGCGGCTACCGGACTCCCGGCGGCGTCGTGACCACCTCCATCGCCCTCGTGCTCGCCTCGGTGGCAGTGATCGCCACCTTCTTCGTCGACATCCTCGCCGCGGGCATCGCCGCCGGAGTCTTCCTCATCGCGCTCGCCTACTTCTGGTTCTACTCCCGCCACCACCTCGTCGCGAGCGCCCCCGAAGAGGAGTTCGCACAGATCGAAGCCGCGGAGAAGGACCTCAAATAACCCGCCGGATCCGCCACCCGCCCACACGCTCAGTCCATCACCCCCCCCACAGCAAAGGAACCACGCATGACCGAGATTCCGGTACCCACCTCGCCCACCTCACAGCAGAGGACGTCCCGAGGGTCGATCCAAGCCGATCCGCTCTCTGTCGACGAGCTCCGCCGCCTCGCTGCCGAGGGCACGATCGACACCGTGGTCGTCGCCATCACCGATCACATGGGCCGCCTGCAGGGCAAGCGGCTCGGCGTCCAATTCTTCCTCGAGGACGTCATGGACCACGGTTCAGAATGCTGCAACTATCTGCTCGCGGTCGATGTCGATATGGACACCGTGGACGGCTACGAGGTCTCGTCCTGGGAGACCGGCTACGGCGACATGGTGATGAAACCCGATCTCGCGACCCTGCGCCTCCTTCCCTGGCAGCCGGGCAGTGCGATGGTCAACTGCGATCTCCTGACGACCACCGGCACCGAGGTGGCACCCTCCCCGCGGCAGATTCTGAAGAGACAGCTCGCCCGCCTCGCCGAGCACGGACTGAGCGCCCATGTCGGCACCGAACTCGAATTCATCACCTTCGATTCGAGCTACGAAGAGGCCTTCGCCTCGAAATACACCGAGGTCACGCCCTCGAACCAATACAACGTCGACTATTCCCTGCTCGGCACCGCCCGTGTCGAACCTCTGCTGCGCGACATCCGCAATTCGATGGCAGGTGCGGGACTCTTCGTCGAAGGGGCGAAGGGCGAATGCAACTTCGGCCAGCATGAGATCACGTTCCGCTATCAGCCCGCCCTCACGGCCTGCGACGATCACGCGGTGTACAAGAACGGCGCGAAGGAGATCGCCGCCCAGCACGGGAAGTCGATCACCTTCATGGCCAAATACGACCAGAAGGAGGGCTCCTCGTGCCATATCCACCTGAGCTTCCGCTCGGCTGAAGGCGATATGGTCATGGCCGGAGACCGCGAACACGGGTTCTCCACTCTCATGGAGCAGTTCATCGCCGGTCAGCTCGCCTGCATCGAGGACTTCACCTACTTCTTCGCCCCGAACATCAACTCGTACAAGCGCTTCGTCGAAGGTTCGTTCGCCCCGACTGCCGTCGCCTGGGGCTTCGACAACCGCACCTGCGCCTTCCGCGTCGTCGGCTCGGGGCCCTCCCTGCGCGTGGAATGCCGAGTCGGCGGGGCCGATCTCAACCCGTACCTCGCCACTGCGGCTCTCATCGCGGCGGGGCTCCACGGGATCGAGAACGGCCTCGAGCTGCCCGCGATCACCGAAGGCAACGCCTACACTGCCGGTGCCGACCGCCTGCCGACCACTCTCAAGGGAGCGCGCGACCGATTGGAGGGCTCACAGGTCGCCGAGGATGCCTTCGGAGACTTCGTCGTCCGCCACTACGTGCACGCCGCCGACATCGAACTCGACGCCTACAACTCGACCGTGACCGACTGGGAGAGGCTCCGTGGCTTCGAACGACTCTGAACCCGCTGCCGAACCGACAACGCCCGTCATCGCCGTCAGCTGCTATATGCAGCGGGCGCAATGGGGTGTGTGGGACACCGAGGCGGCCCTCATCCCGGCCGACTATGTCCGCATGGTCGCCGCCTGCGGGGCGATCCCCGTGCTGTTGCCTCCCCATGGTCAGACCCCGGCCGTGCTCGACCGCTTCGACGGACTCCTGCTCGCCGGCGGAGCCGACGTCGATGCCGCCGAGTACGGACAGCGGCCGCACGAGACGACCGTGTCCCACCCGTTCCGGGACGCCAGCGAGACCATGCTCCTGGCCGCTTCCCAGCAGCGTGGCCTGCCCGTGCTCGGCATCTGCCGGGGGCTCCAGGTCATCAATGTCGCGGCGGGCGGCACGCTCGATCAGCATCTGCCGTTCTCGCTCGGGCATTCGGACTACCAGCCCGCTCCCGGCGTCTACGGGCAGGTCTCTGTGACGACCGACCCCGGGTCGCTCGCCCACGAGATCCTCGGCGAGGCGACGACGGCACCCTGCTATCACCATCAGGGGGTCGACCGCCTCGGCGCCGGTCTGCGGGTGACGGGACGCAGTCCCGAAGGTCTCATCGAGATCATCGAGCGAGCCCCGGACAGGGAACGGGACGCGGGCTGGCTCTTCGCCGTCCAATGGCATCCCGAACACGACCCCACCGACGATCGAGTCGTGCGCGCCCTCGTCGAGGCGGCCCGACGGCACATGGCAGACAGAGCAACGAGGAGAACATCGAAGTGAGCATCTACACGGTCATCAACCCGGCGACGGAAGAGCCGATCACGGACGTCGAACTCGCCGATGTCGAGGAGACGGACCGGGCGATCGCGAAGGCGGCGCGGGCCTACGAGTCCTGGCGGGCTGTGGCCCCTGCCGATCGGGCCCGGATCCTGCGGCGCTTCGCCGACAGGGTCGATGCGGCGAACGAGGAGCTCGCGCAGCTCGAAGTCGCCAACGCCGGCCACACGATCGGCAACGCCAGGTGGGAGGCCGGCAACGTCCGCGATGTCCTCGAATACTACGCGGCGGTGCCCGAGAGGCTCTTCGGCCGTCAGATCCCCGTCGACGGCGGCGTCAACATCACCTTCGCGGAACCGCTCGGCGTCGTCGGCGTCATCGTCCCCTGGAACTTCCCGATGCCGATCGCCGGCTGGGGATTCGCCCCGGCACTGGCCGCCGGGAACACCGTGGTCCTCAAGCCCGCCGAGATCACCCCGCTGACCGCGATCCGCCTCGGCGAGCTCGCCCTCGAGGCAGGCCTGCCCGAGGGCGTGCTGCAGATCATCCCCGGCAAGGGATCCGTCGTCGGTGAGCGCTTCGTCACCCACCCCGACGTGCGCAAGGTCGTCTTCACCGGATCCACCGAGGTGGGCAAGTCGATCATGAGCGGCTGCGCGGCGCAGGTGAAGAACCTCACCCTCGAACTCGGCGGAAAGAATGCGAACATCGTCTTCGACGATGCTGATGTCGCAGCCGCCGCGGCCGCCGCCCCGGGAGGTGTCTTCGACAACTCGGGTCAGGACTGCTGCTCACGCTCCCGGCTGCTCGTCCAGCGTGGGATCTACGAGGATTTCATGGCCGCGCTCGAGTCGTCGGTCGGCTCGTTCGCCTGCGCGGATCCGAGCCGGGAGGACACGGACATGGGTCCCCTCGCCACCGCCGCCCACCGGGAGAAGGTCGCCGGCTACGTCGCCGCCGCCGAGGTGGCCTTCACCGGATCAGCGCCGGAAGGTCCGGGATTCTGGTTCCCGCCGACGGTGATCACCCCACCGGATGTCCGAGCTGCGGACTTCCGCGAGGAGATCTTCGGGCCCGTGCTCTCAGTCGTTCCCTTCGACACCGAGGCCGATGCCCTGCGCATCGCCAATGACACCGAATACGGGCTGTCCGGATCGATCTGGACGAACGATCTCGACCGGGCGATGCGGGTCTCCCGCGGCGTCGAGGCCGGCAACCTGTCGGTGAACTCGCACTCCTCCGTCCGCTACTCGACCCCTTTCGGCGGGTTCAAACAGTCCGGCCTCGGCCGTGAACTCGGTCCCGACGCCGTGTCCGCATTCACCGAGGTCAAGAACGTCTTCTTCGCAACCAGACCAGCACGCTGACCGGTGCGCTGCGCGTTGCACCTGCCATCACACCCACCACGAACATCAGGAGAATCATGACCACTGCAGCAACACGACTGACTGACAAGATCTGCGTCATCACCGGCGGAGCCTCCGGCATCGGGCTGGCCAGCGCCCGCCGGCTGACCGAGGAAGGTGCGAAGGTCGTCATCGGCGACCTCGACGAGGTCCGCGGTCCCGAGGTAGCCGACGAGCTCGGCGGTCTTTTCGTGCGCGTCAACGTCGCCGATGAGGAGGACGTGAAGAACCTCTTCGCGCGCACCGTCGAGCACTATGGTCGTGTCGACGTCGCCTTCAACAACGCCGGCATCAACCCGACCGACGACAATTCGATCCTCACCACCGATATCGCCGCGTGGTCGAAGGTGCAGACCGTCAACCTCACCTCCGTGTACCTGTGCAGCAAGTATGCGCTCGAGCAGATGGTCAAGCAGAAGTCCGGATCGGTCATCAACACGGCCTCCTTCGTCGCTCTCATGGGGGCCGCGACCTCGCAGATCTCGTACTCGGCGTCGAAGGGCGGAGTGCTGTCGATGAGCCGCGAGCTCGGCGTCCAGTTCGCCAAGGACGGCATCCGGGTCAACGCCCTGTGCCCGGGGCCGGTGAACACACCGCTGTTGCGCGAACTCTTCGCCTCGGACCCGGTGCAGGCACAGCGCCGACTCGTCCACTGCCCTGGAGGACGGTTCGCCGAGCCCGAGGAGATCGCCGCCGCCGTGGCCTTCCTCGCCAGCGACGACTCCTCCTTCGTCAACGCTTCGTCCTTCACCGTCGACGGCGGAATCTCATCCGCCTATGTCACCGCGGAGTAGGTTCAGCGCGGGGAGGAGGGGCAGAATCTCCTTGATTGAGCTATCGGAGGGGCGTCGCCGAGGTGGGGCCCGTTTGCAGTCGAGCCGATGGGTGAGAATGGTGCCATGAGCAGCGTGAGAATCCTTGCCATCGAACATGAGAACGGCACCGGACCGCAGAGGTTCGGGCAGTGGCTGGAAGAGGCCGGCGCCGACGTGGTGGTCACCCGGCCGTACCTCGGCGAGGAGATCCCCGGCGAGCTGCTTGTCCGCGATCCACAGGGCGCCGAGCGCGGTGGGACCGGCGCATTCGACGCACTCATTGTCCTCGGCGGGTCCGCTGGCCCGAGCGACGACGCCGACAATCCGTGGTTCCCGCAGGTCAGGGACCTGTTGCGGGAGTCGATCCGCGGAGAGTTCCCGAGCCTGAACATCTGCCTCGGCGGGGAGATGCTCGCGCTCGCCGCCGATGCCCCCATCTCTCGGCGGGCGCACCCGCAGATCGGGATCTACGAACTGGGAGCCACCTCGGCGGGGGAATCCGACCCGGTCTTCGGGTCGCTGGCCGGAGAACGGATGCCCGCGGTCCTCTTCCACCAGGAAGAGATGGCGCTGCCCGATGGGGCCGCACTTCTGATCACGGGTTCGGACGCGCCGGTTCAGGCCTATCGTCTCGGCGACTTCGCGTGGGGCACGCAGTTCCACCCGGAGACCGATGCGCGACAGATCGCTCGCTGGCTCGACGGGAACGACCTCGCCCTCCCAGCGGGTAAGACCGAGGATTCGATCATTGTCGAGGTCGAAGCCGCTGACGGTGAGCTCGAGGCACGCGGCCGCCGACTCGCCACCGCGTTTGTGGAGTTCCTCCGCTCGAGGTGAGGGTCCGAGGATCCACCGATTCGACGAACTGCTGACCCGACAAGGCGCACATACAACGAGGGAAGGCCGCGGAGTGAACCGCGGCCTTCCCTCGTCGTCGGCCGAGACCCGGAGGTCGGCCGGACTCGACCGATCAGGCTTCCTTGAGCTCCTGATCGGTGTTGGTGTAGTAGATCCCATCTCCTGTCGCTCCGACGAGCCCCATCGTGACTCGCAGGAGGCCCGGCTTGACGTCATCCATGGCCGGCGGAGTGTCGGGACCCAGGGTCAGCGACTTCCCGTCCTTCGTCGTCGCGGTGATCGAACCGATGTACACAGTGACATCGCCCTTGAGCGTCATATTATCGGCCGTGGTCACCAGCCCGGAGTCCTCGTCCGGCGGTTTCACCGTGAGTGAGAACCCGTCGACGGAGATCTCGTCGGCCTGGATCTTCAGGGTGACGATCGACCCGCCGTCTGACGTGGGCACGGAGACGAAGGAGATTCCCTTGAGACCCTTGAACGACAGGGACTCGGACACCATGGCCGCAGGCGTCTTCGTGAAGACCGGAGCGTTGTCATCGCGCTGAGCGTCCGCAGGGAATTTGCCGTCGAGCTTCTTATCCGAATCCTCGTCGCCGTCATCGTCGGGATCGCCGAGCCCCAGACCACCGGGATCGGTGGGTTCGGGCGAGGCCGAGTCCGATGGTTCATCGGTCGGCTCGTCCGTGGGACCAGGCTCCGGCTCACCGGGTTCAGAGGGCTTCGAGGTGGGATCATCCGTCGGCTTCGTCGGCATGCCCGGCGAGACGGTCCCCGCCGGTGCGGGGTTCTTCTTGACCGAATCGGAATCACCCGAATCGGAATCCTTGCACGTGTCCGTCAGAAAGCACAGCGGCGAAGCCTGCGCGGCTGACACCGTTCCCACTCCGAGCGTCGCCGGGACGACGAGGGCAGCTGCCGCCAGGAGGGAGGCCGTGCGGCGGCTGCGTGCCCTCATCCGGAACCCTCCTCGGTGCCGTCGGACTTCTTCTTCGGTTCGCGCGGTCCCATCCACGCGACGATGAGGATCGAGCCGATGGTGGACAGCAGCATACCGATGATGAATCCGCCGAGGTTCACTCCGATGAGCGAATAGACAGCGAGCACAAGCGCGATGATGCCGTAGAACACATGGTGCGTGGGCCTGAAGATCGAGAGCAGAGCGAGGACGACGATGACGATCGGAAGCACCGTCGCCTGCAGTCCCTCGATGCCGAACTGGATCTGCATGTTGCCGAGGTCCAACTGACCGGAGAAGAACAGCTCGATTCCTCCGATGACCGCAAGCACACCCCCGATGAAGGGACGCTGCCGACGCCAGTGCTTGAATCCTCGGCGGTCTTCGGCACCTTCGCTCATCTCGGCTTCCTCGCTCCTGTCAGCAACCCCTGCCTCCGACGTCGCGGCGGCGAACTCCGCCGTCTCGACGTCGGATTCGGGGTGGTCGTGCTGCTCACTGGCGCGTCGACTCCGCCGAGACAGCGCCAGCAGGCTCGACTTCTGCACGGTGGCCTCCTGTTCGGTCGCCTCCCGTTCTTCGGTCGGCTGCCCGTTGGCTGCTGAGTCCTTCATCAGTCGCACGTCTCGGATCCGTCGGTGAGCTTCAGAGACATGTCCTTGAGTGTGAAGACCGAAGCCGTGGTCGACCACGAGTCCTGCTTGAGGTCCTTGATCGAGACGGTGTCGGAGTCCTGGGAGAAGTCGCCCTTGCTGCCCTTGGCCTTCGTATTGACCTTGGAGGCGTCGACGCCGATGCGGATGTTCTTGAACTCAGCGTCACCCTTGAGGCCGGTCATGCCGATCTGCAGGTCCTTCGCCGAGGCAGGGGTGCCTTTGCCGCCCGCCTTGATCAGGATGCCGACCTTGCCCAGAGGAGTATCCTGGACTGCCGACTGGCAGAGATTCTCCAGGGTCGCATCCTTGATGTTCGCGGTGACGACCGGGTGCTGCTTGCCATCAGCGTCCTTGGCGACGCCGCTGTACTGGGAGAAGCCGGTTCCCTCGAGCTGCGAGGATGCGATCTTGAACTGGGTGCCGGAGATGGCGAACGACACCGGAACCGCGCCCTGGGCCACCCCGCCCATGAGCAGGGCGGAAACGACTCCCGTGGGAATCGCGAGCATGGCGACCCGCCCTGTATGTGATTTGCCGAGCTTGCGGATGGCTTCAATCTTCGGGAACTTCATTGATCCTCCTCTGGAGTCCGACGGCTGCGTCGGCATGGCAACTGTGACATATGTTACTACGGGGTATTACCCGACAGTATCGTGCCCGTAGTTTTCGCGTCAACCGCGAATTTCGCGCCGGCCCGCTGTGCGAGGCCCTCCGGCGTCGGGTTCGCTGGAGGGAGCCGGCCTGTGGGTGACGCAAGCGCGAGTATCGTCCCAGGTCGCAGCCGGGGCTGGTGCGGAGTTCACGAACGTGGACGTCGACAGACTCACCGGCGTCAGAGTCGCTCGAGCTCGTCGTGCAGAGCGGCGCGCAGGGCGATGATCCGGGGGTTCGTGCGCTGCCGCGTCGAATCGCCGTCGAGATCCGTCTGCTCGCAGGTGTCGGCAGTGGACTCACCGAGACCGACTCGAGGTCGATGCCGCCGCTGACCGCGCCGGCTCTCAGTGACATTCGGGGAACCAGCGCCGAGGCGAGGCCGATGGAGACGAGCCGGACGAGGAGGACGTTGTCCGAAGACTCCACGGTCGCCTGAGGTTCGAACCCTGCCCGCCGGCATTCGGCTCGTGACCAGTGCCCCGCGTGGGTGTCGGCCGGCTCCATGGCCCAGGAGTGATGCGCGCACTCGGCCAGGGGCGGCGGCGAGGCTGCGGAGTCGCGTGTTGCGGAATCGCGGGCGGCGGCGGGAGTGATGAGGCAGAGTTCGTCGTCGCCGAGCGCCTTGGACTCCACTCCTTCGTCGCGGCGAGCCGGCCTGGAGGGATAGTCCTCCTGGAGGACGAGGTCGAAGTCGCGGGCCAGCAGAGACGGCACCCCGGCCTCGGCGCGGATGTGCGTGGTGGTGACCTCCAGATCCGGATGGTTTCGAGCCAGCCGGGTGAGCGCTCCCGGCACGATCGTGTGCAGCGCCGTCTGGAAGGCCGCGATGCGCACGGTGCCGCCCACCCGGTGCCGGACCCCGGCGATCTCGGCCTCCGCCGCCTCGAGCTCACGGAGGACCACCTCGGTGTGGGTGACGAGGATCTGCGCCTCTTCCGTCAGGCGCACGCCGCGTCCCACGCGTTCGAGCAGCCCCGCCCCGACCTCGGTCTCGAGGATCTTGAGCTGGTGGGAGACCGATGATGGGTCCTGGCCCAGGGCTGCGGCGGCCGCCGCGAGGCTGCCGCGGGTTCCCACCTCTCGCAGCAGGCGGAGTCGTCTGAGACTGAGCATCATGCCTCCAGTTGGCGTCGAATCATGGGTTGGCGCCGGATCAGGAGGTCGGAGTCAATACATGGAAAAGATTCATGAATGGTAGTGAGAAATATTCTATCGATTACATGAATGCGCGACCGTAGGCTCGAACCGACCGCCGGCACACTTCCAGGAAAGGACTCGTGAATGACCGCCAACACCACCTCCGCAGACTTCCGCGTCGACGGAGACCGCCTGTGGGCCGACCTCACGGAACTCGCCGCGATCGGCGCCTACGACGATGAGGTGACCGGCCTCGTCGGCGTCGACCGCCAGTCGCTGACCGACGAAGACCGTGCCGGTCGTCGGCTGCTGATTTCGTGGATGGAGGAGCTCGACCTCGACGTCACGATCGATGAGATGGGTTCGATCTTCGGGCGCCGGGAAGGTGAGGACCCCGAGCTCGCCCCGGTTCTCATCGGCTCGTACATCGACACCGTCGCCACCGCTGGCGCCTTCGACGGCTGCCTCGGAGTCCTCGGCGGACTGGCTGTCCTCCGTGCCTTCGCCGAGGCGGGCCTGCGGACCCGTCGCTCGATCGTCGTGGCCGCGTGGACCGAGGAGGAAGGCGTGCGATTCGGCACGGACATGCTCGGCTCCGCCGTTGCCGCGGGGCGCCTCGGTCTTGACTACGCCTACGGACTCACCGACGCCGCCGGACTGAGGTTCGGCGACGAACTGATGCGCATCGGATTCCGCGGGGACCGCCCCGTGCTGCTCGACCCGCCGCACACGCGGGAACCACCCCGACGGAGCTGCGCATCGACGCCGGACTGGCCGCCGCGCAGATCGTCGTCGAGGTCAGGCGAATGGTCGACTCCGGAGCCTGTGGGCGCCTGCGGGCCACCGTCGGGCACATCGCGACCTCTCCCGGTCTGCCGAGCGTCGTGCCCGACCGGGCCGAACTCACCGTCGACCTGCGCAACCCCGACGATGCGGATATGGCCCGCGCCGAGGCGGATTTTGCTGCCTTCCTCGACACCCTCCCCGAGGCTCAACCGGGCCTGCGGGTCGAGACCGCACAGATGGCGAGGACGAAGGCCGTGCCCTTCGACGAAGGCGTGCAGGATGCGCTCGAGGCCGCGGCCAAGGAGCACGGCTATGACTCGCTGCGGCTGATGTCCGGTGCGGGCCACGACGCGCAGGAGATCGCCGCGATCGCCCCGGCTGCCATGGTCTTCGTCCGCGGGCAGTATCAGGGAATCAGCCACAACCCGCGCGAATACTCGACTCCCGAAGACTGCCGGGCCGGCGTCGAGGTCCTCGCCGCGGCGGCGCTGGAGCTGAGCGCCTGAGGCCACCTCAGATGGCAGTCATCGATCTGTCGGGACCGCAATCGATCTGCCGGGGATCAGCGCACAGGCGCATCCGGGCCGAGCGGGATGCCCAGGCCCCACCAGAGGAAGAACAGCAGGCTCCAGCTGATCGTCATGCACACGGCCAGCGGGAGGGTGTGTGAGGCGAGCGTGCCGATGCCGGCGTTCTTCTGGTACTTCTGCATGAAGCCGAGCGCGAGGATGAAGTACGGGCTCATCGGGGTGATCGCCGTCGAGCCGGAGTCGGCGATGCGGAAGATCGCCTGCGAGGTCTCGGGTGGGACCTCGAGGAGCATGAGCAGCGGCACGATGACCGGGGCCATGATCGCCCACATCGCCGAACCGGAGGTGATGAGCACGTTGACGACCGAGAGGACGAGCAGGACGAGGATGAAGACGACCCAGGTCGGCAGGCCGAGCCCGGTGAAGAGCTCGGAGACCGAGACGGAGACGAGCATGCCGATGTTCGTCCACTCGAAGTACTCGAGGAACTGGGCGATGGCGAAGAAGAGGACGAGGACGCCGGCGATCGACGCCAGCCCCTGACCCATGAGCTTCGGGACGTCGGACCAGGTCTCGATCGAGCCCTCGCGGAAGCCGTAGACGATGCCGCCGATGCCGAAGAGCAGGGCGATGAGGAAGGCGATGCCGGTGAGGAACGGGGACTCGCCGAACGGACCGTCGCCGCGCAGCGGGGCGCCGTCGGGGACGACGAGGACGACGATGGCGATGACCGCGGCGATGACGGCGAACATGGCCAGGCGCAGAGCGTTGCGCTCCTTGTCGGAGATGACGAGGTCTTCGTATTCGGCGTCCTCATCGGCTTCGAGGTTGTCGCGCTTGGTCAGCACGAGCTCGGTGACGATGGTGATGACGACGGCGAGCAGGATGGAACTGGCGATGTTGAAGTACCAGTTGCCGATCGGAGTGACGATGTAATCGGGGTCGATGATGTTCGCAGCGGCGGATGTGATGCCCGCGAAGATCGCGTCGTTGGGGGTCGGGATCGGACTCGCATCGTAGCCGGAGGCGATCGAGGTGTAGGCGACGATGACGCCGAGGACGGGGGAGCGGCCCACGGCCTTGAACACCATCCCGCCGAGCGGGACGAGGATGACGTAGGCCGCCGCCGAGGCGACGTGGGAGACCGTGCCCATGAACGCGACGGTGAACACGATGAGTCCGGCGGGGACCCGGGCGATCGAGACCTTCATCGCCGTCGACAGCAGGCCGGTGCGTTCGGCCAGAGCCACGCCCATGATGACGACCATGATCGTGATCAGCGGAGGGAAGGACTGGTAGGCGTCGAGCGCGGTGCTCACGGCCATTGCGACGCCGTCGCCGCTGAGAAGGTTGTGCACCGGGGTCCAGTCGCCGGTGCCCGGATCCTTCACCCCGGCGCCGACCGCCGAGAGGATGAGGCTGCACACGGCGAGGATCGCGGCGAGGATCCAGAACAGCCAGAACGGGTTCGGCAGCTTGTTGCCGACGACCTCGATGACGTTGAGGGCGCGGATGACGAGCGGGAGCTTCTCCTGCTCGGAGTTCTTCGTGGTGGGTGTGGTCGTTTCCATGGCGGGCTCCTGAGGGTCCGGCGGATCGGTCCTGGCGGTCCGGTCCGGGGGAGTTTTCGGGCAGGACTCGGCTGGGCCCGTGAACTCCATTGGTCTGGAAGGATCGGTGGTCTGGTGGCTGGTCGGACGGGTCGGTGGGCTGGTTAGAGTCTCTGCATCTCCCGGCAGTAGGCGACGAGTGTGTCGATGACCTCGCCGAGGATGCCTTCCCCGGCCGTGGCCGTGGCCGTCCGTGGGTCGCCCAGGACCCCGTTCTCGGCGTAGCGGTCGAAGGTCACGGCCGTCGACGGCGACTTCGTCCTGCTCAGTCGTGACCGCGGGTCGAGATCGGCCAGTGTCGTGGCCCCCGGGTTCAGGTGGGCGGTGTCGACGAGACGTTCGTCGATGGCGAGCATCTGCGAGGTCTCGGATTCTCCGCAGTGGCCGCTGATTTCGGTGCGCGGCAGGGCTGCGGTCGACGAGGTCGCCAGGGCGGAGACGGGGGAGTAGGCGAAGACGAGATCCGGATGGGTGCCGAGCAGGGTCTGCTGGGCGACTCCGAGCGCGGCCATGTTTCCGCCGTGGCCGGTGATGACGAGGATCTTGTCGAAGCCCGCGTCGGCGAGCTGGCTCGCCACCGAGGTGACGAGGTCGACGAAGAGTCGGGGCCCGATGTTGACGGTGCCGGGCAGGAACCGGTGGTGCGGGGAGACGCCGTAGTCGATGCTCGGCAGAACGAAGGCGCTGCCGGACGCGTCGCCTGCGTCGTGGCCGTCCGCTTCGTGGAGGAGGTCTGCTTCGTGGAGACGGTCTGTTTGGTGGAGGCGGTCGACGACGGCGCGGGCGACGTGGTCCGCGCGGATGCTGTCGGTGCCCAGCGGCAGGCCGTCGCCGTGCTGTTCGGTCGCGCCGACCGGCAGGATGAGCAGGCTGCTGCGCTCCTTGGCCACCTCGACCTCGAGAGAGGTGAGTTCGGCGTAGTCACGGACGTGCGGGCGGATGCCCGTGAGCGTGGGGCGGGTCATCGCTGGGGCCCTTCTGTGTCAGGTTCCTGGGGTCGTTCGGTGTCAGGTTCGGCGTCGTCGTTCCAGTCGGCGAGGACCGTGGCCTTGATCGCCTCGAGGTGTTTGCGCGTGCGGTGGGCGGCTTCGAAGCCGTCGCCGCGGCGGATCGCGTCGAGGATGTCGGCGTGCTCGTCGTGGTCGCGCAGGCGGTCGTAGGTGGTGCGTGCCGCCTGTTGAGTGCGCGAGTGGATCGCGAGCAGGGACACGAGCATCTCGTGCAGGGCGCGGTTGCCCGAGGCCCGGGCGAGCTCGACGTGGAAGTGTCCGGCCGGTACGGCGGTCTCGACCTGGAGGGCATTGTCGAGTGCCGAGGTCATCGAGGTCACGGCGTCGGAGTCCTGGACGGAGGCGGCGAGCTCGGCGATGCCGGGTTCGATGGCGATGCGCGCGTCGAGGAGCTCGATGGCTGCGGCGAGGTCCACGGGCACATAGTGCGGATTGTCGAGGATGCGGCGGTTGATCGCCTCCCGAACGTAGGTGCCCGAACCGTGCTTGAGCTCGACCGAACCGGTGGCCTCGAGACGGCGCAGCGCCTCGCGGACGGTGGGCACGGTGACCTCGAACCGCTCGGCGAGGACCTTCGCCGAAGGCAGGCTCTGGCCGGGCTGGAGGTTCTCGGTGCGGATGGTCTCGACGATCTCGCGGGTGAGGCGTTCGACGAGTCCGATGGATGCTGGCATGGCACTCTCCTTCAAGTGTTTAAGTCATCTAATCACTTTGGGATCGAATGTGTCAACGGTCACTTCTGGCCGCGGCCCAGATGGTCGCTGTCGAGTCGGCTCCGGGGGTGGTGCTTCGTGGTCACTTGGTCGGTCCCTGTGTTGGCCCCGGGTGGCTGTCGAAGAAGTCCCAGACCGTATCTGTGGCCGAGAAGTGTTCGGTGACGTAGCCGCCGCCGCTGTAGACGATCTCACCGGGCCAGACGTGACCGCCGTCGGCGACGGAATAGAGTTCGACCTCGGCCGCCTCTCCCGGGTGCTTCCCGGCCGGTCCGTCGCACTTCTTCCAGCGCGTGCGGGTGACGTCCTCGCCCTTCCGCCCGACGTTGCGTTCGGTCATCACGCGGCAGCCCGCAGCGTCGACCCAGGGCTGGATCCACTCGCGCACTCCCGGATAGTCCTCGCCCTGCCGGTGGCCGCCCTCGTAGTGCATGGTCTCATCGCCGGTGCCGTGGATCGCGAGGACCGGTGTCGGCGTCTTGTCGTCGCAGTCCTCGGTCGACTGCGGGTAGTAGGCGCCGGCGACGGGAGCGAAGGCCGAGAAGCGATCGCGCAGGTGGCAGGCGAGCACGGAGACCATGCCGCCGCCGTTCGACTTGCCGGTGGCGAAGACGCGATTGAGGTCGATGCAGTGTTCGGATTCGATCGAATCGAGCATATCGGCAGTGAATGCGACGTCATCGGCGCCGCTGGCATAGGGGGCGCCCTGCCAGGATCGTTTGCCGTCGTTGAGATCGCCGTCGGGGAAGACGGTGATCGCCGGCAGGGTCGGCAGGCCCGTGTAGTTCTGGAACTCGGCCCCGTCGGAGCCGTTGCCGTGGAACCCGAGGACGAGCGGCAGCGGGGTCGAGGCGTCATAGTCGCGGGGGATGTTGATCCGATAGCTCCGCTCCTTGCCGCCCGAGGTGATGCTCCGTTCGTCGTTGCCCGGGGTCTGCTCGGTGCCGCAGCCGGCCGACGGGGCGGCCGGTATCGTCGATGCTTTCTTGCCGATGGTTTGAGCGGCGGCAGAATGCGCAGGTGCGGTCTGTGTGGTGGCGGGCATTCCTGAGGCCGCAGCTGTGCCCGTCAGCAGAGCAGCGCTCGCGGCGGTCGCGAGCAGGGCGGTCGTGATGCGTTTCGTCATTGATGACATCGTCAGTCCTTTGATCGTCGGTGATCGTGGTGAGGACTCTAGCACAAGTCATCAGATGACTAGAAGAGCAGCGATCCGCTGTATGCGCTCGTCGGCGTCAGTTGCTCTGCGGCGAATCCCCTTCGATGGTCGACCAGTTCGCCTTTGTCAGTGCGACGGCATGCGCCTGCTCGCCGGCACCGACGGCGGCGATGATCTCGGTGTGCTGCTCCGGAGAGGCTGATCCCTTCACCGATTCGAAGTGCAGGAACTCCGCTCGGCGCAGAGTGGCGGTGACGACCTCGAGGTGATCGGGAATGAGGGGATTCCCGGATCGAGTGAGGGCCACCTCGTGGAAGTCGTCATCGGCCGCAATCGCCGCCTCGGCATCGCCGGTCGCGAGGGCCGCGCTCAATCGGCCGTTCGCCTGCTCCATCTCATTCAGAGCCACCTCGTCGAGGGAGGGAAAGGCGAGGTCGACCGCTAGACCGTGGAGTTCGGAGGCGATCTGCCGGGCCGCGAGGATGAGTTCCGGATCCTCAGGGGCCACGCGCGTCATCCGGCCCGGCTCCGCCACGACGAGTCCGGCCTGCGCCAACCGTTGGAGCGCCTCGCGCACGGGGGTTCTGGACACCTGGAGCCAGGCGCCGAGCTCCTGATCGCGCAGCTGTTCCCCCGGGGCGAGCTGGCCGCGGACGATGGCGTCGCGGATCGACCGATAGACGTTATCGCGCAGCAGGCTGCGCTGCGGGGCGGGGGAATCCGTGGGGATCGGCACGCTCGGTCACCTTGTCTCTGAGTGGGCAGGTCTCGTCCCGCGGGATGGGACTCGAACTCTGACCCATTGTAACCATCAGCAGAATGCAATATATTGCATATCACTGGATGCGATCCAGGACACATCGCACGAGAGAGCGATCGCCCCGAAGCGAACGTTTCAGAGAACAGAGGACATCATGGCCATCACCGACTTCGAACGCTACCCACTCACCTTCGGTCCGAGCCCAGTGCACGAGCTTTCGCGACTGAGCGACCACCTCGGCGGGGCCCGCATCTGGGCCAAACGGGAAGACGTCAACTCAGGACTCGCCTTCGGCGGCAACAAGACCCGCAAGCTCGAGTACATCGTTCCCGACATCCTCGCCTCGGGTGCGGACACCCTCGTGTCCATCGGCGGCTACCAGTCCAACCACACCCGCCAGGTCGCCGCCGTCGCCGCTCACCTGGGGCTGAAGGCGCGCCTCGTGCAGGAACGCTGGGTCGACTGGGAGGACCCGGTCAACGACAAGGTCGGCAACATCGAGCTCTCGCGCATCATGGGAGCCGACGTCCGCCTCGACTCGGCCGGATTCGACATCGGCATCCGCTCGAGCTGGGAGAACGCCCTGGCCGAGGTCGAAGAATCAGGCGGCAGGCCCTACCCGATCCCGGCCGGCGCCTCCGAGCACAAGTTCGGCGGACTGGGCTTTGCGAACTGGGCGTATGAGGTCGCCGAACAGGAGAAGGAGCTCGGCGTCTTCTTCGACACCATCGTCGTGTGCACCGTGACCGGCTCGACGCATGCCGGAATGATCGCCGGATTCGCGGCTCTCGAAGCCGCCGGCGGACGCCCTCGCAAGGTCATCGGCATCGATGCCTCGGCCACGATCGAGAAGACCCGCGACCAGGTGAAGAGGATCGCGAACACCACTGCCGAACTCATCGGCCTCGGGCGTGAGATCACCGACGGCGACGTCGATATCCGCACCGGCTGGGAAGGCCCGGCCTACGGCATCCCCGACGAGACGACCGTGAACGCGATCCGCACCGCCGCCCAGCTCGAAGGCGTCATCCTCGACCCCGTCTACGAGGGCAAGTCGATGGCAGGGCTCCTCGACCTCGTCGGAGACGGCACGATCGGCAGGGATTCCACCGTCCTCTACGCCCACCTCGGCGGACAGCTCGCACTCAACGCCTACTCCTCGATCTTCTGACGATGAGCACCGCACAGGAGGCGACTGCGCGAGAGTCGGCGGCTCAGGACACGGACCGCCACCAATTCGAGACCTCCCTGCAGGTCAGCCCGCCCGGGACGAACGACCGACCGCTGCGGGCTTCGACCTCGGGAGACGATGAGATCCTCGACGAGATCGCCCAGCGCGTGCTGTGGCTGGCGACCTCGATCATCGACCGTGCCAACCGCGGCCGGATCAACCCGGACGGGGTCAAGGTCGGCGGTCACCAGTCCTCGTCGGCCTCGATGACCGGGATCATGACGGCGCTGTGGTTCACCCGACTGCGCGCCATTGACCGCGTCTCGGTCAAACCCCATGCCTCGCCGGTCCTCCACGCGATCAACTATCTGCTCGGAGACCTCGGCGAGGAATTCCTCGACACCCTGCGCAGCCGCGGGGGACTCCAGCCCTACCCGTCACGGACGAAGGACCCGGACACGGTGGACTTCTCCACCGGTTCCGTGGGCATCGGCGCGACCGCCCCCATCTGGGCAGCCCTGTCCCACCGCTACGTCTCCGACCGGTTCCCCGAGACCCCGGAAGCCGGCCGGTTCTACTCCCTGCTCGGCGACGCGGAGATGGACGAGGGGGCGGTTTGGGAGGCGATCATCGATCCGGAGGTGCGCAGCCTCGGCGAGATCGTGTGGATCGTCGACCTCAACCGGCAGTCGCTCGATCGGGTCATTCCCGATGTCCAGATCCGTCGTTTGCAGGGCATGTTCGATGCCGCCGGGTGGCAGGTGCTCACCTGCCCGTGGGGGCGCCGACTCGAAGCCGTGTTCGCAGCCCCCGGCGGCGAGGCGCTCAAGAATCGGCTCGTGCGGATGCCCAATCCCGAATACCAGCGGCTGCTGCGCGCCCATCCGTCCGAGATCCACGACCGGCTGCTCTCGGGTCTCACCGACACCGAGGCGGCCGCCCTGTCCGCGGTCATCGACGGCTTCGACGCGGACGGTCTCGCCTCCCTCATCCGTGACCTGGGTGGACATGACCTCGGCCAGCTCGTGTCGACGTTCGACGCGATCGACGACGACCGGCCGACGGTGGTCTTCGCCTACACGATCAAAGGCAAGGGGCTGGCCACGGAGGGCCATCCCGGCAACCATGCCGCGCAGCTGACCGAAGCGCAGATGCGCGAGCTCGCGGCCGCCTCGGGGATGGACCTCGATGACCCGTGGGTCACCTTCGCTCCGGACACCCCGGCCGGCCGGTTCTGTGCCGAGACCGCGCAGCGGCTGCGACGGGAGCCGGTGACCGGCCATGCCGTGGCCGCAGTGCCTGCCGAACTGGGATTCACCCCGCGACCGCAGATCTCCACGCAGGCGGCGCTGGGGCGGTTCCTCTCCGACCTCAAGCACGTCGCCCCCGAGGTGGCCCAGCGGGTTGTGACCCTGTCACCGGACGTCGCGACGTCGACGAACCTCGGCGGATGGATCAACAAGACCGGGATCTGGTCCCCGGCAGGCCGGCATGACTGGTTCTCCGATGACCGGGAACGAGTGCTGCGGTGGCAGGAGGGCACGAGCGGACAGCACATCGAACTCGGCATCGCCGAGGTCAATCTCGTCTCCCTGGCTGGAGAGCTCGGGTCCACCGGGCAGCGCTGGGGACAGCCGCTGCTGCCGATCGCCACGATCTACGATCCCTTCATCAACCGGGCCCTGGAGCCCTGGACCTTCAGCCTCTACGCGGGTGGGCGTTCGATCATGGTAGGCACGCCCTCGGGTGTGTCGCTCGCGCCGGAAGGCGGGGCTCACCAGTCGTTCAACACACCTTCGGTGACTCTGGAGATCCCGGGCCTGACGAGCTGGGAGCCCGCTTTCGCCCAGGACCTCGAGTGGACCCTGCTCGAAGCGCTGCGCGAACTCGCGGACCCGGACGGCGACTCCGCCTACTTCCGGCTGACGACGAGACCGGTAGCGCAGGAGCTCGCAGGTGTGCCCGAAGATCCGCTGCTGCGGGAACGCCGCCGTGACCAGGTCATCGCCGGCGGCTACCGGCTCTCCGCCAGACCGGCCGCCGAGGACGAGGTCACCCTCGTCGGCGTCGGGGCCATCATGACCGAGGTGATCGCGGCGGCGGCTCGACTGGAATCCCTGGGCGTCCGGGCCGGGATCGTCTGCCTCAGCTCACCGTCGAAGGTGTTCCGGTCGGTGCAGGATCGGTCTCAGGTCCGCTCGAGTGTCCGCTCGGCCATCGCAGATGAACTCTTCCCCGCAGACCATCCGGCACCACTGGTCACCGTCCTCGACGGGCACCCGCACACTTTCGCGTTCCTCTCCGGAGTGCGCGGGGACCGCACACGGAACCTCGGGGTCACCGAATTCGGTCAGGCATCCTCGGTGGGGGAGGCCTATGCGATCCACGGGATCGACACGGACTCTATCGTGCGCGCCGGACTCGACCTCGTGGGGCGGTGAGTTCCCGCGAAGCGAGGTGAACCGTTGCGGTCTTCTGGTTCGATGAACAGGGACCGGAGCGGACCCCTCGCCGAGGCGGGTGGTCCCCGATCGAGGCCGGCGTTCTCTCGTCGCGAGCGCGGTTCGGATTTCGTTGTGACCGATTCGGAATCCGCACCGCATCGGCGAGGGGACCACGGACGATCGGGGACTGAGGATTCCCCCAGGTTCCGGCACTTGTTGCGCAGGTCACGGATTGATAGCGTGTGAGACAGGCATACGCAATCCGTCGATTTCGGCGGCGAACAGGTATGCGATTGCTTAATCGGCGCCAACAGGCGCCCGAAGTCGAAGGAGTCTGGAATGAGCAACGTAGGCAGTGCCGCAGGCGGCTATCGTGTCGAGAACCCGTCCACCGGTGAAGTCGTCGAGAAGTTCGACAACGCGACCGACGAGGAGATCCAGCAGGTCCTCAGCTCCGCGCACGAGGGATACCTGAGCTGGCGCGAGAAGACCATCGAAGAGCGCGCGGCCGTCGTCAACAAGGTCGCCGCCCTGTTCGGTGAGCGCAAGGCCGAACTCGCCGAGATCATCGCCGAGGAGATGGGCAAGCCCACCGCCGAAGGTGAGGAAGAGGCCGAGTTCTGCGAGGCCATCTTCAACTACTACGCCGACAACGGCCCGAAGTTCGCCGCCGACGAGCCCATCGAGTCGATGTCCGGAGGCAAGGCCTTCATCCAGCGCCGCCCCGTCGGTGCGCTGTTGGGCATCATGCCCTGGAACTTCCCCTACTACCAGGTCGCCCGCTTCGCCGCTCCGAACCTCGTGCTCGGCAACACGATCATCCTCAAGCACGCGGAGATCTGCCCCCGCTCCTCGGCGAAGATCGCCGAACTCATGAAGGAAGCCGGCATCCCCGAGGGCGTGTACACCAACATCTACGCCACGCACGAGCAGATCGAGACGATCATCGCCGACGACCGTGTCGAGGGCGTCTCCCTGACCGGTTCCGAACGCGCCGGATCCGCCGTGGCCGCGACCGCCGGCAAGTACCTCAAGAAGGCCGTGCTCGAGCTCGGCGGCTCCGATCCCTACATCATCCTCGACACCGATGACATGAACGAGGCCGTCGACACCGCATGGGGCACCCGCCTGTACAACACCGGCCAGGTCTGCAACGCGAACAAGCGGATGATCGTCATGGACGACATCTACGACGACTTCGTGTCCGGCCTGACCGAACGGGCGAAGTCGTGGGAGAAGGGCACCCCCGCCGAGGCTGGGGACGGCAAATACTCGCCGCTGTCCTCGCGTTCGGCCGCAGAGAACCTGCGCAAGCAGCTCGACCGTGCCGTCGAGCAGGGTGCGACCCTGGTCGGCGGCGAACTCGCGACCGACGGTTCGGCCTACGTCTCGCCGGCCGTGCTCACCGGGATCACCTCGGAGATGGACGCCTACCGTGAAGAGCTCTTCGGTCCCGTGGCCACCGTCTACAAGGTGGGCAGCGACGACGAGGCTCTCAAGCTGGCCAATGACACGCGCTTCGGCCTCGGCGGCGCCGTGTTCTCCAAGGACGAGGAGCGGGCCGCGAAGCTCGCCCAGCGCCTCGATGTCGGCATGTCGAACGTCAACACCCCGGCCGGTGAGGGTGCGGAGATCCCGTTCGGCGGAACGAAGCGCTCGGGCTTCGGCCGTGAGCTCGGCCCCTACGGCATGGACGAGTTCGTCAACAAGCGGATGTACTACGTGGCCGACTGAGGTTGCTGGAGGGTCAGCCTTCCAGCTCGGCTTTCGCCGAAACCATTGTGGAGCGTCGAGACAACGGTGTGCGCTCCGTAGTCTCGGCGCTCCGCCGTTGTCTCGGGGCCCATGTGTCGCCTCGGCGCTCAGCTCTCGAAGTCCCAGGTCGCCTCGGCGGGCAGGTCCGGCGACGGCCAGGCTCGGTCCGGGTGGAAGTCCGGGTAGTCCGAATCGAAGGGGAAGCGCCACGCCTCGATGTCCTCGACGGCGGAATCGGCTGCGGCGCGGATGCGAGCGACCTTCTCGTCGGAGAACATCCCGGCCTCACGAGCGAATTCGAGTTCGTCCTCGTCCTTGAGCTGGTAGTTGCCGGCAGCATCGACGACGATGTCGAGGACGTGGTCGGCGGTGAGGACGCCGCGATCGAAGCGGACAAAGGGATCCTCGAGGTTGACGTAGAAGGAGTCGCGGCGGCCCGAGGGCGTTTCGAAGAACCACACCGAATAGTCGAATCCCGGCTGGAAGACCGCGACGATGCCCGGACCCTGCCAGCGTTTGAGCCCCTGTGCACGGGGTGCACCGAACCTGGCGGGCCCGTCGGCGGTGCGGATGCCGGAGCCGTCGGCGAGGACATGATGGAGCATGCGGGTCCCTGACTCGAGCCACACCGCAAGGTGGCGCTCATCGTCAGCGATGACCGTGACCGGACGCTGATCGTACAGCCCGGGATGGGCCGGGTTCGTGTACGTCCACAGGATCTGGTCGCCGCGGCGCCACCTGGGATGCTGTGTGGTCGGTGCGGGAGAATGCGGTTCTCTGGTGTCGTCCATACCTGCAATCATGATTGTGACACCTGACTGTTCGCTCCGATCGTCTGCTTCGATCCGCCCGCAGGTGACGCCCGAAGGGCGATGTAGTGTGGAAGCGAAGTCACCGCTCAGGGAGGTCAGATTTGCCGATCACGTCGAGCATTCTCGAGGTCGCCAAGGCCCATCCCGACCAGCTCGCGATCGTCAGTGCTGATCAGCGGCTCACCTACGGCGAGCTCGTCGCGGACTCCCGCTCCCTGTTCGCCGCCGTCGACTCCCTCCACGGCGCGCAGTCCGCACCACCGCATCCCGCCCCCGAGACCGAGGGCATCCCGATCACGGCCGTCAGCCTCACCTCGGCGTTCGAGACCTCCCGCATCATCGCCGGGCTCGCCGGCTTCCGTGCGGTATCGGCCACGATCGATCCGCGCTGGCCGCTGAACCACCAGGTAGGGGTCATCACGACGACCGGAATCGGCGTCGTCATCAGCGATTCGACCGACCTCGCCGAGGCGCTCGCCTCCTCCGCATGGACGGGCACCGTCGTCACGCTCGCTCAGCTGCGCGAACTCGAAGCTGACGTGGCTGCCGGCGCGCTCACCACGGCGGCCATCGGCGAAACGACGACGACCCCACCGACCGTCCGCGACGATGCCGAACCGTTCCTCATGCTCTTCTCCTCGGGCACGACGAGCAATCCCAAGGCCTTCATCAAGACCCGCCGGCAGTACCGCGACAACGTCGCCGTCTCCTCGGCGCACCTCGAACCTTTCCCGGGCGTCGCGACGCTCGCGCCCGGGCCCGTGTCCTACAGCCTCACCCTCTACGCCGTCATCGAGTGCCTCGCCACCGGCGGCAGCGTCCACGTCGCCGACGAGTTCGACCCCTTCACGATGGGCGCACGCATCGCCGACGAAGCCATCACCCGCATCGTCGCCGTCCCCGCCGTGGTGCGTGCCATCGCCGAGGCGGCTCGCCGTTCCCCCGAGCGGTTCCGAGGTCTCGACCTCGTCGTCACCGGGGGAGCGAACCTGCCGGCGAGCATCCGGAGCAGCCTCGGCGAGGTGCTGCCCGAGACCCGGCTGATCAGCTACTACGGTGCGGCCGAGATCGGTTTCATCGGCGACAGCCGCGACGGCGACGGCACCTGGATCACCGTCTACGACACGATCGGAGCCGAGGTGCGCGGCGACGATGGTGTGCCGCTGCCCGACGGCGAGATCGGCACCCTGTGGATCCAGGCTGCCGCGTGCTCGTACGACTACGTCACCGGCACGACCGAGGACGTGCTGCGCGGTCCCGACGGATGGGCCAGCGTCGGCGACCAGGGCCGGATAGAGAACGGACTGCTCCAACTGGCCGGCCGCGCTGGGGACATCGCCATCACCGGAGGGCACAAGGTGTCACTGCCCGAGGTGGAGCGCGCGTTCGAGGCGTTCTCGCTGGTCGGGACCGCTGTCGATAGTGGGGTGGCAAGCGACGATGGGTCTACAGGCGACGGACGGCCCCGCCTCGGCGAAGTCTGCGCGATCGCGCTGCCCGATGACAGTCTCGGCAGCATCGTGGCCCTCGTCATCGAGGTCGGCTCCGGATCCGACGCCGCGGCGACCATGCAGGGCACGCCCGACAAGGCCGCACTGCCCGACAAGGCCGCACTGCTCGCCCATGCCCGCGCGCAGCTGGCCCCGCAGTTCGTGCCGCGTCGGTTCTACACACTCGACCGGCTGCCGCGAACCGTCGGTGGGAAGATTCGGCGCGCCGAAACCGTTGAGCTGATCATGAGCGGACAGGGAACGCGACTGTGAACACTCCCGACGAACAGCGGAGCCGGGCCGACGGGTATCGCGAGGTCGTCGTCACCGGCCTCGGCGCCATCACCCCGAGCGGGCTCGACGCCGATGCGTTGTGGGAGTCTGTGCGATCCGGGCGCAGCGCCATCGACGTTCTCGCAGGTGAGCAGTTCGATGACCTTGCCGTGCGGATCGGCGGGCAGATCAGAGACTTCGACGCCGAGGCGGTCCTGCCCCGAGCGCTCGCCCGTCGGCTCAGCCCCGTCCAGCACTGGGCCATCGCCGCCGCCGATCAGGCGCTCGCGCAAGCAGGAATCCCGGCCCCCGCCGACGACCTGCCGTGGGACCGCGATCGCACCGTCGTCATCGCCGCCACCGGTTCCGGCCCTGTCGATGCGATGCAGGCCGCGACCCGTGCGCTCGACGCCGACGGTCCCCGCGGAGTCCCGCTCACTCTCGCCATCCACGGGGCGCCGGACTCGGCGGCCGCGCTCATCAGTCAGCGCTTCGACCTCCGCGGTCCCGGACAGGGAGTCTCGGCGACCTGCGCGTCGGGAGCGATCGGCCTGGGTGAGGCGATGCGCCGCATCCGTCACGGTTACGCCGACGCCGTGCTCGTCGTCGGCATGGAGGACTGCCTCGGCCCGGTCAACCTCGCGTCGAACGCGAACATGCGAGCACTTGCCGCAGGCTTCGAAGGCGATCCGGCTGCGGCCAGCCGGCCCTTCGATGCAGGACGCAATGGGTTCGTGATGAGCCAGGGTGCCGCCGCGATCCTCCTCGAATCCGCGGACTCGGCGGCCTCACGTGGGACGATGCCGCTGGCCGAGCTCGCCGGTTTCGGTGCCGCCAGCGATGCTCATCACCCGACGAACCCACATCCGGGCGGACGGGGAGCCGCCTCGGCGGTGGTCCAGGCTCTGAACGACGCAGGGCTGGAACCCGGCGATATCGACCACATCAACGCCCATGCCACGGGCACGCCTGCCGGGGATCGCGCGGAACTCGCCGCGTTCGACTCAGCGCTGGGGGAGGCTGGGCGGCACATCCCGATCGCGGCGACGAAATCATCGACGGGGCACCTGCTCGGTGCCTCCGGGGTCGTCGAGGCGATCATCGCGATCATGACGATGAGGGATCAGGTGCTGCCCCCGACGCTCAACCTCGCCGATCCGGAATTCGACGGCTGGAATTTCGTCGCAGGTCAAGCACGGGATCTCAGTGCGAAATCGACCGACGCCGAGGCGGCCGTGGACACCGTACTGTCGACCTCGTTCGGCTTCGGCGGGCACAACGGGGCGATCATCCTGCGGCGGGCCGTACTTTCGCGAACTCAACCTCGCACTGAAGGAGAACCATGACCGACCGTGAGACCCGCCTCGGCGAGCTGGCCGAGACCTACCTGCCCGATGACCTGCTCGAACGCTTCCGGGAACGTGCCGACGTCTATGACCAGGAGAACCGGTTCTTCGACGAGGACCTCGCCGAGCTCAAGGAGCGCGGTTACCTCACGCTCTTCGTCCCCGAGTCATTCGGCGGACCGGGGCTGAACCTGTTCGAGGTCTCCCGGCTGCAGCAGCGGCTGGCCTCGGCGGCCCCGGCGACGGCGCTCGCGATCAACATGCACCTCATGTGCACGGGCGTGGTCAAGGCGATGAACGTCCGCGGCGACGACACGCTGAGCTGGGTATTCGACGAGGTCATGGCCGGTGAGATCTTCGCCTTCGGCATCTCCGAACCCTCGAACGACTGGGTTCTGCAGGGGTCGACCACTGAGGCGGTGCCCACTGCCGACGGCGGCTTCGAACTCACCGGGGTGAAGATCTTCACCTCCCTGTCGCCGGTGTGGACGCGGCTCATCGTCCACGGATCCGTGGTCGCCGACGATGACGGGATCGCCGGCCCGGACGCCGATCAGCCGGCCGAGGGTGAGCTCGTCTACGGGTTCATCGAGCGGTCGGCTCCCGGCATCACCGTCTCCGACGACTGGGATGTGCTCGGCATGCGGGCCTCGCAGTCGCGGGCGACGGTCCTTGAGAACGTGCCGATGAAGCCCGAACGAGTCTCGCGGGTCATTCCCGCCGGCAAGCATCCTGACCTTCTCACCTTCGCCATCACCTCGAATTTCCAGCTCCTCATCGCCGCGGTCTACGCCGGGGTCGCCGCCCGGGCCCTCGAACTCGGGGCGGCAGGACTGCACAAGCGGAAGTCTGCGAAGGCCGGAGTCACCTTCGCCGAAGTTCCGGAGGCTCGGACGCGCCTGGCCGACGCGCACCTCGACTTCATGCCCGTGACCGCGATGATCGACGCGTACGCGCGGGACTTCGATGACCTCGTCGACCACGGCGCCGGCTGGCCGCTGCGGTTGGTGGGGGCGCGCATCAGATCCGCCGAGGCGGCCCGCCGGTGCGCGGAGACCGCGCTCATGTGCACGAGCGGCAGCGGATTCGGCAACAAGCACGAACTCTCGCGTCTGTTCCGCGATGCCACGGCCGGTCTCTTCCACCCGCCGAGTGCGGATGCGGCCCGCCCGATGTACGCGGCAGCACTCCTCGACGGGTGAAGCGCGGCGCGCTCGTGCGCTTCGTTCGCGCCGAACCCGGTTCGGCTGTCACCGGCCGGCGTCGTTCAAGTGGCAGCGCACCTGTCGAGTCGTGCGCCGGTCGACACGTGCGCTGGCGCTTGAACGAGGCACGGGCCTGAATATGTCGTCCACATGCGGTCGCCTCTCCCGGGCCAACAGTGAGTGTGGCCAGAGTGGGTGGGGAATTCCCGGTTTTCGACGCAGCCGACTACATTGCCGACTCTGATGATGCGGCGGCTCTGCTGACGACTGCGCTCGAGGACTCAGCGGATGATCCCGGAGCACTGCCTGCCGCACTGGGGATTCTTGCGCGTTCCGGCAACATGAGTGAACTCGCTCGAAGAGTGGGGATGAGCCGTGACGGCCTCTACCGAGCCCTGTCCGCTGATGGAAACCCAAGGTGGTCGACAGTGCTCCGGGTTACGCAAGCACTCAATCTGCGGTTGGAAGTGCATCAGGAACCGCGGTCAGCTTGATCGGCTGTCGCTGTTCTCGCTCAGGTAGCGCGAAGCTCGAAAGAGCCGCCGCCGGCGACGACTTTTTCGAGTTTCGCGTTACCTGAGAGCTTCGCGCTTGCGGGTCTGATGTTCCGCCGCCGGCACCCAGCGAGGATCCGGCTTCGCGAGCGTCACGACGATGACGACCACGAGGTTTGCGGCGACCGCCCAGAGGCCGCCGTTGATGCCGAGCAGCGGATCATTGCCCGTGTAGTGGAGAGCGACCATGACGACCGAACCGACGATGAGGCCCGCCGCAGCTGCCTGCTTCGACATCCGCGGCCAGTAGAGTGCGAGCAGTGCCGCGGGTACGACCTGGGCCAGACCTTCATAGCTGAGGACCGACAGCTCGACGAGCGCATCGGGCATGAGCAGGCTCATCACCAGCGCGATCACGCCGACAGCCAGGCACACCCACTGGGACAGAGTCTTCTGGCGCAGCCCTCGAGCGGCCAGCTGCTCACTCGTCAGCGAGGCCGCATCCTTCGGACCGGCCAGACCGCCGCCCAGAACAGTCCGGCCCCACATCGATCCTATCGAGAGCATGTACACGCTCATCGGCACGATCGCAGACAGCGCACCGGCAACACCGATGAGCGCAACGATCGGTGCCGGCAGAGAGTCGATGACCACGGAGAACAGAGCCAGATCCGCATCCTTGAGGGCGGGTACGACGAAGAGCGCGGCCACGCCGACCATCATCGGCACGAGGAGCAGCAGCTGGTACCAGGGCAGGATGATCGAGTTCCGACGCAGCGCATTCGCCGAGGTGCCCGACAGGTATCCGGCGATCGACGTCGGGAACACCGTGATCGTGATCCCGTTGAGGATGATCGTCGAGATGAACCACGCACTGCCGTAGACCCCGTCGCCGGCACCGGGGAAGGTCAGCCACTGCGACTTCTCCACCACGAGGCGGTCGAGCAGCGGCGCTAGCCCGTCGAAGTAGTGCAGCGGCACGTAGACCGCGAGAAACGCGACGGCGAGGATGACGAGCCCGTCCTTGAACACCGACACCCATGCGGAACCGCGCAGGCCCGAGAAGAGGATGAACGCCTCGGCGACGATGAAGGAGATGATCGCGGCGATCTTGAGGTCGATCGCGCCGTAGCTCATCGCGTTGACCACGGCGCCCATGCCCTGGATCTGCAGCTGGATGTAGGGAACGATGAACACCGTCGCGAGCACGGCGACGAGAATCGCCAGCCCCCGTGAGCGGAAACGATGTTCGACGATGTCGGAGAGGCTGACGAGCTTGTGCCGTGCCGCATAGGTCCAGAACAGCGGGCCGACGAGGTAGGCGACGACGAGTCCGATGCTCAGGTAGCCGATGAGGTAGAGGATCGGCACGCCGTAGGAGTACGACCAGCCGGCGGTCCCGAGGAACGAGAAACTCGTATAGGTTTCGCCGGCCATGAGCAGGAGGATGAAGACGACGCCGAGTCCGCGGCCGGACACCGACCACTCGTCGAGGGACTTCTCCCGCCCCCGACCAGACCACACGCCGATGCCGATGGTCGCGAGCATGGCGAGGCCGAAGATGATCGAGGCGATGATCGCTGGAGTGCTCATCGGTCGGCCTCCTCGCTGCCGTTGCGGGGCCCGTCAGTCGCCGGTCGGTCGCCGGACACCGGGTCGATCGGATGGTCCTCACCGAATGCGACGTCGGAGGGGACGTGCTCGGGCAGGTCACCGCGGTAGAAGCGGTCCCCGCGAGCAGCCATCCACACGAAGGCCCAGGTGAGGATCGTGACGATGATCGTGTAGGTGACGATGAACGGCAGACCGAAGAGGCGCGGTTCGACCGAGTTCGCGACCAACGGAGTGAGCGCGTAGAGGATCACCGGAATGATGAGGAGCAAGAGCGACCATCGCCGAGGCGGCCCCGCCGTGCGTGCCGAACTGTGGTTCCGTGACATGCTCACCTTCGTTTCCTTGCGTTTGCGTCCGCTGGTGAGCGGACTCGGCAAGGCTAGTGGTGTGGATCACGAATGTGAGAGCAGTCCGAAGTGTGGAATCGTCACGATGGCATACGGTTCGTGCAACGTCGTTCAAGGCGGAGCGCGCTTGTCGATGGGTGGGCCGATCGACAGACGCGCTACCGCTTGAACGAGGTCGGCTTGGAGGCCGCGCTCAGAGCTCCGGCAGGAGTGAGATCGGGTTTTCGATGCAGTCGGCGACGAAGGTGAGGAACTCACTCGGCTCCTGACCGTCGCACGCCCGGTGGTCGAAGACGAAGGACAGGTACATCACCCTGCGCACCGTGAGCTCGCCGTCGACGACCCACGGGCGGTCCTTGATCCGACCGAGACCGAGCATGGCCACCTCGGGGAGGTTGATGATCGGAGCCGAGCCATCGACGCCGAACACGCCGTAGTTATTCAGTGTGAATGTTCCACCCGACAGCTCGGACGGATCGAACTTGCCCGTCGCAGCCTTGCCGACTGTCTCGGACACCGAGTCTCGCAGCTGCCGCAGACTCATCTCTCCGGCGCCGTGGACGACGGGGACCATGAGTCCGCGCGGGGTCTGCGCAGCCAGGCCGAGGTTGATGTCGCCGTGCGTGACGATCTCCCCGGCGGCCGTGTCGATTGAGGAGTTGATGATCGGGTACTTCTTCAGTCCGGCCACGACGAAACGAGCGACGAGCGAGAGCAGTGAGTATTTCTCGCCGGAGCGCGCCTCGAGCGCCTTCTTCGTCTTGACCAGCTCGGTCGCATCGACGTCGAGCCAGATCGTCGCCTCGGGGATCTCCTGACGCGAGCGGGTGAGCCGTTCGGATACGACCTTGCGCAGTCCGGTGATCGGGGTGCGGGTGTCGCGCTCGCCCTGTCGGGCGGAGGTAGGCACGTCCGCCGAGGTGGCTCCCCGTTCCGCTCCCGTGTGAGGGTCGGCGGTCGGTGACGTCCCCGCAGGGACACCTGCGTTCGCAGCACCGAGGTTGATGTTCGTGTCGGATTCGATGGCGGCAAGAACATCGGCCCTGGTGACAATCCCACCGGAGCCGGTTCCGTCGAGGTGTTTGGCGCTGATTCCGTGATCCTTGGCGAGCTTGCGCACGAGCGGTGAGGACACGGGGGAGACGCTGGTCTCTGCCGCGATTGCGTCGGACTCGATCGTGCCGGATTCGACATCGGTGGCTGCGGGTGCCGGTTCGTCGGTGACCGGGGGAGTGGCCGCCGCACTCACGGTCGATGAGTTGAACGTCTTCGAGCCGAATGAGCGCTTCTTCGATGTTCGGGTCTTCGGTTCCGATGTGCCGTAGCCGATGAGGTTCGCACCACTGGATTCGGACGTTTCGTCTGATGGACTCGATGCCGCCTCGGCGACGGAGAGCAGGGCCTGACCTGCGGCGACGGTGTCACCAGCTGACGCATGAAGCGCGGTGATCTGCCCGGCGTAGGGGCAGGGCAGCTCGACGACGGACTTCGCGGACTCGACCTCGACGACCATCTGATCGACCTGGACCTCATCGCCCACGGCGACCTTCCAGGAGATCAGCTCCGCCTCGGTGAGGCCCTCGCCGAGGTCGGGGAGGATGAATTCGCGTGTGCCTGTATTCAGATCAGCACTCATCACAGCTCCCAATCCCAGGACTCGAGCGCATCGAGCACGCGTTCGACGGTGGGCAGGTAGAACTCCTCGAGCTTCGGTGACGGATAGGGCACGTCGAACCCTGTGATCCGCAGAATCGGGGCCGACAGGTAGGTGAAGTTGCGTTCGGTGAGGCGGGCGGCCACCTCGGCGCCGTAGCCGCCGAACTGGGCGGCCTCGTGGATGATCGCCGCCCGTGAGGTCTTGCGCACAGACGCAGATACGGTCTCGTCATCGAACGGTGAGAGCGTGCGCAGGTCGATGACCTCGATGGACAGTCCGTGCTCGGCTCCGGCCTCGGCGGAATCGAGAGCCGTGCGCACGGTCGGACCGTAGGCGAGCAGGGTGGCGTCGGTGCCCTCTCGGATGACCTGAGCGCGATCCATCGGCGCCGTAGTCACCGGCAGGGACAGCGTCTCCTTCATCCAGTACCGCGACTTGGGCTCCATGAACACGACAGGATCGTCGGAGGCGATCGACTCGCGCAGCAGCGAATACGCATCGGCCGGATTCGACGGGGTGAGAACCGTCAGCCCCGGTGTCGAGGTCCAATAGGCCTCGGAGGAATCCGAGTGGTGCTCGACCCCGCCGATGTCGCCGGCATAGGGGATCCGGATCGTGATCGGCAGGCTGATGCGCCCCTTCGTTCGGTTCCGCATCTTCGCCACGTGTGAGACGATCTGCTCGAACGCGGGGTAGGCGTAGGCGTCGAACTGCATCTCGACGACCGGGCGCATCCCGTTCATCGCCATCCCGATCGCGGTGCCGATGATCCCCGACTCCGCCAGCGGCGAATCCCACACCCGGTTCGCCCCGAACTCGGCCCGCAGCCCTTCCGTCACGCGGAAGACCCCGCCGAGGCGGCCGACATCCTCCCCGAAGACGAGGACAGTATCGTCCTCGGCCAGACAGTCGCGCAGCGCCCGGTTGAGCGCCTTCGTCATCGTCACCGAGGTGGGCGCGGTGGCGGGAGCGGGAGCTGCTTCGACGCTCATGCCTGCCCTGCCGCTGCGAACCCTGCTCCGGCGAGTTCGGCCTCAAGGACCTGCTGCTGTTCGACGATTGCAGTCCGCGGGCGCGAGTAGACGTGGGCGAAGAGTTCGCGCGGGTCGATCTCGGCCTCGGTGTTCATAGCGTCGCGCACGGTCTCAGCCAGGGTCTCGGCCGCCTCGGCGATCTCCGTGACTCCGTCATCGTCGAGGGCACCGGTCGAGCGCAGATACTTCTCAAGACGGTTGATGGGATCGAACTGCGTCCAGTGCTCGACCTCCTCGGCATCGCGGTACTTCGTCGGATCGTCGGAGTTCGTGTGCGATTCCATCCGGTAGGTCAGGCATTCGATGAGGGTCGGGCCGTCGCCGCCCCGGCCGCGTTCGAGGGCGGCGGAGACGGCGGCGAACACGGCCGCGACATCATTGCCGTCGACGCGTAGGCCCGGCATTCCGTAGCCGGCAGCGCGGTCGGCGAGCATCGTCGCGTTCGTCTGCTCGCGCAGCGGCGTCGAGATCGCGTACTGGTTGTTCTGGAGGACGAAGACCGTCGGCGTCTGCCACACGGAGGCGAAGTTGAATGCCTCATGGGTGTCACCCTCACTGCTGGCACCATCGCCGAGGAAGGTCAGAGTCGCGGCATCCTCGCCCTTGAGCTTCGCGGACATCGCGAAGCCCGTGGCGTGCAGGGTCTGCGTGGCCAGGGGTGTTGCCGCAGGTGAGGTGTGGTACTCGTGCGGGTCGAATCCGCAGTGCCAGTCGCCGCGGAAGGCGGCGAGGATCTCGGCCACTGGCACTCCGCGGGTCAGCAGCGCTGCCGAGTCACGGTAGGTGGGGAAGAGCCAATCATTCGGTGCCAGTGCGGTCGTCGCCCCCACCTCGGCGGCCTCCTGACCTGCGGCGGACGGGTACGTCGCGAGCCTGCCCTGCCGGGTCAGGTGGGTGACCTGTGCTTCGAACCGACGGACGAGGACCATCTGCCGATAGAGACCGATGAGGGTGGCATCGCTGGGGATCCGCAGTCCCTCGGTCGGGGTGTCGGTGGGCTGCCCATCAGCGCCGATGAAGCTGATCGGCTGCAGCTGGGGCAGAGAGCGGCCTGTGGTGGGAACGTCAATGGTCATGGCCCCATTGTGGAGTGAGCGGAGTCACAATTCCATGGTGTCGCGGCAGGTGAGGACGGGCGGCCATTCGTCGCGCGAACTCGGGACGAAAGGGTCGGCTGTGGCCGGTCGCGTGGACGTTTGGCTGTGGGTTTCGGGCTGGACTTCGGTTGGGCTTCCGGCGGGATGCTGGCTGCGGTTGCGGCCGGATTTCGGCTGGGGCCGCGCCCCTCAGTTCTCACCGCAACGGCAGTCATGCGATGTGAGTGTGTCGACGGATAAGATGAGCCTTACCTCATACGCTGCAGAGGTGCCTGCGCGGCAACGGCATCGCCGCCGACGCGCGCGCCCGCTCAACCATCGGAGACCACCTTGGCCCTCAACCGCACGGATGCGAATGCCCGCACAGACTCGACCGCTCGCACCGGCGCGTCCGACCCGTCCCGTTCGGCTGCCGGACCTCGGCAGATGAGGCGCCTCCGCCGCGTCATCGCGGCCGGCGCCGCCTCACTGCTTCTCCTCGCTGCCTGCTCATCAGGCGAAGCGGACGAACCTGAGGCGACCGGCGGCGGGGAATTCCCCATCACCGTCGAACACGCCTACGGCACGACGACGATCGACTCCGAGCCGAAGCGTATCGTCTCCGTCGGAGTCACCGAGCAGGACGCGTTGTGGGCGCTCGGTGAAGATCCCGTCGGTGTGACCGAGTGGTACGGGGAGTATCCGCATGCGTCCTGGCCGTGGGCCGACGAGGCGCGCGGCGATTCCGAGCCGACCGTCCTCGAAGCGACCGACGGACCCGACCTCGAGGCGGTGGCCGAACTCGAGCCCGACCTCATCATCGGCGTGAACGCAGGGCTGACGAAGAGCCAATATCAGCAGCTGAGCGAGCTCGCGCCGACCGTCGCGCACTCTGCGGACTATCCGATGTACTTCGAGCCGTGGGAGGTCCAGCTCGAGCAGATCGGCGAGGCGCTCGGGAAGTCCGACGACGCCAAGGGGATCGCCGAGGACATCGACGACCAATTCGCCGAGGCGGCCGAGGACCACCCCGAACTCGCCGACGTGCCCGTCGTCTACCTCCAGAATCAGATCTCCGAAGGAAACGCGATCGCCTATCAGAACGGCCTCGGCACTGACTTCCTCACCCAGCTCGGCCCCGTCGTGCCGACCGAGATCGACGAGTACGCGCCCGAAGACGCCTCCGGCGGTCAGGCCTACATCCCCGAAGAGAAGCTCGACGTCCTCGACGCCGCCGATGTCCTCATCTGGGGTACGGAGGAGCGTCAGGACCGAGCGGCGCTGGAGAAGAATCCGGTGGTCAAGCGGCTCACGCCGATGCAGGCGAAGAAGGTCGTCTACACCGACGACGTGCTCGCCGGGGCGATCTACTTCTCGACACCTCTGAGCCTGCCGTACGTCATCGACAACCTGACCCCAGCCCTCGCCGAGGCGGCTGCGGGCAAAGGTCCGGTCCAGGTCGGGTCGGACTGACCTGGGGCCGGGGCCGCGAACGGCGCCTTTCGTCTCACCGTCAGAAATATTTCGGAGACGGTGTTGTGCCCCTCGCGATCTCAGGTTAGGCTGACCTATGAGATTTAGGGAAAACTCGTGTGGCCTTAAGGCAGTTGACACACCTGCTTGAAGTCGCGAACCCCTGATTCTCACTGTTTCATACGTCAAGAAACCCTCGGAGCTGAATACGTGCCGCGAACTTCCAGGCCCATGCAGGTGCTGCCGATCATTTTGCGTGAGGTGGAGGTCACCGGCATCGCCGATATCACTCCCAATATGCGACGCCTGACTGTGGCGGGTGCTCAATTGGAGGCGAGTGAGGTCGACGGTGTGCCGCGGCCGGCATTCCGCTCCGAGGGTTTCGATGATCACGTGAAACTCGTCATCCCACCGCCGGATGGCAGCACACTCGACATCGGCGAGCAGGGAGAATTCCGCTTCAACTGGAACCGCGAGGCACTCGCCCTCACCCGCGACTACACGGTCCGCAGCGTCGACCCCGAGACCGGATCCTTCTCCTTCGACGTCGTCCGCCATGAATCCGGCCTCGCCTCGGAGTGGGCGTTCTCCGTCTCCATCGGCGATCGCCTCAGCTTCGCCGGACCGAAGACCTGCGCCGGGATCAATTCGGAAGTCGACTTCCACCTGCTCATCGCCGACGAGACGGCCCTGCCCGCCGTCGGCCGCTGGCTCGAGGAGGCTCCCGCCGGCGCCCGGGCCCACATCATCGTCGAAGTCCCCACCGCCGAGGACATCCAGGACATCTCCACCGAGGCGGACGTCGAGATCGACTGGCTCATCCGCGGCACGACCCCGCCCGGCGAATCCACCCTCATGTACGACACCGTGCGGAATGTGAGCCTGCCCGAAGGGCGCACCTTCGCATGGTGCGCCGGCGAGGCCCTGACGATCGCCCCCATCCGCCGCTACCTCCGTCGCGACCTCGGCCTGCCGAAGGAGGACGTCGAGGTCGTCGGGTACTGGCGCAAGACTCCGGCAGAGAGTCGCCCCGTCGCTGACCGCAGCGCCGTCACCGACAGCACAGCCGCTGATTGCAGCACGATCGCCGAGGCGGTCGCCCCCACTTCCGGTGAGTCGCCCACCGTCGACGCCGCCGCCGACGATCCAGCCGCCTCGGCGAGCCCCGAATCCTCACTCGACGTCCTCGAGCAGGTCCACGAGATGACCGAGATCCTGCCGCCGATCATCACCCGTGCGGCTGTGACCTTCGGCATCAACGACCTCATCGCCGGAGGCATCACCGCCGCAGAGGCGATCGCGGCCGAGACCGGCATCGACACCGACGGCGTCCGCGTCGTCCTCACCGCGATGTGCTCACTCGGACTGCTCGAACGCGAGGGTGATGACTACCGCAACACCCCGACCGGTGCCGTGCTCACGAGCGAAGGCTCGGCTGACGGCCTCGACCTCGAGGATCCGGCGCTGCTCGATCTCTTCTCCATCGTCGACCTCATCGACGTCCTCCGGGGCGGGTTCGCGGCCAGGACCTCGCGGGCCTCGGCGACCCAGGCGCTCACCTGGCACGACCAGCGTGCCGCCGATGAGAAGCTCGATGCCGCCCATCGCAGCCGCACCCTCGACCATCTCCAGTACGTTCTCGACATCATCCTCGACCTCGAACCCCTCGCGACCGCGTCGAGTGTCGCCTTGGCCGGTGATGCCGGCGCCGAGGTCGCCGCCGCCCTGACCCGGAAGGCGCCCGAATCCGGACGGACCATCCACACGCCCGCGGCCGCAGCGCTGACCGGCGAACAGGCGTGGCCGAGAGTCGAGGCCACCCTGCTCCTTGCGGGCCTGACCGGACGCTCGCGTGTCGAGGCCCGGGGTCTGCTCGCGCGCGTGATCGAGAACAGCGGCAGTCTCGTCATCGTCGAACCCTTCACCGACGAGGCCGAAGCCGACGACCACCAGGCCGAAGAGCTCGTGTCCACCTTCGCCGCCACCGGCCACGTCTCTTGGACAAGTGACGAGGTGCGAGACCTCCTCGTCGAGCTCGGAGTCGCGACCGTCGACGTCGTCGACATCGGTTGGGGCTTCGGACGCTTCCGCCGTGCCGTCATCGCCGACAGACGCTGAGCACCGGACGGCACCTGCCCACAGAGTTCCACCGTGGAGCCGAACTTTCGGCGCTGATCGAGCCGAAGGTTCGCCCGACAGAAAGAAAAAAGAAGACATGAGAATCAATCGCATCACTCGTGCCGTGATCGCCTGTGCCGCGGGTCTGGCGCTGCTGGCCGGCTGTGGGGGCGGCGGCGACGCGGAGGCCTCAGGCGAGTCCTCGAACGAAACGCGCACCGTCACCGACTCGTCGGGGACCGAGGTCGAGGTGCCGGCCGACCCGCAGAACATCGTCACGCTGCACTACGCGGCGACGGAGACGCTCATGGACCTTGACGTCCCGCCGGTAGGGCAGGGTGCATTCATGGAAACGGGCGTGCCCGAGGAATGGGTGGACCAGTTGGGCGAGATCCCGGTGGTTGCCCAGGAGGAGCCCGATCTCGAGAAGATCGCCGAGGCGGACCCCGACCTCATCCTGTCGCCGAACACGCAGGAACCCGAGATGATCGAACAGCTGCAGGAGATCGCCCCCGTCTATCAGTTCACACTGCGCGGCGGCGACCGTGCGCAGTGGAAGCAGCGCGTCAAGGAAGTGGCCGACGCGGTCAATCAGACCGATGAACTCGAACAGCTCGGCAGCGAGTTCGAAGCCGAGCAGAAGCGGATCGCCGACGAGTACGCCGACGTCACGAAGGGCACGACCATCGGCGCGGCCTCATCATTCGAGGACAATTCCGCCTACCTGTGGGGCAGTGAGAACATGCTCGGCACCATCCTTTCCCCGCTCGGCTTCGACTGGTCGGCCGACGAGGACACGATGGTCGAGAAGTACGGCGAGGCCGAGCAGGGCGGCAACAAATCCGGAAAGGTCGAGCCCGAAGCTCAGATCTCGATGGAGGTCCTCGACAAGAGCCTTGACGATGCCGACATCATCTTCGTCAACTCCGATCTGCGCGGTGACTACGACGAGCTGACCACGACCCTCATCGACTCGGCCGTGTTCAAGGAACTGCCCGCGGTCAAGGCCGGTCATGTCTACCCGATCGGCAAGGCCACGATCGCCGGCTACTCCGATGCGGAATACGGACTGAAGATGGCGGAGAAGGCCATCAAGGAGTACCGGAAGGACTGATTCGCCGAGGTGGCTGAGCCGGTCCCGGAATCACCGGGCCGCTGGCTCAGCCGGCTCCGGGTCGGTGCCCTTCCGCCTCGTCGAGGATGAGCAGCGACCGGGAGGACACGACCCCGGGCACCTCGTGGATGCGGCGCAGGATCACCTGCGACAGGGCCGTGTTGTCCGGGGCATTGACGGTCACGAGCGCATCGATGTCACCGCTGACGGCCTGCACCTTCTCGACGAAGGGCAGCGCGGCCAGGTCATCGCGGACCTGAGGCCAGGGGCGCTCGCCGATCTTGACGACGACCACGGCGGTCACGGTCATGCCGAGCGCACTGCGGTCCACCTCAGCGGTGAATTTCCGGATCGCCCCGGAATCGATGAGAGTAGTGAAGCGCTTGTGCGCGGCCGAACGGGAGATGTGGACGCGTTCGGCGAGCTGGCGCACGCTCAGCCGCGAATCCTCGACGAGGGCAGCGATGATGCTGCGGTCGATGTCGTCGAGGTCGAATGCCACGGGGCGCTCCTTCACCATTGATCTCTGCGGCCTGATCTGCTCCCCATTCTAGGGCCCCGTGCCCAATCCCCGGATCCCGCCTCGGCGCGGGTGTGATCCGTGCCCGGCAACCCCCGCCTCGGCGATGGGCGTTCGTGACATTGGACAAATTCTGTCGATCGTTCGTACAGTAACGAAGATATCTGTGGTGCGTCCCACGTACCATGGTGACTGGACACAAGGCCGGATTCGGACGGACCCGGCTTACGGAGACGAAACAGCCACCTGTAGATTATGAGACGGAAGTCTCATTGCAGCTGGAACTGCTTCAACGAATTAGGAGTCATCCTTGAAGATCGCGGTGTTGGTCAAAGAGGTCCCGGATACCTACGGCGACCGGAAGCTGAACTTGGAAACCGGGCTCGCCGATCGCGGCGCCTCCGAAGCTGTCCTCGACGAGATCGGTGAACGCGCCCTCGAGGTCGCGCTGTCGAGCAAAGACAGCGATGGCGACACCGAGGTGACCGTCGTCTCGATGGCGCCCGACACCGCGACCGCCACGATCCGCAAGGGCCTGGCCATGGGTGCCGACAATGCCGTGCACGTGGCCGATGAGGGCCTTCCCGGAGCCGACCTGGGCCTGACCGCCGAGGTGCTCGCCGCCGCCATCCGCCGCGGCGAATTCGACCTCGTCATCACCGGAAACGTCTCCACCGACGGCAACGGCGGGATGATGCCGGCGATGCTCGCCGAGCACCTCGACTACCCGCACGTGACCGGTCTGACCGCCGTCGAGATCTCCGACGGCAAGGTCTCCGGCACCCGTGCCATCGAAGGCGGCCAGCAGCAGGTCTCGGCCGAACTGCCCGCCGTCATCTCGATCACCGAGGCTCTGCCCGAGGCGCGTTTCCCGAACTTCAAGGGCATCATGGCCGCGAAGAAGAAGCCCTTCGAAGTCATCGGCCTGTCCGATCTCGAGATCGACGCGGATGATCAGTCGGTGGCCCGCTCGATCATGGTCACCGTCGCCGAGAAGCCGCCGCGTGAAGCCGGCGAGAAGGTCGCCGACGAAGGCAATGGCGGAGCTGACCTCGCCGAATACCTCACCAAGAATCGTCTGGCCTAAGGAGAATCGTGATGTCAGAATTCCCGCAGGATGCCATTCTCGTCGTCCTCACCGCCGATGCCGAAGGTCAGCTGGAGAAGCCTGCCGCTGAGCTGCTCGGCGGCGCCTCCGAGATCGGTTCGCCCGTCGCGCTCGTGCTCGCCGCCTCCGGCAGTGCCGATGCCGCAGCTGAAAAGGCCGCCGAACTCGGTGCCACCGCGACCCTGACCGCCGAGCTCGCCGAAGGCAACCTCGGCACGGCCGCCGTCGATGCCGTGGCCTCGGCCGCCGAGCTCACCGCTCCCGACGCGGTGCTCGTGCCCAACACCCTCGACGGCCGCGACATCGCCGGCCGCTTCGCCGTGCGCACCGGTTCGGCGGTGTGCGTCGACGCCATCGGCGTCGAACGTGACTCCGAGGGCATCGTCGCCAACCACTCCGTCTACGGCGGCGGCTACACCGCGTCGTCGGCTCCGACCTTCGGTGCCCCCGTCATCACGGTGCGTCTCGGTGCGATCGAGACCCGCGCCGAGGCTCAGTCGGCCAATGCGCAGGCCCTCGAGGTCGCCGATTCCGGTAAGCGTGCCGCCGCGATCGATTCGTTCGAAGCCATCGTCGAGACCTCCTCACGACCCGAGCTGCGCGGTGCGCAGAAGGTCGTCTCCGGTGGTCGCGGTGTCGGTTCGGAGGAGTCCTTCGAACTCGTCGGCGAGTTCGCCGACGTCCTCGGTGCCGCTGTCGGCGCCTCCCGTGCGGCCGTCGACGCCGGCTACATCGCGCAGTCGCACCAGGTCGGTCAGACCGGTGTGTCCGTGTCCCCGCAGCTCTACGTGGCGCTGGGCATCTCGGGTGCGATCCAGCACAAGGCCGGTATGCAGACCTCGAAGACCATCGTCGCTGTGAACAAGGACGGCGAAGCTCCGATCTTCGACATCGCGGACTTCGGCGTCGTCGGCGACCTGTTCAAGGTCGTCCCGCAGGCGATCGAGACCCTGAAAGAGAACAAGTCCTGATATGGCCACCTATTCCAGTTCACTGCGTTCGGGCCTGCCCCGAGTAGAAGGTGGTGACCCCTGGCCACCGGAGGGCACCATCGGCGAGCCCTTGGAAGAGGGCGCGACGTTCGTCGCGGAAGCGTCGGACACGGAGGAACTGGATGAAGGTTCCCCCGCCGAGGTGGCCGAGCCTGATGTGACCGACGCTGAGGAACCGACGGAGACCGCCGCCTCCGCTGACGCCGAGTATTCGGTCGAGGACACTGCCGACGATTCGGATGAGCCGGGCGTGCCCGCTGCCGCGGAGGCCGAGGTGCCGTTGCGTCGCGGTCTGCCGCGTGTCGAAGGTGGAGAGCCTTGGCCGCCGGAGGGCTTCGCTCCTGCCGGAGTGAAGGCCACCGGTGCGGCTGCCGCGGCCAGCGGCGAACCCGGACCTGCATCCGCCGAGGATGCGGGCGCCCCTGCCGAGGACATGACCGGCTTCGTCGAAGAGCCGACGCCCGAAGAGTCTTCTGCCGAAGGTTCCACAGCCGACGATTCGGCTGAGGAGTCGGGTTCCCCTGTCCCGGCCGCCGCTGCCGTTACCGATGATTCTTCAGCGGCTGGAGCTGCTGAGGTGCCGTTGCGCCGTGGCCTGCCGCGCGTCGAAGGTGGAGAGCCCTGGCCGCCGGAAGGCTTCGCGCCCGCAGGCGTCAAGGCTGCGGGAGCGTCAGCCTCCACTGCGTCAGCAACCGGGGATGCCCCGGCCGACGACAGCGCCGAAGCCGATTCCGCGGAATCGTCCACGGAGCAGGCCGACGCCGCATCCGAACAGACAGACACCCAGGCCGACTCTCAGACCGAATCGGGTTCCGGGTCCTCGGCTGCGCCAGCGGCCGCAGCAGCAGGAGCCGGTGCCGGCGTTGCCGCAGCTGCAGCGTCGAGCGCTTCGGGCGAGAAGTCCGATGTGCCTCTGCGCCGTGGACTTCCGCGCACCGCTGGGGGAGACCCCTGGCCGCCGGAAGGCTTCGCCCCGGCACGAGCGGTCAAACCTGCCGCGGGCGCGGCCGCCGCAGCCACACAGTCGGGCGAGGCCGCGAAGCAGGAATCGAAGCCTGCAGCCGACGCAGACACGAAGCCACAGGGTCGACGCACCGGAATCGGCGGCGTCGCAGCCGGTGCGGCAGCCGCAGGTGCGGGAGCCGCCGCCGGTGCAGGTGCCGCCGCAGCGGGAGCCGCCTCGGCGTCGGAGAAGAAATCCGAGGACGCAGCGGAGAAGAAGCCCGCCCAGCGCAAGCCGATGGCCAAGCCCGCGGCGAAGGCCGACGACAAGGCCGCGGCCCGCACCGCGGACAAGCCGGCTGCGAAGGCCGCCGCGAAACCGGCCGCGAAGTCCACGTCATCGGGATCGGGCAGCGCCACCTCGGCGAAGCCTGCTGCCACGAAGGAACCGGTCATGATCGGTTCGAAGACGCTGGGCCAGTGGGCCAAGCTCATCGGCCTGTCGATCGGCGGGCTCGTCGTCGCGGCCGGAATTCTCATCCTCGCCGCCCGCGGTGTCACGACTCTGCCTGGTGTGCCGGAGTTCCTCGAACGCTACCCGGGCGAGTACCACCAGCCCGACTTCGTCGACGCGGGCTTCCCAGCGTGGGCGAGGTGGACGCACTTCCTCAACATCTTCTTCATGGTGCTCATCATCCGGTCGGGTCTGCAGGTGCGTCACCAACAGAAGCCGCCGGCGTTCTACACCCCGAAGAAGGGTGGGAAGAAGGTCAGCATCAACCTCTGGCTGCACACGGGTCTCGACCTGCTGTGGCTGGCCAACGGCGTGGTCTTCGTCGTGCTCCTCTTCGCCTCCGGTCATTGGGCGCGCATCGTGCCCACGAGCTGGGAGGTGTTCCCGAACGCGCTGTCGGCGATGCTGCAGTACGCGACGCTGGAGTGGCCGATGGAGAACGCGTGGGTCAACTACAACGCGCTCCAGCAGCTGATGTACTTCATCGTCGTGTTCATCGCCGCGCCTCTGGCCGCGATCACGGGTGTGCGGATGAGTGAATGGTGGCCGAAGAACGCCACGACGCTGAACAAGATCTACCCGGCGCCGCTGGCTCGGGCGATCCACTTCCCGACGATGCTGTTCTTCGTGATGTTCATCCTCGTGCACGTGTTCCTTGTGTTCTCGACCGGGATGCGGCAGAACCTTGGGTACATGTTCGCTGGCACGAATGCGCTCGGCTGGGCCGGACTCATCTGGTTCGTTGTGGCGATGGTCGTGGTCGTGGCCGGTTGGTTCGCGGCCAGACCGCTGCTGCTGGCGCCGATCGCGAACCTGTTCGGTCGGGTGTCGAGCAGGTAGCGATCGTCGAGTAGTCGATACTGCCGCGGTTCACGCGGTGATGTGCTGAAGGCCCCGAGCGACGTGAATGTCGCTCGGGGCCTTCGGCGTGTGTGGGGGGTGTCGTTTGCTGCCGGCGGCGCAACCATTGTGGAAGCGGGAGGAAGAGCGGTCTCGGCGAGGGGAAAGGTCAGGCCCTGCTGCGGGTGGCGAGGTGGCGGATTGTGCGGATGATCATCAGGGCCAGCAGGACGATTCCGACGTAGCCGTTGATGACGTAGACGATGTTGACCATCTGCGAGAACGGCAGGACGAGGCCGATGACCGTGCCGACGGCGGCGAGGACGATCGTCAGGTACTTGAACTTCTTCGTCTTGTCGTCGAAGAAGCGTGCCGAGACCGTCCACAGCAGCGGGATGGCCGTGGTGTAGATGCCGACGAGGATCATCACGGAGATGAGTGCGCCCACCCAGGGGCCGAGGCTGCTGGCGAGGACGAGCATGGGGATCTCGGCGTCGAAGACCTCGGCCATGTTCGCGAGTAGTCCGAGTCCGACGACCATGCAGGCGAGGGAGAATGCGATGCCGCCGACGAGTCCACCCGCGGTGGCTTCGCGACGGTTCTTCACGGTCTTGCCGAGTGCCGCGAGGAAGGCCGCGAGCCAGAGCATGCAGAAACCGACGTATGACAGGCCGGAGAGGAACCAGTTCGACGATGCCTGATTGACGTCGAGGCGGGGCAGCATCGCATTGCCGGCCGTGATGCCCTCGGGGTCGCGCATGATGCCGTAGATGCCCAGGGTGATCGCGACGATGACGATGATCGGTCCGATCTTGCCGATGATGTCCACGAGGCTGGTCAACCCGAACCAGACCGTGAGTCCGACGACCGCGGCCAGGGCGATCCCGCCGATGAACGTTCCGAGGTACTTCCCGCAGTAGTGATAGAAGACGCCCGAGGGTTTCTCGAACTGCTCGCGGCGGCTGGTGAGGAAGGCGATGATCGCTCCCGCGTAGGTGATGACGCGGAGGACGCTGACTTTCTCGGTGGTGGCCAGGCGGGATGTCTTGGTCGAGGTGGTGTCTGCCATGTGTTCCTTCTTCGTTGAGGGATAAGTCAGATCGACAACGGATATGTCAGGCAAGAGCGTTAGCGACCGAATGTGATCTCGTCAACATCTGTGATCACAGGACGGGTTCGGGGAGCTGTTTCGCGCGCGAGCCAACGGGCTCATGGGCGAGAGGCGGGGCGGACCGGAGCGCTCTGGCCGCCAAGCGTGTCTCCTGGAGGTGGATCCGCCCCCAGGAGACAAGGGTCAGGCTGGGCAGGCGCGAGAAGGGTCGCGAGAGCGGTGAGTGCGCGCCTACGTGAGTGCGGAGCGGACGGTGGTCTCGAATTCGCGGACGTGCTCGCCCGCGTAGGAGGCGACCTGGTCTTCGTCGCCGGAGAGGATGCCCTCGAGCAGACCGATGTGCTCGCGGATGTGACCGATGAGATCGGGGATCCGTGGCAGCACGAGGCACCAGATGCGGGTGGCGAGATCGTCGAGGTGGACGAGGGTCTCCTGCAGGTGGAGGTTGTCGACCGCGCGATAGATGAGGCGATGGACACCCAGGTCGCGCTCGATGAGGGTGCGCGCGTCCTGCTCCGGGTCGAGGTTCTTGATCGCCGTGATCGTCTCGGCGAACTCCGCGCGCAGCTCCGGGGTGATGTTCCGCGCGGCCCGGCGGGCGGCGATCGGCTCGAGGGCTACGCGCATCTCCGTGATCGCAGCGAGATCCGTGATGTCGACATTGCTCGCGAAAGTGCCGCGCCGCGGGTACGAGTTGACGAGATGTTCGCCCTCGAGTCGTTTGAGCGCCTCGCGGATCGGCGTGCGGCCGACCTCGAGTTCGGCACTCAGTGAGGCCTCGTTGATCGCGTCGCCGGGAGCGATGTCGAGCATGATGAGTCGGTGACGAAGCACCTCGTAGGCGTGCTCGGCCAGGGAGGACCGGCCTCCGGGGGTGTCTGCCACTGAACTCATCTCCTCTCTCTGCTTCCTACGCGACTGCTTTCTGTGCGCTGTTCGCTTCCAGTGCGACTGGCGCCTGTGCTCTCAAAACGACTGCAGAAAAATTCTCTGCCTGGGCATTGCACTTCTCAAGTTTCGCGTTCTAGACTACAGGAACGCATCTGATATATGAGTTGACGATCAACCCGAGTGACGGGTTCGTCGGCCGATCGGAGGAGATCCATGCCAGAGCAAGTCATCACCCGCACCGAGGACGCCGCCGACACGACAGCGCCCCACGGTGAAGTGTTCCCCAGTCGCGAACCCGTCGAGCTGAACACCCACCTCGGCGAACTCGATCCCGAGATCGCCGGCTTCATCGATGCCGAGCTGCACCGCCAGCGCGAGGGGTTGGAGATGATCGCCTCGGAGAACCACACCGCCTCAGCGGTCATGGCCGCGCAGGGATCGGTGCTGACGAACAAGTACGCCGAGGGCTATCCGGGTCGCCGTTACTACGGCGGCTGCGAGCAGGTCGACGAGATCGAACGCATCGCGATCGCCCGGGTCAAGGCCCTCTTCGGTGCCGAGTACGCCAATGTGCAGCCCCACTCCGGTGCTCAGGCCAACGCCTCGGTCATGCACGCCCTCATCCGTCCCGGCGACACCGCCCTCGGACTCAACCTCGCCCACGGGGGCCACCTCACCCACGGGATGAAGATCAACTTCTCCGGTCGGCTCTACAACATCGTCCCCTACGGGCTCAACGACGACACCGGCCGCGTCGACATGGACGAGGTCGAGCGCCTGGCCAAGGAACACCAGCCCAAGCTCATCGTCGCCGGCTGGTCGGCCTACTCCCGGCAGCTCGACTTCGCCGAGTTCCGACGCATCGCCGATGAAGTCGGTGCCTACCTCATGGTCGACATGGCCCACTTCGCCGGTCTCGTCGCCGCCGGCCTCCACCCCTCGCCGGTCCCACACGCCCATGTCGTGTCCTCGACGACGCACAAGACCCTCGGGGGACCGCGCGGCGGCATCATCCTCACCAATGACGCGGACATCGCGAAGAAGCTCAACTCCGCGGTCTTCCCCGGTCAACAGGGCGGCCCTCTCGAGCACGTGATCGCCGGCAAGGCCGTGGCCTTCGGGCTCGCGGCCACGGACACCTTCGTCGACAAGCAGAAGCGGACTCTGGCCGGTGCTGCGGAACTCGCGCGCCGCCTGACCGAGCCCGATGTCAGCGACCGTGGGATCTCCGTGCTCACCGGCGGCACCGATGTCCACCTCGTCCTCGTCGATCTGCGGAACTCCGTGCTCGACGGAACGCAGGCGGAGGATCTGCTGGCGCAGATCGGGATCACGGTCAACCGCAACGCCGTTCCGAACGATCCACGTCCGCCGATGGTCACCTCGGGGCTGCGGATCGGCACCCCGGCCCTGGCCAGCCGCGGCTTCGGCTCCGAGGCCTTCGTCGAGGTCGCCGACATCATCGCCGAGGTGCTCAAGGCCGGCACCGAAGACAACGGGGCGAGCCCGGAGACCATCGCCGAACTGAGCGCCCGGGTCACCGCACTCGCGCAGAACCACCCGCTCTACCCCACCATCTCAGAGATCGGAGCACGCTGATGGCTGACCAGCTTCCCGAACACCCCGACTTCCTGTGGCGCAACCCCGAGCCGAAGAAGTCCTACGAAGCCGTCATCATCGGCGGCGGCGGACACGGCCTGGCCACCGCCTACTACCTGGCGAAGAACCACGGGATGACGAACATCGCCATCTTCGAGCGCGGGTGGCTGGCCGGAGGCAACATGGCCCGGAACACGACGATCATCCGCTCGAACTACCTCTGGGACGAGTCCGCGGCGATCTACGAGAAGTCGCTCAAGCTCTGGGAGCAGCTGCCCGAGGAACTCGATTACGACTTCCTCTTCTCCCAGCGCGGCGTGCTCAACCTCGCCCACACCCTCCAGGACGTGCGCGAATCCCAGCGCCGGGTGAATGCGAACAAGCTCAACGGCGTCGACGCCGAATGGCTCGATCCTCAGCAGGTCAAGGAAGTCTGCCCGATCATCAACATCGGCGATGACCTCCGCTACCCGGTGATGGGCGGCACCTACCAGCCGCGCGCCGGCATCGCCAAGCACGACCACGTGGCCTGGGCGTTCGCCCGCAAAGCCGATGAGATGGGCGTCGACATCATCCAGAACTGCGAGGTCACCGGCATCGACCGCATCGGCAACCAGGTCGTCGGCGTGCAGACGAACCGCGGACCGATCGCCACCGAAAAGGTTGCCCTCGCCGTGGCCGGCGACTCCTCGGTGCTCGCCGACATGGCCGGGATCCGTCTGCCGATCCAGACCCACCCGCTGCAGGCCCTGGTCTCCGAACTCTTCGAACCTGTGCACCCGACCGTGGTCATGTCCAACCACGTCCACGTCTACGTCTCCCAGGCCCACAAGGGCGAACTCGTCATGGGCGCCGGCGTGGACTCCTACAACGGCTACGGCCAACGAGGCGGCTTCCACGTCATCGAAGAGCAGCTGGCCGCCGCGATCGAGCTGTTCCCGATCTTCGCCCGGGCGCATGTGCTGCGCACCTGGGGCGGCAACGTCGACGTCACCCTCGACGCCTCACCGATCGTATCGAAGACGGAGGTTCAGGGACTCTACGCCAACTGCGGCTGGGGAACCGGCGGTTTCAAGGGAACGCCTGGAGCGGGCTTCACCTACGCCCACACCATCGCCAACGACCAACCCCACCCGCTCAACGCCCCGTTCGCCCTCGACCGCTTCGAAACCGGCCACCTCATCGACGAACACGGCGCCGCCGCCGTGGCGCACTGAGCGAGTCGACGCTCCGGACTGAAAGGACCGACATGCTGCTCATCCACTGCCCGAACTGCGGGCCGCGGGACGAAACCGAATTCCACTACGGCGGACAGGCCCACGTTCCCTACCCCGAAGACCCACACGCCCTGTCCGACAGGGAATGGGCCGAGTACCTCTTCTACCGTGCCAACGACCGCGGTGCCTACGCCGAGATGTGGAGCCACAGCGCCGGCTGCCGGAAGTGGTTCAACGCCGTCCGCGACACGGCCACCTACGACTTCACCGCGATCTACCCGATCGGCTCGCCCCGTCCCGACACGCAAGGAGAGGTTCGATGACGAACACCACCCGTCTGCCCGGTGCCACCGGCATCGACACCAGCCGCCCGATCGACTTCACCGTCGACGGAGCGACCTACTCGGGCTTCGCCGGTGACACGATCGCCAGCGCCCTCATCGCCGCCGGCCGCATCGACTGCGGCAACTCGACCTACCTGTCACGGGCCCGCGGCATCCTCGGCGCCGGCGTCGAGGAGTCCAATGCGCTCGTCCGCGTGCACTCCCGGTTCCCCGGCGACGTCTCCGAGTCGATGCTGCCCGCCACCCGCGTCGCCATCGCCGAGGGACTCGAAGCCGACTACCTCGCCGGGCTCGGCATCCTCGACCCGGGCCAGGACGAACTGACCTACGAACACAAGCACGTGCACACCGACGTCCTCATCGTCGGCGGCGGCCCCGCCGGACTCGCCGCCGCCCGGGAGGCCGGCAAGTCCGGGGCCCGCACCCTGCTGCTCGATGACCAGTCCCTGCCCGGCGGCTCCCTGCTCTCGGCGGGACCGGCCACGGCCGAGACCATCGACGGTCAGGACGCCACCGCCTGGGTCGAGTCCACCGTCGCCGGATTCGCCGAGCACGAAGAGCTCACCTACGTACCGAACACCACGGTCTTCGGCAGCTACGACTCGAACTACTTCGTCGCCCTCGAAGATCGCACCGATGCCGTCGACACGGCCGGCGGTCACGGGGTGCGCCAGAAGGTCTGGCACATCCGCGCCGGCCAGGTCGTGCTCGCCACCGGCACCCACGACCGACCGATCGTCTTCGCCGACAACGACCGTCCCGGCATCATGCTCGCCTCGGCCGTGCGCACCTACCTCGGCCGCTACGGCGTCGCCGCAGGGCAGAACATTGCCGTGGCGACGACGAACGACTCCGCCTACGACCTCGTGACCGACCTCCACGCGGCAGGCATCACCGTCCCCGCGGTCATCGATTCCCGCCCGACCGCCTCGGCGGTGGCCGAATCCGTCACCGAATCCACGGGCACGCGTCTCATCCTCGGCGCCGCCGTCACCGGCACCGCCGGTGGGGGGGCTGACGGACGTATCAGCGCGATCACCGTCGCCTCCCTCGACGATGACGGCGTCGCTGCCGGTGCAGGCGAGGAGATCGCCGTCGACCTGCTCGCCGTGTCCGGCGGACACTCGCCGGTCATCCACCTCCACGGGCAGCGCAAGGGCCCGATCCACTGGAACGCCGATATCGCCGCCTTCGTGCCCACCACCCCCGTCCGCGACCAGTTCACGGCGGGCTCCGTCACCGGAGACTATTCCCTCGAAGCGGCGCTGCGTCAGGGCGCCGAGGCGGGCAACCAGGCGGCGAACCGGACCGGCTTCCCGGCTGCGCTCAGCGTCCCGGCAGCCTCCGCGATGGCCTACGCCCCGGCTCGCCCACTGTGGCTGGTCACCTCGGCCGAGGACGACCACGACGCGCTGACCACGCACTTCATCGACTTCCAGCGTGACCAGACCGTCGCCGACGTGCAGCGGGCGATGAGCGCGGGCATGCGCTCGGTCGAGCACATCAAGCGCTACACTTCGATCTCGACGGCCAACGATCAGGGCAAGACCTCAGCGGTCAACGCCATCGGCGCGATCGCCTCGGTGCTGGGGAAGGCCGACGACCTCGGACAGGTCGGGCACACGACCTTCCGCGCCCCGTTCGCACCCGTGCCGTTCGCGGCACTGGCCGGACGGCGCAAGGGCGAACTCTTCGACCCGGCCCGAGTCACCTCGATCCACCCCTGGCACGTCGCCCACGGCGCCGAATTCGAAGACGTCGGCCAATGGAAGCGGCCCTGGTACTACCCGCGACCGGGTGAGGACATGGAGGCCGCGGTGCTGCGCGAGGGCAAGGCCGTACGCGAATCCGTCGGCTTCCAGGACGCCTCCACGCTCGGCAAGATCGAGATCCGCGGAAAGGACGCCGGAGAGTTCCTCGGCCAGATCTACACGAACGGCTTCAAGAAGCTGGGGGTCGGCAAGGGCCGCTACGGGCTGATGTGCAAGCCCGACGGAATGATCTTCGACGACGGCGTGACCCTGCGCGTGGCCGAGGACCGCTACTACATGACGACGACGACCGGCGGGGCGGCGACCGTCCTCGAATGGCTCGAGGAATGGCACCAGACCGAATGGCCCGACCTCGACGTCGTCTTCACCTCGGTGACCGAACAGTGGTCGACCGTCGCCGTGGCCGGACCCCGGTCCCGCGATGTCATCGCCAAGGTCGCACCGAACCTCGATGTGTCGAACGAGGCCTTCGAGTTCATGGGCTTCCGTGAGACCACCCTGGCGAACGGCATTCCCGCCCGTATCTGCCGGATCTCGTTCTCCGGAGAGCTCGCCTTCGAGATCAACGTCGACACCTTCTACGGGCTCGCGGTCTGGGAGGCCGTCGCCGAGGCGGGGGCCGAGTTCGACATCACCCCGTACGGCACCGAGGTCATGCACGTGCTGCGTGCCGAGAAGGGCTTCATCATCGTCGGGCAGGACACCGACGGGACCGTGACCCCGCAGGATGCGGGTATGGAGTGGATCGTCTCGAAGGTCAAGGACTTCATCGGCAAACGCTCCTACACCCGGGTCGACACGGCCCGGGAGGATCGCAAGCACCTCGTGGGCGTGCTGCCCGTCGACGGGACCACGCGTCTGGCCGAAGGCGCCCAGCTCATCACCTCGGGCACCCCGGTCACCCCGGACGAAGGACCGGTGCCGATGATCGGGCACGTCACCTCGTCCTACATCTCGCCCTCGCTCGATCGGCCCATCGGGCTCGCGCTCGTCGAGAACGGCCGCAACCGGACCGGCGAGATCGTCCAGTCCCCGCTCGGGGACACCCTGGTCGACGTCGAGATCACCTCGCCCGTCTTCTATGATCCGGAAGGGAACCGCCGCGATGGCTGACACCACCTACTCCACAGACACCCTCGTCACAACCGATTCGCTCGATGACCTCCGGGTCTCCCCGGCTGCACACCTGGCCGAGACGATGGCCGAGGCGAGTGCCGCCGGCGGCCGCCGGGTCGCCCTGCGCGAGCTGCCGTTCTCCGTCCAGCTCGGACTGCGCGCACAGCCGGATTCGGCCTCGGGTCGTGCGCTCGAAGACGCCTTCGGACTGCCGCTGCCGCGCCGGGTCGGTGAGGTCACCGGCGATGGTGCAGGACTGCACATCCTGTGGCTGAGTCCCGATGAGTTCCTCGCCGTCGACGTCTCCCGCCAGCAGCAGCCGGGGGAGACCCTCGTCGCCGAGGCGGGACTCGAAGGACTGCCCGGACAGGCCGTCGACCTCTCGGCCAACCGCACGATCCTCCAGCTGTCCGGGTCGAGGGCCCGCGAGGTCCTCGAGAAGAGCTGCCGCGCCGACCTCCACCCGCGCGCCTTCGGCGTGGGCACTGCGATCGTCACCGCTCTGGGACCCGTGCCCGTAATCCTCCACCACTCATCGGTGCTCGAATACCGTGTCTACCCGCGGGCGAGCTTCGCAGACTTCACCGTCCGCTGGCTGCTCGACGGCATGGCCGAGTTCCTCACCGAGGGTGCGGGCTCGGGTGCAGGCGTCGGGGTCGCGGCGGAGGGGACCGGCTGATGGCACTCGGGGTCCTCGATCTCTTCTCGATCGGCATCGGCCCCTCCTCCTCACACACGGTGGGGCCGATGCGGGCGGCGCTGCGGTTCGTCGAGGAGCTCGACGGGCAGGGTCTCCTGCATCGGGTCCGTCGGGTCCGTGTCGGACTCTACGGTTCGCTGGCCGCGACCGGCATCGGGCACGGTTCGGACTCGGCGGTGCTCGTGGGGTTGAGCGGCTTCGATCCCGAAACGCTCGACCCCGACCAGGTGGGCCCGCTGGTCGAGGAGGTCAAAACGCAACGCAAGCTCCACCTCGGCGGGCGATTGGTCATCGAATTCGAACCGGAGACGGACCTCGTCCTCCACCTGCGGAAGAATCTGCCCGGCCATCCCAATGGGATGGTCATCCGCGCTGAGGCGGGCGATGAGGTCATCGAGCGCGAGTACTACTCGGTCGGCGGGGGATTCGTCGTCACCGCCGAGGAGCTCGCAGCCGAGAAGGACGCCGCCGAGGCGATCGAGGCGTCCGAAACGGCAGGGCAGCAGGCGGCCGGACAGGATGCCGTCGAAGGGGAGGCCGGCCAGGGAGAAACGGGCCAGGCGATCGAGTTCGCCACGGCCGATGAACTCCTCGCCGCCTGCCGTGAGCACGGTCTGAGCATCGCGGAGCTCATGGCCGTCAACGAGCGAGTGACCCGCACTGATGCGCAGCTGCGGGAGAAGCTGTTGGCGATCTGGGCGGTGATGCGCGAATGCGTGCACAACGGGTGCATGCGTGAGGAGACGACGCTGCCCGGCGGGCTCAAGGTCCGCAGGCGTGCTCCCGAACTGCGGGCGAAGCTCGAGGACGCCGAGTACACGGCCTCCGGTTCGCTCGATGCCCTCGAATGGGTCAACCTCTACGCCTTGGCCGTCAACGAGGAGAACGCCTCGGGCGGACGGATCGTCACCGCCCCGACGAACGGGGCTGCGGGCATCATTCCCGCGGTGCTCCATTACATGGACCGCTTCGTCACCGACGCAGAGATGTCCGACGACGCCGTCGTGAAATTCCTGCTCACGGCCGGGGCGATCGGGATCCTGTTCAAACGCAACGCCTCGATCTCCGGCGCCGAGGTGGGCTGCCAAGGCGAGGTCGGTTCGGCCTGTGCGATGGCTGCCGCAGGACTGTGCGCCGTCCTCGGCGGGACACCCGAGCAGGTCGAGAATGCCGCCGAGATCGGTCTCGAGCACAACCTCGGGCTGACCTGTGACCCGGTCGGCGGACTCGTCCAGGTGCCGTGCATCGAACGCAATGCGATCGCCTCGGTGAAGGCGATCAACGCCGCTCGCCTCGCGATGCACGGTGACGGCACTCACCGGGTCACCCTCGATCAGGCGATCGAGACGATGCGGCAGACTGGAGCCGATATGAAATCGAAGTACAAGGAGACCTCGCGCGGCGGCCTGGCCGTCAACGTCGTCGAATGCTGATCGCCTCCGGCGACTGTGCACCACCCCTCCCACTGTCACACCACTGAATAGGAAGATTTGGACATGCAGGATTACATCTTCACCCTCGAATGCGACGAACGCCCGGGCATCCTCCACTCGGTGACCGGGGCCCTGCTCACCCACGGCGGTGACATCAAGGAGCTCAAACAGTTTGACGACCAGTTCACCGAGCGCCTGTTCCTGCGCATCGATTTCAGCGTCTCCGAGGAGCCGGGCAACGGCATCGAAGCATTGCGGGCGGACTTCGAATCGATCGGCGAGGAATTCGGTGCCACTTGGCAGCTGTGGCCGCAGGGGGAGAAGCGCCGGGTGCTCATCATGGTCTCGAAGTTCGAGCACTGCCTCAACGATCTGCTCTTCCGCGCCCAGATCGGCGAGCTGCCGATCGAGATCGCGGCAGTGGTGTCGAACCACCCCGATCATCGGGAGCTCGTCGAGTGGCACCACATCCCGTTCTTCCGGATTCCGGTGACGAAGGAGACCAAACCCGAGGCGGAGGCGAAGCTGCTCGAACTCGTCGACCGGTTCGAGATCGACCTCGTCGTGCTCGCCCGCTACATGCAGGTCCTCTCCGATGACCTGGCCCGGGAGCTGACCGGACGGGCGATCAACATCCACCACTCGTTTCTGCCCTCGTTCAAGGGCGCCAAGCCCTACCACCAGGCGTGGGAGCGCGGCGTGAAGACCGTGGGCGCGACCGCGCACTTCGTCAACAGCGAACTCGACGAGGGCCCGATCATCGCTCAGCAGCTCGTCGAGGTCGACCACTCCTTCGGCCCACAGGATCTTGTCGCCGCCGGCCGAGACGCCGAGTGCAAGGCGCTGTCGAATGCCGTGAAGTGGCACTGCGACGGCCGCGTGTTCCTCTCGGGCAAGAGGACCGTCGTGCTGCGCTGAGGTGCACGAGGTTCGACGCATCCACAGACCGCGGCGTCGACAGACGAGTCTCTGAACTCGTCTGTCGACGCCGCGGTTCGTTGTTGTGGACCCTGAGGGCCGTCGGCCGACACCCGGATGATCGAGATCGCGTCGTTCTCTCTCCGCAGAACACGGACCCGCATCTTCTCCCTCAGCATCGCACAGCTGCGACACAGGTTGGACATAGTCCGTTCACCGATTGTTTACCTAACTTCGCAGGGACACAGTTGCTGACGAGAGGGGATCGTGCCGTATGCGATTCAGTGGAAGCGAGACCGACGACGACTCAGGAGGGGTTGGCCGACCGGTCGAGCAGGGCGACCGCTTGCGCGCTCCGAGCAGCCTGCACGCCTTCAACAGATACGAACTGAAATACCTCGTGCCTTCGAACCAGGTCGGGGATATCCGCGCCGAACTCAATGAGCGCATGGAGCGTGACGCCTACGCCGGACCGCGCGGCTACGGCGTGTGGAGCGTCTACTACGACACCTCTCATCTTCGCTTCTACTACGAGAAGATCGAGGGGCTGAAGTTCCGCCGGAAGCTGCGCATCCGGCGTTACGGAGACACCGGAGAGGTTGCTGACGAAAACAGCCCGGTCTCCGTCGAGATCAAACAGAGAGTGAATCGGGTCACTCAGAAGCGGCGGGTCATGCTGCCCTACGGGCAAGCGCTCGCGCTGTGTGACCGTCGTGAGCACATCAGCGTCGCGGCATCCGATCAGCCGTTCGTCGACGAGGTCCTCGACCTCATCATCCGCCTCGACCTGCGGCCGATGGCGATGACCGGGTATCGCCGCGAACCCTATGTGGGAATCGACGCCGACCTCGGTCTGCGCGTGACCCTCGACCACCGTGTGCGAGGGCGCGACCGCGACTTCGATCTGCGGGCGGAGACCGAGAACCGGTACATCATCCGTCCCGACCTCGCCGTCATGGAGGTCAAGGTCAACGAGCGTGCACCCTACTGGGTCACCGATATGGCCGCACGCTACGGACTGCAGATCCAACGGATCTCGAAGTACTGCCAGAGCGTCGAGGCCCACGGACTCGCTCCGCGCTCCGTCTTCCACGCACCGGAAGACCAGCAGGCCCTCCCAGCCTGAGCAGGGCCGCATTTTGCCTGAACACGGCCGCACCCCGCACCTCAACAACGAATCGAAGGAAACACCACCAGAATGAATTTGGACTTCAGCCTCACCGACCTCTCCGGCACCTTCAGCGTCATGGACGTCGTGCTCTCCCTGCTGCTCGCCTTCGTCTGCAGCCTCGTCGTCGCCTTCGTGTACCGGGCGACGCACCAGAACGTCAGCTACAGCCAGAGCTATGTGCAGACACTCATCATCCTCGGCATGCTCGTCGCCCTCATCATGCTCATCGTCGGATCGAACATCGCGAGGGCCTTCGCACTCGTCGGCGCTCTGTCGGTGGTGAGATTCCGCAATGCGATCAAGGAGACGAGGGATGTCGGCTTCATCTTCCTCGTCATGGGCATCGGAATGGCCTGCGGAACCCGCTTCTACACTCTCGCTGTCATTGCGACGATCTTCATCTGCGCCGTCATCTACGTCATGTACCGTTTCAACCTCTTCGCTCTCAACGTCCAGCGCCAGGTCGTCAAGGTGCAGGTCCCGGCCGACGGAGACGACTATGCTGCGCAGCTCGACGACATCCTCATCGCGGCGACCGACGAATACGAGCTCATCAGCACCGAGAGTATCCGCGGCGGATCCCTCATGGAGCACAGCTACACGGCGAAGCTCAAGAAGGGCGTCGAGCCCAGCGACCTCATCGCCCGACTCCGGTCGGTCAACGTCGGGCAGAAGGCGACGGTCCTGACCGGGTACGACCAGACGGACATGTGACATGGCCGAACAGCACCGAGACCCCCAACCGGACGGGCAGCCGGCGGAGGCCGAGGCGCCCGTGGCCGGCACGAAGAAGAAGCGGAAGCTGCGGCATCGGATCCCGGTGCGGCTGCGCCACTACTGGAAGACAGCTGCGGCAGTCACGGCCGGATTCGTCGCCGTTGTGCTGATCTTCGGCAGCTATACGGTCAAGCCGTACATCACTTCGCAGCTCGTCTCCGAGGACACAGTGACCAACGACATCGCCGGGAAGGGAGATCTGTTCGACGGCAAGAGCCACTTGATCGAGATCACCTTCGATGAGTCCGAGTACGAGGACATGATGGCCACATTCCAGGACGAAGGGGAGAAGCAGTTCATCAAGGCGGACATGACGATCGACGGCACGCTCATCGAAGACGTCGGACTCCGCCTCAAGGGCAATTCGACCCTGATGTCCCTGCGTGGCAACTCCGGGATGCCCGGTGGCGGCGGGGCCGACGCCCCGGAGATGCCCGATGGGCAGGGGATGCCGCAGGGCGGACAGCAGGCCCAGCAGTCCGACGCCGAGGCGAACGGTGCCTCGAACGATTCCGCACAGCACGATGCCCAGAAGAGTCAGGCCGCGCAGAATGACGGCCAGAAGGGTGAGGCTGTACAGGGCGACGACCAGCAGGGCGACGGACCAGGCGGCGGAATGGGAATGGTGCAGCTGTCCGAGGACAGTCCTGAAGAGCTGCCGTGGCTCGTCAGCTTCGATGAGTACGAAGACGGACGTGCGTATCAAGGGCACTCCGAGGTTGCGCTTCGACCGGCGGCCTCGGGCTCGGACACGGCGCTCAATGAGGCACTTGCGCTCAGCCTGACCAAGGACTCCGGCCAGACGACCCAGGACTACTCGTTCACCTCGGTCAGCGTCAACGGCGGAGACTCGGCTGCGCGCCTCGTCCTCGATGCGCCCGATGCCCAGTGGGCGGACGATTACGGGAACGGCGTGCTCTACAAGGGACGTGCGAGCGGATCGTTCGACTACCTCGGCGAGGATCCGACGGACTACGAGGAGGCCTTCAAGCAGATCAACGCGGAGGGATCCTACGATATGCAGCCGGTGATGGATCTCCTCGATTTCGTCAACAACTCCGACGACGAGGAATTCGCCGACGAGCTCGATGAGCACGTCGACGTCGAATCGTTTGCGACGTATCTCGCCACGCAGGAGCTGTTGTCCAACAGTGACGCCATGGACGGGCCGGGGAACAACTACTATCTCTGGTACGACACGGATGAGGAGAAGTTCACCGTCCTGTCCTGGGACCTCAATCTCTCCCTCACCGGCATGGGCGGCATGGGCGGAATGCCCGGCGGGGCCGGAGCCGACGGAGAGGACGAGGCCGCCGAGGACGCGGGGCAGCAGATGCCCGGCGGCGGCGAGGACATGCCGGAAGGCGGTCCCCCTGGCGGTCAGGACGCCAGCGGCGGTCAGGACGGTGCCGGTGGTCAGGAAGGCGCGCCGGCCGGATCGTCCGATGGCGGCGGCAAGGGAGGAGGATCGCGTGGAAGCGGAGTGCTCAAGGAGCGGTTCCTCGACAACGACGAGTTCCACGAACTCTATGAGAAGGCCTATTCCAAGCTCTACTCATCCCTCATCGAGGACGGCTCTGCGAAGTCGACCCTCGAACAGATTGCGAAGCAGGCGGCCGCAGCCGGTGACGAGGACACGCAGACCACTGTGACCTCGATCGAGTCAGCGCTGTCGAAGATCAGCGCCGAGGCTCCCGAGGAGTCGACCTCGATGTTCGGCAACGGAGGGCCTCCGGGTCAGTGACCCTGCAGGTTGTGCCCGCCGAGTCAGCTCATCAGCTGGCCCGGCGGGCACACCACTTTCCTCTCACCGGGAATGGTTGATCTGGACGTGTTTGGTCCGGGTGAAGTCATTGAGGGCGTAGATCGAGAGATCGCGGCCGTAGCCTGAGCCCTTGAAGCCTCCCCACGGCACCTCGGCGGCCAATGCGAGGTGCGAATTCACCCACACCGTGCCGAAGTCGAGGTGGCGCGGCGCATCGAGGCTGCGGGCGGCATCCTTCGTCCACACCGAGGCGGCCAGGCCGTAGGAAACCTCGTTCGCCCGGGTGAGTGCCTCGTCTTCGGTCTCGAAGGTCTCGATCGTGACGACGGGGCCGAAGATCTCGTGCTGAGAGGCCTCGGAGCCCGGGGCCACGTCGGCGAGCACGGTCGGGGCCACGAAGAATCCCGGGCCTTCGAGTGCGGCGCCGCCGACGACGGGCCGAGCACCGTCTGCGATCGCGCGGTCGAGGAAGCTCGTCACCCTCTCGAAGTGTGCCTCGGAGATCATCGGTCCGAGCTCGACATCGTCCCCGCCTCGGGGATCGCCGAGGACGTAGCTGCTCACCTGCTCGGCGAGCAGCCGTGTGAATTCCTCGGCCGCCGAGGAGTGGACGAGCACCCGGGTGCCGGCCCCGCATTCCTGTCCGGAGTTCCAGAAACCGGCCTCGCGCACGCCTTCGGCCGCCGCCTGCAGATCGGCATCATCGAAGACGATGACCGGAGCCTTGCCGCCGAGTTCGAGGTGCACACGCTTGAGGCTCTGGCCCGCGGCCGTGGCGACCGCCTGACCGCTGGGGACGCTGCCGGTCAGGGCGATGAGATCGATATCGGGGTGTGACGACAGCCGGGCGCCGACGCTCGGCCCAAGACCCGTGACGATATTGAGCACGCCGGCCGGGAGGAGGTCGGCGATGAGCTCGACGAACTTCAGCGTCGACAGCGGAGTCTGCTCCGAGGGCTTGAGGACGAGGGTGTTCCCAGCCGCGAGGACCGGGCCGATCTTCCATGCGGCAATGAGCAGCGGGTAGTTCCACGGCACAACCACTCCCACGACTCCGACCGGTTCGCGCAGGATCACCGAGGTGTGTCCCTCGACGTAGTCACCCGAGCCCATCTCGGTGAAGGCCCGGCCGGCTCCGGCAGCGAAGCGGAAGACATCGGCGGACATCGAGATGTCATCCTCGGACACGACCCGCGGCTTGCCTGTGTTGAGCGATTCGAGACGGATGAGCAGATCGGCGTTCTCTTCAACTCTGTCGGCGATCGTCGTCGGGGCGGCACTCGCGTCGCTCGTGGCCCCTGACGACGAACTCTCACCCGCACCGCCGACGAATGCGCCGTCGATGAAGTGGGTGAGTGGTGGGAACTCCTCGGCGGTGACGAGCGGACTCGTCGATTCGCCGCGGACGATGGCGGGTTCGGTGGTGACGGTCATGGGGCCTCCGCTTCCTCGGTTCGGCTGTCGGGAGCTGCCGAACTCCATCGGCAGAATGTGATCACATTATCCGGTCGGGTGACCGCGGCGCAATGGGTGAGCGTGAAGGGAGGGCCGCCTCGGCGAGGTTAGACTGTCGAGCATGACTGAGACCGCAGGTGAACCCGGTGTGCGCATCGGGGATCAGGTGTTCGAGGCGATGCAGGCGAAGATCCTCAGCGGTGAGTATCCCAGCGGTCATCGCCTGCGCATCCGCCAGCTCGCCGCCGAGCTCGGCACGTCCGTGATGCCGGTGCGCGAATCGATCGCTCGGCTCGAGGAGGTCGGGCTCGTCGAGACCAGCCCGCATCGCGGCGGAGTCGTCAAGGCCTTCACCGCCGAGGAGCTCCTGCAGATCTACGCCGTGCGCCTGCTGCTCGAGACCGAGGCGACGGTCAACGGTGTGGCCGGACTGGATGCGGACGGACGGGCGCGGCTCGATGAGGAGTTCACCGCGATGGAGTCCGCTCTCGCGGCCGGCGACGCCTCGACCTACCTCGACCACGACGAGGAACTGCTGGCGACGATCTACTCGGCCGGCGGCAATCCCGTCCTCGTCGACACGATCCGGATGCTGTGGCTGCGGTGCCGGGCCTACAAGCTCGTCGGCGCTCGCCGCGCACTCGAATCCGGCGACCTGCCGCCGCTGCTCGAGCACCAGCGCCGCCTCATGGAGGCTGTCGACGCCGGTGACGCCGAGGCGGCCCGCACTGCCGCCGAACTGTCGCTGTCGGACGCGATCGAGCGCATCCGCAGCGTGCTCGACCGTCCGGAGGGCAATCGGCCGGGCTGAGAGGCTCGCCGGACATCGCCGAATATCACCCGCGCGGATCTTTTGCCGAAGAATGTGATCACATCTTAGAGTGTGGGCAGGAGTCGATGCGACGAAGCGTCGACGCGTGTGAGAGAGGGGGTGTTCCCCATGAAGGATGCGGTCATCGTCGGAGGCGGACTCGCTGGACTGTCCGCAGCATGGCGGCTGCGGAACTGGGATATCACGGTGTTGGAGTCGAACCACAGAGTCGGAGGGCGAATCCGGTCGGAGAACCGCGGTCGCTACTTCCTCAACTGGGGCGGACACATGTTCGCCGGAGGCAAGTCCTCGACCAACTAACTCATCACCGAGACCGAGACGCGGACGAGCGAGATCCCGGGATCTCTGTCGGCGGTATCGATGAACGGCAAACTGGTCATCGACGGACCCGTGCAGTCGTATCCGTTCCGGATTCCGATGTCGCTGAAGGACCGGGCATCGATGATCAAAGCCGGCGTCAAGGTCTCGGCCGATGTCCTCCGTTATGCCAACGCCGTGCGTCTGCGCCCGAACGAAAGCTCGGAGATGCGCCAGCAGCGCATCTACGACTTCGAGAACGACCGCTCGTTCGCCGACTACATCGGGGAACTCTCCGAAGACGCCGAGGCGATGTTCCGGCCGACGATCACTCGTTCGGCAGCCGACCCCGACGAACTCGCCGCCGGTGCCGGAATCGGCTACTTCAGTCTCGTGTGGAACATCGGCCAGGGCCTCAACCGCAGCATCGGCGGAGGTCCGTCGAACCTCGTCGAGTCGATTGCTGCGCCGCTGCAGGAGAACATCCAGCTGGATGCGAAAGTCGACGAGATCGTCCACAAGAAGGACCACGTCGTCGTCCGCTACCGGCAGGACGACATCGATCATGAGATCGAGGCGCTCTCCGTCGTGCTGGCAACTCCCGCGACGGTCGCCCACCGGGTTGCGGTCGATCTGCAGGAGGACAAGCGCGAGGCGCTGTCGAAGATCGTCTACGGCCCCTATGTCTCTGCGGCGTTCCTCACCAACGAGACCGAACCCCAGCCCTGGGATCGGGCGTATGGGATCGCGACCCCGAAGCGGTCGTTCAACGTCGTCATGAATCAGGGCAACATCGTCCGCGGCACCGAGAGCGAACGCCAACCCGGGGGCAGCATCATGACCTTCTCGCCGGCGAGCCTGGCCCGCAAGCTGCTCGACCTCGACGATGCGGACATCCTCGACACGTACATCGCCGATCTCGACGAGGTGCTGCCGGGCTTCGCCGGAATGATCGAAGAGGCCCATGTCCAACGCTGGCGCACGGGAGCCCCATACTGCTTCCCCGGGCGCGGAAAGCTGCAGCCCACTCTCAATTCGCTGTCGGGAAGGGTTTTCCTCGCCGGCGACTATATGGGCACCCTGTATACCGAGACCGCGATCAGCTCTGGCTTCACCGCCGCGCAGGAGGCCGCGAACATCCTCGTCACCGCCCGTCAGACCCGCAGGCACCATCCGGTCCAGCACCCGAACGAGGACGAACCGCCGCGGCACGACGCCGCCGCTGCCTCGGCGCGGGATACGACGACCGGGGTCACCCCGCACGCGTCCACCACCACTTCAGCAACCACCACTTCGGAGGCATCATGACCACCCAGCTGCGCGGCGTCCTCACCGCCCTGACCACCCCCTTCGACGCCGAGGAGAACATCGACTTCGACGCTCTCGGCCGTGTCGTCGACCGGTCGATCGACGGCGGAGTCGACGGACTCGTCGTCGGCGGATCGACCGCCGAGTTCGCCACGATGACCGCCGAGGAACGCGAGAAGATGGTCGGATTCGTCATCGACCGCGCCGCCGGCCGCGTGCCCGTCGTCGCACAGACCGGTGCGACGACGACCCGCGAGGCCATTCGCCAGTCCCAGGCCGCGCAGGCCGCCGGCGCCGACGTCCTCATGATCGTCACCCCCTACTACGAGCCGCTCACCCTGGCCGAGACGCTCGACTACATCCGCGCGGTGGCCGCTGCCGTCGACATCGACGTCATGCTCTACAACATCCCCGGAGCCACCGGGGTCAACCTCGACCCTGACACGGTGCGCACCCTCGCCGAGGAGATCCCCAATGTCCGCTACATCAAGGACTCCAGCGCGGACTGGGAACAAGGACTCAAGCTCATCCACCACCACAGCGACGTCATCGGCACATTCATCGGCTGGGACAGCTACATCTACTCCGGCCTCGTCGAAGGTGCCGCCGGAATGGTCGCCGGAGCGGCGAACGTCGTGCCGGCCGAGATCGTGTCCGTCTCTGCGAAGATCGCCGCAGGAGATCTGACCGGGGCCCGCGAGGAGTGGACGAGGCTCTACCCGGTGATCGACGCGATGATCTCCGAGCCGTTCATCCAGTCGGTCAAGGCCGGCCTCGAGCTCCGCGGCGTTCCGGTCGGGTCATCTCGGCGACCGATGGCAGACACCGACCCCGATGCCCGCGAGCGGATCAAAGTGGCGCTGGCCGGTCTGCGGGGCTGATACTCAGCGGAACCCGCCGCCCGCGCACCTCAGCTCCCGTGTGAACGCCGACCGCTCGAGTTGCCGACACTGTGCCAAGTTATGCGGTGTGCGGTGGACGCTGACGTGAGCGGTCGGCGACGACGCGGAACGTCTCCATCCGTGAATCCTGGGCTCCGCGGACGTATCCCGATGGAGCCTCGGCGGTCATCCGCAGGAACGTCACAGCCTCCTCACTGAGCTCCTCACCGGGAAGGACGTTCGGGATGCCGGGCGGATACGCGGCCAAAGCATCCGCGGACACTTGACCGACCGCCTCGGCGGCGGAAACGACCTCGGAGGCGGCGAAGAACGCCTGTCCGATCTCCATCCGCTTCGCGCAGCTGCCGGGGAGGACGATCGGACGCTCGGGTTCGGACTCCGAACGCGGCAGCGCCTGCAGAGCGGACCAGAAGCGTTCGACGTCGACCGGGGAAGTCGCCCCGACGAGCAGCAGCAGCGCCGAGGGCGTCGCGAGCTCGCAGTAGATCCGATGATCGCGGATGAGCAGGTACTGCGCGTCCGATCCGGTGATCCCGGCACCCCGAGTGTCGATGACGATCTTCAGCGGATCGGCATCGACGGCATCGCGGCCCGCGAGGATGTCCGGAGTCGCATCGCGGAAGCGGGCATCCGCACGGACACGGGCCCGGACGTCCGCGGCAGTGCTCAGCGCCTCGCCGATCGCCTCGGGGTGGGTGACGAGGTGCCGCCTGACCTCATCGAGGGAGGCGAGCAGGAGTGAGCTGCACGAGGTCGACTGATACGACCTGACCACGCGATCGACGAGCGGTTCGATACGCTCGGCCAGCCGACCGTGACCGAGCTGGACCATCGCCGACTGCGTGAGCGAGCCCGCGCCCTTGTGCGTGCTCGAGATGACGAGATCGGCTCCGCAGCGCACGGCGTTGACCGGCAGCCCGGGGTGCAGGCCGAGGTGCGATCCCCACGCCTCATCGACGATGAGCGGGACATCATGACGGTGGGCCACCTCGGCGATGGCGGCGATGTCGGCCACCGCCCCGAAGTAGCTGGGGGACACAAGGTAGACCGCTGAACTGGAAGGATGCTCGCTCAGCGCGTACTCGACCTGGGCGGGTGTTACCCCGTGGGAGGAGCCGAGCCCGGCATCGACGCGGGGGTGGAGGAAGTGCGGTCGGAGGTCGGCGTGGGTGATGCCGTCGATGACGGAGGAATGGACGCTGCGCTGGCAGACGAACTCCCGCCCGAGCCCGCGCACGACGGTCGTGGCGATGTGGTTGCCGCCCGAAGCCCCGTTCGTCGTGAACCACGTCCGGGACGCACCCCAGGCCTCGGCGGCCAGCGCCTGCGCTCGGTCGATGGGACGGATGCGCGTGTGGTCGATCATCCGCCAGTTCTCCTGGTCGACGCCGCTGAAGAGCATCGGGAAGTCGATGCCCAGCGCCTCTTCGCCGACGACGTTCGCCAGCCCCGGCGCGTGCTCGCGGCTGCCCTGGTGGGCGGGTACGTGGAGACGCAGCCAGTCCTGCTCGGCCAGGCTGCGCAGGGCATCGGCGTACGGGGCCGCGTGATGGCAGGGATCATCCGCGAGCGTGGCCGCGGTGAGCGGCGCCGTCCCGGCGGGGGTGGTCGCCGAGGTGGCCGCTGAGTTGGTTGGTCCGGTGACCATGTCATCGTGTGCACGCATGAGTCCCAGCGTAGGGATCGGTGGGGGACGAGGATATAGCAAGATCTCGCACACAGTGACATAGTGGATATGCCATGATGAATCTTCAGCAGCTCCGCGTCCTGCTTGCGATCCGGGACGAGGGCAGTCTCAATCGAGCCGCCGAGAGGCTCGGGTACGGGGTGCCGACCGTCACCCACCATCTGCGCACCCTCGAATCGCATCTGCGGGTCCGCCTCGTCGACCGGTCGCGGCACGGAACGAGGCTGACAGCCCTGGGGGAGTCCTTCGCAGCCGAGGTCGACTCGGTGCTCGCCGGGCTCGACCGGGCCGAGCGGATCGTCACCGCCCAGCGAGATGCGGGCGCCGTCACCGTCCGCATCGGGTCGTTCCCGTCGATCGGTTCGCGGCTGCTGCCCGCGGCGATCGCGGAGCTGAGAGCGCGGACCTCGGTGCGGGTCGAGGTCGTCGAGGCCGAGCCGAGTGAGGTCGTGCGGATGCTCCAGGCCGGAGAAGTCCATGCCGGGATCATCTACGACATCCCGGATCTGCCCGAGTTCACCGGTCCTGACCTGCAGCTGAGCACGCTGCTCGACGAGCCCTACCGGATCATGGTCGCCGCCGACGGACCACTTGCCGGCTCAGAGGCCCTCGACGTCGCGGACATGACCGACGTCGACTGGATCGTCAGCCGCAACGAGGCCGAAGCCTCGGTGCGGGTGCTCAAGAGGGTCTGTCGTTCACTCGGCCACGAACCCCGGGAGCTCATGCGCAGCGACGATCTGTCGATGATCCACGGCCTCGTGGCCGAGGGGCTCGGCTGTGCATTGAGCACCGAGGCGGCCGTCGACACGGACTTCGCCGTCGTCCTCCGCCCCGCCGTTCAGGACCTCGGGCAGCGGCGGGTCTCGTTCGTCACCCGCACGGGCCCCGTCCCCGCGGCGGTCACCTGGTTGGGCGAGAGCCTCGCGGCGGTGGCCGCGGTGCGGGGGACCGCCTCGGCGAACGGATGAGCAGGGGTCGGCTCAGAGGTCGCCGGTCTCCGGGGTCGGATCGGACTGGGACGACAGCGCCTCGGCGATGGCCCGCGCCTCGCGGCGGAGCAGAGCGACGAGGCGTTCGACCCGGAGCCCGGTGACGCGGTCGGCGATCGAAGCGATCGACAGAGCCGCGCGGGGGCGGGAGCCGCGGATGCGCAGCGGCACGCCCACCGCCCACGAGCCCTTGGCGAAGAGCCCGGGATTGTGGACGAAGCCGTCGATGCGGGCCTGGTCGATGATGTCGCGCAGCGCCTCGACGGAGACCTTCGGATATCGTTCGGCGAGGATCTCGGCATTGGCCTCGAACTGGGCGTCCACCTCGGCGGGGGAGAGCTCGGAGAGGATCGCCAACGATCCGGCCCCGATGCCCAGCGGGTGTCGGTCGCCCACGGACAGGGCGTTGTTGAAGATCTCTCCGAAACCCTCCTCGCGGCGGGCGCAGATCGAATAGCTGCCGGTGCGCAGGGTGAGGAACACGGTGTCCCGGCTCAGCTCCGCCAGACGCAGCAGACTCGATTCCGACTCGGTGACCAGGGGATCCACCGACTTCTGCGCGAGCTGACCGAGGATCTGCGATTGCACGCCGAGACGGTATCCGCCCTCCTCGAGACGTTCGACATAGCCCATCGCGATGAGCGCCTGGAGCATGCGGTGGACGCTGGCCTTGGGACGGCCGCTGATCGAGGCGAGCTCGGACAGGCTCGCGCCTTCGCGGCGTTCTCCGGCGATGAGACCGACGAGGTTGAGCAGAGTCAGTGCGCGTTGGATGCTCTGAGCGCCGGTGCCCGGTTCGAGGCTGTCGACGGCGTGGGCGACATTGAACGAGGCGGAACGGCGCAGGATCCGACCGCGCATCTTGATGCGGTGCTCTTCGCGGAGTTCCTCGTTCGAGTCGGCGCCGTTGTGCATATCCCCATTATGGACCGTGGGGCATGGGGGCAGTGAGACGCACGTTGGGCCCCGATGCGCTCGACCCCTGGGTCTCGGCCATGTGCCAGAGTCCGACCACAGTTGTCTTGACGGCAGTGAGCGAACCGCTCGACTGGCCCGACGCCGACATCGCCCGCGGCGAAGCCGCCGACGTGGTGGCGGCGATGAAGGACGCATCGGACGTTCCGATCCGCTCCCACGGCTCGCTGTCGCTCAACCGCGCCCTCATGGCCGCCGGACTCGTCGACCGCCTCCAGATCACCGTCTACCCTGTCATCACAGGTCAGACCTGTGCTCAGCCGGTCTTCGCCGGTGCCGAGGACTTCGACCTCGAGCTGCTCGAATCAACACGGCTCGACGGTGACATCCAGGAACTCGTCTACCGCCCGAGACTGCACGGGCAGGGCGGCTGACTCCTCTTCCCGCCTGCTGCGGCTCTCCCCGCCGAGCCGAGTCGTCCCTCATCGACTCCTCCTGCCTCCAGATCCGTTTGTGGTTCGCCCACAACCAGTGATGGTGAAGTCTGGGTCGACTCACGAAGCGTCCCTGTTGTGTTCTGCACCACACTCGAAGAGTACAGAAGCAATGACGCAACAGTGAGGACATCATGGACGACTACATCGTTGTAGGAGCAGGATCGGCCGGATGTGTGCTGGCCGCACGACTGAGCGAAGACCCCGACGTCACCGTCGCGCTCATCGAAGCCGGAGCCGCCGACACCGCGGATGAGATCCACATCCCCGCCGCCTTCAGCTCCCTCTTCAAGAGCCAGTGGGACTGGGACCTCGACACCGAACCCGAGCCGGAGCTCCACCGCCGCCGCGCCTACCTTCCCCGCGGCAAGATGCTCGGCGGTTCCAGCTCGATGAACGCGATGATCTACATTCGCGGCAATCGCGCCGACTACGACCAGTGGGCCGCCGACGGCGCCACCGGGTGGTCCTATGACGAGGTGCTTCCCTACTTCCGCCGGGCCGAGGCCAATGAACGCGGCGGGGATGACTTCCACGGAGCCGACGGGCCGCTGACCGTGTCCGAGAGTCGGTCGATGAACCCGCTGTGCGACGCGTGGGTCGACGGTGCCGTCGAAGCCGGTTTCCCGCACAACGAGGATTTCAACGCCGGTGAGCTGCTCGGCGTCGGACGCTTCCAGACGACCCAGCGCAGCGGCATGCGCTGCTCCACCGCTGTCGCCTACCTGCACCCGGTGGCGGAGCGGAAGAACCTCACGATCATCGCCGACGCCCACGCGAAGAAGGTCGTCTTCGACGGACAGCGCGCCGTCGGCGTCGAGATCGAACGCTACGGCGAAGTCGAGGAGATCCGCGCCGAGCGCGAGGTCGTCCTCTCGGCCGGGGCCCACGGTTCGGCCCACCTGCTTCTGCTCTCCGGAGTCGGACCGGCCGCCCAGCTCGACGCCTTCGGCATCGAGAAGGTCGCCGATCTGCCCGTCGGCGAACGGATGCAGGACCACTACATGGTCATGCTCAACTACACGACCGAGCTCGAAACACTCATGACCGCCGCCACCCCGGCCAACGCCGAACTCCTGCAGAAAGGAGGGCCGCGGCCCCCTGACCTCGAACATCGGTGAGGCCGGCGGATTCTTCGAAACCCGCAAGGGCCCGACCGGCAAGATCCTGCGCCGCGAGATCTCCGCGCCGGAGGGAGTATGAACCGAGAGAGCGAGTTCCGGCCGGTGGACTCGATGCGGGAGGACGACTCGGACCGTCGAACAGAGATCGTGAGCTCGGCCGATCCGTCACGGGACCGGCGACAGCTGGAGGCGCTGTCGATACCGGTCATGACCGACTGGTAGGTGCGATCTCGGTGGCCGGACTCGGGGCGACATATGACGGCATTCTGCGTCGTCATATGTCGCCCCGAAGCTGTGTCGGTCCGAGCGCGTGTGACCATCGTTACGACCGGGAAGACCGGGGCACGGTCCGAGCGTTGCACCGGTGAACTCGCGAAAGGATCCGCTCATGACCGTACCGGCGACCACCTCGGCGCCCGAATCTCGACAGCACTTCGTCCGCGTCTCCTACGACGACCCGCTCGGGGCTCCGCTGCTCGATGACCTCGAGCGCGAGTACGACGCTCGCTACGGGGACGTCCACGAACAGCCTGCGCGCACCGAGATCCTGCGCTACCCTCCCGAGGCGTTCGCGGCTCCCACCGGGGCATTCATCCTCCTGCTCGAAGGCGAGGAGCCGCTCTCGGGTGGGGCGTTCATGCGGTACGACGAGTCCACTGCCGAGTTCAAACGGATCTGGACCCATGCCGACCACCGGGGTCGCGGTCTCGCCGGTCGTGTGCTGGCCGAACTCGAGTCCGAAGCCCTCCGGCTCGGCTACACCAGGGTGTACCTGACCACGGGACCGCGCCAGCCCGAGGCCGTGCGCCTCTACCTCAAGAACAGCTACACCCCGCTCTTCGACCCTGCCCTCGAAGCCGAGGAGATCGGCATCCACGGCTTCACGAAGGACCTCGGAGAGTCGGACCGCGGAGCCGACCGCGAGGTCGGCAGCGCGGCCGTCTGAGTCGGCGGTCTCGGGCCGACCTCCACCGAATGCGAACCCGAGTCCAAGATGTGGAACGTCGGTATCGCAGGGCGGGAGCAGCCTCGGCGAGGTGGGTCCTAGAATCGAGGAGCCCGGTCGCAGACGGCGGCCCGGGACCGAGAGGCCACCCATAGGGTTGGCCCCCGACCGATGACTCGAAGGGTGAGTGAGACGTGGCCGAGACCGTCCTCGACATTGCCGGTGTGACGTTCCGACGTGGGCAGACGCAGATCCTCCACGGAATCGATCTGCGCATCGCCGCCGGCGAGCACTGGGTGCTCATCGGACCCAACGGGGCCGGAAAATCGACTCTGCTCAGCTTCGCCTCGGCGCAGGTGTTCCCGACCTCGGGCACGGTCGACGTCCTCGGCCAGCGCATGGGCCGGGTCGAGCTCGCCGCGCTGCGCCGCCTCATCGGGCACGTCAACCCGCGCCACCCGCTGCGCTCGAACCTGTCCGTCACCGAAGTCGTCCTCACCGGGCTGACCGGCACCATTGAGCGCCCCATGCGCTGGGAGCCGAGCGCCGAGGGCCTCGCCAAGGCCGAGGCCCGCATCGCCGAGGTGGGGCTCACGGCCCGTGCCGACGCCGGGTGGAAGGTGCTGTCCCAGGGGGAGCGGGGCCGTGCGCTCGTCGCCCGGTCGCTCATCTCCGACCCGCAGCTCCTCCTCTTCGACGAGCCGACCACCGGCCTCGACGTCGCCGCGCGCGAACAGCTGCTCGAGACCATCGACGACCTCTCCGTGCGTGCGCCGGAATTGGCGACCGTGCTCGTCACCCACCATCTCGAGGAGATCCCCGAGACCACCTCGCACGCCGCCCTCATCTCGGACGGACGACTGACCGCGGCGGGCCCGATTGCCGAGGTGCTCACCTCCGAGCAGGTCTCCGCCGCCTTCGACCATCCGATCGAGGTCGGCTTCGCCGACCGTCGGTGGTCGGCGCGTACGGTCCGTGGTGCTCGCTCCGTCACCGTGTGACTGTCGGCTGAGACCGCCGCCCCGTCATTGCACGCGCACACGCGTGCGTCTAGGCTTGAAGCATGAAGATGAGTACCGTGTGGAGCATCATCGGCGCGATCGTCGCCATCATCATCGCGTGGTGGGTGGTCAACGTCGCGTTCTCCATCGCGTGGTTCCTCGTCAAGGCCATCATCACCGTCGTCGTGGCGCTCGCCATCTTCGGCCTCATCAAGGCCTCGCTGAAGTCGAAGGACCGCGACCGAACGCGCTGACGCACGTACCGCCGACTCTCAGAGATCGCCGAGGCCGGTGTTCGCCCCGCAGAGGACGACGCAGACCTTCTCCCCCTCGTCCGGCACATAGCCGCCCGAGCCGTGGACTCCCGCCAGTGCCGTGGCCGCCGCGTGCTCGACCGCCAGGCGATGGTCGTCCCACAGGTGCTGCCGCGCACCGATGATCGCCTCATCGCCCACCAGCGCCGAGGTGACCAGGTTCGACCGTGCCGCGTCCAGTGCCAGCGGTGTGGCCCGACGGGCACCGAGCGAATCCGCCGCCACCGAATCGACCGTGACATCCACGGGCTGTCCTGCCTCGATGGCTGCGTTCAGCGCCCGGCAGTTCTCCGGCTCGACAGCCACCGTGCGCACTCCGTGGAAGGCCGCCGCCGTCGCGACCCCGGCGAACAGCCCGCCCCCGCCGACCGAGACGACGACCGTGTCGAGGTCGGGGATCTGCGCGAGGATCTCGGTCATCAGCGTGCCGGCACCGGCGGCGATGAGCGGATGGTCGTAGGCGTGCGAGGCCAACGCCCCCGATGAGTCGACGAATTCGCGGCAGGCCGCGGCCGCCTCGGCGTATTCGTCTCCGGTCAGCACTACCTCGGCGCCGTAGGAGCGCAGTCGCTCCACCTTGACCTCCGGGGCATTCGCGGGCAGGAACACCGTCGCGGGCACATCGGCGGCACGGGCCGCCCACGCGCAGGCCAGGCCCGCGTTCCCGCCCGAAGCGATCGTCACTCCCGCCTCGGGGAAGGTGCCCTCTTCGAGGTGGGTCTGGATGAAGTTCTGTGCCCCGCGGGCCTTGAACGTGCCCGTGTACTGCATGAACTCGAGGGCGAAGTACAGCCCCGAGGCGGCAGGGTCGCTGCCGGGGCCGGACGTCCACGTGGCCGCCGTGGGGGAGGCCGCCTCGGCGAGGGTGCCCGGCTGTCCCGAGGCCACGGTCACCGGGCGCACCCGACCGGCGATCCGGGCTGCTGCTGCTTCGATGTCGGGGTACGTCAGCTCAGTCATGCCACCAGCGTAGGCGAGAGCGGCTGAGGGTTTCGTCTCCTCGGTGGATTGTTTGGTCGATCCACGGTGATCCAGGCGCCCAGATCACCGCGGATCGACCAGGGAATCCGGTGGCAGGAGGAGTGCATGCGTTCGAGCCCGTCCGCGTCGCCCCGCCTCGGCAAAATTTGAATGGCGGCTAGACTGAATCAAACGGACTGAGGCTGATGCGGAAGAGAGAAGTCGATGACGCTCGTCAACATTCACGAGGCCGAGACGCAGCTCTCCCATCTGCTCGAAGCCGTTGCTGCGGGGGAATCTGTGACGATCGTTCGCGCTGGGAATCCTGTGGCGCGCCTCGTTCGCTACGACGAAGAGAAGCGCGAGCAGCGCTTGGGATTCCTTTCCGGCCGCGGGACTGTTCCTGAGCATTTCGACGAGCTCGAAGCAGATCAGATCGAAGGACTGTTCGGTGTCGGCGATGCCGCTTCTGCTTGAACGGGTATCGGGGCCGGCTGAATTGTCATCGGAGGGCCTTGTCGCCCTTGACTCTGACACTTGACCGCCGTTGAAACTGTGAACTATGGTTGACATGTGGTCGAAGTCATCAGGAGTACGACCTATGACCGCTGGGTGCGGAGTATCAAGGATAGACGTGTAAAAGCCCGTGTTCTCGCGAGGGTCGACCGCCTTGCTCAAGGCAATCCGGGAGATGTGAAGCCAGTCGGGGGCGGGATCTCCGAGCTTCGCATTCGTTATGGACCGGGATATCGGGTCTACTTTCTGCAGGACGGCGCCCGTTTGATCCTTCTGCTGTGCGGCGGAGACAAATCCACGCAGCAGCGTGACATCAACGAGGCGAAGAGGATCGGGAAAGAGTGGAAGAGCAATGGCTGACAAGACTGAGCAGTTCAGCGCCTATGACGCTGCCGACTACCTCGGCGATCTCAACGATGCCGCCGCTTATCTCGAGGCGGTGCTCGAAGACGGCATCGACCCGTCGAGTGTGGCGCAGGCGCTGGGAACGATCGCCCGATCGGGCAATGTCAGTGAGCTCGCTCGCCGAGTCGGAATGAGTCGTGAAGGACTCTATAAGGCGCTGTCTGCTGACGGCAATCCCAGCTTCGCCACCATCATCAAAGTGACGAGCGCATTGGGACTGCGACTTCGCTTCGATTCGGTCGCCTGATTCGAGGCACCGAATCGACGCTCTGAGAAGCGCCCGGCACCACCTCAGTGGTGCTTGGCCACGCCGAGGTCGACGCCCTTCGTCTCCTTGACGAGGCTGACCCCGATGAGCGAGATGATGCACACGATGATCATGTAGATCGCGATCGAGATGGACTTACCGGTCTCGGCGAGCAGGGTCTCGGCGATGGTCGGGGCGAAGGCGCCGCCGAGGATTGCGCCGAGCGCGTAGCCGATCGAGACACCCGAGTAGCGGACCTCGACGGGGAACATCTCCGCGTACATCGCCGACATCGGCCCGTAGGACAGGCCCATTCCGACGGTGAGGACGAAGATGCTGATGCCGTAGGCCCAGATGTTGGCCATGTCGATCATGAGGAACGTCGGGATGAGCCACACGATGAGCAGGATGTAGCCGATCTGGAAGGTCCGCACGCGTCCCAACTTGTCCGACAGCGCCCCGCCCCACATCGTGAAGACCAGCCAGCCGAAGCTCGCCAGTGTCGTCGCCAGCAGCACGGGTGCTCGGTCGAGACCGACCGACCCGCCCTCGGCGAGCGGCCGTGAGGCGTAGGCGGCGAAGAACGCGATGATCATGTAGCCCACGGCATTGTTGCCGATGAAGATGAGCGCGGAGAGGATGACCTCCTTCGTGTTCTTCCGAAACAGCGTGCCCAGCGGTGCCGAGGATTCGGCCCGGCGCTCGGCGAGTTCGGCGAAGACCGGGGACTCCTCGACCTGGCGGCGGATGTAATACCCGACGAGCACGAGGATGACGGAGAAGAGGAACGGGATCCGCCAGCCGAAGCTCGCGAACTGTTCGGGGCTGAGCTGGGTGGTGAGGATCCAGATGACGCCGGTGGCGAGGATCATCCCGACCGGCACCCCGATCTGCGGGTAGGCGCCGAAGACGCCGCGTTTGGAGACGGGTGCGTGTTCGACGGAGAGCAGAGCCGCCCCGCCCCATTCGCCGCCGGCGGAGAAGCCCTGGAGGATCCGCAGCAGGGTGAGCAGGATCGGTGCGCCGACGCCGATCATCGCGTAGTTCGGCAGCAGGCCGATGAGTGATGTCGCGGCCCCCATGAGGATGAGCGTGAGCACGAGCATCTTCTTCCGCCCGATCCGATCGCCGAGGTGGCCCGCAACGATCGCGCCCAACGGCCGGAACAGGAAGGAGATGCCCAGAGACGCCCACGCCATGATCTGGCCGAGTGCCGGATTGTCCGAGGCGAGCGGGCCGAAGTACTGCGTCGAGAGGACGAGGCCCGCGGCCTGGGCGTAGATGAAGAAGTCGTACCACTCGATGGTGGTGCCGACGAGGGTGCCGGCGAGGACCTTGCGCTCCTCGCGGGTGATCGAATGCGGTTCGGTCGGATTCGGTGTGGTGGGGTCTGATGCGGTGGCGGACATGAGTGGGTCTCCATTGACTCGTGATGTCGACGATGGCCGATCCCGCGCCGATGCGGAGTGCGGTCATATTGTGACTACTTGGTCAGTAATTCTAGTCGATCATAGATCAGGGATGTGCCGCGCGCCACCTGCTCTTCACTCCGGGGCGCCGATGACAATTACCGACCGATTGGTTAGTATATTTTCAAGGAAGCGGCAGCGGTGCCGGAAGCGGTCGCCGTGAACCGGGAGACAGTGTTCGACCAGGAGAGCAAAGCATGACCGACATCCTCAGTTCCTATGTGGCCGGAGCCTGGCACACGCCCGCTGCGTCCGACATCGCCGAGGCGGCTGCACCGGCCCGTCCCGTCCGCGACGCCGGCACCGGTGAACTCCTCCACGAGGTCAGCTCCTCCGGCGTCGACTTCGCCGCCGTCGCGGACCACGCGAAGACCACCGGCGTCACCGAACTGCAGAAGCTCACCTTCCACCAGCGCGGAGTGATCCTGAAGAAGCTCGGCGGCTACCTCATGGAGCGGACCAAGGGCTACCACGAGATCTCCTTCACGACGGGCACCACGAAGCGCGACGCGTTCGTCGACATCGAAGGCGGCATCGGCACCCTCTTCACCTATTCCGGCGTCGCCCGTCGGCAGATGCCGAACTCGACGGTCCACCTCGACGGCGGTGTCGAACGCCTGTCGAAGAACGGCACCTTCGTCGGCCGTCACATCCTCACCTCCCGGCAGGGCCTGGCCATCCAGATCAACGCCTTCAACTTCCCCGTCTGGGGCATGCTCGAGAAGTTCGCCCCGATGTTCGTCGCAGGCGTCCCCGTCGTCGTCAAACCCGCCACCGACACCGCTCACCTGACCCGAGCCGTGGTCGCGGACATGGTCGAATCCGGGCTGCTGCCGGACGGTGCCATCCAGCTCATCAGCGGCGACGTCACCCCGCTCTTCGACCACCTGGCCGAACAGGACGCGATCGCCTTCACCGGCTCCGCGGCCACTGCACGTCGCCTCTCCGGGCTCGACTGCGTGACCGAGCGCGGCACCCGCTTCTTCGCCGAGGCCGACTCCCTGAACTTCTCCCTGCTCGGACCCGATGCCGGTCCCGGCTCGCAGGAATTCGACCTCTTCGTCGACGGGGTCGTGGCAGAGATGACCGTCAAGGCCGGGCAGAAGTGCACCGCGATCCGGCGCACGATCGTCCCGCAGGCCCACGCCGAGGCGGTCGGCGAGGCGATCATCGCGAAGCTGACCGCCCAGGGCGTGGGTGACCCGCGCGAGAAGTCCACCCGCCTCGGTCCCGTGGTCTCCGACAAGCAGCGCAGCGACGTCCTCGACGCGATCGATGAGATCCTCGCCGGCGGGGCACACCTGCTGGCCGGTGGGCGTGAGGAGTCCGACCGTCTGGCCGCCGAGCACGGCGGCGCTTACGTCGCAGCGACGGTGCTCCAGGCCGATGACGCCTGGGTCGACGCCGTCCACGACATCGAAGCCTTCGGGCCCGTGACCTCGATCATCACCTATACCGACACCGAGGAGGCCGTGCGTCTGGCTGCCCGTGGCCGGGGCTCCCTGGTCGGGTCGGTCGTCACCCATGATTCCGAGTTCGCCACCGAATTCGTCCGGAAGATCGCTCCCTGGCACGGACGCATCCTCGTCCTCGACCGCGATGACGCCGAGGAGTCGACCGGTCACGGATCACCCCTGCCGAACCTCATCCACGGCGGCCCCGGACGGGCCGGCGGCGGCGAGGAGATGGGCGGACTGCGCGGCGTCGAACACTTCATGCAGCGCACCGCGATCCAGGCCTCCCCGGACATGCTCACCGCGATCGGCGGGGAATGGGTGAACGGTTCGGAGCGCCACCTCGGCGATCATCCGTTCACGAAGTCACTGAGCGATCTGCGCGTCGGGGATGCGCTCGAATCCGACTGGCGGGAGGTCACGCTCGACGATATCGAGCACTTCGCGAACTTCACCGGCGACACCTTCTACGCCCACATGAACGAGGAGGCGGCCGCCGCGAACCCGTTCTTCCCGGGACGTGTGGCGCACGGCTACCTCATCGTGTCCTTCGCCGCCGGACTCTTCGTCCAACCGGACCCGGGCCCGGTGCTCGCGAACTACGGCCTCGAGGGGCTGACCTTCATCACCCCCGTCTCACCCGGGGATTCGCTCAAGGTGACGCTGACGGCCAAGCGCATCACCCCGCGCGAGACCGACGAATACGGCGAGGTCCGCTGGGACGCCCAGGTCGTCAACCAGAGGCACGAGCCCGTAGCCAAATACGATGTGCTCACCCTCGTCGCCAAGAGCTGAGGGAGCCTAGGGCCCGGCGGGCAGGGTGCAGCTGAACTCGTGCTCGCCTGCGGCGACCTCATGTGCGCTGCCATCGGGCAGGAGCACCTCGGCGGAGGTTGAGGGCGGGATGACGAGGCGCAGCGTGAAGGTCCCGTCCGGGCCCAGGGTCCACTGCGTCTCGGCTCGGCCGTAGGGCGTCTCGTGTGAGGCTCGTGCCCAGTCGAGGTCCGGGGTGGGAACCGGGGCGATGCGCAGGCGGCGATAGCCCGGTTCCGCGGGGGCCAGCCCGGCGACCCTGCGGTGCAGGAAATCGGCGATGGAGCCGAAGGCATAGTGATTGAACGAGGTCATCTCGCCCGGATTGATCGACCCGTCGGGAAGCATCGAGTTCCACCGCTCCCAGATCGTCGTCGCCCCCATCGTCACGGGAAACAGCCACGAAGGGCACTCCCGCTGCAGGAGCAATCGCCACGCGGTGTCGCTCTGACCTGCGTCGACGAGCGCATCGCAGACATGACCCGTGCCGAGGAAGCCCGCACCGATGTGGAAGCCGTCGGCGGCGACCTGCTCGGCAAGCAGCTGCCCCGCGTGCTCGCGCTGTGAGGCCGCGAGCAGATCGAAGCGCAGGGCCAGGGCATAGGCCGTCTGCGAGGCGAAGGCCGAGCGCCCCGAGGGAGTCATGTACTCGTTGCGATAGCGTTCGGCTGCACGTTCGCGGAGCTTGCCATAGTGCTCCTCCGCCGCGTCCTCGCCGAGGAGACGCGCGGCATCGCGGACGATTCCCGCGGACTGAGCGAGGTAGGCGGTGGCCACGGCCTGCCAGGGCAGGCGGGCATCCCAGGGGCGGTCATCGGCGGCCCCGGCATCGAGCCAGTCGCCGAAGGAGAAGCCGCCCGCGGGGAAGTCGATTCCCTCACCGGCCCGGCCCGCGAAGGCGTCGACCCAGGCCGTCATCGAGGTCCATTGGCGGCGCAGCAGGCCGAGGTCACCGGTGCGCTGATAGAGCGTCCAGGGCACGATCGTTGCGGCGTCTCCCCATCCGGCCTCGGGGCCCAGGGGCGGCAGGTTCGGATCGGCATCGACCCAGGGGACGAAGGGCGGCACATTGCCGTCTGGGTGCTGCTCGAGTGCGAGATCGGCCAGCCATTCGGAGAGCATTCCGCTGACGTCGTAGAGGAAGGCCGCGGTCGGAGCGAAGACCGCGAGGTCACCGGTCCAGCCCAGGCGCTCATCGCGTTGGGGGCAGTCGGTGGGGATATCGAGGAAATTGCCGCGCATGCTCCACCGGGCGTTCTCGTGAAGGCGAGTCAGCAACGGGTCCGAGCAGGCGAAATCTCCGCTGGGAGCCATATCGGTGTGGATGACGAGGGCGTCGATGTCTGCAGGATCGAGCGCTCCGGGCCAGCCGCTCACCTCGGCGTAGCGGAAACCGTGGAAGGTGAAGCTCGGCTCCCAGGTCAGCGGTGCGCCGTCGAGGATGACCTCATCGGTGGCTAGGGCCTTCCGCAGCGGACGGGTGCCGAGCTCTCCGTCCTCGAGCACCTCCGCATGGCGCAGGGTGATGGTTCCCCGACCGGCGGGAATGCGCAGCCGCAGGCGTCCGACCAGGTTCTGCCCGAAATCGATGATCGTCCGCCCCGAAGGACTGGTGAAGACCGCCTCGGGGGAGAGGGATTCGATGACGCGGACGGGAGGTCCGGTCGGGGCCGTGAGCGTGGTCGGGTCGAAGGGGACGGCTCTCACCGGGGACCAGGTCGAGTCGTCATAGCCGCCGAGATCCCCGCGGCCGGTCTGCTCGAGTTCGGCCGCCGCCCGGGCGTCGAAGGTCTCGCCCATGTACAGGTCGGCCCGAGCGGTCGGACTGGGAGCGGCCTTCCAGGTCTCGTCGGTGCCGATGATCGTCATCGAACCGTCATGATGGGCGATCTCGAGCTGGACGAGGGCTGCGGTGCGCTCACCGTAGAGCTCACGGAGGCCGCCGAAGCCGAGATACCCGCGGTACCAGCCGTCGGCGAGTTCGAGCGCGAGCGCATTGGCGCCCGCCTGCACGTTGTCGGTGACGTCCCAGGTGCGGTACCGCAGGCGCGAGGCGTAGCTGGTCCATCCCGGGTGGAGGACGTCGTCGCCGACCGCGCGGCCGTTGAGGCGCAGGGTCATCACGCCCAGAGCGGTGGCGCGGATCCGGGCGCTGGCGATCGAATCGGGGACGCTGAACTCGGCGCGCAGGAGCATCGCCGGTTCGCCGCCCTCTCCTGCCCGCGGCACAGGCGGGCTGATCATTGCGGCCGTCCACAGCTGCGGATCGAGCAGTCCGGCCTCGAGGGGCGTCTCCTCGCTCCACTCGCTGGCGACATCCTCGCCGTGCCCCCAGACGCGAACCCGCACCGTGCAGCGCTCGCGACTGCGCAGGGGGAGATCCGGCCAGGGGACGAGGACCTGGTCCGCGGAATCGACACGGCCGGTGGAGAACGAGCGTTGGCCGCCGATCTCGATCTCGTAGGCGGCCTGGCGCCAGCCCGGCCGGCTCGTCTGCGTGGTCCACGAGAGTCGCGGCGCGTTCTCGCCGATGCCGAGGGCGCTGCGGTGATGCTCGATGACGACGGGGTCGACACGGGGCGGTGCAAAGGTCATGGTGGCTCCTGGAACAGGTGGATTCGCGCAGAACTGGCGGTGGCGTTCAAAGGGTGGTGCTCAAGCGGTGGTGCTCACAGCGGAGCGAGGAGATAGCCCTCCATGTGCGTGCGGACGTCCTCGACGAGGTCGACCTCGACTCCGTTGAGCCACAGCAGTTCGATGCCCTCGGTGATCGCCAGGGTGCTGATCGCGGCCGCCCGCGGATCGACACCCGGCTTGAGTCCGCCGTCCGCGGCGACCTCCTGGAAGGCGACGGTGACCGCATCGCAGATGCGGTGGATGCGGTCCTTGAAGTACCCGTGAGCCGGATGCTCCGGATTCGTCGATTCGGCGGAGAGGATGCGGTAGAGCTGCACGACGCCGCGTTGGCGGTACTGCTGCCGCGAGATCTCGAGCAGGCTGCGGAGGAAATCGGTGCCGTGCTGGTCGTTGAGGATGCTCTCGGCGATCCGGTCTCGGCGGTCGAGCACGGCGCGCAGCAGAGCGATCTTGCCGCCGCTGAAGTGGTGGAGCACTCCGGTCTGGGAGATGCCCACCAGCCGTGCGATCTCGCTGAGCGAGCTGGAGGAATAGCCGGAGGTGGAGAAGACGGTGAAGGCGGCGTCGAGGATCTGCTCCCGCCTCGCTGCCGTCTTTCGGTACTCCCCACGTGGACCTGCCATGCCGGTACGCTATCAGGCCGCGGAATGAAAATGTGAAAGGCTTCAGTTTTCGCAGCCGGCGAGATGCGAATAGTCGCAGGTCAAAGCGCTGCGAAATTCTCGTCCTCAAGATTGCGGGTGACTGGGCGGATTAAAAACATTGAGGCCATAAAGTTTTCGTGCTAGCGTCACCTCAGGTCTCGCCCGACGAGGCCCGGCAGTTTTCCACCCACCATGGCAAGGAAGCCCAACGGATATGGATCTCGACTCGGACAAAGTGGTCGCACGCGCGGCCGAACCTCTCAGCAGCACTGCATTCTCGGCCAGCGGAGCCAGCTTTCCGCTGCCAGCAGAGGTGACAGAGCCGGCAGCCGGCCGCATGCCCGCACCTCGGCGGGGGCTGACGTTCTTCATCCTCCTCGCCATCATCGGAGCCGGGGCCGGGCAGATGACGGCGGCGCTGCTGACGATGACTCTCAAGGCCAACTCGATCGATGCAGGTGGCGCAACGACGATCCTTTCCATCTCGGCCGCGGTGACCGGAGTCTTCACGCTCGTGGCCTTCCCGATCATCGGCGCCCTCAGTGATCGCTCGCGTTCGGCTCTCGGCCGGCGCCGACCCTATCTGGCGCTGGGCGCGCTGTTCTACCTCGTCGGCGGCATCCTCCTCATCCTCGCCAACGATGTTGCGTTGCTGGTGGTCGCGCATCTGCTCATCACCGCCGGCTTCGTCACGGCCAATGTCATCATTGCCGCCCTGGCCACGGATCAGCTGCCCGAGGACCGGCGCGGTCCGGTGATGGCTCTCATCAGCCTCGGCGCACCCGTGGGCGCCATGGTCGGCATGGCGATGGTCTCGCCCTTCGGCGATGCGATCCTGCCCCTGGTCGGCCTGCCCACCGCCCTCGCGGTGCTCGGCATGCTGCTGCTGGCGGCCATGGTGCGGGACCCGGAGAGCTCCCTGCCCAAGCCTCCGTTCTCTCTGCGTGCTGCGCTGGGGATCTTCTGGGTCAATCCGATTCGGTTCCCGGACTTCATGTGGGTCTTCACCAGCCGCATGCTCGTCTTCTCGGGGGTCGCAGCGATCAATGCCTACCAGGGGATCTACCTGCTGCAGGGCCTGCACGTGCCGGCGCAGAAGCTCGGCTTCCTCATCCTGCTCACCGTCGTCGTCAATGCCGGAATCACACTGCTCGTCGCTCCGGCCGTCGGCAAGCTCAGCGATCGCCTGGGAGTCCGCCGTCCCTTCATCCTCGTCGCGGCTGTGGTGCTCGGCATCGGACTGGTGCTCGCCGCTTTTGCCCCGAACTTCGCCTTCTACCTCGTCGCCTGCACGGTGGTCGGATTCGGTCAGGGCGTGTACTTCGCGGTGGAGCTGGTGCTCGCCACCCAGGTGCTGCCCGATCCGGCCAATCCGGCCAAGGACATCGGGATCATCAAGATCGCAGACAACCTGCCGATCACCATCGTCGCGGCCGTCGCTCCGGCCCTGCTGGCCATCAGCATGGGTGCCGGCGGAGGGCAGAACTTCGCGGCGCTGTTCATCGCCGGAGCGCTGTCCGCGATGATCGGCGGTCTGGTCATCCTCTTCGTCCGCGGCGCGCGCTGACGAAGAACGACATGAGTGAACGAAATCGAATGGCAAGGATTGAGATATGATGAATTTCCCCTCCGACTTCCTCTGGGGTGCCGCCTCCGCGGGGCACCAGAACGAAGGCGGCGACACGGTCAGCGATACCGCCTTCCTCGAGACGGTGGAGGAGACGATCTTCGTCGAACCCGCCGGAGCGGCCTGCAGAAGCTATGAGCTGTGGGAGACGGATCTCGATCTCGTGGCGGGAATGGGCCTCAATGCCTACCGCTTCTCCGTCGAATGGGCGCGCATCGAACCGCAGCCCGGTGTCATCGACGAGGCGGCCCTCGACCACTATGAGGCGATGGTCGACGGTGCCAGGGCACGGGGCATCGCTCCGATCATCACGCTCAGCCACTTCTCCGCACCGCAGTGGTTCGCCGCCCGCGGCGCCTGGCTTGCCGAGGACGCTCCCGAACTCTTCGCCGCCCATTGCGCCCGGGTGATCGGCCGCTTCGGGGACCGCGTCGAGGCAGTCGTGACCCTCAATGAGCCCAACCTCGAGCAGATGCTCGCCTTCGTCCTCCCACCCGAGGCGCAGGCCGGGAAGCGGAGGATGCTCGCCTCTGCTGGTGTGACGCTGGGTGTCGAGCGCTATCGCTCGGCCAATGTCGTCCTGCCCGAGGAGATTGCCGAATTCGAGGCCGCATTCACCCGGGTGCACCGAGCCGCCAAACGGGCGATCAAGGAGATCCGTCCCGAACTGCCGGTGGGTGTCTCCATCGCCATCAGCGATGAGTACGCCCTACCCGGCGGCGAAGCCGACCGCGACGCCAAGCGGGCTGCCGTGTACGACCATTGGCTCGAGGTCGCCGCCGAGGACGATTTCATCGGCGTGCAGAACTACGAGCGCATCGTGCATGGGCCCGAGGGTGTCGTCCCTCCCGCGGCAGACGCCGAGATCAACGGCATGGGCACGGCCATCGCGCCGACCTCCCTGGCCGGCGCCGTCCGCTACGCCCATGCCCGGTCGGGTGTGCCGGTGCTCGTCACCGAGCACGGCATCCAGACCGCCGATGACAGGCAGCGTGCCGAGTTCATTCCGGCGTCGCTGGCCCTGCTCGAAGAGGTGCTGGCCGAGGGCGTGCCCGTGCTCGGGTACTGCCACTGGACGCTGCTGGACAATTTCGAATGGATCTTCGGCTACCGGCCCAAGCTGGGTCTGCACAGCGTCGATCCGGTGACCTTCGAGCGGATCGCGAAGCCCAGCGCAGGAGCCTACGCCGAGGTGGTGGCGGCCCACAGGGAGGCCGGAGCGCTCAGCTCTCCAGGCCCTCGAATGCCAGCGATGTGACCGCGTCGGCAATGACCTTCGGCTCGATGGGGTAACCGGGGCGGTACCACTCGGTGATCGAGTTGACCATGCCGAAGAGCAGGCGGGTGACCAGACCGGGAGTGAAGTCCGCGCGCAGGCCGCCCTCGGCGATGGCCGCCTCGACGAGGGCGCGGATCTTCGCGTCGATGCGGCGCCGGGCCTCGATGGCCTCCCGCTCGACGGCCGAGTTTCCGCGTACCCGCAGCAGCAGGGTCACCGAGTGGTGGTACTCGATGAGGATGACGACGCTGGCGTGCACGGCCAGGCGCAGGCGCTCGAGCGCACCCATCCCCGCACGCTGACTCTCGATCTCGACGGCAGAGTCGAGGGCGTCGATGCCGCGGTTGATCGCCAACCGCAGCAGCTCCTCCTTCGACTTCACGTGGTGGTAGATCGCGGATTTCGTGATGCCCAGTTCGCGGGCGACGGTGTCCATCGAGGTGCCGTCGTATCCGCGCGCGACGAACACCTCGGTCGCCTTGTTGATGAGCGTCTCCCGGTCGTAGCCGGGACGCCCGCGACGGGAGCGCTTGGGGGCGGCCGCCTCGGCGGGGGTCGGCTCGGGGGTGGACGATTCGGGCATGCGCATCAGTCTAATCGGCCACCTCGGCGAGCGCCGTGATGCGGGTCACGGGGGGAAGCGTCCCGGACCCACCGCCTCGGTGATCATCCCGACCCGCCTCAGCGGACGCCTTCGCGGCGGTCGATGATGCGTTTGAGCTTGCCGACCGAGCGCGGCAGGTCGCCGGGCATCTTGATGTCGACGGTGCACGAGACGCCCAGCCGCTCCTTGACGCGCGCGGCGACGAGGCGATCGAGGCCGTCGAGTTCGACGGCGCCGATGCCCTCGCGGGATTCGACCTCGATGGTCATCTCGTCCATCCGGCCGGGACGCGTGAGCACGAGCTGGAAGTGCGGGCTGAGCCCGGTGAACTCGAAGAGCACGGATTCGACGTTCGCGGGGTAGACGTTGACGCCGCGGATGATCATGAGGTCATCGGAGCGTCCGGTGATGCGCGAGATGCGGCGGAAGTTCGGGCGCGCGGTGCCCGGCAGCAGCGTCGCCAGGTCGTGCGTGCGGTAGCGGATGATCGGCAGCGCCTCCTTCGTCAGGGAGGTGAAGACGAGTTCGCCCTCTTCGCCGTCGGGCAGCACCTCACCGGTGAAGGGGTCGACGATCTCCGGGTAGAAGTGGTCCTCCCAGATCGTCGGGCCGTCCTTCGTCTCGGCGGACTCGCAGGCCACGCCGGGCCCCATCACCTCGGAGAGGCCGTAGATGTCGACGGCGTTGATGTTGAAGGACTGCTCGATCTCCCTGCGCATCTCGTCCGTCCACGGCTCGGCACCGCAGATCGCGGTCTTCAGGCTCGTGGTCGTCGGGTCGATGCCCTGTTTGCGGAACTCGTCGAGGATCGTCAGCAGGTACGTCGGGGTGGCGGTGATGAGATCGGGTTTGAAGTCCTGGATCAGCTGCACCTGCCGAGGGGTCTGACCACCGGAGATCGGGACGACGGTGAATCCGTGCCGCTCGGCGCCGTGCACGCCGAGGCCGCCCGTGAAGAGTCCGTACCCGTATGCGTTGTGCATCATCTGCCCGCGCTTGCCCCCGGCGACGAGGATGGAGCGGGCAATGAGGCTGCCCCACCGATCGAGGTCGCCCGTCGTGTACCCGACGACCGTCGGCAGCCCCGTCGTGCCCGAGGAGGCATGGATCCTGGCGACCTGCTCGCGCGGGACCGCGAAGAGCCCGAACGAGTAGTTGTCGCGCAGATCCTGCTTGTTCGTGAACGGCAGCTTCGCGATGTCATCGAGACTCGTGATGTCGGCCGGAGTCACATCGAGGTCATCGAAGGCCTTCCGGTAGAACGGCACGTTCTCGTACACGGAGGTCACCGTGGCCTTGAGGTTGGCGAGCTGATCGGCGCGCAGCTCGTCCAGGCTCATCCGTTCGCCGGCGTCGAGGTCGGTGTCAGTCATTGTCGTCTCCTTGCGCAATTCTTCTTCGTGACGGATCCGTCCGGTGTCGGATCCGATGACCGCCGAGGTGGGGCTCCGTTGCCGGTGCCGGTTCGTCAGCGGGTGGCTGGGGTGGGGGTCACTTTGGGGGCGCGGCTGCGTGCCGGGCTGGGTCTGCCGCCAGTCGGGGCGAGGCCCGCTGCCGGGGTCACGTGCGGGGTGGGAGGGTGCGGGAGCGGCCGCGGTAGGTCGCGATGATCTCATCGCCGCGGGTGACGGTGACGTCGTAGATGCCCGAGCGTCCCTGCTTGATGACCTCGTGTCCGCGGGCGACGAGTTCGTCGCCGAGGTGGGTCGGCTTGAGGAAGTCGATGTCTCCGCCCGAGGCGACCGTGATCGAGCCGGGATAGTTGCAGGCCATCGCGAAGGTCGTGTCGGCGAAGAGGAAGATGTAGCCGCCGTGGGTGATGTCATGGCCGTTGGTCATGATCTCGGAGACCCTCATCGAGCACTGTGCCCATCCGGGTCCGTGGTCGTCGACGGTGATGCCCAGGTGCTGGGACGCCCGATCGTTGGCGAACATCGCCGCCGCGCCGGTGAGCTCCTCACCTGCCGGTGGGCTTGCATCCGGCTCCGAGGTCGTCGTGGTGTCGTGGGCGGGTTGACCCATGGTCGGCTCCTCCTCGAGTCGCTGTGTGCTTGAGCCTCTGCTCGTGCTGGGCGGGCGGTTCCACGGTGGGCGATCCGGATCCTTGTGGGCGGCGACCGTGGCGCGTGGACGACGGCGGACGATCCCGGCGATGCCTCTGGTGGAGGACGCCGGTGAATAAACGACCATCTGGTCAATAAATATCGTTGTGATCGGCGTCTCTGTCAAGTTCCGGCGAGCGCGGCCCCGGCGATCCGCACGCATCGTCAAGTCGGCGTGGGGTGGCACGGTCCGGGGCGCCGAAACAACGGTGGAGCGCCGAGACCACGCTGTGTGCACCGGGCTCTCGGCGCTCCACCGTTGTTTCGGAGAGGCGGCGGTGTGTGGCGGCGGGGTGCGCGGCGTTGGGGCTCGGCGTGGGTGCGCCGGGGTGCGAGTTACTGGTTGATCCGCGGCGGTCTGGGCGCTCAGGCCGCCGCGGATCGACCGAACAATTCGCTCCGCGGGCGGTTGCATTGCACCCGGGGCGGGGGTGTGCGACACTGGTGACAACAATACAGAACAAACGGTCAGTAAATGGATGCCTCGGGGCGAAGCTCGTAACAGGGTTCCGTTACAGGGTTCGACCCGCACGTGGAGTCGGCAGCCGCTGACCGTGCCAGGTCCTGACAAGGGCACATCCAAGGGTGGAGTGGTCATGACAACTCAGATGAACGACAGCCGCTTTGACGAAGCGCAGCTGCAGGAGCAGTTCGACGCGACGATCGAGGCGAAGGATCGAATCGAACCCCGGGACTGGATGCCCGAGGCCTACCGCAAGACGCTCATCCGGCAGGTCGCGCAGCATGCGCACTCGGAGATCATCGGCATGCAGCCCGAGGGCAACTGGATCTCCCGCGCTCCGTCGCTGCGCCGCAAGGCGATCCTATTGGCGAAGGTTCAGGACGAAGCCGGCCACGGCCTCTACCTCTACTCCGCCACAGAGACGCTCGGGGCCACCCGCAACGAACTCACCGAGAAGCTCGTCGCCGGCAAGCAGAAGTACTCCTCGATCTTCAACTACCCGACGCTGTCCTACACGGATGTCGGCACGATCGGCTGGCTCGTCGACGGGGCCGCGATCTGCAACCAGGTGCCGCTGTGCCGGACCTCGTTCGGGCCCTATGGTCGCGCGATGATCCGCATCTGCAAGGAGGAGTCCTTCCACCAGCGGCAGGGCTACGAACTGCTCATGACGATGATGCGCGGGACCGACGCCCAGCGCGAGATGGTCCAAGAATCGGTCAACCGCTTCTGGTGGCCGGCGCTGATGATGTTCGGACCCCCCGACGACAACTCCCCGAACACCGAGCAGTCGATGGCCTGGGGCATCAAGACCCACACGAACGACGAGCTGCGTCAGAAGTTCGTCGACATGTCCGTCCCGCAGGCCGAGGCCCTCGGCGTGACCTTCCCCGACGAGAACCTCACGTGGAACGAGGAACGCGGCCACTACGACTTCTCGACCCCTAACTGGGACGAGTTCTGGGACGTCGTCAAAGGCAACGGCCCCTGCAACACTCAGCGAATCGCCCACCGCAAGCGCGCGTGGGACGAGGGAGCGTGGGTGCGCGAGGCTGCGCTCGCCTTCGCAGAGAACCAGACCGCCGAGGAGGCAGTGAAATGACCGAGACCAACCCCGGCCCCACCTCGGCGAACGGAACAGAGACGAACGCGAGTGCCACCTCGGCGAGCGCGACCCGCGGCGAATGGCCGCTCTACGAGGTCTTCGTCCGCGGCAAGCGCGGCCTCAACCATGTCCACGTCGGATCCCTCCACGCCGCCGACGATCAGATGGCGCTCCACCACGCACGTGACGTCTACACCCGTCGCAACGAAGGTGTGAGCATCTGGGTCGTGCGCTCCTCCGACGTCACGGCCTCGAGCCCGGACGAGAAGGACCCGATGTTCGCCCCCAGCGGCGACAAGGTCTACCGCCACCCGACCTTCTACGACATCCCCGCCGATGTCCCCCACATGTGAGGAGGGGCGAGCCATGACGACCGAACACACGCCCGCCCGGGGCGACGCGACAGCGAACGATCCCACCGTCAACGTCGAACACGACGAGGCGGGCACCAACGTCGAACACGACGAACACGACAACGCCTACTCGGGCCTGCTCGTCAACGACGCCCACTGGGCCTTCGGCACCGACTTCGAAGACCCCCTGGCCGGCGTCGACACGACCGTGCCCGAGGGCGTCGATGCGAGCGACCTCGGCGCGTACTGCCTCATGCTCGGCGATGACGCGCTCGTATTCAGCCAGCGCATCTCCGAATGGTGCTCGAACGCCCCCGACCTCGAAGAGGACATCGCGCTGGCGAACATCGCGCTCGACCTCCTCGGACAGTCGCGGCTCCTGCTCGCCCGCGCTGCGGCCGCCGATCCGGCACTCGTGCCCGAGCTGCCCGAGAGCTCACCGGTACCGGACGAGGACCGGCTCGCGTTCTTCCGCAACGACCTCGCCTTCCGCAACGTCCGCCTGGCCGAGGTGCCCAACGGCGACTTCGCCGAGGCGGTCGCGAAGATCCTCATCTACTCGACGTGGCGCCTGTCGATCTTCGAACGCCTGACGACCAGCCGGGACTCCGTGCTCGCCGCGATCGCCGCGAAGGGCGTCAAGGAGATGTCCTACCACCGCGACTTCGCCGGCCGGTGGGTCGTCACCCTGGCCCGCGGCACCGAGGAGTCCAGGTCCCGCCTGGTCACGGCCCTCGACGGACTGTGGCCGCTGTGGTCCGAACTCTTCGAGACACACCCGGTCGAAGCCGCCGTGGCCGATGCCGGCATCGGCATCGATCCCGCCGAGGTGGCCGACGAGGCCTCGGTCATCCTCGACCAGGTCTTCGCCGCCGCCGGCATCGACCGTCCCGAACGCGGAGGACTCGCCGGAGTCGGCGTGCACGGTCAGAAGGGCCGCGACGGACTGCACACCGAAGCGCTGTCGAAGCTGCTCGCCGAGATGCAGGTCGTCGCCCGCGAACACCCGGAGGGACTGTGGTGACCGCGATGCTCCAGACCCACACCCTCACCGAGGCGACCGACGCCCTCGCCGAGGCGGACCTCACCGAGGCGGCCCCCGCGACCGCGATCGACGGCGACGACACAACCGACGCCGCCGACGCGATCGACCGCGCCTGGGCCGCCGCCGAACGCGTCACCGACCCGGAGATGCCGATGCTCACGCTGCTCGACCTCGGCGTGCTCCGCGACGTGCAGGTCGAGGACGGCCACGTCGTCACCACCATCACCCCCACGTATTCGGGGTGCCCGGCAATGGCGGCGATGCGCGATGACCTGCAGCGCGAACTGCAGGACGCGGGATTCCCCGACGCCGAGGTGCGTGTGTCCCTGACCCCGGCCTGGACGAGCGACTGGATCACCGAACGCGGGAAGAAGGCCCTCAAGGACGCCGGCATCTCCCCACCCGGAACCGCGCCCCGCCGCGACGGACCCGTGGCCCTGACCCTCATGCCCACCCGCCGCGCCGTGACCTGCGTGCTCTGCGGCTCGCACAACGTGCGCCTGTCCTCCGAATTCGGCCCGACCGCGTGCAAGGCCATGTATCAGTGCCTCGACTGCCTCGAACCCTTCGACCACGTGAAGGAGATCTGATGACCCAGACGATCGACCAGACCGCCGAGGCGGCGCCCGGTTCCGCCGGGACGTACCCCGCCGAGGCGGCCGCCGCCACCCAGCCCGACGGTTCGTCGCGGTCACGCTTCTACCCGCTGACCGTGAAGTCCGTCGACCACCTCACCGAGGATTCCGCGGCCGTGACCTTCGACGTTCCCGCCGAGTATGCCGAACTCTTCGACTTCGCCGCGGGACAGTCGCTGACCCTGCGTCGCGTCATCGACGGTGCCGAGCACCGCCGCACCTACTCGATCTGCGCCCCAGCCGGGTCCGACCCGCGCATCGGCGTGCGCGAAGTCCCCGAGGGACTGTTCTCCCTGTGGCTGGTCAACGAGGTCCGACCCGGTGACGTCATCGAGGTGCAGCCGCCCTCGGGCAGCTTCCGCGCCGACCCGGACCAGGGCGGACGCCACCTGTGCATCGCCGCCGGATCCGGCATCACTCCGATGCTCTCGATCGCCTCGACCGTGCTGTCCAACCCGGAGTCCTCGGTCACCCTGCTCTACGGCAACCGGAAGACGAACACCGTGATGTTCGCCGAGGAGCTCGCCGACCTCAAGGACGCCCGCAGCCAGCAGCTCGATCTCGTCCACGTGCTCTCCCGCGAACCGCGCGAGGTCGAACTCTTCTCCGGCCGCCTCGACGAGGACAAGCTGCGCGAACTGCTGTCGGCGATCGTCCCGATCGGCAGCATGGACCACGTGTGGCTGTGCGGACCCCTGGGCATGCTCAACGACGCCCGCACAGTCCTCGCCGAATTCGACGTGCCCAAGGAAGCCATCCACTTCGAACTCTTCTACGTCGACGAACCGCCGCCGGAGGTCGTCCACGCGGACAAGGTCGTTGTGGGCGCCACCAGCGACGTCACGGTCGTGCTCGACGGACGCAGGACCACCTCGGCGATGTCGCAGGCCAAGACCATCCTCGATTCCGCGCAGGAATCCCGGTCGGATCTGCCGTTCGCCTGCAAGGGCGGAGTGTGCGGGACCTGCCGTGCGAAGATCTGCGGCGGCGAGGTCAATATGGTCCGCAACTACGCCCTCGAGGACGCCGAGGTGGCCGCGAACTTCGTCCTCACCTGCCAGACGTTCCCCGTCAGCGACGAGGTCACGGTCGACTTCGACTCGTGAGCCCGGCGCGGGACAGGCCCCGGGCGCCGTCCGCGCTGCAGTCGTTCGGGCTGCAGCCGTCGGCACTGCGGCCGTGCGGAGACGGCGACCGTGTGGACAGCATTCGTCCGCATGGGAACCGCCCGGGCCGTGCCCGCGGACGATGCGGCACAATGGCCGTCAACACACATGACATTTGAGGCACACAGCAGATGAGGAGCACCATGCCCGAGGCATTCATTCTTGACGGACTGCGCACACCGATCGGTCGGTATGGGGGAGTTCTCGCCGATCAGCGGCCCGACGACCTCGTGGCTCAGACGCTGAAGGCCGTCGTCGACCGGTCCGGAATCGATCCGTCCGACATCGACGAGGTCATCCTCGGCTCGGCGAATCAGGCCGGCGAGGACAACCGCAACATCGCCCGCATGGCCGTGCTGCTGGCCGGGCTGCCCGAATCCGTGCCTGGGTTCACCGTCAACCGCCTGTGCGCCTCGGGGATGACCGCGATCACAACCGCGCGGGCGATGATCGCCGCCGGAGACGCCGAGGTGGTCGTGGCCGGGGGAGTCGAATCGATGACCCGTGCGCCGTGGGTGAGTGAGAAGCCCTCCCGCGCGTGGTCGAAGCCGGGCCGGAGCTGGGACACCTCGATCGGGTGGCGGTTCACGAACCCCGCCTTCGACGAGGACACGACCCTGTCGATGCCGCAGACTGCCGAACGCGTCGCCGAGAAGTGGAAGCTCACTCGTGACGCCCTCGACGAATTCGCGTTCAACTCGCACCAGAAGGCTCTGGCCGCGCAGCGTGAAGGGAAGTTCGATCCCGAGATCCTTCCCATCGGCGAGGTGGCTGTCGACGAAGGCCCGCGCGATTCGACTCTGGAGAAGCTGGCGAAGCTGCGCCCGATCCACGGTGAAGGCGGAGTCATCACCGCCGGCAACTCGTCCTCCCTCAACGACGGGGCGGCTGTGACGATCCTCGTGTCCGAGGACTACGCGAACCGGCATGGGCTCAGCCCTCGCGCCCGCGTCGTCGCCGGCGCCAACGCCGGAGTCTCCCCGGACATCATGGGCATCGGGCCCGTGCCCGCCACCCGCAAGGTCTTCGAGCGCACCGGGTGGAGCGTCGACGACCTCGAGGCCGTCGAACTCAACGAGGCCTTCGCCTCCCAGTCGCTGGCGTGCATCGGCGACCTCGGCCTCGATCCGGAAACCGTCAACGGCTTCGGCGGGGCCATCGCACTCGGGCATCCGCTCGGCTGCTCGGGCACCCGGATCACCCTCACCCTGCTCAACCGCCTCGAACAGGCTGGCAGCAAGAAGGGATTGGCGACCATGTGTGTCGGCGTCGGTCAGGGATCCGCACTGCTGCTGGAGCGCGCATGAGCGCGGGGGACGCCGCGCCGAACCGGGGCGACGGTTCGGCACCGAACGGCGGAGCCACCTCGGCGAGCGACGGGATGGCCGGAACCACCTCGGCGATGGAGGCCTCCCCGCTCATCGTCGAACGCCGCTCGGATCGGACGATCATCCGACTCAACCGGCCCGAAGTGCGCAATGCCATCGATCTGAATACGGTCGAGGCCCTCCACGCCGTGTGTGCTGAGCTCGAGGCCGAACCCAAGGTCGCGATCATCACCGGTTCGGACGGTGTCTTCGCCGCCGGGGCCGACATCTCTCAGATGCGCAATCGGGGCCGGGAGGAGGCGCTGGCCGGCATCAATTCGAGGATCTTCTCTCGCATCCACGACCTGCCGATGCCCGTCATCGCGCTCGTCGAAGGCTATGCCTTGGGCGGTGGGGCCGAACTCGCGTTCGCCTCTGACTTCCGCATCGGCACCCCGTCGACGAAGATCGGCAATCCCGAACCCGGACTCGGCATCATCGCCTCGGCCGGTGCCGCGTGGCGTCTGCGCGAACTCGTCGGCGAACCCCGGGCCAAGGAGATCCTGCTCGCCGGTCGCACCCTGCAGGCCGAAGAGGCCAAGGCCATCGGACTGCTCAACGATGTCGTCGACCCCGAGGACCTCGAAATCGCCGGCCATGCCCTGGCCGATCGGATCGCGAGCTTCGCGCCCTTGGCGGTGCGACTGAGCAAATCCGCGTTCCAGGCTCCCCGCGAGGCTCATCCGCTCATCGACAATGTGGCCCAGGCAGTGCTCTTCGAGACCGAGGAGAAGTACGCCCGCATGGACGCGTTCCTGGAGAAGAGGGAGGCGAAGAAGCGTGCGAAGGCCCAGGCCGTGGCCACCGAGGCGATGGACCAGCAGCGCGAACCCCGCACCGATGAGAGAGGCAGCACCGAATGAGCGAGACCGATACGGCAGCCACCTCCACCGAGGCGGTCCCGCGCGTGCCCGAGACCGTCGGCGTCTACGGCGGCGGTCGGATGGGTGCGGGCATTGCGCACGCCTTCGCCACCGCCGGCGCCCGCGTCATCGTCATCGAGAGCACCGAGGACACCGTGGCTGCGGCCAGGCAGCGCATCGCCGCCTCGATCGAGAAGTCGAAATCCAAGGGCATCGACGTGCCCGGCACCGTCGAGGTCGTCCGCGACCCGACCCTGCTCGACCAGGCTCTCCTCGTCGTCGAGGCCGTGCCCGAGATCGTCGAACTCAAGCAGGAGATCCTCAGAGGAATCGCGAAGTACGCGCCGGCCGCGAGCATCGCCACGAACACCTCGGCGCTGTCGATCGACGAACTCGCCGCCGCACTGCCGAGGCCGCAGGCCCTCATCGGACTCCACTTCTTCAACCCGGTTCCCGTGTCCGGACTCGTCGAGGTCGTCGTCGGCACTCACACCGACACCCGCCTCGTCGAGGTCGCCAGGGGATGGGTGGCAGGACTGGGGAAGACGGCGATCACGGTCAAGGACTCACCCGGGTTCGCGTCCTCCCGCCTCGGTGTGGCCCTGGCGCTCGAGGCCATGCGGATGGTCGAGGACGGCGTCGCCAGCGCTGAGGACATCGACCGTGCCATGACCCTGGGCTACCGGCACCCTGCCGGGCCGCTGACGACGACGGACATCGTCGGCCTCGATGTGCGCCTCGGCATCGCCGAGCACCTGACCGAAGAGCTCGGGCCCCGTTTCGCACCCCCGCAGATCCTGCGCGACAAGGTCGCGGCCGGGGACCTCGGGCGGAAGTCCGGGCAGGGCTTCTACACTTGGTGACATTCCGAAAGCTGCGCTGAGACACGACGCCTGACAGGACACGCAAAGGAGCACCCATGACCGACATCCAGCTGAAGAACCGCGGCCAGATCGCCGAGATCATCCTCGACGGCCCGGAGTCCCGCAACGCCCTCGACGCGGACAACCTCCGCGACATCGCCGCGGCCGTGGCGAAGGTCGCCGAGGCGATCCCGAACGTCCGCGTGCTCCTCATCCGCGGTGAGGGCACAGTCTTCAGCTCCGGCCGCGACATCGGGGACATCGACGTCGAGACCGACGACGCCCACGCGTTCCTCGCCGAGACCTTCGCTCCCGTCTTCCAGGCGATCCGGGCCCTGCCGATCCCCGTCATCGCGCAGGTCCAGGGGGCCGCGCTCGGGCTGGGCTTCGGCATCGCCGCGGCCGCCGACATCATCTTCGCCGCCGATGACGCGAAGTTCGGCTCCCCGTTCGCCGCGATCGGCGCGATGCTCGATTCCGGTGCCCACCACGTGTTCCTCGACCGGGTGGGCTACCACCGGACCATGGACCTCATCGTCACCGGCGATTTCATGACCGGCGCCGAGTCGGCCGCGACCGGGATCGTCTCCCGCGCGGTCCCGGCGGCGGAGCTGGCAGAGTTCGTCGAAGCGAAGCTTGCGAAGATCGTGTCGGGGCCCGCCGAGGCCTTCGCGATGGAGAAGGGGTTCGTGCAGAAGCTCGCCGATGACCGTCCGAGCCTCGCCGAGGTGCTCGCCGAGGAGGCCGCGCTGCAGGAATCGGCCCGCCAGACGCCTGACTACGCCGAAGGATTCCGTGCTTTCCAGGAGCGGCGGAAACCGAACTTCGAATGAGGCTCAGTCCGTCTCTGACTTCTCGCCTGCCTCGGCGTCGCGAGTGCGCTTCCATCGGCGCACGGTGATGATCGTCAGAGTGATGACCAGCGCCCACGAGATTCCGACGGCGACGCCGTGGAAGATCGTCGGGTCACCGATGAACGCACCGACTGCGACGAGTGAGAGCTGACCCGGCAGGGATGAGATGACGGTGGCGGTGAGGAACGTGCGGTTGTCGATGCCGAGCGCTCCACTGCCGTAATTCACCGGCCAATAGGGGAATCCGGGCATGAGGCGCAGGGCGCACACCGCATAGAATCCACCGCCGGTGAGCCGGGACTCGACGGATTCGGCATGCGAACCGAGCAGCTTCATCACCGTGTCCCGACCGAGGGCTCGGGCGATCCAGTACCCGCCCCAGCAGCCGAGGACGACTCCGATCATCGACCACAGCGTGCCGAAGGGCAGACCGTAGATGAGGCCGCCGGCGGTGGCCATGATCGTCACCGGGATGGGGGTGGCGGCGACGACGGCGTAGATGAGGATGAAGACGGCGAAGCCCCAGAAGCCGGCGGCCGCGATATCGTCCTGAAGCACATCGATCGAGGGCAGACGCACGTTGAAGACCGCCCACACTGCGGCCAGCAGCGCCAGCGCCAGGGCGATGTTGCGCAGGATCGTCGGCCAATCGAGGCGGGATCGTCTCCCGACTGCGTCGCCGTCGGATGCGGTGAGGTTGCGGGTGGCATCCGTGGGGGAAGCGTCGGATTCGCGGGCAGGCGAACCCTCGGAGCGTGATCTGCGCTTCGATGCTGAGGGATCGTCGTGTCCGGGCATGGACCGATCCTACGTCCGAACAGGAGCGCGACGGCAATCCGCGTTTCGCGACTCGGCCCCCGCCTGCAGAGAGGGCAGGCGGGGGCCGAAGCGTCGAGGAAGCGGGCCGGGAACGGACCGTGTGAGCAGGGCTCAGGCGGCGGGGCCCTCAGTCAGAGTCACCTTCGCGGTGTGCGACTGACCGTCGGCGTCCGTCCAGGTCAGGGACACCTTGTCGCCGGGCTTGTGTTCGGCGATGGCCTCGGAGAGAGCGGTGCCGTCGGTGATCTGCGCCGACCCGATCTTCGTGATCGTGTCACCGGCGCTCAGCCCGGCCTCGGCGGCGGGAGTGTCCTCATAGACCCCGGCGACGACAGCACCCTCGGTCTGCGAGGAGGCACCGGACTGGCCGTACTGACCGTTCGCGCTTCCCTGGCCGGACTGGCTGCCCTGGCCGCCCTGCGAAGACTGCCCTGACTGCCCTGACTGGCTCTGCTGGTCGGACTGGCCGACGCCGATGCCGAGGAAGGCCGGGTAGCCGAGCGTGTTCGTGCTCGTCTGCTCGCCGGCGACGATCGATTCGGCGGTGGTCAGCGCGGTCTCGATCGGGATGGCGTAGCCGGTGACCTGGGCGGTTCCGGACGAGGCCGCGGTATTCATGCCGACGACCTCACCCTCGTCATCGAGCAGTGCCCCACCCGAATCGCCGGAGACGATATCGGCCTGGACTTGGATCATGTCGTTGAGCGTCTCCGAATCCTCCGTGCCCTGTGCGGTCGTGGTGACCGAAGCGCCGAGGTCGGTGACCGATCCGTCGGCGGCCTGCAGCTGCCCGCCGCCCTCGGAATTGCCGACGGCGGTGATGTCGTCGCCGACCTGGACATCGTCATCGTCGATCGTGGCCGTCTGCAGGTTCGACGCGTCTTTGAGCTTGAGCACGGCGACGTCCTTCGACGAGTCCGAACCGACGACGCTGGCCTCGTAGGTCTTGCCGGTCGTGGCCACGGTGACCGCGATCTTCGTGGAATCGGCGATGACGTGGTTGTTCGTCAGCACCAGACCGTCCTTGCTCAGCACCATGCCGGTGCCGGCCGCCTCGGCGTTCTCGTAGCCGAGCTGGGTGTCGATGAGGACGACGCCGGCGGACTCCTTCTCACTGGCCGGGGTGGCGTCCTGCTGGGTCGAACCGTCGCTGCCCTGGCCGGTGTCGGGGGACTGCGAGCCGCCGCCCGGGGTGGTTCCGCCGGAGTATCCGCCCTGGCTGCCGCCTCCCTGTTCGCCGCCTCCCGATCCGAGGTTCGGCGACTGTGTGCCGTTCTGACCGTTGCCGGTCTGGCTGCCGCCGTCCTGGCTGGGGTCGGTGGGCTGACCGGTGAAGGGGATGGCTGATTGAGCGGTGCCGGCCGCGACCGTGCGGGTGTGCGTGGCTGCGACGGCGGGCAGACCGGCGGCCGTTCCGAGGCCGAGCGCCAGTGCCGCTGCCGCTCCGGTCACGGCCAGGGCGAGTCGACGCCTGCGGGGGCGGGATCGGGTGACGGCCGGTGCCGTCGTCTCGGTGCCGTATGCGTTCTCACCGGTGTGCCCAGCGCCGGTCGCTTCGTGTGCTGACCGCGTGCGCTTCGACTCGTTCATGGTCTGTGCCTTTCTCCATTCTGCGGAAGTGCTCTGTGATTCCTATTGAGTACCCGCACGCTGTGGCCAAGCTGTGGCGCAGCTGGAGCGAAGCTTCGACTTTGTCAGTCGCAGGCTGAGAGAGATGGAGGCTGAGAGAGACGAGACCGGCTCAGGGAGGGACGGTCGGTCCGGCAGGGGGCAGGCAGGCCCGGCAGTCGGCGGGCCCGGCAGTGGGCGGGCCGGTTCAGGCGACCGTGATGACGATGCCGATGGCCACTCCGATGTAGAAGAGGTTGACGGCGAGGATGAAGATGCGTTCGGAGATGCCGAAGACCTTCGGGCGCAGCTTCTTGATGATGAGGACGATGACGCTCACGACCAGGGAGACCAGAGCGATCCACGCGATGACGCTCAGCGCACTCGCCAGCCACGCGGGCCCGGACTGAGTGAAGAGCCTGGTGAAGTTGCCCATGCACGCATAGCTGATGGCGAACCAGGCGATGGCCAGGAGGTAGTGGAGGCGGCCGATCGTCGTGAGCTTCTCGCCCTCGATGTCGGTGGGAACGAGCGGCAGTGCGATGAAGATGAGTGCGAGCGCAGCCAGGGCGATCGTCACTCCGGTGACGTCTCGCCAGTGGGGGAGGCCGAGCGCCACGGTGACGGCGAGGACGGCCCAGAACGCGGCGGTCAGCCACGTCATCGTGCTGCTCAGGCGGCGGGTGGGTCCGACGGCATAGTCGCTGACGGCATGGCCGACGATCGTGTAACCGCTGGGAACGAGGTGGAGGGCGATGAACACGCCGAGGCGGGCGAGCCCGAGGATGAGAGCGGCGATGGCGAGGACGGTGGTCATGAGTTCTCCTGAGTCTGGGCCGCGTCGGCGGACTGAGAGGCACTGGGAGTGCGGATGGTGCGGACCTCGTCGTGGAGGTCGTGGATGGTCTGAGCAAGGACCTGCGGGTCGATGCCGATCGCGCGGGCATTGTCGTCGAGGGAGTGTCCGAGCAGTCGCGCGCAGTGTGCGCTCTTGTCCTCCCCCGCCGAGGTGAGGCGCAGTTCCCGACGATTGCCGGATCCCGGTGTTGCCGCGTTGGTGATGAGATCCTCGGCCAGCAGCGCCTTGACGATTCCGGACCCGGCCGCTTCGGTGACGCCGAGCGATTTCGACAGCGTGCGTCCAGTGATGCCGGGGTGCTGACCGAGGATGACGAGAGCGACGTACTGGTTGTAGGTCAGTCCCTCTGGACGCAGCATCTGCTCCGCCCACCGATCGAGTGTGCGGACCAGGTCGTGAAGTTCATGAGCGAGATCCATATGAGTAAGTTAAGCACTTAAGTTAATAGTTGGCAAGAGGTGTGGCTCGGAGTGCCTCAATGAGCGAGGGCGGCGCCGGTCAGGTAGGCGTTCGTCGCTGCGAGGACCGCCTCGCCGTCGAGCGCGAGGGTCGAGGCGGAGGGTGCGGAGTTGAGGGCGGCGCGGAGGAGGAAGCCTTCGAGGAGGTCGATGAGTCCGGTGGCCATGAGCTCGGGTCGGTCGGCGCCAGCGTCGGCAAAGAGCGATGTCGCCGAATCATGGCTGAAGAAGAGGCCGCTCAGGGCCCCTGGCTCGAGCTCGGGGGCGAGGGCGAGTCGGGCCCTGATCTCCTCCGGGCGTGCGGTAGTGAGGTGGACGAGATAGTCGCGGACCACCTCGGCGGGGGCGGCGTCCGGGCGTGAGGCGAGGGTCGAGAATTCGGTGTGCGACGCGTGTCGCATGGACTCGGCTCCGGCCCCGATGAGGTCGGCTCGAGTGCGGAAGTAATACGAGGTCGACCCTTTCGGCAGGTCGAGGCGGCGGTCGACGGCTGAGTGGGTGACCGCCCGGGCGCCACCGGTCGCGGCCAGGGAGATGACGACACGGGCGATGGCGTCGCGCCGACTCTCGGGGGTGGTGTTCGGGTTCATGGTGACATCGTGTCCTCTATGGGTATAGAGTGCAAGCGACTCTACATCTATAGAGGATCGGGATGGGAATTCGACACGACGTTCGCGGAGCCGCCGCCCGCGCGATCGACCGACTGCTGGCTCGGCCCCTCGACGATTCGAGGGCAGAGTGGGCCGGGCATTGGAGGCGGCGATCGCGTCGGGTTCCGGTGCCGAGCGATCTTGTTGCCGGCGTGGTCGATTCAGCCGCCGCGGCGGGAGCCGTCCTCGACACCGGGCAGGCCGAGGTCCTCGACCGTCTGGCCGCGTGCGCAGAGATGCCGGGCGGGATCTATCTCCACGGTGATGTCGGTCGTGGAAAGACCTGGCTCGCCGAGCTGCTCTTCGCGCGGCTTCCCGGTCCCAAGCGCCGGTTGCACTGTCACGAATTCCTCGCCGATATCAACGCCGCGATCGCTCTTCGGGTGCGGCAGTCGGTGACGGCGATCCCGGGCGCGGGCCGAGCCGCCGGCCGCTCCGGTGATGCCGAGTCGCCGATGTCCGTACCGAGCACGCCCGCGCTCATCGCCTCCGTCGTCACCGGATACCGGGCCATTCTCCTCGATGACTTCCACGTCCATGACGTCGCCGACGGGGAACTGCTCCACACCACCCTCGAGGTGATGAGTGAGCAGGCGACCTTCATGCTGCTGACCTCGAACTATGCGCCGGAACGGCTGCTGCCGAATCCACTCTTCCATGACACGTTCCTGCCCTCGATCGCACTCATCGAGGGGCGGTGTGAGGTCATCGAGATCGGCGCCGGACGCGATCATCGCGGCGATGATCGGCATACCTCAGGATTCGGCGCGGGCACGTGGACGGTCGGCCGCACCCCGTCGGAACCGAGCGCACGTGATCAACTCAGCCCCACCTCGGCGAGAGCGACGTTCGCTCAGCTCTGCGAGAGCCCGCAATCCGCGGCTGATTTCATGGTGATGGCCGCGGGGCTCGAGCGATTGACGCTGCTCGACCTGCCGGCGCCCGAGGCGATCGGGGAGGAAGCATTCCAACGGTTCGCGTTCCTCATCGACGCCCTCGTCGACCGGGACGTGCGGCTCGACCTCGCAGCCGCGGTGAGTCGTCGGGAGTTCGCGGCGGCTGGGAATCTTCCGCGCGACTCGGCCCGGATGCTCAGCCGGCTCGGCATGCTCAGGGAGAACGACGCAGCAGCCGCGGCAATTTGTCCTGCCACGCCTGCTGCGTCGGAATCGGACTGAGCGTTCCGCTCCGGGTCGAGCTCAGCCGGTGAAGATCGCGACGGCTTTGACCACGGTGAGAACAAGTCCCCAGGCGAGGCCGCCGACCACGACGACGGTCAGGGTCGTGCCGACGGCTTTGTAGGCGCCGCCGACGGGTGACTGCGGTGAGCCGGAGTCGGGGACGTGGGCGATGTGGGCGGAGTCATTCATTGTCGGAGACCCTTCCTTCAGTCTTCTTCGAGGGCGGCGGCCTGCTTGGCCGCGACGTCCTCTTCGCGTTCGAAGTACTTCTCGTTGACCGGGCGGACCAGAGCGTTGGCGATGAAGCCGATGATCAGCGCGCCGACCATGATGAACATGCCGGGTGTGTAGAGCTCGGGTCCGGACTTGCCGGCCTTCTCACCGGCCTCGACGACGGAGTTGACGATGAGCGGACCGGCGACGCCGGCGGCCGACCATGCGGTCAGCAGCGCACCGTGGATGGCGCCGACCTGGTACACGCCGAAGAGGTCCTTGAGGTAGGCGGGGATGGTGGCGAACCCGCCGCCGTAGAAGGAGATGATGATGAGCGTGGCGAGGATGAAGAGGATGATCGATCCGCCGCCGAAGAACGCGACGAGGAGGTAGAGGATCGCCCCGACGCCGAGGTAGAGCATGTAGTTCTTCTTCCGGCCCAGGTAGTCCGAGGTCGTCGACCAGATGAAGCGCCCGCCCATGTTGCCGATCGAGAGCAGGCCGACGAAGCCTGCGGCGGCGGCCGCAGTGATGCCGAAGTAGGCCTGGATCATCGGGGCGGCGTTCTCGAGGATGCCGATGCCCGCGGTGACGTTGAGGAACAGGACGACCCAGAGGAACCAGAACTGCGGGGTGCGGATGGCGTTGCGCACCGAGACGTTGCCCTTCGTCTGCATCGGCTTGGCCGTCACCTTCGAGGGGTCGAAGCCCTTGGGGACCCATTCGGGGTGGGGGACGCGGATGACGAAGGCGCCGGCGGCGATGACGACGGCGTAGACGATGCCGAGGGTGATGAAGGTCGGGGTCAGGCCGGCGACGAGATTCTCGGGTTCGGCGCCTCCGCCGTAGAGGGCCATGAGCTGGTTCGACATCGGGCTGGCGATGAGCGCACCGCCGCCGAAGCCCATGATCGCCAGTCCCGTGGCCAGGCCCGGACGGTCCGGGAACCACTTCATCAGGGTCGACACCGGCGAGATGTAGCCGATGCCCAGACCGATGCCGCCGATGACGCCGTAGCCCAAGTAGACCAGCCACAGCTGACCGGTGACGATGCCGAGCGAGGCGATGAAGAAGCCGACGACCCAGCAGGTTCCGGCCGCGACCATCGAGGCCCGCGGGCCGTTCTTCTCCACCCAGGGTCCGAAGACCGCCGAGGAGATGCCGAGCATGAGGATCGCGATGGAGAAGATCCAGCCGATCGATACTTCACCGGCGTCGAAGTGGGACATGAAGGGGATCTTGAAGACGCTGAAGGCGTAGACCTGGCCGATGCACAGGTGGATGGCCAGTGCGGCCGGCGGGATCAGCCACCGGTTGAAGTTCTTCGGCGCGACGATCGCCGAGCGCGTGAGAATGGAAGCCACGGGAAGTCCTTTTCTGTCTGTACCTCGTGTCACCGTCGACACCGGAGAGCGGACGGACGATGCGGTCGGCGGTGGACCGACCAATTTCCACTAAAGAGTAGATGGCACTCACAGAAAATGCGAGGAATACTCAGCGATTTGTGCAGAAACGGTGCAGAGTTCCGCTCGTTGGGACGGAATCAGCGGCTCAGAGGTGGATCGTGACGTCGGCCTTCTTGCGCAGCTTCTTCGCGTACTTCTGAGTCGCCTCGTTGGACTTCTGGCTCTTGACCTGTTCCTTCAGCTGGGGGCGCATCTCGTCGATCGAGGGCATCTCCTGCTGCTGTCCGCCCTGCTGCGCCATCTGCTCCTGCTGGGACTTCGCCTGCTCGTAGGCCTGGCCGATCTCTTCGCCGCTGACCTTGAACTCGCCGTATTCGTCCTCGACGAGGCCTTCGATCTTCAGCTGGTTCGACAGCTCCGAGCGGACCTTCTTCTCATCCATGCCCTGGTCCTTCATGGACTTGAGGAAGTCCTTCTGGCTCATCTGCCCGGACTTTGCGGATTCCTTGAGGGCCTTGTCGATGTCCTTGTCGGAGACCGAGATGTCGCGCTTGTCGGCCTCCTGCGTGAGCACCTTCGTGCTCACGAGGTTCTCCGCCGTCTGCTTCTTCAGATCCTTCTCATCGACCGGCTGGCCCGACTGCTGGGCCTGCATCTGCATCTGCTGGTACTGGGTCTCGAAGAGGGGGACGAAATCGTCCTTCGTGATCTTCTCACCGTTGACCTCGGCGACGACCTTGGGGATGTCCTTCGTGTTCGGTTTGCCCTGCCCGGACCCGTCCTGCCCGGAGACATCGGCACCGGGGGACTGCTCGGCGGCTGCCGAGGACTCCTGGGGCTCCGCTTCGTCGCCCTGACTTCCGCACGCGGCCAGAGCCACGACGGACACGGACATGGCCAGGCCCAGCAACCACCGGTTGGTTCGCACAATCACTCCTGATTTCGGGATCAGCCTGTCAGGCTAACAGAGCCGATTCACCGAAGAATGTGTGGAGTATGTGTGGCCCGTGGCAAGGGTGATTGCGGTAGGCCGGCACGGCGAGGTTCAGATGTGCCATCTGTTCGTCTCGGATTCGTCGATCGGGCACTGACTCGCGTCAGCCTCGGCGGGTACACTGCGGCTACCGGAATTGCACGGAACACGGTCCGTGCGATCCGCCGCGAAGGGAGTTGGCCATGGAATCGACGTTCCGCGGGGTGTTCCTCACCTGCACCGACGCCGAGGCGACCGCCGCCTTCTATCGTGAGATCGCGGGTCTGCCGCTGACGACCGAGGGCGACGAGGAATACACGTATTTCGTCGTCGAGGCCGGTGGGGTGCAGGTTGCCCTGCATTCGGCTGAGGCGTTCGCCGACTATGCGTTCCCGCCCGTGGCCGAATCGAATCTCACCCACCTGTACTTCCGGATCCCCGATCAGGATGAGTTCCTCGAACGGATCAAGAACGCGGGAACTCCGCTCGTGGCCGTTGACGACGTCGTCGTCACAGTCGAGGACCCGGACGGCCGGAAGGTCATGTTCGGCACGGCGTGAAGTGGGCACCTCCTCGGGGGAGGGCTGGTCACGCACTTGGTTCGTAGGCCGAATACACGATCCCGCTGGGGAAGGGCTTCGACTCGATGAGCCGCAGTCGAGGCGGCCTGGCCGAGTGCGCTCCGTCGTGGAAGTATCCGCGCCCGCGGCCCTGCCACACCGGGTAGGTGAACATCCGATACTCATCGACCAGGCCCTCGGCGATGAGTTCGTGAGCCAGGGTGATGCTGCCGGTGACGATGGCATCGCGACCCGGCTGCTCGCGCAGTTCCGCGACCGCCTGCATCGGATCGGAGCTGATGATCTGTGTGTTCTGCCACCCCGGTTCGGTCAGCGTCGAGGATACGACGCGTTTGTCGACCTGATTCAGGTGGTCTGCAACCCCGGTGGTGTCATCGGTGACGTTCGGCCAATAGCTGCGGAAGTCCTCGAACGTCTGCCGGCCGAGGAGCAGCACGTCCTCGTTCGCGGACTGCCGCATGAGCTCGGCTGTGAGCTCCTCGTCCTGGGCCTGCGGATCGAACCAGTCGTCGAGCATCTCGACGCGCCCGTCGAGAGTGGTGTTCTGAGTGATGATGATGCGCACGGTCGGTCTCCTCGCTGAGTGACGTGGGTGATCAACACTACTTGCCCGGTGAGAACTGCGATAGAGGGTGACGAGACTCAGCGAAGAGCTGGACGAGGTCCCCGCGCAGGGTGGGGTCGTGCACTGTTCACCGTCGCGGGCATAGATTGGTGTGAGATTCCATCGAGACCGGTCCGTATCGACCAGACTCCACCATCGAACAAGGAGCCCCATGACCACCCCCGATTTCCGCACCGAAGCTCAGAGCCACCTCGGCGATCTCATCTCTCTGCGTCGAAAGCTCCACGCGAATCCCGAGCTCGGCTACGATCTTCCCTTCACTCAGCAGGCGGTGCTCGATGAGCTCGCCGGGCTGGGACTCGAGATCACCACGGGTGAGTCGCTGACCTCGGTGGTGGCCGTTCTCAAGGGCGGGAAGCCAGGACCGGCAGTGCTGCTGCGCGGGGACATGGACGCGCTGCCCGTCGCCGAGGACACCGGGCTGGAGTACGCGTCGACGAACGGGAACATGCACGCGTGCGGTCACGATATGCACACGGCCGGGCTCGTCGGCGCCGCCCGGCTGCTCGCCGCGCACCGCGAGGAGATCCCAGGCTCGATCATCTTCATGTTCCAACCCGCCGAGGAGGTCGACGGCGGTGCCGAACCGATGATCGCCGAGGGCGTGCTCGAGGCTGCGGGCGTCCCTGTCGTCGCGGCCTACGGCGTCCATGTCGAAGCCGATGTGCGGGGCCGCTTCACGACGAAGGGCGGCCCGCTTATGGCCGGATTCGCCGACCTGAGTCTGACCATCCACGGCGCCGGCGGGCACAGCAGTCAACCGCAGGCGACCCGCGACCCCGTGCCCGCGCTCGCCGAGGTGGTGCTGGCGCTGAATACGATGACCGGCCGGTCCTTCGACATCTTCGATCCCGTCGTCGTCTCGGTCACCCAGCTCGAAGCGGCGCAGGCCAGCAATGTCATCCCGGATTCCGCGAAGCTCACCGCCTCCATCCGCTTCCTCTCCGCCGAATCGCTGGTTCTGCTGCAGGAGCGAGTGACCGAGATCGCCGAGAACATCGCCCGGGCGCACCGCTGCACCGCCGAGGTGGACTTCCAAGTCGGATTCCCCGTGACCGTGAATAACGCCGCCGAGACCTCGGTGGTGCTCAACCGGTTGGGCTCGGTGTTCGGGGCCGAGCGGGTCGTCGAAATGGAGCACCCGCGGATGGGATCCGAGGACTTCTCGTTCGTGCTGCAGAAGGTTCCGGGCACGTTCGTCTTCCTCGGGGCCACGCCCGAGGGCATCGACCCCGATGCCGAGACGAACCACTCACCGCGGGTGGTCTTCGACGACGGTCTGCTCGGCGATCAGTCCGCGGCGCTCGCGCATCTGGCGTTTGCGCGGCTGGCTGACGAGGCTGCGCACAGCTGAGGGTGCTGAAGAGTCTGTGCGCTGACGGTTCTGCCGTCGAAACAACGGTGGAGCGCTGAGACCACTGAGTGTGCCGTGTTGTCTCGACGCTCCACCGTTGTTTCGACGCAGCTGTGCTCAGTGCGCCGTGCCTCCTCGCTGGTGGGAGACGTTCTCTGGTCATTCCACGGCGTTTTCGGCGAGGAAATCACGGTGGATCGACCAAACACGCCACCCGCAGGCGTTGTAGCCACCCGCAGGAGTCGCGTCCACCCGCAGCGAGGGGCAGTGCCTCCCACTCAGGCGGTGATGAGGCCGTGCGGGTCGAGGACGAACTTCTTCGCGACCCCCGAATCGAAGTCCGCGTAGCCCTGCGGAGCGTCCTCGAGGCGGATCGGAGTGGCGTTGACGTTCTTCGCGATCGAGACCTTGTCGTGCAGGATCGCCTGCATGAGCCCGCGGTTGTACTTCATCACCGGGCACTGGCCGGTGACGAAGACATGCGACTTCGCGAAGCCGAGGCCGAAGCGCATTGACAGCGATCCTTCCTTGGCCGCCTCGTCGGGTGCACCCGGGTCGCCGGTGACATAGAGGCCGGGGATGCCGAGGCTGCCGCCGGCCCGCGTGATGTCCATGAGCGAGTTGAGCACCGTAGCCGGGGCCTCGTGACTCGCGTCCTTGCCATGTCCGCGGGCCTCGAAGCCGACGGCGTCGATGCCGCAGTCGACCTCGGGCACGCCGAGGATCTGCTCGATCTGATCCTTCGGGTCGCCCTTCGACACGTCGACCGTCTCACAGCCGAACCCGCGCGCCTGCGCCAGGCGGTCCTCGTTGAGGTCACCGACGATGACCGCGGCGGCACCGAGCAGCAGTGCCGAGGTGGCCGCGGCGATTCCGACCGGACCCGCACCGGCGACGTAGACCGTCGACCCCACACCGACACCCGCGCTGACCGCACCGTGGAAACCGGTGGGGAAGATGTCCGAGAGCATCGTGAGGTCGAGGATCTTCTCCATCGCCTGATCCTTGTCCGGGAACTTCAGCACGTTCCAGTCGGCGTAGGGCACGAGGACGTACTCGGCCTGCCCGCCGACCCAGCCGCCCATGTCGACGTAGCCGTACGCCGAACCCGGACGGTCGGGATTGACGTTGAGGCAGATCCCGGTCTTGCCCTCCTTGCAGTTGCGGCAGCGGCCGCAGGAGATGTTGAACGGCACCGAGACGAGGTCGCCGACCTTGACGAACTCGACATCGCGACCGACTTCGACGACCTCGCCGGTGATCTCGTGGCCGAGCACGAGACCCTCTGGGGCAGTCGTGCGGCCCCGGACCATGTGCTGGTCGGAGCCGCAGATGTTCGTGGCGACGGTCTTGAGGATGACGCCGTGGTCGACCTTGCGGCCGATGTTGGCGGGATTGACCCCGGGTCCGTCCTTGAGGACGAATTCCGGGTACTCGGTGTCGATGACCTCGACCTTTCCGGGACCTGCGTAGCTGATTGCCTTGTTGCTCATCGTTGAGCCTCCATATGCGCGAGTGTGCGGGAGTTCCGAGACACAGGCGAGCCGAACGACCCGCCTGAAATATCAGTCTGTTATCAGACGTAGATGCAGTCTCGCCGTCGTCGACGAACTCTGTCAAGCACTTCGTCAGAATGACTTCCGACTGTGTCGGAATTCTGCCGGAGAGCGCTATTCGTTCGCTCGCATCATTCAGCGGCGCGCGTCAGGAATCCTCGCGCAGGCGGGTCGAGAGGATGTACTGCGAGGTAGTGCGCAGATGTTGAAGGGAATCCCTGATCAGCGGGGATCTGCGGCTGCCGGCTCGCATGGCGGCGATGATCTTCCGGCTCAGTCGACCGGATCCTGTCAGGCGAACGCGGCTGACGTTGTCCTCGCCGGCGAGGCTCGCGAGTCGCGGCAACAGGCTGACTCCGATGCCCGCCCCGACGAGCGCTGCCGATGTCTCCCACTCGGCTGACTCGTGCGCCACCGATGGTGTCACCCCCGCCGCCGTGAAAGCAGCGATGAAGAGCGAGTGATAGGGCGATCCCGGGCCCGCCGTGATCCACTCCTCTCCCGCGAGTTCGCTCAGCGTCAGCGACTCCCGGCCGGCGACCGGGTGGTCGGAGGGCACCATGACGTCGAGCGGGTCATCGAGGAGGTCGACACTTTCGAAGCGCGTGTCCTCCTCGACCTGCACGTGTCCCTGCATGGACACGATGACGGCCAGATCGATGCGTTCGGCGACGAGCAGTTCGAAGCAGCGGGTCGGGCTCGCCTCGACCACGTGGACGCTGACCTCAGGGTGGCTCCTGCGCAGGTTCGCCGCGAGCGGAGCGAGGAGGTTCGACGAGGCGGTCGAGAAGCCGCCGATGCCGAAATGCTTCGGGGCCTGATCCCCGGCACTGAGCGCACCGGCGCGAATGTCCTCCCACATCGCCGCGAGGGCATCGGAGCGACGCACCAGATAGCGGCCGGTCGACGTCAGGCGAAGGCTGCGGCCGTCTTTGACGAGCAGGGTCATTCCCAGCGACTGCTGCAGGTCCCGGAGCTGTCCGGACACTGCCGAGGGGGAGTATCCGGTGAGCTCGGCCGTGGCCGCGATGGTGCCGCATTCGGCGAAGGTGCGCAGCGTGGTCAGGCGCGGATCGATCATGACGACAATTATGCAGTGATACCGCACGATACGAAACAGAATCTCGCGCTTTTCCTGCAGGATGAAGCTCGCTAATGTGTCATCCGTGATCGAGCTCACGAAGCCCGCAAGCGGTGGTTGTGGCGACCCCCGCAGCACCGGCGTCGAAGCACCGGCGCCACAGCACCGGCGTCGCAGCACCATGAGGCCGCGAATGGCAGACAGCAAGGGAGATGACAGTTGACCGTTACCAATCTGGCGCCGACGAAGAAGGGCTTCCCCGCGGGATTCACCGAGGAGCGTCTCGATGAGCTCCGGGCTCGACTCGGCACGCGTCGCGACGGCTTCTCACTCGAGGCGCCGTTCTACACCGATGACAACGTCTTCAACCTCGACATGCAGGCGATCTTCGGACAGCACTGGGTCTTCGCCTGCAGCATCGCCGAGATCCCCGAGCCCGGCGACTACGTCACGCTCGACTACGGTCCGTACTCGATCATCGTGCTGCGCAACGACGACGGCGATGTCAACGTCATCCACAACGTCTGCCGCCATCGCGGCGCCCGCGTGCTCACGGAGCTCAAGGGCACGACGGGCAACCTCGTCTGCGGGTACCATTCGTGGACCTATTCGCCCGAAGGCGTCCTCATCCACGCCTCGGCGCCGGGGGAGATGACCTTCGACAAGTCCTGCTACTCGCTCAAGCGGGCCCACGGCAAGATCTCTGCCGGACTCGTCTTCATCTGTCTGGCTGAGGAACCGCCGACGGATTTCCACGAGACCGCGAAGATCTTCGAGCCCTATGTCGCCCCGCACGAGATCGCGAAGACGAAGGTCGCCTACCAGCAGAACATCGTCGAAGAGGGCAACTGGAAGCTCGTGATGGAGAACAATCGCGAGTGTTACCACTGCGACGGGCACCCGGAGCTCGCGTGTTCGCTGTTCCCGACCTGGGGTCTGACCGACGAGACCATCCCGCCCCATCTCGAGGACGTGTGGGATCGCAACCAGCAGGCCCAGGCCTCCCTGGAGTACCGGTGCCGCCGCTACGGACTGCCCTACGAGGTCTTCGAGGAACTCGACACCCGCGTCGGCGGCATCCGCATCTCCCGCGAATCCCTCGACGGCGACGGGGAATCCTTCTCCGCCGACGGACATCGCCTGTCGAAGAAGCTGCTGGGCGATCTGCCCGACTTCCGCCTCGGCCGGTGCTCGATGCACCTGCAGCCGAACTCGTGGTTCCACCTGCTCAGCGACCACGTCATCACCTTCGGAGCGTTCCCGATCAGCGCGAACAAGACGCTCGTGCGCACCACCTGGCTTGTCGCCGATGACGCCGTCGAGGGTGTTGACTACGACCTCGAGACGCTCACCCACACGTGGAAGCAGACGAACCTGCAGGACAAGGCCTTCGTCGAACTCTGCCAGCAGGGGGCGGCGAGCCCGTTCTATGAGCAGGGTCCGTACATGAAGAGCGAATATCAGGTCGAGGCCTTCATCAACTGGTACGTGCAGCGGATGCGGGAGCATGTGGAATGAGATCCTCCGCAGTGCCCTCACTGCCCTTGGCCCAGCGCATCCGCGGCCTGGAGATGCCGTGGAACAGGGTGCTCTCAAGCACTGCGGGTCCTGCCGGAGCCGCCACCGCACTGGGGCCGTGGCACCCGCAGGAGTTTACGGCCGAGTGCGTGGAGACCATCCCCGAGGCGGGAGGAATGATGGTCTTCGTGTTCCGTCGCATGGACGGTGCACCATTGGCGTTCCGGTCGGGGCAGTACATCAACATCGACTTCCCCGTCGACGGTCCGACGGCCGAACCGGTGTCGCGCAGCTACTCGATCTCGAGCGCTCCGACCGAGCCGTGGACGTTCTCGATCACGATCAAACGCGATCCCAAGGGGAAGGTCTCGCCGTGGGCGCATGAGAACATCCGTCCCGGCACGATCCTGGAGATGCTCGGCCCCGTCGGAGCCTTCCACCTGGCCGACTACGACCGCCGTGCACGGTTCCTCCTGCTCGCGGCGGGTGCGGGGATCACTCCGCTGATGTCGATGGTCCGCACCGTGCACTCGCTGCCGGGCCAGGCCGATGTCGTCCTCCTCTATCACGGCTCGGCTCCGGACGCGTTCGCCTTCTCCGAGGAGCTCGACTTCCTCGCGAAGGCGGATTTCCGGATCAAGGTCATCTACTGCCTCGGCGATCGGAAGCAGGAAGCGGAGTCGACATGGACGGGGCGGACCGGGCGGCTCTCGACCGAGCTGCTCGACGAACTCGTCCCGGACGCGAACGGCCGTCAGGTCTTCGCCTGCGGACCGGAGGGCTACCTCAATTCGGCGACCGAGCTGCTGCGCGGTGTCGGCGTCGACGACACCTCGGTGTTCATGGAGTTCTTCTCCGGCGACCGCGAGATCCGCGCGGAATACGCGGAAGAGGTCGCCATCGCCGGCGAGATCGCCGAGGAGATCGCGTCGTCAACCGAGGAGTACTACGAGGCGCAGCCGCCTGCGCTGGACATCTACGAACCCGACTACGACGCCGATGGACCGATCGAGGCGATCGGTGCGCCGACCGAGGCCGTGGACGCCGAGGCGGTCGTGCCCGTCGAAGACGAGGTCGAGATCGAGGTCGTCGGGCTCGACGACGTCGACGACCCCCTCGCCGAGGTGGGGCCCGGGTCAGCGTCCGGCGCTGGGGCCGCGGATCCGGCTGGGACCGGGTCGGCCGCCTCGGCGGGGGTGTCGGACGAAGATGACGAAACCGCCGTCGTCGACCCGACCACCCTGCCTACTGTGGGGGAGGGCGAGCACACGATGGCGTTCGTGCGCTCGGGGCTCAACGTCCGCATCGGCGAGGGCGAGAACGTGCTCGAAACCGCGCGGAAAGCGGGGGTGAAGATCCCCGCGAACTGCCAGGAGGGCATGTGCGGGTCCTGCAAGATCGTCAAGCTCGACGGCGACGTCGACATGAACCACCAGGGCGGCATCCGCGCCCGAGAGATCGACGCGGGCAAGTTCCTGCCGTGCTGCTCGACGGCGACGACCGACCTCGTCATCGACGCGTGAGGCGGCGGGCGTGCAACCCGTGCGACCACACCACCCACAGATTTCAACACCACCACGCAAGGAGAACCCAGTGCCGAACGCAACACCTCGAGTGGTCATCATCGGATCCGGCATCGTCGGCGCCAACCTCGCCGACGAACTCGCCCAGCTGGGCTGGACGAACACGCTCGTCATCGAGCAGGGTCCGCTGAACATCCCCGGCGGATCGACCTCGCACGCCCCGGGGCTCGTCTTCTCCTCGAACGGGTCGAAGTCGATGACCGAGTTCGCGCAGTACACGATCGAGAAGCTCACCTCGCTCAAGGACGCGGACGGACGAGGCTCCTTCCTGCCCGTGGGCGGACTCGAGATCGCGACGACCGATGAGCGTCTCCAGGATCTCCACCGCCGGGCAGGATGGAACCGGTCCTACGGGGTCGAGGCGGACATCATCGACGCCGATGAGTGCGCACGTCTCTTCCCGATGCTCAACCGGGACCTGGTCCTCGGCGGTCTGCTCACTCCCGGTGACGGACTCGCGCTGGCCGCGAAGGGCACGCAGCTCGTCATCGAGCGGGCGCGGGCCGCCGGCGTCGAGTTCCGGGATCGGACCACGGTCACCGACATCGAGACGAAGGGCGGCAAGGTCACCGCCGTCATGGCCGGGGAGGAGCGGATCCATGCCGACATCGTCGTCTCCTGTGCCGGATTCTGGGGGCCGAAGATCGGGGAGATGGCCGGAACGACGATTCCGCTCCTGCCGCTGGGCCATCAGTTCGCCTGGACCACCGAAGCACCGTCCCTGATCGGGAAGAACGAGCTGCCTGCGGGTGCTCACGCACCGATCCTGCGCTACCAGGACAAGGACCTCTACTACCGCGAATGGGACGAGCGGATCGGCATCGGCTCCTACGCGCACCGCCCGATGCCCGTCGACCTCGACGAGCTGCCGACATACGATCCTGACGAGATCACGTCCGAGAAGATGCCTTCGAGCCTCGAGTTCACGCCCGAGGACTTCGCTCCCGAATGGGAGGCGACGAAGGAGCTGCTGCCCGAACTCGCGGGCACGCAGATCCAACGCGGCTTCAACGGCATCTTCTCCTTCACTCCCGACGGCGGCTCGCTGGTCGGTCAGTCCCGCCAGGTCGACGGGTTCTTCGTCGCCGAGGCGGTGTGGGTGACCCATGGTGCCGGCATCGCCCGCGCGGTGGCCGAGCTCATCGCCGAGGGACGGTCGCGGACGGATCTGTCGGGCATCGACCTCAATCGGTTCGAGGACGCGCTGACCACCCCCGACTACGTCAGCGAGACCTCGCAGCAGAACTTCGTGGAGATCTACGACGTTATTCACCCGCTGCAGCCGCGGGTCTCACCGCGTGATCTGCGCTCAAGTCCGTTCCGTCGACAGCAGGAGGAGCTCGGGGCGTTCTTCCTCGAGACCAACGGCTGGGAGCGCCCGCACTGGTTCGAGGCGAACGCATCTCTGCTGTCCGAGATGCCCGCCGAATGGGCGGCTCCGGAACGGGATGCATGGTCGGATCAGTTCCACTCGCCGATCGCCGCGGCCGAGGCGTGGAAGACGCGCACCTCGGTGGCGATGTTCGACATGACTCAGCTCAAGCGCTTCGAGGTCACCGGGCCGGGAGCCGGCGAACTCCTGCACGGGATGACCACCTCGTCGATGCTGCGCAAGCCCGGAGCGGTCAGCTACACGCTGCTGCTCGACGAAACCGGCGGCATCACGAGCGATATCACCGTGGCGATCCTCGACGAGCAGACCTACCAGGTGGGCGCGAACTCGAACATCGACTTCGCGTACGTCTCGCGGGCGGCCAGGCATCAGTCGGAGGCCGATCCAACGAAGTGGGTGACGGTGCGGGAGACGACCCCGGGCACATGCTGCATCGGTCTGTGGGGTCCGCTCGCCCGGGATGTCATTTCGAAGGTCACGAACGAGGACTTCAGCGACGCGGGACTCAAGTACTTCCGCACAAAGCCTGCCGTGCTCGGTGGAGTGCCCGTGACGGCGATGCGACTGTCCTATGTCGGCGAGCTCGGATGGGAGATCTACACCTCCGCTGACCTGGGGTCGAAGCTGTGGGACGTGCTGTGGGAGGCCGGGCAGGAGTTCGGCATCATCGCCGGCGGCCGCGAGGCCTTCAACTCGATGCGACTGGAGAAAGGCTTCCGCTCCTTCGGCACGGACATGACCAGCGAGCACGAGCCGGTGCAGGCGGGTCTCGGGTTCGCGGTCAAGGCGTCGAAGACCGATGACTTCACGGGCAAGGCTGCCTTGGAATCCCGGGCGGCGGCTGCGACGACGAAGCTCACGTGTCTGACTCTTGATGTTCCCTCCGACGTGGTGCTCGGCAAGGAGCCGGTGTACGTGGTCGGTGGTGCTTCGGGCGGTGCCGGCGACGGAGGCGGTGCGGATGCCTCGGACGGTGTTTCCGGCGGGAAGGCAGACGGCTACGTCACCTCGGCCGCGTACGGGTACACGATCGGGAAGTCCATCGCCTACGCGTGGCTGCCGAATACGCTGTCGGTCGGCGACGCGGTCGAGGTCGAGTACCTGGGCAAGCGCCTGCCGGCGACGGTCACCGCTGAGCCGCTCTTCGATCCGGAGATGACGCGACTGAAGGGGTGAGGTTGCCGCCTCAGCGCCGAAACAACGGTTGAGCGCCGAGACCACTGTGCACCCACAGGGGTCTCGGCGCTCCGTCGTTGTCTCGAAGAAGTGCGCGGGAGCGCCAAGTAGGGAAGCGACATCACCAATGTTCCATATCGTGGATTTTCTTTGACCAGGATGTGAACGTGCGGCGAGTATTGCGAGGGAAGTCACATTGGCGCCCACGAGCCAGGTACCCGAAGGAGTGTCCATGCCTCAGCCCGCGATCATCGGCTGGTCCCACGGCAAGTTCGGTCGATCCGAATCCCCGCTGCCACAGATGATGGCCGACGTCGCCCGCGACGCCATCACGGACGCAGGCCTCGAACCCGCCGATATCGACGTCATTCACGTCGGCGTCTACAACAACGGACTCTCCCGCCAAGGCTTCGAAGCAGCTCTGCCCGGCACGGAGTTCCCTGACCTGGCACTCACCCCAGCCCATCGCCACGAGAACGCTTGCGCAACCGGATCCACCGCCGTCTTCGCTGCTCATGACTCCATCGCCGCCGGCCGCCACCGCACCGCCCTGGTCATCGGCGCTGAACGCATGACCCAAGCCTCGGGGCATGAGGTCAACGAGGTGCTGCTGAGCGCGAGCTATCGGGAAGAGGAAGAGCACTTCAAATCCTTCGCCGGAGTCTTCGGCGAAATCGCCCGACAGTATTTCGACCGCTACGGCGACCACTCCGAGACCCTCGCCCGCATCGCCGCGAAGAATCACGCCAACGGCTCCCACAACCCGCTCGCGCACATGCAGAAGGACCTCGGCTTCGACTTCTGCAACACCGTGTCGGAGAAGAACCCCTTCGTCGCCGAACCCCTGCGCCGCACCGACTGCTCGATGGTCTCCGACGGCGCCGTCGCCCTCGTCATGGCCGCCGATGACGTCGCTGCCTCCGCCCCGCAGGCCGTGACCTGGCGCGGCATGGGCAATGCCAACGACATCATGCCGCTGTCGAAGCGCGACCCGCTCGAGATGGCAGGCGCCCGCGCAGCCATGGATCAGGCCCTGACGTCTGCGGGCATCACCATCGGAGACCTCGATCTGCTCGAGACCCACGATTGCTTCACGATCGCCGAACTCCTCGAATACGAGGCCTTCGGACTCGCCGCTCCCGGTCAAGGCCACACACTCGTCGACGACGATGCCACCGAGGTCGACGGTCGCCTGCCGGTCAATCCCTCCGGAGGACTCAAGGCCAAAGGCCACCCGATCGGCGCGACGGGCGTGTCCATGCACGCCCTTGCTGCGGCCCAGCTCACCGGCCGCTCACCCGGCCTCCAGATCGCAGCCCCGGAACTCGCCGGAGTCTTCAATATGGGCGGTGCCGCAGTGTCGAACTTCGCCTCCGTCCTCGAGCGCGTCCGCTGATGCGCGCCATCTCGCAGACATCCCCGGCCAAGGACTTCACCCCCACACCTCGGCGCGGGGTCAATGTCTCCCACTTCCTCACGCAGACCGCCCGGCGGATTCCCGACCGTCTCGCCGTCGTCGACGATGACCGCGGGCAGCGCTGGACCTGGGCCGAACTCGACGACCGCGCCGAAGCGCTTGCCGCCGCCCTGCAGGCCGGAGGCGTGGGCCGTCGCGACACCGTCCTCCTCGTCTCGGCCAACCACGCCGAGGTGGTCCAGTCCTTCTGGGGGATTCTGCGCTCCGGCGGGGTCATCGCCCCACCCAATGCGGCCCTGTCGACCGAGGAGCTGCTCGGCATCAGCGCCGAGGTGGCCCCCGCCGCCGTCATCGCCGACCGCGCCCACACCGAGTTCGTCACCGCCCTGCAGGCCGAAGGGTTCACCGGCCCTGTGCTGTGGATCGGCGAACTGCCCACTGGCGACACCTCGCCGAGCCGACCACTCAGCGCCGACACCGCCCCTGACAAGGGGGCGTCTCGGCGGGAAGTGGTCGGCTCGGCGGAGGCGGACGAGGAGACTCACGCGGAGACCCCACCTGCCCCCGTCGACTCGACGGTCGAGGAGGACGACCCCTGCTGGTACTTCTTCACCTCCGGCTCCACGGGTCGGCCCAAGGCGGCGACGTTCACGCACCGCCACCTCGGCGCGGTGCTGGCCAACCACCGCTGCGACCTCTTTCCCGATGAGGATGAGACCGGGGCATCGCTGGTGCTCGCGCCCCTGTCCCATGGGGCGGGCATCCACATGCTCGCGCAGGTCTTCGGCGGCACGCCGACGATCATCCACCCAGGTGGCAAGCCCAGCGTGGAGTCGCTGTGGCCGGCCATCGACGCGTACGGCATCACGAACGCCTTCACCGTTCCGACCATCCTCAACCGCATCGCCGCCGGCTACCCCGACGGCCGCGGCCCCGAGGACCACACCCTCGAGCGGGTCATCTACGCCGGGGCCCCGATGCTCGCCGCCGATCAGGCCCGCGCGCTCGAGCGCCTCGGGCCCTGCCTCGTCCAGTACTTCGGCCTCGCCGAGGTGACCGGAGCGATCACGATCCTCCGTCCCGAGGACCACGGCCGGATTCCCGTCGACGAGGCGGGCATCGGCACCTGCGGTCGTGCCCGCACCGGGGTCGAGATCGTCATCCTCGACGAGACCGGCGGCGAGCTGCCCGCCGGTGAGCAGGGCGAGGTCTGTGTGGTCGGGCCGACCGTGTGCGCCGGCTACCTCGGCCGACCCGACGCGAACGCCGAATCCTTCGCCGGGGGCGTCTTCCACACCGGCGACGTCGGTTACCTCGACGACCGCGGCTACCTGTTCCTCACCGGCCGCAAGTCCGATATGTACATCTCCGGCGGTTCGAACGTGTATCCCCGGGAGATCGAGGAGCTCCTCCTCACCCACGCCGAGGTGGCCCAGGCCGTGGTCGTCGGTGTGCCCGACCCGCAGTGGGGAGAGATCGGAGTGGCCGTCATCGAACGCGCGGAGGTCCGCACCGACGAAGATGCGGAGATCCCCGCCAGTGACGATGAGGGCGACGTGGACGGGCGAATCAACCCGCGTGCGAGCAACATCGGTGACCTGGGCGAACGCCTGATCGCGCTGTGCAAGTCGGGGCTGGCCGCGTACAAGGTGCCGAAGGAGATCCACTTCGTCGCGGAGATGCCGGTCACCGCCTACGGCAAGATCGCGCGCAAGGAACTCAAGACCGAACACTCGCAGGGACGGGGAAGCGCACGATGAGCACGAACGGCAGCAGAGCCGGCGCAACAGGCAGACTGGCCGGCACGACGATCATGGCCATCGGCTGCGGCACCCCGGACGGGGAAGTCAACAACGGCTTCGCCGCGGCCACCGCGTTCCTGCGCGAAGGTGCCCGAGTCTGCATCGTCGACCGGGACCCGAACGCCCTCGACGAGGCTGCCCGTGTGCTCGGTGAGATGGCAGTCGACCTGGAATCGCAGCTGACCACGGTCATCGCCGATGTCGGTGACGAAGACTCGCTGGCCGCGGCCTTCGCCCATTGCGCGGACCGCCTCGGCGCACCGACCGTCCTCCATTACAACGTCGGCATCGTCGTCAACGGGGGAGTCGACACTCTCGACACCGACGGGTTCCGCCGGGCGTTGGACATCAACCTCACCGGCGCCTTCTCCGCGATCAAGCACGCCCTGCCGCATATGCGTGCGGCCGCAACTGGGTCGATCATCACGGTCTCCTCGGTCGGCGGCATGCGCTACATGGGCTATGACTACCCGGCGTACGCGGCTTCGAAAGCAGGGCTGATCGAGCTGACGAAGGTCGTCGGCGCACAGTACGCAGCCGAGGGGATCCGCGCGAACACGATCGCGCCCGGGCTCATCGAGACCCCGCTCATCCACCGGTCGATCTCCGGCCACTACGACTCGGTCGACGACATGCTCGCGGCCCGTCACGCCCAGTCCCCGACCGGGAAGATGGGCCGGCCCGAGGACGTCGCGGATCTCGCGGTGTTCCTCGCCTCGACCGAATCGGCCTACATCAACTCCACGCTCATCCCCGTCGACGGGGGACTGACCCACTACGCAGGGATGCCGAAACGATGAGGGCACAGTTCGAACGGATGGCGGCAGCCGCCTCGGCGAGGGAGGACCCGGCCAGCGCGGAGGGACGCTCGCATGCGGACCTGCGGGCCGCCTCGGCGCGGAGATGATCCTGCCGACCACGGTGACGACAGCGAAATAACGACAATAAGGAGGCAATGGTGCCGACAATGCAGACGAAGAGGGCGACGCTCGCCTGGTTCGCCGTGCTCATGGTGTGCGCCCTGTTGATGGCCGGGTGCGGAACGAACTTCGGCACCACGGACGACGGCAAGCAGCGCTACCGGTGGAAGATGACGGTGACCACGGGCTCGACGAGCACGTGGTACCTCGCCGCGGAGAAGTTCGCGAAGGACCTCGACGAGGCCACCGACGGTCGGATCACGATGAAGGTCTTCGCCAATGAGCGGCTCTCCGCCGGGGAGGCGACAGCAGGGGTCGAACAGCTCATGGACGGGGCGAAGGACTTCTCCTACAACTCGCCCATCATCTACGCCGGCGTCGACCCGCGCTTCGGTGCCGTCACCGCGCCTTTCGTCTTCGACTCCGTCGAGGACGGGCAGAAGGCGCTCGCCGGCAAGGGCGGGGACGTCTACTCCGACTACCTCGCCGAACGCGGTGTCCACCTGCTCGGCTTCGGCGAATCCGGGATGCGACAGCTGACGAATACACACAAGCCGATCCACACGCCCGAGGACATGAAGGGCATGAAGTTCCGCATCCCCGGCTTCGGCATGTACACCGACCTCTACCGCGGGCTCGGCGCGAACCCGACGACGATGCCCTTCGGCGAGGTGTTCACCGCACTCCAGCAGGGGGCGATCGACGGGCAGGAGAACCCGATCGACGTCATCTACTCCTCGAACCTCCAAGAGGTCCAGCCGTACCTGACGCTGTGGAACTACTCCTACGACCCTCTCGTCCTCGGCATCAACAAGGATCTCTTCGACTCGCTGACGAAGGAGGATCAGGAACTCGTGAGCCGTCTGGCCGGACAGACGAACGACTTCCAGATCAAGAAGAATCGCGACGGCGAGCAGAAGCTCATCGCCGAACTCGAGGACTCCGGCATGGAGGTCAACGAGCTCAGCGACGAAGAGAAGGACGCCTTCCGCGCGAAGCTCGAACCGATCTACGCGAAGTACCGCAAGGTCTGGGGCCCCGACATGTCCTCAGCATTCATCCCGAAAGGACTGTGAGATGAGAGCCATCAGATTCTTCGAGGATTGGGTCGTCATCGCCTCGTTCGCGGTGATCGTGATCGTCACCTTCGTCAACGTCCTCTCCCGCTACATCTTCAAGGCCTCGCTGGCGTTCTCCGAGGAGCTGACCATCAATTTCCTCGTCGTCATGACGATGATGGGTGCGGTCGTCGGCATCCGCCTCGGCGCGCACCTCGGGTTCACCTATCTCGTCGAGAACGCGAAGGGCCAGGTCCGTCGGATCCTGCTCATCTCCGGCACCGTGCTCATCGTCATCTTCCTCGCCGTCCTGCTCATCTGGGGCGGCGAGATGACGATCGCGCAGGCGATCCGCGGCCGTGCGACCCCATCACTGGGAATCCCGCAATGGCTGTTCACCCTGTCCATCCCGCTGGCCGGTCTGCTCGGGATCATGCGCAGCATCCAAGCCCTGCGGACCTCCCTGAATGAGGACACCTCCGCCGAGGCGGTCGTCGAGCGGCTCGCGAGCGAGGCCGCTCCATCCATTGATGCGTCCGAATTCTCGGTCGGGGTACGGTCCGATGTCTCCTCCGATGTCCAGGGAGGCCGGAAATGATCGCGCTCCTGCTCTTCGGCAGCTTCTTCCTCTTCCTCGGCCTCGGGATCCCCGTCGCCTTCGCCCTCGGGCTGTCCGCCGTCGTCACCCTGGTCACCACCGATGGTGTGCAGGTCCTCGATGTGGTGCCTTCGGTGATGTTCCCGTCGATGAGTTCGGGCACGCTGCTGGCGATCCCGTTCTTCGTCCTCGCCGGCATCGTCATGCAGTACACGGGCATCTCGCAGCGCCTCGTCGATCTCGCCTTCCTCATCTTCGGCCGGTTCAGCCATGGGCTGGCAGCGGTGACGATCATCTCCGCGTTCTTCTTCTCCGCGATCTCGGGTTCGGGGCCGGCGACCGTGGCCGCGATCGGTGCGATCCTCATCCCCGCGCTCGTGCGCAACGGGTACCAGAAGAAGCACGCGGTGTCCCTGGTCGCGGCGTCCGGATCGATGGGCATCGTCGTTCCCCCGTCGATCGCGTTCATCATCTTCGCCGTCGTCGCCGCCGAGTTCGGGTCGATCTCGATCTCCCGGCTCTTCATCGCCGGCATCGTTCCCGGCATCATCATGGCCGTCGCGTTCTTCATCGCGGCCCTCTTCGTCCCGCGGGTGCGTGAGCTCGCGGGTCTGCCGGTGAAGGCGAAGGCCGGCGCCGAGGCGGTCGCAGGCTCCGCTTCGTCCGGAACGCCCGGTTCGGGCGATGGTGCGGCAGCGGGCAGGACTCAGCTGCTGACGACGAATGGGAAGGCCGCCTCGGCGAGCTCCGGATCCACCGGATCAGGCGTCGGATCTGTGGATCCGACGGCCACGGTCGACGTCGACGGCGGGTTCGGCGAGGTCCTGACCGCGCTGGTCAAGGCCATTCCCGGTCTGCTCATCCCGGTGATCATCCTCGGCGGGATCTACGGCGGAATCTTCACCCCCACCGAGGCGGGAGCCGTCGCATCCGTGTACGCCCTGGTGGTCGGTGTGTTCGTCTACCGGGAGCTGAGCTGGAAGGACCTGCCGAAGGTGTTCCTCGAGTCCGGGGTCTCGACCGCGGTCATCATGTTCATCGTCGGGGTGGCGAGCCTCTTCTCCTACGTCATCACCGTCGAAGGCGTGGCCGATCGGATTTCGACGGCTGTGCTGGGCGTGACGGACAACAAGTACCTCATCCTCGCGGCGATCACGATCATCCTGCTCATCGTCGGCGCCTTCGTCGACGCGATCAGCGCGTTTTACCTGTTCATTCCGATCCTCGTGCCGATCCTCATCGGCGTGGGCGTGGACATGACGACGATCGGTGTGTTCATGACCGTCAACCTCGCGATCGGCCTGTTCACGCCGCCGGTCGGGCTCAATCTCTATGTGGGTGCGGGCATTGGGAAGGTCAGGCTCGAGGAGGTCGTGCGCGGGATCATGCCGTTCCTCATCTGCGCGATCATCGCACTGCTGCTCATCACCTACATCCCGGCGATCTCGAACTGGCTGCCCGACCTGCTCGGAGTCGGGTAGGCGGATGACCGTGCCCGGCTCGGCCGGCCGGGTCCGGTGGGATCGGCCGACGCTTCACTCTCACTATTCGAAGGAGAATCATGGAACCCTATCTGCTCACGAACAAGACTGCCCTGGTCACCGGTGCCGCGCAGGGCATCGGTCTGGCGATCGCCACCGCGTTGGCTCGGCGTGGTGCCTCGGTCGGCATCGTCGACCTCAAGGGTGCCGAAGATGCCGCTGCGGCCCTGGCCGAACAGTTCCCGGACCAGCGGTTCGCCGCCTTCTCACTCGACGTCCGCGATGCCGCCGAGGTGACTGCCGCGGTGGGGTCGTTCGTCGAGACCTTCGGGGGACTCGATGTGCTCGTCAACAATGCGGGCACGGCCGCACGCATCGGCATCGATGAGATCACGGCCGAGCAGTGGCAGCGTGACATCGAAACCAACCTCGGCGGGACGTTCAACTTCATCAGGGCCGCCGTCCACCCGCACATGAGTTCGGCAGGGGCAGGATCGATCATCAACATCTCGTCGATCTCGGGCATCAACGGCGGAGCGGTCTCCGACGGTGAGGCCGGAGCCCGGTCAGGGCCCGCGTATGCGGCGAGCAAGGGCGGGATCATCGCGCTGACGAAGTGGGTGGCCAAGGAGTACGGACGTCAGGGGATCCGCTGCAATTCGGTCGCGCCCGGGCCCGTCGAGTCCGCCCTCACAATCGGGCAGACGTACGACACCTCAGGTCAGGCGCTTGACCGGATGGGTCAGCCGGAAGAGATCGCCGAGGCGGTCGCCTACCTCGCCGGTGACGGCGCCGCGTTCACGACGGGACAGATCCTCCGGGTCGACGGCGGCGCCGTGATGTCGTGAGCGAGGCCTGAGCCTCTGCGGAGACGCCCCGGTGCCGACTGCGCCGGGGCGTCTGTCTGCACTGGTCACGGCTGTTGCCACTGGTCAGCGGGGGCGTCTCAGATCGTGCGGCGGATGAAGAGTTCGAAGGTCACGGCGACCGGGTTCGCCGCGGGGGCGAGTGCGCCATGGTGTACCTCACCGGCGATGTCGACGACTTCGCCGGCGAGGGTGACCCGAGGGTTCAGAGACTGGGCACCGGTGACAGTACCCGACAGGTGGGTGAACTCGACGGCCGGCCACGGGGCGGTGGTGTCGTCGAACACGGCACCGGTCGTGCTGCCGAGGCTCGCGACCACCTCGGCGGATTCGAAGCCAGCGTTTCGGCAGACCGTGAGGACCGCCTCGTCGAGGATCTCACCGGGACGAATACGGGAGACGACGGCATCGGCCGCTGCCGGGGGTGAGGGAATGGCGGTCGCGGATGATTCCGCCTCGGTGGAGGTCGACGTCGCCTCGAGCGGATGCGGTGCGAAGGCGGAGAAGCCGGTCTCGGGATCGACCTCGCTGACCAGCCGGACGTCGGGGACGGCGAACAGGCGGATCGTCAGGCCCTCGGGTCCCGACAGGGCGCCCGGCAGCAGGTGACCGCCGCGGATCGTGCCGTCGGATTCGGTCCATGAGGCGTGGATGTGGCAGAACGGAGCATCGTCGCGGAAGCCGACGGTCGCCGAAGCCCGGCGCAGGCGGACGGGTCCGTCGAGAGTGAACGTCTCGGTGAAGGACATCGGGTGGTCGGCATCCGGCCCGTAGGCGGGGTGGACGTAGTCGATGCGCCCGAACTCGCCGGAGACGAACTCGGCGACGAGACCTTCGACCGCGAAGTCGGTCAGTGACTGCCCGAGCGCGGCGAACAGATCGGTGCCCTCGGACAGCTCGATCACATGCTCGTTGCAGCGGGTCGGGACGGACAAGATGCGCGGATCCTGGCGCGGGCCTGCGTGGATGACGTCAGCCCCCGGGGCCTTGAGAGGGTAGGTCGGCGGTATCAGTCGGGGAGAGTCGGCACCATTGCTCATGGTCCGATTATCGTCGGCGGTCTGTGCTCGTGCCTTCTCGGACCCATGATGTGGAACATGAGGCTGCAGTCGACGCCGCAGCTGCCTCGGGCGGCAAGAGGCGGTGACCACTCGTCGGATCGCCGTACGCCGGTCACCCGCGCAGGTGCTTCCGGAGAGCATCGATCATGAGATCGAGGCCGTCTGAGTCCCTCCGCGGATCGGCCTCGAGGATCTGGATGTAGCGAGCCTCGATGTCGGGATCCTCGACGGGAACGGCGGTGCACCCCGCCTCGGCGAGGGTGGAGGGAATCGACCGACCCGCCATCATCGCGATCATCGAGGTCCCGGCCAGGGCGCGGAGCATGAGCACCGGGCAGGTGGCCTCGAGTGTGGGGGAGAAGACCTGACCCTGTGCGCGGACGGCCTGTTCGATGCGCATCCGCGCGGTGTTGCCGGCAGGCAGGGCGCCGACGGGATAGTCGACCATGTCGCGGATGTGCAGACTCGACCGGCTGGCGAGGGCATGGTTCGCATCGAGGACGGCGAAGTTCTGCGCCTCGACCTGATCGACCTTCCTTACCCCGTGCACCGACGCGAAGTCGTGACCGGTGACGGAGAAATTCACACACAGATCGGCCTGGCGGTTGCGCAGGACCTGCAGCGCTTCGATCGACCCGCGGTCGATGATCGTGACCTGCACCCGATCGGTGGTCCGCATGACCTCGTTGATGGCATCGGCGACCACGGTCTGACCCAGCCCGGTGCTCGTGACGATCGAAACGGTCTCGACGGCACCCGAATACTCGCCGAAGGAGTCGGCGAGCAGCTCCGACTCCGCGATTGTGCGCCGAGCGAAATCGGCCACCGCCAGGCATTGCGCAGTCGGAACGACCCCGGAGCTCGACCGCTCGAACAGCGACGTGCCGAAATGCTCCTCGAGCGCCCGGATCTGGCGGCTCGCCGTCGAATGGGAGACGAACAGAGCCCGGGCGGCCAGGTGGATGGAGCCGTATTCGACGACGGCGAGCAGCGTGGTCAGACTGCGGAGATCGGTCACGGTGCGGTCCTCCTGGGTGGACGTGACCACAGGCTACGCCGGTGGTGCAGGAAATGCACCGCCTCGGTGCGGGATCCGCACCCGGGTACGGACACGAATCGGCTGTCACAGTGACCCACCTCAACGATGCTGGAACCCATGACCGACGTTCACACCGGCCGCGACGAAGCGGCAGACAGCACCGCCAGACGACGCGCCCTCACCGATTCCGCAGGAGCATTCGCCCGCAGCTCGGCCTTCTTCGTAACGCTCGCGGCCAGGGTCGCACGGCGGACCGAGAGCCAGGCCGCCGGAAACGGGGCGGCCGCGCACGCCTACCTCGGCGAGGAGATCGTGCCCGAACTCGAGTCTCTCGGGTTCGACTCGAGGATCTTCGACAATCCGGAATCCGATGAGCATCCCCTGCTCATCGCCTCCCGCATCGAGAACCCGGACCTGCCGACCGTCCTCCTCTACGGCCACGGCGACGTGCAGTTCGCCCACGACTCCCAGTGGTCCGCCGGACTCGACCCGTGGATTCTCACCCAAGACGGGGACCGGCTGTATGGGCGGGGAAGCGCGGACAACAAGGGCCAGCACACCGTGAACTCGCTGGCGCTGCGCACGGTGCTCGCCGCCGACGGCAACCCCGCCGAGGCGGTGCTCGGGTTCAATGTGAAGATCCTCATGGAGACCGCCGAGGAGGCAGGATCGAAGGGACTGCGCACCTTCGCCGCCGCCCACCGCGACGAGCTGGCCGCCGATCTCTTCCTCGCCTCGGACGGCCCGAGGATCGCCGCCGACGTCCCGACGCTCTTCCTCGGCTCACGCGGGGCGCTGAACTTCAGGCTCGTCGCCCACGAACGCGAGGGCAACCACCATTCCGGCAACTGGGGCGGCAAGCTGCGCAACCCCGCCACCGTCATCGCCGCTGCGATCACCGAACTCGTCGACGGCAACGGCGTCATCCGCATCCCCGCACTGCGACCGGACGATCCTCCCGCCTCGGTGCTCGAGGCCATCGCGAAGCTGCCCGATGTCGACGAAGAGGGAGCTCCGGAGGTCGACCCGGACTGGGGTGAGCCAGGGCTGAGCCCGGCGGAGAGGGTCTTCGCCTTCAACGTCCTCGAGGTCCTCGCCCTCGACGCCGGCGATCCGGGACAGGTCGTCAACGCGATCCCGGGAACCGCCTCGGCGACCCTGCAGCTGCGCTTCGTCGTCGGCACTGACGTCGACGATTTCGAGGAACGGGTGCGGTCCTTCCTGCGGGAGCGCGGGATCCGCGGAGTCGACGTCGAACTCGAGCACTGCATGCCCGCCACCCGCCTCGACCCGAGCGCCCCTGTCGTCGCGGCGGCCGCGGCCTCCATCGCCGAGACCACCGGCGGTGAAGCCGCGATCGAGCCGAACCTCGGCGGGACCATTCCCAACGACGTCTTCGCCGAGGTGCTCGGCCTGCCGACAGTGTGGGTCCCGCACTCGTACCCCGGCTGCAATCAGCACGCTCCCGACGAACACGCGCTGACCTCGATCCTCGCTCAGGGGGCCGAGATCATGACCGGGATGTTCTGGGACATGCGAGCCCACCCGGGCGACTGGTTCACTTCGAAATGACCGGCACCGGGAGCACCACCATTACAGCAGGCAAAGGAGCCCAGCCATGACCACACAGCCATCGCCGACCCGAACACCGCAGACCCGGGTGAAATCGTGGAAGGTCATCACCGCCGCCTCGATCGGCAACGCCCTCGAGTGGTACGACATCTCCGTCTACGCGTACTTCTCCGTCTACATCTCCGTCGCCTTCTTCCCCTCGGAGAGTCACGCGGTGTCGGTGATGTTGGCGTTGGGCACGTTCGCGCTGTCGTTCTTCATCCGTCCGGTCGGAGCGATCGTGCTCGGCAGTTTCGCCGACCGGCGCGGGCGCAAACCTGCGCTGACGCTGACGATCTGGCTGATGTTCGCAGGCACCCTGATGATCGTGCTCATGCCTCCGGCGCACGTCATCGGGCTGGCCGCACCGCTGCTCATCCTGCTGGCCAGGCTCATCCAGGGCTTCGCCGCGGGCGGGGAGTTCGGTTCGGCGACCTCGCTCATGGTCGAGCATCTGCCCGATCGCCGAGGATTCGCCGCGAGCTGGCAGTTCACCTCCCAGGCGATGTCGACGATCCTCGCCTCGGTCATCGGGGTGGCCGTGACGACGGGGCTGACGCAGGAGCAGCTCGAGACCTGGGGCTTCCGCCTGCCGTTCATCGTCGGACTCCTCGTCGGCCCGGTCGGTCTCTACATCCGCCGGCATGTTCCTGAGTCCCCGGAGTTCGCCGCCGCTCAAGCGGAGAAGCCGAAGGAGTCCGCGGCGATCGGCGGGGTGCTGCGCCACCACAAACTGGCAGTGCTGCTGGCGATCGGCGCGATCGCCGTGTCGACCTGCCTCAATTACTTCATCACCTATGTCCCGACCTATGCCGTCGACAACCTGGGCATGACGAGCTCCGCCGGATTCTGGGCGACGCTCGTCTCCGGACTCGTGCTGCTCCTGTTCACCCCGATCGCCGGATACCTCTGCGACAGGGTCGGACGGCTGACCTTCATGCTTCCCGCGGCGCTCGCCGTCATGGTGCTCACCTGGGTGCTCTTCACCTGGGTCGTCGCAGCCTCTGCGCTGTCGGTGCTCATCGTCGTGGTCGTCATCTTCTCGCTGCTCAAGGCCGCCTACTACGGGCCCCTGGCCAGCGTCATGGGCGACATCTTCCCCACCGAGGTGCGCGGGACCGGGCTGTCCCTGGGCTACAACGTCGGAGTCGCCGTGTTCGGCGGGCTGACCCCGCTGGTGGCCGCGTGGCTCATCGGCGTCACCGGTGATGCGAAGGCACCGGCGTACTGGGTGCTGCTGGCCGGTGCGCTGAGTGTGGCGGCGATCCTCGTCGTGTGGAAGAGACTCGGGGTGCGGTGAGGCTGACGCGGCATCTGCCGGGCCGCGCTCTGCTCGGCTTCTGCCGCGTCGAGACCACGGTCGAGAGCCGAGACCACTGTGTGTGCACAGTGGTCTCGGCTCTCCGGCGTTGTCTCGAGGAAAAGGGTCGGAGGGGCGGACTTCTCAGGCGTTCGACGGAAGGGCTTCGGCCGCCTCGGCGCGGGTGCGCTTCTTCTCACCGAGGTGGCCGATGGCCGCCGCGACCGCGATCATGACGGCGACGATGGCGATGCCGATCCACTGATTGAGCATGAGCGTCGCGGCTCCCGCCAGCGCACCGACGAGGATGAGGACGACGGCGAGCAGACGGCGGACCCAGCGGACGCTGTCGCCGCCGGCCAAACGGGAATCCGAGGCGAGGCCGACGATCGTCGAGGTCACGACCACCGTGGTGACGTCGGCGATCTTCATCTTTCTGGCCGCCGCCGCCTGCGCGCCCATGAGGGTCGAAAGCGCGGAGGTGAAGATCGTGCCGGCCACTCCGATCTCGGGATCGGGCACGAGCGCGACGTAGAGGGACAGCGCCGCGCAGCCTGCGGCGACGCTGCCGAAGATCACGGTCGTCCGGTGATGCCAGGCCTCGCCGATGTCGCCGAGGATCCGGCCCGACAGGGCGGCGCCGACCATGAAGAAGACGAGCGCGAGGGCGGGGCGGAGGACGGGGATGCCTTCGGCGCCGGTCAGACCCATGCCGAGGATGACGACGTTGCCGGTCATGTTCCCGGTGAACACCTTGTCGAACCCGAGGTAGCCGATCGCGTCGACCATCCCGGTCGAGAAGGTCAGCAGCAACAGCATGGCCAAGTCGAGTCGGCGGGTCATGGAGATATCCCAACGTTCAGAAATTTCACAATACTTGTATACAAAACTCTAAACAGCGTATAGATTGTATGCAAATATTCCTCATCGATCTGTTGCCCTCATGGGAGTGCGTGTGAAAATACGGATGGTTGCAGCGCTTGCCTCTGCTGTTCTGCTGGCCGGATGCGTTCCGGTCCAACCCTTGGACGATCCGCCCGACCGCACCGACGTGAAGTCGGTGGGCGCGGAGTCGGGAGATTTCAGAGAGGGAGGTGACCTCGTCATGGCCCTCTCTTCTGAACCGGATCGCCTCGACCCGACGACCTCCTCGTCGCTCTACACCCGGTACGTCATGCAGACGATGTGTCAGAAGCTCTACGACATCGACGAGAACGGTGAGATCACTCCGATGCTCGCGACCAAGCTTCCGGCGATCTCCAAGGACGGCAAGACTGTGAGAATTCCGCTGAAAGGCGGAGTGAAGTTCGCCGACGGATCCGACTTCGACGCCGAGGCGGTCAAGACGACCATCGAACGCGGCCTCAATCTCGAAGAGTCCTCTCGCGCAGCCGAACTCGGGCCCATCGACGACGTCACCGCACTCGATGACCACACTCTCGAAGTCACCTTTGAGAAGCCCTTCGCCCCCTTCACCGCGGCGCTCGCCGACCGGGCCGGAATGATCATGTCGCCGAAAGCTCTGAAAGACGAGGGCGATGACTTCGGGGACAATCCTGTCTGCGTCGGGCCGTTCAAATTTGAGAAGCGCATCGCCCAGACATCGATCAAGGTGGTCCGAGACCCCAACTACTATGATGCCGACAAGGTCCATCTCGACTCGATCACCTACCAGATCATGACGGACGCGAACATCCGCGCCGCTAATATCCGATCCGGCGACGTCCAGGTCGCCGACACGATCTCCCCGCAGGACGTCGATGCCCTCGACGAGGAGACCGGCATCGGCCTCCTGCAGTCGAATTCGCTCGGCTACCAAGGGCTCACGGTCAACATGGGCTTCGGAGACAACCCCGAAAACTTCAAGACACCGTTGGGGCAGGACCCTAAGGTACGTCGAGCATTGTCGATGGCCATTGATCGCAAGGCCCTGGTCAACACCGTCTTCAACGGATGGTTCTCACCGGCTTGTTCCGGTATCGCCCCCGACAGCCCCTTCGCAACGGATGCGAGCAACGACTGCGTCGACTACGATCCCGAAGGAGCGAAAAAGCTCCTCGAGGATGCTGGGGTCGAGCTGCCGCTGAAGGTCAACATGAAGGTCTCGAACACCCAAGACACTCTTCGATTCGCCCAGGCGGTGCAGGCGGCTACCAAGGAAGCCGGCTTCGACATCAAGGTCCAGCCGATGGAGTACACCGCCCTCCTTGATGCCCAGGACCGCGGCGATTACGAACTGCTCCAGCTCGGATGGTCCGGCCGCGTCGACCCGCACGGCAATCTCTACACCTTCCACTACCCGGGCGCAGCGAACAACGTCACCGGGGTCGATGATGACGAACTCAGCGACATGCTCACGCGGGCCAGTGAAGCCACCGACGAAAGCGACCGCGCCGAACTCTACGGCAAGGCTTCTCGGCGGATCGCAGAGATCAACTCGATCATCTACCTCTATCGACAGAAGAACCTCACCGCCTATACCGAGAATGTCGCCGGCATCGACGTCTACTCCGACGGAGTCGTGCATCTCTCGGGAGCCGGCTTCCTCAAGAACGGAGGGCAGCAATGACCCGGTTCGTGCTCACCAAGATCCTTCACGCGGTCATCACATTCGTTCTCTCGGGGATCGTCATCTTCTTCGGTGTGCGTCTCCTTCCCGGCGACCCAGCTCTGGCTATGGCCGGCGAGGAGGCGACTCCAGAACGGCTTGATGCGATCCGCGCGGACCTGGGCCTCGACCAGCCTCTCCTCGTCCAGTTCCTCAAGTTCCTCGGATCGATCGTCACCGGCGACCTCGGTGATTCCACTCGCACGGGGCTGCCGGTCACGTCGATGATCGCGACCACGTTGCCGGTGACTCTGTGGTTGGCTCTCTACGCCATCGTCGTCGCCGTGGTCGTCGGTATCGCGTTGGGCATGCTCGCCGAACGTTATCGAGGGAAATGGCCGGAGATCGGCAGCAACTTCATCGCCCTGCTGGGACTCTCGGTGCCGAACTTCTGGCTCGGACTCCTGGCGATCCTTGCCCTGGCGGTGAGCCTGGGCTGGTTCCCCGCCTCAGGGTATGTCGATGTCCTCTCCGATCCGATCCGCGGCATCTACTACCTCACCCTGCCGGCGGTGATCCTCGGCACCAGCCTCGCCGCAGTCATCACCCGTCAGACGAGAGCCTCGATGATCGAGACCATGGGGACCGACTACGTGCGGATGGCCAGGGCCAAAGGGCTCTCGCGCCCACGAGTGCTCTTCCGCTACGGACTGCGTAATTCGCTCATCGTCCTCGTCACCATCGTCGGCCTGCAGCTGGGCGGGCTGATCTCCGGAGCGGTCGTCACTGAGCGGATCTTCGCCCTGCCGGGCATCGGAAAACTCACGCTCGACGCGGTCTTCTCCCGTGACTATCCGGTCATCCAAGCCGTCGTCCTCGTCATCACCGCCTCCTACATTCTCATCAATCTGGCCGTCGACATCCTCTACTCGGTCATCAACCCCCAGATCCGCGTCAGCGAGGATGCCTCATGAGCACACCCATCGTCACCAACACGGACAAGAACACCCAAGGACTCGCCCCCGAGTTCCACGCCTCGAGCAATCGCGCACTGTGGCTGCTGCGCTCGATCCTGTCGACCCCGATGGGGATCATCGGCTCGGTCATGGTCGTCATCGTCCTCGTCATCGGAATCTTCGCTCCGCTCATCGCCCCCTACGGCTTCGCCCAGACGAACTTCGAAGTACCGTTCCAGGTTCCCGGCACGATCGGCTATGTCTTCGGCACCGATGACCTGGGCCGCGACATTCTCTCGCGGCTCGCCTTCGGCGTCCGCGCCTCCCTGCAGGTGGGACTGCTGGCCGTGGCGCTCGCCGTCGTTGTCGGCACACCTCTTGGCCTGCTGGCCGGCTATTTCCGGGGACTCGACTCTGTCATCTCGCGGCTGACCGACGTGACTCTGGCGTTCCCGTTCCTCATCATCGCCGTCGGTCTGGCAGCGATCTCCGGGCCCAGCCTTTCCAATGCCGCGATCGCCTTGGGCATCTCGCAGGTGCCCACGATGATCCGGGTGGTGAGAGGTGAGACGATGCGGCTGAAGTCTGCGGACTTCGTCAAGGCCGCGATCGCCACCGACGCCTCGAAGGCTCGTATCCTGGGCATGCACATCCTGCCCAACGCCGCCTCGGCGGTCATCGTCCAGGCCACGGTGATCCTGCCGACCGCAGTGATCGGAGAATCGATGCTCTCCTTCCTCGGACTCGGCATTCAGCCGCCCTCGCCGAGTCTCGGGATCATGCTCTCCGACGCCCAGCAGTACATCTTCCGTGCACCCTCGACAGCACTGTTCCCCGGCCTGGCCATCCTCTTCATCTGCCTGGCCTTCAACCTCTTCGGCGACGCTCTGCGCGACGCCCTCGATCCGAACTCCAAGAAAGGACACTGACGTGTCATACACCCCACCCGCCGTCTTCACCACCCGACCCACGCTCGAAGGGCACTTCGGGATGGCCGCCTCGACGCACTGGTTGGCCACCGCGGCCTCCCAAGCGGTCCTCGAGCGCGGCGGCAACGCCTTCGATGCGGCGGTCGCTGGTGCGTTCCTGCTCCACGTCGTCGAACCCCACCTCAACGGCCCGGGCGGTGACATGACAGGCATCTTCGCGACCGCCGATGACCCGGCGCACCCGCAGGTGATGATGGGGCAGGGCCCTGCGCCCGCGGCAGCGACGATCGAGCACTACCGTGGTGAAGGACTCGACATGGTCCCCGGTTCCGGGGCGCTCGCCGCCGCCGTTCCCGGCGCGGTCGACTCCTGGCTCAACCTGCTCGAACATCACGGCACGTGGGAACTCGCCGACGTGCTCGACTTCGCGATCGACTACGCCGAGAACGGCCACCCGGTGCTCGCACGTGTGGTCGGGACGATCGAGCGCGTCCGCGAATTCTTCACCGACCACTGGCCGAGTTCGGCGGAGAAATGGATGCCGGGAGGGAAGATCCCGAGCGCCGGGGACCTCGTGTTCAACCGTCCCTATGCCGAGGTGCTGCGCCGGCTCATCGCCGCCGGAGACGGTGCCGAAACCCGCGAGGCCCGCATCCAGGCCGCGCGGCAGGAGTGGAAGTCCGGATTCGTCGCCGAGGCGATCGCTCGCTTCGTCACCACCCCGCACCGGCATGCGACCGGGAACGATCACGCCGGAGTCATCACTGCTGACGATATCGCGGGCTTCGACGCCTATTTCGACGACCCGGTGACCATCGACTTCCGCGGATACCAGATCGCGAAGATCGGCGCCTGGGGTCAGGGGCCCGCGCTGCTGCAGACACTGAAGATCCTCGAGGGATTCGACGACGAACGGCTCGATCCCTCGAGCGAGATCGGCGCACACACGATCCTCGAAGCACTCAAACTCGCCATGGCCGACCGCGACACCTACTACGGTGACGGAGACGTCGACCTTGATTGGCTGCTCAGCGACGACTATGCCGCAAGCCGTCGCGAACTCATCACCGACGACGCCTCGCACGACTTCCGTCCAGGCGCCGGTCGCGACGGGGCCGAGCCCGCCTTCCAGCCGCCACTCGTGCCAGAAGGGGCGGACAAAGACGAGCTCATCAAAGCAGGGATCGGCGAACCGACCGTGCAGAAGAACGGCACGAACAACGGCGACACCTGCCATATCGACGTCGTCGACCGGTGGGGCAACATGATTTCGGCCACCCCGTCCGGCGGATGGCTGCAGTCATCGCCGACCGTCCCGGAGCTCGGATTCTGCCTCGGCACTCGGCTGCAGATGATGTGGCTCGATGAGACCTCACCGTCGGCGTTGACCCCTGGCAAGCGCCCGCGGACGACGCTGACACCGACGCTGATCTCGAAGGACGGGCGCCCCGTCATCGCCCTCGGCTCGCCCGGCGGAGACCAGCAGGAGCAGTGGCAGCTCCTGCTCATCCTCCGTCTCCTCGTCGGCGGTTACACCGCTCAGCAGGCCATCGATGCCCCCGCGCTGCACACGACGGCCCTGGCCGGATCGTTCTGGCCGCGCACCTGGGTGCCCGGTGGAGCGGTCGTCGAGGACCGCCTCGGCGACGATGTCATTGATGGGCTCATCGCCCGTGGGCATGCGGTGACCCGCGCCGGATCCTGGGACCTCGGTCGACTCTCCTGTGTCACCAGAGATCCCGACACCGGGCGTCTGACGGCGGGCGCGAACCCCCGCGGGTCCCAAGGGTACGCGGCAGGAAGGTGAGAGCGATGAGCGAGGAATTCGTGCTCGAGGTCTCCGGCCTCGAAGTCTCCTATGGGGCTCCTGTCCTCCACGATGTGAACTTCACGCTTGCACCGGGGGAGAGGCTGGCCCTCGTCGGGCAGTCGGGCTCGGGAAAGTCGACGACCATCGGCGCGATCCTCGGTCTGCTGCCGGGGTCCGGCATGGTCAGCGCGGGGTCGGTGCGCTATCGCGGAGAAGAACTCGTCGATGCCGACCGTGCCCGCCTGCAGACCCTGCGCGGCCGGTCGATCGCGCTGGTGCCGCAGGATCCGATGGCGAGCCTCAACCCGAGCATGCGGGTGGGCGATCAGATCGCCGACGCTCTGCGCACCTATGGAATGTCGGATTCCCGTGAAGTGACTCGAACCGTGGTGCGGCTGATGACCGAAGCAGGCATCCCCGACGCGGAGACGCGGCGGCGGTCCTATCCACACGAGTTCTCCGGCGGGATGCGACAGCGCGTGCTCATCGCCATCGCCCTCTCCGGGGATCCGGACCTCATCATCGCCGACGAGCCGACGTCAGCGCTTGACGTCACGGTGCAGAAGCAGATCCTCGACCATCTCCAGGAACTCGTGACCGAACGCGGAACGTCTCTGCTGTTCGTCACACACGACCTCGGGGTGGCGGGAGAACGGACCGACACAGTCCTCGTAATGAACGAAGGACGCGTCGTCGAGCGCGGTGCACCCGAACAGGTGCTCGGCGATCCGCAGGACGAGTACACGCAGGCGCTGGTCAAGGCTGCGCCGAGCATCGTCGTCGATCGCGACGGAGTCCGGGAGCCTGACGGTGTCGGCGAGTCCGACGGTGCGGCCGCCTCGGCGAATGTGCTCGAGATCGATGACCTCCACAAGGTGTACAGACTGCGTGGGCGGGGGCGGGAGGTCCACGCCCTCAAGGGAGTCAGCCTCACCGCCGAGCGGGGGAAGACGACCGCAATCATCGGCGAATCCGGCTCGGGCAAGTCAACGATCGCGAAGATCGTCCTCGGACTGGAGAAGGCGACCAGCGGCACGGTCCTCGCGGGTGGACGCAATGTCGATGCGACATCGAGGTCGGAGCGCAGCATCCTGCGGCGCTTCAGCCAGCCCGTGTTCCAGGACCCCTTCTCGTCGCTCAATCCGATGTGGAGCATCGAGAGGATCGTCCGCGAGCCGCTCGACGTCTTCAAGATCGGCACCCGCGCAGAACGGACGAAGAAGGTCGCCGAGGTGCTCGACCACGTGGCGATGCCCACGTCGATGAGCGACCGCCGCCCCGCTGATCTCTCCGGTGGGCAGCGACAGAGGATCGCGATCGCTCGGGCGCTCATCAGTGAGCCTGAGCTCCTCATCTGCGACGAAGCCGTCTCTGCGCTCGATGTTCTCGTGCAGGAGCAGATCCTCGACCTGCTGCGGAACCTGCAGACTGATCTGGGTGTGAGCTGCCTGTTCATCACCCACGATCTTGCAGTCGTGGCGAACTTGGCCGACGATGTTGTAGTGATGAAGAGCGGAGAGATCGTCGAGGCCGGCGCGACCAGGGAGGTCATCGACCACCCGACAGCCGACTACACCCAGAAGCTCTTGACGGCCGTGCCCGGTTCCGGTCTCCTCAATGTCTGAGCCTGCCCCGCCTTCAGCCCCGTCGAGCAGCGGGGACGTCGGTGCGCGGATCCGCGCCGACATCATCACCGGTGTCCATGCTCCCGGCACCAAGCTGCGGGAGGTCGCACTGGCCGAACAGTACGCAGTCTCGCGGATTCCGATCCGCGAGGCTCTGCGATCCCTCGAGGCCGAAGGGCTGGTCGAATCGCGGAAGTACAGCGGCTCGGTCGTCGCGCCCTCGCCGGTCGAGGATGCCGAAGATCTCTTCGAGATCCGCATCGTGCTCGAATCGGCGACCGCGAAGCGCGCGGCCAAGCGTGCGTCCGAGCTCAACGCCAGCGACACACCTGACCTGAAATGGCGGGAACTGCGCAAGGAGATCAGCGATATCCTCGATGCTGGGGACATCGTCATCGGGCAGGAGCGGTTCGAGGACCTCGCAGTCCTCAACATGCGTTTCCACTTCGCCGTCGCCGAACTCAGCGGCAGCGTGTCCTTCATCAGCCTGCTGCGGCAGATCTCCGGCAAGATCGAGTGGCTGTACTCGCTCAACGTCACTCGTCGCGGACCCCAGGCCTGGCCCGAACACCGCGAAATCATGGCGGCCATCGACGCCGGCCAGGAGGCGAAGGCCGCCGAGGTGATGGCCCGGCACGTGCGCCGCAGCCGCGACTCCTACTTCGCCATGATGTCCGCCGAACCCCCCAGAACTACCTGACGGCTGCCCAGCAACCTCGCGCGAGGGTGCTGGGCAGCCGTCAGGTAGTTCTGGGCGAGGAATTTCATCCTTTTAGGGGAGAGACGCCGATTGGTTGTCCGGCTACTGTTGAGTGGTCTCACCTAGGCGTTGATCGCATACGAGCGGTCGAAGGGTGATGGAGATAATTGTTCAATCCACGATTTCAGGTCGGTGATCATCACGGTGCAGGAGCCTGCCCATCGGTCCATTCTGCTCACAGGTTTGAGCTATCCGCTTTTTGCCGTGGGAGTCGTGCTGCTGATCATTTCGATGACTGTTCCCGGTGCGGTCTTACTAGGGTCCGGTGTCTGTCTCATCGGCATCAACGAACTGTGCCTCTGCATCGCCAGGAACGGTGTGGTGCGCGAGCGCGTCGAATCATAGTTCCGGCCGGTCAGAGATTGTTGCTCGCCTCGACGATCGACGGAGGCCCGCTCGGGTCCGCAAACTTCACTCCGCCGCCAAGCCGAAGCACCTCCAGAACCACCTGACGGCGGCCCAGCAACTTCGCGCGAGGTTGCTGGGCCGCCGTCAGGTAGTAACTAGGAGGTGGCGAGGAGGTGGTCGAGTTTGTTGTAGCCCTCGACGATGCCGTGCTCCATGCCCGAGGCGACCATGCCGTCGCGGGATTCGACCGAATCGAAGATCGAGGTCGAGGTCAGGCGAGTCCGTCCGTCGCCGAGGTCGGTGAGCGTGAGGATTTCGAGGTTGACCGCGTCCGGGAAGCCCTCGAAGGTGAAGGTCTGGACGATGCGCTCGTTTTCCCGCACCTCGTGGAAAGAACCGAAGAAGCCGTACTCGCCGTTGCCGTCGGTCGAGACATAGCTCCAGTTCCCGCCGGTGGTCGCGTCCCACTCGCGGATCGTGTTCGTGATCGTGTCCGGCCCGCACCACTTGACGAAGAGTTCCGGGTCGGTGTGGGCCCGGAATACCTGATCGGGGGTGGCCGCGAAGTCGCGGGTGATCGAGACGGTCTGCACCCCCTCGGGGACGTCGAGCTTGAGCGTCGAATAGTCGGCTGCGGTATCGGTGGTGGTCATGTCATGCTCCCTTGCGTGATCTTCCATGGGTTAACTGGGGTGAATCGTCTTCGGGTCCCCGCACCGAGGCGGCGCCCGGGTCCGAATCGTCCGTTACCTCGTCCGCGTCCATCTGTGCGAGGACGGAATCGAGGCGTTGGTAGCGTTCCTCTGCCTGCTGGCGGTACCTTTCGATCCATTTCGTCATCAGATCGAACACATTGTCTTCGAGGTGGACCGGTCTGCGTTGGGCGTCGCGGGTGCGGGAGACCAGTCCGGAGTCCTCTAACACCTTGAGATGTTTCGACACGGCCTGCAGGCTCACCTGGTAGGGTTCGGCGAGCTCGTTCACCGTCGCATCGGCGAGACTGAGCCGGGCCACCATGTCACGTCTGGTCGGATCGGCCAGCGCCGCGAAGACCTTGGACAGCTGATCGGCCATGAAGCCTCCTGCACATCGAAACTCATATTCAACCAATTGGTTGATCGCAACGATACGCCGACGTCGAAGTCTTATTCAACCATTATGGTGAATAAAATTTCCGTTGCGGACTATCCGCGTCCTCACCTGAGGTGATGCTCTCAAGCACGTCTCAACCTCGGCGGATGACGACCGATTTCGAACCGATGAATTCCCGCGGAGAACGATTCCGAGCGTGAAGTTTGTCGTATGGTCTCAATAGCGGCGAGCCGCAGGTGCATCGAACCGATGCGCGAGCGTCGTCGTCGGCTGGTGAATGGGACGAAGAAGTCTGGAGACGATGATGCCCACCCTGCGACAGCAGCTGTTTCGGACCAAACCGGTCCCAAGGCAGAAGGAAGACGTCGAGACCGACCTCAAGCGCACGATCGGCGTCTTCTCGCTGACGATGGTCGGCGTCGGGTCGACGATCGGCACCGGCATCTTCTTCATCCTCTCCGAGTCCGTGCCCGTGGCGGGGCCGGCCGTGATCTGGTCGTTCGTCATCGCCGGCGTCGTCGCCGGCCTCGCGGTCATCTGCTATGCCGAGCTCGCCGGGTCCGTCCCCGTCTCCGGCTCCTCGTACTCCTACGCCTATGCCACGCTCGGCGAGCTGCCGGCGATGGGTGTGGCCGCCTGCCTCCTCCTCGAATACGGGGTCGCCGGTGCCGCGGTCGCCGTCGGCTGGTCTCAGTACGTCAACCAGCTGCTGTTCAACCTCTTCGGCTTCCAGATCCCGCACGCCCTGGCCTACGCTCCCGAGGAGGGCGGCATCGTCAACCTGCCGGCGATCCTCCTCCTCGCGATGTGCTGCTTCCTGCTGGTGCGCGGCACCGGCGAATCCATCGTCGTCAACGCGATCATGGTGTGCCTGAAGATCGGCGTCCTCATCTTCTTCATCTGCGTCGGCGTGACCGGCTGGGACTCGAACAACTTCGCCGATTTCGCACCCTTCGGCATCTCCGGCGTCGTCGCCGGCTCCGGTCTGATCTTCTTCAGCTACGTCGGCATGGACGCCGTGGCCACCGCCGGCGATGAGACGAAAAACCCGAAGAAGACGATGCCCAGAGCCCTCATCGCCGCCCTCATCATCGTCACCTCCGTCTACGTCCTCGTCGCCGTCGCCGCCCTGTCGGCCCAGCCGTGGGAGAAGTTCGAAGGCCAGACGGCCGGCCTGTCCGCCATCCTCGAGTCCATCGTCGGCTCCCAGTGGCCCGGCACGATCGTCGCCGCCGGCGCCGTGATCTCGATCTTCTCCGTCACCCTGGTCTCCATCTACGGCCAATCGCGCATCCTGTTCACGATGGCCGGCGACGGAATGATGCCCAAGCTCTTCCGCGAGGTCAATCCGCGCACACTCACCCCGGTCAAGGGCACGATCGCCGTGAGCCTCGTCGTCGCGATCCTCGCCGGGTTCATCCCACTGAACTTCCTCGCCGAGATGACCTCGATCGGCACCCTCGTCGCCTTCGTCGTTGTGTCCTTGGCCGTGATCATCCTCCGCGTGCGCGAACCGAACCTCGAGCGCGGCTTCAAGGTCCCGTTCTATCCCATCCTGCCGGTCCTGTCGATCATCGGCTGCTTCTGGATCATCTCGAGCCTGCAGCTGATCACCATCGTCGTCTTCGTCATCTGGACCGCCTTCATCCTCGGCCTCTACTTCGTCTTCGGCCGCAAGTCTTCCGTCCTCGGCAAGCAGCTCGCCGAGGCGGGGCCCAGTGGGGTCGGGCGTGCTCCCGGGGTTGGGAGCAGTGATTCTGCTCAGCCGCCCGGTTCCGACTCCACCGATTCCGGCCCCACCGATTCCGACTCCACAGGAGGAGAGAAATGAGCATCGTCGTCGGCATCGCACCAGGTCAGGACAACCGAGCCGCCATCGAGCTCGGCATCGTCCTCGCCCGCACCTACGAGCGCCGGATCGTCGCGACCGCCGTCGACTCCTCCGCCTTCCCGATGGCCCCCGTGCACTTCGAGGGCCAGTACGCGAAGAGATTCCGGAAGATCGCCGAGGCGGCCCTCGATGAAGCGCGTGAGCTCATTCCCGCAGACCTCGAGTCCGAGATCGTGCTGCACGAATCCCGTTCATCGCGCCGCGGGCTGCTCGAGATGTGCGAGAAGGCTGAGGCCTATCGTCTCGTCGTCGGTCCGGCCGCCGATGGCGGTCAGGGTCGGATCGGCCTCGGGTCGGTCTCGAACGGACTTCTCCACAGTGCACGCCTGCCCGTGGCGCTGGCCCCAGCCGGTTTCACCGCACCCGAGGCGGCGCGGCTGAAGCGGATCACGGCCGCGTATTCGGGGTCGTCCACCTCGGCGGACCTCATCCTCGGCGCGGCCATGGTCTCGGCGCAGTCGGATGTGCCGTTCCGCATCGCATCGTTTGCCCCGCGCTCGCGGGTGGTCGCGTCCGCGAACGTCCCCTTCGACATGGAGTCGAGCGTCATCGACGAGTGGACGAACGTCGTCCGGCGAGACACCGACAAGATCCTGTGCTCGATCGAGCAGCTGCACATCAAGCCGGGCGAGACCGATGTCGTCGTAGGCACCGGAGCGAACTGGGCCTCGGCGCTCACCGCCGTCGAGTGGGAGCACCCGGAGGTGATGATGCTCGGGTCGTCGGGACTCGGCGCACTCAAACGGGTGTCGCTGGGCAGCCATGCGATGCGCATCCTCCAGCACTCACCGGTCCCGGTCGTCGTCGTGCCCCGCCGGGCGAAGGAGAGCTATATGAACTTTGTGTGAGCTTCAATGAGGGGTTGCTGCATCCGCGGTGTGCAAGTTTCTAGAGTTTGGAATATGATATTCCAAAGCTAGTTTGGCGAAGGAGCAATCATGACAACAGTGAATCGTGCTGAGGCGCACGATCCCACGGCTCAAGGTGAACACGGCAAGTGTCCGTTGTCCGCCGAAGTGAAGGCAAAGCTTAAGAGCGTCAGCACAGCGACGCTGACTACGCAGATGTTCAAACGCGGGTACCGCAACGTCTACCTTGATGGTGTCTCCGAGTACGTGTCATCCGGTGAGCGAATGGTCGGTACTGCCTTCACGATGCGGTGCATCCCCTCCAGGGAGGACCTCGACGATCTATCCGTCTATGACGACTACGACCATCCTCAGCGCCGTGGCGTGGAAAGCGTAGATGCCGGAGAGGTGCTCATTATCGATGCCCGAGGTCGTACCGAAGCGGCCGCGCTCGGGCACATCCTCGCTACTAGGCTCAAAGTGCGCGGAGCCGAAGGCATTGTCACCGATGGGGCCATCCGAGACTCCGGTGACTTCCGGGAGCTGGATCTGCCGATTTTCGTAGCAGGGAAGTCCCCTGTAACGAATCTGCTCATCCACCATGTCCTCGAGACCCAGACGCCTATCGGGTGTGGTGAGGTCCCAGTCTATCCGGGTGATGTCCTCGTTGGTGACACAGACGGCGTGGTCTGCCTGCCTCGCCATCTCGCCGCCGAAGTCGCCGCTGACGCCTTCGACCAGGAGAAACTCGAACAGTTCATACTTAGCAAGGTCGAACAGGGAAGTCCTTTGCGCGACACCTACCCAGCTGGGCCTCAGTTGCGGGAGGAGTACGAGCGACTCGGCAACCGGGAGGAGCAACACTAAGGGATACGACGGTTGGATCCGTTCCTGGAATTGGTCCTTCTGGCTGCCGCCGTATTCGTTGGTGCGGTGCTCCAGGGGGTGCTGGGCTTCGGCATCGGAGTGGTGAGCATCCCCGTCATGCTAATTCTGCATTCTGAGCTTGTGCCTGCCGTTCCTCTGCTGATATCGCTTCCCATCATCGCTCTATCGCTGATGCGAGAGCGTCATCATGTCGACACTTCGTCGTTTCTATGGTTGACAGCTGGTCGCCTTCCGGGGACGCTCGCCGCGACCGCGTTCCTGGCAGTGTTGCCTGAATTCGGAGTACGAATTCTCGCCGCGGGCATTCTTGCCGTGGTGGCCGTGCTCATGCTGACTTCGAGGGGCGCCCCTGTATTCAGGAAGGTCTCGGGTTCGCGACGCCTCGGCATAGGATCGCTTTCCGGTTTCATGGCGACCTCCTGCGGAGTGGGCGGTCCACTCCTCGCACTGGCCTTCCGCGGCTCCAAGCCAAGTACCATGCGCGGCACTATCAACGCCACGACTTTGATCGGGGCTGTCATCTCGTTGTTGGGAATCCTCCTTGCCGGGAGGCTGGACAATTCGATTCTCATGACCGCAGGTCTGCTTCTCGTTCCCGCCCTGCTCGGCCTGGTGATGAGTCGATCTCTCGACCGTCATCTGCGCAGTGAGCACATTAGTCTGATCGTCACGCTCTCGATCCTTGCCTGCTGCCTGTTCGTTCTGGTTCAGCTCGGCGTCGAGTGGATCGGACTTCTGAAGTAGCAGTAACTTGCGGCGGTCTGGTGATCGCTTGGAGTCGGCCACAGCGACTTGCTCCCCCGCAACTCAGGCGCTGCGCGGTTTCAGCGGTGGGCCTATCCAGGCGAAGATATGCTTTTCGAGCATTTTGGCGGCCTCTTCCAGCTGCCCGGCGGCTACGGAATCGAGGATCACCTCATGCCCCACATGATCGGTCTCGGCTCGGTCGTCGTCGTTCCAGATGACCGACGCGGTGGCTAGTGCCGTCAGATCCTGGAGTCCGTCCAGTGAGGTGACGATATACGGGTTCGTGCATTGAGAGTACAACGCATGATGGAAGTCCCGGTTCGCCAGTGCCGCGCCAGCACCGTCCTCGTTGGTGCGAGCCTGTGTCGCGTTCGTCAACGCCGCCCGTGCTGCAACGATTGCCTCGGAAGTGATTTCGGAGTGAAGGACCGCCCAGGGCTCGAGCAATGCTCGTTGCTGAAAGATATGGAACACATCATCCCGAGTCAGTGAAGCAACCTTCATCCGGCGTGTCGGTGTGGTCGTCACAAGGCCAGTGTGTTGCAGCAGCAGCAGAGCCTCTCGGACGGGGGTCTTGGACACACCGAGTTCCTCGGCGATGCGCCGATCAACCAGAGTGTCTTCCGGTTGGAAGTGTCCGGAGATTATGTGCTGTCTGATTGTCTGGGCGATCGTTTCTGACCTGTTTTTGACATCGGGCAGCGGAGTGAGGGCGGTGGTCACATCTCCTCCAATGACTCGGGTGTGTGAACGTGGGTGACGACTATGTCGGGTGATCGTTGAGGGCTCCAGGATATCGCGTGACTACAAGTAGAGCGCCAGCCGCAGGCGAGCGGTCAGTATCCGCGATCGAGGTCGATCAGCGCTTGAAGCTCTTCATCTGCGGTGAAACGACGCAGATTCTCGGCCACAAGGCGTGCGAAGCTCTGTTCCATACTGTGCTTCGGGTTGGCAATGTGCGGGGTAAGGAGCACGGTGTCGAGGTCCCACAGCGGATTGCCATCCTCAAGTGGCTCTGGGTCGAAGACGTCGAGCCCAGCCCCTGCGATCGTGCCCGATCGAAGTGCCTCAATAAGGGCATCTGTATCGAGGAGGTCACCGCGGGCAACATTGATGAGAACTCCGGGAGTGCGTCCGTCGGAATGAGAGCCCAGAGCCCTGAGTTGTTCGGCTCCGATGAGCCGATGAGTATCCTCTGTGGAAGAGCCCGCCAGGATGGCGTCGTCCGCATCGAGCAGGGCAGATTCAAGGCCATCGGCTGCTACTGTTCTGCTCGCCCCTTCCACTGGTCGTCCCGAACGGTTGACAGCAATGACACTTGCACCCAAGGTCGACAGTGCCGGAATGACTGCCCTGCCGATCGAGCCTGCCCCGATGATTGCGACTGTCCGTCCCCGCAGAGAGCGGACAGTGTTCCAGGTTTCGCTCTTTAGCCATGTCTTTGCCCTGGCGTGCACCGTGAGCTGGCGTAGTGAGCCGAGTAGGAGGGCGAGAGCGTGCTCAGCAACGTCCTCGGAATAGGCCCCCACGGCAGAGGTCCAGCGGCGGGATAAGTCGACCGTGCCGGAGGTGATCCACGGCTGTACTCCGGCCGATTTGAGCTGCACCCATTCGAGGGTCTCGGGCAGTTGGTCGGGGAACCCGCTCTGGTTCGACCCGGTCCAGATCAGTGCTCGGGCATCGGACAGGGCGACCTGGGTGGCTCCGGCCGAGCGGATGGCTTCATCGATGAGTGGTGTGGTCTCGGGCAGCACGGCGACATTGACGGTCATGGAACATCTCGTTTCAGTGGAGGTATGGACATGCAATATGATATACCATATTCTAATTGTGACCACGCACACAGCTCGGATGAGCCTCTTCAACGTCGAATGAGAAGGACAACGATGTCAGCATCCAAAGAGACGCAGCCTCACGAACTGCCAGTGAGTGAACGAGAGTCGCGTACGGTGAGCGCGCCGATCCCGAAGACGTTCTTCGGGTTCCTTTTGTCGTTCGGGCCCGGAATCGTCGTCGCGCTTTCCTGGGTCGGCACGGGCGATATGGTCGACAACTCCGTCGCAGGCGGCAACTATGGTTATGCGCTCATCTGGGTGCTACCGATCGCGCTGATCTTCCGCTTCATATTCGTCAACAATCTCGCGAAGTATCCTTTGTTCAATCTGCAAAAGGATCCCAGCTTGGTGCGCGGGCTGGCTCGCACCCATCCGGCGTTCGGGTGGGTTATCCTCATTGCATTCTTCATCTACACCCATCTGCTCATGTCGTTCACCATCAGCGGTTTGGGCACGGCCATTAACGGGTTGGTCCCCACTATTCCGGTCTTCGTAGGCTCACTCATCGGCATTGCCACGGTCGCTGTAGTTACGGTCAAGGGTGTATACACGCTGCTCGAGAACATCTTCAAGGTGATCCTCGCCGTCATGGTGCTCTGCTTCGTAGTCAGCCTCGTACTCGTCGGGATGAACTTCGGAGAACTCATCCGCGGATTCGCCTTCGAGCTGCCCCAGCAGTCGGGAATTTTCGATGCAGGACTGATCGTTGCGAGCTTGGTCCTCGCCATGGTCGGCTCAATGGCGAATCTCTTCTATCCGCAATTTATGGAGGAGAAGGGGTGGAACACACCCGCCCACCGGAAGGTACAGCGCTGGGACCTGCTCTTCGGTATCTTCGTTGTCCTCTTCCTCGGAGGATCCATCTGGGCGCTCGGAGCTGAGACCCTGCACGGCAAGGGTGGGGTGGAGACCGCGGCAGACATCGCCTCGGCGCTGGAAACCGCGATCGGCCCAATCGGTGGCATCATCTTCTACCTGGGCTTGCTCGGAGCTGCGTGGTCAACGGTGGCGAGTTCACTGTTCGCGTTGTCAAAGATGTCGGTCGAAGCTCTGCATGTGGTCACTCCGAAGCGAGCGAAGCGCTTCTCAGGGAAACCTCTGAACAAGGATCCTTACTACAAGGTGATGACCGTCTGGGGGTTGCTCGCAGTGCTATGGTCGCTTCCCCAGGCACCTGGTCTGGTCGTGCTCACTGTTGTTAACCATGTCCTCACCGCGCCGATGCTCCTCGTCATCGTCGTGGGCATGCTGCTCATGATGAACCGGAGGGACATTATGGGGATCAACAGGAACTCGTGGCTCGAGAACATCGGACTGATCATCGTCTTCGTTGCAGTTGCGATTGCCGCGGTGCAGGGATTCGCGACGCTGCCTGGAATCTTCTCTTGAGCTGTTGAGAATTCGAGCAACGGAACACGGCAGAACACACCACACCCGGAGGTCGTCTAGTTGTCATATCAGTTGGATTCAGTCGGGCCGAGCACTCTTTCATCCATTCTCGTTCCACTTCAAGGGCCTATCTCGGATGGGAAAGTGATCACAGGGCGCCAACAGCCGCTGCGGGACGTGGACCTGCTCGTTGCCGAGATCGCCAAGAATGAGGGTCCCACCGGTCTGGGTTTTACCTACAGCCTGAGGGCGGAAGGTGCGGCCCAGTACGCTTACACCAAAGAAGTTGCCGGTGTCGCAACTAGCGAGGACCCCAATGATACTGCGAAGTATTATTCTAAGGTGCTCTTGGCTGGCGTTTCGGTTGAAAGGTCCGGACTGGCCACCCAGGCTCTGGCTGCGATTGATATTGCGTCCTATGATCTCAAGTCCAAACGCGCCAACCTACCGCTGGCAAAGTTCTTGGGCTCCTACTGCGACTTAGTGCGGACATATAAGACTTCCGTTGGTTATCTCGGCTCATCCTTCGACGAGGTGAAACACGCTGCCTCACAGTCAATCGAGCGGGGAATCGGCGGGATCGAGTGCAAGGTCGGCCTGCCGGATCGTCGAAAGGACGTCAAGAAGATCGAAGCCTTTCGGGGGCGCATCGAGGAGACTCCTCGGATGGTCGACGCGAATCAGCAATGGGATAGAACTACGGCACTGCGAATGGGCAGTGTGCTCGATGCATTCGATCTGACGTGGAGTGAGGAGCCGCTCGATGCTCAGTACGGTTACTGATCTCAAGGAACTCATCACTGCAAAGGCATGTGACAGTGTGCAGCCCAATGCGCCCCGACTTGGCGGAATCAGTCAGTATCTGCAGGTGATGACGTTCGCCGATGAGGCGAGCCTCGACGTCGCTCCGCATTTCGTCATGGAGATCCACGCCCATCTGGCTGCATGCTATCCACGCGAGACGTGGGTCGAACACTTCGACTGGCTGGAGCCAATCTTCGATGAGCGACTCGAGATTAAGGATAGTCGGATGATCATTCCGGTCCGTCCCGGCCTGAGAGTCAATTTAAGCGAGCGTGCTCGGGGCTGGCCCGTCGAATCGACCGTAGTCGGAAACTGAGACACCTCGCCGACGAAATCCGGTGGCGAGAAACCAAATCAATGGAAATGAGGTATGCGATGACGCTGGATGAGATCAAGCAGAGACTGGCCGATGTGGTGGCGATCGTGCCGACACCTTTCAACTCGGAGAACGCCATCGATGCGAACGCTCACCGGTCCGTGGTCGGGCGTCTGACCGACGGCGGAATCTCCGTACTCACTGCGAACGGGAACACGAGCGAGTTCTATACCCTTACTGAGGCCGAGATACAGCAGGGAGTTACACTCACGGTCGAAGCCATGGCCGAGGGTTCACTTTTGTTGGCGGGGGTCGGTTTCGACATTGACACGGCTATAAGGCAAGCGCATTTCGCACGAGATCATGGCGCTCATGCGATTATGATCCACCAACCCGTTCACCCATACGTTTCGAGGCAAGGGTGGGTGGCATACAACCGGATCATCGCCGAGGCCGTGCCCGAGCTGGGAGTTGTACCGTATGTTCGCAACCCTCTGCTCGAAGCAACTGATTTCAATGTGCTGATCGAAGCGTGTCCGAACGTCATGGGTGTGAAGTATTCAGTTCCGGATCCCGTGCGGTTCGGCACAGTTGCCCGTGAGGTGGGGATCGAGAGGATCACCTGGATCGCCGGCCTGGCCGAACCCGCGGCCCCGGGCTATGCGGCGATGGGAGCACACGGGTTTACTTCGGGGTTGGCATCGATCGCGCCTGAACTGTCGCGTACGATGTCGGATTCCCTGCGCGAAGGAGACTTCCCCGCCGCGATGGAAATCTGGGACAGCGTTCGCGAATTCGAGCAGGTACGAGCAGAACAGGGCAGCGCAGACAATGTCAGCGCCGTCAAGGAGGCCCTGAGCCAGTTAGGACTCGGCCGCGCGGACGTTCGTCCTCCTGGGGCTCGGTTGTCACCAGAGAACAGGCAGCGGGTGGCACGGATCCTCGAGACGTGGGGTCTTCTCTGAGATCGATGGCAGAGAAGGCGAGGAGGAAGCACGAGAGGGCAGAACATGAGCGACCACACAAGGAAGATGGCCGGACACGCCATCGTCGAACAACTGGCGTACGGAGGGGTTACGCGCGTCTTCGGTGTCCCGGGAGAAAGCTATCTCGGCGTGCTCGACGGACTCTACGAGCATCGGGACTCCATCGACATGATTGTAGCCCGTCAAGAAGGCGGTGCTGCGATGATGGCCGCTGCGTCCGGCCGGATCAGCGGTCGACCAGGGGTGTGCATGGTTACTCGGGGACCAGGTGCCACGAACGCCTCGATCGGGGTCCACGTCGCCAGACAGGACGCGAGCCCGATGATCCTCTTCATAGGACAGGTGCCGCGCTACGTTGCGGGCCGTGAGGCCTTTCAAGAGATCGATTATCAGTCGATGTTCGCTCCGGTGGCCAAGGAGGTTCTCGAGATCAATAGGCCCGAACGTGCCGGCGAAATCGTCTCCCGCGCCTTGCTGACTTCGATGAGCGGAGAGCCCGGGCCAATTGTGGTCGTTCTGCCCGAGGATGTACTCACGACGGAAGTCGAGGACACGGTCTACGCGATAGAATCTCCGCCCGAGCCGGGCCCTCACCCGACTGGGCTCGCCGAAGTAGTGTCGATGCTCGAGTCCGCGGAACGCCCTATTATCGTTCTTGGCAGGCAGGCGGATCACAACGCGTGTGAGCTGTTGCAGAACTTTGCCGAACGGTCCTCCATTCCAATCGTGACGACCGTGCGCAGCCAGGACCTCATCGATAATGAATCCGCAGTCTATGCCGGGACTTTGGGCTTGAATACGACACCCGGACTGGAGCAGCGCGTCTCCCGCGCAGATGTGATTGTCTTTCTCGGTACGCGGCCGGATGCACTCTCGACGGCCAGCTTGAACTTATATTCGGACGAGTCGGCTGCAGGCAGTGTAATAGATGGCAGAATTGTCCACGTCCATCCGAGCGCCGAAGTCCTCGAGCGAGGGCATCGCGTCGACCTGCGGCTCGTCAGCTCGGCGGCACAGTTCATCGCCCAGTTACCGGTGAGCCTTGCAGTAAACACAGGCCGTCGACGGTGGTTTGCTGAAATGCGTGAATCCTGCGTAGCGGCTAGGGCTAAACTCGCTGCCGATGGCACCGCCGCGGCGAGGTTCATGCGAGTCTTTGATCAACATGTCGCCTCAGACGCCATCCTCACGGTGGGTGCCGGCAACTATACGGCCTGGGCGCAGAGGTATCGCCGATACCGGGAGCACAACACCCAGCTCGGGACCGAATCTGGTGCGATGGGATATGGGATTCCCGCAGCCATCGCCGCAGCTTTCGAATCTCAGGGCCGACCGGTAGTCGCTTTTGCCGGTGACGGCTGTCTGCTGATGAACGGTCAGGAGCTGGCGACGATAACGAGGTACGATCTTGACGTTCTCGTCATCGTTGTCAATAACGGCCGGTTCGGCACAATTCGGGAGCACCAGGAGCGCCGATATCCCGACCGGACTGTCGGTACAGACCTCGTGAATCCCGACTTCGTCCGTTTTGCTGAGTCATTCGGTGCCAGGGCTCAGAGGGTAGAAAGTCCGGATGCCTTCGGTGTAGCCCTGTCGGAGCTCTATCCGCGTCCAGGGCTGCGCCTCATTGAGGTCCGCGTCGACTGACCGTCCCCAGAACATACCGAGTTTACGCTCCCTACGACGGGCAGAGCAGATCACAGTTGCGTGTGCACCACCACTTGCAGGTGGAACAGTAGGATCGACCGAGGCAAATCCGTCAAAGCGGAAAATGGCGCGCGAACTCGCTGAGCGCCGCGCACGGAGATGAGGAAGCCGGGCGTACATTACTGTGCCAGTGAGTAAACTGGGTAAAGATCGGCGCCGAGCCGGGGAATGGGCACGGTGAGACTACAAGCTGGTGTCGAATCGACTATCACGCTCGGGCTTGCCCTCATGCACTTGATGAATGCCGCTCTTGACCAGCATTGAGCTATGAATCTGGAGACGCTGCACAAACTTGGTCGGTGCAACCGGGGCCTGTGCCTGTTCGAGAGTGCTTATGCTCGACATTTGAACGACGACGCCCTGAAGCGCGAGAACTCGTTAGCGTGGCCGCAGGTCACAACGATGTGGCCGACTGAAAGTAGAGAGGAACCGTATGGAACTGCTGCGCTTGGGGCCGCCCGAACACGAGATTCCGGTGGTCCGCGACGACGGAGTCTGCTTCGACCTTCGCCCACTGACTGACGACATCGACCCGGCATTCTTCGCCGCCGGAGGCATCGCTCGGGTGCGGGACGCACTCGACACCGGTGAGCTGGAAGAACTCGACGGAGCCGCAGAAATGCGCATCGGCGCACCGCTGACCAGGCCGTCTGCGATCGTGTGCGTGGGCATGAACTACGCCGCACATGCCAGAGAAGCTGGTGCCGAACCGCCCGAACGCCCCGTCATCTTCTTCAAGATGCCTTCGACGATCTCCGGGCCCACCGACGCGATCGAGCTGCCTCCTTCAGCCACGAAGGCCGATTGGGAGGTCGAGCTGGGAGTGGTCATCGGCGCGCGGGCCTACAGAGTCGCCTCGGCGGAGGAGGGGCTCGACCACGTCGCCGGCTACGTGCTTGCCAACGATCTGTCCGAACGTCGCCTCCAGATCGAGGAGTCCGGCGGACAGTGGTCGAAGGGCAAGAACCTGCCCGGGTTCACCCCGTTGGGGCCGTGGATCAGCCCCACCGCCGAGGTGGACCCCGGTGATCTGCGACTGCGCAGTTGGGTCAATGGTGAGGTCAGGCAGGATTCATCAACGAGCGACCTGATCTTCTCCGTCGGAGAGATCATCCATCAGCTCAGCCAGGCGATGGCCTTCGAGCCCGGTGACGTCATCCTCACCGGCACCCCGCAAGGCGTAGCGATGTCCGGAAAGTACCCATACTTGGCCGACGGCGATGTCGTCGAGGTCGAGATCGAGGGCCTCGGGCGGCACCGGCAGGTTGTCACCGTCACGGAGTGAAAGTCGTCCCTCCCGCGAATGCGGGCGGTGAATGCGACGAGCGGCGCACCGAGGCGGTGCGCCGCTCGTGTGCTCGATCGACGACAGGGTGATGACGTCAGAGCCTGGTGCTGATGAGGGTCAGCGGTTCTGGTCGAATCCACCCTGCTGGCTACCCTGTTCCTGGCCGCCCTGCTGGTAAAGCCACAGCTGCTGTTCAACCAACCCAACTTCTCAACGCGACTTTGCCTTCAGCGGCATTTCGCGGCCATCTCGACACGGTCGTGGAGAGAAGATGGATGTGGTCTGAACCACGGTGGTCGGACTGCCGGCCGTCCAGACCGGCCGAGCTGACCGGCCCAGCCGACCGGCCGAACGAGTGCGGGGGACACGATGAACACAGCCAACACCGACCCACAACGGGTCACGAAAGGTCGCGTCACGACGTGGGTGATCCTCTGCCTCATCCCGGTGATCGCCGCCTTCGTCCTCCAGTGGCTGCCGATCTTCAACGGTCCCCACCTGTTCCTCGGCCTGCCGGCCATCCTGTGGTGGACCTGCATTCCCGGCAGCCTCCTCGTCACCGGAATCCTCCTCATCATCGAAAAGACCCGTCCCGACCTGGAACGACAGAGCCACCTCGACGATCTCGCCCTCGAAGAGGCCGAACAGCTCGACGCCACCGAGACCGACGCGACTGCCCCGACCCGAAAGCGCGGCGACAACGGAGGGGAGGACTGAGATGAGCACCGTCGAAATCGTCGCTCTCGCAGGCATCGTCCTCGTCGCGATCCTCGGCTTCATCGGCCGCAAGAAGCCGAATGCCGACCTCTCCGAATGGACCGTCGGCGGCCGACGCTTCGGCGTCGCCACCACCTGGCTGCTCCAGGCCGGCGAGACCTTCACGACCTTCACCTTCCTCGGCACCGCCGGACTCGTCGTCTCCGGAGGCGCCGCGGCCTTCTACTCGATGCCCTACGTTCCCCTGGGCTATCTCGTCCTCTACTTCATCGGCCCGAAGATCTGGCGGATGGCCAAGGCCCGCGGACACCTGACACAGGCCGACTTCCTCGAGCACAGCTATTCCTCACGCACCCTCGGCGTCATCGCCGGCGTCTGCGGAGTCGTCTTCCTGCTGCCCTATCTGCAGCTGCAGATCACCGGGCTCGGACTCATCGTCCAACTCGTCACCGGCGATCGCGCCACCGGAGTGTGGTCGATGGTCATCGCCTTCATCCTCGTCGTCGCCTTCGTCCTGTGGTCGGGACTGCGCGGAGTCGCCACGACCGCGTACTTCAAAGACGCCCTCATGCTCGTCATGCTCTTCGTCGTCTGCATCTCGATCCCCATCCACTTCACCGGCGGCTTCACCACCGTCTTCGACACCGTCGCCGCGACCATGCCCGACCTGCTCTCCGTCCACGGCACCGAGGAATACGGCATCCCCTGGTACATCTCGAACATGGCGATCAGCGCCATCGGCGTGGCCTTCGTGACCCTGCCGCACATGTGGCCGCCGATCCTCGCCGCCCGCAGCTCCGCGGTCCTGCGGCAGAACTACCTGTGGCTGCCGATCTACAACACCTTCATCGTCCTGCCCCTCATCGTCGGCTACGTCGCCGTCGTCATCCTTGGACGCAACACCGACGCCGACTCCGCGCTGCTCCACCTCGCCGGGCAGATGTTCCCCGACTGGGTCATCGGCATCCTCGCCGTCGCCGGCATCACCACCGCCATGGTGCCCTCGGCTGCGCTGCTCATCGGCATCTCGACACTCGCCTCGCGCAACGTCTTCCGCATCAAGTCCGAACGCCACCAGTTCACGGCCACGCAGATCATCGTCGTCGTCGCCACCGGACTGTCGCTGCTGCTGGCCATCGTCATGCCGGATCTGCTCGCGAATCTGCTGCTGCTGACGTTCTCCGGCCTCGACCAGCTGGCTCCGGCGATCGCCGCGGCTCTCTTCTTCCGCGGCCGCCTCAGCGTCAACTCGATCATCGCGGGCCTTGCCGCGGGACTCATCGTCGTCATCGCATACACGTTCTGGCTGCCCCTGCCCTGGGCGATCAGCGAAGGCATCATCGGCCTCGGCGTCAACATCGTGGTCGTCGCGTTCTGCGAAGCCGTGCGCGCCGGTGTCGGTCGGAACCGCACGCACGCACCGGCGGAGTCCCTCGGTCAACGCGCGTAGGTTTCGGTGCAGGTCGACGGTGGGCAACCTCGGCGAGGTGGGTCTGTCGGCGATCTGGGGATGCGAATATGTGCGCCGAGGCGGTCCGCACCTGGCACCATAGGAGGACCGACCTGCCCGCCACAGCGATCCACGCACGACTAGGAGCATCGTTATGAGCACGCGCCGACTTCCCCTCACCGGTGTGCGAGTCCTCGAACTCGGCAATTACATCGCCGCGCCCACCGCCGGGCGGATGCTCGCCGATTTCGGTGCCGAGGTGATCAAGGTCGAACGTCCCGGCACCGGCGATGAGCTGCGCAATTGGCGGCTCAAAGCCGGCGACACCTCGATGCTCTACCGCACGATCAACCGCAACAAGAAGTCCGTCGTGCTCGACCTGCGCAGCGACGAAGGCCGCGAAGCCGTGCTCGAACTCGTCCGCCGCAGCGACATCCTGCTGGAGAACTTCCGCCCGGGAACCCTCGAGAAGTGGGGGCTCGGCCCGGACGTTCTCGAAGCCGCCAACCCCGACCTCGTGCTCGTGCGGATCTCCGCGTTCGGGCAGACCGGCCCGATGTCCGCCCGCCCCGGATTCGCAGCCGTGGCCGAAGGATACTCCGGGTTCCGCGAACTCGTCGGCGACCCCGACCGCCCACCCGTGCGCGTGGGCATCTCGATCGGCGATTCGATCGCCGGAATGCAGGCCGCGTTCGGCGCCGTGATGATGCTCTTCGACCGACAGCGGCAGAAGATCGCCGGAGCCGCCGAGGCGGTAGTCGGGTCCGCGCACGGATTCGAAGGGGAGGGCCCTCTGTCCGAGCGGACCGTGGACGTGGCGCTCAACGAGGCGATGTTCTCCGTGATGGAATCTCTCGTCCCCGACTATTCCGCGTTCGGTGAGATCCGCACCCGCACCGGGGGTCGGATGGAGGGCATCGCGCCCTCGAACGGCTACCTCTGCGCCGGCGGGAAATCCGTGGTCATCGCCGGCAATGGGGACGGAATCTTCGGCCGGCTGATGGCAGCGATCGACCGTCCCGACCTCGCCGAGGATGCCGACCTGCAGACGAACGCCGGACGCTGGGATCGGCGTGAGGAACTCGACGAGGCGATCGGGGCGTGGTGTGCCGAACGCTCGGTTGAGGACGTGGTGGCGGTCCTGGAGGAGGCCGGGGTCCCAGCCGGCCCGATCTATACCGCTGAGGACCTCGTCGCCGACGAGCAACTGACCGCTCGCGGCATGATCCAGCACCACGACGTGTCCACCGGCGAGGAGATGCTCGAAGACGTCGCCTTCCCCGGCATCACTCCGGTCATCGGCGGCGAATCCATCTCCATCGACCACCTCGGGCCGGACCTGGGCGAACACACCGAGGAAGTGTTGGGGTGGTTGGGGCTGAAGTCGGCCGCTCAGGGTGATGCTGATGGTGCCGGCCTCGACGCGGACTGAGATAACTGACGGCGGCGGGAACTGACCCTGTCGGCGGCCGTCGAACAGGTCTACCCTTGGGCTCATGGGTGAGCTCATGTACTCGATCAACGTCACCGTCGACGGCTGCTGCGACCACCGTGTCGGGCTCATCAGCGAGGAGCTGCATCGGCACCACGCGGACAACCTCGCCCGCGCCGACGGTCTGATCTTCGGACGGACCACCTACGAGATGATGGAAGACGCGTGGCGACAGCCGTCTGAATCCGCGCAGCAGGCGCAGTCCCCGCCCTCGCCGGACGACCTCGACCCATTCGTCGCCGCCATCGATCCGGCACGCAAATACCTCGTCTCCTCCACCCGGAAGACCGTCCAATGGAACACCGAGATCATCCGTGGTGACCTCGCCGGTACCGTCCGCCGACTCAAGGAGGAATCGGAGACCGGGCTCATCGTCGGGGGAGTGACGCTGCCTCGGGGGCTCGCCGAGCTCGGGCTCATCGACGTCTACGAGTTCGTCGTCCACCCCATGATCGCCGGGCACGGCCCCTACGTCTTCGCCGGCCTCGCCGAGGTCGTCGACCTCGTCTCCGACGGCCGCAGCGAGCTAGCCTCCGGGCATACGGTCCTGCGGTTTCGACCGAAGAGCTGAACCGCGCGAGCATCGAGTCCCGATAGTCGGGAACCGCAACACTCAATACTGCTTGTGTTCTCACATACCGGGCAGGTTGCCTACCGCACTGACTCCGACCTGTAGTAACAATGGGAACAGCCGCGCATCGCTGCACGGCGGAAGACTCGTCCCGATCACCGGGAAGCTGCGAGAAGGAGTCCCATGGCCAGGCCCACCACCGTCGACATCCTCGACACCACCCTGCGCGACGGTCTGCAGATCGAGAAGGCCATCGTGCCCACCGAGGTCAAGGTCGCGCTCGCCGAGAAGCTCATCGCGGCGGGACTGACCCAGATCGAAGTCGGGTCGTTCGTCAATCCGAAGAAGGTCCCGCAGATGGCCGACACCGACGAGCTCCTCCGCCGCCTGTCTCCCCACGAAGCCGACGGTGTCGATTTCTATACCCTCGTCTTCAATCTCAAGGGCGCTCAGCGCGCCGTCGATGCGGGTGCGAAGAACATCAAGCTCGTCCTCTCCGCGTCCGAAGGGCACTCGAAGGCGAATTCCGATGCCTCCATCGCCGAGGCGTCCGACCGCCTCATGGACGCCGCGAACTTCGCCCGTGACCAGGGACTGCGCTTCGACATCACGACCGCCGTGAGCTTCATCTGCCCCTTCGACGGCATCACCGAGGCGGGCCACCTCGTCGATGTCCTCCGCCCCTTCGTCGACGCAGGAGCCCACGGCGTCGGGGTGGCCGACACCATCGGCAACGCCAACCCCTCGCTGGTCCGCCGCAACACCTCAGCGGTTCTCGACGCCTTCCCCGACAAACCGGTCAACCTCCACCTCCACGACACCTACAACTTCGGCATGGCCAACGTCATCGCCGCCCTCGATCTCGGGATCGCGAACTTCGATGCGGCCATGGGCGGACTCGGCGGCTGCCCCTTCGCCCCGGGCGCTGCCGGCAACATCGGCACCGACGACCTCGTCCACCTCCTCCACCGTGAAGGCGTGGCCACCGGCGTCGACGTCGAGGCGCTCACCGAGGTGCGCGACCCCCTCATCGCCGCCGTCGGACACGACCTCACCTCGAGCCTGTCGGACATCCCCGCGACCCCCGCGGTCTTCGACGACCGGTTCGCGGCCGCCTCGGCGAAGGTCTGAAATGACTTCCCACATGGCCACCGCACAGACGCCCGCCACAACCCCCGAACCGCTGCCGCTCGAAGGCATCCGCGTCATCGAGTTCTCCCACATGGTCATGGGCCCCAGCTGCGGGATGATCCTCGCCGACCTCGGCGCCGAGGTCATCAAGGTCGAACCCCGCGGCGCCGGCGACAAGACCCGCTACCTGCCCGGGTCCGGATCCGGGCTGTTCCCCGCTTTCAACCGCAATAAGCACAGCGTCCAACTCGATATCGCCGAGGCGGCCGACCGTGACCGCGTCCTCGACCTCATCGATTCCGCCGATGTCCTGCTCGAGAACTTCCGCGTCGGGAAGATGGAATCGATCGGCTTCGGATACGAGGAGCTCTCGGCCCGCAACCCCGGACTCATCTACTGCTCACTCAAGGGATTCCTCTCCGGGCCCTACGGGAACCGCGCCGCCCTCGACGAGGTCGTCCAGATGCTCGGGGGATTAGCGTATATGACCGGCCCGCCCGGCCAGCCGCTGCGCGCCGGTGCCAGCGTCAACGACATCATGGGCGGAATGTTCGGAGTCATCGGCATCCAGTCGGCACTGCGGGTGCGCGAAACCACCGGCCGCGGAAAACTCATCAACTCCGCACTGTTCGAGAACAACGCGTTCCTCGTCGGCACGCACATGGCACAATCCCAGATCAGCGGCGAACCACCCCGCCCGATGCCGACCCGGCAAGCAACCTGGGCCGTCTACGACATCTTCCGCGATGCCGACGACAACCAGGTCTTCGTCGCCGCCGTCTCCGACGGGCAGTGGCGCGACCTCTGCGACGAATTCGGACTGACGGGGCTGGCCGCCGACCCGGACATGCTGACCAACCAAGGCCGAGTCGACCAGCGCGACCGTATTCATCGCGAGCTCCAGCAGGCACTGTCACAGCTGAGCCTGGCCGAGATCGAAGACAAGTGCACCCGGCGCGGCCTGCCCGTCTCTCCGCTCAACACCCCGGCCGACCTCACCGACGACCCGCACCTTGTGGCCTCCGGAGCGCTCGCCCACACCGGGCTGCCGACAGGTGCAAGCGTGGATGTGCCGCTGCTGCCGCTGACCTTCGACGGGAACCGGCTCGGGCTGCGCAGCGATGTGCCCGAACCCGGCCGCCACAACAGCCATTACCGGGACGGCCCCGCAGTGCCGACGGGCCCACCGGTCGACGGACCCCAGCCCGACGAAAACCGCCTGGACTGACAACTCAGCCAGCGGCACCACCAAGCACACCACTGAATATCGAGAACCGAACACACAAGGGGACAGCTCATGCGATCAACGACGATCACACGCACACGGACGGCCGCCTCGGCGAAGGAAGGGTCGACGAGTACCCGCAAGCGCGCGGCGAAGATCGGGGCCGTGCTCGCTTCGGTCGCCTTCGTCGTCACTGCCTGTGGGAACAAGGCGCAGCCCCCGGGCGAGGGCGGGGACTATCCGAAGGGACCGGTCTCGGTCACCGCTCCGGCTGAACCCGGATCCGGCTGGGACACCACGGCACGCGCCCTCGTCGAGGCGCTGCAGAAGGAAGACATCGTCTCCTCGACGCTGCCCGTGCAGAACAAGCCCGGCGGCACCGGCTGCTCGTGGCTGACGTCGATGATGCAGCAGGAGAAGGGCAAGGACGATCAGATCGCCATCACCTCCCTGGCCAGCCAGACGATGAAGGCGCGCAACCTCTGCGAATTCGGTCCCGAGGACACGACGCTCATCGCCACCCTCTACGTCGAGGACTTCATGGTCGTGACCCCGAAGGACGGTGACTTCAAGGACCTCGACGCCCTGGTCAAGGCGCTCAAGGACGACCCGCAGAAGGTCACCGTCGCAGCCGCCGGAGACGACACTCTGCCGTTCGCCCTGTTCGCGAAGGAAGCCGGCGTCGACCCGGCCGACATCAACTTCGTCAACTACGACGGCGGCGGCGAGCAGACGACCGCCATGCTCAACGGGGACGCGAAGGTCGCCATCGCCGGCCTGAGCGAATTCCGCTCCGTCATCGAAGCCGGTGACATCGAACCGCTCGTCACCTTCGCCCAGGAACCGCTGGCAGCGCCCTTCGACAAGGTGCCCACCGCGAAGGACTCCGGCTACGACGTGACCCTGGGCAACTGGCGCGGAGTCTACGGACCCGCCGAGATGCCGCAGGAAGCCGTGGACTTCTGGGCCAAGGCGCTCGAAGACGTGAGCAAGTCCGATGCCTGGCAGGAGACGCTGAAGAACAACCAGTGGGCCACCGAGTTCCACACCGGCGACGACGCCCAGGCCTACGTCGACGACGCGGCGAAGACGGTCGCCGAAGGCGTCAAGGAGACCGACCTGGGCAACAGCAAATGACCGCTTTCCGCACCGACCTCATCACCGGCGGCGCCATCGCCGTCATCGGCGCGGTGTACTACATCGCGACGTTCTCCATCCAGGAGACCGCGAACATCGTCACCCCGCGCACCTTCCCCGCCATCGTGGGGATCGGACTCATCGTGCTCGGCCTCTTCCTCGCCGGCCAGGCGGTCGTCCGGCACCGGAAGGACACCCTCTCCGAGGCGGCTCCCGGGTCCGCGGGATCAGCGCACTCGACCGCGGCGGGGGATGGGGACGGTGCAGCCGCCTCGGCGGGGGAATCATCCGTTGAAACCGCCGACCGATCCTCCGGTCAGGAGGGGGTTGGCGGGATCGTCCTCGAAGCCCCGCCGGAGCCGCAGGTGCGCAAGGTCGTGTTCCAGTTCGCGCTCTTCTTCGTCTATCTGGCGATTCTCATCCCGGTCGGGTTCCTGCTGGCGACTGCGGCGTTCCTGATGGGGCTGACCAGCATCTACGCGCCGGAGAAGTGGATCCGCAACCTCATCTTCTCCGTCCTCTTCGCGGTCGTGGTGTACACGGCGTTCGTCTACGGACTCGCCGTGTACCTGCCGGTCGGGATCCTGGGTTAGGGGCGGGCATGGACACTCTCATCGATCTGGGAGGCGGCTTCGCCTCGGCGCTCGAGCCGGTCAGCCTCGCCTTCGCCCTCCTCGGCGTGCTGCTGGGCACCGTCGTCGGAGTGCTGCCGGGAATCGGACCCATCTCTGCGATCGCGATCCTCATCCCGGTCTCCTTCGGGATGGAGCCGGTGCACGGTCTCATCCTGCTGTGCGGAATCTACTACGGTTCGATGTACGGCGGCTCGATCACCGCTACGCTCATCAAAACCCCTGGTGAGGTCGCCAGCGCGGTGACCGCGATCGAGGGCTACGAAATGGCCCGCCGAGGTCGGGGCAAGGCCGCACTGGCGACCGCGGCGATCGGATCGTTCCTCGCCGGCACCCTGGCGATCATCGGACTGACGTTCCTCTCACCCGTCCTCGTCAAACTCGCGAACGTCTTCGGCGCCACCGAATACTTCCTGCTCATGGCCACGGCCCTGCTGCTCGCCTCGACGATGTCGGCGGGTTCGCGGGCCAAGGCGCTCATCTCGATCTTCATCGGCCTGGCCGTCGGCCTCATCGGACTCGACTTCCAGACCGGACTGCCCCGGCAGACCTTCGGCATGGACCTGCTCTCCGACGGGATCGACTTCACGATCTTCGCGATGGCGCTCTTCGCCATCCCCGAGGCGATCCGCAATCTCGCGCTCGGACGTGGGGCCAAGGATGAGATCCAGAGCTTCGGAGACGACAAATGGATGACGAAGGAAGACTGGCAGCGGTCGGCCGGCCCGTGGGCCCGCGGTTCCGTGGTCGGCTTCATCATCGGCATCCTGCCAGGAGTCGGTCCGTCGCTGGCCTCGTTCATGTCCTACATCATGGAGAAGCGGATCTCGAAGCGGAAGGACGAGTTCGGTCACGGCGCCATCGAGGGCGTGGCCGGTCCCGAAGCGTCGAACAATGCCGGTGTGGGCGGTGCGATGATTCCGCTGTTCAGCCTCGGCATCCCGGGTTCGGCGACGACGGCGCTGCTGCTCTTCGTGTTCACGATGTACGGCCTGCAGCCCGGACCGCTGATCTTCCGGGACGAGACCGGTCTGATCTGGACGATCATCGCCAGCATGTACATCGGCAATATCGCGCTCATCATCCTCAACCTGCCGCTGGTCGGGGTATTCGTGAAGCTTTTGAAGATGCCCAAGGAGATCCTCTTCTCGTCCATCCTCGTGCTTGTGGTCATCGGCGCCTACGCCATCGAATTCAGCCTGTTCGGGCTGATGATGCTCGGCATCTTCGGAGTCATCGGCTACCTCATGGAGAAGGGCGGCATCCCCTTGGCTCCGGCGATCCTGGCGCTCGTGCTCGTGCCGCTGCTCGAGGACAACTTCCGGCGCATGCTGCAGATCTCCGGCGGCTCGTTCGCACCCCTGGTCACCAGGCCGGTGTCGCTGTCGATCATCATCCTCATGGTGCTCGGCATCATCGGACCCGTCGTCTTCCGGTGGTGGGTGTCCCGGCGGAAGCTGCTCGCCGATGTGACGGTGTCGTGAGGAATGGGGATGAAGAGTTCTGACCAGGCGCCGGCGGAGATCGGAGTCATCGACCGCAGTGCGGCCATCCTCGAAGTCCTCCAGGACTCGCCGATGACGGCTGCGGAGGTGTGCCGCCGCCTCGGCTATTCGAAGTCGACGACGTATCGGCTGCTGACCGACCTGCGGGCGCACAAGTTCATCGTCCGTGACTCCTCGGGGCTGCTGCGGTTGGGGCCCTTCCCGGGCAGGCGCAATATCGCCACGACGAACTCGGTGCTCGACCATCTGCGGACGATGACCGGGGAATCCGTGCAGCTGTGGGTCCGCGTCGGTGAGGATCGCGTGTGCGTGCGCAACGTCGAAGCCGATCATGAGCTGCGCGTCTCGCGTGGAGTCGGGGCGGTGCTCCCGCTCGTCGACGGCGGCTCGGCTGCCCTGGCGCTGTGCGGGCCGGGAAATCCGGCGGAGTTCTACGCGACGAAGCAGGCACGGGTGGCCGGGACCGCTTCGGCGAGTGTGGCCTTCACCGTCGATGCGATCGTGTTCGCCCTCTGTGTGTCCTACCCGCTGACGCGGGAACCGGACAACGTCGCCGGCGCCTATCGCAGCCTGCTCAGCCGGGCCGCCGTCGAGCTGCGGGCGCTGCTCGACGGCAGCGAGGAACTCGAAGTGCTGCGCGATATCGCCCGGCTGGCGCTGGGGGCCCGGAAGCAGGCTGGGGAGTAGGGAGGGAATGGGCAGGACCATTCCGCCGTTGGCTCAGTCGGCGGACGAAGGTCACTCGGCCGGAGGGTGGCCGAGGTAGAAGTCGGTGGTGCGTTCGGCTGCGGCGCGCGCCTGATCGACGGGTGTGCCTGCCGCCGCCGAGGCCTCGCCCCAGCGGGTGCTGGAGGTGCGGACGAAGTCCTGGGCCTGCGCCGAGGCGACCCCTTCATTCTCTTTTTCCGAGTGTCCAGTGCCGGCCACGAGATGGTTGGCGAGACCGAGGAGGGAGATGTCCCACCCGACTCCGGTGGCGCCGGGTCCGAACTGCACCCAGAAATCGGCGTTCGCCTCACCTGTGTGGGAGTGCTCGAGGGTCAGGCGTGCGCCGGCGTCTGCTTCGGCGATGCGGATGGTGACGTGGCTGATTCCTCCCGCGAATTCCCAGGTCAGCGAATAGAAGTGGGGCGGTTCGCAGCTCTCGATCGTGCCGGAGGCATTGCCTTCGATCTGGTAGCGACCGCCGAGTTCGAGGTCGCCGCCGACCGGGGCGAACCAGCGCTCGAGCCGGACCGGATCGGTGCAGGCTTCCCAGAGGTCGGCGACGGTGGTCGGATAGGTCTGGCTCAGCGTCTGGACCGTGTGCTGGGTGTCGCCCTCGACGGTGATGTTGAGCCCGCGGTCGACGGCGTCGGCCTGCGCGGCGAGGACCTGGTCTTCGGTGGGGCGACTGGAGTCGGGGGTGGTCATGGAAGCTCCTCGGAGGTCGTCGATGATCTGACGGCGGTTGCAGGTGAGGTGCGGGAGGTTCGCCGAAGATCGGCGGTACTTCATGATAACCAAGGATGCGCAGCGGTGGAATGGCATCGGTCCAGATTGGGGATGAGAACGGATATGTCATTCATCAGGCTCGGTCCATCAGCCGACGCATAGTGTGGAGCGCAGACGGAGCCGCCGAGCGCGGGACCCGGACAAGAGCGCACCGCACCAATGGGAGGACCCCCTTATGACCACACGCATCGCCGTCGTCGTCGGCAACCCGAGCCCAAATTCGCGAACCCGCCAAGTGGCCGAAGACCTCGCCGCCAAGATCGCCGAGGTGACCGGATCCGAGATCGACGAAACCATCGAACTCGCCGAGGTGACCGACGAGATCTTCGAATGGAAGTCCGACCGCCTCAACACACTCACCGAACGACTGGCCACCGCCGACTACGCCGTCATCGCCACGCCGACCTACAAGGCCAGCTACACCGGACTGCTCAAAGCCTTCCTCGACCGCTACGACGCTGGCGGTCTGCACGGGCTGACCACGATCCCGGTCTTCACGATCGGGTCCCCGGCGCACACGCTTGCTGTGGAGACGACCCTGCGTCCGCTGCTCGTCGAACTCGGCGCCAGCGTGCCGACGAAAGGTCTGGCGTTCCCGACCGCAAAATTCGATGACCGCGAAAACGTGCTCGACGAATGGGTCGACAGCCAGAAGGCGTACCTGCCGCAGAGATGAGCCTTCAGCTTGGTGAACCTGCAGCGGCTTAGTGCAGGGGGCCGAGCTATTGCAGGTTCACCACGCTGGAGAGCTGGCCGGTGCCGAGAGTCAGTCGGTCTGTTCAGAGGGCGTCTGCAGTGACGATTGCGCCGCTCTGAACGAGGGCAGAAGCGCCTGTTTCCACTCGCCGAGGTCGACGGACAGGGTCAGCCAGGTGACGGAGCGATTGATTGCGTCGTACTGATGGATGATGAAATTGCGATTGGCGGTGGCCAGAGCCCAATCTATTCCCGCTGGCGAACGCGCTTCCATGCGCGACAGCCGATTTGCGGCTTCGCCGAGCTTCATCATCAGGGAATCTCCGGCTTCCTGAAGCAGCTCGTCTCGGAGGTAAGCGTCTTTCCCTCGGGAGACGATGTCATCGACACGATCTAGCCACGCTTCGATGTGGAGCAGTTCCTTAGCAATTCTGCGATCCATCACAGTGACACCGCTTCTCGGCGGATGTCATCGTCTACCCCCGGCTTCAGTCCGCCATAGTCGACCAAGTCGATCTCTCTGCCGAGAACCTTCTCGATAAGTTGTTTGAAACGGATGAAGGCGAAAGACGAAGTGCCTTCCGGAGCGTCGACGAGCAAGTCGATATCGGAGTCCATTCGAGCTTCACGGCGCGCAGCGGAACCGAAGACAGCCAAGTTCTCATAGCCGTGATCCGAGGCTAGTTTCATGAGAATCGGAACAGCGGCTTCCAGGAGGATCTCCGGATGAACCAGATCAAGAGCGGGGGCGAATTTGAGCTGCTGACTCACGGCAGGCTGCGAGATTCCAAGCTCATACGCGATCTCTCGCTGACTCATGCCAGTGGCGAGCATGGCTCGGAGTGCGAGTGCACGGCGCAGTCGCGCAATGTCTTCACAGCGTTGCGCGTGGCGGTACTCGTCGACGAAGCTCATAAGACAATCTTATCAACCGGTGTGCGGCATGGGAATAGACTCAACCGAGCTGCAGCGAGGGTGACGGTGAATAGGGCGCGGGTCCGCTGAACGCATCAGCGGACCCGCGCGGCTGTCTCGGCGAATGAGGTCGTCCCGATCAGGGACGGCCGCCTCGGTGGGGTTCAGTCGATCTGCAGCTCGCCCATCGCATCCCAATCGTCACCGTCGATCTGACGGGAGATGATCTTCGGGGTCGCTGCCAGCGCGGAGTGCATCGGCCCGCCATCGGCGGTCGCGGCCTGGAAGTGGTCGGACTTCACATGCGCCTCGGCGGCGTCGTCGTCGAAGGCCTCAACGAGGACGTACTCATTCGGGTCATCGAGGCTGCGCGACCAGTCGAACCACTTGTTTCCGGGTTCGGCACGGGTCGCCTCGGTGAATTCGCGGGTGATCTCGGGCCACTGCTCGGCCAACTCGGGCTTGACGGGGAACTTCACGACGATGAAGATCATGGCTTCTTCCTTCTTTCTTCGGTGGTCTTACTCAAATGATCGATCTGAGGTGGTCAGTCTCGGACAGTCGGTGCAACCGGTACAGGTCCAGCCTAGGAGAACTGCATGCCGCCGTCGACGAGCATGGTCTGTCCGGTGATGTAGTCGGAGTCCTCGCCGGCGAGGAACGACACGAGGTTGGCGACGTCCTCCGGCACGGACACCCGGCCGAGGAGGATGTCACCGGCGTATTTCTTGATCGCCTCCCCCTTGGCCAGCCCCTCCTCGGCGGCGAGCTTCTCATCGATGAGGTCCCACATCGCGGTGCCGACGATGCCCGGGCCGTACGCGTTGACGGTGATGCCGTGCTTGGCCCACTCCATCGCCGCGCCCTGGGTGAGGCCGCGGACGGCCCACTTCGTCGCCGAATACGGGGAGAGGAGGGCGAAAGGGCGGAACGCGACGATCGAGGCTGCGCCGATGATCTTCCCGCCGTTGCCCTGCTTGATCATCTGCTTCGCCGCCGCCTGATAGGACAGGAAGACGCCGGTGAGATTGACGTCGACGATCTTCTCGAAATCGGCCTTCGAATACTCGATGAGCGGTTCCACCTGAGCGATTCCGGCGTTCGCGACGAAGACGTCGAGTTTGCCGCCCGCCTCCACGGCCACCTCGACGAGGCGGCTCAGCGATTCCTCGTCGGTGACGTCCACCTCGGCGCCGCTGGCCTTCCCACCTGCCTTTTCGATCGTCTCGATGGTCTCGGCGACTCCGTCCTGCATGGTCGGGAGGTCGGCGACGATGACGTGATGGCCGTCCGCGCCGAGCCGAGTCGCGATGCCTTGTCCGATGCCGCGCCCGGATCCCGTGACCACAGCGACGCTGGTGCTCGTGCTCATATCTACTCCTTGATGTCTCGTCCTTGAGTGAGCACGCTCATTCTTTCCACGCGGTGTCGGCCGGGAACATGATCGTTCTCGTGTGGTGAGAATTCCGAGATCCCCGCCGAGGTTGCCGTGGCCGGTCGTCAACGCTCAGGTGTCGTCGTCAACGCTCAGATTCCGTCGTCACCGCTCGGGTGCCGCGGTGGGGATGAGTTCGGCCCCGCCGCGCAGGTAGCTCGAAGCGAGTCCCGCGTGGTCGCGCAGCGTCGATTCGATCTCCTTCATCCGCCCGTGCGCCTTCGTCGACGGGGTGCTCACCGCGATCGCCCCGACCTGCACGCCCGTGCCGTTGCGCACCGGGACCGCGGCACAGGTCTGGCGCGGGAGGAACTCGTCGTGCTCCCACGCGATGCCGCGCAGGGCCACCTCGGCGAGGTGGTCGTCGAGGTCATCGCGGTTGATGATCGTCTGCGGGGTGAGCACCGTCATCCCCCGCGCCTCGAGGTAGTCGGTGCGCTGGAGCGCAGGCATGGCGGCCAGGAGGATCTTGCCGAAGGCGGTCGCGTGGGCGGCCTCGTGGAAGCCGAAGCGCAGCGGTCGCAGCCGCGGGTGCTTCTCGCAGTCGGAGCAGTAGGTGAGGATGATGTCGGAGCCGCGATAGATCGCGAAGTACGCTGCGGTGCCCAGCGTGCGGTGGAGCTGGTCGGTGATCTGGCGGATCGGGAACGGGGCGACGAGGCGCTGCTGGAAGGACAGGCCGAGTTCGAAGCATTTCGGCCCGAGTTCGAAGCGTTTCGGGTCCTTGAGATAGACGAGGTAGCCGCCGGTCTCGAGCTCGTGGAGGAGCCGGTAGACGGTGGGCAGCGGGATCTCTAAGCGGTCGGAGACGGTCTTCGCCGAGGCACTCCCGGTGGCGGCGACCGCCTCGAGGACGGAGAAGACTCGCTGGATCACGGCACTGTTCGACAAGGGGTCTCCTGACTTTTTCACGTCGTGAGAATGAGGATAGTCGCATGTGCTCTGCTTCACATAAGTTTCTTGTGACCGGAACGGCAACGGCGCCCGGTCGGACCGCCTCGGTGAGTCCGGACGGCTGGGCGCGCGAGCAGGAGCAAAGGAGCATCCGATGGCATTCCCCGCCAAATATCCGTCGCTCAACGCGATGGAGATGACCGATGAGGCACGCCAGACCCTCATCCGTGTTCTGCGTGTGGCATTCCCGCACGCCGATTTCCCCGACGGTCCCTACGAGCGCACCGCGGACACCCTCATCACCGCCGCCGATGAGGAGACCTGGTTTCGAGTCGCCCTCATCCAGGGGCTGCTCTCCCTCGATCAGCTCTCCGACGGTGACTTCTGCGGACTCGACGACGAGTCAGCGCTGAAGGTGCTGCGCCGCGTCGAGTCCACCGAGTTCTTCGGCTTCGTCCGCCGCACCGCCGTGCTCAACCTCTACGACGACGCCGAGGTGTGGGAGACCCTCGGCTACGAAGGACCCTCGTTCGACAAGGGCGGCTACATCAATCGCGGCTTCGACGACCTCGACTGGCTGCCCGAACCGAGCATCGTCTACCCCGAGGACGAGCCGCTGCCCGAGCTCGGCGAAGGAGCGAAGGCGGGCGCACCGGCCGGAGGCACCGCCAGAGACCACTCGACCAACCAGCCGTCCCCGCAAGCCGCCGACATGGGTGAGGTGAAGAAGTGATGAGCGCCCAGCAGAACGCAGGAACCGCAGGAATAGGCACCGCAGGACCCCAGGCAGGAGCCAGCGTGACCGGATTCAGCATCGACCCCGACGAGGAGGCTGTGGTCATCGTCGGCTCCGGTGCCGGCGGAGGCACGCTTGCCTACGAGCTCACCGCCAAGGGAATCCCCGTCGTCGTCCTCGAGGCCGGGCCGTACCTGCGCAACGAGGACTACGTCAACAACGAGTGGGAGGCCTTCAACCAGATGGCCTGGCTCGATCCGAGGACGACGACCGGGTCCTGGCGGATCGCTAGGGACTTCCCGAACCTTCCGGCCTGGATCGTCAAGGCCGTCGGCGGGACGACGACCCACTGGTCGGGCGCGACCCCGAGGTTCAAGAACCACGAGTTCAAGGCGCGATCCACCTACGGCCGCATCGACGGGGCGAACCTCCTCGACTGGCCGATCACGCTCGAGGAGATGGCGCCCTACTATGACCGGGCGGAGAAGGCGATGGGCTCGACCCACGTCCACGGTCGCCCGCCGCTGCCGGCGAACAACAACTACAAGGTCTTCGCGAACGGCGCGAAAGAGGTCGGCTACAAGTTCTATGCCACCGGCCCGTACGCGACGAACGCCGAAGAGTACGACGGCAGGCCCGCCTCGATCCAGGACGGCTTCAACTTCCAAGGTGATAAGAACAAGTCGAAGTGGTCGACCCTGGTCAGAGAGCTGCCGAGGGCAGCGGACACCGGTCTGCTCGACCTGCGCCCGGAGTCGCAGGCCGTGCAGATCACCCACGATGCGAATGGCCGAGCAGACGCCGTGCTCTACCTCGATCGGGACGGCAACCTTCATCGGCAGGCGGCGAAGCTCGTCTGCGTGGCCGGCAACTCGATCGAGACGCCGAGGCTGCTCCTCCTCTCCGGCACCCCGTCCTTCCCCGACGGGCTGGCGAACTCCTCGGGACAAGTGGGCAGGAACTATATGCGCCACCTCACCGGCACGGTGTGGGGTCACTTCGACAAGCCGGTCCGGATGTATCGCGGGGAGACGATGGCCGGGGTCATCGCCGACGAGTCGATCCACGACCCGGATCGCGGATTCTCGGGCGGGTACTACATGGAGACGATCTCGCTGGGTCCGGCGTTCATGGCCTCGTTCGTCGAACCCGGCGGCTGGGGCCCGGACTTCGCGGAGCTGCTCGACCGGTACCTCAATACCGCTGGTATGTGGATCGTCGGCGAGGACATGCCGCAGGAGTCGAACCGTGTCACGCTCAATACGACGGTGAAAGACCAGCACGGGCTGCCCGTTCCCAACGTCCACTACGATGACCACGTCAACGACCTGGCGATGCGCGAACACGCATATGCTGCGGGCCAGAGTGTCTACGAGGCGGTCGGAGCGCAGACGTCACACCACACCCCGCCGTACCCGTCGACGCACAACCTCGGCACCGCGCGGATGAGCGAACGCCCTGAGGACGGTGTCGTCGACAAGTGGGGCCGCACGCACGATGTGAAGAATCTCTTCATCTCCGACGGCTCGGTGTTCACGACAGGTGCGGCGGCGAATCCGACGCTGACCATCGTCGCGCTCGCCATCCGCCAGGCCGAATACATCGCCGAACAGCTGTGGACCGGGGAGGTCTGAGACCGGCGAGAGTGACCCGGCGGCCACGACGGCCGCCGGGCGACTCGGCGCCGGGCGACTCAGCGGTCCCGCGGGTTCGTTCCGATCCATCGGCTCGGTGAAACAACACCAGCTCGGTCTATGCACCAAGCTGGTGTTGCTTCACCGAGCCGATGTCGTAAGACGCCTACGCAGGTGAAGCGAAGAGCTCCCGCGCAGGCCAGGTGGCGGCAAGTAGGATGCCAGAGACCGACATCGACGCAGCCTCGGCGGGCAGAAGACTCACCACGACCGCCGCAGGCTCGGGAGGAAAGGCCGCCTGTGCCACGCACCGTCTATTACACCGCGACCACGCTCGACGGGTTCATTGCGGACCCGAACGACTCCCTCGAGTGGCTGCTGCGGCAGACCGAGGAGCCGCCGGACGACGGCTTCATCGACGGTGTCGGCGCGCTCGTCATGGGCGCGACAACCTACGAGTGGGTGCTGCGCAACCTCGACGGACCTTGGCCCTACAGCGCTCCCGCGTGGGTGATGACGCACCGCAAGCTCGCACTGCCCGAGGCGGGCAAGGAGGGGAAGACACCTGACATTCGCTTCGCGCAGGGCTCGATCGCCGACCACTACTTCGAGATGTGCACGGCCACCGGCGACCACGACCTGTGGGTGATGGGCGGGGGAGACCTCGCCGGTCAGTTCGCCGACGAGGGATTCCTCGACGAGATCATCACCTTCACCGCTCCCGTCGTCCTCGGCAGGGGCCGTCCCCTGCTGCCGCGCCGCCTCGACCTCGAACTCCTCGAAGTCGGGCACAGCGATCCCTTCGTCATCGCCCGCCACCGGGTGATCGGCCCGCTCCTCGAAGACGGCTGAGCCGCCTCGGCGGGATGATTCCCTGCACCGAGGCGGGGCCCGGTTTCGCGGGGACGGTGGGGCCACCTCGGCGAAGGCCATCCGGATATCGGGCACCCCTGGTGCCGCGTCGGATTCCGTGATTCGATGCAGGCATGACTGCTGCGATTGAGAATCATCGGGCCCGCCTGCGCGCGGGGGAGACCTACAACGGACTGTGGATGATGTCGACGAGTCCGGAGCTTGCGAAGATCGGATCATCGTCCGGATTCGACTATGTCTGCCTGGATCTGCAGCACGGGCTGATCCGGCCCACCGATGTGCTGCGATTGACCGATGCGGTGCGCGCCAGCGGGGATGCGCTCGTGACGGCGCGGGTCGCGGCGAACCGGTTCACGGAGATCGGGGCGCTCGCCGACGCCGGCGTCGAAGCGATCATCGTCCCGCTCGTGTCCTCGGTCGCTGAGGCCGAAGCTGCTGTCAGTGCCCTCGACTATCCCTCGCGGGGCGGGGATCGATCATGGGGGCCGGCCGCGGAGATCATGCACAATGCCGTGCAGGACACCACGGCCGAGCGCCCGCTGCTCTTCGTCATGATCGAGAACGAGGACGGCCTTGCCAACGTCGAGGACATCTGCGCGGTGCCCGGCATCGACGGGGTCTATGTCGGACCCTCGGACCTCGCGTTCGCCGTCGGTGCGCTGCCGGGTCAGCACAACGAGGCCCACGCCGAGGCTCTCGTGCGCATCCGCACGGCTGCCGATGCCGCGGGCATCGTCCCGGGAATCCACTGCGGCGACGGTGCCGAGGCCAAGCTGCGCAAGGAACAGGGTTTCCGCTTCATCACCTCATGCGGCGACCTCGGAGCCGCGGGCCGAGCCTTCCGAGAGGATCTGGAGACCGCCCGAAGTTGACCTCTATTACTACCCGACGGCGGCCCAGATACCTCGCGCGAAGTTGCTGGGCCGCCGTCGGGTAGTTATGGGAGGGTGATGGTGGTTTGCCGACTAAGCTGAGCGATATGGACGATGTGGACAAGCAACCCGGGCGGCAGAATCAGCTGCTCGTGCTCGGGAAGATCTCTTCGATCCTCGACGCCTTCTCGCTGCGCGAGCCCGAACGCACGCTCGCAGACATCCGAGCGACCACCGGTCTGCCGACGTCGACCGTCCAGCGACTCGTGGCCAACCTCGTCGACCAGGGTTTCCTCGAAAAGGACGACGATCGGTACCGGATCGGCATCAGGATGGCGTTCTGGGCGGCCCCGGCGACGGCGGGTCGCAGCGAGCACGATGTCGTCGACCCGGTCCTCAAGGAACTGCGAGATCTCACCGGAGAATCGGCGATTCTGTTCCGCCGCGAAGGCCGGTATCGGGTCTGCGTCGGACTCGCTGAGACTCGGCACGCACTGCGCCGGGAGATGCACGTCGGGAAGATGATGCCACTGCATGTGGGCTCGGCATCTCGTGTGCTCCTGGCGTGGGACCCGGAGTCGGTCGAGGAACTCCTCGTCGACCCTCTTGATCCCCTCACCGAGGCGACGATCACCTCACCGGACGAGCTGCGCCACGTGGTCGCTCAGACGAAGGCCGACGGGTTCGCGATCACCATCGGCGAGCGGGAGTCCGGGGCCTCTGGGCTCTCCGCACCGGTCTTTGACGCACGAGCCAGGATCATCTCGGCGGTGTCGATCAACGGGCCGGTGTTCCGGATGCCGCGTGAGGTCTGCGAAGAGTGGGTCGAACCGCTCGTCGATGCCGCCGAACGCATCACGCGCCTGCTCGGCGGGCGCTTCCCGGGGGAAGCCGCCGAGGCCTGAACTCAAGCAGAGACGGCTACTGCGTTCTCAAGCAGAGGCGGATTCTGCGTTCCCGCCGATCACCCACGGGAACACCTCCGCCTTCGACCGTGCTCCTTGAGCGGCTTTCGACCGCGGCGTCTCGCCGAGTTCTGACGTGATCGACTCGGAGAGTTCGACGAGGTCGGCGAAGGTACTCGGAGTCAGCCACTCGGGACGAGTTGCGAAGAGCAGATCCTCCGACGAGGTGTTGCCGCTCGCGCCGGGGGCGAACGGGCAGCCGCCCAGTCCACCGAGTGCCCCGTCGAGAACCGAAGCGCCGGATTCCGCGGCGGCGAGGGAGTTGGCCACGCCCAGGCCCCACGTGTCATGCCCATGGAAGATGACTCGACGGTCGGGGTTCGTCGCGGCAGCCGCCTCGGTGAGGGTCGCAACTTGGGAGGGGATCGCCTGGCCGAGCGTGTCGCAGAGGACGATGTCGTCGGCATCGATCGCGCGGGAGTCGCGGGCGAGGGTGAGAACTCGGTCAGGGGCGATCTCACCGTCGAACGGGCAGGTGAAGGACGTCGCCAGGCACAGTTGGATCCGTCCTCCGGCGGCACGGACGAGTTCGAGGGCGGCAGGGAAGGCGGCCATGCTCGTCTCGGTGTCGCGACCGATGTTCGCCTGATTGTGGGCGTCGGAGACCGAGAGACAGTACTGGATGTTCGTGATCCCGGCAGCGATCGCCCGCTCCACCTGGCGGGGTGTGGCGACCCAGATCCAGCAGGCGGCACGTTCGGTGTCGGTGAGCTGTTCGGCGACCTCGAGCGTGTTCGCCATGGGCGGGACGAGATCGGGGCGGGCCATGGACCCGAGTTCGATCTCCTGAATCCCGGCGGCCAGCAGTGCGCGGACGATGGCGACCTTGCGCTCGGTGCCGAGCATTTTGCCGGTCAGCTGGAGGCCATCGCGAAGGGTCACGTCGCGGAGGATGGGAGCGGGAGTCGTGGAAGCTATGGTCATGGTGGGGCCTTTCAGCTCTTCTTCGTGGCCGTGCGGATGTCGTCGGCGCTCAGGCCGAGGCGCTGTCCCAGGATCTCTTCGGTGTCGGCGCCGAGGTCTGGGCCGAGGTTGCGGATGGGCAGCGATTTCTCGCCGATGAGCGGGACGATCCCCGGGAAGCCGACGTGCTCAAGCGTCTCCTCGCCGGTTGAGACGTCCCGATACTGGATCATGTCGCGGGCGGCGAACTGAGGTTCGTCGACGATGTCGGCGGCGGTGTGGATCGCCCCGGCCGGAACCCCCGCCTCGTCGAGGACTGCGAGTGCCTCGGGAACGCTGAGCGTGAGGCTCCATGCTTCGATCGCGGCATCGAGTTCGTCGCGGCGGTCCCATCGTCCGGCGTTGGTCTGGAGGTCAGGGTCTGCGCCGAGGTCGGGCCGGCCGATGGCCTCCATGTAGCGGCGGAAGATGCCGTCCCCGTTGCCGGCGACGACGATCGAGCCGCCGTCGCCGCAGCGGTAGGCGTTCGACGGGGCGATGCCCTCCATCCGTCCGCCTGTGCGCTGGCGTTCGTCGCCGTAGGCACCGTAGTCGGGAATGAGGGACTCGAGCATCGAGAACATCGCCTCGTGGAGGGCGACATCGATGACCTTCGGGGCCGGGGTCGACTCCGAGGATGGCTCCTTCACCTCGCGCCCGACTTCGCGTCTTGCGTTGCGGAGGGCGAGCTTCTGGAACAGGGAGATGGCGGTGCCGAAGGCGGCGTAGAGACCGGCGATCGAATCTCCGATCGAGACACCCACTCTCACCGGCGCGCGGTCGGGGTCGCCGACGAGGTTGCGGAAACCGCTGAACGCCTCGGCGACGGCGGCGAAACCCGGGCGTTCGGACAGCGGTCCGGTCTGGCCGAAGGCAGAGATGCGGGTGATGACGATGTCGGGATTGACCTGCGTGAGGACGTCGGGGCCGAGCCCCCACTTCTCGAGGGTGCCCGGCCGGAAGTTCTCGAGCAGGACGTCGGAGTCGCGGACGAGATCGAGGATCGCTTGGCGGCCGAGTTCAGAGCGCAGATCGAGTTCGACGGACTTCTTGTTGCGGTTGATGGTGCGGTAGAGCATGGAGACACTGCCCTTCTTCAGTCTCCAATTGCGCAGTTCGTCACCCGTGTGCGGGCGTTCGATCTTGATCACCTCGGCGCCGAAGTCCGCGAGCAGGCGCCCCGTGGTCGGGGCGGCGATGTAATTGCCGAGTTCGATGACGCGGACGCCTGCCAGAGGCAGGGCTCGGTCAGCGGACGAGTCGGATGAGGCAGCGGTTGGGAAGGAGTGCGGGGTCAATGTCGTCCTTTCGACGAATCACATGAACAGGCTGATGACGAGGATGCAGAGTAGGGCGATGACCGAGGCGATGGAGAGTCCGACTGTGACGGTCTTGAGTGCTCCGCGTACCGTCTGACCGAGCAGGGTCTGCAGCAGCCAGAAGGTGTTCGAAGTGACGTGGATGATGAAGAGGGAACCGGCGCCTGCGGCGAGGGCGATGAGCACGGGGTCGAGACCGATGCTCGGCGCGACGGGGGCGAGGAGTCCGGCGGCGGTGATCGCCGAGAGTGTCACTGAGCCGACGGCGATGTGGAGGATGGCGGCGATTCCCCAAACCACGAGGAGTGGGGCGACGGTGCTTGCCGAGAAGAACTCGCCGAGGATGTCGCCCATGCCGGCCGCGGTGACGACGGCTGCCAGCGAACCGCCGACGCCGGTGAGGAGGAGGATCTGGCCGCTCTCCCTGAACCCGCTGGTGATGGCGTCCTCAATGCCATCGGAGCCGATGCAGAAGTAGGCGACGAGCATCGTGCCGATCAGGCCGATGAGGAGGGCGATGGTGGGTTCGCCGAGGAAGAGGACCCAACCGGGGGTGAAGCCGGCGATATCGGCGACGGCACCGCCGGCGATGAAGAGCAGGGAGGCCAGGAGCGGTCCGAAGAGCACCCACAGAGGCATTACACGTGCGGTAGAGGTGCGCGCCGAGGCGGTCGGACCGGATTCGGCGTTCGCGGATCGGTGAGCAGGGTGTCCGTGCGTGCCGACGGGTGTCGTCGAACCGCCTGCGGAGGCGGTGACCGACTGCGGCGTGCGGTCGAGGGCGCCGATCGCCTCAGTGCCGGAAGCGTCTGCAGTGCTTGCGGATTCTGCGGTGGTGGCAGCCGCCTCGGCGGAATCCTCGCTGAGATTGCGCTCGTCGCGGTCCTCCTTCCACCAGCCGCGGCTGAAGAGGAATGAAGTGATGGCGATCGTGGCGAGGATCGTGGGAACGACGACGAGGACTCCGAAGACGAGCATCTTGCCCAGCGGAACATGGAGGAGTCCGGCCAGCGCGAGTGCGCCGACACCGGGAACGGTGAAGACGATGCCGCATTCGAGGCCGACGGCCATCGCCACGGCCATCTTCGGGGTGCCGAAGCGACCGATCCGCTGTCCCACTCGGTGAGCGAGGGGAGCGGAGATGACGAGGAGGACGTCGACGAAGATCGACTGGAGCACGGTGCCGACGGCAGTTCCGAGAGCGTAGGGGATGCCGCGTGCTCCGAATATGCGAAGGAGGCCGTCGACGAGGCGGGAGATCGCTCCCGTGGCGTTGAGGATCGAACCCATGAGGATGCCGAAGGCGATGAGAAGACCGAGGTCGACCATGATGTCGCCGAAGCCCGAGGTGATCGTCTCGACGGTCTTCTTCACACCCATCCCTGTGATCAGACCCAGGTAGAGCGAGCCGATGACGAGGGAGACGACGGGATTGACCTTGAAACGGACGATGAGCACGACAGTGGCGACCACCGCGATCGCTGTATTGACGATGATGGCGACGTCGGACATCAACACTCCTCTGTGTTGGCGCAAGTGAAAGTCCTAGCGGACTCACATTATGAGTCCTGGCTCACAATGTCAATATCTCACGTCGCCACGGGTGTTCGTCGGGAGTGAAGGGAGCTCGGTACGGCAGCGCGGAGTTTCTCAACCGGTCACGTGCACCAGCGCCGCACCATTACGCGGAGAGGTTCTCGTTCCGGATGAGATCGATAACCTGGCGGAGGGCGGGGTTGCGGGACTCGGGGTTCCAGATGGCGTGGAGTTCGACGACGTCGTCGGGAACGTCGCTCAAGGGAATGTATGACACCCCGTCGACGCGCAGCGACGAGGCAGACTCGGAGACGATAGCGATCCCTCGTCCGGCCGCCACGAGGTTGACGATTGTGAGGATCTGGCTGAGCGAATGTGCGATCTCGTTGGCGCCGACGTCGATGTAGCGAACGGTCAGATCGTAGAAGTATCGAGCCTTGGTCGGGGAATGCATGATCAGCGTCTGGTTCGCAATCTCAGAAGAAGCGACGGAGGTTCGACCAGCGAACTCGTGGTGAGCTGGAACGGCGACGACAAGGCGCTCGGAATGGATCTGGGTCGTCTCCACGATGGACGGAACGCGATCCGGTCGGCCCAGACCGATGTCGATGAGACCTTCCGACAGTGCCTTGACCTCTTCGGCCGTGACCATTTCGGCGATTTCGACGCTCACCCCGGGCAGCCTATCTGCCATGCGCGAGAGGAGGTCGCCGAGAACCCCGAAGCTCGAGACCGCGGTGCATCCGATTGTGATCTGGCCCCATGCTCCCTCGGCGATCTTCTGTGCTCGCCGCGGAGCTCTCTCGACCGAGGCGAGCAGACCATAGGCTTCGGCGAGGAAGGACTCTCCGGCCGGGGTGAGAGTGACGTTGCGGTTGTTGCGCTCGAACAGCTGAACGCCGATGGACTTCTCGAGCTTCTGGATCTGTCGGCTGAGCGGCGGCTGAGTCATGTTCAGCTCTTCCGCCGCCTTGCCGAAATGGAGATTCTCGGCCACAGCTATGAAGCTGAGGATCTGCGCCAGTGTGAACTTCATCGATCGCTCAATTCCTACTCGGGACGATGATCCTGATCCTCTGCAGTGTATCGACCGGGGCACTCAGTGAGAGCGCCCGGCCGATGCACGCGCCCTACCAGCGAGCGAGAGAAGCATCGAAGTCCGGATTGAAGCGGCGCATGTATTCGGTGTCGTTCCTCTCGCGCAGGCCGCAGTCGAGATACTGCTGATGCAGCCGAGCGAGACGCGCCCGGTCGAGAGTGACGCCTAGCCCTGGTGAAGTAGGAACCTGGACGGAACCGTCGACGAATTCGAAGGGCGATCCGGCCACGACGTCGTCTTCTGTGTTTTTCCATGGCCAGTGGGTGTCGCACGCATAGTCGATGTTCGGAGTCGACCCGCCGAGGTGGAGCATCGCTGCGAGGCTGACGCCCAGGTGAGAGTTCGAATGCATCGACAGACTCATCGAGAAGGTCTCAGCAATTCCCGCCAACAGCTTCGAGCGATGCAGACCGCCCCAGAAATGATGGTCAGAAAGGACGATGTCCACGGACCCTCGCGCTGCGGATTCGGGAATCTGGTCAAAGGCGACCACATACATGTTCGTCGCCAGCGGCTGGGGAACACACGATCGGACTTCCGCCATCCCGTCCAGGCCGGGAGTCGGATCTTCGAGGTACTCAAGCCTGCTTCCCAGTCGCTCGGCGACCGAAATCGAGGTGTCGACCGTCCATACCCCATTCGGATCGATGCGCAGCGGCATACCGGGGAAACGTTCGGACAGAGCTTCGATGGCCTCGGCTTCCTCACCGGGAGCGAATACTCCACCCTTGAGCTTGAGAGCGGAGAAACCGTAGTCGGCGACCATCCTCTCCGCCTGACTGACGATTCCGGCCGGGTCGAGAGCGGCGCCCCACGAATCCTCGGGCCGGCCGGGGTGGCCCGCCCATTTGTAGAAGAGATACCCGCTGAAGGGCACTGAGTCCCGCACTCGGCCTCCCAACAGTGTGGAGATCGGAACCCCGAAGTTCTGTCCTTGGACGTCGAGTGCGGCCACGTCGAAGGGAGAGAATACACGGTCGAGGGTGGATGAGGTCGTCACCATTCCGGCCATGCCGTGGCCGCCTTCGGTGGTGTCGTTCTCCAGTGCGATGGACACGGCTCGGCGAAGAACCGCGATGTTGTCGATGTCGAGACCGAGGAGGGCATCGGCGGCCAACTCCAGCCGGTGCAGGTGCTTGGCATCGCCGTAGGACTCGCCGAGACCGATCGTGCCGCCTACTGTTTCGACTTCGATCACTGAACGCAGAGCGTAGGGTTCATGGACTCCGACGGAGTTGAGGAGCGGCGGGTCGGCGAAGGCGACCGGGGTGATCCGGATGTCGGCGATGGTCGTTGCTCGGGCCACGGTCTCAGCCTCGGATCGTCACGGTCTCGGTGGTCCAGGCGCGTGCCTGGTCCGAAAGGCTGAATCCCAGACCTGGACGATTCGGAATGAGCATCCGTCCGCCTTCCGTCTCGAGGCTCTCGTTGAAGAGGGGATCGAGCCAGTCGAAGTGTTCGACCCAGGGTTCGCGCGGGTAGCACGCCGCAAGATGAACGTGGATCTCCATGGCGAAATGAGGAGCCAGATCAAGCCCGGCTTCGTCAGCGAGAGTGAGGAGCTGCATGAAGTTCGTGATTCCGCCGACTCGCGGGGCATCAGGCTGGATGATGTCGCAGGCGCGCTTGGCGATGAGGTTCTTGTGCTCAGCGACCGAACTGAGCATCTCTCCGGTGGCGATCGGGGTGTCGAGGGCCTGCGTCAGACGGGCGTGGCCTTCCGCGTCGTAGGCATCGAGGGGTTCTTCGATCCAGACCAAGTCGAGATCCTCGAAGGCCCTGCCCATGCGCAGTGCCGTTGAGCGGTCCCACTGCTGATTTGCGTCGACCATGAGGGGGACGTCCCCGATGTGCTCGCGCACCGCATTCACACGGCGGATGTCTTCGGCAGTATCGGGCAGGCCGACCTTGATCTTGATTCCGCCGATACCGCTTTCGATGGATCGACTGGCTGCAGCCTTAACCTCCTCTATGGAGGCGTTGAGGAATCCACCAGACGTGTTGTAGGTGCGGACGGAATCACGGTGGGCACCGAGGAATTTCGCCAGGGGGAGCCCGGCCCGCTTTGACTTCAAGTCATAGAGCGCAATATCGAGCGCGGCGAGGGCCTGAGTGGCGACGCCGGATCGGCCCACCGAAGCGCCGGCCCATAGCAGGGACACGTAGTTCTTCGCGATGTCGTTGGGGTCCTTGCCGATGAGGACATCGGCAACCTCCTTGGCATGGGCGTACTGGGCGGGACCTCCCGCCCTCTTCGAGTAGCTGAATCCGAGTCCTTCGTAGCCCTGCTCGCTCTTGATCTCGGCGAAGAGGAACACGACTTCCGACATCGGCTTCTGACGTCCGGTGAAGACCTTGGCGTCGGAGATCGGGGTCGTGAGGGGGAGGGTTGCTGTCGACAGGGTGACTTCGGTGATGGTGTCAGCGGTGTACATGGCTGTGTTCTTATCCTTTTCGCGTGGAGTGCAGACGGTCGTATCTGCAAGTGGATGGTGGGCCGGTCGAGAATCAGGTCGCGCTCAGTCCCGGCCTGATCGTCGTCGTGGTGCTCAAGTGGTGATGAAGAGGCTGAGCAGGAGCACTCCGATCAGACCGATGACCGCAAGAGTCGTCGTATAGGTGGTGCGGACCTTGATGGCCTCTCCGACCTTGAGGTTGAAGTATTCCTTGAACATCCAGAAGCCGGGGTCGTTGACATGGCTGAAAGCAATCGATCCGCATGCGGTAGCGAGGACCATCAACTCGGGGGACACCCCGGTCGCGGCGATGAGAGGGGCAGCGATGCCGCCTGCGGTCGCAACAGCCACGGTGGCAGATCCCAGCGCGATGCGCAGGATGGCGGCGATCACCCAGGCCAGGACGATCGGGTTCATGTGCCATGACTGGGTGATGTCGGCGATGTAGTCGGCGACTCCCGCAGAGGTGAGGACTTCCTTGAAGGCCCCGCCGGCAGCGATGACCATGAGGATCATCGCCATGGCCTTCGCAGCTCCGCTCATCGAGTCGGCAACCTCGGACAGAGGGCGGCCGAGACCGGGGCCGAAGGTGAAGATGGCCACGAGAAGGGTGATGAGGAGCGCGATCGGAGTGGCGCCGACGAACTTGAGCGTCGAGATGAGCGCTTCGTTCGAAGGATTCGTCATGAGAATCACCTCGGCGCCGGCGATGAGGACAATGGGCAGCAGGGTTACGGAGAACGAGAGAGCTCGAGATGGGAGGCGATCGTCGGGAATGGGGTCTTCGTTGACGAGTCCTTTGGGGATCTGCGGGTCGAGGCGGCGGACGAACGGGAGTCGCGGCCAGACCATGGCGATCGAAGCACCGACAGGAATGGCGATGATGAGACCGTAGGCCAGAGTCAGGCCCACCGAAGCGTTGTAGAGTCCCGCGACCGCTGTGGGCCCGGGGTGCGGCGGCAGGAAGGAATGCATCGTCGACAGCGCGATCGACATCGGCAGACCGACCCAGAGGAGGTTGGTCTTCGTCGCACGAACGAGCGTGAATGCCACCGGAACGATGATGACGAATGCCGACTCGTAGAACATTGTGATCCCCAGCAGCATGGACGATGCGACCATCGCCCATTGGACTCCTCGAGTACCGAAGACCTTGGTGATCGAAGTGGCGATCTGCTGAGCGGCACCGGCGTCGCCCATGACGCGACCGATCATTGCACCGAAGCCGATCACTGTAAGGGTCTCGGACAGTTGTCCGCCGATTCCGTCGCCGATGATCTTAGGGATCTCGGCAAGGCCGGCGGGCGCGTCCTCGTAGGTGAGTACACCCGTCGCCACAGCCCACAGGGCGACGAGTACGGAGACGACGGTGAGGGCGACGAACCCGTTGAGTTTGAGCCGCATCATCATGAACAGAAGAAGTGCGACGGAGAGTGCAACGATCAGCAAAGGCATCTATGGCTCCGATCATGCGGCCCCGTATATGGACCGACAGCGTTGTCCTGGCATTCAAGAAGTTGAGCATTCGCTCGGGGATCGACCATCGAGCCCGAGCTCACTGTCTGTGACTCTAGAGGTGAGCCAAGTCGCACGTCCAAGACTCATTGCGCATGGAACGATACCCCAGGGGCATCTGACTTCTTGTTCCGGTCGTCGTCGGGCGACTTTCTCAATGATGCCGGCACAGTATCGGAAGTTACTTTTTCGGTCTTGGACGGGAATCATTTGCCGTTCTTAGACTGACGGTAATCAACCCCCAACGACGAGGAGACAATCATGGCGCAACGCACCCCTCAGGAACTGGCAGACGTACTCAAAGACGGACTGCTCTCTTTCCCCGCAACCGCATTCAACGACGACCTGTCACTCGATGAGAAGACCTATGGCGAGCACATCGCCTGGCAGTCGTCGAAGGGCGTCGCAGGGCTCTTCGCTGCCGGCGGCACCGGTGAGGGCTTCAGCCTCAGTCCGGACGAGCACCGTCGCGTTCTCGAAATCGCCGTCGCTGAATCCGATCCGAACGTACCCGTGCTCGGGTCTGCGAGTGGTGCCACCTGGCAGGCGGTGACCAATGTCAGGGATGCCGAAGCATCGGGAGCTGAAGGTGTTCTGGCGCTGCCTCCCTACCTCAGCGAGTGCACCCAGGAGGGTCTTTTCGACCACGTTTCGGCGATCTGCAGCGCGACGTCGATCGGTGTCATCGTGTACAACCGGTCCAACGCCATCTACAGTGCCGAGACTGTCGAACGCCTCGCCGACGCGCACGAGAACTTCATCGGGTTCAAGGACGCGATCGGCAACATCGAGCAGCTCGCCAAGGTCTACGCCCGCAACGGCGATCGTCTCTTCTACCTCGGCGGTCTGCCTACCGCCGAGACCTATGCCCTGCCGCTGCTCCAGCTCGGATTGAGCACCTACTCCTCGGCGATCTACAACTTCGTTCCCGACTTCGCGCTCGAGTTCTACGCTGACGTTCGCGCTCAGAACCATGCGGCGGTGATGGAGAAGCTGCGTCGCTTCGTCCTGCCTTACCTTGAGATCAGGGATCGTGGCGAGGGATACGGCGTCTCGATCGTCAAAGCCGGTCTCAAGGCGGTCGGACGCGACTGCGGAATGGTGCGTCCACCTTTACGCAACCTCTTCGAGCAGGAACAGCAGGCGCTCGAGGACCTCATCAACACCGCCGGCATCGTTCCGGCCTCACGCTGAAAGGACGACAGACATGACGACAGGAACATCGATCATAGCCGGCCGCGAAGTTGCCGGCACAGAAGGTGCCACCCGAGCGATCAATCCCGCCACCGGCGCTGCCTTCGGCCCTGAGTTCTCATTCCTCAGCTCTTCCCAGGTAGAGGAGGCGACCAAGGCTGCCGCGACTGCCTTCGACACGTATCGGGACACCACCCCCGAGTCGCGCTCAGCGCTGCTCGATGCTATCGCAGCCGAGATCGAAGCCGATGCCGAAGAGATCATCGCCACCGCCATGCAGGAAACTGGTCTTCCGCAGGCACGATTGACCGGTGAGGTCGGGCGTACAGCAAATCAGCTGAGGCTCTTCGCGAACGTGGTTCGTCAGGGAGACTTCAACGGGGTCCGCATCGATCCGGCTCTGCCGGATCGCACCCCGGCGCCGAGGGCCGACATCCGTCAGCGGCAGGTCCCGTTGGGCCCTGTTGCCGTATTCGGAGCGAGTAACTTCCCGCTCGCGTTCTCTACCGCCGGTGGTGACACCGCCTCGGCGCTGGCGGCGGGTTGCACGGTGGTCTTCAAGGCGCACAATGCTCACCCGGGAACCGGGCGACTCGTCGGGCAGGCGATCACTCGAGCGATCTCAGCCTCAGACGTCGATCCGGGCGTCTTTTCGATCGTCTACGGGCGGGGATCGGAGATCGGGCAGCAGCTCGCCTCTGATCCGCGCATAGCAGCCATCGGCTTCACCGGTTCGCGGACTGCCGGCCTGTCACTGCAGGACACGGCGGCGAAGCGGCGAATCCCGATTCCTGTGTATGCCGAGATGAGTGCTATCAACCCGGTCTTCGTCCTTCCCGGCGCACTCGCCGGGGACACACAGGCACTTGCCGAAGGGTTCCTCGGTTCCGTTACAGGCTCATCCGGGCAGCTCTGCACGGCTCCGGGACTGATCTTCGTCCCGACCGGTGAGGCAGGCGACGCCTTCATCGAGCAGGTGCGGAAGTCCTTCGCCGAGGCAGCCGGGCAGACCATGCTCACTCCCGGAATCGCACAGTCGTGGGCAGAGGGAAAGGCCTCCGTCGCACGGCAGCAGGGTGTCGAGCCGCTCGCATCGGGCACAGTAGGGGAGACTGAAAACGCTCCGGAGCCGACGCTGCTCACCACCACCATCGCGAATTTCTCGGCCAATGAGGAACTCGGGGAAGAGGTCTTCGGTGCATTCTCGCTCGTCGTCCGCTACGACTCGACCGAAGAGCTCGTATCGGCGACGGCGGCATTGGAAGGTCAGCTCACCGGTACGATCCAACTGGGTGAGGGAGACGACGAGGTTGCTCGGGCCCTCGTGCGGGAGCTCGAGCTCAAGGTCGGCCGCATTCTCATCGGAGGGTGGCCCACCGGAGTCGAAGTCGGCCACGCGATGGTCCACGGCGGGCCGTTCCCGGCGACGACGAATGGGGCGACCACCTCGGTGGGAAGTCTGGCGATCGACCGTTTCCTCCGTCCGGTCGCCTACCAGAGCTTCTTCGAAGAGCTGCTTCCTGCACCGTTGCAGGACTCTAACCCCTGGGGTCTCAATCGCCGCATCGACGGCACGATCGAAGGACTGAAGAAATGAGTGACGCGAGGACTCCACGCATTGAAGCCATCCGCGTCGTGCCGGTCGCCGGGCGTGATTCGATGCTGCTCAACCTCTCCGGCGCGCACGGGCCCTACTTCACCCGCAACATCGTCCTCGTCACCGACAGCGACGGGCGGACCGGCCTCGGTGAAGTGCCTGGTGGCGAGAACATCAAAGTCGCCATCGAAGAGGCTGGTCGTGAGCTCGCCGGGCGCCGCGTCGCCCAGGTCAATCGCATCGTCTCCGAACTGCACCAGCGGTTCGCCGCCGTCGATGCCGGTGGGCGAGGCAACCAGACCTTCGATCTGCGGGTCGGTGTTCATGCGACTGCCGCGATCGAATCGGCTCTGCTCGATCTGCATGGCCAGTTCCTCGGTCTGCCTGTGGCCGACCTCCTGGCCGCGGGCCAGCAGAGGGACGCCGTGCCGATGCTCGGGTACCTCTTCTATGTCGGCAATCCCGATGCCACGGATCTCGACTACCTGCGCGAGCCCTCGACGGATGGGTGGGATCGGCTGCGCCGGGAGGAGGCCCTGACGCCGGAGTCGATCGTCGAACTGGCGCGCGCCGCCTCGGCGAAGTACGGGTTCAAGGACTTCAAGCTCAAGGGCGGCGTCCTCGCCGGCGAGGCCGAGGTCGAGACCGTCACGGCGCTCGCCGCGGCGTTCCCGGACGCGAGGATCACCCTCGACCCGAACGGCGGATGGCTGCTCGAAGACGCGGTCGAATACGGCAAGGCGATGCACGGAGTCGTCGCCTATGCCGAGGATCCCGTCGGTGCTGAAGGGCGATTCTCCGGGCGTGAGGTCATGGCCGAGTTCCGTCGCACCACGGGTCTGCGGACCGCGACGAACATGATCGCCACCGACTGGCGGGAAATGGCCCACGCAATCCGCGAAGCTTCCGTCGACATTCCGCTGGCCGACCCGCACTTCTGGACGATGTCGGGTTCCCACCGAGTCTCGCAGATGTGTCACGACTTCGGTCTGACCTGGGGCTCGCACTCGAACAACCATTTTGACATCTCTCTGGCGATGTTCACTCACGTCGGTGCGGCCGCGCCCGGTGAGATCACCGCACTTGACACCCACTGGATCTGGCAGGACGGCCAGGAGCTCACGACCGATCCGTTGCAGATCGTCGACGGGCAGATCGCCGTGCCGCGGGCCCCGGGTCTCGGTGTGACGATCGACGAAGACCGCTTGGCCGCGGCCAACGAACTCTACATCGAACACGGCCTCGGCTCACGTGACGATTCGGCGGCCATGCAGTACTTGGTCCCGGGCTGGACCTTCGACGCGAAGAAACCCTGCCTGGTGAGGTGAAGCGGCCTGCTGCCGTGTGACCGTGGCCCTGCTCCCCGAACCGGGTGGGCAGGGCCACTACTGTGCCCCGACGCGCGAGTGTGCAGTCACCATCCTTCGCTCGTCCTCCGGCGAAGAGTTCAGCGGCCCGATGCTGCCAGGGCAAGAGCGCATAGGCTGCGGTCAGCACCGTTGCCGAGGTCGAGCCCCAGGAGCCCTTCGAGCTCCTCGCGGTGCGCCCGAACAGTGTTGCGATGGACTCGCAGTCGGACCGCCGCTTGGGCGATTGTCGTCGTATCGATCAATGCTCCCAGTGAGTCGAGGAGTTCACGCGCCCGGCCCGAAGCCAGGACGGGAGCGAGGGTTGCCTGCGAATTGGCAGCGGAATGCAAACGACGGCCTCGTCGCCGTCGACCCGGACACAACCGAAAACTCCGACACCATTCCGGTCAGTGACGAAGCCTACCCGCTCGTCAAAGGTGCGATCTACGATTCGACGAATCATACGATCCGGATCGCGGAGGGACGCAAGAGCGTCATCACCGGCTACAGCACCATCGCCGGAAAGTGGATCGACACACTCGCGGTGCCTGTGGGCAAGCACGTCATCGACGGCGAAGATATCGGCGGGCGTCCTGCGGGCCTGGCCTATGACAGCGAACTCGGCGAGGTGCATGTGCTCGTTCAGCCGACTCTGCGTGATGACTGGTCGAAGAGCATCGTCATCAGCTTCCGGACCGACGACACCAAATACGTCGGTGAGCCCATCGGGGTCGGAGAGAATGCCCGATGGTGGATGACGACGGGAGCCTCGATGGACACGTAGAAGATCCCGAATCCTCTCGCTTCTCTGCCTCGATCGTTCTCGACGCTGCTGCGCCGACAGAAGAGCCTGACGGCAATGCTGCTGACGAACCGGCCGGCTCCGACGACCCGTCTGACGGCGCCGAAGGCTCAGCCGAGGATGCGGGCGACCAGGCCGGTGCGGACAGCATCGGAGTCGTTTCGGCCGAGAGGGTGGGGTCCTCGGCGAACCCCGGATCGAATGGTTCCGACGAAGGCCACGAAGCGAGCGGAGACCTGCCGCGAACCGGGACCAGCTCGGCAATGCTCGTCTTCCTGGCGGTGGCACTCCGGCTGATCGGGGCGCTCTTGGTCATGGCTGCTCGCCGCAGACGCGGGGACAACCGCGGCCCAGACCTCTTGCGTGCCGAGGTGGCTGGCCAGTCAGGCCCTAGCAGGGCGGCGGGGGCGAACGGGTGACCTCGCTCGAACCCGAGTGAATTCAGCTCACCCACAGGGCGAGCACACACACGGGAACGAGGATGATGACGAGAAGCAGCCCTGACACGGCATAGCGACGCCAGGAGATCTCCACATCGAGACTCGTCAACCGCTGATGCCACAGCAGAGTCGCAAGGGACGCCCACGGTGAGATCAGCGGGGCCAGGTTGACCCCGATGAGCAGGGCGGCCATGCGCAACGGGGACTCGGCGATTGGGGTGAGGGCAAGGAACGCCGGCAGATTGTTCACCGCATTCGCACCCAAGGCGCCGACCGCCGCCACCTGCAGCAGGCTGCCGAGGTCCTTGCCGGTGCCGCTGGTCGAGGCCAACAGCGACCCGAGCCCGTGGACGTGGGCGGCCTCGACGAGGACGAAGAGGCTCGTCGCGAACACCAGAGTCCGCCAGGGCACAATGCCGAATCTCAGCTCACCGCGATTGCGGACCGCGAAGGCGATGAGCAGCACCACGGCGCCCCCACCGGCAACGATGGCGACCGGGATTCCGGACACGAGCAGCGGCACGAGCAGGCCCACAACGATCATGGCGACGATGAGCAGGGGGCGGTCGGCCACCTCGGCGGGGGTGTCGAACCGGTACCGACCTCTCAGTGATCGGCGGTAGATGATCGATAGCGCAGCGACGGTGATGAGCACGGCAGTCAGGGCCGGCACCCACAGGGCGGTGATGAAGTCACTCGGGTGCGGCCCGAAGGTATCGGCGGCGATGAGGTTCGTCAGATTGGACACCGGAAGGAACAGGGAGGCCGTGTTCGCCAGCCACACGGTGGCCAGGGCGAAGGGCAGGGGCGACAGGCCGACTCGGCGGGCCAAGACAACGACGATCGGGGTGACGAGGACCGCCGTGGTGTCCAAGGACATGAACGCAGTGATGACCACGGTCATGACGAGGACGAGAACCCACAGCATCGCCACGCGTCCGCGACCCCACAGTGCGAGATGTCCGGACAGGACCGTGAAGACGCCCGCGACGCTCGCCAGCTCCGCCACGATGGTCATCGCCAGGACGAACGCGAGCACCGGCACCGTGGTCGTCGACAGCTCGCCGAGTTCAGCCCATGTCAGGCCTCCTGCGGCCACGACGATGACAGCCGCGATCGCGAGGACCAGGGCCACCGCGCGGACCCCGCGCTGACGCAGTCGGAGGGATGGCGTTTCACTCACAGAATGCACAGTACGCCGTGGGTGAAGCAATCCGCGCACCCAAGGTGTGCGGTTCCGCGGAGGTGAGACAGGCAGTACCGTGGATCTATGGCGCACCCACAGATGTTCGAAGACGACGATCCGGCGCTGCAGCGGTTCCGCACGATCGCGCTGACACTGCCGGAAGCCGCCGAAAAGATCTCCCACGGACGGCCCACCTTCTTCACGAAGAAGACCTTCGCCATCTTCGGCGGAACACTGAAGATCGGCCCGAAGGAGATGGAACAACGGCCCCACGCGATGATTATCAAACCCAACCCCCTCGACGCCGAGGTGCTCCTCGAACGTCCTGGAAGCTTCGTCCCCATGTACCTCGGACCCTCCGGTTGGGTCGGCCTCGAATTCGCCGACCTCGACGACGGAGAGATCCGAGAACTGCTCGTCGATTCCTACCGCAACACCGCCTCGGCGAGATTGATCAAGGCGCTCGACGCCTGAGTTTCAGCGCCGTCGGTCCCGCGCCCTCACAAAGATGAGCACAACCAGCCCCACTACGGCGACGATCACTCCCGCCAGGAACCCGTAGAAGGGGAATCCGTACTGCGTGACCGAGAACTCCTGACCAGTGACGGAGTCCCCGCTGCAGGTCAGGCTCGGCGGCAGGTAGCTGGCGGTGACGGAGAACCCCAGCACATCGTTGCCGCCGACGGATCCCGGGCAGATTCCAAAGCCGTCCGATTTCGAGTACCACTGCAGGTACTGGCCGAACATCATCAACGGCAGAACGAAAAACCCGATCCCGACGAGCAGCAGCGGCCATCGATCTCGACGCGGTTCGGCCAGCGGCGACCGGTACAGCCCGAGCAACCGGGTCACCATGAACGCGATCAGCACACCGAGGAGCGCCGCGACGCAGACCGCGGCGATTGCCAATGAGAACATGAACAGCGCCGAGGTGGCTCCGGAGTGCTCGACCACCGCGGAGCCGCTGTCGTAGGTCTTGGCCTGGCAGGCGAATCCGAATGGTGTGCGATCGCCGATGGTGATCGAATCGGGGTCGACGCCGAAATCGTCGACAAGATCAGAGCAGGTCTCGGCGGCACGCCGCGAGTGGGCGACCGACGTCGAAACCCACGACGTCGCCCACTGGGCAGCGTGGAGAAGCGCGGCGACCACCAGTCCGGCGCTCGGCAGCAGAAAGGCCACCTGCCACCGCGAAAGCCTGCGAATACGGCGAAGGAACCCCCGCTCCGCAGCTCGTGCTGTTGTCTCCATATCTCCACGCTATCCCAAGACCGGTTGTCGGAAGTCTGTTCCGGGTGTCTCCTGCGGGTGGATCCATCTCGAATTCGGCGTCGATATCGCGGTGGATCCACCCGCAGGAGACACAATCCGGTCATGACCACCCTGGTCAGCGCCACCTCGGCGGACATAGGGTGGAACCATGGCCAACTCCTTTGACTACACCACCCCAGCCATCATCCCCACCCTCGACCTCAACGACGGGCGCGCGATCCCGCAGCTCGGGCTCGGCATCTACGCGATGAAGGGCGAGGAGGGCGTCGACGCGATTGAATCGGGCATCGACAACGGCTACACCCTCCTCGACACCGCGGTGAACTACGAGAACGAGCGCGAGGTCGGCCAAGCCATCGTCAACACCGGCGCCCCACGCGAGGACCTGTTCGTCACGAGCAAGATCCCCGGCCGCCACCACGGCTTCGACGAGGCGATCGCGAGCACCGAGGAATCCCTGGCCCGGCTCGGCCTCGACTACCTCGACCTCCACCTCATCCACTGGCCCAATCCCAGCGTCGGCAAGTACGTCGACACGTGGCGCGGGCTCATCGAACTGCGCGAACGCGGGCTCGTGAAGTCCATCGGCGTCTCGAACTTCACCGAGGCCATGCTCACCGAGCTCATCGACGCAACCGGGGTCACCCCCGCCGTCAATCAGGTCGAACTCCACCCGTACTTCCCACAGGCCGATCTCATCGCCTTCCACCGCTCCATCGGTGTGCAGACCGAGAGCTGGTCCCCGCTCTACCGTGACCAGGGGCTTTTCGACGAAACCCCCATCGCCGAGGCGGCCGCCGCCCACGATGTCACCCCCGCACAGGTGGTCCTGCGCTGGCATATCGAGGTCGGCTCCATCCCGATCCCGAAGTCGGCGAACTTCGAACGCCAGCGGTACAACGCCGACGTCTTCGAGTTCTCCCTCACCCCCGCCGAGGTGGCCGCGATCTCCGGACTCGAGCGCGGTCGGATGAAGGACCGGGACCCGCTCACGCACGAAGAGATGTGAGGCTGAGGCGGCACCGCGGCAGACCTTCCGGGTAGGCGACTCAGCGAACCGGCGGGGCAGTCGACCTACGTGGTATCAGAACGGGCAGCGCTTTGCGGATCTCGGCACCTGAGCTCTCGTCGAACAGGAGCCCGACACCTGCCTCGGCGATCTGATCGAACGGTACCCTCACCGTCGTCAGGGGAACCGGCAGCTTCTCTGCCAGGGGAATGTCGTTGTAGCCGACGATGGAGAGGTCGCGTCCGATGATCTGACCCGCATGCGCGGCGATCGTGGATATGCCGATGGCGAGGTTATCGTTGGCGGCGAAGATCGCGGTGGGAGGGACCTCCGATTCGAGTAGTCGCCGACCACTGGCGATGCCGGCATCGATGCCGTAGCCGGCGAATATGACACGTTCCTCGGTCAGCTCGATTCCTGCCTCGGCGGCCGCGCTGCGTGCTCCGGACGCACGGTCGTTGGCGCTCGAGGTGAAATCCGGGCCGGTGACGACTGCGATCTCGCGATGTCCGAGGTCGATGAGGTGGCGAACGGCGAAGTACCCGCCCTGGACGTCATCTCCCAGAGAGCTCGGGCTCACCCCGTCGGTGCGCAGGACAAGCGAATGCCGGACCTTCTGCGTCCTGAGCATTGCGGGCAGCGAATCATCGATTCGCGCATTGGCCAGGATAAGCCCATCGACATTGCGATCGAGCAGCCGCTCTACCGCGAGCCGCTCGTCATCAGGTGCGTCCCCGCTGGTCGCGACCACCGCATAGTGCCCCCGCTTGCGTGATGCACGCTCGATGGCTTCGAACATGAGGGCCATCACGGCATCGGTCAGTCGAGGCACTACGACCCCGAGCATCGCTGTCTGCCCACGACGCAGGCCCGATGCGAAGGCATTGCGTCGATAGCCGATCTCCTGCGCGATCTCACGGATCCTCGATGCAGAGGCAGACTTCGACGACGGCATCCTCTCGTCCAAGGCTCGACTGACCGTTGACACGCTGACTCCCGCACGCTCTGCCACGTCACGCAGAGTCACGACCGACGGGTCATTCGCACTCATGTGGGGCTCCGATCCGGGACCTGCGATCGGCCTCAGCGGAGGCGACGATCACGACGATCCAAAAAAGTGATGCTTGACATCTTCTTCGCTCCCACAGCATACTTGAAATCGTTCCTGCAAACGTTCCCGCGAACGTTTGCAACATCAATCAAGGAGGATGAAATGTCACTGGATCTGCGCGGACTGAGCCCTGCACCCGTCACCCCGTTCACCGAAGACGGCGAGATCGATTTCGCGGCCATCAAGCGCCTCGGCGGATGGCTCGGCTCCATTGACGGAGTCAAAAGTCTCGTCGTTCTCGGACATGCGGGCGAGGGAACGTTCCTGACACAGAAGGAGCAGGCGGACGTCATCACGGCCTTCCGGGATTCCGTGAATAGAGAGATCCCGATCATCGCGGGCATCACTCAGGAGGGCAACGCCGTCGCCGCCGAAGAGGCCAAGCGAGCCGTCGATGCTGGTGCCAGCGCCGGTCTCATCTACCCCTCTCACGGCTGGCTGCGATTCGGCTATCAGCAGGGCGCGCCGCAGACACGCTACCGCGCGATCTACGAGGAGAGCGGCCTGCCGATGATCCTCTTCCAGTACCCCGACAACACGAAGGCCACCTACGATCTGGACACCCAGCTCGACATCGCCGGGCAGGAAGGTGTCTTCGCGACGAAGAACGGCGTACGCAACATGCGCCGCTGGTACACGGAGATCCCTGCACTGCGTGCCGCCTATCCTGAACTCCAGGTCCTGTCATGCCACGACGAGTACCTGCTGCCGACGATGTTCGACGTCGACGGCCTGCTTGTCGGATACGGCAACATCGCCCCTGAGCTCCTCGTCGAACTCATCGAGGCAGGAAAGGCGCATGACTACGATCGGGCACATGCCATCCACGAGAAGCTTCTTCCGGTGACGAAGAATGTCTACCACCGTGGTTCGCACATGGAAGGAACAGTTGCTCTCAAGTGGGGGCTCGTGGCACGCGGCATCCTCGATCACGCCACGGTGCGTGAGCCCCTCCTGCCGCTCCAAGACGGCGCAGACAAGGAGATCGCTGCGGCATTCGCCTCGGCCGGACTCGGCCGCGCCGCCGTTCCTGCCTGAGGGTCTCCCGTCAGTATTCGGAGCTTCGGCGATTTCAGCGGATCGGTGTCTGCCGACGGTGGGCACCGGTCCGCTGGCACCAGGCCCTGCTTCCCAACGCAGTGATTCTCGAGCAGTCGTCGTCGAGAACACTCCGGCGCCGTGGCGACGGCGTCATTGAACATACGTGAATGTTGAGACAATGAAGTCCTGCTCCAAAGGAGGAGCGTGCAATGACCCAGAAAGCCGTCCGGAAGGGCACCGTCCCGACAATGGCCGCCGAGACTCCACCCGCAGCTATGCAACCACGCTCTGTGTGGCAGACCATTGCACTGATCGGTCCTGCCTTCGTTGCGGGGGCTTGGCAGTTCGGGCCTGGCAATCTCGCCTCTGCGGTGCAGGCCGGCAGTGCCTATCAGTACACCCTCATCTGGGTGATCATCGTTTCGACCATCCTCATGATCTTTCTGACTGATATGAGTGTGCGCCTCGGAATCCAATCTCCCGTCTCCTTGATCACTTCGATCAAGGAGCGGCTGGGTACGACAATGGGAATGATCGCCGGCATCGGCGTCTTCCTCATCACACTCTGCTTCTCCGTCGGCAATGCAGTCGGCGCAGGACTCGGGCTGTCTCTGCTGGTGCCGGGCACGGCTCCGGTGATGTGGTCGCTCATCTGCACGCTGTTCGTTGCAGCGATTCTGTTCATCAGGAGCACGTACGCCGTCGTAGAGAAGGTTCTCGTGGTGATGATCGCCATCATGGCGATCTGCTTCGTGATCAGTGCGTTCGTCTCCGGTGCCGATTGGGCCCAGGCGGCGTCCTCGCTCATTCCCACGGTGCCGAGCGGTGCGTGGATCCTCGTCATCGCGCTGGTCGGAACGAACTTCTCGATCAACGCCGCCTTCTACGCCTCGTATGCGACTAAGGAGAGGAAGCGGACCGCTGAAGAGTACAGGACCGTCACCGCCGTCGATACGATTCCCGGGATCGTGGCCCCCGGCATCATGACCATCCTCGTCATCGTGGTCGCAGCCGCCGTGCTCGGCGAGACCGGCAGCCAACTCGATTCCTTCGCGGGACTGGCCAAAGTCTTCGAGCCTCTGGCCGGACCGGTCGGCGGATTCATCTTCGCACTCGGCTTCTGCGGCTCGGCGATCTCCTCCATGATTCCCAATGCGATCGCCGGAGGTACGATGCTCTCCGACGCTTTCGGAAAGGGTGCTTCGGCGGGGACGACGACGGCGCGGATTACCAGCGGATGTGTCCTAGCATTCGGGCTGGCGATCGCCATGCTGTTCCAGGGGTCGCCGGTCCAGCTCATCGTGCTGGCACAGGCACTCACCGTCCTTGTGGCCCCGATCCTTGCGATTTTCATCGTCTATATGGCCAATGACAGAAGCCTGATGAAGAACCTGCGCAACAAGTGGTGGCAGAACGTCTTCGGCATTATCGGAGTGGTCTCGGTGTGCGCGCTGTCGGTGCGCCTGCTGATCAACGTCGTCTTCTGAGAACGGTTGGGCCCGAACGTGCCGGACCGGGCAACTCAGCGTCAGCTGCGGATGGAAGACTGGAGCCATGGATCGCGCCATGACAGTCGTCCCGAGAGAAGTGCTGAAGAGCCTCGTCGACCCCGGCACCTTCGCCCGTGGCAGCGACTACGCGCGGAAGGGCCAGGTGCTGCGGATCGTCTGGCACGAACTCGACCGGCAGCTCGTCGCCGATGTCGCGGGCTCGACCGGGCTCTATGAAACCACGATCACGTTTGACGATTTTGACGATGACGAACCCGGCGAGATCGTTGATACCGTCTGCACCTGCCCGGTCGGCGATGACTGCAAACACTGCGTCGCCGTGCTGCTCGTGAACAATCAGAAGATGCTCGAACAGCGGACCTCGGCGATCATCGGCGGTGGGCGACCACCGGCTCGTCGTTCCCAGAAGCCGGAGTGGAGGCAGCGACTCGACCGCATCGTTGAGGCCGCGCAACGGACGAGCGCGCAGCCCGAGACCATGGCACTCGGCTTCGAACTCCACCGTCCCCCGCAACGCAGCTATTTCAACAGGGAACCATCGAGGATCAAAGCCGCCGACATTCCCGCCGAAGCCGATCCGCAGCTGCACATCCGGCCACTCATTCCAGGCGCGAAGAACAACTGGATCAAGGGGCAGGCGGGATGGCACTGGTTCGCATCGCGGATCAATGCCTCTCGATTCGAACCCGACCAATTCGAATGGTTCTATCGATTGGTCACCCTCGACGACGGCCTCGGCGGGTTCGGACATGCGCAGTCGGCCGCAACGATCCGACTCGACGACTTCGGCTCGCCGTTCCTGTGGGAGCTTCTCGGCCAGGCTGCTGACCTCGATATTCCCCTCGTCAGTGCCGACAAGCAGATCACGGTTCGACTGGCGCAATGGGCCGAATTCCACCTCGACGTCACACGCAGCGACGATGGCCTCGTCCTGAGAACCGACGTCGCCATCGACGGACAACCCGTGCAGGACAGCGATGTCCGACCCATCGGGCTCGGCGGCGTGTACAGCCTGGAGATGGCGGGCACGTCGAAGGCCGTGGTCACGCTCGCACCGCTGACCGAACCGATGACCGAGGCACAGCGCACTCTTCTGGAGGGTCCCGCCTCGACGAGAATCCCGGCGGAAGGTCACAGTGAGTTCGTCGACCGGGTCCTCCCGCTGCTGCGGACACCACCAGACCGGCGCGGCGAGAGCGGCAGGCGTCCCCGGGCGGGCGAGGCGAGCAAGAGTCCGGGAAATGACGATCGCCGAGCCGGCACCGGTTCCGGCGGCCAGCGGGTCATCAGCAGCGACGGATCCGTCGACCTGCCCGTCGAGAAGTCCCCGCATCTCAATCTCCACATCAGCTACGAAGGCCCCGACAAGCGCGACCCAGCCACACGCGGCTCCGACAAGCGCGGCCGCGGCCAGAGCCCAGCCACTCCGACAATGCGTCTGACCTGGTCATGGACCTACTATTCGCCGCAACGGACGTTCCCCTTGGTGCCCCACCACAGCGAACTGTCCGACCAAGTGCGCGGCCGCGACCAGAAGTTCGAACACGCAGTGCTCCGCCGGCTGCGCGCCATCGACCCCGACGCCGCCCGAACCGAATCGACCACCCTGACCGGGATCGATGCCGCCACCTACAGCACCCGGGTCCTGCCCCGATTCCACGAGCTCGACGACGTCACCGTCACCTACGCAGACAGCGACAACGCCCCCGACTTCCGCGAACTCGATGCGACCCCGCAGGTGAGCGTCCGCACGGAGGCGACCGATGACTCGGACTGGTTCGACCTCGGTATCGACGTCTCCGTCGACGGCTGCGAGATCCCCTTCGTCGACCTGTTCACGGCACTCGCGCAGGAGCAGTCGCACCTCATCCTCGAGGACGGATCGTTCTTCTCCCTGGACAACCCCGCCTTCGACCGACTGCGCGAACTGCTCGCCGAGGCGAACGCCCTCGACGGCTTCTCGCCGGAGAACCCGCAGATCAGCCGCTATCAGACCGCCCTGTACGACGAGCTCGAGGACCTCGCCGATGACGTCGCCGACGATCCTCGGTGGTCCGAACTCATCGACGGGCTGCGCAATCTCGACACCATCGCCGAGGTGGCCGTACCCGACACCGTGAACGCGCAGCTGCGGCCGTACCAGGTGGAGGGATTCCGGTGGTTGGCATTCCTCCGTCAGCACCACCTCGGCGGGATCCTCGCCGACGATATGGGTCTGGGCAAGACCCTGCAGACACTCGCCCTCATCGACCACGATCGGATCGAACGCGAGACCCGGGCTCCGTTCCTCGTCGTCGCTCCCACCTCGGTGGTGGCGAACTGGGTGCTCGAGGCGCGCAAGTTCACCCCGCACCTGAGCGTGACCGAGGTCGGGGCGACCGCGAAGAAGCGGAAGAGCCCCGTCACCGAGGCGGTCGCCGGCGCAGATATCGTCGTCACCTCGTACGCGGTGATGAGGCTCGACATCGACGAATTCGCCGACCTCGACTGGGCAGGCGTCATCTTCGACGAAGCCCAATTCATGAAGAACCACCAGGCGAAGACGCACCGAGCGGCCCGGCAGCTCGAGGCCCCGTTCCGGCTGGCGATCACGGGCACGCCGATGGAGAATTCGCTCACCGATGTGTGGTCGCTGACCGCGATCACCTCGCCGGGACTGTTTCCGAACGCGAAGCGCTTCAGAGACGACTTCGTCCGGCCGATCGAATCGGGCGAGGCCCCGGGCCGGATGGATCGGCTGCGGTCGCGGCTGCGACCCTTCATGCTGCGCCGGACCAAGGACCTCGTCGCCGCAGACCTGCCGGAGAAGCAGGAACAGGTGCTCACGGTCGAACTCGAACCCGCGCACCGGCGACTCTACGACACGGTGCTGCAGCGCGAACGCAAGCAGGTGCTCGGCCTCCTCGGCGACTTCGAGAAGAACCGGTTCGCGATCTTCCGGTCGCTGACCCTGCTGCGGATGCTCGCGCTCGATCCGGGGATCGTCGCCGAGCATGCGGACTCCGGGATCGCCTCGAGTAAACTCGGTGTGCTCATGAGCCATCTTCGCGAGGTCGGCGACGAGGGCCACCGGGCGCTCGTGTTCAGTCAGTTCACGAGCTACCTACGTGCGGTGGCGGCCGAACTCGAGGACAACGGGATCGACTACGTCTACCTCGACGGGTCCACGACGGATCGGACGAAGGTCATCGAAGCCTTCCGTGAGGGCAGCGCTCCCGTGTTCCTCATCAGCCTCAAGGCCGGCGGATTCGGACTCACCCTCACCGAGGCTGACTACGTGTTCCTGCTCGACCCGTGGTGGAATCCCGCGGCCGAGAATCAGGCCGTCGACCGGACGCACCGCATCGGACAGACCCGGCAGGTCATGGTCTATCGACTCGTCGCCGAGAACACGATCGAAGAGAAGGTGCTCGCGCTGCAGACGAAGAAGGCCGAACTGTTCACCGCGCTCATGGACGAGGGCAGCGCGTTCAGCGAGGTGATCTCGGCCGCGGACATCAAGGGCCTGCTGGAGGGGTGAGCCTTTTCAACCGGGAAGGGTCCAGCCGGCACGGCAAAGGAAACGAGTGTGCACGGCCCGCTGTGTGACAATGAACCGGTGGAGATGAGAGCCAGGCACCGGCGCACACTACGCGGCATCCTGGCCGCGGCAGCGGCGACCTTCGTCGCGCTGACCTCGCACCTGCTCGGCGGGGGAGCCCTCCCGACTGCGATGGGCATCATCGTGCCGCTGGCGCTGTCGAGTCTCGTCTGCGTCCTCCTCGCCGGACGGCGACTCTCGCTGCCGCGACTGGCGGTTTCGGTCGGGGTCAGCCAAGCCCTGTTCCACCTGCTCTTCTCCCTGTTCGCCCAGACCGGTGCGACCGGGGCCGGCAGCTGGCTGAGCGGCCTCCTCGGCAGCCATTCGGCCCATCTCGCTGTTGGTCGGGCGATGCCCGGAGCTCACTCGATGCAGGGAGCTCACGCCGCGCACGCGTCAGTGCCGACCACGGACACAACCATGGCCACCGAGCACGCGATGCATTCCCACGCCTCACCCGCCATGCTCCTGTCCCACTGCATCGCCGGGATCGTGACGATCGCGATGATCTACTGGGCCGAGCGGCTGCCGGTCATGCTCGGCGAGTTCGCCCGCCTCATCATCGGGGCGATCATCCCGCGACTCATCCTCCTGCGGACACCGATATCCGGACCACGTGCGCAGGTCAGCGTCGAACCGGTGGTGCCGCGCAGCCTCGGCGTGCTCCGGTCCCCGGTACTGCAGCGGGGCCCACCACAGCCTGCTTTCTGACACCCATCACATCCGTACATCGGCTCCCGTGAGCCGATGCGATCTCTGCTGACCGCACCCGGTCGATCAGGTCTGCCCTGGTCGCCTGGGTCTGCCTCAGCGCAGATCCGACAGAAAGCATCAACATGACAACACCCTCTGACACCATGCCCGAAAACTCGGGCCAAGCCTTCACCGACGGCCGGAACGAACGACAATCGGACCGGCGCTCCGCTCCATGGTTCGGCCCGCTCCTGCGCCGCCTCCACTTCTACGCGGGCATCCTCATCGGCCCGTTCATCCTCATCGCTGCGCTCAGCGGGGCGGCCTACGCGATCAGTCCGCAACTGGAAAAGGTGGTCTACGCCGACCAGCTGAGCGTTCCCCCGACCGATCACCCGCTTCCGCTGGCCGCGCAGATCGAGTCCGCGAACGCGACGATCGGCGGCGGTGCCGAGCCCTCGGCGGTGCGCCCGGCCCCCGAGCCCGGAGACACCACCCGGGTGATGTACGCCGACCCCAGCCTGGGGGAGAGCGAATCCCGGGCGATCTTCGTCGACCCTTCCACCGCCGAGGTGGTCGGTGACCTCACCGTGTATGGAACCTCGGGAGCCCTGCCGCTGCGGACGTGGATCGACCAGCTGCACCGCAGCCTCCACCTCGGCGATGTCGGACGTCTCTACAGCGAACTGGCCGCTTCATGGCTGGGGATCGTCGCAGCCGCGGGTCTCGTGCTCTGGATCCAACGGGCAAGACGAACCCGCCGACCAGGACAGATGCTGCGCCCGAGCCGAAAGCATACGGGCCTGCGACGCACCTTCTCCTGGCACGCCTCGGTCGGCATCTGGGCGGCGATCGGGATGCTGTTCCTCTCCGCTACCGGAATCACCTGGTCCCAGCTCGGCGGCGAGAACGTCACGCAGCTGCGTGCGGCACTGAGCTGGGAGACGCCGGCGGTCTCGACGGAGCTCGCGGGGGAGTCGGCTACGGGTTCGGCTGATGCCGGCAGTGCCGTTGACCAATCCGGCCACGAAGGCTACGAAGGCCATTCCGGTCACGAAGGCCATGAGGGGCACATGGACGGCACGGGACCCGGCGCTGCGTCGGCAGCGTCCGAGGTCGATCCCGCCGATTTCGACATGATGCTGTCCATGGCGCACGGGGTCAACATCGACACCGGTCAGGTCGAGATTCTGCCGCCCGCGGAAGCGAACTCGGCGTGGGTGGTCCATGAGATCCAGCGCAGCTTCCCCACGAAGGTCGACGCAGTCGCCTTCGACCCGAGAACGATGGAGGTCGCCGATCGCGTCGACTTCGCCGACTACGGCATCGCGGCGAAGCTCGCCCGCTGGGGCATCGACCTGCATATGGGCTCCCTGTTCGGACTGGCCAACCAGATCGTGCTCTTCGTCCTCGCCATCGGCATCGCCTCGATGGTGGTCTGGGGCTACCTCATGTGGTGGCAGCGCCGCCCGAAGCACGACCCGTCGAGGCGCTTCGGGGTCCTCCCACCCCAAGGAGCACTGCGAGGCGCGCCGTGGTGGGGACTCGGGGCGGTCGTTCTCGCCGCGATCGGCATCGGTGTGTTCCTGCCGATGGTGGGAAGCAGCCTCGTGGTGTTCCTCATCATCGATCTGATCCTCGGTCTCCGAGCGAGACGACGAGGACCAGTGACGAGCTGATCGCGGCGAAGCCTCCCCGGTGCCGGCGCGACTCAGGCGACAGACTTCAGGCTTCGAGCCTCAGGCGTCGGGCACCGGGTTGGCTTCGGACCCCTCCGTGATGGTGAGGACGATGACGCTGTCGGCGTCCACCCTCAGGTGCCGACGACGGGTTTCCGCGTCCGCGCCGATGAGTGCTTCCCGGGCCCCTGCCAACGAGGCGGCTCCGCAGGGTCCCGCGGCCACCCCGAGATCGGCGAGCCGGTGGGCGGCATCGATCGCGGCGGCGTCGCCGACCGTCACCGCGGCGTCGAGGCCGTTGCGAATCACGGGCCACGCCAGCGAGGAGGGGATTCCGCAGTTGAGCCCGGACATGATCGTCTTCCCGGTCTCCACCGTCACGGGGTGACCTGATTCGAGACTCGGCCCCATGCACGCCGCGGCTTCCGTCTCGACGGACACGACAGCCGTATCGCCGCCGGCGTTCGCCCGCCGGTAGTGCGCGAGCGCGGCCTGCAGCAGGGAGCCGACCCCGGTCGGCACGCACACCAGATCGGGCGCGTGATGGCCGGCCTCTCTCAGCTGAGCGTCGATCTCACGGAACAGCGTCGAGTAGCCGTCGACGATCCATCCGGGGACCTCTTCGTAGCCCTCCCACGCGGTGTCCTGGACGAGCACCCCGCCGTTGGCGGCCGCGTAGTCGGCGGCCGCTGTGACGGTCTGGTCGTAGTTGGCCTCGAGCTCGACGACTTCGGCACCTTCACTGCGGATCGCGGCAATGGCGCTCGGGTGGATGCCGCCAGCCGGCACGAAGATACGGGCCGGGTGTCCCGCCTCCCGGTCGAACCGATCCACGGCTCGACCGTGGTTGCCATCGGTGGCGGTGACCACCTCGGCGTCGGTGTCTGCGTGCGCAGCCTCAAGGGCACGGTGAACCGCCCACGAGGCACCGAGTGCCTTGAATGCGGGCATGCCCAGCCTGGTCGATTCGTCCTTGGCGAAGACCGCGGCGACCCCGAGCTCGCGGGCGAGCTCCGGCAGCGGGGTGAGCGCGGTGGGCTCGTACCCGGCCAGGCTGCGGTGGAAGTCCAGGGCCGCATCGTCCTGGTCGGGACCCGACCAGGAGCGGTCACGGTCATTGGCGGTCCAGGCGGCGGTGGTGGTGGTCATGAGCGGTTCCCTTCGGGCAGGCGGGCGGTGACGAGTGCGGTATAGAAGTCGATCCCCGCGCCGAGGATCGCGTCGTTGAAGTCGAAGTCGCGGCTGTGCAGCGGGGCCGTACCGCCACCGACAGTGCCACTTCCGACATTGCCGCCGCCGGCCGCGCCGCCGTCGGTGATCTCGCCGGCGCCGAGGAAGGCGAAGCAGGCCGGTACCGCGCGGGCATAGGCGGCGAAGTCCTCGCTGGCGGTGATCGGGCGGCAGACGGCGTCGACCTTGTCGGTTCCGAGCGAGGACTCGGCCGCGGCGGCGGCATAGGCGACGCAGTCGGCGTCGTTGATCGTCGGGCGGAACACGCGGGTGTAGATGACCTCGCTCGAAGCACGATGCGCCAGTGCGGCACCCTCGGCGATCTCCCGGATACGGGTCTCGACCAGGGCGCTGTCGGCATCGGTGAAAGTCCGCGCATCCCCGCGGATGACCACCTGATCAGGGATGGCGTTGCGCGCGCCGTCGGTGGTCAGCTCCGTGCAGGAGACGACGACCGAGTCGAGCGGATCGACGCTGCGGGCGACGATCGTCTGCAGGGACAGGACGACCTCGGCGCCGACGACCATGGGGTCGATGACGTGCTGCGGGGCCGAGGCATGCCCGCCGCGGCCGGCGATGCGGATCTCGAAGTTGTCCTCGGCGGCCATGAGCGGTCCGGGGCAGGTGTGGACCTCGCCGGCCGGCAGGCCCGGAATGTTGTGCAGCCCGTAGACCTCGTCGGTGGGGAAGCGGTCGAAGAGTCCGTCGGCGATCATCGCCTCGGCGCCGGTGCCCGGCTCCTCCGCCGGCTGGAAGAACAGACGCACGGTTCCGTCGAAGCTGATGTCCTTCGCCAGCACCGAGGCGGCTCCGAGCACCATCGCCATGTGCCCGTCGTGCCCGCAGGCGTGCATGGCGCCGACGTTCTTCGACGAGTAAGGCACGCCGGTGCGCTCTTCGATCGGCAGCCCGTCCATGTCCGCGCGCAGGGCGATCGTCCGCGGACTCGTGCCGCGGGTGAGGGAGGCGACGAGGCCGCTGCCGCCGATTCCGGTGGTGACCTCCCAGCCGAGGTCGGTGCAGGTGCGGGCGACGAAGTCGGCGGCCTCGGCGACGTCGAATTCGGTGCCCGGAATCTGGTGGAGGTGTCTGCGCCACTGGGTGGCGAGGTCGATGTGGTCTGCTGTCATGTCCTCAGACTCCTGCAGAGGCGTGAAGTCGTTCAACTGAGACTGACAAAGTGGTCGGTTTCAGCCGGGTCTTACGCAAAAATATTGCGTGGAGTGCGCGGATCGCTGAGACTGAGGGAGTGGATGCCACTCTCGACGAGATCGACCTGAGACTGCTCGAAGCCCTGCAGGCCGATGCGCGTCTGCCTCAATCCGCGCTGGGTTCGCGCGTCGGCCTCTCGACGGCGGCGGTCAACCGGCGTCTCAAACGGCTGACCGAGGCGGGCATCATCCTCGGCAGCACTCTGACCTTGGCCCCGGAACTCCTCGGTCGCCCGGTGAGGGTCATCGCCCAGCTCGCCGTCGAGAGCGAACAGCTGGACAGGCTCGATGCGGTCCGCGCCTCGCTCGTCGAACGTCAGGAGGTCCAGCAGTGCTACTACGTGGCCGGCGAATGGGACTTCGTGCTCATCCTCCTTGTCACGGACATGGCCGAATACACGGAGCTGACCCGGCAGCTCTTCTTCGGCAACGACAGTATTCGCCGCTTCAGCACCCAGGTCGTCATGGACGCCGCGAAGGTCGGCCTCACGGTGCCGATGCGGCCGTCGCCCTGACGTCGTCGATCTCGGTCCCCGACACCACGCATGCCAGTCCGCGGTGGCGGCGGGTGGTGAACACCATGACGGCCGAGACCACGACGAGGAAGAAGAGGAGCAGTCCGGACAGCGGGAACGTCCATTGCGACAGCAGCATGTAACCGCCGATGCCGAAGAGGAACCGCAGGACCCGACCGACCGCAACCGGGGCCCGCACGTGCACGGCCGCGATGAGGACGAGCCGTTCGCCGAGGGTGGCTCCCCGGCTGAGGACGGAGAAAAGCTGCGCGGCGAAGGGCAGGGCGAAGCCGATGAATGTGACGATCTGCCCCGGTTCGGTGATCGTCCCGTCGCCGAGGACGGCCGCGATGACTCCGACGGCGAGGGCGACCGTCCAGCCGAACAGCCCCCAGATGAGCAGGTCGCAGAGGATGCCGGTCAGCCGACGGATCAGCGTGAGCGGTCGGGGAGCATCGGGTGCCTGCAGGCCCTCCTGCCTGCGGAGGAGGAGCAGGCTCGCCAAGGAGCCGAGGAATGCACCGAACGTGTTCATCATGAGGTCGTCGACGTCGAAGACCCGGTAGGCGCAGGAGTAGATGCCCCAGATCCCGGTGATCTGGGTGACCTCGATGAGCGCCGAGGCGGCCAGTCCCGTGATCGTCGCCACGACGATGCCGCGTCCGGCGAGCTGTCTGACGAACCAGCCGAGCGGGACGAAGAGGATGACGTTGAGGGCCACCTGCAGGACCGCAGGGTTGGTCATCATGGCGCGGACGCTGCCGGTGTCGAAGCTGAGGATGTCGGTGACGAACTGGAACGGGACCAGCTGCACGGCCGCGCAGGTGACCTCATCGGCCGGTGGGACCGGCAGCAGCGTGTACGTCCAAAGCGCCATCGCGTAGATCGCGGCGGCCAGCCATATCAGCGTGCGCCAGAACGTCAGTCCGCCTCGGCGACGATAGCTGATCGCGACGAACGGCACGAACGCGAGCACGGCGATGCCGCAGCCGACGAGGACGGCCACGAAGGCAGGAAGAACGAAGGAGCTCATGCTCGTAGTCCTACGTGTTCGCCCTGGTCAGAGGCAGCCGGAACGGGGCGAGGTGGTGTCTGCAGGAACGGCGCCCGGTTTTCCTCTCCCGCGCCGCGATCCGCCGCGTAGGCTGGACTCATGCCGCACTTCCTGCTGACCCGTACACCCCAGCCCCCTCGCCCCGACGACGATCGAACTGCAGGCCCCTCGGCAAGTGCCCCCACCCACCGTGCCCCCGTCCCCGCCCGCCGCAGCCTCATCACCCTCTTCGCGATCCTGCTCGTCGCCTGGGTCGGCATCGCCGGAGTCGGTGGCCCCTACTTCGGCAAGATCTCCGAGGTGGCCACGAACGACCGTTCCTCGTTCCTCCCCGAATCCGCCGAATCCACCCGCGCCCAGGAGATCATCGACCGCTTCAGCGACGATGACTACGTCCCCGCCATCGTCGTCCTCGATAACACCGACGGCGTCACCGAAGACGATTCCATAGCCCTCGACGAGGTGGCGAAGAAGCTCGATGACGACGGTCTGCTCGCCGCCGACGCCTCACCGGTCATCCCCGCCGAGGACGGCGACGCCCTCCAGATCATCCTCCCCGTCTCCTCGGAGACCACAGGCGATGACGTCGAGAAGATCAGAGACTTCATCAGCAGCGCCTTCCCGACCGCCAACGCCGCCGATGCCACCCCGGACGAGTCCGGCAACGTCCCGACCCCGGCCACGGTTGCCGATGTCTATGTCACCGGCCCGGCAGGATTCGCGGCTGACCTCTCCGAAGCCTTCGCCGGCATCGACGGGATCCTCCTGCTCGTCGCCCTCATCGCGGTCTTCGTCATCCTCGTCATCGTCTACCGCTCACCGCTGCTGCCGGTCATCGTCCTCTTCACCTCCGTGGCCGCGCTGTCCGCGTCGATCTTCGTTATCTGGCACCTCGCCGACGCCGGGATCCTCCTCATCAACGGCCAAGTCCAGGGCATCCTCTTCATCCTCGTCGTCGGCGCCACCACGGACTACTCCCTCCTCGTCGTCGCCCGCTTCCGCGACGCCCTGACAACCGAGCCCGACCGTGTGCGCGCCGGGCTCGCCGCGCTCAAGGGCGTGGCCGAACCGATCGCCGCCTCCGGAGGCACCGTCATCGCCGGCCTCCTCGTCCTCCTCCTCACCGACCTCGCCTCGACACGTGCGCTCGGGCCGGTCGCGGCCATCGGCATCGCCGTCGCCATGCTCGCGGCCCTGACCTTCCTGCCCGCCGCACTCATCATCATCGGTCGCGCCGTGTTCTGGCCGTTCCGACCTCAGGTGGGGACCGCCTCGGCGAGCATGAAGAAGGGCCTGTGGGTCCGCATCGCCGAGGTGATCGCCGCCCGTCCGCGGCTCATCTGGGTCGGTCTCGTCGTCCTCTTGGCACTGCCGCTCATCGCGGTCCCGCAGTTCAAGGCTTCCGGGGTGGCGCAGAGCGAATTCGTGCTCGGTGACTCGGAGGCCCGCGACGGTCAGGACGTCCTGGCCGAGCATTACCCCGGTGGGTCCGGGACCCCGACCCAGGTGGTGATCGACGCGGATGAGCTGAGCACAGCCGCCGAGGCGGTCGGCCGCCTCGGCGGTGTCGGATCGATGACCGTGGCGGCCGAGGATTCCCCGAGCGGAACGATCGGCATCGACGAGGACGGGAAGCTCCAGCCCCCGCAGGGCGGCCCGAGCGGTGCGTCCGATGGTGCCGGCGGATCGGCGACGATCGAACCCACCGAGGTGGACGGTCAGGTCCTCCTCGAACTGACCCTTGACGACGCCGCCGATTCCCTGGCCGCGGAGAAGACCGTCACCGACATCCGCGATGCCGTCCACGACGTCGACCCCGATGCGCTCGTCGGCGGGGAGACCGCGGTCGACCTCGACACTAACACCACCGCCGAGGCGGACCGGAGTCTGGCGATCCCGATCATCCTGCTCGTCATCACGGTCATCCTCATCCTGCTGCTGCGCTCCCTGTTCGCGCCGCTGCTGCTCGTGGCCCTGACCGTGCTGTCCTTCGGCACCGCGTTGGGAGTCTCGGCGCTGGTGTTCAATCACATCATCGGCTTCCCCGGGGCCGATCCCTCGGTGCCGCTCTACGCCTTCGTCTTCCTCGTCGCGCTCGGCATCGACTACAATATCTTCCTCATTTCCAGGGTGCGCGAGGAATCGCTCAGGGCCGGCACACGGGCCGGCGTGCTCAAGGGACTCGTGGCCACGGGCGGGGTGATCACCTCGGCCGGGATCGTGCTCGCCGCGACCTTCGCGGCCCTGTCGGTGATTCCGGTGATGTTCCTCGTTCAGCTCGCCTTCATCGTCACCTTCGGGGTGCTGCTCGACGCGATCCTCGTGAGGTCGCTGGTCGTCCCGGCGCTCGTCCACGACATCGGACGGTCGGTCTGGTGGCCGTGGCAGGGGAAGATCCCGAAGGACTGAAGGGCCGGGCGGCTTCTGGCCTGTCGGTTAGCCGGGATCCGTCGGTCAGGCAGGGGACGCGTCCCGCACCCAGAGGCGCAGTACCTCGAACCGCTGCACCTCGGTGCTCTAGGACTCGGTGCGCTGCGCCGGCACGATGAACGGCATGGTCCCGTCGCCGAGGCCGGGGTCCGGCAGCCGTTCCTCGGGATCGGCGAGGCCGACGGTGATGCCGTCGAGGCTGAGGCGCCGCATCCCCTCGATGACCATGCGTCGCCCCACGTCGCTGAAGCGCTCGACCCGGCTGGCATCGACGATGACCGTCGGCGTCTCCGGCGGCGCTTCGTCGAGTCGGTGGAGGACGACCTCGGCGCCGTTGAAGTCGATGATCCCCTGCAGACTGAGGTACGTGGTGTCCGCATCGACGCGGATGTCGCGCAGCGCGTGAGAGCCGAAGGACTCCGTGTCCATGAGGTGCAGGCCCATGTCGGTCGAGAGCCGCCGGAAGACCTCGATCCCGCGGACGCTGTTGCCGTGCGCGTCGAGGCGCGGAGAGAACGACCCGATCCCCACCTGACCGGGCAGGGCACCGAGGAGGCCGCCGGCGACGCCGCTCTTTGCGGGGATCCCGACGTCGTTGAACCAGGACCCCGCAGCGTCGTACATACCGGCCGAGGCCATCACCGACAGCGTCTTCCGGGCAGTGGCCCGGTCGAGGACCTGCTCACCGGTCACCGGCTGGATCCCGCCGGAGGCCAGGGTCGCGGCCATGACCGCGATATCACGGACACTCACCCTGATCGAGCACTGAGCGGTGTAGCCGGCGACGACCTCGTGCGGATCGTCCTCGAGGATGCCGTAGTTGCGCAGCATGTGGGCGATCGCGAGGTTCCGGTCGGCGGTTTCCAGCTCGGAGTCCCGGACCGCTTCGTCGATGGCAAGCCTCCGGCCGGCCAGTGCGGAGAAGAGATCGAGTGCCCGCTCGACGCGTTCGGCGGGTTTCGCTCCCGAGCCGACGAGCAGCTGATGGGTCGTGATCGCACCGGCGTTGATCATCGGGTTCTTCGGACGGTGGGAGTCGGATTCGAGGGAGAGCTCATTGAAGGCCTCGCCCGAGGGTTCGACCCCGACCCGTCCGCCGACGAACTCCTCGCCCCGGTCCGTCAGCGCCGCTGCATAGGCGAAGGGCTTCGACATCGACTGGATGGAGAACTCCACGTCGCAGTCCCCGGCGGTGTAGGTACGGCCGGCGACTGTGGTCAGCGCGATCGCGAAGAGGTCGGGATCCGCCTCGGCGAGGGCGGGGATGTAGTCGGCGACCGCCCCCTGGTCGTCGTCGCGCAGGGAATCCTGGATCTCGGTGAGGTAGTCGGGGATCGGGGTGCGCATGGGGTCGGCCCTCCTCGGGTCTCGCGGTCCGTGAGGACGCCGGACGGCATCCGCGGCAGCCTATGGACACGTCCATCCAACTATGGAATTGTTGATGATGCAACAAAGCGGGTGCCGATCCCATCTCCCAAGGAGCGCCGACCATGTCCAAGACACAGCCTGAATCGATTCGCGATCCCGAGTCCGACCGTCTGCTCACGCCGCAGAACTGCGCAGTGGCCATCATCGACTACCAGCCGGAGCAGTATCGGACCGTGCAGTCGACGACGAAGGAGCGCATCGACCTCAATGTCATCGCGCTGTGCAAGGCTGCGACGAAGTACGAGGTGCCCGTGGTCCTCTCGACCGTCGGCGTCGACCTCGGGGTCAACACCGGAACCGCCGAGGAGATTCGGAAGGAGCTGCCGGGAGTCGAGGAGGTCGACCGCACCGGAGTGAACTCGTGGGAGGACCCCGACTTCCGCGCCGCGGTGCGTGCCACGGGCCGACGCAAGATCGTCATGGCCGGACTGTGGACCGAGGTCTGTCTGGCCTTCCCGACCCTCGACATGCTCGCCGAGGGCTTCGAGGTCTACCCGGTTGCGGGCGCCGTCGGCGGCATCAGTCCCGACTCCCACCGGTGGGCGCTCGAGCGGATGACCGCCGCCGGCGCGTCGCCGATCACGGCGATCTCCTTCGCAAGCGAGCTCATGCGCAATTGGGCACGTCCGGACTCCGACAACCTCCGGGAGATCATGAACTGGTACTTCCCGCTCAAGGTCGAACTCGACAAGGCGGGGAAATAGGGGCCGGTGCCTCAGTGTCCCTGAGCCTCGGTCCGTCGAGACCTCGGGCCGGGCGGACATCGCTGTCCGCCCGTGGATGCCGCATCGCCGGTTCGGCGGGGATGATGCGCGGTTGCATCCGGGCCTCGAGGAGGCGCCCGGAGTCTATGAGTCTCCGGGTATGATCATTCATACTATGAAAATGTTGTCGAAGCAACAAACTGTGAGGATTCGTCCGTCGCGTATTTCATCCCGTATTTCATCCCTGTCCACCTCCTCTCGTCCAGGCGGATGCGCTCGCCGAGACGGTCGTGCCGGTGCCGGTGGAGGCGAAGCATGAGCGAAGCACCTCCGGTCAGCAGCATCCTCCGACGCCTCGGACCGATCGAGATCGCCACGTGGAGGCTGATGCTCGAGAAGCACGCGGCCATGCTGGCGGAGTTCGAACGGGCGTTCCGGGAGCGACATGGACTGACTCTCAACGAATTCGATGCGATCATCAACATCCCGCCCGGGCAGCGAATGCGCCACCGCGACCTGCTGAGGAACATGGTGGTCAGCCGCAGTGCGCTGAGCCGACTTCTCGGACGTCTCGAAGCACGGGGGCTGATCGAGCAGTCCGCCGATACCGATGATCAGCGCGGGGTGTGCGTCAGCCTCACCGAGGACGGAGAGTCCGTGCGCAGCGCGGCCGAGCAGACGAACGGCGAGATCATCCTCTCCGCCTTCGCCGGCCTGGGCGAGGGAGAATCGGAGGAGCTGTTCGACTTGGTCTCGAAGATCAATCCGCGTCGACCGCAGGCCGCGTCCGAGGCGGCTGCTGCACACGGGGGTACGCTACCGGCATGAGCAACGTCGACACGAAACCGGATCAGATCGTCTGCCGACCCGGCGGACTGCCGGACCCGAACTGCGACCAGCAGGGCAGGGCCCCGGTGGAGATCATCACCGCCCGCGACGTCCCGCTCGGCGGACCGCGCGCGATGACGGTGCGGCGCACACTGCCGCAGCGGCAGCGCTCCCTCATCGGACCCTGGTGCTTCGTCGACCACTACGGACCTGCCGACGTCTCCGTCACCGGCGGCATGGACGTCGCCCCGCACCCGCACACCGGACTGCAGACCGTGAGCTGGCTCTTCGACGGCGCCATTCAGCACATCGACTCCGGCGGCAACGCCGGCCTCGTCCTGCCCGGGGAGGTCAACCTCATGACCGCCGGGGCCGGCATCTGCCACTCCGAGGTCTCGACCGAGGACACGACGAACCTCCACGGCGTCCAACTCTGGCTGGCCCTGCCGGAGACCACCCGTCACCAGCCCGAACGCGAGTTCGAGCACTACGCCCCCGAGGTGACGAGCTTCGACGGCGGCGAGATGCTCGTCTTCCTCGGCCACCTGTGGGGAGCCTCTTCCCCGGTGACGACGCATTCGCCCCTCCTCGGCGCGGAGATCCGCCTCGATCCGGGTGCGACCATCAACCTGCCCGTCGACGAGACCTTCGAACACGGCGTGCTCGTCGACTCCGGTGACATCACCGTGGAGAACGTCGAGCTGCCCGTCGGCGCCATCGGCTACACCGGCGTCGGACTGCGCGAGATGCGCATCGGCAACCGTGCCGACACCGCGGCACGACTCGTCCTTCTCGGCGGGGTCCCCTTCGGCGAGGAGATCGTCATGTGGTGGAACTTCGTCGGTCGCAGCCATGAGGAGATCGCACAGTTCCGAGAGGAATGGCAGGCCGAGGGCGACCGCTTCGGCGTCGTCGACGGGTACGTCGGCAATGGCGGACCCGGACGCAATGCCGACGGCATGGGACGACTCCCCGCGCCGAGGCTGCCCGACGTCACGATCAAAGCGCGGAGAAACCCGCCCCCACGGGTCCAGGGCGGACCCGAAGACCGCTGAGGCCATCGTCGGCAGCTGACCACCACTGACCAACACTGAGCACCGCTGACCACAGAGGAGAGAACGATGAGCGAAGAACTGCAGGACTCCACCGGCGCGCCCGTGCGCGTGGAACTCGACGAACAGGGACATTCCTACGTCATCTCGGTCGACGACGGGACGGTCGCCGGCCATGCCTATTTCCTGCCCGGCCCGGACACGGAGACCGAACGCATCTTCTTCCACACGGTCGTCGACGAGGATTTCGGCGGTCGTGGACTGTCGAAGATCCTCGTCGCCGAGGCGCTCGAGGACTCGCTTGAGCGGGGGGTGACGGTTGTGCCCGTGTGCCCGCTCTTCGTCAAGAAGCTGCAGGAGACCGGCGATGACTATGCCGCGCAGGGCGGCAGGTTCCGCAGCGCGACAGGTGAAGATTTCGACATCGTCAAGCGACAGGCGTGAGTGAGGGTATGAGCAACGCGAGTCGACCCTTCATCGACAAGATCCACCCCGAGAACTACAAGGCGCTGGCCCAGGCGGCCGCGGCCTCGCGAAAGGCGTCACGCACTGCGGGTCTGGATGACGGGCTCATCGAACTCGTCAACACGCGGGTCTCACAGATCAACGGCTGCCGCACCTGCCTGAGCATCCATGCCCCGGCCGCGAGGAAGGCCGGGGTCTCCCAGCTCAAGCTCGATGTGCTGCCCAGCTGGCATGAGGCGGAGATCTTCACCGATGAGGAGTTCGCGGCGCTGACCCTGGCCGAATCCCTGACCGTGCTCGACAAAACAGCTGACCGCGATGCGATCGCCGCCGAGGTGGCTCAACACCTGACGACCGAGCAGATCTCAGCGATCGAATGGTCGACCATCCTCATCAACGCCTTCAACCGCATCTCCATCGCCAGCGACCACCCGGTGTTCGGGGCCGAGCGGGACTGAGTCCACGCGGGCTTCGGAGCGAAGCGAGGTTGACTCCTCTCAGGCGCAGTGGGATGTGCTGTGTCGCCTCGGCGGTGTCAGTTGATGATCTCTTTGTCGTCGTCCTCGCGGATGGCCGCGAGGCGTTCGCGCCACATCTGCAGGTCCTGCTTGCTCAGTCGTTTCCAGACGGTGGCCTCGCGGACGATGCGCAGGGGTTCGGTGCTGCGAAAGGAGCGTGTGGGGTTTCCGGGGAACTTCTTGTCCGTGACGTTCGGGTCGTCGAAATAGTCGCCGAGGGGTTCGACCTCGTAGACGTGCGGTTGTCCGCCGTCGAGGGCTGCCACTTCGGCGGCTAATCGTGCCCCATCGGGCAGGGCCGTGAAGTATATGTGGTTCATCGTCACTTCGGGTCGGTAGTTCGAAGCGAAGCCTGCGGTCAGCAAGTCTCCCGGTGCGAGTTCGGCACGGGTGCCATGGAAGAAGGGTCCCTCATCGCGTGCGTCAGCCATGGCGTCGAATATACGCTCGAAGACTGCGGATCGGCCTCTGAGTGAGCGACTGGAATGGGTCTTGAGCGGTTGATGCGGAGCGCTGCGGCACGGATTGAGACAGAGTCCCTTCCCGGGTGTTGAGACTTCCGTCCCGGAATGTGATGACCTCGGCCATACTCTCCTTTGCGAACGATGCCCCGTGCGAACGGTTCCGGTGGTGTCGATGAACCCACGTGAAGGAGCCCACCCCGCCAATGTCCGCCGAAACGACATCGCAGACGAAGAACGCCGCCTCGGCGCCGACATCATGGGCTGGACGCCTCCGCCTCATCGGCCCAGGGATCGTGTTGGCGCTGGCCAGCGTCGGCGCTTCGGACATGATCACGACGATGAACTCCGGTGCCGAATACGGTCTGGCGCTCATCTGGGTGTTCATGGTCGGCATCATCCTCAAGTTCGTCCTCTCCGAGGCGGTGTCGCGGCTGCAGATGAGCGGCGACCGGTCCCTGATCTCCCATCTCACTCGATTCGGCGGGCGGACGTTCCCGATCCTCTTCCTCATCGCGGAGCTGCTCGTCGGGCTGTTCTTCGGAGCCGGAGTCGTCGCAGTGACGACGACGATTCTGCAGGCGATCTTCCCCGTCCTCCCGTTCTGGCCGACCGCCATCGTCGTGCTGCTCTCTGCTGCAGTGCTTGTCGGCATCGGCCGGTACGGGATCGTCGAAAAGGCCATGATGGGTTTCGGAATCATTATGTTCTTCGGCATCCTGGCCCTGGCGATCTCTGTGTTCCAAGGGCAAGACGCTCAAACGGTCGCCGCAGAGACGGTCGTGCCGACGTTCCCGAACACTTCGATCATCACGGTGATGTCGCTCATCGGCGGGGTCGGGGGAGCGACCGGCATCCTCGCGTACTCGTTCTGGATCCGTGAGAAGGCGTGGCGGACCCCTGACTGGAAGCCGGTTGTCCGCCTCGACCTGTTCATCAGCTACGGCCTCGTCTTCGTCTTCGCCGTGGCGATGAGCGCCGTGGGAGCATTCATCCTCTACGGGCAGGGCTTCACGATTTCGGACAATGATGCGCTGTTCGCCATCGCCGATGACCTGGTGGGCCGGATCGGTGAGACCGGGCGGTTGGTGTTCCTCATCAGTTTCCTCGCCGTGGTCTATACGAGTGTGCTGGGCGGGTTCTCCGGCATCGCCTACGTCACTGCCGACTGTCTGCGGGTGCTCCGACGCTACCCGCGCCAGGATGAGGTGAAGCACGAGATGTCGGCGACTTCGATCGAGTTCCGCGGAGTCCTCGTCTACCTCTCCATCGCGACGGTGGTGATCATGAGCATGGGCAAGCCTGTCACACTCGTTCTCGTCTATGCGGCGATCAGCGCCTTCATCCTTCCGATTCTCGCTCTTGCGCTGCTTGTCATCCTCAACCGCGATTCGGTTCCGCTCCAGCTGCGCAACACCTGGTGGTCGAACGTTCTGCTCACCATCTGTCTCGGTCTTTTCGGCTTCCTCGCCGCCTTGCAAGTCATCGAGTCGGTGTCGGGGGTCATGGGCTGACGACTGCTCGGCCCGGCTAGGCTGGGCCGGGAGTGGGCCGGATCTGCCCCGGGCCGAGACCAGAGATGAGAAGGTGAACGTGTCCTCGATCGCCGATGACCGCGACGACTCCGTACTCAGCGACGCCGAGGTGCTCGAACTGAGCTCGGATCTGCCGACTTGGCGGCATTTCCCGGACCTCGATGAGCTGATCGCCGGCCTCGACGAGATTCGCCTACGCCACCCGGACCTGGTCGCTGTCGAACGAATCGGGACCTCGCGCCTGGGCGAGGACATTCTCGTCTACACCGTCTCCGTCGACCCAGTCCAGGACTCCTCAGCGGCCGCTGAACCCGTGAACGGTGAGCCGGTGAACGGGCTCATCGTCGGCGGCGTGCACCCGAACGAACCCATCGGCTCAGTGACGATCCTCCACCTCGTCGACATGCTCGTGCGCAACGATGCGCTGAGGAGGCGTCTGCGCACTCGCTGGCACATCGTCGCCTGCGCAGATCCGGACGGCATGCGACTCAATCATGAGTGGTACGACCGTCCTGGCGACGCGGAGGCCTACTTCCGCGGCTTCTACCGACCACCAGGCCCCGAGCAGGTCGAATGGACCTTCCCGATCAACTACAAGACCAAGCAGTTCGACTCGATGCTGCCCGAGACCGCGGCCCTCAAAGGCCTCATCGACCGTGTTCGACCGGACTTCTACGTCCCCCTGCACAACGCCGAGGGCGGAGGCGCCTACTACTATCTCAGCCCCGCGCTCGCCCCGATGATCCCACTGCTCCATGCACTGCCGCAACGCGCGGGCATCCCTCTCCACCACGGCCATCCCGAGTCACCCATGAGCGAGGTCCTGGCGCCCGGGGTCTTCTCGGCGATCGGTGCCGAAGACGCCTACGACTGGCGAGCTGACCGCGGCCTCGACCCGATTGTCGCACCGCACGAAGGACAGTCCTCGACGAGCTATGCGCGTCGCTACGGCACCACTGCGCTTATCGCCGAACTCCCGCTGTGGACCAGGGACGGTGCTGACGATCAGAGTGCATCAGAGGCCAACTACGGTGAACTGCTCCGTGAAGCCGGAGCGGCGCTGCAAACCACCGGAGGCTGGCTCGAGATGATCCTTGACCGTGTCCGCCCGCACCTGCACGATCCCGACGAGCCGATCATGCGCAGCGCACTCGGCTTCATCCCGATGATGACCCGAGTGGGGCGAGATCTCGAGGCACGCGGAGAATCGGCGAGCAGCGACCGGCTGGCACGAGCCGCCGAACGGCCGATGGGTGTGGTGTGGATGTTCCGTCTGCGTTACGGAGGTGCCCTGCTGCGGGCCCTGACCATCGAGCGCGAGCGCGGCGATGATGCCTCAGGTCAGATCGCTGAGGCTGTGCGAGTACTCGACGAAGAGTTCTCCTCATGGCTGGTCGGCCGAGACCGGGAGATGCGCAATCGCAGCCTGCCGATCGATGCCGTCGCCTCCGTTCAGTTAGGCGCGATCCTCGGCCTGGCCTCGTACCACCGGTCGCGTCAGCTGCGGCGGGACAGATGCTCGCGCGGAGGGTGACCGTAGCGATCGCGAAAGGCCCGGCTGAAACTCCTCACCCTGGTGTAGCCGACCCGGCGAGCCGCGTCGGTGGGGCGGGCGCCGGCCTCGAGGAGGTCCCTTGCGGCGTGCATCCGGGCACTGTGCTGCCATTGCGCCAGAGTCATCCCGGTCTCGACGCGGAACGCGCGGTGGACTTCCGCATCGATTCCTGCGCCGGCGGGCAGTTTCATTCGGGTGAGGAAATGTCTCGCGACAGCTGCGGCGCGTGGATCCGCGGGCATGGCAACGGTGCGTGACCGTTGGTTTGCGAGCTGATCGACGAACAGGTCGAGCATGTCGCGGGGCTCGAAGCCCTCGGGCCGCAGTTCGGTGCGAGTCGCCACGGCTCGATGGAGGAGGAAATCATTCCATTCGGGGGAGAAACGGGCCCTCATCGGCTCGCTGATATGCACGTCCTCGGGCGACAGGTAGCCGATCGGCAGAGTCACCGATCCTTCGTCATTGCCCGCTTGGTGGGCGACGCCGGCTGGAATCCAGACGGCCTCTCCCTCACGGCGAAGGTGATGGCGCGACTCCAGACTGAGGTCGCCGGTGCCCTTGTACAGCCACGCCAGGACATGCACGTCGTTGCGGTGCCACGAGGTGCGCGTCGCGGGCAGCGGTCGCGGCACCGACGCAGCCGCCGGCGTCTTCGTCAGCCGTGCGATCGTCGCCGCCAAGGCGGCCGTCCCGGTGGCTGCCTCGGTGCGCAGGAGAGAGCCGAGGGAGTGGACGGACATACGTGAGGCGTAGGCGCTGGGGGTGAGCCCGTAGTGTCTGCCGAATGCACGGGTGAACCCGTGCCGTGAGGTGAAGCCCACGCGCATTGCCGTGGCCTCCACTGCGTGGCCCGAGGCGAGGTGTTCACATGCGGCCGCGAGTCGCGTCGCGATCCGCCATCGGTTGAAAGTCCACCCGATATCGAGGAAGCCGCGCCTGATGGTCGATGCGCTCGAAGCGGTCAGTCTTGCCCAGCCTGTGATGCTGCGGTCGATGGCCGGCGCGGCGCGCAGCTCCTCAGCCACCCTCCGTGCCGCAGACGCACGAGGCAGAGGCGGCTCCTCTCCCGGCAGCGCACCGCTCTTCTCACCCGTCTCGCCGAGGCCGAGGGCGTCGCCGAGGCCGAGGATGTCGCCGAGACCGGCAGCCCGATAGCCGAAGATCCCATGTCCTGTGGAGCAGTGGAGGAAGTGGAGGATCAGCCAATCCTGCCAGTGCGCAGGGACACCGAAGGTGAGGGTCGTACGAGGGGCATCAGGGGTCGTATTCGGTGTGACGAGATAGGGGAAGGCGACAGTTCCCGCCTCGGTCGTCACCGTCGCGCCGCAGCCAGCCTGCAGCCAGATCCCCTCACCAGCCGGGATGCGATACATGTGGGAATCTGCAGTGCTCACGTATGCGGTGCCCGTGCGTGTCCACAGCAGCAGATCGAAGGCGTACAGCCAGTCCGCGCTCAGACGGCAGGGGGGAATCGCCGGAACGGGCAGGCTGGACTGAGCCGATGCAGATGCATTCATCACGAGTGAACTATATGAGAGTCTGCGCACCCAGGTAAAGGTTAGCAAAACCTAATATGAAGAGTCGCTGCCGATCGTCCCCGACTCCGGTCCGGCATCCGGGGACACCGGCGAGAGAGCACAGAGAAATGAGGAGCCACCCATGACCATCGCCCACGATTCGCGACGCTTCGCCGTCACCGCCACGGCACTGGGCGCCGTTCTCGCCCTGAGTGCCTGCGGGGGCGGTTCGTCCGAATCTGCCGACGAGAACTCTTCCGACGCGGCCGGGAGCTTTCCCGCTACGGTCTCCACCGAATTCGGCGATGCCGTCGTCGAGGAGAAGCCGGAGAATATCGTCGTCATCGGGTCCCCGCTCGACATCGACATGCTTGACGCGCTCGGGGAGCAGGCCGACGTCTACGGCGGATGGGGCCCGGAGAATCAGGCACTGCAGACCGCACCGTGGATCAAGGGACTCTACGGCGAATACGCCGATGATCTCATCGCCGACAGCAAGCCCTCGGCCGAGGCGGTTGCGTCGCACGACCCGGACCTCATCATCTACTTCGGGGCAGGCTCACCACTCGACCAGTCGGGTTACGACCAGCTGTCCGAGATCGCCCCGACCTACGCCTACACCCAGCTGCCCAGCTATGAGGACGAACTCGACGCTCTTGGCCAGCTCACCGGCACGACCGATCGTGTCGAGGATGTAACGAAGGGCATCGACGACGATTTCTCCGAAGCGCGTGAGTCTCTGCATGGCCTGCAGGACAAGACCTTCTTCCAGGGAGTGGTCACGCCTGACGGAATCTATTCAGTGCCCGGAGCGAAGAACTTCTTCGGCGCACTCGGCCTCAAACCCTCCGACCTCCAGCCCAGTGAGGACAAGCCGCAGACGCTCTCGACCGAGAAACTCGACGAGATCGATGCCGATGTCGTCGTCCTCGGCGGCGAGGACGGTCCTCGCAAGAAGCTCGAAGACGATCCCCGGTTCGATCGACTCCCGGCAGTGAAGAACGGCACGATGGTCCTTGTCGGCGGGAGCGAGACCTACCTGTCGATGCCCACTCAGATCGGACCCTCGAGCGTGCCCTACATCCTCGATAAGCTCGTTCCCCAGCTCGAGGACTCAGCGCTCAACCAGGGCAGCTGAACCGATGCGCACGGCTGAGGTGACCGGCCGATCACGGAATCGGTGGGTGCGATGTACGCTGCCTGTGGCACGGTGCCGATGAGCACAGTTCGCTCCGGAGACCCGACCGGACTCGGCCGGTCCCGGCTGACCCGGTGGTTGCCGGTCATCGGGCAGGCCCCGGATCGGCCCCCGCGCCTTGAGAACATCGAGATCCGGCCGGGAACGACGCCGACACGTCTCCTGCTCGGCCTGCTGCTCTCCGCGAAGCGGTATACGATGCCCGCGGTGATCCTCGGGGTGCTGTGGCAGGTCGGCGAGGCTCTTGTTCCCGTGGTCATGGGCGCGGCCATCGACGAGGCGCTGGCCGAGGGCGACGCGTCTCGGCTCATCCTGTGGATCGGGGTGCTTGCCGCAGTGTTCACAGTGCTCTCGCTGTCGTTTCGGTGCATGGCTCAGCTCGCGGCGCTGGCCGCGGAGCTCGTCGGCCACCGGCTTCGCTCCACGCTCTCCCGCCAGGTGCTACACGCCCCGGGGAGCGCCGGTGCGAAACCGGACGGCGCTGTGGTGTCGCTGATGACGAACGACATCATGCGAGCGGCAGCATTGGGTCTCGCCGTCTACCCGGTGGCCGAGTTCGCGGGGGTCGTCTTCATCGCAGTCTCCCTCCTGCTCATCCATTGGCTCCTCGGCCTTGTGGTGCTGGTCGGAGCCCCGCTGACGGTGTGGCTCATGGGAGTGCTCAGCGGCCGCCTGGCCCGGGACTCCCGGGTCTACCAGACCCTGCTCGCGAAGACGGTCGGACGGGCGACGGACCTGGTCTCCGGCTATCGCGTGATCAAAGGGATGCGCGCGGAGTCCGAGGCCACCGACCGTTATCGCCAGACCAGCCGCGAGACCCTCGACGGCGCCTACCGCAATGTCGGACTGCTCGGCCGCTTCCTCGTCGGCAGCACGACAGTGAGCGGAGCATTCGTCGCCGCGGTCGCCGCACTCGCCGCGTGGTTCGCGATCGAGGGTGAGATCAGCGTCGGCGGGCTGATCGCCGCCGTCGGTCTCTCGCAGGCGCTGCTGCCGCCGATGCGCATGCTCGCGATGAATGCCGTGCCCGCCTGGGCTGCGGCGCGCGGATCGAGCGAACGCATCCTCGAGGCTCTCACTGCGCTCGGCGTGCCGGCCTCGGGCGGGGCTGAGGCCAGGGGCGAGATCGGGCCCGTGCCCGAGCACGACTCCCCGTCCCGCGCCGCGGGCCGGGTTCGAGCAGACACACCCCGGCTCGAGCTGCAGTTCGGTGACCGCGAGCCGGTTCGCGTCGCTCCCGATGAGATCGTCGGTCTGCGCGCGGACGAGGCGGGAGCGGCGGCACTCGCCGAGGCTCTGCTGCGACCCGAATCCGCCCAGGCCCTCTCCCTCACCCTTGATGGCCTGGACCGGCGGGATCCCGACTTCGACCGGCTCTGGCGCGACACGACCGTCATCTCCCCACACCATGCGACGCTCTTCAGCGGGACCGTGGCCGAGACCATCGGCTCCTGTGCGGCCGACCGCGAGCGGGCGCTTCTGGCCGCGGCCTGTGAGGACTTCATTTCGGGCGAAGCGGCAGAGCTGCGACAGATCGGTGAGATGGCCAATCGACTCTCGGGCGGGCAGCGACAGCGTCTCGCGCTCGCTCGCGCCTATGCCGCCGAGGCGGACCTCCTCGTCCTCCACGACCCGACGACGGCCGTGGACTCCGTCACCGAGCAGACGATCGCCGCCCGCCTTCCGGCGATTCGGCGGGGCCGGATGACGATCCTCATCGCCTCCTCGCCGGTCCTGCTGAGCATCTGCGATCGGGTCATCGACCTCGACGACGCAGTGGACGCGGAAAGAGTGAGCTCATGAGCGCCGTCGACGATCGATCGGCGCAGGGCCTGCCCATCGCCGATTGGCGCACGACCCGGCGCACCATCTCCGCGCTCAGCCGCGGGCGCCGCCTCGTGCTGCTCGGCGTCGTCATCCTCGGTACGGTCAGTGCCGCAGCAGGGCTCGTTCCGCCTGCAGTGATCGGCACTCTCGTCGATCGTGTGCAGGCCGGCACCGCTGATCTGGCGACGGTGTTCTGGGCTCTGGGGGTCATGGTCCTCGCTGCGTTCCTCGGGGCCGTGGGCGCCGCGGTCACGGTCGTCCTCGCCTCCCGGTCGTATCACGCGATGCTCGCAGAACTGCGCGAGAGCCTTGTCGAAGAGGCACTCGAACTGCCGCAGGGGACGGTCGAGACCGCCGGCACCGGCGACCTCATCTCACGGTCGAGTGACGATGTCTCCCAGGTGGCCGATGCGGCGCCGCAGATCATCCCCGTGTTCACCACCGTCGCCTTCACCATCATCGTCACCTTCGCCGGGATGACGGCACTCGATCCCTGGTACGGGCTCACGCTGCTGGCCGTCGTGCCGGTCTACGTGGTCACCCTGCGGTGGTACCTGCGTACCGGGCCGGTCGTCTACCGGGCGGAGCGGACGGCGATGAGCGGTCGCGCGCAGGCGATCACCGAATCCCAGCGGGGCCATGACACCGTGCTCGGGCTGCGCCTCGATCAGCACAGGCATGCCCGGACGATGGCGGCCTCCTGGCAGGTGGTCGGCCACTCGCTGCGGGCGAGGACCGTGCAGAACATGTTCTTCGGCAGACTCAACATCGCCGAGTTCCTCGGCATGGCCGCGATCCTCGTCATCGGCTTCTGGCTCAACCGGGCCGGGCTGTCCACCGTCGGGGCGGCGACCGCGGCGATGCTCCTCTTCCTCCGTCTCCTCGGCCCGATCAACCAGCTGCTCCTCGTCGTCGACACTCTGCAATCCGTCCTCGCCTCTCTGGCCCGCATAGTCGGCGTCATCACCGCCTCGGAGGAGGGTCCTGCCGCGGCGACCGAAGAGCTAGCAGCGGCCCGGTCGGGTGCGGTCAGCCTGCGCAAGGTGAGCTTCGGATACGACGATTCCGCGCTCGTCATCGACAACCTCGACCTGCAGATCGAACCAGGGGAGCGGGTCGCGATCGTCGGCGCCTCGGGCGCAGGGAAGACGACCATGGCCGCGCTCATCGCCGGCATCCACGCCCCCCTGAGCGGGAGTGTGCGCACGCCGGTGAACACGGCACTCGTCACCCAGGAAGGCCACGTCTTCGCCACGACCCTGCGGGAGAACCTCACCTTGGCCGCACCTGATGCGAAGGACGCCGAGATCCGATCAGCGCTCACCGCGGTCGGGGCCGACCGGCTGCTCGACATGCTGCCCGAGGGACTCGACTCCGAAGTCGGACCCCGCGGCACCGAGCTCACGGCCGCCCAGGCACAGCAGCTCGCGCTCGCACGCATCGTGCTCACCGACCCCGAACTCGCGATCCTCGACGAGGCGACTGCCGAGGCGGGATCGGCCCACGCCGATGTGCTCGACCTCGCCGCCGAGGCCGCCCTCTCCGGACGGACCGGACTGGTCATCGCCCACCGACTCTCGCAGGCCGCCGCCTGCGACCGAATCATTGTCATGGAGGCCGGGCACATCGCAGAATCCGGCCGGCACGAGGAACTCATCGCCGCTGACGGCATCTACCAGCGACTGTGGACCGCGTGGTGCCGGGGACGGTCTGCGCAGGAGTCGCACGACGAGGGTTGAGTTCGCACGACGAGGGGTCGAGCCGGGCTGCAGGGGCCCGTCGCTCGGCCGACTCAGGCTCGAGCCGGGCGAGCCCGACAACTGTCGGGTGAGGCGACCGCAATCGCGTTGTCGTGGCGGTAGTGTGCCCGGTCGCGGGTCGTCATACTGGGAGACATGACACAACGACGGTCACCCTTCGATGCGGAGCTCGCCGCGAGCCTGTCCGTCGTGGGTGGGGTCTTTCCGCCGACCATCACGCCCTCGCTCATTGACTTCATGCGCTCCTCCTACGCCTCGGAGCCGCTGGCCGACATCCTCAGCGGGCGCCGAGTAAAGCACTCGGAGCACCAGGTGCCCGGGCACCTCGGCGAGCCGATCACCGTCTCCGTCTTCCGGCGCAGCGGGGACAACGGGCGGCGTCCGGGGATCGTCTACGCCCACTCCGGAGGGCTGATGTTCGGTGACCGGTTCAGTGCACTCGCACTCAACCTCGATTGGGTCGAACGCACCGGGGCGGTGCTCATCTGCCCCGAGTACCGTCTCGCCCCTGAGCATCAGGACCCTTGGGCCCGCGAGGACATGTACGCGAGCCTCGAATGGACGGCGGAGAATGCGGAGGCGCTCGGCATCGACCTCGACCGGCTCATCGTCGCCGGCGCGAGCGCCGGAGGGGGCCTGGCCGCGGGTATGGCACTCGCCGCGCGAGACCGGCGCGGGCCGAAGCTGCGCGGTCAGCTGCTCATCTACCCGATGCTCGACGATCGCGGCATCACCGTCTCGACCGACCAGTTCGACGGCATCGGCGTCTGGGACCGAGTCAGCAACGAAACCGGCTGGCAGGCGATGCTCGGCGACGCCTACCGCACAGATGCCGTCTCGCCCTACATCGCCCCGTCCCGCGCCACCGACCTCAGCGCGCTGCCCCCGGCTTACATCGACGTCGGTTCGGCTGAGATCTTCCGTGACGAAGCCGTCGCCTACGCATCGGCACTGTGGAACGACGGCAGCGAGGCGGAGCTGCACGTCTGGCCGGGAGGATTCCACGCCTTCGACATCTTCGCCGCCCACACACACCTTGCGCAAGGAATGATCAGCACCCGTTCGGCCTGGATCGAGAAGCTCCTGGCCGACTGACCGAAAGGCAGAAACAATGTCGAAGAACCGAGCTGTCAATGATGCCGTCGCTCGAGTGGCCGCACACAAAGTCGAGAGCGGTGGGGTCCCCGGCGTCGTCGCCGGCGTCACCACGGATGAGGAGACGATCAGCCTCACCGCCGCTGGAGTCCGCTCCCTCGACGACCCGCAGCCGATGACCACCGATTCGGTGTTCATGATCTTCTCCACCACCAAGGCGCTCACCGGAACGGTTGCGCTGCAACTGGTCGAACAGGGCGACCTCGACCTGGACGCTCCGGCCCGTGAGTACGCACCGGGGCTGGCCGAGGTTCGGGTCATCGACGGCTTCGATGCCGGTGGGGAACCGATCCTGCGCGCCCCAGCCAGCGAACCGACGACCAAACAGCTGCTGCTGCACACCGCAGGCTTCGGCTACGACTTCTTCAACGAGAAGTACGAACGACTCGCAAGGGAGCAGGGCCAGCCGAGCATCGTCTCGAGCACCCGGAAAGCACTGGAGACGCCGCTGCTCTTCGACCCGGGCACGCAATGGGAGTACGGATCGAACATCGATTGGGTGGGTCAGGTCATCGAAGGCATCACCGGCACCACACTGGGCGAAGCGCTGCAGAAGCGGGTGCTCGACCCGCTGGGCATGACCGACAGCAGTTTCAGGCCGACATCGTCGATGGCACAGCGGCAGGCGACGATGCACCAGCGCACCGAGGGGCGGCTCTCAGCGACCGACTTCCTCCTGCCCGAACCCGAGGTGGAGATGGGCGGGCACGGACTCTTCTCCACCGTCGGCGACTACCTCGCGTTCATCCGAATGTGGCTCAACGACGGCCGTGCCGATGACGGCACCGTCGTCCTCCGCCCCGAGACCGTGGAGTCGGCGACGCAGAACCACCTCGGTGATCTCAAGGTCAAAATGCTGCCCGGCGTCATCCCGAGCCTGTCGAATGATGCCGAGTTCTTCCCGGGCATGCCGAAATCCTGGGGATACACCTTCATGATCAACGAAGAGGACGCCCCCACCGGTCGTCCGGCGGGAGCGGTGGCCTGGGCAGGGCTCGCCAACCTCTACTACTGGATCGACCGGCAGAATCGGATCGGCGGCTACTGGGCCACGCAGATCTTCCCGTTCGCCGACCCGGAATCGGTCGGCGGCTACCTCGAGATGGAGACCGCGGTCTACGATGCACTGAAGGACTGAATCACATCGCGGTGCACAAGCGCACCGCACCGACGACTCGCAAGGAGGCGATGACGTGCAGGAGCTCCTCGGCAGAATTGCCAACCTGGATCCGCAGGCGAGCTTGGGCCTGCGCGTCATCGCCTGTTTCGACGAACTCATGGTCGGTGAGGTCAACTCCCGTGCCCTCGCCGCCGCGGCCGCAGCGTTGGCAGGCTGCCCAGCCGGTTTCCGCAGCGGCGACGGAAGTCGGACGCTGCGTGTCGATCCGGCGGGCATCACCCTCGCCGGTGATGCACCCGCCGAGGCGACCGTCCGCAGTCTGCCCGATTCCTCCGAGGTCTGGCTCGAGCGGTCGGGCGCGGCTGGGCCGAACGACGAGCTCATTCTCGAACGATTCGGGTTGGCCATCGGGGTGAGGTTCGGTCTCGAACGTCAGCTCATCGAAACGCCGCGTGACGTCGCACTCGCTCTCGATGCAGCCGCCTCGGCGGAGGAGCGCACCGCGGCTGCCCTGCGCCTCGGGCTGATGCCGGGAACCGGCTACCGGGTGCTCGCAGCCCCGCTGTTCGCCGTCTTCGACCGGCGTCCAGCGGGGCCGACCGATGTCATCACCAGCGAATACGGCACCTTGCAGGTTCTCATCGTGGACGGGGCCGGAGAGGACCTGGCTGTGTCTCCTGCCGGCTTGGGCGGGTCTGCGGCGATCGGCGATCTGCCGCGGTCGCTGCGGGCTGCAATAGTGGCGCTGCGCCTCAGCCGTCCGCCCGAGGAAGGTCTGGTGCGGGCGGAGAACTTCGGCGGCCTCGTCGAGCTGCTCGCCGAATCTCCCGATGCGAACGATCCCGATGCAGCCAGGCTCGATGAGCTCATGGACGCGCCGTGGGCGGAGTCGACCGTGCGAGTGGTGCTCGAGGCGCCGACGATCAGACAGGCAGCCAGGAGCCTCGGCCTCCACCACAGCACGGTGCAGGGCAGAGCCGAATACATGGAGCGCTGCCTCGGCTACGATCCGCTCGCCGGCTACAACCGCACCCGCCTGGGCACCAGCGTGCTGCGGTGGAGGCTGCGCAACTCCCGCGTCCTCGAGCTTCCGGGGCCGGTGGGGTGAGGACACCTACCCCACGAACGCCGTCGCGAAGAACGGCACGAACGTCACCAGTGCGAGTGCCGCCAGCAGCACGAGCGCACTCGGGATCGCTGCTTTCGCCACCCCGACGACACTCATCCCGGACATGCCTGATGCGACGAACAGGTTGAGTCCGAGCGGCGGTGTGATCATGCCGATCTCTAGGTTCATCACCACGATGATGCCGAAGTGGATCGGATCGATGCCGAGCTCGATCGCGATCGGCAGCAGGATCGGGGCGAGGATGAGGATTGCCGAGGACGTCTCCATCACGCAGCCGACGAACAGCAGCAGGATGTTGACGAGGATGAGGAACTGCCACGGCTGCAAGTCCCAGTCGGTGATCGTCGTCGAGATCTGACCCGGGATCCGCTCACTGGCGAGCACGAAGGTGAAGAGAATGCCGTTGGCGATGATGAACATGACCATCGCCGAGGTCTTCACCGACGCCAGCGTGACCTCCCACAGCTGCGAGATCTTGATCTCGCGGTAGATGAGCAGCGACACGACGAGCGAATAAGCGACGGCCACGGCGGCCGCCTCGGTGGGGGTGAACCATCCGGAGTAGATTCCGCCGAGGACGAGGAACGGCAGCGCAAGAGCGAGAATCGCATCCCGGAACGCCTTCAACTTGTCCTTGTTCGACATCCGGAAGCCGACCCCGGCGTGACCGTAGCCCTTCTTCCAAGCGACGAACACAGCCATGCCCAACAGCATCACGCCGGCGAGGATGCCCGGCAGGACGCCTGCGAGGAACAGGTCGCCGATGTTCTGCTCGGTGGCGATGCCGAAGACGATGAGCGGAATCGACGGCGGGATGAGGATGCCCAACGACCCCGAGGTGGCGACGAGTCCCGTGGAGAACTCCTTCGGGTACCCGTTCTTGATCATCGCCGGAATCATCAACGCACCGACCGCGACGACCGTGGCCGGTGAGGACCCGGAGACCGCGGCGAAGAACATGCACGCGAGCACCGTGGTGATCGCCATGCCGCCGCGCAGATGCCCGACCATGGCCGCACCGAAGTCGGTCAGCCGTCGGGAGATCCCGCCGCGGGACATGATGTTCGCCGCGAGGATGAAGAACGGGATCGCCATGAGCGGGAACGAATTCAGTGCATTGAACAGCCGCTCCGAGACCTGGGTCATCGGAATGAGCGTGAAGTAGTAGAAATAGACGATGCTGGTCAGGCCCAAGGCGACCGCAATGGGCGCCGAGGTGACGAGTAGTGCGATGAGGACGACGATGAGAACGACTGTGGCTTCGAACATCAGCGATCGCCTCCCTTCTCGTCAGTTCCGCCATCGCCGAGGCGGTCGTCCCCTGGACGTCGATCCGCGCGGTCAGCGCGGTCGCCTCCGCCATCGACGATCGCGAGGTCCTCGACGTCGATGCCGACGGCGGCGGCCTCCTCGGCGAGGACATCTTTGTCGAGTTCCGTCGCAGGAGTGCGCAGGGCTCGGACGGTCATCTCGACGGCGCGAATGAAGAACAGCGTCATTCCCACCGCCAGCGAGAGTTCGACGACCCACAGCGGCAGCTTGAGCGCCGGGGTGATCGTCGTCCGCGAGAACGGTTCGGTGATGAGCGCCCACGACAGGTAGGCGATGAAGCCCGCGTAGACCAGAGTGGCCAGTCCGCCGAGCACGACGAAGAACTTCTTCGCCTTGCCCTTGAGCAGAGCCGGCATGATGTCGACCGCGACGTGCTCGTTGTGGCGCAGTGTGACGACGGCGCCGAAGAACGTCGAGAAGATGATGAGGTAGATGACTGCCTCTTCGGACCAGAAGAGCACGTCACCGGTGATGTTGCGCAGAAGCACGGCGAAGACTGCCAAGGCCGTGGCCGCGATGAGGCAGCCGCCGGCGAGGGCGTTCTCGAGCCGACTGAGGTACTTGTCGATGGACTTCATCATCAGCCCCTCTTCTCGTTGCGTTCGAGGAGCTCGTCGACGACCTCGGGACCGATGACGTCGCGGTACTTCTCGTATTCGGACGGCACGACCATGTCCTTGAAGGCTTGGCGCTCTTCCTTGGTCGGAATGACGATCTCCGTGCCGCCGGATTCCTCGATGGTCTTCTTCGACTCTTCGTTGACCTTCTGAGCTTCCTTGCGGTTGAACTCGCTGGCGTCGTCGGCAGCCTCATCGACTGCGGTCTGCAGGTCGTCCGGCAGTTCGTCGTACCAGCGCTTGTTCACCGTGAGGATGTAGCCGATGTAGCCGTGATCGAGTTCGGTCACGTACTTCTGGACGGTGTGCATGTTCTGCGACTGGATGTTCGAGTAGGTGTTCTCGCCTCCATCGATGAGTCCCTGCTGCAGCCCGCTGTAGACTTCGGCGAACGCAAGCGGAGTCGGAATCCCTCCCCAGGTCTCGAACTGGGTGCGCAGCACGTCAGAAGGCTGGATGCGGTACTTCTTGCCCTTCATATCCGCAGGTGCCAGCGTCTTGTTGTTCGAATGGATCTGCTTCATTCCCGAGTCCCACAGGCCGAGGACTTTGAGCCCGTTCTCTTCGAGATCGGGGTTCGCGTAGATGGCTTTGCCGATCTCGGTATCGGGACTGGCGACCTCGGGGATCTCATCCGGATCGTCGAAGATGAACGGCAGGTCGAGCACCTGCAGGCTCGGTGCGATCGTCGTGAACTTTGCGCTCGCCGGAGCCAACACTTGGACGGCATTGGACTGGATGGCCTGCATCTCGTCCTTGTCGCCGTAGAGCTCCGAATTCGGGAACACCTCGACCTCGATGCGACCGCCGGACTTCTCTTCGACCTGTTCGGCGAAGAAGTCTGCGGCCAGTCCCTTCGGTGTGCCCACCGAGGTGACATGGGCGAAGCGCAGTTCGAATTTCTGTTGGTCTCCGCTGCGTGCGGGATTGCATCCGCTCAGCAGCAGGAGGCTTATCGAGAGGCCCGCGATGAGCGGCTTCCACCTCGGTCGTCTCATTGACGTCATCGTCAGCTCCAGTCTGGTTGGCCAGGGGCGATGCCGATCGGGAGCCTGTGTGCGGACGAGCCCACCGTTGACGACGGCTGGTCATTGCCGTGGGGTGAGTTCGTGTCGAGCCAGGTTCTCGATCGACCGTTCACGAGCCTAGAGGACTTTTCGCTGATTTCCAATATGATCGGCGAAATAATGCATTATTTGTTGAACTGAGAGTTCGCGGCCCGCCTCGAGGGCGTCAGTCCGTGTCGAAGTCGAAGGGGTCGGAGACTGCCTGACCGGTCGTCGACTCGGCCAGTCGGAGGAAGCCGTTCGTGATGTGATCGCCGAGGTGGCGCGCCGCCGCGTCCGGATCGACGTCACGCACGGCGTCGACGATCGACTGATGTTCGGTGTGCACCTGGTCGAGCCTCTCGGGGCTGTCGAGGGTGAGGTCCCACGGGAATGCTCGCCAGCGTGCCGCGATGTCATTGCGCAGCGCGGGCATTCCGCAGCGGTCGTAGAAGAAGAAGTGGAATTCCTCGTTGCGGGTGTTGCGTCCCAGCGAATCGCCGTCGGCGCTCGCCTCGTCAAGGGCCTCGAGAAGGCGCTCGGCCTGGCGCAGCTCGTGCCTGGAGATCCGTGTGGTTGCACGAGCGATGGCGAAGGTCTCGGTGAGCTTTCGGGTGACGAAGAGGGACTTGAGTCGGTCGACATCGACGCCGGCGACGCGCACGCCGCGGTGTGCTTCGGAGGTGACGAGCCCCTCGGCTTCGAGAATTCGCAGGGCCTCGCGGACCGGGGTGATGGAGGCATTGAACCAGTCGGCGACCTGATCCTGCCGCAGTCGTTCGCCGCGATCGAGCTCGCGGGAGAGGATCTTTCGACGCAGGCCGAGGACGATGACGTCCCGCTTCGTCGATGCCGACTCCTGATCCACCCGATGCCTTTCGTTCATGCGTCACCCGCTGTTGGGGTGTCAGTTTCATGTCTCAGTGGTCCCAGTCTACAGGCTCGGGCAGCAACTGAGACCAAAGAATGCATTATTCGTGAAGATATGTATGATGTGGATGTCAACGTTTCATACCTCGTCGTGGAGGGCCGATGGCCACTGCTGCACCGACGTCCGTACCGCGCCCCGCGGGCCAGGACGACGCGACCGCCTCGAACCTGCCGCTGTCCGGCATCACTGTCATCAGCTGCGAACAGGCAGTCGCCGCCCCCTTCGCCTCACGCCAGCTGGCGGACCTCGGAGCCCGGGTCATCAAGATCGAACGCCCAGGCGTCGGCGACTTCGCCCGCGGATACGACACGACGGTCAATGGACTCTCGAGCCATTTCGTGTGGATCAACCGCAACAAGGAGAGCCTGGCGCTCGACCTGAAGAGCCCCGGCGGACTTAAGATCCTGCACGAGCTCATCGCCTCGGCGGATGTCTTCATCCAGAATTTCGCCCCCGGCGCGGCAGAGAGACTCGGCCTCGGTGCCGAAGACCTTCGGTCGATCAACCCTCGGCTGATCCACGCCTCGATCTCCGGATACGGAACGGACGGGCCGTACAAAGATGCCAAGGCCTACGATGCACTTGTGCAGGCCGAGGCAGGACTGGTCTCCGTGACCGGAACAGAGGAGTTCCCTGCGAAGACGGGAATCTCGACGGCAGACATCGCCGCGGGAATGTACACGTACTCAGGCATCCTCACCGCTCTGTACAACCGCGAGCGCACGGGTGAAGGCGCCACCCTGTCGACGAGCCTCTTCGACTCCCTCGTCGAATGGATGGGCTACCCCCTCTACTTCACCCGCTACGGCGGCACCCGTCCCACCCGGGCCGGCACCTCCCACGCCGCCATCGCCCCCTACGGTGCGTTCACCTGCGGCGATGGCACTCAGATCATGCTCGCGATCCAGAACGAACGCGAATGGGAACGCTTCGCCACTCAGGTTCTCGACCGTCCCGATATGGTCACCGACGCACGATTCGACCGCGCCGCTCATCGCTGCGCCCACCGACACGAACTCCAAGAGATCATCGAGCGAGCCTTCTCCGCCCTCACCGGCGAAGCCTGCGACGCCCTCCTCGAACAAGCCGCGATCGCCCACTCGAGGCAGCGCGATATGAGCGAGATCGCCGACCATCCGCAGCTGACCGAACGCCACCGCTGGCACGAGGTCGAGACCCCTGCCGGTCCGATCTCCATGCTCGCACCACCGGTCGAGATGTCCGGAGTGGGCAATCGCATGGATCCGATCCCGGCGGTGGGGCAGAATTCGGAGTCCATCCTCGGCGAGCTGGGGATGGATGCCGAGACGATCGGCGAACTGCGCCACAACGGGGTGATCTGACGACGATGGACGACGAATCCGCACATATGACCGATGGCAGTACCGCCTCGGCGAGGGCCGACGACTTCGCCTATTCACCTCTGCTGCCCACCGAGGGCGATGGCCCGCGGATGCGCGGGCTCGACATCGGGGGAGTGGAGACGACCACCGTCGAGGTGGGCGGGACTTCGCACTCGTTCCTTACAGTGGCGCCGGAGACCCTGTCCGACCTCGCCGAGATCGCCTTCAAGGAGATCTCGCACTACCTTCGCACAGATCATCTGGCTAGCCTGCGCGCGATCATCGACGATCCGGAAGCCAGCGACAATGACGTCTTCGTCGCCCTCGACCTCCTGCAGAATGCCGCGGTCTCGGCCGGGGAGATCCTGCCGATGTGTCAGGACACGGGCACGGCGATCGTCTCGGCCAAGCGCGGACCGAACGTGCTCACCGACGGCGATGATGCCAGGCATCTGTCGCGCGGAATCGGCCGTGCCTACGAGGAACTCAACCTCCGCTACTCGCAGTTGGCGCCGACGAGCCTGTTTGAAGAGACGAATACCGGCACCAACCTGCCCGCCCAGATCGAAGTGGGGTTGAGCCCGCACGACGACTATGAGCTGCTGTTCATGGCCAAAGGCGGAGGCAGTGCGAACAAGTCCTTCCTCTACCAGGAGACGAAGGCCGTGCTCAACGAGTCGGCGATGCTCGGCTTCCTCGCCGAGAAGATCTCCACTCTCGGCACTGCGGCCTGCCCTCCTTATCATCTGGCCGTCGTCATCGGCGGGCCGTCGGCCGAGTTCACGCTCAAGACCGCGAAACTCGCCAGCGCCCACTACCTCGATGATCTGCCGGAGACCGGCGACACTGAATTGGGACACGGATTCAGGGACCGGGAATTCGAGCAGACCGTCTTCGAACTCACCCAGAACCTCGGCTTCGGTGCACAGTTCGGCGGCAAGTACTTCTGCCACGACGTCCGCGTCGTCCGTCTGCCCCGACACAACGGATCCCTGCCGATCGCGATCGCCGTAAGCTGTTCGGCCGACCGGCAGATCATCGCCCGCATCAACGCAGACGGCGTGTTCATCGAAGAGCTCGAACACGATCCGGCGAGGTTCCTGCCGGCGATGGGCCGCGTCGAGGAGATCGAATCCGGCAATGTCACTGCCATCGACCTCGACCGTCCCATGCCGAGTTTGCAGGCGCAGCTGTCCGAATTGTCCGTCGGTGACCGTGTGTCGCTGACGGGAACGGTCGTCGTCGCCCGCGACATCGTGCATGCGGAGCTGCGCGACCGCCTCGACGCCGGTGGGGAGCTTCCCGACTATGTCAAGGACCATCCGATCTACTATGCGGGGCCGGCGAAGACGCCCGAGGGGATGCCTTCGGGGTCGTTCGGTCCGACCACCTCGTCGCGGATGGACACCTATGTGCGCCGGTTCCAGGAGGCCGGCGGGTCGATGATCATGCTCGGCAAAGGCAACCGGTCCGCGCAGGTGAAGAACTCCTGCGCCGAATTCGGCGGCTTCTATCTGGGATCGATCGGCGGCCCGGCCGCCCGGCTGGCGCAGGACTGCATCACCTCGGTCGAGGTCCTCGATATGGAAGAGCTCGGGATGGAGGCAGTGTGGAAGATCCACGTCGAAGACTTTCCAGCGTTCATCATCACCGACGACAAGGGCAATGACTTCTTTGACAGCACCGGTCCGCCGACGCTCGGCCTCGGCCGGACCCGGACGGTGCGCGACGGCATCCGACTGGACTGAACTTTCCAAATGACGAACGAACAGAGGATTTCACCATGGCAGTGAGCAATGAAGAGCAGATGATGATCGATCTGGTCGCCGAATTCATCGACGAGCAGGTCAAGCCCAGCGTCAACAAGGTCGAGCACGCCAATGAGTATCCCGAGGCGTGGATCCAGACGATGAAGGATATGGGCATCTACGGGCTTGCCATCGACGAGCCGTGGGGGATGGGCAAGGTGTCGACCGAGGCGTATGCGCTCATCACTCAGGAGCTCGCGCGCGGGTGGATGTCCCTGGCCGGTGCCATGGGCGGGCACACAGTCGTCGCGAAGCTCCTCCAGGAATACGGCACGCAGGAGCAGAAGGACAAGTACCTGCCGCGGTTGGCCACGGGTGAGCTGCGGGCGACGATGGCGCTGACCGAGCCCGGCGGCGGATCCGATCTGCAGGCCATGCGCACAACAGCTGCCAAGGACGGTGACGACTACGTCATCAACGGGTCGAAGACGTGGATCACGAACGCCCGGAAATCCGATCTCATCGCACTGCTGTGCAAGACCGACCCGGAGGCGGAACCCCGTCACAAGGGCATCTCGATCATCCTCGTGGAGAAGGGAGAGGGTTTCACCGTCTCCCAGGATCTGTCGAAGCTCGGGTACAAGGGCGTCGAGACCTGCGAACTGTCCTTCGACGGACTGCGGCAGCCGCAGTCGCAGCTGCTCGGTGAGACCGAGGGCGTCGGGTTCAAGCAGATGATGAAGGGCCTCGAGATCGGCCGCATTCAGGTCGCGTCCCGGTCCCTCGGCGTCGCTCAGGCCGCGCTCGATGATGCGGTGAAGTACTCGCAGGAACGCGAGTCCATGGGCAAGCCGATCTGGAAGCATCAGTCGGTGGGCAACAAGCTCGCCACGATGGCGACGAAGCTCGAGGCCGCCCGGCAGCTCGTCCTCCACGCTGCCCGCACCTATGATTCGGGTGCACGTGTGGACATGGAGGCCGGAATGGCGAAGCTCTACGCCTCGGAGATGGCCGCCGAGGTGGCTCTTGATGCCATCCGTGTCCATGGCGGTTACGGATATTCCACCGAGTACGACGTCGAACGCTACTACCGGGACGCTCCGCTGATGATCGTCGGCGAAGGCACGAACGAGATCCAGATGAACGTCATCGCCAAGCAGCTCATCGGCCGGAACAAGGCCTGAGGAAGGACCACAACACATGACCCACAGACCCCGTCCGCGTCCGGACACTCCGCACATCATGACCGAGGAGCGCCTCGAGATCCAGGCGCTCGCCCGCGAGTTCGCCCGTGATGTCGTCCTGCCCATCGCCAACGAACTCGACCCTGTTGAAGGGCAGTTCCCCGAGTCGATGGTCAAGCAGATGGCGGAGATGGGGTTCTTCGGCATCCTCATCCCCGAAGAGTACGGGGGACTGGGGCTTGGTGTGTTCGAGTACTGCCTCGTGGCTGAGGAACTCTCCCGTGCCTGGATGTCGGTGGCCGGGCTGTTGGCTCGCGGCAACGGCATGGGTGGTGGATTCTCGCCCGAGCAGGAGGCACGTCTGTTGCCGAAGGTTGCCAGTGGTGAGTACCTCGGCGCCTTCGCCCTGTCTGAGGCTGAGGCTGGGTCGGATGTGGCGAACCTGCGGTGCAAGGCCGAGCGCAATGCCGATGGTGGTTGGGTCATCAACGGCACGAAGATGTGGTGCACGTATGCCGATCAGGCCGACTACATCATCCTCTTCGCCCGCACCTCCACAGAGGAGAAGCGACATCGGGGGATCTCGGTGTTCCTCGTCGAGAAAGAACGCGGCACCTTCCCCGAGGGGATCTCCGGGGCGCCAGCGAAGAAGATCGGGTACCACGGGTGGAAGACATGGGAGCTGTCGTTCGACAACTTCGTCCTGCCTGCCGATGCCCTCCTCGGTGAGGAAGGCCGCGGTTTCTACCAGGCGGTGTCCGGTCTCGAAGTGGGCCGCGCCCATACGGCGGCTAGGTCGATCGGGTTGGCGCAGGCGGCACTTGAGGACTCGATCAAATACCTGAAAGAACGCGAGCAGTTCGGCCATCCGTTGGCTGATTTCCAGCATCTGCGGTTCAAGGTCGCGGACATGGCCGCTCAGATCGAGGCGTGCCGGCAACTGATGTACCACGTGTGCACGGAGATCGATTCGGGTCGTCGCTGTGACAAGGAAGCGGCGATGGTGAAGTACCTGGCCGGAGAGATGAGCGAGAAGGTCACCTCGGAGGCGCTGCAGATCCACGGTGGTGCCGGGTACACGAAGGACTTCGCCGTCGAACGCCACTGGAGAGATGCCCGGCTGACGAAGATCTTCGAGGGCTCGTCGGAGATCCAGATGCGCATCATCTCCGACGAACTCTTAGGCCGCTGAATTACTACCTGACGGCGGCCTAGCAACCTGGCGCCAGGTATCTGCGCCGCCGTCACGTAGTAATTAGCAGGTTGTGGGTGCTTTTCACGAACTACCGATTGGAATTTGACTGCGATGAGTGAGACGAACCTCCAGGACTGGGTCGGCCGCAGCGCCACCGCCGCCGAAACCGCCGACGGGGAACGAGCCGCACGCCTGGCGACCCTGCTCGGCCATGACGGGGACCCGGCTGCGCCGCTGTTCCCGCTCGGGCACTGGCTGCACTTCTCCGAAGACGATGTGCCGATGAGCGACCTCGGAGCTGACGGGCACGCGGCGCTTGGTGGTTTCATGCCGCCGGTGCCGTTGCCCAGGCGGATGTGGGCCGGCAGCGACCTGATCTTCCACGCTCCGATTCTGCCCGGGCAGACGATGGAACGGACGACGACGATCGAGTCGATCACGGAGAAGATCGGCAGCACCGGTCCGCTGTGTTTCGTCGTGCTGCGTCACGAGATCACCGCCGACGGGAAGCCTGCCACGACGGACCGGCACACGATCGTCTACCGCGAAGCGACCTCGGCGCCCGAGGGATCGGCGGCCAAGCCCCCTCGGACGGATTCGCCTGCCGCGGAAGGCTGGGATTGGACGCGTACGGTCAGGCCGAACGAGGTCATGCTGTTCCGCTACTCGGCGCTGACGTTCAACTCCCACCGCATCCACTACGACCACCCGTACGTCACCGAGGTCGAGGGCTACCCCGGCCTCGTCACGCATGGTCCGTTGACCGCGACACTGCTGTTGGACGCGTTAATGTCCACCCACCCCGAGGCGGCTGTGACCGAATATCGATTCACGGCGAAGTCCCCGTTGTTCGCGAACGAGCAGATCCACCTCGTCGGCAGAGAGACCGAACCCGGCGTGCACGAGCTGCAGGCCATTGCCCCGGGTGGGAAGACCGCGATTGCCGCCACTGTGACGACGAAGAGCTGAGGAGCACCACTATGTCCGATACCCGCCCCGCACCCCTGACCGGCCTCAAGATCGTCGAGATCTCTGCCTTCGTCGCAGCTCCGCTGGGGTCGATGACGCTCGCGCAGCTCGGCGCCGATGTCATCCGCATCGACCCGATCGGCGGGAACATCGATGCGAATCGGTGGCCGATCAGCGATGACGGCACGAGCATCTACTGGGCGTCCCTGAACAAAGGGAAGCGCTCGGTCACACTCGACCTCAAGTCCGAGGAGGGGCAGAAGATCGCGACCGACCTCATCGCCGAGGCGGGCACCCTCATCACGAATCTGCCCGCTCGCGGGTGGTTGAGTTATGAGAATCTCAAGCAGCATCGCGAAGATCTCGTCATGCTCCGCCTAGGCGGGTGGCACGACGGTTCCCCGGCAGTGGATTACACGGTGAATGCGGCCAGTGGTTTCCCGACCATCACCGGTGACGACGAGCATCCGGTCAACAACGCGGTGCCGGCATGGGATGTCGCTGCGGGGCTCTATATTTCCAATGGGATCATGGCTGCCGAGCTGGATCGTCGTTCCTCGGGCAAGGGGCAGGAGATCACCCTGGCGCTGTCCGATGTCATGCTCGCGACAGTCGGAAACCTCGGCTATATCGCCGAGGTGCAGGCGACGGGCAAGACCCGAGGAGCCTTGGGCAACGGCCTCTACGGTGCATACGGTCAGTCATTCGAGTGCTCAGACGGCCGTCAGGTGATGGTCGCCGTCATTTCGAACAAGCATTGGCGAGGTTTGGGAAAGGCGACAGGCTTGAGCGAGAAGCTCGAGATGATCGGACCACTGCTCGACGTCGACCTGAACACTGAGGGCGGCCGGTTCGAGGCTCGGGAAGCCATCGATGCGGTCGTGCGGCCGTGGTTTGCGACGCACACTGCGGCTGACGCCGAGGAGGCGCTCAAGGCTGCCGGCGTTTTGGTCGGTGGTTTCCAGTCGTTCGAGGAACTCGTGACGACTGATCCGCGGTGTTCGCTGGAGAATCCGCTGTTCAGCGAGATCGATCAGCCCGGGGTCGGCAGGGTGCTGGCACCACGGGTCCCGTTGCGGTTCGACGGGACACCGGTGGCGGATGCCAAGGCTGCGCCGCAACTTGGCGGCGACTCCGAGGCGGTGCTGGGCTCACCGAGACTGCTGGGCAGGCCCGCGAAGGCTTGACGCGATCTCTGCAGCACGATTGCGCAGAGGATTGACGACAGAGGACTCTAACGCGGAATGATCAAACCGAGTCGCCGGAAAGACGGTGGACAGGGCGATTGAGGGCGAGTGGACCCGAGGAATGAGTACCGCGACTCCGCCCATCCCGACGTCCAGTTCGTCTGCCGAAGTCGACCAACCTCGTTCGCCGGCGGTGCGCACCTGCAACTGGAATTCTTGTTTGTCGGTCACGGTCCACGGTGTGTACTGCTTGAACACGGCGTTGTCCAGATACTGTTCGAAATCCTTGGAGTTCATGTCCGATAGGAGAATCCTTCCCGCCGAAGTGACGTGGGCTGGGGAGCGGCCGCCGACCGGGACGCTGACATGCATTGGTCGTGGGGCAACGGCACGAGCGATGTAACGGACGTCGGTGTCGTCGAGAACCGCGAGTAGAACTGATTCCCCGAGTTCTCTGCTGAGCGCTTGGAGATGCGGCTCGGCAAGCCCGACGAGTTCGAGACTTGAAAGGTATGAGAACCCTAGGTCGAGAACCCTTGAGGTGAGTGCGAAGCGCCTTCCGCGCTGGGTCATGTACCCCAAATCCACGAACGTGAGGAGGATGCGCCTCACGGTTGCCTTCCCGAGCCCTGTGGCCTCGGCAGCTTCAGTGAGTGTGCGATCCGGATGTTCAGCGTCGAAAGCACGCAGCACGGCGAGCCCACGTTCGAGGGACTGCAGGAAATAGTCGGGGCGTTCGGTGTCTGTAATGGGGAGCTCCTGAAAACATCGGCTGGTGCTCAACCGTGGGCATTGCCTTCGCCGCGGGCGTTGACAACGTGAACCAGTGTGAATATAGTCCTGTGCGCTATACGAATAATAGTTCGCTCAGAGAAACTTGTCTAGGGTTCCCTCAATGACGTAAGGAATCATGATGTCCACATCAGAGTTCACCCCGGTGGCGCAAAAGGCCGCTCGTCGAGCCGCATTTGGCAGCTTCGCCGGAGCTGTCATCGATTGGTATGACTTCATCCTCTACGGATTAGTCGCCGCGCTGGTTCTTAACACCGAGTTCTTCCCAGAGATCAGTCCCGTCGCCGGGACCCTCGCTGCGTTCGCCACGTTTGGAGTCGGTTTCCTCTTCCGTCCCCTCGGCGGAGTGGTCTTCGGGCACTTCGGCGACCGAATCGGTCGAAAGAAAATGCTGGTTCTCACAATGATCCTCATGGGGTCGGCTACCGCCCTGATCGGCGTTTTGCCCGCTTACGCGACGATCGGCTGGGTGGCACCGTTGCTGCTAGTCATCCTGCGTGCGGTGCAGGGTTTTGCCGTTGGTGGCGAATGGGGCGGGGCAGCCCTGCTGGCAGTGGAAAACGCGCCACGTGCAAAACGGGCTTTCTACAGTTCGGGAGTTCAGGTCGGCTACTCTGTCGGACTGATTCTGGCCACGGGGTCCGTACTTATAATCCGCCATTTCACCACAGACGAGCAATTCGTACTCTGGGGATGGAGGATACCGTTTGTTGCCAGCGTGCTGCTCGTTATCACCGGCTTGATCATTCGTTCCAAAGTCGAAGACGACTCCGGGGTCGCCGCGAGAGTAGCGGCGGCGGAGCGAGAGGCCTCGATCTCCCAGAAGCGACGCATTCCCCTGTTCGAAGCCCTGCGAGCTCATCCCGGAGCGTTCGTACGTATCTTCGCAATGCGTTTGGCGGAACTTATCTCGGGTTACATAGTCATTACGTTCGCGGTTTCATATGGATCGACATACGGCGGCTTCAGCGAAGATTTCATGCTCAATATAGGCCTTGTGGTCGGCTCCCTGGGCATCGTTACGATACCGACTTTCGCATTCCTCTCCGACCGCTTCGGCAGACGCAATGTCTACCTCATCGGCTCACTGGTCGGAGTGGTTGGGGCAGCACCATTCTTCCTCGCCATCGAATCGGGTTCGACGATTGCGGTCGTCATCGCCGCCGTCATCTTGTTCAACATTGCCCATGACATGGTCGTCAGCGCCCAGCAACCACTGTTTACCGAGATGTTCGGTGCCGAATTCCGCTATAGCGGAGCGGGAGTCGGGTATCAGGTTGCCAGCGCAATCGCTGGCGGGTTCACTCCGTTCATTGCGACTGCCCTGGTGGCTGCGACCGGCGGCTCGTGGTATCTAGTGGCGGTCTATTTGGGCGTCGGCTGCCTTATCTCTTTCATCGCGGCGCTGAAGATCCGCGGATCCCAACAAAAGGAAGAAGTAGCACATGAGTCAACACCAGTCTGAGCTGACACCTGCCGGGCGACTGCGTAGATTGATCGAATCCGGCACAACCATCGCGGCACCCGGAGCCTATGACTCCTTTAGCGCGCGGCTGGTTGAAAGGGCAGGATTCGACGCCGTGTATCTCACTGGACTCGGCGCGACCGCCAGTCGACTGGGCACCCCTGACCTGGGACTGCTGAGCCAGACCGAGATGACTGAGCATGCGCGAAACATGACCCGTGCGGTCTCGATCCCGGTGATTGCCGATGCCGACACGGGATACGGTGGCCCGGCGAACACTGAACGCACTGTGCGCGAGCATGTGCAGTCAGGAGTCGCAGCGATCCACCTCGAAGACCAGATGCTTCCCAAACGTTGCGGTCAACTCGGTGGACTGAGGCTTGTCGATGCCGAAGCACATGTTCGAAACCTCCGGTGTGCTCTCGACGCCCGCGGCAGTGACGATCTGCTCATCATCGGCCGGACGGACGCCAACGGCCCTCTCGGAACCGCTGAGGCGGTACGACGTGCCAAGCTCTATCAGGATACGGGCGTGGACCTGGTGTTCGTCGACGGCATCACGAAAATCCGTGAGGTCGAGGAAGTAGCCGCGCAGGTCCCCGGGCCGAAGGTCGTCTCTATCGTCGATGGCAATGAAACGACGGCGCTGACTATCCGCGACCTCGACGAACTCGGATTCAGCGTGGTGTTCTACGCAGTGACGGCACTCTTCACCGCGACTCGAGCGGTATCGGACACTCTCACCGCACTTCGGGAACATGGCGCTCCCGGGCATGGACCAGCCTCGGCGAGCTATGCGGAATTCGCTGAGGTCGTCGACCTTCCGGCCTTCGAACATCTTGACCACGACTACGGAAATGAGAACAGGAAATGAAGGGCACGGTCGTTGTCACGGATTTCGAGTTCGCTGATCTCGAATTGGAGAGGGAAATCCTCGATGGTGCGGGCTATAAGCTGGTCTCGGCGCAAGCGAGTTCGCCGGGCGAACTCTTGGAGGTCTGTGCGCATGCCGATGGGGTCATCAATCAGTATGCTCAGATCACCGCCGAGGTGATCAAGGGTCTGAAATCGGCCAAAGTGATCTCACGCTACGGCATCGGTGTCAATACGATCGATGTCGACGCAGCGACGAGAGCCGGCATCGCCGTGGCAAACGTGCCCGACGGATCGCTCCATGAGGTCTCCGAGCATGCTGCCGCGATGATCCTCTCCCTCTCGCGCGGGTTGAACGAGTTGGGGAATTCCGTGCGCTCAGGTCGCTGGGACTACACAGCGGCCGGAAGGCTCTTCCGCCTTCGTGGACGGACACTGGGGCTGATCGGGTTCGGCCATATACCGCAGACCTTGGTTGGCAAGCTCTCCGGTTTCGGACTCAATGTCCTTGCTTACGATCCATACGCCGACCCGACCGTGGCTGAAGCTCTCGGGGTGCGGCTGGTGAAGCTCGATGAGCTGCTGGCAGCCTCCGCTTTCGTATCGGTCCACGTTCCACTCACCGCTGGCACAAAACACCTCATCGGCGCTCGTGAACTCGGCATGATGCGCTCGGACGGAGTGCTCATCAACACCTCCCGTGGGCCTGTTGTCGACGAGAAAGCGCTTGTGGTTGCACTGAAGTCCGGACAGATTGCCGGTGCTGGGCTCGATGTGTTCGAGACTGAGCCGATGCCTGCCGACCATCCGCTTTGTACCCTTTCGAATGTCGTGTTGAGTCCTCATGCAGCCTGGTACTCCGAAGACTCCGAAGCCGAGATCAGGCGCAAGACAACCGAGAATGTCGTCGAAATCCTCAACGGACGTGAATGTGCTCGTCTGGTCAACAGAGTCTGAGCGCGTCGAAGTCCCCGTTCTCCACTCGAAGTGGTGGAAGAACGGGGACTTTTCGACGCAACACGGCCGCTGCTACTTGCATTTGGAACTGAGCGACGTGTGCAGAGTAGCTCTGAGGCAGAAGGAATGCTGAAGGTGAGACCGAACGGATCCTCCCTGGGGCAGATACGGAGAGGACATTGGGGAATTACTCGGCAGTACCTCACTCCTTGGCTGGACAATGTGCAAGAAGCATTACTGACCCCGATTGCCAGGACTTCGGTGAGGAATGCGCAATGTGTCCAGCGCATCGAAGAGAGCGTGCCGGTACCACGCGTAATCGTGGCCGCCCGGGTAGATGCTCAGATCCACTTCGGCGCCGGCAGATCGTGCTGCCTCGGCGAACATCCGTGACTGATCGACCATGCCGCCTTCCTCACGACCCACATGAAGCAGGAAGTGGGACCCGGAGAGCGTCGAATCCGGTGTTTGCAGCTGTCTGGTGAGATCTCCGGGCTCGACGTCATCGCGAGCGTCACGGACGGTGCGATGCCAGAACGATCCCGACCCGATGATCGCGGTCCCGAACCGGTCCGGGCGATCACAGGCGAGTCCGGCGGCGGCGAGGCCACTGTAGCTGTGTCCGACGACCGTCACCTCTGACCCCAATCGAACGTCGAGGTGGCTCTCCATCTCGGGGAGGGCCACCTCGGCGATGGTCCTCTCCATGAACCGGCGGTCGTCGAGGTTGTCCCGGTCCGGCGTCGAGACCACTGCGAATGCGACGGTCGGCCTGTTCCACCGGGCGATCGCAGCCGGGAGATCGAGGCTGTTTAGCCAGACGTCGCCGTCGAGCAGGACGACGAGGCGGTTACAGGGCTTCCCCGTCGAGCCGATAATCGAGACGCGCCGTCCATCCGGCATGAGGAGCGTAGACATCGGAGGACGACGAGTCCCCGGGTGCGGCCGTGCCCAGACATCTCGACGCCAGGCGGCATCGGGACCGATGAGTACCGAAGACGTGACCTCGGACCCGAACGGACTGTGGATTCGGTCGTGCACGTCAGGGTCGGGGAGTCCGGTGGCGCAGAGAGCGCGGAGCTCGTCGAGCGACGGCGATACGCCGTTGTGGGGAGATGATGCAGGGATGGACCGGGTACGGCGCAGATAACGGTACGAGAGCTCGACGTCGGAGGGGAGTTCGACGGTCAGAGATCGGCGGACGTCCTCGTGCTCGATGGGGCGGAGGATGAGGTGGTCGATGCCGGGCCACGAGGAATGGAGGAGGAAATCGATGTCGAGGATGACATCGATCTCCGTATCGGGTTCGTCGACGGCGAAGGTTACGGCCATGGACGCGGCACCCGGGGAATGTCTGATCGTGTGCATTCACCGAGTCCTGTGCGGTCCGGGCCGAAGAGGGCGGGTCATGATGCCTTCGGTGCCGTCTCTTCGAGCAGTGGCAGGACCGCTTCGAGGTCGTCGAGCGAGCTGAGCACTCCAGGCTGCGGGATGGACGAATCGTGGCCCTTGGGCAGCGGAATGTAGGTGCCGTTCTTCACAGCAGGCAGCGATTTGAAGAGTGAGGAGTCTTCGAACTTCTCCCGCTGCCCGTCTTCGAGGAGCGAGTGATAGCCGATGACGACGATATCTGCGTCGAGGAGGGAGGTCTGCTCCTCGCTGACGACATCTTTCGGGTACTCCTTGCCGAACTTCCCGTGCTCGGGCCCTGGCTGGAATCCGAGCTGGGTGAAGAACCACGAGGCCTCGGTGTCGGGCACCGACATGTAAGTCACCTGAGTGGGATAGACGACCGCGTAGTTGAGGGTCAGGTCGGCGAATTCGGGATTCTCCTCCCGTGCCTCGGCGAAGGCATCCTCGACTGCTTGGACGTTGTCCTTGCCTTTCTGCTCGCGGTCGAGGGCCTGGGCAACCAGCTCGTGGCGGTTCTCCCAGTTCGAGTCGGTTCCCTTGGGCAGAGCCACGACGGGTGCGATCTCGGATAGGGTGCCGTAGCTCTTCTCGAGATCCCAGTAGCTCGCGGCGAGGATGACATCGGGATCGAGTTCTGCGATGGCTTCGTAGTCAAGCTCAGCGTAGGGGTCGAACAGCGGGTCGATCCTCTTGACCGGGCTCGTCGACTTGGCCTCCTCGAGCGCGTCCTGTTCGTAGTCGTAGAGTTCCTCGGCGTCTCCGGCGGGCTTGAAGGAACCGACGGGGACGACGCCAAGGGCCAGCGCATCGTCGAGATCGCCGATGGCGACAACTCGCTCCGGTGCTTCCTCGAGGGTAGTCGAGCCGAAGGGCGTGTCGAGCTTCAGTGGATATTCGGTGGTCCCCGCAGACTGTGTCGCTTCGGATTCCTGGGTATCGCTCGGGGTGCCACAGCCGGCCAGCGAAACGACGAGGACAGCGGCGGTAATTGCGGCAGCGGCGCGGCGGGGCTGCGGATGACGAAGAATAGCGAAGGTGCGCATCAGGACTCTCAAAGGTTGGGGAGCAGGAGGGATCGATCGCGGCCCAGCCGGTCGAAACGAAACTTAGCCTATCCTTATGACCAAGAGCCTGATTGTTGTTATCGGACACTATTGCGCGAAGGGGACACGATGTTCGACGAATCATCCTGGTCCTCCGATCGATTGGTCGAGGATACGGACTACCGGTTCGTGTCGCGGCACTATGCCACCGGGACCCCGTACGGTCTGCGCCTTGTCCGGTACTCCGTGTATCGGGAGGGGAGCTTCGGGGTCCATGTGGAGCCGGATATCCATCAGCTCACCTGGTTTGATGGAGCGATGCTCGGAGTCTTCGCTGATCAGGAGTTCTCTGTGGTTCCACCGACCCATGCCATGTGGATTCCGGCGGGAACCGTCCATGACATCGCCGCACTTGGGCTGGGGACGATGTACTGCGCCTATCTACGTGTGCGGCCCTTCCGGTCGGACTTCGATACACCGTGTCGAGTGGAGATGACCGGACTGATGCGAGAGCTGCTCGACCACCTGTCCGGCGACATCAGCGTTGACGCGGGCCTGCGGGCCAGGGCCGTTCTGCTCGATGCACTTGAATCGATGGCCGGGACAGCACCGTCCTTGACGTATCCCACGCATCCGGTGGCTCGTGCCATCGCCGAGGGCATCGTCGACGACCCGTCGCGCCGAGTGTCAATGGCCGAGGAGGCCTCCCGCCATGGCGTGTCCGCTCGGACGATCCGACGGATATTCCTCACGGAGACGGGGAGCAATTACCAACAGTGGTCCACGGCGGCACGATTGAACGCATCCCTGGAACTGGTGAAGGGCGGATCGGCCCTCGACGAGGTGGCTCGAGCGGTCGGATTCTCCAGCGCTTCCAGCTATGTTTCGGCTTTCAGGAACCACTTTGGAATGACTCCCGGACGGCTTCGAGACGGGCGTGCGAGCGCAGAGTTCTGAGGCTTTTAGCGAATCCGGGCGCAGCCGCACTCTCGGTTGTCGTATTTGGGCAATGGGCGATCATCGCAGTGAGCGCCCCAGGCGATATCGAGCCGCATGGTGTCTATGATGAGGCCGGTCTGCGAGCCGGCTGTAGTCTGTGCTGGGTTAGTCGTGAAAGCTCGTTGGGGCGCGGCCGATCAAGAGGAATATTTGTGCAATTGAGGGGGTCAGTCTGCGAAGGTAGATTTCGCCGCAGCGGGTCGTCAGTGAAGCGTCTAGTTCGGAAGAACCGGGAGGGCAGAACTAAGCTACGTCGTTCATGGTCGCGTTCCGGAACTGCTCGTATTTGTGCTCGAGTAGGTCTCTTTCCGGGCGCTGTCGCCGACTCTTGGGGACTGTCATCAAGCTATTGCCGTGGAGTTCTTGAAGACCGTGTTTAAGCATCGGGCCATCCACCTCTTCCAACAGATCATGTCGAATCTCGACGACATGGTCTGGACGAATTCCGAGGAAGTACCGGTCGAAAGCTGCATGGTGAATTTTGCACATCGCCAGTCCATTGACGACTGAGGCGATGCCGCGTTCATCATTATCGGGCACGATGTGAGCGGCATCCAGAAGACTGGGGTGAGCCAACATGCAGACAGTGCACCGGTTCTCATAGGCAGAAAGCACCATGGACCGGAAAACGGGCTGGTGCACCCGAGCTTTCGCCATTCTATTGAGATAGCGTCGAGCGACCGTTTCGTGTGCTGAATCGCTAAGCTCAAATGCTGCTTGCGCATCCTCAGCGGCGACAAACACAAATTGTTGGTGCTCAGGCTCCTCATCAACGATGAAAACCGGAGCAATGACTTGGTAACGGGCAGGGCTTTGTGCAACTCCGCGGAACCAGATCAGTGGGAGGTGGTTGTTCAGAGCCTCCCGTAGTCCAACGTTTTCAGGGTGGTTGGGATCTGTGCCTCGCCATTTGTACCTAAATCGACCGTCAATTCCGGTGGAGTCTTCGTAGGGAGGTGATTCACCCGGTGCTGTGTACGACGTGCGAAAAGACAAAGCGGCCGAGTAGTTGCCGGGCTTCCAAATGCCCTGCATCGGTGCGATTAGGCGCGTTTCGCTATTTGCAAAATGGAAATCGCTGAGATCCTCACGGGTGAGTGGTTCTCGCCCGCTGTCAGTTCTCATCTCTAACCAGTCGATCGCGGCTGCGCGTAATCCGTCGGGTTCACCGTTGGGCATCTTTGCTCCTGTCTGAATGGTTTTCAGGTGTTGGTGCGCCGGTGGCTAGTTTTTCCACAGTTGGCAAATCTGCCCTCGCCCATTGGAGATTGGAGAGCTGTTCTCGAGTGCACCACTTCATCGAGTCGTGATCGGTGCTAGAGCTTGGAAGTGTGGTCACGTCAACGAAGTAGCACGCCAGATCGATGCGTTTGTCGCCGCTCTGGGTGGTGGCCCGCGTGACGAGATCGCGGACCTTTGCATCGTGTAGGTCGAGTTCTTCGGATATTTCTCGAGACAACGCTTGCTGAGGAGTTTCGCCAGTTTCTATTTTTCCGCCAGGAAACTCCCACTTGCCACCTTCGGCCCTATCTGGGCGGCGCCGGCAAGCGAGAATCCTGCCGTGGTGCTCGATCACAGCGCCGACGACTCGGATGACTTTCACCATGTTCTTAGATTATGTCAACGATCAACCAATGTCGTTCCTGATCAGGATTGCATTATCGAAGTTAACTATTCGGCGACTCAAGACACGGGCATATTGAGACGAAGAGCCTCCCACGCGAACGTCGCGATCCAGTGCGACGACACATACTCGTCCGAGATAGCGGCTTCGAGGCCAGGAGCCATCAGCGAATCGACTCGGGTGAGCATGCCTTTCGCCTGGGCGTGAAGGTCCTCGTCTCCCGACTTCTCAGCGATCGCCTCAAACTTCGGAGCCAATCGCATCACCGATGCCGCAACTGAGAGTCCTAAACCGTAAAGATGGCTCTGTTGACCGTCGGTCGGGTCGAGGACCTTGACGGGTGTGAGCGCCGGCGACTCGGGGGACAGTTCCGAAAGGCAACTCGACAGCCATGACGCTAGCTCATCCTCGGTGAGGATCTCAGCCATGAGGTCGGCCTCGCACAGGCCGGGGGAGAGGAAATCGTGGCCGCTTTGTTCCTGGGTGAAGTTCCAGGCGGCATCTTCGGCGAAGAATCGACGCGCCGCACCGGCAATCACGTCGATGACATCATGCCGGTCTGCGGCACGAGCACCGATGAGAATCCGGCGCAGCCCGAAGGCTGTATTCGAGTGCACCCCGTGTCGAACCGGCGCGGCCACCTTCGGTAGCCATGTCGATGTAAGATCGAAGACCGTATCCGCGAGCACTTGAGTGTTCGCGCCGAGCGCACGCAACTCGCCTACTTTGCTGGCATTGAGCACTCGGTTGAGCTCGACAGTCCAGGCCCAGCCATACGGCCGCTCCCACGAAGGATTCTCACGGAGGAAGGCCGCCTCAGCGAACATATTTTCCTCGCTCAGATGCGAAGACAGGACCTCGATCGCGCGTTCGCGCCAACCGGCACCCTGGGCCACCTCAGTCTCCAGCAGCGATGCCAGCAGGTAGTGCATGTGCACGCTCGAATGCCAGTCATATGAGTTCGCGAATGCGGGGTGCTTCTCCACCGCCGGCACGATATCGGCCAGACTCCGCGCCAGATGGTGGGAGGCGAACGGATATTCACGGGTGATGTTGCTCAGTGCCACCTCGGCGAAGGGGTGGACGTAGTCGTCAATCTGCGGCATGGATCCTCATCGGCTCGGGGGTTTCCACTCTACTGGGATGATCGCCGGACCAGGTGGCGAACCGCAACGGCTAGGCTGGATCGGACCAGGACCAGCCCTAGTCTCGACGTGCCGGAAAGGACCAGTGAGCAATGACGCGGATCCCCGAGGTATTCGGCCCGACGGTCGATGAGCACACTCGGTGCGTCCACTACGCCACCGAGCTCGATATCATCGCGATCCGCTTCGCCTGCTGCGACCGCTACTATCCTTGCCACCTTTGCCACTCTGAGACTGCCGATCATCCCGCGCAGCAATGGCCAGGGGAGAAGTTCGACCAGCCCGCCATCCTGTGCGGGAACTGCTGGAGCGAACTGACGATCAGCGCCTACAAAGCAACCGATGAATGCCCGGAATGCGCCGCGCAGTTCAACCCACGGTGCGCTACGCATTCCCATCTCTATTTCGCCGGTCAGTGACTAATCCGGTCAGTGCAGGAACTGCATCACCACGATCATTGCTGCCATCCCCCAACAGTCGAAAGAAACTAGAGGGCGCCTTCGGACGATGTCATGGACAGCGCAGATCACCAAGAGCACGGCGAGGACGACGACAGCCACCGTCAGGAACGTACTGATGAGCGACATGTCGCCGGCATGATGACCGTGACCGCCGGCATGCGTCGAACCGCTCATATGCGCCCCATGGTTGAGGACCTGCCACGCCATGACCGGATAGGTGATGGCGGAGAGGATCGCAGCCGTCGGTCCCGGGTGCGACTCCCCGGAACCGCTACGTTCAGACGCGGCAGATGACCGAAGCCCGCGGTCGGCCTCCGACTCCGGCGCGCCGTCCGGGCCACTCGCGACGAGAGCGGGGGACCGCCTCGGCGAGGGAACCTCGGACGACGATCGGAGGAACACTGCCAAGCAGATCCCGGCGAGGAGCAGCGCCCCCGACCAAACGACTGCCGGGACGAGGGCGGTGTAGGCCAAATCGATCATGGCAAGAACCATCACGACCGCGGCGACGATGGCCGGTCGTCCTTTCGACGCAACGGCGCCGGTGAGGCACAAGACTCCCGATGCGACCATGAGGAACGATGCCACGCTGCTCATCGTGGATTCCCCTCAGTCGCACTCGCAGGAGTGCCCGGTCTCGGTGCTGCAATGACCCGATTTCGGGCGCGGCACGTCGAGGGCGGGGTTCCTGTCGAAGAAGCCATAGGGCTTCATTGTGAACCCGAGCTTGTCGACGGGCATGATCGGCCAATCCTCGGGACGGGGGAAGTGTGTCATCGCGAACGACGCCCACACGACGATGTCGTCACCATCGACCGGTCGCTGCTGCTCGATCCACTGCGTAATGGTGCCGGCACCCGGGTTCTGATTCGGATACGTACCTGAGGGGAACCGCTCATCCGCGTCGAAGTGCGTCAGCCACATGTGCTTCGACCCGAAGTCTGCCCGCTTCGAGATCGACGAACCTTCGGCCGCCATCATCGTCGGCTCGTCGGGCACGCGCAGCTCATAGCCGACTGGGAAGCCGTGCCGATTGGTCTTGTCCGGATTGACGATGTGCCAGACCCGCCCGGCCTCACCATCGGCTGTCCGTCCGCCCTCGGCGGTGAGTCGGGTGAGCTTGCGGGTGAAGGCGTTGCCGTAGGGGTTGTCGTCGCCGAAGGGCACGCGGACAGCTTCCTGCTCGTCGACGGCGTTGGCGATGCCGTCGACCTGCATGTCGAGCCGAGCACAGAACATGTGCTGATGGAAGGGCATGCCCAGTCCCTCGTCGCCGAGGGGAGACGACCAGCGTTGCCGCTGAGCCTCGTCACCGTATACGGCCGTGTAGACGATGCCGGTGGCCTTGCACTCGAGTTCGATCGTGCCGTCGAGGTAGAGGTACCAGTAGAAGCCGTAGTCGTAGTTGCCGACGGTGATGAAGAAGGAGATGACGAGGCGGCGGTTCCGGCGCACATCGACGGCGCCGGTGAATTCGTCGGTGTGCTTGAACAGGATCCCGGCATCCTCTTCGTGGATGCAGATGGCGTTCGTGATCGTGTGCGCATGCCCCTGATCATCGGCGAGCACCGCGTCCGAGTAGTGGATCTCGCCGAGGCAGTCGCAGCCCAGTTCGAGTGAGTTCGTGTTCTTGCCCATCGAGTACTCGCCGGCGTCGAAGTAGTTCTGCCAGAAGCGCACCGGGCTGGGGTCGCCGTAGGGCACGACCATCTCCGCCACCGAGGCGCGGTAGACGATGGGGCGGCGCTCGCCCTCGTCATCGAAGCTGATCTGATGGAGCACCAGGCCTTCGACCGGATCGAAGCCGAGTCGGACCTGCCACTTCTCCCAGTCGAGGACATCCCCGTTCAGGGTGAAGCTCGCGCCCTCGGGTTGGGTGATCTCGATCGGCTTCTGCGTCGTCCGCGGCTCGGGAAGCCAGGAATCGAGATGGTAGTCGAAGCGCTCCTGGGGCACGGGCACGATGTCGGTATCGACGACCTCGACGACCTCACCGGTGTTGAGGTCGAGGTAGGCGACGAGCCCCTCGAGCGGATGCGCCCACGCGTTGTCCTGCGGGTCCGACTGAATGAAGGACGAACCGCGTACGAGGCGGCGGCCGGCCTCGCCGGGAATGTCGAAGCATCCGGCCGAGAGCGCGCAGATGCGCACGGTCTCGACATCGGTGATGCCGCGAGCCGCGACGGCCGCCCGCCACGTCGCATCGTTGCGGATCATCTGCTCGGCTTCTTCGTACTCGGTCATGGTGATCGGAGCCTGACCCTCGGCCGCGACATCGAGCACACGGGCGAAGAGGACCTTGCGCTCGGTCAGCGAGACGAGGAGCTCCGTCTGCTCCCCGGTGTCGCGATCGATGATGAGCGAGCGCACGCGGCGGTCGAGGTCGGTGGCACCTGCGATGACCTCGCGCTTATCCGGTTCGACGAGGCTGACGAGAGCGAACAGCGTCTGCTCGCTCACGTAGCCGGCATCGACGATGATGGCCCGGTTGAGCTCGATCTCCTCACCGGTCAGGCGGTCGAGGGGATGTGCAGTCGAAGTGCCGACGGCGGTCGTTGTCGGTGCAGTCATGGTCTTCACATGCCTTTCTGTGTATCGAGTTTGCTGTCGAGAGCGGGGTCGAGGTCGTCGAGCAGATCCTGAGGATCGGCGGGTGTGGGGCGGAAGACGCGGACCCGGTGCCCGCGGACGTATCCGATCAGGGCCAGCGCGGCGAGGGCACCGAGGGTGCCGAGAGTGAGGGCCGTGAACGGTCCCTGATCGACGCCCCATTCGTCGAGGAAGTTGTACTCCTGCCCGAAGAGCCGATCGAGTGTGCCGGGGAAGATCGCGACCCAGGATCCGAGCAGGATCCAGAGGAAGGCGATGCCGCCGATGATGGTGAACCCGACATTTCCGACAGGCACCTGGAAGGGGCGTTCGATACCGGGATGCTTCCACCGCAACTTGATGGCCGCGGGAATGATGAGCAAATAGCTGAGCAGGAAGGTCGAGATCGAGATTGAGAGGACGACCCCGAACAGTGCACCGGCATCACCGCTGAGCTGCATGGCCGCGATGAGGAACACCGTGGCGACGGTCCCCGAGAGCAGATTGACCTTGACCGGTGTGCCCAGTGTGCGGGAGATCTTGCCGAAGAAGCCTCCGAAGAAGGCGCCGTCGGCCGCAGTCAGTGCCTGCATCCGATCGCTCATGATCATCCAGGCCGCGCCTTGTGAGGCGAGGATGATGACGAACATCAGTGCTGCGAGCACGACCATGAAATCAGCGGCGGGACCGTAGACGGTGAACACCGTCTGCACGGCGTCGAGGAGTCCACCGATGCCGGTGATCGTCTCGGTCGGCAACACGAGCAGCATGGCGAGGACCGGCAGGAGATAGCAGAGCGCGGAGATGAAACCGGAACGTGCGATCGAGACGGGGATGTCCTTCTTCGGGTTCTTCATTTCGTCCGAGGCGCTGTTCGATGCCTCGAACCCGAGGTAGGAGAACAGCAGGAGCGGCACAAGCCCTAGGAAACCGCCGAGGCTGGGGCTGAAGTCCGAGAGGTGGAGCGGCTGAACGCCGTGCTGGGCGGCATAGATGATCGTGGTGAAGAGGAAGAACGCGATGAAGATGACCTTGAGCACGCCGCCGAGCGTGGGCAGCCACTTCGCCTTCGCCAGCGACAGAATCGCCGCGATCACCGTGATCCAGATGAAGACGATCTTGAAGATCCAGTCGCCGATCGACCCGGCCTCGAGCGGGCTGATGAACTGGTTCCATGTGCCGGTGGCGAGGAACGCCATCGAACCGCCGACCCATACGGGCTGGGTGACCCAGCTGAGGATCGAGGCGATCGCGCCGAACGGCCGGCCGAAAGCCTGGCGGACCCAGATATAGGCTCCGCCCTCACCGACGAAGGTGCTGCCGGTCTCGGCGAAGACGAGCGCGTAGGGCACGAGGAAGAAGATCGCGAGGACAAGCGTCCATGTGAAGGTCTCCGCACCGAATCCTGCGGTCTCGGCGAGGACCTCGATGCTCAATACCGCCGACATGACGATGAGCACGATGTCGAATCGGCCGAGCGTCTTCTTCAGATGCTGCTTCTGTTCGTCCGCGTATGCGGTCGTGCGTTCAAGGGAAGACACCATCCACCTCCTTGTGAGTGGGCGTCCGATAGAGTTCTTTGAGTTACACCGTAAAGAATTGCACGGGCGGCCGCCGATTGACAGAGTTACGGCCATACCGATCCGCGTTTGCCTGCATCACTTCAGGAGATAATGGAGCCATGGCACGACCGAAGAATCAGGCGGGACGCCGTGCACAGCTGGTGCAGGCGGCGAAGCAGGCGATCGCGCAGCGCGGACTCAACGGACTGCGCGCCATCGACGTGGCCGCACACTCGGAACTGGGTGCCGGATCGGTGGCGTACTACTATCCCGACCTCGGAGACCTAGTGCGAGAAGTACACGAGGACGCGGTGTCGCGGTTCTATTGGAGCCGTCGCGAGCAGGGGAGCGCAGACGAGCCGCCGGCGACCAGGCTCGCCCGGATCATCCGCAGCGGCATCCCGCGCTCACGCGACGACGTCGACTTCCAAGTGCTCAATGAGCTGCATACCCACGCGTACAGGGATACCTTCCACGCAGGGCTCATGGCGGAGATGTATCGGCTCGAAGTCTCCCTCTACGCCGCGGTGCTCACCGAGGGCGTCGATTCCGGAGCCTTCACAATGGCCCTGCCCGAGGAGACGGCGGCGAGCAACCTCGTGGCCCTCGAAGACGCCTACGGGCTGCACTTCATGGGCGGGACACCGCTCGACGTCGATGACATCTTCCGGCTCATCGCCGCCAACGCCGAGGTGCTGACCGGGTGCAGGCTGGTGGAGGCGACATTAGGGTGACTGGATTGCACCTCATTTCTGCGCATTCTGCCTTCCTGCGAATGCAGTTCGGCGCCAGCTCGTGACGGAGCTGGCGCCGAGAACTGCATTGGCGTTGGCAGTTGCGCTTAATAGCGGGGGCTACTGAACGAGGAATCCGCCATCGACTGGGAGTGAAACACCTGTGATGAACTCTGAGTCAGAAGACAGGAGGAAGCTGATTGCGGCGGCCACGTCATCTGGTTTCGTCAGGTGTCCCATGGGGATCGGGGCGGCGAGCTCAGCCTTTTCAGCTTCTAGGTCAGCACCGGTCTTACCGATGAGTCCATCAATGAGCGGAGTGTCTGCATCTGCAGGGCAGACGGCATTGACGCGAAGCTTGTCTGAAGCGTGCTGTAATGCCATCTGACGAGTGAGGTTGACGACTGCGCCCTTTGACGCAGCGTAGGCGCACTCGTCCTTGTTGACGACGAAGCCGAAAACCGAAGCGATATTGACGATCGAGCCGCCCCCAGACTTGACGATCTCTGGAATCGCGTATTTGCCAGTGAGGAAGATGCTCTTGACGTTGACATTCATCATCGTGTCCCACGCTTTCTCAGTGCAGTCCACCACTCCTCCCTCCCCGAGAGCAATCCCTGCACAGTTGACGACGCCGTGGAGCCCACCGAACTCAGTAGTGGCCTGGGCGACTGCAGATTCGACTGCGTCGGCCTCGGTGACGTCGGCTTCCAACGCGATGGCATGACCGTCAGCGACGGTATTGATTTCCTCCGCCACCGTCTCCGCCGATTTGAGTTGCAGGTCCAATACGCCGATGCGAGCTCCTTCAGAGGCCAAGCGCAGGCTGGTTGCTCTGCCCAAACCGGATCCACCGCCAGTGACGATGAAGATCGAGTTTTCAAAACGTGCCATTGATTCTCTCCTTTTGATTGCAGCCAGTTCAGACCGGCTCATTGTTTTCTGGACGTTTGACGGAAGGGATGCTTGGTGAGTTCTCATCTATGTCGGTGAGGGATTCGAGCGGTGAGCTCATCTCGTCGACGGTGGTGTCCGATTCCAGGCGATCAGCCATGCGTCGCGTTCGGCGCATGAGCACGAAATAGATGATTCCCGGCAAGGTCAGGGCGATGATCCAGGCGTAATCGATTCCGCCGACTGCTTCGAAGAGGAATCCGGTGAAGAACGCAGTGCTCATGAATGGGATCTCAACCAGCATTGTCGCGCCGTAGGCGATCAGTGCACGCGAATTGAATCGACCGTATCGCCCATTGGGATCGAAGATGTCGCCGACGACGTATCGACCCTTTCGGACGAAGAAGAAATCGACGAGGTTGATCGTGGTCCACGGGAACAACATGTAGCCGAGAACAAGCAGTAGGTTCTCGAAGAAGGTCATGAAGTCGCTGCTCGCCAATACGGCCACCAAAGTGGCGACGGCAAAGACGATGAGGAACAGCACCGCTCTAGCAGACAAGGTTGTCTTGACTCGTCTGAAGGTATCAACGATTGTGGTCAGCGACATGAATGCGCCATACAGATTGAATACGTTTGTAGCAATGACGCCTATCACGATGAATATATAGACCGCCGGAGCTAGCGCGCTTGGGAAGAGCCCTGCAATCGTCTGACTGGGCTGGGAGCCGTACTCGGGGAAAATCGTGGTCAACATGGCGCCGAGCGTCATCAGCCATGTGGTGCTGACCACAAGGCCCAGATAAGTGAAAATGAATGTCTGTTTTCCGCTGGTGCTGCTTGGCAGGTATCGCGAATAGTCCGCAACGTACGGGGCAAACGTCAATTGCCAGGTTGCTGTCGCAGCAATGAGCAGAAGGAACGCGGTGCCGTTGAAATTGCCGGCATTCCAAGAGTTTGACGGAAGACCGTGTTGTATCACCACTGCCGTCACAGCCAGGAACCCTGCTCCGAGAATGATGGCGAACCAGCGTTCGATCTTGTGAATGAGGTCGTGACCGTAGAAGGTGATTACGAGAATCACCAGGCCTGAGATGACGATGCCCCAATTCTTTCCTATTGGTGTGCCCGCGTCGATGGCGTCTCCAGCAATAACTGAATTGCTTGCGAGATAGCCGATGTACATGATGAGTACTGCGAACAAAGGGATGGCTGCGCCAAAGACTCCGAACTGCGCGCGGCTCTGAATCATCTGGGGGATTCCGAGAACCGGGCCTTGCACAGAGTGACCGGCGACAAAGAATGCGCCGAGGAAATTGCCGCAAATGATTGCGACGACGCTCCAGAACATGTTGAGACCGGAGAGAACCCCGATACCTCCAGTCAGAGTGGTCAACACCATCATGTTGACGCTGAACCAGAGGGGGAACTGGCTGGCGGGATGTCCATGCCGCTCGTTGTGTGGAACAAATTCGACTGATCGGAGTTCCGGGACTTTTGCACTCATTTTCTGCTCACTTCTTTGTGGTCTCTATTGAGATTGCGTATGGAGCTGTCTGACCGCGTTGCACCTTTCCCGTATTCGCGAAAGATGAGACACGAAGGGCCAAATGGTGCTTCACCCCCACTGCAGCCAGGTCGTCTTGAAGTCCGAGTAGTTCTCCAGGGCGTGGACGGAGAGGTCGCGGCCGAAGCCGGACTGCTTGAATCCGCCGAAGGGCGTGGTGAAGCCCAGGGCGTCGACGGTGTTGACCGAGACAGTGCCGGCGACCAGGCGCGCGGAGACCCGATGGGCCCGGGCCATGCTGCCCGTCCACAGGGCCGCGGCCAGACCGTAGGGCGTTTCGTTGGCTTTCGCGATCGCCTCCTCCTCGGTGTCGAAGGGGGTGACGAGGGCGACCGGTCCGAAGATCTCGTGGCTGTGCAGGCGGTGATCGGCAGGCAGGTCGGTGACGATCGTCGGGTCGATGAAGGTACGGCGGCCGTTGATCTCCGGGCGGTTGCCGCCCTGGACGATGGTGCCGTCCGCGCGAGCCTGTTCGATGCATTCCCACACCTCATCGGCGTGCTTCTCGGACACGAGGCAGCCGATCGCGCTCTCGGGATCGAGCGGATCCCCGGGCTGGAAGTCCTCTGCCGCGTCCTCGAGCAGATGGACGAACTCCTCGTACACGGGGCGTTCGACGAAGATCCGGGAGGTGGCCGAGCAGACCTCTCCCTGGTTGTAGAAGATGCCGAACGCCGCCTTCCGAGCCGCGGCAGCGAGGTCATCGGTGTCGGCGAAGATGACGTTCGCGCTCTTGCCTCCGGCCTCGAGTGCCAAACGCTTCATATTGGACTCCCCGGCGTAGACCTGGAGCTGCTTGGCGACCTCGGTGGACCCGGTGAAGCCGAGCATGTCGACGTCCATGTGCCGGGCCAGTGCCGTACCGACGACAGACCCGCGACCGGGAACGACGTTGAGGATGCCCGCGGGCAGCCCCGCCTCGGCAGCGATCTCGGCCAGCAGCAGGACCGAATGCGAGGCCTCGACCGGCGGTTTGACGACCAGTGCATTGCCGGCCGCCAGGGCGGGCGCGATCTTCCACGTCGCGATCTCCAGCGGATAGTTCCACGGAACGATGACCCCGATGACGCCCAACGGTTCGCGGGTGACGAGCGCCGTCGACCCCGCCGGGGTCACGGGAATCTCGTCGCTGAGCTTCTCGATCGTCTCACCGTAGAAGCGGAACAGGGCCGCGGCCCCCGGGGCGTCGATCGTCGAGGACTCACCGATCGGCTTGCCCATGTCGAGCGTGTCGAGGAGGGCGAATTCGTCCGACCGCGCTTCGATGAGATCGGCCAGGCGCAGCAGCACCTCACGTCGATGGGTCGCCGAGGCGCGCGACCACTCGCCGCCATCGAACGCGGCGCGAGCGCTCGCCACCGCAGCATCGACATCGGATCCGTCACCGAGGTGGAGCTGCGAGATCACCTCACCGGTGGCGGGGTTCGTCTTCGGATGAGTCTGCCCCGAGCGTGCATCGACCCGTTGCCCGTTGATGACTGGGCGTCCGTCGATGCTCAGAGCCGCTGCTGCGGCCTGCCACTCGGCCAGGGTCGCCGGTCGGGTCGTGGTGTCGGTCAGGGTCGCGGTCATGGAAGGTCTCCTTCGAGTGTGGTGCGGGAAGCGAGTGGGCAGTGACAGCGGTCAGCGGTCGCCGGAGGGTTCGACGGGCGAGGGGCTGGGGCCTTCGGCCGGCGCTGCCGCCTCGGCGACGGGGGAGGCCGATGACTCCTCGAGGTCGTCGGAGCGCAGCAGGTCGATGCCGCGGGTCTCGGGCAGCGAGGCGACGGTGACGATGCCGATGACACCGACGACGGCGAGGAACCACCCCGGGCTCAGGGTGCTGCCGGTGGAATCGATGAGCCAGGTGAGGATGTACGGCGCCGTGCCGGCGAAGAGTGCGGCCGTCAGGGCGTAGGCGATGGACAGACCAGTCTGCCTCGTGCGGGTCGGGAAGAGCTCGACGACGGTGGCGGCGTGAGTGCCGAGGATGATCGCGAGGATGAACGCCAGGCCGAACGTCGAGACGAAAGAGGCCCAGGGGTAGTCGGCGCCCATGAGGAGGAACAGCGGAACCGAGAGCACGGTGAGCGCGATGGCCGCAGTCATGAGCACGGGCTTGCGTCCGAACCTGTCCGAGGCGAGGCCCGCCAGAGGGACGATGATGAGTCCGAGCGCCGAAGCCAGAGTCGACAGCAGCGCCGCCCGGCCGGGTTCGATGCCGACCGCTGTCTCCAGGTAGGTGAGCAGGTAGACGAGGACGACGTAGAAGGTGACGTTCATGAACGTCTCCATGCCGCAGGTCTGGAGGAACTGCTTGGGATTGCGCTTGAACACCTCACGCAGCGGTGCCTCGGAGACGGTCTCCATCTTCTGCAGGGCCTCGAACTCCGGGGTGTCCTCGATCTTCCGGCGGATGTAGAGGCCGATGAAGCCCAGTGGCACGGTGATGAGGAACGGGATCCTCCATCCCCAGGCGCTGACCTGGTCGGGTGTGAGCGCTTGGTTGAGGAGGAAGACGACGAAGGAGGCGAGGAGGAATCCGGCCAGCGAGCCGACCTCGAGCCAGCTGCAGCCGAAGCCGCGGCGCTTCGGCGGTGAGAACTCGCCGAGGAAGGCCGCCGCGCTGCCGAATTCGCCACCGGCGGCCAGGCCCTGGACGATGCGGGTGACGATGAGGAGGATCGGAGCGAGCACGCCGATCGTTCCGTAGGTCGGGAGCACACCGAGGACGAGCGTCGATAGGGCCATGGCGAGGATGACCAGAGACAGGGTGTGCTTGCGGCCGAGCTTGTCGCCGAGTCGGCCGAAGATGACCGCACCGATCGGGCGGACGAGGAATGACACGGCGAAGACCGCGAAGGTGGCGAGCAGTCCCGCGGTGCTGTCCTCGTCGGGGAAGAAGATCGCCGCGATCGTCGTGGCCATGTAGGCATAGACCGCCCAGTCGAACCAGTGCACGAGAACACCGATCGATCCGGCGATCACGCTCTTGCGCAGACCTTTCTGATGGGCCAGCCCCGCGGCGGCCTGTGTGTCACCTGACATATTCGAGTCCTCCTTCGGATTCGTTGTCGCCACCGTTGCGCCGGCGGCTTCGGCTCGGTGTGCCGACACCAGCTCGGTGCATGCGGGCGGCTGCTGTCGGTTCGCCGAGCTGGTGTGTCGCTCGCTCAGGCCCGTTGGACGCTCACATCTGCTGCGGTCCACGCCAATGCTGTGGCACCGTCGATGAGTGTGTGTTCGGCCAGGTCTCCGATGCACGATTCGGCGAAGGCCGCCTGATGATTGCTCGCCTCGCCGCCCACGCCGATGTAGGGGTGGATCGCGTCGACGATCTGGGAGACATTGCCCATGTCCGTCGACGCACGGTTCATCGTGGCGGCGATCGGGTCGACGTCGAAGTCTCTCCCCAGCGCCGTCGCATTGGAACGGTAGAAGTCGAGCGCGGTCTCGTCGGTGCGCATCTCCGAATACCGGCGGCTCTCCGGGGTGATCCTCAGTTCGGCCCCGGTGGCCAGGGCCCCGGCCTCGAAGCAGTTGATGACCTTCTGCTCGAGTGCGAGCAGTTCGTCCGTCGATTCGGCGCGGACGTACCAGCGACCCTCGGTCTTCGCGGGGATCGCATTGGGGGCTTCGCCGCCGTTGGTCATCACCCCGTGGACACGCACGGTCTTCGGCAGCTGCTGGCGCAGCAGACCGAGGGCCACCTGGGCGATGAGGAAAGCGTCATTGGCATTGACGCCGCGCTCGGGATAGGCGGCGGCATGGGCGGCCCGGCCCGTGTACTTCACGTGCCAATGGGTGACGGCGAAAGGTTCGGCTTCGGCGACATCGACGGGCGCGGGGTGGGCCATGAGGGCGAAGTCGAGTTCGGTGAAGGCGCCGCGGTCGAGCAGCTCGATCTTGCCCCCGCCTCCCTCTTCGGCTGGGGTGCCGATGACCTCGACGGTGATGCCGAGCTCGTCAGCGACCGCGGCGAGGCCGATCGCCCCGCCGACGCTCATGGCGGAGATGAGGTTGTGGCCGCAGGCGTGGCCGAGGCCGGGCAGGGCATCGTATTCGGCAAGGAATCCGATGGTGAACCGACCCGAGCCGAACGTCGCGCGGAAGGCGGTGTCGAGGTCGAGATAGGGGCGTTCGACGGTGAAGCCGTGCTCGGCGAGGACACCGGCGACGGCGGCCGAGGAGCGGAACTCCTGCCAGCCGAGCTCGGGATCGTCGTGGAGGGAGTTCGACAGCTCGATGAGCTTCGGTGCCGTCTCGGCGACCCGGGCGGCGATGCGGTCCTTGAGTGCGCTGGTCATCGATCGTCACCGGGCACGCCGTACGACGGTGAGGCGGCCGGATCGAGGCCGCGCGTGATGTAGTCGTCGCGCTGCGGCATCCAGATCTCCAGCAGGCGGCCGAGCTGCCCGATCGGATCCTCATCGGCCCAGTCGACACGCAGATCGGTGACCCTCCACCCGGAGCCGTTGACCACGGACAGGCCCGCCGAGTGGACGGGGCCGGCCTCCCCGCCGGCGGCCATCGCTGCCTCGAAGGCCGCGAAGAGGCGTTCTTCGAGACGACCGGTGGCAGACAGTGCGGTCTCGACGAAGGCGTCGAGGACTGTCAGGTCGGCGAGCATGTTTCCTCCGGCCACTGCGTTGGTCTCGGTGCGGGCACCGAAGACGCCGAGCGCCTGCGCGCCCGAGTGTGCGGCGGTGTTCCCGGCGGCGTCGATGACGAGCAGCTGCCGAAAGTCGATCGCGGTGGGATCGGCAGCGGCGACGACCGCATCGAGTGCCGACTGTGCGTCCTTGCCGGAGCTCATCTCGTCGATGATGGCCGGGCCGAGCCGCGGGTCGGTGATGTTCTGGGAGTTCACCCCGCCGACCCCGTCGGCCAGGCTGATGCAGCGTGCGGCGACGGCCGGCGAGGATGAGGAGATCGCGGAGCCGAACTCCCCGGTCTCGGGGTCGTGGAGGAGGAGCGAGAAGGTCACTGGGCCACCTCGGACCGTCCCGCCTCGGTGCCGGTGTTCGTAGCGGAGTTCTCGCTGATGACGGCGGTGGCGTCGATCTCGACGAGCCACTCGGGGCGCGCCAGGGCCTGGACGACGATGCCCGTCGAGACGGGGAAGACGCCCTTCAGCCACTTGCCCATGGTCCGGTAGACGTCCTCGCGGTAACGGGGATCGATGATGTAGACGGTGACCTTGACGATGTCGGCCAGACTGCTGCCGGCCTCCTCGAGGAGCATCGCGATGTTCGCCATCGCCTTCTCCGCCTGGGCGGTGACATCGCCGATGCCCACCGACTCCCGGGTCTCGAGGTCCTGGCCGATCTGCCCACGCAGGTAGACGACGCCGCCGGCGACCACGGCCTGGCACAGATCGTTGTCGAGGTTCTGCTCCGGGTAGGTGTCCTTGGTGTTGAACATTCTCAGTCGTGTGTGCGTCGGCTCTGCCATGGCGGCGTCTCCTCGTCGAGTGAAGCGGTCGTTGTCTGCCACCCATTCTCGAGACATTCCATTCATCTGTGAAATAGTTATAATTTAGTCAGAGCATCTACAAAACAGATTCTTCGTCGCAGGGGGCCGCAATGGTGCAGAGATTCGCGATCACGCTCACCCAGCTGTCGTATTTCGCCGAATGCTCGAAGACGCTCAATATGACCGAGGCCAGCCAGGAACTCCACATCGCGCAGTCGGCGGTGTCGACGGCGATCAACCAGCTGGAGAAGGCCCTCGGTGCTCCGCTGTTCGTGCGCCAGCACTCGAAGGGCCTCGTCCTCACCTCGGCCGGCGAGAGCCTGCTCCATGAGACCCGGGAGATCTTCGGGCGGATCACCGACGCCGTCGACTCGATTCAGGCCGGACAGCGCGAAGTGCGCGGAACCATCGTCATCGCCTGCTTCCAGACGATCGCGCCCTTCCTGCTGCCGCAGCTGCTCCAACGACTGGGCGAACGCCATCCTGAGCTGAGCGTCGAGGTCGTCGAAGGGGATCATGAGGAGAGCATCGACGCGCTGCGCAGCGGTCGGGTCGAACTCGCGCTCAACTACGATCTCACCGAATCCGACGGTATCCGCGCCGAGATCGTCGGCGAGGCCCGACCGCACGTCATCGTCGGCACCGATCACCGACTGGCCCGGCGGAAGAAGATCTCGCTCGCGGAGCTCGCCGGCGACTCGTTCGTCCTCCTCGACCTGCCCGACAGCCGCGAGTACTTCCTCAACATGTTGCGCCTGGCCGGGATCACCCCGCATGTGCGCTACCGCAGCTCGAGCTACGAGACGGTCCGGTCGATGGTGGCAATGGGCCTCGGCTTCTCCATTCTCAATCAGCGGCCGCGGATCCGGCAGACCTATACGGGGGAGCGGACGACGATCCTCGAGATCTCCGATCCCGTGCCGACCCTGCACGTGGCTGTGTCGACTCTCGCCCGTTCCGGGCGGACGGCGAAGGTCGCGGCAGTGACGGAGATCGTCCGCGAGATCCTCGCCGAGGTGGCTCCCGAGTAAGGCGACGGGCGTCGCGGATGGGTGATATGCGGTCTGCGGAAATGGCATTCCCTCACGGACCGAAAGGTGCGGTGTTCGATACCTCTAAGTGATTGACTTCTGTGGACTGCATCTATTCATAAGATGCAGTGGACCGTGAAGAACTATTGGCAATGCCACTCTCACCTGCGGTTTGCTGGAGGGCGTCAGGGCAACGACGAAGTTGTGCCCACCAGCAACGAAGCACGTGCCGTCCCAACGCGGCACCGACGGAAGGGTGTCCATGTCGAACACAGCCGCAGAAACCACCGAAGTCGTCGTCATCGGCGGCGGCCAGGCCGGAATCGCGATGAGCGAACATCTCAGCGATCGGGGAGTGGCCCACATCGTCCTCGAGAAGGACCGCGTCGCAGAAGCCTGGCGCTCTCGCCGCTGGGACTCCCTCGTCGCCAACGGGCCGGCCTGGCACGACCGGTTCCCCACACAGGAATTCGCCGACACCGACGCCGACGGATTCGCCACCAAAGGGCAGGTCGCCGACTACTTCCAGACCCTCGTCGATGACAAGGACCTGCCGGTGCGCACCGGGGTCAGCGCCACCTCGGTGACCGAGAACGAAGGGTCCCGCGGCTTCCGGGTGACCACGGATGCCGGCATCATCGACGCCGACTACGTCGTCGCCGCGACGGGTCCGTTCCAGACCCCGCGGATCCCCGACATCATTCCCGCCGAGGTGGGACTGACCCAGATCCACTCGAACTCCTACAAGAACCCCGAGCAGCTCGACGACGGCGGAGTCCTCGTCGTCGGCGCCGGGTCCTCTGGCGTCCAGATCGCTGCCGAGATCCAGCGCTCGGGCCGGCCGGTCCACCTCGCCGTCGGTCCGCACGACAGGCCGCCGCGCGCCTACCGCAATCGCGACTTCTGCTGGTGGCTCGGAGTGCTCGGCAAGTGGGACATGGCCACACCGCCGGCCGGGGCGGAGCATGTCACGATCGCCGTCAGCGGGGCTCAAGGCGGACACACCGTCGACTTCCGCGACCTCGCGAGCTCGGGAATCACGCTGCTCGGCCGGGCGAATGCCTATGCCGACGGCAAGCTGCAGATTGGCGCCGACCTCCAGGCGAACATCGCCCGAGGCGACGAAAACTACCTCTCACTGCTGCGTGAGGCCGACGAATTCATCGAACGCAACGGGCTCGACCTGCCGCCCGAACCGGAAGCGCATATCCTCGGTCCCGACCCGGAGTGCGTCAGCGACCCGATCCGCGAACTCGACCTTGCCGCTGCAGGAATTCGGACCGTGATCTGGGCGACCGGATTCGGAGTCGACTACTCCTGGCTCAGCGTCGAGGGTGTCCTCGACGAACGCGGCTACCCGGTGCAGAAGCGCGGAGTCAGCCCGGTTCCCGGCATGTACTTCCTCGGTCTGCCTTGGCTGTCGCGGCGCGGCTCGAGCTTCATTTGGGGAGTGTGGCACGACGCGAAGTACCTCGCCGACCAGATCGGGATTCAGCGGATGTACCGCGACTACTCGCCGGTTCACGCAGCTGACTTCGCCGAGGCTGTGTCATGAGGGTTGTCCGCCTTCGGTCGGCGATCGAAATGTGAGAGTCTGAAGACACTATGACTGAGTCGACTTCATCCTCACCGCAGACCGCTTCGATTCCTCTGACAGCCCAGAACCCGCAGGCTGCTCCCACCCGCACCGAGACCGACTCGATCTGCAGCCTCGAGATCCCCGATACCGCGTACTGGGGCGTGCACACGGCCCGGGCGAACGAGAACTTCCCGATCACCCGCCGCCCGATCAATGTCTATCCCGACTTCATCCGCGCCTTCGCCTGCGTCAAGCAGGCCGCGGCCCGGGCGAACGCCGAGATCGGAGCGCTCGACGAACAGCGTGCCAACCTCATCGACTCCGCGTGCGAGGAGATCAAGGCCGGCCGACTCCATGACCAGTTCACCGTCGGCGTCGTCCAGGGCGGAGCCGGAACCTCGACGAACATGAACGCCAACGAGGTCATCACCAACCGCGCCCTCGAGATCGGCGGTCACCCCAAGGGCGACTACACGTTCCTCAACCCGAACGATCACACGAACCACAGCCAGTCGACGAACGACACCTACCCGACGGCGATCAAGATCGCCTTGGCGTTCTCACTGCAGAACCTGCTGCAGGAGCTCACCCTCCTCGCCGACGCGTTCGCGGCCAAGGGTCGCGAGTTCGCGCACATCGTCAAGGTCGGTCGCACCCAGCTCCAGGATGCGGTGCCGATGACCCTCGGTCAGGAGTTCACGGCGTTCGCAACGACGCTGCGTGAGGATGTGCAGCGCCTCGAGGAAGCCGTCGCCCTCCTCGGCGAGGTGAACATGGGCGCGACGGCGATCGGCACCTCGATCAACGCGCCCGTCGGGTACAAGGAATCGGTCATCAGACACCTGCGCGAGATCACCGGACTCGACCTCGTCACGGCCGGCGACCTCGTCGAATCGACCTCCGATACGGGTGTCTTCATCACGTTCTCCGGGGCGCTCAAGCGCAGCGCCCTGAAGCTGTCGAAGATCGCCAATGACCTGCGTCTGCTGTCCTCGGGACCGCAGGCCGGCCTCGGCGAGATCAATCTGCCCGCCCGCCAGGCAGGGTCATCGATCATGCCCGGCAAGGTCAATCCCGTCATCCCCGAGGCGGTCTCGCAGGTCGCCTACTCCGTGGCCGGGGCCGACGTCACCGTCTCGATGGCCGTCGAAGCCGGGCAGCTGCAGCTCAACGCGTTCGAACCGATCATCGCCCACTCTCTGTTCCAGTCGATTACCTGGCTCGAGCGCGCCTGCCAGACGTTCCGCGTCAACTGCGTCACCGGGATCACCGCCAACGAGGACCGGCTCGAGGACATCGTCGACCGCTCGGTCACCGTCATCACCGCGCTCGCCCCGGTCATCGGGTACGCGTCCGCCGCGAAGCTGGCCAAGGAGGCGCTGGCGCGCAACGAATCGATCTCCGACCTCGTCGTCGAACACGGTCTGCTCGAACGGGACCAGCTCGGTGAGATCCTCAGCCCCGAACGGCTGACCGGGATGCCCGCCGATGACAGCGTGGACAATTCCGCCGGCAGCGCCGAGGCGGTTCCCCGGGATGAGATGACCGGTGAACTCGACGAGGTGCCGGTTCAAGGGGAGTGAGGAGTCTGACCGGCTGAGTCTTCGGGCCGGTGCCACGTGAGAACCGTGGATCGACGGCGCCCATCGCCTATCGGCTGGGCGCCGTCGTTCGGCCAGACGCGTTCTCAGCGGACGCCGTGGCGAAAGACATCGAGAATGTCTTCGACCGTGGCTCCAGTCAGTCCCAGTGAGTCGACGGTGCGGCCGGTCTTCTGGAAGTCAACGCCGCACAGAACGCTGCCAATGGCGATGAACCCGTCGGTGAGCGACATTTCCACGCCCGCCTCGTGCCCGATCGAGCTCCATGTGACCAACCCGAAAGGGATGTCTTCCGTGAAGTAGCGATGGGTGAGCGAATCCGGTTCCGGAAACGCCTGCCGACCATACCCTTGGACGACGCGGTCGACGAACGAGCCTTCGGTGACCCCATAGGCATCGGCGAGGAACTGCCAGAATCCGGTCGTGTCCGTGTGCAGAGTCGAAGACAGTGACAGTCTCTCCTGATCCAGAGCCTCGATGGCCTCTGCGATCCGCGGTGTCACCAGTGTGTGCTGGGGCAGACGATCAGCATCCTCGACCGTTTTGAAGTTGAGGACTGCCGGCGGGACGTGATAGATCGGATTCGAATTGCTCAGCCCGACCGCAAGACTGTCGACGGCCGCGGCGTAGTGCTCCCCGAAGAGGGGCGTCAAGCGATCGATGACCTCCTGCGTCCGACTGTTCGGCAGGCTCGAGATACGTATCGAGTCCTTGATCGCGCCGACGAATACACGTGCCGGCTCCTTGAGTCGGCACGTGTAGAGGCTCGTCGCACTCTCTGCGATGAGGCTCGGTCGACGATTCTCCAGGGCGAACTGCCGGGACAGTTCGACACCGCTGCCGAGCACGGTGGGCTGGAAGACGACGAGCTGCTCGGGCGTCAGAACCTGTGCCAACGATGCCGAAAGCCCGGGATGCGCGAAGGCGGGTGCCGCCACCACGATGACTTCGGCACCGGTCACTGCGGCCTCGATGTCGGTCGTGAGCAGCCTCGGCATCGCCTTGCCCTCGATATCTCCGAAGAGTTCGATGCCTCCCCGATCACGGATCGGTTCGAACTCTCGGTCCCAGACGGAGTACAGACGGACCGAATGTCCATTCAACGTCATGTGTCCGGCAATCGTCTGTCCGACATTGCCTGCGCCGATGACGGCGATCGTTCCCATTTCTCTGTTCCTTTCGTTGTGGCAGCAGTTGTGCCGTTGGTACCGCGGACGGCGCGGTCAGCGCACAGGTACGCCCGGTCCGAGTGGGATTCCGAGCAGATACCAGAGGACGAAGAAGGCCGTCCATACGATGAGCACCGCAATGGCGAGCGGAAGCGTGAAGGAGAGCATCGTGCCGACGCCGGCGCCTTTGCGGAAGTGCTGGACATATCCGAGGGCGAGCACGAAATAGCCGTTGAGCGGCGTGAGGCAGTTGGTCACAGAGTCGCCGATCATGAACGCGACCATCGCCGATTCCGGCCGCATCCCGATGTACATCACGAGCGGGACGAGCACGGGAGCGAGGATCGACCACATGGCTGAGCCACTGGTGATGAGCATATTGAGCACGCAGATCGCGGCGACGATGAGGAGCAGCAGCACAAGGTGTGGGGCATTGAGCTGTTTGAACAGCTCAGCACCATTGACACTGATGACCGACCCGATATTGGTCCACTCGAAGTAGGCGAGGAACTGCGCTACGACGAAGAACAGAACAAGCACTGGTGCCAACGTGCGGATGCCCTCGGCCATCGCAGGCGGCACCTCGCCGAGGGTGGGGATCGATTTCGTGATCCGTCCGTAGACGATGCCGAGCAGTCCGAAGACGATGGCGATGAAGATCGCGATGTTCTTGAGGACCGGGGATTGGATGATGCTGCCACCCTCTCCGCGGAAGGGTGAGCCTGGCATGAGCATGAGCGCGATGCCGCCCGCTGCGATGACGAAGACGACCGCGGCGATGATGAGGCCGCGGCGTTCGTCGGCCTTGAGAGTCACAGATCCGCTGGTCTGTGCGGTCGTGTCCGTGTTGAAGAGCCGGTCGGACACAGTGAAATCTGCTTCAAGACGGCTCTTGGAGAACTCTGGACGGCGACTGAGCAGCTTATCGACGACGACGGCAATCGTGATCGAAAGGATGACGGAAGAGGCGGCGGTGAAGAAGTAGGTTGCGAAGGGCGTGACAACGTAGTCCTTGTCAACGATGTGCGAGGCCGCCATCGACAGCGAAGCCCGGATCGCATCCGAGGGCGTGACGAGCGGGCTCGCATTGAACCCGACCGCAGTGGCCGCATAGGCAACCATGAGGCCGAGCAGCGGGCTTCGACCCGCAGCTCGGAAGGCCAGTGCGCCGAGGGGAATCATCACAAGATATGCGGAATCCGACATCACGTGCGCGATCATGGAGGCGAATGCGATCGAGAATGTCAGCCATGCTTTCGGCAGGCGTCCGACTGTCACGCGCAGCAAGGCGGTGAGCATCCCGCTGCGCTCTGCGATGCTCACGCCGAGGAGGACGACCACGATCATCGCGAGAGGCGGAAACGTTGCGTAGTTCGTCAGGGCATTCTCGATGGCGAAGAGAGCTCCGTCGACCGAGAACAGATTCTTGACCGCGGCCGTTGACCCATCGGCGGGGAGTGTCACTGACACTCCGAACCCGGCCATGATCGCGCTCGTGATACCCAGGAGCGCACAGAGGATGACAAACAGCCAGAACGGATGGGGGAGTCGGTTCCCGGCTCGTTCGATGGCGCTCAGGATGCGATAGAGGCGGTTGTCAGGGTTGAGATCCTGCTCAGGTCCCGGATCGGTCTCGACTTCGGGCGTCATCGACCCTCCTTGTGGTTGTGAACTCATAGCACTCCGTTGTGGTGAGGTCCTCAGCGAGGACGGAAGGGCGAATACGTTTCATGCAGGTCACATACATGAAATATATAACAGGAATGCTAGGATCGCGGTGCGGGAAAAGTCAACCCTGCGCCGCATGATCGGGCATTGAGGTGTGGCCGAAAGGGAGTGTTCGATGGTTGCGAAAGTGTCAATGGCGGACCGGGCGTACTCCCGGCTGAAGAGGGATATCGTCGAGGCACGCCTCCGTCCGGGGTCGGTGCTCTCGGATTCGGATATCGCCGAGCAGTATGAGATGAGCCGGACTCCGGTTCGGGAGGCAATCAACAACCTCCGCCGTGAGGGGCTCGTGGTGGTGCTGCCCAAGAGGGGCACCTTCGTCAAGTCCATCGACTTCGCTGAGATTCACGACCTCTATACGCTGCGTACATTGGTCGAGCCCGAAGCTGCAGTCCTGGCCTCTCAGCGTGCTTCGAGCGAGGAGCTTGCCGACCTCGAGGAGCTGAGTTCTCAGAGCGTCGACCCAGATGCTTCGGCGCCGGTGCGCAACGCGCGCAACAGTCGGCTCCATGTTCGTATTGCCGAACTTTCGGGTATTCCGCTGCTGGCGCGGACTGTGCAGTCGATTCATGAAGAGATCGAACGGTGCCTCAATCTGCGGAGGGAACTCGGTCGTCCTTACAGTGCGGTCAATCACGGCCGACTTGTCGATGCGATCATGACTGGGGAGGCCGAGGTGATTCGGAAGACCGCCCTGTCCGGCATCGAGCGCGCGCGAAACCACATGACGGACGTTCTCTTCAGCCACTCCGGGGGTTCCACCCGAGATGCTGCTTCGTGAAGAGTGGTGAGCTCATCGGCCTCTCAGCATTGAGCGGATTGATCGGCCAGCCACTCTGCTGCCAAAGGTTGAGGCAGCTTGTTCAGCCGGGCCGCCTCCTTATTCCTGCGCGGCGGCCCGTCGGCGTGCGAGGGCGGTGATGACGATCGGGACCACCGTGATGGCGACGATGCCGAGCGCGATGAGCTCGACATGGTCGGCCACCCACGGGATCGACCCGAACAGTGCCCCGCCGAGGCCGAACAGCGCCGCCCAGAACACCGCGCTCACGGCATTCCAGGTCGAGAACTTCGACCGCGGCATGTGACCCGAGGCAGCGGCCGGGGCGATGAACGTGCGCACGATCGGCACGAACCGACCGAGCACGAGCGAGAGGCTGCCCCATTTGGCGAAGAACCGGGCCGCCTCGTCGAGGTGTTTCGTCTTGAGGATCTTGGCATCGTCGCGGAACAACCGCGGACCGAGTCTGCGCCCGACCGCATAGCCGACCTCGCCCCCGGCCCACGCGGCGACCGCGGCGATGGCCGCGATGAGCATCCAGTTGATGTGGATCGCCCCGGCGACGATCGCCGCCGCGAACACGAGGCTGTCGCCCGGCAGGAACGGGAAGAGCAGGCCGTTCTCCACGAAGACGATGAGCGCGACCGCCACGAGCGCGAGCGGGCCCAGGGAGATGAGGATGCTGGTGAAGTCCATGCCTCCATCATCCGACATCCGGCCTGGACGCGATCTGAGAGGGCCCCGACCTCTCGAAGACCGGCTGGGCAGGTCGCACGAGTGCCCAGCCGATGAGAAGGGATCGCCGTAAGCTGGGATCGAACGCCCCACCGGCCGAGTGAGAGGAAGCGCGATGAGCGAGCAGGACAGTGAGCAGCCTTCGAGCGACAGTACGGTCACCGTCATCATCGCCTTCGTCGCGAACCTCGCCGTGGCCATCGCGAAGACGATCGCCGCGGTCATCACCGGCTCCGCCGCCCTCGTCGCCGAGGCTGCCCACTCCTGGGCCGACACCGGCAATGAGGTCTTCCTCCTCGTCGCAGAACGGCGCGGAGCGAAGCCGGCCGATGCGGACCACCCGCTCGGGCACGGTCGCGAAGCGTATGTATGGTCGATGTTCGCGGCCTTCGGTCTCTTCTCCGTCGGATCGGCCGTGTCGATCTGGCACGGCATCCAATCACTCTCCGCCGGTGAATCCGAAACCAGCTACCTCGTCGGCTACATCGTCCTCGGCGTCTCAGCCCTGTTCGAAGGCTTCTCATTCATCCAGTCGGTGCGGCAGGCTCACGGTCGGGCGGTCAAGCTGCGCCGCCACACCGTCGACTATGTGATGAACGGATCGAACCCGACCCTGCGCGCGGTGTTCGCCGAGGATGCCGCGGCACTCATCGGCATCGCCATCGCCTTCTTCGCGATGCTGGGCCACCAGATCACCGGCATCGCCGTCTTCGACGCGATCGGGTCGATCCTCGTCGGCGTGCTGCTCGGCATCGTCGCGATCGTGCTCATGGACCGCAACCGTCGCTTCCTCGTCGGCGAGACCGTGAGCCCCGCTGTGCGCGATGACCTGCTCGAATCCATGCTCGAGAACCCCTCGATCGCCAGCGTCTCCTACCTGCACATCGAGTTCGTCGGCGCCGGACGCGTCTACGTCGTCGCGGCCATCGACCTCACCGGCGACGACCGGGAGAGTGCGTTGGCGCTGCGGCTGCGCGAGGCCGAGGTCGAACTCGAGAAGCTGCCGATGATCCAGGAGGTCGTGCTCACCCCATCGGCACCGGGGCGCAGGCCGCTCGAGGTCGGCAGCAGGGATCAAGGTCCCGAGCGGCTGTCATAGACCGTATCGGCGAAAGGGCCGGTGCTCTCGTGATCGCCGAGGTGGGTGACCGGTGGCATCGTCTACTCCCGTGACCACTCGGTCGATGAGCGCTCCAGCCTCGGCATCGAGATCCTTTTCCGCTGGAGTGAGATCCGACTCCGGTCGAGAGTGCTCACCTCGACCTCGGCGTCGGTGTCCTCGACCATCGTCGTCTGCACGATCTCGGCGTCGGTCGTCGACTCGAGTCCGTTCTCCACCTCGCGATCGCCCTCTGCCCGCACCGTGATCGGCGCTGTGAACTGCCATTATGATTGATGACGGCGGATCAGCGGAGGAAGGGTCACAGTGAGCAGAGCAGAGCTTTTCATCGAGGCGAAGAGGTTCGCCGACAAACGCGCGATCCTGCGCGTGGTGCCCTACGGCCAGTCGCCGATGGACCTTCCCGAATCGGCAGAAGCCCTGCTCGGAACCCGGGCGGGCGCAGGTAAGATCGCGGTGCGGTTCGCGCTCCTGGCCCTCGTCTCCGTCGGCTTCGTCTGGCTGGTCACGGTCAACGCCTGGGACCACGAAGGCTTCTTCCCATGGTTCTGGAACATCCTCTGGACCGCGTTTCCCTGGTTCTTCCTGCTGCCGCTGTGGGTGGCGCTGTTTCGATCTGCGGCACGACAGCCGGCCGGAGACCGATTTCGGCGCCGGTATGCTTCCGCATTCGCAGACACGCCACCGTCGGCAGGTGTCGTCACCGACAGTTGGATCCAGCGCACGGACTCGGGCGGAACGGCCGACTTCCTCCTGGCCGTCGAAGACGAGCGCGGAAAGATCGTGACCGGATGCCTGGCGCGAGACGCCTCGTTCCAGCCCTTCGAAGCGCCGGTGCCCGGTGATGCCGTCCAGATCTGGCGCTTCGCCGATGGCTGGTCTGTCGTCCAAGCCGAGCGTCCGCGGGCGGCAGAGCGAGCGACCGGACAGGCCTCCGTGCAGACTCCGACCGTCAACGACCAGTTGGCTCAGCTCGCAGCCCTCCACGCGCAAGGGGCCCTGACGGATGCTGAATTCGCGGAGGCGAAGGCCAAGGTGCTCGGCGCCGATCCCGAGACGGCCTGAACCCGGAGGCTCGTGCTGACGGAGACCTGCACCTACCCTTCGAGGAGCCCTTTGATGTCCTCTGCCGTCACCGTCTGGCTGAATGCCTGACCGGAACGCCCGCGGCCCTCGAACGTTCCGGCATCGGACATGAGTGAGTCGAAGAGTTCGGCCTTGCGCTTCTGCAGGGCGAGCACCTTCTGCTCGATCGTGCCCTCGGCGACGTAGCGGTAGACCATGACGTTCTTCGTCTGCCCGATTCGGTGCGCACGGTCGATGGCCTGATTCTCCGCGGCCGGATTCCACCACGGATCCATGAGGAAGACGTAGTCCGCCTCGGTGAGGTTGAGGCCGAACCCGCCGGCCTTGAGACTGATGAGGAACACCGGAGCCTCACCGGACCGGAACGCCTCGACCACGGCCCCTCGATTGCGCGTCGATCCGTCGAGGACAACGTAGGGAATGCCGCGCGCCTCGAGCCCGGAGGCCACACGGTCGAGGAACGATGTGAACTGACTGAACACGATCGACCGATGCCCCTCGGCGATGACATCCTCGAGCCGCTCCATCAGCGCCGCCAGCTTCGACGACGGCACCTCGGAATGCTCGGCGTCGACGATGGCAGGGTCGAGTGCGAGCATGCGCAGCAGGGTGAGCGACCGGAAGACGATGAACCGCTGCTTGTCGTACTCGCTGTCGATGAAGCCGAGGATCTTCTTCCGCTCCTTCTGCAGCACCCGATCATAGAGCTTCCGGTGCGCGGAATTGAGCTCGACCGTGATGACCTGCTCCTGCTTCTCCGGCAGATCCGCGGCCACCAGATCCTTCGTCCGCCGCATCATGAATGGACGGATCCGCCGCTGCAGTCGCTGCATGCGCCCCGGGTTCTCCCCCGACTCGATCGGGCGGACGTACTCGTCGTCGAACCGGTGCGGACTCGGGAACAGTCCCGGCGCGGTGATCGAGAACAGCGACCACACATCCCGCAGCGAATTCTCCAAAGGCGTGCCCGTCAGCGCCAGTCGGAACGGTGCGTTCACCGCCTTCGCCGCCTGATGAGCCTGCGAGGAGGCGTTCTTGACGAACTGCGCTTCGTCGAGGATCAGCCCGGACCACTCCATCCGCGAGATCGGGTCCTCCTCGAGCCGCAGCATCGCATACGACATGACGATGACATCGGCACCGTGCGCCACCTCGGCGAGGTCGATCCCACGCGCCCGCGTCGATTCGGCCACGACACGGACATCGAGATCGGGGGTGAACGCGGTCGCCTCCTTCACCCAATTCGGCACCACCGAGGTCGGGGCGACGACGAGGAACGGAGCGCTCGCCTGCACGTGTTTGATGAGCGCAAGCGTCTGCAGGGTCTTGCCCAGGCCCATGTCATCAGCGAGGATCCCGCCGAGGCGGCACCGGTAGAGCAGCGCCAACCACCGGAACCCCTGAACCTGGTAGGGCCGCAGACGTGCGGTACCCAGATCGGGCACCTCGGTGGCGGGCAGGTGTTCGAGGTCGGCCAATGCACGCACGGAGTCCCGCCAGGTCACGGCGGGTTCGGACTCATCGGCGAGGTCCTCGAAATCCGACCACAGGCCCACGTGCATGCGGGAGATCTTCGGTGCTCCGGGTTCCCATTCGGGGATGAGGTCCGCCTCGGCGAGGAGGGCTTTGAGCTTGTCGAAGATCGGCTTGTTCAGCGACAGGAACGAATCGTCGGAGAGCTTGATCTTCCTCGTCCCGGCGGCCAGCGCCTTGTACAGCTTGACGAAGGGGACCGGGCGCCCGTCGATGCTGATCTGGAAACCGAGGTCGAACCAGTCGTTCTTCTCCGACTCGACCGAGGTGATCTTCACGGTCGGTTCCCCGCCGAGCTCCCGGTACGGCTGCTTCTTTCCGCGTGTGATGACCTTGACGTGCTCGACCTCCTCGAGCCCGGGCAAGACGTTGACGACGAAATCCGCGGTGTCTGCGTCGTCGAGTTCGACGTCCTTGATGGCAGGCAGGGCGGACCCGGTTTCGTGGGTGTCGGCAAGGAGTCTGTCGACCTCGGTGACGACGGCGTCTTCGAAGTCGAGTTCGCGTTGCTCCGCATATTCTCTCGCCGAGGCGGCGCTGAGCTTCGCCCGATCGATGACGGGGAAGGTGCGGCGGGGTCCCTGATATTCCCAATACCAGCGCAGGGAGAGTCTGTCGCCGGCACCGAAGGCGACGAAGACGACGAGGCGGGGGCGGCCGTACTGCGGGAAGGAAACGGTGGCGTCGCTGCTGATGACCTCGGCGCTGGTGCGCAGCTGCGGGTAGTACTCCGCGAAGAACTCTTCTGTCTCGGCCTCGGGGATCGTAATCGGTCCGGGCGATTTGAGCACGGGCAGTGCGGATTCCTTCGTCGGGGTCTCCGCGGGGGCGAGGGTGACGGTGAAACCGCTGGTGACGTCGATGCCGAAGAAACCGTGCGTCCAGATCGGCTTGATCAGCCCGGGGGTATATTCGCGTTCGTCGATGCTCGCCCGCGTCTGGACGCGCAGTCGACCCTGACTGCGACGGATGTCGATGGCCGACTTCGCCTGATGCCCGATCCGGACGCTCATGCCCGGGTTGATGCCGACGAATTCGATGCCGAGCTTCTTCCCCTGCGTGAAGTGATCCCACAGCAGGGGAGTGCGGAAATCGCCGAGGTGGTACGGCGCCCCGTCGGGCGTGAAGTCTGTCTTCCCGCGGGTGCGCAGTCCGGCGAGCTGAGCGAACCATTCCTGATGGGCCGGGTCGATGCCGTGCTGGCGGGCCATGCGGTCGATCGTGCGCCATGACAGGGACCGCTTCACCCAGTTGCCGGAATCGCTGAGCATGAGCGGGCGGATGGCCAGAGACGGATTCGCGCCGGGCGTGACGGCATCTTTGTCGAGGAGGACCGAATGCTGGGCTTCGAACCAGGTGCGGGGGATGACCTCGACGAGTTCGAATCCCAGGGCCACGGGCGTGTGGATCTGCGGAGCCGCCTCGGCGAGGGGAGCCAGGGCCTCACGCCAGTCGGCGGGAGTACCCGCGGCACCCGTCGCCGACGGTGCGGAGGTGGGGCCGGTCGCGGCGGGGTTCGAACGGTTCTCGGGCACGAAGCCATCTTCTCATTGGACCGGGACATGGAGCGGAATCCTGAGTCCCGCTCGGACGTTCGGGCCTTCGTGCCCGGGGACACGGGGCGTGGAGTCCGCGCTGTCCTCAGGAATGCAGCGCCCGCTGGTACCGACCCGGCGTCTGCCCGACGAGGGCGGTGAACGCGTCGATGAAAGCGCTCGGGTTGGCCCAGCCGCAGGCGACAGCGGTATCGATGACAGAGGTGCCGTCGGTGAGCATGAGCAGGGCGCGGTGAATGCGCAGCTGGGTCCGCCACTGACGGAAGCTCATTCCGGTCTCCTCGGCGAAGAGGCGGGACAGGGTCCGTTCGCTCTCACCGATCCGTCGGCCCAGCTCGGCGAGGGTGGCAGGACTGGCCATGTCGGATTCGACGAGGTGGGTGAGTGCGAGCAGGCGCTCATCGCGGGGCTCGGGCAGGTGGAGAGGCTGTTCGGCGGTGGAGACCGCGTCATCGATGATGACCATACGCAGCCGGTCCCGTGCCGGTGCCGACCGTCGGGGGACGCCATCCTCCTCGGCGGCGGTGAGGGCGAGCAGGGCCTCCCGGGCCAGCGGCGAGACGGCGAGGACCGCCGGGCGCGGCGGCAGGAGTCCGGCGAAGGACGCGGTCATGAAGACGACACGCATGTCGGTGATCCCGTGGGCGCGGTGCTGGTGGGTGAAGTGTGCGGGGATCCACACCGCCCGGTTCGACGGCGCAATCCACGAACCGGCATCGGTGACCATCGACAGCACGCCGCTGGCCGGATAGACGAGATGGCCCTGGTCATGAACGTGGGCAGGAGTGAACTCGGCGTGGCCGAGGCGTTGGATCAGCTCGGGCGAATAGTGGTCGTGGCGGAATTCGAGCATCACTCGGCAGTTTAACGGTTGAGCGCCCTGCCTCCGCACACGAGGATGGAGTGGTGCCGCGCCGCGAGCGCCCTCTTACTCGGGTCTCCGTCCCGCGATACCACCCACCGATCAGCGAAGGATTCCATGACATCGTCGCGCCCAGATTTCCCCACGGAACAAGCCGCAGCCAGCGCCGAGGTGGTGTCCTCCCACCACTCCCTCCACGCTCCTCTCGAGGACTATCCCGTCCCCGGCGGTGAGCCTCCGACTCCCGCCGAGGTGGGAGAGCCCACCGAGCGGCCGCGCGGGAAATGGGCCCTGCTCATCCTCGGGATCGGACTCATCCTCCTCGGTCTCAATCTGCGCATCGGGGTCGCCTCGATCGGACCCGTTCTCGGCGACATCCGGGTGTCGCTGGGTCTGTCGGCCACCTCGGCGAGCCTGCTCACGACGATCCCCGTCTTCGCCTTCGGTGCCTTCGCGTTCCTCACCCCGGGCCTGACCAGGCGCTTCGGCATGCACCGTCTTCTCGGGCTGACGATGGCCGTCCTTGCGGCCGGGATCCTGCTGCGGCTGCATCCGAGTCTGCTCGCCCTGTTCGCCGGCACCGTCCTCGTCGGAGTCGCCATCGCCGTGGGCAACGTCGTCATGCCCGCGGCGATCAAGCAGGACTTCGTCCACCGGTCGGGGCTGATGATGGGCTTGTACTCGGCGGCGCTGTTCGTCGGGGCGGCCATCGCCTCGGGGCTGACTGCTCCGCTGCTGACGGTGATGGGCGGAAGCTGGCGGCCCGCGTTGGCGGTGTGGGTGATTCCCGCGCTGCTCGCACTCGTCGTATGGATCCCTCAGCTGCGTCGCCGGCCGGGTCGGATGAAGACCGGTGCGGGTGTCGCGGATGCGCCGTCGGACCGTGGTGAACCGTCGTTCCGATCCATCCTGACCGACCCGACCGCGCTCGCCGTGACCGGTCTGATGGGGCTGCAGTCGGTCAGCTATTACACGGCGCTGACGTGGGTGCCGACCATTCTTCAGGATGCAGGGATGGGGGGCGGTCTCGCCGGCGGCATGCTCGCGTATTCCGCGTTCCCCGGTATTCTCGCCTCACTCGTCACCCCGGCTGTGGCGGCGAGGATGCGGCCGAGGTGGCTGCCCGTGGTGATCTCGGCGGCGCTCATCGGAGCCGCCTATCTCGGGCTGGCTGTGCTGCCTGCCGGGGGTGCGATCGTGTGGATGACTCTGCTCGGTCTCGGGCAGGGGGCGGCGATCAGTCTGTCGCTGACGTTCATCGTCTGGCGATCCCCGACGGCCCACCGCACGGGGCACCTGTCGACGATGTCGCAGGGCATCGGCTACCTGCTGGCCGGGCTGGGACCGGTGGGCGTCGGAGCGATCCACGCGGCGACGGGCACCTGGACGGTGCCGATGATCGTCCTCGGCGTGCTCCTTGTTGTTCAGCTCGTCGCTGGTGTCTTCGCCAGTCGGCCGGTGCATATTCGCGCGGAGTGATGCTGGCCGGCGGTGTTCCGAGGGTGTTCATCACCTCAACGATCTCGGCCGATGACATCGTGGCCGACGATGATGAGAATGACAGGAATGACACCTAGAGACATGGACGTCCTTTCCTTCGAATCGACGATGGGCAACGCCTTCGACGTTACTCGCCGGTTTCCGATGGGACCGTGGGGTAATCCCCACTCCTGGCTGGTCGTGACTGAGGTCACGCAGGGCGCTTTGCCGGTTGAGGTCTCCTGCCAGAACCTGATTCGGCTGAGCGACTCTGCCCGACGTCGGCTGAGTAATTCTGCCCGATAGCCCGATCAGGACACGCTGTGTCCGCGGGGCTCGCTATCCTCGTGGGTATGGATGAGAACAAAGAGGTTCACACACAGTTCTTCGACGCCTACACCCGCGCACTGCTCGATCGGGATGCCACGGCGATCGCCGATCACTATGCGGTGCCGGCGCTCATCGAGTTCCCGGGACAGCGGATCCTCGTCACCGATGCGGGTCAGACCGAGCAGTTCTTCGCGCAGGCCTTCGGGCAGTACGAGGGAGTGACGGAGATCGATGCCGACGTTGCCGTGGTGGCATCGATCGGGCACAGCATCTGGGCCGATGTCACCTGGAGGTACCGCGGTGGTGCTCCAGACGAGCGGAACATGTATCAGCTCGTGCAGATCGATGACGGCTGGAAGATCGCCGTGCTCACGCCGCTGACGCTCGACGAAGGTTAGGGCGAGCCATGGGCGATCATCCCGAGCTGCTGCACACCGTCATCGACACGACCGACCCGAGACGACTGGCGGAGTTCTACCGTCATCTGCTCGGCTACATCTACCGGCCCGGGGACGAACCCGCACCCGAGGACAGATCGGTCACGGGCAGCGGGCAGGATGGGAAGGACGGTGAGGCCGAGCCCGACTGGCTCGTGCTCACCGATGCCCGCGGGAATCGGAAGCTGGCGTTTCAACTCGTCGCGCATCTTGAGCCGACCACCTGGCCGAAGACGACCGTTCCCATGCAGATGCATCTCGATCTCACCGTAGCGGACAGAGCCGCACTCGACCGACAGCGGCAGCGAGCCGAAGACTTGGGAGCCGAACTGCTCTTCGACCGCACCGACGACGAAGACGAGCCACTCTACGTCTTCGCCGATCCCTCCGGCCATCCGTTCTGCATATTCGTCGCATGAGCGAGAACAGCGACAATGATGACGAGCGTTGGCTGATCGTCAAAGGACGCCGGTGGCGACGAACCGACCCAGCACTGGAACCGAGCGTGATCGAGGAACTCAAAAGCCACCTCGGCGCTGCGAGGAACGCCGTCAAGCAGGCGAAGAGGCGGGGCGATGGAAATGAGCTCGCGGAGGCGAGACGGAGGGTGGATGCCGCGAAGCACGGCCTCGGCGAACGCGGTGAGTATTGGTGGGACATGTCGCTCGAGGACCGCCGGCAACGCGCGGAGACGGCCCTGAACGAACTGCGGTGAGCTCGATCAGGGCCGTCAGGGTGCTGTCAGGCGTGAGCAGCCCGGGTGTACGGGCTGCTGCGGGCCGTCAGATCCCGGACACCGCTGCTGCAAGGTTGCCGAGGGATGACTCGAGGTCCTCTTCGCTGACGGCCGGGAAGTCGACCTGCTTGAGCACCTCCTTGTCGGTGACCGCGCTCCAGTCATAGGTCACGGAGACCTCGGTCGAGTCATGGCTGTGGGACGTGAGTTCCCAGACCCATTCCCAACCCGGGGGCTCCTCACCGGCTGGTGCCGTCTTCCAGGCGAGAAGCTTGTTCTCCTCATAGCCGATGACGTGGTTGTCGGTCTTGTAGTCGCCGCCCATCTTGTCCCAGTTCATGTTCATCGTGAATATTTGGCCGGTCTCGGTGATGCGATCGGTCTTGTCATCCGACTGGACCATTCCCGAGCCGTCGATCTCGGCATGACGCTCTGGATTGGAGAGGACGTGGAAGATGTCCTCTACGGGGGCATCGATCGTGCGGGAAGCGCTGATGCTCGTCTCGCTCATGCTTGTACCTTTCGTCAGATGGTGGCTGGAGTACGGGTCGGTCTACCCGTCCCTGTCGGCCACGCTATACGCTCGATCCAAGTGACGGGAGGGGGTGCGCAATCAATCACAGCAAATGCGGTCACTCTTCCGGATCCTCGTTGAGGAATGCAGAATAGCCGACAGAGGTACGTGCCATCCGCGTCTCCGGGGCCCGAACCGTCAACCATCAACCCGAGAACTGGGAAGAGCACAGCATGAATCGAGAAGTCGCCCAGGCCATCACCGACGCCGTCGACAACGCGTTCGATCGTCAGCTTGAGTTCACCGAAGATCTCATCCGCTGTCCTTCTGTCCGCGGCAGTGAGGCGGCGATCCAGGACCGCATGGAGCAGGAATTCTCCGCCAGAGGACTGGAGATCGACCGCTGGCGCATCGACGAAGAGAACATCGAGGATCACGTGGGCTTCGGACCGATGACCGTGCCCTACGACGAAAACTTCAACATCGTAGGCAGCTATCGGCCGGCCGTCTCGCAAGGCCGATCCCTGATCCTGCAAGGTCATGTGGATGTCGTTCCGACCGGCCCCGTGGAGAATTGGACTACACCGCCCTTCGAGCCACGAGTCGAGGACGGCTGGTTGTACGGACGTGGCGCCGGGGACATGAAAGCCGGGCTCGCTGCCAACCTCTTCGCCTTCGACGCGATCACCGCTGCCGGATTCTCTCCTACAGCCCCGATCCATCTCCAATCCGTGGTGGAAGAGGAGAGCACCGGCAATGGAGCGCTTTCGGCACTTCTGCGCGGCTACACCGGCGACGCTGTGCTCATCCCGGAACCAGAAGAGAATGCTCTGGTTCGAACCAACGTCGGAGTCATCTGGTTCACCGTTCGTGTCGAAGGGAAACCGAGTCATGTCCGGGAGATGAGCAAGGGCTTCAACGCCTTCGACGCGACAAATGACGTGATCGCCGACCTGCGCACACTCGAGGCGGATTGGAATGGTCAGAAGGACCGGTACCCGGGCTTCGAGGATGTCGATCATCCCATCAACTTCAACGTCGGAGAGATCTCAGGTGGAAACTGGCCCTCCAGCGTCCCGTCATGGTGTGAGATCTCCGTGCGTGCCGCCATCTATCCGGGGATCGACCCGGAACAGGCGTGGGAAGAGATCCAGGAGCACGTCCGGCACGCGAGCATCGCCCGGCGCGGTCAGGACAGTCGCCTGCCACACCTGGAGCGAACCGGCTTCTTCGCCGCAGGATATCGGCTCGAAGAAGGCGGAGAAGCTGAGGCCGTCCTCGGGTCGGCCCACCAGGATGTGTTCGGCCAGCCCCTGCAGTCGTTCACCACTCCGGGCTACCTCGACGGTCGGGTGTACACGAACTACGGATCGATGCCGACTCTGACCTACGGTCCCCGATCCCTCGACATCCATGCCTTCGACGAGAGGGTGCACATCGTGTCCGTCCGCAACATCACGAAGACCATCGCGCTCTTCATCGCCGAGTGGTGTGGGTTGGAGCCGTTGAAATAGAACTGCCGAGGGGACCAGGCGAGGAAGACGTCGCATGACTGCAGAAGAAGCTGATAGCTCCCGATCAACGCATATCGACTCGGCGCAGCTGCGGCGTGTCTCGGCAGGTTCCCTCATCGGCACCGCCATCGAGTGGTACGACTATTTCATCTACGGCCTCATTGCCGCTCTGGCCTTCAATGAGCTCTTCTTTCCCACCTTCGATCCCGCTGTGGGCACTATCGTGGCGTTCCTGTCATTCGCCATCGGCTTCTTGGCCCGTCCTGTGGGGTCGCTCGTCTTCGGCCATCTCGGCGACAGGATCGGACGCCGGAACACACTCATCGCCACAGTCCTCGTCATGGGCATCAGCTCGGGCGCCATCGGTCTGCTGCCGACATACAACACGATCGGGGTGTGGGCTCCCATTCTGCTCGTCGTGCTGCGCATCATCGAGGGAATGTCCGTCGGCGGTGAGTGGGGCGGTGCCGTGCTGATGGTCGTCGAGCACGCCCCACCCGAGAAGCGTGCGTTCTACGGCGCGATGCCACAGTACGGGTCACCGATCGGCAATCTGGGCTCGAGCGGAATCGTCGCTGTGGTGACATTGCTTCCCCATGACCAATTCATCGCATGGGGCTGGCGCGTTCCGTTCCTCCTGTCGTTCCTCCTCATGGCCATTGCGCTCTACATCCGCTTCAAGGTCGACGAAACACCCCAGTTTCGGAAGATCGTTCAGGAGGACAGAACGGTCAAGGTCCCCTTTTCCATGTGCTCCGAACCAGTTGGCGTCGCGTGCTCATCGGCGTGTGCGCCAGCCTCGTCGGAAGCGCGCCGTTCTATCTGCTGACGACTTTCATCGTCAACTTCGGCACCGAGACACTCCATCTGGCCGCCGGCATACTGCTGACGGGAACGATGCTCGGCGCCGTCCTCGAGGGCATCGCCATCTTCTTCGGCGGTCAGCTCGGGGATCGGTTCACTCCTTGGAAAGCCGTAGGAATGACGGCGCTGCTCTCTGTGGTCCTTGCCTTCCCGCTGATGGCTCTGGTCGGCACGGCCTCACCGCCGTTGGTGATCATCGGCATCGGTGTCGGCATCGGGCTGCTCGGCCTGCCATACGGGGCGCTGGGTTCGATGATGGCGGACATGTTCCCCGATCGGTCTCGCTACACCGCTGTTGCTGTCTCCTACAACGTCTCGGGAGCCATCGGCGGCTTCGCGCCTTCGGTCGCCTTGGCGTCGGTGACCGTGTTCGGTGGAACGATCTGGGCCACCGCAGTTCTGCTGGCGCTGAGCATGATCATCACCGCACTGGGCGGCATCCTCGCCGGCCGAGCTGCCCATAACGACTCGCTGACATCCTGAAGGGACACCGACCCAGCACCCGTTCGATGCGTCACCCGATCTGGTCAGCCAGATCCTCGAAGTCCTCCGCGACGATGTCCCAGTCGCCCTCTGCCGTGAGGTCGGTCGTCTGCCCCGGCCCATATTCAGCGGGTCGACGGACGAACGCGGTGCGCAGCCCGAGTTCGGCAGCGGCGGAGAGATCACTGTTGTGTGCGGCGACCATGCCTACTTGGTTGGGCTCGAGTCCGAGGACCTCGGCGGTGCGCAGGTACGCGGCGGGTTCGGGTTTGTAGGCACCAGCCACCTCGGCGCCGAGGATCGCATCCCACGGAAGCCCCGCACGTTTGGCGACGTCGAGCGCCAAGCGGATATTCGCATTCGACAGCGGCGCGATGATGAACCGCTCCTTCAAGCGGGTCAGCCCGGAGACCGCATCCGGCCACGGATCGAGCCGATGCCAGGCGAGATTCGCCTCATCGAGCACCTCGGTCGGGATCGATGCGGGATCGACCCCCATCTCGGCGAGCACGGTCTCGAGGTTCTCCCGATGGAGCACATCGAGCCGGACGAACTCGCGTCCGCCGCTGCGCACCCGCTCCATCGACGGCTGATACTCCGCCCGCCAGCGATCGGCGAACTCATGCGCATCGAGACCGGGAACATGATCGCGTAAGTGCACGGCCACCTCGGCGGCGACACTGTTCCTCCAGTCGACGACCGTGCCGAACATATCGAAGACCAGGGCCTCGACCCCGTCGAATCGTGCGCTCATGGTTCCACGGTAGCCCGAGGCTGCGAGGGCGTCCATGTCAGCACCACCGCATAGACTGACACACATCCGGCAACGACACGGCACCGACGAGGGGGACCGACCGTGGGGTGGAGCACGAGCGAACTGGCGCGCCTGACCGGCACGACGGTCAACACGATCCGTCACTATCACAAGCTCGGGCTGCTCACCGAGCCCGAGCGGATGAGCAACGGCTACAAACAGTACGGAGCCTCCCACCTGCTCCGACTCCACCAGCTTCGGCGGATGCGCGAACTCGGGATTCCGTTGGCCGACATCGGCTCGGTCGATGATGACCACGAACAGCAGCAGCTGGCACTCAAACAGCTCGAACGCGACCTCGGCGAGCAGATCGCCGTGCTGGAGAAAGCACGGACCGAGGTGACCCAACTCCTCGAACACGGGGCACCGATCGATACGGCATCGGGATTCATCGACATCGCCGCACGGCTGTCGCACGCCGATCGCAGCCTGATGAACGTCTACTCGAGCCTCTACGACGAATCGGTGATGGCGGAGATGCGGTCGATCATGGATGACACCACCCCGTATGACCAGGAGGTCGACGAACTCCCCGAGGATGCCGACGAGGAAACTCGTGCGCGCCTGGCCGCACAGATCGCCCCGACCATGAAGCGCCAACTCGAAGCCAAACCCTGGATGCTTGCACCGGCGACACGGATGAAAGGCGACGTGAAGATGGGGCAGTCCGCCATCATCGGCACGATCAGCGAGGTCTACAACAAGGCGCAGATCGACGTCATCCAACGCGCCTTCATCGCAGTGTTCCCGACCCTTGACATCCCCGAGGCCGACCGCGAGCGATTCAACGCCCACATCCAGCAGATGATCCGCGAAGAGGAGGAAGACTGAGGGTTTCCTGAGTTCGCGGCTGAGGGCTTGACCCTGTTCCGAGAACACAGTCTGTACTGAACACATCGACCATGAGATCCGGCTCAACCGGACCGGATCCGACGATCACCGTTCAGGAGGACACCATGAACCCCGTCATCGATTTCTTCCAGGGGCTCGCCGCCCACGTTCCGGACCTTCTCCAGCCCTTCATCATCGCCGCCGCCGGAGCCGTTCCCTTCATCGAAGGGGAGATCTCCTCGATCATCGGCGTCTGGGCGGGCATGAACCCGATCGTCGCGGGAATCGCCGGCGCCATCGGCAACTTCGTCTGCGTGAGCGTCATCGTGCTCCTCGGCGCCCGAGCCCGCCGTGCCGTCGTCACTCGCAAGGCCGAGAAGCGTAAGCTCGCGGCCGTCGGTGCCGGTGTCGGCGACGAGGCTGCCGCCGACGGTACCGGTGGTGTCGCCGGCGCTGGGACCGCTGTCGAAGCTCTGCCTGCCGATGGGACCGCAGGTGACATGGTTGCCGAGGGCAACCTCGGCGAGGAGGGCAAGCCCGAATCGAAGGGCCGGATCAAGTTCAAGCGCTTCCTCACCCGGTTCGGCGTTCCCGGAGCGAGCCTGCTCGGGCCGCTGGCGATCCCCACCCAGATCACCTCGACGATCCTCGTCGGTGCTGGCGTGAAGACCTCGTGGATTCTGCTCTGGCAGGGCATCGCCATCATCGCCTGGACGACCCTGACCACACTCATCGCCACCGGCGCGCTCACCCTGTTCGCCGGCTGAGGTTGTCGGGGCCCGTACCCACCAGCGCTTCGGGCGCTCGACGCACCTCGCGCATCCGCACCACCCGATCCCGCACCACTCGACCCAGCACCACATGAGAGAGGAAGACCCATGACCATCGCCCACCGACACCGTCGCCCGCTGACATTCTCGGCATTCGTGCTCGTGGCCTTGGGCCTGCCGGTCGTCCTCCCGTTCTCCGCAACCATCATCGGCTGGGTGATCCGTCTGCCGATGCGACTCGACCTCGCCGACGCGCTGCTGGCGACGCTCGGGATCTTCGCCGCCTGGTTCGTCCTCACATCGGTCATCGACGTGATCATCGACGGCAGCGACGCCGCCGGGTCGCTGACCGGGCCATTCGTCTCCGCGGGAGCCTCGCTGCTCATCCTCGGCGGCGGGTATCTGCTCATCCTCGACTCGGCCCTGGCGGCCATGACCATCGCCGGAATCCTCGCCGGTGTCGTTCTCGCTCTGAGCGTGTGGGTCGATGTCAGGGTGGTGCGGCAGGCCCGCGGCCGCCCCATCGTGGGAGCGCGCCGACGACTGAGATCGTAGTATGGAGGGGATGTCTGATTCCGGGAAAGCCCACACGTCGTCGCCGGCCGTGCTCGGCGCGCTGCTGTTCATCACCGCGCGCAGCCTCGATTCCGCCGACGTCCCGGGCACCCCCGCGAGTGCCGATCCCGCCCAGCTCAGCCCGGCCGACCGGGACATCCTCGCCGAGGTGGAGCTCGCCCTGGCAGCTCAATCCGAAGGTTCCGACAGCGCTGGCGAGCCCGTGGGTTCCGCGCAGACCACCGGCTCCGCGTCGGCCGTGACCTCCACCCTCGCCGAGGTGGCCGCCGCCATCGCGTACGTCCGTGGCCGTGCGGAGATCCCGAGCCTCACTGCCAGCCGCTATGACGTCTTGCGCAAGACGGTGCTCGGCGGACTCGGCGCGGCATCGGTCAAGGGCGCGACCGTGTGGCCGCCGACCAGCCAGACCGCGGTGCAGCGATTCGGGTCCTGGAACGAGGCACTCAAATCTGCTGGCCTGGCCACGAACAAGATCGGACGCGCCAAGGGGCAGCTGCGCTTCGACGCGGCCGCCTACGACAAAGCGATCGGCGAGTTCCTCGCCGACTGCGAATCCCGCGGGCTGGCAACCACCTACAAGTCCTACACCGACTACGCCGCCGAGCATAAAGGCGAAGTGCCATCAGCTGCGGCGGTGCGGAAGTTCTACGGCAGCTGGAACGCCGCCCTCGCCGCCGTCGGGTGAAGAGTCGGCTGCTCGCCCGAAGGGCCGCGGAACAACCTTGCGTGAGAGAATGATTCTCAACAGGACGTGGGCTCTGCTCAGAGCCGCACATTGAGATCACGGTGACTCCGCGAAAGGCAGGCAGATGAGCGCGCCCGGGCATCCGCAGCAGGGTTCGGCCCACCCGCATTCGGGTGAGAAGGCTCCACTCCACCCGGATATCAAGGACGCGACGCCGCGCTGGATGCTCTGGACATCCGTCGTCATCGCGTGGGCCTCGGCCGCCGCAACCGCCCTCGTCTTCGTCCGCGTCGGCGCCCTCCTCGACGGCAGGCCACTGACTCCAGCGACGAGTATCAGTCTCGTCCTGCTCATCGCCGTCGCCGTGGCCTGCGCTTGGGGCGGGGTCGTCTTCTCCGACTGGGCCTCATCGACGACCGAACGTCGGCTGCGCTCCCTCGTCATCAGCCGGGTCTTCGACCTCGGTGCTGTGGCCACCAACCGGCGCTCGAGCAGCCTCATCTCCCTGGCCACCGATGCCGTCGACCGCACCGCACACTACCGCGCCGGATTCCTCGGCCCCATCGTCGGTGCGCTGACGACCCCGCTGCTCGTCCTGGGCATCATGGCACTGACCACGAGCGCCGAGGTCGCCGGCTGGGTCGCCCTCCTCGTCCTCCTCGTGCCCGTATTCATCGGCGGCTTCCGACGGCTCATCCGACCCGTCGGTGCCGCCTACCGACGCTCCCGCGGCCAGCTGACCAGCAGTTTCCTCGATGCCATCACAGCTCTCGAAGACATCGTCTATGCCCGGGTCGGCCGGCGCATCGGTGATGATCTCGCCCGCCGAGGTGAAGCTCACCGGCGCAACCTCATGCGTCTCCTCGCCGGCAATCAGCTCCTCATCCTCGTCGTCGACGCCGCGTTCTCCCTGACTGTCATCGTCGCGGCAGCTGCGCTGACGGTCGCGCGGGTGAGCGACGGGTCGCTCAGCCTCGGCGAAGGGATGACCATCCTGCTGATGACGACGCTGGTCATCGGGCCCGTCGACATCGTCGGCCAGTTCTTCTACATCGGCGTCTCCGGCCGGGCCGCCCAGCAGCGGATCAGCGGCCACCTCGGCGACCACAGTGCGAGCACCGAGGTGCCGGCCACCACGGCACCGAGCGGTGAGACTGCGACGGACCACCTCAGCGACGGCAACCACCGCGACCCCGCTGGGACCGATGCCGACCACAGCACCGAACCGCGTCCGCCAGCGCTGGAACTGCGCTCGGTCACGGCCGGCTGGCCGGGTGCCGAACCGGTGTTCGTCAACCTCGATCTGCGCATCGAACGAGGAGAACGCGTCGCGATCGTTGGGCCGAGCGGGGTCGGCAAATCCACCCTCTCGGCACTCATCCAGGCCCACCTGACACCGCAGACGGGGCAGGTCATCGTCGACGGAATCCCGACCAGCAGCGGCTCCGGCAGCGCCGACACCCTCACCGAGGCGGCCAGCCAGGTCGACACCCACGATCCTGCCGAACGGGAACCGTGCGAACACCTCCCCACCGAGGCAGCTGTGCGTTCCCACCTCGGCGTCGTCGAGCAGCGGACCTTCCTGTTCATGGGCACGATCGCCGACAACCTCCGCCTCGCCCTCCCTGCCGACGACCACGCAGCCGACGACTCCCTGCTGTGGGAGGCCCTTGACTTCGCAGGACTGCGCACCGACGTCGAAGCGATGCCCGATGGGTTGGCCACCGAGGTCGGCGATCACGGACGGCTGCTCTCCGGCGGGCAGGCACAGAGGTTGGCGATCGCCCGCGCCTGGCTGCGGGATGCCCCGATCCTTCTCTTCGACGAACCCACCTCGCAGGTCGACCTCGCCGGAGAGGCTGCGATCCTCGAGGCGCTGGGCCGCCTCGGCGCCGAGCGTACCGTCATCATGATCGCCCACCGCCCCGAGGCCATCCTCGCCGCGGACAGGGTCATCGACCTCTCCGAACTCCGGGCAAACTCCTCCAATGGAGCAGAGACTTCCAGCGATGCGCAGTCCTCAAGCAGTGCACTCGTTCGAGGAGAATCCCAGTGACCCGCGTTCGCCTCGCCGCGCGCCTCCTCGACGCCGCCGGCAACCTCTACCCCTCGCTCATCGCCTCGACGATCTGCCGCATCCTCAACCAGCTGCTCGGCATCGCGCTCCTCGTCATCGCCGCCACTGCGATCGTCGGTGTCGCACAGGGTGGGGAGCCCAACCTCGGCGGACTCATCACCACACTCATCGTCATCGCCCTGGTCAAGGCGGGTCTGCGCTATCTCGAGCACTACCTTGGGCATCGTGTCGCCTTCACCGCGCTGCAACGACTGCGGGAGCTCTTCTTCACCCGCCTCGTGCCGCAGGCGCCGGCCGCGACCACCGGCCGGGCCGGTGCCGAGCTCACCGAACGCGCCTCCGGTGACATCGACCGGATCGAGGTCTTCTTCGCCCACACCTTCCCGCCCGCCGTCAGCGCCGTCGTCGTACCCGCGGTCGCGCTGGCGTGGGTGGGCCTCGCCGTCGACGGGACGCTCGCACTCACCCTCGCCGTCATCGTCATCCTCATGCTCGCAGCCCCCGTGCTCACCAGCCGGTCGACGTGGCGGGCCTCGGCCGATGTGGCGGAGGCGCGCGGTGAGCTCGCCGGGCACATCGGCGACGACGTCCACGGCATCCGCGAGGTCCTCACCTTCGGCGCACAGTCTCGCAGGCTCGAGAAGCTCGACGACGACGGCCGAGCGCTGAGTGCGAACCGGACCTCGGTTGCCCGGATCCAGGCGGGGCGGTCAGCGTTGCTCGTCGCACTCCAGCTCATCGGGCTCGTTGCCGTCGTCGTGGTTGGAACGGCCGGTGGGGAGCTTGCGGGTGGTGGCAGTCTCGCCGGTGGTGGCGGCGCTGCTTCGGATGGTGCGCTGGCGACGGCCACCGCGCTCGCCGTTTTCGCCGGACTCTGGTTGCCGGTGCGCGGCATCGAGAACTTCTCCACCGGCCTCGACTCGGCCCTCGCCGCGGCCGCACGCGTGTGGGAGATCATCGACTCCGCCCCCGCGGTCCCCGACACCGGGACTGCCCAGCCGCCGGAAGGTCCGACCGGCATCTCCGTCGATGCCGTGACCCTGCACTACCCCGGACGTGAGACGCCCGCCCTCGTCGAGGTGGCCGCCCGGTTCCGGGAGAAGACATGGAGCGCCGTGGTCGGGGTGTCCGGATCGGGGAAGTCGACGCTCGCGTCGCTGCTCGTCCGCGGTCGCGATCCCGAATCCGGGGCGGTCCGCCTCGGCGAGGTCGACATCACGGACCTGCCGCTCGATGCGCTGCGTCGGCGCATCGCCTTCGTCACTCAGCACCCGACGCTGCTGTCGGGCAGCCTGGCCGACAACCTGCGCCTGGCCGCACCGGAGGCCAGTGATGACCTCATCGGCGAAGCGCTGTCGATCGTCGCGCTCGACGATTGGGCGACTGGTCTGCCGGAGGGGCTGGCGACGCGGATGCAGGGGCGTGGACTCACGGTCTCGGGAGGTCAGCTGCAGCGGCTGGCGATCGCCCGTGCGCTCGTCGCCGAGCCGGAGGTGCTCGTCCTCGACGAGGCGCTCAGCCAGCTCGATGCGACCACCGCGAGCACCGTCCGGCGGCGTCTGGCCGAGAGTCGTCCCGAACTCACCGTCATCGAGATCACCCACCGAGCCGATCTGCTGCCCGATGACACCGAGGTGGTCGTCATGGACTCCGGTCGCATCGTCGAACACGGACCGGCGGGCGTGCTGCGGGGAGCGGACGGCCCCTTCGCTCGCGTCGAGGCCAGGAACACGCCGGGCCGCTGATCACAACCTCAGCACGGGCGCCGTCACGGCCCCGACCACCTCGGCGAATCACCACCTCGGCGCGCTGCCCGAACCCTGACGTCAGCGGTCGGCGGCGAAGGCCTCCAGCCGGTCGCAGGCGGTGTTGATCGTCTCGGGGGAGACGGCGAACGTCAGTCGCAGATACCCTTCACCGGCGGGGCCGAAGGCCGAACCGGGGATCGTCGCGAGGTTGTGCTTCTCGAGCAGCTGGGTCGCCAGGTCCCAGGAGTTCAGTCCCCAGTCCTTGACATTGACCCAGGCGTAGAAGGTCGCGGCCGGCCGTAGCAGGCTCAGTCCGTCGATGGGATTGATGCGCTCGACCATGAGCTCCCGGCGCTCGGCGTACGAGGCGACCATCGACGCGACGACGTCCTGCGGTCCGTCGATCGCGGCCACCGCAGCCTCCTGGACGAAGCCCGGCAGGCTCGAAGTCAGGCCCTCCTGGAGGAGCGCCATTGGGGCGATGAAGTCCTCGGAGCCGATGACGAACCCACAGCGCCAGCCGGTCATGGCATAGGTCTTCGAGAAGCTGCCGATCGCGAGGTAGCGGTCGAAGTCAGGGCGCACCTCGGCGATGGAGGTGAAGACGGCGTCGTCGAAGACCATCTCGTCATAGACCTCGTCGGAGATGACGGTGAACCCGTGCTCCTCAGCGAGGTCGGCGATCTGTTCGAGGTCGGCCTGATCCATGACCGAGCCGAGCGGATTCGACGGACTGTTGATGAGCACCGCGGCAGTGCGGTCGGTGATCGCTGCCCGAACATCCTCGGCCCGGAGTTTGAAGTCGTTGTCTTCCGTGACGGGAACGGACACCGGACTCCCGCCGAGGCGGTGGACCTGGCCCATGTAGTTCGGGAAGCTGGGATCGGGGATGATGACCTCGTCGCCGGGGGAGACGGTGACGTCGAGGGCGAAGGTCAGGGCCTCCATCGCGCCGAAGGAGACCATGACGTTCTCAGGTCCGACGCCGCGATTCCACCGGCCGGAGTACTTGCGGGCGATGGCCGCGCGCAGTTCGGGGATGCCTGCATTGGCGACGTAACGCGTGTTGTCGTGCTCGATTCCGCGAATTCCGGCGGCCTTGATGTGCTCCGGGGTGTTGAAATCGGGTTCGCCGACAGTGAGCTTCACGGCGTCGGGGAAATCGAGCGCGAGGTTGAACATCTTGCGGATGCTCGAGGCCGGGTAGGTGGCGGCCATGGGGGAGATGCGAGGGTGCGTGTTCGTCATGGTGTCAGTGTCCTCCTGTCGTTCGGGCGCGGGATGAGTCGGTCACGACGCGAGACCGGGGCGGGGGTGCGCTCTTCGGCTTGGTGAAACTGCACCAGCTTGGTCCATGCACCAAGCTGGTGCAGTTTCACCAAGCTGGCGCGGAAGAGTGCGGCGGTGAGGGTGCTTGGTGCTGATGATGGAACGTACCCACTTCGGCATAGCCGCGCTCCGCCCGTCACTCCGCGAGACCGGCGAGGTGCGAGCCGAAGCGAGCGAGCAGACTAGTCCGCTTCGCCCCGGTGGCCCGCTCCCAGGTGTCGGCGATGCCGAAGATCCTGTACATCGAGCGGATGCCCAGCCACCGGACCGGTTCGGGCTCCCACTGACCCGAGAAGTGGTCGTTCCACGGCAGTGCCGTCAGCGGAGTCGCCTGGCCGGACGCGCGATCGAGGAGTGTCCTCGCCGCCAGGTGCGTCGCCGTCACGCCGTGCCCGGCATACCCGCGGGCCACACCGATCCGCTGCTCGGGGTCGAAGAAGATGCCTGCGCACCAGTCCCTGGTCACCCCGAGTGCACCCCGCCAAGCGTGCGCGATGTCGAAGTCGAGGTCGGGGAAGAGTGAGGACAGGCGTCCTGCCAGGAGGTCGACCACCTCGGCGGGGACCTCACCGTCACCGGGCAGACCCGAGCCAAACGCATAGGGTGCTCCGCGCCCGCCGATGGCGATCCGATCATCGGCGGTGCGCTGGGCGTAGATGAACGTGTGCGCGGTGTCGCCGAGGCACTCGTGGCCCTCCCAGCCGATGTCTTCCCATACGTCTGCGGGCAACGGTTCGGTCGCGATCATGGAGGAGAACACCGGAATGACCTGGCGTCCCTGCAGTCCGGGGAGGTCGCCCGTGACAGTGCCGGAATAGCCTTCGAGACAGACGAAAATAGTGTTCCCCGAGACCTGTCCGCGGGTCGTCGAGACAGCACCCTTGCCGATGTGCCCGGCCGCCGTGTCCTCGCAGATCGTCACTCCCTGTTCTCGCAGGAATCGGGCGAGACCGCGGGTGAGCAGCGCCGGATCGATGGCGGCGGTGGCGGGGAAGTAGAGGCTGCCGAGGGCTCCGGCGACATCGATGCGGGCACGCGTGGCCTCGCCATCAAGGAACTGCATGTCCTCGGGCCCGTAGCCGAACTTCTCGTTACCGGCTTGGAGATCGCGCAGGCGAGACATCCCGGCCTCGGACTGGGCGATGTCGATGTGGCCGCCGCGGACCTGGTGGGCGTCGATGCCTTCGGTCTCGCAGACGGCGAGGACGTCGTCGATCGAGTCGAAGAGCGCGGACTGGAACGCACGCACGCTGGCGATCCCGTCGAGCCCGGCGGACCCGACCGGTCCGGTCGGATCGGTTGCACGGGCACGGTCGACCGCCTCGGCGTACTTCACTCGGTTGCCGGGCAACAGGGTCGACAGCCAGCCGCCGTTGCGTCCCGAGGCGCCGAAGCCGATGTGTGTGGCTTCGATGATCGTGATCGCCCAGTCCGGGTGGGCCTGCCGCGCGTAGTAGGCCGACCACAGGCCGGTGAGCCCGCCGCCGACGATGATGAGGTCCTGCTTCTCGTTGGGCAGCGGTGACGGGGAGTCAGGTGCGGGCGGTGACTGGGTCAGCCAGTGGGAGGCCTCGCCGTTGAGGTAGGACACGGATCTTCTCCTGGTCGTAGGTGGCCGCTCGTGGTTTCGGGTTCGCCGGTGCCGGGTGGTGTCGGTCAGCGGTAACGCGTGCTGCCGGTCAGCGAAGTCGGAGCGTACGGAATCATGTCTATCTCACGCTCCCGGCGAAGTAAATGGTTGTCGGGAAGCGTATTGCCATATGGAATCGGTGCATTGGCGTTCTGATTCCATGGGTCGTACTGGCTCGGGCCGTCGGGACCTGCTTACACTGATCGCATGAGCGCAATAGAGCCGATCAACACCCACGAATTCCCCCTCCACCACGAGCCCATCGAGGCGTGGCAGCGGGTCGGCTCAGCTGCGGCGAACGACCTCGCCGGCGCCGACGTCACCACGGCCTTCGCGGAACTCGGTTCGATCGGGGGAGCGGACTACGGGCTGTGGGAGATGAGCGTCGGGTCGATGCGCGACGTCGAAGGCGATGAGGTCTTCCTCGTCGTCAGCGGCACCGGGCGCATCGAGTTCGAGGAATCGACACGGCCCGACATCGACATGGCCCCCGGGGCATTGGTCCGACTGAGTGACGGTGAGAAGACCCGCTGGACCATCACCGAGGCGCCCCTGCGCAAGCTCTTCATCGCCCCGAGCGAGGGTTGAGCGGGTTCCGCTCGTGGCCCGGGTGCTGCCTGTTCGACGGGGCCCGCGCATTGCTGTCTTCCGTGCGAAAACGGGTGCGAAGCCCGGCGAGGTACGCCCGGGAATCGGGAAAACCGCAGGGGACGGCTGCCTCGGCGCTGGGTAAGGTGAAGACATAGCCCGCCGAGACGAAGGGATCAACGATGATCGACCTGGCTCACCCGCGCGACCTCGTGATGATCGGCGCGATCTTCGGCCTGGCGGCCTTCATCTGGGCGGGGTGGGCGCAGGAGGCACCGCCGAAGGCGCTGATCTTCCGCATCATTCTCGGGGCACTCGCCGTCACCGGACTCGCGGTGTCGGTGCCGAGCATCCTCTCGGCCATCGGGCACTGGTCGGAATCGAGTGCCTTCACCACCGGCACGACCGCCTTCACGCTCTACGTCATCGTCTTCTGGGCCGAGGTCGTCATCGGCGCGGTCGCGAGCTTCTTCGCCATCCGCGCAGGTCAGACAGAGATCATCGCCCCGCTCATCCTTGCGATCGTCGGCATCCACTTCTCCGCGCTCGCCGGTGTCTTCGGCCAGCCCGTCCTCCACGTGGCGGCGCTGGCACTGACGATCGTCGCGGTGCTCGCGTTCGTGCTGCCACGCGAACTCGCTGCGCCGAGCTTCTGGTGCGGACTGCTCGGCGCACCTGTGTTCCTCGCTATCGGTCTGTGGTGCCTGCTCGCGGGACGCTCTGCTCTTCCTGCGGGGTGAAGGGCGGGCAGACCGATCCGTGTGTGCGATCGATCGAGAGGCTTCCCGCGTCGGTGACGTCGGATCCGGACACCGCTGACAATCGGCTCCCACCTGGACTATCGTGTGTGAACCGGAGCACAGTCATCCCCTCCGCACCCCCGACCTTCGACGAAGGAGCCGTTCATGAAGACCGCTCGCCGCTTGGACAACCTCGGCACCGAGACCGCGTTCCGCGTCGCCCAGGCCGCTGCCGACTGGAAGGCCCGGGGAAACGAGATCTTCCCGTTCCACCTCGGCGATCTCAATTTCCCCCTGGCCGGGCACATCGTCGAGGCGATGGAGCAGGCCATCCGCGACGGCAAGACCGGGTACTGCCCCGGTCCCGGAATCCCCGAACTCCGGGAAGCGCTCGCCGATGACATCGGGTCCCGCCGTGGAATGACGATCGACCCCGCCGAGGTGGTCGTGACCACCGGCGGCAAGCCCGTGATCACCAAATTCCTCCAAGCGGTGATGAATCCCGGCGAGGGCGTGCTCTACCCGAATCCCGGGTTCCCGATCTACGAATCCCAGATCGATTACCTGGGTGGAACGGCCCTGCCCTACCGGTATGTGCCGACCGCCGACGGCTTCGCCATCGACCTCGATCACCTGCGGGCCTCGATCGACGAGGACACCACAGCGATCATCTACAACGACCTGCAGAACCCGATCTCGGCCGAATCCACGCCTGGCGAGCGTGAGGCGATCGCCGCAATCGCGCAGGAGTTCGACCTGTGGGTGCTCTCCGACGAGGCGTACTTCGAGATGCGCTACAAAGGGAAGTCCCAGTCGATCGCCGCCCTGCCGGGGATGCGCGAACGCACAGTCATCCTCTATACATTCTCGAAGAAGTACGCGATGACCGGCTCCAGGCTCGGCTGCGCAGTCGCACCCATTGAGGTCGCCGAAGCGATCTCAACGATGAACACCAACGACGAGTCCTGCACGAACCATTACGTGCAGTGGGCGGGCATCGCTGCCCTGCGCGGACCACAGACCAAGGTGGGGCAGATGCTCGAGGTGCTGCGCAAACGTCGCGACGCCACCTGCCGCCTGATCAACGAGATCCCCGGCATGAGCGTGGCGACCCCGGGCTCGACGTTCTACGTCTTTCCCGACGTCACCGAGGCGATGGCGACGAAGGGAATCGCGACCCTGGCCGACTTCTCCACCGAAGCCCTGCACGCCACCGGAGTGTCGTTCTGCACCCGCGAACACTTCGGATCACCGCAACCGGGCGAGGACCGGTCCTACATCCGGCTGGCCTATTCGGGCATCGACGAAGCCGCGATCACCAAAGGCCTCGGCCGGCTCAAGGAGTGGATCGAGGCCTGAACTGTCCGATCATGCCCACGTGTGTGCGGCCGGACGTCTCGTACTCGGCAGGGCGTTGTTCAGGCGCCAATCGTGGATCCACTCGGGCAGTTCCACATCGGCCGGCGGCGGTCCGAAGGCGCCGATGGCCTCCTCCTTAGACACGGTGCCAGTCTCAGAGAGCAGCCGCGTGGCCACGAATGCACGAGCGTAGATCTCTCCATCGACGACGATGCGGTGCTCGAAGTAGACAGCGCGTTCATCGACTCCGATGATCCGGGTGTCGAGACTGTAGCGCTGACCGAGTTTGAGTGACTTGCGGAAGCTGATGGTCTCAGCGCTGATGACGCCGGTCCAACCCTTTTCGCGGAGGGTGGTCCAGACTCCGCTGCGCACGAGCACGTCGAGTCGCCCCAGATCCATGATCTCGAAGTATTTGCCGTTGTTGACGTGCATGAAGATGTCGATCTCTGAAGGCCGGACCCGCAAGGGAAGTGAGTAGGTGTCCCAGATGTCCTGCGTCGGGCGACGGCGGGATCTCAGCAGCTGCAGAATCATACGCGTAAAGTGCATGAGCCCTATGTTACTTGATGGTAAGTTGTCTGTGAATCATGCCGACGACGCGGTGAGGCCACGTGCGCACGTCAGGGGTGGGCCACCTCGGCGAGGGATCGACTCAGTCGTCGGCCGGCTGCGGTTCGCGGCCGGGGATGAACGGTGATTCCTCGGGTTCGGGGTGGCGCTTGTATTGGACGGCCATGATGATCACGCCCAGTGCCACCGCGCCGATCGCACCCCAGACGTTCGTGCGCAGGCCGAAGATGACGAAGCTCGGGTCGATGCGGATCGACTCCCACACGATGCGGCCGGCGCCGTACCACATGAGATAGACCGCGAAGAGGCGTCCCCACTGGAAGAAGATCTTGCGGCTGAGGTAGAGCAGGACCAGGGCGCCGAGGCTGTTCCAGATGACCTCGTAGAGGAACGTCGGGTGGAATAGTGTTCCCGGGGGAGTGCCCAGGGGGATCGCCGAGTTGCCGGGGTCGATCTCGAGGCCCCAGGGCAGGGTGGTCGGCAGCCCGAAGAGCTCCTGGTTGAACCAGTTGCCGAAGCGTCCGCAGGCCTGGGCGAGGATGAGGCCCGGGGCCAGTGCGTCGAGCAGCGTGGTGAGTTTGAGGCCACGCCGCCGGCACATGATCCAGGCGCCGAGGGTGCCGCCGATGAGGGAGCCGAAGATCGCGATTCCGCCCTCCCAGATCGCCCACACCGACCCGGGTTCGAAGATGTTCCACGGGTTGCGGCCGGGTCCGAAGTAGTCCGTATAGTGCGTGATCACGTGGTAGATGCGGGCGAAGACGATGGCCATCGGCACGGCCAGGGTCGCGATGTCGAGCACCTGCCAGTCCTCGACGCCGCGGGCGGTGAGGCGGCGGTTGGTCAGCACGATCGCGATGATGATGCCCACGAGGATGCACAGCGCATAGAAGTGGATCGTCAGCGGGCCGAGTTGGAAGCTCGAGACGCTCGGGCTCGGGATCGCCGCCGAGATGTCGTGCGGAATCGCTGTGGCGCTGGGAGTCAGGGGCGAGCTCGTGAGGACTGCAGGCATGGGGCCAGTCTATTTGCACCTGGCTGGCAATCCCCTATGCGGTCATTGGGCGGGCGGTCGGTGGGGAGCAGGCAGCGATCTCAGCTGCGGTTGGAACTGCGGACTCTCGCTGGGTCGGCTGCGCGAGGTCACTGACCCTGACCGGTGACAGTGGGAAGATGGGGGGCCATGGGACTCGATTTCACCCTCGTGCAGCTGCGCTACTTCCAGGAGGTCGCGCGGCGGGAGCATATGACCGAGGCGGCCAGGCACCTCAACGTCACCCAATCCGCGATCTCGACAGCGATGGCGCAGCTCGAACGCACGTTGGGGCTTGACCTCTTCATCCGGCAGCGGAACCGCTCGGTCGTTCTCTCGCCTGCCGGAAAGCGATTCCTCTCAGAAGTCACGCCCTTCCTCGAAGCCTCGGACAACCTCGGCGAGACCGCCTTGGGCCTCTCCCGTCATCTCAGCGGTGATCTCACCGTCGGGGTCTTCTCGCCGATCGCGCCCACCCGCCTGCCGCTCATCCACGACGAATTCGAGAAGCGCTACCCAGACGTTCGGGTCAACTACCTCGAGGCGGATCTCCACGAACTTCAGCAGGCGCTCGTTGCGGGACACTGTGATATCGCGCTGACCTACACCTTGGGTCTGACCGACCGGTTCGACACCTACCTCATCGATGTCGTGCGACCGCACGCACTCGTCTCGCTCAGCCACCGCCTCGGCGGGGGTGGGGAAAGTCCGCGCCCGATCCGATTGGCGGAGCTCGCCGAGGAGGACTACATCCAGCTCGATCTGCCCTTCAGCCGACAGTACTACGACGAGCTCTTCCGCATCGCCGGCGTCACTCCGAAGGTGCGACATCGGTTCTCCGGATACGAGACTGTGCGCTCGTTTGTGGCGATGGGACTCGGGTACTCCCTGCTCAGTCAGAGTGTGTCGTCAGGGACGTATATCGGTTCCAAGACCGTCGATGTGCCGCTGCTCGATGATTTCCCCAGCATCGACCTCGCTCTCGTCTGGCCGACCGAGCTCCGGCTGAGTCGTCGGGCCCAGGCGTTCTGTGAGCTGACTCGGGAGATCCTCGGGCCTGAGGGGTGAGCCGCTCCTCTGGGTGAGAGCTGATCTGCACCTGTGGGTGTGCGGGGCGAGCCAGTCTCATCAATTCCATCTATGGCGAAGTTCAACAGTATCTGTTGGACTAATGTGGCGTGGGTCGCAAGGATGGGGGAAATCATCCCGCGACCTGAGGAGATCTCGGATGTCCACCACAGCCCCAACCGAGCAGCGAACCACCGCGACGAGCATGCAGAAGAAGGTGCTCGTCGGCGGCAGCATCGGCCAGTTCGTCGAGTTCTACGACTTCACGCTGTACGGCCTCTCGGCCGTCATTCTCTCCGAGTACTTCTTCCCCGAGGGCGACCGGATCACCGGACTCCTCGTCATCTTCGCAACGTTCGGCGTCGCCTTCGTCATGCGTCCCCTCGGAGGACTGTTCTTCGGGGCGCTCGGCGACAAGGTGGGCAGGCGCAAGACTCTCACCATCACGATCTTCCTCGTCGGCTGCTGTACCGCGCTCATCGGCGTCCTCCCCGGCTTCGCCACAATCGGCTGGATCGCTCCGATCCTGCTTATCCTCGCCCGCCTCGGCCAGGGATTCTCCGCTGGCGGCGAATCGGTCGGCGGACCCTCATTCGTCTATGAGCACGCCCCGGTCGGCAAGCGCGGACTCTGGATCAACATCACCCTCGCCGCGACCGCACTGCCGTCGGTGTTCGCCGGCGGCCTCATCCTGCTGCTGTCGACGATGATGTCCGACGCCTCCTTCGACTCGTGGGGCTGGCGGATCCCCTTCCTGCTTGCCTTGCCTCTCTCCGCCGTCGGACTCTGGATCCGCTCGCGCACCGACGAGTCCGAACTATTCAAGAAGACCGCCGAAGAGCGTCCGAAGGAATTCAGCCCGATCCGCGACTCCTTCCGCGAGAACTGGGTCGGCATGCTTCAGGTCTTCTTCGTCCTCGGAGTCACCGCACTCGGCTTCTACATGCTCTCCGCCTACTTCGTCACCTACATCCAGACCACCGGCGACCTCAGCCGGGAACAGTCGCTGCTGACGAACGCGATCGCCATGGCCAGTTATACGATCTTCCTGCCCGTCGCGGGAGCCATCGGCGACCGAGTCGGCCGCAAACCCATGCTCATCGCCGGATCCATCCTCCTGGCGGTCACCTCGGTGCCGGCGTTCGGGCTCGTCACCAGCGGACACATGGGACTGGCCTTCCTCGGGCAGACGATCTTCGTCCTCGCGCTGTGCTGCTACGGCGGCGGCTGCTACACGTTCTTCTGCGAGCGGTTCTCGACGAAGACCCGGTTCACCTCGGCGGCGATCAGCTACAACATCTCATACGCAGTGCTGGGCGGGACCGCGCCGTTCGTCGGCACCTGGCTCGTCGACATCACCGGGGTCAACACTGCTCCCGGGTTCTATATGGCAACCTGCGCGGCAGTGTGCCTCATCCTCATCTTCGTCACCCGATTGCCCGAGACCCGCGGACGTCTGGGATAAGCCTCGGTGCGCGGATTCGAGAGCGCCCGTCCACCCGCGCGCCGCTCATCCAAACGCCCCACACCGACCCCATGAATCAGAGACAAGAGAAAGCGACCATCATGAACCACCAGGCAGACCCCTCGAGCGACAACGCCTTCCTCACCGCCTTCCACCACGTCGCCACGATCGGCGCAACCGACAACAACGGCGTCGACCGACAGGCGCTCACGCCCGAGGACAAGCAGACGCGCGACTGGATGCGCGCGTGGGCGGAAGCGCACAGCTTCGAGGTTCGTGTCGATGCAATCGGCAATATGTTCGCCTGCCTCCAGCTCGTCCCCGACGCGTCCGAGGCATCCCCGGCCCCTGACTCACCGTCCGGCTCGGCTGACACCAGCGCCGCCCCCTACGTTCTCATCGGCTCACATCTCGATTCCCAGCCGCTCGGCGGGCGCTTCGACGGGGCGTATGGCGTCATCGCCGCACTCTTCGCTGCCCTGCGCGTCAAAGAGCAGCTCGATGAATCCGGACAGCAGCCGACGTTCAACCTCGCCGTCGTCAACTGGTTCAACGAGGAGGGCGGCCGCTTCGCTCCCTCGATCATGGGCAGCTCCGTCTACGCCGGCCTGTTCGACCTCGACGAAATGCTCGCCGTCACCGACCTCGACGGCACCTCCGTCGCCGAAGCACTCGCGACCATCGGCTACGACGGCACCGACACCCCGCCCGAAGCGATCACCTATGCCGAGATCCACATCGAACAGGGCCGCATCCTCGAACGCGAGGCCACCGACATCGGCGTCGTCGAGTCCAGCTGGTACACGCAGAAGCTCGACATCGACGTCCTCGGTGAGCAGTCCCACACCGGAGCCACGGCCATGGCCGACCGCCACGACGCCCTCGTCGCGGCCGCGAAGGTCGTCCTCGCTGTCGCCGAGGTGGTCGATGAGTTCGACGACGAAGCGCTCGTCTCCTCGGTCGGGCAGCACGTCGTCGAACCGAACTCGCCGATCGTCGTCCCCCGCCGCGTTCACATGGTCGCTGACCTCAGATCATCAGACCCGGCCATCGTTCAGACCGCCCGCGACTCGCTGCGCACCCAGATCGCGGAGATCGCCCGAGCCCACGACATCACCATCAACGTTGAGGACTTCGACATCCGCGACAAGCAGCCGTTCCCGCTCGAGGGAGTCGAACTCGCGGAGAAGGCCGTGGCCAACGAAGGCCTGACCATCCGCCGCCTCGAGACGATGGCCGGGCACGACTCGGTGGCAATGAATCATCGTGTGCCCGGGGTGATGATGTTCGTCCCCAGTGTCGACGGCGTTTCCCACTGCGAACGCGAGTTCACCACCGACGAGGACATGCTCCGCGGGGTCCGCGTGCTCACCTCGGTCGCGGGTGAACTCGTGCGTGGGCAGCTCAGCGAGGTCCGCGACGGTGAGACTTGGGTCGGACGCTCCGTCGCCGAGGCGCGGTCGAGCGTTACGGTATGAATGGCACGCTCCCCAGCTCCACTCATCCCGTGCCCAACAAACGAACTCACGCCGAGGTGACCCGATGACCGCAACACCTGACCTCCACACGCTCTCTGCCACCGAGGCGCTCGCCGCCTTCCGCGCCAAGGAGCTGTCCCCGGTCGACTACCTTGAAGCTCACATCGGCCGGATCACCCACCTCGACGACCAGGTCAATGCGGTCACCGAGGTCGTCGAGGAAGCGGTCACCTCGGCGAAGGATGCGGAGAAGTTCTACGCGAATGCCACCGACGATGACCTCGCCGAGGCGGCGGCCACCCGACCGCTGCTCGGCCTTCCCGTGATCGCCAAGGAGAAGCACGCAATCGCCGGCCGCGGACTGACCCAGGGACTCCTGCACGAACGCGACACCATCGCCGAGGCAGACGCCGCTGTCATCGCCCGCATCCGCGCGGCGGGCGGTTACGTCCATGCTCGGGCGACTTCGCCGGAGTTCAGCTGCGCGACGATCACGCATTCGCCGATGTGGGGCGTGACCCGCAATCCGTGGAACCTCGAACTCTCACCGGGAGGGTCGTCCGGCGGGTCCGCGGCCGCTCTCGCCGCCGGGTACGCGCCGCTGGCCACCGCCTCGGACATCGCCGGTTCGACGAGGCTGCCCGCCGCCTTCACCGGCACCGTCGGGTTCAAGGCACCCTACGGTCGCATCCCCGGCGCCCAGCCGCTGGCCGCGGATTGGTACCGCGGCGATGGGCCGATGGCCCGGACCGTCGCGGATGCCGCGCTGCTCGCCCGCGTCATGATCGGCCTCGCTCCCAGCGACCATGCCACGATCGACTCGACCGGCTGGCTGGACGGGTTCGATGCCACCTCCGCCGAGGTGGTCGACCGTCTCCGCGGGCGTCGCGTCGCGCTGTGCCTGAGGTTGGGGGGCTTCCCCGTCGGGGAGGACATCATCGCCAACACCCGGGCGACCGCCTCGGCGCTGGAGAAAGCGGGAGCGATCGTCGAAGAGATCGAACTGCCGTGGACGGCCGAGAGGATCTTCGAAACCGCGTTCACCCACTTCGGGAACCTCCTCGCGCAGGCGATGCGGGCAGCGACCCGCGGCCACGAGGACACGCTGGCCGACTACACGCTGCAGTTCATGGCCGACGCCGAGGCGGTCGCCGCGCGCCGCTCACTCTACGAGGGGCTCGCCATGGAAGCGCAGATCCAGGCGGAGCTCGCGGCCGCGATGGACGGATTCGATGTCCTGCTCGCCCCCACCTCGGCGGTCGCGGGACTCGAAGCCGGCGCCAGCTACCTCGACGGGATCACGATCGACGCCGGGGGAGTGGGGCGCGAGGGCCACCGAGATTCGGGCGGCACCGGCTCGAGTGGGGCCGGTCACGACGGCAGTGCGGAGCAGACGGTCGAGGGGATCCATCTCGACCATTACTGGCAGGCGCACATGACGATGCCATTCAACATCTGCAACCGGGTGCCGATCGTCAACGTGCCCTCAGGGATGGCCGACTGCGGGATCCCGACGGGCGTCCAAGTCGTCGCGCACCCGTACGACGATCGTGCCGCGTTCGAGATTGCCGCCGCGATCGAGCAGCTGATGCCGTGGACGGTGCTCGCGCCGGAGTGAACTGACGGTGTGAACGCCGATCGCTGTGCTGTGAGCGATTAGGCTGGAGCCGGACGGCTTTGAATCGGATTGAGGACGGACCCCGTCATGCGACCCAAGCACAGTCAGATGATGACGTTCTCCGATGACTCACGGGCGAATGTGGCAACTGTGCCCACCCTCGTCGTCAGCATCGTCCTCGTCCTGGCCTTCGGGATGAATCCGCTCTCGGCCGATTCCGGCGATAGTGAGCTGTTTCGCCTGACCCGCGAGCTCGTTGGCATCTTCCTCATCTTCTGGCCGCTCTTCTCCCTCACATATCTCACTTGGACCCATCTCGGTCTCGCGGAGCTCAGCGAAACCGAACTCATGGTCCATTCCCGGTGGGCACTCGCTCGCCGTCGCCGATGGTGGACGAAGTTCTTCAGCATGGGCGGCGCCACCTCGTGGGCGGTGATGGCTGCCTACGTCGCGTTCCTGCTCAACATCTACCTCATCACTTCTGCCTCGCAGGAGAACACTTTGTTCGCCGCTCTGCTCGGTCTGGCCAACGTCATCGCGTCGTGGGCTGTGCTCGTCTATTCGTTCGCACTCGAGTTCATGCGCATCGATCTGGGAGGCGGCGGCAGTGCCGATGCTCGGCAGCTGGAGTTCGACATGGAAGGCCCGCGGAGGTTCGGCGACTACCTCACCTTCGCGGTGTTGTCCTCGACGATGACGGCTGCCCTGCCCGGGCGCGCAGTCACCCGTTCGGGATGGAGACTCGTGCGCACGAACGTCATCGTCGCATTCGCCTTCAACTCGGTCGTCGTCGCGACACTGGTGTCGATGATCCTGTCGTACGTGGCGGTGTGAGGCGGTAGTCGCCTTCCGCGGTCGCGAATTTTGCCATTGCGGTTTCCGGTTCTTCTGACACGATGGGAATCGTGTATGAGACGACACGGCGCGGAGCCGCCTCGGCGCTGAACATCGATGAAACGATCGCCGCGGTCGAGGACATCGGGCGCGAACTCAACGCGGTCACCTCGGCGATGGGCGTTCGAGCACTGACGCTCGCACGGAGATCGGCCGAACGAACCGCTGCGGGGCAGCCGCCTCGGCGCCTCGAGGGTGTGCCGTTCGCGATCAAGGACGTCATCGACGTCGCGGGATTCCCGACGACGATGGGCTCGCGAGTGAGCAGCGGACCGGAGCCCAGCACTACCGCTCCCGTAGTCCACCTCCTTGAACGGGCCGGAGCCATCCCGGTGGCGAAGACGAACTGCCAGGAATACTCGTACGGCATCCTCGGTGATGAGAGTGCCTTCGGCCGGGTGACCAACCCGGTCGACCCCGCGCTGTGCACGGGCGGATCGAGCTCCGGCTCGGCGGCGTTGGTCGCCTCCGGGGTGGTGCCGCTGGCCGTGGGGACCGATACGGCAGGGTCAGTGCGAGTGCCGGCCGCATGCCAAGGTGTCATCGGCTTCAAGCCGACGTTCGGCGCGCTCTCAACCGAGGGAGTCTTCCCGCTCTCGCCGTCCTTCGACACCGTCGGGCTCTTCGCCCGCGAGATCCCCCTGATCGCCACGGCGTTCGCGGCGATCACCACGGGGGACGGCGCGGTTAGTGATGCCGGCGCCGAGGCGGCAGTTCGCGAGGCGCGTGCGCGCGGACCCATCACCGTCGACACCGGGCTGATCGACTGCGCGGGGGCGTTCGCGGAGGATGCCCAGGCATGGGCTCGACAGAACCTCAGGGAGAGGCGGCGAGATCATGCGGAGCTGAGGGCCACCTCGGCGATATCGGACGACCTCGTCAAGGTCATCGACGAGGGTCTTGCGATCTACGACATCGTGCGCCGGTATGAGGCATTCGTGCTGCACGAGCAGTACCTCGGCGAACAGGGCGAGCTGTACCAGCCGGGGGTGTGGGCGAAGATCCTGTCCGGGCAGTCCATCACCGAGGCGGAGTACCGGTCACAGGTGGCCGCCTTGGAGGACTTCCGAGCCTCGGCCGTCTCGTTCTTCGACGACGTCGATTTCATCGTCACCCCCGCGATCGAAGGTGAGGTGATCCGCTGGGACGAGATCGACGACGGATCCGCAGCGAAATTCATGCGCTACACGCTGCCATTCAACGTGCTCGGATGGCCGGCGGTCACTCTGCCGGTGCGACGTGAACCTGGCATCGGACGACCGCCGGCCTCCGTCCAGATCGTCGGCCCGCCGCGCGGGGATCGTGATCTGCTCGAGTTCGCAGCCGACATCGGAGGTACTCGGCTCACGGGCGCCTGACCCTGAGGAGGTCGCCGCGACGACGCAGCGGCCGTACCAACGAAGCGGCCGTACCAACGAGACGGGGCCGGGGCCGAAACAGCGCAATCGACATGCGTGTCTCGGCACCGACCCCGTTTCCCGGAGATGGCTAGAGCTTTAAAACCTCAGCCCTACAGTCTCCAGCAGCTGTCGAGTGGTGCCTTGCCCGCGAACGTGCGGGTGGTGAAGGTCTCGATGCGGGGAATCGAAGCAACGTAACCGCCGATGTGCGTGGGCCCGAGGTTGTCCTCGAAGGCGACCTTGTGACCGGCGCGGCACCACGTCGCCGCGAGCTCCTTGCCCTGCTCGAAGGGGATGACATCGTCGAGATGGCTGTGGTTGACCAGCAGCGGGACATCCGGCACGGGCGCCTTGCCCAGTCGCTGCCTGTCGGCGATGTCCATGAATCGCTCCTCGACGATCTCCTGGAGGGACCGGCCGTCCTTCGTCAGTGATTTCGTGTCAGTGAAGGCGGTCGAGAGCAGAGCCTCGATGGTGCACTGGTTCGAGGTCTCGGCGACCGTCTTCTGCCCCTTCTCATTGAGGAACTCGGTGAGATCGATGTCGGCCTGGGCGGCGAAGGAGTCGACTCCGTAGAGGGCGAACGCCGTGTAGACGCTCGAGAGCCCGGAGACCGTCTTGTACAGATCAGTGGGCACGGCACCGGCCGAGGCGGAGGCGACGTTGAGCTCGGGTGCCCACTCATCCTTGAGCTCCAGTGCCGATGCCGTGGCGTGACCGCCCTGCGAGTATCCGCGCAGCTGCAGCTTCGTGTCCTCATCGATGCCGCCGCCGTCGACCTGCTGGACCGCACGTGCCGCATCGAGGACCGAGCGTCCCTCTTCGACGCGATCGAGATAGTGGTGGTCGCCCTCGGTGCCGAGCCCCATGTAATCGACGACGATGACCGGATGCTTCGCCGCCAACGCCGAGGCGACCGAGATCCCCTCGTACTCCGTGCCCATTCCCATCTGCCGGCTGGGCGCGCACTTGTCCGCGATGCCCTGAGTTCCGGGCGAGATGACGACGGCATCGTCGGCGTGACCGCTCGCGCCCTTCGGGGTCAGCAGTGTGGCCGTCGCCGCCCGCGCGGTGCCCTTTTCATCCGTGGTCTTGTACATGAAGGCTGTCGCCTTCGCATCATGCTTGATGAGCTTCACCGGATCGAGGTAGAACTCGGAGTCGGCCTGCTTGAGCACTGTGCCGTCCTTGCTCGGCAGCGAGGACGGGGTCTCGTAGAAGTCTTCGGGGACGCCGGACGCGGGGAGGTCTTCCTGGGCTGCGGCGTATTCGACATCGGCGGGAGTGAGCTCATCGGACTTCTCGACCGCCTTGCGGGCCTGCTCGACACTCACGCCCTCGGGGACGTTGTTCGTGTTGAGGGCTCCGGGATCCTCGGCTTCGCGGTCTTTGACGAGCTGTTTGGCCTCCTGGTCCGTCTGGGGGACCACGTCTGAGGCCGGGGCGGCGTGCGCCGGTGCTGCCATCGTGCTCAGGGCGAGGGTGAGGCAGGCCGCAGCGGCGGTGGTCAGCGCGGCAAGACGACGGGTCGGCATCCCGCGGGGGGCGGAGTGGCACGAGGTCGAGCTGAGGTTCGGATCTTCGCTGGTGGTGTTGGTGCCGGTGCGGCTGGTGCGCGTTCTCATCGGCGGCATTCCTGTTCTGTCGTGGATCTCGGCATTGAGAGTGCATGGACAGGGTGGTGTCGCAGACCGACGTGACAGGGGTGGTGCCGGCGCGGTCGCCATCGTTCTGTGCCCGTATGGTGACGGGCATCACAAGCCTACTCGATAGTAGAACTCAGTGGTAACTTGCCTTGATCGGTCGGTGTCGAAATACCGATGAGCGGTCGTGGGCCGCGTTCAGGTGAGAGCGGAACGGATCACTTCGGCGATGACGAGGAGTGCGCCGACAATGGAGGCTCCGACTGCCAAGCGATAGAGCAGCTGTCGATCGGCCCTGCGGATGACGAAGTTCGACAGCCATAAGCCGATGAGCATGAACGGGAGCAGGAGTCCGGCCGCGACGAGGTGCCTGGTGCCGACCTCACCGCCGATGGTCAGGCCGGTGAGGGACAGGATGCTGCCGAGGGTGAAGTAGGCGCTCATCGTCGAGCGCATCGATGACGGGTCGAGCGAGCGCATGATGAGGCTGATCGGCGGTCCGCCGATGCTCGTGGCCGTGCCGAAGATGCCGGAGACCGACGAGGCGATGAACATATTGCGGTGCGAGGCTGCCGGGGACCAGCCCACCAGGCTGAATGCGGCGCCGCCGAGAACAGTGATCGCGAGCATCAGGGAGAGGCCGGAATCCGGCAGCAGCACCACCGCCGCGGTGCCGATCGCAATGCCGGGCAGCCGGCCGAGGGCGCCCCAGCCGACGAGCTTCCAGTCCACGTCCTGTCGCTCGCGGGCGAAGGCGGTGAATGAGGTCAGAGTGGCCAGCAGCAGAAGGGCGGACGGCAGCAGATCAGGGCGCAGGAGCGCGAGCACAGGCGCGGTGATCATGCCGAGGCCGAATCCGATGGAGCCCTGCAGGCATGCCGAGCCCAGCACCACGATCCCGATGATCAGGTACTGGATGATCTCCATCGATTCCTCACTTCGCTGTTACTGGAGCACTGGACCGCGCAGCGCACATTGCGCGTTCTGAACAGCCACTATATGCGCAGAACGCACAGGCGGGCATCTTTTTCTCGAAAGGACTTGCGCAAAACACGCACATATGGGCTACTCTTGACGGAGATTGCGCACGGTGTGGTGGTTCCATCCTGGCATCATCCACCGGCCGATCGTTCAGAAGTCCATCTACACATGGGAGTGCAGCCATGGCCGCCGATGTCCATAGCGTGAAAAGCAGCTCTGTCTCTTCGACGCCCGCGCAGAATCCGCTGCCGCGCGGACTCGGCCTCGTCACCTCGGTCGGACCGGGCCTTGTGCTCGCGATGTCCTTCCTGGGCACGGGCGACCTCGTCAGCTCCTCCGTCTCCGGAGCCTCCTACGGGTACGCCCTGCTGTGGACGCTCATCCTCTCGCTCGTCGCCCGCACGTTCATCATCTCGTCCATCGCGAAGTACACGCTGATGAACAAGCACGGCGACACCCAGATCCTCGACGGATTCGCCCGCCTCTCGCCGGTGCTGCCGGGAATCATGGGCGCAGTCGTCCTCATCGCCGGCTTCATCACCCAGGCCACCTTCCTCCTCGCCGCAGCCGTGGGGCTCCACGAGCTCACCGGCGGTGAGTGGGGCGGCGCCTGGGGCCGATTCATCTGCGCGATCATCATCGTCGCACTCACATTGTCGCTGGTGATGCTGCGTAAGCAGTTCGTCGTCCTCGAGTACTTCGCCCGTTTCGCCTCGGTCGCGATGATCGTCGCCTTCATCTACGCGCTCATCAAGATCGGGACCTTCGACATCGCCGGTTTCGTCCAGGGAATGGCATTCGAGATCCCGAAGGAGCAGAACACCTCGGCGTTCGCTCCGATCGTCATCGCCTCGGCCACGATCGGCACGATCGCCGGCAACATGCCCAATCTGCTGTATTCCGGCTTCATGCGCGACAAGGGCTGGATCGGACCGAAATATCGGAAGATCCAGCAGTTCGACCTCATCGTCGGCATGGCCCCGCTGCTCATCATCAACCTCCTGTTCTGGATCGTCGCGGCCGAGTTCAGCGCCGCCCATCCCGGCTTCTCCATCGGCGACGAGTTCGATCTTTCCCATATGCTCTCGGTCGCGGTCGGCCCGATCGGTCCGTACCTGCTGTGGATGTGCATCTTCTTCGCAGCGATGACGAGCTTCCCGCCGCAGTCCCGCGGCTTCGCACAGCTGGCCATCAACGGCATCAATCACACCGTGCCGTCGATGCGGAGATTCCTCGGCCGTGACGAGGAGAACCCTGCCTTCCGTTGGATTCAGGCGATCGTCTTCATCATCCTGCCCCTTGCCTCGACGATCCCCGGCGCCCCGGACCTCATCTCGCTCAACATCGTGGGCACTGCGCTCTCGACCGTACTCAGCCTGCCGATCATCGTTGTGTGCATTCTGCTGCTGACCTCGCGGAAGAAGCACATGCACTCGTATGCGGTGAACCGGAAATGGCAGACCGGACTGCTGCTGCTCCTCGGCATCATCGCCATCGTCGTCGGCGTCCAGATCGCCCTGCAGATCCCCGCGATGTTCCAGACCGCGTTCGGATGATGAGTTCGGACCGTCAGCCCGCGGAATCCCCCGCCGAGGCGGCTCACCCTGCGTACCCTGATGATCGTTGCCAAGACATGGAGGAGAAACACCCATGAGTCTGCTGTCCCAGCCCTCCCTCGATCGCGTGTCGGCACCGCCGGCGGACGGGCGACTCCGCTTCTTCGACGACGACGGGTGCGCGGCCGCGGTCATACCGACCGACCGTCGGTCGAACCACGCCGCGTCGATCCTGGCGCTGCGGGACGGGGGGCTGCTTGCCGCCTGGTTCGCCGGCAGCGATGAAGGCAATCAGGACATCGACATCCTCGTCTCCCGCTTCGATCCGGATACGGGAGCGTGGGCCGCCTCGGCGAGCGTCACCCACGATGAGATCCGCTCCGACCAGAACCCGGGACTCTTCGCCGCTCCGGATGGAACGATCTGGCTCGTCTACACCTCGCAGCTCTCGCGGCAGTCGGGGGTGCCCGAGACGTTCAACCTCCAACACACCTCCGTGGTCAAGATGAGCCGCTCTTCCGACGGAGGAACCTCCTGGAGCGAACCGGAGACGCTGTTCGGCCGGGAGGGAACGTTCTGTCGTCAGCCCATCCAGATCCTCGCAGATGGGACGTGGGTGCACACTCAGTGGCTGTGCTTCGACGACGATTCGAAGAACGGCTCAGACCAACCGGTCGTGCAGATCTCATCGGACCAGGGAGCCACCTGGCGGCAGGTGGACTTCCCCGACGCCGCCGGCCGGGTCCATCCGAACATCGTCGAGGTGGCCCCCGGTCGGCTGGTGTGCCTGTTCCGCTCGCGTTTCGCCGACTGGGTCTACCTCAGTCGCTCCGAGGACGGGGGAGAGACCTGGTCGGTGCCCGAAGCCACCGAGGTTCCCAACAACAACGCCGGTCTCAGCGCCTTCCTGCTGCCCTCGGGCATGCTCGCGCTCGTGTCGAACGAACACCAGGTCGCCACCGAACCCGGCGAGGTGGTCTGGCCGTATGAGCGGATGCGGATCATCATCGCCGTGTCGAACGATGAGGGACGCACCTGGCCGGTGCGGCGGGTCATCGAACCCGGCGACGGCTTCGCCGGAGTCGGCAATCTGCGCAGCAACCGCCGGCAGGAGTACCCGCACGGAATCGTCGATGCCGACGGACTCATCCACGTCGTCTACGCCTACAGCTCGCGACGGGCGATCCGGCACGTCGTCTTCGACGAGGCCTGGATCTCGGGAGTTGAGGATCAGGTCCACACCGACTGCAAGCTCTGGGGCTGAGGCGCGGAATCTGAGCTCGACCTGGGTGGCCTGACGAAACTGCAGAAGCCCCGGGACTCGTCGGAGTCCCGGGGCTTCTGCGCGGTCTTGTGCGCTCAGCTCTGCCGGGCGTTGCCCATCTGATCGACTCGGACGACGGTGATGCCGCGGTCTTCGAACGGTGTGATCTGTGCGGGCTCTGCCGAGTCGTCGGTGACGAGCGTCCAGCCGTTGCCGAGGTCGGCCCAGGCGTGGAAAGGGCGCTGGCCGAGCTTCTCGGCGTGGGCGACGACGAAGACATGGGCGGCCCGGCGGCTCATCAGCTCCTTGAGCCGCACCTGTTCGGGCAGTGCCTCGCACACCCCGTCCTCGGCGGTGACGGCATCGGCGCCGAGGAATGCGAAGTCGAAGGTGAATTTCTCCAGCCCCGCCTCGGTGATGGGGCCGATGAAACCTTGACTGACAGGCCGATAGCGACCGCCGAGCAGTGTGAACTCGACGTCGTCGAGATCGGCCATCTGCTGCAGGGAGGTCAGACCGGAGGACACGACGGACAGCGGGGAAGTGTCGCGCAGTCCGCGCGCGATCTGCGCCGTGGTCGTGCCGGCGTCGAGGAGCACATGCGAACCGGCAGGCACCTGCTTGGCGCACCACGAACCGATCGCGCGCTTGACCTCGGGGGCTTCGTGTGACCGTTCGGCCAGCGTAGCCTCGGATTCGGTGGGTACGGCGATGACACCGCCGTAGGTCCGGGCCAGCTCGCCGGAATCGGTGAGCTTCGCCAGATCTCTGCGGATCGTCGAGGCTGTGACTCCGAGCATGTCCGACAGGGTCTCGACACTCATCTCGCCCTGGGTGCGGGCCAGCTGAAGGATCTCCTCGCGACGTTCGCCTGCGTTCATCTCTCTCCTGATCAGTTGCCGTTGATCGCCACTGTATCGCGGATCCTCGCGCGGACCGCGCAGTGCCGCCTCGGTGATGGTGCGGTCCGCGGATTCGAGTGCGCGTGAACCGCGCAGAACTCAGACGACGGCGAGAGCAGCCGCCTGGCGCATCGCCTCGCTCATGGATTCGGTGTCGACCTTGCCGGTGCCGGCGATGTCGAAGGCGGTGCCGTGATCGACCGAGGTGCGGATGACCGGCAGGCCGACGGTGATGTTGACTCCGGCGTCGATGCCGAGGACCTTGATCGGCCCATGCCCCTGGTCGTGGTACATCGCGACGATGAGGTCGTAGTCGCCGCGGCCGGCGAGGAAGAACGCGGTGTCGGCCGACAGCGGCCCGATTGCGTCGATGCCGTCGGCCTGGAGCTTCGCGATCGCCGGGGCGATCTTCTCCTCTTCTTCGCCGTAGCCGAAGAGCCCGTTCTCACCCGCGTGCGGGTTGATCGCGCAGACCCCGATGTGCGGACGTTCGAGTCCGGCCCGGACGAGGGCCTCGTGGCCGCGGCGGACAGTGCGTTCGACGAGTCCGGGCTCGATCTTCGCCACGGCATCGATGAGGCCGATGTGCGTGGTCACGTGGATGACGCGCAGCTTGGGGGAGGAGAGCATCATCGAGACCTCCTCGGTCCCGGTGAGCGACGCGAGCATCTCGGTGTGCCCGGGGTACTTGTGCCCGGCGGAATGCAGTGCTTCCTTATTCAGCGGTGCCGTGCAGATCGCCTGCACCTCACCGGACATCGCCAGCTGCGCGGCGCGTTCGATGTAGCGGAACGCAGCATCGCCGGCCACCGGGGACAGCTCGCCCCAGGGCAGATCGCCCGGCAGAAGGGCCAGGTCGATGACGTTGATGACGCCATCGCGATGCTCGGCGTGCGCAGGGGAGTCGACGCGGCGGACCTCGACGTCGGCGCCGAGCACCTGCGCAGCCTGTTCGAGCCGTGCGGCATCTCCGATCACGACGGGTTCGGCCACGGCGAGCACCGACGGGTCGAGGCAGGCGGCGATGCAGATCTCGGGACCGACGCCGGCTCCATCGCCCATGGTCACTGCGACTGTGGGAAGCGCGTTCATTGACTCTCCTTCGTGGTTCGCGACGCTGGCCGCGGTGGTCGTGGGCTCACCGGTGGTCAGAGCCGTGTGGATGAGGGTGAGGGAATCGGGTCCGCCTTGGCCGCCGGGGCGGGTGACGACGGCAGTGAGCTCGACATCGGGTTCGCGGCCGGACTCTGCATCGGGGGCGGGGCCGGCATCGATGGATCGATCGATGTCTGCCGATGATCTCGCCGAGGTTGCTGCGACGGTGGACAGCACCGCCCCGGGGTGGATCTCGCGGATCGTCTCGATCCGATGCACGCCGAGGCGGTCGAGGACGGCACGTGCCGTCTCCCCTCCTGCGGCGGCGAGGGCAACGGGGCCGAATCCGCTGAGGGCTTGGGTGGTGAGTTCGGCGAGAAGTCCCGGCAGGGGTCGAGGATCGACGTTCGTCCCCGTGTCGGTGAGTCGGACGACGAGGTGGCTCTGAGCCAGCGCCGTGCGCACGCGTCCGGCGCTTTCACGCAGCTGTTCGGGGCGATCGGGCCACCTCGCCACTTCGGCAGCGGGAAGTTCGAGCACACGGGTGTTCGAATGGTCGAGCAGATGAGTGACCTGGGCATCGATCCGTTCGGCGGCGGTGCCGAGGAGAGTGAGGACGCGACCAGCCGTGCGCGCGAGGACTGACGGCTCGGGCCGTCGGTCTGCCTTGTCTCTGCTCGTTTCGGCGGAGCTGTCACCGCGGTGCTCGGCCAGGGCGCGTGCCAGGGCAGAGGTGCCGACGAGGACGGCTGAGGTCGCCTCGGCGACGGAGACGATGCGCGCCAGATCGTCCATGGTCTCGGCATCAGCGGTGATGAGGCGCTCTCCGTCGAGGAGGGCGGTGGTGCGATCGTTGCAGTCCGGCCCGTTGTGGCGAAGCGCCCGGACGTCCTTGAGGCTCAGATGCCGGGCCGGGACAGGGCAGAGATCCTCGAGCGACTCCGGGGCACGGTCGCTCTCGAGGCTCCATGCGCGGGTGCGGCTGAGGCGCACTCCGTCGTCGAAGGGCGCACCGTCGACGACTGTGCGGTTCTGCTGCGGCAGCGCCGGAGCGAAGATCACGGGCCCGTGCGCGTAGCCGAGTGCCGCAGAGAGGGCGGCGCGGATGTTGCCGCGCAGCAGTGAATCGACCTTGATGAGCGTGGTGCGTGCCGTGCCGAAATCACGGAGGGCGGCGATGGTGCGCTCGTACCCCGCCTCGACCGGCAGGTACCGGCAGTCGAGATCGATGACGAGGTCGAGGGCAGCGGTGTCGGCCACCTCGGTGATATCGCCCTCCGAGCTGGGAGCCGACGGTGCGTTCGACGGGGTGAGCATGATCGGGGTGCCGGCCTCGAAGGTCGCGGCGACCTCGGCGGCACCGCTGAGATCGTCGGCGATGACCAGGACACCGGATTCGCCTGCTGACATGGCACTCCTTTGCGTCCGGTCCGGCTGAACATCTCTACATTGACATGCGTGCGCGCAATGCGCAAGTTCTTGCACGATTCACGCATAGGTGGGAGGATGAACGGTATCGACGATCTGCCCCACTCAACGAGGAGACTCTCTTGAACACAGACTCGACCATCACGCTCGACGGAGTCTCCGTCCCACTGTCCCGACTGGTCCTCGGCACGATGACGTTCGGTGACACGGTGTCCGAAACGACAGCGCACGAGGTCTTCGAGAGCGCCATCGCAGCGGGGATCACCGGCATCGACACTGCCAACGGCTACGCGAAGTCGACGACCGAGGGCCTCATCTCGCCACTGGTGAAGAAGTACCGCGATCGGATCGTGCTGGCGACGAAGGCCGGCATGCCCCACGCCGACGCCGGTGAGCATTCACCCCTGTCCGCGAAGGGGCTGCGCGCGAGCGTCGAAGGCTCCCTGCGCCGGCTCGACGTCGACTCGATCGACCTCTTCTACCTTCATCAGCCCGACCGCGCGGCCTCACTCGATGAGACCCTCGAGACCATCGCCGCGCTCCGCGCCGAAGGCAAGATCACCGCGGTCGGCATCTCGAACTTCGCTGCCTGGCAGGCCGTCGATGTCATTGCCGCCGCCGAGCGCACCGGTGCCCCGCGCCCGGCGGTGGCACAGAACGTCTACAGCGTCTTGGCCCGACGAATCGAAGACGAATGGCTCGAGTGCGGCCAGACGCACGGCATCGCGACGATGGCCTACAACCCGCTGGCCGGAGGACTGCTGGCCCGCCGACCCTCGACCGATGGAACCGGGGACCGGTTCTCTGGCTCAGTGCTCGCCGAGATGTACTCTCAGCGCTATCTCTCCGACTCCGTCATCGCTGCCGTCGAGGCCTTCGCCGCAGTTGCCGACGACGCCGGTATCCCGCAGGCCGAACTCGCCTTGCGCTGGGTCGCCGAGGCGCCGGGCATCTCCGCCCTGCTGCTCGGGGCCAGCCGTGCGACGCAGCTCGAAGCGAACATCGCGGCCATTGCGAAGGGACCGCTTCCGGCCGATGTGCTCGCCGCCGTGGACGAGGCGACTGCCTCGGTGCGGGGATCGCAACCGCTCTACAACCGCTGAGTCACGACCTGAGCGGGCTCGACAGAGCCACCGGCTCAACATCCGTCTCCACCGATCTCGCAACCCTGCACAGGCTCGGCTGCACCAACCGTTCGAAGGGAAATCATGTCATCCATATCAGGAATCCTCGCTGCGATCGCCACCCCGTTCGATGAGGACGAGAACCTCGTCGAGTCCGCTCTGCGCGCCCACGTCCGGCGTCAGCTCGAGGTCGGCGTGCACGGGATCTTCGCGCTCGGAACGAACGGTGAGTTCTACGCCCAGACTCCGACCGAGCGCGCCGAGGCTGCCCGCATCGTCATCGACGAAGTGTCCGGCCGTGTCCCCGTCGTCATCGGTGCCGGTGCGGCGACGACGAAGGAGACTATCGCGATCGCCGCCGATGCTGCCGCGGCCGGTGCCGACGCCCTGTCGATCATCACCCCGTACTTCGCCGCCGCCTCCCAGGTCGAGATCGAGAACCACTTCCGTGCTGTCGCGAACTCCGTCGACGTTCCGGTCATCGTCTACAACATCCCCGCCCGAACCGGCAACGCCGTGGCTCCGGCGACCCTTGAGAAGCTCGCGGAAGTCGACAACATCACTGCGGTCAAGGACTCGAGCGGCAACTTCGACACGATCCTGCAGTACCTGGAGCGCACCGACCGTGAGACCTTCGAGGTCATCTCGGGCAACGACTCTCTCATCCTCTGGACCCTGCTGGCAGGCGGGGCAGGCGGCATCAGCGGAATCGCGAACATCTACCCGCGCACGATGGCCTCGATCTACGACCTGTTCGTCGCCGGTGATACGGCGGCCGCACGCGCTGCGCAGGACAGCATCCGCCCCATCCGCAACTGCCTGGCGCTGGGCAACCCGAACACCGTCGTCAAAGCTGCTGCGAACGAACGCGGATTCGGCCTGGGCCCGGCGCGGGCGCCGTTCAACGCGCTCTCGGATGAGGCCAAGAAGCAGATCGCCGTGACGGTGGCTGCCGATGTGGACCGCGGCTTGGCCTGATTCGGGTTGGACGCGGATCGACTCTGAGAGATCTTCTGCGACGAACGCGATGATCCGTGGCGATTGTAATCGCCAGATTGCTTTCCACTGACGCTCGTGGCGATTACAATCGCCATAAGTGATGATTTCGAGGTTCCTGGCGATTGTGATCGCCAGGACGGTGGGGTGGTGAGATGACGATCGTTGACAGGCCGAAGTATCTCGAAAAGCTCGAATCGTTCATCGATGCCCCGGTCGTCAAAGTCCTCACGGGATTGCGCAGATCCGGGAAATCACGGCTCCTCGACCTCGTCGCCGACCGGTTGGCGCAGCGCGGAATCGAATCCAACCGCATTGTGCATCTCAACTTCGATTCACTCGAGCATGCGTCGTTGGCCTCGGCGCAAGCGCTCGACGCGCACCTCAAAGAGGTGCTTCCGAGTGACGGTCGCGTCTACGTCCTGCTCGACGAGATCCAAGAAGTCACCGAGTGGGAACGGTTGGTCAATTCGCTGCTCGCCGAGGGGAGGACCGACCTCTACATCACCGGGTCGAATTCACGATTGCTGTCCGGCGAGCTCGCGACCTACATCGCCGGCCGGTACGTGACGATCGACGTGTGGCCGCTGTCATTTCGAGAGTACCTGTCGTTCCGACAGGCTTTCGCCGCTGACGCGGTGTCCGACGATGACGCCGAGTTCGCGCGCTATCTGCGACTCGGCGGATTCCCTGGTGTGCACATGCTGCCCCTCGACGAGTCCGATGCACGCTCGATGATCATGGACATCTACCGGTCGACACTCGTGCGGGATGTGCTGACGAGAAACAGGATCCGCGACGCGGATATGTTCGGACGCGTCGCCGCGTTCGCGATCGACAATGTGGGCAATCCGTTCTCCGCCCGACGAGTCGCCGACTTCATGAAGTCGCAGCGACGATCGATCGGCCACGAGACGGTGCTCAACTATCTGACGGCTCTGGCCGAGGCGTTCGTGCTTGCCAGAGTGCCGCGGTTCGATCTGCACGGCAAGTCCATTCTCGCGACGGATGAGAAGCACTTCGTCGGCGATCATGGCATCGTCAATGCCCTGTTCGGGTACTCGGACCAACGTCTGCCGGGGCTTCTGGAGAACATCGTGTGGATGGAACTGCGGCGACGTGGATACGACGTCACCGTCGGCCGGATCGGTTCAGCAGAGGTCGACTTTGTGACCCAGCGTGCAGATGAGGTCGTCTACCTCCAGGTTGCCGCGACCATCGCGACGGAGGAGACTCGGCGTCGCGAACATCGCTCACTCGAGTCGATCTCGGACAACCATCCGAAATACCTTCTGACCCTCGATCCTCTCGCTGGCGGAAACGTGAACGGAATCAGACACCGACGGATCCCGGAGTTCCTGCTCTCTGACGAGATCTGAACCGCTCGACACGGCTGTTGACGAGACGTCACGTGACTGTTCCACGAAGGCGGTTGGGGCGAAGCTCGTCTCGGGCACCTCACCGGACGGGGAATCGCGGCTCCTCACCGTTGAGAACGCGCACGACGTCTTCGACCGCCCAGGTGCCCATGTTCGCGTTCGCAATATCTGAGTAGGCGCCGATGTGCGGGGTCGCGATGAGGTTCGGCGTGGACAGGAGAGGGTCATCGGCGCTCGGCGGCTCGGTCGCGAAGGCATCGAGTGCGGCGAAGGAGAGGCGACCGCTGTGAAGGCTCTCGGCCAGGGCCGCCTCGTCGACGAGTCCACCGCGGGCCGCGTTGATCAGGCCGGCGCCGTCCGGCAGCGCGGCGATGAGTTCTGCATCAAGGAGCGGCTCCTCTCCGCCGGGGAGATGGAGGGTGAGGAAATCGGACCCGGCGACCACCTCGGCGAGGGATCGGGGCTCCACACCGGCCTCGGCGATAGCATCGTCGGGGACGAACGGATCATACGCCGCGATTTCGAGATCGAAGCCGGCGGCGCGCTTGGCGACGGCGCGACCGATACGGCCGAAGCCGAGGATGCCGAGCCGCTTGCCGCTCAGCTGCGAACCGAAGAATACGCCCCACTTGCCATCTCGCAGTGAGTCCTCGGCTTCGCGGATCCGACGAGCTCCCATGATGAGGAATCCGATGGTGAGGTCGGCGACGGACTCCGCATTGGCTCCCGGGGTGTTGACGACGGTGACGCCGGCCGCAGCCGCGGCGGCAAGGTCGATGTTGTCGACTCCGGCACCGTGTTTGGCCACGACCTTGAGCTCGGGGCAGGCAGCGAGCACCTCGGCGTCGATCCGATCGAGTCCGACGATGACCGCCTCGGCGCCGGAGATCGACTCGATGAGGTCTTGCCCGGATTTGGGATGATTCTCGGTCCGGTAGTCGAGGTCGAGGCCGAGCTCGTCTGCGCGAGCGCGAGGGGTATTCGACTGCTTACCGAAAGACGGGGTGAGGACGGTGAGGCGCATCAGGCTCCGATCTCGATTCCGAAGGTCTCGAACACGGTGTAGATTCCCAGCAGTCCGATCGCCAGCGAAGCGAAGACGAGCATCACCGTGAAGAAGTGGTTGGACCTGAATTCGGCCGGCACCTCTCGTGAGCGAAGGTACCAGACGGCGATGACGACGGCGACGAGGAAGACGCCGCTGGCCACACATCCGATCTGGACCATGATCACCGGGGATTGGATGATCAGGTAGCTCAGCGCCCAGATGATCGGGAAGACCACGGTGAGCACACGGATGATGCGTCCACGGGTGAGTGTGTTCTCCCAGTCGAAGACACCGAGGATGGACACCGTATTCGTCCACAGTCGGGGCACGCTCGCAGTCGAGGCGATGAAGGTCGAGAAGAGGACCGCGAAGGCGCCGATGAGGAAGATCCAGTGACCGGCCTCGCCCATCGTCGAAGAGTACATCGACGACAGTGTGGTGATCATGTCGTTGCCCTCGGGGACGAGGTTCTGCGGGTGGAGGATGGCCGCGCCGATGACGTAGAAGGACATCGTGCACACGGTCGAGACGATCCAGGAGACGAGCACGTCGGTGCGCATGACCGAGATCCACCCCCGGGCACGGCGGGCGCGTTCGGTGCTGCCGTCATTGGGGCCGGTATAGCGGGCGTAGCCCTTCTCCAGGCACCAGTATGTGTAGGTCGTCATCTCGTCGGCGCCGACGCCGGTGATCCCGAACATCGCGACCGCGAAGCCCAGGGTGCCGGCGGGAATGGCGAAGGTCAGTCCGCTCATGACGTCCGCCGAGGTGTAGGCGAAGTCGGTGAAGGGCAGCGATACTGCGAGTCCGACGGTGGAGACCGTGAAGATGATGACCGCGCCGACGGAGAACTTCTCGACGATGCTGTACCTGTTCGTCACGAGCAGGGCGATGACGACCGCAAGCGAGACGACCGTCCAGAAGACGAGGGACGGAGTCGAGAGCGGCTCGCCGAAGACGGGCAGCATGATGCTCAGTGCAGCGACGGCACCGCCGATGATGCCGCCGCGCTGGAGGACCTTCGCGAAGTCCATGAGGATCCACAGCAGGTTGATCCACCCGGCACGCCCGATGAGGCGGGGACCGACGTGGCCGTAGCCTTCGAGCGCGGGCTTGCCGGAGAGGATGGTCCACTGCGCGAGCTCGAGCTGGACCCAAACCTTGACCGCGGTGGAGATGATGACGAGCCAGAGGAGGACGAATCCGGCTTTGGCCCCGAGCGCCGTGGTGGTGATGAGTTCGCCGGAGCCGATGACCGCGGCCGAGATGACAAGACCGGGACCGAGGTACTTGAGCTTGCCCGCAAAGGTCGTGGGCGGTTCGAGCACGTCCTTGGGGTCGAGATGGTAGGGGTCGACGGCGGCGTCGGCGCCTGCGCGGTCGTCCCGGTCGATGTTCTGCGCGGTCATACTCGGCTTCCTTGCACGAAGGTGGATCTGTCCAGTGATCGTGCCGGTGTCTCGGGGCGAATCGAAGGACGACGGCCCGGTCGGCACGGCTCATGCAAGTGTGCCACCGATTGCGTGATGTGCGCAGCACGAATGCATGAACCGCGCATATGGGGTGGCTCGACGATGCTGGAGTGCTCGTTGTGAGCGAGGTGTGGCGATTTGACCGGAGTGAGCTATCGACGACGGCCGCCGGTCGGCAGCGAAGCACGTTGCCGGCCGACGGCCGTTGGAGGAGCGGAACCACCCCGCCGAGGTCAGCTGCCCGGGATGGGCAGTGCCGCCTCGGTGAGGGTGGGGCTCACTTGCGCTCGAGTTCCTCGAGGCTGGGGTAGATCGTCTCCTTCGGGGCGACTCCGTGGTTGCGGATGAGCACGAAGTAGAGGACGAAGGTGACGACGATGCCCACGAGCCACGAGATGTCCGCGCCGCCGAGTTTGGCGACCAGCGGTCCGGTGTAGAAGGACTGAGCGAGGAATGGGATCTGGATGAGGACGCCGATGCCGTAGGCGAGAAGCGCGCGCCAGTTCCAGTTGCCGTAGCGACCATGACGGTCGTAGAAGGCTGGGATGTCGAAGCGGTCCTTCGAGATGAGGTAGTAGTCGGTGAGGTTGATGACGCTCCAGGGCGTGAACACCATGAGCAGCGCGAGCACGAAGTTCTTGAAGTTCGCGAGGAAGTCCGCCGAGGCCAGGAGCGCCACAAGCACGGTGAGTGTGACGATGCCGATGACGAAGACCGCGCGGGTCCAGCGACGGATCGTCGCCTTGTTGCCGAAGGAGGTGAGGATCGTCAGCGTGCACATGAACGCACCGTAGGCGTTGAGCGTGTTGACGGTGAGCTTGCCCAGCAGGATGACGATGAAGATGAGGAGCGCGAAGACGCCACCGCCGACGATGTCACCGACGTAGGCGACCTGGTTCTCGACGAATTCGTTGCCGGATTCCGTCATGGCGGCGGCCCCGATGAGCGCGCCGAGGGTCATCGACCACTGCGATCCGATGACCGATCCGCCGAAGGTGAACCAGAAGGTCTTCGACGACGGGGTCGACCGCGGCAGGTATCGCGAATAGTCGGCGACGTAGGGGCCGTAGGTCAGCTGCCAGCCCACGGACAGGGCGATCGCGGAGAGGAAGGCGGGGAAGGCGAACGACGAACCCGAGATCAGTCCGGGGACATCGACCTGCGTGAGCACACAGTAGGTGATGAAGAGGAAACCGAGAAGACCCGTCACCGAGGAGATCCGCCCGAGCACATGGATGTACTTATATCCCAGCAGGGCCACCAGCGCGGTGAGTGCGCCGAAGATGACGATGCCGATCCACGGAGTCTGCACGCCGATGATGAGGTTGACGGCCTGGCCGGACAGGACCGCTCCGGTCGAGGCGAAGCCGATGTACATGAGCACGACGAGCACGAGCGGGATGATCGCACCGATGATGCCGAACTGGGCACGCGAGGAGATCATCTGCGGCAGACCCAGCTGCGGACCTTGCGCCGAGTGCAGCGCCATGACGATTCCGCCGATGATGTTGCCGATGAGCAGGCCGATGATGGCCCACAGCGCGTCGGCACCGAAGACGACGGCCAGAGCCCCGTCGACGATCGCGGTGATCTGAGTGTTGGCGCCGAACCACAGAGTGAACTGGGAACGTGGCGTTCCGTGACGCTCGGCGTCAGGCACCATCTCGATGGACCGCTTCTCGATCCCCGAATTGGTCGTACTAGCCATGATTGTCTCCTTCGGACTGATGAATCTGGTTCAGTGTGACACCACTGCACAACACCCGACGAGGTCCAGATCACACTTTCTGTCCGAAATATCGGAAAATCTCGCCGAGGCGGCCCGGAACGTCCGGACATCGGAGCGGGGGTCCGAGGAGCGACCGACTCGCCCTCAGATACCGTGCCGATCGTAGACTCCGACACGTTTCGGTGCTGTTTCGCGCCCGGTCTCCCGGCCGCACCGGCCGCTATTTCGACAGAGAGCGCGCGATGATCGTGCGCTGGATCTCCGACGAGCCTTCGTAGATGCGGTAGATTCGGGCATCGCGAACGTAGCGTTCGAGCGGAAAGTCCCGGGTGAAGCCGTAGCCGCCGTGGATCTGCAGGGCTTCATCGGCGATGTACGCGGCCGCCTCGGAGGCGGCGAGCTTTGCCGTGGCCGAAGACCGGGTGAAATCGACCCCCGAATCGCGCTGTTCGGCGGCGTCCATTGTCAGCAGCCACGCCGACCGGTACTTCGTGTACATGTCCGCGAGCTTGAACGCGATGCCCTGCAGGCGGCCCAGCGGTTTCCCGCTGATCTTGCGCTCGCCCGCCCAATCCACGGCGGCGTCGAGAGCGGCCTTGCCGATTCCCAGGCTCATCGCCGCGACCTCGATGCGACCACGGTCGAGCACGCGCATCGCCGTGGTGAAGCCCTCGCCTGCGTTCCCGAGGAGGGCATCCTCGGGGACGACCGTGTCGATGACGAATTCGAAGACCGGGCTGCCGCGCAGGCCCATCGTCTTCTCCGGGGGATTGAAATCCAGCCCCGCCGAGGCGGCCGCGGTGTCGACGATGAATGCGCTGATGCCCTTGTGGCCGGCATCGACGTCGGTCTTCGCATAGACGATGATGAAGTCCGCGAAGCCGGCGTTGGTGATGAAGCACTTCGTGCCCTTGAGATGCCAACCACCGTCGACCCGTGTGGCCTTCGTCGACATCTCCGCCGGGTTCGAACCGGCACCCGGCTCGGTGAGCCCGAAAGCGCCGATGACCTCGCCGGCAGCGGCACGTGGCAGCCACGCTTCGCGTTGGGCATCGGTGCCGCCGAGGAGGATCGAGTCGGTGGCGAGGAACTGTGCGGTGACGATCGACGCGGTCGATGCGCACGCCTCGGTGATGGCGGCGACCATCTGGCTCATCGCCACCGAACCGACGCCGGGCCCGCCGAATTCCTCGGGCACGTTGAGCCCCATGACCCCCACCTCGGCGAGGGTCTTCAGGGTTTCGTCGGAGACGCGTTCGTTCGCGTCGGCGGCCGCGGCCTGTGGGACGAGGACGTCCTTGCTGATCGTGGCGACGGCGTCGACGAGTTCCTGTTCGTCGGCGGTGATGTCGAAGGCCATAAGAGTGCTCCTTTGCAGTGGGGATCGGTTCGATGGAATTGGACGGGACCCGGATCGTGAAGATGGGGGAATCCCGAGGGAGAGGCCAGGGGAATCGTGCGGAGTGCGCCGCCTCGGCGAGATTGGCGCCAGCTGGTCAGGTCAGGGTGCGTCGGTGGGTGCGGCGAAGTCGGCGTTGTGTTCGCCGAGGCGGGGTGCCGGAAGCGCGGACGCAGGGCGGGTGCCGTCGACGAGGAGCGGGTGGCCGAGGAAGGCGTGCCCGGACCGGGGGTCGGTGGCAGTGAGATCGCGATCGGAGCCGATGGGGCCGGTGACCGCCTCGGCGAAATCGAGGACGGGAGAGTTCGGGATTCCGGCGGCATCGAAGATCCCGCACAGCTCGCTCACGGTGCGCCCGGTGGTGAATTCTTCGATCTCGATGCGCAGAGCCTCGTCGTTGTCCGATCGATGGCCGTCGGTGGCGAAGCGCGGATCGGTGGCCAGCTCCGGCTTGCCGAGGGTGGCGGCCAGGGTGGCGAAGAGTCGGTCGTTGGCCACGGCGATGACGAGGAGTCCGTCGGCGGCGCGATAGGTGTCGAACGGTGCCGAAACGGGGTGGCGGTTGCCGACCCGGGTGGGGGCGGATCCGGCGGAGTGGAGGGAAGCGTTCGTCGGCTGCATGGCGAGCATGACGTCGAGCATCGGAATGTCGATATGGGCGCCCTCGCCGGTCGTCTGGCGGTGGAAGAGCGCCGAGGCGATGCCGAAGGCGGCGAAGACTCCGGCGGAGACGTCGGCGATGGATTCGCCGACTCGGGTGGGGGAGCCGTCGGGGAAGCCGGTCGAGGCCATGAGCCCGCTCAGGGCTTGAATGACGGTGTCGTAGGCGGGGCGTTTTGCTTGGGCGCCGTGCTGTCCGAATCCGGAGATCGACGCGTAGACGATATCGGGCTTGACGGCCTTGAGGTCCTTATATGACAGGCCGAGCTTTGCGGCGACTCCGGGCCGGAAGTTCTCGACGACGACATCGCAGCTCTTGATGAGATCGAGCAGGCGAGCGTGGTCTTCCGGGTCCTTGAGATCGGCCTCGATCGAGCGCTTTCCGCGATTGAGGCCGGTGAAGTAAGTCGACCCGGATTCGGTGAAGGGTCCGAGATGTCGGGAATCGTCCCCGTGGCCGGGCATCTCGATCTTGATGACCTCGGCGCCCTGATCGGCGAGCATCGCCGTGGCGTAGGGACCGGCGAGGACTCGGGAGAAATCGGCGACCCGAACCCCGGTCAGCAGCTGCTTCGTTGCGTTCATGTTCCTCATCCTCGGCGCTGACCTGGGCGAAGACAACGGGGTCTCCGCGGATTTCGTCCGAGGTGCCGGACTGGATCGAGCGCTGACGGGCGGTCCGTCCCTGGGGTGGCTTGAGTCGGCGTGAAGGGCCGCCCGCGAAAGACGCGGACGGCCCTTCACTCGGCCTGCGGTGAGCTGCTGGCTCCTCGAGTCGATCAGCCTCAGGCGAGTCCGTCCTGTCAGGCCACGCGTTCGAAGACGGCTGCCATGCCCTGACCGCCGCCGATGCACATGGTCTCGAGGCCGTAGCGCGATTCGCGGCGATCCATCTCGCGCAGCAGGGTGGCGAGGATGCGCCCACCGGTGGCACCGACCGGGTGGCCGAGTGAGATGCCCGAGCCGTTGACGTTGAGACGCTCGGCGAAGTCGGATTCGGACAGCTTCCATTCGGTCGTGCAGGCGAGCACCTGCGCCGCGAATGCCTCGTTGAGTTCGATGAGGTCGATATCGCCGAGTTCGAGACCCGCCTGCTGCAGTGCCTTCGCAGTCGCGGGGACCGGGCCGATGCCCATCGTCTTCGGCGGCACTCCGGCCACCGCCCAGCTGCGCATGCGGGCGAAGACCCGCAGACCCAGCTCGGCGGCCTTGGCTGCGGTGGTGACGATGCACAGCGCGGCACCATCGTTCTGGCCCGAGGCATTGCCGGCGGTCACCGTGGCCTCATCGTCGGACTTCCCGAGCATCGGCTTGAGCTTCGCGAGCTTCTCGACCGTCGATCCGGGACGGATGTGCTCGTCGGTCGTGATGACCTGTTCGGGGGTCTTCCTGGTGGCCGGCAGCGTGATCGGCACGATCTCGTCGGCGAACTTCCCTTCTTCCGTCGCCGAGGCGGCCCGACGATGCGATTCAACGGCGTAGGCGTCCTGGTCCTCCCGCGAGATCTTGTACTCCCGACGCAGGTTCTCCGCGGTTTCGATCATTCCTCCGGGCACCGGGTAATCGTTGCCGCCGGCGGTGAGGCGGCCGCGGACGAGACCGTCCTTGAGTTCGATGTTGCCGCCCTTGACGCCCCACCGGATCTCCTCGTTGAAGAACGGTGCGCGGCTCATCGACTCGACGCCGCCGGCAACGACGAGGTCGGCGAAACCGGCTGAGATCATCGCGTGGGCGTCGGCGATCGCCTGCAGGCCGGAGCCGCAGCGACGGTCGACCTGGCGGCCGGGAACGGTGATCGGCAGTCCCGCATTGAGTGCGACGACGCGGCCGATCGCCGGAGTCTCCATGTGCGGGTAGCAGTTGCCGAGGATGACATCCTCAATGGCCTCGCCCGGCAGGTTGGTCTTCTCCAGCAGAGCTGCGAGGACCTGTCGGCCGAGCTCCTCATGCGGAACGTTCTTGAACTGTCCGCCGAATCCGCCCACGGGGGAGCGGAGAGGTTCGCAGATGACGATGTCTTCGGACACAGAGTCTCCCTTTGGGTTGTGATCGAGCCGTCCTGCTGCGGCGGTGAGGCATCGATCCCTTCGGCATCACTGCCGATGCTGATATCAATACATTCTGATTTATGAACATATCCGAATAGATCGCGAGAGACAAGAGGTCATCTCAATGAATGGGCATCCGACGCCCCGATGGCGAATGTGCCGACGGCGGACGCGTGCGCGGTGAACGATGGTGGGGTCGGTCGCGTGGGCGGCGGGTGTGGAGGTTTTCCGAACGGCGGTGAGACCGGCCGAGCTCAGCGGACTGTCGGCAGGGCCGCCTCGGCGACATCGAGGACCGTGCTCAGGGCTGCGTCCTGTTGGTCGAGGCGGTATGCGAGGTGAAGCTGGGTAGCTTCGTTCGGGAGATCGAGCGGCACGGCGGTGATCCGCGAGTCGTAGCCGGCGGCGACGGAGTCGAACGTGATCGTCACACCCATTCCGGCGGCCACGAGCGCAGAGATCGACTGCGAATCGGGGGCCTCCTGGACCGTGCGCGGGCTGAACCCGGCATCGAGGCACAGGCGCATGGCGGTCTCGCGCAGGTTCGAATTCGGGCGCGCGGGCAGGAGGACGAAAGGCTCATCGGCGAGCTCTGCGACGTCGATCTTCTTCCGATTCGCCAGGCGATGTGAACTCGGCAAGGCGACACATGGGCGCTCGATCGCCACTGGGCGACCCGCGATGAGCGGAGGCCGCCGACGCCAGCGGAGCAGCGCGAGGTCGAGAGTGCCGTCCATGATCCTCTCGAGGCCTTCGTCGGCATAGACCGTCGACTCGAGGTGGAAGGCGATGCCCGGATTGCGTTCGTGTGAGGCTGCCACGAGGGTGGCGGCGAGGTCCCGGGAGGATGGATGCGAGTAGCCGAAGCGCACGCGTCCGACCTCGCCGCTGGAGGAGCGGTGGACGGATTCGATGGCGGCCTGCTGGGTGGCGAGCATGTGTTTGGCCGGTTCGAGCAGAGCCTCACCGGCGGGGGAGAGGCTGACTGAGCGCGTCGTGCGTTGGAACAGTGAGGCGCCGAGTTCGGTCTCCAAGGAGCGGATGGTGCGGCTCAGCGGGGGCTGGGCCATGCCGAGGCGTTCGGCGGCGCGGCCGAAGTGGAGTTCCTCGGCGACGGCGACGAAGGCGCGGATCTGCTGCAGCTCCACTGTGTTCTCCTGTATCAGGCGGTCCGGGCGAATGTCTTAATTATTGCATGAATTGACAATAATCACAGAGATATTTTGCGGATTTCGGTAATTGCTATAGCCTGCGAACCATGCACAGTGACACAGTCGTCAGTCTGCCTGAGGCCATCGAACGCTACGTCGAGGACGGGGCCACGGTGGCGCTCGAGGGGTTCTCCCACCTTATCCCGTTCGCCGCCGGACACGAGATCATCCGACAGGGAATCTCCGGACTCACCTTCTGCCGGCTCACCCCCGATCTGCTCAGCGACATGATGATCGCCGCCGACTGCGTCGATCGCCTTGTCTGCTCCTTCTTCGCCTCCGGTTCGGCCGGCAGCCTCTACGAGGTGCGGCGCCGCATCGAATCGGCCGACCCGCGGCCGCTCGCGGTCGAAGAGTACTCACACCACGCGATGACCCTGCGCTATCACGCCGGAGCCGCTCGCCTGCCGTTTGCTCCGATCGGCTCCTTCGTCGGCTCCGACATCCCCGGCATCAACCCGGACATCCGCTCCGTCGTCGACCCGTATTCGGGCAAGAAGACGTACGTCGTGCCGCCGCTCAACCCCGATGTCACGATCATCCACGCCCAGCGCGCCGACCGTCATGGCAACGTCCAGATCTGGGGCATCACCGGCACTCAGCAGGAAGCCGTCTACGCGGCCGACCATGTCATCGTCACCGTCGAGGAGATCGTCGACGACGAGGTCGTCCGCTCCGACCCGAACCGCACTCTCATCCCGGCTCACGCCGTCGACGCGGTGTGCGAGGTGCGAACCGGGGCGCACCCGTCCTATGTGCAGGGCTCCTACGATCGCGACAATGCCTTCTATCGCGAATGGACCGCGATCTCGAAGGACCCCGCCCGGTTGCAGGAGTGGCTCGACGTCCATGTGCGCGGGGCCCGCGACCATGCCGAGTACCTCGAATCGATCGGTCACGATCGTCTCCGCGGTCTGCTCGTGGATCCGCGCCCCTCGGGCGTGGTCGATTACGGACGCCGTACGCAACTGAGCGAAGGGAGCCTGAAGTGAGCACCGCCTCGGCGAAGGACTTCACCGAAACCGAACTCATCGTCTGCGCGGCTGCGAAGATGCTCGCCCGCAGCCGCACCGTCTTCGCCGGCGTCGGGCTGCCCACGCTGGCCGTCGACCTCGCCCACCGCACGGTCAATCCGAGCATCCAGCTCATCTACGAATCCGGGGTCGCCGGCGCGCACCCCGAATCGATGGCCGAAGGCATCGCGGACTCCGTCGTCGTCTCCGGGGCCGAGGCGGTCGTCAGCATGCATGCCCTCTTCGGCTACGTCCTCCAAGGTGGGAACGTCGATGTGGGATTCCTCGGTGCAGCGCAGGTGGACCGGTTCGGTTCGCTCAACACCACCGTCATCGGCGAATGGGAATCTCCGAGAGTGCGTCTGCCCGGTTCGGGCGGCGCCGCCGACATCATGGCCAATGCCGGAGAGGTCTTCGTCGTCCTCCGCCGCCATGACCCGGCCGCCTTTCCCGCCGAACTCGACTTCGTCACCTCGGCCTCGCCCGTGCGCGCGGCCGACCAGCCGGACTTCATCCAACCGCGCGGATTCGGAGTCTCCACCGTCATCACCCCGCTGGGGATCCTGCGGCGGCGTGAGCGCCTCGGCGAGCTCGAACTCAGCGAGGTCCACCCGGGAGTGACCGTCGAGCAGGTGCAGGAAGCGACCGGCTGGGACCTCGCCGTCGCCGAGGACGTCACGCAGACCCAGGCGCCGACGGCCGAAGAAGTGCGCCTGCTCCGTGACGAGATCGACACGGTCCGCCTCTACCTGCGCTGAGGCGGGGGCGGGTGCGGGAGTCGGCAGAGGTTGGTCGGCCGGCCCCAGCCCCGCTGCGCCAGCCCGAGGGCACCAGCGCCACGGCACTGTCTACGACGAATAGCACTGGTTGCAACCCGTGCTATTCGTCGTAGACAGTGCCCTCAGCTGTTGGCTGTGGGAGTGGAATGTCGAGACGGTACACCTTTCTCTCAATTGCCCACCGAGGAAAGTGAGCAGTTCAGAGCAGACAGTACCTCAACGTTGCCGGCCATGAAGTTGTTGACGTGTCTTGGGAGGTGCGGTGCAGACCGGTACGATGAGCCGTATGTCGAGCCCCGAATCGGACACTCAAGGGCTGTCGGTCACGCCGTCAGCCCCTCACCTTCGCTGAACCCCTATCGCTGCTGCCCAGTGCTGCACGCAGCTCGATCTTCAGGTGTTTCTTTGGGTGCTGGCCGTGGTGACGAGACGTTCTCTTGTTCGTACTCTCGCTTCGGAGCTGAATCGATGCCTTTCGTTCTCTATCTTCTTGCCCTGGTGGTCTTCGCCATGGGTACTTCCGAATTCATGCTTGCGGGCCTCGTGCCCGACATCTCGACCAATTTCGGCATTTCCGTGGGAACCGCCGGTCTCCTGACATCGGCGTTCGCTGTAGGGATGGTGATCGGCGCACCTGCGATGGCCGCGCTCACTCGTCGCCTCCCAGTGAAAGCGACGCTCGTGGGCTGCGTAGTCGTGTTCGCGCTGTCCCACGCCGTCGGAGCACTCACGCCCGACTTCACTGTTCTGTTCATTGCGCGCGTGATCGCCGCAGTTGTCAATGCAGGTTTCTTGGCTGTCGCCCTGGTCGCGGCGACGAAACTCGTGGCGCCCGATGCCAAAGGTCGGGCCGTGGCGATTCTGCTGGCGGGGACCACCGTCGCAACCGTCGCCGGCGTACCCGCGGGGGCTCTGCTCGGTACTGCACTCGGTTGGCAGTCGACGTTCTGGGCGATCGCTCTTCTCTGCATCCCCGCCGCCGTCGGCATTGCCGCGGGCTTCACTGCTCAACCTGACGACTCGTCAAAGGACCCGACAGAGGAGGAGCCGTTCTCGACTTCGCTGCGGGCGGAGCTGTCGCAGCTTGCCTCCCCTCGCCTCGTCTTGACGATGCTGCTCGCCGCCCTGGTGAATGCCGGAACCTTCTCCACGCTGACTTTCCTGGCGCCGATCGTTACTGATACCGCCGAGCTGAGCCAGTGGTGGGTGTCGGTGGCTCTTGTGCTCTTCGGTGTTGGCTCCTTCATCGGCGTCACAGTTGCAGGACGGTTCTCAGACTCCCGACCCCGAATCGTCATCGTGGGCGGTGGAAGCGTCCTTGTGCTCGGGTGGATCGCGGTGGCAATATTCGCGACGAACCCCGTTGCCCTGCTCGGGCTCATCTTCGCTCAGGGAGTGTTGGGGTTCGCTGTCGGGAGCACGCTGATCACGCGAGTGCTCTATGCGGCGGCGAGTGCGCCCACCATGGCGGGGGCGTATGCGACAGCAGCACTCAACATCGGCGCAGCCGTCGGCCCCGTCCTTGCCGCTGTGGCACTCAGCGTCATGCCAGGTGCTCTCGGACCTGTTTGGGTTGCCGTCGTCGCGACCGCAACGGCATTGCTGGTCGCAGTTCCACTTCTTCGGCTGATTGCCCCCGTCGATAGCGTCTTGACCTCTGACACCTAGCAGGCCGAGCAAATCCGTGCGGCCCCGAGCCCATCAGGGGACTCGGGACCGCGTGGTTATCGAGGCAGGGGCCTCATCGCCGTCGAGGCGAAGACCTCAGGGAGTGACGGGAGCGCGCGCCGGTGCAGGCTCGGAGCCCGCGCCTGTGGCGTCGGCGGCCGGCACGGAATCGCTAGTGCCGACCGCGTCCGCATCCGCGGAGTCGGCGGCCGGAGCGGAGCCGGTCGCGCCAAGCGCACCCTTCGAGTCGGCGTCGCGCTCGGTCTGCTCGGCGGCGAGGGCTGCGGCGAACTCCTCCTCGTCGGCAGCCTCGGCCTTCGAGCTCTCGCTGGCCGTCCAGCCGGTCTTGTTGAGCAGTATGAGCGTGCAGACGAGGGAGACGAGTGCATAGCCTGCGCTGAGGATCGCCACCGGAACGATGGAACCCGAGCTCGTGTACATCCACTGTGCGGCCGCAGCGGTGCCGCCTCCGACGGTCATCGAACACAGCTGGTAGGCCAGCGAGATGCCCGTGTACCGGACCCGCGTGGGGAACGCCCGGGCGATGATGCCGCCGATGCCGGCGTAGAACAGCGAGTGCGGAACGGTCGCAGCGGCCATGGCTGCCAGCGCAATGCCGGGATGGCCCAGTTCGATCGCGAAGAACATGAGCGGCATGAGGACGAACTCCGGCAGGATGATCCAGAAGATCGCCTTGCGCATGTCCTTGACCCGGTCGAGGATGATCGCGCCGAAGGGCTGGACGATGAACTGCACCACGAGCGCGAGCGTGACGACGGCGAGGAACGTCGACGAGCTGTACGCCCAGGTGTGAGCGGTGTCCGTGGCCCAGGCGGTGGCGAACGTCGTCTTGAGGTAGGTGACCTGGATGAGCGGCAGCGCACCAGCACCGAGGAGGATGAGCACCCAGTGTTTCTTGATCGCCTCGAAGGCGGGAACCTTGGCGACAGCATCCTTCTTCTTCACGACCTTCATGTTCTCCGGCTCTTCGAGCTTGAGGCGGATGACGAGGCCGATGACGATGAGGAAGATCGAGGCGAGGAACGCGATCCTCCAGCCGTAGAGGAGGAACTGCGGAGTCGGCAGCAGCGCGAGGAGGAAGAACATGCCCGAGGAGATGAGATTTCCTGCCGGCGATCCCTGCTGGGCGAAGGCCGAATAGAGGACTCCCTTGCCCTTCGGGGCGTTCTCGCTGGCGATGAGCACGGATCCGCCCCATTCGCCGCCGACCGCGATGCCCTGCAGGATGCGCAGGCAGGTGAGGATGATCGGAGCGGCGATGCCGATGGTCGCATATCCGGGCAGCAGTCCGACGAGGAACGATGCCGCGCCCATGAGCACGAGCGTGACGACGAGGGTCTTCTTCCGGCCGTACTTGTCACCGAAGTGACCGAAGATGATGCCGCCGAGCGGACGAGCGAGGAAGCCCGCCCACAGTGTGACGAAGGAGAGCAGAGTGCCGACGCCGGCAGGCAGGGTGTCGGGGAAGAAGACATGCCCGAAGACCAGCGCCGAGGCGGTGCCGTAGATGTAGAAGTCGTACCACTCGATGGTGGTTCCGATGAATGATGCGATTCCGGCTTTGCGAGCGCGTTTCGCGGTGTTGACCGAATCAGACATGCGATTCCTCTCAGGTGGAGCGTCATTGCGCCGACCGATGCCAGGCGTCTCTGACGTGGCATGGGTGCTCGTTCACCGTAAGTTGCCCTTGTGGGCCGCGCAAACACTTTCTAGTTATATCGTCATAACTTAGAGTGATGCTATAGCCGGGTTCCCTTATGTTCTGCGGCTTACCGGGCCGTAGGACGCGAGGAGAGAATTTCTGCTGATACTGGCACCGGTAGTCGAGTAACGGATTGTTGCGCGATGTGTATCAGAGTGCGGCCATGCCCTCGCCGAGGCGGCTGTGCCCACACGTCAAGCGAAGCAGATGCTCTCGCTCGCCGTTGCGGTACCGGGCGGGGCGAGGCCGCCCGGTTCCAGCCGGGCCGGAGTGTCCGTGCGGCGGGGCTCGGTTCCTCAGTCGGCGACCGGGTCGGCGAGTGATTCCGAGGCGATGACGAGGTCGAGGGCGAGGTCGCCGATGAGTGTCGACTGATCCTCCCGGCGGACGGTGATCCACGCCTGCGGGGCATTCGGGCGAGTGCCGACCCGGGTGAAGATCAGTCGCTCATCGCCGTGGTAGCTGCGGGCCACCGGTGAGGGGACGAGCGAGACGCCGAGCCCGTGTGCGACCATCTCGACGGCGGCCGACCAGCTGGCCGTCCGATGGTGGATCTGCGGTTCGAAGCCGTGCGTGCGGCAGATGCCGACGACGGTGTCGTGATAGATCGGGGACGCGCTCTTGCGGAAGATGACGAACGGGGAATCGACCGCCTCGACGATGGAGGTGATCGGTGAGTCCGTCGGAGCACACAGCCAGAACGACTCCCGGGCAGCCGGAGTGCAGACGACGCTGGGATGTTGGAGGGGCATGTGTCCGCAGGCGATGTCGATGTCGTGGCCGAGCAGCATGTCCGACTGCGCCGCCGAGGTGGCCTCCTCGGTGGTGACGAGGATGTCCGGGTGCGCGGCGGAGAAGTCCGTGATCGTCTGCGGCAGACCGCGATGGAGGAAGGTGGCCACTGTGCCGATCGAGATCGACGTCGGCGCCCCTGTGTTCACGGCCGCCGCGTATTCGTTGAAACGGTGGGCGGCTCCGACGGCGGACTTCGCATAGGGCAGCAGCGCCTCTCCGGCGGCGGTCAGCTTCGTCACGGGACTGCGGTGGAACAGCGGTTTGCCGACGAAGTCCTCGAGTCTCTTGAGTTCGGCGCTCAGCGCCGGCTGCGAGATGTTCACCGCGTCGGCGGCGAGTTGGAACTTGCCGTGCTCTGCCAGGGCGATGAAGTACTGGAGGCGCTTGAGACTCGGTTCAGCCATAACCGAAGATTATCAGGGATAAGAGAAATGTCTTTGTCAGCCGCAGATTCTCGGGCGTACGGTCGAAGAAACCATCAAAGGAGATTATCTTGCGTGAGACTGCTTCGTCGCCCGATACGACCATGACCCCCGTGCCGGACAGCTACGGCATCGACCGCTTCGCCGACGATCGGTCGCTGAAGGACCTGCTGCCGCTCTATCTCGACGAGAAGCTGCTCGCGCACCTCCGGCCGGTGTTCGAGGACCTCGGGCCCCGCCTCGGCGGCGAGCTCGACGACCTCGCTCACGATGCCGACGTCAATCCTCCGGTTCTCAAGCACCGCACCCGCAACGGCGCCGATCAGCAGTCGATCGAGATCCATCCGGCCTACCGGCGCCTGCAGGAAGTCGCCTTCGGCGAACTCGGGCTGGCCGCAATGAGCCACCGGCCCGGTGTCCTCGATTGGGACGAACCGATGCCGCCGATCGTCAAATACCTTCTCGTCTACCTGTTCACGCAGGCTGAATTCGGACTGCTGTGCCCGGTGAACATGACCGACTCGCTCACCCGCACCCTGCGCAAGTACGGTTCACCCGAACTCGTCGAGCGCTTCATCGGCGGACTGACGAGCACCGATGTCGACACCCTGACCCAGGGCGCGATGTTCATGACCGAACAGGACGCCGGCTCCGACGTCGGACGGGCGACGACCACGGCCGTCGACAACGGCGACGGCACCTGGGCGCTGACCGGTGAGAAGTGGTTCTGCTCGAACGCCGATGCCGACCTCGCCATGGTCCTCGCCCGCCCCGAGGGTGCACAGCCCGGAATCAAGGGCATCGGACTCTTCCTCCTGCCTCGTACCCTCGAAGACGGTTCGCCGAACTCCATGCGCATCGTCCGCCTCAAGGACAAGCTCGGCACCCGGTCGATGCCCAGCGGCGAGATGAGCCTGCAGGGAGCGACCGCCTATCTCGTCGGCGATATCGGACGCGGATTCGTGCAGATGGCCGATATGGTCAACTCCTCCCGCCTGTCCAACGCCGTGCGCGCGGCCGGCCTCATGCGTCGGGCCTTCGGCGAGTCGAAGTTCATCTGCCGCAATCGCGAAGCCTTCGGTTCGACGTTGAGCAAGCTGCCCCTGCAACGTCGGCAGCTCGCGAAGATCATGACGACCACGGAACAGGCGCTGTCGATCTCCCTGCACACGGCGGACGTCTTCGCCCGCGCCGATGCCGGTGACGCCGAGGCCGCCTCGGTGCTGCGCATCCTCACTCCGCTCATCAAGTTCCGCGCCACCCGCGACGCCCGCAAGGTCACCGCGGACGCGATGGAGATCCGCGGCGGCGTCGGCTACATCGAGGAATACGGTGACGCCCGCGTCTTCCGCGACTCCCAGCTCGGATCGATCTGGGAGGGCACCTCGAACATCGTCGCCCTCGACGTCATCCGCGCCGCCCACAGGGCGGGAACGCTGGGGCCGCTGTTCCTGCACCTGGAGACGCTCATCGCCGAGGCGGCCGACCTCCCGGCCGCGTTCCGCAGCCAGTTCCAGTCGTTGAGTTCGACGCTGCTGCACGCGCTCGAATCCACTCCCGAAGGTGTTGAGCAGGCACGGGTGCGTCAGCTCGCGACCGCGACCTACAACCTCGTATGCGCGTCTATCATGGCCTCGGAAGGTGCGCGGATCGGAGACAGGCGCGGCGACTGGTCGCGCATCGTCATCGCCGCACTGGTACTGCGCCACAAGCTGATGCCGCAGAACCCGCTCGTCCCGGTCGTCGAAGACGACGCCGTACTCGACGCCCTCATCGACGGTGTCGGTATGGGCCGGGACGAAGCGTTCGCGGCTGTCGAGGAGATCCTCGGCGAAGGTGGAGCAGCTCAGTCCGCCGAGGATGGAACTGCGCGTTCCGGAGGGAGCGGGCAGTGAGCGCGGGAGCACTCGCCGGGATCACGGTCGTCGATCTCTCGCGCATCCTCGGCGGGCCTTATTGCACGCAGATCCTGGCCGATCACGGTGCCGAGGTCATCAAGGTCGAACCTCCGGCCGGCGATGATACGCGCAGCTGGGGGCCGCCGTTCGTGGCGCCGGAAGTGTCGAGCTACTTCGCCGGGATCAACCGGAACAAGCGGATGATCACCCTCGACCTGCGCACCGAGGAGGGACAGGAGGCGCTGCACGGGCTGCTGGCCGGGGCCGATGTGCTCGTCGAGAATTTCAAGACCGGGACCCTGGCGAAGTGGGGGCTTGACCCGGTGTCGGACATTCCGGACCGCTACCCGCACCTCGTGCACGCGTCCATCACCGGTTTCGGCGATGACGGTCCGCTGGGCGGACGGCCCGGATACGACGCGATCATCCAGGCGATGTCGGGACTGATGTCGGTCAACGGGGATGAGTCGACCGGGCCGATGCGCATCGGCATGCCCGCCGTCGACATGGTCACCGGGCTCAACGCGGCCATCGGCGTGCTCATGGCGCTGCAGGAACGGGTGACCAGCGGACGCGGTCAGCGGGTCGAGACGACGCTCTTCGACTGCGGAATCTCCGTCATGCATCCGCACCTGCCGAACTTCTTCGGCGGTGGGGCCGTGCCGAAGCTGTCCGGCAACGACCATCCGAACATCGCCCCTTATTCGGCGTTCGCGACCGGGGCCGGGCAGGTATTCATCACTGCCGGAAACGGCGGGCAGTTCGCCAAGCTCGTCGACCACCTCGGTGCTCCGGGGCTCGCCCGGGACCCGCGGTTCGTCGACAATGCTGCGCGTCTGGGCAACAGGGATGCGCTGCGGGTCGAACTCGAAGCGCTCATGGTCTCGACGTCGGCAGAGGCGCTGTCCGAGGAGCTCATGAGCATCGGCGTGCCCGCCGGTCCGATCCTCGACGCCGCCGAGGTGGTCGAGCATCCGCATACCGCGCACCGGGAGATGGTCGTGGAGATGGGCGACGGCTACCGCGGAGTGGCCTCGCCGATCAAGCTCGCCCGGACTCCGGCCAGCTACCGGATCTCGCCGGTGCAGCCGGTTGCGGAGGTCGCCGGCGGGGACGATGGCGAAGGGCAGTATGGCGCGGAGGTCGAAGGGCACCCGCACGCGGCTGTCGAGGAGTCGGCGAGGATCTGAACGAAACTGCCGGGGCTGCCTCGGTGGGAAATCTGTGTGGGTGGCGCGTGGAACCGACCAGTGCTGCGTGAGTCTCGGGGAGCGGCGAACCCGGCATCGATTCATCTATATCCGAAATGTCGGACGGAACTTGATGCGGGCCACTTCCGCATTCTGCTCCAGTCGTCAGAATGGATGGTGTAGTCAGAGCCGACAGCGCAGGGGAGCCCACACCTCGGCGCGACGGCGAAGCGGTAGCCAAGCATCCGCCTCGTCGGACACAGCGACAAGGAGAATCCCATGACCACCAAGCCGTCGTTCACCCAGCACGACCCGTCCCGCGTCATCCGTGCCGACCGCGGAACCGAGATCACTGCGAAGTCCTGGCAGACCGAAGCTCCCAAGCGGATGCTCATGAACAACCTCGACCCCGAGGTTGCCGAACGACCCGAAGACCTCGTCGTCTACGGCGGCACCGGTCGCGCCGCCCGCTCCTGGGAAGCCTATGACGCGATCGTGCGCACCCTCGACGACCTCGAGGACGACGAGACCCTCCTCATCCAGTCCGGCAAGCCCGTCGGCGTCATGCGGACCCACGAATGGGCGCCGCGCGTGCTCATCGCCAACTCCAACCTCGTCGGCGATTGGGCAAACTGGGAGCACTTCCGCGAGCTCGAGGCCGAGGGTCTGATGATGTACGGCCAGATGACCGCCGGCTCCTGGATCTACATCGCCACCCAGGGCATCCTCCAGGGCACCTACGAGACCTTCGGCGCCATCGCCCGCAAGCGCTTCGACGGCACCCTCGCCGGCACCCTGACCATCACCGCCGGCTGCGGCGGAATGGGCGGAGCCCAGCCGCTGTCCGTGACCCTCAACGGCGGCGCCTGCCTCATCATCGACGTCGACAAGACCCGCCTCGACCGGCGCAAGTCCAAGCGCTACCTCGACGAAGTCGAAACCGACCTCGACACCGCACTGGCCAAGGTCATCGAAGCGAAGAAGAACAAGCAGGCCCTGTCCGTCGGACTCGTCGGCAACGCCGCCGAGATCCTCCCGCTCATCCTCGACCGCCCTGAGGCAGCCGAAGTCGACATCGTCACCGACCAGACCTCCGCGCACGACCCGCTGTCCTACCTGCCGGTGGGCGTGAGCGTCGACGACTGGCACGAAGAGGCCGAGCAGGATGCCGAGAAGTTCACCATCCGCGCCGAAGAATCCATGGCCAAGCATGTGAAGGCCATGGTCGAATTCCAGGACCGCGGCGCCGAGGTCTTCGATTACGGCAATTCGATCCGCGACGAGGCCCGCAAGGCCGGCTATGACCGTGCCTTCGAATTCCCCGGTTTCGTCCCCGCCTATATCCGCCCCCTCTTCTGCGAAGGCCTCGGACCCTTCCGCTGGGTCGCACTGTCCGGCGACCCGAAGGACATCGAGGTCACCGACCAGGCTCTCAAGGAGCTCTTCCCCGAGAATGAACACCTCCACACCTGGCTCGACGCCGCCAATGAATACGTCGAGTTCGAAGGCTTGCCGGCACGCATCTGCTGGCTCGGCTACAAGGAACGCCACCAGGCCGGTCTGCTGTTCAACCAGCTCGTCGCGGAAGGCAAGATCTCGGCCCCGATCGTCATCGGCCGTGACCACCTCGACTCCGGTTCAGTGGCTAGCCCCTACCGTGAGACCGAATCCATGCTCGACGGCACCGACGCCGTGGCTGACTGGCCGCTGCTCAACGCCCTGGTCAACACCTCCTCGGGTGCGACCTGGGTGTCGATCCACCACGGCGGCGGGGTCGGCATCGGCCGCTCCATCCATGCCGGTCAGGTCTCCGTGGCCGACGGCACCGAACTGGCCGCGCAGAAGCTCGCCCGCCTGCTCACCAACGACCCGGGCATGGGCGTCATCCGCCACGTCGACGCCGGCTACGATCGCGCCGCCGAGGTGGCCGCCGAGCGCGGTCAGCGCGTGCCGATGATCCCCGAGCTCGACAAGCGCGACGAGGAATCCGCCGCGCAGTAACGCGCAGCAAGAGGCGGGTGGCGAGGGTTGCGCTTCGTGCGAGGCCGCGGTGCGCGCGCTGCGTCCGCGCTTGACCTGAAGCAGCTCAAGAAAAGCTGAGCGGCCCAGTTTCCGAACTGGGTTGCTCAGCTTCTTGTGTGCCGAAACCGGCGGCACGCGTGCCGGGGCCGTCGAACCTGTCGTCGTCGACGTCGCGGGCATGCCTTGCGACGTCGCTTGGGCCATTCCTCGCTCTGACCGTCCGAAATATCGGACGAATCTCTCGGTGGGCCGTTCTCTGTGGTCTCCGAGCGGTCCATACTGGGACTGGACCACACTCGATCGGAAAGGGCCGACCGTCATGCAGCTATTCACCGGGATCAGCGAATTGGTCGTCAACGACCTCGACCGCCTCGGCGAACTCGACGTCATCACCGATGCCGCACTGCTCGTCGACGACGGCCGAGTCGTCTGGTCGGGGCCGTCCGCCCAGGCGGACACGGCAGTGCAGAACCACCTCGGCGATGCGACCGCACACGGCGTCAACGACGATGACATCGTCAACGGGGAAGTCACCTCGGCGAACGAATTGGGCGGACTCGAGACCATCGACCTCGGTGGCAAAGCCGTCATCCCCGGCTTCGTCGACAGTCACAACCACCTCATCTTCGCCGGCGACCGCTCCGAGGAATTCGCCGCGCGCATGGCCGGGCAGAAGTATTCGGCCGGGGGCATCGCCACGACCGTGGCCGCCACCCGCGCCGCCACCGAGACCGAGCTCGAGGCCAACCTCGTCCACCTGCTCGACCAGGCCAGGCGGCAGGGCACGACGACCTTCGAGATCAAGACCGGATACGGCCTCACCCTCGAAGACGAGATCCAGGCGCTCGACATCATCAACCGGCACACCGACGAATCGACGCTCATCGCCGCCCACGTCGTCCCACCCGAGTACAAAGAGGACCCGGAAGGCTACGTTGACCTCGTCATCGATGAGATCATCCCGGCCGCTGCGGGCAAGGCGAAGTGGATCGACGTGTTCTGCGAAACCAGTGCCTTCACCGAGGATCAGACTAGGCGCATCATCGACGCCGGCAAGGCCGCAGGCATGATTCCGCGCCTGCACGCGAACCAGCTCACCGAGGGCGGGGCACTCCAGCTCGGAGCGGAACTCGGGTGCGCGTCCGTCGACCACGCGACTTTCGCCTCGGACGACGATCTGAAGGTCCTCGCCGAGGCGGGCACCGTCGTCACCCTGCTGCCGAGCATCGAATTCTCCACCCGCCAGCCCTACCCCGACGCCCGCCGCTACGTCGACGCCGGAGTCGCGCTGGCCATCGCCACCGACTGCAATCCCGGCTCCGGGTTCTCCAACAGCATGCCGTTCGCCATCGCCATCGGCGTCCGCGATATGCACTTCACCGTCGAACAGGCGGTGTGGGCGGCGACCGCCGGCGGAGCCAACGCTCTGCAGCGGACTGACGTCGGCCACCTCGGTGTGGGGGCCCGCGCCGACCTCGCCGTCCTCGACGCGCCGAGCTGCCGCCACCTGGCCTATCGGCCGGGCGTGCAGCTCGTCGAACGCGTCTACTCAGGCGGCGACCTCATCGCCGACAACCGACCCAGCTGCTGATCGCCGGCAAGCCGCCCCACGACTGAACCTCAACCCACCCTCCGACTGAACCTCATCACCGACGAATCCCAGGAAAGGAAGACGATGACCGACTTCATCGATCTCGACCCCGATACGCTCACCTTCGCCGAGGTGGTCGACGTCGCCCGCAACGACGCGAAGGTCTCCCTGTCCGAGGCCACCCTGGCCCGAGTGAACAAGTACCGTGAGGCCATCGACGCACTCGCCTCGGCACCGAAGCCCGTCTACGGCGTCTCGACCGGGTTCGGTGCACTCGCCCAGCGGCACATCCCTGCCGAGCTGCGCACCCAGCTGCAGAAGTCCCTCATCCGCTCCCATGCCGCCGGAGTCGGCGACCCCGTCGAGCGCGAGGTCGTGCGCGCACTCATGCTGCTGCGCGCCCGGACCCTGGCCACCGGCCGCGCCGGAGTCCGCGCCGAGGTGCTCCAGACCTACGTCGACCTCCTCAACGCCGGCATCACCCCCGTCGTCCACGAATACGGATCGCTCGGCTGCTCGGGCGACCTCGCACCCCTGTCCGCGTGCGCGCTCGTCGTCATGGGCGAAGGCGTGGCCGAAGGACCCGACGGCGTCGCCGGACCTGCCGATGAGATCCTCGCCGCCGCCGGCATCACCCCGGTCACGCTCGCGGAGAAGGAAGGCCTCGCCCTGGTCAACGGCACCGACGGCATGCTCGGCATGCTCATCATGGCGCTGACTGATCTGGAGAACCTGCTCACCGCCGTCGACGTGTCCGCTGCCATGAGCATCGAAGGACTCTTCGGCACCGACGCCGTCTTCGCCCCCGAACTCCACTACGCCCTGCGTCCGCACGAGGGTCAGGCCGCCTCGGCGGCGAACATGCTCACCTCCCTCAAGGACTCGGGCATCACCGCCAGCCACCGCGAGTCCACCCACCTCGTCCAGGACGCCTACTCGATGCGCTGCGCCCCACAGGTCAACGGCGCCGCCCGCGACGCCGTCGCCTTCGCCACCGGAGTCGCCGAACGCGAACTGCGCGCGGCCATCGACAACCCTGTCGTGCTCACCAACGGCATGGTGTCCTCGAACGGCAACTTCCACGGCGCACCCCTGGCGCACGCACTCGACTTCCTCGCGATCGTCGCCGCCGACGTCGCCTCGATGTCCGAACGCCGCACCGACCGGATGATGGATGTCGCCCGCAACCAGGACCTCACCCCGTTCCTCGCCGATGACGCCGGCGTCGACTCAGGACTGATGATCGCCCACTACACGCAGGCCGCGATGGTCTCCGAAGCCAAGCGCGGTGCCACCCCGGCCTCGGTCGACTCGATCCCGTCCTCGGCGATGCAGGAGGACCACGTGTCGATGGGCTGGTCGGCCGCCCGGAAGCTGCGCAAGGTCGTCGACAACCTCGCATCCGTCATCGGCATCGAGCTCTACGCTGCCTCCCGCGCCTGCGATATGCGCGAGGCCGCACCGGCCCCGGTCACCGGCGCCGTCATCGCCGCGATCCGTGAGACCGTGCCCGGCCCCGGACCGGACCGGTTCCTCTCGCCCGAGCTCGCCGAGACCATCGCGAAGGTCAAGGACGGCTCCCTCGTCTCCGCCGCCGAGGCGGTCGCTGAGTTCCGCCACACCGTGACGTCGGCGGCCGGAACCTGGCAGCCGGCCGGCGGCGGACCGGCCGTGGACGACCCCGAGTTCACGGCACTGGGCAACCTCGACGCCGCGGCCGAAGCCTCGGGCACCGACGCAGCCACCACCCACAAGGACTGAGGCAGGGCTGGGGCCCATCCCGCCAAGTGGGTGGCCCCATCCCGGGCCTGGTCTGCACCAGAGCAGGCCCGCACCGGGACTGGCCCGACGTTGGGGCCGGGCCGGCCCCGACCGATTTCGAACGGAGTGAACAGACAATGAGCGATGTCGTCTCCCTGCTTGGGCAGATCGAGGACACCGGCCGTGACAGCCGCGGTCCCGGCTACCAGCGCCCGGGATTCTCAGGCACCGAACGGGAGCTGCGCGAGTGGTTCCTCGCCGAGGCGGACCGCCGCGGTCTCGATACCGAGATCGACGCCAACGGCATCACCTGGGCCTGGGCCACCCAGCCCGGGGACAACGCTGTCGTCACCGGCTCACACCTCGACTCCGTCCCCGGCGGCGGCGCCTTCGACGGACCCCTCGGTGTCGCCTCGGCGCTGGCGGCGTTCGATGATCTCAAGGCATCGGGTGCGCTCGACCGGGCAACCCGGCCCCTGGCCCTGGCGGTCTTCCCCGAAGAAGAGGGTTCACGCTTCGGCGTCGCCTGCCTCGGCTCACGGCTGATCACCGGCGCCATCGACGCCGATCGGGCGCTCGGGCTCAAGGACTCCGCCGGTGACACCTTCGCCGACGTCGCCCGTGGCTATGGCCTCGACCCGGAACGGGTCGGGCGTGACCAGTCTCGGCTGGCCGGAATCGGTTCCTTCATCGAACTCCATGTCGAACAGGGCATCGGTCTGATCAACACCGATCAGGCCGTCGCCATCGGCTCCTCGATCATCGGCCACGGCCGCTGGCACTTCTCCTTCGCAGGCCAGGGCAATCATGCCGGGACCACGCCGATGAGCCATCGCGCGGACCCGGTCGTCGCCGCCTCCCGTGTGATCGGGGATATCCCGACCGTAGCGGCAGCCACTGACGCGAGCGCGGTGGCGACCGTGGGCCGCACGCTCGTCCACCCGGGCGGGACGAACGTCATCGCCTCGGCCATGAGCTTCTGGCTCGACATCCGCCACCCCGACGACGCCGTCGTCGAGCAGGTCCTCGAAGCCATCTCCCGCCGCGCCAGCGAATACGCATCAGCGACCGGCGTCGAGGTCACCGTGTCACGCGAGTCCTACTCGCCGACCACGCATTTCACCGCCGACCTCAACGCACGCCTGAGCTCGGTGCTGCCGACCGCACCGCTGCTGCCCTCGGGCGCCGGACACGATGCCGGCATCCTCGCAGCCCACGTGCCCTCGGCGATGCTCTACGTCCGCAACCCGACGGGCGTCTCGCACGCTCCGGAAGAGGCCTGCGAGGTCGACGACCAGCGAGCCGGAGTCGATGCGCTGGTGAAGGTGCTCGAACGCGAACTCGGCGTCGACGGCGCCCCGACCGACGCTGCCCCGACCGACGGCGTCACCGCAGGTCCGACGACGGGAGGTGCGGCATGAGCACCCGCTACTGGTGCGAGACGGCATGGGTCGACCGGGCCGTCGCCCACGGTGTGCTGCTGACCGCCGATGACACCGGCACGCTCACCGCCGTCGAAACCGGCATCGACACCGCCCCCTCCGACGCCGAGGCGGTGCCCGGATTCACCCTGCCAAGCGCAGTCAACGCCCACTCCCACGCCTTCCATCGCATGCTGCGCGGCCGCACCCACGGTGACGGTGGCACCTTCTGGACCTGGCGTGAGGTCATGTACTCCGTCGCCGCGAAGCTCGAGCCGAAAACGTACGAGACCGTGGCCCGTGCCGTCTTTGCCGAGATGCTCGCCGGCGGCTACACCTCGGTGGGGGAGTTCCACTACGTCCACCACGCCCAGGACGGAACTCCGTACGGAAGCGAACGTCCCCGCGGGGACGCGAGCGAGGGCACTGCCGACGGCACGGTCGACGCAGCCCGCGCCCACGCCATGGAACGGGCGCTGGCACGGGCGGCCGCCTCGGCGGGGATCCGCATCCGTCTCCTCGACACCTGCTACCTCACCGGCGCCATCGACGCGGAGCTCTCGGCCGAGCAGGCCCGATTCGGCGACGGCACCATTGACGGCTTTATGGACCGGCATGCCGGACTCACCGAAGCTTTCGCCGAGGAATTCCCCGTCAACGCCCCAGGTGAGAGCTTCGTCCACGTCGGTGCGGCCATCCACTCGATCCGCGCCGTCCCGGCCGCGAACCTGCCCCGATTCGCCGAACTCGACGGACCCGTGCACGTGCACCTGTCCGAACAGCCCGCGGAGAACGAGGCCTGTCAGGCAGCGTACGGGGCCAGCCCCACCGAGGTGCTCGGACGCTCCGGAGTCGTCACCGACCGACTCTCCGCCGTCCATGCCACGCACCTGAGCGAGGAGGACATCGCGATCCTCGGCGGCTCGCGGGCGTCGATCGTCATGTGCCCCTGCACCGAGGCGGACCTGGCCGACGGCATCGGACCGGCCAGAGAACTCGCCGACGCCGGGGCTGTGATCTCACTCGGCTCCGATCAGCACGTCGTCCTCGACGCACTCCGCGAGACCCAGGGCCTTGAAGCCGGTGAACGCCTGCGCTCGGGACAGCGCGGCCGATTCTCCCCGGCCGAACTCATCACGGCGCTGACCGAGGGTGGGGCGCGCAGCCTCGACCTGCCCGTCGGCGCGCTCGAAGTCGGCAAGGCGTGTGACTTCGTGGCCCTGCGCACCGACAGCATGCGGACCATAGGATCACTGGACGAGCAGATCATCCTCACGGCCACCTCGGCGGATGTGTCATTGACCGTCAGCGGCGGCAGAGTCCGCGTGCGCGATGGCGTGCACGCCGAACTCGGGGACATCTCCGCACTCTACGCGGAAGCCTTCGCCGCGTTGGAGATGGAGGGCTGAGTCGTGGGTGAGATCGTCGCGGGTCGGAATGTCGGCGTCGCCGGTATCGGAGGGACCTGCCGTGGCTGAGGTCCCCGCGCTGCGCAGGGCGATCGGGATCCTGCGGCACATGGCGGCATCGAACCGGGCGATCACGGCCGGTGCGCTGGTCAGGTCTCTGGAGATTCCGCGGTCGAGCGCCTATGACATCCTCGCCGTGCTCGAGGAACTCGGGCTCGTGGCGCGCACGGAATCCGGGTATGTGCTCGGGGCCGGAGTGCACGAGCTCGGGGCCTCCTACCTTCGGACGAACCCGCTGCAGCGGTTGGCGCAGCCGATCGTGCGGCAGCTCGCCGAAGACACCGCCGCCACCGCGCAGCTCGCCGTCATCCGCGGCTGGGAGACCGAGTACGTGCTCAAGGAGCAGTCGCTGAAGTCCGTCGCCGTCATCACCGCGACCGGGGTGCGCATGCCCAGCTACCTCACCGCGACGGGGCGGGCGATCCTCGCGCAGCTGCCGAAGTCCGAGGTGCTCGCGATGCTCCAGTCCGAGACCGGATTCGTCACCCGCACGGGCAAGGGTCCGACCTCGGTCAAGGCCCTCAACGCCGTCCTCGCCCAGGAGAGACGAGTCGGCTGGGCGATCGAACACGGCGAGGTGACGCCCGGCATCTCGACGATCGCGGCGCCGGTGTTCGATGTGCTCGGGCGCCCGATCGCGGCCGTCGGACTGTCAGTGCCCGACAGCGTGAAGGACGCGGGGACGGGGTCCGGGAAGGACACGGATAAGGGGTCCGGGAAGGACTCCGGGAAAGACCTGGGGAAGGACTCCGACCCGTTGGCGCCGCTGGTCGAGAAGGTCATCGCCACCGCCGCCGAGGTGACCGCGAAGCTGCGGTGAGGCGCGAGGTTGCGCTGCCGCTGCGCGCACCCGCTGACGCAGGTCCCCGCCGCCTTATTACCCCGACCGCTCAAGTTGCCGACACTGTAGAGCGTTATGCGGTGAGCGGTGGTTGCCAATTTAAGCGGTGGGCGCGTCTCCCAGGCACCGCAACCCGAGATGATCTCGAGTGATGAGCAGATCTGCGCCTCGAGATTGAGCGGGAGACTCAGATGTCGAGGGTCAGAAGGTGGTAGCTCATGGTTTTCCCGTGCCCGTCCAGGTTGGGTGAACCAGTCACTCCGCCGCCGAGCAGCCCGGAGAGTTCGAAGCTGAAAGAATTCAGCAACGGAAGATCGCTGCGAGTCACCTTCTGCGCATCGAGCCCGAAGTGCTCGGCGACGCGTCGTGCGCTGAGATCTCTGTCCATACGTTCGAATGCGGCCGGGTCGTGGGCGATCACGCCGAGGATGAGCGTATCGCCCTTGTCGCCGGTGCGCACCGATGCCAGCTCGTCGATGGTTGTCATTCGAACTCTCTCCTCAGATCTCAGCGCAGCCATCGACGAACTCAACGGATGCGGCATCTTCGATGATCGCTCGGTCGACGCTGCACGACTTGACCGAGATGACGCTGTGCACGGACTTCCTCGCACCTCCGCCGCCTGCCGGTCCATTCGTGTAGAGGGCTTCGACCTCGTCGCCGATGATGGCTGCTCTCCGTCGCGAGTTAGCGCTTCCAACGATGCGCAGCCGCACCTCGGCTGAGGTATCGACCTTCATCAGCCCGCGGAACGCCGCGGCCATTCCGATGTATTCGACGAACACGGAGTTTGGGTCGAAGCCATGCAGCGACTTGAGGCGCTCGAGGATGATCGCTGCCGCCAGCTCCGCGCGTTCCTTCGACCGAATGCCGGTGTAAGAGATCTGCCCCTCACCCTGCCATCCGGAGTCGTAGCCGAGCGTGACCTTGAGGTCAGAGGGCTTGACCGCGCCCGAGCCGCCGCTCACGCGCACACGGTCAGCGGACACTTGCTCGAAACTCACATGTGAGAAATCGGCAGTGACATCCGGTGTGATGTAGGCGCTCGGGACGGCGACCTCGTAGAGCAGCTGCTCAGTGCAGGTATGTACGGACACTTCTCCTCCGGAACCGTCGAGTTTACCGAGGACGGCTTGGGCATCGGCATCGACATCGGCGAAAGGGAAACCGAGTTCCGCGAGACCGTTCACGGGTTTGGTTACTGGGTCAGCGAAATATCCGCCAGTGACCTGACCGGCACATTCGAGCAGGTGCCCGATCACGGTGGCCCGACCGATGAGGTCGGCATCGTGGAGGTCCCAATCGAAGTGGTGAGCCATCGCCCCGACGTAGAGCGAAGGATCAGCGACGCGACCGGTGATGACGATTCTGGCACCAGCATCCAAGGCCCGCCGAATCGGCTCACTGCCCAAATAGGCGTTGGCCGAAATGAGTTCCCCGTCGATAGAGGATGCCGGCTGTCCGGTCTCCCAAGTCACTGGATCGGTGTTTTCAACGATCTGAAGGACATCATCTCCGCTGACATAGGCAACGGGCAGGTCGACGTCCAGTTTCCGGACCGCCTCGGCGACGGCTTCGGCAGCGGCCCTCGGGTTGGCGGCACCGCCGTTCGTGATGATGCGTGTGCCGTTGGCTGCGCAGTGGGGGGCGACCGAGACTATTCGATCGATCAAGGTCGGGTCGAAGCCCGTGTCCGCAATCTCTCGTTCGCGTCGTTGGGCCGCGGCCACAGTCCGCTCTCCCAGGAGTTCGAAGACGAGGAAATCGAGTCGGCCGTGCTCGGCAAGGGCGATCGCCGGATCGAGCCGATCCCCTGCGAATCCGGCGCCGGCTCCGAGCCGCACCTGATCCGGAGCTTTGGGAGGGGACGAGAGTCCGTTCGGGTTCGAAAGGTTCAGGCTGTCCACAGGGGAATCACTCCGATCACGATTGCGGCGATGATCACGATGATACTGACCAGCCATGCCCAGCCGAATAGGCCGAGGATGTGCTTGCCGATCGGTACGTTTGCCAGCCCGACGAGAAGGTAGAACGCCCCGGTCAGGGGGCTGATGGGAAATCCGAGTGTCTCCTGTCCGATGACTGATGCCTGGGCGAGCACAACAGGATCGATGCCGTAGTTCGAGCCCACGGCGGATAGGACCGGCAAGACGCCGAAGTAGTAGGCGTCAGGCCCGAAGAACAAGCTCATGGGCACGCCGAGTACGGCGACGGCGATCGGCAGGATCGGCATGATTCCCGCCGGCAGGATCTTGACCGCTGATTCGGCCATCGACTCGATCATCCCGCTTTCGTCGAGGACACCGAGGAGAACACCTGCGGCCAGCAAGGTGCTGGCCATGAGCATTGCCGACTTCGCACTGATGTCGAATTGCCGTGACTGGTTCTCCAACCCTCGGAAATTGATGATGAGTGCGATGATCGTCGCGACGAGGAAGGCGACAGCTGGGGAGACGATGCCCCACATCAGCACCACCAGGGTTGCCAGCAGAATCAGCCCGTTGACCCACAGCGGAATGTTGCGGAAGTCCTTCTCGACGGTGTCGGAGCGGTCGCCGGATTCCTGACGACCCTTGTCTTCCACTACCGAGGTTGAACGTGAGTTGAAGCTGTTGTGCTCGGATGACTCGGCCCTGTTCCGGCCGGCCTCGATTGTGTCGACCTCGATCGAACGAGTGGAGTGGTCACCGTTGTGAGTGTCGACCGCCTCGGCGAATTCGGCAGGCTTACCCTTCGTGATGCGCTTGGCTTCGCGACTGCCGAGGAACCATGCGACGCCGAGTGCAGCGATGACACCGACGATCTGGGCCGGTATGAGCGGTGTCCACACCACATTGGGTTCGACACCCACGGTTGCCGCGGCCCGTGCGGTCGGACCTCCCCAGGGCAGCATGTTCATGGCACCCGCACCAAGGCCTACGCAAGCCGTCAGCGTCAAGCGACTCATGCCGAGACGCTGATAGATCGGCAGCATCGCAGGGATGGTGATGAGGAACGTTGTCGCGCCGGCGCCGTCGAGGTGAGCCACGGAGGCCAACAGTGTCGTCGCTACCGCCACGGCTTTCGGAGACGAGCCGCCGAGGCGGACGATCCTGTCGATGATCGGGTCGAAGAACCCGACGTGACGGAGGATGCCGAAGAACACGATGGCGAATACGAACATCACGACAACGCTGGCGACGCTGTTGATACCGGCCAACGCGAATTCGCTGACTTGCGCCGGTGAATTGCCTGCGATGAGAGCCGCAACGATCGGGACTCCTGCGAGAGCGACGATGGGTGACACCTTCTGCCAGAGCAGCAGAGCGAGGATCACCAGCATTGATACGTATCCAATGAGTGAAAGCACCTTTGATTCCTTTCTCAGAGATCAAAGTCCATGATCCAGGCTCATTGAAGGCTTCGTCCAATATCGTTTCGCTCTACACTGATGAACTATGGTTATTAATCTGGCGATTTACCACCTGCGCGCAATCGAGGCGCTTCACCGACTGCGCAGCTTCACCCTCGCCGCCGAGGGCTTGCAGATCAGCCAGCCAGCTGTGAGTCGGGCATTGGCTGAGGCGGAACGGCGCATCGGCAGCAGGCTCTTCGACCGGAGCACACGATCGGTCGTCCCGACCCGTCTGGGCGAAGAGGTCGCGGCTCACGCTTCGATGGCAGTCGCCACCTACGATGAGGCACTGGATCGCATCGCACGACATATGAACGGGGAAGACGGCATCGTGCGAGTGGCATGCCTTCCATCAGTGACTGCGACGCTGCTGCCGCACGTGATCGCGGACTTTCGCCGAGATCTGCCGCAGGTGGGGTTGAAGATCCACGACGAACCCCAGGAGAACGTGGCGGAGAAGATCCTCAACGGCACCGTGGATTTGGGCATCCTGGCCCTTGATTCGAGTATTCCCGCCGAGCTTGAGATCGAAGAGGTCGTCTCCGACAAGCTGGTGGCGATAATGTCGACTGGTCATCGGCTGGCCGAGCTGAAAAAACTCACCTGGAGTGATTTCTCTCTGGAGAAGTTCATCGGCTTTGATGCGGTCACCAGCATCGGACCCTTGGTTGACCACGCGTTCGCCAAGTACGACGTCAGTGTCGACGTAGTGCAGTCGGCCCGCAGCATTCCAGCTGTAGGCGGTTTGGTCTCAGCTGGATTAGGCGTCTCGGTCGTGCCCGAGATGGTCGTGCCGCTGGTGCAGTTCGAAGGCATCGTGAGCATACCGATCTGTCCGACCATCGAGCGCACACTTGTCGTCGTTCATCGCAAGCGCGGGCCCCTGCCGGCTGTCGTCGAGCGTTTCCGGCAGAGTCTGCTGGCATAGCTTCGGCGCAGTCGACAGCGGCGGCACATGAGCGAGCAGGACGCCGACCGCTCAAGTTGCCGACACTGTAGTGCGTTATGCGGTGCGCGGTGGGCGCCGACTTAAGCGCTCGGCGATCCTTACAGGTACGGCTTGGTGATGAGCTCCAAGTACATGCCCGACGGGTCGAGGAAGTAGACGCCGCGACCGCCGTGCTCCTCGTTCGATTCTTGTAGGCGGGTGCGCTGTGGATCGGCCCAGAAGTCGAGGCCACGTCGTTCGAGCAAGCCAACGGCCCGATCGAAGTGCTCATCCGTGCACAGGAACGCCATATGGACCGGGAGGATGTCGAACCCCGGCGGGGGGAGAGGCGAACTGGAGCTTCACTCCGTCGGAGAGCATGATGTTGGAGAAGACTTCTTCGTGGGAGGGCAGCGAGCCGAACGCTTTTGCCCTCTGCGGCTCAACTGCCGACCGGGTTACCGATCCGTGAGCGGCTGTGTGCCTGTCCGGTCATGGTGTCGAGCTTACCGCTACTCAATACAGACGAACACCACCTCGCCGCCCGCCAACTCATCGCTGACAAACCCCACCCGCCGCCTCGGCGATGATTCGACACGAGTACGATCGGGGCATGCGCAATTCCGGACTCAACTGGTGGTGGCTGCCTCTCGACGCAGCCGACTGACGCATACCCGCGGGCTGCATGGCAGCCCGCTCTCCCTGTGAGGCCCCTTCCGTGCAGTCCTTGTCATCACATCGACACGAACACAGGAGACACATCCATGGACTCACTCACGGCCACCCTCGAACGCATGCCGCAGCTGCGCGCCGACATCGACGCTCACCCCGGCCGATTTCGCATGCTCACCGGCGAGCGGCCCACCGGACCGCTCCATCTCGGGCACCTCTTCGGATCCGTACTCGAGCGTGTGCGCCTGCAGAACCTCGGCATCGAGACGTTCATCGTCATCGCCGACTACCAGGTGATCACGGACCGGGCTACCTCGGCGAATGTCCACAACAACGTCCTCGAGGCGATGATGGACTACCTCGCGGCAGGCGTCGATCCGACACGGACGACGACCTTCACGCACTCAGCCATTCCCGCACTCAACCAGCTGCTGCTGCCGTTCCTCAGCCTCGTCACCGACTCCGAACTCCGACGCAATCCGACGGTCAAATCCGAACTCGCCGCCTCTGAGCGACCACTCAGCGGGCTCCTGCTCACCTACCCGGTCCACCAGGCCGCGGATATCCTCTTCTGCAAGGGCAACCTCGTGCCGGTCGGTAAGGACAACCTGCCGCACGTCGAGATCACTCGCACCATCGCCCGCCGCTTCAACGAGCGTTACGGGTCTGATTCGGGCGCGATCTTCCCCGAGCCGGAAGCCCTGCTCACCACTACACCCGAACTCCCCGGACTCGACGGACGGAAGATGTCGAAGAGCTACGGAAACGCCATCTCCCTGGGCATGAGCGCTGACGAGACAGCTGCGACCATCCGCCGGACCCAGACCGACTCAGACCGGCACATCACCTTCGATCCCGACAATCGTCCCGGGGTCTCGGCGCTGCTGTCGACGGCGTCGGTGTGCACCGGTGAGCCGCCCGAGGCCATTGCGGCGACCATCGCCGACGCAGGTGCCGGGGCACTGAAGAACCATGTCGCCGAGGTGGTCAACGACTATCTCGCGGACCATCGGTCCCGTCGCGCCGAGTTGGAAGCCGACCCCGCCGAGGTGAGGCGCATCCTGGCTGCCGGCAACGAACGGGCCAATGCCATCGCCGAGGCGACGCTTGCCGAGGTGCGCACGGCGATGGGGATGGACTACACGGCGTGAGTTTCCAGCGCTGTGAGTCTTCCGTCCTCACTGCCGGCGCAGCAGGACCCCGACCTCGAGGTGCTTCATGTGAGGGTCTTCAGCTTTGGTCACGCCACCGGCGGAGGGAGTGAGCGACCTCATCGACACCGAGCTCTCCGCTGGCGACCGATATCACCAGGTCATAGGCTTCGTCGTCTGGTGCTTCGAGAAAGACCCCATTGAGCTCGTAGAAGACGACGACGCTCAGCCACCCGAGACGCTTGTTTCCGTCGACAAGCGGATGGTTGCGTACGACGGATTCGAGGAGCGAAGCCGCCTTGGTCTCCAGAGAAGGGTACGCCTCCGCTCCCCAGAGCACAGTTCGAGGACGGTGCGTTGCTGACTCCGACAAGCCCAGATCTCTTACCGGCCCCACATTGAGGTCGGCGGTCAGCGCGAGCATGTCCTCAGTGCGGAGGTAAGAAGTCATTCACCGAGGCGTTCGAGGAGTTTGGCATAGCGGTCGCGCGCGCGTTCGGAAGCTTGACTGACTTTGGCGGCGTGGCCGCGTCGCTCCGCCATCTCATGGATGGCGCGAATCGTCAGCGCTTGGCGGCTGATGCCTTCGGCTTCTGCCAGCTCGGCCAGGAGGCGTTCATCGTCCGAATTCAACCGCAGTGTCATAGCCATATTCCCATGGTATCAATGTGGTAGCAGAAGGGGAAGGGTGAAGGTCCGCAGTTGTTCACTTTCGCTGGAGCAGGACCGCGACCTCGAGATGCTTCGTGTGCGGGAACATGTCGAAGATCCGCGCCTGCTCGACCGCGTAGCTCGGCATCCGGGCGAGGTCCTTGGCCAGGGAGACGGGGTTGCAGCTCGAATAGACGATGTGCTCGACACCCGAATCCTCGAGTGCGGACGACAGCCTGGCCCCGATCCCGCGCCGAGGTGGGTTGACGATCACGCAGTCCGGCCGTTCATCCGTGGCTAGCTGCTCCTCGTATGCCGAGGCGGAAGTGCCGACCAGGGGCGTGGAACCAGCACCACCCAGGTGCTCCTCCGCGAACTCCGTGGCATCGACGGCGAGGAAACGTGCATCGATGCCGAGCTCGGCGGCGCTGATCTTCGCCGACTCGATCGCCTGCTCGCTGACCTCGACGCCGGTGACTCGGCGGGGTCGGCGGAAACCTGAGGTGACCTCGTCGATCGACCGTTCGTTTCCGGACGCGGCCGCTGACGGCTCCGCAGCGGTGCCCGCCGCCGTCGCTTCGGCGCCCGCGCAGTAGAGAGCGAACCCGCCGACACCGCAATAGAGATCCCACAGGTTCTCCGCCTCCACCGAATCCACCCACTCGGCCACCTGGTTGTACAAACCGATGGCCACATCCGTGTTCGTCTGGAAGAAACTCTGCGGCCTCAGGTGCAGATCGACCCGGTCGAGGTTCATCCGCAGCGACTCGCCCCGCAGCATCTCTTCCCGGCTGCCCTCGAGCACGGCCTTGTGCTCCCGCAGCAGATTCACCGAGACCACGGTCGCGCTCGGCACCGCCTCGAACAGTGCAGTCCGTCGCGAGCGCAGCACGTCGAGCCCGTGTTGGGTGCGCACGACGAATCTGACCATCAGATCCCCGGACGGGGCCGCCGTGACGTGGACGAACTTCAGCTCACCGCGGCGTGCGGAGACATCGTAGGGTTCGAGCCCGGTGCCGTCGAGGAAGTCCGCGAGGGCCGGGACCACGCCCCGGATCGCCGGCGCCTGGATCCCGCAGTCGCGCAGATCGACGCCGTGGAACTCCCCATCGAGGATGCCCAAGGTGACGCGACCGGCTGACCCGCCCACGGCGAGCTTCGCCCGATTGCGAAAGCCGGCCATCCCGCCGGCGAAACTCGGCAGCCACACCTGCGGAGCCGCCTCGGCGAGGATCTCCCGGCACCAGGATTCCTTGTCCGAGATCTGCTGTGGATACGGCGTCTCGAGGAGCGCGCACGAGCGGCACTCTCCGCGGTCGAAATACCCGCACTCCAAGTGCCCATGATCCGCCGAGGCGGGGGTGAGCGGCAGGGTCGTCATCCCCTCATTCTAGTCGCCGATCCGGGCCGCGGAATCGCGCAGCTCCTCGTGCCGCGACCCCCGAGAAATCGTTGACCCCAGCTTGTCGGGAACAGTACAATCGAAGTAACCAAATCGATTTGGCTCCATCCCTGTCGAGTGCGAAGGAACCCATGTCCCAGCTGCGCACGCTCCACCAGTCCCCGGCCCTGCTCGTTCCCGACCAGGTCCTCCTCCCCGAGGGTCCGCAGACCGGTCATGCGGTCCTCGTCGCCGACGGCCGCATCCTCGCCGTCGGTCCCCTCGCCGAGGTGGCCGCCCAAGTCCCAGCGCTGCTGACCGAAGTGCACGCCCCCGTAACGACGGGCACCGCCCATATCGAACGCCAGGTCACCCGCATCGACCTGCCCGGTCGCCTGCTCATGCCCGGTTTCATCGATGCCCACCATCACCTCACGCAGACCTTCGGCAAGTCCCTCGTCTTCGGCGAACCCTCCGAGATCTTCCAGCGCGTGTGGGTGCCGATGGAGTCGAACATGGACGCCGAGGCCATCGACGTCGCCACCCGGCTGGCCGCCTGGGAATCACTGCGCGGCGGCTTCACCACCGTCGCCGACGCCGGCACCCGCTCGAGCGTCGACGTCTCCGCGATCTCCGACGTCACCTCGGCGGTGGGTCTGCGCTGCGTGCTCGGGATGATCGGCAACGACCTCGGCGGGGGAGTGCGCACCTCGACCGTCGCCGAGGTGGTCGCCGCCGCCGAATCCCACCTGACCAGGTGGGACGCGGAGCCGCTCGTCCACCCCTCCCTGGCCGTATCCATCCCCGAGGTCGCCTCCGACGAGGCTCTCGTAGCCCTCACGCGAATGGCCCGCGAGGCGGGAGTGCCCTTCCAGACGCACCTCAACGAACACATCGTCGCCGTCGAACGCTCCCTGAATTCGAGCGGGGAACGTCCGCTCGAGAGGATGGCCCGCCTCGGCGCCCTCGGTCCCGAACTGCTCGCCGCGCACGCCACCCTGCTCACCCCGCGCGAGATCCGCCTGCTGCGCGACTCCGGCGGCGCGATCGCCTACAATCCGGTGGCCAGCTCATGGAAGGGCAACGCCGTGGCGCCCGCCCTGCTCATGCACGAGCTCGGTGTGCGCATCGGACTCGGCACCGACGGCACCCGCTCGGATGCGTTCCGACTCCTCGACGCCGCCGAGACCGCGCAGCGACTCACCGGTGGAATGGACGTCGTCGACTCCTCGTCCGGCGGCGGCTGGACCTGGCTCGAACAGGGACTGCGCGGCGGTGCTGACGCAGTGGGACTGAGCGGCCGGGTCGGCGAGATCGCCCCCGGTGCCCACGCCGATCTCCTCGTCGTCGACATCGACACCCCGGAATTCGTCCCCTCCTGGGACCTGCCCTGGGAACTCGTCCGCGTGGCCAATCGCGACCAGATCGAGGCGGTCATCGTCGACGGAAAGCTGCGACTCGAACACGGGTGGCCCGTCGACTGGGACGGACGCGAATTCCTCGACCGTGCCAGGGAGGTCTCGCGCCGAGTCGTCGAGAACTCGCCGATCACCCGCATCGATCCGAGCGCGTCCGAGCATCGGTCGAGGTGGATGGCCGAGCACGAGGGCACTCCGCTTCGGGACGGAGGCGTCGCCTCGGTGACGGGTTCACGGAACGGCACAGCCACCTCGGCGGGAGGTGTCGACTGGTGACGGGTCTCGCGTTCACGATCATCGCCGTCGTCGTTCTTATCTCTGCGTTCGTGCAGGGGTCGACGGGGATGGGGTTTGCGATGATCCTCGCTCCCGTTGTGACGTTCATCGATCCAAGCCTCATCCCGGTGATGCTGCTCGTGCTGATGATCCCGCTCAACTTCTACGTGGCCGCGCGCGAACGTGAGCACATCGACTGGACGGGGGTGAAATGGATCAGCGTCGGTCGATTCGCCGGGACGTTCGCGGGTCTGTGGATCCTCGTCATCATCAACCTCCACCAGCTCTCCCTGCTCATCGGCTGGTCGACGCTCATCGCCGCGGTCATCGCCCTGCTCGCGCCGAAGTTCACGCCGAATCGCATGGTCCTCGCCTCGGTCGGGCTCGTCACCGGCGTCACCGAGACGTCGACCGGCATCGGCGGGCCGCCCTATGCGCTGGCCTACCAGCACAGTCCCGGCCCGGAGCTGCGGTCGACGGTGGCGGTGTGCTTCCTCGTCGGCGAGGTCATCTCGCTCATCGTGCTCGCCTTCTCCGGGCAGGTCTCAGCGGACACGATGGTCACGACGGCGTGGATGCTGCCGTTCCTCGCCGTCGGGTCGTTCCTCTCCCGCTACGTCCACCACCGCCTCGACGGACCGGTGCTGCGCTACATCGTCCTCGGCTTCGCCATCGTGTCCGGGGCCATCGTCATCGTCCAGGCGTGAGGGCCGGTCGCGGCAAAGATAGGTCAGCATCGGATACTTTCAGGGCTCAGAAATGTCCGATTGCGACCTGGGTTCTGTCGGCCCGCCTCCCGTCGCTGTGTGAAGTAGGCTGATTCCATGTCCGACCTCCCGCGCGCACACCGCGTCACGATCGCCGATGTGGCGCGTGAGGCCGGAGTGTCGCGGACGACGGTGTCCCATGCGCTCAGCGGTCAGGGCAAGGTCAACGCGGCCACTCGAGCCAAGGTCAAAGAGGTCGCGGACCGGCTGAACTATCGACCCAGCGCCCGTGCCCAGAGCCTGCGATCCGGGAAGTCGCAGACTCTCGCACTGCTGTCGTCGATGCCGGCGGCCGTGTCTGCCGGGCCCTCTCAGCTCGGGTTCTTCACCGAACTCGCAATGGGGTGCGCGCGCACCGCATTGCTCGAAGGATATGTCTTCGTCCTCGCGCCGCCGAATGAGGAGACCGATCCCGTCGATCTGCTCGACATCGATGGTGCGATCCTGCTCGAACCGGCCGCCGACGACCCCATCGCCGAGGCGCTGCGTGCCCGGGGGGTCCCCTATGTCACGATCGACGGGCCCGGCGCCGAGGCGGGTGCTGAGCGTGAGGCGGGTGAGCCCGGCTCCGATCCGAGGGTGTCCGCTGCCAGGGGAGGTGAGCCAGCCGCCGAGGGAGGCGAGCCGAGTGCTGCCGACAGCCGGTGGAGCATCGACCTGCATCACGAGCGCACCGCTCAGCTTCTGCTCGATCACCTCCTCGACCAGGGCGCCCGGCAGCCGGCTCTGCTCGTCGGTCGCAGTCGGCGCGGTGCGCAGACGGCAGCACGCGAGATCTACGCTCAGACCGCCTCGGCGAGGGGATTTGCCCCACTGATCGCCGAGGCGGACGAAACGACAGGAGAAGACGGAGCCTATGCGGCCGCCGCGCGGCTGCTGGCCGCCCACCCGGACATCGATGCCCTGCTCGCTCCCATCGACACCTTCGCCACCGGCGCGGTGAGAGCCGCGCAGGAAGCCGGGCGAACCGTCGGAGGCGACCTGCTCATCGCCACCCGCTACGACGGGCTGCGCGCTCGCACGAGCACGCCGCCGCTGACGGCGGTCGACCTCGGACTCGAGGCGATCTCGACCGCAGCCGTCGAGATGCTGGTGGCCGTCCTCAAGTACGATCCGACGGGGCCGACGGGGCCAGGTGAGCCAGGCAAGTCAGCGAGCCCCGGGGAGACTGCCACCGCCACGGCCACGGGTACAGCCGCCTCGGCGACCATGCCCGGACCTGCACTCGTCGTCCGGGAATCGACCGCGGGATCGCGGCGCTAGGCTGAGGCGATCGCGAGTTCGCCGACTCAGTCAGTCAGCCACACCGCCCACCAACCGCAGCGGACGGTCCGCCCGACTCAGATCCGGTAGTCGGCGGGCCGCTGCTCCAGGCCGCTCGGATCGGCGATCGGTGTGCGTGCCTTCGGGTGGCGGTTGCGCTTGCCCGTGTGATGGAAGAGCAGGTTGAGCAGCACCGAGACGAACGCGGCCATGGCGACACCGCTGCCGAGCAGTGATGCCGCACTCTGCGGCAGCTGCGCGTACATGCCGGGGATGAGCACGGGCATCAGACCCGCGGCCAACCCCACGGTGGCGGTGATGAGGTTGCCCGTCTTGTTGAAGTCGATCTTCGCGAGCATCTGGATGCCGAGGACCGCGATGATCGCGAAAACGATCACGGCGGTGCCGCCGACCACAGCCGAGGGCACTCCGTTGAGGATCCGGGCGATCGGGCTGACGCCGATGAGGATGAGGATGATGCCGGCGATCGCGGTCACGTACCGGCTGCGCACGCCGGAGGCACGGACGATGCCGACGTTCTCGCCGCTGGTGACCATGGCCGGGGTGCCGAAGAGCCCGCCGATGATCGTGGTGATTCCGTCGGCGCGGATGAGGCGAGGGACCGCGCGGGCGGGTTCGACCTTCTTCTCGACGACCTCAGCGTTGATGATCGTCTGCCCGGTCGCCTCGGCCATGGAGGCCAGTGCCCACAGCAGCATCGGGATCGCGGCGATGAGGTCGAACTTCGGAGAACCGAACGGGAAGAGCGTGGGCAGGGCGAACAGCGGGCCGTCGGTCTGCCCGGCGAAGTCCGTCGCCCCCATGAAGGCGCCGACGATGGTGCCGCCGACGAGCCCGATGGCCACGGACAGTTTGCCGAGCATCCCGCGCAGGAACCGGAAGCACAGCACCGTGATGACGATGGTGATGAGTCCCAGCAGCAGGTTCTGCGGGTCGCCGAAGTCCGGAGAGTCCGCTTCGCCGACGATGAGCTTGCCGGTGACCTGGACGAGGTTGATGCCGATGACGATGACCATGATGCCGATGACCAGCGGCGGGAAGAACTTGAGGACCTTGACGAACAGGGTCACCGCGAGGATGTAGAAGACACCGGTGAGCAGGACGGCGCCGACCGCCGTCTCGACGTCGGTGCCCTGGGCGATCGTGATGAACAGGATCGTCGCCGCCCCGCCGGGAAGCATGACGAACGGCAGCCGGACGCCGATCTTCCACACCCCCACCGACTGCAGAATCGACCCGAGACCGGAGAAGACGAAGACCGCAGACAGCACTGCCGAGGTGGTCCTGGCATCCAGCCCGAGCGCGGTGGCGATGAGGAACACCGAGGAGATCGGCGTCGCCACCATGACGAGCACATGCTGGATCGCGAAGGGGATGAGTGTGTGGATCGGACGCAGTCGGTCGACCGGGTGGATGTCGTCGTTGGCATCGTTCGTCTCGCTCATGGCACTGCTCCTTGAGGCGCATCGTGATCGGCCTGGAACTCAATGGCCAAATCGATTTGTTCAATCGTGCACCGTGGTGGGGGCAGTGTCAACAGGTGACTCGCGATTCGGACAGCGCCGGGAGGCTGCCGGCACGAGGTGCCGACGCTGCGTGCCGCTCGGCGTTCGGCGGTCGGCGGTCAGGCGAAGGCGAAGCTGAGGGCGATGAAAGTGCCGAAGGAGACGAACGGAGCGACCACTGCCGCAGAATTCGCGATGATGCCGAAGGTGCGACCGCGTGCCGTGACCGCCGCAACGATGCCGAGGATGATGGCCGTGACGCCCAGCCCGGTGCACAGGGCCTGCAGGCCGACGAGAGCGGCCGCCAGGGACTGGTACCAGTCCGGGGTGTCGGTGAAGTAGTACCCGGAGGCGGCCTCGGAGGGTCCGACCGTGGCGCCGAGGATCACCGAGGCGACCACGGAGAGAACTCCGGCCACAAGCGACAGCACCATCGCCGTTCGACCCAGGGCAGGCGAGTTCGTCGCATCGGCGGAGTTGGTTCTGTGAGAGTGCGGCGCGGCAGAGTGCCGCCCGGCGGCGCCGGGTGAGGAGTAGATCAGCGGGGCGTCAGGGGAGGGATGTCGCGGCTGCTGTGCCGCGAGCTCGTCATCGGTCGGCTGGGGATAGGTGAAGTCCGTCGAAGTCATACCTCGACGCTATCGACGCGGGCGTGACGCGGCCCATGCTGATAACCCAAGCCGTGGGTCGGGAAAACCTCCCTCAGGTCAGGGCTTGCGGCCGACGATGAGGAATCTCTTCTGCGTAACCTCGATCGGATCGCTCGATTCGGCCAGGCGCCCGAGCACGCCGAGGTTGGGCATGACCGTGAATCCGGGCACGTCCCACGGGATGTAGGCGAGGTATTCGATGACGGCCTCGACGTCGGTGAACGACATCGTCCCCTGCCACTTCCGGGCGGCCTCGATCGTCAGCCCGTGACGTTCGAGGCCGTCGAGGCAGGGTTCGAGCTGCTGGCTGAGATTGCCCAGGCCGCCGCCGAAGTAATCACGGAACTCCTGTGCCTCGGTGCCGTCGACCTGCTGGGTGAGGAACAGCCCTCCCGGGGTGAGGACGCGGGCCACCTCGGCGATGTCATAGCCTTCGTGTCGGTTCATCACGAGGTCGAACTCGCCGTCGCCGAACGGCATCTCCGGATGGTGATCGCTGTCGTACCGGGTCACGGTGACCCCGTAGTCCTCCAGCGCCGAGGTGGCCAACGGGACATTCGGTTCCCACCCCTCGGTTGCGGTGATCGTCGGGGTCGATTCCCCGGGTGGCCGTGCCTCGTCGAGGCGGTCGATGAGTTCGCTGAGGCGCTCGCCGCCGCCGGTGCCCATGTCGAGGCAGGTAGTCGATTCGGCCATCGCCTCGAGGCAGATCTCGTCGAAGTCCCACGGCGGGTCATCGGCGATGAGGCGGCCGGCCAGTGCGGAGAAATCCCATCCCGTCATGGTGGCCGTCTCGTGGATCCAGGACCATCGCTCGTAGCGTTCGTGGGGAGTTTCGTCGCGGGTGCGACTGCTGTCGGCATATTCGGGCATGTCCACACTCCTCTGCCAGGCGGTTCGGCACGGTTGCCGGACGACGCGGTGCGTCAGCCGAACGATCTGCCGCCGATGGCGGTTCGTGCTGTGCCTGGGCCGGCGGCGATGCCGTACTTCGACTCTAGGGCAGAAATGCCGCGGCGCACATGGGAATCGCCGGAATTCTCCGATACTCACCGCCGGCGGGTCGACCATTTCGCCCGCCCAAGGCGAGTGGTCCCGATCATTTCGCCCACCCAAGACAGCTGGTTCGTCCGCGTCGCGGGCTGCGGGTGTGCGTGGCGTGGCTAGACGAGGAAGCAGATGACGAACACGGCCAGGCAGACGATGAGCATGCCCAGGCAGTTGAGCCAGAAGTCCCGCCCGACATAGCGTGCGAGCAGGTGAGCGGCGGCCGCGCAGGCGAAGTAGGCGACGAGCCCCGCCGAGGCGGCCGCACCCACCCCGGGGACCCAGATGCCCGCCACCAGCCCCGCCGCGGAGAGGAACTTCACGACCGCGATCACCCACCACCAGTCACGCGGGAATCCGACCCCGTCGAGACACGCGGCGATCGCCCTGGGCGGTCGGAACGTCAGCAATCCGTCGCCGAAGACGGTGACCGCGAGGACGATGACGGGCCAGATGGGATCGGGGAGCAGCGTCATGGGCGAACCTCCACGGTTTCAGCGATCCGCGTTCGGCGCATGGCGGTGTCAGGGGCAGCGATAGATGTCTCAGGCTGCGCGCTCACAGCGGACTCCTGACGCGAGTGTGGAAGGCGATGACAGCGAGCAGTGCGTCCGTGGCCTCGGCGAGAGTCATCGAGGTGGCCGCCCAGCGGAAGAGGATGCCCAGGTAGGAGTCATAGAGTGCGACCGCGCTGGCCCGGGCATGGTCCTCGCCGATGCCGATCGAGGTCAGGGAGTCGCCGAGGCGGCCCTGCAGATCCTCGGCGAGAGTGTGGAACACCTCGGGATCCTCCTTCACCCGCACCATCGCGGCCGTGTAGTCGCGCGACAGATCTTCGTGTGCGGCGAAGAATTCGAGGAAGGGCAGGAAGAGGTCGAGCAGGTGCCGCTGCACCGCCGAGGCGGGTCGAAGATCGGCGGCGGTCGTGGCCCCACCGATTGACGTTGTCCCCGCGGCTGTTGCCGGCTCGCTGCCTGCTTTCGACAGGGTCGCTCTCCGCGGTGGCGGAGGGGTGTACGTTCCGTCCTGGAGCTGGCCGATCCAGCGGTCGAAGCAGGCGACGAGGATGGAGTCCTTGTCGCCGATCGCCATCACTCGGCCGACGGACACCTCGGCGGCCTTCGCGACTGCACGGATGGTCGTGGCCCTGTACCCGTGTTCGAGGAACAGGTCGGCGGCGGCCGAAATGATCCTCGCTTCGGTCTGTCGACGCTTGTCGGCGCAAAATTGAACATGTTCACTCACCATGCTCGAACCTTAAGTCCTTTCGTGTTCACTTTCCAGGTCATGCGTCGCGGGTGGGGCTGGTGGATGAGGTGCGAGTCGCCCGATCCGAGCATCGCAAGAGGCTTGGCCTCTGCGTTGCCGATCGTCTTGCCCGCACAGAAAAGTTAATGTACCTTAACTTCATGAACGTCGATCCATCTGCAGCAGTGCACACCAGCGAACGTGGGCGGAACCGGCGCGGCCGGACGAAGAAGATCTCCACGGTCGCGCTGCTCGGCCCGGCCTTCGTCGCCGCCATCGCCTACGTCGATCCCGGCAATGTCGCGGCCAACCTCACGGCCGGAGCCGAATACGGGTACCTGCTCGTCTGGGTGCTCGTGGCCGCGAACCTCATCGCCGTTCTCGTCCAATACCTGTCCTCGAAGCTCGGGCTCGTCTCCGGACAGTCCCTGCCGAGCATCCTCGGCGATCGGCTGCGCCGACGCTCCCGCCTCGCATACTGGGGCCAGGCCGAGATCGTCGCCGTCGCCACCGACCTCGCCGAGGTCATCGGCGGTGCCATTGCGCTGAAGATCCTCTTCGACCTACCCCTCCTGCTCGGCGGACTCATCGTCGGCGTCGTGTCCCTGTTCCTGCTCTCGATCCAGTCCACCCGCGGTCAGCGCCCCTTCGAGTTCGTCATCATCGCGATGCTCGTCATCATCGCTATCGGCTTTCTAGCAGGGCTGTTCGTCGGGGACGTGAACTGGGGACACGCCGCCGGTGGAATCGTGCCGAGACTCGAAGGCACGAACTCGGTCGTGCTCGCCGCCAGCATGCTCGGCGCCACCGTCATGCCCCACGCGATCTACCTCCACTCGGCACTCTCGGTCGACCGCCACCGCCGCGACACGACAGCCTCTACCGGACAGCTGCTGCGCGCGAGCCGGTGGGACGTCGTCCTCTCCCTCGTCGTCGCCGGCTCCGTGAACATCGCGATGCTCCTCCTGGCCGCGGCATCATTGCGCGGGCAGGCGGGCACCGACACGATCGAGGGCGCGCACGCCGTCGTCACGGCCAACCTCGGCGAGATCGTCGGGCTCTTCTTCGGCATCGGCCTGCTCGCCTCCGGCCTGGCCTCGAGCGCGGTCGGCTCCTATGCCGGGGCGTCGATCATGCAGGGTCTGCTGCGCGTCGACATCCCCATCGTGTGGCAGCGCGCGGTGACGATGATCCCCGCGCTCATCGTCTTAGGTCTCGGCATCGACCCGACATGGGCGCTCGTACTCAGCCAGGTCGTGCTCAGCCTCGGCATCCCGTTCGCGATGATTCCCCTGGTCAGGCTCACGAGCAGCCGGACGGTGATGGGCGAGTTCGCGAATGCTCGGTGGATCACGGCCATCGCGGCGGCCGCCTCGGCGCTCATCATCGTCCTCAACGTCGTGCTCATCGTCCTCCTCGCGCTCGGCGTGGAATGACCTTCGCCGAGGTGGGCCTCGGCAGCCATGCTCGTGCTGCGGATCCGGGGATCTTCCCTGGAGGGGCCCGTCAGTCGGGGAGGATTCCCGAGCGGGCGAGCACGGTGAGCCTGTGTGCGAACTCGGATGCCTCCTCGGTGTCGGCCTGGAGCAGTCGCATCGCCGGTCGGTCGTGGAACCGGACGACGACGGTCGTGTGCCCGTGGTCGATGCGGGTGCTCGCTTCGATCAGCTGATTCGGCGCCGCCTCGTCGAGGATCTCCGTGGGGCCGGCAGTGCGCGTTCGGGCGTGGACGAAGCGGGTGGCGGTGGCCAGGAGGAATTCCTGTCCACGCGGAATCCGGTTGCCGATCTTCAGCAGCACGGTCTCCCCGCGCTCGAGGGCGTCATAGGGAGGTGGGGTCGGACCCCTCCGGCGGGCACGCGCAGAGAGGTGCCCATCGGCACCGAGGCTCGAGACGGCCAGGCGACGCGCCCCGACCAGTGCGACGACGGAGATCATGGCCAGGGGGAGAGCGGCAGCGGCAGTGACGACGGTGCCTGCCGCAGAGAACCAGGCGAAGAGCGCGCCGACGCCGATTCCCAGAATGACTTCAGCGAAGACGAGGGTGAGTGCGAGCCGAACCCGGCTGCGCACGGCAACGGTGAGTCCCGCGAGCGCCAGACCGAAGTTCGTCGAGGCGATCGTCGCCGCGAACAGGGCGAAGAAGGGCAGCGGAGAACTCGTGAGATCTCCCCACACGGTTCCGGGTGTTCCAGGTGCGGTGGCGAAGGAGTTCCAGAGCAGAGCCGCCGCGGAGAAGAAGAGACCGAACAGGGGCGCGATGCTCATCAACCCGATGAGCGGATCTCGTGTGAAGAGTGTGAGGGCACCTCGTGGGGCACCGTTGAGTTCGGACCTGAGACCCTCGCCTCGGTCGGTGCCGGTGAAGAAGATGATCGCCACGAAGGTGATGAGTCCGATGAACGCGAAGCTCAGCGGTCCGGCCGCCTCGGCGTCGATGACGCTGTTCGAGGTGCTGGATGCGCGCGCCGACCCGGTGTTGAAGACGAAGAAGAGCATCGTCGCCAGGACGCTCAACGTGACGGCTCCGAGGAGAGCGTGGGAGAGGATCCGTCTGTGTTCGCTCATGTCGTCAGCTCTGCCGCTCGGTCCGCAGATCGATCGGCCGCACGAGGATCCGTGGGTCCGAGCGCACCCACCATGGTCGCGGCTGCCCGGCCGCGGCGGCGTCACGGCGTTCGGTTCGGGTGGCGTAGCGGTAGGTGAAGACGCGGGCGCGGATGAGGTCCGGGGCGCGACCGGCGAAGGGATCGGGGCCTATGAGGCGGCGGATCTGTGCGTCGCCGGTGCCGATGCGACGCAGCAGCTCGGTGAACCAGGACTGTCGATAGTCACCGAGGGCGGCGAACCACATCAGCCAGTCGAGTCTGAGGTGATAGGGCGCGACGACGGGTGCGCGACGGTGCACGTCACCGGGTTTGCCCTTGAACGCGTATTCCCGCCAGCCGTCATCGGCGCCGTCCGCATCGTCGTTGTCCGCGTCGTCATCACCCGCGCTGTCGGCACCGTCGGAGATCCAGCCTTCGATGATGATCTCCTCTCGGGTCTCGGTCATCGACCCGAACGCGCCATAGGCGTTGCCGAGGCCGAGCCGGTTGAAGCTCGCATTCATCAGCTGCTGTGACGAGAAGAGATTGCGCAGCGCCGGGACATTCAACCAGCACTGCCACGCGACGAACACGATGACGACGATGAGCCACCACAGGGGCACAGGCGACACGGGGCCGACGCCCCCACCAGCCGCCTCGGCGCCGGTGGGATCCGACAGGATCGAGCCCACGGTATTCCATCCCCACCCGGGGAACGGCCCGCCCACGATCCAGCGGAAGAACGTATCGCTGATGCCGGAGCAGGCGAGCAGGATCGTCGCCCAGTTCAGCCACGCATAATTGCCGGTCACGACGAGTGCGAGCTGTGTGATGATGATCGACGCAGCGGCGAACGACGCGATCGGCTGGGGCAGAAACAGCAGCCATGGGGCGGCAAGCTGGACGATATGGCTGCCCAGCGTCTCGCCCTTGTGCCACCAGCCCGGCATGAAGTGAGCGCGTCGGGAGACCGGGTTCGGCATCGGCTGAGTCTGATGGTGATAGTCCATCGCCGTGAGATCGCGCCACGACGCATCGCCGCGCATCTTGATCATGCCCGCCCCGAACTCGACGCGGACGACGAACCACCGCAGCAGCAGGATCATCGGCAGGGTCGGGGCCACCTCGGCGGATCCGAGGAACCCGATGAGGAACCCGGCTTCGAGCAGCAGCGACTCCCAGCCGAAGCCGTAGAAGCGCTGCCCGATCGACACGACCGAGAAGTAGAGTCCCCACATCGCCAGGAACACCGGAATCGGCACCCACGCGGGCCCGGCCTGGGGCAGTCCGATGATCGCCGAGGCGGCCAGGACCATTCCGACCACGCAGACGATGCGCAGCCGCCGATCCGAATACGAGAAGCGCTTCCACCGGAAGAGGCTCGGCGCCTGCGCCCAGGTGGTCAGGGCGATGAACCGCGGGGCGGGGGTGAGCCCGCGCTCACCCAGCAGTGCCGGGAACTGGTTGAAAGCAGAGAGGAAAGCGATGAAGAAGAGGGCGCCGAAGCCGCGCTGGATGATCTCGCGGGAGATGGTGTAATCACCCGCGGTGAGGAGCGCGATCACCTGGCTGAGGTCCACGGTATGCACCACCCTTCCCGTCGATTGCCGCAGCTGTGGTCCGCTGCGCTCCGGATGCCCTGGTGACGACTATGGTCCTCGTGCCGAGGTTGTGCAAGGGCTGTCCGGGGCTACCGGGTGTTCGGGAGCTGTCCTGTGCCCGCAAGGGACGTGAGCGCCTCGGCGAACCGGGCGGCAGCGGCAGGATCGCCGCCGGTCACGAGCATGGTCGGACGATCGCGCAGGTGCACGATGGTGACCATCGCTGTTCCCTTCCGGGTCATCTCGGCGCCGAGCAGCGTCTCGCCGGCCTCTAGCACGTCATGCGGCGGCTGAGGGGAGTCCGCGGGGCGTGAGCCGAAGCGCTTGTGCTGCCTGCGTCCGCGTGAACCCTGTTGCTGTTCCTTCGCGTCGCGGGCGAAGCGGGGCATAGCCCAGAGCCGGGCGCCCATGAGGCCCGCCAAGGAGATGAGCAGCATGAGTCCGTTGACCGCCAGGGCCGTACCCGAACGCATGTCAGGCAGCGCTGCCAGGAAGTAGATGATGACACCAGCAGCGACGAGGAACAGCAGGACCAGGGAGGCGACGTACAGCGGCGGATTGTCACGGTGGCCCGCCCCGGCGAGAGTGGAGAAAGTGAAACCGAGGTTGGCTGCCGCCCAGCAGGTGAAGAGCACGGCGAGCGCGGGAACCGGGGAGACGCCGTAGTCGCCCCACACCGTGCCGATTGCTCCGGGCACGTCCGCAGCAGCGAACCAGATGAAGATCACCGCCGCAGAGATCACCGCCCAGATCGGGCCGACCGAAAAGACCTTGAGCGCCGGCTGGCGAACGAACGCGGTGAACGACCCGGCCTTCCTCGGCGTCGTCGGAACATCGGTGGGCCGGCCATCCTCGGCAGAGACCAGCTCGGGGTCGTCATCGAAGAAGATGATCGCGATCGCATGGTAGAGCCCGAAGAGACCGATGCTCACTGCGCCGGCGTTCGCAGGATCGAAGTCCCCGTAGCGATGGGCGCGCGGATCGATGCCTGCGTTGGTCAGGAAAGAAGACGACGGTGACGAATCCGGCGAGGACGATGCCGTAGAAGACCGTCGTACTCAGTTTGTGGGCTCTCAGCTTCATGCGTCGATTCTCTCAGCTGCGCCTGCGACGAGCGGCGGTCGCGTGTTCCAGTTCTGATTCGACGACGCAGAAGGAGCGGTGACCGATACGGTCACCGCTCCTTCTGAACTCATCCCCGCGCCGAGGCGGCTGTGCACCGGTGGGCACAGCCACCTCGGCGAAGGGGCGGGGTCAGTGCTTCGGGTCTTCGAGCTCTTCGACGTCATCCGCCGAGGTGGGGACCGCCGGGATCGAATCCGTGGCCGGCGGACTCGGCGGGGTGACGACCGATTGGTACGAATGTTCGTGCGAGTAGGCGAGGAACGACAGGTGGTTCTCGTAGCGGTCGAGAACGTCGTCGATGATCTGCTGACCGCTCAGGCCCATGAGATCGTAGCCCTCCGAACCGGTCTGCGTGAACACCTCGATGCGGTAGTAGCGGTCGTCTCCGCGTGGTGCGTTGCGGGCACCGAACGACGGCACGTTCGCCTCGACGGCGGCCGCCTCGTAGTGGAAGTCGCGCTGTTCGCCCATGTCGACGTTGATCGTGTTCGAGGTGATGCCGGCGTCCTCGTCCATGGCCTGAACGTGCTCGACGGTGTAGCCGAGTTCGCGGAACTCCGCAGCCACAGCCGTCAGGGACGGCCCGACCACCTCGGCGACGAAGCGTTCGACGGACTTCTTCGACGGATACGACCGCAGAGTTGCCAGCCGCTGTCGCCAGGTCTTCTCCGGCGCCCTGCCGCCGTGGGCGGCAGTGGTCCGCCGCCTGCGGGTCCGGCCCTCGCGTTCGGCGCGCTCCATGCGCAGCACCTTCGAGAACGAGGCCATGACGAGGTAGGCGATGATCGTCACCGGAAGGGCGAAGATCAGTGTCGCGTACTCCATGGTGGTCACGCCGCCGGCGACGAGCATGGCGATCGTGAGTACCGCGGTGACCAGGGCCCAGAAGATGCGCAGCCACTTGGCTCCGTCCTCTTCCGGGTTCGGGATCGAGGAGGAGAAGTTCGACATCACCATGGCCCCGGAGTTCGCGGATGTGAGGTAGAACAGCAGACCCGACAGTGTGGCCAGGCCGATGAGGAAGGTCGCTCCCGGGAACATCTCGAGCAGGTCGTACCAGCCCTGTTCGGGGGAGGCGATGGCCGTCTGCGCGAACTCGGTGTTGCCGTCGAATACCTCGGACAGGGCCGAGTTGCCGAAGATCGTGACGATGATGAAGTCGCAGATGACGGGGGCGGTGATCGCGGCGATGACGAACTCGCGCAGAGTGCGACCGCGGGAGATGCGGGCGAGGAACAGTCCGACGAAGGGACCCCAGGCGAGCCAGAACGCCCAGAAGAACAGGGTCCAGCCGCCCATCCATTCGGAGCCGCCGTCGACGTAGGCGAAGGTCGAGAGGGTGCGTTCGGGCAGGGTGAAGATGAACCGGCCGACGTTTTCGACCATGGCGCCCAGCAGGAACGCGGTCTTGCCGGTGACGAGGATGTAGAGCATCATCGCCGCACATGACCAGAGGTTGAGTTCGGAGACGAGGCGGATGCCCTTGTCCACGCCCGAGGTGCAGGCGGCGACAGTCATGACCACGGCGACGATGACGAGAGCGATCTGCAGGGCCAGGCCCTGTTCGAGTCCGAAGAGGGTGGCGAAGCCGACGTTGAGCAGGACGACGCCGATGCCCATCGAGGTGGCCACTCCGAAGACTGTGCCGACGAGGGCGAAGATGTCGATGACGTCACCGGTGGCACCGCGCACGCGCTTGCCGAGCAGCGGGTAGAGGACCGCGCGGATGGACAGGGGCATGCCCCAGCGGTAGGCGAAGTAACCCATCGCCATGCCCAGCAGTGAGTACATCGACCATCCGGCGATGCCGTAGTGGAACATCGTCCACACCACGGCGTCCTGTGCGGCGGCGGCTGATTCGGCTGTGGCGTTGACCGGTTCGAGGTATTGGGTGATCGGTCCGGTCACCGAGTAGAAGAGCATGTCGATGCCCACGCCCGCGGCGAAGAGCATGGCGACCCAGGTGAAGAGGTTGTACTGCGGCCGGGAGTGGTCGGGGCCGAGCCTGACCGAACCTTCCTTGGACAGGGCGACCCAGAGGACGAAGCCGATGACGACGGTGACGGTGACGACGTAGAACCAGCCGAGGTTCTCCGCAATCCAGTCCACGACGGTCTTCATCGTCGACTGTGCCTGGCCCGGCATCAGCATGGCCCAGACGGAGAATGCGAGGATGATGAGCGAAGCGACGATGAAGACTCGCCAGTTGATCCGAGAGCCACGTTCGTCGGTGAGTTCCGCCGGCCCCTTGCTCAGCTCCGAACTGTCGATCGGGGGCCGCTTGTCGGGGTCGATGTCTCTGCTGATTCTCGTCGCTCGATCGGTGCCGCCGAACCGTTCACGTTCGACGACCGGGCGCTTCAACTTCTCGTCGTTCGGGTCCTGCACGCATCAACCTCCGGTCGGGAAGAACGGACGGCCCCGAAAAGGGGCCTGATCCATCTTACGAGTGGAGGATTTTCACAAAGACAGCACCCCCTCTTCTCAGGAAACCGACTAAGCCTGGTGGAGGTCCTGGTCAGGCGCGGGCGACCACCTCGGTGAGGGTGGCGACGAAACGTTCGGCTTCGTTCGGTGCGGTCTCCTCGAGTCGCATCGTGGCACCGATGTGGAGTTCGACGGTGACGCTCGCATGATTGCGGAAGTCTTCGGCGCGGGCGCGCGCGATCTGCCAGGGGGAGGCTTGGGAGAGTTGGGCGACGGCGCCGGAGCCATCGGTGCGCACCCGCATCAGCCGCCGGTCGGTGAGGATGAACAGGTCGGAGTCGAAGGGCGGTTGGCTGCGCAGCCGGGTGTACTCGACCTCGCCGGGGCGGAACAGCCCGGACAGTTCTGCCGGTGGGAGGCTCGACTGGCCGGCAGGGGTGCGACGGGTGGAGCCCCGGGTGGCAGGGGCGCGGCTGACTTCGGGTCGTCTGCGCAGCGCGAGGAAGGGTGCGCGGACGAACGCGAGGAAGGACTTCTCGGAAGCGGAGCCGGATGGGCCGGAGCGGGTGGGGCCGGCGTCGCCGGTCGGGGGCACCGGCTCGGAGGGGGTGGAAGGGGAGGTCATGTCTGAGATTCTGGCAGGGCCGCCTCGGCGAGGGACCGGTCGGCAGGTAATCGTTTCGCAACATCTGTTCCCGAACGTTCACGACCGGTGAAGTGAGCGGCTTGGTTCCGGAGCCAGGCGCCCGCGGTCATCGGCTAGGTTCGGAACGTCCGTGGGATACTGAACTCATGCGTGCAGGCGAAGTGTCCGAGGTCAGCCAGGACTATCTCAAGGCGATCTGGTCGGCCCAGGAATGGGGCGGGGATCCGATGACGGCCACGGAGCTCGCGAACCGGTTCGGCACGACGAAGGCCAACGTCACCGAGGTGCTCAAGCGTCTCGACGAGCTCGGCCTCATCACGCGGGTGCCCTACCGTCCGCCGGTGCTCACCGCCCAAGGTAAGACGATCGCCCTGTCGATGGTGAGACGGCATCGGCTGCTCGAGACGTTCCTCGTCGAGTCGCTCGGCTATGGGTGGGACGAGGTCCACGACGAGGCCGAGATCCTCGAACATGCCGCCTCGGATCGGCTCATCGACCGTATCGACGTGTTCCTCGGGCACCCGACCGCGGACCCGCACGGGGATCCGATTCCGGGGCCGGATGGGCGCGTGGATTCCCACACGCCCACCCTGCTCGCCGAGGCTGCCCCCGGTCGCTACGTCGTGCTGCGGGTCTCCGATGCGGATCCCGCGGTTCTCGGACAGCTCGCCGAGGCGGGGGTGCGACCGGGGGCCTCCGTCGAGGTCATCGAGGTGACCGTGGAGGGAGAGGACCTGTCCGTGGTCATCGATGCAGAGACGTCTGTCTCAATCGACCCGGAAGCCGCCTCGGCGGTGTATCTGAGTGCGCCTTAAGACCCTTCCTGACCTCGGGTCACGGGAAATTTCGGCTCGGCCCGCAAAAGCGTGAGACCCGTGGCCGCATGGGCATCGAACCCTTCGTCGAGGAAGAGACGCGGCCAGTCGCTCCAGAGCTCGGACTCATAGGGGATGCCGGGCAGATAGGTCTTGAACGTCACCTTCCGATGCCCCGGGTGGGACCGGAACGAGCCGGGTGGGATGGTGCCCAGCGCCTCGAACAGAGCTTGGTAGAGCACAGGTGTGAAGCCGTCGCTGCGGGCGGCATCGGCGGTGCTCACCCAGCCGGGTCCGGCGACGGCGACACCGCGCGCGATGGCTGAGGACATCTGCGCCTTGATGCCGGCACGCTGCGGGTCGGGGGAGTGACGCAGGAGAACACGCGACCAGTGCAGCGCCTCGTCTTTCTCAAATCCCGGCCAGCGGAATCCGGGTTCGCGGCTGCTGTTGGACTCATCGTCGCTGTCGGACGAGGAATGTTCATTGAAGTCTGCAGTCATGATGGACCGTCCTTCCCGGGAGCGCCGTTCGGCGCAGACCCGGATCGAAGCTTGTCCGGACTGGCTGTCCGGACCCGTTCTTCCCCTGGGGCACCCGGTCGATGACGGGTTGCCGCGTGGCCGGCCAGGTACCGATGGCCACGACTCGTGAACGTGCTCTCAGTGTAGCGGGGGGCGGTGACACGGATGGTCTGACACCGAAGACTGCAGACTTCAGGCGGATCCCTTGACGACCGTCAGCTTCGGACGGTCAGAGGTGACTGTTTCCCGCCCCCCGGACAAAGAGATCGGCACCTGGGCGAAGGACAGTTCATGCACCAAAGGGAGCGATATGCCCAGTTCATTTGACAGCAGTTCTTCGAGATTGCCCTTGTTGCGCAGTGCGGGAAATACGACATCGAAGACTCGTGAGCGCTCACGCGGCATGCCCTCGGGCTCGTCGGCCTTGAACCCGCGTTTGGTGAGCTCGGAGCAGTTCTTTCGGTACGTCCAATCCGTGGCACGTCCCACGGTGTGGAGTCTCTTCGTCATCGCCATCGCCGACACATGGAAATGCCCCTTGAGCTTAAGGATCTCCGGAACTGCAGGCTCCCTGCTGCTGCGGGGAAGCACTGCCTCTTCGGGCATAAGGAATTCGGCAGCGAACCTGTCGGCCTCACGCTCGAGTTCCCGGTTCGGCGCCGAGTCCGCGTCATCTGTCAGTGGTTGGTGCGTATGCATCACCAGATGTCCGAGCTCATGTGCGAGATCGAAGCGGGATCGTTCCGCAGTCTTCTCCGTCGATAAGAAAACATAGGCTTGCTGATCGCGGACGAAGCTGAAGGCATCGACTGTCTGAGACTTCACCGGCAGCGACATGACTCGCACCCCATGGGCTTCCGAGAGCTGGATGAGGTTCGGTAAGGGTTCGGCGCCGCGTCCCCATGCCGCCCGCAGGCTGCGAGCGGCCTGCTCCGGAGATGAGAGAGCCTCCTCGGGGAGGTTGAGGTGGGGCAGCTGAAACCTGTCAGTGATGAACCGATAGAGGTCCGTGCCGATGGACGCAGAGGCGCGGGCCGAGGCACGCTGCGATGCCGTCGCTGACCGCAGTGAGCGAAAGAAGCCGTCCTGCAGGGAGACTTCCGTGGCGTCGGGAAGGCTGAAGAACGTTTCACTGACATCGAGAACCCCGGCCATGTCCGCCGACCGTGATGTCGGAGCTCCGTCGGACTCGAAGGTCCGCACAGTACGCGAGCTGACCCCGAGTGCGGCGGCGAAGGCGGCCTTGGTCAGGCCGCGCAGTTCCCGCGCAAGAGTGATGCGGGCAGGGTTGAGCATGGGGATTTCTGCTTTCTCGGAACGGTCAGGCTTCGCGGATATCGAAATGGACGTCTTCGACCGGGGTCTCGATCGGGAGTGTCTCGTCCATCGTATTCTCCACGGGCACGATGATGCGTTCCAGCCAATGCGAGATGAATCTGTCGGCAGTCGAATCCGGGCGGGACAGCTCGGCTCGAACACCATTGACGGGATCGTCGACGTAGAGCAGGATCCACGTGTTGGGATCGAGGCGCGGTGTAGAGACGGCATCGGCAATCGCCGCCTCTTCGACGCTCTCGAAAACGAGCTGACCCGTGACCTCGCCGAGTCGATTGCTGACTACTGAGGCATCGACAGTCGGGCCCAGCGGATGTGCGTTCCTCGGCTCCTTGAAGGGAATTCCGGTGTTGTGGTTGCCCGACACGACAGCAATGGACAATTGTCCATCGGGGCGGACGACCCTGGGTGAGTTGTTCGGATTCCTCACAAGCCAACCGTCGATCGCCAGGTTTCGTCTGAGCTCCTGGACGGTGCCGTTCCACTGCTGTGTGCCACCGGCAGTCACCGGGCTGAATTCGTCGGCTTGTCGCGCGCTCAGTTCGCCGGCTCTGAGTGCAGTGATGATCGCCTCGGCATTGATGGCGAGTTCACTCAGCCGTTGCAGTGCGTCCGCACCCTGCCGGACTCGCCGTGGATCGTCGCCCGCGAGCGAGTGCTCTGTTCCAGTCATTTCCGATCCTCCTATGCGCCTGCTTTTCATGCTCTCATAAAAGTGTTCGAAAGCGGAAGAGCTGCGGCCCGGTGACTTCCAGTTCCCTGGAGTCGCCGGGCCGCAGCTGTTCACTTCGTCGGCTCACGGTCGTCTGGGGATCGACCCTGTGAGCGGTTCACCGCCGCGGCAGGTTCCACCTCGGCTGGGGCTTCTGCGGCTTCTGATGCTGATTCATGAATCCGCGTTCGGCCTGCAGATGTCCCTTGTCGTGACTCTTCCCCCTCGCTTCTGCGCCTGGGATGGATGCTTGGAGCTTCTCGGTGGCCTGTTCGGCACCGATGATGGGCATCTCTCCGGTGATCACCGGCTTCTCAGCAGCCGCCTCGGCGATGGGGCTCGTCTTTGATCCTTTGTTGTTTCGCCTGGTGTTTCCCTTCTGTGAATTCTTCTTCTGTTGTGCAGATTTCGGCTGATGAGCGGTGTGTGCACGGTCCGAACCGGTGCTCAGCTCGGTGTAGAGTCCGGCCCACTGCTCGGGGGTGAGGTCTTTGGGCAAGGTGTCTCCTCTGACGTCGTTGCGGTCCATGGTCGATTGCAGGCTGCGCTGATCGGTGATGCTCATCTTCGTCAGGATTCCTTTCATTCCTCGCCCACGGCTGGTGAAGACCGAATGGACGAATCGGTGATAGTCGGCGCGGTCCTTTAACGGGATCCGGCCGGTGGAACAGCGGTCGATGGCAAGGATTCCGCCATCGACGCTGGGTTTCGGGGTGAACGCGTCGGCGGGGACGCGTCGTGAGAGGCGGAAGTCGAACCAGGGTGACCACTGCGCGGTCATCATGGTCGAACCGCCGACTCCGGCACGTTTGCGGGCCACCTCCCATTGGGTGAGCAGGATGGCCTGCTGCCACCGCTCTGCACGCAGGAGCCTGCGGAGGATGGGAGTGGTGAGGTGGAACGGCAGATTGCCGACGATGACCGGCCGGTCGAGCCGGGTGGTCAGGATGTCGTCGTGCCGGACCTCTGCCCGCGGGAATGTGTCTTCAAGGTGATCAAGCCTCGTTTCGTCGAGTTCGACGAGAGTGAGCGGGCGTCCGAGCCGGTAGAGCTCGGCCGTGACTGCTCCGTCGCCGGGCCCGATCTCCATGATCGGCCCCGAGGTGGAGCGAGCCAGGCTCGCAATCGTGTTGATGATGGTGCGTGAACGCAGGAAGTTCTGGCCGAGTTCGTGCCGGCCTCCGTGTGCGGAACGTGAAGAAGTCGAACGTGATTGAGTCGAACGTGCATGGGTTCGCATATGGCGGTGCTCCAGAAAAGAAGTGTGGAGGCAACCGAGGCAGCGCGATGAGGATGAGTGGATCGGTGAGGACCAGCTCTGTGGTGGTCGAATCGACCCGTGCTGACCGATGAGATCAGTGCAGGATCAGATGGGAGTCAGCCGATTGCCGCATCGCCCGGATGCCGTAGTGATCCGGGAGGACAACGCGCTTGCAGAATGGATCCGGATGACCGTCGTCGGTCAGCCGATCACGAATGAATTCGTCGAGCGCGCTGTCAGGCGCTGCGGTGACGAATGTAGAAGCAAGGCGCAGTCACTGCGCTGCTGTTCAATGTTCCCATGCTGGACAAGGTAGCACAGGGTGCTTTGCCTCCACCAGGGTGCGGACGAAAAAACACCCCGCCGACTTCTGAATCGAGTCGGCGGGGAGGTCGGCGGGGCGGGGGATCGGCGGGGCGGAAGGGGCGGGGAGCCGGATCCCTTCGAGCGGATGCTGCGAGTGCGACCCGATGAACGCTTCGGGGGCGTTCGTGTCAGTGGGTCATCCCATCATGGTGCGTAAGGTGATGACGCCGATCGAACCGATGGCCGCGGCGGCCGGAAGGGTGATGATCCATGCCAACGCGATCGGCTTCATGAGCTTCCAGTTCGCCGACCTGTTGACCAGGCCGACGCCGATGATCGCGCCGATGAGGATGTGCGTCGAGGACACGGGCAGTCCACTCACCGAGGCGCCCATGACGACTCCGGCCGCTGCGAGCTCCGCAGCGAAGCCGGAGGCCGGGTGGATCTCGGTGAGTTTGGTGCCGACGGTGGCGATGACCTTGCGGCCGATGAACCACAGCCCGACGACCAGGGCGATCCCGCAGGTGAGCATTGCCGCGAACGGCACGGTCGCCTCGGCGTGGATGCTGTCGGTGCGGAGCACGTCGAGAACGGCGGCGAAGGGTCCGACGGCGTTCGCGATGTCGTTCGAACCGTGGCTGAAGGCGAACGCGGAGGCGGTGAACACCTGCATCCAGGAGAAGAGGACGAAGGTGGCGCGGGGGACGGTCTGTCGGCGCAGGGTCTTGGCGAAGACGAAGACCGCCAGCCACACGGCCACGCCGATCATCGTCATGATGATGACGCCGCCGACGGTGGACACGCTCATGTCGAGGTTCTTCAGGCCCTTGAACAGCAGCATCGCGGTGATGATCACCGCACCGAAGGCGGCGATGAGCGGAACCCAGCGCTGCAGCGCCGCGTGCGTTCCGATGAGGCCGGAACCGGTGGCTGCAGCCGAGTCCGAGCTGTCGGTCACCTCGTCGAGTCGGGCATCGACGGAATCGTCCGCAGCGGTGACCGGGGCGAGCATATGCGGCTTGAGCGTGTGGGAGAGCGAGCTGCCGAGAACGTACTTCTTGATCAGTCCGTAGATGACGAACGCGGCGAGTCCGCCGAGGGCCGGGGAGAGCACCCACGAGACCGCGATCTGCCCGACCTCGGACCACTGCACCATGGCCAAGCTGCCGGTGCCGGTGACGAAGCCGATCGTCAGGGAGGCGCCGATGATGCCGCCGATGATCGCGTGCGTCGTCGACACCGGCCAGCCCATCCGGGTCGCCAGGAGCAGCCACACCGAGGCGCCGAGGAGGGCGGCCATCATGATGAACACGAAGTCCATCGGGTCGAGGGCGACCGCGCCGAGGTCGACGATTCCGCTCTTGACCGTGTCGGTGACATCTCCGCCGGCGAGCAGGGCGCCGCTGACCTCGAACACGGCTGCCACGAGCAGTGCCTGCTTCATCGTCAGAGTTCCCGCGCCCACCGATGTTCCGAAGGCGTTGGCGACATCGTTGCCGCCGATGTTGAAGGCCATGAAGGCACCGAAGATCACGGTCGTGATGAGCACCATGCGCGGTGCGTCCCGGCCGACGAAGTCGAACGACCACAGGGTGAAGGCGATGAGGGTGATCGCCAGCAGGGCCCCGAAGGCCAGGTGCCAGAGGCGGTCGTTGCTGCGGCCGACGGCAGGCGTCGGAGCGTGGTGCTCCGGGGCCAGAACCTGGGTCATGTGAGTTCTCCTTGCGCGGATCAGTCGTCGAGGCTGGGGTCTGCCTCCATGATTCGCAGGCTGGATGACTGCCAGGTTACGGATACGGTGAACAGACGGTGAACTCCGTATCGGACGTGCGCGAAATGCTCATGCACAGTCGGTGCTTTTCGCCGGCAGTTCACGCAATGTTCCAGGTCAGGTGCTACGAGCGCGAGTGCCCGAGGGGAGCGAAGGGGACCGAGCGGGGCACAGGATGACGGTGTGAACATCGTCACGAACGCATGGAACGGGGCACGAAAAGGCCCGGACGAGCAGATGTGCTCATCCGGGCCCTGGCGCGGCGTCGCTGGGAGATGCCCGCCGAGGTGGCCGCGAACTCGGTGGGAAATGCCCGCCGAGGTGGTCGCCCCTATTCGATGATCTCGCCGCTGATGACGTCGCCGCCCCCGTCTTCGGGACGATTGCGATGCGGATCGGACTTGATCCGCTGGTCAACCTTGCGCAGGCGCCATCCGAGTGAGACCAGGGCGATGCCGACGAGGATGATGAACCCGGCCAGAGTGAAGATCAGCGCCTGGACTCCCGCACCCGGAGCGAACAGGAAGAACGCACCGAGGATGATGCCGAGCACACCGATGACCGTGAGCACCCACCACGAGCGGACGCCGAGACGGCGGATGAAGAAAGACACGGTGAGGGCGAGGAAGCTGAAGAAGACGATCGCGAAGCCGGTGAGCACCGTGACCATCGAGGCGAACAGCATCGGGGTGAGGAAGATGAGCACCCCGAGGAGGATGAGCAGGACCACCCGTGTGACCAGGCTGCCGGTGCGGCCTCCCCGCGGCGCGAAGACGAGGGAGGAGACGGCGATGACGGCCAGCCAGCAGGCGAAGATGCGCACGACCACCTCGGCGGTGGCACCGGGCCAAGCCATCATCAGCACACCCATCACGAAGGCGATGACGCCGTTGATGATGACTGTTCTGCCGGTGCGTTTGAGGTCCATGGACACAGCCTAGTCGGTCGATTTGGACGGATGCTGAGCACTCGGCTGCGGCTGTGGCGGCTGTCGCGGTCGGCTGGTTCGACGGTCGCCACCGCCTCGACGTTCACACGCGCTTCGACGATCACGAGGGCTTCGGCGTTCACGCGTGGCCGAGATGCTCTTCCTGCTCGGCGGCGTCCGAAGTGGTGCGCTCCTGTTCGGGCATGTCCGAAGTGACGCGTTCGGTCTCGGGCATCAGCCCGGTGAGCTTGAGCGATTCGGACATCGCCTGAACGATCGCGTCGAGGTCGGCCGGAGGTGCGGTCGGGTTGGCGGTGGTGGGATCGGTCGGCGCACCCGACTCGGCGTGCGTGCGGGAGTCGGCGGCCGCCTCGGCGGTGGGACGAGATGTCGGGGTGTTGGACTCGAGGAAGCGGAGCAGCTCGACGGGGAAGGGCAGGACCAGGGTCGAATTCCGCTCGGCAGCGACCTCGACGATGGTCTGGAGGAGACGCAGCTGCAGGGCGGACGGCGTGTGCGCCATCGCCTCGGAGGCCTGTGCGAGTTTGTTCGACGCCTGCAGCTCACCATCGGCGATGATGACGCGGGACCGGCGCTCGCGTTCGGCTTCGGCCTGGCGCGACATCGAGCGCTTCATCGTCTCGGGCAGGGCGACGTCCTTGATCTCGACGCGATCGATGTGGATGCCCCAGTCGACGGCGGGGCTGTCGATCATGATCGCCAGGCCCTGGTTGAGGCGCTCGCGGTTGGTGAGCAGGTCGTCGAGTTCGCTCTGTCCGATGATCGACCGCAGGGAGGTCTGGGCGACCTGACCGACGGCGAGCTGGTAGTCCTCGACGTCGACGAGTGCCTTGCGCGGGTCGATGACCTTGAAGTAGATGACCGCATCGACGCGGACGGTGACGTTGTCGCGGGTGATGCCCTCCTGGGCCGGGATCGGCATGGTCACGATCTGGAGGTTGACCTTCTCGAGTTTGTCGACGAAGGGGACGATCGCCGTCATGCCGGGAGACTTGGGCGCGGAACTCACTCTGCCGAGTCGGAACACCACCCCACGCTCGTACTGTTTGACGATCTTCAGGCTGTTTCCCAGCGTGATGGCTCCGAGTGCGACAAGTGCGGCGAGGATACTGAGTGCCAACATGTCGAATCGCCTCCTTTGACGATTGACTGTCCACCCCATTTTACCCCTGGCGGGCGCGGAAAGACCCGGTTCAGAGGCAATGCTGAGGTGGGGGTTGGGGTGGCGATGGTTGTGGCGGTGCGGGCGGTCAGCCGGGCCTGACAGCGGGTTCCGCCCCGCTCACGCCTCCCGCGCCAGCAACCTCTTCCCCGCGGGGTAGGCGCCCAGCGACTCCGGCAGTCTGACGCGACGGCCGGAGGCGAAAGTCGCGAGCACGCGACCGGTGCCCGGCTGCTCCTCGCCGACGCCGGCCGGTTCGAGGCCGATGCGACGCAGGGTCTGCTTGGCCACCGGCAGCGGCGAATCGAAGAGGGTCACGGCCCCGGCGCGAGCGGCCATGATCCGGTCGGCGATGAGGCCGTAGTGGGTGCAGCCGAGCACCACGGTCTCCATGCCGGGACCCATCGTCGCGAAGGCGTCCTCGATGGCCTGGTCGATCGTCGCGAGGTCGGCGGCGTTGATGGCCTCGGCCAAGCCGGGGCAGGCCACCGTGGCCACGTGCAGGTCGGCGGCGAAGGAGTCGATGAGGTTCTGCTGATACTCGCTGCCCGTGGTCGCCGGGGTCGCCCAGATCGCGAAGTCCTGCCCGGTGCCGGCGGCCATCTTCACCGCCGGCACGGTGCCGATGACGGGAATGGCCGGTTCGTAGCGGGCGCGGACGGCCTCGAGGGCCTGCACCGAGGCGGTGTTGCAGGCGATGACAATGGCGTCGGGTTCCCAGTCGGCGAGCACCCCGGCCGAATGCAGGGCCCGCTGTTCGAGGGTGTCGGTGCTCAGACTGCCGTACGGAGTGAAGTCGGGATCCATAGCGAGGACGAGATCCGCGTCGGGAGCGAGGTTGAACAGCGCGTCGGCGGTGCCGAGGAGTCCGAGTCCGGAATCGAGCAGGCCGATGCGCGTCATGAAGTCCCCTTCGGGTCGGATGTCGTCGGATCGCCGGTCTTGGCTTCGTCGGTCTTTGGACTGCTGGCCTTCGGGTAGGCGAACTCCCGGATCTCCTTGAGATGGGCCTTCGTCAGGCCATGGGCGAAGTCCGGGGCGATGAGTTTGAGGCGGTTGGGCGAGTAGTGGCTGAGGAAGTACTCGCGGGTGGCCGGCCAGGCCAGGTCGTCATCGATCCAGATCGCGCGCCCGTGCTCGTGTTCCGCCAGCCAGTCCTCCATGGCGCGGGCCTTCCACCACTGCTGCGGATCGTGAGCGAAACGGTTGTGCGTCTCATCGGGCATTTCGATGACGTCGAAGGAGTTGCGCAGACCGAACTTCGGTTCGAGTTCGGACTTGCACCGCTGCGACCAGGTCGAGAGCCACACGACATCGACCTCATGGGTCTCGACGATGCGGTCGAAGAATTCGACGACGGACGGCCGGTAGTGGAGTTCGTAATGCCACGCGTGCAGCTTCTTCCGCCCCTCGGCCATGCCGCGCAGCTTGGGCACCGGGTAGGAGTTGAGGACGCCGTCGACATCGAGGAACACGGTGACATGGCGAGCCTGCCTGCGCGCCGACACCGGCGCTGCGGATGCTGCTGCCATCGTTCCTTCCTGTGAGTCTGTGGGGTCGGCCCCGTGAGGACCGATCGCGCGTTAGTGTGGGGGCAGACCGCTGAGTCCGGGGACGATCACTTGGTTTGGGGACAGATAGCGTCGCTCGCACGAGAAGATCACCCTCGAGTTTACCGCCGACCGCCACCGAAGGCCGAGTAAGTGTACAGACAGGCCCGCATCGCCCGGTTCCGGGAGAGCCTGTCTGCTCTCCTTGGGTGGTCGAAATGGTCGGGTTCCGCCCGCGGCGGGCCCGACCATTTCGACCACCCAAGCGGGAGGCTCAGGCCGGGCGGATTGGGTCTCAGCTCTGGAGGTAGGGCTCGAACGCGGCGCGCAGCTCGGGCGTCAGCGGGGTCGGCTTCTGTGTCTCACGGTCGATGTGGACGAGCACGCAGTCGTGGTCGAACACCTGACGTCCGTCCTGGTCACCGCGGGTGTTGACGGTGAACGACGAGGTGCCGATCCGCTTCACGGTCACGGTCATCAGCAGTTCGGATCCGTACATGACAGGCACGAGGTAGTCGATGCTCTGGTTGGCGACGAGCATTCCGCCGCCGGTGATGTGACCGGCCTTGACCTCGTGCATCCAGCGGATGCGGCACTCCTCGACGATGGTGATCAGCCGCGCGTTGTTGACGTGGCCGAGCATGTCCTGGTCCGACCAGCGCACCTCGGGTGTGTATTCGAATGTCGCCACGCTTGCCTCCGGGAACGTCGCAGAAATTGGTACTTAACGAGCGTTCTACAGTAAACCAGGTGCACTGCGGCAACGGAAATTCTAGCCTCGGCGGCGGACGATCTCCTCGTTGACGGCGGCGATCACCTCGTGGAGGTCGCCGATGATCGCGTAGTCGGCGCGCTGGACCATCGTCGCCTCCTCATCGGTGTTGATGGCGATGAGCGTCTTCGCGCCTTCGATGCCGGCCATGTGTTGGATCGCGCCGGAGATTCCGCAGGCGATGTAGACGTCCGGGGAGATTCGGGAACCGGTCTGGCCGACCTGCTCGGCGTGCGGTCGCCACCCGAGTCCGGTGACCACGCGAGAGACGCCCAAAGCCCCGCCGAGGTGGTCGACGAGTTCGAGGACCTCGCCGAAGCCGTTCTCGGAACCGACACCGCGACCGGCCCCGACGACGGCCCGGGCCGAGGTCAGTCCGGATGCGTCGTCGGCGGCCTCGGCCTCGGTGCGTCGGACACGGGTGGTCAGGTCCGCCTCGGCGACGTCGAGGTCATAGTCGAAGACCTCCGGATCGGTCGGGTCGGTCTCCTCCGGGGTGCAGGCGTGGCCGGCGATCGTGATCACGTGCAGATCGCCGTCGAGGCGGAGCCTCTCGAACGCGGTGCCGCCGAAGACCTGCCGCAGCAGCCCGTCGTCATCGCAGGCGATGACGTTCGCGGCCATCCGCTGGCCGGTGCGCACGGCGGCGTGGGCCATGAGCTCCATGCCGCGCGGCGTCCCCGAGGCCATGAGCGTCCCGGACTCGGGAGTGATGTCGACGATCGCCTGCGCCCATGCAGCCGCCGAATAGTCAGCGAGGTCCGGGTGCTCGAGATGGTGGATGACGCTGACCCCGAGGCGCCCCAGCTCGTTCACGGCGGAATCGCTCAGCAACCCGATCACCACCCCCTCCGTGCTACCTGACGGCGGCGCAGCACCCTCGCGCGAGGTTGTTGCGCCGCCGTCAGGTAGTAATTGGGGGTTTTTGCGGGCGAAGGTGACCGCCTCGGCGGAGGTGAGAGTGACCTCGCCGGAGGTGTCCGTTTCGACGAAGACGAGTGTCATGGCCTCATCACTCCGATCTCTTCCAAGACGTCGACGAGTGCCGGCGCCGCATCGGGGCCCTCGCCGAGGATGGTCACCGAACTCTGCCTGACCTCCGGCAGCTCGAGCCGGATCCGCGGGCTGCCGGTGCCGGGTTCGGGCGCGTCGTATTCGGCGATCGGGGCCTTCTTCGCCTTCATCCGCCCCGTGATCGAGGGGTAGCGGGGGTCGACTCCGCCCTCCTGGACAGCGATGACCGCCGGCAGCGCGAGCGTGAAGACCTCGGTGCCGGCCGGACCGATCCCGCGCGCCTCGATGACCCCGGCGCCGCCGTCGGCAACACCCCCGGATCCACCGTCGGCTGCGCCAACCGCGCCGCTTCCGGTCGCGCCGCCCTCACCGCCGCCACCAACATCCCCGTCGACCGCTCTGATCGTCTGGATATTCGTCAGCACCGGGTACTCGAGGTCGTAGGCCAGGCGGATCCCGACCTGGAAATCGCCGGTGTCGGCGGCATCGTCGCCGGTGAGGACGAGATCGAAGGTCTGTCCCGCCTCGGCGCGATCGCGGATGACATCGCCGATGATCTGCGCGATGTCCTCGGGTGCGAACACGGATGGGTCGGCCGCCTCGACGAGGATGCCGTCGTTCGCACCCACGGCCACGGCCGCTCGCAGCTGTTCGACCGCCTCGGCGGGACCGACCGTGAGCACCGTGACCGTCCCACCCGTGGCGGCCGCGGTCTGGATCGCGAGCTCGACGGCGCATTCCTCATGCGAGGACTTGGTGTGGCCGAGTCCGGAGTCGTCGATCCTGGTGCCGGTGGCATCGAGGGTGACGGAGCCGGCGATATCGGGGACGCGTTTGATGCACACGAGAATGTTCATCTCATCTCCTGATGCACTCGTTGTCGGGGTCGAACAGCGGCGTCGAATCGACCGATGCCACCGTGACGGGATAGAACTCCTCCATGTACACGACCTGCAGACGGTTGCCCAGCACCGCCTCGGCGGGTGGGAGGAAGGCCATGAGGACGTGCTTGCCGAGGCTCGGAGCCGACCCCGCCGAGGTGACGTACGCGTTGCGTCCGTGCCCGTCGATCAGCGGATCGCCGTCGGCAGAGACGATGGGTTCCCCGCCGAGCATGTACCGCATCTGACCGCTGGCGCTCGTGTGGTCATCGACGGTGAGTGAGCACAGCACCGCCTTCGGCTCCTCCTCACGGTGGCGCAGGTGTGCGGCCCTGCCGACGAAATCCTGGGACTTCACCTTCGGCCGGCTCATCCCGACCTCGACGACGCTGCGTTCGGAGTCGAGTTCGGCGCCGAACGCACGGTAGCCCTTCTCGATCCGGCCGGTGGTGCCGTAGACGCCGAGGCCGACGGGGATGAGGCCGTGGTCCCGGCCGGCCTCGTAGAGGACGTCCCAGAGTCTCAGCCCGGATTCCATCGGCACGTAGAGTTCCCAGCCGAGGTCGCCGACATAGGAGATGCGCGAGGCCAACACCGGCAGCGACCCGATTTCGATCGTGCGGGCGGTGCCGAACCGGAATCCTTCGTAGGAGACATCGGCACTGGTGAGACCGCCGAGGATGTCGCGGGCATTCGGTCCCCACAGCCCGATCGTCGTCCATGAACTCGTGAGATCGGCGATCTGTGCACCCGAAGCAGGCAGCCGGTCGTGAAACCATTTGACGTCGGCCATGCCGTGGGCGGCGCCGGTGACGATACGGAACCGGTCGTGGGCCAGGCGCATGATCGTGAGGTCCGAGCGGAACCCGCCGTTCTCATCGAGGATCGGGGTGTAGACGACCCGGCCGATCGTCACATCCATCTGCGCCAGCGCGATGCGCTGGACCGCGTCGAGCGCGGCTGGTCCGGCGACGTCGAAGATGACGAAGCTCGAGAGATCGACGAGGCCGGCGCGCTGACGCATCGCGAGGTGTTCGGCGTTGATGATCGGTGACCACCAGCGTCCATCCCATTCGTTCGGCCGCGGCATCACACGGTCGCCGAACTCCTCGAGCAGGCCCGCATTCGACTCGTACCACTGCGGCCGCTCCCAGCCGCCGGTTTCGAAGAAGACCGCGCCGAGCTCCTTCTCCCGAGCATGCATCGGAGAGAGGCGGACGTTCCGATCGGAAGCCCACTGCTCGCCGGGGTGGACGATGCCGTAGGTCTTGTTGAACGCCTCCGAGGTTCGGGCCCGCACGTGTTCCCGGGTGCGCTGGTGGGGGTGGAAGCGGGCGATGTCGGCGCCCTGGACATCGATCTCTGGCAGTCCGTTCGTCATCCACTCGGCCACCGCCCGACCGACCCCCGGGCCTTCCTTCACCCACACGGCTGCCGCCGACCACAGGCCCGCCACCTGCGGTGATTCGCCGAGGATGGGGGCTCCGTCGGGAGTCAGGGACAGCAGGCCGTTGATCGCATAGCGGATCTCGACATCGGGGTTCGACAGCACCTCGGGCATGAGTTCGACGGCCTGTTCGAGTTGCGGGTCGAAGTCCTCATCGGTGAAGGGCATCTCCGTGGGGGAGAGCTTGGCCGCCTCGATGGACGGGATCTCATCGGGGTCGTGGAGGATCGGGCGGTGCGCGTAGGAGCCGATCTCCATGTCCGAACCGTGCTGGCGTTCGTAGCAGAAGGTGTCCATGTCGCGCACGATCGGAAACGAGATCTCGCCGGGGCGTTCGGCCAGCTGCGGGACCGGGCCCACGCTGATCATCTGGTGCACCGCCGGAGTCAGCGGGATCTCGGCGCCGGCCATCGCTGCAATCCGCGGTGACCACACCCCGCAGGCGACGAAGACGCGGTCGGTGACGATCTCACCCCTGCTCGTGTGCACGCGTGTGATCCGGCCGTTGTCCACGTCGATGCCGGTCACCTCGGTGTTCGGGGACACGGTCAGCGCACCGGCCGCCTCGGCGGATTCGCGCATCATCGTGCCCGCTCGCACGGAATCGACGACGCCGACGGTCGGCGTCCAGAAGCCGCCGACGATCACGGACGGATCGAGGAACGGCACCTTCTCAACCACCTCGGCGGGGGTGACGAGGGAGGACTCGATGCCCCAGGCCCTGGCCGAGGCCATGCGGCGTCGCAGCTCCTCCATCCGCTCCTCGGTGCGGGCGACCTCGAAGCCGCCGGACTCGGTGAAGACGCCGAGCTCCTTGTATTGGGCCATCGAATCGAGGGTGAGGTCGGCGATCTCACGGGAATGATCGACGGGGAAGATGAAGTTCGATGCGTGCCCGGTCGAGCCGCCCGGGTTCGGCAGCGGACCCTTGTCGACCTGGACGATGTCGGTCCAGCCGAGCTCGGCGAGATGATGGACGAGACTGTTGCCGACGATGCCGGCGCCGATCACGACGACGCTGGCTTGGGCGGGGATGGAAGCCATGGGACGGCCCCTCTCCGGAGGCACCTTCGCCTCCAACGGCAGGTGCCGCGCGGCGGGCGGCAGACTGCACGAGGTGGAACTCGGTAGGTTGATCGTCCTCCCCGTCGCCGAGGCGTGTCAAGGGTTCCCCTCGGCTGCTCAGGTGACGATGGCCGGGCCCGGGAGACGGCCGTGCGGTAGGGTGATTCCGGTCGGTCTGCCGAAGGGCGCCGACCCACCTTTCCCCGACGGAGCTGAGCACGATGAGCAATGGGACCCAGTCGATCGACCGGGCGGCAGAGATACTGTCGCTGGTGGTCAACTCCGACGACCCGATCTCGTACACCGAGGTCGTCGACGCGACCGAGCTGGCCCGATCGACGGTCTCACGGCTGCTCTCGGCGCTCGAGCGCAACGGCCTCGTCGAACGCGACGGCGATGGTCTCTATCGCGGGGGTTCGCTGTTCGCGACCTATGCCTCGCGCTTCGACCGGGTCGAGAACCTCGTCTCCGCGGCCGACCCGACTCTGCAGCGCCTGAGCGAGGAGACCGGAGAGACCGTCAATCTGGCGATGCCCGGACCGAAGGGCGTCGTCCAGGTCGCTCAGGTCGATTCGACGTTCGTCCTCGGGGCCACGAACTGGGCCGATGTCGACGTGCCGCCGCACTGCTCGGCACTCGGGAAGGTCATGTACGCCTTCGACGTCATCCCCCTGCCGACGGGTCGGCTCGAACGCCGGACCGATCGGACGCTGGGGTCGCGTAAGGAGCTCACGGACAACCTCGCCGAGGTGCGCGAACGCGGGTTCGCCATCGTGCACGAGGAATTCGAGATCGGCCTCGACGCCCTGGCCGCCCCCGTCTTCGGCGCCGATGGCGCCGTGGTCGCGGCCGTCGGCATCTCGGGTCCGACGATGCGCATCGCCGAGCATCACGACAAGCTCGGTGCGCTGCTGACCGACGAAGCGGGTCTGCTCTCACGCACCCTGCGACGCAAGGTCGCGCACCGATGAGCGTTGAACGTCGGGCAATGCCGTTGCTCACCCGAAAATAGGTCGCAATCGGATAATTTCTGCGCGGCGGAAATGTCCGTTTGCGACCTAATCTTGGGGCGTCGTCTGAGGGCGCCCCGCTCTTCGGTGAGAACAGGTCACTGCAGGCTGGAGAACTCCTCCGCCCCGCCGAGGGCAGCGAGCTGCTTGCGCCGCCACACCTCGGTGTCCTTGATCTGATTGAACGTGTAGATGTGCAGCCCTGCCACACCCATGCCCGGGTCGTCGAGGATCGGGGCGAGCTTGTCGAGGAACTTCCGCGGGTTGTACCCGCCGGGCTTGGCCATCCGGGTGAACGTCGCCGTATTCTTCCGCAGGAACCGCGTGGACTCGCCCACGCCGATCTTTGTCGCCACCTTGGCGAGCTTCGCGAGCTCGACCTTGCCGGCGATGCCGAGGACGAGCGGCAGCTCGATCCCCCGCGATCGGACCCGGGCCACCCACGAGGCGATGACACTCGGATCGAAGCAGAGATTCGAGACGAGGTGCGTGGCGTAGTCGCGTTTGTCCCACATCGCCTGGACCGTCACGTCGTCGGGAATGATCGGATGCGATTCCGGATAGGCGCTGACGCCGAGGTGCTGGAACGGTGCGGCCATGGAGGAGAGATCGACGAGGAGGTCATGCGCTCCCACGTACCCGCCGGCCGGGGGAGTGGCGTCACCGGCGGGGACGAAGATCCGGTCGATGGCCGCCTCGGCGAGTCGATCGACGATCTCCGTCAGTTCGGTGCGGCCGTGGATCATCCGTGCGGCGAGGTGGGGCACGGCACGGAAGCCGAGGGCCTGCAGCTGCTCGGCGGTGGACAGCGTCGCTTCGAGGCTCAGCCCCGTCGACGCGGTGATCGTGATCTCGCGGCCGGGAGCGACGTACTCCTCGACGCGTTCGACGATGCCTGCCGTCGGCAGGATCTCGTAGCGGGCGGTGGTCAGAAGCGTGCGCAGTGTTGCCTGTGACATCCTCGTCTCCCTCGTGGCGTCGCATGAAACTCGCGGGAGCGAATCCCTTGCGTCCCGGTGTGTTCGATCCTACACTCATTGTACCCATAATATGGGAGTCGAGTTCCATAATATAGAACTGTGTGAGCAGGGGGAACACCATGGACAACAACGTCCCGTCAGTGGATCAAAGCGACAGAGAAGTCCCGATCAACCTTCGTCAATCCGGCCCCACTCCGGTCGAGATGCTCATCGACACCCGTGTCCGCAAGTCTCCTTATTGGGAGCTGTCCATGCAGCAGGGGTGCTGGCGGGCGTCGATCTACAACCGCATGTATCACCCGCGTGGGGCTCCCCGCAAGTCGTGGACACGTGAACCACGTCACGCAGCCTGCGTAGACGCTTCCTCCTGAACCCGGCCGGCACTGTGCTCGACCAGAAGAGCCTCTTCGAACTCCACCGGCGG
>NZ_JABKDE010000002.1 GCF_013623835.1 Brevibacterium oceani | reverse complement strand
AGCGATTGACTACCGACCGCCGACCGAGGTCCATTCCGAATGGATCAACCAGTCCGCGACAGAGTCCGCGGCTGCTTAGGAAACCAAGAAAAGGAGCCTCTACGAAACCCGGGGCTTGACATCAACCCGTGCTCCCGGTCGGCGCGCCAAGCGGTGTAGGCGGCGTCGGTCATCGCATCGGCGTCACCGTCGCGGATGCGGTCGTGGTCAAGGTAGGTGTCGATGACCTGCGTGCGGCCGTGACGGAGGGCGAGGGAGGCGGTCTTCTCCCACTCGTTGGTGAACCGGTGCACGTCGACCAGCTCGGGCGCATCGTCACGATCACCCATGACGAGCCCGAAGGCGCCGCCGGCGTCGACGGACTGGAGCTGGGCGAAGTCGCCCACCAGAAGCACCTTCGCCCCGGCCCGTTCGGCCAGGTGCGTGATGCGGTCCAACGAGAGGGTGCCGGCGAGGGAGGCTTCGTCGATGATGACGAGTTGGCCCGCCTTGAAGTCCTCGCCGCGGACGAGGTGGTTCTGCCACCACTTCGCCGTGTTCTCTGTAGCGATTCCCAGGTCGTCTGCGAGCACCTGCGCGGCCACGGCAGACGGTGCGAGCCCGACGACGGACTCGGCGCCGTGCTCGGTCTCCCACGCGCGGCGCAGCGCGTTCATGGCTGTGGTCTTCCCGGCACCGGCAGGCCCGACGAGCACATCGAGGACGCGTTTGGAGACGGCGATCTTCATGAGCGCGTCGGCCTGGTCCTCGCCGAGCATCCGCCCCTCGGCATCGGGACGGGCGGTGATCTTCTCCACCGTCGCCACCGGGACGGTGGGCGCGGTCAGGGTGCGGGAGCGGTCGAGCAGCCGGTCCTCGGCCGCGAGCAGCAGCTCGGAGGAGAACACGGTCGAGTGCTTGGGCCGGAACACGCTGGTGCCGTCCACCCGCCGGAACGCGGCCGGGCTGGTGGCGAGGTCGGGCGTTGTCAACCGGAGCGAGGCGGCTTCGGCGGCGTCGGCGATCATCCCCACCACGGCTTCCCGTTCGTGCGTGGTGGCGAAGCGCCAGCCCATCGTCTGCCGAGATGCCTCGGCCATCAGGTTCCACCGCCGCCACGTCGACCGCTTCTCACCCACGACGCCGACCACTGCCTGCCCGAGTTCGCCGATGGCATCGAGCGGTACGTCGTCGGCGCGCAGCAGCAGCGCCTTGTGGTAGTCCGTCACCGCACGTGCCCAGCCAGTGGCGTCCTGCCCGAGCACCCCGCTCGCGCGGGTGCGCCACTCGGCGGTGAGGTCGGCCAGCGACCGGACCTCCTTCTCGGGACGTGTGGCGAGGGTGGCTTGGGCGCGGAGCTTGATGACGGTTGCGGTGGAGGGCTGGCGGCCGTGCCGGGCGACGTACTCGGCGATGAGTCTGTTCTTCTCGGCGTCGATGTGCCGGGCACGGGTGGAGAACTCGGCCACCAGCTCCTCCGGCACAGTGCTGATCGCCCATGCCGGGTTGCGGTCCCGGCCCATGTCGCGCGCCTCCCATTCCACGCCGAAGGTGCGGGTCATGTGGTCGGCGAACACCGCCTCATGCAGCTCCGACAGCGCGACCACGGCGGCGTGCATCGGCCGCCCATCGAGCGATCGCCACTTGCCGTCGAACGCGGTCTGAACCTTGTTGGAGATGACGACGTGGGTGTGCAGGTGAGGGTCGCCGGCGCGGGAGTCGAAGTGATCGAACGCCGTCGCCACCAGCCCGGTGACATCGACCTGTGCAACAGCACCGTCACCGGCGGTTGCACCCGCGCGGGTGGCTACAACCTCGCGCTCCATGAACGCAACCACCTCCGCAACCGCCCGATGATGCGCTTCACCGATGAGCGCCTGCATGCCCGCGTCCGCGACCGCCCACAACGCTGAGGCAGACTTCGGGATCGAGAAGGTGAAGTCGAACCCGGCCACCGCTCGGCGCTTGCCGCGCTCGGTTTCCTCGGCCTCGATCTGCGCGACCGCGTCGCCCTTCGCGCCAGGGCTCAGGTCGGGGTCCAGGTCGGCGATCCGAGCCTCGATCCGCTCCGCCACCGACTGGTAGGCGGGGAACGCGCGACCGAGCGGGTCGCCGGTGATCTGGTCACGGCCCATGCCCATCAAAAGCTGGAGCTGGGCCTCCGACACCCGATCCCCAGCGGCGAGCTGCCCCTTGCCGATCGCGGCGACACCGGACCCGAGCCACTGGCCCGGTGGTGTTCCCGCCTCCACGTAGTACCTCGTGAGAGGCGTGGACAGCTCGCGGTCGCCGTCTGCGGCCGCGACGGTGCGCAGCAGGTACTTGTAGCCGTCACCCGCGCTCATCACGCGCATCGAAACCGTCACCGGGCGCCACCGCCTTTCGACGGTCAGGTGAGCAGGCGCCGACCCGCGCCAACACGCTGTCAACTTTGGTTGACGCCTTGATCTGCAAGACGCGTGGGCCGAGTTTGATGGTCGCGCTCGCCAGGTGGCTACGGGCTCACACTCGCTACTCCTACGCGCCGGTCGAGTGCGTGGCGATGAGTCCGAGAAGGAATACTGCGATCGCCCGTTCGAGTGCGCCCGGGAATCCGGCGGCTAGGAACTCCAGGGACGGGTCCGCGTCGTAGGCCTCTCGGAGCGCGTCGGCGGGGTGAGTGTGGGTCCAGATGGCGCCGACGAGGACGACGATGGTGCTAGCGGCTTCGGCGGCATCTTGGTCGCTGAGCTCGGGAAGCATCTCGCGAAGGAGCGTGGCGAAGCCGCCGACGCTGTCGCGGGCGCCGCGCTTGTACCTGGCAGCGGCTTCACTCGAAACGTTGTGTTCGAGGACACCGGCCTGGGCACTAAGCAGTTCGCACAGCATCGAGTGGGTCGCGAACGAGGCGGCGAGCGCGGATGCGACCGCTTCGGACCTGGCCCGGGGGGGCTCGTCCTTGTCGAGGGTATCGGGCAACTGCTGCATGACGTCGGTCAGGAAGTCCCGGGCGAGCAGCGAGAGAAGCTCCAAGAGGATGGCCTCCCGCGACTCGAAGTAGCGAAGGACGTTGGACTTGGCAAGGCCGACGCGACGGCTCAGCTCGTTGAGGCTGATCTGCGATAGCGGCATCTCGCTCAGCATCGCCGCGGTCGTCTCCAGGATCGCCTGGCGCCTGATCTCGCGCTGCTCCTCGCTCCTGGCGCGTTGGAAGGTGCTCACCCGAACATCTTACAGACTGCAGGTCTCTTGTTTCTAGACCGTCGGTCTGTTAAATTACAGACCTGCGGTCCGTTAGGTCCGCATCGAGACCGACTCAGCCAAGGAGCAAGGGGAACAAGACATGAGCCAGAAGATCGCCCTCGTCACCGGGGGCTCATCCGGGATCGGCGAGGTCACCGCGCTGCGACTCCAGAAGGCGGGATTCATCGTGTATGCCGCCGCTCGTCGCACCGAGCGAATGGCATCCCTGCGCGAAGCAGGCGTGCGCACCATCGCCCTCGACGTGACCGACGAAGCGTCCACCTCGGACGCCGTTCGCACCATCCTCGCCGCGGAAGGGCGTATCGACGTGCTGGTCAACAACGCGGGCTACGGCTCCTACGGAGCACTCGAAGAGGTCCCCTTGGGCGAGGCGCAGGCCCAGCTGGACGTCAACGTCCTTGGCCTGGCACGGCTCACCCAGCTGGTGCTGCCGACGATGCGCGCCCAGCGCAACGGCACGGTCATCAACATCAGTTCGATGGGCGGTCGCTTCGCCACACCCATGGGCGCCTGGTACCACGCCAGCAAGTACGCCGTCGAGGGCCTCAGCGACGCCATACGCCTTGAACTCAAGCGCTTCGGCATCAATGTCGTCCTCATCGAGCCGGGATCGATCCAGACCGACTGGGGCAGCATCGCTGCGGACAAGCTTCGTGCGACCTCCGGCCATGGCCCCTACGCCGAACAGGCCAACGCGATGGCCGCATCCCTCGACAGCAGCTCACAGCCGGGTGCGCGGATGACCAGTCCCCCGACCGTGGTCGCCAACGCGGTGACGAAGGCGGCGACGGCGCGTCGGCCACGCACGCGCTACCGGATCGGTTTCGGGGCTCGCCCGATGGTGTGGCTCAGCCGGGTGCTTCCGGACCGCGCGTTCGACGCCCTGATCAAGCGCGCCTCGGGCGTGCCCGCCTGAGCACCAACCACCACGAGAACCCTTCTAAGGAAACGCCATGGCACCCCGCACTGAGCGCCCGAAGGCGCTGATAGTCCTCTCCTCCGCCAAACGCCTGCCACTGACCGAGCCCGCGGACCATCCCGGGATCTCGACCGGGTTCTTCCTCGTCGAGCTTGCCGCCGTGATGGCCCAGTTCGAAGAGACCCACGACTTCATCCTCGCCACCCCTGACGGGGAGGTTCCCCAGCTGGACATCAACGGGCTTGCGCTGAACTTCCACGCCGCCGGCGACCTCGGGCCGGCCACGGCACGCCACACGATCCAGACCGACGCCGAGAAGCTCAGCCCCGAGCGACTGCGGGAGAAGAACCCCGAGCTTCTCAAGCGGCGCGAAGCCGAGCTGGCCCTCGCCCGCCGGCACCTCGGACGACTCCCGGTCTCCGAGCCACTGCCCAAGACCGATCGTGAGGCGGTATCCATTCGCGCCGGGGTTCTCGCGAGCTTCAAGGAAGTACCAGAGGAGAGGTACCACTCGATCGAGCAGCTGCTCGCCATGGATCGTGACCCCAGCGACGAGTTCGCCCTGGCCGACTTCGACTTCGTACATATGCCCGGCGGGCACGCCCCGATGGTCGATTTCCACGACAACCCGCTGATGGGCGAGCTGCTTCACACCCTTCGTGAGGCCGACGTGCCCATTTCGCTGATCTGTCACGCACCGATCGCGCTGACCTCCGGCCGCTACCGGGTCGGCGCGGACGGAACGGTTCAGGTCAGTGAGGACCACGAGTTCAAGGGCGCCAGCATCACGACCGTGCCCAGGTGGGGCGAGAGGTTCATGCTCGCCTCGCAGTACCCGAAGGTGCCCGGTCAGAAGACCCGGCTCACCTACTACGTCGACGTCGCCCTCAAGGAGGCCGGCTACGACGTCAACCTCAACCTCAACCCGACCGCGGTGAAGGTGATCTGGGATGCCGAGCACGACGTGCTCACCGGGAATGGACCCCAGGCCGTCGATGCTCAGGCAGCCCGCCTGGTCGAGATTCTGGGCGACCGCGCAACCGTGTCCCGGTCGCGCACGGAGCGCGCATGACATCCGCCTGAGAGCGACCCACTGACAGACCAAGACGCCGTACATCGACCATGACGAAGGAGACGCACGATGAGTGAGATCAAGCCCGAACTGGAGCCCGAGGCAGTGCAGTTCGCCAAGGACACCGACAGCCCGCCGTTCCTGTTCCAGCTGCCCCCCGAAGAGGGTCGCGCGACCGTCGACGAGGTCCAGTCCAGTGAGATCGACAAGCCGGACATCGACGAGGAGTGGATCACGGTCGAGGGCGGTCCCACCGGCGAAGTTCGCGTCCGCATCGTCAGGCCCGCCGGTGCGACCGGCACCCTGCCCGTGGTCTTCTACATCCACGGCGCTGGGTGGGTGTTCGGCAACGCGCACACCCACGACCGCCTGGTTCGCGAGCTTGCCGTGGGTGCCGGGGCCGCTGTGGTCTTCCCCGAGTACGACCTCTCGCCCGAGGCCAAGTACCCCACTGCGATCGAGCAGAACTACACCGCGGCCCAGTGGGTCTTCGCCCACGGTGCGGAGAAGGGCCTCGACGCGACCCGCTTCGCCGCCGCCGGTGACTCGGTCGGGGGCAACATGACCGCCGTCCTGACCCTGATGGCCAAGGAGCGCGGGGACGTCGACATCAAGCACCAGGTGCTCTTCTACCCGGTGACCAACGCCGACTTCGAGACCGGCTCCTACCGCCAGTTCGCCGAGCACTACTTCCTCTATCGCGCGGGGATGCAGTGGTTCTGGGACCAGTACACCGAGAACGACGCCCAGCGTGAGGAGATCTACGCCTCCCCGCTGCGCGCCACCACCGAGCAGCTCCAGGGACTGCCGCCGGCGCTGGTGATCACCGCGGAGGCTGACGTGCTGCGCGACGAGGGCGAGGCGTACGCGGCCAAGCTTCGCGAGGCGGGCGTGCCGGTGACGCAGGTGCGGTTCGGCGGCATCATCCACGACTTCGTGATGCTCAACGCGCTGCGTTCGACCGACGCTGCGAACGCCGCGATCAAGCTTGCCCAGGACACCCTGCGCACCGCCCTCCACTGACACCCACGAGCGACAGACGCGCGGGGCGAAACCCTCTCCCGCGCAACTCATCATCAACGACGACACGGAGAACGACATGAATGCGCAGGACGCCTACAACAGCCTGAACTCCGAGAAGTGGGCCGCTACCTCGATCAGCGACCGGCTCGAACTGCTCAAACAGGTGCAGGACAACATGCTCACCCACGCGATGGAACTCGGCGCTGCGGACAAGCAGATGCGCAACGACATCGTGGGCGAGCCGCAGTACCTCGACGGCTACGGCGTGTTCGGCACCATCGGTCCCATGGGCGGCGTGGTGGCCGCCACCATCGATCTCTACAAGTCGATCGCAGCCGGCACGATGTTGACCGCGAAGAGCACCACCCCCCTCGGCGGAGATCGATACGACGTCGAGGTTTTCCCACAGACGTTGAAGGACAGGATCGCCGGAGGTGCCCAGCGCGGGCACCTGCACGTGAAGGGAACACCGCGGCAGGTCAACCCCCTCGACAAGCCGGCCGGCGTGATCGCAGTCCTCGGCGCCGGGAACTACAGCTCCTCACTGGAGACACTGAAGGCGCTGTTCTGGGAGAACAAGGCGGCCATCCACAAGCCCCACCGCTTGAACGTGGCCACCGACGCGGTGTGGCAGAAGATCTTCGCACCACTCGTCGACATCGGCGCCCTCGCGTTCTGCGATGTCGACCAGAGCCGCGTACTGACCACGTTGGACGGGCTGACCGCCATCTACTTCACCGGGGGTACCGAGACCGCCGAAGCGATCATGGACGCAACCGACACTCCCCTCGTGTCCGAGTGCGGCGGCAACAACCCCAGCATCGTGGTTCCCGGCGACCGACCGTGGACTGCCAAGGAGATCGAGCACCACGCCGTCCAGTTCGCCTCCCAGGCCAAGATGAACGGCGGCGCGATCTGCGGCCGCGCCCAGACCCTCGTCACCTCGCGGCACTGGCCGCAGCGTGAGGAGTTCCTCGACGCGGTCCGCAAGGCCTTTACCGAACTCACACCGGCCGTCAGCATGTTCTACCCCGGCAGCGACGAGGTCACGGAGCGCTTCCTCGCCGCCCATCCCGACGCCGACGTCCTGCCTGCCGAGGACGGCAAGTACCCCCACAGCGACACGCTCCTCATCACCGGCGCCGCCCCCGAGAGCTTCGCGACCAACAACGAAGCCTTCTGCCTCATCAACACCGAGGTACCACTCGACGTCCCCGCGAACGCGGCCGACTTCCTGCCTGCCGCGGTCGAGTTCTGCAACGACCAGCTCCTCGGCAGCCTGGCCGCGATGGTCATCATCGACGACGACACCCGCAAGGCCAACCAGACCGCGTTCGACCACGCCATCAACGACCTCTCCTACGGCGCAGTCGCGGTCAACGCCGTCCCACCGATGATCTTCGGCAGCCCGTACCTGATCTGGGGAGGCAACGAAGAGGGCAAGGAGTTCGTCTCCGGACGAGGCAACTTCGGAAACGCACTCAACTACGAGAACGTCGAGAAGGCCGTCCTCTACGACGACTTCATCGCCGCCAACCACTTCCTCCAGACCACCAGGGTCGCCTTCGACCGCCTCCTCATCGCCAACAGCCGCTACCTCACCAAGCCGACCTGGCCCAACCTGACCAAAGTCGCCGTCGCGGCGACACGGGCCAACCGCGCAAGAAGGGACTTCTAGCGCCCAAGAGCAAGAGCGCCCTCGCTGCAACTAAGACAGGGCATGACGTCATGACAACCATCGATAGCACCTCGGCCGTTTCGGACAAGCTCGGAAAGGAGAGCGGTATAAGCGAAGGCGCAAAGGTGTGGCTCAGGCCCTGGGACACGACAAAGTTTCGACCGATCGTGGCAAAGAATCGCGCCGCCTGTTGTGTAATGAAACCCCAGGCATTCGACTGTGTGAAGTTGGTAGCGGTCCGTGATGGCTCGGCCATCGTGCACAGTGCGTTTGGCACTCGTCCGGTCAGAGTCGGTGACATCGTGCTGTTCGCGCCCAACGTTCTCTGCGGTAGCGAACCAGAGGACCACGTCACGGTCACCACCGTCTATCTCGACTCCGACTACGTGGTCGACCAGGTGTACTGGCAATATGCATCGGTCCTCGCGGATCGGTTGACAGCTCAACAGTTCGTCGCAGCCGTGTATACCGAGCCCGCCCAGGTTATCCGGCTGGACGAGAACGGGATGGGGATGCTGACACCGTGGCTGGATGAGCTGGTAGCGCTGAGTACAGACGGTGACTTCGCCCGGAACTTCTACCGAATGCAGGCGCTGTGGTTCAACATCGCGCACGTGGTCGCTCCGTACATCAGAGCTTCCCCGGTGCGGATATCGGCGTCGCAGCGTGCGCATATCCGGCCCACGCTGCCACGGAGTCGCCGCTTCGAGCCGGTGCGCGCCGAGGCGCGTAGTGCTGCTGAGTTGCTCCATCGGGCACCGGCGGAGCGCTGGACCCTCGATGCTCTAGCCAAACGAGTGCATCTGTCGCCGTCGCAGCTGAGCCGGGTGTTCACCGATGCCTACGGTAAGACACCGCTGGCGTATCTGACGATGCTGCGTGCCGAGTACCTGGCCAGGTCGTTGCGGGAGACCGATCTGCCGATCGAGGCCGCGATGCGGGAGGTCGGTTGGCGCAGCCGCGGACACGCCGCCCAGCAGTTCCGCAAGTACGTTGGGCTCACGCCCACTCGGTACCGGCAACTTGCTCTTCGCGCTCGCTGAAAGCCGCTCCCGATCTGAGCATCATGAGCGGGATATCGGGAGCATCCCAGCGCCGAACCCCACAGAGCTGGGGATAACAGGTAGGCCGGTATGTCCTACGTCAGGCGCACCACGAGTTCTCCTGACGGCCAACCTACCGACCTCGTAGTTCGCTGACCGTCTCGACATACCTGCTGGTTCTCCTGGCGCACCTCGTTGGTGCACCGCCGCCCTGTCCTGGGGCGCGTGGTCTATGCCGGGAGGAGGCCAGAGCAGATGGCAACGAGGCAGGAGGCCCGCCAGGCGCGGGAAGCGAAGCTCGACGAGCTGCACGAGAAGCTGACCGGCGCGGTCGAACAACTCGTGTCCGGCCCGGATTGGGCAAGGGCGCTGGCGTTCGCTGCCCGGTTCCGGTCAAGGAGCTTCAACAACACCCTGCTGATCTGGGTGCAGCATCAGGGTGCCTATGAGCAGGGCCGGGTGCCGGAACCGTTCCCGTCGTACGTGGCCGGGTACCGGCAGTGGCAAGCCCTCGGCCGGCAGGTGGAGAAGGGCCAGCCCGGCTACCAGATTCTGGCACCAGTGACCGGCCGGTTCGCCTCGGCCAACCCCGCGGACGCGGACTCCTGGCGCCGTCTGGGGAAGGGCGAGAAGCCGCGTGCCGGTGAAGTGGTGCGCTCCAAGATGGTCGGCGTCCGCCCGGCCTACGTGTGGGACGCCTCGCAGACCACTGGCGACCCGATCCCCGAACCCCCGGCGCCGCGGCTGCTGGAAGGCCAGGCGCCCGCCGGGTTGTGGGACGGCCTGGCGGCGCAGGTCGAGGCGGCCGGCTTCACGGTGCTGCGGGTGCCCCACGAGGGGATGATCCACGGCGCGAACGGGATGACCGATTACACCGCGAACACGGTGGCGGTGCGGGAGAACATGGACCCCGCGGCACAGGTCAAGACCCTCGCCCACGAACTCGGCCACGTCCTCCTCCACGGCCCCGACGCCGAGGAAGCGCGGCAGCATCGCGGGATCGGCGAGGTCGAAGCCGAGTCCGTCGCGCTGATGATCGGCGCCGCCCACGGGATGGACACGTCGGGTTACACGATCCCGTACGTCTCGACTTGGGCCGCGCGGGTCGATGGGAAAGAGCCAGTCGAGGTGGTCAAGGCGACCGGTGAGCGGGTCCGTAAGACCGCCATGGCGATCCTGGACCAGCTCGACACGGTGCAGATCGCCGACGGCACCCCACCGAGTCTGGACCGGGACGCGACCCACCGCGAGACACCCGCACATGCGCGACCGGCAGCCGAGCCGACTGCTCCGCGGCGGGTGGCGTCGTTGCCTGAACCAGGTGCGCGACCCGTCCCGGTGCCGGCGTTCGAGGGGCGGGGGCTGTGATGGTCGAGCACGGCGCCGTCTCCTCGGTCCTGTTGCGGATGAGCGGGGCATGGCCGCTGTCGGCGGCCGCGCGCGAGTTCGCCCGCGCCGGAGTGTCGGTGTTCCCCTGCGCCCCGTATGGGAAGCGGCCGGCGACCGAGCATGGCTTCCACGACGCCACCACCAACCTGGATCAGATCGAGGCGTGGTGGCGGCAGTCGCCGGGCGCGAACATCGGCGTTCCCACCGGCGCCGCCTCGGGCGCGGCCGTGGTGGATATCGATGTCCACGGTCCGGTCGATGGCCGCGCCGGCTTCGACCGCGCCGGCCGTGCGGGACTGGTGGACGGGTGGGAGCTGGTGGTGCGCACGCCCACGGGCGGGATGCACGCCTACTATCCGGCAGCGCCCGGCTCGGAGCAGCGGTCGTGGCAGGTGGCCCGCGCGGGGATCGACTTCCGAGGCGACGGCGGCTACATCATCGTCCCGCCCTCGCTCCGCTCCATCGAGGGCACCACAAGCGGGTACCAGGTCGAGCAGGTCAACACCGGCCCCGCCAGCACCCTGGACGCTCCGCGGCTGCGAGACTTCCTCGACCCCCGCCCCACACCGAGCCGTCCTGCGACTGGCGGTGTGGATCGGGACGTCGATATGGACGTGTCCCGGCTGGCGGCGTGGGTCGCGGCCCGCGGCGAAGGCGAGCGGAACCGCGGCCTGTTCTGGGCAGCGTGCCGACTCGCGGAAAATGGGCTCCCCGCCTCCGATGCGCTCGATGTGCTGACCGCGGCCGCCGGTCACGCCGGGCTCGGAGACCGCGAAATCGCCACCACGGCGCACCGTCCACCCCGCACCCGCCCGGCGTGACGCACGCGATGGGTCGTCGCGGGTGCGGGGTTCCTCGCCGCTGGCCGCGGACGGCTGGTTCAGCCGCGATGCCAATCCGACTCCGGCGCCGTCGAGGGCGCGGGGGCTGTGATGACCACCCCGATCACGAGCAGCACGGTCGCGAGCAGGACGGCGGGGCGCCGGTGGGCAGTGGTGACGGCGGTGTCGGGGACGGTGTTCATCGCCGCCGGCGCCTTCTGGCTCTCCTTCACCGCGTTGGCGGACCTGGCCGCAAGGTCCGGGGTGGGTGCGGGGCAGGCGTGGGCGTGGCCGCTGATCGTGGACGGCATCATCGTCGTCGCGACCGTCGCCGTCGTCGCACTCGCCGGCCACAAGTCGGCCTGGTATCCGTGGGTGCTGCTGATCGGCGGCGCCGCGGTGTCGGTGACCGCGAATGCGATCCACGCCGTGTTCGCCGCCGACGCCGACGTGCCCGGCGTACTCGCCGCATCGGTGGCGGCGGTGCCACCGGTCGTGCTGTTGGCAATCACCCACTTGACCGTCATCCTCATCCGCCCCACACCCGACACCGGCGGCCCCGATGAAGCAGTCGGCCCCGCGGCGCCGAACCGTTCAGTCCTCGACGCACCGGCGCCGTCACAGCCGCGGGAGCTGACCGCACCGCACACCGCGGGCGAGCCAGCTCATAGGGCGGGCAGGAACGTGCCCGACACGTCTACGTCCGCACCTGCACTGGAGCGCAGGAGCCGGGCGGCCGAGCTGCGGCGGCGGGGTTGGTCGAACAAGCGCATCGCCCGCGAACTCGGTGTGCACCCGTCCACGGTCGGGCGCTGGTTCGCCGGTGCGCACCTTGCTGACAGCAACGATGGTGAGGAGGAGACCCGATGAACGGGAACCCACACGAACAACACGAACAGCACGAGCGGCGACGGCCGGCCCCTGAGCCTGAACGTGAGCGCGGACCGGTCGACGCGACCAGTACGCCGGATGCGGTGGAAGCCGCCCACGTCCGCCGCGACGGCGAACAGGGCACGCTCGGACATGGGAGGCGGGCGCGGGGTGTGGAGTGGGTGCGGCCCACCGATCTGATCGCCCGGCACGGGGCGACGCTGTCGGGGCGGGGTATCGACTTCGAGGCCGAACTGGCCCGCCGCGCCCGCGCCCCGATCGCGAACCGGATGCACGACCTCGCCGACCGGGCGCGCCGTTTGCCGCCGCTGTCCGCCTTCGGCCGCAGCGCCACCAGCCTCACGGGTCCGGTGCGCTCGGGTGTCGGGATGACCAGGTGACCGGCCATGACCACCACGACACACCACGACCACGACGAAGCCGGCGAGGACTTCACGACCGGTGAGGGCCTGCGGACTCTGCTGAACCGGCTGCACGAGGCGGGCGAGGGGGCATGGGCCTCCGACCCGGCGGCGCGGGATCTGATGGCCTACGCCGCGCAGAAGTACACGCCATTGGCGCGCAAGCACGGCCTGGACCCGTGGGAGGCCGCGTCGGCGGCGTTCGACGCGATGCAATACGACTCGACCCGGCGCGCTGACGATCCGTGGGCGATGGTCACTCACGGGGTGCGGATCACCTGCATCTTCGAGGAACGCGCCCAAGGACTGCTCTGCTCGGTCCACCAAGCCCGCCGTCCGCACGTGTCGGCGTTCCACGACCCGGAGCGGTTCGGCGATCGCGACAACCCGCTGACGGACTATCACCCGGCCTTCCACGTCACCGACCCCAGCTCGGCAGACGCCGAGACGGACACCAGCGCCGATGCGGGCGACGGTGGCGGTTCCGGCGGTTCGGATCGGGCGTGCATGTCGGCTGAGTCGGCGAGCGAGGATGCCATCGGGCTGTTGTGCCTGCTGGGCTGGGCACCGGAGACCGCGCGGGCGTCGGTGGAGCATGTCTGCGGGGCGCTGATGCGGGTCGGTACGCGGCAGTCTGCCTATGAGAGCCTGCGGCGAGACCGGCATGCGCGCGCCCTGCTCGACCTGCCCCGCGCCTCGTGGACGGTGCTGCTGCGGGCACTGCTCGGCAACCCGCACCCCGCCTACGCCGCCACCAGTGCGGGCAAAGGCGTGCTGCTGCGGCTGCTGATCGGCGAGACGCTGCCGGTGCTGCTGCGCGATGACGACCTCGTGCTCTCCCTGTCCCTCGCCGCACCGCGGCGCCGTCACGCGGGGGGTGAGCGGCGGTGAGCTTCGATCCAGGACATATCGAGCTGGAGTGGACGGTCGATTCCATCCGGGTCGGCCGCCGGCACCGTACCGAGCTGGGCGACATCGACGAACTCGCCGCTTCCATCGACCGCGACGGACTGTTGCAGCCCATCACCGTCACCCCGGACGGCGTGATCGTCTGCGGCGCGAGGAGGCTCGCGGCGATCAAGAGGCTTGGGGAGAAGAAGGTGAACGTGTGGGTCCGCTCCGGACTCTCCGACCGGCTCGGGCAGTTGTTGGCCGAGCAGGACGACAACATGCTCCACAAGCCGCTCACCCAGCGTGAGGCTGCCGCCCTGTATCGGGAGTTGAAGCAGGTGATGGCCGAAGATGCCGCCCGGCGTGAGGCCGCGACCCGGTTCAGCTCGCAGTATCAACCCCGGTGGAACGGGGAGGGAAATTTTACCGCCCCGTTGGAGACGCCGCTCGGCCGCGCGGACGAGCAGGCGGCGGCGATGATCCCTGGCGGCGCGTCCTACAAGACGATGGAGAAGATCGGCTACCTCGAACAGATCGTCGCCGACCCCGCACAGCCCGAGAGCCTGCGCACTGAGGCACAGGCGGGGCTGGAGCGGATCGAGGGCGGCGCCCCGGTGCACCCGATCTTCCAGGCCGTCCGCGACGCGGCGATCGCCGCGCAGGATGCGCGGGAGGCCGACCTGCACCAGATGGCCGACGAGGCCGTCGCTCGCGCCAGAGCCGCCAAGAAGCAGAAGGGCACGGCGGCGGTGTCGCGTCCGGTGCCGCTGATCGGTGTGGATGGTGAGCCGGTGCGGTATCCGGTGCGGGCGTTCATCCACACCTGGGGCGAGCTGACCGAGTGGTGGACCCACTACGACGTCGCTCAGCTCGCCGCCGAGCTGAGCGAGGAGCAGATCGCGGGCTTCTTGGACACGGCCGAAGGCACCAGTGGGTTCGCCGAGGAGCTGCGCGCCGCCCGTGATAGTCGGGCGGCCGACGACGCCCCCTCGGCGCGCGGTCATCTGCGGGCCCTCTGACTGTCGCACTGAGGGTGAGGGAAGGGTGCGCGCACCTGTCGGGTATGAAGACCCCACTCGCCGCCTCTGATCCTCGTTCCCGTCACCGGCTCATCGCACTCATCGCCGCGCTCGTGGCGATCGTGGTACTCGCCGGGATCGGGGTCTACGGCCTCCTGACCGGACCGCCCACGAGCGATCGCGACCCCGACCACGACGGCGGCACACCATCGGGGCCGGCGGTCACCACTCCTGGTGAGCCCACGCCGACCTGGACACCGCGGCTGCCGGAAGTCGAGGCGTCGGATGACCCGGAGACCTTCGCCGGCAACGTCGCCACCGCGTTGTTCGCGTGGGACACCGCCTCGGGGTTAATGCCCTTGGACTACAGCAGCGTGGTCCTCGCCGTGGGTGACCCCTCCGGTGCGGAGCAGGCCGGCCTCGCCTCCGATGTCGCCGCCTACCTCCCCAGCCGGGACGCCTGGCTGGAGCTGCGCCAGTACGCCACCGCCCAGCACCTCACCATCGACAACCTGTTCGTGCCGGAAGCGTGGGGTGAGGCGGTGGAGCAGGCCCAGCCCGGCCAGCTCGCTCCTGGCACCGTCGCCTACACGATCGAGGGCACCCGCCACCGCACCGGGACCTGGAACGACGAGCAGGTGACCTCGGAGCATGCGGTGGCGTTCACCGTGTTCATCGTCTGCGGCCCCACGTATGACACCTGCCGCCTGCTGCGGCTGTCCCAGCTCGACAACCCACTGCGTTGAGAACCAGGGAGCTGTCGTGTTGAAGAAGGTCGCCGTCGCCGCGCTCGTCCTGCTGTTCTTCGGACCCGCCCTGGCGTTGCTTTCGGTCGGGGTGCTGATGAACCCCGCCGCCACCGCCACCGCCACCTGCACCGTCAACAGCGGGGTCACGGTCGGGGACGTCCCCGACGAGCTGGAGGTCACCACCGCCAACGGTGAGACCTTCACCCTGAACCAGACCCAGCTCACCCACGCCGCCACGATCATCGAGACCGGCTCCGGCATCGACGGGGTGACCCGCGACGGGTTGGTGATCGCGTTGATGGCCGCGCTCGCCGAGTCCACCCTGCGGATGCTGTCCAACACCTCCGCCTACCCCGGGTCGGCGGACTATCCGAACGACGGCGACGGCTCAGACAACGACAGCCTGGGCCTGTTCCAGATGCGGCCGCAGTCCGGGTGGGGCACCGTCGCCGAACTGAAGGACCCCGTCTACCAGGCGCAGGCGTTCTTCGGCGGCCCCACCGGACCCAACCACCCGAGCCCCAGGGGGCTGCTGGACATCCCCGGTTGGGAGGAGATGGATAAGGGCGAGGCCGCCCAAGCCGTCGAAGTGTCCGCGTACCCGGACCGGTACCGGAACTACGAGCCGGTCGCCGAGACCATCCTCACCACCCTCACCACCACGACGGCCAGTACGGGTGACGCTGGGGTCGTTCCGGTCGCGCAGACCGGCGGGCCGGAGTCGTCACGGGTGGTGTTCCCCGTGCCGGAGGGCACCTGGGTGCTGACCAGCGAGTACGGGCCGCGAGTGCATCCGATCACCGGGGAGGACTCCTTCCACACCGGCACCGACTTCGCCGCGCCGGACGGCACCCCGCTGCTCGCGGCAGCCGATGGCACCGTCACGGTGGCGGAGTTCTCCGGCGGGTACGGCGGGCTCATCGTCATTGAGCACACCATCGGCGGCCAGGCGGTCGCGACGGCGTATGCGCACATGTGGGAGCACGGTATCCACGTCCAAGCCGGCGACACCGTGACCGCGGGGCAGCACATCGGCGACATCGGCTCCTCCGGCAACTCCACGGGTCCGCACTTGCATTTCGAGGTCCGCCTCGGCGGCACCGACGGTGAGCACACCGACCCCGCCGCCTGGCTCAACTCCCATGACGCGGCCGACCTACCCGAACCCGAGACCGGCACACCAGGCGAGGACTGCGACCCCGACACCGGAGGTGCTCCCGGTCAGGCGCCGGAGCCGTTCGAGGGCGACCCGAACCAGATGGTCGACGACCCCACCACAGGCGGGCAAATCACCGCCCGGATGCTGCACCTGTACCAGCAGACCATCGCCGCGTTCCCCGACACGAGCTGGGCCTGCTACTCAACCCGTCCCGGCACCGTCTCCGAACATCCCCTCGGCCGGGCGTGCGATGGCACGTTCGGCAATGCCATCGGCTCCCACCCCACCCCGGCACAGCGCGAGCTCGGCTGGGACGTCACCAACTGGATGAAGACCCACGCCGAAACCCTCGGCGTCGAATACCTCATCTGGGACGGCAAAATCTGGTCGGTCGCCCGCGACGCCGAGGGCTGGCGTCCCTACGACGGCGGCGGCATGCACGACCCCGGCGACGTGACCGGCGGACACTACGACCACCTGCACGTCACCGTGTCTCAGAATCCGTGATTATTCGCTTACATCTGATGCAAGAATCATGCATCAGATGTAAGCGGCGGATCGGCCACCGTCCCGGTCACAGCGGCCGCTGAGGTGGCGCCGGTAATCCGAGCGAAGACCCTGGTCAAGTGGCGTTCCGCCGGAGCAGGCGGGCGGTCCCGGCGTGGCTGGGTCAGCGGGTCGCACCTCCCGGTATGAGGGCTATTGCGTCACTTCGATCATCGGACACCACCAGCATCGCGTCTGCTCGCTGCACCTCTGGGCGGGGGGCCGGTGGTGATGCGGCATGAACGTATTCCCGGACTTCGACGGGCTCGGCGGCATCGGCGACCTCCGGGCCGTGATCGGCGCGCTGCTCACGTTCGTACTGATCGTCGCGGTGCTGATGCTGATCGTGTCCGCGATCGTGTGGGCCATCGCCGCCGCGAACGGCAACCAGGCGATGGCCGGCAAGGCCCGCACCGGCGTCCTCGTCGCCGTGGGCACCGCCGCACTGGCCGGTTGCGGGGTGGCGTGGATGAACTGGCTGATCGCCCTCGGCGACCAGCTCTGACGCCTGCTCGTCGTCGTCATCGCCACAGATGCCGTCTCGCCCTGCTCCGGGGCGGGGCGGCATCGGTGTGTTGCGGCCCTCCGTGCGTCGAGTGAGCGCGTGGACGCGTGGGTGCACCTGATCTGCGAACCCCGTCCGTGTTCCCCGCCCCTTGGCGGGTCCGCATCTGTCAGGAGCCCATCGTGTTCGACCTCGCCACCACCCTTCTCACCACACCGCTCGTGCTGCCGATGGACATCAACATCGACCCCAACAGCGACGGACTGCCCGGCATCGCACAGTTGCGCACCATCGTCGGCGCCATCATGACCGTCGGCCTCATCCTCTCCGTCCTCGCCCTGATCATCAGCGCGATCGTGTGGGGCTTCGGCGCCAACTCCTCCAACCCCCACCTCGCCGGTAGGGGCAAGATCGGCGTCCTCGTCTCCTGCGGCGCCGCCGTGATCTGCGGCGCGAGCGTGACGCTCATCAACTTCTTCTGGAACGTCGGCCAGCAGGTCTGAACACCCATCCATCGAGCTAGGAAGCAGGTCTTGCGATGGGTGTCTGCGACGTCCCTGTCATCTCCTCCGTCTGCGATGCAGTCGGTGAAGGTGCGGCCAGTCTGGTGGCGGCGCCGTTCGACTGGCTGGCCCAAGCCATGGGCGCCGCCGCCGGGTGGCTGTTCGAGGCCGTCTGGACGGTCTTCGACACCACCACCCTCGTGGATGTCACCAGCGAGGAGTACGTGGCGGTCTACAACATCCTGTTCGGCATCGCCGTTTTCGTGATGCTGATCTTCTTCTGCCTCCAGCTCATCACCGGCCTCATCCGCCGAGACCCCACCGCGCTCAGCCGTGCCGCGCTGGGGCTCGCCAAGAGCGTGCTCGGCAGCTTCGTCGTCATCACCCTGACCGCCTTGTTGTTGGAGATCGTGGACCAGCTCTGCATCGGGATCATCCAGGCCGCCGGGGAGACCACCGAGAGCATGGGCGACAAGATCGCCCTGCTCGCCGCGGGCCTGGTCGGCATCAACATCGCCGCCCCCGGCGTGGGTGCGATCATCACGATCTTCCTCGCCGGCCTGGCGATCGCGGCCGCCGCGATCGTCTGGTTGAGCCTGCTGGTGCGCAAGGCGCTGCTGTTGGTGGCGATCGTGTTCGCCCCACTGGCGTTCTCCGGCGCCTCGTGGGACGCCAGCCGGGGGTGGATCAGCAAGTGGGCGATGTTCGTCATCGCCCTGATCTGCTCCAAGCTCGTCCTGGTCGTGATGTTCCTCGTCGCCATCACCCAGGTCAGCGCGCCGATCGATGGGGATCTGGCTTCGGTGGCCGACCCGATCGCCGGGATCGTGCTCATGGCGATGGCCGCGTTCGCGCCCTACCTGACCTACAAGTTCATCGCGTTCGTCGGATTCGACATGTACCACGCCATCGGCTCCGAACAGGACGCGAAGAACGCCCTCAACCGTCCCGTCCCGGTCCCCTCCAAGCCCGGCGGCAACGGCGGGAACGAGCCAAAGAAGGTCTTGGACGGCAACGACGACGGTGGTGGTGGCAAGAAGCCGCCGGAGCCGAAGAACCCTGCACCAGCGTCCTCCAGCGGCACGGCTGGCGCAGGCGGCAAGACCGCCGCCGGCAGCTCCGCAGGAGCCGGCGCGGGTGGCGGAGCCGGAGCGGGCGCTGGAGCTGGTGCAGCGGCTGCCGGGCCGGCCGCCGCCGCGGTGGTGGCGGCGAAAGTCGCCAAAGACGCCGCCACCGCCGGACCCAAGGCCGGCAAGGCCCTCGGCAACCAGGGCGAGAACGCCGCCGACTGCGCAGGGCAGACCGGCACCACCCCGCCACCGGCCGCGCAGGCACCCCCGCCCTCGACCCCGGCACCCAAGACACCCTCCGCGGGTCCCACGGGGCCATCGGAGCCGGAGTCGCGGCCACCGAAGCAGCCCCCGCCGCCGGCACCGAAGCCGACCGGAAAAGAGTGAGCCGCCATGCCCGCAAAGCAGACCGAGCCCGCCGCGTCATCAGCGGAGCTGGTGCCGGTCAAGTTCTCCCGCCTCACCCGCCGCGGCGTTCTCCTAGGGCTGTCGCTGGCGCAGCTCATCACCCTCGCCATCGGCATCCTCTCCATCGTCGGCGCCCTGTACGCGGGCGGCGGCATCCTCCTCGCCTACACCGCCCCCATCTGGGTGATCGCCGCCTGCATGACGTGGATACCCATCGCCGGGCGGCCGGCGGTGGAGTGGCTGCCGGTCGCGTTCTGGTGGCTCTGGCGCACCACCGGCGGGCAACTCCTCTACCGACGCCGGATCGTGAAGCCCCGGCCGGTGGGCACGCTCGCGCTGCCCGGCGACCAGGCGCGACTACGCGAATACACCGACCCCGAAACCGGCGCCGGGATGATCCACGACCCCACCGCCAGCACGCTGACCGTGGTGTGTGAGGTGACGCATCCTGCGTTCGTGCTCCTCGATCCCGGGGAGCAGGAACGGCGCGTCACCTCCTGGGGCCGCGTCCTGGCGACCGTGTGCCGGTCCGGCCGGATCGCCACCCTGCAAGTCCTCGAACGCACCCTGCCGGACTCCGGCACCGGCCTGGCGGAGTGGTGGGAGGCGCACGGCACCGCCGACGACACCTGGGCCGCGACCACCTATGCCGAGCTGATCGACCGCGCCGGTCCCGCGGGCGAGAGGCACGCGACCACGCTCAGCCTCGCGTTGGACATGAACGCCAGCGCGCGGCAGATCAGGACCGCCGGCGGCGGGCTGCGCGGCGCGGCCGCGGTCCTGCGCCAGGAGATGTCCACCCTTACGGCGGCGCTGCGTTCGGCCGACCTGTCACCCTCCGGGTGGCTCACGCCGGGACAGATCGCGGTGATCCTCCGCAGCGCGTATGACCCGGCGATCGCCGCCACCCTCGAGCGCCACGGACAGCTCGGCCAGTCCCTCGCCACCGCCGGCCCAGTGGCGGTCAACGAGTCCTGGTCGCGGCTGCGCACCGACTCGGCCCACCATGCGGTGCTGTGGGTCAGTGAGTGGCCCCGGTCGCTGGTCTATCCGGGGTTCCTGTCCCCGGTGCTCCTCTCGACGGGGATTCAGCGGTCGTTCTCGTTGCTGTGCACGCCGATGCGCTCCGACCAAGCCGCCAGAGACATCCGCAAGAAGAAGGTCGAGCACATCTCCGACCAGGCGCAACGGGCCAAGATCGGGCAGATCGAAGACGCCGCCCAGACCGCCGAGTACCACGACGTGCTCCAGCAGGAAGCCGACCTCACCGCCGGCCACGGCGTCCTGCGCTACACCGGCCTCATCTCCGTCTCCGCCCCCACCGTGGAGGAGCTGGAGGCCGGGGTGGCGGCGATCGAACAGGCCGCCATCCAAGCCTCCTGCGAGACCCGCCTCCTCGTCGGCCAGCAGGCCGCTGCGTTCACCGCCGCCTCCCTCCCTCTCTGCCGCCGCATCTGACCCGCCCGCTGCGGGCCGTTCCCGGCGCGTGGACGGGCGGGCGCACCTGACCGGTGGCCCCCGAACTGCCGGGGGTGCTCGCCCACGTTGCCAGGGAGGCTGTCATGCCCACGTTCCACGATCCACTCGCCGATGCCGCCGAAGCGTCGGAGGCGATGCGGGGTCTCGCCCACGCCAGCCGTGTGTTCGATGACCCCGCCGACACCTACACCGTGTTCGGCGACCTGACCGCGGCCATGCGGTCGCTGAGGCAGGTGCTCGACCAGCTCGCCGCCACCCACCTCGCCCACCGCGACCGGGCACACCACGACGACGGCGACCACCTCGCCGGGGACCGCTCCGCCCTCGCCGCCGCCGACGAGCTGCACCAGGCCGGCACCCTGCTCGACCAGGCCCACGACCACCTCAACGCGGCGTTCTCCCACTCCGGGCGGATCGCCTGGCACCCCGAGCCCGCGCAAGCCGGGCTCGATCATGACGGCCCCGTGCCCACGACGGTTACCGCTGGGACGCTGCGGCTGACCGTCTGGCCCGACACCCCGGTGGGTGAGCACCAGCGCTACGCCTACCGGATCACCGACACCACCACCGGGCAGGAGCTGGAGGGCCGGGACCTGTTCACCGGCGCCGGCCAGCCCGTCGACCCCGACCACGCGATCCGCGACCTCGCGACCTTCCTTGGCGCCGCCGGAGAGGCCCGCCAGTACGCCCTCGACCACCCCGACAGCACTCCCGAGCACGCGGGGCTATTCCCGGAATGGGTGGCCGAGGCCGCCCGCACCAACACCGACCCCCTCACCGAACTCACCGAGCTGGCCGAACCCACCGAGCAGACGGAGCCAGCCGAGGCGTCCAGGCCCGAGCGGCAATGGATCAGCGTGGTGTTCCTGCAAGGCGAGGAAGCCGACGAAGTGCTGGACCTGATCGAGCGGGACGGCACCGATGCGGCGATCGAACTCCTGACCGGCTACGACTACGGCGAGGAGACCACCCAGGCGGCACTGGAGAACGGCTACGCCTACGACGAGCCCCCGACCGGCGCGTTGGACCGGGTGGTCACCGGCGAGGACGGCTACATCCTGACCTACAACCCGTTCGCCGGACACGTCAGCCTCCTCCGGGAGTACACGCCGCCAGCCGACGCCCTCAACGAAGACGCCGTGGTGCCGGCGCGCGAAGCGATCGCCGGGATCGGCGCGCCCAAGCACGAGCCGGAACCGGCACTCAAGCAGGCAACGACAGAGCGATCGCGGCGGGCGCCCGATCCATCCTGGTTCGAGCACCCCGGCGTCGCCACGGTCAAGCAGTCCCGAGGACTCTCACTATGACTGGCAGCGAGCCGGAGCAGTTGCACACCTCCGTCCTGGTCGCCCCCGCGGCCGAGCGCCGCCGGCTGCGCAAGCAACGCCGACAGGCCGCCGCCCGCCTCCAAGCCGAACAGCGCCAGGTCGAGAAGCAGGCGGCACGGGCGAAGGCCGAGGCCGAGAAGGCCGAACAGCGCGCGACGACCTATCTGCCTGCCGCAGGCGAAACCGGACCCGCTGCGCTTAGGTCGCCCGGCCGGTTCCGGCTGCCCCGCCACCAGGACACCTCCGCGACCCTCGCCGGGGCGTACCCGTTCGTCGCCGAAGGCGGACTCGGCTCCAATGGGGTGTTCGTCGGACAAGACCTCTACTCAGGCGGCAGCTTCGTCTACGACCCGTGGGTGCTCTACGCCCGCGGGATCATCACCGCACCCAACATCGTCCTGGCCGGCATCGTCGGCTCCGGCAAGTCCAGCCTGGCGAAGTCGATCTACACCCGGTCCCTGCCGTTCGGCCGCCGCGTCTACGTCCCCGGTGACCCGAAGGGCGAGCACACCGCGGTCGCCGAAGCAGTCGGCGGGCGGGCGATCGTCTTGGGCCACGGACTGCATACACGCTTGAATCCGCTCGATGAAGGCCACCGCCCCTCCGGCCTCTCGGATGAGCAATGGGCCGCCACGGTCGCGTCCCGGCGGCGTGACCTGATCGGCGCGCTGGCTGAGACCGTGCTCGCGCGCGGCTTGACGCCGTTGGAGCACACCGCGATCGACCTCGCCCTGACCGCCACCGTTGCCGAGAACACGGTGCCGATCCTGCCAATGGTCGTCGACCACATCCTCAGCCCGACCGATGTTCCGGACGGTCGCCTCGCGGAGGACGGCAGGCTCGTCGGCCACGCCCTGCGCCGCCTGGTGGCCGGGGACCTCGGCGGGCTCTTCGACGGCCCCTCGACCGTCGCGTTCGACCCTTCGCTGCCGATGATCAGCCTCGACCTGTCGCGGGTGACAGAGAACTCCACCCTCATCAGTGTCCTGATGACGTGCTCCAGCGCGTGGATGGAGTCCGCGCTGCTGGACCCCAATGGTGGGCAACGGTGGGTTATCTACGACGAAGCCTGGCGCCTGATGTCCCACCCCGCCCTGCTCAGGCGCATGGACGCGCACTGGAGGCTGGCACGGCATTACGGCATCGCGAACATGCTGATCTTCCACAAGCTCACCGACCTCGACAACGTCGGCGACCAGGGCTCCGCGATGCGCTCCCTCGCCAACTCCCTCCTGGCGAACGCGGAGACCCGCATCGTCTACCGGCAAGAATCCGACCAGCTCGGCACCACCGCGCAAGCCCTCGGGCTGACCGGCACCGAGCAGAAGCTCCTCGCGACCCTGGGGGTCGGGCAGGGGCTGTGGAAGATCAAGTCCAGAAGCTTCATTTCGCAGCACCAGCTCCATCCGGTCGAGCTGAAACTGTTCCGGACTGACGCCCGCTACCTGGGCGGTCAGTCATGAGCGGCCGCAACCCGCTGCGCCGCCCCCCGTCCCAGCAGCCCGACGAGACACCGGTGGTGCTGCCACACGTCCTCATCACCGTCACCGAGAACGGCGCCCTGGACGTCACCGTCGACGGCACGCCGTTCCCGCCACCGGCCGTGGGCTCGGAATGGACACGCGGCACCTTCGGGCCGCTACTGGACGCGGTGACCAAGGACCGCACCATCGCCGTGCGGATCGAGGTCCGCGAGGTCGACGGAACCGTGTTCACCGACCTCATCCGCTCCCGCAAACCCACCCCACCCCCGCTACCCGACGACGAAGACGCGGCCGCGCCGGGCACGCGGCGCGCACGCCGCGCCAAGCAGCACGAGCCGCCGGTGCTGGTCGAGGTCACCGGGGACGGGTTCGTGCCCGGTGAGGACATCGCCGTCGCCGTGATCGTCTCCCACACCGACGCCACCGGCACCGGTGCGGCGCGCGCCCTGCTCGACAGGCGCCAGCTCGACGCCGTGCTGCCCGAGGCCGACGGGGCGGGCGAAGTGGTCCTGTACGGGCGTATCTCCGGCACGACCGTGGTCAGGCGGGTGCCGTGAGCAGCCCGCAGGGGCGGCAGACCGGCTCGTTCGGGGACGAGCTGACCAACGCCGCCCTGATCGGGCTGATCGGCATGTTCGGTGTCGCGCTCATCCTGCGCGCCGCCGGCAGCGTGGCCGCGTTCCTCGCCGGCTCCGCCCAACCCGCCGCGGGACCGGCGTCGGGGCTCGGGGTGCTGTTCAACCCCGGCGACCCGGCCGCCGCGCTCGATGCCGCCGGGCTGAACCCGGTCCTCTACTGGATCGTCACCGCCGTCCTGCTCACCGCACTGGCCGTGGGCAGCGGGTGGGTGTGGATGCGGCTGCGCCGCCACACCCGCAAGACCGAGACCGACCCCCGCCGCCTCGCCGGCACCGCCACCGGCCACGAAGTCAGCCAGACCGCCTCCGGGAAAGCGCTGCTGCGCCGCGCCGGCACACTGCGCCCCTCCCTGGAGACGCCCGGACCGGCGGATGTGGGTTACCTGCTCGGCACCAGCCACGGCAAACAGGTCTGGGCATCGGTCGAAGACTCGATCCTGCTGCTTGGCCCGCCCCGCTCCGGCAAGGGACTGCATGTGGTCATCAACGCCATCCTCGACGCACCCGGCGCGGTCGTCACCACCTCGACGCGGCCGGACAACCTCACCGCCACCCTCCGCGCCCGCCAGCGCGACAGTCGGCCGGTGGGCGTGTTCGATCCCCAGCACCTCGCCGAAGGCGTCCCCGCCGGACTCCGTTGGTCCCCGGTCCGCGGATGTGAGGACCCGCTGACGGCGATGATCCGCGCCACCGGCCTCGCCTCCGCCACCGGACTCTCCTCCGGAGGGGTCGAGTCCGGCGGGTTCCGGGAAGGCAAGACCCGCACCGCGCTCCAAGCGCTGCTGCACGCCGCCGCTCTCGACGGCCGTCCGCCGGCTGAGCTGTTCCGGTGGACCCTGGACCCCTCCATCGCCGCCGAAGCCGTCGCCATCCTCACCAATCACTCCGGCGCAGCCACCGGATGGGCCGACTCCCTCGGGGCGATGATCGACTCCGACCCCAAGACGCGGGATTCGATCCGGCAAGGCGTCTCCCTCGCCCTCGGAGCACTCGCCGACCCCCGCGTCCTCGACGCCGTCACCCCACGAGCCGGTGAGGACTTCAACCCCGAAGCGTTCCTCACCCAGCGCGGCACGCTGTATCTGCTCGCCACGGGCGCTGGCGCCGGTGCGTCCGCGGCCCTGGTGACCGCGTTCGTGGAAGACCTCGTCGAAGCCGCCCGCCGCCTCGCCGCCCGCTCACCCGGTGCCCGCCTGGACCCGCCCCTGCTGCTCGCGCTCGATGAGATCGGCAACCTCTCACCGTTGCCGTCGCTGCCGACGCTGATGGCAGAGGGCGGCGGCACCGGAATCACTTGCCTGCCCGTGCTCCAGTCGCTCGCCCAAGCCCGCGAGAAGTGGGGCGACAACGCCGCCGGCGCCATCTGGGACGCCTCCATCGTGAAGATCATCCTCGGCGGCGCCTCCAACTCCCGCGACCTCCAAGACCTGTCCTCCCTCATCGGCGAACGCGACGAGTACACCGACTCCGTGACCCTCGGCGACCACGGCACCCGCTCCAACCAGCGCTCCGTGCGCCGAGTGCCGATCCTCCCGCCCGACCGCATCCGCACCCTGGCCTTCGGCACCGGCATCACCCTGCTGCGGTCCGCGCCACCGATCGTGACCGACCTGCGCCCCTGGCCCACCCGCCCCGACGCCGCCCAGCTCGGCAAGGACCGCTCGGCCATCGAGGCCCTGCTGCGGCGCCCGACGGCGACCTGACGCAGAGAACGGTCGTGCACCTGCCTGACATGAGCGGCCCCTGATCGACGGGGTCGCGTAGATGTCAGGAGACTCAGATGGCTATCCAGACTCAGCAGTCGTTCTCGGGGTTCGTCGCGTCCGACCCTCAGCTCACCCACACCGAGAACGGTGATGCCCGGCTGTTCATGAATGTCGGCAAAGAGCACTACCGGCAGGAGCAGGACGGGTCGTTCACGCAGTTGGAGACCACCTTCCACAACCTGGTCGCGTTCAAGGCCGCCGCCGAGCAGGGCCACGAACGACTGGCGAAGGGCGACAAGATCATCGCCGAAGGCTATGTCCGCGAGTACAGCTATCAGCGCGACGGTCAGAACGTCGAGGGTGAGGAGTTCGTCGCCCGCCGGGTCGGTCACGACATGGCCCGCACCCGCTACGACGTCGACCGCACGCCCCGACGCACTGCGCCTGAGCGTGACGCGGCCGCATTCGCCGCGCCCGCGCGCGCCACGGCCCAGTCGGCTCCGGCCGTGAGCATGTGACCGGAAGCGCTGACCACGATGGATGAGTACACGCTTGAGCCTGACGAACCCGACCACTTCGACCCGGATGATGAGCCTGACGCCGCAGCGGACGATGTGGCCGAGCCACCGCATCCGGTGAACTGGAACCTGCTGTCCGCCGACGATCTGGAAGTCGAGTGGCTCGCGCTCAACGACTGGGTGGCGTGGCTGCGCCGCACTTACGGGCTGCCCGCCAGTGTCGTGTCGCCGTTCTGGCACCGGCATCCCGAACTGGTATGGGAGCTGTCGGCCCTGCATCTGCACTGGCTGTGCGCCTACGACCCCGAGCAGGCCGGGTCCGCGCCGTTCGGCTGGCATCGGGACTTCGCCGACGCTCGCAACCGGCTGCGCGAATGGGTCGCCGCCTCCGGCACCCGCCTGGACCGTGACCGACCCACGCGGCAGACCGCTTGGCCCGGCGAGGACCCCGCGTCCGCGGTCGAGGACGTCGTGATCGCCGACCGTGCGGAGGACTTCGTGCAGTTCGTCTTCGAGCAGGTCGCGGCCCGCCGCGAAGCCGAGGATGCGTTCTTCCGCACCCTTGATGAGCACACCGGAGAAGTCCCATGACCGGCCGGACTTCCCGCGACAGGGACGAGCGGCTACCGGAGAGGATGCGCGACTACCGCATCGAGGCCGAGCCGCGCCAGAGCCCGGACCTGCACAAGCTCGCCCAACTGTTCATCGGCATGGCCCGCGCCCGCGCCGAACAGGACCGCACCAATCCCACGCCCGGCAGCAGGCAGCCAGGCTCCTGCGCCTGACGGGGTGCCGGGGTAGAATCAGAGCAGCAAGAAGCCAACGGCTGAGCTTTCGGGCTCGGTCGTGGTGCGCAGTCCTGTTTGGCCTTCGTGGCTTACCCGGTCCGCTCCCTCGGAGCCGCCGGGTCGTGTTTCCCCGTTACGAGTCGCACCGCACCAGCGGTCCCGCGGCCGCTCGTGCTGGCCCCAACTCACTGGGGAAGGGAACACGACCCATGACCACCACGACACCACGCCCACCTGCCACCGAAGCGCTGGATCGCGTCGGCGAGACCACCACCCTCGCCGTGTCCTACCTGCGCGTCTCGACCAAGGAGCAGGCCTCCAAGGGTGGACGGGACGAGGGCTTCTCGATCCCCGCGCAGCGCGAGGCGAACCTGCGCAAGTCCCGCGAGCTGAACGCGATCATCACCGAGGAGTTCGTCGACGCCGGTGAGTCCGCACGCAAGGCCGACCGGCCCGAGCTGATGCGGATGATCCAGTACGTCACGACCCACCAGGTCGCCTACTGCATCGTCCACAAGGTCGACCGCCTCGCCCGCAACCGCGCCGACGACGTGACCATCCACCTCGCCCTCAAAGAGGCCGGGGTCATGCTCGTCTCCGCCACCGAGAACATCGACGAGACCCCCTCGGGGATGCTGCTGCACGGCATCATGTCCACCATCGCGGAGTTCTACTCCCGCAACCTCGCCAGCGAGGTCTCCAAGGGCATGAACCAGAAAGCCCAGGGCGGCGGCACCAACGGCAAAGCCCCGATGGGCTACCTCAACGTCACCCGACGCGACGAACTCGGCCGGGAAGTCCGCACCGTCGAACTCGACCCCGACCGGGCACCGCTGGTCAAGTGGGCGTTCGAGGCATACGCCACCGGGAACCACTCCACCATCAGCCTGCACGAGGAGTTGATCGACCGGGGCCTGACCACCGTGCCTACGCCGAAGCGGCCGTCCAAGGCGCCGGTGCTGTCCACGATCCACAAGATGCTCACCAACCCCTACTACAAGGGCAGCGTCCGCTTCCGTGGCGCCAGCTACGACGGCCTGCACGAACCGCTCGTCGCCCCCGAGGTCTGGTACCGCGTCCAGGCCGTGCTCACCGCCCACCAGACCTCCGGAGAGAAGACCCAGAGCCACGACCACTACCTCAAAGGCAGCCTGTACTGCGGGCAGTGCGGATCACGCTTGACGTTGACCAATGCCAAGAGCCGCCGCGGCGTGATCTACCCGTACTTCATGTGCACCGGCCGACACGCCAAGCGCACCAACTGCGAACGCAAGTCCATGTTCGTGCCCGACATCGAAGCCGCCGTGGAAGACCAGTACCGGCGCGTGCAGATACCCGAACACGTCCTACCTGCGCTCCGCGAGCTGGTCACCAGCGAGTTCGACCGACTCCACCAGGCCGCCAAGCAAGAGAGCCAGGGGTACAAGGCCGAACGTGACGCTCTCCGTGATGAACGACAGAAGCTCATGCAGGCCCACTACGCCGGCGCCGTCCCCCTCGACCTCCTCGCCACAGAGCAGGACCGCATCGCGCGCCGGCTCGCGTTCCTCGACGCCCAGATCAACGCCGGAGACATCGAGTACGGGCAGGCCAAAGCACACCTGGACGACTGCCTAGCCCTCGCAGGCGACATGCACGCCATCTACATGAGCATCGACGACTCACTACGCCGGATCGCCAACCAAGCCTTCTTCGACAAGCTCGTCGTCACCGACGACGACACCATCGACGGCGAACCCGGCGTGCCGTTCAACGTGTTTCTGGACCCGGCCGTCCAGACCCTCGCCCTCCGTCACCAAGGACGGAAGGCGGAGTCTGGAACTCAAACCGGTGATGTCGCTGGTTTGAACAACGACCTTCTGGTGGGCCCAGAGGGACTCGAACCCCCGACCCTCTCGGTGTAAACGAGATGCTCTAGCCAACTGAGCTATAGGCCCCACGGCGCCGACGATGACCTCGCAAGCGCCTGATCAGTATGCCATACCCAGGCCGGTCCTCCGAATCCGGAGGACTCGCCGAGCCCGAGTCCGCGGCGATCGAACTGGTCCCTACCGATCGGTGTCGGGCGCTTCGGTCAGGATTGGAAGCGGACTGCGTCAAGCATCGCAGCGGCGTTGGCCGCGAAGTTCTCAGCGGCGGCCGCCGGGGCGATGTCGAAGAGTCTGCGGTTCTGCTCGACGGCCACGGCCCCGAGGGTCAGCGTGAGGATGCCCTGCGAGACCTGGGCGCCGAGGCGTTCGCTGCTCAGCGCACGGGGTGTGACATCGGCGGCGGCGATGGAGTAGCCGAGCAGCACGATCTCTGCCCCGTCGCGGTATTTCAACAGCACTTCTCGCAGCGACAGGGCTGCGGCGAGGGGTTCCGCGGTGACGGGACACAATGCGTCGACCTCGACCTTGAGGCTTTTGGAGATGAGGGCGAGAAGGGACTGCTTGTCCTTGACGTGCCAGTAGAGTGCGGACGGCTGAACCTCGAGCTCACGGGCGAGTCGACGCATGGAGAGATCACCGAGTCCGTAGCGCGAAAGGATGTCCAAAGCGGTGTCGGTGATGGTCTCGGCTGTCAGTGCCAATGAGACGTTCCTTTCATTCGGCGTCGGCGGCCGATCTCGATTTTTCAGATCGCGTTCCCATCGCTATAGTAGTTCCTGGTCACGGGATATAGCGCAGCTTGGTAGCGCGCCTCGTTCGGGACGAGGAGGTCGTGGGTTCGAATCCCGCTATCCCGACCAGGGAAAAGTGCCGCAACATCGCTCAGGCGAGGTTGCGGCACTTTTCATTGTCAGCCGGGATCCGGCCGCGTACGGGGCTGCGCATCCGCATCGGCCGGGCCGGCCGCCTCGGCGAGGCTCTCGACCAGGGCATCGGGATCGGTGCCGCGCCACCGGGCGATCGCCTTCATCACCTGATAGACGACGATCGCCGAGGCTGTGCCGAGCGCGATCCCCTCGAACTGCAGTCCGCCGGGGGACCAGGTGAAGTTCGCGATCGCGACGATGAGGGACACCGCGGCAGTGTTGAGGTTGATCGGATTCGAGAAGTCGACCTTGTTCTCCACCCAGATCCGCACGCCGAGCAGACCGATCATTCCGTATAGGACGGTCGCGGCGCCGCCGAGGACGCCGGGCGGGATGGTGGCGATGATCTCACCGAACTTCGGGAGCATGCTGAGGATGAGTGCGATGACCGCCGCGCACAGGTATGCAGCTGTGGAGAAGATGCGGGTGGCCGCCATGACCCCGATGTTCTCGGCGTAGGTCGTCGTGCCGGACCCACCACCGGATCCGGCGAGGATGGTCGAGAAGCCGTCGGCGAAGAGGGTGCGGCCGGTCAGGTGATCGAGATCTCTGCCGGTCATGGCCGCCACCGACTTCACGTGGCCGATGTTCTCAGCGATGAGGACGAGGACGACGGGGAGGAACAGCCCGAGGTATCCGAGATCGAAGGCCGGTGCGTGGAAGCTCGGCAGCCCGACCCAACCGGCGTGGGCGACCGTCGAGAAGTCGATCTGACCCTGCAGCCAGGCGGCCGCGTAGCCGACGAGAACGCCGATGAGGATCGACAGACGCCCGAGCATGCCGCGGAAGGCCACGGTGGTGATGAGGATCGCCGCGATGGTGATCACGGCCGTCAGGGGAGCCGCCTTGACCCAGTCCCAGGCGGCAGGGGCGAGGTTGAGGCCGATGAGGGCGACGATCGCTCCGGTGACCACCGGCGGCATCGTCACCTCGATCCACCGGACGCCGACGAAATGCACAATGAGCCCGACGAGTGCGAGCGTGACGCCGACGGAGATGATTCCGCCCTGGGCCAGCGCCATCGCATGAGAGTCGAGGTCCTCGCCTGAAGTCGCCGAGAACCCGGTGACTGCGCCGATCGGAGCGAGCAGCCCGAACGAGGATCCGAGGTAGGAGGGCATCATGCCCTTGGTGATGAGCAGGAAGAGGAGCGTCCCGATCGCTGTGAAGAACAGCGTCGTCGACGGTGGGAAACCGGTGAGCAGGGGAACGAGGAAGGTCGCTCCGAACATCGCGACGACATGCTGAGCGCCGATGCTGATGGTCCGCGCCCAACTCAGCCGCTCCTCGGGAAGGACGCGTGCGCCCTGGGCGATCGTGCGTCCGTTGCTGTGCAGTCGCCATCCGCGGCGGATGACATTCCGATCGTCGTCGTCCGTCTGTACCGATTTCACCATTGTGCTCCTTGCTGCAACTGCTCGGTTCGAGTCTGAACCGTCGGAAGAAGTCTATGCGCAGCCTCGCACTCAGCCGCGCAGGCTGCGTTTGAGGATCTTTCCGGCCGAGTTCTTCGGCAGTTCGGCGACGAATTCGACGCGCTTGGGCACCTTGAATCCGGCGAGGCGACTCCTGACGTGGGTGATCACGTCGTCGGTGTTCAGCTCGTCCTGCTCGGGTTTGAGGACGACGAAGGCGGAAATCGCCTCGATCCACTTCTCGTCGGCGACACCGACGACGGCGACCTCGGAGACCTGGGGGAGCTCGAAGATCACATCCTCGACCTGCCTGCTGGCCACCAGGACCCCGCCGGTGTTGATGACGTCCTTGACCCGGTCGACGACCTCGACGAATCCGTCCTCGTCGACCTTGACCAGGTCTCCGGAATGGAACCAGCCGTCGTCGAAGGCCTCGGCAGTGGCATCGGGCCGGTTCCAATAGCCCTCGCACAGCTGCGGGGACCGGTAGAGCATCTCGCCCTCCTGCCCGGGTCCGAGATCGTTGCCCTCACCGTCGACGACACGTGTTTCGACGAACATCACCGGTTTGCCTGCCGAACCGGGGTGCGCGTCGTGGTCCTCGGGCCGAAGCACCGTGCACAGCGGACCCAGTTCGGACTGGCCGAAGCAGTTGAAGAACCCGAGTTCGGGCAGTCGAGCCCGCAGGCGTTCGAGGATCGGGCCGGGCATGATCGAGGCACCGTAATAGGCCTTGCGCAGACTGCCGAGATTGCGGGTCTGCAGGTCGGGACTGTTGGCCAGGGCCACCCAGACGGTGGGTGCGGCGAAGAAGGAGTTGATCTCGCGCTCTTCGAACAGTGCCAGCAGCTGCTCGGGCACGGGTGCGGGCGCGATGATGTTGTGCGCACCGATCGAGAGCAGCGGCAGGAGGAAGACGTGCATCTGTGCCGAGTGGTAGAGCGGAAGCGCGTGGACGGCGCGGTCGCCCGCGTCGAAGTCGAGGACGAGGAGTGCGGAGAGGTACTCGTGGATGAGGGCACGATGGGTCATCACCGCGCCCTTCGGCGCCGAGGTGGTGCCGGAAGTGTAGAGCAGCTGTGCGACGTCGGTGTCGCTGACCGAGAATTCCCCGTCGCCTGCGGGGCTGATGGCATCGGCGGCGGCGACCGGCACGAGCGAGTTCAGGTCGAGGACCTCGGCCGCCGCACCTGTGGGCGTCGCCGTGACGGCCCCGATGAGGTCGGGGTCGGCGAAGACGATTCCCGCCCCGGCATTGTCGAGGATGTAGTCGAGCTCATCGTTCTTCAGCTGATAGTTCACGGGCACGTGGATGATGCCCGCCCGGGCGCAGCCGAGGTAGAGGAGCAGGTAGACGTCGGAGTTCTTGCCATAAGCGGCCACACGGTCGCCCTTCGCGGCACCGAGGCGCACGAGTTCGCGGGCAACGGCCGTGACGGCAGCGTCGAGTTCGGCATACGTCCAGGTCCGGTCGGCGAATTCGACGGCAGTGTCCGTGGGGAACCGGCCTGCGCTGCGGCGGATGAGGTCGGAGATCGTCGACGCCGTGGACATGGTGGGGGCGGTGGACTCAGAGTCGGAGGACTGTGAAGAGGTCATGTGCCAAATATAGGAGCGACGACCCGGAAAAGTGAACTGCGTCTCATTCGGACGGGCGGGTGATCGGCGAGGTGACCTGGGGAGCGATCGGCGACCTCCGCGGTTCGCTGATGTAATAGTGTGGTGCCATGAAGCATCCGAAGGTGAGTGACTGCGTCGACGTCTTCGATTCGCTGTGGCCGCCGGCCCTCGCCGAATCCTGGGATTCCGTGGGGCTGTCCGTCGGCGATCCCGCTGCGGAGGTCCGATCGATCCTCCTGGCCCTCGACCCGATGGATGCGGTGATCGCCGAGGCGGTCGTGCTCGATGCCGATCTCGTGTTCACTCATCACCCGCTCATGCTCAAACCCGTGAAATCGGTGAATGCGTCGACCCTCAAGGGGGGTGCGGTGCACACGCTCATCAGCAACGACATCGCCCTGTTCAACGCGCATACCAACGCCGACTCCGCCCGCGGAGGAGTCTCCGACGTCCTCATCTCCCTGCTGGGCATCACCGACGCGGATCCGCTGGTCACGCATACTCAACCGATCCCGGCAACGCCCCGGTCCGCTGTGGTGCGTGATTCTTCTGCCGCGGAGGCTGGCCGTCCGACCGGAATCGGCCGCGTCGGCGACCTGGACCGTCCGACCCCTGTGCGTGACATCGCACGCACCCTCGCCGAGGCTCTGCCGCGGACGACGACGGGTGTGCGGATCGCCGGTGACCCGGCGGCAACGGTCACCAGGGTGGCCGTCTGCGGCGGTGCCGGGGACTCCCTGTTCGACGACGTCCGGGCCAGCGGCGCCGAGGTCTTCATCACCGCCGACCTGCGTCATCACCCCGCCACAGAGGCCCGCGACACCGCGAACCGCCACGACGGGAGCCCTCAGCTCATCGACGTCTCCCACTGGGCCTCGGAGACCGTGTGGCTGGAGACCGCGGCCCGAGAGCTCGACGCCGAGTTCGCCGCCCGCGGCTTCACGGTCGCACTGCAGCACTCGGCCATCAACACGGACCCCTGGGTCGAACGCTACTGACGAGGAGATCGACGATGCTCATCACCGACGCCCAGCGCACTGCGCTGCAGACGCTCATCGAGCTCACGGCCTCAGGCCGCGCCCTGCGCCATGAACATGACAACCCGAAGCGTGCCGCCGAACTCCAGGAGCTCGTCGCGAACCACAGACGACTCGGTGAGGAGAAGACGCAGGCCGCTGAGGTCGTCGACGGGCATCGGTCGACGATCGCCGAAACGAACACGCTCATCGAAGCCCAGAGGGCGAAGATCGAGAAGAAGACCGCGGAACTCAACGACGGCACGGGACTGACCAGCAGAGACATGGTCAACATGCAGGACGAGATCGCGGGTCACGAAGCCCGAGTCGCCGAACTCGAAGAGACCGAACTGACCGAGATGGAGAACCTCGAGGCCGCCGAGGCGGGACTGGCGGACGTCGAGAGTCGCATCGCCGAGGTCACGGCCTCCGGCAAAGAGGTTCAGACAGCGGTGAAGGAGCGCAAGGCCGAGCTGCAGGGCCTTCTCGAGGACAATGCCGCCTCGGCGCGTGAGGCCAAGGGCGAGCTGCCGGTCGAACTCGTCACCGTCTTCGAGGCGAACGTCGCTCAAGGAGGCCCGGGTGCGGCCGTGCTCACGGGACCGAACTGTCAGGCCTGTGGTCAGCAGATCGGCGGAGCGGCGTGGAATGCGATGCTCGGCGCCGATGTCAACGAGACCTACGAATGCGAAGAATGCGAGGCGGTGCTGCTGCTCCGCAGCTGACGCTCGGTCCGGCGTGCTGTTCCTCCGCTCGACCGGGTGAGGCTCAGCCCGGCAGGACGATCGTGAGGACGGCCGGTTTCGACTTCGTGTGCGGAGTGAACTCGACCTCGTAGTTCTCCTCGGCTCGGGCGACGAGCTCATCGGTGCTCGCCGGCAGTGCCCGGGCATCGGAGAGGAGGCGGCCGGCGAACTCGCCGCGGTAGAACTTCGCCCAGTGGGAGACGACGCGTCGCTTTCCGCCGCTGACGGTCACGGCACCCATGGTGATCACCTGGTCGTGGGGCCCCGGCCACGCGGATCGGTAATCGCTCGAGCGGCAGTCGAGGGCGACCTCGGCGGGTGCCAGTTCGGGAGATTTCGCGAGGATCGGCTTCCAGAACGACGTGAGTCGACCCAGCCTGCCGAGATCGGTTTTCATCGCCAGCCGATAGGCCGGTATGAGGTCGAGCCCGTGGACCCGGCCGAAGAGTGCGGAGAAGACATGGACCTGCCGCAGCCGCTCCTGCAGAGTCGTGTCCGCAGCGGCGCGTGAGACGAGTTCGGCCGCGCCCATCGCTTCATAGAGGACACCGGAATACGTGAGCAGGGCCGGGGCGCAGGGCGTCGTGTCGAGGACGGTGTTGCGTTCGACGTCCGCGGCCAAGGACGCACCGACGCCGAGCTGCGCGAGAGCGTCCCGACGCTTCGAGACCGACTTGAGGGCGGTCAGAACCCGCTTCCGGCTGGGATTGAGCTCCGGTGCCGAGAGGCTTTCGAAGTCGAGGGGCGGACCGGTTTCGGCCGGGGTCTTGCCCTCGGAGGGCGGCAGCAGAATCTTCACCAGTCCATCGTAGGAGTACGTCAGGAGCCGACGGAGGCCGGGTCCGAATGAGCTTCGTCACGTTCTTCGCTCCCGTTTCCGGCTCAGGCGAAGTCCGGTGTGTACGCCTGCGGTGCAGGGGCTAGACTGGGGTGCTTGAGGACAGGTCACCAGACGGTCGCGGCTCTCCTTGTCGAGGGCTGAGGAACGTCCGGGCTCCGCAGAGCAGGGATGGTGGGTAACACCCACCCGGGGTAACCCGCGGGCCAGTGCAACAGAAAGCAGACCGCCCGACTCCGGTCGGGTAAGGGTGAAACGGTGGTGTAAGAGACCACCAGGGTGCCGGGTGACCGGTGCCGCTGGGTAAACCCCATCCGGAGCAAGATCAGACAGACAGCGTTCGAGGCTGCTCGCCGAGCTGTCGGGTGGATTGCTTGAGGCCGGTGGCAACATCGGTCCCAGACAGATGGCCGTCAGGCGAGAAGGGCAACCGACTCGTCGACAGAACCCGGCGTATCGGTGGCCTGTCCTCTTCCCCGTGGTGGTCCGCTCTTCGCCCGCTCTTCGGCGGGAATTCGGTCGATCTCCGGTGGGCCAGAGTGCTCAGGACGTGCTCTTCTTCACCTTCGCCTTGCCGCCGTTGACCGCGATCATCGCGGCCCCGACGATGCCGGCGTTGTTGAGCAGCTTGGCCGGTTTGAGTGAGGCCCGTGTGCTGATCAGCGGCAGGAACTCCGCATGGGACTTCGAGACTCCGCCGCCGACGATGATGACGTCGGGGGCGACGAGGAGCTCAAGCTGCGTGTAGTACTGCTGCAGACGCGCCGCCCACTCCGGATAGGACAACCCCAAACGTGTCTTCACCGATTCGGCGGCCTGCGTCTCCGCATCGGCTCCGTTCATCTCGATATGGCCCAACTCCGTGTACGGGACCATCCGGCCCTGTGTGAACAGGGCCGTGCCGATCCCGGTTCCCAAGGTGGTCAGCAGCACGGTCTTCTTCCGGTGTGCGCGACCGGCGCCGAAGATCATCTCGGCCAGCCCCGCTCCGTCCGCATCGTTGAGGAAGTAGACGGTCCGGCCGGTGCGCGCCCCGATGACGGCGGTGATGTTCGACCCGATCCAGCTCTGGTCGAGGTTGGCTGTGTATTCGACGAGGTGATCGCGGATGACGCCGGGAAATCCGCAGCCGACGGGCAGGGCATCGAGATCGGCTCTGTCCGCGACGATCCCCAGCTCGAGCGCCCTCACGGTCAGGTCCTCGAGCAGCCCGGCGATCGCCTCGGCGACGGCGCTCGGAGTCGCCGGCTTCGGGGTGAGCACCCGGATTCGTTTGAACGGCAGCTTCCCTGTCACCGTGTCCACGAGGGCGGCCTTGATGCCGGTTCCGCCGATGTCGATGCCGATGGCGAAGCGGTTCGTCGTCTCGTCGCTCATCCGACGGTCTTCTCTCTCTGCGGGCCGCCGGCGATGGCGGTGGTGGCGTCGGGGAGTGTGAGGATGTCCGCCCCGGTCTCAGTGACGACGAGGGTGTGTTCGAACTGGGCAGAACGCTTCCGATCCTTCGTCACCACGGTCCAGGCATCGTCCCAGACCTCCCAGTCGATGGTGCCGAGGTTGAGCATGGGTTCGATCGTGAAGATCATTCCCGGCTCGATCACCTCGGCGTGGGCAGGAGCCGCATCGTAGTGGGGGACGATGAGCCCGGAATGGAACTCACGGCCGACCCCGTGTCCGCTGTAGTCGCGGACGACGCCGTAGTCGAAGCGCTTGGCGTACTTCTCGATGACACGACCGATGACGTTGATCTCGCGTCCGGGTCTGACGGCCTTGATTCCGCGCATCATCGACTCATACGTGCGTTCGATGAGCAGGCGGGAGGTCTCGTCGACCTCGCCCACTGCGAACGTGCAGTTCGTGTCGCCGTGCATCCCTTCGAAATAGGCCGTGATGTCGACATTGACGATGTCTCCGTCGACGATCACCGTCGAATCCGGGATGCCGTGGCAGATCACCTCGTTGACCGATGTGCACACCGACTTCGGGAATCCGCGGTAGCCCAACGTCGACGGGTAGGCTCCGTGATCGCACATGAACTCATGGGCGACCGCGTCGATGTCATCGGTGGTGACACCGGGTGCGATCATCTCGCCGACCGCGGCAAGAGCGTTCGCGGCGATGAGGCCGGCGGCCCGCACCGTCTCGATCTCCTCGGCGGTGTAGACGTTGCTGCCGCGGCCCTCATCGGCGTCGGCCCGACCGACGTATTCGGGACGGGGGATGGACTTCGGCACTCCGCGTTCGGCGGAGATCGTGCCGGGAGTGAGCAGGCGCGTGTGTGCTGTCATGATGGAACCGATTCTATGGCGCTTCTTGAGCTTTGTCCCACTTCGCAAAGTCTGTCGGTGTGCGGGTCGGCGGTGCCTCGCGTCTAGAATCGTAAGCAACTGCGTCGACGATCGACGGTCGGCGGGAGCGCATGAACGCATCCGTCATGCGGCACACGAGGAGACCGGGAGGCATGTTGAGCGACGACACGACGGCAGCAGGTCATGAGTTCTCCGGCCTCGGGGACGTCGTGAGCCTGACGAGCGCGCCGCAGCAGATCGCCGATCACATCCTCTCCGGCATCGCCGTCGGTGCCCTGCCGGAAGGCACGCTGCTGCCGGGGGAGCGCACCCTGGCCGCCGATCTGCAGGTGTCGCGCTCGAGTGTGCGCGCCGCCCTGCTGCGACTCGAACGGCTCGGCGTCGTCGAACGCCGACGCGGACGCGGCGGAGGCACCTTCGTCAAGAACGCCCGCCCGGAGGCTCTGGCCCCGATGGCCGGCCGGATCGACGAATTCCATGCCGAGCGCCGCAACCTCCTCGACGCCCGCGCGGTATTTCAGAACTCGCTGGCCGCGACCGCGGCGCGTCGACGCACCGACGAGGAGCTCACGGAGCTGCGAGAGCTGGCCGAGACCTATTCCCGACTCGCCGAGGCGGCCGCCGCCCGCACCGCGGACGCGCAGTTCCATTTCGCCATCGCTCGCGCCGGGCACAATCCCGAGCTGGTGAGGATGGCGATCGACATCGATACGAAGATCAATGCCGGCTTCCGTCATGATCCGTTCTCCGCCGAGCTCTTCGACCACGCGGTGGCCGACCACGCGGCGATCGTTGACGCGATCGCCGAAGGCGATGCGGACAAAGCCGGGCGGCTGTGCGAGGAGCATTTCCGTTACACCACGATCGTCCCCAGAACTACCTGACGGCGGCCCAGCAACCTCGCGCAAGGTTGCTGGGCCGCCGTCAGGTAGTAGTTAGTTGTGGGGTCAGTTTGCGAGGGCGTGGGCCACGGACACGGCTTCGAGGCCGAATGCCTCGGCGACGTTGTCGTTCGTGACGTGCCCGTTGTGGACATTGAGTCCGCGCGCCAGCCCCGAATCGCTTGACAGTGCCTGATGCCAGCCGCGGTTGGCCAGCTTCACCGCATAGGGCAGGGTCGCATTCGTCAGCGCCGCGGTCGCGGTGTTCGGCACGGCTCCGGGCATGTTCGCCACGCAGTAGTACACGGAGTTGTGCACCGTGAAGGTCGGGTCGTCATGGGTCGTGGGTCGGGAGTTCTCGAAGCAGCCGCCCTGGTCGATGGCGATGTCGACGAGAACCGATCCCGGCTTCATTCCGGCAACCATCTCGTCGGTGACGAGTTTGGGGGCCTTCTTGCCGGGGATGAGCACGGATCCGATGACGAGGTCGGCTGCGGCCAGGGACTTCGTGATCTCATACTTGTTCGACACCTTCGTGGCGATCGTACCGTTGAAGGTCTCGTCGATCTGGCGCAGCCGGGGGATGTTGATGTCGATGACCTCGACGTTCGCCCCGAGGCCCAGAGCCATGCGTGCCGCGTTCGTGCCGGCCACACCGGCACCGATGACGACGACGTTGGCGCGTTCGACTCCCGGCACGCCCGAGAGCAGAATGCCGCGTCCGCCTTCGGCCTTGAGCAGGCTGTGCGCGCCGACCTGGGTCGACAGTCGCCCGGCGATCTCGGACATCGGGGCCAGCAGAGGCAGGCCGCCGCCGTCAGGGGCGACGGTCTCGTAGGCGATCGCGGTGGTGCCGGCGTTCATCAGTGCCTGGGTCAGCGCCTCATCGGCGGCGAGGTGGAGGTAGGTGAAGAGGACGAGGTCCTTGCGGAGGAATCCGTATTCCGACGCGATGGGTTCCTTGACCTTGAGCACCATGTCTCCGGCGGCCCAGGTGGCGGCGGCGTCCGGGGCGATGACGGCGCCGGCGGCGACGTATTCGTCGTTGCTGATGAAGGAGCCCTCGCCGGCTCCCGACTGCACGGTGACCTCATGGCCGTGGGCGACGAGTTCGTGGACGCCGGCGGCGGTGATGGCGACTCGGAACTCGTTGTTCTTGACCTCGGTGGGCACTGAAATGCGCATTGTCTTCCTTCTCTCATGATCGTGCGCCGCTGGGGCGGGAACGGCCGACCTCGCCGTCGTCCGTCGATGGCTCCCACTGTATTCCTTAGAAGGTTTGCAGAGCAAACCTTTATGCCTGTTTTCGTCATCAATGATGCGAAATCAGTGTTCTGTGGTGCCAGATGGTGCGGAAAACATGGATCCAGCGAGCGCAGAGACCGAGCCGGACGATATGGACGGGGTGCACTGCGAATTCGGTGCGAAACGGTAAGCTGAAGACGTCAGTGCAGAACCCCACCAAGGAGAGAAGGCTCGCCATGGGACTCTACGAAGATATCGACGACCCCGACTCGAAGTACTACTTCAATCTCGAGACGAACACCGTCGAAAAGGGTCTGGTCAGCGATTGGACGCACCGCATGGGCCCGTATGAGAGCGAAGAGGTCGCACGGGCGGCACTTGAGAAGGCCCGCGAGCGCAATGAGAAGTGGGATGACGACGACGAGAAGTGGAACGGCTGAACCGATGTCGCGTCAGGAGGAATTCGTTCTCAGGACCGTCGAGGATCGTGAGGTGCGTTTCATCCGGCTGTGGTTCACCGATGTCCTCGGACAGCTGAAGTCCGTGGCCATCGTCCCGGCCGAACTCGAAGGAGCCTTCTCCGAAGGCATCGGGTTCGACGGTTCCGCGGTCGAAGGGCTCTCCCGGGTCTACGAGGCCGACATGGTCCTCAAGCCCGATCCGTCGACGTTCTCTCTGTTGCCGTGGCGCGGAGAGGTCGAACCGACCGGTCGGATGTTCTGCGATGTCCACGTTCCCGGAGGCGAACCTGCCCCGGCCGATCCGCGCAACGTCCTCAAACGCACGCTGGCGAAGGCCGCCGAACGCGGCTTCACCTTCTATGTGCACCCGGAGATCGAGTTCTATCTGTTTAAGACCGACAACCTCGACCCGGTCACAGGCATCAGCGACGGCACCGCACCGATGCCGGTGGACACAGCTGGATACTTCGACCATGTCAACGGCGGCACCGCCAACGACTTCCGTCGCGAGGCCGTGACGATGCTTGAGGCGATGGGACTCTCGGTCGAGTTCTCCCACCACGAGGCGGGGCCCGGCCAGAACGAGATCGACCTGCGCTATGCCGACGCCCTGACGATGGCCGACAACGTCATGACGTTCCGCTCGGTGATCAAGGAGGTCGCGATCTCACAGGGGGTCTACGCCTCGTTCATGCCCAAGCCGCTGTCTGCGCAGCCGGGCAACGGCATGCACACGCATGTGTCCCTGTTCGAGGGCGAGAACAACGCGTTCTTCGAACCCGGTGCCGAATATCAGCTCTCGCGGACAGGGCGTCAGTTCATCGCGGGTCTGCTCACTCACGCCGGCGAGATCTCGGCCGTGACCAATCAGCACGTGAACTCCTACAAGCGACTGTGGACCGGCCACGAAGCTCCGTCCTACATCTCGTGGGGCCACCGGAACAGGTCGGCGCTGGTGCGGGTTCCCCAGTACAACTCGGGCAAGTCCTCGTCCGCGCGCATCGAATACCGGGCGCTGGATTCCGCAGCCAATCCCTATCTGTCCTACGCGCTCATGCTCGCCGCCGGACTCAAGGGCATCGAGGAAGGGTATGAGCTGCCGGAGGAGGCCGAGGACAACGTGTGGCTGCTCTCGGACACCGAACGCCGCGCCATGGGCATCGAAGCGCTGCCGGCCAGCCTCTCGCATGCTGTGACCCTGATGGAGAGCTCCGACCTCGTGGCCGAAGCGCTCGGCGAGGAGGTCTTCGACTTCTTCCTGCGCAACAAGAAGCAGGAGTGGAGCGACTACCGGGCTCAGGTGACGCCCTACGAGCTCGCCAAGCACTTCACGTCGATGTAGTCGCAATGGCAGGAATCACTTCACGCACGACGACCGTCCCGGACGCAACGTCACGCTTCCTCTACGAGCTCGACGAACTCCTGGGGGAGCCTCTGGCCACGGACTCCCGCTTCGTCGACCTGCTCATGGCCACCCCCGACCCGCACGGCGCCGCGCTCGGACTGCTGCGGGTGGTCGAGGCGGCCGGAGACGGGTCGGCCCAGCTGCTGAGCGCGGTGCGTTCGGGGACCGCGAAGGATCTCGCCGAGGACGAGCTCAACCGTCCGCTGCTGGCCCGGCTGCTCGCCGTCATGGGCACCTCGGAGGCGATGGTCGACCACCTCGTACGGCATCCTGACTCCCTCCCGCTGCTGCTGGCACCGGATCCCTTCCTCCTCATCGAGACCCCCGATGCCTCGGCTGTGTCGCTGCGCGCGAGCCTGCTCGGGGCCCTCGGCGCGGACCCGGATGATCCGGCTCCCCGCGCCGGGGTCGCCGGCGACGACGGCATCCGGGTGCTGCGCCGGACCTATCGGGACGCAGTGCTGCGACTGGTCGCCGACGATCTCTCGGCGGAGTCTCCGGAGGACATCGTCGAGCACGTCATGGCCGCCCTGTCGGATCTCGCGGCGGCCGCTCTCGATGCCGCACTGGCGATAGCGCGTGCCGAGCTCGACGAGGCGGGTTCCGTGCGCCTCGCGGTGATCGCCCTCGGAAAGACCGGGGCCAGGGAGCTCAACTACGTCTCCGACGTCGACGTCGTCTTCGTCCTCGATTCCCGCACCGATGAAGAGGGGCGACGTTTGGCCACCGAACTCGCCCAGCGCGTGCGCGGCATCCTCTCCGACGCCGGCGGCGAGCCGGCTCTGTGGGAGGTCGACACCGCGCTGCGCCCGGAGGGCAAGGCCGGCGCACTCGTGCGCACGCTCTCCGAATTCGAGCACTACTATGACGAGATCGCTCACAACTGGGAGTTCCAGGCCCTTCTCAAGGCTCGGCCCGTGGCCGGTGACGCCGAGGTGGGGGAGTGGTTCTCGCAGTCGCTGCTGCCCTTGGTCTGGAAAGCTGCCACCCGCACCGGCTTCATCGACGGAATCAGGGCGATGCGTCGCCGCGTCGTCGATCTCATCCCTGCCGCCGAAGCACCCAGGCAGATCAAGCTAGGTCGAGGCGGTCTCCGCGACGTCGAGTTCTCCGCACAGCTGCTCCAGCTTGTCCACGGCCGCACCGATGAGGAGATCCGCACGCCGAACACACTCGTCGCGCTCGGCGAACTCGGCGAACACGGCTATATCGGTCAGCAGGACGCCTCGGTCTTCTCGACCGCCTACCGGTTTATGCGGGTCGTCGAACACCGGGTGCAGATCCCGCGGATGATGCGCAATGCACTCATCCCCGATGACGATGCGAAGCTGCGGATCCTCGCGCGGTCAGTGTTCCGCTCCGGCTCCCGCACCGGTGCTCGACTCGAAGAGGCCCGGCGGGACTACGCCCGGCAGGTCACCCGACTGCATGAGCAGATCTTCTACCGGCCGATCCTCGATGCCGCGGTCGGCGTCCATGGAGCCGTCGTCGATGCCCACAAGCGGGGAACGAGCCTGCAGGCGGCAGCGGACCGACTCCAGGCGTTCGGCTACCGGGATCCGCAGGGGGCACTGGGCCATATCAAGGCCCTGACCACCGGTGTGTCACGGACCGCGATGGTGATCAAACAGGTGCTGCCGGCACTGTTGGACTGGTTCTCCGACGGCGTCGAACCGGACCGCGCCCTCTTGGCCTTCCGGCGCCTCAGCGAATCCCTGTCGAGCTCGGGATGGTTCCTCAAGATGCTCCGTGACTCCGGCCTCGCCGCGAAGTCCGTCGCCGAGGTATTGTCCCTGTCCGGCTATGCGACCGAGCTGCTGCTGCGACAGCCGGCAGCGGTGGCCTGGCTCGATCGCCTGGACAACCTCGAGGCCCGAGATCAGCAGGTGCTCGGCGCCGAGGTCGACGGGCTGCTCAAACGACATGGCAAGGCCGCGGTGACGCCGATTCGGGAGACCTACAGCCGCGAGCTCCTGCGCATCGCCTTACGCGACGTCCTCGGCGTCGGCGATCGCACTGAGATCCCCGGCGACCTCTCCGATCTCATGGACCTCGCCGTCCGCGGTGCGCTGCAGGCGGTGCGGGCCGATCTCGACAGCGATGAGATCCCCGGATATGAGTTCGCCGTCGTCGCCATGGGCCGCTGGGGCGGACGGGAGATCGGCTACTTCTCCGATGCGGACGTCATGTACGTCTACCGGGCGAAGGACACCGACCTCGACGCGGAAGCGAAGGGCAAGCTGAGCAAGCACGTCACGAAGGTCGCCCTCCGATTGGCCTCGCGGCTCAAAGCCAGCGAGGGAGCACAGGGAGTCGACCTCGACGCGGATCTCCGTCCCGAGGGAAAGAACGGACCCCTCGTGCGCACCTTCGCCTCCTATCAGGCCTACTACGCGAAATGGTCGCAGCCATGGGAGGCTCAAGCCCTGCTTCGGGCGCGACCCGTCGCCGGCAGTGATGAACTCATCACCGCCTTCCTCGACCTCATCGACCCGCTGCGGTATCCGACCGAGATGCCGCAGAAGGCGCTCACCCAGGTCCGCACCCTCAAAGCGCGGATGGAGGACGAACGTCTGCCGCGCAGCGCCGACAAACGTCGGCACCTCAAACTCGGCCGCGGCAGCCTCTCCGACGTCGAGTGGACCGTCCAGCTCCTCCAGCTCGAGCACGCCCATGACACAGCCGGACTGCGCACGACATCGACGCTCGTCGCCCTCGACGCAGCCTGTCAGGCGGGGTTGATTCCCGACGAGGACGCCGCCGAGCTCAAGGCCGCATGGCAGATCGCCACGGATGTGCGCTCCGCCGTCATGCTCTTCCGCGGTCGCACCGCCGAATCGCTGCCTGCCGATCACACCGAACTCGAGGCGACCGCCCGACTGCTCGGCTATGCGGCGGGAACGGGCCACGACCTCGAGGACGACTACCTGCGCACCACCCGCCATGCCCGCGCCGTGATGGAGCAGCGCTTCTACGGCTTCTGAACGGCCGCCTCGGCGCGGGTCTGCGGGTTCGGGCGCAACCGGGCCCGGTCAGGCGCTGATGGGAGTGCTCAGTCCGAGAATTCCAGGCCCAGCAGAGCGTTCTCGATGACTTCGGGCAGGGCCGGGTGGATCCAGTACTGGCCGGTGGCGACCTCGTCGGCCCGCTGTCCGAAGGCCATGGCCTGGATGAGCGGCTGGATGATCATCGAGGCCTCGTGCCCGACGATCTGCGCGCCGAGGATGAGCCTGCTTTCGCGGTCGGCGATGATCTTGACGATTCCGGGGTCATCGGCCATCGCCCAGCCGTACGCGACATCCGAGTACTGCTGCACTTTGACGGTGACATCGTGTCCGGCGTTCCTGGCATCCTGTTCGCTCATACCGACATAGGCGACCTGCGGGGAGGAGAACACCGCACCGGGCACCGCATGGTGGTTGACGGCGGCGAGCTCATCGTCGGGTGCCGATCCAGGGGAACCGGCGGCCACGTCGGCGGCGAGGTTGCGTCCGACGATCTTCGCTTCATGGTTGGCCACATGTTTGAGCTGGTGCGGTGACGAGATGTCGCCGAGGGCGAAGACGCCGGGTACCGGGGCCCCGCCGGAGAGCACCCGCTGGTACTCGTCGACGGCCAGCCGCTCATCGGTCATGACATCGTGATCGGCGGCGGAGACGGCGAGCTCGGCGGTATTGGGCACGCGTCCGGTGGCCACGAGCACAACGTCCGCGGTGAGCGTATCGGGCAGGTCCGCCTCGGCGACGCGCCCGCTGGGTTCGATGGTGAGAGTGACCTCGCCGTCGGCGAGGTCGAACCGCTTCGCCTGCGCCCCGGTGAGGACGGTGTGCGATTCGGCGAAGATACGGGTGAACTCGTCAGCGGCCTCCTCGTCGAGGTTGCCGAGCAGTCGGGGACCGCGCGCAAGGACGGTCACCTCGGTGCCGAACGGGGCGAACACGTGGGCGAACTCCATCGCGATGATTCCCGAGCCGATGATGATCAGCCGGCGCGGAGGGGAGGGGCGGCGCATGACGGTGTTCGAGGTGACGACAGGGAAGTCTTCGGTGTCGACCAAGGAGGGGTCGAGGCCGTCGATCGGTGGGATGAACGGATGGGCACCTGCGGCGATGACGATGCGATCGGCGGTGATCTGCTCACCCGAGGCTGTGACGACGGTCTTCTCGCCGGTGAAGTGAACGTGTTCCGGCACGACGGTGATGTTCGGCTGTCGGTCACTGCTGCGGTACTCGCGTCCTCCTTCTTCGATGGCGTCGACGCGGGAGAAGATGCGTTCCTGCAGAGCCGACCAGTCGACCTGCGGGTGTGTGGCAGAGAGGTTGTAGCGTGCGGCCTGTGCGGCCCGTTCGGCCACGGTCGCGGGGTAGACGAACATCTTCGTCGGGATGCAGCCGACGTTGAGGCAGGTGCCGCCGAAATGCCATTCCTCTGCGACGGCCGTCTTCAGGCCCGCGAATCGCTCGTCGAGGAACATGTTTCCCGATCCGGTGCCGATGAGAAGCAGGTCATAATGCGTCAAAGTCGTTCCCTCCAGGGGTCTGTACGTCCGGCCCGGTATCGGCCCGAAACGGCGAAAGGGCGCCACGGGTGCAAACCCGTGACGCCCTCACTCTATTCCACGCGCGGTGAAGCCTCCGTGCGCCGGAGCGGCTCAGAGTGCGTAGTAGAGCTCGAACTCCGTCGGTGTCGGACGCAGACGTGCAACGTCGATCTCGTTCTCACGCTTGATCCGGATCCAGGTCTCGATGAGGTCCGGGGTGAAGACGTCACCGGCGGTGAGGAAGTCGTGGTCCTTCTCGAGCTCGTTGAGCGCCTCGTCGAGGCTGCCGGGGACGAGTTTGATGTCCTTGGCCTCCTCGGGCGGGAGTTCGTAGAGGTCCTTGTCGATCGGCTCCGGCGGTTCGATCCGGTTGCGGATGCCGTCAAGACCGGCCATCAGCTGTGCGGAGAACGCGAGGTACGGGTTCGACGACGGATCGGGCACGCGGAACTCGAGGCGCTTGGCCTTGGGCGACGACCCGGTCACCGGGATGCGGATCGCTGCCGAACGGTTGCGGGCCGAGTAGACGAGGTTGACGGGTGCCTCGTAGCCGGGGACCAGACGGCGGTAGGAGTTGATCGTCGGGTTCGTGAACGCCAGCACGGCACCGGCGTGTTCGATGAGTCCGCCGATGTACCAGCGGGCGAGGTCGGAGAGGCCGCCGTAGCCGTTCTCGTCGTAGAAGAGCGGCTCGCCGTTCTTCCACAGCGACTGGTGGCAGTGCATGCCCGAGCCGTTGTCGTTGAACAGCGGTTTCGGCATGAACGTCGCGGACTTGCCGGCTTCGAAAGCGGTGTTCTTGATGACGTATTTGAAGTCGAGCAGCTGATCGCCAGCGTGCTGGAGAGTCTTGAACTTGTAGTTGATCTCCTGCTGCCCTGCGGTGCCGACCTCATGGTGGGCGCGTTCCATCTCGAAGCCGATCTGCTCCAGCGTCAGCGACATCTTGTCGCGGATGTCGGCGAAGTGATCCTGCGGGGAGACAGGGAAGTATCCGCCCTTGAAAGGAGTCTTGTAGCCCTGGTTGCCGCCGGGCTCGTCCTCACCGGTGTTCCATGCCGCTTCTTCGGATTCGACCGCGTAGTAGCTGCTGCCGGGAGTGTTGTCGTAGCGAACGGAATCGAAGAGGTAGAACTCGGCTTCCGCGCCGAAGAACACGGTGTCGGCGATGCCGGTGGACTCGAGGTAGGCCTCGGCCTTTGCGGCGACCTGGCGGGGGTCGCGGGAGTACGGTTCGTCGGTGAACGGGTCGACGATCGAGTGCGAGACGACGAGGGTCTTCGCCTCGCGGAAGGGATCGATGTAGGCGGAGGTGACATCGGCCAGCAGCTTCATGTCGGATTCGTGGATGCCCTGGAAACCTGTGATCGAGGACCCGTCGAAGAGCAGACCTTCGGTGATCTCCTCTTCGCCGTACGAGGCGGCGGGGAGGTTGAAGTGCTGGACCACACCGGGCAGATCGCAGAAACGGACATCGACGAATTTCACGTCGTTGTCCGAGATGTACTTGACGAGTTCTTCAGCAGACGAGAACACTTAGGTCTCCTAGTTAGGGTACGTTGGCCGTTTGGCTGACCACGGTCAATCCTAGTCGGGTCTGCATGAAGTCGTGATGACGCTCATGTTTCGGGCATGTTTCCTGAGGATTCACTCAGGGCCGATTCCGTAGGCTGGGGGAGTGATCAATCGAGATGATTTGGGTTCGTGGCTCGACGGGCCCCGCTTCGAAAGAGAGGCCGACGACTGGCCGGGCAAGAGGCTCGGCCTGCCGTTCTCCGGTTCCCATTCCCTGGCCCCGGCGTGGAAGCGCCTCCTCGCGCTCCTCGTCGATTGGCTGATGTGCCTGGGCATCGCGAATCTCATCGACGGCTCGAATCCGTTCCTGGCACCGGGGATCTTCGCCCTCGAGAATTTCCTGCTCGTGGGCACCTTGGGCTATTCGGTGGGTCATCGCCTCTTCGGCATCGAGGTCCGCCGTCTCGACGGACACGTCCCGGGAATGCTCAAATCGCTCATCCGCGCTCTGCTCGTGGTACTCGTCGTCCCCGCGCTCATCTTCAACAGAGACAATCGCGGCGTCCATGATCTGGCGGCGGGCACCGTCATCCTCCGTCGCTGAAATCCCTCCCTATTGCTACCTGACGGCGGCCCAGCACCCTCGCGCGAGGTTGCTGGGCCGCCGTCAGGTAGCAATAGGAAGTGGGTGGGTCAGCGGCCGCGCATCGCTTTGTGGTTCGGACGGGCCTTGTTCGGGTCGATGCCCTTCGGAATCGGCGGGCGAGTGCCCTGAGTTCCCAGCGCCGCCAGACGGTTGCGGACGGCGAGGACCTCGGCGCGGTTGAGCTTGCGCGGCAGCTTCTGCACGGTCGGAACGACCTGCTTCATCGACAGCTGGCCCTCTTCCTTCCCGCCCTGGAAGGTGTGGATCGGCACATTGGGGAGGATGCGCTCGTGACGCTTCTTCTCCTTGGACAGCAGTTTCGCGCTGCGTCCCTTCGGACCTTCGCTGAGCAGGACGACGCCCGCGCGTCCGGTCGAGCGGAACACGAGGTCCCGGCTCTTCGGATCGATGGCGATCGGCTTCTCATCCATGAGGTAGCCGCGGCGAGCCGTGTTGAGAACGGCACCGAAGGCACCGGGCTGACCATCCATCTGCGCAAAGGCCGCGGTTTCAGCGAACCGGCCGAGCATGAACATACCCAGCAGGAGTCCGAGCATGAAACCGAGGATCGTGGTGAAGATCGCGGTGGTGCCGCCGATGAGCAGGCCGACCATGAGGCCGATGAGCGTGAGTCCGAGCACGGCGGCAGCCAGCAGCCACGGAGTCGCCTTGTTGTGTTTGGCGGACAGCTCGTAGACCTGTCGCATCTGCGCCAGTCGGCCGGGCTTCTTGTTCGGATCCTTGGGCTTGCGCCGGAAAAGTCCCTTACGCGGTTCTTCGCTCATTCTCTCACTTGCTCTAGAAGGGCGTTGCGGCCCCGTCCTGCGGTGACGGGCGCCTTCATTGCTCAGCAGACAAGTCTACCTCTTCGCCGGGGCCGAAGGTATCCACAACGGCCTGGGCCTCCTGCTTGGCAGGCGTGTGCTTGTCGAGATGGGCGAGATGCGAGGGGATCGCCTCTCCACGTTGACGCATCGCGGTCGCCCACAGACGCCCCGCGCGGTAGGACGAACGCACCAGCGGACCGGACATGACGCCGAGGAATCCGATCTCCTTCGCGGCATCGCGGAGCATGACGAAGTCCGCCGGTTTGACCCACCGGGTCACCGGATGATGACGGGGCGAAGGACGCAGATACTGAGTGATCGTGATGAGATCACAGCCGGCGTCGTGCAGATCCTGCAGGGCCGAGATGATCTCATCGTTCGTCTCGCCCATGCCGAGGATGAGGTTCGACTTCGTCACCAGCCCGGCCTCGCGGGCCTGCGTGATCACCGACAGCGAACGCTCGTAGCGGAAGGCCGGGCGGATGCGTTTGAAGATCCGCGGCACGGTCTCGACATTGTGCGCGAGCACTTCGGGACGAGAGGAGAAGACCTCAGCGAGCTGGTCCGGCTTCGCGCTGAAGTCGGGGATGAGCAGCTCGACGCCGGTCCCGCGTCCGTCGACGTAGGAGAGTTCGTGGATCTTGCGCACGGTCTCCGCGTAGAGCCAGGCGCCGCCGTCCTCGAGATCGTCGCGGGCGACACCGGTGATCGTCGAGTAGCGCAGACCCATCTCCGCCACCGAGGCGGCCACGCGCCGAGGCTCGTCAGCGTCGAAATCCGCGGGCTTGCCGGTGTCGATCTGGCAGAAGTCACAGCGACGAGTGCACTGCTCACCGCCGATGAGGAACGTCGCTTCGCGGTCCTCCCAGCATTCGAAGATGTTCGGGCAGCCGGCCTCTTCACACACTGTGTGCAGTTCCTGCTTGCGGACGAGTGACTTGAGAGCAGAGTATTCGGGGCCGATATGCGCCTTCGCCTTGATCCAGGCGGGCTTGTCTTCGATCGGAGTCTCGGAATTGCGGGCCTCGACCCGCAGCATCCGGCGTCCTTCTGGGGCAATCGTCATCTGCGTCCTCCTAGGCGGTGATGGTCTCGTGCAGGATCTCGTTGAGACGAGCGGCCGTGTCCTCCGGCGTCACCGTCTTACCGAGTTCGGCACTGATCGTTGTGGTGTCGGCGTCGGCGATGCCGCAGGGGATGATGTTCTCGTACGCTCCGAGCTCATTGCTGCAGTTGAGTGCCAATCCGTGCATCGTGACCCCCTCGTGGATGCGGATGCCGATCGCGCCGATCTTGCGGTCGCGGCGGAGGCCGTCCCCGAGCAGCCAGACTCCGGCGCGGCCGTCGACCGTCGTGGCATCGATGCCGTATTCCGCGAGCAGGGTGATCATCGCATCCTCGAGCTGGGACACGAAGAGCCGGACCTCTTTGGGATCGTTGAGGCGGTAGATGAAGTAGGCGACGAGCTGGCCGGGACCGTGCCAGGTGATCTTGCCACCGCGGTCGACGTCGATGACCTCGGTGCCGTCGTCGGGACGCTCGTGATCCGAGGTGCGCTTCCCGGCGGTGTAGACCGGGGAATGCTCAAGCAGCAGGATCGTCGATTCCCGTTCACCTGCGAGCACTTCGTTGTGATAACTCTTCTGCATCTCCCAGGTCTGCCGATAGTCCGCGAGGACCGGAGCGAACCCGAGCGTTTCTGTGGCCAGGGGCATGACTCCACACTATGACTCTTCTGTCGAGGGTTCAATCTGCCGAATGATGACCCTCGACACCTTCCCGTGGGACACGGACCTTGACACGGAAGCATTGGGCAAGCACTATTAAAGCACATCAAACAGCAGCGAACATCATCAATGGAGATGACGAACAATGACGTGGGATTACCAGGTGACGATCGCGGACGTCGTCCATCGTGTGATCGGGCCGAGCGGCGAACGTGCATGGGGAGTCGATCATCGCGGATTCGATGAAGCGCGGTGCCCGTCGCTGCCCATCGCCGAGGTGGAGCTGCCGACCGGGTCGCGTTCCCTGCTCATCGTGCCCCAGTTCCCGGGAGGGTTGGTCCTGGACGCGGTGCGGACCTATCAGGGGCTGACGGATGCGGAGCTGTGCACGCTCTTCCTCGGCATCGTCTCCGCGCTCCGGGATGTCGAATCGGCCGCGGACCGGCTCACTCTTTCCGCATTCGCCCTCGACGCCGAGGGCCGACCCGTCCTGATTCCGGGTGTCTCGGCACCATTGCCGACCTCGCCGAGGCGGGCGCTGGGAGAGATGCTCTATCACGCAGGATGCGGTCGAGCGTGGGCGGAGTGCCTGATGCCGGTGAATCTCGCGCTGGCTGAGTCGTCACCGGGCCTGCGCTCGGTGGTCGGGGAACTCCTCGCCGACATGTCGCCGGAGGCGACGCCGACCTCGGGAGCCGGGCTGGCAGCAGCGCTCGACGAGGTGGCCGAGGCGATGCGGATGCTGGCTCGGCCAGCGGCGCTTCCGCTCGTGCCGGCAGACCGATCCTCGGACCCGGAAGCGGCGCTGACGGCCCGCCTGCGCGTCGCGGCGGGTCACCCGCCTACTCGACGTACGCACGAGCGGCACACACATGAGGGGCCCTTTCACGAGGCGCCCGCGCACGAGGCATCCGCGCACGAGGCAGACACGTCCGCCGCCTCGGCACCCTCTGGGCCGACTGATCGCGATGGGACCGCGACTCCGGGCGGCAGAGATCCCGCGGTGACCCTGCGGGCTGCCAGCCGTGGAGAGCGAAGACGAGAGTCCAGCCGTCGGCAGCATCGACGAGAAGGCGGCGGCAGAAATGCCCGAACGCGCTTCGGTCGAAAGCGTCGCGGACGACGAGCCGGAGGGGGAGGGGCACCGCGGAGCAGAGGAGGAAAGAGCCCACGCACCGCCGACGGAATGAGTGGTCGCCTCGTTCGACTGAGTCGTCAGCTAGCCGAAGTGCGCGAGCGTATCGGCAGTCTGCGCGGCGCGCTGACGGGCAGGTGGCTGATCGCCGGGGCGGTGTGCCTGACGGTGTTCGGCGGCCTCATCGTCTGGGGATCGCGACCCGGTGCGGAAGCGATGAATGATTTGCCGAACGCTGTGCAGGGGAGCGAGGGCCCGAACGGCGGCCGGGCCTCGACCGGTGCCGTTGCGCCTGAGAACACCGCCTCGGAGGAGACCGAAGAGTCCGCTGATGATTCGACCCCGAGCGACCCCGAGGCGATCCGGACGCTCAAAGAGCTCTGTTCGGCTCGCGCGGAAGCCCTGAGCGACGGCGACGTCGAAGCACTGCGGCTGCTGACTGTGCCGGGCTCGGCCGCCGCAGCCGCCGATGAACTCATCGACGAAGCAGCCTTCGCAGGGCAGGACTACACCATCGAGGTCGAGGACATCACCGTCGAGGCTTCCGCGGCCGAGAAGATCGTCGCTCGCGCGCAGATGCGCTCGAGCGCCGGAACCGGCGAGGATGCGCAGCGGTTCGACGCCCGGTCCGTCGAGTTCGAACTTCGGCTCGTAGACGGACACTGGCGCGTCGCGGAGGTCACCGAGACCTAGAGTGATCGAGAGGATGAATGGGCCGAGGGGCCGATCACGGATGATCGGCCCCCCGGTCGTGTGCGGAAGAGATGTGACTCAGAGGTCGAGATCGGCCTCGAAGTTGCCCTCTTCCAGACGTGCCTTGATCGTCTGCAGGAAGCGTCCCGCATCGGCGCCGTCGACCAGCTGGTGGTTGTAGGTCAACGGCAGGTAGACCATGTCGCGGATGGCGATCGACTCATCTCCGTCGGCCGTCTTCACGGCGATCGGGCGACGGACGATGGCACCCGTGCCGAGGATGCCCATCTGCGGCTGGTTGATGATCGGCGTGTCGAACAGCGCACCCACGGAACCGATGTTGGTCACCGTGAATGTGCCGCCCGAGAGCTCGTCCGGCATGATCTTGTTGTTGCGGGTGCGGTCGGCGACATCGTCGATGGCCTTGGACAGGCCGGCGACGCTGAGGTCACCTGCATCCTTGATCACCGGCACCAGCAGACCGCGGGGAGTGTCCACCGCAACGGCCAGGTGCTCGTGATCGAAGTAGGTGATCTGCTGCGACTCGAGGTCATACTGAGCGTTGACCTTCGGGTGCACCTGCAGGGCCTCGACGATCGCCTTGGCGAAGAAGGGCAGATAGGTCAGCTTCGAACCGTGCTTGGCCGCGAACGCATCCTTGTTGGCCTTGCGCAGCTTGACGACACGGGACATGTCGACCTCGATGACCTGCGTCAGCTGAGCCGAGACGTCGAGGGATTCGCTCATGCGCTTGGCGATGGTCTGACGGATCCGCGAGGCCTTCTCCGTGGTGCCGCGCAGCTTCGCAGCCTCCTCGGGGATCTCGACCTTGAACGGCTCCTTCGGAGCTCCGGCTGGAGCTCCGGCGGCAGCGGGAGCAGCGGCCGGGGCGTTCTTCGCAGCCGATTCGACGTCCTGCTTGCGGATGCGCCCGCCGACACCGGTGCCGGAGACCTGCGACAGGTCCACACCCTTCTCGCGTGCCAGACGGCGTACGAGCGGGGTGACATAGGCGGCGTTCTCACCGACCGTATCCGCAGCGGACTGTGCCGATCCGGACTGCTCCGACGCGGCAGCCGTTTCAACGGGTTCCTCGGCCTGAGCGGCGGATGCCGACTGCGCGGACTCGGTCTGAGCAGGCTGAGGAGCCGACTCCTGTTTCGGAGTCTCCTGTTTCGGTTCCTCCTGCTTAGGAGCCTCCTGCTTCGGTGCCTCGGCGGGAGCTTCTTCCTGCTTCGGTGCTTCGTCAGCCGGTGCTTCGTCCTGCGGAGCCTCGGCAGGAGCGTCCTCGGCGGGTGCCCCGGAGCCGATGCGAGCCAGAGGGGCACCGACCTCGACGGTCTCGTCCTCTTCGGCAAGGTGTGCCTGGACGGTTCCGGCGACGGGGGAGGGCACCTCGGTGTCGACCTTGTCGGTGGAGACCTCGAGCAGCGGCTCGTCGACCTCGACCTCCTCACCGACTTCCTTGAGCCAGCGGGTCACGGTGCCTTCGGTGACGGACTCGCCGAGCGCGGGCATGGTGACCTCGGTGCCTTCGCCCGATCCTTCTGAGGAGGGCGTGCCACCTGCGGGCTCGTCGGCCGACTCGGCAGCCGGTTCTTCGGTGGGTGTTTCCTCGGCGGGTGCGGATTCCTCGGCCGGAGCCTCGGCGGGTTCTTCGGCAGGGGCGTCGTCGCTCGAGGACTCTCCGCTGCCGTCGCCGATGTAGGCGAGGTCGCCGCCGACCTCGACGACATCGTCTTCGTCAGCGAGGATCTTCTCCAGGGTGCCCGCGTACGGGCTGGGGATCTCGGTGTCGACCTTATCGGTCGAGACCTCGAGCAGCGGCTCGTCGACCTCGACCTCGTCGCCGACGGACTTGAGCCAGCGGGTGACTGTGCCCTCGGTGACCGACTCTCCGAGAGCCGGCATCTGAACGGAATTCGACATGAGTTTTCGTCTCCTCGGATCTTATGAGTGGAAGTGCAGGGGTTTGCCGGCCAGAGCCAGGTGGGCTTCGCCGATGGCTTCGTTCTGCGTGGGGTGCGCGTGGATGAGCTGCGCCACCTCTTCGGGGAAGGCTTCCCAGTTGACGATGAGCTGCGCCTCACCGGCCTGCTCGCTCAGACGGGCGCCGATGCCGTGGACGCCGACGACCGGTCCGTCCTTCTCGCGGATGACCTTGATCAGTCCGGTCGTGTTGAGAATCACCGACTTGCCGTTGCCGCCGAGGTTGTACTCGAGCGATTCGACCTGGTCCTTGCCGTACTTCTCTTCGGCCTGAGCCGAGGAGAGTCCGACGGAGAAGATCTCCGGTTCGCAGTAGGTGACCCGAGGGATGCCCGTTTCGAGGACGGGCACGGGGTTGAGGCCGGCGATCTCCTCGGCGATGAAGATGCCCTGCCCGAAGGCACGGTGGGCCAGCTGGAGGCCGGGGACGATGTCGCCGCAGGCGTAGATGTTGCCGACGCCGGTGTGGAGGCGTTCGTTGGCCAGGACGAATCCGCGATCCATCGGGATGCCCTGCTCTTCGAATCCGAAGCCCTCGGTGACGGGGCCGCGGCCGACTGCCACGAGGAGGTACTCGGCTTCGAGGGTCGAGCCGTCTTCGAGGGTGACCTTGACTCCGTCGGCGGTCTCTTCGACGCCCTTGAACATGACACCGAGCTTGAAGCCGATCTTGCGCTTCTTGAAGGCGCGTTCGAGGTTCTTCGAGATCGTCTCGTCCTCATTGGCCACGAGGTGCTTGAGGCCTTCGACGATGGTGACGTCGGCGCCGAAGGAGTTCCAGACGCTGGCGAACTCGACGCCGATGACGCCGCCGCCGAGGACGATCGCCGACTTCGGCACCTTGCTCAGCTGGAGGGCCTCGGTGCTCGTGATCACGCGATCGGTGATCTCGAGGCCGATGGTCTTCGAGGTCGAACCGGTCGACAGCAGCACGTTGGTGCCCTTGACGGTGTGGTTGCCGTCCTCACCGGTGACCTCGACGGTGTCTTTGCCGGTCAGCTTGCCGGTGCCGAAGTAAGTGTCGATTCCGCGAGCCTTGACCAGACCCTGCAGGCCTTTGTAGTTGCGGGTGATGACTCCGTCCTTGTACTCGAGCACCTTGGCGATGTCGATGCCCTTGAACTCGGCTTCGACGCCGAAGGTCTCGGAGCTCTTGGCGGAGTCGGCAACCTCGGCGGCATGCAGAAGCGCCTTCGTGGGAACGCAGCCACGGTGCAGGCAGGTGCCGCCAACCTTGTCGCGTTCGATCAAAGCGACCTTCATGTCCAGCTCTGCGGCGCGCAGCGCAGCGGCATAGCCACCGGTTCCGCCTCCCAGAACGACAAGGTCGTAGGTCAATGAGTCACTCACGGATTACTCCTCGTAGCTGTGAATAAGACTGCGGTACGCAGCTTTCTGTCTTATCTTTCCACTTTTCTCGCCAGGGGCGAAAGCAAACGCTGTCTGATTGGCCACAGGTGGTCATCATCACTTCGGTTTCGACAACGCGTAGAACTTCGCGGTCAGTCGAGCGTCTTCGCGATCTGGATGAGGGTGCGCACCGCGGCGCCGGTGGCCGCCTTCGGGGTGTAGCCGAAGGGAGCCGAGCCGTTGAAGCTCGGTCCCGCGATGTCGATGTGAGCCCAGTTCGTGTCCTCGCCGACGAACTCGCGGAGGAAGGCCGCGGCGGCCAGCATGCCGCCGGGACGCGGACCGGAGTTCGTGAGATCGGCGGCAGTGGAATCGAAGCCCGAGAGCATCTCCTCCGGGATCGGCATCGCCCACATATTCTCTCCGACTGCAGCAGCAGCGGCGATCACATCGTCGCGGGCAGCCGGGGTGCCCATGACGCCGGAGGTTCGTTCGCCGAGGGCGACGATCTGAGCGCCCGTGAGCGTCGCTACGTCGATGAGCAGATCCGGCCGCTCAGCATCGGCGTCGGTGAGGGCATCGGCGAGCACGAGGCGGCCTTCGGCGTCGGTGTTCGTGACCTCGACGCGCTTGCCGCTGCGCATCGTGAGCACATCGCTGGGCCGCTGCGCAGAGGAGCCGGGCATGTTCTCGGCCAGGGGCAGCCACGCGGTGACCCGGACCGGCAGGCCGAGGTCGGAGATTCCCAACAGCGCCTGCAGGACGGCGGCGGAGCCGGCCATATCGGACTTCATGTCCTCCATGCTCTTGGCGGGCTTGAGCGAAATGCCGCCGGAGTCGAAGGTGATGCCCTTGCCGACGAAGCCCAGATGGCGCTTGGCTCCCTTCGGAGCGTATTCGACCTTGACCAGGCGGGGTCCGCGTGTCGACCCCTGCCCGACGCCGATGATTCCCCCATAGCCGCCGGCTTCGAGCTCCTTGTCACCAAGCACGGTGACCTTGAGTCTGCGCTCCTTGGCCTGAGCCTTAACGATCTCGGCATAGGACTCGGGGTAGAGGTCGAGCGGGGGAGTGTTGACGAGGTCGCGGGCACGGTTCGTGGCGGCCGCGATGACGACTCCCGAATCGTGGGCGGCGGAGAACGACTTGCCCTTGGGTCCGATCACGGAGAGCACTCCGGGGACCTTGCCCTCGCTGCGGTAGTCGAGGAACCTGTACGCGCCGAGACCGGCGCCCACAGCCACCGCCTCGACGCCGTCAGGAGAGGCCGCCGGAAGCGCGACGGCGATCGATTCGGCCCCGTCGAGCGAACGCAGGGCGGCACCGGCGGCGCGGCGCAGGGCCTCATGAGCGGCTGCGACATCCTCACCTGAAGGGTCGAACTCACCCAGGCCGACAAGCAGAACCGATCCGGCGGACACGCCCTTGGGTGCGGGAATGCGGGCGGTCGCTCCAGCCGATCCCGTGAAACCGATCGCCCTCACCGTGTCGTCGAGGGCGGTCCGCACCGCCTTCGCACCCTCGAGTCCGAGCACGGAGGAATCCGCGACACCGATCACCAGCACCGAGGCGGTGGCCTTCACCGGTGAGATCGTGGAGTAGCTGCTTGGGGTGGATGCACCAGCCATGAGTTCCCTTTCAGTCGTCTTTGAACGTTGATTCGATCCTAATGCCAAACCGGTGCGGATGTGTGATGCCGCAGACGAGACCGTCTCTGACATAGTCTAGGATCGTGTATTCATTGATCTTCAGGCTCCTCTTCGTGCCGATGGACGCCGAGCGCGCCCATCACCTCTCATTCACCGCCCTGCGCATCCTCGACTCCGTGCCGCTCCTCGGTCGGCTGCTGCGCTTCGTCTGCGCCCGATCGACGGTGCATCCTGTCGACGTCCTCGGGCTGCCCTTTCCCAATCGGATCGGTCTGGCCGCCGGGTTCGACAAGAACGGAGTCGGGGTCCGCGCGCTCTCGGCGCTCGGCTTCGGACACATCGAGGTCGGCACCATCACGGCCCACGCACAGCCGGGCAATGACAAACCGCGTCTGTTCCGGCTGCGGGACAATCTCGCCCTGCTCAACCGGATGGGCTTCAACAACGACGGCGCCAGGCAGGCGTCGTTCAACATCGCGGAGCAGCGGGGGAGGATCGCAGCACTGCCGCAGCGGCTGCGCCCGATCGTCGGCGTCAACATCGGCAAGACCAAGGTCGTCGACGCCTCCGAGGCCGTCAGCGACTATGCCGCCTCGACGCGAGCACTGGCTCCGCTGGCCGACTACCTCGTCATCAATGTCAGCTCGCCCAACACCCCGGGACTGCGGGACCTGCAGTCTGTGACGAGCCTCGAACCGATCATCGCCGCGGTCCGGGAGACCGCCGCCGAGGTGGTCGAGCAGCCGCGATCGCAGCTGGGTCATGTCCCGCTGCTGGTCAAGATCGCCCCGGACCTCGCCGACGACGATGTCCTCGAGATCTGCGATCTCGCCCTGAGGGCCGGCGTCGACGGCCTCATCACGACGAATACCACGATCGACCGCTCAGTCCTCACCGGTACCGAGGAGCAGTTCGCAACCGACCAGGCCGGCGGGATCTCCGGTCGGCCTCTGGCCGAGCGCTCTCTCGAGGTGCTGCGGCTGGTCAAGGGGCGGGTCGGAGACGCACTCACCGTCATCTCCGTCGGGGGAGTCGCGGATGCGAAGGACGCCCGGGCACGATTGGCCGCGGGCGCCGATCTGGTTCAGGTCTATTCGGAGATGATCTACTCCGGTCCGCTCTTCCCCGGCCGCGTCATCCGCGGCCTCGGGTCGAGCCGTCTGCTCACTCGGGGTACTGGCGGCGCTTGACCTGCGGTTTGGGCATGCGCAGGGGACGCAGCTGGATGCTGCGCATGATCGCGTAGAAGGTGATGCCGCGTTCGACCGAGCCGAACTTGTTCCGCAGCCGGTTCTTGAGGATGTAGTTGAGCACGAACCCGTCGAGGACGATGAGCGCGATGAGACCCCAGACGGCGTAGGTGAAGTACTGCTGGATCTGCACCGGCTGGGTGAAGGCGATGACGAGGATGAGGATCGCCGCCGGGATGAAGATCTCGCCGATCGAGAACCGGGCGTCGATGTAGTTGCGGATGTAGCGACGCTGGGGGCCCTTGTCGCGGCGGGTGAGGTATTTCTCCTCACCGTTCATCATTCCGATGCGCGCACGATCGCGTTCCTTGCGCTGCTGCTCCTTGGCTTTCTGGTTCGCAACCTTGCGATCCCTATTCACCAGGGGCTGGCGCCGCGCGGACTCCTGCTGGCTGCGCTTGGGCGTCGGGCGCCCCTTCTTCTGCTCCGCTTCGCGCCGGGCTGCGGCGTCGGCGGCGGTTTCGTCATGGGCTGGCTGAGGGGCAGAGGTTTCGTCCTCCGCGTGAGATTTTCTACGTCCGAACACCTGATGAATACTACCTTTGGAGAATGACCGAATCGACTTCAGCACTCAACAGTGCACAACTGCATGCCGAATTGGACGCCATCTTCGATGACGTCCTGACCGATCTCACGGACCTCGTGGCCATTCCTTCCGTGGCCTGGCCGAGCTTCGACGCCGCCCAGGTCACCGCCAGCGCCGAGGCGGTCGCCGGGTTGGCGCGGGGCCTCGGTCTCGACGTCGACATCCTCACCGCCGAGCAAGCGGACGGCACCCCCGGATACCCGGCCGTCGTCGCCCGGATCCCCGCTCCGGAGGGTGCACCGACGGTGCTTCTCTACGCCCATCACGATGTGCAGCCTCCCGGTCGCGCCGAGGACTGGGACACCGAACCGTTCGTCGCCACGCGGAAGGGAGATCGCCTCTTCGGGCGCGGCGCCGCCGATGACAAGGCGGGCATCATGGTCCACCTCACGGCGCTGCGGCTGCTGGCCGACCGCCTCGGCGTGGGTGTCACTCTGTTCTTCGAAGGGGAAGAGGAAGCCGGCAGCCCGAGTTTCCGGAACTTCCTCGAGACCTACCGCGACCGTCTGCGTTCCGATGTCATCGTCGTCGCCGATTCCGGAAACTGGGCGGCCGGGACTCCGGCCCTGACGACGAGCCTGCGGGGGATGTGCGCAGTCGAATTCGAGATCTCCACCCTCGACCACGCGGTGCATTCGGGCATGTACGGCGGCGTCGCACCCGACGCGATGCTGGCGATGACGAAGGTGCTCGCGAGCCTCCACGACGACAACGGCTCGGTCGCTGTGGCCGGACTCCACTCCGAAGCCGAAACCGCCATCGACTACGACGAGGCGACCCTGCGCACCGATTCCGGGGTCCTCGAGTCCACCGAGCTCATCGGCACCGGCACCCTGGCCTCCCGGCTGTGGACGCAGCCGTCGATCACCGTCATCGGCCTCGACATCCCCGACGTCGCAGTGTCGTCGAACACGCTGCAGTCGTCTCTGCGTGCCAAGCTCTCGATCCGTCTGGCGCCGGGGGACACCCCCGCCTCGGCGGTCAGGTCAGTCGAAGAGCATCTGCGCGCGAACCTGCCCTTCGGGGCCCAGCTGAGCATCGGCGAGACCGAGGGCGGCAGTCCCTGGCGCGCCGACGATTCGGACCCCGTCGTCCAGACTGCGCGGCAGGCGCTCAGCGACGCGTGGGACACCGAGTCCGTGGAGATGGGCATCGGCGGGTCGATCCCGTTCATCGCCGATCTGCTCGAGGTGTTCCCCGGCGCGTCGATCCTCGTCACCGGTGTCGAAGACCCCGATGCCCGGGCGCACAGCGCGAACGAGTCGCTCTATCTGCCGGACTTCCGGGCCGCGATCGTCGCCGAGGCGCTTCTGCTGCAGCGCCTCGGTGAGAATCGGTGACGTGATCGGGAATAGGGCTGAGGGCGCAGACGTTGTGCGCGGTGTAGCCTGGGGACAGGAACGTGAGAAGGAGTAACCATGACTGTGACTGAAAATGCCGAGGCCACTCACGAGGTCGAGCTGTCGACGACCGCTGCCGACAAGGTGCGCAGCCTGCTCGAGCAGGAGGGTCGCGACGACCTGCGCCTGCGTGTGGCCGTCCAGCCGGGCGGATGCTCCGGACTGATCTACCAGCTCTATTTCGATGAGCGCCACCTCGACGGTGACGCCGTGCGGGACTTCGGCGGGGTCGAGGTCATCGTCGATCGGATGAGTGTGCCGTACCTCAACGGATCGACCATCGACTTCTCGGACACCATCGAGAAGCAGGGCTTCACGATCGACAACCCCAATGCCGGCGGGTCCTGTGCCTGCGGCGACTCGTTCCACTGATCGGCTTCGGCTGATCGCACTGGACTGAGACCGATGGACCTGGAGGATCTGCGTGCCGTGTCGTACACGGCCACGCAGCCCCAGGTCCTTCTTTCGTATCGGGCCGGTCTCTTCCCGATGGGCGTCGGCGACGGGGGAACCGGCCGGATGGGGTGGTGGGCACCGCGACGACGCGGCGTTCTGCTGCCCGGCGACCTGCGTGTGACAAAGAGTCTGCGCAAGTCGATGAAGCACTTCACCTTCAGCACCGATCGGGCCTTCGAACACGTCATCCGCGCCTGCGGCGACCCGAGCCGGTCCGGCAGCTGGATCACCGAGGAGATCATCGCCCTCTACCTCGGACTGCACGGCGACGGATGGGCACACTCGGTCGAGGTCTGGGCCGACGATGAGCTCGTCGGCGGACTCTACGGGGTGGCGATCGGATCCTTCTTCGCCGGCGAATCGATGTTCCACACTCGCCGGGACGCGTCGAAGGCCGCCCTGGCCCATCTCGTCTCGCTCTTCGACTCCGTCGACGTCGGATCCGTGGCGCCGACGAGCGCCTCTCCGGACGATCCGACGGACGCCGACGGTCACCCGGCCGGACCCGCGAACGACGGTCCCACCTCGGCGGATTCGCCGTTGGCCGATGAGCCATGGCTCATCGACACCCAGTGGCAGACATCACATCTTGAGACCCTCGGCGTGTCGGAGGTCGGAGGCCTCGAGTACTCCGCACGGCTAGATTCCGCGCTCCGCGGCGATCTCTGTCAGCGTATTCTCAACAAATGAACATCCGCAGGTGAATTTCTACCGCGTGTAGCGGTAGTCTTGGTGGTGACAGAGTAAGTACACGTCTCTCGGCCTGACCAGAGACGAAAGAACGTTGTGAAAGGCTGCACGTGGATTCTCCGAATCAGTCAGGACCGCAGCGGTCCTGGGCGAAGCGGCTCGGCATTCTGAGCGCCGTGTTGATACCGGCGTTGCTATCGGGTTGCACGAAAGAGCAGATCGCCTCAGGCTTCTACCCCGTCGAATCCAAGGGTGCGACGAACCACACCGACGCCTACACGTCACTGTGGAACGGTGCCTGGATCGCGCTGCTCATCGTCGGCCTGATCGTCTGGGGCCTCATTCTCTGGGCCATGGTCGCCTACCGTCGTCGCAAGCACGACCGCGGCCTGCCGGTGCAGATGCGCTACAGCATGCCCATCGAGATCCTGTTCACCGTGACCCCGGTCGTCCTCGTGCTCGGCTTCTTCTTCCAGAACGTCCAGGTGATGGAGAAGACGACCGATGATACGACTCCCGGCGAGCAGGTCATCGAGGTCGCCGCCAAGCAGTGGGCTTGGGACTTCAACTATGAGACCGAGGACGTCTACTACGCCGGCAAGCAGGTCGAGCTCGACGGCACGGAAGCTCCCGAGAAGACCGCGCCGGTTCTCTACCTGCCGGTCGACACCGACCTGGAGATCCGCCTGCACTCCCGCGACGTCATCCACTCCTTCTGGGTCCCCGCCTTCCTCGAGAAGCGCGACATGATCCCCGGCCACGACCAGAGCCTGCATCTGCGCGCCGAGAAGGAAGGCGAGTACGTCGGCAAGTGCGCCGAACTGTGCGGTGAATACCACTCGGAGATGCTCTTCAACGTCAAGGTCGTGTCGAAGGAAGAGTTCGCCGACTACACCAAGTCGCTTGCCGATCAGGGCAACACAGGACAGCTGGGACCGGAGTACGATCGCAACTGGTACCCGAAAGAAGGTGCTGAGAAATGACCGCCACGATGGATCAGGCGGCTCTTGACGCTCCCGTGGTTCCACGGAGCAAGGGCAAGATCATCGTCGACTGGATCACGTCGACGGACCATAAGACGATCGGGTACATGTACCTCATCGGCTCGTTCTTCTTCTTCTGCGTCGGCGGTGTGATGGCGCTCATCATCCGCCTCGAGCTCTTCGAGCCCGGTATGCAGATCGTGGAGACGAAAGAACAGTACAATCAGCTGTTCACCATGCATGGCACGCTCATGCTGTTGATGTTCGCCACCCCGCTGTTCGCCGGATTCGCCAACGTCATCATGCCGTTGCAGATCGGTGCCCCGGATGTGGCGTTCCCACGGCTGAACGCCTTCGCGTTCTGGATGTACCTCTTCGGCAGCCTCGTCGCCATCTCCGGCTTCCTCACCCCGCAGGGTGCGGCATCATTCGGTTGGACGGCCTATGCGCCATTGAGCAATACGACGTTCACGCCAGGCGCCGGAGGAAACCTCTGGGTCCTCGGACTCGCGCTGCAGGGCTTCGGCACCATCCTCGGTTCGGTCAACTTCATCACCACGGTCATCACGATGCGCGCACCGGGCATGACTATGTTCCGCATGCCGATCTTCAGCTGGAACGTGCTCATCACGGGCATCCTCGTCCTCATGGCCTTCCAGCCTCTGGCCGCGGCTCTGCTGGTCCTCGGTGCCGACCGCATACTCGGTTCGCATGTCTTCAGTCCGGGCAACGGGGGACCGGTGCTCTGGCAGCATCTGTTCTGGTTCTTCGGACACCCCGAGGTCTATGTCATCGCGCTGCCGTTCTTCGGCATCGTCACGGAGATCTTCCCGGTGTTCAGTCGCAAACCGGTGTTCGGCTACAAAGAGCTCGTGTTCGCGACGATCACGATTGCGGCGCTGTCTGTGACAGTGTGGGCCCACCACATGTACGTCACCGGCGTCGTGGCGCTGCCGTTCTTCGCGTTCATGACGATGCTCATCGCCATCCCGACCGGTGTGAAGTTCTTCAACTGGATCGGAACGATGTGGAGAGGCTCGATCACGTTCGAGACTCCGATCGTCTGGTCGATCGGCTTCCTCGCCACCTTCCTCTTCGGTGGCCTCACAGGCGTCATCCTGGCCAGCCCCGCGCTCGACCAGTCGGTGTCCGACACCTACTTCGTCGTGGCTCACTTCCACTACGTCGTCTTCGGCACCGTCGTGTTCGCGATGTTCGCCGGATTCTACTTCTGGTGGCCGAAGTGGACCGGAAAGATGCTCAACGAGAAGCTCGGCCACATCCACTTCTGGATGCTGTTCATCGGCTTCCACGGCACGTTCCTCGTCCAGCACTGGCTCGGTGTCGACGGCATGCCCCGTCGCTACGCCGACTACCTCCCGCAGGACGGCTTCACCTGGATGAACCAGGTATCGACGGTCGGTTCGCTGCTGCTGGGTCTGTCCATGGTTCCGTTCTTCTGGAACGTGTGGATCACCGCCCGCAATGCGCCGAAGGTGACGGTCGACGATCCGTGGGGCTACGGTGCGTCGCTTGAGTGGGCCACTTCGTGCCCGCCTCCGCGTCACAACTTCACCTCCCTGCCGCGGATCCGCTCCGAACGTCCTGCGTTCGACCTCAACCACCCCGAGCTGCTTGAGTACAGCGGACACGGTCAGGCAGAACCCCAGCTCACAGGAGACAGCGCCAAATGAAGTCATCGATCTACGTCTTCAACCTCTGCGGACTCTTCTTCCTCGCGGTAGGCGTGTTCTACGGGTTCTTCACCGACTTCACCGAGCTCGTCGGATTCCCGGCGCTGCTCCTGGTCGGCGCGATGGCCCTGATGATCGGCGTCTACCTGTGGCTGACGGACCGTCGCGTCGGCGTCCAGCCTCAGGACAACGATGACGCCGAGATCTCCGATGCCGATGCCGACTACGGGTTCTTCAGCCCGTGGAGCTGGTGGCCGATCGTCTGCGCCGGCGCCGGTGCCATCTCGTTCTACGGAATAGCGATGGGTTGGTGGATCTTCCCCTTCGGTGCTGTGCTCGGCCTCGTTGCCCTCGTGGGACTGTCGTACGAACACGATCGTGGGGACTTCGCCCACTGATCACCTCCGCACCAAGATGCCGTAGCGTCTCAGCCACGGTGATCCGTTCACCGGCCTGACGCAGTCGGACAGTCCCCGTGGCCCGGACTCATTGCGAGTCCGGGCCACAGCGCTATTCACTCACATGTACGTCGCATGCGCGTGTACAGGCGAGTTGTACATTCTCGTCCTGGGGGCAGGAACGTGTGTCGGGTTCTCGCCTTGCGGGCGGCTCCGGGGACTCGGCCTCCCGCCTCCGATTCACGAGTTCAGCGTCTGGCTCGCTCCACTTCACGACTACAGCGTTTGGCTCGATTGTTTGGTCGATCCACGGCGTTCTGGACGTCGAAATCACGTTGGATCGACCGAACAATTCGCCGAAGACCCGCCTCGATCCCGACTCCGGATGCCCCACTCCACCACCGAATCCTGTGGACGGCCGTCTCTTTCGAATCGCTCCATGCGGCGACCGAAGTCCAGGTTCATCAAGCTCGGCGGGGAAGCAGTGGATTCGGCACTCAGACGTACTCTGCTGTGAACCCGCGAGAAATGTCCACAGGCGATTCCTGGGGCATTCCCTCACGGTAGCCGGGATTCCATCCTGTCATTCATGCGCAGAACGATTCGATCGCCGGCGGACTTTCAGACGGCCCCCGTCCCTTTCACAAGCAATGATCTCAAGGCGCGGGGGTTCACCAAGTTCGCTCTGCAAGATAAGTCCCGGTTCACGCAGGTCTTCCGCGGTGTCTGGATCGAGACAGCCCCCTCCACCATGGTGCTCTGTCCTCCATGGGCCGACCGGAACTGGCTGAAACAGCGGACCAAGTTTTCGGCGCTTCGCCTCTTGCACCCGAGTATCGTCGCCGATTCGCTGACCGCGGCCGTGCTCTATGGGTTGCCGCTTCCCAATCGCGTCATCGATCGCAGCACTCATGTCATCAGCGACGATCCCTATCTGCGTATCCGTCGGGCGAGGGTGAGACTCCGGCGCAGAGCCGCATTCGACAGAACTGATTTCTACGATCTGCCTATCATCTCCGGCACCGACCTGTTCTTCGCACTCGCGCCACAGCTCTACGACAATGAGCTGATCGCGGTGGGCGACGCTGCCATCAGCCGCCGTCGAAGCGGCCCGATCACCAGTCTCGATCTACTTCGCGCTCATGCTGAGGCAAGCGGCTACCTTCGGGAACGCAAGAAGGCTGAACGGGCGTTGGCTTTGATCCGCGAAACGGTCGACTCTCCGCGCGAAACCTGGCTGCGCCTGTGGATCATCGACAACGGGTTCCCGGAGCCTGTCGTCCACCCGTCAGTAGACTGCTCGCTGGTTGGAGCGACTCTGCATCCTGACCTCGGATACCCCGATATCAAACTCGCCATCGAATACGAAGGTGACCACCACAGGACGTCGTCCATCCAGTTCGGTGTGGACATCGAACGCCGGCAGCTGCTGGAGGCCGAGGGGTGGGTGGTTCTTCGTGTCTCGAAACGCACCGATATGGCGAGGTTCAAACAGCTTCTCGCGTCATATCTCGGTTGAGCGCCCCGCCGGGAAGCCTCCACTGCCGCTGCCGTAAGCGAGAAACACGTCCGTTCCCTGTCCTCAACAAATTGTTTGGTCGATCCGGCGCGTTTCGGCCAGCGAGACCATGTTGGATCGACCGAACAATCGTTGGCAGCGGCTGTCAGGCGCCGTGGAGGTCGAGGTTGAGCGCGTTGACTTCCGAGCCCAGGAAAGAGGTCGACGGTGATGGCTCAGCCCTGGTGGTAGAGGTGCCAGGCTGTGTGCCGCGGGATCTCTCACCAGGACTCGTGGCTGCACGGCAAACGTGCTCAGCACAGCAGCCCAATACCGCAGGCCAGGATGAACGACGCGCGGACATTATTCGTCCGGAATCGGCAGAACGCGGACGAATGCGCGAAGAGGGGCTCAGCAGATTCAACTGCTGAGCCCCTCTGAGATCTCGACTGCGACCGGTCAGTGACCGAGCTGCTTGTTGTCCGAACCTTCGACAGCATCGTGATGGTCGTGATGCGAAGCCTCGAGCTCGTGCTTCGTCACCGGCGCCACACGATCTTCGAAGAAGAACCGTGACAGTCGTGCGCGCAGCTTCTCCGACTTCGTCACCTTGCCCTCGGCATTCGGCTCGGCCGGCTTGTATTCCGGCGATTCGAATGCGGTGAGCTTCCACAGCTTGTGCGGGGGCAGTGCCTCGTGACGCTCGAGGAACTCACCGTGGGGGAGACGGATGATCTGCGCAGTCTCGCGGCCGTGCAGAGCGATCTCACGATCCTTGCGCTGCAGAGCGATGCACATCCGCTTCGTGATGATGTAGCCGATGATCGGTCCGAGGAAGAACACCGTGCGGAAGATGTAGATCATATCGTTGAGCGACATCTGGAAGAACACAGCGATGATGTCACCCGAAGCGGCGGCCCACATGTTGCAGTAGAAGATGATTCCTGCGACACCGATGGCCGTGCGAGTCGGGTTGTTGCGCGGACGATCGAGGATGTGGTGCTCACGGTTGTCTTTGAGCAGCCATGCCTCGAAGAACGGGTAGACGAACATCACGAGGAAGACGCCGCCCATGACGATCACGGCGCTGTTGATGTTCAGCGAGATCGGCCATCCGAAGATGTAGAACTCGAACCAGCCCGGCACGATGCGCAGGAATCCGTCGGCCCAACCGATGTACCAGTCAGGCTGGGTACCTGCAGACACCGGCGACGGGTCGTAGGGTCCGTAGTTCCAGATCGGGTTGATCGTGAACAGTGCCGAGATCAGTGAGAGCAGACCGAAGATGAGGAAGAAGAATCCGCCGCCTTTGGCCGCGAATGTCGGGAGGACAGGCTCACCGACGACGTTCTTCTCGGTGTTGCCCGCACCCGGGTACTGAGTGTGCTTGTGCACGACCACGAACACCAGGTGGATGCCGATGAGCGCGATGAGCAGAGCGGGCACGATCATGATGTGGAGCGTGTAGAGACGCGCCACGATGTCGATGCCGGGGAACTCGCCTCCGAAGAGGAAGAACGAGATGTAGGTGCCGACCAGAGGCAGCGACTTGAGGATTCCGTCGATGATGCGCAGGCCGTTGCCCGAGAGCAGATCGTCGGGAAGCGAGTAGCCGGTGAAGCCGGCGGCCATGCCCATGATGACCAGCAGGACACCGACGACCCAGTTGAGCTCGCGCGGACGGCGGAATGCCCCGGTGAAGAACACGCGCAGCATATGGATGCTCAGAGCGGCGACGAAGAGGAGGGCTCCCCAGTGGTGCATCTGACGGATGAACAGGCCGCCGCGGATCTCCATCGAGATCCGCAGAGTCGAGTCGTAGGCCTCGGAGATCTCCACACCGCGCAGAGGCAACCAGGGACCCTCGTAGTGCAGCTCACCCATGGCGGGCTGGAAGAAGAACGTGAGGAACGTTCCGGAGAGGACGACGATGATGAAGCTGTAGAGAGCGACCTCACCGAGCATGAAGGACCAATGTGACGGGAAGATCTTGCGACCGAACTCACGGACCAGGACCGAAGCCCCAACGCGAGTCTCGGCGAAGTTTGCTGCCTTCCCGATGGTGGTGGTTGGCGTTGTAGTACTCATGGGTGGTTGATCTCCCAGAACGTAGGTCCGACAGGCTCAGGGAAGTCCGACTGGGCAACCAGGTAGCCTTCGCTGTCCACGGTGATGGGCAGCTGAGGAAGCGGTCGTTTGGCCGGGCCGAAGATGACCTTGCAGTGTTCGGTCACGTCGAAGGTCGACTGGTGGCACGGGCACAGCAGATGGTGGGTCTGGTGCTCGTACAGTGCCACCGGGCAGCCGACGTGCGTGCAGATCTTCGAGTAGGCGACGATTCCGTCGTGGGACCAGTCCTTGCGGTCCGGATCTTCCTTGAGCTCCTTCGGATCGATGCGCATGAGCAGAACAGCGGCCTTGGCCTTCTCGTTCAGCGGGTGCTCGCTTGCCTCCTCGTCGCCGATGCCGGAAGGCAGAACGTGGTAGGCGGATCCGATGGTGACCTCATCGGCCTTGATCGGACGTTCCGAGTCGACCGCGGGGATTCCGCCGACGTCGCGGATCAGGCGGGTGCCCTTCGACCACAACGTGTTGAACATCTTGTCGCCGGGCAGCGGTCCGAGGTCTCGGAAGACGAGGACCGCAGGCAGCGGTGCGATGGCCAAGGCGGCGATGAGCGTGTTGCGCAGGAGCGGGCGTCGGGCGATGCCTGACTCTTCCTTGGCCTGGTGGAGGATCTCGAGCGCGATCGCCTGATCCTCTTCGCTGCCGCCGATGTCATGGCGTTCGTCGACTCCCTCGTGATCGCTCATGAGGTTCTTCGCCCACAGCACCGCACCGAAGCCGATGGAGAACATCGCCACGGCGGCACCGAGGCCGACGAACATGGTGTGCAGACGGATGCTTCGCATCGACTCGCCGGGGGAGAAGAGGAAGTAGGCGACGATGAACCAGATGGTTCCGACCATCGACAGGACGAACCATCCCGCGACCTGTCGTTCGGCGACCTTCTGGGCCCGCGGATCCGCATCGGACAAGCGCGGCTTGTGCTCGGGCAGACCCGGGTTGGTGAACCCGTTCAACTCCTCGAGCTGGCTGCCGCCGCCGGAGTGCTCTTTCGAGGTCATTGAATTCCCCGTCTATTCTCGTGATGGATGGTGAACGACACAGCCGGACTCACTTGGCCCTGGATGACAGCCACACTGTCATACCGATGACGGCTGCCAGTCCGAAGAACCAGATGAACAGACCCTCTGCCACCGGTCCCAGCGATCCGAGCTTGAATCCGCCGGGGGAGGGGTTGTCCGAGACTTCCTTGACGTAGGCGATGACATCGCGCTTGTCGTCAGGGGTCAGGTTCGCGTCGTTGAAGATCGGCATGTTCTGCGGGCCGGTCTGCATCGCTTCGTAGAGGTGCTTCTCCGAGACCTCGGAGAGGTTCGGTGCATACTTGCCGCGTGTCAGGGCACCGCCGGCGCCGACCACGTTGTGGCACATCGCGCAGTTGGTGCGGAACAGGCCGCCGCCTGCAGCGGGGTCGCCCTTCGATGCGTCGAGGTATTCGTCCTCGGGCACTGCGGGGCCGGGACCGAGCGAAGCGACGTAGGCGGCCAGCTGCGAGGTCTGCTCATCGTCGAACTGCGGTTCCTTGACACGTGCCTGCGGGCCGTTGGCCTGCAGCGGCATACGTCCGGTCCCGACCTGGAAGTCGACTGCCGCGGCGCCTACGCCGATGAGGCCCGGTCCGGCCTTCGAGCCTTCTGCGTTCATACCATGGCAGGTGGCGCAGTTGGCTTGGAAGAGCTTCTTGCCCTCTTTGATGTCCGAGGCGCTGGCTGTGTCTGCCTTGGCGCTCGAAGTCTGCGTGAAGAGTGCATAGGCTCCGCCGGTCAGCAGCAGTCCCACGAGAAGAAGCGCCACCAGCGCCATGGGATGTCTGCGGCGATCTGCTAGAAGCTTCACTTGATCGTCCTTTGCTTGAAGTGTTGTGAGTCGTGGGGGCCGAGCATCTCAGACCGGCTATTGCAGCAGGTAGATGACGCCGAAAAGGCCGATCCAGACGACATCGACGAAGTGCCAGTAGTAGGACACGCAGATCGCGAATGTGGCTTCGTGGTGGCCGAACTTCTTCGCCCCGTAGGAACGCCCGATGACGAGCAGGAAGCAGATGAGGCCGATGGTCACGTGGATGCCGTGGAACCCTGTCGTCAGGTAGAAGACGGAGCCGTACCCGTCGGAGTTGATGGCGATTCCCTCGCTGACGAGGGTCGCGTACTCCATGACCTGACCGGAGACGAAGACCGCTCCGAGGAGGAAGGTGAGGTAGAACCACTCGACCATTCCCCACTTGGAGATGTTGAACAGGGATCCGGTCCGCCGAGGACGGAACCGCTCGGCGGCGAACACACCGAGCTGGCAGGTGAACGAAGACGACACCAGGATGATCGTGTTGCCGAGGGCGTACGGGATGTCGAGGATCTCGGTCCTCGTCTCCCACAGCTCCGGCACAACGGATCGGATGGTGAAGTACATGGCGAAGAGCGCGGCAAAGAACATCAGGTCGCTCGCGAGGAACACGATGAAGCCCACCGTGGTCACATTCGGGCGATTGACAACCGGATGTGCTGGCGCTGTTTGAGATGCAGTGGCAGTTGACACAACCCCATTATTACCCGTCTGGGGGTGAGTTTTCATCTTTTACCCAGGTTTCGGGAAAGAAATTTCTACACGATGTAGCGAAAACCGCGATCTGGTGCTGGAATCTCGTTTCGCAAGTCACTTCTGCCCGCGTGTCGAACACAGGATAGGATGCCGCAGGTAAGGGCCGCCCCGTACTGCGGGGCGGCGGCGACACCTAGCGAGAGTTCATCCGGATGACCGATTCCACGCCCCTGACCACACCGGCAGCACCGGCCTCTGCGGCCCTCAGCCCGGAACAGGCAGCCGCGCAGAACTGGCCGGACCTGCTCATGGCGCTGATGCACCAGCAGGACCTCACCGGGGACCAGGCGGCCTGGGCGATGGATCAGATCATGTCGGGCAAGACACCTGATGTGACAATGGCCGCATTCCTCGCCGCCCATCACACCAAGGGCGAGACCGTCGACGAGATCGCCGGGCTCGTGTCGGCGATGATGGATCACGCCGTGCCCCTGCCGGGGCTTGAGGACTCCGTCGACATCGTGGGCACCGGAGGTGACCGAGCGAAGACGGCGAACATCTCGTCGACCGCGGCCATGATCATCTCGGCCACCGGTCAGCGGGTGGTCAAGCACGGCAATCGGGCGACCTCTTCTGCCTCCGGGTCTGCCGACGTGCTCGAAGCCCTCGGCGTGCGCTTCGACATCACGCCCGAGCAGACCGGACAGATCGCCCAGGAGGTCGGGCTGGCCTTCTGCTTCGCCAACGTCTTCCATCCCTCGATGCAGTTCGTCGCCGCGGTCCGCCGACAGATCAGCGTGCCCACGGCATTCAACATCCTCGGTCCGCTGACGAATCCGGCACGAGCTCGTCACACCGCGATCGGAGTCGCGGACGCGCAGATGGCGCCGCTGGTCGTGGGCACGCTGGCCAAGCGCGGTCATCAGGCGGTCGTATTCCGGTCTCGTGACGGTCTCGACGAGCTGAGCAACACTGCGGTCAACGACGTCTGGGAGGTCCGGCACGGCGAGATCGAGCACACGAGCTTCGATGCCCTCGACCTCGGCATCGACCGGGCGACGAAGGACGACCTGCGCGGCGGCGGGCCCGAGCAGAACGCCGACATCACGCGTGCTGTGCTCTCAGGAGAACGGTCACCGGTCCGCGACATCGTGGCCGTCAATGCGGCCGCGGCTCTCGTCGCCGCCGACGAATCCGCCATCGGAACCTTCACCGAGCGACTCGCGACCAAGCTGCAGACGGCGATCGGGACGATCGACGACGGGAGCGGTGCAGCGAAGCTCGATCAGCTCATCGAGGTCTCACATCGCGTCGCCGAGGCCAATCGCACCTGAGGCCCGCGCATGGGCGTTGGCGCCTGCGCGGGGGAGTGACCAGCCGGCGTCGTCGGCCGGCGCAGCATCGATGAGCTCCGCGGTCTCGAGCCAGCCGGCCAGCAGTCGCGTCTCTTCCGGCAGCGAGTCGGTGCTCCGCGGCAGCGGTCCGGGTGCCGGCACCCATTCCGCGGTCGATCGCAACGCAGCGAAGGCCTCCGCCATGCCGGATCGCGCAGTGACGTGGCCGGCTCCGGCGAGTCGTCCGTGACGGATGACCGCGAGGTCCCAGCCGGACTCGAACCCGGGCGCGGCGGCGAGCATCTCCGGCACGGCACGCAGACCGGCGACGTCCTCGGCGCGGGCGGCGGTCGTGACCGCGGACCGAAGCGCGTCGCGGACCTCCGCCGCCGTCTCGAAGCGCGCTTCGCCTGCCAGGCGCTGCATCCGTTCGGCGCCGAGGCGCTGCAGTGAGGACAGATCGTCGCCGAGGAGGTCGAAGAGTTCTGCGATGCTCTCCCGGTAGGCATCGGGGTCGGTGATACCCGCGCAGGGTCCTCCGCACTGGCCGACCTGGGCGCTCACACAGGGCCGGTGCTCGCCGAGGCTGCGTTTCGTCACCTTCGTTGTGCACCTCTTCACGGGGTAGAGGGTGTCGAGGAGCTCCTTGACCGCTTGGGCGCGTTTACGCGAGCGGAAAGGACCCAGCGGCGGGGCGGGAGAGCGCTCGAGTGCCGAGTCCGAACGTGCCACCGACAGCCGCGGAAAGAGATCGTCGCTGAGCACGATCCACGAGTTCCGCTCGGGATTCTTCGAGCGTCGGTTGTAGGGCGGGGCGAGTTCGCCGATGAGCCGGATCTCCCTGACCTCGGCTTCGAGAGCGTGTGCGCAGGGCAGACAGCTGATCTCCTGCGCAGCGGTGATCATCTCCGCCATCCGGCCGCGGTTCTCCGAGGCATTGAAGTATCCGCGCACGCGGCGGGCCATATTTCCCGACTTGCCGATGTAGAGGACTCGCCTGGTGCCGTCGAGGAACATGTAGACGCCGGGTGATGTCGGCACTCCCTTGGCGAGGTGCGACTTCGCCTGTCTCTTCGCCCACCCGGACTGGCGTACGGTCGACAGCTCCTCGAGGGTGGTCACCCCGTAGCCGCCGAAGCGCTCGAACAGGTGGTGGAGCAGCTCCCCGGTCGCCCGCGCATCGGAGAGCGCACGGTGATCGGGAGCGACCTGGGTGCCGAAGTGAGCGGCAAGCGTCGAGAGTTTGTGGTTGCGGACCTCATCGCGGCCGACGACTCGCCGGGCGAGTGTCACGGTGTCGAGGACGGTGGGCGCGGGCCAGTGGTAGTCGAGCCTTTCGCACGCCGAACGCAGGAAGCCGATGTCGAACGGCGCGTTGTGGGCGACGAGGACCGCACCGATCGAGAACTCGAGGAAGCTCGGCAGGACCGCGGCGATCGAGGGGGCGTCGTCGACCATCGCATGGGTGATGCCGGTGAGCCGGGCGACGAAGGGGCTGATGACCGACTTCTCGGGTTTGACCAGTGACTGGAATTCTCCGATCACCTCACCGCCGCGCGTCTTGACCGCACCGATCTCGGTGATCTCCGACTGGCCCGCCCTGGTGCCAGTGGTCTCGAGGTCGACGATGACGAACGTGACATCGGACAGCGGTGTGCCGAGGCTGTCGAAGGACAGCTGTGTATTCTGCAGAGCGCTGGGGGCGCGGTCGAATGGAACGGTCATGGTCTCCAGTGTCTCAGCCGCCGATGACACGGGCGCAGCGATGCTGTGCTCACACTGAGGAGCCGTCGCCGTCATCGGGCGACCGGTGATGCGGGAGGTGGAAGAACAGGCCGATGCCGCCGCCCACGCCCACGGCGAGTCCGATGAGAAGATACCAGCCGGGCAGCGGACGGAAGAAGATGACCCCGATGAGGAGCAGGGCGACAGCGCCGAGGGCGGCCGCCCAGGACAGTACGAGCGTCGGGGAGGCGGTGCGCCAGCCGATGGGTTCGGCCGGTCCCGGCTGCCAATGATCGTCGTCGAGAGCGGCACGGACCTCCTCGGCGGGGATATCACCCATCGGGGCCGAGGGCTCGGCGATCTGTCGGACGAGGTCCTCCCACTCATCGTCGCCGATGCGCGAACGATCGCGGCCGATCCGCTCCGAATCGGGAACCTCGTCCCTCCAGTCTTCCCGTCCGTCGTCCTCCCGGCCGTCCTCCGGCGTCGTGGGGTCGTGCTCGTCATCCATATCCGTCACAGCAATCTGCGAGCGAGGGCTATTCCCCGCCCGCGCTCCTCCCGGCTCCGTCGACGGTGTCGGTGCAAGCTCGGTCGAGCACCACCTCGGCGATGGTGTCGGCGTCGAAATCGAGGGTGGCGACGTGTCGGGAACGGCGCAGGGTGACGATGCGCGGCGGGTGCGGCAGCCGCGAGCGCAGGACGCGCAGCGACCGCGGGCCGACGACGTTGTCCTCACCGGAGATCATGGCGGTGACCGGGCGGTCGATCTTCCACAGGTCCTCGCGCAGGACATTCAGCGCCCGGTGGAAGGTCGCCAGCGGTGCCAGGGGAGTGCGGGGGTAAGCACGCTCATCGCGATCGGGGTGGGCGATGTCGCCGCCGATCGACGGGATGGTGCGCACGACTCGGCGGAGGGCGGGCAGCAGAGGTGCGAAGGGGGAGTCGATGTAGAGCGCGGGATTGACCACGACGATCTCGTCGGGCGCGCCTTCCGCGGCCGCGAGTGCCAGGGCGAGGGATCCTCCCATGGAGAGTCCGGCGACGGTGACGCGATCATGAGCGGCCTGCAGTCGACCGAGTTCGCCGCGGGCCGCGGCGAGCCAGTCGGCCCACCCGGTGGAGTCCATATCCCGCCAGGTGGTGCCGTGGCCGGGCAGGACGGGCACACTGACGTCGATGCCTTCAGCCGCGACCGCGCGTGCGATCGGCACCCAGGGCACGGGTGAGCCGGTCAGCCCGTGCAGGAAGAGGACCGCGCTCGAGGATCCGACGACCTTGCTGTAGGCGGCCATCGGATCGGCCCGAGGTGTGAAATCGATCTCCATGCATCCAGCATGGCACGAATGACATAGTCTGGGCATCGCCGTTCACGGTTCGTGTGGATATATGATTGCCGAGGACGACAAGGAGTCGTACATGGAAGGGTGCGCGTGTTCTACTGGTTTCTCAAGCGAGTCCTCGCCGGACCCATCCTGCGGATCCTCTTCCGTCCCTGGGTGCGCGGCCTGGACAATCTGCCGGCGGACGGCCCGGCGATCATCGCGGGAAACCACAACCACTTCATGGACTCGATCTTCGTCCCTCTTCTCGCTCCGCGGCCAGTGGTCTACCTTGCAAAGAAGGACTACTTCACCGGTCGCGGGATCAAAGGGGCGGTGACCCGCTGGTTCTTCAAGCTCAACAACCAGCTTCCGATGGACCGCGGCGGAGGATCGGGTTCGCAAGCCTCTCTCGAATCCGGGCTCAGGGTCCTCGGCGAGGGCAATTCGCTGGGCATCTACCCCGAAGGCACCCGATCACCCGACGGCAAGCTCTATCGCGGCCGGACCGGCATCGCACGGCTCGTCCTCGAATCCGGCGCGCCCGTGATTCCGGTGGCCATCATCGGCACCGACAAGCTCCAGCCCGCCGGCAGGCTCGTGCCCAAGCTGCGTCGTGTCGGCGTGGTCTTCGGCTCCCCGATGGACTTCTCGAAATACTCCGGGCTGCCGACCGACCGGTTCCTGCTGCGCTCGGTGACTGACGAGATCATGTACGAGATCATGCGACTCTCCGGCCAGGAATACGTCGACACCTACGCCTCGACCGTGAAGACGAAGCTGCTGACCAGCGCGAAGCCCAAGAAGTCCGAAAAGCCCGAGGATCCGTCCGCCGGTGCCGGCCACGGCGCCGAGGACGACAAGCCGGACACGCCGCCGAAGAAGCCCTGAAGCCCTCACCACCGGCTCCATCCGACGGCCGCGGTTCGTGTTCGAATACTGCGATAACGGCGACACGCAGAAATCGTTACCTTGCGGTGTTTGTCCTGACCGGGCAGGCAGAATAACTTGGAGTTGTTGAATCCCACTGTAGGTTCGCTGGGAAGAGGGCTAGAATGACTATGTTCTCGGTCCTTCCAAGCGACCTTCGCTTCCCCCAGGGACTTTAAGGAGGAGTCGGTGTGAACCGCTCAAGTCACGAAAGCGTCGACATGACGCCGATGCCGTCAGCAGCCCAAGGGCTGCTGTTCGATGATGATCTGCCCGTTCTCGACGAAGAGGCCGGCTACCGCGGTCCCACCGTCTGCAAGGTCGTCGGCATCAGCTATCGTCGTCTCGACTACTGGGCCCGCACCGATCTGGTCACCCCGTCGATCCGGAACGCAACCGGATCCGGCAGCCAGCGACTCTACAGCTTCCGCGACATCCTCGTCCTCAAGATCGTCAAGCGACTCCTCGACACCGGCGTCGGGCTCCAGTCGATCCGCACCGCGGTCGATCATCTGCGGTCCCGCGGTGTCGAGGACCTGTCTCAGATCACTCTGATGTCCGATGGCGCCAGCGTCTTCGAGTGCACCTCGCCCGATGAGGTCGTCGACCTCCTGCAGGGCGGCCAAGGTGTGTTCGGCATCGCCGTCGGCCGCGTCTGGAACGAGGTCGAAGGAACGCTCTCCGAACTTCCCAGCGAACGGATCCCCGAAGACGACGCCGTCATCGAGGCTATGGACGAGCTGGCCGCTCGTCGCGCACGCAAGAGCGGCTGAGGAGTCTCACCGAGTTCCCACCACCATCGCCGAGGCGGTCCATCCGACAGGGTGGACCGCCTCCGCGATTCCCGGTGGGGTTGGTGCTCCCGCACGAGATCTTGTGCGCGGTGAGGCGGTGCCTGGTCCGTGGCCTCGTCCGAGTAAGTGTCTAGCAGAAGTGCCCACGCAGTGCATAAATGCACTGCGTGGGCACTTCGGACATACAGTTGTGGTGGCTCCGGGTTTCCCCCGGGCCGCTCCGGCCCGCGCCGGCAGGGTTCGCAGCGGGGCGCGACTCCTCGTCCGGTTGCTGCTGCTCCGCTACTGCTTGTCGGCCTTCTGCTTCTCCGGCTTCGCCGCAGCGCTGCCGCGTCGGCTGCGGATGCTCTCCGAACGCAGCGCACGCTCGAGCAGGGCGTCGAAGGAACCGGCGACCTCCTCGGCGGGTTTGCCCGGCCATGAGTGGATGGGGCGGGCGGACCCCTGGGCCTGCTGCATCACTGCCCGCTCGGCCAGCGGCGGATTGAGCACGAGAGGCCCGAACATCTCTCGCATCTCCTGGATGCGGTAGTCGTGCTCGGTCGACCCTGCACGAACCCTGTTGACCACGAGGCCCAGCGGCTGCAGGTCACTCGCCCCGCGCTGGCGCAGCTCATCGGTCGCGCGCAGGGCACGGTCGGCAGCGGCCACGGAGAACAAGCTCGGTTCGGTGACGACGGCGACCCGGTTGCTCGCCGTCCACGCCGTGCGGGTGAGTCCGTTGAGGCTGGGAGGACAGTCGATGAGGACGAGACGATATCCCTTGGCAATCCGACTGAGCGCGTCCTCGAGCCGACGCAGATAGCGCTCCGACAGCGACGGGCGATCGAACTCGGCGGCGCGAGGCGAACCGGAGATCACATCGAGATGCCCGAGCTTATCGCCGACCCACCCCGAGGGGATGATCGCCTCGGACAGGATCTTCTGGGACTTCGGAGCAGCGAGAACATCGGCGATATCGACCCGCGTCGAGGTCGGCACATCGAGGCCGGTCGACGAATCCGCTTGGGGGTCCATGTCGACGACTAGGGTCGGAATTCCCCTGCTGTATGCCGCCGAGGCGAGACCGAGCGTCACGGATGTCTTACCGACTCCGCCTTTGAGGCTGCTGATACTGAGGACAAGCACCCTCCTACGGTAACGTATCGGGCCGTGCCCGGCCGCGCCGACCACGCCGAGACACACGTCTCAGTCGAAAGTGGACCCCCGGTCGACAGAGTGTTCCAGGTCACTGAGTAGAGTATGTTCCCGACAGCCTGTCGACCAGTCGCACCAGTGCGGCCGATACAGAAGTGAGAGACACCTATGTTCTCTAAAGTCCTCGTGGCCAACCGCGGAGAGATCGCCGTCCGTGCGTTCCGCGCCGCCTATGAGCTCGGAGCCTCGACCGTCGCCGTCTTCCCCTATGAAGATCGCAACTCCGAACATCGCATGAAGGCCGATGAGGCCTACATGATCGGCGAAGAGGGCCACCCCGTCAGGGCCTACCTCAGCGTCGAGGAGATGCTGCGAGTCGCCAAGGAGAGTGGCGCCGACGCCATCTATCCCGGTTACGGCTTCCTGTCGGAGAATCCCGATCTGGCGCGGGCCTGCGCCGAGGCGGGCATCACCTTCATCGGCCCGAAAGCGGACGTCCTCGAACTCGCCGGCAACAAGGTGCAGGCACTGGCTGCCGCCCGCAACGCCGGCATCCCCGTCCTCGACTCCACCCGACCCTCGGCCGACATCGCGCAGCTCCTCGCAGACGCCGAGTCGATGGAGTACCCGCTCTTCGTCAAGGCCGTCGCCGGCGGCGGCGGACGCGGCATGCGCCGAGTCGCTCAGGCCTCGGATCTCGAAGACGCCCTCAAGGCCGCCATGCGTGAGGCCGAAGGCGCCTTCGGCGACCCGACGGTCTTCATCGAGCAGGCCGTGCAGCGCCCCCGCCACATCGAGGTGCAGGTGCTCGCCGACAACGACTCGAACGCCATCCACCTCTTCGAACGCGACTGCTCCGTGCAGCGACGCCACCAGAAGGTCGTCGAGATCGCTCCGGCCCCGAACCTCGATCCCACCATCGCCGAGGCGCTCCACGCCGACGCCCTCAAATTCGCGAAGGCGCTGGGCTACCAGAACGCCGGCACCGTCGAGTTCCTCCTCGAGACCGACGGTCCGCGTGCGGGCAAGCATGTGTTCATCGAGATGAATCCGCGCATCCAGGTCGAGCACACCGTGACCGAGGAGATCACCGACGTCGACCTCGTCGCCTCGCAGATGCGCATCGCCTCCGGTGAGACCCTCGACGGGATCGGCCTGCGCCAGGAGGACATGCGGATCAAGGGAGCCGCCCTGCAGTGCCGCATCACCACCGAGGATCCGGCGAACTCGTTCCGCCCCGACACCGGCACGATCACCGCGTACCGTTCGGCCGGCGGCGCCGGTGTCCGTCTCGACGGTGGCACCGTCCACGCCGGTGCGGCCGTGAGTCCGCACTTCGACTCGATGCTCGTCAAGCTCTCATGCCGCGGCCGGGACTTCCCGCAGGCCGTCGGCCGGGCCAAGCGCGCCCTCGCCGAATTCCGCATCCGCGGCGTGTCCTCGAACATCGGGTTCCTCCAGGCTGTGCTCGACGATCCCTCGTTCGTCGCCGGCGATCTCTCGACGTCCTTCATCGAGGAGCGTCCGCAGCTGCTCGACGCTCGCGTCAGCGCCGACCGCGGTTCGAAGCTGCTCGACTACCTCGCCGATGTCACCGTCAACCGTCCCCACGGCGAACCGGGTGTGCGCATCCGTCCGGGCGACAAGCTCCCCGACATCGATCTGTCGGTCGACCCGAGTCCCGGCAGCAGGGATCGCCTCGCAGAGCTCGGACCCGAAGTCTTCGCTCGCGCCCTGCGCGAGCAGACCGCCCTGGCCGTGACCGACACGACCTTCCGAGACGCCCATCAGTCTCTCCTGGCCACCCGTGTGCGCACCCGCGATCTGCTGGCCGTCGCCGGCCACGTGTCCCGGATGACCCCGGAGCTGCTGAGCATCGAGGCCTGGGGCGGTGCGACCTACGACGTGGCGCTGCGCTTCCTCGGTGAGGATCCCTGGGAGCGTCTCGAGGCGCTGCGGACCGCGGTCCCCAACATCAACCTGCAGATGCTCCTGCGCGGGCGCAACACCGTCGGCTACACCCCGTACCCGACAGAGGTCACCGACGCCTTCGTCGACGAGGCGGCTCGCACCGGCATCGACATCTTCCGCATCTTCGACGCTCTCAACGATGTCGAGCAGATGCGCCCGGCCATCGAGGCTGTCCGTGCCACGAACTCCTCACTGGCCGAGGTGGCCCTGTGCTACACCTCGGACATCCTCGATCCGAAGGAAGAACTCTACACGCTCGACTACTACCTGCGTCTTGCCGAACAGATCGTCGACGCCGGTGCACACGTTCTGGCAATCAAGGACATGGCCGGTCTGCTGCGTCCCGCTGCCACCGCGAAGCTCGTGACCGCACTGCGGGAGAACTTCGACCTGCCTGTCCACGTCCATACCCATGACACGGCCGGCGGTCAGCTCGCCAGCCTCTACGCCGCGGCTGCAGCCGGCGCCGATGCCGTGGACGCCGCGTCGGCGTCGATGGCGGGCACCACCAGCCAGCCGAGCCTGTCGGCCCTCGTCGCGGCCTTCGAGAACACCGACCGCGACACGGGCATCAGCCTCGACGCCGTCAGCGACCTCGAGCCGTACTGGGAGTCGGTGCGCAAGGTCTACGCCCCGTTCGAATCCGGCCTCGCCGGACCCACCGGCCGCGTCTACCGTCACGAGATCCCCGGCGGACAGCTGTCGAACCTGCGCCAGCAGGCCGTCGCCCTGGGACTGGGGGAGCGATTCGAAGACATCGAGCACATGTACGCGGCAGCCGATTCGATCCTCGGCCACCTCGTCAAGGTGACTCCGTCGTCGAAGGTCGTCGGCGACCTCGCCCTGCACCTCGTCGGTGCCGGCGTCTCGCCGGAGGACTTCGCGGAGAACCCGGACAAGTTCGACATCCCGGACTCGGTGATCGGGTTCCTCAACGGCGACCTCGGTGATCCTCCGGGCGGTTGGCCCGAGCCGTTCCGCACGAAGGCCCTGGCCGGTCGAGCGCACAAGCCCCTCGTCGAGAAGCTCGAGCCCGCCGATGCCGAGGCGCTCAGGGAGTCCGGTCGGGAGCGCAAGGACAAGCTCAACGAGCTCCTGTTCCCCGGGCCGACGAAGGAATTCGAGCAGATGCGTTCGAGCTACGGCGACCTCTCCGTCGTCGAGACCTCCGAATACCTCTACGGGCTTACCCCCGGCGAGGAGCACGCGGTCGAGCTGGCGAAGGGCAAGAACCTGCTCATCGGCGTCCAGGCGATCGGCGGCACCGACGAACGCGGAATGCGTTCGGTGATGTTCACCCTCAACGGCCAGCTGCGTCCTCTCAACGTTCGCGACCGTTCGGTCGAGAGCGAGGTCAAGACCGCGGAGAAGGCCGATCCGAACATCCGCGGCCACGTCGGCAGCCCCTTCGCCGGCGTCGTGACGATGCAGGTGCACGAGGGCGACACGGTCGCCGTCGGTGACACCATCGCAACGATCGAGGCGATGAAGATGGAAGCGACGATCACGACCCAGACCGGGGGCACCGTCTCCCGTGTCGCGATCGCCGATGTCCAGCAGCTCGAGGGCGGCGACCTCGTCGTAGTCATCGATGGCTGAACGCGACATCCGCCTCTGGGGCGACCCTGTTCTGCGCAGCGCCTGCGAACCGGTGACCGTCTTCGACGAACACATCGCAGCACTGGCCGAGGACCTCGTCGACTCGGCTCGGCCGGAGGGTCGAGCCGCCGTCGCGGCCCCGCAGATCGGGGTCGGCCTGCGGGCCTTCGGCTACGACCTCGACGGGCGCACCGGCTGCGTATTCAACCCCGAGATCGTCGAACTCGGGGGAGAGCTGCGCGACATCGAAGAGGGCTGCCTGTCCGTGCCCGGACTGTTCTTCCCGACCCCGCGCTACGAGTTCGCTCGGGTGCGGGGTGTGGATGCGCAGAATGAGCCGGTCGAGATCGAAGGCACCGAGGTGTTCGCCCAGATGCTGCAGCACGAGGTGGGACACCTCGACGGACAGGTCTACATCCAGACCCTGCCGAAGGACCGCCGCCGGGAAGCCATGAAGCAGATCCGGTCGAGCGACTGGTTCCTCGCCCGCATGAGCTGAACCTTCCACCACCCGACATCGAATAGGAGCAGACAATGACCATTCAACGCACCGCCGTCATCGGCAGCGGACTCATGGGCGCCGGAATCGCCGAGGTGCTCGCGAAGTCCGGTCTCGACGTGATCGTCCGTGAGATCAACGACGAGGCCTCGGCTGCCGGCAGGGCGAGGATCGAGAAGTCCTTGGGCCGCGCCGTCGAAAAGGGAAAGCTCGACGCCGACGCCCGAGACAAGGCACTGTCGAACCTGCGCTTCACCACCGACATCGCCGATCTGGCCGACCGCCAGCTCGTGATCGAGGCGGCAAGTGAGAACGAGGACATCAAGAAGTCGATCTTCGCGGAACTCGACGAGGTCGTCACCGACCCCGAGGCGATCCTCGCCTCGAACACGTCGTCGATGCCGATCATCCGCTTCGCGCAATCGACCTCGCGTCCCGAACGGGTCCTCGGCATTCACTTCTTCAACCCGGCACCCGTGCAGCCGCTCGTCGAGATCGTGTCGTCCGTGCTCACCGCCGACGATGTCAGCGACACCGTCACGGGATTCGTCACGGACGTGCTCGGCAAGAAACCAGTCCAGGCCGAGGACCGTCCCGGCTTCATCGTCAATGCGCTCCTCATCCCGTACCTGTGCAGCGCCATCCGGATGCTCGAATCCGGATTCGCGACGAAGGAGGACATCGACACGGGCATGGTCAACGGGTGTGCACACCCGATGGGCCCGATCAAGCTCGCCGACCTCGTCGGACTCGACACCTGCCTCTTCGCCGCACAGAGCATGTACGAAGAGACCGGTGACCTCGCCACCAAGCCGCCCGTGCTGCTCTCGCGCATGGTTGACGCCGGTCTGCTCGGTGTGAAGAGCGGCCGCGGCTTCTACGAGTACTGATCCGCCGTACTCGCTGAGTCCCTGCAGACTCCGAGTCGGCCTCAGCGGCCGCTGCGACCTGAAGTGAAACGGCACCGCCCCCGAACCGATCGGTTCGGGGGCGGTGCCGTCTTCCCTGAGATGCCCACCGAGGCTGCTCAGACGGTGACGCTGCTTCAGCCGGCCATGAGCTTCTCATAGCTGGCCAGCCGCACGCAGGCGACGAGTCCGGCGGCGGCCAGCTCGACGTCCTCGAGCGTCGGCATCGTCGGGGCGATGCGGATGATGCTGTTGTTCGGATCCAGCCCGTAGGGATGAGTGGCGCCTGCCGGTGTGAGCTTGACTCCGGCCTCGGCGGCGAGCTTCACGACGCGATCGGCGATGCCGTCCATCGTCGTCAAGGTGATGAAATAGCCGCCGTCGGGGCTGGTCCACGTCGCCAGGTTCTCCGCCCCGAGCCCGTCCTTGAGTGCTGTGAGCACGGCGTCGAATTTCGGGGCGATGATCTCGGCATGCTTGCGCATATGCGCCTCGACTCCTGGCGAATCACCGAAGAAGCGCACGTGACGCAGCTGATTGATCTTGTCAGGACCGATCGAGACCTTCCCGAGGTTGGCGAGCATCCAGTCCACGGTCGCCGGACCTCCGGCGAAGAAGGACACACCGGCACCGGCATGCGTGACCTTCGAGGTCGATGCGAAGATCCACGCCCGTTCGGGGTTCCCTGCCTCGGCACACAGCGAGAGGATGTCGAGATTGTCAGGATGATCTGCCCGCAGGTGATGCAGCGCGTAGGCGTTGTCCCACAGCAGAGCGAAGTCCGGGGCGGCGGTCGGCATCGCCGCCAGCTGCCGCGCCCGAGCCTCGGTGATGGTGATGCCGGTGGGATTCGAATACATCGGGACCAGCCACATGCCTTTGACAGCGGGGTCCTCGGCGAGCTTCTGAGCCTCGGCGACCACCGGTCCCTCATCGTCCATCGGGATCGTGAGCAGTTCGAAGCCGAGTGACTCGGCCAGAGTGAAGTGCCTGTCGTAGCCGGGCACCGGGCACAGCAGTTTGTGCGGTCCCTGCCCCCACGGCCTGTCGTCGACGGCGGTGCCGTGCAGCTGCGCGAACGTCAGGGCCTGGGTCATGAAGGTCAGCGACGCGTTGCCGCCGGCCAGCAGCTGGGCGGCGGGCACCTTGAGCAGGGGAGCGAAGATCTCTCGCAGTTCGATGAGCCCGGCCGCGCCGCCGTAGTTGCGGGTGTCGACCCCGCTGGCAGTGAAGACGTCGTCACCGGAGACCGCAGTGAGGAGGTCTGCGGCGAGGTCGAGCTGTTCGGGGGCGGGCTTGCCGCGAGTGATGTCGAGCTTGAGTCCCCGGGAGGCGAACTCCTCGTAGGCGGTCGACGCCTCATCCAGGCGTGTCTGCAGGTCGGACGGTGAGGGCATGGTGGTTCGTTCCTTCGCAGCTGGGGTCAGGCCGTTGAGACCATCCTAGCGATTCTCCGGTCACTGCCCGACGTTAGAGTGGTATTCGGGACGCGGGGAACACGTCTGCTCACACGTGCGCGACCTCAACCGAGGACTCACACAGGTCTTCCCCGAACGGAGAAAGGCGGCAGCGATGGTGCGACCACGCGCGCAGGCGGTGCACGGACGTGGCTTCGGCGCTCAGGCCGCGACCTATGACCAGGTGCGCCCCGATTATCCCGCGGCCGCGATCGATCTCGCCGTCGACGGGTGGGCCGATGGGTGGGCTGGTCTGCAGGTCTGCGACCTCGGTGCCGGCACGGGAATCCTCAGTCGGGAGCTCGGTGAGCGCGGCAGCCATGTCCTCGCCGTCGACCCCGACGCCGCTGCTCTCGAACACAATCCGGCGGACGGGCTGATCGGCACGGCCGAGGACACAGGCGCCGAGACGGATCGCTTCGACATCGTTACCGTGGCGCAGGCGTGGCACTGGTTCGACGAGGACCGTGCGGCGGCGGAGATCTCCCGGATCCTGCGTCCGGGCGGACGTCTGCTCATCCTCATCAATCAGCTCGATGTGCGTATCGACTGGGTGCTGCGACTGAGCCGAATCATGCATGCCGGCGATGTCTACCGTCCGCAGTACCGTCCGCGGCCGGGCCGGGGACTGGATCTCATCGACCATCGTCTCGTCGAGTTCGCGACACCGCTCGACGGCGACGGAATCGTCGACCTGGCCCGCACTCGCTCGTACTGGCTGCGCTCGAACGCAGCGACGCGCAGCCGGGTGGAGTCGAATCTGCGGGAGTATCTGAGCACCGAACATCCGATCACCGGCGCGGTCGATCTGCCGTACATGTGTCTGGCCTACCTGCTCGAGCACACGGCGAGCTGATAGTCCGCGGCGAACGGAGGCTGGCACAGAGACGGCGGGCCGCTCCCATTCGCAGGGAGCGGCCCGCCGATGCAGATGGGCTTCACGGCGCTGGTCAGCCTTGGCCGCCGGAAGCCTGGGGCCCGTCGGTCGAGGTCGATCCGACGACCTCGGGCCGATTGCCCGTCGACGCGTGGTTGACGGAGATCTTTCGCGGACGAGCCTCCTCGGCGACCGGGATGGTCAGTGTGAGGACGCCGTCACTGTAGTCGGCGCTGATCCGATCGAGGGCAACCCGATTGCCGAGAGTGAGCTGGCGGGCGTAGGTTCCGGTGGTGCGCTCGCGCGTCAGCCACTTCACGTCCTTGTCCGCGACCTCGGATTCGCGACGTGCGCGAACGGTCAGCGTGCGATCCTCGACGTCGACATCGATGCTGTCGGGCTCGACTCCCGGCATATCGATGCGGGCAATGAAGACCTCCCCGTCGCGGTAGAGGTCCATCGGCAGAGACGTCGCATTGGGTGTACGGGTGACCTCGGAGAAGAATCGATCGAGATCACGGATGGGGTCGAATCGTGTAGCCATATGCTTCCTTTCGCTCGGTTCCTATATTGAGTCAAACACACTCAACTTTGAAATGATTCCGAACTCATGAAACTCTCAGTTCGTGAGTCTGGTTCCGGTGCTTCTCGCCCTCCTTCCCGTCACGGTGCTCATCGCCTTGGGTCTCGTGCTCAAGCGCCTGCCCGGCTTCGGCAGCGAGGAGTTCTGGTCAGGGTCGGAGAGACTCGCATACTATTGTCTCCTTCCCGTCCTCCTCTTCACCTCCGTCGCCGAGGTGGACGTCGCCCATGTGCCGGTAGCGCGGTTGGCGGGCGCGCTCGTCATCCCCACTGTGATCGTCTCGATCGGAGTCGTACTGGCCCGCCGAGTCATCGCCCGGGACCTGCCCGCATTCACCTCGGTGCTGCAGGGTGGAATCAGGTTCAACACCTATATCGGACTGTCTCTGGCCGGCAGCCTCTTCGGATCCGAGGGTTCGGCCGTGGCTGCGATCGTCGCGGCGATCCTCGTACCGACGGTGAATGTCATCTCCAGCCTCGGCTTCGAGTTTCTGCGGACGGGACCGAGCTCGATCCTCGCACTTCTGCGGGCCATCATCACGAATCCTCTCGTCGTCGGCTGCCTGGCTGGGGGAGCGGCCAATATCAGCGGACTGGGGCTGCCGGACCCTGCGGCCATGGTCCTCGATCCGCTGGCCGCGGCTTCTCTGCCGATCGGCCTGCTGTGCGTCGGTGCCGGGCTCCGCCGATTCTCATTCCGCGCACACGCCGCCGCCATCACCTCGTCGACGCTCATCAAGCTCATCGTCCTGCCGGGACTGTCGCTGCTCATGCTCGCGGTCTTCGGCGTGCCGCCGGTGCCGGCTCTCGTCGGCATGGTCTTCCAGGCGATCGCCACGGCAAGCTCGGGATACGTGATGGCCAGACAGTTGGGCGGGGACGCGAAGCTCATGGCCGCCCTCATCGCCGGCCAGACCGTGGTCATGCTCATCACTCTGCCGTTCGTACTGCTTCTCGCTCACGCCGTCCTTGGTTGAGCTTGGAGCCAGGTGAAGCGCAGACAGGCGAAGGCGCAGAGAGGCGAAGGCGCAGACAGGCGAAGGCGCAGAGAGGCGAAGGCGCAGAGAGGCGAAGGCGCAGAGAGGGCGGTCGGTTCCTGTGTGGAACCGACCGCCCTCTCGTGGCGATTGCGCACTGTGCGCGTCAATCATGCATGAGTGCGGAACTCAAGCAATACGCGCGTGGATCACGCGATACGCGCGTCGATCACTCGCTGTCAGCGGTGATATCGGGGTGCCGCGAGCCGAGCTCGGAGTCGATGCGGAGCACTCCTGCACCGTCGTCGCCGACGCGCTCGAGGCGGCCGATGATCTCGGAGATGCTCGACTCCTCTTCGACCTGCTCGTCGATGAACCAGTGCAGCAGCGGCAGCACGTCGAGGTCGGCCTCGGACTGCGCGGTGCGGTAGATGTTGCGGATCGATTCGGAGACCTTCTCCTCATGTGCCAGTGCGGCCTTGAAGAAGTCGATCGGCTGCGATCCGGAGACCTTCGGTGCTGCTATGTCGCCGATCTGCGGGGCGAAGTCGCGGTCGAGGCAGTGCTGGGTGAACTTCGCCGCGTGGACTTGTTCCTCTTCGGACTGGGCGCGCATCCAGCGCGTCATTCCGGGCAGATCGAGATCGTCGAGCTGGATGGACAGCTGGAGGTAGACGAGGGAGGCCTCGAGTTCGAGGGTGACCTGCTCGTTGAGGACCTTCTGCATGGCGGGGCTCAGGTGCATGTATTACTCCTTTGCGATTCGAGACGGATCCGTTCCGCCTGCTCAGATACTATCCTGACACCTTTTCTAGAATGGTTCCAGTGTGGAAAGGCTCGGCAAACTCTCCGCAGGTTTGCCATACCTGCCCCATCTTCGGACAGCTCAGATCTGTGGGTGTTGCAGGTGATGACCGGTAGCGGCCTCGAAGGCGTGGGCGATGCGCAGCAGCTCGACATCGGCTCCCGGCCGGGCCACGATCTGCACACCCACGGGCAGGCCCGAGTCGGAGAATCCGGCGGGCACGGAGATCGCAGGGCACCCTGTCGCCGAGATCAGGCACAGTGCGCGCATCCAGTCGAGATAGTTCGACAGCTCCACTCCGTTGATCTCGGTGGGGTATTCGATCGAGGCGTCGAACGGCAGCACCTGGCACGTCGTGAGCACGAGGACGTCGGCGCTCGAGAAGAAGCGTTCGACCTCTGAGTACAGGCGTGCCCGCGCGGCCTCGGCGGAGGCCACCTCGGCGCCGGTCAGCTCGAGACCCATTCGGAGGTTCCAGACCACCGAATCCTTGATCCGGTCCGGGTTGGCCTCATAGAGCGCGCCCCAGGATCCGACGAAGTCGAGTGCTCGGCGCACCCCGAACACCTCGTCGGCGTCCGTGAGGTCGGGGATCGTTCCCTCGACTCGGGCACCGAGGTCGGTGAAGACCTGAGCCGTCCTGCCGACGATGTCCGCCACCTCCGTCTCGACAGGAAGGAGGCCATCGAGGTCGGGGGAGAAGCCGATGTGCACTCCCGTGAGATCGGGGGAGTAGCCTGCACCGAGCCCGAATTCGGGGAGATCGAAGACACCTCCCGATTCGGGCAGCGACGCCGGTGCCGTGGGTTCGGGACCGGAGGCCACGCTCATGAGCAGCGCGACGTCGGAGACGGTGCGGGCCATGAATCCGGACTGGGCGAGCCAGGAGTACGGATTCGCCGGTGGAGTGTGCGGGATGCGCCCGTTGCTCGGGCGGAAGCCGACGACATTGTTGAACGAGGCCGGCGAGCGCAGGGACCCGCCCATGTCCGAGCCGTCACCGGAACCCTGGATGCCTGCGGCCAGTGCGGCACCCACCCCGCCCGATGATCCGGAAGCCGATTTGGTCCGGTCGTAAGGGTTGACGGTCGTGCCGAACACCTCGTTGAAGGTGTGGGAGCCGGCCGCGAACTCCGGCACGTTGGTCTTTCCCGTCGTCGTGATTCCGGCGGCCTTGAGCCGGGCGATGATGAGGGAGTCGGTGTCGGGCACGCGGTCGGCCATGATGGGGGAGCCCCAAGTGGTGCGCATTCCGGCGGTGTCGTGGGTGTCCTTGTGGGTCATCGGCACCCCGTGCAGCGGCCCGAGGCTCTCACCTTGGGCCAGAGCCTCGTCGGCAGCGGCGGCGCTGGCATAGGCCGCCTCGTCATCGCGGGTGACCACAGCATTGATCGCGGGATTGACCTGATCGATGCGGTCGAGGTGATCGTCCAGCGCCTCGCGGGCCGAGATCTCCTTCGCAGCGATTCGGGCGGCGAGTTCCCGGGTCGACAGCCAGCGCAGTTCCTCGCTCATCGAATCACCGCCCGACCTTGCTCAGCACTGCGCTCAGAGCGGTGCGGAGTCCGGTTGTCAGGGTGGTCTCGACGTCGTCGGGGGCGAAGAAGGGCGAATGGTTGCCCGCAGGTGCTTCGTCGCCGGTGAACTTCGCATCGGAGTAGCCGCCGAAGAACCAGTACACGTAGGGGACTCCGATGTCATCGCCGAAGGCACCGAAGTCCTCGCTGCCGGTGACCGGGTCTTCGACGTGGACGTGCTCGGATCCGAGCTCAGCGGTGGCGGCGTCGACGAAGGCTCCGGTCTCCTCGGGATCGTTGTAGCAGCGGGGGAAGCGGTACATGTCCTCGATGAGGGGCTCGGGTGCGCCGGAGGCCTGCGCCTCGGCGAGGATGATGCGGCGGACTCGGTCGAGGACCAGCTCGCGGACATCCTCGTCGAAGGTGCGGATGTTGAGTTTGAACTCCGCTGAGTCGGGGATGATGTTCTCCTTGAGGCCGCCGTGGAAGGTGCCCACGGTGACGACCGCCATGTCGCGACCGGAGATCTCCCGGGAGACGATCGACTGCAGCCGGGTGATCATGAACGCGCCGAGGACGATCGGGTCGATCGCCGCCTCCGGCTGGGAGCCGTGGGCCTGTCTGCCCTTGACCGTGACCTTGAGGCAGTCGGACATCGCCATGGCAGTACCGGACGAGACGTAGACGTGGCCGGCGCGTCCCGGCCAGACGTGCTGCCCGAAGATGACCTCGGGGCGGACGATCGAGTCCCAGAGTCCGTCGTCGAGCATCGCCCGCGCTCCTTCGCCGGTCTCCTCTCCGGGCTGGAAGAGCATGACGACGGTGCCCGACCACAGGTCGCGGTGTTCGACGAGGGCGGTGGCGAGATAGAGGCCGACGGTGATGTGGGTGTCGTGGCCGCAGCCGTGCATCACCTTCGTCGTCGATCCGTCGGGAAGCGTGCCTTCGGCGGTCGAGGCGTAGTCGAGCCCGGTGTCCTCGGTGATGGGCAGCCCGTCCGTGTCGGCACGGTAGCCGACGACGGGCCCCTCACCGTTCTCGATCACGGCGACGATGCCGGTGCCGCCGAAGGTCTGAGTGCTCAGCCCGAGCTCGTGCAGACGCTTCTCGATCTGCCCGGCGGTCCAGGTCTCCTGCATGGAGAGCTCGGGGGAGCGGTGGAAGTCCTTGTAGTCGGTGACGATGCGGTCGAGGTTCTCCTCGATCGCGGAGGTGAACACGGGGTTGAGCGTCATGATGTCCTTTCATCGTGGTTGCCTCCATGCTGGCAGATGCCGGAGACGGGTGGTTCTGCTGTTCGATGGGTGGCCGGGTGGTCAGTTGATGCCGACGTTCTCGCCGGCATCGCCCCGTCGGTCCGTGATGCTCTTCTTCCGGGTGAACCAGGTGATGGCGATGGTGAGGAGCACGACGATGGCGACGTCGCCGGGAGCGAGAACGGGAACGAGCGGAATGAGGACGAGGATGATCAGCGCTGCGATGCCGAGCGCAATGAGCGTCGACTTGACCTGTCGCAGCGAGGCGATGAGCTGGACGGTGACTCCGCCGAGGATGGCCGGCAGGATATAGAGCTTTGCGACGAGGGTGATGGGCTCGGGAATGAGGGTGAGCAGCCAGGTGCCGAGGATGCCGACGAAGAGCACCATCGAGGCGACGTGGATGATCGCCGCCCCGCAGATGGCCATCGTCGCAGCGTATTCGCCTTTGCGGGTGCCCGGCTTCGCCCCGATCGTGTCCTGCGCGACGATCGCCGAGGGCAGGAGTTTGTTCGAGATGTTGCCGATGAGGAACGCCTGATACATCCCGGCGGGACCGAGGATGGGGAAGTACGTGAGCGGCTCGACGATCCAGAACACCCCGTAGACGGCGAACACGGCGAGGAAGCCGGTGATGATGGTGCCGACGTCGATGTCGGCATCGGCGACGAAGAGCAGATAGAACGGCACCGAGGTGGCGATGAGGAAGCCGATGAACAGCGTGATCGAGCCCCACTTCGTCGTGGTCCGCTCGAATGCTGCGTGGGAGGGTGCGGTGATGACGGATGACATGGTCTTCTCCTCAGGCTTCCGGGACGCCGAGGCCGGCGTAGTGGGCGAAGTAGGCGGCGACGAGACCGACGAGCAGCGAGATCCCCAATCCCCATTCCTTCAGCCAGGGCAACTTCAGCCTCTGCGCGAGGAACAGGCAGATGGTCATGGTGATCGCGGAGGCGACGACGGCGACGACGTGGGTCGGCGATTTCGGGAGTTCGCGGAAGGTCAGTGCCGCGAAGGCTGCGAGCAGTGCGGCGCCGGGGATGATGGACATGAGCGCGGGATTGACCTTCTCGAGCTTGTGGGAGCTGCGCTTGAAGATCGGGGTGAGGACGAGGGTGCAGATCATCCAGCCTGCTCCCGAGAGGCTCATCGCCATGAGCGCGACGATGAAGACGCCGCGGGTGAACGTCTCATCGCCGAGGTTGGCTCCCATGGTTCCAGCCGCGATCGAGGCGGAAGCCACCTCGGTGGCGGCCGAACCGATGAGGCCGACGCGGACGACGACCGGGGGAGTGCCGAACAGCGGCAGCAGGGCGATCGCCACGAGCACGACGGACAGCGAGGGGCCGATCGCCGCGACCCCGCCGGCGCGGAAGGCAGCCCGGACCTCCTGCTGGCTCATACCGGCGGATTCGGCGTTCTTCCGGACGGCACTCATATAGATGAGGGATTGGACGACGACGACTCCCATCACCGCCGACGCCAGGATCCACAGGATCGGTGTGTTGGCGAGTCCGATGTAGTCGGCTGAACCGCTGGTCAGCATCATGGCGGGGGTCCTCACTTGGCTGTTGTCGGGCGGGACGCGCTGAACTCACACGTGCGTGTACCGTGGCGCGTATTCTAGTAACCTAACCCGAGTGAGATGCGGATCACAGTGAAAGCGGCTGAGATCCCAATTGCCGAGAACGGCGAAGTCGATGAGCGTCATGAGCGGAATCGATGAGCCGGCCTGAAGGAGACCACCAGCATGGAGCCCGTCATCGACGATCACCTCGACCGCGCAGAGGAATGATGGGTCGCGGCGCTTAAGCGTGTGCGCACCGAGGGCCTCGACTCCGCCAGCGGGTGTAAGGAGTGGACGAACCGATTGCTGATCAACCACCTCGTCGGCGGGGGAGTGCGAACTCGAGGCGACGGTGCCTGCGCGGGCCGACGACGGTTCTGCGACGTCACCGGCGGAGCGCGTGTTCAGAATCTCCGGTCGCTGAGAGGCTCTGCGTTTCGCTCGCCGGCTCTGCGCGGATTACCGTGCCTTCTTCTTCGAGATGTGCATGGTGATGTGCGCCGTGACGAAGACGTTGCCATCGGCATCGATGACATCGACGGGCACGACGAGGTCGAACTTCTCGTCGCCGAAGGTCGGGATCTCATCGAGACGAGCAGTCGCGCTGACGTTCGTCGTGGCCTTGGCCTTGTATTCAACGGTCATTCCGGCAGGAATCCAGCGATGCGTGGAGGGGACCGTGGCCTCGGTCATCATGCCGCCGGCGATCTCTGCCATATTGCACGAGGCGATTGCGTGGTAGGTGCCGAGGTGGTTGCGCACCCCACGGCGATTCGGCGCACTGGCGCGGCAGTAGCCCGGGCGCATCTCGTGGATGAGCGGGTGGACGGTGCGGAAATAGGGAGCTTTGAAGCACACGGCCTGGGTGAACAGGCGTTTGCCCAGGGGTTTGTCCTGCAGCTTCTTCCACAACGAGTTGATCTTGCCGCTGCCGGGAATTGCTGTGATCGGTGTGGAGTCTGTGGTCATCGTTGTGTCCTTCCGAGCGGCGGACAGGCGTCCATGCAGTCGGATGGGTCTGATCGTCCGCCGCTTCTGTGAGCTAAGTTACCTTTCAGTAGACTCTATCAGGCAGGTGTTCTCACTCACAGTCGGCCCATTCGGCAAGGGTATGGTCCCGAGTGCGCTCGAGCAGCTCGCGTAGTGCGTCTCGGTCGACGTTGTCCAGACGGGTGAGATACAGGCATGCCTTGCCGCTGCGGTAGGCGCCCAGCCGCGTCACGAGATCGGGCCAGCGGCCCTCGAAGTCGCTGGTGAGGTAGATCGTGTGCTGACGCGCAGCGGGGGAGAAGGCTAAAACCGGCATGGCTCCGCTGTGGCCCGATGCGTATCTGTAGGTGACTTCGCCGAAGCCGACGATCCGTGAGGCCCAGACGACCGGCTGTGCGCCGGAGACGTCACCGATGAGGTCGACGAGCTCATCGGCTTCGGCGCGTCGCGGGCCCTGGGCTCGGTCGAGGATGTCAGCGACTTGCTCGCCGGTCGGCCTCATCGCCGGTGTCCGCTGCGCCATTTCACATCCTGATTCATTGTCGAAGTGACATCCATGTCGGTGCCATCGTTTCGTCAGTGTCCACCCTAGACGCAGAGGTGGGGGCACAGCGGCGGGGAGCGGTCCCCAGTTTTTTACTTAACATAATGTATATTATCGGCGTTACGCCCAAAGCGCAGGCAGTAAGCGTGCATACCTTGCCTGCCAACGTATCCGCCCTCAGTAACGAATGACACAGACAACGGTGGCCGCGAACGACCATCATATCGTTCGCGGCCACCGTGGAGTCGTCGACGAACGTCTGAGACGTACGGACGCAACTGTGACGCTGGGTGCAGCGGAATCAGCCGCCGACGGTGACGTTGCCGCCGAGGCCGACCTTGCCGCTGCCCTTGGAACCGCCGTCATCCTTCTTGCCGCCGCCGTCATCGGCAGCGCCGTTGGACTTCGTCAGCCCGGCCTTCTTTCCGCAGGTCGGCCATGCGCCCGGGCCCTGCTCCTTGAGGACCTTCTGAGCGATGCGGATCTGTTCCTTCTTGCTGTGCTCGTCGGCGGTGCCCGAACCGCCGAAGCCGTTCCAGGTCTGCTTGGAGAACTGCAGGCCGCCGTAGTATCCGTTGCCGGTGTTGATGTGCCAGTCACCGCCGGATTCGCATTCGGCGACCTTGTCCCAGACGCCTCCCGAGGCGGCCTGTGCCGGTGCCGCTGCGCTGATGCCGGTCATTCCGGCGGCTGCGACCGCGCCGGCACCGACGAGCAGGGCGACCTTGCGAAGGCTTGTGCTGTAGAGGTTCACTGTGTATCTCCAAAGTACGACTGCATTTCGATTCTGTAACCCGGCCGTTACCGAGCCGTTATACACCGTAACGGATACAGCAGTGAGAGTGAACCTCTATCCGCTCCTGACGCATCCGAATCGCCTCAGTGCAGCCTCAACGGAGTCTGAGTGTCACTGCCCTACGTAGGCCGCCAGGTGCCGTGCCGTCAGACCCGCTGCATGCTCACGGGCCGTTGCAACGAGTTCTGCCGGACTGCCCGTGAAGACGATGCGTCCGCCGTCGTGTCCCGCTCCAGGACCCAAGTCGATGATGTGGTCGGCGTGTGCCATGACCGCCTGGTGGTGTTCGATGACGATGACGCTGCGACCGGCGTCGACGAGCCGATCGAGCAGCCGCAGCAGGTTGTCGACATCGGCGAGGTGCAGACCCGTCGTGGGTTCGTCGAGGATGATCATCTGAGCCGCATCGGCGGCCTTGGCCGAGAGGTGAACGGCGAGTTTGAGTCGCTGTCGCTCTCCCCCGGACAGCGTCGTCAACGGCTGTCCGAGGCTGACATAGCCGAGCCCCACCTCGGCGAGGATGGTGAGGATCTTCACGACCGCGGGAATCCGAGACGCTCCTGACGCGAAATGCTCGATGGCCGCAGTCACCGGCAGGTCGAGGACCTCACGGATATTCAGCCCGCCGAGCAGATACTCGAGCACCTCGGGCTGGAATCCCTTGCCCTCGCATTCGTCGCAGGGAGCAGAGACCCCACCCATGAGCGCCATGTCCGAATAGATGATTCCGGCCCCACCGCACCCCGGACAGGCGCCCTCCGAGTTCGCACTGAAGAGGGCCGGCTTGACTCCGTTGGCCTTCGCGAAGGCCTTGCGGATGGGTTCGAGCATGCCCGTGTACGTCGCCGGGTTGCTGCGTCTCGATCCCTTGATCGGTGCCTGGTCGATCGTCACCACGCCAACGCGTCCACGCAGCGACCCTTCGACGAGGCTGCTCTTGCCCGATCCCGCCACGCCGGTGATGACGGTGAGCACACCGAGCGGCACGTCGACGTCGACGTCGTCGAGATTGTGCGACGATGCTCCCCTGATCTCGAACGAACCGTCGGGTTCGCGCACTGTCTCCTTGATCGCCGCGGTGTATCCGAGATGTCGACCGGTGAGCGTGTCCGATTCGCGCAGCTCGTCGACGGTGCCGGTGAAGGTCACCTCTCCCCCGCTGCTGCCCGCTCCGGGTCCGAGGTCGACGACGTGGTCGGCGATGCGGATCGTCTCGGGTTTGTGCTCGACGACGAGAACCGTGTTGCCCTTGTCGCGCAGCGCCAGGAGCAGATCGTTCATCGCTTCGATGTCGTGCGGGTGCAGTCCGATCGTCGGTTCGTCGAAGACATAGGTCACATCGGTCAGGGAGGATCCGAGGTGGCGCACGAGCTTGATCCGCTGCGCCTCTCCCCCGGACAGCGATCCGGCCGAACGGTCGAGGGAGAGATACCCGAGCCCGATGTCGGTGAACGCCTGCACATCGGCCCGCAGATTGCTCAGCAGCACCGAGGCGGCGGGGGCCTCGACCCGATCCAGCCAGTCATGGACGTCCGAGATCTGCATGGCACACACCTCGGCGATGGACTTCCCGGCCAGCAGCGAGGAGCGGGCGGCGGCGTTGAGACGGGTGCCCTGGCACTCGGGGCAGACCGTGTAGACGACGGCACGGTCGACGAATTCGCGGATATGCTTCTGCATCGCCTCCCGGTCCTTGGACAGAAACGAGCGGCGGATGCGCGGGAGGAGTCCGTCGAAGGTGAAGTTCGTGCCGCTGATCCGAATCTTCTCCCCTTCGGCATGCAGCAGATAGTGGCGTTCCTGCTCCGAATAGTCCGCGACCGGTTTGTCGGGATCGAAGTATCCGGACTCGGAGAACATGCGCACCGACCATCCGCCGGGTTTGTACCCGGGGATCGTGATGGCTCCGTCGTTGAGCGATTTCGACTCGTCGACCACCTCGGCGATGGCGATGTCCGTGGCCGTGCCCATGCCTTCGCAGTGCGGGCACATGCCGCCGTTGACGGAGAACTCCCGACGCTCGACCTGCTTGCCCTCGCCCTTGTCGATCGTCACCGCGCCCCTGCCGCTCACGGTCGCGACATTGAACGAATACGCGTTCGACGATCCGAGGTTCGGTTCGGCCAGGCGGGCGAAGAGGGTGCGCAGCTTCGCGTTGATGTCGGACACCGTGCCCACCGTCGAGCGCGGATTGGCTCCGATGCGCTCCTGGTCGACGAGGATGGCCGTCGTCAGCCCCTCGAGGACGTCGACCTCGGGGCGGGCCATGGCAGGCATGAAGCCCTGGACGAACGCCGAATAGGTCTCGTTGATCATCCGCTGGGATTCCGCGGCGATGGTGTGGAAGACGAGCGAGCTCTTGCCCGAACCGGACACGCCGGTGAACACGGTCAGCCGACGTTTGGGGATCTCGACGGAGACGTTCTTGAGGTTGTTCTCGCGCGCTCCGCTGACGCGGATGAGGTCGTGGCTGTCGGCTGTGAGCACGCGCTCAGCCTCTCTGCTGGATGCGGATCATGTTCCCGGCAGGATCGCGCAGGGCGCAGTCGCGCAGTCCATAAGGCTGATCCATCGGCTCCTGCACGATATCGGCTCCCGTGGCCTCCACCTCGGCGAAGACTGCGTCGACATCGGGGCTGGCCAGGACGATGGCGCCGTAGCTGCCCTTGGCCATGAGCGTCTCGATGACCTCTCGCTCCGTCTCACTGATCGTCGGGTCGGTGACGGCGGGGGTGAGCACGATGGAGGTGTCCGGCTGGTCGGCGGGACCGACGGTGAGCCAGCGCATCTGACCCGAACCGACGTCGAGGCGGAGTTCGAATCCGAGGACATCGCGGTAGAAGGTCAGGGACTCCTCGGGATCGACATGGGGCAGGAAACTGGCGTTGATCGAGATATTCATGTGAGCAATCGTAGACGGCTCAGGCGGGTGGGACTTCTCGATTCCTGACCGGTCGCAGCGCATTCTTCACCACGATCGTCGGCAGCCGATGCTGACCTGCGACGGCGGAGTCGCGGTAGGCCCTTGGTGAACAGCCGACGAGTTCGCTGAAACGGGTGCTGAAGGTGCCCAGGGACGAGAATCCGACGGTGAAGCAGATGTCGGTGATCGAGAGATCACCGCGCCTGATCAGCGCCATCGCCCTCTCGATCCGACGGGTCATGAGGTAGGAGTAGGGAGATTCGCCGTACGCTGCCTTGAATCCGCGGCTGAGATGGCCGGCGGACATGAACTCGCCGGCAGCGAGGGATTCGACGCTCAACGGGCGGTCGAATTCCCTGTCGATGCGATCACGGACCCGTCGCAGGGCCGTCAGCTGCTGCCTCATTCGCCGTGGACGCCCTGGCGCAGGGTCTCACCGCGGAAGAACGCCGGGTGGCGGAACGATTGGACGATCATGATGACCACACCGAGGAGGAGCACCCCGATTCCGAGGACGAAGACGAGTCCGATGCCGAACACCGACGAACCGGAACCGTAGGCGGGGTCGAGGGAGTCGATCGCGGTGGTGACGAAGATGACGAGGAGGGTCACTCCCCCGATGAGCGGGAACAGGAACCGGAAGAACACGGTGCGGGCCGAGTCGAACAGGGAGCGTCGGAAGTACCAGATGCACGCCAGGCCGGTGATGCCGTAGTAGAAGCAGACCATGAGACCCAGTGCGGTGATCGTGTCCCACAGGGCGTTCTCCGACAGCAGCCGCATGACGACGTAGAAGATGATCGCGGCCGCCGCCGAGGTGATGGTGGCCACCGAGGGCGACTTGTACCGACGCGAGATCCGACCGTACTTCTCCGGCAGGGCGCCGTAATGGCCCATCGCGAGGATCGTGCGCGAAGGTGAGACCATCGTCGCCTGCAGCGAGGACAGGGAGGACGAAAGCACTGCGATCGAGACGAGCACCGCGAACGGGCCCATCACAGGGGTGGCCAGCGCCGCGAAGATCGATTCCTGGTTGTCCGGGTTGCCGGCGCCGAGTCCTTCGGTGCCGACTCCGGCGAACGAGATGACGGCGACGGTGCATGCGAGGTAGATGATGACGATCGCGAGGATCGTGAGCATGGCGGCCCGGCCGGGCGTCTTCTCCGGGTCCTTGGCCTCCTCGTTCATCGTGATCACCGTGTCCCATCCCCAGAACAGGAAGATCGACAGGGACACGGCGGCCGCGACGGTGGAGAAGTCGCCGGCGGTCAGCGGGTTGAACCAGTCGAGAGAGACCGGAGTCGGGTCGAAGGCGGTGCCGCCGCCGACCTGGACGAGTGCGGCGATGACGAACCAGCCCAGAGCGAGGACCTGGAAGGCCACGAGCCACACCTGCAGCTTCTCGGTCGCCTCGACGCCTCGATAGGAGATCCACGCTGCGGCCGCGGTGAGCAGCACGGTGACGGGGATGTTGATCCACAGGACACGGGTGAGTTCGGCGATCTGCGGGTCCCCGACGATCTGCGAGAGCAGCAGGAACAGGAAGTCCACGGCCACTGCCGCGAGGTTCGAGAGCACGAGGACGGTGGCGGCGACGAGCCCCCAGCCGCCCATCCAGCCCAGCCATGGACCGAAGGCGCGGGTGGCCCATGTGAACGTCGTACCCGAGTCGGGCATCGACGTATTCAGCTCCCGGTAGCCGAAGACGACGAGGAGCATCGGCACGAAGCCGATGAGCAGGATCGCCGGGGTGTGCACACCGACCTCGGAGATCGTCGGTCCCAGCCCCGAGGTGAGCGTATAGGCCGGTGCGATGCAGGAGATGCCGATGACGGCTCCCCCGATCGCACCGATCTTTCCGGCGGAGAGTCCCTTCGAACTCAGGCCCCCGGCGGTCGTCGACGCTGACTGCGGTGTGCCGTCCATGGTCAGGAGGTTTCGCCGAGGATCGCCGCGGCTGTGGCGGTGCCGATCCTCACCGCGCCGTCGACGTGCTGATAGCCCGCCGCGGCGATGTCCGAACTCGCGAAGTGCAGCGGACCGACGGGGTCGTTCTGGAACCGTCCCCAGCGAGACAGCCCGCCGAGGTCGTAGCTCGTCGCATAGGCTCCGCGGGTCCATTCCTCGGCACCGAAGTCGGAGAGGTAGAAGACGCGCGGGTCGAGTGCCTTGGGGCCGAGGAATTCGGCGAGGGCCTCGAGGATGCGCCTCCGTCGGGTCTCTTCGTCGAGTGCCCACATCGCATCGGCGTTGACGTCGGAGATGAACCCGACGAGGGTGCCCTGCTCTTCCCCGTGGTTCGTGTTGTCGTAGACCTCCTGGACGAGGCGTGAGGCTCCGAACCCCGTGCCGCAGAGTCCGTCCTCGCGCCAGAACGGCGTGTCGTAGGTGGCATGGACCTTGATGACCAGACCCATCGACTGGTGCTGGTGGAAGATCTGCTGCAGACGGGGCAGCGGCGGATCGTAGCTGATGCGCGAGTAGAGGTTCGGCGGCACCGCGAGGATCGCTCGGTCGGCACGGACGCTGAGGGCATCGGTGCTCACCTGCACGCCCTCGTCGGACCACGCGATGCTGCGCACCGGCTGTCCGAGGCGGACGACATCGTCTCCGAGCTCCTCGGCCATCTGCACGGACACCGACTGCATCCCGCCGACGACGCGGCGGTCGAGGATGAAGTGATCATCGACGAGGTGGGTGAACGATCCCGCCGAGGCGGCCATGAGGATCGCCTGCAGTGCGGAGAACGTCGTGGCGGGCTTGGTGAGCATCCCGCCGGCGATGAACAGGCCGATGTTCTCGCAGGCGAGTTCGTCAGCGGACTGCTGCCTCAGCCAGTGGTGGAAGGACACCGAATCGAGTTCGGCGGCATCGGCGGCATCCCAGGGCGCTGCCGCGCCGATGCGTGCGGCGAGCTCATCGAGGAGGCCGATGAGTCGCTCCATCTCCGCCTGGGTCGACTCCCCCACGGGGAACATGTCGCCGTCATAGACCGTACGGGTTCCGTCCGGGGCGATGTAGACACTCTTGCCCTCCCGATACCGCGGGTAGGTCTCCTTGCCGAGTTCGTCGACGAGGCCGAGCAGAGCCGTTTGGTCCGGAGAGATCCACTGACCGCCGAGTTCGTACATCTGACCGTCGATGTGTTCCGTCCAGGTGCGGCCGCCGACACGGTCGCGGGCTTCGAGAACGATGACCTCCCTGCCCTCGGCTCGCAGCCGGCGGGCCGCGCTCAGGCCGGAGGGGCCGGCTCCGATGACGACGACGTCACAGGTTTCTGCGGACATGGCGATCTCCTTCTGAAGCGACAGCGGTGGCTTCAGACTAGCCACGTGACGGGCGCCTGCCAAGGCGGATTCGTCGAATGCGGATTCCGCATCGGAAGGGTCGGTCAGCGGAACGCGCGCGCATCCGCCGCAGGGTCATCCTCCAGGGCGGCGATGAAGCTCCACGAATTCGGGCGCGACCCGTCGAGATCGTTGAATCCGTAGTGGGTGGCCAGACTGTGGGTGTCCTGCGTGGTGGTGTTGAACCGATGTCGGTCGGGGTCGGCGGCCAGCGCCACGACGGAACGACCGAGCAGATGGGGAGTCTCGGAGATCGCGAAGTCACGCGGCGGTTCGCTTCGATTCTCGTCGAGCGAGTCGCGCATCCAGTTGTCTTCGTCTGTGTCGAAGAGGTCGAGCATCATCTCCGAGCGCAGCCATCCGGGCGTGAGGGCGACCGCTGTGGCCCCGACCGTGTCGAGTTCGTGGCCGAGGCCGAATGCCAGGCGGCTGACCGCGGTCTTCGTGAGGTCGAGGAAGATGTTCTCTCGGTAGTGGATGGCGTTGTAGGCCGCTGTGCCATCGGTGATCTCGACATGGAGCCCGCCTTTGGTGCGGCTGAGCAGCGGCAGTGCGGCATGAGCGGTGTACAGGTGGGTGAGCAGACCGGCGCGCACGATGCGCATCTCGGTCTCACGATCGGTCTGCCAGAACGGAGTGCCCCAATCGACGTAGGCCTCTCCCCCGATGTCATTGACGAGGATGTCGAGGCGACCATGTGCATCCTCGATGCGACGAACCACCTCGGCGATCTGTACTGGGTCGAGGTGGTCGCAGATATGGGATACGGCCTGACCGCCCTCGGCGGTGATGAGCGAGACGGTGCCTTCGATGGTCTCATCTCGCCCGTAGTCGGAGGGCTGCCCTGCTGTCGATCGTCCGGTGCAGTGGACGTAGGCGCCGGCGCGTGCGAGGTCGCGGGCGATGGCACGCCCGGCGCCTCGGGTGGCCCCGGCGACGAGGGCGATGCGTCCAGCCAGGGCCTGTTCGGCGAAGGGGGCGAAGCGATCGGTAGGTGTGGTCTCTGTGCTGTGATCGGTGATCTCTGTGTCGTGATGGGTCATGGCTTCAGTCTCGGTGGCGATCGCTGACAGCCAGTGTCAGTGATGGGGATTAGTCTTGGCACCATGAAGTCAGCGCGGCTCGTTTCGGAGATCGTCCTGCTGGCAGCGCGCACGCGTCCGATCACCGCCGCGGATCTCGCCCGGCGTCTCGAGGTCACCGAGCGCACCGTGTACCGAGACCTGACCGATCTGTCGCTCATGGGCGTGCGGGTTCTCACCCAGTCGGGTCCGGGCGGCGGAATCCGCCTGATCGGCGATTGGACCTCACCTTTGACGGGGCTGACCCGGGATGAGGTGGATTCGGTGCTCGTCGGATCCCCCGCGGCAGGGGATCTCGGGCTCTCCGCCGAACTCGCATCGGCACGGGAGAAGATCGTCGCCGAGACAGCCTCGGCGTTCTCCCGGCACATCCTCGTCGATGGACCCGACTGGTTCATGGCGCGGGAGGACCCGCACGCTCTGAGCACGATCGTCACGGCCCTGCGCACCGCCCGGGGTCTGCGCATCGTCTATGAACGGAAAGGAGAGACTCGTCCGCGGACGCTCATTCCGCTCGGTCTCGTCATCAAGGCCGGTCGCTGGTATCTCGCGGCGCAGCCGCCGGGAGGCCGACCCCGGACCTACCGAGTCGCGCGCATCCTGTCGGCAGTACCGCGGTATCTGCGGGTCGGTGCCCCGGTTCGGTTCCGCCTCGGTGAGTACTGGGAGACCTCCCAGGAGGAGTTCGACCGTTCGATGCGCACGCTCGACGTCCGGTTACGGCTGCCTCTGGCCCGCACCGATGATCTGCTGCGGGCCGTGCCCGGCAGAGTCACCGAGGCGGCGCTGGCGCACGCCTCGGTGAGCGTCGGCATCGTTGAGGTGGACCTGCCGATGGAACCCGCCGAGGTGGCCGTGAGCCAGCTCATCACCGTTCCCGACCTCACCGTCGTCTCCCCGATGCACATCCGTCGCGACCTGCACGATCGTGCGGTGGCCGCGGCGGAGAGCAATCGGTGGCCGGTCAGAGACCTGCGATCATCGGGCTGCTGAGATCACTGGACTTCGTACTTGCCGTTGATCTGTCCGGCGCCGACTCCGCCGACGGCCTCCATGGCGGCCTTGGACAGGTCGAAGCAGCGGTTGCCGTGGTAGGGGCCGCGATCATTGACGCGCACGGTCACCGACTTGCCGTTCGCGGTGTTCGTGATCTTCACCTTCGACCCGAAGGGCAGAGTTTTGTTCGCGGCGGTGAGCTTGTTCGTATCGAAGCTCTCGCCGTTGGCAGTCTTCTTCCCGTCGAATCCGTCCCCGCCGCCGTAGTAGGACATCGGGCAGCTGCCGGATTCGCCCGAGGACGAGCCTCCGGATTCTCCGCCGGATGACTCCTCAGGGGTCTTCTCCGACGTCGGCTTAGGGCTCGGAGTCTCCGTCTTCGCTTCGATCGAGAGTTCTTCCGGCTTCTCCTTGGCCTGCTTCTTCGCCTTGGCCAGAGCATCGTCGGTGGCCGTGGTCGGTGTGACGGCGGAGACTGCTGGCGACTCGGCGACGACTTCGCCGTTCGACGTGGAATCGTTGGGCACCATGGCCAGGCTCGAGGCGACGACGGCCGCGGTGGCGGCGGTCGGGACGATGAAGGCTGAGAGCACGGGACGGGTGCGCACAGCTGCGAGCACTCCCCCGGCGGTGTTCTGACCGGTCTGCGGCGAATGCCGACCGGACTTCTTCTTCGCGGTCAGTGCCGAGAAGATCGAACCGCTCCGCTTGGTGCTCGGTGCTGAGTGTCTGCCCACTGGTGATGTTCCTCGTCGTCTGAGAGTGTCTCGCGAACTCGGAATTGCGGGGAAGCCTCGTCGCAGCACTGCTGGCGAGCAGGGACACCGAGTTGACGGATCAAGTTATCGGATCGTTATCTCAAAGCATTCTAATTAAGGAACTGTTACAAATGCAATGCGGCACACCGTTTCGGCGTGCCGCAGAGATGAGAGGCTGCTCACCGTGCTTCGGTTCAGCGTTCCTTCCGGGTGATGAGCCTGCGCACGTTATCGGCTCCGGAGGTCACGGTCTCCTGCGCCTTGTCGAAGGCCCTTTCGACCTTCCCGCTGCGCACGGCATCGTCGATCGCATGGGATACGGAACCGAGCGCCTTGTTCACGGTGGACTCCGCGCTCTCGATGAGACGCTGCGATGAGGTCGCCTCGCGCACGTTCTTCACCCCGCTGCTCGCCGCACCATAGGCACGACCGGCTGCGCGACGGACTCGCTCTGTCGGTGTCTTCGCGGTCGCGTCGATGACGTCGTCGGGTTCGATGGGTTCGCGGTGTGGACTCATGTCTCCATCCTTGACGACCCGGCCTGCCAGGTCAACACCCGGCTAGGATCGGACTATGAATTCCCAGCCGAAGGTCACTTCCGGCCCAGACATCATCGCACACCGTGGCGGACTGTGGGCGGGAATGAGCGAGAACACCCTCGAGGCCTTCCGCGCCGCCGCCGATGCCGGAGTGCACTGGATGGAGACCGACGTCCACGCATCGGCCGACGGCGTCCTCTTCGCTGCGCACGATGCGGATCTCGCGCGCATCGCGGGACGACCGCACAGCATCCGGGAGCTGCCCGCCGCCGAACTCGACGACGTCGAGCTCATCGCCGGGGGTCGTCTCCCCCGCCTCGAGGAACTCGTCGAGGAGCTGCCCGCCGTGGAGTGGAACATCGATGTCAAGGCCGAGCACAGCATCGGACCGATGATCCGCTTCGTCCACAACTTCTCGGTCGGTCAGCGGATCCGACTCGCCTCGTTCGACTCCGCGACCCTGCGCCGCCTGCGCACGGCTCTGCCGGGAGTGCGCACCTCGACGGGGACGACGGAGACGGCTCTGTTCGCCCTCGGCGGGCTGCCTCTGATGCCCGACCACGGGCCGGTGCCGCTGCCGCCGGACGTCGACGCCCTGCAGGTGCCACGGAGGTTCAATGGGATTCCGGTGGTCACCGGGGACTTCGTCGACCGCGCCCATGCCAGCGGACTGCTCGCGCATGTGTGGACGATCAACGATGCGGAAGACATGGCGGCGCTGTTCGCCCTCGGGGTCGATGCCGTCGTCACCGACGATGTGACGATCGGTCTCGAGGTTCTGGCACGGACGCCTCGAACCGGGGAATAGACGGACACGGTAGACTGTTGCACTGCGTCTAAGGTGTGCAGTCGAGTCGGAAGGTCTTAGATATGAGCGAACGCAGTCTCCGCGGAACACAGTTGGGCTCGCGCAGCCTCGAAACCGAAGAGGGCGTCGAGCCGGCACCGCGTCAGATGGTCGAATTCGAGTGCGAGGACGGAACCCGGTTCAAGGTGCCGTTCTCGATCGAGGCCGAGGTGCCCTCGACCTGGGACTCCGGTCTTCACGGCATCGGCGTCCGCGTCGGTGTCAACGAACCGGACGGGGATCCCGTCAAGCATGTGCGCTCGCACTGGGACATGCTCCTTGAGCGTCGGTCCTTCGACGAACTCCAGGTGCTCCTCGATGAGCGCCTCGCGATCCGTCGCGGTGAGGTCCCGGCCCAGAGCTGAGCCGACCGGCGGCGAAACTCTCGCGCCGGAGAGACGATGGGGGTGCAGGTCGTTGACCTGCTCCCCTTTTCCCATGCTTGTCCGGCGCCCACACGACCCGTGCGGAACGCTCGCGCCGACTCTTCGGAAGGCGCGTGAGCGCCGTTCAAGCGGTAGCGCGTCTATCGATCGGTGCGCCATTCGACATCCGCGCGCGGCCTTGATCGAGGAGCGTCCTCCCGTCGTTCAAGCCGGAGCGCGTCTGTCGACCCGAGGGCCAATCGATACCTGCGCGCCGCCTTGATTGAGGTGAGTGTCGGCCCGAAGGTCCGGTGCGTCACAGCACTGTCACAGCACTGCTCAAGCGAGCTTCGAGCGGCCGAAGAGTCGTCGCAGCTGATCGCGCCGCCGCGTCAGCCCCCAGCCGGCGACCTTCGTGAACGCCTCGGAGATGATCGATCCGCTCATCTTCGACTCACCGAGCTCACGCTCGACGAAGACGATGGGCACCTCGGCGATGCGGAAACCGGCCTCGACGGTGCGGTAGGTCATATCGATCTGGAAGCAGTAGCCCTGCGATTGCACGCCGGAGAGGTCGAGCGTTTCCAGGACGGGACGAGTATAGGCGCGGAATCCTGCGGTCGCGTCCCGGACGCCGAGACCCATGACCGCGTTGACATAGACGTTCGCGCCACGGGAGAGGAAGAACCGCGACTTCGGCCAGTCGACGATCTCACCTCCGGGTACCCACCTCGAGCCGATGACGAGGTCGGCCCGCCCCGACCGGGCGACATCGAGCAGCTGCCCGAGATCGAGCGCACGGTGGGATCCGTCGGCGTCGAATTCGCAGATGATCTCGTAGTCGCGCTCGAGCGCCCAATCGAAGCCGGCGATGTAGGCCATGCCGAGACCGGACTTCTCACTCCGGTGGAGGACGTGGATGCGTGAATCGGACCGGGCCTGTTCTTCGGCCCACTCCCCCGTACCGTCGGGTGAGCCGTCATCGACGATGAGGACGTCGACCTCCGGCTGCGCTTCGAACAGCCCGGACAAGGTCACGGGCAAGGCGAGACGTTCGTTGAATGTGGGGATGACGACGAGGATCTTGGAAAGCACGGACTCCACGATACGCGTTCGCTTGGGAAACAATGAGTCGACACCCCCGCCTTCGGACCACGCCGCCGAAGCAGCGAGTTATCTAATGACGGGAGTGCCGACTCCATCCCACCTGTGCGGAATGTTCACCACGAATCTAGTGGGCCACGGCGACTTTGCAAAATCGCTGTGACCAGCAACGATACCTGAATCTGCAGGTCAGCGGCGCGTGTTCGGCAGAAAGTTTCTTCCGCCGCTCGGCGTGTCGCCTGGACTCAGGCGGAGACCGCGGATGCTCAGAGTGCGATGCGGGTGGGCAACGGCACATCCGGAGCCAGTTCCGGCAGGCCCGGGGTGCCCGACCGAGGGTCTGTGCTCCACGCTGCGACGCGAGGATCGGCGACCTGGACGACGAGCCTCTCAACCCTCCAGCGGACGATGTCCGCATCAGCTCCCGGGACGAGCACTCCGCCGTCCGGGTTGCCGGCAGCGCGATGAGCGAAGCGGGTGGTCGCATTGAAAGCGGCACGCGCGCCGATGCCGTTCTCACCGACGACGGCCGAGCGCACCGTCGCCCACGGCGAAGACTGCGAATGGCTGAACGAGACCTGGGCACCCGCGACCAGCAGCTGGGAGAGCGGTTGCGGCAGTGCGGGGTCGAGCGTGATCGCGACCCCGCTGCGGCCGAGTGCTTCGACGTGTCCCTCGTCGATGGAGAAGCCCAGCAGCAGCCGGTAGCCGTGTCGCTGCGCGTGGGCGGCGTCGGTGCGCAGGCGCTCCAGCACCGCGCCGAGGCGTTCGTTCGAGTCGACGAGGACGAACAGCTGCGTCTCCGGCAGGGTCTCGAGCGCGAGGAAGTCCGCCGCCGTCGTCGAGGCCCGCACCGAGGAGTCGGAACTCAGCTCGGGGTAGTCGACGATCAACAATCCCTGCGGAGCGTCCGCAGCGAACCGGGCGATCGCCTCGGCGGTGCCGAGCGCATGGACGTGCGTGTATCCCTGATCGTGCAGTCGCTGCGCCGATGCCGTATCCGCATCGAGGACGAGTCCGGCGAGGACGATTCCCGGCGTGAGGAAGTCCTCGGCGAGGTTGATCGCCTCGGGGTCGAGGGCCTTCGCCGCTTCGTCGGACCCGATGAACGAGACCTTTCCGTCCGTGTGTCCGAGCGCCGTCGCGAAAGGGTCGGCACTGCTGTATACGTCTCCACCAAAGTACATAGTCACAGCCGACAGGCTACACCGCTCCCCCTGTGTCAGATCCGTCGGGTATCGTCATCGATTGTGAAGCCTTTGGTTCTGCTCGATACGCCCGCCCTGTACTACCGCGCCTTCTATTCGGTTCCGGATTCGATCGTCAACGACGACGGTCAGCCCGTCAACGCCGTCCGCGGGGTCGTCGACACGGTGGCGCAGATGATCCGCCGCTTCGATTCCGCACGGGTGGTGGCGACGATGGATGCGGACTGGCGCCCGGCCTTCCGCACCGCGATCATGCCTGAATACAAGGCCGCCCGCGTCAAGGACGAAGACGCCGGCACGGAGATCCCGCCCGAGCTCGCCGGCCAGCTGCCGATCTTATACCGCGTCCTCACCGCCGCAGGGATTCCCATCGCCGAGGTGGCCGGGACGGAGGCCGATGACGTCATCGCCACGATGGCCGCCGAGTCCCGCTCCCCCGTCGTCATCGTCTCCCCCGACCGTGATCTTCTCGCGCTGCTGGACTCCGACAGTGATGTCAGCGTTCTGCGCCCGCGCAAGGGAGGAGAATGGGAGGCCCTGTCCGAAGCCGACCTGCCGGCGGCCTACGGCGTGCCCGACGGCACCCGCTACCGCGAGCTGGCGGCACTGCGCGGCGATCCCTCGGACGGTCTGCCCGGGGCTCCGGGAATCGGCGAGAAGACGGCCGCAACGCTGCTGGAGAACTTCGGCTCCCTCGACTCGATCATCAGAGCCGCGAAGTCCGGGGTCAAGACCGGCGGCCTGAGCCCGAAGCGTGCGGCCACCATCATCGAGGTCGAGGACACGCTGCACAAGACCCTCGAGGTCATGCGGTGCCTGACCGATGTCGATCACGGAATCGACCTCAACTCGATCCCGTATACCGCCGACCTCGCAGCGCTCGACGCGGCAGCATCAGGACAGAACATCCGCCGCTCCGTCGACAATCTCATCTCAGCGCTCGAATCCGTCGCCCGCTCCCGGCCCGCCCCGGCCGCTGCGGCTGCGCCGGGGCCCTCAGGCGTGTCGGCATCGACGCGGACCGGCGCGGCGGGCTCGCGGTCGTCAGGCGTCACCGACGCCAACGGTTCGACCAGCACAGCCGATTCGTCCGTCGCGGCGCCGTGGATCCGTTCGCGCCTCGTCGGCTTCGACCTCGAGACGACCGGCGTCGAACCGGAGACGGCGCGCATCGTCACCGCCGCGTTCGTCGATTCGGCCAGTGAGGTGCGAACCTGGCTGGCCGATCCCGGCATCGAGATCCCCGAGGCCGCCCGCGCCGTGCACGGAATCACCACCGAATATGCCCAGGCCAACGGCGCACGCGCGGTTGATGTCGTCACTGAGCTGTGTGCGACCTTCGCCGCCCTCCGCGACGAGGATGCCGTCGTCGTCGGCCACAATGTCGTCTACGATCTGTCCGTCATGGCCGCCGAGGTGGCTCGCCACCGCCCCGATATCGACTTCCCGTCCATCATCCCCACGATCATCGACACCTTCGTCGTCGACAAGCAGATCGATCCCTACCGCCGCGGCAAGAGGACGCTGATCGAGACCGCGAAGACCTATCGGGTCGAGCTCCTCGATGCGCACGACGCCTCGGCCGACGCGCTGGCGGCGCTGGACATTTCCCGAGCATTGGCAGAAAAGTCCACGGAAATCGCTGCACTCAGCAACGCCGAGATCATGGCCGCACAGGGCGACTGGAGACGCTCACAGGCCGCAGGACTGCAGTCCTGGCTGCGGAAGAAGGGCAACGCCGACGCGGTCGTCGACGGTTCGTGGCCGATGTCCTGAGCGATAGACTCGACACCGACGAACACACGACGAAGGACGACAATGGGATTCTTTTCTCGCCTGCTCAATCGACCCGGCTCTCATGCGGAGAAGACGACGGGCTGGTTCGATCGCTCGGCCGACGACATCGCGACGGCCGGACGCGAGTTCGCCGAACTCAGCGACGCCGAACTCACCGAGGCCGCCGGAGAGGTCTTCGCTTCGGGTTCGCAGCAGGAGACTCTCACCCGCTACTGCGCACTGGCCCGTGAAGCCGGTGAGCGCGCACTCGACGAGAGCGCCTACGACACGCAGCTGCGCGGCCTCATCGGTCTGCTCCAGGGCAGTGTCGTGCAGATGGCCACCGGTGAAGGCAAGACGCTCGTCGGAGCGCTGGCCGCGGCCGGCTACGCCCTGCAGGGTCGGCGCGTCCACGTCGTCAGCGTCAATGACTACCTCGCCGTGCGCGACCGCAACTGGATGAAGCCGCTGTTCGACCTCCTCGGCGTCCGCTCCGCCGCGATCTCGGGCACACAGAAGGACGACGAACGTCGCCAGGCGTACCAGGCGGAGGTCCTCTACGCCTCGGTGACGGAGGTCGGCTTCGACGTGCTCAGGGATCGCTTCATCACCGACGACGCGGACCTGCGGGTCCCCGAAGGCGATGTCGTCATCGTCGACGAAGCGGATTCCGTGCTCATCGACGAAGCCCGTGTGCCCCTCGTCCTGGCAGGGTCGTCGAGCGTGCAGGATGCCGATGAGTCCATCGCGGCGCTCGTCTCGCGCCTGACCCCCGGCACCGACTTCGAAGTCAGCTCCGATCGCAACGCCGTGGCCCTGACCGATGCCGGAGTCGACAGAGTCGAAGAAGAGCTGGGCGTCGAACTCTTCGGCGAGGACTCCGAGACCCTCGCCGCGGTGAATATCGCTCTCCACGCCAGAGCACTGGTCAAGCGCGATGTCGACTACCTCGTCGTCGACGGTCGGATCAAACTCATCTCATCCTCCCGCGGACGCGTGGCCGAACTCCAACGCTGGCCCGACGGGCTGCAGGCCGCTGTCGAGGCGAAGGAGAGCCTCGGCACGACGGACAGCGGTGAGATCCTCGACCAGATGACCGTCGAAGAGCTCATCCACGGCTATGCGACGGTATGCGGCATGACCGGCACCGCGCTGGCCGTCGGCGATGACCTGCGCGAGTTCTACTCACTCGAGATCGTCCCGATCGACACTCACCTGCCCGTCATCCGCGTCGACGAACCCGACCGCCTCTACACCTACCAGGAGTCGAAGGAGCGGGCGATCGTCGAGGAGGTCGCGGAGAACCACTCCCGCCGGCGCCCCGTGCTCATCGGCACGTCGTCGGTGGCCGAGAGCGAATCACTGGCCGAGCGTCTGACCGAACGCGGCATCGAAGTCGCAGTGCTCAACGCGAAGGACGATTCCCGCGAGGCCGAGATCATCGCCGCGGCGGGCGCCCCCGCGGCGGTGACCGTCTCGACGCAGATGGCCGGACGCGGCACCGATATCCGTCTGGCCGACGACGACGTCGCCGAGGCCGGCGGTCTGCTCGTCATCGGTGCCGGGCGTTACCCTTCGTCGCGTCTCGATGACCAGCTGCGCGGCCGTGCCGGCCGTCAGGGCGATCCCGGCACCTCTGTGTTCTTCACCAGCCTCGAGGACGAGCTGCTCACGCGTGCGCCGGAGATCCAACGCTTCGTCACCGAAGGCGACGAGACCGGGCTCATCGACTCCAAACGCGCCCTCGGTCTCGTCGAACACGCCCAGCGCATCGCCGAAGGGCAGAACACCGCTCTCCACCGCGACACGTGGCGCTTCAACGAACTCATGGCCAAGCAGCGCGAACTCGTCCTCGAACGCCGCACCGAGATCCGCAAGGACGATGAACCGGTTGCGCAGCTGCGCAAGGAGATCGGCGACCGGGCCGATGAGATCGTCGCCGAGCAGTCGGAGGAGGTCCTCGACACGGTGCTGCGCGAGGTCATGCTCTTCCACCTCGACGCGCGGTGGGTCGATCACCTCGCGTTCCTCAATGATCTGCGCGAGGGCATCCACCTGCGGACCTTCGCACGGGAGAAGCCGCACGAGGCCTTCAACGCGGAGTCCATCCGCGTCTTCTCCTCGTTCTGGTCAGATGTCATCGAGGATGCGAAGGAGACCCTCGAAACGGCCGAGATCACCGCCGACGGCATCGACCTCGAGTCCCATGGGCTCAAACGTCCGTCCTCGACATGGACCTATCTGACCACGGAGAACGCCTTCGGTTCGGACATCGAGAACATCGTCAAGAAGGTCAGGCGCTGATCAGGAGTCGGCGACGACTCCGCGGCGGATCGCATTGATCGTGCGACGGATCCGCACAGCCGTGTCGGCGTCGACGACCTCGGAGATCTGACCGAGCAGATCGAGACTCTGCTTGGCCCAGCGCACGAAGTCGCCGGCGGCGATGTCGCTGCCGCGCAGTGACTCCGACAGTGCTTTGCCCTCCGTCCACCGGAACATCGGCTTAACCAGGCCCCGGTCGGGTTCATCGGTCGTCGTCAGGGCATGCTGCTCCTCGAGATGGAAGAGGCGACGCCAGATGGTCTCCGCTTCGTCACAGACGGATTCGAGGTCCGCGCTCGGCGCCCGATGCGCGTGCAGGGTGTCCCGTCGCGACTGGAACACGAAGATCGAGGCGAAGGACGCGAGTTCCGGTTCGGTGAGTCCATCCCACAGCCCCGCGCGGATCGTCAGCGCCACGAGCAGATCACGTTCGCCGTAGATGCGACGAAGCATCTCCGAATGGGCCGGATCGAAACCGAGTCCGCGCAGCACTTCCTGGACGCGGTCGAAGACGAGTGCGATCGAGGTGGTGCGCCCTTCGATGCGTCCGATGAGCCCCTCGTTCTCCCGAATGAGCTTGTCGGCGCGATTCGCCCACCGTGCGTGCATCTCCCGATCCGGGCAGTCATGGCACGGGTGGGCGCGCATCTGCGCCTGCAGCTCGGCCACCGTCGTCGACGCCGTCTGAGCCTCCCTGGTCGACTCCCAGTGCGCATCCGGGTCGACCCGCCCGTCGTGGACGGCCGATTCGAGGATCGACAGCAGCTGCCGTCGGTCACCGGCCTGCCGGTGGTTGAACTTCTTCGGCACACGGACACGCCCCTGGGAGGCGACGGGCTCGCTCACCTCGTGCGGCCTCAGGTGCCACACCTTGCCCTGTTCGGTCAGCACGGTGGGCAGCCGCGAGGTTCCGTCCCGGCTGCTCATCGGGGCGATGATGACAGCACGACCGCCGACGCGTTTGGCCGGCATCGTCACCACATCGCCGACCTTGAGCGCGGTGAGCGATTCGACGATGTCGCGCTGCCGGTTGCGCGACTTCGTGCGCGTCTCCTGCTTCTGCGTGTCCGAGATCGCTCTGCGCAGTCCGGCGTATTCGGCGAAGTCGCCGAGTTCGCAGTGCATCGACTTCTCATAGGCCTCGATGGTCGCCTCGTTCTTGCGCACCTTCCGGGCGAGGCCGACGACGGCCTTGTCGGCCTGGAACTGGGCGAACGAGGTCTCGAGCACCTTCGCCGCTTCGGCGGAGCTCATCCGAGACAGCAGATTCGCCGTCATGTTGTAGGTCGGCCCGAACGCGGAGTTGAGCGCATACGACCGGTTCGAGGCCAGAGCGGCCAGCTCGCTGACCTCCACAGTGGGGTGCCAGACGACGACGGCGTGGCCGATGCGGTCGATGCCGCGGCGTCCGGCCCGTCCGGTCAGCTGGGTGTACTCCCCCGGGGTGATCGTCACATGGGCCTCACCGTTGAACTTCACGAGCTTCTCGAGCACGACCGTGCGGGCGGGCATGTTGATGCCCAGGGCCAGGGTCTCAGTGGCGAAGACGACTTTGATGATCCCCTGCGAGAACAGATCTTCGACGAGCTGTTTGAACTGCGGGATCATCCCCGCATGGTGGGCTGCCACGCCGAGCAGCAGGCCCTCGCGGAACGTGTGGTAGCCGAGGATGCCGAGATCCTCGTCGGCGAGTTCCTCCCGCAGCGATTCCAACGCCGCGTTGACGATCGTCTTCTCCTCCCGCGAATTGAGATCGACGCCGGTCGACAGGTACTGCTCGACGGCCTCATCGCAGCCGTTGCGGGAGAAGATGAACATGATCGCGGGCAGCATGGCCGCCTCGGCGAGGGAGGACACGACCTGAGTGCGGCTGGGACGGCGGAATCGGGCACGCGTGGCACGGGCCCGCCGCGACCGCGGTCCTCCGTGGGTACGCGTGGCATGGTTGAGGGCCGGATCGATCCGTTCCGAGTCCGTGTGGGTGAACAGATCGTACATCCGGTGGCCGACGAGCACATGGTTGACCAGCGGCACCGGCCGGTGGCTCGTCGACACGATCGTCGTCGGGCCCCGCACCTCGCGCAGCCAGGCCCCGAACTCCTCGACATTGGACACCGTGGCCGACAGCGACACCATCTGCACCCGATCGGGCAGGTGGATGATGACCTCTTCCCACACCGGTCCGCGGAAGCGGTCGGCGAGGTAGTGGACCTCGTCGAGGACGACGAAGCCGAGGTCGGACAGGCCCTCCACGTCGTTGTAGAGCATGTTGCGCAGGACCTCGGTGGTCATCACGATGATCGGCGCGTCCCGCCGGATCGAGGTGTCACCGGTGAGCAGGCCGACGTTCTCCGACCCGTGGACCTCGGCGAGGTCGTTGAACTTCTGGTTGCTCAGCGCCTTGATGGGTGTGGTGTAGAAGACCCGCTTGCCCTCGTCGCGGGCCAGTTCCACCGCGAATTCGGCGATGAGGGTCTTCCCGGCCCCGGTCGGTGCCGTGACGAGCACGTCCTCACCGTCCTGCAGGTGGCTGCACGCCTCGACCTGGAAGTCGTCGAGCTCGAACTCAGTGCGGTCCATGAATCGGCCCAGCGGGGTGCGCGCGAATTCGGCGCGTGCCTTGAAGTCGGCGTAGGCGGCGGAGGGAGAAAGGGTCGCCTCCGCCGAGTTCGGGTTCTCTGGCATATCATTCATTCTTCTCTTCGTCGATAGTGTCGTCCGGGTCGACCCACAGGCCCTGCTCGATCAGCCGCTTCTTCTTCCGCCGATCGTTGAACAGACAGATCACCCAGGCCAGACAGAACAACGTCATCATGGGGATGACGAGGAAGAACATCGACATCGCATCGGGAGTGGGAGTGGCGATCGCTGCGAACAGGAACACGAGCATGACGATGATGCGCCACGACTTCTTGATCCTCTCCGCCGACAGGATGCCCAGCATGTTCAGGCCCACCATGAGAACGGGCAGGACGAAGGCGAGGCCGAAGACGACGATGATGACCATCACGAAGCTCAGATAGTCCTGAGCCGGGATGATGTTCGTCCCGCCTGCCGGGGTGAACGAGGTCAGGGCCTTGACGGCGTTCGGAAGGGCGAAGAACGCCATCGTCGAGCCGGCCAGGAACAGCGGAATCGCCGCCCCGAGGAAGCCCAGGGAGTACAGCTTCTCCTTGCGCTTGAGACCCGGGACGATGAACGCCCAGATCTCGTAGAGCCAGATCGGGCAGGAGAGGAAGAGTCCGATGAAGAACGAGAGTTTGATCTTCAGGTCGAACGGGGAGGCCACTCCCGCGAAGTTGATCTCGGCCATCCGCCCACCGTCATCGCGGATCGTGCGGATCGGCTCCTGGAGGATGTCGAGGACACGGTCGTAGAGGAACCAGCCCGCGACGGCACCGAGTGCGATGGCGATGGCGGCGATGATGACGCGGTTGCGCAACTCGACGAGGTGCCCGACGACGGGCATCTTCTTCTCAGGGTTCTTCTTCCGTGACCAAGACGGCTTCCGCTGGCTGTTCTCTTTCACTTCTCGTGAGACTGTGGGTCCTGCTTCTCACGACTCGCCTCATCGGTGCCGGTACGGTCACCGGTGCCGCCGGTGCCGCCGGTGGCGCCGGAGGTTCCGGTCGACGGCGCGGATTCGCTCGAGGAGCTGCGGTCCAGTGTTCCCGGTTCGGTGGACTTCTGCGCATCGTCGTCGTCACCGCGGAGGTCCTTGACCTCGGATTTGAAGATCTTCATCGACTGTCCCAGGCTCCGGGCCAGCTGCGGCAGTTTGGGCGCGCCGAAGATGATCACGATGATGAGGATCACGATCGCGATCTGCACGAAACTTGGTCTCATTGGGAGCTCCTTGGATTGTTGATGCTGAGGATGATTCTACGCTGTGCGGCTGAGCCTTTCATCCACGCAGCCGGGCGGTTCGCGCCAGGGCGATCGGCACCTCAGCCGAGCCGGTCGAGCGCGACCCTGACCGCCTCGGCGTCGTCGATCTCCGTGATGGCATCGGCATGGCAGAGCAGGAACCGGCTCAGCCAATCCACCGAGTGGACGACCATCCGGATCCGCACGCTCGTGTCCCCGGTCTCGGCGTACTCGCGAGTGGAAACATCGAGTTCATCGGCCAGCCACGCGCCCCGCGCCGAGAATCCGAGAGTGACCTCACGAGTCTCCGGCGTCGATTCGTTCACCGCCAGCGGCGGATGCTCGGTTCTCTCCCATGAGCGGATGGCCCCGAGCGCGAAGCGTCGCGGTGCTCCCGCGGAATAGCACCAGGCGTCGACATACCAGTCGGCTCCGGGCACGAGGTTCGTCGGTGCGATCGTGCGGGTGGTCAGCTCGTCTCGCGAGGCCACATAGTAATTGATGCGCAGTGCCGACTCGGTCTCGATGGCCTCCTTGAGCGCCGCGAGCAGCTTCGGATCGGCATCGATGGGGCTGACGTCGACCGCAGTGCGCAGGTTCTCCCCCGCCGCTACTCGCAGCTTGTCCGCGGCGGTGGACACGGCCTCGGAATCGAGGCCGGGCAGGGAGGAGAGCATATCAAGAGCGAGGACGAGGACGCCGGCCTCCTCCGCGCTCAGCCGCACTGGGACGGAGACCTCCTCGGCGTTGGAGATGAAGATCTGCCCGCCTTCCCACGAGGCGTCGATGAGGTCATCGGGCATGTGACCGGGGCGGCCGGTGACGAAGAGGAGCTCGAGGTCGTCGATGAGGGTGTCCGAGTCGATGCCGAAGTAGTCGGCGGTCTCCTCGAGATCGGCCCCGGGATGGGCGTCGAGGTAGGGCACGAGGCTGAGCAGCCTGGTGAGTCTCTCACGCGCTGAGGACATTCGCGCCTCCCAACCGGTTGAGCGAGGCGCGGATCGTGTCGCGTCGGGCAGCGACGGCGCGGACGAGCTCTGCCGGCGCGAGAGCCTCGACAGCGTCTCCGAAGCCGACGATCTCGGCGGCCAGCGCATGCTCGTCGGAGTACTCGATGATCACGGCCCCGTCCTCCTCACGGATCTGCCGACGCCGCAGGGGATCCGCGCGTTGGGCACGGATGGTCAGCGTTGCCTCGGCGACCACGGCCATCTCCGAACTCGACTGCAGGGCGAGTTCAGGGGAGAAGTCGTCGGGAATGGCGTAGTCGCCGGGTTCGCGCCCGCCGAGCTTGCCGATTCTGCCGTCGACGCGGGAGAGGCGGAACGTGCGGCGGGCCTGCCGGTCGAGGTCGAAGCCGAAGAGGTAGACCCGGTCGCCGCGGCTGAGCAGGGCATAGGGTTCAAGGCGCACCTTGCGCGCAGTCTGCCCCGGCTTGTGATAGGTGAATCCGATCGCCTCGCGGGCGTTGATGTGGTGAAGGGCGTCGGCGAAGTTCGCACTCGCCAGGCGCCTGGCCGCGGTTCCGGGTTCGAACGCGCCGCGTCCGGGGCCGGCCTCGTCGAGGTCGAGTCCCAGCGCCCGCAGCTTCGTCAGCGCCTGGGCGCTCGAATCGCCGAGCTCCGTCTCCGACCAGAAGGCCGCCGCCACGGTCACCGCCGCCACCTCTGCCGGGGTGAGATCGACGTCGTCCATCGCATAGTCGGCCGCCGAGATCCGGTAGCCGGTCTCCCCCGCGTCCCCGTAGGCGTCGTGCTCGGCACGGGTGGCGATGGTGATGCCCATGTGTCGCAGCAGCTCCTTGTCGCGGGAGAACTTGCGGTCGAAGGCGATGTCGTCGAGGCCGCGATAGCCGTCGATGGCGTTCATCAGCGTCTGACGCGAGACCCATCCGCGGGAGGTGCGGAGGGCGATCAGCAGGTTCATCAGACGCTCGGTCTGCTGCCTCTGTCTGCTGGGGCGGGGTGTGTTCACGATTCCACCGTAACTCAAGCCGGGCGATAGTCTTGGGACCATGATTCATTGGCGCAGAGGAATCGTCTCAGCGATACGCTCCACCCGGCCAGGATACACAGAGGTCGAGGTCGAACTGGACGAGGCGCTGCCGGGTTCGGAGGTGACCGCGATCCGAGCGATCGCCTACACCGACGCGATCGGCCACCCGCGCCTCGACGACACAGTCATCGTCAACGTCTCGGCGCTGGCCAAACGACTCGGCACCGGAGGCTTCGGTCTCATCGTGGCTCTGCCCGATGCGCTGCCGTCCGATCCGCCGAACGGCCCGGGACATCTCGTCAAGGACCGGTATTCGCCGCTGCAGACGATGGTCCTCGGCGTCGACGATCAGGAATCCGACCACCATGCCGTGCTTGCCGAGGCGGAGCATCTGGAGAGCATGCCCGTGATCGTCGCCGATCTGCATTCGGCGCTGCCGGCCGTCATCTCCGGGATCCGAACGGTCGATCCGTCGCTGCGCATCGCCTACGTCCTCAGCGACGGTGCGGCGCTGCCGGCCCCGTTCTCGAAGGCCGTGGCCGGACTCAAGGACGCCGGCTGGCTGACCGGGTCGATCAGCACGGGCCAAGCCTGGGGCGGGGACCTCGAAGCCGTGACGATCCACACCGGCCTGCTCGCCGCCCGCCACGTCATGGAGGCCGACATCGCCGTCGTGGCGCAGGGACCCGGCAATCTGGGCACAGGCACGAAGTACGGCTTCTCCGGGCTGGTCACCGGCGATCATCTCAATGCCGCGGCACTCCTCGACGGCATTCCCCTCGGCGTGCTGCGGATGTCGAACGCCGATGCCCGCGGCCGTCATTTCGGCATCTCGCACCATACGCTCACTGCCCTGACCGAGATCGCCCGTCCGGGAGTGCAGGTCCCAGTGCCGGTCTTCTCCACCCTCACCGAGGCGGAACTTCATGAGATGGAGCCCGATCCGCGCGTGGTGGACGACATCGTGTCCGAACAGCTGAGTCGGCTGAGCATGCATGCGCTGCTCGACGTCGACCTCACCGGACTGTGGGCCGGACTGGGCGCCTCCCCTGTGGGGCTGTCGACCATGGGTCGCAGGCTGCCGGCCGATGCGGCGTCGTTCCTCGCCGCAGCCGCGGCGGGACGGTGTGCCGCCGAGCTCATCTGATTCACGCCGGATGCACCGCGGTGATCCGGGGCGAACGGCACCGGGCCACACCGGGTCTGCAATGTGCTGCACCGAAATATTCTGTCCGTCAATGAGTCGGGGCCGGACTCAACAGAGTCCGGCCCCGACGACGAGGATCTGTGATCAGCGCACGTTCTCGAGATCGCAGACGAAGATGAGGCTCTCACCGGGCTGGATGACTCCGCCGGCGCCCTGGTCTCCGTAGGCCAGGTGCGGAGGGATCTGCAGGGTGCGACGGCCGCCGACCTTCATGCCCTGGATTCCCTGGTCCCAGCCGGAGATGACCATGCCCGACCCGAGACGGAACTCGAGCGGGGTGCCGCGGTTGTACGATGCGTCGAACTCCTCACCTGTCGAATGGGCGACGCCGACGTAGTGCACGCTCACGGTGTCACCGGGACCCGCCTCGGCGCCGTCACCGATGACGTCATCGACGATGACGAGTTCGGTGGGAGCGTCGCCGCCGGGGAAAACGACTTCTGGTTTCTGCTTCATGGTGTCTCCTCCTGTGCTGACCGTTCGTCACGGTCGGTGTGGGTGGTTGTCTGTCTACTGGGCCGAGAGGATGTCGATGACGAAGATCAGGGTCGAATTGCCCGGGATCGACTCATTGCCCTGTTCGCCGTAGCCCTTGTCGGGCGGCACGATGAGGACGATCTGGCTGCCGACCTTCTGGCCGATGAGGCCCTCGTTCCATCCGTCGATGACCTGAGCGTCGCCGACGGGAGAGACGGGGAAGGGCTGTCCGCCCTTCTTCCAGTTCGAGTCGAAGGCCTTCGACGTGTCGTCCCAGAGCCAGCCGGAGTACTTCACGGATACGCTCTGGCCCTTCTTGATCTCGGGCCCCTCACCTTCGATCGTCGCGAAGGTCTCGAGCTTCTTCGGCTTATCCCCCTTCGGCTTCGAGATCGACGGGGCACCGTCATCGGCCCAGTCCACGGTCACGGGGTTCTCCGACTGGTCGGCTTTCTCGCCTTCGGCGCGAGTCAGCGGCTTCTCGGCCTTCTCGACGTCGATGACGTAGACCAGCGTCTGCGAGGCCTGGCCCTGTTCGGCGCTGCCGTTGAGCGTGAGCATGACGCGGGAACCTGTCTTGACGCCGATGAGCGCGTCGTAGAGGTCGCCTGAGATCTGCGACTTGTCCATGGGGAATCCTGCCGGCGACTTCGAGTCGTAGCTTGATTCGACGACCTTGCCGGTCGTGCCGGAGACCAACGTCATCTGCGCGGTGACCTGTTCGCCGTCGGCGACCTTGTCGCCCTTGCCCTGGTCGAGGACCTTCTTCTCGGTCTTCTTCACGACCAGAGGAGACTCGAAGCTGACCTTCGGCTTCTCCCCCGTCTTCCCGTCGACGGTGATGTCGTCGAGACTCGTCGACTTCGCATCCTGGGCGGCCACGGACGGCGGCGGCGTGGTCGAGTCATCGGACTCCTCGCCCTGCCCACAGGCCGAGAGCAGCAGCAGACCCGCCGCGATGGCGCTGAGCACTTTGGTGCGCACTGGTTTCCTTTCGTCACACGTGGCCGTCGCCGCGCATCGGCGGACCCGACCGGATCACAGGGCGATCTTACAGGCCCGCGATGAGTGTCTCCGCCTGCGGGTGGGTCGTGGCGAACGGGTCTTTCAGCGCCACGGCGCGGCCGGATTCGTCGTTGAGCCGCAGGTGCACCCAGTCGACCGTGTAGTCCCGTCGGGCCTCATGCGCTGCCCGCACGAACTCGCCGCGGATGGCCGCGCGGGTGCCTGTGGGCGGGTCGACCTTGGCCTTCTCAGCCGCCGCGGCGGGCACGAGGCTCTTTGCCATTCCCGCCGCCTCCAGCTTCGGGAACAGTCCGGTGGCCGGTGTGATGTCGTGGTAGGCGATGTCGAGTCGGTGGATGCGCGGATCCGTGATGTCCTCGTTCCCTCGGACCATTGAGCGTTCGATGAGGGTGCGCTTCATCACCCAGTCGATCTCGGTGTCGACGGCGCCGAAGTCCTGGGATTCGACGGCGGTGAGCATCCGCGTCCACAGGTCGATGACGTAGCGGGCGAGCCCTTCGTCGCCGAGGCTGTGATCGCCGGTCTCGACGAGCCGCTGCGCCCGGTCCCGATAGTCGGCAAGCAGACTGAGCGGGGTCGTGGTCGTCCCGTCGGTGCGTTCGAGCACAACGGACCCGGTGAGGTCCCGGGCGACGAGCCGGATGTCGCGCACCGGATGGCGCAGCCCGTTTTCGGGGATCCGTGCCCCCTGTTCGATGAGGTCGAGCATAAGGACGGCAGACCCGATCTTCAGCGCCGAGGTGGTCGTCGACATCGAGGAGTCACCGACGATGACGTGCAGACGCCGGTACTTCTCGGCATCTGCGTGCGGTTCGTCGCGGGCGTTGATGATCGGCCGTGACCGGGTCGTCGCCGAGGACAGGCCCTCCCACATCACATCGGAGCGGGCGGAGAGGCCGAACATCATCTCCGAACGATCGGCCACCTCGTCGGGGGCGAAGGCCGAGCGGTGGGGAATGACAGCACCGGCGCCGACGAGCAGCTGGCGTGAGACGAGGAAGGGCAGAAGTACGGTCGTCAGCCGGTTGAAGTCGAGGGTGCGGCGGATGAGGAAGTTCTCGTGCGAGCCGTAGGAGTTCCCGGCCGCGTCGGTGTTGTTCTTGACCATGTGCACCCGACCGCCGATGCCGTCGGCTTCGAGTGCGCTCTGCGCCTTGTTCAGCAGGTCGATCATCAGTCCCTCGCCCGCCCGTTCCTGGGCGAGCAGGTCGGAGAGGTCGTCGCATTCTGCGGTCGCATATTCGGGATGCGAACCGACGTCGAGGTAGAGACGAGACCCGTTGGGCAGGAACACGTTCGACGACCGCCCCCATTCGACGACAGGACGGAAGAGGTAGCGGGCGATCTCCTCCGGCCCGATGCGTCGCCCGTCCTCAGCGGCGGTGTGCGCGAGTCCGTATTCGGTCTCGACTCCGTAGATGCGTGCCATTCAGTCCTCCCTCAGCCCGGCCATCGTCGTCTCGTCGAGACGGCGGAACGTCCGCTGCCGGTGCGTCGTGCGATCGAGGACGGCGGCCTCGAGGTCCTCGGTGGGCAGGCTCGACCGGGTGGCGGCGGCCAGGGCAGCGACGCCGTGGTTGAACACGGCGGCCAGGTCGAGTGATGAGGTGTGCAGCCCGGACAGGGATGCGGTGATCGCATCGGCCTGACCGCCGATGGCCACGTGCTCGGTCTCGTCGATGACGGATCCGTCGTAGCTGAGCCGGTAGAGCTGATCAGCGTCCGCAGTGACGCCGAGTTCGGCCACGACGAGTTCGACTTCGAAGGGCTTCGATTCGGTGGTGAAGACGCCGGCGAGGGTCTGCGCATAGGCGTTCGTCAGGCCCCTGGCGGTGACATCGATGCGATCGTAGGAGTATCCGCGCAGGTCGGCGTAGCGCACCCCGGCCTGTCGCAGGGTCTCGAATTCGTTGTACTTGCCGACGGCTGCGAAGCCGATCCGGTCGTAGATCTCCGCGATCTTGTGCAGGGTCGGCGAGGGGTTCTCCGCGAGCAGCAGGATGCCGGCGTCGTAGCGGAGGACGACGACCGAGCGGCCGCGGGCGATGCCCTTGCGCGCGAAGTCGGCGCGGTCCTTCATCAGCTGTTCGGGTGAGACGTAGAACGGGGCCTGGCTCATGACCGGTCCTTTCGCTGTGCCGGGCGCACTGTCGTCGGCGCTGTCGTCACGCCGCTCATGCCCCGGCGGTCCGGGTGCGACGATCGACGACCTCGGCGGCGGTGGTGAGAACGGCTGCTGAGTCGATCTCGGTGACTCCCTCGGCGAGGTCGACGGTGAAGATCGTCGGGGCGATCTGTCGGACGAAGTCCGGTCCCCCGGTGGCCGAATCGTCATCGGAGGCGTCGAAGAGTGCCTCGACGGCCACGGTGATCGCCTGGTCCTGGTCGAGTTCGGGCCGCCACAGCTTCTTCAGTGCCCCGCGGGCGAAACCGGATCCCGAGCCGATCGCGTGGAAGCGGTGCTCTTCGTATTTGCCGCCGGTGACGTCGAAGCTGAAGATCTGCCCGTGCGGGGTCACCTCGTCGACCCCGGCGAACAGGGGAACCACGCTCAGGCCCTGCATGGCCAGGCCGAGGTTGCCCCGCAGCATCGCGGCCAGGCGGTTGGCCTTGCCGTTGAGCGAGAGACGGGCCCCTTCGATCTTCTCGTAGTGCTCGAGTTCGAGCTGGAAGAGCCGGATGAGGTCGAGGGCGACGCCGGCCGTGCCGGCGATGCCGATGACGGAGTAGTCGTCGGCGGGCTTGACCTTCTCCATCGAATGGGAGGCGATGAGGTTGCCGATCGTGGCGCGCCGATCCCCGGCCATGAGGATGCCCGAGGCGGTCCGGAAGCAGATGATCGTCGTGCCCTCCGGTGACTGCTCCGACAGATCCCTTGCCCCATCCCGGGGCAGGGCCTCGGGTGCCAGGGAGCGGGCGAGTTCGACGAACGAATTGCTCGTCGAACTCAAGAATGCAGGAGGGAACCCTGCCATATCATTGGCCGCCCTTCTGGACGAAGTTCTTGACGAACTCCTCCGCGTTCGACTCCAGCACACCGTCGATCTCGTCGAGGATGGAATCGACGTTCTGGGTGTTGATCTGACCCTGGACTGCCTCCGGCGGGTCGACGGGCGCGTCTCCCCCACCGGTCGACTTATCGTGTTGGAACTGTTCCTGCGAGCTCATCTCACACCCCTTCAGTCGTTCTTCGTCCTCAGTCTATCCACTCCGAGTGCCTCCAGCAGGCCCTCGGCGGTCTCGATCCCCTCGAGCCGTTCGGCCAGCAGCGCACGGGTGCCCTTGAGCGGTTCCTGCATGGGCAGGCGCACGACGCCGAAGTCGCCGGCGTTGAGGACCAGGGAGTCCCAGCTGGCGGCCACGAGCTCCTCTCCGAGGCGGCCGACCGCGACCGAGCGGAGGAAGGCCCGCGTCCCGTCGGGGGCGTTGGCCACCGCCGCTTCGACCTCGGCATCGGTGGTCATCCGTCGGATCCGACCGGCGCGTTCGAGCTTGTAGAACAGTCCCTTCTCCGGCCTCACGTCGTGGTACTGGACGTCGATGAGGGCGAGCTTCGGGTGATCCCAGTCGAGGCTCTCGCGGGACCGGTAGCTCTCAAGCAGGACCCATTTGGCGACCCAGTCGATGGAATCGGCGAGGCTGCGCGGATCATCCGCGAGACCATCGAGGAACCGCCTCCACTCGGCAAGCACCTCGGCGGTGGCCGGATCGTCGTGGTCGGCGTGTTCGGCACACGCGGCGTAGAAGGCCTCCTGGATCTCCAGGGCGCTGGTCGTGCTGCCGTCGGCCAGCGGCAGTCGGGCGCTCAGGGTGAGGTCGTGGCTGACGTCGGCCAACGACTGCACCGGATCGGCGAGTGCGATGCGCGGGGCCTGACCCGCCTCGATGAGGGCGAGGACGAGGGAGGTGGTGCCGAAGCGCACGAAGGTCGCGGGTTCGGCCAGGGTGGCGTCGCCGATGATGATGTGCAGGCGACGGTACTTCGCCGGGTCCGCGTGGGGTTCGTCGCGGGTGTTGACGATGGGACGTCGCAGAGTCGTCTCGAGGCCGACCTCGGCTTCGAAGAAGTCCGCGCGAGACGAGATCTGGAACCCCTTGCCCTCACCTTCGCGTCCGATGCCCACCCGTCCGGAGCCGCAGAGCACCTGTCGGGAGACGAAGAACGGGATGAGGCCGGCGACGATGTCGTCGAAGTCGACGCTGCGGTCGACGAGGTAGTTCTCGTGGGTGCCGTAGGACGAGCCCTTGGAGTCGGTGTTGTTCTTGTACAGGTTGACCGGTTCGGCCGAGGATTCCAGGGCCCGCACCGAGGCCAGTGCCACGAGGTCGCCCGCTCGGTCGAAGGTGACGATGTCACGCGGTGTGAGCACCTCCGGGGAGGAGTATTCGGGATGCGCATGGTCGACGTAGTAGCGCGCGCCGTTCTCCGTGACCACATTGGCCAGGTACTGGGCTTCGACCTCATCGGTCGGAATGTGTGTGAGCTGCGAGGAGTCCGCATCGGCGATGTTCATGAAGAACCCGCGCGCATCGGCCAGCGGCGATTCGGCGGCGAAGTCCCAGAAGTTCTGCGATGACTTCAGGCCGCGCGGTCCGGCGTAGGCGTCGACGACACGCGCCGAATCGCGCATCGGATTCGCATGCGGGTTGCCCGGCTGGCTGAGACCGAACTCGGTCTCGGATCCCATGACACGCTGGACTCTGAGCATCTGTTCTTCCTCCAAGGTCTAAACTCGGGGACGTGGCTGTCAAGAAATCCCATCTCCCGATCGCACTGCTCGTCGACCTCATCCTCGTGGTTCTGTTCACGATCGTCGGTCATTACACACATTCTCACAATTTCGAGCTGCAGGGGCTGCTGACCACGGCGTGGCCGTTCTGCGCCGCTCTCGTCATCGCCTGGCTGCTCACCGCGGTCTGGGATCGACCGATCGCTCCCCTGGCCACCGGCACCGGGGTGTGGGCGATCACCGTGCTCATCGGACTCGTCATCCGCGGGATCACCGGCGCCGGCGGCGAACCGGGCACGGTGCCCGTGAGCTTCATGATCGTGGCGACCACGCTCAATCTCATCACCCTCGTCGGGTGGCGCATCATCGCCACCGCCGTCGCCGGAGGATCGGGCCGCAAGCGCAGCCGCTGACCCGATCCTCCGTGCTCAGACGAGGTCGGAGTTCGGCCGCACCTCGGCGACGTCGACCTCATAGGGCACCGTCGGGGCGCCGCGGGTGGTGTCGAGGTGCATCATCCGCAGATGGGTGACGCGTTCGCCCTTGCGACCGGAGATCCGTGCCCATTCATCCGGGTTCGTCGTATTCGGCAGGTCCTCGTGCTCGCTGAACTCCTCGGCGATGGCGGCCTCGAAGTGGTCGCGGCGCAGTCCCCGCTCACCGGTGTCGAGCAACGACTTGATCGCCGACTTCTTCGCCCGGTCGACGATGTTGTGGATCATCGCACCCGAGGCGAAGTCGGAGAAGTGAAGGACTTCCTTCGAGCCGTCGGCGTAGCTGACCTCGACGAATTCGTTCTCCGGTGACTGGGAGTACATCCGATCGACACAGAAGTCGATGAGGGTGGACACCGCCTCGGCGGGGGTCGAATGCCCGTCGTGGACGCTGGTGTGCAGCGGCAGGTCCGCGGTCAGGTACTTCTCGAAGATGTCGCGGGCGGCATCGGCATCGGGGCGTTCGATGCGGATCTTCACATCGAGGCGGCCGGGCCGCAGGATCGCGGGATCGATGAGGTCCTCACGGTTCGACGCGCCGATGACGATGACGTTGTCGAGCTGTTCGACGCCGTCGATCTCGGTGAGCAGCTGCGGGACGATCGTCGTCTCCACGTCCGAGGACTTGCCGGTGCCGCGCGTGCGGAACAGTGATTCCATCTCGTCGAAGAAGACGACGACGGGGAACCCGGCCGAGGCCTTCTCCCGGGCGCGGGCGAAGATCAGACGCAGCTGACGTTCGGTCTCACCGACGTACTTGTCCAGCAGCTCGGGGCCCTTGATGTTGAGGAAGTACGTCTTGCGGGCACGTACCTCACCGGTGCGGTCGGCCAACGAGTTCGCCACGGCCTTCGCGATGAGGGTCTTGCCGCATCCGGGCGGACCGTAGAGCAGGATGCCCTTGGGTGGTTTGAGCCCGTGCTCGGTGTAGAGCTCAGGGTGTTCGAAGGGCAGTTCGACGGCGTCTTTGATCAGACCGATCTGGTCAGCGAGGCCGCCGATGTCCGAATAGGTGATGTCCGGGACCTCTTCGAGCAGCAGCGAGGAGACCTCCGGCTTCTCGACGACCTGCAGCGCGTAGTGGGTGCGGGTGTCGACGACGACGGCATCGCCGACGCGCAGACCCGAGTCGATGAGGTCGGCGGCGAGGACGAAGACCTGCTCGTCATCACCGGGAGCTCCGACGAGGATGCGCGTCTCATCGACGAACTCACGGACGTTGACGACCGAGCCGACCGAGGCGAAGGTGCCGGTGCCGATGATGACGAGCCCTTCGGACAGGAGCACATCGGCTCCGGCCCGCAGCTGGGTGGGTTCGACCTCGGGGGCCACGGCCACGCGCATCCGGCGTCCGCCGACGATGACGTCGGCGGCGACACCGGACTCGTCGAGTGCGATGAGGGTGCCCCAGTTGTTCGGCGGCTCGGTCAGACGACGGGCCTCCTCCTTGATCCGATTCAGCTCGTCACGGGCTGTGCGGAGGGTCTTCGACAGGGCCTCGTTGCGCTTCCCGGCGCTGTAGAGCTGCTGGCGCAGCGAGGCGGTGTCCTCACGCAGGCGCTTCATCTCGGTCGGTGTCTCTGTCATCGTTCCTCCTCCGACTCTGTGTTGGTCGTGGATGCGGTGCTGGTCGTGGATGTGGTGCTGGTCGTGGTCGCTGATCCGATGGAGGCTGCGGCCCCACCGCGGGCTGCTGTGTCGGTCGGGTCCGGTGTGTCTGTGTCCTCGATTCCTGTCCCGGATCCCGGTGGGGCGCCGTCGGGTCGGTCGTCGTCGTCGCGCAGTCGTCTGCCGGCATCGCGCATCACTCGTCGCAGCTTCTTGCCGTGGGCGGTGCGCGTGCCGATCGCCGCCTCGGTGACCTCGGAGTCGGTCCAGGCGCTGACGTCCTCCGGTGCGGCGGTTGCGGCCGCGGGACGCTTCTTCTTCTCCAGCGGGGCGACGCCGTCGGCCATGCGGCGGGCGATGATGAGGAACCCGGTGTGCGCGATCATTCGGTGATCGGGGCGCACGGCGAGGCCATCGGCGTGCCAGCCGCGGATCATGGCCTCCATGGATTCTGGTTCGGCGAACTTCTGTGAGGCGCGCAGGGCCTCGACGAAGCGGGAGAGCTGCGGAACGGTGGCGACATAGGCGATGACGATTCCGCCCGGGGCCAGGGCATCGCTGACCGCGTCGAGGGTGTTCCAGGGAGTGAGCATGTCGAGCACGACGCGATCGACCGAGCCGGGCCCGAAGGTCTGCGGCAGCGTGTCGGCGAGGTCGCCGACCGTCACCGACCAGTTGTCCGGTTCGCCGTCGAAGAAGTCGGCGATGTTGCCCTTCGCGATCGTGGCGAACTCCTCGCGGAGCTCGAACGAGTGGACGGAGCCTGCGGGGCCGACGGCCCGCAGCAGCGCCATCGACAGCGCGCCGGATCCGACTCCGGCCTCGACGACGACGGCACCGGGGAAGATGTCGCCGAGGGTGACGATGAGTCCGGAGTCCTTGGGGTAGACGACCGCTGCACCGCGGGGCATCGAGAGCACGAAGTCTTCGTACCTGGGCCGGAAGACCTGGAAGTCCACTCCTCCGGTGTTCGAGACGATGATTCCCTCGGTCCGACCGATGATGTCGTCGTGGCTGATGAGCCCCTTGTTCGTGTGGAACGTCTCACCCTCGGCGAGCACGATGGTGTGCATGCGCCCCTTCGGATCGGTGAGCTGGACCTTCTCGCTCGGAGACAGAACGCGCGGAGGCCGGGTATGGAGTGCCTGAGTCATGATGACACCACTCTACGCTGGTGAGGATTGCCTCACACAACCGGCTCAGGCGGCGAGCAGCTCGTCGAAGAACTCCTGGAGGTCGATGACCCCGACAAGGGTGTTGCCGTCCATGACCAGGCTGAACTGTGCCTTGGGCCGATGTGTCAGCGATTCGAGCAGATGCGGTGCAGTGATGTCCTTGGGCACGCCGATCCAGCCGGCCAGCGGGCGGGCCACCTCGCCGGCGGGAACGGCCTCGAGCGTCTCGGCGAGTCGGCCGGCGGCGGCATGCCGGTCGACGAGCCCATAGGGCAGGCCCTTCTGGTCGAGGACGACGATGAGGGTGCGTTCCTTCGCATTGCCGAGAGTGTTCGCATAGTCGAGGGTGTCGGCGAGGTCGGCGTCCCAGGTCGCTGCGATTGCCGGCTGGATGACCTGCGAGAGGTCGTAGGTCTCCATCTTCCGTGCCCGTTTGGCGTGGGTGGCGGCGTCTCCGGCGGAGAACCACAGCATGATCGCGATGAGCGACATCCAGGCCACCGTCAGCGGTGCCGGGCGCTGACCGGCCAGCAGCGGGGTGATGACCGACCAGCCGATGAATCCGATCGCGATGATGCGTCCGACCCAGCTCGCGACGATCGTGCCGAGGTATTGGGAACCGGTGATGCGCCACATGATCGCCTGCAGCGCCCAGCCTCCGTCGAGCGGGATGCCCGGCAGCAGGTTGATCGCCCCGAGTGCGACATTGGCAAACGTCACCGCGATGAGCAGCAGCCACGGCACCGAGGTCGGGCTGGCCGCGCTCAGCGCCCACCATCCGAGCAGGGCGAGGACGATGTTGACGATGGGGCCGACGATGGAGATGACGAAGCTCGTCGTCGCGGCCTTGTCGCGCGGATTGTCGACCTGCGGTTCGAAGCGGGTGAAGCCGCCCCAGATGTTGAGCTCGATGGCTGCGACCTTCTGTCCGTAGAACTGTCCTGCCACTCCGTGCGCGAGTTCGTGGAGGAACACCGAGGCGAAGAGGAGGACAGCGTAGGCGAAGGCGACGAACCAGGCTCCGACGCCCAGATCGGGGCGGACCTGGTTGAGCCAGGGGGTGAAGAGGATCGTGATGACGATGGCGGCGAGGAACCACGACCATGCCAGGATCACCGGCGCGCCGAGGACGGTGCCCAGGCGCAGGCCCGAGGACGCACCGGGCTGGTGGTTTTTCGCGGCCATTGAAGGGAATCCTCCGGTCGAAGTCGTGGTCAGCAGGTCCACAGAGTGTCGAGTACTCAGCCTAACAGCGACGGCACCGTCGCCGCTGGTCGCCACGTCGTGTCGGTGCAGGTCGTTACAGTGGTGATATGGCCGAGCTCACCAGTCTCTCGCCCTCCCGGGCCAACGACTTCATCCAATGCCCCCTGAAGTTCCGCTTCCGCAGCGTCGACAGGCTGCCGGAGCCGCCGTCGCAGGCCGCCTTCCGGGGCACCGTGGTCCATGCGGTGCTCGAGAAGCTGTTCACGGCCCCCGCTGCGGAGCGCACCGCCGAACTCGCTCAGTCGATGCTGATGCCGGCCTGGGACGGACTCGTGGAGAAGGATCCCGAGGTGCTCGAGATCTTTGCGCACGAGTCGGAGAAGGAGACGTTCTTCACATCAGCGCGTCGCCTCATCGACTCCTATTTCGTTCTCGAGTACCCCGAGCACCTCGAACCGGACGAGACGGAGAAGTTCGTCCGCACCACATTGGACAGCGGACTCGAGCTGCGCGGCTTCATCGACCGCGTCGATGTCGCTCCCGGTGGGCAGAAGCGCCTCGTTGACTACAAGACGGGCAAACAGCCGAAGCCCCAGTACGGACGGGAGGCGAAGTTCCAGATGGGGTTCTACGCCCTCGTCGTCTACCGGCTCTCCGGCGAGCTCGTCCACACGCTGCAGCTGATGTACCTGGGATCGCGCAGCGTGCTCAAATCGCATCCGACGATGACCGAGATCGAGCAGACCGAGTTCGAGATCGACGCGATCTGGAAGGACATCACCGCCTCGGCCGAAGCCGATCGGTGGCGGCCGAAGAAGTCTCCGCTGTGCAATTGGTGCACCTTCAAACCGCTGTGCCCGGCGTGGGGCAACACGGCCCCGCCGACTCCTGAGATCACGAAGATCGTCGGGGTCTGAAGCGACCGGCCTGGCCGACGGCTTCCGTAAGCTAGGCCGACTGCTTCCGCAGGGCGCGCAGGTCCTCGATGCCTCTGCCGTCGAGGCCGTCCCACAGGATCCGACCCGGCTCGGGTTCGAGGTCGACGAGATGGGGCACTCCCACGGCGATCGTCCCGGCCGCCTCGGCGCTGGCCAGACCCGGCCTCGAATCCTCGAGGGCCACACACTCGGCGGGGTCGAACCCGAGCAGGGCCGCACCCTTGAGATAGGGCTCGGGGTCGGGCTTGCCGGCGGAGACCTCGTCGCCGGCGATGAGCCCGGCAAAGCTGCCGTCGGGACAGCTGGCGATGACCGCTTCGGCCAGCGGCCGGTACGACATCGTCACCATCACACAGGGGATTCCCTCGGCCCCGAGTTCGGCGAGGAGTTCGAGGGCGCCGGGCCGGAACGGCACCGAGATGCGGATCTGATCGATCACCGCATCCATCAGCGTCGTCACGATCTCTTCGGCGGGAAGTTCGAGGCCGGCGTCCTGCATCATCCTCGCCGAGGTGATGAGCTCGTTGCCGACGAATTCGAGCCCCTGCTCGTCCGACCAGGGAATGCCGTGGGCGTTCATCAGTTCGGTCTCGGCCCTGATCCAGTACGGCTCCGTATCGACCAGGGTTCCGTCCATGTCCCAGAGGACCGCGGCAGGGAAGGCTTCGGCAGAATTCGTCATGGTGCCAGCGTAGTCTTGAACCATGAGCTTTCTTCCATCCGGGTCCGGGGCACTCGTCTTCATCGCCTTCGAAGGTCAGGATGCCGACGCTTCGGAAGCGGCGAGTTCGCTGGCCAAGGATCTCATCGAGGTCTGGGATCTCAGCGACTCCGAGATCCTCGACACCGACGGCTTCTACGAGTTCCGCTTCTCCGAGCCCGAGATCATCCGCGACGAGGACGGGACGGCCACGATCGCATGGCCCGGTGTCGCCGTGCATCGCGGCCACCTCGGCGAACTGCCGGTCACTGTCATCCACGGTCACGAACCGGGGCTGAAGTGGCGGGAGTTCCTGTCCCTCGTCCTCGCCGAGGTCGGTGATGAGGATTCCGTCGTCCTCCTCGGCGGGCTGCATGCCGAGGTCCCGCATACCCGCCCCCTGCCGGTCGTGGCCAACACCGAGGACCCCGGTCTGGCCGCGGATCTCGACATCGATGCCAACGGCTACGAAGGGCCGATCGGGATCCTCGGACTCCTCGGTGTGGCCTGTCAGTGGCGAGGTGTCCGGGCGATCAACCTGTGGGTGGGAGTGCCGGACTATCTGGCCGACTCACCGTCGCCGAAGGCCGAACTGGCCCTGGCCAAGGCCGTCGAGCGATACGCCGGAGTGGAGGTCGACATCCACGTGCTCGAGGAGGAGAGCCGGGCGTGGGAGCTCGGCGCCGATGAGCTCGTGTCCCTCAACCCGAATCTGGCAGAGCTCGTCAAGGGTCTCGAAGAGCTCAATGACTCCGCTGACCTGCCCGAGGCCAGCGGGGATGCGATCGCGGCCGAGTTCGAACGCTATCTGCGCAAACGCGGCCGCGAGAAATAGGGCGGGCCTCCCCCGCCGTCGCCCTCAGTGCCGGTGCCCTCAGTCGAACAGACGGATGCCGAGCAGCGCGTCCACCGCGTCGGCGACCCGGTCGCCGCTGACGGCATCGGACTCAGCACCTTCGGAATCGGCATAGTGGTCGGCCCACTCATCGAGGATGCCCAGGGCCCGTGGGCTGTCGAGATCATCTGTCAGCGCTTCGCGGAGCAGGCCGATGATGTGTCCGCGCAGACCCTCGCGGCATTCGGATTCGCATTTCGCGGCGTGTCGCCATGCCTGCAGGCGAGCCTCGGCGACCTCGAGCTGGTCCTCGGAGAAGCTCCAGTCGGTGCGGTAGTGATTGGCCAGGATCACAGTCCGGATGACCATGGGGTCGACTCCGCGTTCGCGCAGCTCGGAGACGAGCACGAGGTTGCCCTTGGACTTGCTCATCTTCTCGCCGTCGAGGCCGACCATGCCGGTGTGCATGTACGTCTTCGCCATCGGCGTCTCTCGCCAGGCCGCGGCATGGGCCGCGCTCATCTCGTGGTGCGGGAAGATGAGGTCGTTGCCGCCGCCCTGCACATCGAGGGGAAGAGCCGCGTACTCATCGACGATGACGGTGCATTCGACATGCCAGCCGGGGCGGCCGCGTCCCAGCGTTCCGCCGTCCCAGGAGGGTTCGCCCTCACGTTCGGCCCTCCACAGAAGCGGGTCGATCGGGTTGTCCTTGCCCGGGGTGTCCGGGTCGCCGCCGCGTTCTGCCGACAGCTCCGCCATGGTCTTCGCATCGTCATGGCTGACGGTGCCGAAGGGCGGGGTGATCGGGGTCGAGACGCGGTAGTAGACATCGCCGTTCTCGAGAGTGTAGGCCGCACCCTTCGCGACAAGGTCGCGCACGGCGGCGGCGATCTCGACGACGGATTCGACGACGCCGATGAAGTCGCGCGGCGGGATCACCCGCAGGGCTTCCATATCGTCGCGGAAGAGCTGGATCTGTGAGGAGGCGAGTTCGCGCCAGTCGACACCGGTGGCGTCGGCGCGTTCGAGCAGCGGATCATCGACATCGGTGGTGTTCTGTACGTAGACGACGTCGAGTCCGGCATCGCGCCAGACGCGGTTGAGCAGGTCGAAGGCCACATAGGTGGCGGCATGCCCGAGATGCGTCGCGTCGTAGGGGGTGATGCCGCAGACGTACAGGCGAGCCGTCTGATCCTTGCCACGCAGACGGCGCGGGCTGCGGGAGCTCGTGTCGAACACTGTGGGCACCTTGCCGGTGCTGGTCAGACGGGGCAGTTGAGGTTCGGGCCATGACTTCACGGCACCCAGCCTAACCGAGTCACCGGCGTTCGGCACTTCGGGTCCGACGTGACTCTTCTGACCCCTTCCCGCCGCTCAGATCGGGGGCCAGGGGATGACGGTGCGGTCTTCGGGCGCTTCGAGGAAGAACTCCCCTGCCAGAAGGGCCGCAGCGCGGTCGGACAGGGCTTCCAGTTCGGCCTCCGACAGGCAGTCGGCCAGGGCGGAGCGCAGCGGCTCGTCCATTGCAGCGACTGATTCGAGGGCATCGATCTCGTCGGCGTGGAAAGAGGCTCGGGAGAAGCCCCAGAGCACGGTGCGCAGCTTCTCCTCGGTGTGGAAGGTCAGACCGTTGTCGATGCCGAAGATGCCGATGTCGGACGAGGCGATGCTCGGCAGACAGCTGCCGGTGATGACGTGTCCGGCCTTCCGGTCGGCGTTGTTGGCCAGCAGATCGAAGAAGGCGACGGCCCGCAGCCCCTCGGACACACTGTGTGAGAGCACGAGGTCGCGACCGTCCTCGGTGCGCAGAGCGAAGATCGGGACGTGATCGGGCGAGATCGCGGTCACCGCGCTCAGGGTCACGGCCTCCTCGTCCTCGGAGGATTCGACATAGGCCTGCAGGGAACCCCGGCCGGCGGGCAGATCATCGCGAAGCACGGTCGGCGGCACCACGTCGAGGCCGAGAGTCGCGCTGAGTCGGTAGGCTGCGACCTCCCGCAGGGCGAGGCTCGCCGGTGGGAAGTCGTGGAGCGGTCGTTCACCGGAGATGGGCTTGTACACGGCCTTGAACGCGCGGCCGGCGTGTTCGATCACGAGCAGTCGGGTGTCGTTGCTGGCCCGCGGGATCGATCCCATCTCGGTCCAGTCGCCGGTCGTGAGCGCGTCGATGAGGAGGCTGTGGTCCATCACTGGTCAGGCGCGCGGGATCCCGTTGGCCCGCGGGCAGAGGTGACCGTCGGGTTCGAGCGGGAGCGAGCAGAACGGGCAGTCGCCGCGTCCGGCGCTGACGACCTGCTCTCCGCGGCGGGAGAACTCGCGGGCGGCGGCCGCGTCGAGGACCACGCGCAGCACTTCGCGTTCGACCTCGTCGTCGTCCGGGTCCGCGGAGGTGCCCGCCTGAGCGTCGGCCTCGGTGAGTTCGAAGCATTCGATGACGAGTTCGTGTTTGACGGTGTCCCAGCCCAGGCTCATGGTGCCCACGCGGAACTCCGGTTCGATCGGCACATTCAGCCCGGCATTGTCGATGCGATCATCAAGTGCCGTCTGCGGCACCCGGGCGGTGGGGTCCTTGATCATCACCATGTCGAGCAGTTCGGTGACTCGGTCGGCGAGGATCTCAACCTGCTCCTTCTCCACGACCACGGTCGTCAGTGAGTTTCCCGACTTCGCCTGGAGGAGGAAGGTCCTCTCCCCCGGGAGTCCGATCGTGCCGACGACGAAACGATCCGGTGTGGGGTGGTCGTACAGAGCTGCCATGTCTTCAGCCTAGTCGAAACCCTTACATGTGACTCCGGCCTGGGATACATTTGAGTCATGAGCACTGATCCTCGTGAGGCCCTGGACGCATTCCTCGAAGCAGTGAGAGAGCACTACGCTGCATCCGCACACCGCACCGGAGACCAAGACCCCAGAGTCGAAGCGGCTTATATGGCATTGGCCGACGCCTTCGAAATCTACGAAGATGCGATCTACACCGCATTCGACGAGGTGACTCCCTTCGAGCTCTTCGACGACGTCGAGGACGCGAAGGACGATGACGACGTGTTCGGGCCCGAGGACGACGAGGACGACTGAGCTCGATTCCGCTTGAGCGGATCCGCCCCGGGATCACAGATCCGCCCGGGAGTCAGGAGATCTGCTCGAGCACCTCGGCGATCTCGTCGGCCAGATCGACGTCGCTGCCGGTGATCTCGGCGAGCTGGGACGATGTGCGCGGAGAGACCAGGGTGCACGCAACACCGCGATGGCGGTTGAAGGCCAACGCGATGTCCGTCGTCGACACGCCGAGCGCCGAGGCGGCCCGACGCACCCCGGCGAGCACCCGGTTCGTCCCATCGTCGAGATACTCCGTGACATAGTCCGCGAGTTCCCCGGCCAGCCGGGAGTCCTGCGGGGTCGCATTCCGGTATTTGTCCGTGAGCACGCCGCGGCCGAGGCCGGCACCGGCGATGAGTCCCACCCCTGCGTAGTCGGCGGCGGGGACGAGATCGTCCTCGGCCGCCCGGTTGAGCAGTGAGTACTCGGCCACAGCGCACGAGATCGGGATCCCGGCTCCGCGCATCTCCGCGAGCTGCCAGCCGGTGTGGTGGGAGACGCCGACGTAGCGGATCTTTCCGAGCGTGAGCAGCGTGTCGATCGCCGAGGCGGTCTCCGCCCTGTCGACGTCCGCATCGAAGACGTCGAGGACGAGCACGTCGAGGTGGCCCCGACCGATGCTGCGCAGCAGAGAGTCGACCTGGGACAGGATCCGTGCCCGTCCGAGACCGACCTCGATGTGGTCCGTCTCACTCATGGACACGCCCACACGGGCCATCATCAGCATCTCTTCGGGAAGTCTCAGCTGGGCGATCACCTCGGCGGCGAAATGATGCGCACTGGGCAGCTCGATGAGGTTCCCACCTGCATCGTTGTACTCCTCGACGAGTCGTTGGGCGGCCTGGGCGTCGATCCGGTGACCCCATTCGAAGGTCCCGAGACCCACGTCGCTGACGTCGAGTCCGGTCTGGCCGATGCTTTGGTGCTTCATGCTTCTTGAGGTTACCCGATCTGCCGACTACCGTGGTTGCGTTCCCACCCACTTTCACAAGGAGTCGTATGTACGACTGGCTGGTCGCTGCCGTGCTCGGAATCGTGCAGGCACTCACCGAGTTCCTCCCGATCTCATCCTCGGCGCATGTGCGGATCGTCGGTGAGCTCATGCTCCCCGGGTCCGACCCTGGTGCGTTCTTCACTGCGATCATCCAGATCGGCACCGAGGCGGCCGTGGTCGTCTATTTCTGGCGCGATATCGTCTCGATCATCTCCAAGTGGTGCAAGGCCCTGGTCGGTCGGCACGACCGCAGAGACCCCGAGGTGCGGCTGGGCTGGCTGATCATCATCGGTTCGATTCCCATCGTCGTGCTGGGCCTCCTCTTCCAGGACGCCATCGAGGGAGCGCTGCGCAGCCTGTGGATCACCGCGACGATGCTCATCGTCTTCGGCCTCGTCATCGGTCTCGCTGACTGGGTGGGGAAGAAGGAGCGGACCTTGGACGGCATGACCTGGGGGCAGGGCCTGCTCTTCGGGCTCGCTCAGTCGCTCGCCCTCGTTCCCGGCGTCTCCCGGTCCGGCGGCACGATCATGGCCGGACGATTCATGGGCTTCTCCCGCCCCGAGGCGGCGCGGTACTCGTTCCTGCTCGCCATCCCCGCCGTCGTGGGGTCCGGCTTCTTCAGCGTCTACAAGAGCCTCGGCAGCACGGACATGGTGCTCGGCTGGGGTCCGACGGCACTCGCCACACTCATCTCCTTCGGGCTCGGCCTCGTCGTCATCCACTGGTTCCTGAAGTATGTGCAGACGAGGTCCTTCGGCATCTTCGTCTGGTACCGCGTGGCCTTGGGCATCGTGCTCTACATCCTGCTCGGCACCGGAGTCCTCGCCGCCGTCTGAGGGATCAGCGCATTCCGCCGCCGCCGACAGTGTTCGATTGGGCGAGACCGGCGGCGGTGACCGACATCGCGGCGAGCACCGGCCGCTCGCCCGAATGGTCGATGACGGTGAACGAACCAGGGGCCACACTCAGCCGCTGGAAGTCATCGAGAGGCATGCCCAGGGCGTCGGCGACGATCGCCTTGATGATGTCGCCGTGGGAGACGATCATCGCCCACCGAGGCGGCGCCTTCGTTTCCGTCTCCCCCGCCTCTGCGCGCTCGCGATCCTCTTCTGCCTTGAGCTCGGCGACGATCTCAGCGATGCGGGACGCGGATCGCCCAGCAGCCTCGGCGATGGATTCCCCTCCGGGGAACCGCGCCTTCGAGGGAGTCCTGAGCACGGTCTCCCACATCGGTTCCCGTCCCAGCACCTTGAGTTCGCGTCCCGTCCAGTCCCCGTAGTCGAGTTCGACGAAGGCCTCGTCGATGCCGACGACATCGCTCTCGACGGTCTTCTGGGCGATCGCGGCGGTCTCGACGCATCGGGTCAGCGGCGAATGGAGGAGTCGGGAGAATCGGCGGTGCGGCAGCAGCGCGAGATTTGCTTCGAGCGCACTGACTCCCTCGTCGGTCAGCGACACGCCGGGGGCACGTCCGGCCAGGATTCCTGCCGTGTTGGCACTGGAGATGCCGTGCCGCAGAAGTACGATGACGGGCATGCCATCAAGACTAGCCCAGATCGTCTAGGGTGGGCCTATGAAACGTCAGCGACCACGTATGACCTACGAGTTCCGGAAGGTCTCGTTCTCCCGGGATGTCCCGCGTTCGGTCAGCCTGCAGGAGCTCAATGACGAAGCGGAATACGACAAATGGGAGCTCGCCCGCGCCCGCATCTCCGTCGGCGGAGTGCGCACGGTGTGGCTGCGCCGCAAGATCATGCCGCTGACGCAGAGCGCCTGATCCCCACCCGGTGAGGTCGCCCTCTTCGCTCCTTCCCGTCCTCGTCGCCGGTGTCGTCACGATCATCGCCGGGGCCGCGATGTCCCTGCAGGGACGCGCCAATTCCTTCCTCGGTCCCGTCCTCGGACACGCGGTCTTCGCCGCGCTCGTCTCATTCGTCACCGGCCTGCTCATCGTCGGCACGGTGCTGGTGAGCTCACGACGTTCCCGCGGGGCGGCGATCGTGCTCAGCAGACTCGTGCGCACCGGCACGATGCCCTGGTGGACGCTCCTCGGCGGGCTCAGCGGAGCCCTGGTCGTCGTCGCGCAGGCGACGACGGTGCCGATCATGGGCGTGGCGATGTTAACGATGGCCTTCGTCTCGGGTCAGGTCACCGGCGGTCTCATCGTCGATTCCACCCGTCTGCCGCCGGGAGGCAGGCAGTCGCTGAGCCTCCTGCGCATCCTCGGCGTCCTCATCGTCCTCGCCGCCCTTGTGTACGGCGCCAGAGAACGACTTCTCCTCGGAGTTCCGCTCTGGGCTCCCCTGCTGCCCTTCGCCTCAGGCGCCCTGACATCCGTCCAGCAGGCCTGCAACGGTCGAATCAAGGCGGCGACGAACTCGGCGGTCGTGGCCACGACGGTGAATTTCGCGGTCGGCCTGGCAGCCACGGTTCTCGTCTCCGCGATCATCCTGGCTGCCGGAGTGCGGTGGACGGGCTTTCCGGTTCAACCCACGCAGTGGTGGTTCCTCCTCGGCGGAGCCTTGGGCGTCATCTTCATCGGACTCACCTCGCTCACGGTCGCCCGCCTCGGCGTGCTCCTGCTCAGCCTGTTCTCACTGTTCGGCAACCTCCTGGGTGCTCTGCTGCTGGACCTGCTCACACCTGTCGACGGATCCCTGGTGAGCACGACGACGGTCATCAGCGCGCTCGGTGTGCTCGTCGGGATCGCGGTGACGATCACGCCTTCAGCAGGAAGTCCCCGAGGACCCTCGTCCCGAACTTGAGCGCAGAGATCGGCACTCGTTCGTCCACGCCGTGGAACATGGCGGGGAAGTCGAGATCACCGGTCAGCTGCAGGGGTGCGAAGCCGTAGCCGGTGATGCCGAGCTCAGCCATCGACTTGTTGTCCGTGCCGCCGGAGAGCGTGTAGGGAAGCACCTTCGCGGAAGGATCGTCGGCGAGCAGGCTCGCCTTCATCTGCTCGACCAGAGGAGTGTCGTACGGGGCTTCGAGGGCCTCGCCCTCGTCCTCTGGGCTGATGTCGACGCCTTCCCCCGCGAGCTCCTTGATTGTCAACATGACGTCTTCGTGCTGGCCCGGCAGGGTGCGGCAGTCGACGTAGCCGGTGGCCGTGCCGGGGATGACGTTGTGCTTGTAGCCGGCGTCGAGGAACGACGGATTAGAGGTGTTCTGCAGGGTCGGGGCCACGAACTTCTCAACGGAGCCGAGCTCGGCCAGCAGCTGCGGGATCGTCTCGGACCGGAACTCGATGCCGGTCAGCTCGGAGACGCCTTCGAGCAGCTGGCGGGTCGCCAGCGGGATGTCCTGGGGCCACGGATGGCTGCCGATGCGCGAGATCGCTGAGGCCAAGCGGGTGACCGGGTTGTCGTCGTTGCGCTGCGAACCGTGACCGGCGGTGCCGTGGGCGATGAGGTTGAGCCAGGCCAGCCCCTTCTCTGCGGTCTGGATGAGGTAGACCCGTTGGCCGCGGATGTCGACGGAGTATCCGCCGACCTCGGAGATCGCTTCGGTGGCGCCGGAGAAGAGTTCGGGGCGATTGCGGACCATATGCCGGGCGCCGTAGTTGCCTCCGGCCTCCTCATCGGCGAAGAAGGCGATGATGAGGTCGCGCCGAGGCTGCAGGCCCTGACGCTGCATTGCCCGCACCGAGGCGATGATCATCGCGTCCATGTCCTTCATGTCCACCGCGCCGCGGCCCCAGAGCAGGCCGTCCTTGATGACGCCCTCGAAGGGATCGACGCTCCAGTCCTCGGCCGCGGCGGGGACGACGTCGGTGTGGCCGTGCACGACGAGTGCCGGGGCGTTCGGATCGCTGCCCTTGACCCGGGCGACGATATTGGCTCGACCGGGCGAGGATTCGACGATCTCGGAAGGAAGATCCACCTCGGCGAACCAGGAGGCGATGAGCTCGGCGGCCGGCAGTTCGGGGTTGGCCTTGTTGCCGCCCCAGTTCTGCGTGTCGATGCGGATGAGCTGCTGGCAGAGGGCGGTGACCTCGGCTTCGGCGGCGCTGAAATCAACCACGGTGGCTCCCTTCGGTGTGAGCGGACCATGCCTCGACGCGGTGGTCCGGCTCCGTGATCCGGCTGTTTGCCTCCACCGTATCCCACAGTCGTCGCCGATGCGGGCAGTGTCCGCATCGGCCCGAGCAGCATCCCACTGCGTGACTGTACATCAAACGTGCATACGTACTGTTCTTATGCACTGCGTGTGCACATCTGGCCTACAGTCGCGTTCGCGTCTTACGTGAACCGCACTCGGACAACCTCGGCGGGAATGGAAGATGGCCCCCGGATCGAGATCCGGAGGCCATCCTCGTTGTGCGCGGAGGGGGACTTGAACCCCCACGCCCGATAAGTTGGGCACTAGCACCTCAAGCTAGCGCGTCTACCAATTCCGCCACCCGCGCTGGCAACAGAGATAACTCTACATGCGAGTTCCCGTCGCGCAAAATCGAAATCGGCAATTGTGACGCACTGCACTGACAAGACTATTTCTCCAGGTACGCGACCTGCGAGAGCACGTGCGGCTTCCCCGACTTGAGGTCGAAGACCGCCGACCGAGATGCCTCGTGGCGCTGCCCCTCGGTCAAAGCGTATCCGACCGTGCCCGGCAGCAGGATCGGCTTCGCGAACGACACATCCCAGCGGTAGGCATCCAGGCGGGGATCCATCGCCGACAGCGCGCGGGAGGCGGTGTACATGCCGTGGGCGATCTGCCTCGGGAAGCCGAATCCCTTGGCTGCGAGGCCGTTGAGATGGATCGGATTGTAGTCCCCGGAGACCTGCGCATACCGCTGCCCGATGATCGGATCGAGGCGCCACAGAGCAGTCTGCTGCGGAGCATCGAACTGCGCATGAGGGACCTGCGCCTTCGACTCCGCGCCGGGCAGCTTCCTGCCCTTGGCCAGGTACGTGGAGACCTCGCTCATCACCGGGCGGCCGTCGACCTTCGCGTCGACGCGGACCTCGATCGTCGTGCCCTTCGTGTGTTCGAAGGGACCGGCGAGTTCGAGGTGGTAGTCCACGACGTCGCCGAGGTGCACCGGAGCGAGCATGTCGACCCGGTTGTGGATGTGGACCATACCCAGCATCGGCAGCGGCACCTCGGGATCGGCGAGCAGCTGCATGCTCAGCGGGAACGCGAGGATGTGCAGGTATCCGGGATGGACGGTGTCACCGAGGGTCTGCCGGATCACATGGGCGAATCCGGCATAGGCGACAGGTTCGAGCGGAACGCTGCGGTCGATGGACCGCTCCGGCAGCTCGGGGCTCGTCCGCGCACCGATGGGCAGGGTTTTGAGCAGGGCACGACCGTAGACCGGGAACATCGATTCGGCCATCAGGCACCCACCATGTTCTGCCCGCACACGCGCAGGGTCTCACCGTTGATGCCGCGGGCTCCGCTCGAGGCGAGGAACCCGATGGCCTCGGCCACGTCGACGGGCTGACCGCCCTGCTGCAGGCTCGAGAGCCGACGTGCGACCTGGCGGGTCAGCGTCGGCATCTTCGCGGTCATGTCGGTTTCGATGAATCCGGGTGCCACGGCGTTGATCGATCCGTGACGTCCGGCGAATTCCTCCGCCGAGGCGGCCGTGAGTCCGATGACGCCGGCCTTGGAGGTCGCGTAGTTCGTCTGTCCGCGGTTGCCGGCGATGCCCGAGGTCGAGGCCAGCGACACGACCTGAGCGCCGTCGGCGAAGAGGCCCTTCTCCGCCAGGTGGGCGTTGATCATCGTCTGCGCGGCGATGTTGACTGCGATGACCGAGTCCCAGCGCCCGGCGTCCATGTTCGCGAGCATCTTGTCGCGGGTGATGCCGGCGTTGTGGACGAGGATGTCGACGGGTCCCCCGACCGCCTCGGCGATCTTCTCGGCGGCATCGGCGGCGGTGATGTCGAGTTGGACGGACTTGCCGCCGATCTCATTCGTCACCTGCGCCAGAGCCTGACCGGCCTGGGGCATGTCGACGCCGATGACGTAGGCGCCGTCGCGGGCGAGGTTGCGGGCGATCGCCGCGCCGATTCCGCGCGCGGCACCCGTGACCACGGCGCGTCGGCCGGCCAGGGGACCGTTCGCACCGGTGGACATGAAGGCGTCGAGGCCGAGCCGCTCTCCCGCGTCGGAGGAGACGGTGAGGAACTGGCCGGACACATATGCCGACTTGCCCGACAGAAGGAACCACAGCGCGGCCGCCACCGAGGGCGCGGTGAGGTCGGCGCCGTCCAGCAGGATGCCGTTGGCAGTGGCGCCGGCACGCATCTCGTGGGCGACCGAACGGGTGAAGCCCGTGATTCCCTGCACGGCGGCGGCGAGCTCGGGGGTCTGGTTCTTCGCATCCGGTGCGGTGGAGACGGTGATCACGCGACCGCAGGGTGCCAGTGAGCGCAGCGCCGCACCGGCCTCGAGGACGATGGGTGAGAGGTCGGCCGGGGACTTCGCATCGTCGAGGACGGCGATGATCGCCCGCAGCTTCTCACCGGATTGGGCGTTGCGTCGCACCTCGAGCCCGTTCTCCAGCAGCAGGTCGGCGAGGTTCTGAGCGCCGGGGCCGGAGCCGAGGACGAGGACCGGCCTGTTCGTGTAGCTGGCCGGTGTGGAGCCGAAGCGGTTGAGTTCGACCGGCTGCGGCAGTCCGAGGGTCTTCGCCACCTGCTTCAGCGGTCCGTTGACGAGGGAGAGATAGGTGTCTTTCATGCTGCCTCCACGATCGCGGTGAGTCCCTGGCCGCCTGCTGCGCAGATCGAGACCAGCGACCTCTTCTTGCCGGTTGTCTTGAGGTATTTGGCGGTGGTGGCGATGATGCGTCCACCGGTGGCTGCGAAGGGGTGGCCGGCGGCGAGGCTCGAGCCCAGCGGGTTGAGCTTGTCGCGGTCGATGCTGCCCAGGGCCTGATCGAGTCCGGCCTTCTCGCGGCAGAACTCTTCGGACTCCCATGCCGCCAGGTGCGAGAGCACGGTGGATGCGAAGGCCTCATGGATTTCGAAGACATCGAAGTCATCGAAGGTCAGGCCGTTGCGGGCGAGCAGACGCGGCACAGCGTAGGCAGGAGCCATGAGCAGGCCCTCAGCTCCGTCGACGAAGTCCACGGCGGCAGCTTCGGCATCGACGAGGCGGGCCAACGGCGTGAACCCGTGTTCGGCCGCCCAGTCCTCACTGCCGAGCAGCACCGAGGAGGCACCGTCGGTCAGCGGTGTCGAGTTGCCGGCGGTCATGGTCGCTTCGGCGGCCAGTCGCTTGCCGAACACCGGTGAGAGCTTGGCCATGGACTCCATGTTCGAGTCGCCACGCAGGTTCGTGTCCCGGCTGACGCCGAGGTAGGACGTGGTGAGATCGTCGAAGAACCCGGAGTCCCAGGCCGCCGCGAGGTTCTGATGGCTGGCCACGGCGAGTTCGTCCTGTGCCCGCCGAGTGATTCCCCATTCGGCGGTGGTGATCGCTTGGTGCTCGCCCATGCTCAGGCCGGTGCGCGGCTCCCCCGTGCTCGGTGCCTGCGGGGCGAGATAGGCAGGCCGGATCTGCGCGGCGATCTTCGCCCGCTGGACCATCGTCTTCGCACGGTTGAGCTCGAGGAGGATCTCGCGCATCGAATCGTCGATGACGATGGGAGCATCGGAGGTCGAGTCGACGCCCGAAGCGATGCCGGATTCGATCTGACCGGCGTTGATCTTGTTGTTCAAGCTCACGACCGCCTCGAGTCCGGTGGCACAGGCCTGGCCGAGGTCGAAGGCCGGAGTCGTCGGGGCCAGCGCGGAGCCGAGCACGGCTTCACGGGTGAGGTTGAAGTCCTTCGAGTGCTTGAGGACCGCACCTCCGGAGACTTCGCCGATGCGCTCCCCGGCCAGCCCGAAGCGAGCGGTGAGCCCGTCGATGGCCGAGGTGAGCATATCGAGATTCGTCGCCTTCGAGTACTGCTTGTTCGAGCGCGCAAACGGAATGCGGTTGCCGCCGAGGATGACGGCTCGTTGACTGGGAGCGGACATGTGCACCTCCGAGAGTTGGATTTAACTGTTACCGACAGTACCTGATACTGTCGGTCTTATGAAATCGCTCACAGACGGACGCTCGACTCGGTGGCAGAAGCACCGTGATGAGCGTCGTCGCGAACTGCTGCGCACGGTCCGCCATGTCGTCGCCGAACACGGAGACGACCTGTCGATGGACCAGATCTCGGAGCTGTCGGGAACCTCGAAGTCCGTGCTCTACCGCTATTTCACCGACCGTGCGGGACTGCAGGCGGCCATGGGCGAATGGGCCATGGGCGTCATCGTCCGCTCACTCGACGAGGCCACCTCGGCAGCGGCGAAGATGTGCACAGCAGGCATCAGGCAGCAGGCGGCAGCCGTCGACGGGGGAACGGCCAGAGCACGGGAATCGCTGACATCGATGGTCCGAGCCTTCGTCACCCTGGCCGCAACGTCGCCGCACGTCTACCGGTTCTGCGACACGGCTGTGAACCGATTCGCGCCCCAACAGACCGGCGGTTTCTTCAACTCGATCGCAGAGCTCCTGGCCGACCGCCTGGACCTCGCCGACGATCGGGACCGTCTGTGGTCGGCCGGAGCCATCGGCTTCGTCCGCGCCGCGACCGAGGCCTGGCTCTCGAACCCCAGCCGTGCCGAGGAGTTCGCCACTGACATCAGCAACTGGCTGTGGGCATCATTGCCCGCCAATCTAGGAGTAGAACGATGAAGCTGTCTCTCAACCCTCAGGCCATCAACGATGTGCTCGACGGCCGCTGGGCCGAAGGCCGACGTCGGGGCCGCGAACTGGCCCTGGACCCCCGGAGCCACGAGGATCCTGCCGATGATCTCGAGACCACTCGAGCAAAGACCCTCGTCGGCGTCGGTCTCATGGCCGACTCCGGTCTGCCGCTCGTCAGCCTTCCGCCCGAGCTGGGTGGGAAGAACCAGCACGCCACCAACGTGGCGGGCTTCGAGGAGACGGTCACCGCCGCTCCCAGCCTGCAGATCAAGGCCGGAGTCCAGTTCGGCCTCTTCGGCGGAGCGATCCTCCACCTCGGCGATGCCGAACAGCACAAGAAGTGGCTGATCGATGTTCAGACCGGCAAGCTGCTGGGCTCGTTCGCGATGACGGAGATCGGACACGGTTCGGATGTCGCCTCCGTGGCGACGACGGCGACCTACGATGTCGACGCGGAAGAGTTCGTCGTCACCACTCCTTTCCGTGCCGCAACCAAGGAATACATCGGCAACGCCGCTCGGGACGCCCGCGCGGCCGTCGTCTTCGCACAGCTCGTCACCGCCGGGGTCAACCACGGGGTGCATGCCTTCTTCGTTCCCGTCCGTGATGAGTCCGGAGACCCGATGCCGGGAATCTCGATCGAGGACGACGGCTACAAGGGCGGCCTCAAGGGCGTCGACAACGGACGCATCGCCTTCACCGAAGTGCGCATCCCACGGACCAATCTGCTCAACCGGTACGGGGATGTCAGCGCCGACGGCACCTACTCCTCCCCCATCGACTCACCGGGGCGCCGCTTCTTCACCATGCTCGGCACCCTGGTCCAGGGTCGTGTCTCGCTCGACGGTGCCGCGATCGTGGCGTCGAAGATCGCTCTCGACATCGCCGTGCGCTACGGACTCGAGCGCAAGCAGTTCAACTCCGTCGACGAGATCGAAGAGACCACTCTGCTCAGCTACCAGCAGCACCAGCGTCGCCTCATGCCCGCTCTCGCCGCGGTCTACGCCTCGAACTTCGCTCACGACAAGCTGCTCGCCTCGTTCGAAGAGGTCTTCTCCGGTGCCGATGACTCCGAGGAGAACCGGGCCGTGCTCGAGACCCGCGCGGCGGCGTTCAAGGCGGATACGACCTGGATGGCACTCGACGTCATCCAGGAATGCCGCGAGGCCTGCGGCGGTGCCGGCTTCATGGCCGAGAACCGACTCGTCGGTCTGCGCGCCGACATGGATGTCTACGCCACGTTCGAGGGCGACAACACGGTGCTCCTCCAGCTGGCTGCCAAGCGCCTGCTCGGCGACTACGCGAAGGAGTTCTCCAACCTCGACATCGGCGGTGTCGCCCGCTTCATCGGCACCCGAGCGGCTGAGCACAGCCTCTACCGGACCGGACTGGCCAATGCCGGCACGGCGATCTCCGATGTCTTCAGCGGCAACCTCAGCGAGAAGCGGATCCGTTCGGGTCGTCTGCAGCGGACCCTGCTGGAGAACCGCGTCGAGTCCATGGTCGCCTCGGTAGCGCAGAACCTGCGTCCGGCGATGAAGATGTCTCAGGCCGCTGCCGGTGAGCTGTTCAACTCCACCCAGCACGAACTCATCGAGATGGCTCGCGCCTATGTCGAGCTGGAGAAGTGGAAGGCGCTCGACGAGAAGATGAAGGAGCAGACCGACGCCGATCAGGCCAAGGTGTTCCGCCGTCTGCGCGATACCTACGGTCTCACGCTCATCGAGCGTCATCTGGGCTGGCATCTCATGTACGGGCGTCTGCCGATGTTCCGGGCCCGTCAGATCAACGACACGCTCAACCGTCTGTGCGCGAAGCTGGCCGCGAACGCCCTCGATCTCGTCGAGTCGTTCGGCTACGGCGACGAGCACCGTCGGGCCACCATCGCCACCGGTGTGGAGGCGCAGCGACAGGCCGAGGCCGCGGACTATTTCCGCCGGGCCCGCGCCCAGGAGGACTTCCCCGTCGATGAGAAGCACCTGCGCAAGGCCGAGAAGGCGGCCGCCAAGGCAGCGGCGAAAGCTGCGGCCAAGTCCGGCAACAGGTCCGGCAGCAAGGCCGGCGTGAAGTAAAACCTCCCCCTCCGCCCCGGCGCTCGACCTTCCGAGTGCCGGGAGCGGGATTACGAAGAATCCCCGCAGCGAACGGTCTGCGGGGATTCTTCTTGTCGGGAGCGGCCGGATCTCGTCCGGAACGCTCAGGCGGCGAGGAAGTCTTCGAGCACGGCAGAGATCTTGGCCGACTCGGTGAGGAATCCGTCGTGGCCGACGGGAGAGTCGATGACGTCGTGGCGGACTTTGCCCGGCAGCGCCTCGGCGAGGATCTCCACCTGTTCGGGCGGGAACAGGCGATCCGAGGACACCGAGATCACGAGGTTGTCCGTGCAGGCATCGGCCAAGGCGGTGCGCAGGTCGCTCGAACGCCCGCGGCGCACATCGTGATCGCGCAGGGCGCGGGTGAGCACGAGGTAGCTGTGCGGGTCGAATCGAGCGGTGAGCTTCTTCGCCTGGTGATCGAGGTAGGAACTGACCTCGTAGTAGTTCTCCGAACGCATCCGTCGCGAGAAGCGCTCATTGAGTTCGGCGTCATTGCGGTAGGTCAGATGGGCGATCTGACGCGCCAGACCGAGTCCTTGGGACGGGAAGCGCCCGACTGCGGAATAGTCCCCGGCATAGTAGTCGGGGTCGAGTTCGATCGCCCGTTCCTGCATCATCGCCCATGCGATCTGGTCGGCCTCACAGAAGGCCGGTGCGGCGATGACGGCGCATTTGCGCACCTTCCGCCGATCGAGCAGAGCGAATTCGAGCGCCCGTGCGCCACCCATGGATCCGCCGATCACCGCCGCCCAGGACTCGATGCCGAGGATCTGGGCGAGGTTGTGCTCTAACCTCGCCATGTCCCGGATCGAGACCGCCGGGAAGCGGGAGCCGTAGGCCAGTCCGTCGTCGAAGGTCGACTGCGGCCCGGTCGTGCCCGAGCATCCGCCGAGCGAATTCGCGCACACCACGTAATACTCGCTCGTGTCCACGGCTTCGCCGGGACCGACGACGCCCGACCACCATTCGGTGACGTGGGTGTCGCCGGTGAGGGCATGTTCGATGAGGATCGCATTGGAACGATCCGCGTTGAGAGTGCCGAAGGTCTCGTAGGCGATCTCAACCGTGCCGAACGTATGCCCGGAGTCCGTGCCGAAGCCCAGAATCCGCTCGACGGAGGTACTCTGGGTGGTCATCTCAGGCCGCGGTCGCTGCCTTCGCGGCAGCCGCTGCGAAGCCCTTGTCGAGGTCGGCGATGATGTCGTCGATGCCTTCGATGCCCACGGACAGGCGCACCAGCGCCGGGTTGACGCCCGCAGCCTTCTGAGCCTCCTCGTCGAGCTGGGCGTGCGTGGTCGAGGCAGGGTGGATGACGAGTGAGCGGACGTCGCCGATGTTCGCCACGAGCGAGTGCAGCTCGAGGGCGTCGACGAAGGCCACGGCCGCGTCGTAGCCGCCGGCGATGTCGAAGGCGAGCACCGAGCCCACACCGTTCGGCAGGTACTTCTTGGCCAGGCCGTTCCAGGGGCTGGATTCGAGCCCGGCATAGGCGACGCGGTCGACCTGGTCGTGGCCTTCGAGGTAGGCGGCGACCTTGTTGGCGTTCTCGACGTGGCGTTCGATGCGCAGGCTCAGGGTCTCGATGCCCTGGGCGAGCAGGAACGCATTCGTCGGGCTGAGCGAAGGTCCGAGGTCGCGCAGACCCTGCACGCGTGCCTTGAGTCCGTACGACACGTTCGCACCGAAGGGTCCATCGGCACCGAGGTCACGGGCGAAGACGAGTCCGTTGTAGGTGACATCGGGTTCGTTGAAGCCGGGGAACTTCTCCGGCTGTGCGCCGTAGTCGAAGTTGCCGCTGTCGACGAGGACGCCAGCGACGGAGTTGCCGTGGCCGCCGAGGTACTTCGTCGCCGAGTGCAGGACGACGTCGGCGCCGTGTTCGATGGGGCGCACGAGGTAGGGGCTGGCCAGGGTGTTGTCGACGATCAGCGGGACGCCGGCCTCATGGGCGATCGCGGCGATCGCTTCGATGTCGAGGATGTCCGAACGCGGGTTCGACACGACCTCGCCGAAGAGGAGCTTGGTGTTGTCCTGGATCGCGTTCTTCCACTCGTCGTGGTCGTCGACGTCGACGAACGTGGTGTCGATGCCGAGCTTGCGCAAGGTGACGTCGAGGAGGTTGACGGTTCCGCCGTAGAGGCTGGAGCTGGCCACGATGTGGTCGCCGGCTCCGGCGATGTTCGTGATCGCCAGGAAGGCAGCGGACTGGCCCGAGGCGGTGAGGACTGCGTGGACTCCGCCTTCCAGGTCGGCGATGCGGTTCTCGACGACCTCGTTCGTCGGGTTCGTCAGACGGCTGTAGACGGGGCCGACGTCGGTCAGCGCAAAGCGGCTGGCCGCATGCGCAGCGTCGTTGAACACGAACGAGGTGGTCTGGTGGATGGGCAGGGCGCGCGATCCGGTGGTCGGATCGGGAACCTGTCCGGCATGGATCTGGCGGGTTTCGAATGCCTGGGTCATGGTCTCTCCTTCGTGGGTGCCTTCGCGGAGGCGGTGCGGATCGGTGATGGTGATGTGTCTACTGTCATCGACTTCGCTTCCCGGTGAGGGCGGATGTGTCATGTGGATGTCATCGTCCGTCATGTTTCGTCATACCTCGTCGCGCAGTCGTCATCTGCGCCCTATGTGCACCCCGAGGTCAGCGGAAGTTCCGTGCCTTCGTCGGCAGCTGCACCTCGAGCGGGATGAGTTTGTGCGCATAGAGGCTCACGACCTCTCCCCCGCGCTGGATGAGCCCGGTGACGACGAGGAAGTTCCGCGAGGTCGCGACCGTGCGGAAGCGTTTCATCAGCCCGGCCGTGGCGACGACGTTGAGCATTCCGAACTCGTCCTCCAAGTTGATGAAGGTGATCCCCGAGGCGGTCGCCGGGCGCTGCCGGTGGGTGACGATCGCGGCCACCGTCATCCGGGTTCCGTCTGCGGCGGCTGCCGCATCCGCGGTCGAGGAGTATCCGCGGGCGATGAGCTGATCGCGCAGGATCTCCGTGGGGTAGCCGTCGACGGTGATCCCGGTGGAGAAGAGTTCGGCCAGGGTCGTGTCGAAGGCGTCCATGCTCGGCAGGCTCGGTGCCGAGTCCACCGAGGCGGTGCCCGGCAGCAGTCCCGGGTGGGCACCGGCGACTCCCCCGGCCAGCCACAGCGCCTGCCGGCGGTCGAGGTCGAATCCGGACAGCGCCCCGGCCGTGGCCAGGGACTCCAGAGCCTGCTTGCCGATGCCTGTGCGTTCGGCCAGATCCGCCACCGAGGTGAAGGGAGCGATCGTGCGCTCACGGACGATCACCTCGGCGAAGGTGCCGACGTGGGCGACCGATTCGAGTCCCAGGCGGATCCCCAGTTCCCCCGCCGAGGCGGCCGTGCCGTTGCGATCCCCCGCCGAAGCCGTATCATCCCCCGCCGAGGCGGTGCTGTGGCACTGTTCGCCGGGACCGACCTTCTCGAGGTCCGTCTCCGCCTGCGACCAGCGGATGTCGACCGGCAGGATCGGCACCCCGTGGCGGCGGGCGTCGGCGATGAGCGACTGCGGGGAGTAGAAGCCCATCGGCTGGCTGCGCAGCAGACCGGCGGTGAACGCCGCATGGTGGTGGAGTTTGAACCAGGCGGACTGGTAGACGAGGTTCGCGAAGCTGATCGCGTGCGATTCGGGGAACCCGTAGTTCGCGAAGGCCGCGATGGTCGCGAAGATCGCCTCGGCCGTGTCCGCGTCGACCCCGCGAGCCAGGGCGCCCGTGCGGAACTTCTCCGCGAGTTCGGCCATCCGCCTCTCCGACCGACGTGAGCCCATGGCCTGCCGCAGACGGTCGGCATCGGCCCCGGTGAAGCCGCCGACGTCGATGGCCATCTGCATCAGCTGCTCCTGGAACAGCGGCACCCCGTAGGTCTTGGCCAGGGACTTCTCCAACAGCGGATGGAGGTATTCGACCGTATCGAGGCCCTGCCGCCGGCGGATGTAGGGGTGGACGGAGCCGCCCTGGATGGGGCCGGGGCGGATGAGCGCGACCTGCACGGCGAGATCGTAGAAGATCCGCGGACGCAGCCTGGGCAGGGTCGCGAGCTGGGCGCGGGATTCGACCTGGAAGACTCCGACGGCATCGGCACGGCAGAGCATGTCGTACACGTCCTCGTCCTCATCGTCGATCTCCGCCCGGTCGATGAGGACCCCGGTGTGGCGATGGACGAGTCCGACCATCTCATGCAGAGCGGTGAGCATGCCCAAGCCGAGCAGGTCGAACTTCACCAGTTCCATGGCCGCACAGTCGTCCTTGTCCCACTGCACCACGGTGCGGTGACCCATCGTCGCCTTCTCGATCGGCACCACCTCGCCGATGGGCCGGTCGGCCAGGATCATTCCGCCGGAGTGGATGCCCAGATGCCGGGGTGAGCCGAGCAGGTCACCGGCGACGGTGAGCACGGGGGCGGGCACCGGGGAGTCCTCGGCGTCGGGCAGGCTCGCCCATCGGTTGCTCGACTTCGAGAATGCGTCCTGCTGCCCGGGAGCGTAGCCGAGGCTGAACGCGGCGTCGCGGATCGCCGACTTCGCACGGTAGGTGATGACATTGGCCACCTGGGCCGCCCGGTCGCGGCCGAAGTGGTCGTAGACGTACTGGATGACCTCTTCGCGGCGACCCGATTCGATGTCGATGTCGATGTCCGGGTACCCCTTGCGGTCCGGGGACAGGAACCGATCGAAGAGCAGCCCGTGTTTGACCGCGTCGACGGCGGTGATGCCGAGGACGAAGCAGACCGCGGAGTTCGCCGCCGAACCCCGACCCTGGCAGAAGATTCCCATATTGCGGCAGAACTCGGTGATGTCGAAGACGATGAGGAAGTAGCCGCAGAAGCCCAGCTGGGCGATCATGTCCATCTCCCGGTCCAGCTGCTCCCACGCCCTGGGATGCTCGGCGCGGGATCCGTAGCGCTGCCGTCCGCGTTCGGCGATGAGACCGCGCAGATAGGCCTCCCCGTCGCCGTCATCGGGCATCGGTGCCTTCGGCAGATCGGGGCGGGCCGAGCCGAGGACGAAGGAGCATTCCCGTCCGATCCGCACAGCGTTCTCCAGCGCCTGACGGGGGAACCGTGCGAGCATCTCCTCGCCGGTGTGGATCCGTGCGTTCGCCGTCGCCGGCAGCCATCCGGCCAGTTCGTCCAGCGACAGCCGGGATCGCACCGAGGCCCGCACCTGCGCAGACTTCCAACGGGCGCGGGTGGCGAAGTGGACGGTGTTGCTGGCCATGATCGGCAGACGGGTCCGCTTGGCCAGATCGCCGAGGTGGCGCAGCCGCTCGTCGTCGTCCGGGGTTCCGTCCCGGCTGAGTTCGACGGCGATCCGGTCGCGCCCGAACAGGGCGATGAGGTCGCGCAGAGCACCCAGACCGCCGTCGGCATCGGTCAGGGCGCGCCGCAGCGGTCCTTTGCGGCAGCCGGTGAGGATCGTCCAGTCCCCGTCCATGGCTGCCAGCTCCTCGAGGTCGAAGACCGGGCGGTTCTTCTCTCCGCGCAGGTTCGCCTCGGTGATGGCACGGGAGAGTTGGTGATAGCCGTCGACGCTGCGGGCGAGGACGAGAAGGTGGGTGGCCTCGGGGTCGGTCTGGCCGGGGATCTTCTCGGCCAGCCCCACGGACAGTTCGGATCCGAACACGGTGGGCAGGCCCACCTCGGCGGCGGCATGGGCGAAGCGGACCGCACCGTAGAGGCCGTTGTGATCGGTCAGCGCCAGGGAGGTCAGTCCGGCGGCCGCACCGGCGGCCACGAGCTCCTCAGGATCGGAAGCGCCGTCGAGGAAGCTGAACTGGGAGTGCACGTGCAGCTCCGCCCATTCCACGCTCGCAGTCTGCAGCAGCGGTCCCCGCTTCGCGCCCGCGTCGTCGGCGGATGTGCCGTGGTAGCGGTCGCGGCTGTCGGGACCGCGCGGGCCGACCGAGACCTGGTAGCGGTCCGGGCGGGAGAACGCCGGGGCATCGGAACCGTCGGCGTGCTTGTCGACGGGACGGTCTGTCCCTGGTTGCCCTGGGACACCCTTTCCTTCGAGCCGACGGGCCAGCTTCGACCAGGGTGTGCGCGGATTCGAGAATCCCATCGGCGTGTCCTCCTCCCAACGGTGCGGATCGATCTCTGCTGTGGCGGCGGTGGTCGTCGCCGCGGTGGTGTGTCGTCAGCTGTGTGTTCGGGGTCAGCGGTAGCGGCCGGTGAGGTACCACTGGCCGTGCTCCTTGCTCAGCAGGAGGGCTCTGCCCTGCTCGGTCACGACCTGCAGGCGGGTTCGGTAGACGGTCCGCTTGGGGTCCCACCATCCGGATTCGATGGGCCAGGATCCGGAATAGTCGGTGATGGCTTCGGTCTGTCCTGTGGGGAATCTGATCGTCGCCGGCGCGGTGTCCAACCCTGAAGGCCTGGCCTCCACAGGAGAGCCGTCGGCGGCGAGCACGTCGACGGCCGAATGCTCGACGGTGGTCGGCCTCGGCGCGTGCAGGGCGCCGGGCCAGGGTGCCTGGGGGCTGCGGGCCGGTGCGGCGGTCTGCTGCCACGGGGTCCACAGGTTCGTCTCGGCCGGATCCCATCCACCTTGGATGCCGGGAACCAGGACCGCGTCGGGGCCGAAGAGTCCTTGCAGCCGTTCGAGGGTGTGGGTGATCTGCCCGGTGTTCTCGTCGAACAGACTCCGCGTGGCACCGATCGGGGTGGTCAGCTCCGCTGCGATGAGTCGCAGCGCGATGATGCCGTCCTCGGAGAAGTCCTCGGCGTCGGGTGCCGGTTCGTCGACGATGTCGAGAGCCTGCGGGCCCGCCTGTGTCGCGGATGTCGAGGATCCCGTCCGGGATCTCTGCCCGGGGCTCGCCCCGGCGCCGCGCGGAGATCCCTGCCCGGTGCTCGCTCCTGCCAGCCAACCCTCGGCCTGCCACCGCAGCCGGTCGGCGATCGCGTTCTCCTGCATGTCCTCGATCCGCCAGGTCCGGGAGGAGGACTGTCCGCCCACGGCGTCGAGTTCGATCGTGATCTGGGTGCAGACGAGTCCCTGCCTGCGCACCTTGGCCAGCAGTTCGCTCCCGAGCTGTCGGGCGAGGAATCCGAGGGTGTCGCTGCGGGTCGTGGGAGCCTCGAGACCGAGTTCGGCGTCGAGCCGCTCTGCGCGGATGTGGTCGGTCGGTGGTGCCCCCTCTCGCCCGCGGGCCAGGTCGTGGACATGCCGGCCGAAGGCACCGAACCGTGAGTTCACGTCCCTGGCTTCGAGCCCGGCGAGGTCGCCGAGAGTACGCAGACCCAGCTGCAGGAAGACCTCGATGAGCGCGGTCGCCTCGGAGCCGGCGTATTCCAACGTTGTGATCGGCTGGGCGGCCAGGAAGTCCACAGTCTGCCCGGGTTCGACCCGGCGGGCCTGACCGGAGGCGAGGACCGCGGCGAAGACGGTGTCGGCGATGCCGGGGAAGAACTCCCATCCGGTCTCGGCCACCAGCGCGGAGACCAGGGCCTCGACGGCGCTGGGTTCATCGGGGTAGCCGTGCCGGAGGGAATCGAGCGGGATCGCCAGGGTTCCCGGGCTCAGCAGGGTGAATCGCGCAACGAGGTCTTCGAGTGCTCCGACTCCGGCGCTGAAGCGGCGGTTGTCCACGTCTTCGTCCCAGGCCGCGACGTGGGCTTCCGGGCACCGGTATCCCACGGCTCGCTTGTTGTTGCCGAGGGCGACGCCGGCAGTGCGGGCGGGTGCGTTGGCGGCGATGACCTTGCCGCCGTGGAGGACCGCGACCGGATGGCCGGGGCCGATCTCGTGTTCGGCCGCGGCGGCCACGGCCGGCCAGTCGGGCACCGTGAGCACGAGGATGCGCTGCGGTTCATCCGACATGGCCGATCACCTGCCGCAGATGCGTGATCGTCGCCCACCGCGGGTCCTGTGGGTCCTGCGATTCCGCAACCGCGTCCTCGTCGGACGCCGCAGGTGTGGAGGTCGACGGCTCGGGTGTCGGCTCAGTCTGCCCGGCGGCCTCCCTTGCAGGGGTGTTCGACGCAGCGATCCCCTCCGCAGTGGTGTCGTCCGCAGGGATATCCGGCACTCCGGACCGACCGCCGCCGGTCAGCACCTCCAGTGTCCCCGCGGGGACCTCGGAGGGGACCTCGGCGGGGGTTCCGGTCGGGCCGGGCAGCAGGAAGCGGTGGGTTCCCGTCTGCGACCGGGCGCGGACGAGGCAGGACCGCAGACGTCCGCGGCCGCGTTCGGCGCCCGACCAGTGGGCGTCCGTGATCTCGATCTGCTCGGTGCTGCCGGACAGGGGCCGGAGGCTGATGAGGCTCATGCGCCGTTCGCGGATCTTCGCCAGCAGCCGCGCACGTTCCTTTGCGCTCGGAGCGAAGCCGGGGTCGACGAGGATGATGTCGAAGGACTCGATGAGGATCGAGGCCACGCGCAGCCAGTCCTCCCCGGGGGTGGCGAGATTGACGAAGTGGTCGAGGTCGACGCCGAGGTCGGCGATCGAGGACACCGCAGGTTCGCCGAGGCCGATGCCCGCGCACCATTTCTGCTCCCGAGTCGCTGCGGCGATCGTCGCCAGTGCACAGCTGAGAGACAGTTCTCCGGTGACGGTGACGAGTTCGCCTCGAGGCAGGCCACCGCGACGGAACAGCGGAGAGAGCACAGGATCCACCGGGTGAGGTGGGATCCTGTCCAACAGCGCCGTGGCCGTGGAGATTCCCATCTCCCGGCTGAGCTGCTGAACGACTGGTGCGGCTGACATGACATCCATTATCGAACTGGTGTTCTAAATTGGCAAGATTCAAGCAGCTGCATTGCTCGCCCGGGCGTGTCGCCATTCGGCCTCGAACATCCAGGCGATGCAGAGCCCCAGGTCAAAGCCATAGCCACCGCCGACGGTGCTCGGATCGGCAGCGGATGTGGCCTTCTCGACCTCTGCAACCTGGACCGCGGTGTTGAACATCCTGCGCCCAACCACCCGACTCTCCAGCGGCAGCAGCTGAGAGCCGTCGGGCAGGTGGAACGTGAAGGCGGCAGGCCCGCGCATGGCTCCGGCGAAGGCGGCTCCGGTGCGTTCGATGCGCAGCTGGTACTTGTGCACCACGGTGTGGTGGCGACGGCACAGCAGGATGAGATTGTCCATGTCCGTCGCCCCTCCCTGCGACCAGGGCCGGATGTGGTGAGCGTCGCAGCGTCGGCGGTTCCGGCAGCCGGGGAACTGGCAGCAGACGTCGCGCACGCTCAGCGCCAGTCGCCGCCGCCTGCTCATCAGACGCTTCGACCGCCCGAGCATGAGGGCGTCACCTCCGGCGCTCTTGATCACGCCGCTGATGAGCGCCTCACAGCTCAGGCGCTCTGCCGTCGCCGCGGTGATGCCGCCGAATCCCTCGACCCGGCAGGTTGTGTCCGCTCGTCCTTCCTCCGCCCCTGCGGGGACGCCATCTTCAGCCGTCGCCTCTGCTGACATGCCCGACCCGGATTCCGTCCCCGCGGGGACGTCCTCCTCAGCCAGCGTCCCCGCGGGGACGTCTGCCGTGGTCCCCGGCCCTGCAGTCGCCGCCCTTGCCGGGATGCTCACGCGCGGAGGAACAAAGGCAGGGGCGGCCTCCACGGTAGCGCCGCTGCGAGTGACCACCTCGGCGGAGGCGTGAACGAGCAGGCGGGCACGGTCAGCATCGACCGCACCGGCAGGCTCGGCTCGAGGGAAGGCATGGATGATCTCCATCAGGCACATGACCTGGGAGACCGGCTCATACGGCATCTCCTCAGCGCCATCGAGCGCTCCCTCGACTCCACTCTCAGCAGCGTTCTCGGTTCCATCAACTGCTCCGGGTTCTGCCGACTCGGCCGCAGGACGCTCGAGGACCTGACGGGCGGCGTCGAGCATCGTGGCGATCTCCGCCGCGTCATCTTCCTCGAGCTCGATCGTGATGCGGGTCCGGCCGGGCCCCACCTGACGCATGTTCACGCTGTCCTCGGCCAGGGACAGCGGGAACGGCCCGTTGTCGATCTTGTCGGCCAGCTGCTGGTAGTCCCGCGAGATCCGGCTGATCTGGCTGCCCGTGGCCAGAGTCGCCAGGCGCAGCGCCTCATCGTCGCCGATCCGTTCCCCGAGCCGGGTCACCTCTCGCACCTTGGAGAAGCTGATGTCACCGTCTGCGAGACCTTTCCTCACCTTCGGCATCTCACGCAGAGCTGCCGTCACGCGGACGTATTCGCGCGCCGTGTGCATGCTCACCGAGGCCACATGCATCACCCATTCGGTCAGGGTCTTCACGCCGACCCATTCCGCCCACAGCCCCCGACGCTCAACCTCGTCGATGAGTGCGATGACGCGAGCGTGGCAGAAGGAGATGCACGAGATGTTTCGACGGATATCGGTCACGATCTGCTCACAGGTGAGGGTGCTGAGATCCTCGTTGACCTGTTCACCGTTTCGCATGATTCCCCTTCCCATGGCCTTTCGGCCTCCCGGTCCCGCAGCCCCCATGACCACCGACCATGCCTTCACCTTAGAACTCGGCACTGACACGAGAATTCCATTGATGGCAGATCTATGTCATTGAACATCCCCTGGATTCGATTCTCTTTCGTTTTCATTGGAGACACCCGCACTGCCCTGCAAGGCCACCGTCGCCGGCTCCCGCAGATGCGCTCCAGTCAGGTGCGCTCGAGTCAGTGCGCCCGGGTAGGGTGACGTCATGACTGACGGCACAAACGCCACCTCCAGCACTGGCACCTCCGGCGGTTCAGCCCGCGAGACCCCGACGCGGGGGTCCTATGATGCGATCGCGGCGATGTACACCGACTGGTTTGCCGATGAGCTCACCGCCAAGCCGCACGATCGTGCAGTGCTCGGGGCCTTCTCCGAGCTCGTGCTCGCCACCGGTTCCGCCGACGTCCTCGACATCGGCTGCGGGCCCGGACGCATCACCTCGTTCCTCGCGGCCCTCGGACTCACCCCGAGTGGCCTCGACCTCTCCCCTGCCATGGTCGAACTCGCCCGCGGCCTCTATCCGAGCCTCGACTTCACCGTCGGGACGATGACCGCCCTACCCCATGCCGATGATGCGTTCTCCGGGCTCGTCGCCTGGTACTCGATCATCCACATCCCCGATGAGGAGCTCTCGACCGCCTTCGCCGAGGCGGCTCGTGTCCTCCGCCCGGGCGGCTGGTTCCAGTTGGCGTTCCAGCTCGGCGACCGGGTCGATCACTTCTCCGACCTGGCCGGCTTCGACGTCGACCTCGACTTCCACCGACGTTCGATCGACGAGGTGCTCACCGCTCTCGAGCCCCACGGGTTCGCCCCTGTCACCCGTCTCGAACGCGAACCCGACCGAGCCGGGCGCTACCCCGAGGCGACCCGCCAGGGATACCTCCTCGTCCGCAGGACAGAGCGATGAAGAAGTCGACTGCACCAGACGACCCGCCGCAGCGAAAGTATGACCGCACTGTCTGACCGGTGCGCCATGAGGTGAGAAGATGAGGGGGATATGAACATCGACATCGTCTTCCACACTCCCGAGATCCCCGGCAACACCGGCAATGCGATCCGGCTCGCAGCGGTCACTGGTGCCCACCTCCACCTCGTCGAACCGCTCGGCTTCGATCTCACCGATGCGAAGCTGCGCCGGGCCGGTCTCGACTATCACGACCTCGCCCACGTCACCGTCCATCCCTCGATCGCCGAACTGTGGGACCACCTCGGTGATCGTCGGGTGATCGCGTTCAGCACGCATACGACCGATTCCTTTGCTGAGGTGGACTACCAAGATGGGGACGTCCTCCTGTTCGGGCGGGAATCGACAGGGCTGCCCGAGGAGGTTGTCAACGATGAGCACGTGGACATGACGGTGCGCATCCCCATGCTGCCGGCCCGTCGCTCGCTCAACCTCGCGAATTCGGCATCGATCGCCATCTACGAAGCCTGGCGGCAGCACGGATACGCAGGGGCCTGAACCCGCGTAGACTTCTTCGCGTCAGCTTTACCCGAAAGGACCACCATGACCGCCAAAGTGCTCACCGTCGCCGGCTCCGATGTCTCCGGAGGCGCGGGGTTGGAAGCCGATCTGAAGATGTTCGAGGAGTACGGTGCCTTCGGCACCGCCGTCGTCACCTGCATCGTCACGTTCGACCCGAACGACCGCTTCACCCATGTCGTCGAATTCATCGACCCCGAGGTCGTCAATCGCCAGCTCGAGTCCACGCTGGCCGTGCACAGGTTCGACACCATCAAATCCGGCATGCTCGGATCCGTCGACTCGGCGCTGGTCCTGGCCGAGGAGCTCAAGTCCAACGAGCTGCCCTATGTCTTCGATCCGGTGCTCGTGTGCAAGGGAGTCGGCACCATGGTCGATCTCAAGGATCTCTTCGTCGAGAACCTCGTGCCACTGGCGACCGTGATCACCCCGAATCTCGAAGAGGCCGCGACACTGGCCGATCTCGACCCCATCGATTCCGTCGAGGGCATGATCGAGGCGGCGAAGATCATCCATTCCCAGGAAGCACAGAACGTCGTCGTCAAGGGCGGCGCCCGACTGGCCGGCGACGATGCCGTCGACATCCTCTTCGACGGTCAGACTGTGACGACGCTGCGCTCGCGCAAGGTCAACGACAAACTCGTCAACGGAGCGGGATGTTCGTTCGCCTCCTCGATCGCAGCCGGCATCGCCACCGGCCTCGACATCCGCGACGCGGTCATCGCCGCGAAGGAGAAGGTCGCCCACGGAATCGCGAACTGCCTCGACAATGCCACCGGTGTCGCCTCGCTGCTGCACCCGGCGGCCCGGACTCAGCCGTCCCCCGAGGTCAAGGTCACCGTGGACTGAGATCCGTCGAGTTCGTCTGCGTCCCCGCGGGGACGCAGACAGCGAGGCGACTCAGACAGCGAACTGCCCCGCACACCACATGGCGTGCGGGGCAGTTCGTATGATGCTGTCGAACTCGCTGAGGATCAGCGCTTGCCGAAGCCCTTGTAGCGGTCCTTGAACTTCTCCACGCGGCCGGCGGAGTCGAGGATGCGCTGCTTGCCCGTGTAGAACGGATGCGAAGCGGACGAGATCTCGACGTCGATCACGGGGTAGGTGTTGCCGTCTTCCCACTCGATGGTCTTGTCGCTCTGAGCGGTGGAGCGGGTGAGGAACTTGGTGCCGGAGGCCAGATCGTTGAACACGATCGGCGCGTATTCCGGGTGGATGTCCTTCTTCATATTCTTACCTCTGCTGAATTCTTTCAGGCGCCTGGTATGGGTCGGCCCATCTGCCAGTGCCCGAATTCGCCTGCTGGACACGCTCCGAACCGTAGGAACCGGACACGAAGCGACAGTCCAGTCTAACCGATGGGCGCAGGCAAAGCGATTCGACACCGATCTCCTAGACTGTGGCCATGACCACAAAGGAACGCATCTCCACTCAGTTCACCCTTCAGCCGGCCGCGGGTGCTCCCGAACTCCTCGCCGAAGCCACTGCAAACGCACTGTCGACGGTCACCGGCGATGTCGAGGTCTTCGCGATCGACCCGGAGATCGCGGACACCGCTGCCCTGCTCGACGCGGCCGATCTGCCGCCGGCCACCTCGGCGAACTGCGTGCTCGTCGCCGGTTCGCGGTCCGGTGAGGAGCGGATCGCGGCGTGCATGGTGCTCGCGAACGCCCGAGCCGATGTCAACAAACGAGTGAAGAAGCTCCTCGACGTCCGCAAGGCGTCCTTCCTGCCGCTCGAACGCGCGGTCACCGAATCCGGAATGGAGTACGGCGGAATCGGGCCGATCGGGCTTCCCGAGAACTACCGGGTGCTCATCGATTCCCGCGTGGCCGAAGCCACGGAGCTCATCATCGGCTCCGGCATCCGCGGTTCGAAGCTGCTGCTCTCCGGTTCCGCTCTCGCGTCCCTTCCCGGCGCCGAGGTGGTCGAGGGTCTCGCGAACGACATCGACTGACCCCAGCGCGCGGTTGAGGAATCCAATCCTTCGCGCAGTTGAGGATTCCCGCGCTCAGTTCAGCCCGGCCCGTTCGATGACGAAGTCGATGAGCGGGGCGTAGAGGTTGGGAACGACGTCATCGTCCAAAGGGATGGTGGCTTCGATCTGTCCCTGCGCCTCGGCGACGAAGAGCGCCGGATCGTTGCAGTCGGCGTAGCCGATCGTGCGCAGTCCACGGCTCGAGGCCGCTCCGGCCCACCCGTGGTCGGCGACGACGAGATCCGGAGTGCTGCCTCCGCGGGCAGCGAAATCGTCGAGAAGTGCATGCATAGGTTCTGCCAGGTGGGTGTGCGGGCTGCCGCCGTGCAGGTGCCAGGTCCAGACATTGTTGATCTGCCGGACGTCGCCGCCGATCTCGGGCACGGGAATGAGATGATCGCCGGTGTCGATGACCGCGCCGGCAGCCTTCGCGGCCGCCGCGATGGCCATGTGCACGGGAAGCAGGCCCGCCGGGTGGCCGGTCGCGAAGAGGATCCGGCCACGGGCGCGGCTGACGTCGCCGACCGCCTCGGCGAGCCTCTCCAGGGCCGCGATGCACCGGTCGGTGGAGATCGTGTCTACGCCTTCGACGAATTCGGGGTCGGGCCGCAGACCGCAGCGTTCGACCATGAGCGCGAACACGGAATCATAGTCCCAGTCGCGGGTCAGTTCGACACCGAAGTCGAACTGCCGTTCCTGGTCGAGGAACCGGTGGATGTGGGAGAGGTTGTTCTCCCGTGGGGTGGCTACCTCACCGGTGATGCGTCCGGCTTCAAGGGCATGGGCTAAGGTGCTGCGGTCCACTGATCTCCTTATTCGGAACACTTCGAGCCCAGTCGGCTCAACTCAACTCTATACACCGAGGGCCGTCGAACAGTCAGCGAGCTTCACTGCAACTCACTCCGAGGCGGTCGTGAGCATTCGAACGATCAGGGAGGTCATTGAAAGATCACTCATGGCGACCAGAAGCGTCAGTGCGGAAAGAGCGCTGCTGTCGATTACGGAAACCTTCTTGGCGAACCTATAAGAAATCCTTACATGTTGCCTTCTCGTCAGCTCCCCTTCCGAGAACGCCTTCCTCAGATGCATCGTGATGTTCTCTCGAGAAGTCTCGAAAAGCTCAGCTATCTGGTGTTGGGTCAGCCAAACTGTCTCGCCGGTGAGACGAACTTCAATCGATGTCGTTCCGTCGTTCGAACTGAAGAGCTCAATTCTGTCCATGGCACAACACTAAAGGGCGGCACTGACGTAGCCCGTCCGCTACCTCGATGGGGAAACCATATCGGTGACGGTGAGCGGCAGTTCCGCGGCATACGCCCGGTCTGGCACTGGACCACGATCTCTGCCGAACCGATCGTCGGCCTCACAGTCATGGTGCCTTAACCCTCCTGCAGGGCGAAGCAGGTCACCGCCGAGGCGGCTGCGACGTTGAGGGAGTCGACTCCCCCGCTCATGGGGATCATCACGGTCGAATCGCACGCGGCGATCGTCGATCGGTGCAGGCCGTCGCCCTCGGTGCCGAAGACGACCGCGGTCCGTCCCGGGGCCGACGCGGCGAAATCGCGCAGGGCCACTGAGTCCTCCTCGAGCGCGAGGGCCGCGACATGGAAGCCGGCATCCTGCAGGGTGCCGATGCCTCCTGGCCACGAGTCGATGCGTGTCCACGGCACTTGGAACACCGTGCCCATGGATACTCGGATCGATCGCCGATAGAGCGGGTCGGCACAGCGTGGAGTCACGAGCACCGCGTCGACGCCGAAGGCCGCCGCCGAACGGAAGATCGCGCCGACGTTCGTGTGGTCGACGATGTCCTCGATGACGACGATGCGTGTGGCATCGGCGACCAAGTCAGCAGGATCGGGAAGGACCGGTCGGGCCATCGCGGCCAAGGCGCCTCGGTGGAGGTGGAAGCCGGTGAGCGCTTCGACTGCAGCGTCGGTGCCGATGAAGATCGGCACATCAGTGGTCGAGATGATGTCGGCGAGGTCGAACAGCCATTTCGGGCTCGTCAGATAGGACCTGGGCACTATGCCTGTGGCGTGGGCGCGGCGGATGATCTTCGACGATTCGGCGATGAACAGACCCTCGGCAGGTTCGCGGACGCTGCGCAGCGCGACATCGGTCAGCTGCGTGTAGTCGTGCATATCGTCCAGGCCGCCGGCGGCGAGGTCCGCCTCATCGAAGAACCGCAGACGATCTGCGGCGATCCCGAGTTCGTCCGCCCGGTCGATGACCTGCTGCGGGGTCAGCGGTGCCTTGGCCGGCGTGTTCACAGCACTCCCCCGTCTGCAGTCACATTCACTGTCCCGCTCGCTGTTTCACTCACAGTGTGACGATCCGCCAGATCGCGACGAGTCCGAGGATGACGATGACTGTGCGCAGCAGCACCGGTGAGAACCGCCGGCCGATCCGCGCCCCGAAGTACCCGCCGATGAGCGAGCCGATCGCGATGCAGATGACTGCGATCCAGTTGATCCGGTCGTGGCCGACGATGATGTACGTGCTCGCCGAGACCGTGTTGACGAAGAGGACGAGAACGTTCTTCAGCCCGTTGAGCCGCTGCAGATCATCGGGCAGCAGCAGCCCGAGGAGGGCGATAAGGATGATGCCCTGAGCGGCAGCGAAATACCCGCCGTAGATGGCGGTGAGGAAGACGACGAGGAGCACGGCCAGGTAACGGCCGGTCGACAGCGCATCCCCCACCTCGGCGGCGGTGTGCTCGACGCCGGCTTCCTGGGCCCGACGCAGGGACCGGTTCTTCAGATACCGGGAGAGATACGGTTGGCCGACGACCATGATCAGGGCGACGACGAGGAGGACGGGCACGATCGTCTCGAACGCGTCCTCGGGCAGATGCAGGAGCAGATACGCCCCGGTCAGCGACCCCAGCAGGGACGCCGGCACGAAGCCGAGGATTCGTCTCCACTGCCCGCGCAGCTCCTCACGGTATCCGAACGAGGAAGCGATGTTGCCGGGAATGAGGCCCACCGCGTTGCTCATCGTCGACACCACGGGCGGGACCCCGAAGGCCACGAGCGCAGGGAAGGTGATGAGGGTGCCGGAGCCGACGACGGCATTGATGCCGCCTGCCGCGATGCCGGCGAGAACGATCAGACCGATCTGCCACGGTTCGAGACCGATGCTCTGCCACAGCTCCATGCTCAGAGAGTCGAGTGTGCGTGGTAGCGCTGACCGTCGCGGGTGAGCTTGACGTCGATGCCGAACGTCGCGGCGAGGTTGTCCGCCGTGAGCGTGTCCTCGATGGGTCCGGCGGCCAGATCGGTGCCGTCGGCCAGCAGCAGGACATGTGTGACGCCGGCGGGGATCTCCTCGACATGATGAGTGACCATGATCGTCGCCGGTGCCCACTTCGACGACAGGATCTCCGTGAGCGCGCCGAGCAGCTCCTCACGACCGCCGAGGTCGAGACCCGAGGCCGGTTCGTCGAGGAGCAGCAGCTCCGGGTCGGTCATGAGCGCCCGGGCGATCTGGACGCGTTTGCGCTCGCCTTCGGACAGGGTCCCGAAGGTGCGGTCGGTCAGATGGGTGATGTTGAAGGCGGCGAGCAGATCACGGGCCCGGTCGATATCGGCCTGTTCGTACTCCTCGACCCAGCGTCCCGTGACGCCGTATGCGGCGGTGAGCACGGTGTCGAGCACCGCCTCGGAGCTGGGGATCCGGTTGGCCAGCACCGTCGACGCGTAGCCGATGCGCGGGCGCAGTTCGAAGACGTCGACACGCCCGAGCTGCTCCTCGAGAATGCTCACAGCACCCTTCGTCGGGTGCATGCGACCGGCCGCGAGTTCGAGCAGCGTCGTCTTGCCCGCCCCGTTGGGTCCGAGCACGGCCCAATGTTCGCCCTCGGCGACGGTCAGCGAGAAATCGTCGAGAAGGAAGTTCTTCCCCCGACGCACGGACACGGAATCCAAATTCAGGACATCACTCATATCCTCAGACTCTATCGCAGGCGCGCCGTCTATTCTGGTTCGACATGGACCTCACGACCGACTCACTCCTGCTGACCCTGGCGATGAATCATCGTCTGCGCTCGACCCTGCCCCCTGACGAGGTCAGCGCCGCGTTCCTCGACGATGATCGTGATGTTCCTCTCATCGTCGCCGATGAGGTCTTCGACACTTCCGTTCCCACCGGACTGCTGCTGTTCATCGCCGAGGCGGCTGCCGCCGGGATCACGCATGCGCGCTTGGCCCTGCACCACCCGTCCCTGCCGCACACGACTCCCCCGGTCGAGAAGGAATCACGGACGAAGGTGGGTCGGCACAGCGCCCCCGTCGTCCTTCACCGCGGTTCCGAGCAGGCGGCGGTGGCGCTCATCGGCGCCGAGGCGAACGTCGAGATCATCGCGTGCCGTCCCACGCTCTTCCGCCCCGTCACCGTCGGCACCTCCGCCGAGGCGCTGCGCCGCCTGCGCCTGCTCGTGATGGAAGGGCTGACCCTCGTTGAGACCCTCGACGTTCCCCAGGACTGGCGGCAGGGCCCGTGGCGGGACTGGCAGGAAGAGCTGTCGACGACGCATCCGATCTCCCGCCTCATTCCCACCGAGGCCGATTCCAGGGCGATCTACGCGGCCCTGGACATCCACCACCGGATGCGTTCGGTCCTCGCCCCGGCCACGGTCTCCCCGCCGGAGTTCGGAACCCTGCTGTCTCAGCTGCACCCCGCTGCGGCGAACTACATCATGGCAGTGGCTACGATGAACGGGTGAGTGAAACCCAACAGACCGCGCGCAGCGCCCGACCCGTCCAGCTGCTCGTCATGGACGTCGATTCGACGTTCATCAACGAGGAGGTCATCGATCTCATCGCCGCCCACGCGGGAGTCGGTGATGAGGTCGCCGACATCACCGACCGCGCCATGGCCGGCGAACTCGACTTCTCCGCCTCCTTGGCCGAACGTGTGGCGCTGCTCGAGGGGCTGCCGGAGACCGTCCTCGACGAAGTCCGCGAACAGATCACCCTCACCCCCGGTGCCGCCGACCTCGTAGCCGCCGTGCACTCGACCGGCGGTCAAGTGGCTCTGGTGTCCGGAGGATTCACCGCGATCATCGCCCCGGTGGCCGCGGAGCTCGGCATCACCGACGTCTTCGCCAATGGTCTCGGGATCGAGCACAGCCGCCTCACCGGACGCACGAGCGGGCGAGTCATCGACCCGAGTGCGAAGGCGGCGATCTTCGAGGACCTGCTCTCGGCAGGAGGCTTCGACCGAGCGGCCTCGGTGGCGATCGGCGATGGGGCCAATGACATCGGAATGATTCGCGCCGCCGGTCTCGGCATTGCATTCTGCGCCAAGCCCGCCCTCGTCGAGGCTGCCGATGCCTCCGTGACGACACGAGACCTGCGTGAGGTGCTCACGATCATCGAGGCTCGAACCGAAGCCTGAGGGCAAGCAAACGAACATCAAGCAGCGCCAGCGTGGCGCTCTGCTCCGGGACAAGCACAGAGGCCCTCCGACGTCGGTCGGAGGGCCTCAGTTCATCAGATGCGTCGGTTCGGACTCCGTGGCTCACACACCATGGAAGACGCGGATCTGCGGCGCCGGGTACGACCCCGGCTCCACGTCCCAGCTCTCGAGGTCGAAGACCGCGATCGAGGAGGGACGGAACCCGTCCGGAACTCCATGTTCGGGGCTGAGGCGTCCGATCACCTCGGCGACGGTGGGCTGGTGGCCGACGATATAGGCGCATTCGCTGTCCGCGGGGATCGAGTTGATGGCATCGAGCCAGTCCTCGACCTCGCAGGCGTAGAGCGAGCGATCCTCACGCAGCTCGAGGCTGCCGGGTTTCTCAACGCTGCCGCCGGCGGCCCGGTTCACCGCTTCGACGACGGCCTGACCGGTCTGCACGGTGCGACGGGCCTCCGAGGCGATGGCCACATCGGGTGACCAGCGTTCGGCGATCTCGGCTCCGGCCTCGACGGCCTGAGCCAGGCCCTTGGCACTGAGAGACCGTTCGAAGTCGGTCGGACCGTCAGGCTCCGCCTTGGCGTGGCGGGCGAGGATGAGCACGGGCATGTGTCGGGCCTCTCGCGTCGCGTCTCAGGCGCCAGTGGAGTGGAAGCCGCCGTCGACGTGGACCATCTCGCCGGTGGTGGCGGGGAACCAGTCCGAGAGCAGTGCGACGATCGCCTTGCCCGCCGGGGTGGTGTCCTTCTGGTCCCAACCCAGCGGTGCACGGTCGCCCCACATGTCCTCGAGGGTCTCGAAGCCGGGGATCGAGGTCGCAGCGGTGGTCTTGAGCGGACCGGCCGAGACGAGGTTGACGCGCACGCCGTCCTCGCCGACGTACTTCGCGAGGTAGCGGGCGGTGGACTCGAACGCGGCCTTGGCCACGCCCATCCAGTCGTAGACCGGCCAGGAGATCGTCGCGTCGAACGTGAGTCCGACGATGCCGGCACCCTTGTTGAGCACGGGCTTGGCGGCCACGGCGATGGCCTTGAGCGAGTACGCGGAGACGTGGATGGCGCCGGAGACCGACTCCCACGGGGTGTCGAGGAAGACGCCGCCGAGGGCATTCTTCGGCGCGAAGGCGATCGCGTGGACGATGCCGTCGATGTTGCCGCCGAGACGCTCGGGCAGAGCCGCGAGATCCTCGTCGTTCGTGGCGTCGAGTTCGATGACGTTCGGGGTCTGCGGCAGGCGTTCGGCGATGACCTGGGTGATCTTCATCTGCCGACCGAAGCTGGAGAGGATGACTTCGGCACCCTGCTCCTGTGCGATGCGGGCGGCGGCGAAGGCGATCGAGGCCTCGGTGAGCACGCCGGTGACGAGAATGCGCTTTCCGTCAAGAATTCCCATGGTGGTCCTTTCTACAAGGGTTTGCTGATCGTGTGGCTGACGCCGCTTCACGCGGCATCTCTGGTGTGCAGTCTACGGGCTGAGCACGGGCGAGACCGCATCTGACGCGACATGCGTGAGGGTCGAGGCTCAGTGCCCCATGCCGAGGCCGCCGTCGACGGGGATGACGGCACCGGAGATGTAGGCGGCCTCGTCGGAAGCCACCCAGCGCACGACCTTGGCGACTTCGGACGGTTCGGCGAAGCGCTTGGCCGGGATCGTCGCCAGGTACTCCTTCTGCTGCTTCTCGCTGAGCTCGTCGGTCATGTCGGTGCGGATGAAGCCCGGGGCGACGACGTTGGCAGTGATGCCGCGGGAACCGAGTTCGCGGGTGATCGAACGGGCGAGGCCGACGAGACCGGCCTTGGCCGAGGAATAGTTCGCCTGGCCCGGAACGCCGTAGAGACCGGAGACCGAGGAGATGAGCACGATGCGGCCCTTCTTCCCCCGGATCATGTTAGTGATCCCGCGCTTGACGGTGCGGAAGACACCGGTGAGGTTCGTATCGACGACCGCTTCGAAGTCGTCGTCGCTCATCCGCATGAGCAGGTTGTCCCGCGTGATGCCGGCATTGGCCACGACCACCTCGACGGGGCCGAGCTTCTCTTCGATCTCGTCGAAGGCGGCATCGACGGATGCCGAATCGGTGACATCGGCGGACACGGCCAGCGCCCCTTCGGGAGCGTCTCCGTTGCGGGAGGTGACGGCCACCTTGTCGCCATTGGCGATGAACTCCTCGGCGATGGTGCGGCCGATGCCGCGGTTGCCGCCGGTGACGAGGATTGTGCGTGGTTCTGACACGGATGACTCCTGTTGATCGACTGTGTAGGCAAATCTATCGTGGACCAACCTATCCTGTCCCCTGGTCCGTGGATACGTCTCTCACAAAGGACGAGTATCATGTTTGGCAGTCATCGATCGAAGAAGGATATGGTCAGGCACTCGCAACAGATCACCACGGCAGACACCGCCCTTGATGATGACATGAGATCTCGGATCATCAAGTACTCCATCACGATGGGCATCAGGACGGCCTGCTTCGTGGGAGCCTATTTCGCTTTCGTCGCCGACCAGCACGTGATCATGTGGATCTGCGTCGCCGGCGCGGTCGTGTTGCCGTATCCCGCTGTGATCTTCGCCAATGCCGGTCGGGAGCGGACCCGCGACGACGCCGTGGCGCTGCTCGACGAAGCGCCGCGTGCCGAGCTGCCTCCCGCCAGGGGTGAGACGATCGGTGAGGACGGCGCTGTCTCCGACACGATAGACGGTGAGACCGTCGGCGAAGCCGAGTCGGATGAGACAGCCCGCGACGCAGAGTCGGGCGATGACGACCACGAGACCGTTGCCGGTGAAACCATCGCCGGAGAGACGATCGATGACAGCGATGACAGGGGCGACCACGCATGAGCGTCGAGCTCCAGTGCTCGGCCAAGGACTGCCGGGCCTCAGCGACCCGGGCGATTCTGTGGAACAACCCGCGCCTGCACACTCCCGAGCGCAAGAAGACCTGGTTGGCCTGCGACGACCATCTCGACCACCTGCGCGACTTCCTCACGCTTCGGGACTTCTATCTCACTGACGTATCCATCGACGACATTCCGGAGGGCGCAGGTTGAGCCGCTATTCCTTCCTCTTCACCGCACGCTGGCTCAAGTACATCGCCATGGCGATCATCGTCGTCATCGCCTGTGTCTTCCTCGCCCTGTGGCAGAAGGACCGTCGTGAACAGCGTGAGCAGGAGATCGCCACGATCACCGCGAACTATTCCGCCGATCCCGTTGCCGTGGACTCGGTGCTGCCGAACACGGATTCGACCCTGGCCACGACCGAGGAATGGACCCAGGTCCGACTGACCGGTGAGTACGCGGATGCCGACACGGTCCTCGCGCGCAACCGCACCGTCGAGGACCAGCCCGGCTTCTACGTCGTCACCCCCTTCCACATCGCCCAGGGCCCGACGATCGCTGTGGTCAGAGGCTTCACCACCGAAGCGGATTCCGTGCCCGCGGCACCGAAGGGTCGGCAGACCGTCATCGCTCATCTGCAGGCGGCCCAGGACGGGTCCGATGACGACAATCCCCCGGGAATGATCAAGGCCATCGACCCTGCCCGCATCCCCGGGATGGACGACTCCTATACCCACGTCTACGCCGAAGCGTCACCGACGGGCAGTCAGTCATCGACCGGCAGTGATGAGACCGACTCCGGTCTGACTCCGCTGCCGATGCCCGACCTCGATCCCGGCAACCACCTGTCGTATATGCTCCAGTGGTTCGCGTTCGGGATCATGATCATCATCGCTGTCGCGATCTCGGCTCGCCGGGAGCGCAAGGCCACCGCCGAGGCTGCCGAACGCGGCGGCAACGACAACGAACTCGTCGTCATCGATAAGGCCGCCCTCGACGCGGGAGCGAAGATCGGACAGCCGGGCAGCCGCTACGGTCACAACCGCTTCGCCTCCCCCACGGTCCACGGTCAGGCCGAGGCCGAGGAGGACGCGATGCTCGAGGAGCGCTTCAGGCGAGGCTGACGAGGTCGAGGTAGGTGTCGTTCCACAGGTCCTCGTCACCGTCGGGCAGGAGCAGCACCCGGTCGGGATCGAGTGCGGACACCGCTCCCTCATCGTGGGTGACGAGGATGATCGCGCCCTCATAGCGGCGGATGGCCGAGAGGATCTCCTCACGCGAGGCCGGATCGAGGTTGTTCGTCGGCTCGTCGAGGAGGAGGACGTTCGCACTCGAGACGACGAGCGTGGCCAGAGCCAGCCTCGTCTTCTCACCGCCGGAGAGCACCTTGGCGGGTTTGTGCACGTCGTCACCGGAGAACAGGAACGAACCGAGCACGTTGCGCACCGCCGTGTCATCGAGGTGCGGTGAGTTCCGGCTCATGTTCTCCAGCACGCTGCGGTCGAGGTCGAGCGTCTCGTGCTCCTGCGCGTAGTAGCCGAGTTTGAGCCCGTGGCCGGGCACGACCTGGCCCGAATCGGGTTCGTCGAGACCGGCGAGCAGACGCAGCAGCGTCGTCTTGCCCGCACCGTTGTAGCCGAGGATGACGACCCGTGAGCCTTTGTCGATCGCGAGATCGACACCGGTGAAGACCTCGGTGGAGCCGAAGCTGCGCGAGAGTCCCTCGGCAGTCAGCGGCACTCGTCCGCAGTCGGCCGGTGCCGGGAAGCGGAGGTTCGCGACCTTCTCGGTGGCGCGTTCGTCGTCGAGTCCGGCGAGCAGACGTTCCGCACGTTTGGCCATCTGCTGGGCCGCCACGGTCTTCGTCGCCTTCGCCATCATCTTGTTCGCCTGCGCGGTGAGTGCCGAGGCCTTCTTCTCCGCGTTCGCACGTTCGCGGCGGCGTCGACGCTCATCGTCCTCGCGCTGCTTGAGGTAGAGGCGGTAGCCCATCGAGTAGATATCGATGGTCTGGCGGGTGGCGTCGAGGAAGAACACCTTGTTGACGACCTCGTCGATGAGATCGAGGTCGTGGCTGATGACGATGAGTCCGCCCGAATACGCCTTGAGATAGTCACGCAGCCACAGCACGGATTCGGCGTCGAGGTGGTTCGTCGGCTCGTCGAGGATCATCGTGTCGGGGGCGGAGAAGAGGATCCTGGCGAGTTCGACGCGGCGGCGCTGGCCGCCGGAGAGTGTGCCGATCTCCTGACTGATGAGGTCCTCGTCGAGGCCGAGATTCGCCGCGATTGCGAAGGCCTCGGATTCGGCCGCATAGCCGCCCGCAGCGATGAACTCGGCCTCGATGCGCGGGTACCGGTCGATCGCCTTCGTCGCGATCTTCTCATCCGGGGAGGCCATCTGCCGCTCGGCCTTGCGCAGTCGCTTGACGAGGACGTCGAGCTCGCGTGCCGACAGGATCCGCTCGAGGCCGGTGGCCTGCAGGTCGCCGCTGCGCGGGTCCTGGGGCAGATAGCCCACAGTTCCGGAGATCGAGACATCTCCGCTGGTGGCGGGATGTCCTCCCATGATCACCTTCGTCAGCGTGGTCTTCCCGGCACCGTTGCGGCCGACGAGACCGACCCGGTCGCCCTTGTCGACGCGGAACGAGACTTCGGACATGAGCGTGCGGGCACCGACGGCGACCTCGAGGCCTGAGGCCTGAATCATTCGTTCTCCAAACTGCGGCCGATGAGTTCGGCCAGAAATTCCTGCGGGTGGATGTCGCGGGCCTGCGCCCGGGCGACGAGTTCGTCGGCAACAGAAGCGGGCACTCGGCAGGACACGACGGTCGTGGGGGCCGTGTCCGTCGTGGAGGCGTTGCTTGACGACGGCGTCCCCGCGGGGACGTAGCCCGGACCCTCGGGGACTTCCGTGCCCTTCTGATAGGCCGTGGCTGCGGCCCTGGCACGATCGTCGGCGGCTTCGTTCATCGCGTGGTTGTTGTGTCCCTTGACCCATTCGAATTCGACGTCGCGGCCCTTGAGCGCAGAGTCGAGGAGCTCGAGCAGGTCCCGGTTGAGGACCTCTTTGCCGTCGGCCTTCTTCCAGCCCTTGCGCTTCCAGCCCGGCATCCATTTGGTCAGGGCGTTGATGACGTACTGCGAGTCGCAGAAGATCTTGAGGTCCTCATCCGCCTCGGCCGTGGAGTCGAGGAGATCGAGCACGGCCATGAGCTCACCGCGGTTGTTCGTCGCATTCTTCCATCCGCCGGCGTGCCAGCAGCCGTCGTCGACGTACCAGGCCCACCCGGCGGGTCCGGGGTTGCCGAGGGCGGACCCGTCTGCGGCAGCGATGATCGTCAATTGGTCTCCTTGGAAAGTCGGCTCCCATTCTTTCACGTCGGAGCCGGGAGCCCGCATTCAGGGGCGGTGATCTGCATGACCGTCACCTCATGGACGCCCAACGATGACAAGCGCCGAGGTGGGGCCTCCTGATCAGGGTGGCCCCACCTCGGCGATGGGATCGGTGATGTCCCCGCGGGGACGTTCAGTCCGGTCGAATGGACGGACTCAGATGTTGAAGCCGAGGGCACGCATCTGTTCGCGGCCGTCCTCGGTGATCTTCTCGGGGCCCCATGGCGGCATCCAGACCCAGTTACTCTGCCCCTGTGCATCGGTCATCGTGCCCTCTGACCTGGTGTTTCGACGGACTCATGCAGCAGTATTGTCTATAAATCCGCACAAAATCCCGCACAGTGTTGGGAAACAGAGACGATTTGGGCGCGTCAGGGTGCCAGAGGGTGACCACGGGCGATCGCTGACTCCGATGTTGAGAGAGGAAACCTGGCATGCAGAGATAGCATGGTCTCACCCGTACTCCCGCAAGAGGTCCTGAGCGCGGGCCGTGACCTCGTCGGCGCGGGCGAAGATCGCCTCCATATCTGCGTAGCTAAGCTCGCGGACGGGAGCCCGCGGCTTCGGCTCCGGGGCGGGCACCGGCTCTGAGCCCTCGAGCACGACGGACATCGCGTTGATGATCATCGAGAGCGACGACGGGTGCACCGAGGAGTAGCCGTCGATCCACCCCCAGCGATCGATCGACGGCAGCATGCCGATGCACATTCGCCAGTCCGGGCTCGTGTCAGGTAGTTCGTGCCGGTGACCCTGCGTGTTCCCGTCCCGTCGGTGCGCCAGCGACCGGACGGCGGCCTGCGACCACCCGTTGTTCGTGCCGATGATCTCCAGCCACGACCAGACGGCGCACGCGGGGCACGAACTGGTGTCGTCGGCGACGCCGATGCGATCACGCAGATGCTCGAGATCTGCTGGCCGGAGACTTCTGACCTCTGCTCGATTCAAGCCGAGGCCTCCGTGGGCGGACGGTGCGACGAGCACCGCAGCGAAGAGCATCCGACGAAGCCTCAGGCGAAGTGGCCAGCTGGTCGTCCAGTCCTGGATCATCACGTCGGTCCGGGAGATCAGGCGGTGCAACGAAGACGAGTCGGCCCGGTGCTCGCGCGGCCACGCCGGCGCTTCGGTACCGACCGGCGCAATTGCTCTGCGCAGCTTCGACAGGGTCATTTTCGAAGGTCGCGCCTGTCGAGAGAACTGCATGAGCGAAGTCTCGTTGATCTTGTCTTCGGCTACGCCGGCGGCGTAGCACCAGTCGGTCCAGAGTTCGGGCAGTGCGTCGATGGCCGTCATGTCACCAGATTGCCATGGGATCCCGTAAACGTGCTCATGAGTAGAAAACTGGGCAGCTTGGGCGCATAATAGAACGCGTGATCGAATCTAATCGACATGGGACAGCGACATGGAGATACTGGCAGAAAGTTCTTAATGCGCTCCCGGCGCGAGATCTCCCGGATCGACGACCCATCTCCATCCGGGCTCGGTTCGTGTTTGCTGATGATGGCGAACAATGGCTTGACGGCGAGGCGCTGCGTCTTGACGCCGGTGCCGCAATTTTCGTTCGGACGCGCGATCGACGGGTGAATACGCTCGGCAAGTGGCTACATCCTGATGACGTGTGGTGGGAGGGCAAGTCCGGCAACTAGTTTCCACGAGAAGCATGCACGAGGGCCCACGCAGGTTTCGTCATCGACAACCGTATGCATCCGGTGCATGCTACTTGATACCGTACGGATCGCCCGGTCGCTGTCGATATTCGTGGATGAATCCAGACACAGCTGTGTACGAGCGCTTCAAGAGCACAGCGCGTTCGGCAATCGATAGATCAGTACGCGTGAAAGCGATCTCCGCGTCGTCGCGGGTCCACCTTTTCCATTGATTCTGTGCAAACGACCGACCGTATTCTCCAACCGATGGTCGTACGCCCCAGGCCCGGAACCATTTGCCCATCGTTGATTCGTTCACACCCAACGAGGCCGCGATGTCAGCGATGCTTTCACCGGCCTCACGGCGTTGCGTCGCTTCCGTACGCACTAGCTCCTTCGTTTCCCGAGTCGTATATCGCCGGGTACTGTTCGGGCCGAGCCCGCGCTTGTACCTGGCGTAGCACCTTTCGCACAGGCCCCGCGCCACGGCGTCTCGATCGCACCACACGACCGCGCAGACGCTCACGGTGAACTCATCGTCGAGAACATATGTTCAGGATAGCCGCGCCACCACACTGATGCCCCGATGTGACGAGAGCTATTTCATGCCGCCTCCGGCTCACGCGACACTTCGTCGCGTCCATGCCCCGATAAGCGCACTTACCAGACACCCGACCGGTTGCCCCATGACTGATCGGTGGTCGGTGGGAGACACTGGAGTCATGAGCGTGGTAAGCGGAATCGGGCGGCGGACGCACCTGGCGGCGGTCGGCGCGCCGCCGAGGATCCTGGACCCTCAGATCGATGACGAGCTCGAGGAGCTGGAGGAGGTCTCGCGCGGACTGGAGGCGCACACGCTCTCGGGCAACACCCGAAAGGCCTACGACAAGGCGTGGCGCTCATTCGAGTCCTTCTGCGAGACGCACTCACTCGAGCCTCTCCCCGCTCACCCGGAGTCGGTGCGCTGGTACGTCGCGTGGATGTCGACACAGGTCGACGAGTGGGGGTCTCCCCGCTTCGCGACAGCGACCATCCGGCAGTACTTGGCAGGGGTGGCGAGTCGTCACGTGAGGGACGGCTACCTCGATCCGACCGGGCACCGTGCGGTGGCCGACCTCGTCCGGGGCCTGGCGAAGCTCCGTGCCGTTCGACCGAAGCGGAAGAGGCCGCTGCTGCGCGACGACGTCGTGCGGATCATCGCGGCGATGGATCACGACGCCTACCCGGACGGCGTGTCCGCGGCTCGGGACGCGGCCGCCCTCTGGCTCGGGTTCGCCGGCGCGATGCGGCGCTCCGAGGCGGCGTCTCTGCGACTGAAGTCCCTGGAGCTGCATCCGCAGGACGGCATCCATGTCCGAGTGGGCGCGTCGAAAGCTGATCAGGCCGGGGAGCTGCCGGACGTGGTGGTCCTGCCCTTCGGGTCGACGCCGAGCACCTGCGCTCCGTGCGCGGTGCACCGCTGGATCCGTCTGGTCGGCGTCGCCGGGATCGACGACGCACGGGCTCGCCGGCGGGAGACGATGCGGCAGTTGTACGCCTACGACCTCGATGTGCACGTCTGCGGAGTCGAGGGTGCGGCCGGCCTGATCAGCAGCGCTGACCTTGCCTCCGGGGCCCCGCTGCTGCGGGCGACCTACCGCAATCGGAAGGACGCGCGGATCCACGGGGACGGCATCAGCGGCGACGCGCTGCACACGATGCTGGCCCGGCGCATGTCCGAGGCGGGCATGGACCCCTCGGCCTACGGGTTCCATTCGCTGAGGGCAGGCCACGTCACGCAGGCGCGACGCAACGGAGCCACCACCGAGGAGATCATGCGCGCTGGCCGATGGAGCCGTGCCGAAACAGTGGACGTCTACGACCGGGAGTTCAACCCGGCGGCGCGCAACAGTGTCATGCGCCTGGGACTGTAGGGGGCTGCTGCCCGTCCTCGTCGGGGACCCGGTCGTCAATCGCCTGGGCGAGATCGGGGTCGAGGTCCGTAGGGCCTGAACGGAGCTCGTCCCCTTGGCCAGTCAGGCGCTGGACGAGGCGGGTCAGGCGCTCCACCTCCGTGCGCTGGTCCTCCCACTGCTGCTTCGCCAGAGCAAGCTCAGCGAGGGTCGTCTGGATCGTCTCCTCGTTGTCACGAGCGGCGTCGCGGCTGAGAAGGGCGATGAGCGGTACGCCCAGCGCCATGGCCGCGGTGACGGCCTCGTCGAGGCGCACCGCCCGGGTCTGCTGCTCGATCCTCGTGATGGCCGTCGACTCGACGTTCTGGCCGAGCAGGGACGCCATCCTCCTCGCCAACTCGGCCTGGCTGATGCTCAGGCGCTCTCGCTCTTGACGTAGGCGGCGGGCGAAGACATCCGAGGGCAGAGGGTTCATGGATTCGCGGGGCTCCTGTCGCATCAGAATCGGCTTGGACCGAGGTGGGCGGGGTCCGGCTCGTTCGACCAGAACCAGGCTCGTCGTGCAGTTTTCGCATGATGACAACCGCCTCACTGCGGATTCTACATGAGTCGGATGCGTCGCACTTGGCGACGTTTTGGCTCGTATACGAGGACAACTCGACAGCTGACTCCGCATTGCGTCTGATTCGCCGTCCGAGTGGTTCTATGACTGGCCTGTCGAATGGGATAGATTGGTCAATGCAGAAGTGCACGTATACGAGCCGGCGAGAGGAAGCACTGCATGCGACACGCAGGCGGCACCCTCTTCATCGACTCGTCTCGTAGTGCTGACGCGAGACATCGGGGACATGGCCCTGTATGATCTCTTAGAGAGGGTGCGAGTGGTCTGTCGTGCATCACTCACGGAGTCTCACACGAGCGAATCGACACAAGGCGAGAGGAAAGATCCATGGACACGAGCATTCTGGAGGCGATCAGCCTCGCTCAGCAGAACCCGGTGGCGGCCTGGGACATCGGCACGTTCCTGGAGAACGCGCAGTCGACGATCAAGGGCTGGGGTGGCGGTCTGCTCACCCTGCTCGGCATCGTCGGCCTGATCTGGGGCGGCGTGCTCCTGATCAAGAAGCTGATGGCCAATCCGCAGACGGCGGGGCAGCAGTCGGGCTGGGGAACCATCGCCCTGCTCATCATCGTCGGCGGCGCGCTGTCGGCGACTGGCTTCAGCCTCATCTCCAGCATCGGCGAGGGCGGCAAGACGACCATCGAGGACCTGGGCAACGGCACCGGGACGGTGATCGCGCAGCATCTCGTCGACGTCGTGTCGGTCCTGCCGTTCTGACACGCAGGGGCACGAGTCACGACCGGGCGCACGCCGTCGACGAGAACCGGGTCGGTCGGAGGCGAGATGCCTCTCACCGGCCCGGTTCTCGTCTTCTCGGCGTCGTGACGACATGACGCGGCATCACCGAACAGGGAGATCACAGACATGGGATTCAAGGACAAGGCGGTCGCCTTCAGCAGGAAGCTGAAGCTCGACTCCCACCACGCCATCGAGCGCTTCGGCGTCTTCTTCAGCCTCTTCACCGTCGTCGGGGCCGTCGTCCTCGCCGGGTCGGGCGCAGCTGCGTTCACCGCGGGGCGGGACGCGATGAGCGAACGGGCGATGTACACGACTCAGTTCGAGACCTCGAAGACGGGACTCGGCGGCGACGTCGACGGGATCTACGTCAACGAGAACCGGAACAAGGCGCTCGTGCTCATGCACTTCGACAACGACGCGCCGATTTCGTACCAGGCCGACGACTACCAGGCGTTCCTGCTCGGCTCGAACGACGACCTGTCCTCCGCGCCGCTGGAGACCGCCGGCATCACCGGGCAGTTCCACGTGTTCGGCTCGACCGGGTACATCGGGATGGTCCTCGAGGCCGAGGAGCCGTTCGACCAGCAGGTGCTCAACCTCACCCTCCGGTCGAATTCGGAGCTGGCCTTCGACGCCGACGACGAGGCGACGGGATCGGACGAGACCGCGGAGGCGACGGCAGGCGACCCGTCGTTCCAGCAGTACGACCAGTGGCAGGTCTTCTTCAATCCCGGGGCGAGCGGGGTCAAGGAGGTCAACGCTCTCGACGAGCTCAGCTTCGACCCGGCCCGGGCCTACTACGACACCGTCCTCAAGGACGCGGAGGAGGAGGCGCGCGCGGACCTCGACAACGGCCTGCAGGCGATGCGCTCCGACCTCGCCCGGATCGAGTCCTACACCGAGGACCTCAACACCACGAAGGCCGACGGGCTGTATCTGCGGCCGCCGGAGGTTCCCGCCTCGATCGCGGGCGACGAGGTGGTCGGCGACTCGGCCGGTGAGGCCGAGGACGGCGTGTCGACCCTGGAGCTGAAGACCGAGCACGTCGTGCCGGGCGGCTTCGACGTGAACTGGCGGGCCGGCGACGTCTACGAGGGCTACCTCGACGTCCTCGTCCCGAACGGCCAGACGACCTCCGAGTACCTCGCGGGAAAGCGCGACGAGACGCTTTCGGACGACGAGAGGAGCGACGTCTCGGGCATCGAGTGGACGCTGTCGGACGGGTCGAGCCTGACCGAGGACTACCAGGACTCCGACGTGACGATGCGGCCCCTCATCAATGTGATGAACAACCTCTCGCAGGCCTACTCGGACTACTCGCGGGACAAGACCGCGTACCAGTCGACCCTCATGCTCAACCTCCTCACCCTCGACGTCGACCTGCGCGATGTGCAGTCCAACAGCTCCGTCCGCGACGACGAGGGCGTCCTCACGACCCTTTACTGACGAAAGGAGGCAGACGCGATGACCACTGGCGACTCGAAGAAGCCTGACGAGCCCAACGAGTCGGCCACGGGCGAGGCGGCCGAGAAGGCCGTCGACAAGGTCGGCAAGGGCACTGACGGAGCCGCGGGCAACGCTGCGGGCAAGGCCGTCGAGAAGAGCGTGTCCGGCGACGGCCCCGGTAAGGGTCGTCAGACGGCTGGACGCTACACGGGGGCGGCGACTTCCGGCGCGGTCGGCGGCGCGCAGAAGGGCAGCGCTCCGGGCGCTGCCGTCGGCGCAGCCAAGAATGTGGCAGCTGAAGGCGTGAAGGACGCGGGCAAGGGCGCGAAGAAAGCCGCCGGCGGTTCGCCGGCGGCTCAGCCGGCCGGTAAGCGCATGGCCAAGGGCGCGGGTCAGAAGAGCGCCGGCCCGGCCGCCTCGTCCGGCCAGAAGGGGCCCGTCAGCCAGAAGCAGCCGGCCCCGACGTCGACCGGCGGGGAACGCAGCTCGAAGAAGCTACCGACCTCCGGCGGCGGCGCGGGAGACAAGGCGGGCAAGGCCGCCGGTGCCGCAGGGGCTGCGGGTGCCGCTGACACCGCAGGCAAGGCCGGGGACGCCGCTGACAAGGTCGGCAAGGCGGCGGAGGGCGCAGAGGCGGCCGGGAAGGCTGCCGGTGCGCTGGAGAAGGCCAACAAGGGCTTCGACGGTGCGAAGGCGAATCTCGCCGGCGGCGCGACGAAGAAGGCGATCGAGGGCGACGGTTCGTCCAAGGGCCGCCAGAACGTCGGGCGCTACGCGGGTGCCGCGGTGGCAGGCGGCGTCTCGGGGGCGGAGAAGGGCGCGGCCGTCGGCGGCGTCGGAGCGCTGCCGGGTGCTGCCATCGGCGCGGCGAAGAACGTCGCGGTGGAGGGCGGCAAGGACGCGGTCAAGGGCCTGGGCAAGGCCTCGCCGACGGCCGAGCCCGCCGACAAGCGCCTCGGCGCAGGCGGGACGAGCAAGAACGACGAAGGCATGGGCACGAAGGTGGCGAAGGGGGCCGCCCTCGGAGGCGGCGCTGCCGCCGCTCCCCCGGTCACCGGCCTGATGATGCTCATGAAGCTGCTCAAGATGCTGCAGCTGCTCATGCTGCAGCTGGCGACGCTCGCGATCAATGCTGCGATGGGCGTCTGGGGGCTCATCGGCGCAGCCTTTGCGTGGCTGGGTAAGACCATCGCCGCGCCCTTCGTGTTCATGGGCGGGATCATCGCAAAGGGGGCCGGGGCAGTGCTCGGTATCACGGTCGGGGCGACGGTCGCTCCGGCAGCCGCGGTGACCTCGGGTGTTGTCGCCGGTATCAGCGCGGTCGCGATGGTCGGTACGCTCTTCGCCGGCGTCATCAACTCGGCCGCGTACACCGGTGGCACGGCCGACAGCGGATCGCAGATCTGCACAGTCTCCGGCGGCGGGGGCTCGGGCGAGACCGGCCCGGTCGACGCGAACGCCGAGGAGCAGGCGAGGCTCGTGTACTCGGTGCTCAAGGACTGGGGCATGCCGGACGAGAATATCGCCGGGATCCTGGGCAACTGGGACGCGGAGTCGGGCATCGACCCGGCGAGCGTGCAGAACTTCCCCGTCCGGACCTACACGATGACGGCGGAGAAGAAGTCGGCGGCGCAGAACACGAACAACGGCATCGGTCTGGGCCAGTGGACCTTTGACCGCAACTCGATGCTGCGCGACTACGCCTCCGACAAGGGCATGGACTGGTGGACCCTCGAGGCCCAGCTCGCGTTCATGGCTGAGGGGGACAACGCCTCTGATCGCGACATCTTCCTTGGCATGGTCGAGACCTCGCAGGGCACGCCCGGCGAGGCCGCGCTCTACTTCCACGACAAGTGGGAGCGCTCCGCGGACACCGCAGAGATGGCCGAGCGCCGAGCCAGCAAGGCCGAGATGTGGTACGGGAAGATGAGCGGCTGGGAGGTCGACGACTCGATCGCCGGAAAGATCAACGACATCATCGGCGGACTCCTCGACGGCATCGAGGGCGGCGTCAACACGGTCCTCGGCAACTGCGAGGAGGAGGAAGGTGGTGGCTCGGCCACGCTGACCGAGGGCGGCATGTCGCTCGAGGACGCCGAGGCCCTCATGGAGCTCTACAACAAGGAGGGCGACGAGGTCCTGCAGTCGAAGTTCAACGGTGGCGGCCCCGGCAAGTGCAACGGCAGCTACATCGAGAACTGCGTCTCGTTCAGCTGGTACTTCGTCACGAAGTACACGTCCTACACCGGGGGCTACGCGCCGGGCAACGGCAAGGATGTGGCGGCGTCGATGGCCAGCGCGATGGGCAAGAAGACTTCGGACACGCCGACGCCGTACTCGGTGTTCAGCCACGCCAACTCCTCGGCCGCCGGTCACACCGGCATCGTGCTGGGCGTGGAGGGCGACCGCATCCTCATCGGCGAGGCAGCCTACTGCGCCTGGCCGGGGCGGGCCCGCTGGGTCGAGGCGTCGGAGTGGAAGAACGCCGGATGGACCTTCACCGACGTCTCCGACATCCTCAAGGACGGCGACGAGGTCAAGGTCTGACTCGACTCCCCTGATGCCGGTGCTCGACGATTCGGGCACCGGCATCGTCGCGTTCGAGAGGTGGTGCATCGACCTTTCGACAGGCGTGCACATGGCTATCGAATAGTCTTTCGCGATAGACTCGATTCGTATACGAGGCGATCAGCGAGCGAGGAGCACAGGGGTGAGTCAGGACCAGGACAAGGACGCCGAGAAGCGGACCACGCGGACGATCTGGGGCGTGGAGCGGCCGTCGCTGCCGAAGTTCGAGGTCAAGCGCCGCCGAGTCGACGCCGAGGACCTCCAGGAGAAGTTCGAAGCCTGGGACGCGGCCAGGCGGGAGCGCCGCGCCGAGCGCACGCCCGAGGACAGCGCAAGGTCGATCCGACGATGGATCGCCGCGGCCCTCGGGGCGGGAGTGGTCGCGACGGTGGCGGTCTCCTCCGTCCTGCTCGGCGACTTCGACGCCGAGCACGCGTCCAACGAGAGCCGGATCTCCCAGCTCGAGCAGCAGGTGGTCGGCGCGGAGGCCGACGCGATCCCGGCCGACGCGGACCTCGCCGGGCTGATCACGTCCTTGACGAAGGCGGCGAGCACAGACGCCGAGGAGGTGGCCGTGGCCCAGCAGGCCTTCGCAGGGCTGAACCGGAAGGCGACGACGGCCAAGATGCCCGACGACGGCACGCCGAGCCACGAGATGCTCGACGTCGTCGAGCACCGCAAGGAACTCGCGGACTACTTCGCCGAGGAATCCTTCGTGGCCGAGGACGATGAGGCTTATCAGTGGACGACTGCTCCGCAGTTCGACCCGACCATCGAGATCGACCCTCGCTACGCCTGGTATGTGCGCTACGACGGCGGCGTCGCGGCGGATCCGGACGCCTACGCCTGGTCGGTCTCGACCGTGATGCCGATCCTCGATGACGAGGAGGGCGCGCCGACGCGCGCCTCAGTGGTGTGGCTGTGCCGCGACACCGACACCGACGAGGTCCTCGCATGGGCCAGTGCGACGTACGTCCTCGACGAAGGCAGCGAGGACAGCGGGGCCTTCCAAGACCTCGAGGTGGCCGTGACGGCCCAGGGGGCGACGCAGCAGCGCCCGCAGGAGAAGACGGAGACGACGGTGCCGGAGCTGGACGGAGAGGACGAGGACCGATGAGCACTCAGCAGACCACGGAGCGGCCGGAGAGGCAGGGCTTCTGGCGGCGCAACGGCTGGATCGTGGCACTGGCCGGCGTGCTCGCCGTGGCGCTCACGGCGACGATCTGGAACGCCGCCTCCCAGAGCAGCGACTTGGAGGCCCAGGAGCAGAGGATCGAGGACCTCGACGACGAGCTGGCATCGATCCAGCAGGCGAACGAGGAGAAGATCGACGACGACGCCTTCGCCGCGCTCGGCGTGGACTCGGGACGGGCGACCCAGGACGCACAGACGATCACAGCGCTGCTCGATGCGGCGTTCACCTGGGACTCGGGCAAGGGCTACGAGACCGCGCGCGCCGACGTCAAGGAGACCTACGGCCTCAGCGAGGACGGACCGTTCCTCACCGACTTCATGCCGCCGAGCCGATTCAACGAGGACTCCGAAGGGACCCGGTACTACTACATCGACAGCGAAGGCCTGAACTCCAAGCTCGGCGGCGAACCCCAGGTTGAGGTGGTCAGCGTCCGGGCCGACGTCTACCGGTACGCGGTGATCGCGACGGCGTCGATGAGCACCGACGCGGTGGAGAAGAACGACTCGATCCCGGCCGAGGTCCAGGCCGATCGGAAGATGTTGCTGTTCGTCAGCATCGACGGCGATGGAAAGATCACTGAGCTCTCCGGTGTGCCGGCGAGCGGATCAATCCGCCACTCGGACTGACTCAACAGTCCTCTCGTACTCCCTTTCGACTCGATCTCTTGATAGAGTTGTGCTGGTATCCGAGTGAAAAGCGAGTTGAGGGCGAATGGCATCGACAGAGAGTGACGAGTCGGGGGCTCAGGCCCCGGGGTCGCGGTACCAGAAGCGCTTCGTCGCCGCCGCGAAGGACGACGCGGGACGCCCCGCCGACGACCCCGAGACCGCGACGAGCGATGCGCCTGAGGTCGCCGACGGGCCCCTGATGAGTCCGAGGGCAGCGATCTCCGGCGTCGGCATGATCGCCCTTGCGGCGATCTGCTTCGTCGTCTCCTCTGTCCTCGGCGGCGGGGACGTCTCCGTGAGCGAGGAGACCGAGCGGACGGCCTTCGAGCTCAAGACACGCGTCACCGAGGCGGAGGTCAAGGCGGACTCGCTACCCGAGGTCGACGACGCGGAGGCCTCGCTGAGCCGCGTGCAGGTCGCGGCGAACCAGGTGGCCGACCTGCAGAACGACTACCGCCTCCTCACACCAGCCTCGGCCGCATCTGGGTCGCTGGACGAGGATGCCGTGCAGTCGAGCCTGCGCACCCTCATCCCCCTGTTCGCCCCTGGCACGGACCAGGCCGAGCTGCGCCCCTGGTACCTCCTGGCTGCCGACGCGGACGTCCCGGCCGGAACCGGGCTTCCGATGGGGTTCGACTCCGGGTTCCGGTGGGAGGCCCAGGTCCCCTACGGCATCGAGCCCGACAGCACGATCGAGGTGACCTGGCTCGCCGTGCAGACGCGCACAGCAGAGGGAGAGGAGCCCGCCGTGCTCGCCTGGGCGACCGCGACCTATGACATGACCCGCGGCACGTTCTCGAACGTGAAGCAGGGCACGACGACGACGGGCGAGGCCCTCAAGCTGGAGGTGAAGGGACTGTGAGCGACCTCAGGACCAGGCTGCGCCGCAGGGCCGGAACGATCATGGTCGGCGGCGCAGGGCTGCTGCTCACGGCTTCTGTGGGCACTCTGGCGCTGCCGATGCTCGGCGGCGACTCGGCGGCAGCCGAGGCTGACGCACAAGAGGCCATCGCTGAGCTGCGAACCCAGGCTGATGAGGCCGAGGACGAGCTGGCGACCAAGCACGAGCAGCTGCTCGCGAAGCTGCCGGGGGCTGACGTGGAGCGGGTGGCCCGGGACAGGGCGACGGGACGAGGCCTGCTGCTGACGCTGACTGGGACCTCGTCGTCGACGAGGTCGGTCGCCGAGACGCAGGCTCTGCTCGACGCCCGGTACAAAGTGCTCGGCCCGGACTCGCGCGCGCTGACGGAATTCGTCCCGGAGTGGATGTCGGCCACCGGCGCGGCGCAGGGATCCGGGACGGTCTACCGGATCAGCGATCTGAGCATCGACGTCGGCGGGATCAGCGGCCTCGACTACTCCTACGTCGGCGTGGCTCGTCTCGACCCGGTCGTGCTCGACGAGGACGAGGCGGGACCGAGCGAGTTCGTCCTGCTCAGCTTCTCCACCGCGCAGGACGGGACCGTGACCCGCTTGGACGTTTACCGCACCGAGACCAAGTCCCGCGACGCCCTCCTCGACGAGGGCTCCGACAAGAAGGGGACCGGCGGATGACCCGTCGATCCGAGACGCATCACCGAACGACGACACGAGACGAAGGACAGGCAGGCATGAGCACGACGACACTGGACGTCGAGAAGACGAAGAAGGACGCCGAGAAGGCTCCGACGAAAGCGAAGAAGCCAGCGAAGCAGGCGGCGAAGATCACTCGTTTCGGCCTCTGGCGGGAACGGGCGGCGCAGAAGCGCGCGGAGAGAGCGTCCGAGCGCGGATGGCTCTCCGTCCTGTCGTGGACGGTGGTGTTGCGCCTGCTGGTGATCACCGCCGACTACCTGCTGGCCATGCTCACGGCGACGGTGGTCATTCCCCAGCTGGCTCTGTGGCTGCACCAGCAGTCGGGGCTGGGCGACCCCGGCCTCCTCAGCGACGCCTCCATCGCGATGTGGCTGCTGCCGCTGGCCTCGATCGTCGCCCTGGTCGTCGTCGGCGAGGTCGTCCTCATGCGTCGGATGTGGCGCTGGGCGACGGAGCGACTGGACAAGATCAAGGGTGTCGACGCCGAGACCGAGCCGACCTCGGCTCAGACCACGAACCGAACGAGCAAGAAGAACAATCGGAAGAGGAGCAAGTAATGCGCACCGCAGGACTGATGATGAACGACGTGTGGGCCGACCGTGTCCTGCGCGAGCACGGAGTCGACGCGTTCGGCTACGAGGACCTCGACGCGGAGATCACGGTCCTCGTCGAATCCGCAGAGCTCAAGCATCGGGGCAAGGACGAGAACCACCGGCCCTACCTCCACCTGTCCGGAGAGCTGAGGACGGTGACCCCGCCCAGCGGGATCCTCTACGGCATCTCGGAGGTCGACTACTCCCCCGGGCAGGGTGAGCGTGTCGACGCCTACTACGAGTTCGACGACGAGCAGCTGGTCGCCCTGGCCCGCAAGGGCTACTTCACCAATGCCTTCGTCGTGCCCGAGTCGATCACCGACATCCCGTGGGAGCTGCCCGCGAAGATCGACATGCTCGTGCTCGCCCCGACGGGCACGGAGGCCGACAACGGTGCACCGGTGGTCTTCACCCGGGTCCACGGCACCGGCGGCCTCGAGGTCGACCTGGAGTCGAGCGGCTACGACGTCACCGAATACTTCGCCGACCACACAGCAGGCGTGCACCGCGAGGAGCAGGCGGCCGTCGACGAGCGGGGTCTGAAGGCTCGTTCGGACGCGATCAACTCGCTGTTCTCCGAGGATGAGTTCGAGGTGGACTCGGTCGGCCAGCGGATCCCGGAGGGCCGGGTCGAGGCTGCGGCGCAGCCGGCGGCCGACAGCGTGTCGACGGGGCTCGTTCGGGCCCGTGAGGCCATCGAGGCCGAGGCCGAGCAGTACCGCGCCGAGCTGGAGAGCCAGGACGGTACCCCGGAGAACCTCTACCGCGATCGGGTGGCTGTGCACGACGAGGCCGAGGCGGTCGAGGAGCGCAGCACGGATCCCGCTCCGACTCGCCGCGACCTCGATCTGGACCTGAGCCTCGGTGATGACGTCGCCGACCTCCCCGACGCCGGACCGAGCTTCGAGGAGCGCAAGCGCCGGGCCGTCGAGCGGGCGGCGGACCTCGATCACGGCGAGGACGCGTCTGCGAAGAGCTACGGGGACTGATCCGATCGCGCTCACGGGCCCCGGCGGGCGATGTCTCGCCGGGGCCTGCGCGCACCCAGAGGAAGGAGAGGCGGCATGCCGCTGAAGACCGACATCATCGTGGTCAACGAGTACAGCCTGCCGTTGCCGGGCGGCAAGGGTTCTCGCGGCGGGACGCCGGGGGCGTACGTGACCCGGTACATGGCCCGGGAGCAGGCGACGGAGTCGCTGGCTCCGATCCAGCGCTTGCGCACCGACGACTTCATCATGCGCTACATGGCGCGAGAGTCAGCCGTCGAGCACGCCGGCCTGTCCAGGTCGGCGGCCAAGACGGAGATGCGCCAGGCGCAGGGCGACGGAGGCGTGGCGTTCGGCTACGGCTCGGCATCGCTGTCGGACGACCAGCTGAAGGCGGCGTCGGCGGACATCCAGCGGGGCTTCGAGTCCGGCAAGACGGTGCTCAAGACAGTGCTGTCCTTCGACGAGGCCTACCTGAAGCGGCACGGGATCGTCGACGAGGACTTCGTGCTCTCCGGCCGCGGGGGCTACCGCGGCCACATCGACCAGATGAAGCTGCGGATGGCGATCATGCACGGTCTTGACCGCATGGCGTCCGGCTCGGGCGGCTTCGACGACCTCCGCTACGTCGGCGTCATCCAGGTCGACACCGAGCATGTCCACTGCCACCTCGCCGCCTATGATGCCGGGACGGGGCAGGTCACCAGGGACGGCACGCAGCGCGGCAAGCTGCTCGACAAGCACCGCTCGCGACTGCGCCGAGGGATCGACGCCTACCTCGACGAGAAGCAGGCCGTCGCGCACCTCTCCAGCGCCGTGGGCTACGAGCGGCGCAACGTCACGACCTTCATCAAGCGCTGGGCCCACGACCGGATCCGACAGGACTCGCTCCCCCAGTTCCTCCTGGCGTGCCTGCCCGCCGACCGGAGCCTGTGGCGCGCTGGGTCGAACCATCCGAGCATGCGCAAGGCGAACCGCGTGGTCGCCGAGCTCGTCGACGAGCAGCTGGAGCGCGCGGGGTCCCCGCTGCCGGCGGCCATGGAGAGGATCGTAGGCTACGCCGACAGGCGACGCGAGAACGAGGGCCTGTCGGCGCAGGAGTGGCGCGCCCTCGTCGAGCGCGGCCGGGGCCAGATCACCGAGCGGGCCGTCAACGGCGTCTACCAGATGCTGCGCGCCCTGCCCGAGTCCGAGCTGCGGGTGCGCACACCGATGCTCGAGGTCATGAGCATGGACGACGACCAGCTGGCCGTCATGGCCGCCGACGAGCAGGCAGCGGGCCGCGAGGCGGAGGACGACCTGATCTCCTTCGGCTTCCGCCTGCGCTCGTACGGGTCGCGCCTGCGCCACCACAGCGACCGCGCGAAGTCCTACCGCGACCTCGCCCGGCAGTGGGAGAAGGCCCAGCGGGCCGACGTCGAGGCGGAGGACTCCCGCCCCCTCTACGACTTCTACCGGTTCGAGGCGGACTTCCACCGCAGACTGGTGGCGAAGTACCAGCACTTCCTCCCTTTCCTCGCCGACGCGAGCCAGTGGGCCGAGCAGCAGCAGGCCGTGGCCGACTACGGACAGCGCCTGCTCTCGCTGATCGCTCTGCGAGGTGACGCCTCGCTGCAGCGGATGAAGGACGCCGAGGCCGCCGAAGCGATGGGGCGCGAGATCTACGACCAGCCCGGCGGACGGCACCTCACCGAGGGTCGTGCAGGGCGTGCGGTGCTCGACGACCGGATCCGCTCCATGACCGCCGTCTACGACGAACGCCTCGACGACCTCCGGGCAGAGCTGTCCTCCGCGGGACTGGTCCTGCGTGCCGACCGAGGGGACGGGACGGGCGACGACGAGCCGAAGCCCGGAGACGGGATCGCCGTCGTGCCGGGGGCGGAGCATCCCTTCGACGAGGTCAAGGGCCTCGACCTGCACCACCTCGGCTACGATTTCGTCGCCGACGTGGAGGTCGGCGAGGCCGTGCGGCAGGAGTTCGTGTCCGCGGCCCACGAGAGGCGTCGGCGTCTGCTGGCGGCCATGGACTACCTCGACTCCTCCGGGCAGGCGGAGGCGATCTCCGACCTCCCGGTCGACGACGTGGCCTCGATGGTGCGCACCGCCGAGGAGATGCCCGGCGACGGGCAGGCGACGCTGCGGTCCAGGATCGCCGAGCTGCGCGCCGAGGAGGCCAAGCGGGAGCACGCCCGCCGCTCACGGGCCTCGTCGCTCGACGCGGGCCTCGTCGTCCGCGTCCAGGAGCGGGTGGACGAAGCGGTGACCTCGGTGGACACCGGCGTCGACCCGATCGACGAGTCGCATGATCCGCAGCGCGAGTGAGAGAGATCTTTCGATTCGTCTCTCATGGGTCTTGCGATAGCGTCTATAGAGTATTAATGTGGAGAGCGTTCGACAGGCACTCAGGCGCTGTTCGGACAGACCAGTGATCAAGGCCGACTCACGAATCGAGTGGTCGGATTGAACGAAAGGATGAGATCATGGTGATGCTGCAGGGCAAGGGTGCGATGACCGGAGTCAACCTCGTGGCGAAGGTCTACAACAACGGCGAGACCAAGGATGGGAAGTCGCACTACGCCGACATCCAGGTCGACGCCCGCGACCCCCGAGCGAAGGGTCAGACGAACCTCAACCTCAAGTCGGAGGCGCGCAAGGACGCGGAGGGCAAGCCCGTCCTCGACGCCAACGGACGCCAGCGCTTCAGCAACGGCGCTCCCTACTCCAAGGGTCAGCTGGAGGAGATCGTCAAGGCCGCCGGACCCAACAAGGAGCCCCTGGTGACCAAGGACGGCAAGGAGGTCGGCACCGTCTACGGCCTCAAGGGCAGCGTGATGCCGTCGACCAACGGCTCCGGTCTGGTGGTCAACACCAAGAAGGTCGAGCCCGGCGAGTTCAAGGTCGACAAGGACACGATCGCGAACCAGTTCGACGCGATGCGCGAGGCGCGCGACGCCGCGAAGGCCGCCAAGCAGAACGAGCCGGAGCAGACCCAGGAGGCTGCGGCTGAGGCCCCCGCCGTCGAGCAGGACGAGCCGGCCGTCGGCTGACGGGCGCAGCGACTCGGACGCACACGAAGGCCCCCGAATCCCTCAGCGGTTCGGGGGCCTTCTGCATACACAGAGAGGACCAAGGACATGGCTGATCTCAGGAGGAGTCGCTTCGGCGTGAATCTTCTCGTGACGGCGCTGGACCGCCACCTCAGCGGAGCGGATCCGCAGGGGCGTCGGTACCAGGAGATCGACGCGCAGGTCGATCACCGCGACCGTCAGGGTCGAACCCAGACGAATCCCCATCTCGCGACTCGGAGGCAGGACACACCGCACGGCCCGAGCATGCCGAGCACGACGGAGCTCTATGCGGCCGAGGATGTGGATGCGATCGCCTCCGCCGCGGGCGAGGACGGATCGTTCGAACTGCGCGGGACGAACGGCCAGCGCATCGGCATGCTGTACGCGGTGAAGGCGGACGTCGTGCCGCTCGACGCTCATGGGGGCCCAGGCCGCTCGAGACCGGACATCGACAGCCTGCGGCCGTCGGACTTCGACGTCGACCTCGGCACTCGTGAGGCGCAGTTCCAGAACATGCTGCGCATGCGCGGCGAGGGAATGGACGAAGCGGTCGCGGTCAGGGGGCACGACACCTATCTGCGCGAGCGGCAGTCTCAGGCGTTCCGCGACGGCGACGGGGCGGACGGGATCTCGACCGAGGACGAGATCATGCAGCATCAGACGACGCTGACGGCCGACGAGCGCGCGCAGGGCGTGCGTCCGGTGCGCCTGGACACCGTGGAGCTGCGCGGGGCCCGTACAGCGGAGCAGAAGCGACTCATGCCGGACCTCGATCATGGGGGATCCGCCCGCCCCTCCGACGGACCGCGGCCTCGGCCCCAGACCGCTACGAGAGCCCCTGCGAGTTCGCAGGCAGGGCTGTCGGGCATCCGAGCGGGGGCACAGTTCGGCTCCGCTCCCCCGCCCGGACAGCCTGGTTCGCGGTTCAATCCGATCGTGAGGGAACGCGGCGAGGCGCGACGGTCGAGCGCTCCGGACGTACAGCGGGCGAACGATATGCACCACTTCCGCGACGACCGGACCGGACAGGTGATCTCCATGGGGTCGGGACGCCTGGCGAAGAAGGGTCAGCCCGAGGGGTCGCGCCGGATGTCGGCCGAGGAGTACCGGCTGCACCGCGAGGACGTACGTGACAGCCCGGTCCAGCGGGACGCCGGGCGTGCCGGCACCGGCGCGGGGCCGGCTCAGCCGAGCCGCACCCCTGCTTCGGACAGGTCGGCGTTCGCCGCCGACGTCCTTGGTCGCACCGGCAAGGTTCTCGATGGGAAGGCCCCTGCACCCGAGCAGCCGACGGGGCAGGAGGCACGACCGCTCAGCGAGCGCTTCGCTTACAGGTTCGACGACCCGGAAAGCTCCTCGGGCACCGAGCCCCAGCCCGGGGACTGAGGCAGGAGGACGACCATGACCGATCAGAACGCTCTGACGGGCACGAGCCTGCTCGACGTCGGCTTGGATGCGGCCACGGCACCCGCCGAGGCCGAGGATCCGTGGGAGGCCGAGGAGCGCCGCCTGCAGGAGGTGCTGGACGCTCGGCTCAGATCGCAGCGCGAAGCGCAGGCGGCCCGGTCCCACCGGGAGCCGCAGGACGCCGAGGCGGCTCAGGAGCGGCAGGCCGGCCCCGAACTCTAGAGTCCGCTCCACTCGACTGGCCCCCGGCGGCGAACCGGGGGCCTTTCGGTGTCGTTTCTCGAATGACTCTCTTGATAGACTTTTGATTGATCTTTCAGACCAATGGCGAGTCGTCGCGACGAGTCGCACGAGAGGGCTCACTGCATGTTCAAGGACACCGAACTCAACGACAGGTACCCGATGCTGGCGAAGCTGTCGAACCCCCTGAAGAAGATGGAGCGCGACCTCGTCGGCCGCGAGAAGGAGAAGCTGCAGGTCCTGGCCACGATGCACCGCCCGGAGCTGTCGAACGCCATCCTCCTGGGGCCTGCGGGCGGCGGAAAGACCTCGCTGGTGCAGGGGGTCATGGTCGAGGACACCGAGCGCGACTACCTCGAGGCCGACCCGGCGAAGATGATCGCCGAGGCCGGCGACGGCGACCAGATGGCCTCGACGCTCAAGCGATTCTTCGACGAGGCCGAGACCTTCGTCAAGGACGAGGGCACCGAATTGGTGCTCTTCATCGACGAGTTCCATCAGATCATCCAGCTCTCTGAGGCCGCGACCGAGGCGATCAAGCCCGTGCTCGCGGCCTCGGGCACGCGCGGCATCCGGATTATTGCGGCGACGACGTACGACGAGTTCCACCTGCATATCGCGAAGAACCTGCCGCTGGTCGAGCGTCTGCAGCGCATCAACCTCTCGCCGCCCGACGAGGAGACGACGGTCAAGATCCTGCAGGGCATGGCCAAGCGCTACGAGATCGACGACCAGTTCTACGACGACCACATCTTCCGGCAGATCTACGAGTACACCGAGCGCTACATGCCAGCCAGCGCGCAGCCGCGCAAGTCGATCCTCGTGCTCGACAACATGACCGGCTGGCACCGGCTGACCGGCGCGGCGATGGACCGCGACCTGCTGGCCGACGTGCTCATGCAGCAGCTCGGCGTGAACATCTCGTTCCGGGTCGACGGCGCGAAGATCAAGAAGCAGCTCGACGCGCGGGTCTATAGCCAGGACGCCGCCACGAGCGCCCTGGCGCGCCGCCTCCAGCTGTCGGTCGCCGACCTCAATGACAAGGGCAAGCCCGAGGCGTCGTTCCTGTTCACGGGCTCTACCGGCGTTGGCAAGACCGAGCTCACCAAGTCGCTGGCGCAGCTGCTCTTCGGCGACGACCAGAGGCACCTGATCCGCTTCGACATGACGGAGTTCGCCGAGGACTCCTCGCTGCAGACGTTCCGGTCGGAGCTGACGAAGAAGGTCTGGGACCTCTCGCACGCAGTGCTCCTCTTCGACGAGATCGAGAAGGCCTCTGCGGTGGTCACGCGCGTGCTGCTCCAGGTCCTCGACGACGGGCGGCTGTCGGACGACAACCAGCGCGAGGTGAGCTTCCTCAACACCTACATCGTGCTCACCACGAACGCCGGGTCCGAGATCTACGAGACGATCGCGCAGTACGCCGCCGACGACACGGGCTCGGGCAAGCAGATGGAGGAGTACGAGAAGCTCATCCGTCGGTCGATCTCCAAGACGCAGGAGGGCAACAAGTTCCCCGTCGAACTGCTCGGACGCCTGGACGCGATCGTGCCGTTCCAGCCGCTGACGCTGTCGACGCAGGAGAAGATCGTCGAGAACAAGCTGCGGCAGATGGTCCAGGAAGTATTCGTCAAGCACAACGTGCGCGTGACCGTCGACCAGGACGTGCTCACCTACCTCATCGAGGACAAGGGCGACACCGACTCCAACGCCGGCGGTGCCCGAAAGGCCGTGGGAAAGATGACCGACGAGGTCACCACAGCGGTGGCCAAGTTCATCAACGAGCACCCTGCGGAGCGGCGGATCCGCATCGACGTCGTCGGCGAGCTCACGAGCTCGAACAAGAACCTGCTCAGGTCCGACGCCCACATCGAGGTCACGGCAGCGCGATGACCCCGGGCGAACTTGGTGGCGATTCGACTGACCTGTTTCGAAACGAGTCGAGACGTGTCTGTTGATCCACTCGATAGAAGCGCGATAGGATACTCATAAACCAGGCGAACCGTGATTCGAATGAGCGAAGGGACCAGCGATGGGCATTCTGGCGACGGCTACCGACAGCCGCAAGAAGGTGACGAAGGAGCGCAGGAAGAAGCCTGACGAGCTCCTGGGCTCCGTGGTGCGGGAGACGGCGATCCCCGCAGCGATCGAACTGCTGAAGGCGAACGAGAGGTTCGCCTTCCCCTCGGGCACGACCTGGGTGATGCTCATCCTCTCGGCCGAGGCGATCGGTGGGCTGAGCAAGCGCCATGGTCGCGACGAGGCCAAGGGGTCGATCATCGAGCTGATCGACTCCGACCAGATCCACACCGTGGCGACGTCGGAGATGCTCGGCGAAGAGGTCTTCGGGATCATCCCCGACGAGGAGACCCTGCTGCGGATGGAGGAGTACTCGCTGCTCACCGGCGCTGAGTACGGCTGGGCCGTGGTGTGGCAGAGGCAGCCCAGCGGCGAGCTCGTCGTCGACGCGGTCGGCGACGCCGGCCAGCGCGACGACGACGGCAATGTCGTCGTGTCGGGCTTCGCCCAGGCGAAGGCGGTCGCCGCGGGAAGCCTGGATCTCAAGGAGGCCGTGGGCAAGAACGTCTGGGACGAGCACAGCGGAGCCGTGGACGAGGAGCCCGGCGGACAGGTCAGCGACGAGACTGTCGACGCCTCGGCCAGCGTGGAGACCCAGCAGTTCGATGCGGTCGACGATCCCGACAACGACGAGATCTTCGACTCCGTCCCGGAGGACGCCGACGCGACGTCGGACGGAGACGAGCCGGTGTTCGACGACGTCGTGTTCGACGACGAGGCGGCCTTCGACGATGGTCCGATCGACGAGGGCGATCTGCCGAGCGCGATCGATGACGCTCCGGTCTTCGATGAGTACGACGAGGACGAGGGCGGCTATGTCGCCGAGGAGGCGCAGGCTGCTCCGGAGGCCACCCCCCTGGCCGATCAGGACGAGGTGCGCAGCGTGCTCGCTCGACGATTCCTCACCGAGGACCTCGACCTGCAGATCGGGCTCGACACCTTCAATGCGACCTTTTCCATCGGCGCACCGGTCGTCCAGATCGACGTCCCCGAGGGCGCGACGGAGTGGCTCGGCGATCAGATCGCCCAGCTCAATCGGCAGGCCAACGCGGACCTCGCCCAGCTGCGCTACCAGCACGAGGACGAACTGCGGTCGCTCTACATCACCCTCATGTCGAAGCACGCCGAGGAGGTCATCCGCGACGTCGCCGTCGACCGCGAGGGTGGGGTGTACAAGCAGCTCACCGAGGCTGCCGAGGTCCAGCGGTCCGAGCAGCTCTCGGGCAAGGAGCAGCGGGTGCGGGAGCGCCGCACCGAGATCGGCCGGGACTACGAGGCCCAGGCGAAGAAGATGGCCGAGCAGGCGGCCATCCAGGCCGAGATCCAGTACAAGGAGCGCAACCGCTCCAAGATGGAGCGCGAGCAGGCCGACGCCGTGGCCGAGATCGAGCGGCTCATCGAGAACGACTACGCGTTCAGCCGGCAGGAGATCCTGCGGGTGCGCCGCCAGCACGCAGAGCTGAAGATGGCCACGGGCGAGACCCGCATCCTCGACGTGCTGCGCGAGAAGCAGAACGAGTACTTCTCGACCGAGGAGGAGCGGCTGGCCCAGTGGAAGGACGAGATCCAGCGGATCGTCGCCGACAACCGCGAGGCCGACATCGCTCGGAGCAACGCCCTGAGCGAGCAGCAGCGCACCACCGACGAGATCGGCGTCCTGCGCCGCGAGCAGGAGGATCTGCTGGCGTCGATGCGCACCGAGCACGCCGACCGCGTCCGCCGGATGGAGGATGAGCTCGACCGGACCCGCCAGGACGCGGTGACCAACCTCAAGGCCCGCGAGGCCGAGTGGAAGCACGCAGTCGACCTGGAGAAGGAGAAGGTCGACTCGGTCAACCGCCGCAACTCCGACCTCATCACGCAGCTGGAGATGGCCGACACTGCGGCCGAGAAGCGCCATGCTGCCCGGCTGGGCGAGGTGCTTGCGGACAAGGAGAGCTACGCGACGGAGCTCGAACGGGCCTCGGCGCTCCAGAGCCGCTACAACAAGATGATCGTCGCGATGATCATCGGCCTGCCCATCCTGGGCGGCCTGGCCGGGTTCATCGGCGGAGCGGCCTTCGGGGGCTGAGCGGTTCCCACCCCACAGCGCGGGACGGGCCGGACGGCGCACAGAGCGAATCGGCTTTGTGCGCCGTCCTCGTCTGCGGCGCTGATCAGAAGCACAGCGGGAAGCACAACGAGAACGAGGAGCCAGGATGGCACAGGGGAAGCGACGGGCAGGACGGCCGAAGGCGTCGAGCTGGGACAAGCTGGCGGCGCGGACGTCCGCCGAGACGCTGGATAACAGGGACGTCTTCGACGACCAGCAGCTCGATCGCAGCGTCAAGCAGACGAAGCGGTCCAACACGCTCGGAACGGTCCTGGCACTAACAGTCGGCGCAGCGGTCGCCATCCTGATCTGGGTGCTCTGCTCGATGGTCGCGGTGATGGTCGCCTCGCTCGGCGGCATGGCCTCGGGGATGACCGGAGGCGGGGCCGAGCCGGGCTCGTACTACTACGTCGAGGACTCCAAGATGGTCGACGGCTCCCCCGTCGACTGCTTCAACCCGGTCGACCGGGACGGCGACCTCATCCTGGACGCCGAGTGCTACGACCAGGCCGAGGACGTCCCTGTGCCGGACTGGTACGAGCCGGCTGAGTCGGCCGATGACGCGACGCCGGCGCAGGGCCCGACGCTCGGATCAGAGCTGGGCACGATCTCGGGCATGAAGCTGTTCTTCTCGCTGGCCGGCGGAGGTCTCATCGCGATCATCATCGGGTCGTGGACGAGCCGGCAGGTCAAGAAGCACAACGTGCGCGTCGATCACTCTGACATCAACGAGCACCGCAACGACCAGCACCTCTCTCTGCCCGAGGAGGTCATGCGCAAGTTCGACTGGGCCCCGGACTCCGGAGCCCACTTCTCGTCGCAGGTCAGCACGATGATCAGCCACGTGATGCTCAAGAAGAAGGGACTGGGCACCGTTGAGGTCGCCCAGCGGGCTGAGGAGGACGAGCTCGACGAGGATGGAGCGGTCGCCTACTACAAGGGCGAGGCGAAGGTCGACGACGAGGGTCGCACGATCACGAAGACGCGTCCGATGATCGACGAGGAGTTCGGCACTGCGCTATTCGAGGCCTCGGGGCTGACCGAGAAGGCGCTGCAGAAGACCTTCGACGCGACGACGATTCCCTACAATCCCGGTGGCCGCGATCGTGACAAGCTCGGCCACGACCCGAAGCTGCCGAAGGGGAAGAAGGGGCAGTACGAGGTCGTCGCCGACCTCATCAAGGACGACTGGGAGTTCCCGGACTACGAGGTCCAGCGCCCGGGCGGGGCCTACCTGGTCGACACCTCTCCCACGAACACGATGGTGCTGGCCATCACCCGAGCCGGCAAGGGCCAGACGTACATCGAGCCGATCATCGACATGTGGTCGCGGGAGAAGAACCCTTCGAACATGGTCGTCAACGATCCCAAAGGCGAGCTGCTCGTCAACAACTACGTACCCTTCGTCATGCGCGGCTTCGAGCCGGTCCAGTTCAACCTCATCAACCCGATGAAGACGAACATCTACAACCCGCTGGGCATGGCCGCCGAGGCGGCCCGCGAGGGGAACTCGACGAAGACCGCGATGTACGTGGAGAACATCGCCGACGTCTTCTTCCCCACCGACGGCTCCGAGGATCCGGTGTGGCCGAACGCGGCCAACAACGCCTTCAAGCGTGCGGCCTACGGCCTCATCGACTACTACCTCGAGGAAGAGCGGGAGATGCGCGAGCACGCCGCGGCGACGAAGCTCGATCCGGCCACGCTCGAACAGCAGCTCGACGACATGTGGGGCAAGGTCACGCTCTACAACTGCTACCAGCTGTTCGTGCAGCTGACCTCGAAGAAGATCAAGAACCCGAAGGCCGAGCTCGAGCAGCGGGTGAAGAACAAGGAGTTCGAGGACGACGAGGACGCGTTCAGGGCCGCCGAGGCCGAGGTGGAGAAGAAGGCCTTCCTCTGGGAGGACAAGGGCGAGCAGGACATGCTCACGCTGTTCTTCAACGCCACCGAGGCGCTGCCGACGAACACGATGCGCCAGCTCATCGGCAACGCCAACAACGCGCTGCGCGCGATGGCCGGCGCGGAGAAGATGCTCGCCTCGGTCTACGGCATCGCGATCACGGCCATGTCCTTCTTCACCGATCCGACGATCTCCGCGCTGACCAGCGGCAAGCCCTCGCAGAACACCGACCTCGCCGGACTGAGCTTTCCGCGACGGATGGGGGTGCGCTTCGCGCCGGACTACATCAAGCGTGACCACCTCAAGGGCCTGCAGGTGGTGTGGTCGGCCTACGCCGACCCGCAGTTCAGCGAGGACCTCGGCAAGGACTTCGGTCACGAGGACATCGTGTCGATGGAGGGCTGGGCCCGCTACAACTTCAAGGGGATCTTCCCGAAGGACGAGGCCTGGCTGAAGCTGGAGCTGAAGAACCCGCAGAGCGGGATGCTCGTGCGCACGTTCTACTTCCACTTCAAGAAGGGGTACCAGCTCTCGCTCAACGGGCGGCACTTCGTCGTGGAGCCGGTGACCGGCCGGAAGATCGTGAAGAATGGCGTGCTGCGCGAGCTCAAGCCCGTGCGTGCTGGCGGCACCAGGGACGGGGCGATCGAGTCGTTCAAGCCGGGCGACACGATGTACCCGCACTCGCGGCTGGACTTCGCCAGCGGAGGCAATCCGGAGCTGATCGAAGGTGAGACGCGGGCGATCACGCAGTCGATGGTCCGCTACTCGGAGCAGCCCAAGGCCGTGTTCCTCGTGACGCCGCCGCACCTGATGAAGTACGCCAAGCTGATCCTCATCCTGGTCAAGCAGCTCTTCGACGTCTCCGCGGACCAGGCGTACATGACGAAGGCGAACCAGAAGCCGCTCTACCGCACGCGGTTCATGCTCGATGAGCTCGGCAACCTGCAGTCGGAGGGGCACGGCATCGACGGATTCGAGACGATGCTGAGTATTGGACTGGGCCAAGAGCAGCAGTTCACACTCATCCTCCAGACGCTGCAGCAGCTGCGGAACGTGTACGGCGAGACCTCCGACAAGGTGATCCAGGGCAACGTCGGCAACATCGTGTTCCTCAAGTCCACTGACGACGCGATGATCGAGACGCTGGAGAAGATGTCGGGCACGCGGCACGTGTCGCGGACCGGTTCGAAGCAGATCACTGAGAACCTTGACAAGATCGCCGGCGGGCGGACCGATGGCTCGATCTCGCGCACGACGCAGACCGAGGAGGAGCCGCTGATCAAGTACAACGACATGGCATTCCTCTCCCCGAGGAACTCGATCGTCTTCCGCGCCGGCGACGCGCCGGTGTGGAACCGCAATGAGACGATCCTGCCCATGTCGTTCAAGCTCCTGCGCTCGGGCTCGAAGATGATCCACCCCGGCCACGAGTACACGCTGCAGACGATCCCGACCCTGTCGAGCGCGATCGACTTCGACGTGCGCCGCAACCAGCCTGACTTCCGGGCGATGCTCGACAAGCGCATGGCGCAGGCCGAGAGGGCCAAGGATGCGAAGGAGATGTACCGGGAGCTGCACGACTACAAGGAGGTCGACATCGAGCGGCTCGATCCGGACGTGTACGCCGATGAGGTCATGGAGGTCGTGACGGTGATGACGGCGATCGACGCCGGGCACGATCCGAACGCACCGGTCATGGTCGACCCCGAGGAGTACGAGGCGATGGCGGGTTTCAGCGACGAGGACTTCATCGCGAACACCGAGGTCGCAGCCGAGATCGCCGATCGCGAGGCCAGCGACGCCGAGCGCCGAGTCCTGCGCTACGCCGAGGGTCGAGTCAGCCAGGAGATGCTCGTCAACAAGGATGGGTCGGCGAAGCTGCGCAGCCTCGACTTCGAGATCGGCGAGGCCTACCGGTCGGCGCGGACGGCGATCGAGGCCGACCATGCCCACTTCAGGGTCGGCGGCGACGGCGAGCTGCGCAGCGCCGACGGGTCGAAGACCTACATCAGCGAGACGCACTCCGACGAGTACGCCGATGCGGCGCGGCGACTGAACGGCGAGGCCGAGAGGAAGGATTCCCGCGTGTTCGCCGAGGGCGACCTCTCGGCCGAGGACCTGCAGGTCCTCTCCTCGGTCAAGGTGCACGCGGCGTTCTACCAGTACTTGGCCTCGCTGCCCAGCTGGGGCGTTCTCGCCGACGGCGAGTTCGACCGTGCGATGGCGGTGGAGATGAAGAGCAAGGAGTGATCAGGCGGGGCCGTTGCACGGCGGTCCTCCTCGGTGCCGGTGCCGGGCCGCTCTGCCTCATTCGCGAGGCGTCGAGTGGCCCGGCACTGCTCTTTTCGACTCGCTATCGACTCGTCACTGAATGGCGGGGTATGATCTATAGAGAGTTATGAACCCCGAGTCATCCATAGGAGGCTGAGAGAGATGCAGAAGGCGAATGGACTGAGGAAGTACCTGTACGAGTACATCTTCCACCAGGCAGTCGAACAGGCCCGAGATCAGACGAGCGAGATCGTCCCGATCTCCCAGGCGAAGTCCATTCGCGCACGAGTCGACGAGATCCTCTCTCAGCGCCCGGCGGCCCCAGTCGTCCCGGACGGGAACCCGATCTCTCAGAGCATGGCGCATCCGCGCCTGTCCATCCCCGACTGCCTCTCCGCCATCGATCAGGCACTCACTGAGGCCGTGCCCGACTACGAGCCGCAGTTCGGCATCCACACCGGCGAGGATCCTCGCTACCAGGAACTGCAGAGCGCGTTCATGCGGATGACGGAGGTCGGAAAGGACTCCCCGTCGAAGTCGGCGCGCCTGCCGATCAGCCCCTACGACCCGTCGTGGTCCGAGCGCGCGAGCGTGAAGCGAGCGGGCACCGCGCTCCTGTTCGTCCCCGACGAGACGATCGGACGGACGACAGAGGGTCGGGTCGACCTGCTGGCCGAGCCGCAGATGGGCTCGATCGTGCTGTGGGGCCTCGACGACGACGGCAAGGCGTACGAGGCAGGCCGCGCGATGACGAACGAGGACGCCTCCGGGCTGACGACCCTCATGGACAAGATGAGCCAGCGCGAGTACGAGCAGGTGCGCGGCTGGGTCATCGACGGCGGCCGCGACCCGCGGACCGGCCGGATCGACCGCAACCGCTTCATGTCCGCGCAGGCCGTCGCACGCTCGGCCGCCATCCTCGAGGAGCTCAAGAGCCAGGGCATCGACTACGAGGTCGTGCGCGACCGTGAGCCGGGGCAGATCAAGGCCAGGATCGCGGGGACAACGATGGAGGTCCGCCTGACCGACACGGTCGACGAGGCCTACGCCGGTGCGCGGATCTACGACAACGGCATGGTGACGCGCTACTCGACCAATTACCGGGTCCCCGGAGGCAACGCCGTGCACTCCCCCACGCCCGAGGAGGCCGTGCAGCTGCTGCGCTTCGCGCAGGGCCAGTCCGTCGAGCGCGCCGACGCGCCGGGCCGCCTCGTCGGCCAGCTGGGCACCACCCACACCGAGCGCGACGGCGGCCGCACGGTCGACGTCCCCGATGGCTACTACGACGCGAAGAGCCGCGAGTCCATGTTCGTCGTCGACGACTTCTCCGCCCCGGGGCGCGGTCGTCAGCAGGGCGCGAAGCTTATGATCCGCCGTGAGGCCAAGGAGCGCACCCTTCCGACCTTCTTCGTCGGCGCGGAGCCGGCTGAGGAGTACGCGGCGGCGGCCGTGGCCAGCGCGCGGGAGAACCTCCAGGAGGCACTCGACGCTGAGCAGATCATCACCCACTTCGAGACCCAGCGCGCCGAGGGGCTCAACCTCGTTGAGTTCGAGCCCCCGGAGTACTCGGCCGACCCGGAGATCGCCGCGATCCAGAGGACGTACTGGGGCGTGCTCACCGGCGAGCACACCGACCTGCTGCGTCCGGGCGCGACGGCGGAGATGTACGCCGAGAGGCTCGAGGAGATCGGCGAGCTGGGCCCTGACGAGGCCCCGGACATGGGCAACCTCGTCTACGGCGGCTCCGCGGCCGAGAAGATCCGCGCGCACGCCGATGACGTCCCCTTCGAGCTGATCGGCACGTGGGAGGCCGAGACGCACTTCATCGACGGCGACTGGGTCGACCAGCGCTTCGACCCGGCCCGGGTCGCCAAGTACATGACCAGCCCGACCGGGCAGTGGTCGAACCTCGACAGCCTCGCCGCCGCTCTGCGCGCCGCCGAGGTCTCCCCTGACGAGATGATGGGCACCGGCTTCCAGGCCATGCGGTTCAAGGACCGCATCGTGCGCTTCGACCTCGAGACCTCGGTGCCGATGGCCGAGCACCCGTCGCCGTTCGTGCGCCGGATGGGTGAGGTCGTGGCCGACAGCCTGGCTCGCAACGCCGCGACGATCGAGTCGGTGCGCGTCGACGACCAGGGCGTCGTCAGCTGGTCCGGGGCCCGGCAGCGCCGCAACGGGCGCACCGAGCCCGTCTCCGGCGAGATCGGGCAGATCTTCGACGTCGGCGAGCACGGTGAGATCGTCACTGGCTTCGCTTCCGGCGAGAACGCGCTCATCGTGCCGGGCTATGAGGCCCGCATCGCCGCACCGGTCCCCGGCCAGGCTCCGAGCTCGGTCGAGGAGCGGACGATCCTGCGCGGCTACGAGCAGCTGATGACCGAGCGGATCCGGCAGCAGGTCGCCGGCGACCTCATGTCCGGGCGCTCCCGCGTCGGCGAGCCGGCCTCGCTCAACGGCGTCTACTCGCAGCTGTACGGCACGAAGCACCCGGCGGACTTCATCGAGAAGGCCACCAGCCTCGAGCTGGACGAGGCCACCGGCGAGATCACCGAGAGGCTCGACGAATGGACGGCCTCGATCCTTGAGACCGAGGCGCGCCGCGTGCGCTACTCCAACGAGGTCAAGCAGTCCTCGACGATCTACGCCGAGTACCGCGCCCAGCGCGACCGGACCGATCCCGCCGACGACAACCGATTCGACGCCTGGCGTCTGACCGGCGGCCGGAACATGGCCGTGCTCACCGGCACCGACGCCAATCGCGTGGCCGCCCCCGGAGGCTACTTCGACCCGGTCATGACCGGCGGCGCGATCAACCAGGGCATCGTGCGGTACCTCACCGCCGACGCCGAGGTCTCCCCCGACGGGCGCATCGTCCCCGGCGACCCCGAGACGCTCTCGGGCTCCCGGACCCCGCTCATGACCCGGCCGGAGCTGGAGACCCTGCGCTACGACGCCTGGGACCGCCAGCAGATGACCGCCTCGACCATCATGCAGTCCTCCGAGGTCACCGAGCCGACGGGCACGGCGCTGATGACCTTCGGCGGCTGGACGGCGGATGACCCGATCGTCGTGTCCAAGGGGTTCGCCGAGGCGCACCGCATTCGCGGCGCGGGCGGTCAGGAGCGGGCGCTCGTGGTCGGTGACAAGCTCAGCGACCTGCACGGCAACAAGGGCGTGCTCTCGCTCATCGTCGACCGGACCATGCCGCTGGAAGAAGCTCGCGAGCAGGGCATCGAGCAGGAGGTCGCCTTCTTCCAGGCGAATCCCGACATGGACGTGGTCATGAGCCCGTTCTCGCTCATCTCGCGCCGCAACGCCGGATCGGCCCGTGAGCTCATGGACAGCGACCTCGGAGAGCTGCGCGCTCCCGAGCCGTCGGCGCAGGACCGTCTGCAGGCCGCGATCGCCGGGGAGGGCCCCGAGGCCCTCGCTCAGCCGACGCCGGGCGGCCTGGGTCGGATGCGATTCGTCGTCACCCACATGGCGGTCGACGAGAAGACGAAGATCTACGACGACGAGCAGGTGCGCGCAGGCAAGGGGCGCAAGGCGTCCTCGCAGCTGGCCTGGGCGCTGCAGAGCCAGGACTGCCCGGCGATCATGCGCGAGTTCTACGGCCACAACTCCGGGGCCGAGTCGAACCTGCGCGAGCACCTGCTCGTCACCGGTGTGGGCCTGACCGCGACCGGGGAGCTCTACGAGATCGGCGAGGGCGAGCAGCCCGACGTCGAGCGCCGCCTCATCCCGATGCCCGAGCTGCAGCTGACCAAGCCGATCCGGCACACCGGCCGTCCGGCGCTGAACACGACCTCGATGCGCAAGGCCTTCGGCCGGATCATCGGCGACCGGGGCGGGGACATGGAGCTGCCCTTCCCGCTGACGTTCCCGACCGAGCGGCAGACGGAGCAGGTCTCCGCGACCTCGTGGAAGCTGCCCGTGCTCTCCTCGCACCTGCGCAGCGGGCAGGAGTTCGATGACGGGACCTCGGTTACGCACGACTACACCCGCAACTACCAGGACGTCTTCATCGAGGCGTGCCGCTACCGATTCATGACCGCGCAGCTGAACGGCGAGCTGCCGGGCACCGAGCTCACTGCGGAGGAGCGCACCTCCCTGCGTCAGGAGATGAGCGCGTCGGTCTCCCGGGCCCAGCGCTCGTTCGAGGCGATCACCACTGACGTGAAGGGTCGGGTGCTGTCGGGCAAGAACAACGCCTTCAAGACCGGTCTGATGTCTTCGCGGCTGTCTGACTCGGCGACCATGGTCTGGACGGGCGACCCGCGCCTGGACATCGACCAGATCGCGCTGGGTTCGGCCAAGGCCGAGCAGCTGGGGCTGGCGGAGGGCGATCATGCCCTCGTCTGGCGCGACCCGGTCCTGCGCGACGCCGGCGTGCGCTACATGCGGGTGGCGATCGACGATCGGCTCACCGGTGCCGCGATCAACCCCGTCATGGACCAGTGCTTCGACGGCGACTTCGACGGCGACGCGGTCGCGGTGGTCAAGCTCCACAGCGAGGCCGCCAAGGAGGAGGCCCTGCTGAAGCTCTCGGTGCCCGCGAACCTGCTCGACACCGGCGTGGTCAAGGGTGACGGCTCGCATCCGCTGGCGATGCAGGTCTCCCTCGACACGCAGGTCGCACTGTCGAAGGACCCGGAGCTGGCGGAAGAGTTCACCAGCGCCGAGAGGGAGGCCAATCGCCTGCACCGCGGCATGCGCTCCGGCGAGATCGACGCAGTCGAGGCCACGGTCGGACGCGAGGCGCTGACCGAGGAGCTCAGCGACCTCTATCGCCAGGCCCAGAGCGGCGAATTCGGTTCCGCCCTGTCCTTCACGAGCGCCTACGAGCACGTGCAGTCCGTGCAGGCGGTGTGCGTCGACACGGGAGCCAAGGGCAGCCTCGGCAAGCTGTCGTCCTACGCCGACAAGCTCGGCCTGCAGGTCGATGACGCCGGCGGCTGGCACGACGTGGACCACGGCGAGCCCGGCATCACCGCGGCCGACCAGGAGGCCTCGATGTTCGCCACGGCGATCAAGGCTCATGGCACCGGCCTCGGCGGATCGTTCAGCCAGCGCGCGGTGCGAGCCCTGCGCGGGGACGACCTCAAGGCAGTGCTCGAAGTGACCTACCCGGTCACGCAGTCCATCCTGCAGGCCAAGCACGACGCGGCAGAGGCTCGCCACAAGTACGAGATGCTCCAGGGCCCCGGGCGCGATTTGTGGCGCGGTCGCAGGCTCGAGCACGTCGGCCCCGGCCAGTGGCGTCCCGAGTTCGTCGACGGCGAGCCGATCCAGGCCACGGCTGCGGAGTGGGAGGCGCAGTTCGTCGAGTTCTACGAGTCCAAGGAGGGCTTCGGCGTCAGCGTCAACCCCGACCACGTCGCGCGGGTGGCCCGAGCGCTCGAGGACCCGAGCACCGGCCTGATCCGCAACCTTGAGGAGGATCCGTCGCTGGCGGGCTGCCCGATGGACCGGATGGCCTACGGCGGGGACTTCTCCGATCTCGTGCAGATGGCGAAGAGCCGCGAGAACGTCTGGGGCGGCGAGAAGAGCGCGCAGTTCGTCTCCGCTCCGACGCGGCGCATCCTGCAGCGCAGGGAGGCCGAGCTGGCCGCCGAGGTGGCGGGCATCGAGGTCCCCGACAGCCCGGCGGTCCTCGACGAGGCCGTCAAGCGCGACGTGCTCGCCGACGACGCGGACAAGGCGCGGCTGCGGGGCGCGAACAGGCGCTCTGCCGCCGCCGTCGGCGTCACGGCACCGACGCGGCCAGCGCCCCGGTCGACGGAGTACCGGGCGAACGTGGAAGAGACCACCGCCGGCGACGGCGACTACGGACTGGGAGGCTGACATGGCAAGCAACGACGAGAGCAGGAGCAGGTCGCGCAAGGTGCTCCCGGTGGACTCACAGGGCGCGATCGACGTCGAGCCCGAGACGCCGGAGACGACGCCGCGGACGTACCCGACCGCGGACGAGCGCATCGACGAGCCGATCGACGCCGAGGTGGTCGAGGAGGAGCCGGAGGCTGATGCCGACCCGAGGCCGCGGAGCAGGTCGCGGGCGTGGCGCGAGGGCATCCGAGAGAAGGTGCGCGCCCACTTCGGCCCCGAGGCGGACGAGAAGCGGGCCGAGCGCGAGCGACAGCACGAGACCGACGCCCAGCGCCTGGAGTGGGACGACGACGAGCTCGACGAGCGCGAGCACGTGCTCAAGCTGCGCTCGAAGATTCGCACGGCCGGCGAGACCTACATGCAGTCGATCCGGGACTCCGGGCTGTCAGTGCCCGGCTACGAGGGCACCGAGCAGAAGTCGAAGCAGCTGAGCCGGAAGAACCAGGTCTACCTGCAGATGATGATGCAGTCGTGCGTCACCCCGCTCGCCCGCGGCGTGCGCCCGACGACCATCGTCCAGGCGGCCGGGATGTTCGTGGCGATGCAGATGCTGTCGAAGGACTTCCGCGACCAGGTGGGCGGCTACACCGGCCAGCTCAAGGACGCCATCCAGAAGCACTCCGACAAGCGGATCACCGCACGGGTGAACCGGATCGAGCGCGGTATCGAGGACAAGGAGTCGCTGTTCTCCAACGAGCCCGACCCTGAGAAGAGGGCAAAGCTCGTCGGCAGCACCGATCCGCGCGACTACCTCACGAAGAAGCAGCGCAAACGTTTCGACGACCTCCAGCACCGCGAGCGGGGCCACCGTGCGCCGTTCACGCCGGAGTCGGCCGCGATGACCGAGGTCGCCCTCCTCGAGGACGCCTACTGGTCGATGCGGGACCCGAGCACTGACAATGCGGAGGTGCGCCGGGGCTACCGGGCGATGCGCGCGCACCTGCACAACCAGATGTCCGAGGACGGGCTGGAGCGCCAGGACGTGGTCACGAGGGCCCGGATGATCTTCGGCGAGCGGATGGCCCAGGAGCCGGAGGTGCGCACGATGATCAACGGAGTGGCGCACGGCCGCATCGTCCTGTCGGAGCCGCATGAGGAGCAGATCACCGGGACCGACGAGGTCCGGCGCGTCTGGCGCGGCGAGGTCGAAGACCAGCTCGGGCGCAAGCTGCCCGACAGCGGGATGTTCACGCTCCGCGAGCCGATGAGCGCCGACGCCCACCAGGTCGCGATCGCCGAGACCATGGAGTCCTCGCTCATGCACGGCTGCTCGCAGTCGGGCCCCGAGAGCCTCGGCTCCAGCGTCCAGGGCTACTTGGTCGGCTTCGCGTCGCGCAAGGAGGGCTGGGACACCAGGAACCTCCCGGACGGCCTGCGCGCCCGGATCGACCAGTCACACGTGATGCTCGCGTCGATGGAGATGGACGGCCTGGACGACGACGAGCAGCGTCGGGTGTACTCCAACGCCTTCGTCGACGCGATGCAGGCGGTACGGGAGAAGAACCCGGAACTCGACCGCGATCTCGCCGTCCGCCTCGGCCCGGACTGGAAGGACCGGATGCAGGCGGCCGTCGAGGACCCCCGCGCGTTCCTCGCCGACCAGGTGCAGCGGGAGGAGGGCCTGCGCACGGCGTACAACGCCTACCGCGAGGGCAGCAAGGTCTACCAGCAGGGCCCGAGCGCGGGTCCGGCGGAGACGTCGTACCCGACCGACGAGTACCAGCCGGCATGAGCCGGAGGACAACAGCAGGCAACGACTGAGGAGGAGACATGGCAGATCACCAGGAAAAGGCGGCGGCTGAGGCCGAGGAGGAGCGCTACGGCTCCCGGTTCGCGCAGATGTTCGGCTTCGTCACGCCCGAGGACCGGCAGAGGTGGCAGCAGGCCCGCGCACAGAACAAGAAGCACGTCAGCTCGACCAAGTCGGTGATGAAGTCCGGCGTGGGCTCGATGATGGAGTTCGGCGACAAGAACATGGGGGCCAAGCTCAACGCGGCGCACCGGATGGCCGAGCAGGAGGTGTTCGAGACCAGCCACAACAAGGAGACCCAGCGCACGGTCGGCCAGGACGGACGGGTCGTCGAATCGGTCGCATACACGGACAAGGAGGACTCTGCCGAGCTCGAGGCCGACTTCGGCTACTAGTCGAGTCGCACATCGAGAGGAGCACGACTGGATACGTAATGGCCAGTCGTGCTCCTTTTCGAGTGGAGGCGGACTCAGATAGACTGGTTTCCAAGAGGAAATGACCCAAGGAGGCACGGTGTGACCATAGAATCGAGGGCGCAGCCGCGCATCAGCAAGCGCGAGTTCATCTCGCGGGTCGCGAGCAGGAGCGGCGCGACGGTCCGGTCGGTGAGCGATGTGTACGAGGCGCTCTTCGGCGAACTGACGGAGGCGGTGGCCGGTGGCGAGACGGTGGTGCTCACTGGCTTCGGCAGGTTCTATCGCCAGGACCACAAGGGCCACAAGGTTCGCTTCGGCAAGGAGGACGTCGACGACTACTCGGTGCTGAAGTTCTCTGCATCGCGCAGCCTCAATCGCAGGCTCGACGACGAGGCGGACGAGGACTACAACGACGAAGACGACCGCGAGGAGGCGCTGCTGGTCGGGTGATCAGCTGCGAGGAGAGCAGAGGGAGCGAAAAAAAGAGAACCCCGCCGAACGCGCAGAGCGTTCAGGCGGGGTTCTGTGCTGCGGGGCTCACCTGTCGGTGAGTGCGAACAGTACCGCGAGAAGGACGACGGCACCGATGATGACGCCGCCGCCGGCGGCGAGATGGCTGAAGTCGAAGGGCTGGCTCAGCCAGGCCGTGAAGCTCTCCCAGAAGGCGACGACCGTGGACACGAGTCGCTCGAAGAAACCCGTGAGCCAGCCGACGACGACCCCGATGCCGGCCGCGCCGAGAAGGCTGAGGCCGACGATGGAGCGAGCGGTGCGGAACATGGCCAGCTCCTTACTTCCGGTCCTCGAAGATCATGTAGTAGAGCCCGATGTGGGGGACGATGATCGCCGCGAGGGCGACCCACGCCCGCTTCGGGTCCTCAGCGACCCAGGCGACGCCGTCCTTGACCGGCTCGGCGTAGGCCAACAGCGGATCGAGCAGGTCGGTGAGGAAGACGACGTGGAAGACGCCGTAGGCGAAGGCGAGCATGATCCCGAAGGCGATGAGGCGGCGGACGAAGGTCCCCGACCTGTGCGCTCCTCGACGGTCGACGCCCGGAGCCTGGGACTGCGTCGAGCCGTCGGCCGGAGTGGATATCATCTGCTGCCCGTCCTCCGGTGGGGACTGGTACTCGTATTCGGTCTCGTGCTGCATCGTCTTCCCCTGCCTTGTCGATTCCCTATCGAGTCCAGTCTACGAGAGATGCTCGATAATGAACACAATCGCGTTCCGAATGATCAGTCGACAGGCTGGCGGTCGTCGTGGCCCGAGGCCTCGGGCAGACGGCTGGAGTAGGTCGGCGAGAAGGGGCGCTCGGCGATGGGCTCGGGTGCGGCGGCGAGATCGGCGAGCCTGACGCCCGTCGGTCGGCCGAGGCGCTGACCGGCGACGTGGTAGGCCCGGCCCCTGTCCCTCTCCCCCAGCGCGACGACCTCCCGGCGCGTCCTCTGGCCGGGCGCTTCGGGAGGCACGTCGCGGAAGACGATCCGGTGCGACGGCTTGCGGTTGGGGTCCGCGCCGACGTACATCGTCCGGCAGTCGGAGAGGTCGGGGTAGGAGGGCATGTACTCCAGGGCGTGCGTCCCGGGGTGCCCCTTCTTCAGGGCGACCAGCGCGTTCGAGGCCACCTGCAGGAGATTGCGGGCCTGCACGTCCTCGGGGTTGCGGCGGGCGCGCTCGGCGAGCGTGACGAGGTCCTCGTGGACGGCCTTCGGGATCTCGAAGTCAATGTCCGGCCGCCGCGGGTAGCCGTTAGCCATCGTCACGCTCGGCCTTCTCGTCGGGCGCGCGCAGTCCGTCTTCGATCATGCTGGCGAACGGCTCGCCGACGGTCTCGGCCCAGGCGAGGAGGTCCTCGTCGGAGGTGATCAGCGTGCTCGAGTCCTCGCCGCGCGCGCGTGCGTCGTCGCTGTCGGCGATGCGGCGCGAGAGCTCGGCCTGGAAGGCGCTCTCGTCGCGGACGTGGTCGGCGTGGTCGTGCTTCATCAGCCGCACGAAGGCGGCGAAGGGGATGACCGCGGCCTCCGGCTTGTTGCCGTCGCCGAAGACGAGGGGCTCGACCCCGCCCCGGCGGAAGGCGTCGAGCAGCGCACGGAGGTGCTCGTTCGTGATGTCGCGGGTCTGGGCGACGTTGACGGAGAACGGGGGCAGGTCGGTGTCGGGTGCGTCGCGAGTGGTGTCGTCGTCGTGAGTCATGATTCCATTCTAGTCGTGAGGGAAAGATCTGTCAGTGCCTGATTTACGAGGCGAATCGAGTGATCGACGAGAGCGAAGACGAAGACCCGTGCTCGATAGAGCACGGGTCTTCGTCGATCAGTCGGACTCCCCTGCCGGGCAGATTAAGGCGTGCCGCTCGGCGTCGATGGCGATCATCGACATCACCGGGCGCTGAGGAGCCTCGAAGCCGCATCGCGGGCAGAGGAAGCGATGGCGGCGCAGAGCATCGTCCATGTCGTCCCTTTCTCGTTCGGCCGGTCGGGAAGTCCTCCGGCAGCGGGTCCGCGGGGCCGTCGCTCAGCGCGTCGCGCAGTCCGGGTATCGATCCCCGTCGGCGCAGTGCTCGTAGGCGTGTTCGTCGACGTCGACGCGGCCGTCGGTGCCGCCCTCGGTCAGACGGAGAGTCCATCTCTCGGGCTCCTGGTGGACCATCGGGGTGTAGACCGTGCAGATGCCCTTCGAGTTGTAGGCGGAGCAGACCTGCTGGACCCAGGTGTAGGCCTTATGGTGGTCGCGTCCGGTGACGGTTCCGGCCTCGAGGGTCGGCGTGCAGGCGGACAGGACCGCGAGCCCGACGAGCGGAGCGATGATGCGTGGGCGCATGATGGTCTCTCTGTTCAGTTGTGGGGCTTCCTGACTGTCCTCAGTCGCGCATGTCGCCGGGCAGCGGAAGGTCGGTGTCCTCGGCGTCGACGACGAGCTGTGCGGTGCCGCCTTCCCGCTCGGAGTCGTAGAGCACTCCGTAGCAGCCGACGACGCCCTGCGGCGTGAGCACGCGGATGCCGGGGGCGGCGTCGGGGTCCCCGCTCGCGGCCCGTTCGACGAACAGCGCCGTCTTCTGCATCTCCAGGACGTCCTCGCCGGCGCTGCTGTCGAGCTCGTCGTTCAAGAGGGTCGACGGGTCCCAGCAGGGATTGCCGTCGAGGACCTCGACGTCGTAGCCGCCCTCCACGGCCTGGGCGATGTCCTCCATCCCGACGGCGGCCGCCTGCTGGGCCTCGGCCGTCGGGTGCGTCTGCGTCTCGTCGACGAGGGGCGTCGACAGCCACAGCCCCGCCCACCCCAGGGAGACGACTCCGACCACGATCGTGATGCCGGTGAGCTCGGCGACGTCGTCGCGCTTGGCCCTCAGGGCTCTGCGCCGATCCATCGCCGATGAGTGGCCGAAGTCCGTGACCGTCCCGGGGAGGCAGTCTTCGATCCGTGCGGACAGCGCCAGTCCCCATCGGACGGAGAGCACCAGGAAGACGGCGCTGAGCACGGCGAGCGGCAGCAGCGCGAGCATCGGGGCGCGCCACCGGGCGTCGATCGCGTCGGCGAAGAGGTCCGAGAGGATCCAGCCCCCGACGCCGACGGCGAGGACGAGGAGGGAGTACAGGCCGGTGCGCGCGCTCCGGATCAGAGCCCGTTCCTCGGAATCTCCAAGGTGCGCCTGATCCCTCGTGTTCAGGTCCTCGTCGATGCGCAACGAGAACCCGAAGGCCCGCGCGAGCATCGCGCCGAGGAAGAGCAGCACTGTTCCGACGGTGAGCCACCACGCGGGGTGGTTCCCGACGACGGTCGTCTCGGTTTGGCGGATGAGTTCGACGAGCTCGTCCATGGCGGCTCCTCCTTCTTCAGTGCAGGTCGTTGCTCAGTGAGATGAGTCCGCGCGCGATGGAGAGGACCGCGTCCCATCCGGGCTCGGCGTCGCGGTCATCGGCGATCTTGCGGACCTCGGTGCCGATGGACCGGTAGGCTCCCAGCGCGTCGTCGAAGACCTCGACCATCGCATAGGGCTCGTCCGGCTCGTTGGCGAGCACCGATATGTTCAGCCCCGGCACGAGGCCCGACTCGCGCAGACCGTTGACGACCTGGGCGACGAGGTCCGGGTCATGGGGCTCGCCGGTCGATCCCATCGGGTCCACCAGCTGCTCGCCTGTCGGAGACGTCTCGGCGGTGCCGAGCGCCCGGCCGATTTCGTCGTCGGCGTAGGAGAAGCCGGGGTGGACCTCCTCGATGGCGACGATCCGGCGGGTCTGGTGCGCCCGCGCGTCCCCGGCGGCGGGGAGGCCGCGCTCGATGTCCTCGATCAGGTCGGAGACGTTGCGGGCCTCGGTGACGGTGACCTCGCGCGCCTCGTCGAGGCGCAGCCGGGCCCCGCGGGGCTCGCGGTGGTCGGGCCCGGGGTCGGCCTCGGAGACGATCCTGTACTCGGGCATGGGTCAGTGCTCCTTCCGGGCCGCGGACCGCAGCGCGTCGATGCCCTGGCGGGCGTGCTCGAAGTGCCGCTTCATGGCAGCGGCCTCGTCGTCGGTGTAGGTCATGCGCGGGTCGATCGCGCCGAGCTCGCGGCCGATGCCGCGCTCGGCGAAGTCCAGGACGGCGGCGAGCTGCTCGGGCCCCGCCTCGACCCGCAGGCCCGTGACGACGCTCGGCTGGGCATCCGTGCCCTCCGCGGCCTGCTGAGCGGCGAGGTGCTCGCGGTAGAGGCGCACGGCGGCGTCGATGCAGTAGCAGGCGAAGAGGAAGTGGGCGTCGAAGCTGCGCAGGTCCCACTCCCAGGTGTCGGAGCCGACGTGCTCCTCGTTGTCGCGCAGCCAGGTGTGGGCTTGGTGCTCGGACTCGGCGTGCCAGCGGGCGTCGTCGAGGATCTCCTCGCGGCGCTCGACGGGCGACTGACGCGGGATCTCGATGTCGGCGAGCTCGAACCAGTCGTCCAACCCGTCCATCTCGGCCTGGCTCAGTCCGTCGGTGCTCCAGAGCTCGCGGAGAGCCTTGCGGGCGACGTCGTGCTGTCTGCGCCGCATGGTGCCTTGACCGGTGTAGAGCGTGGCTATGGAGTTCTCGAAGCCGTGAACGTCGTCTTGGGCGGTGAAATGCTGCTCGAGCCGCTCGTCGAGCGACGGCAGGTTCTGGTTGCAGGAGTAGCGCCGGCGCAGGTCGTCGATCTTCTTCAGCAACGCGAGCTGGCGGTCGCGGAACTCCTGCGCCTCGGTGCCGAGCTCCTCGCTCTCTTCAAGGTGCTCGCGCACCAGCTGGAGAAAGAACTCGGCGTCGTACTTCCTGACGTCGACGAGGCCGCGGCCCTGGATCTTCTCGGCCCAGTAGCGGAAGTCGATCGATGGCGCGCCGTCGGAGTAGTGTCCGTCGACCTTCCCCGCGGAGGCGAAGAAGCCGATCATGTCCTCCTCGCGCGAGAAGACCAGGCCCTCGCCGATGTCGCCGCTGGTGGCGAGATGGCCGGGCCACGTGACGAGGTCCATCGACCACATCCGGGTGCCGGGCTCCTGGAACCGAAGGTGCCGGTAGAGGCCGTCGTTGTGGATGACGTTCAGGACGTGCTCCTCGGTGTTCTTGAGGAAGTTCGCGTACGTCTGCGCGTAGGGATTCGCGGGCTTGGGCATGGCGGGGCTCCTGGTCGAGAGATGATCCCGAGGGGCGCGCGTCGCACAGGCGCGCACGCCCCCTGGGCGGGTGATGCGAGGGCTGGCCGCCCTGTTCGTCAGTCGTTCGGGTCCAGCACGATGCCTTCGTTGCGCGCAGCGAGAGCGCGGAGCGCGTCGGCGTGGGCCTCTCCGAGCGCGCGGGCCCGGGCGGGCTCGTCGACGGTGTTGGGGAGGACGGCGAGGCGGTGGACCTCGTCCGGCGTGAACACGGGCGTGCCCTCGGCGTCGCAGTTCGCGGTCCACGGGCCGAAAGTGGGCGTGAACCGGTAGAGGTCGCCGAGCCACTCGTACTTCGGGTCCTCCCAGACCTCCCAGGACGCACCGGGGGCGCTCTGCTCGAGCTCCTGGGCGATGAGCTGAGCGGAGCCGCAGACGACCTCGGGGTCCATGTAGGTCAGGCCGAGGCCGAGCTGGCCGTCAGCCGGCTGGCCGTCCTCGACGTATTCGAGGTGGAGGTCGTGCTGATCGATGATGCTGAGCACGGCGGCGGCCTGATCGGGAGGGCAGTCGTGAACGATCAGCTGGACATGGGTGCGGTCGGACATGGGTCAGTCCTCTCCGTCCGGGTCGCGGACGATCTCGAAGGGGTCGCTGGTGAGCAGGATCAGGGTCCGGCCGCCGTCCCAGTCGACGCGGATCTGGCCGACGTCGACGTGGACCTCGCGGACGGTGCCTTCGGTGCCCACGCGAATGGGATCGGGGTCCTCGGGCATGGTGCTGGTGATGCGCACCCGATCCCCGGCCTCGGGCGGTTTCTTCATGCAGGCACCGGACAGGTGCTCGTTCTTCCACCATCGGCGGTCGCGCTCCTGGTTCGCCGGCGAGGTGTAGCGGCCGGAGGCGTCGTGCTTCTCTCCGCAGTTCGGGCAGGTCACCCATCGGGGGTGGGTCATCGCAGGTTCTCCAGGACGTCGTCGACAGGATCGCCATAGTTGGCTGTCACGGCGTCGATCAGCGAGGACTCGGGGTGCTCCACGAAGTGGAGCCCTGCGTTGACGACGAGGTTCACCGCGTCGCGCAGTCGCTCGTCGTCGCCATCGTGCGCAATTTCGAGCACTTCGTCGGCGGCTCGGTTGAGGGCGGCACTGACGTCAGCGATGGCCGCCGCCTGCGTCTTGCGGCGGTCGAGGATCTGCTCGACCTCGTTGGCGAAGGAGGACCGGCCCTCGTGGTAGGAGTCCCAGGTCTCGTGCTTTCCCGGCACTCTGAACTCGGCGGTTCGGCAGAGTCCGCGGAGGGCGTCGATCGTGCTCTGCGGATCGAACGGGCTCTTCTCATCGGTGCTGGTCATGTCGGGATCTCCTTGGTCGTGGGTCGCAGAGGTCGGGGTCGGTACCGTCGGCGCTGGCGCTCGAGCCTCCAGCGGTAGAGGGGTCCGGGGACGAGGTTCGACTTGCTGCGGTTGTGCCGGCGGCAGAGCACCTGCCCGTTCCATGTCTCGGTGGGCCCTCCCCTGCTCCAGGGCACGATGTGGTCTGCCTGGAGACGGGAGGTCGCCCGGCATCTGCGTCCGAGCAGGGGCTTGTGCTCGCAGCGGTGCCCGGCGCGGATGAGCAGGGCCTGCTTCTGCCTCCAGGTGAACAGCCGTTGCCTGTCGCGCCGACTGCGTCTGTACGCGTGGAGCACGACCAATCCGGCGGTGCCGAGCACGGCGACCATGGTCGTGGCGAGAATGAAGGACAGATCGGGGTCGAGGCCCATGGCTCAGGCCTCCGTTGCCGTCGGTCCCGGCATCGAGGTCGGGACGAAGGCCTCGCACGTCGTTCGGCCCGCCTTCGTGCTCCGCAGCGGCGCGACGACGATCCTCGTGCCGTGCTGGTCGATCCAGCCGTGGCCGAGGAGCCGGCGCAGCGCCGGGTGCCGACGCGCGACGTCGGCTCTGTCTGTGTCGACGAGGACCTGGAGGACTCGCTGGTGCGTGGCCACGAATCCTTTGTCGAGGTCGTCGACCTCGCCGCTGATCAGCACTTCGAGCAGGACGTCTCCGTCCTGCGCGTGCGACCGGGCCTCGGAGAGCTCGCGGTAGGCGTGGAAGCCCTGGCGGCTCGTCGCCTCGTCGTCGGCGATGTACGGAGTTCCCGTGACGCCGCGGAGCTCGAGGTGGATCCTCTCCTGCTCCCCATAGATGATCCGCAGCTGGCGGATGTCAGCCTTCTTGTAGGCGACCACCCCGGGTCCTGTGCCGTGGATACGAGTACGTACCCTCCGGAAGAGCCGCACGGATGCGTCGATGAGTTCGTCGCCGAAAGCGGTGCCGGCGAAGCCGATCATAAACAGGAATGCAACACCGATGAACAAGTACAGCGGCGCGTTCTCGTCCGTGAGCAGAGCGACGACGTCGATCATGACGGTGTCCCCGCTGTCTGCCCGGCGGTCTCCTGCTCCTCGGCGAGGAAGTCGACGATGGTCGTGTCGTCGAAGAACACGCTGTCAGCGGGCACCGGTACTTCGACGCGTTCGACGACGACCCGTTCGACGGGCACCTCGACGACCTTCTCGACTGTGACGGTCCTCGGCTTGACCAGCGATCCAGCAGCGCGTGCGAGTCGGCCGAGGCCGCGTGTAGCGGCCTTCACGGCCGGCACGGTGCGCTCGGCGGCAGACGGGGCCGTGGTCACGACGGGCTCCGCAGCCAGCGTCTGCCCGTCGTCGGCGTGGATGGTGGTGCGTCGGTAGCGTCCGAGGTACATGGGTTGACTCCTTGGTCAGTGGATCGGCAGCGGGTGCCCGGCGGGCCGGAACGAGCCCTCAGCGGGATCGAAGGCGGCTTCAGTCAGCGACACGGTCGCCGGCATGAGGAACGTCGCTACGAGCGCCGCCAGTCGCTGGTCGTCGGTGAGTACCTGTTCGGGCAGGTTCCCGGGTGCGTCGAAGAACTGCTCGGCGCGGGCGACGAGCTCCTGCCTGCGCTGCTCACGGGTGGCGAAGTGCTCGGCGATCATCTGGCCCTGGCCGTAGTCGGTGATCACCGAGTACAGGCGGGATGCAGCCCGGGGCGTCGGTGCGTCGACGGCGATCCGCTTGCGGGTCGTGGACATGTAGACGTCCACGCCTCGGTCGCGGCAGATCTTGGCGACCCTGTTGAGCGCTCCGTCGGGATCTCCGACGGCGGCCTCGGCGCGGATGATCGCGCAGGCGTCAGCGTCGATCGCGTCGGCGACGAGGTCGGAGGCCGTCAGCAGACCTACGGCCATGCGGAGCCTGTGCGCCGGGCTCTCGTAGTGGTCGTGGAAGACGATCCGGCCACGACGCAGGATGATGAGGTCATAGGTGGCATCGGCTTCGTCGTCGAGGGCGTCGGTCGTGCGATGCGCGTCGATGGTGGTCATAGGTGCTCCTGAGGAGAGTGGTGAGCCCCGGGCCGGGCGCGCTCGATGCGAGGTACCCGGCCCGGGGTTCGGAGGAGGCCGCGTCTCAGACGGCCTGGGCGACGGGCCGACTGTCATCGGCGTCGTCGGATTCGTCGTCGAAGAAGTCCGGGTCGATGCCGGACGCGGCCTGAGCGGCCTTCTCCTCGCGCGCGGTCAGCGCTGCCACGATGCGCTCGTGGCTGCTGACGATGGGCGGATTCTTCAGCGTGCCGTAGGCGAGCACGTACTCGCTCTTCATGGCGCGCGTGAAGGCGACGTAGAACATCCGCTTGGTGCTCTCGTCCATCTTCGAGTCCTCCTTGTAGAGGACGACGACGTTGTCGAACTCGAGACCCTTGGCACCGTGGATCGTCGAGACGACGAGGTCAGCCTTGGACTCGAGGTTCTTCTTCTTGCGCTCCTGGTTGCGCTGCTTGTTGACGTTGAGCTTCTCCTGGTTGCGCCGGATCTCGTAGCCGAGGATGTTGTCCCTCAGCCGCTCGAAGAACTCGGCGGCGGGCAGAGAGCCCATCGCCACCAGCTTCACCCAGCCGTCGATGGCCGCCTGGTTCTCCAGCCACCAGTCGGAGACGGTCGTGAGGATCGCCTTGGACACCTTCGGGTTCCCCGCGTTCTTGGTCAGCTTGTCCAGGTTGTTCTTGATCCCCTGGTCGACCACGAACGCCGCGTTGTGTGGAGGTGCCTGCAGCACGTCGTTCCAGTAGTTCTTGATGTACTTGCTGAAGATGTCCGTGGCGTACACGCGATCGCTCACGAGCGAGGCGACGTGACGGTCGGGGTACTTCTTCTCAAGGACGTCCTGGATGAGCGAGACCTGGTGCCGCGAGTGCGCCAGGAACGCGACCTGCTCGCCGCGGGCGAGGCAGGCGTCGACGTACTCCGGGACCACGACGTTGCGCACGAGCGGCTGGAGGTCCTGCCCAATGAACTCACCGATGCGGCCCATCTCGCGGTAGTCCACCGTGACCTTGTCCTGGAACGAGGCCGCGGTGGGCACGTCCAGGGAGTTGGCCTCGAGCTGGATGCCCGCGATCTGGTTGGTCTCCAGCCCGCCGAGCAGCACGTTCGCGAAGTCCAGGATCTCCTGGTTGCTCCGGTAGTTCGTCGTCAGCTGGTAGGTCGCGAAGACCCCCGAGCCCTCCAGTGTGTTGAGCGCCCTCGGGTTGGCCGAGCGGAACTCGTACAGCGTCTGGCTGGCGTCGCCGACGATGAACAGCGACTGCGCGTGCTTGGTGATGTACTTCAGCACGTAGACGAACTCGAAGATCGAGTTGTCCTGCACCTCGTCGATGATGAGGTACTTCGACTGCACGTGCGCCGGCTCGACCATGGTGTCGATCCGCTGGTAGCAGAGGATGATCTGCAGCTCCAGCGAGGTCTGCTGGATGCGGTCGAGCAGCTCGATCACCTCGTCGTAGTGGTTCTCGACGTAGGTGTTGAGCGCGACGAACGCGCCGACCTTGTTCTGGTCGACCTCCAGCAGGCGGTGGCGCAGCTGCGCCGCGAACCGGTTGTTCGGGTAGAAGATGTCGATCGAGTTGATGATCGTGTCGATCGCCGAGACCTTGTGGGTCGGGTGGTTCATCGCGTAGATGTCGATGACCATGCGGGCGATCGTCATCGAGCCGACGTCCGGGTTCTTCTCCGTGATGTTGTCCGCGGCGGCGTTGGTGAAGCTCAGCACCGTGATGTCGCCGGCGGGCACGCCGCAGGACTTCAGGTACTCGATCCGCGCGAGGATCGTCGAACTCTTGCCGGTGCCCGCGCCGGCCACGGTCATGGCCAGAGGCTCGTGGGTCGTCACGGCCGCCTTCTGCTGGTTCGAGAAGTACGACGGCACCACCGGCTGGGCCGGCTGCGCAGGCGTGACCAGCTGCGACTTCATCCGCTCGAGGTGATCGAGCGTGTGGTTCATCAGCAGGCTGAGGTTCTGCTTGGCCAGCCGTGTGGCGACCCGCTCGACGAATGTGGCTTCCAGCTGCTTGTGGACCTGGCGGTAGGCCTCCAGGGGCACCTTGTAGTTCTCGAGGTAGCGCAGCTGGTAGGCGAGCATGTTCAGCTGCTCGTCGGTCGGGCTGGCGGGCATGTCGCGGACGTACTGGCAGACCTCGTCGGCGATGGCCTCGGAGTCCCAGACCTGGGCGAGGCGGACGATGCGGTCGTGGATCTTGTAGTCCTTCATCCACTGCTCGAGGTCGTCGAGGTTGTCCGCGGTGACCCCGGCCCTAGCGAGGGTGTCCTCGATCCAGTGGCGCGCGTTCTCCAGCGGGCTGGTGTCCCAGTCGAGGAAGACCGCGTGGTCGTTGTTGCCGTAGCCGGAGGCCGTCGAGCACGACACCGCGCGGTCGGGCACGGGCTGGCCCTGCTTGTGGAAGTAGAGCTCCATCCGGTACTGGATGACGAGGTCGCGGCGGGTCTTATCACCGGCCTTGTCCTCGTAGAGGGCAAGGGCCTGGGGCGTCATGTCGAAGGACATGTCCCAGAAGTTGGAGGGCGTGGCGATGGACAGGTCGAAGCGCTCGGCGGGGTCCGGCACAGGGATGGTGAACGATCCGCCCGAGAGCAGCGCTCGGCGGATGACCGGCGCGAGCGGGACCGACGTGGTCGTGATGTCGTGCTGGGTCGAGGACTGCTTGACCTCGATGTCGTTGAGAGCCGCGTACGCGGTGTTGGTCACGGAATTGACCGGGAGCAGGTCCTCGCTGAGCAGGCCGATCTTCTTGCCCGAGCCCGTGAGCTTGGAGGAGAAGAACTTGGGGTCGGCCTTCTTCTGGGCGGGGACCGAGATGTCGATGTCGTCGAGCAGGAGTGGCATGGCAGCATCTTTCGTGAGAGTGATTCGAGAGGTGATGTGAGTGGTGTCGTGAAACCATTCTGACAGGAGTCGACTGATGAGTCGAGTGCTCGTATTCGAGCAGGTCTGAGTGGGAAGGGTCGCTGTGGCGACAGCACTGTGCGCAGGCTCGGACCAGTCCGAGAGCCTGCGCACAGTGCACCTCTCACCCACCCGTCAGGGGCCGTGAGGCCCCTGATCCCGCGCGCTGCAGGCGCGGGAGCCGCATGCTCGAGGCATGCGGTGGTCTGTGCTCCTGCCGGCGTCAGCTAGGCAGTGCGGCGTCGTCGAGCGCCCAGGGGGTGGTCGCGACGACGGAATCTGCGCCCGAGGCCTCGAACAGGCCGAGCATGAGCCCGAGCTCGCGGAGGTCTTCGGCGTCGTCGGCGTTGACGGCCAGGACGCGACGGGCGTCGTCGGCGATGCGCTCGGCGGCGTCCGGTGTGGTGTCGATCGGTGAGATCAGGGGAGCATCGAGTGCCATGGTCTTCTCCTTCTGCGATGGAACGGCGAAGCGCCTCGTCTCCCCCGATACGACGGAGGAGACGAGGCGCTTCGAGTGTCGGGTCAGTCCTCGACCGACTCGTCGTCCGCGGGCGCGGACGTGACTGCCTGCGTCGGCGCGGACTGGGACCGGGCGGCCAGGAGCCTGTCCTCGATCCAGGTCCGCACGGCCCTGCGGGCCGGGCGCGCGCCCTGCGCATCGACGAACGTCGTCTCGGACAGCGCCCGGAGCTGGTCGTCCGGCATGGTCGCCGGCAGAGCCTGGGCGAGCCGCGGCTTGGCGTCGACGATCCGCTCGCGTTGGCGGGCGTAGTCGGCGGCCACGATCTGTCGGTACACGGGCTCGTCGATCGGATTGAAACCCACGATCATCGAGAACCGGCCGAGCAGCTCGGTGTCGAAGAAGTCCGCCAGTGCCCTGTTCAGGCTCTTGTGCGAGATCTTCTGCGGCGTGGACGGTCCGAACCCGATGGTCTGCTTCGACAGCGACTCCCTCGCGGCGTTGGTCGTGCAGATGACCAGCGCCTTGGAGAAGTCGAGCGTCTTCCCGTGGGCGTTGCGGATGTAGCCCTCGTCGAAGGCCGAGAGGAACAGCCGCTGCACGGACTTGTCCGCCTTTTCGAACTCGTCGAGGAGGATCACCCGGTGCGGGTTCGACTCCAGAGAGTCGAACGGCAGCTCCCTGTTGGAGTCCGAGCCGATGTACCCCGGAGGTGCACCGACGATCTTCGCCGTGTCCTGGGGCGTGTGGAACTCGGTCATGTTGAGAATGATCGGCTCCGTGCCGGTCACGGCCTCGGCGATGACCTTCGCGGCCTCGGTCTTGCCGACGCCGGAGGCCCCGGCAAACATCCACGTCGTGGGCGTCTTCGTCGGGAACACGTCGAGGCTCTCGCGGGCGAGGCGGTCGACGAGCTCGGCCAGGACCTCGTCTTGGCCCTGCAGCCGCGCGGTGAGCTCGGCGCGCAGGGCGTCGACGTCGAAGTCGTGCTGCTGCGCGTTTCCGGTCATCAGCCGCTTGGCGACGTCGAGGACTCGATTGGTCGTCAGAGGCATCTGCGGCATGGCTCGCAGCGTCTGCACAAGAGAGGCGTTGCCGTCGGCCTCGGCCTGGGCGATGAGCCTCTTCTGCTCGATCACGCGGTCAGCCATCGCCCGGTCGAGCAGCGTGATCGCCTTGTCCGGGCGGTGCTGGTCGGCGCGGGAGTGAGCCTCGGAAATCGTCACCGCCTCAGCGAGAACGTCGTCGGAGACGGTGATCTGGTGACGGTAGTGGGCCATCAGCCCGGCGCGTACCGAGTGCATGACCTCATGGGTCTGATCGACGGTGAGCTCGTCGACGATGAGCCGGGTGAAGCGTCGGGAGAACGCAGGGTCGGCGTCGAAGGCGCGGGACTCGGTGCTCGTCGTCGCACCGATGACGGACATGTCGCCGCGGGCGAGCTCGGGCTTGAGGATCTGCGAGATCTTCCGCATGGTCGAGTCGCTGTGCGTGCTCGACCCACCGGTGATCTGATGGATCTCGTCGAGGAAGAGGACCGCCTTGTTCTTCTTGGTGGTGAAGAAGGCGATGATCTCCTGCATCTTCTGCTCGAGGGAGCCGACGATGCCGGTCCCGGCGACGATCGACGAGATCGACAGCTCGTAGACCGTGTGCCCCTTGAGCTGGTCAGGGATCAGCGGGTCGTCCACGGCGATGCGGCGGGCGATGTCCTCGACGATCCTCGTCTTGCCCACGCCGGCGGAGCCGACGAGCAGCGGGTTCGGCTTGTTCTTGCTGATGAGGACGGACAGCGTCTGGCTGATCAGCGCGTCGCGGAACGGCGCGGGGTCCGCGTTCTGGAAACGCGCGTTGTAGTCGACGAGCAGGTCCTCGATCTCGTCGCCGGGGCTGGCCGCGGGCGGCATCCCGGAAGGGGACGACGGCGGGCCGCCGGGGCCGTTGCCACCGCTGTTGTCGTCGTCGGAGCCGGAGGTGAAGTTGTGCAGACCCACGGTGTCCTCCTTCAGGTGTCGGATGGGCGGGTGGAGAGGTGAGAGGTGTGACGTCGAGAGCGGTGCCGATTCACGGGTGGACCGGCACCGCTCTCGATGGCGCGAGATGTCAGACGACCATGCCGAGCAGCTTCTGCCGCAGGGTGGGATCGATGTGCTTCATCGCGTCGGCGTAGTGCTCGGCGTTGGCGACCATGTAGTCCCAGTCCATGGCCGAGCACGGCGCGTAGTAGAGGTTCTTCGGATGGTTCTCGCGAGTGGGCGGCACGGGCCACTCGAAGTCGGTGATCATCAGGCTGAGCCTGCGCCTGCGCCTCGGCGAGGCGTTGACGTAGTCCCACACCTGCTTGAACTCGGTGCCGCCGGTGACCTTGGGGATCCGGCGGAACTCCTTCCAGATCTGCGCGACGGACTTGTTCTCAACCCGCAGCATCACCTCCTGGGAGAGGATGTGGCTGAAGGAGTTGAAGTACATGTTCACGCCGAGCTTCTTGGCGATCCGGATGAGCATCATCACCGCCTCCTGGTAGTTCTCCTCGGAGATCGACCCGGAGGTGTCGATGTAGACGTGGATGTCGGGCATGTACTGCACCGAGGTGATCCGACCGGCCTTGTTGATGTCGTTCGGGTCGCGGCGATTGGCCTTGAGGAAGGTGGACCGCGTGGTGCGGAACACGTTCTGCGACTTGTTCACCTTGCCCATGCGGTTCAGCACGCGGGAGATGTCCTTGAACAGGTCGATCCGCGATGGCGGAGCCTTGCGGAACTTCACCTGCGCCGAGCGGCTGCCCGGCTGGCCGGCCATCTTCTGCGCCCCCATCGCCTGGGCGCGCGCGGCGGCGCGCGGCAGGCTGGTGAGCTTGGACAGGGCCTTGTTCGACACGACCTTGACCGGCGAGGACAGGGACTGGTTGATGAGGTTCCACTCGCGGGTGACCTTCTTCGCCGTCGCGCGCGCATGCGCCTCGACGTTGACGAAGACCAGGGAGCGCGGGCAGAACAGCTCGCCGACCGTGAACGGGAGGACGCCGACGCTGAGCGTGGCGGGCACCTGGCCCTGTGCGGTCGCCTGTGCCTGGGCTGACTGCTGTCCGATGTAGCTCATCAGCATGTTGACCATGAGCCGGGCGAACGACATCTCGTCGTTGCCATCGCCGTCGTCCTTGCGGATGACCAGCGACTCGGTGAGCCCGGACAGGCTCAGCTGGACGGCGTCGTTCATGAGCTTCGCCGTGTCCGGCGGCAGCGTGGTGGACATGGCCTGCACCTGACCGGCGAGCCACGAGGTGAAACCGGAGAACTCCGCATCGGACTGGAACCAGAACCCGAGGGTGTTCGGGTGGTAGGCATAGGCGAGCGACGCGAAGAAGAGGCTCTCGTCGGTCGAGCCGGCGAGCAGACCCTTCGCGGCGGGGATCACGTCGTCCTGCGCGGTGTAGATGACGCGAGGACCGGGGTCGGGCAGCTTGTTCCGCCGTCCGGCCTGGACCGCGAACGCCTCTCCCACCGGCAGCGCCGTGGACTGGTCGAAGTGGACCAGGGTCTGGCCGAGCAGGTCCTTCACAGATTGATCGAGGCCCGGCTGGGCGGTGTCGGCCCCGAAGGCGTCGAGCATGAGCTGCGGGATGTCCGCGGTGATGTCGGTGCCCTTGTCGTCCGTGACGACTGCAGGCGTAGCCGGATTGAGCGGCTCGAGCAGCGGGTCGACCATCGTGCGCTGCAGTGCGGGCAGCGGGTCGTAGTCGCCGGCGCACGAGATGGTGTGCACCGGGTCGAGCGCGGCCGGCTTCTGGTTGGTGACGGTGATCGTCATCGGTGTCTCCTTGCGATGCGGGGCCGGGACGGAGGAGTCTCCCCCGCCCCGGCCACCGGCGACGAAGCGATCAGAGGTACGCCGAGATGATCGGCCGGGCCTGGTCGACGATCGGGGCGTTGACGTCGAGAAAGGCCTCGAGGTTCTGCCGGTCGACCTGGTTGGCGCTGATCATCTCCATGAGAGTGCGCGTGTGGTCCGGCTCGATCTGGTTCATGGTCTGAGCGAGCTGGGCGATGAGGCGCGAGTTGTCCTCGTTCTCCTTGAGCGCGTACACCAGCGACCCGGACAGCTCATTGGCGGTCAGCTGGTCGATGCGGTCGCTGAGCTCCGTGACCGAGGTCGCGGACTTCAGATCGGCGTAGCAGTTCGGGCGCGGCACGGAGACGCGGTTCGTCTGCGCACCGGAGCCCGAGGCGAGGTCCGCGGCGATCGTAGCCACCAGCTGCGTGGCGAACATAGTGTCGCCGACGTAGGCCTCGACGACCTCGTTGAGCTGGGTCGTCTCGCGGCCCTCGACCGCGGCGGGCGCGGCGAGGTAGGCGGCCAGCTCGTCGCGCTCGGCGACGTTGAGCCACTTCGACAGGTTGTCGATGGTGCGCGGCGTGGTGAGCTGGTTCATCTCCTCGCCGCCGTCGAACAGGTCGGCCATGGTGACGTTGCCGTCCTCGTCCTCATCGCTCCCGTCGGCGACGATCGCGCCGGGCGTCGACTTCTGGAAGACCAGGGTCGGGTTCTGCGTGAGCACCGTCTTGACCCAGGAGTTCATGCCGTCGCCGAGGATCGACATCAGCGTGGAGGCGTCGGGCTCGACGTGGAAGACGGCGAAGCGCGACAGGCTCGCCTCGTCGAGCGCGGTGATGTTGCCCTTGTCGTTGCCGGCGACCATGATGCGCAGGTTCTTCGGCAGCACGACGTGGCCCATCTTGCGCAGGGTGACCAGCGTCAGGACGCCGGAGGTGACGTCGGCGGTCGAGCGGTTGATCTCGTCGAGGAACAGGATCGGCCACTCCCGCGGATTGGCCTCGGCGTAGTCGATGGCCTCCTGGATGACGTGGTGCGGGTAGAAGACCTGCTTGTGGCTGTCGGTGCCGTCGTCCTTGGTGTACGGAACGAGGCGCGCGCCGGTGAGGTCCTCCTTGGCCGCGAGCTGGTTCACCGGCAGCACGAAGGCCTTGGTGTTCATCTCGTAGGCGAGGCCCTCGACGAACGAGGACTTGCCGATGCCGGGCTCGCCCATGAGCGCCGGCGTCGCGCCGACCTCGAGGGACTGGCGGATCAGAGTGGTCAGGGTGTCGGTGAAACGCATGGTTGATGAATCCTTCTGTGATGAGTGAGAGGGAGGTGGCCTCGGCCGCCCGCGCAGGGCGACCCGTGATGCGACAGGAGCCGTGTCGATGGCGGTGGCGCTCCCGCTGCCCACCGCCATCCCGGATCGCGCTCCGCGCGATCACCGGGTGAGCTCGCTCAGCCGGAACAGCCCCGCTCAGGCCGGGACCCGCTCCTCCCGTGCCCGCCGGTCGGCGACGAGGGACGCCGCTCGGTCGAGCAGGTAGGGCCTGCCGTTGCGCGTCTGGTGGTGCTTCGGCCGCGGCTCGAGGACCTCGACCGCGGCGAGGTAGAGCAGCCAGGTCACATCGCTGGCGGAGTACTCGACGCCGTATGCGCTGTACTCGGAGACCTGCGTGCGCAGCCACCCGTAGAGCGACCCCAGGACGCTGAACTCATAGCGGGACATGTCCCGGTCGAAGTCGTCGGGCGTCTTGAGGTGGCCCTCGGCGGCCTGCCGGGTCTGGGAGACGATGTCGATGCCGTAGGGGATGTCGGGCGCGTCCTCGGCGGTCGCGATGACCGAGCCGGATGCCGCGGCCGACTCGCGCACGCCCGCCGCCAGGTCGGCGTAGAGGTCTTCGACGGTGGCGAAGGCCGGAGGGTTCGCGGCGGCTCGTGCGCGTGCGAGGGCCTCGGATGGGATGGGGCGGCGCGTGAAGGTGGCCCAGTGATCGAGCAGCAGCTCGTACCAGCCGTGCGACTCGCGGATCTTGCGCTTGCCGACCGCGAGCGGAAAGTCGTGGAGGTTGCTCGGCACCGGGACGAGCAGGTGGTACCCCCGGCCGGACATCGAGACCTCGGAGTAGAGGATGCCCGGCATGCGGAGCAGGTCCCGCGCGATCTCCTCGGGGCAGTCGGGCTCGATGTCGACGACCATGAAGCCGTCGGTGCTCGACTGCAGGTGGAACGCGTTGTTGGCTGCGTCGGGCAGCTCACGGACGAGCTCGTCGAGATCGACCAGGCAGACTGGCGATATGTCGAACGCGCCGCGGAGCGGGCCCTCGTGGCGGCATGAAGGGCCGCAGCCGTCGATGAGGTGACGGATGTCGATCGGGGCCTTGTTGCCGTCGTCGGCGTCCCCCAGGCGGCCGGAGACCGTCCACCTCTGAGCGTCCGCGATCGCGCGGATGGACGGGTTGTCGTAGAAGTTCGGGAAGATCGTGCGGGGGTCGACGACGCTCACATCAGTGCCTTCGGGTCGTGGGTGGACGGGAGACGAAGACGAGACCCCCGCCGCGGCCGTGAGTGACGGTCGACGACGGGGGTCTCGTATCCATGGGTGCGGGTCAGCTCTGGTAGGTGATCCCGCCCTGCGGAGCGCCCTGGGCGTTCCACGGGGTGGCCGAGGCCGGCTCGCCGACGGCGGATCCGGCGTTCTTCAGCGCCGCGTTTTCCGCCTCGAGGCGGGCGAGCTTCTCCGCCGGGGACTCCTCGGCGGTCGCCGTCGCAGCGGCGGCGGGAGCTTCCTGCGCAGCCGCAGCGGGCTGCGCCTGGACCTGCGGTGCGGCCTGCGGAGCGGGCGCGGGCAGGCTGGCGGCCTCGCCGCCGTCGTCCTCGGGCTCAGGAGCCGACCCGACGGGGTTGGCCTCCGAGGCGGCGACCGCCTGCGGCTGGGAGTTGAACACGATGCCGCGGGCCTTGAGATCCGCGGTGTCGACTCCCGACCCGCCGTAGTAGCGCGGCGTCTCGTGGACGATGACCTGCTCGAGGGCGAGGCCGCGCTTGGCGTAGTTCTTCGGCTTGTACACGCGGAGCACGAGCTCCACATCCAGGCCGCGGTCGAGCTCGCGCCCGCTGGTGTCCTGGTCGAAGGTGCCGTCGCCCTTCGGCGAGGGGATCCCGATGATCGGCAGGTTGTTGCCCTTCGAGTCGATCGAGTAGTTGGCACCGGTGTCCGGGTTCTTCTTCGAGGCGTATCGGCGCTCGGCGACGAAGCGCTCCTCGGCGGTCGGATTCGCCGGATCGACGTACACGACGTCGGCCTCGGTGATCGTGGCCGTGGTGTGCGGCTGGTTCACCGGGCTCATGCCGTTCTGGATCTTGCGCTGGTTGACCTTGGCGAGCTCGTCGCCCTCGATCCGGCGGGTCAGCCGCGCGAACGCGAGCTTGCCGCGGATGGAGACGGTGGTGCCCTCGGTGAGCTGTTCGGCCTGGACGGAGTAGTTGGCCATGGTGGGTACTTCCTTCGTGTTGTGACGTGGTGGTCGTTGTGGATGATCTGTCGGTGGACGCCGAGTGGTCAGTCGGGAGCCATTCGCCTCCTTGATTCTATCAAGTTCGACTCGCTTATGAGTAGAATGGACTCGTAGACTCACAACATCATTCGAGTGCGGCCGCAGAGAGGGGCAAGAGAGATGACGGATGAGAACCGGACGCCACCCGGGGGTGAGCCCTCCGAGCCTCCGGCCCAGAGGGCGACCCCGCGGTCCCGACTGGGGCCCACGGGCTTCGGCAACGGGCCGATTCTCGCTTCGGGGATCGTCGTTGGCGGCGCGCTGCTGTTCGCCGGCTGGGGCTTCGTGCACATGGCCTCAGAAGACGGCGGGATCGCAGCTGCACTCGCAGGCGACGACAAGCCGACTGTCCACGCACCCGCGCCGGCGAGCGAGTCGCCCGCCGGCGGGGACGAGGACGGCACCGTGACGGTGACGCTGCCGGACCGAGACCGCAACGGCATCCCCGACGCCTTCGAAAAGGGAGGGGCCGAGGGGGACGACGCGGGTTCCTCGTCAGACGACCGGGAGACCGGGCGCGGCGACGAAGATGACCCGGACGGCTCGCGCGGAGCCGACGAGGCGGAGCCCGGGTCGGAGTCGAAGACTCAGACGTACGTCATCCAGCCGGGCGACACGCTCACCGAGATCTCCGGCGAGACCGGCGTCCCGGTCGGGGTGCTGGTCGAGGAGAACAGGATCCAGAACCCGAACCTCATCTACGCTGGCGCGTCGTTGCTGATCCCGCCGGTGTGACGGTCCCGCTCCCGCGGGATGATGAACGAGGCCCGGATGCTGCTGACGCGGCGTCCGGGCCTCGTTTCGTCTCGTCTGCCGGTCCCTCTTCAGGTGACCAGCTCCAGAGCGATCAGAGCAGCCTCGTCATGGGTCTTAGGCATGCCGGTCCTCAGGTCCTCGCCGGAGGCGACGAGTCTCCCCTGGCAGCGGACGCGGTATCCCCAGAGGCCGTCGTAGCGCCGTCCGGGCGTGCCTCCCCCGACCTTGTAGACGTGGACGAGGCGGCCCTTGAGTACGACGGTGTGCTCGACGAGCGAGGGATCGAACTCCGTGGACATCAGCCCTCCTCCTCCACATCGCGGTAAGCGATGCTGTAGTCGCCGACGAAGTCGTACTCCTCTTCGGGCAGGACGCGTTCGGCCATGACCTGGTCGGCCTGCTCCTTTGTGGGGGCGTCGACCTCGACGATGTAGGCGAATCGGGACATGTCGCTCCTGTGGTCGCGAATGATGTGCGGTGACGGTGACGCCATCGGCGTCCACCGCCACCTCTCTCCCGGGACCGACGTCAGTCGGTCCACCCGCTGGGATCTCCACCGTCGACTCCGGATACGAGAAGGCCCCGTCCGAATGGACGGGGCCTGTCGTGTCGAGTCCGGCGGCGCGGCGTCACGCCGCGTCCGGCTCGTCGGGGCCGGACATCCCGTCGAGGAGGAACCCCTGGATCTGCCCGGTTGCCATCATGTCGCCGAGGTGCGCAAGGAAGACCGCGCGCTGCGTGGCTCGGCGATCGGCATCGAGGTCGTAGCTGCGCAGGGCGCGCATGTCGATAGCCCACCCCTTCTCCTCGGCGAGGAGGTCGGCGAGCTGCGAACCGGGGGCGACCGGCATGCTCGTGAAGTCGTGGTCGAACTCGGGCGTGACGTCGATGCGCTGGGAGGCGTCGTCGGTGAAGACCGTGTCGGCGTCGACCCGCTTGCCCTGGTCGTCAAAGGCCGTGAGGAAGGCGCGGTCGGCGCGGGTGACGTTGTCGACGTGGACGGAGCGCACGGCGGGGTTCGAGACAAAGGGCGTGAAGTTCAGCTGGCGATGGACTCTGGCGCGCGCCTCATGGCACCACATGATCGAACGGGCCTCGTCGAAGCCGCGGAACTCGTCGGACGTGGGGTGCAGGTTGACCATCGGATGCTCCTTCATGGGCGGGTCGCCGGCTCCCGCGGTGTGCGGAAAGCGGCATCACTGCCGGACGTGTTACCGAGTATGCCACATCAGTGGAAAAGTTTCCACTCAAATACTCGTCGTCGGCACCGGCGTTGCCATTGAGCTCCTCGTTCAGTCTCCTTCGGGGTCTCCCTGCTCGTCGAGTTGCTCGCTCTTGCGGGCCAGCTCCACGACAGCGCGAATGCTGGAGAGTGCACCGTCGCTGAGCCCATGGACGCGCAGCGCGAGGGTGCGCTCCTGCTGCGTCAGTTCCCGGTTGTCAGCGTCGTCCGGATCATCCTCGAGGAAGTAGGTCAGAGGGACGCCGAAGGCGTCTGCCAGGGCTCTGAGGTGCTGCAGTCGAGGGTTCTCGGCCTCCCCCTTGCGCAGCTGCTGGAGATAGCTCAGCGACATGGACGAGATGCCGCGCTGATCCATCCTTTGGATGATCTCCTTCATGGTGACGGGGCGGCCGTGGGGGCCAGCAGTCTCTGAGAACAGCTGTTCGAGCCGTTGGGCAATGGTCACGGCGCTGCCTTTCATCGCGATCCGAGGATTGAAGCCGATTGTCGCAGTTCTGCAACATCCGGGTGTTGACCACCATCCTAGTGGAACGTTTTCCAATCGGGGCCACTCGACACGAAGAAAAGTTGATCATTGAACAAATGACGTGGGCATCGTAGGCAGCGCCGCAGCCGTTACGCCGACGGCCAGCGCTGCCCCTGTTGCGAGTTCAGCAAGAGAGTGGTGGTCGAGCGCGAGTCGCGCATAGCCGATCATCGGGACCCCGACAACCAGCGCGGCGATCCACCACGGCGAGATCATCGCAGCGGCCAAGAGGATCAGGACGACCAGGCAGAACATGTGCATCGAGGCCTTGGTCCAAACCACAGTGACGATGCCGACGACGGCGAGGCCGACGATCATGGTGATCAACGCCCAAACCAGCGTTGCCGGCGCACTGAACAGGAGAGCAAGGCCGAGGCTGCCCAGCACAGAGACCACGCAGCAGAGAAAAACCCACCATCGCTGACCGCGACGAGTGACGTGGTGGTCTGTCAGACGATCTCTGCGGACAGCGACATGGATGATTGTCATGGGTATGGCGGAACAGAACAGTGCGCCAATGAGCCCCCAGGTGACTCCTTCCAACACGGTCCTTGCACCCACGAGGGCAGTGAGCATGCAGATCGCTGCCACAGAGGCAGCAGGAGCGAAGACGCTGCTGAGGACTTGCGCCGTGGCTTTCGAGCGCGGCATCGGCTCTCAGCTATTCTGCTCGTCGATGGCGAAGCGGATGTCTCGGAGCGCTCCGACCGAAGCAGCCAAGGACTCGTCTCCGGACTTCGAGAGGTCACCGATTCTGCTCATCGCGCGGGTGGGGCCGCTGACGGGTGGCACTGTGGTCTCGCCGATCAGGTGGCGCACGAGTCCTGCTGTCAGATGCGGGTCATGAGGGTGGGCACGACGCACGGGCTCCAGAGCCGGGTCGTCGCTTTCGCGAATGAGTTTGAGGGCATCGTGCGTCTCAATGGTCAAGCGGGACAGATTCGTCTGAGGGTCCATCTGACGCAGCTCGCCGGCAGGCAAGCGAACTTCGGGATGTAACGACGTGGTGGCCCTCCAGAGTGGCTCCACAAGGTCGCTGGCGACGAGGACCTCGAGACGGGAGGCGCTTCTCCTGATGATCTTATGGACGACTCCTGTCGCCAGAGCCAGGAAGAGGAATGTGACGACGATCACCAGTATGTCCTTCCGGTGAGCAGCACCGCCGAGGATCGGCCTTTCCAGGAGATCCATGAATGAGGAGAGGATGAACAGAACGGTGGCGCAGGCAGCAGCGATGGTGAACGCCAGCGACGCTCTCACGCTCCATGGCAGACCGCTTCTGGTCACCGCCGCGCAGGATCCCACGAGCACGACGCAGGTCGTAGCAGCGAACGCCGCGAGGTAGAGGCCGTGGTAGACCAGCATGGGAGTCGCTCCGCCGACTTCGACGGCGGCTTCGAACTCGGATTGCGGATAGATGGTTCCATCGGAATAGCGAGGGAGATATGGGAGGGAGATGATCTCGGCGATGGCTATGGCGACACCTGTGGCGATGATCGCGGTGTTGACGCGAGGAGAGAGCCGCTTCCGTCTGAACGTGAGAATGAGAAGGACTGCGGAGACCTGGGCAGCGAGGATCGACAGTCGCAGCCCGATGCTGAGCCAGGGGCCATCGATGAACGGCTCCAGACTGTGGCACAGCGTCGCAGTGAACAGAGCGAAGCAGCCGTATCGCAGCAGGTTCGTGCGGCGACGTCCGTGGTAGGCGGTCGAGACGATCAGGGTCACCATGAGGGTGATGCTGACGATGACGAGTTCGGTCATCAGTGAACGACCACGTCCTCCGCACCTGCGAAGAAGCTGACGAGATCGCCGCAATAGCTGGTATCGGAGGTTGAATGTCGGCGGCGAAGCGCTTCGAACAACCGCATGCCGGTAGCTTCAGCGCGCGTCTCCATCGGATCGTCGAACATGGTGCGCGCGTGCGTACACTCGGAATCGGCTCGGACGTCTCCGTGCAGGATATGAGCATATTCGTGCAGGATCGTCTGCTCCCGATTGACGGGAGACAGCGCCGGGTCGAAGAAGACGTGAGCGGTGTTGCCGACGACTGTGGTGAGTCCGCTCAGCTCACTGTGACCCATACCTTCGGGGATGGGCCTGAGGCGGAGTTTCAAGCCGCGAGCGGATGCGATGGCTTCTCCCAGGGCCTCGTACGAGGCGTCCTCGGGCCACTCGAAGGCATCGAGCATGTCGGGAGAGCTGTGAACGCGCGTATAGATGTCTCGCTTCCCTCGCCCCCGAAGGAGCGCAGGACGGCGAAGGAGCAGGAGAAGGTTGGTGCTGAAAGCAGGCATCGGCGGTCCTCTGTGTTGAGAAGATCGGAGACACCGCCTGCCGTTTGCCAACGAAGGGGTACAAGTCCCGTAACGTGTTTGTAACGGACGATACCGCACAGAGAGGCTGAATGGAAGTGAAGAACGAAACAAGGGATCCTGCGCCTACCGCGCTCGTGATCGGCGCTACTCGAGGCATCGGGGCTGCGACCGTCCGCCAGCTGCGCGACGCCGGTTATGTTACGGCCGGGACGCATCGTGCGGGAGGGTCGGTGCCCGAGGGCGTCGTCCCTGTTGAGATGGATGTCCGTGACGGCGAATCGATCGCCATAGGAGTCGAGGCCGCCACGGAGGCCCTCGGACGCCTCGACGTGATGGTCGTGGCCGCGGGCATCACGCGGGACAAGCTCCTGCTGCGGATGAGCGAAGAGGACATCTCCGAGGTCATGCAGGTCAATGCGATCGGTCCGATGCTTGCCTCCAAGGCGGCGCTCGGGCCGATGATGAGGCAGCGCGGCGGATCGATCGTGTTGGTGTCGTCGATGTCGGCCAAGTATGGAGTCGCCGGGCAGTGCAACTACACCGCTTCGAAAGGGGCTGTGGAGGCTTTCGCCCGCTCGATGGCGCGGGAGTACGCGGGTCGCGGCGTCAGGGTCAACGTCGTCGCCCCGGGCGCGACCGATACTGACATGATGGCCGACGTCTCAGAGCAGGCGCGGACGGCGATGCTGGAGGGCATCCCGCTGGGGCGGCTCGGCACGCCCGAGGAGGTCGCGTCGGCGGTGGTCCACACCGCTGAGAACACGTACATGTCGGGAGCGACGATCCCGGTGGCAGGAGGTATCTAGTCAATGACAGTGCAACTCGACTCCGGCTCTTGGGGCCTCTTCGGCGGCCCCGGCGCACGCCAGATCGTACTGGTCGACGATGAGCCGTGCGGTCCGAGCTCGGCCCGCAAGTTCACCAAGCGCATCCCCCGCGAGCTGCTGCTCGACAGCAACAGAATCGCCAAGGCCTACGAGACGGGCGAGGCCATCGACGAAGTCGTCGAGCATGTGGACAGGCGATGGCGGGTGGTCGTCGAGCCGACGGCCTCTCCGCGCTCTAACAGCCCCATGGGGGTGCTGGCAGCGGTCGCCCCTGTCGAAGAAGCTCTGCCGCCGCGCCCTCTGGTCGGCAGCTGGGAGTGGGAGATCGAGCTGGACGACCAGCAGCAGCCGACCATGCAGCGCCGCACCTATTGGGACCGCAACCTCTACGAGATCTACGAGGTCGACCCTGCGGTCGATCAGCAGACGCAGGGATTCTGGGAGACGGGTGAGTGGTCGAACGAGCTCATCGACCGCTCCGACCAGATGAGGGTGGCGAGCCTCGTCCGTGACGGCATCCAGGAAGGGCTTGCCGGCGAGGGTGCGATGAAGATGACAGGCGTTCTTCGCTGCCTGACGTACAACGTGGTCACCGGCTACGGGGCCGAGCACAGGGGCCGGAAGCACCTGCGACTCGTCGGACAGATCGTGCCGATCGAACGAACGGCGACGACGATCAGGATCTTCGGATTCAGCTACGAGGTGCCGGAGACCTTCCACGACATGGCCTTCGTCCAAGACGTCAACGCGGGCCGCGTCGACGACGTGCTCCGAGGTGTGATGTCGCTGGTCAAGAATCCGATGGCGGTTGTCGACGTCGAGACTCTCGACGTCCTGATGACCTCGACCTCGTGGCGCAACGAGGACTTCGGCCAGGTCGGTGGACTCGGAGAGTTCATCGTCGAGGATGACTGCCGGGTTCACAAGTTCATCCGCTCTGCGGCTGAGAACACCGAGAACAGCACGACGATGCCGGTCGCGCTGCGCCGGGTCGACGGTTCGGTTCGCGAGGTGGCGATGACCGTCGTTGGGGTCAGGTCGGGCGTCCAGGGTCACGACGCGGTGGTGCGGCTGGATCTGTGATTCAACGGCTGCGTCGACGGGCGCTGAAGACGGCGACCGTGCCGACCACTTCGATGTCGACGTCGTCGAAGTTGAGCTCGAGCGCTGTGCGAAGGCCCTCAGCGTCGTCGCGCCAGTTGTGGAAGATGCCTAGGCGGTTGTACAGCGCCATCAGGCCCCTGCCGCCGAGGTTGTGCCGCACGCCGTGGCCCAGGATCGTCGCGCCGAAGAGCACGCCGCCGTCGGCGAGGTGCTCGGCCAGGTTCGTAAACGCGATGCCCTTCTCGGCCCAGGTGCCGGGCACGCAATGGAAGAGGTAATTCACGCCGATGGAGTCGAACTTGCCCACGGCCGGGGGCAGCGGATCGAGCACGTTCAATTCGTAAGCGGCGATTGAGCCGCGCGCCGACAGCCTTGCGGCGGTCATCTCCATGCTGTTGGCGTTGAGGTCCATCAGCCGCAGGTCCGTGCCTCGAGGGATGTCGGCGTGCGCAAGGTACCAGCCGGTCCCTGGCCCCACGTCCAGATGGCGGTCGCCGACCAGACGGTTGTACTGAGCAAGCATGAGGCGGCTCGGGCAGCGCCAGGCGAGGGAGTTGGACAGCCGAACGACGAGAGTGTCGTAGGTCGCGAGGACGGGCTTGCTGTAGATGCGCGAGCCGCGACGGGCGTCGTTATGGGTCATGGAGTGAGGTCCTTCATGGATCGAACGGGAAGCAGGCCAGTGGAACATATTCCACTGTAGTACGAATTCGAGTCGTCGTCTGGTCAGGCGTGCCTTTCAGCTCGTCTCACGCCTCAGATCGTCGATGATGTCCTGCACGTTTTTGACGCGGGGCACGTCGTGGAAGCGCACGCCTGCAGTGCTGTTCGGCGCGTAGCCGGCGTCGTGGAGGACCAGGGTGCCGCACCCGAAGATCCGATCGAGGATCCCGCGTTCGGTGGTGACCGAGACGATGCGGTCGATGGGGATCTCGTAAGTCCGGCGCACGGCGATCCCCCACTGTCGCACCACGCGCCGGGTGGTGACGGTGCAGATGGACATCCACCAGCGCAGCACGGGGATGATGGCGTACGCGATCTCCAACACGACGACGACAGCGTGCAGCGCGAGCGGCCCCCAGTCGTCGATCCACGTGACGCCGAACCTGCCCGTGGGCCAGACGGCGACGAGGCCGACGTGGCAGGCGATCAGTACGATCTGGACGACCACGGGGCCGACCAGGATCTTCGGATGGGTGCGCAGTCGCACGAGGACTTCTTCCGGCATGGTGTGCCTTTCGGTTCGGCCACGGCGCGTTCAGCGCCTCAGGGCAGGATGATCTCTTTGCCGACGAGGTCGGCAAGGCGGACGTCGCCACCGACCCGGGCGTCGAGGCAGTCCTCCTCGCACAGGGCGTCGATGAGCGGGTGGTCCTCGAGCGCGGACCCCGCGGCAGCGGGATCGTCGAAGACGACGGCGGCGTCCGGGTGGTGGTCGCGGTCGATGAAGACGTAGCCGAGCTGACCGGACTCCCCGCGCTTCATGCGCACGAGGTCGAGTCGGAAGCGCAGCTGCTGCTCGACGTGGGCGACGTCCATGCCGAGGTCGGCGTTGAGCCTCTCCTCGACGGCGCGGTCGCGCTCTGCGGGGTCGATCGGTGCGTCAGACATCGTCGAGCCCCCAGTCCTCGCGCTCCTCGGACCACATGCCTGTGGCCCGACGGACGGCGTCCTCGAAGTCGACTCCGCGCTCCGCGGCCAGGCGCATGAGATCGGTGAGGCAGTCGCGGATCGCCTGGTCGGGCTCGCCCGGCTCTGGATCCCGTGCGTCGTAGAACATGTCGAAGACGAGGCGCACGCGCATCTGGGCGCGATCGAGGGTGTCGACCTCGGTCGTGCGCTCGAGCTCGTCGGTGATTGCGCGCATATGGGCGGTGAGGTCGGTCATCGTGAGGTCTCCTCTCGGATCTGCTCGAGCATCCGCCGCTTCTCGGCCTCGATCTTCGCCAGGTCGATGTCGAAGTATTCGGCCAGGACCTGCTGGATCGGCTTCTGGGCGGGGACGAGCTGGGGGTCGCGGAAGCCCTCGATCTCGCAGTACTCGGCGAGGAGGTACGGGCCGTCCTCGAGGAACTGGCCGATGGCCTGCGACTCGTCGCTGATCGCGGAGAGCTTGGCGTGCTCGGGGTACGGGTCGGAGTTGGGCATGGCGTTGCTCCATATCGGGTCAGGCGAAGACGAGTCGGCCGTAGCAGGCGGTCTGCAGGACGATGCCGAGGTCCTGGGCACAGCCGTACCCGAGCTGCTCGTCGGCGATCTCGTTCTCGCAGCAGAGGTGGTAGCCCAGGCGCTTGGCTTCGAGGAATGCGTCTTTGACGCGACCGGCGCTGAGCGTGTACTCCTTCGTGGTCTCGTTCGCGCCGTCGTCCTCGTCGGGATCGGTGAGGGTCACGACGACGAAGCGCCCGTCGTCGCTGAGGCGGGTCCCGTGGAACCATGGGAAGACCCCGCCGAAGTAGAACTCGTCGACGTCCTCGAGGACGGACGCTGCGGGTTGGGTGAAGATTCCGGTGGTCATCAGTGTGCTCCTTCAGGGACGGCGGTGCGGCTCGCCGTGGTGGTCGAAGTCGGGATGCGCGCCCATGCCGCGACGGCCCCAGCGGTAGGAGTCGAGGATCTGCTCCTCGGTGGCCTCCTGAACACGAGCCTCGGCCAGTGCGGCGCGGTACCCCTGGGCGTCTCCGGCGCGGGCGGCGACGGCGAGACGATCGAGCGCGCGGATGACGCCGAAGAGGCGCGGCCCGTCGGCGGATCGGTGGTCATTCTCGGGCACGCGGTGCCTCACTTCCTGATGGCGGGCTGAGCAGATGGTGTCGACGGTCACGAACCGTCTTCCTCGTCCTGGTCGTCGTACTTCTCGACGACGGATCCCGGCGGCACGTGGACGTCCACACGCAGCTCATATCGGTCGAGTGCGGTTCCGCTGGGCGTGCGGCAGGTGTCGGGTAGATAGGTGCTGTCGACAGGGGCGCGCTTCTCGTTCTCGGCCTTGACGTTCTCGGGCAGGGCGCACTCGAAGATCTCGATCCGGGCGTCGGAGCCGTCCGGCTCTGCGTCCTGGTAGATCGTCACGACGCGGCTCCCGGGGTACTTGCCGTCGTTCGGCCCGAGCGAGGGCGAGAAGCGCTGATAGGTCGTGCTTACGAGGTCTTCTCGGACCCCGCCGTCGTCGAGCTCGCGGGCGTACTTGTAGTCGATGACGCCCTCGGACTCGATCTCGCCGTGCCCGCCGAACATGCCGGAGCTCATGTATCCGGAGACATAGACGCCGGCGGAGCTGTCCATCGCGACGATGGGGCCTTCGCCGATCTTGTCCCATGCGACGTCCTCGGGCGACAGAGTGCTCCCGCAGCCCGTGAGCACGAGGGTCATACCAAGGACAGCAGCAGCGATTGTGCGAGCACGGTTCTTCATGGGTCTCCTCCTTCAGGATTCGGTTGGGGTGCGGTCACGCGGAGCGGTTCCAGTGGTCGGCGATCTCCATGACGACCTGGAGGACGGCCTCGTGCAGGTCATCGACGGACCCGTCGTTGGCGATCTCGTAGTCGGGGTCCGCGATGCCCTGCTCGCTGATGTGCTCTCGCTGCTCAGGCATGAGCCCCTCCAGCGCCGCCTGACGGGTGACGCGGATGACCGAGCCGTCGATGCCGCGCAGCCAGCGGGCCTCGTGCGGCATGCGGATGTCGGTGACGACGACGTCCTGGTCGGGGTCGAGCTCGGCGATCCGGGCATCGAGGCGCGAGGTCCACAGGGCCTCGCCGTGCAGCTGCCAGCCGGCGTCCGAGCCCATCTTCTGGAGCATCGAACGGACGAGGGGGTGCTGCTTGGCCTGGTCCCAGCCCGCCTTGTCGACGAGCTCGGCGAGCATGATGTAGCTGATGGAACCGTCGGGCTCTCGGAACGGCACCGGCGGGTCGACGAGGCAGAGCGCCTGCTTCAGCTCGTCGCCGATCGCGAGGCGGACGAACCCGTGGTCGGCGACGAGGCCGGCGGCAGCGGTGTCCTTGCCTGAGCCGGCGACGCCGGTCATGCCGAGGATGATGCGTGAGGTCATGAGGTTGTTCCTTCACGGGATGGCGATGGGGTCGTCCCAGCCGGGGACGACGGTGACGGGGATCGACTCCGACTCCCACAGCGCGATCACGCCGGGGTTGTCGTCGATGGCGGCGACGACGTCGAAGCCCTCCGCTCGGATGCTCGCGAGGATGTCCCGCTTGACGTCCCTGTCGGGGCGCTGGTCGCGGGTCGCCCGCATGAGGAGCGCGTCGAACGGGACCTCCCACTTGCGCAGCCAGGTGCGAGTGATGGACTCGTACGTCCGCTGACGGGCGGTCACGACGATGATCGCTCGGCCGCGCCTGCGGTGGTCCTCGACCCACTCGATGGTCTCCGAGATCGGCGGGCACAGCGCAGAGGCGCGGTGGAACTTGTCGAAGTTCCGGCGGTCGGGGTCGACGACGTAGTGGCGGATGCCGGAGACGTCGCACAGTGTGCCGTCGACGTCGACGACGACTGCCTCGATCAGAGAATCGGTCATCTCAAATCCTTCTTCGTCGTGCGGAATGAATCAGTCGTCGTGGGCCTCGATCTCGGCACAGACGATCCGGGCCTCGAGCTGGTGGCCGGGCTCGGGGAAGTCCTCCGAGGCTGCTGTGTGCAGGTACTCGACCTCTCCAGGCGCGGCGTACTCGATGTCGACGAGCAGTTGGTGCTCTTTCACGCCGAGCGATTCGACGGCGTGGAGCGCCCGGTAGGCCGGGTAGTCGAGCGTCGATTCGCCGACGTACTTCACGCGCAGCTCGGGCAGCTCGGCGCGCCAGGCGTCGTGGTCGGCGTTCATGCGACGCAGGAACTCGCCCCGCGCCGACTTCTTGACGAGCAACCCGGAGCCGCCGACGGACGACCACTCGGACTGCAGCTCGGCCCAGGACACGCCTTGGTCCTCGACCTGGGAGCGGGAGAAGGCGAACATCGCCTCGCCGCGGGCCTTGAACTCATCGAGTAGTTGATCGAACCAGGTGGTCATGCTGAGGACTCCTTGCAGTGGTCGTGAAGGTCAGGACTGAGGGCCGACGTCGAGGGACCTTGGCGCGTTCGTGCACACGACCTGGCCGGCCTCGACGAGAGCCGCGACGAAGTGACGGCGGAAGACGGGGTCGTCGGGCAGACCGAGAGCGTCGACGAGTTCAGCCCAGGTGGGACCGGAGCCCGTGTCCTCCCGTGCGCGGCAGATGATCGCGCGGGCGGCTTCGGCGTGACGGTCGGCGGCCGCCTCGATGAGGACCTTCTGCCTGCGGCTGAGCGCGGGAGCCGCGCTCTTCTCCGCAGTGCGGCGCTTCATCTGCGCGACGCGGGCCGCCACGGCCTTCCGAGGATTCTTCGGCGGGGTCTTGCCGGGGGTGTTGGCGACGAGCCCGACTGCGGCGCGCCAGCGGATCAGGCCGGGGATGCCTGCGGCCCGGACGACGGGCCCGTACATGCGCCGGACTGCGTCGTCGACCGTGACCTGGTGCCCGATGGCCCCGAGGAATGCGACGATGCGCTGATCGATGTCGTGTTCGTGGGTCATGAGGAGTTCTCCTTGAGGAACTGGTCGATTGCGGCCATGCGCTGACCAACGGTCTGCTCGAAGCCGTTGACGGTCGGCTCGTAGAATCGGGTGCCGGCCAGGCGCGGAGGCATGTATTCCTGAGACACCACGTGGCCCGGGTAGGAGTGGGGATAGAGGTATCCATCGCCATGCCCGTACGTCTTCGCACCCGGGTAGTGGGAATCGCGCAGGTGCATCGGCACGGAGTCGGTCGCGCCTCTGCGAACGGCCTCGAGGGCGGCGTTGATCGCGTCGTGGGACTGGTTCGACTTCGGCGCAGTCGCCACGGCGATCGCGGCCTGGGCGAGGTTGAGCCGAGCCTCGGGCATACCGATCAGCTGGACGGCCTGGGCCGCGGCGACTGCGATCGGCAGCACATTGGGGTCGGCCATGCCGACGTCCTCGGAGGCGTGCACGACGATGCGCCGCGCGATGTACCTGGGGTCCTCCCCCGCTTCGATCATCCGGGCCAGCCAGTAGATCGTTGCGTCGGGGTCTGAACCGCGCATCGACTTGATGAAGGCGGAGATGATGTCGTAGTGCTGGTCGCCGTCGCGGTCGAAGCGCTGCAGCGCGGCACCGGTGACGAGCCCGACGATCTCGGCGGTGATCTCGTTCTCGTCGCGGGCGATCACGGTCTCGGCACATATCTCCAAGCGGTTGAGCGCCTGGCGGGCGTCGCCGGAGGCGAGCTCGGCGATCGTGGCCAGGACGTCGTCCTCGGCCTCGACGGATCCGTCGAGGCCCCTGGGGTCTTCGATCGCCCGGGCGAGGAGCCCGGCGATGTCGTCGACGTCGAGGGGCCGCAGGACCATGAGGACCGAGCGGGACACGAGCGCGGAGTTGACCGAGAAGCTCGGGTTCTCCGTCGTCGCGCCGATGAGCGAGAGCGTGCCGGACTCGACCACCGGCAGCAGGATGTCCTGCTGGGCCTTGGTGAAGCGGTGGATCTCGTCGAGGAACAGCACAGTGCCCGTGCCGTCGGCCTCGCGACGCTTCTCGGCCGCGGCGATCTCGGCTCGGACCTCCTTGACGCCCGCGCTGGTGGCCGAGAGCTCGACGAAGTGCTGGCTGGTGGTGCGGGCGATGACGTCGGCGATGCTCGTCTTGCCGGTGCCGGGCGGTGCCCACAGGAGCACCGACGTGCGGGTCTTGCCGTCGACGAGCAGCTGAAGGGGCGAGCCGGGGAAGATCAGGTGGTCCTGGCCGACGACCTCGTCGAGCGAGGCGGGCCGCATCCGGGCGGCGAGGGGCTGGTCTGCGGACATGGTGATGAGCCCCTTTCCGAGGCGATGCGATTCTGTTCGTCGGCGGCACAGTGGACTCATGAACCTGATGAAGAAGCACATGCAGCTCATGATCGAAGGTCTTCAGGACCGCGTGGACGGCCTGCCGGACCAGCCGTGGCTCAGCCGGGAGCAGGAGATCGAGGCCCTGTCGGAGCTCACCGACCTGATCCGAGACCTGCGCAGCATTCGCGATCGCGAGCTCGACCGCGCAGACGAGGAATTGAACCTGTCGGACGACGAGGCAGCGTCGGCTGCGGGTGTCCAGCGTCGAACAGTCGTTCGTCGCCGCGAGCGGGGCCGGACAGCCTCAGGGCGTGGATTGGTCCACTGATTCCGCTTCAGTGCATCGGGACGCACCGGCCACGAACGGAGGAGCCCCGAAGAACGCGATGTCCTCCGGGGCTCCTTCTCTCATGTCGGAATCCGGCCACGGGGTCCAGGCAGCTCGGCTGCGCGAGATCCCGCGTCCTGCGATGCACCCGGGGCGGCCACGCCGCCCTCGCCCGCTGGCTTCACGTGCCGGGTGAGAACTGGTCGCCGCGGACGACGTCGCCCTCGATGTAGGTGAGCTCCTCGCCGGTGTCGCGGTGTCGCATCGTGTAGTAGTACGAAGCCCTCGACTCGGTCGTGCGCCAGCCGGCGGCGTGCAGCGCCTGCCGGAGCTGGCGGTCGCCGCCCGATCCGGCGAAGAACGCCGAGTCCAGGTCGAAGGCTCGTGGGAAGTTCCGGTGCACGTCGAGGACGATCTGCTCGTACTCGAGGTCGAGGAGGAGGGTTCGGACCTCGTCGAAGGTCGTCGGGCGCTCGTGCTCGATCCGGTCGAGCTGGTGGTCGATCTGGCCCCAGAAGCCTTCCGGGATCTCCGGCGTGGAATGGGATCGGGTGTCTGATTCGGTCATGGTCCGTTCCTTCTCGTCGTGGTCAGCGGTAGGAGGGGTCGAGTCGCGAAGCGGTGAGCCGGTACTCCAGGCGGGGCCCGTCGTCGGTCCTGACGACGGAGACATCGTCGGTGCGGACCCACTGGACCCTGCCCATGCGGTCGACGCGGCGGGCGAGGTCTCGGACCGCGCGCCGCTCGCGCTCGATCACGTCGGGCGGGACGGTCTCGCCGGGGCTGGCCGCGCGGGTGTCCTGGACGACGACGTGGAACGACCCGTTGCAGTCCCACCGGGACTCGGTGACGCGGAATCGTCCGTCGCGGGTGACGGGCAGATCCTTCTCGGGGCTCTTCGACGGCAAGACGCTCATGCTCGGTCCTCCTGGCTCGTGCCGATCTCGACCTTGATGCGCTCGAGGTCCTCGATGTCCTTCTTGGTCCCGTGAGCGCGGACGACGGCCTCGATCTCGACGAGGTCGGCGCGCAGGCTGTCGCGGGCACGGGAGTGGCGGCAGATGCGGTCGTACAGCTCGCAGAGCTCGACGACGCTCTGCTTGTCGTGGTCGGTCGACTCGAGCGCGTCGAGGTCGAAGACCGGCAGCGCGGGGTCGTTGGTCACGAGGCCCCCGCGGACGACGACGAAGCCGTCGCCTTCGGCACTGTCGATGTCAACGGCCGTGGACGTCTCCTCGGCGTCGTCGCGACGCAGCGCCTCCTGCGCGGCCTGCAGGGCCTTCGAAAGCGCCAGCGAGTCTTCGACTCTGGCGTGATCGGGCTGGTCGTCGCTGCACCGCCGGTAGAGGTGGACGCCGCGTCCAGCGCCCGAAGACAGATCGGCGACGACGGTGCCGTCGGGCGTGGTCCAGCGCTTGATGCGCAGCTGGCCCCGGCCGACGGCGTAGTCGGGTCGGGGATCGGCCGTCTCGGGCGCGATCCCGTGGTCGTCTGCGGCCTCTTGCCGGAGCCCGCTGCGGGCAGCGGCGACGGCGTCGTCGATGCGGGCCATCTCGTCGCGGTACCCCTGGGCGTCCTCGTCGCTGGCTTCCGCAGCGGATGGGATGACGTAGTCGTCGAGCTCGGTCGACCACTTGTCGGCGGCCCCGATGAGGACCTCGAGGGTCGTCGCGGCGATCTTCACGCCGGGGTCGTGCTCTGAGGTCATGATCTGCTCCAGGTTCGGTCCGTCTCGTCCCAGCGCGGCGCTGTGCCTATCTCGAGTTCGACGTCGAGGCGCGGGTGGTAGTGGTAGTCCTCGCTGATGGTCTGGCCCGCGGTGAGGACCAGGAGCCCTGGTGCGTCGAGGGCCGGGTCGTAGACCGAGTCGATGTGCATCTCGGCGATGTCGCAGTCGGAGACGTCGGCACCGTCGAGGACGATCTCGTAGTCGTCGGGCAGATCGGTGATCGCCGCCCGCATCTCGCCGATGGTCATCGACCAGTTGTGGATGCCGTCCGGCATGGTTCCTCCTCGTGGTCTGCGCATGCGCCCACCGTGACTGGGGATCAATGGCCTGCGGGTACTAAGAACGGCCGCCGCGATGATCGCGACGGCCGCTGTCAGGCGGTGTGGTTTTGGCGGCTCAGCCCTGGACGTCTTCGTCGATGAGGGCGGAACGGATCTCGTGCGCCACGTTGGTGGGGACGACGGAGAACGAGCCTGCCGATTGCGCAACGATCTCGTCGAGTGTGATGCGCTGGTGCCCGGCCTGAAGCCTCAGTTCGTTGCTGCGGTTCCGGTAGACGACGATGACCTTCTTGGCGTCGACGACACCGCCAATGCGGTGGGCCTGGTGCGCGAGTGACGCGACGGAATCGGGAATCTCCGCCCGCTTGTTCGGGTCGTCGAACGGGCACGGAGACAGCTTCTCGAAGAGCTGCGATTCAGAATCGGCCTCGTCCCAGGCGGCGTCGAGCAACCGGCCCATTTCATCATCTTGGCCATGCTTACGCGGCGTCATGCTCAGGTCTCTCCCCAGATGTTGTTGTTATCGACATACGTACTGCAGATCTTAATTGCTGGAAGACCCGTTTCTCCGCTGATCGCGGATCGCCTGCTGCTCACGCTGCCGGCGGGTGCCCTTCCTGGGCTTCGGGGTGTGCCGCTGCGCGGCTGATGATTTGCGCAGCTCGACCATGGCTCGGGCCAGGTCGGGGTTCGGGACGCCGCGGAAGCCCGGTTGGGAGTCGCGCAGCTTCTTCTGTCGCTTGCCCATGGCGAGCCTCCTCTCGGTGCTGGGTTCGAATACGAAGGGTGTAGCCCGGTGCTCGGTCACCGAGGAGCAGCACCGGGCTACGCTGTCATCCGCTCCCCCGCCGCGGCTGCGCCGCGGGACCCCGTTCCGTCAGGGTCGGGTCATCCCTCGTCGCCGGGCTTCATCTGCTCGAAGACCTCACGGCACGTCGGGCAGACGGGGAACCGGCTCGGGTCGCGCTGGGGACGCCACTTTTTGCCGCATAGGGCCACGATGGCGACACCCTCGACCGCAGCGCGGACGATGTCGTCCTTGCTCGCGTAGTGGCTGAAGCGCTCCTTGTCGGAGCCGTCGTCGAGCTGCTCCTCGAAGCCGGTGAGTTCGCGGAAGGCGTCGTCGACGCTGGTGTCGGCGTCGGGCCGGTCGATGACCGGTGCGTCGGAGGTCATGGTTTCCTCTCCTCTTGGATGCGCCGCCAGGCGCTGCAGACGATGCCGGGTACCTGGCGGATGCGGCGGGTGCGCACGGCGGCGTCGGTGGTGTTGCGGTGGGGTCGCGACTCGTCGGGGTCGGGCCAGAGGACCTCGAATCCCTCGAAGCCGAGGTCGAAGACCGCCAGCGGTGCCAGTCCGTCCCTGCGCGACGGTCCGATAGAAATCGAGTCGGCCGAGACGAGTTCGACGGGTACGCCGAGCGGCAGGACGTCGAGGATCTTCTCGACGAGGCGGCGCATGGCCCTGTCTTCGCGGGAGATCATGCGGTCTGCCCCAGCGGACGGCGGTAGAGCGCATAGAAGCGCAGGCCGTGGTCGATCTGCAGCCAGTAGTGCAGGCCGCCGTGATCGACCTCGTGCAGCTGGTGCGGCAGGGCCTCGAGCTCGGCGAGGGCGTCGCGGCCGTTGACCTCGGAAGCGCCGTCGGTCTCGTCCCCGTAGTCCCACCGGGCGAGGTGGGCGACGACAGTCTTGGTCGAGCCGCCCCGCTCGTTCGCCGCGTCGACGGCGGACTCGTAGTCCTCGTCGGTGACGTGCACAACGCAGACGAGGTCGTCATCTTCGTCGCTTTTCGGAGTCGGGGCGGCGTAGTCCGTGCTCTGCTCCAGGTGGTCGCTCGAGACGCGGACACGGCTCACCTTCGGGCCTTCGTAGCCACCCCACGCCTCGGGACCGTAATCGCTGACGAATGAGCCTTCCGGATTGGTGAGGTATTCGGCGACGAGCTGGGCCATCTCGGCTTCGCGCTCGGGAGTGACGGGGTCGTCGATGTCGATATTAACAGTGAGATTGATCATGATGGGTTCATATCCTTCTTCAGATCGTCGGCTGTGATCCCAGTGCCGTGCGCATCGATGACGTGCAGGTTCACAGTCGGCTCTTCGGCTTCGCAGTCCGGGATCGCGGCACTGACCATGACGGCGACTCCGGCATGGCTCGGGTGATCGTTTGGGACTCGCGCGTAGAGGATGGGTGAATCGTCGTCGATCGGCCCGCAGAGGTCGTTCGCGGGGATTTCTCGTGACATACGAAAGAGTCCGCGTGGTTTCACCTCGGGCCGGAGATCGACGAGATCGTAGTCGGAGGCTATTTCGTCGGTGAGTGCCGTGACGCTGACGTCTTTGGTAGGAAAGCCCGCGGTAGGGCTCAAGATGATCGCTCCAACCCCGAACACGGTCATCGCCATCGCGGCACATCGCCAACCGATGCCGGTGGTCCATCCATGGATCTGCAGGCATCCAGCGGCCATGATGGCTCCGATGACGAGGGCGATGATCCAGAAGTACGGGGCTATTCCGTCCGTGCTGATGATCTGGCTGGAGGCGAGGGCGGGGTTCGTCGCGATGGCGGCTCCTTGTCAGTGACGAGTGTGGTGGGTTCATGCCTGGTCGTGATGGAGTACGAGCGGGTCGAGGACGAGGACGTTGCCACGACGTAGTTGGTCCTGTTCGTGCAGGTCGCGGAAGTGGTAGCACCGACCGGCCCCATGGTGGAGCCGGTCGGTGCGTAGTCGCGGTTACAGGATGATCGGCGACTTCTTCTCGCCCTCGGTGGGCACCGACCCTGTCTGAGGTGACGGGGACGATGCCGGAGCCTCGAGCATGAGCCGCTGCTCCTGCTCGATCATCACCATGGCGCGTTCGGGCACCTTGACGACCCGGAGGTCGGCGATGAGCTTCTGCGCGCGGGAGTAGGCGACGTCGCGCTCACTGGGCGACCCGCCTGCGTCCTGTGCCATGCGCAGGAGCTTGATGATCTGCTCGATCGTCTTGCGCTCCTCCTTGGGCAGGAGCTTCTGCCCTGTGCGCTTGGCGAAGGAGAACGCCGTCTGCCAGGTCTCCTCGGCGGTGAGCACCATCTTCGGGTACGGCAGCGAACTGATGTCCGTGGTCTCGTCGAGGCCCGGCGGCATCGAGTCGCTCGCATGATCTGCGGCACTTATCGCTCGATGGAGGTCACGCGTCTGTGGGACCGTCGCATCCGAGAGGCAGGGGTAGGAGAAGATCATGTCCCAGTCGGTCTCGGCCGACAGGACCTTCTCTTTGACCGCCTTGTGCCGGTCGATCCAGCTCTGCCAGATCTCGCGAATTCGCTCTTGTCGAGCCTCCTCGAGGCGCTTGCGCTCGGCCTCGGCACGCGAGGCCTTTCGCAGTCGTTTGACGAGCATCACTGTGAGCAGAACACCGACGACGAGGATCGCCACGGCGGCGACGATTCCGAGCGTGATCCACAACCAGGTGAGGTCCGCGGGCTCGGCAGACGGTGGAGCCGGCTGCTGCGTAGGCTCCGGTGCAGGGGTCGGGCTTTCCGACGTCGATGACGACGGGGTCGGAGAGGGCTCGTTTCCTTCCCCTTCTTTCGATGAGGGCGCGAAGAGACCAGGCATACTTGTGCCGCCGACGGTCATCGCGCCGCCGATAATGATCATGAGCACGATCGATCCCCAGCTGCCCTGGTCGTAGCCCGGTGGTGCCGTCAGCTTCTTCATCAGCAGCACGGTGGCCCATACGATGCCGATCACGCCCATGAACATCATGAGGTAGCTCATCCAGCTGCCGATCGAGCCGCTGGCGCTGCCGACGAAGGTCTCGAGGTCCCAAGCATCATCCGGCGAGGATTCTGTGAGAGTTCTGAACATCAACCCTCCACCTCCTTCGGAGCGTCACGCCCCATGAGGGCGTCGAGCCGCTCGGTGGCCTCGGCGTGGGCGATGTCGGACTCGAGAGCGTCGAAGCGGGACTCCATCGAGGAGCCGGCGACCTCGAGCTTGCCCTGGGCGCGGGCCTCGGTGCGCATGACCTTGTCCTCCAGCTGCGCCATGGCACTGGTGGGGTCACCGGCGTTGATCTGCCCGACGGCGTCGGCGACGGTCTCCTGGGTCTCGGCCAGGCGGACGCGGGCCAGGAGCTCGGCGCGGTTGTTCTTCAGCTCGTCGAGGCGGTCGTCCATGGCGACGAGGCCGTCCTTGAGGCCCTCGATCATGTCGTTCTGGGCGACGAGGCTCTCCACGCGTGACTCGACGCGCTGCTGCGCAGCCATCTGCTTCTTCAGCGCGGTCATGGCGAGTTTCTCGGCCTTCGCGGATCCCGCCTCGTCGCCGTGCTTCTGGGCCTGCTTCGCGCGCTTCGCGGCGAGCTCGGCCTTGGCCGACCACTCCTCGACGGCCTTCTCGTCCTTGTCCTGCTGGGCCTCGATAAGGCGGACGCCGGAGATGGTCTCCTGGACGGCGTTGCGGGCGTCGGCGATGCCGGCGGTGTAGTTGCGCACCAGTTGGTCGAGCATCTTCTCAGGGTCCTCGGCCTCGTCGAGCATCGCGTGGATGTTCGCCTTGAGCAGGGTCTTCACCCTGCCGAGGATGGTGTGCGGGGAGTCGTTGCTGGCGGTGGGACGGCGGTGCTTGCGGGTGAAGGGCCACATGGGGTTCTCCTGGGTCGTGATGATCGATAGGGCGCGGACGCAGTCGTGCCCGCGGTGATTTCCGGGCAGGACGCGACAGGCGGCGCGAACCACGCCGCGCCGCCTGCTGCTTCACTCCTCCCGGATCAGCTCTGCTGATCGACCTCCGCGACGATCCCCTTCGTGCACAGGCGGGTGAGGGCCATGAGCATGTCCATGCGGTGGCCTCCCCAGTGCACGTCGCGGTGCGCGCCGTCGAAGGCGACGACGATCACCGGAGCCTGCGAGTAACCGAGCTTTTCGGTGATGAACCGGTGGTTGACATCACCGGGCTCGATGTCGACCTTGGTGTAGGGCACCGGCGGACTCTGGCGGTCGAACAGGTTGGTCGCCTGCGTGCAGTTCGGGCAGAACTCGGGCCCGTAGATCGTGATCTCGGGCATCTCGTGGGCGGTCTTGGGGACGTCGGCCATGGTGGTCGGGCTCATGCTGTGCCTTCTTTCTCGTTCTCGTCGGTGCTTCGTGTGCGGCAGGGCTCGCCGGTCAGCAGCTGCTCCACCTCACAGCCGGAGAGGGTCGTGCCGCCGGGGCGGCCCCGCAGGGCCTCGGCGAGGCGGTCGACGTCCTCGGCGTGCTCGGAGAGGATCCGCCGCGCCGAGGCCGTGGCCTCGTCTAGCACCTGCGCCGAGGTCCGGGCCTCGCCGTCGGCGAGGCTCACCGACAGCGCCTGGCGCAGGGCGAAGGCGTGGTCGTCGTGGTGGTCCTGAAGGGACCCTGGAATCGTGGCCGTCGCGGAGGACTCGCTGATGGGTCCGGCCAGGGCGACGACGACGTGGTCGATGGAGGCAGGGGCGTCCTCGCGGTGCTGCCAGGCGGTGTGCCCGGCGTTCGCGTCCGTCGGGACCGTCGTCACCCGCATGAGCCGATGGCCGAGAGCTCGGACGACGACGGCGTGGGCGGCCTCATGCCGGGCCGTGGTCCTCAGCCTCTCCAGCACCAGCTGCGTGGCCGAGCCCAGGCCGCCCGGCCCGATGGCGACGGCCGCGTCGAGGGCTGTGGCGGTCAGGCCCTTCTCCCGAGGCGGGAACACGAGCCGGACGACGGCGATGGTGAGGCGGCCGAGGGCGATCGCGATCAGGACCACGACGACGGCCGTCGTCAGATCGGACCAGGTGGGGGTCGTGTCCGGGACGGCAGCGATGAGCGGCTGCGCGACCCAGAGGATGAACGCGAGCACGCCGATCCAGAAGAAGAGGCGGACGATGCGGGCGAAGGTGGCCATGTCGGATCACTCCTTCAGCGGGACGAGCCCCGCGACGTAGTCGGCGCATCCGCGGGCCCAGGCGTCCGGGTCGGCGCTCTCGGAGCGACGGACGGCGCGCGTGGCGGCGTCGGCGTCGATGGGCAGCCGGTGCCGGATGACGAGGGCGAGGGTGACGTCGAGCACCGCGGAGCGCTCGTGGGAGACGACCTCCTCGCGCGTCGGCGCGTGGTCGGTCGCGCACTCCTCGGCCGTTCGCACGCGTCGGTGGTCGAGCAGGGTCTCGCGGATCTCGTCGACGAGGTCCTCGGCGGTGAGGGGTGGACGGGTATCAGTGGTCATGCGTGTCTTTCTGAGCGTCCCGCCGGCGGGGCGGGTCGTGGTGGTCAGGCGGCGGCCCGCTCGGCGCGCCGCTCGAGGTACTCGCGGAGGGTCGGTGCGTCGTCGCCGGGGAGGACGATCTCGTCGAGCGCGTCGTAGAGGTCGTCGTCGATCTGCTCGGCCTCGTGGTCGAGGACTACCTCGGCGAGGCGGACGAGCAGTGCCTTCATCCGCCGGGCGCGGTCCTCGCCGAAGGCCTCGATCCGCAGCGGGCGGATGTCGACGAGGCGCTTCTCGCACAGGGCCTTGAGGAACACGGCCTTCTTGCGCCAGGCGTGGTACTCGCTGAGGTCGGTCGGGCTCAGCGCGCGACGCTCGAGCCGTGCGGACTCGATCTCGTCCTTGCGGAAGGACAGCTGCTGGTCGATGCTGCCGGCGGTGGTCTTCAGCCATTTGTCGACGTCGGCGATGCCCTGGGGCGTGCTGGTGAGCAGCTCCCAGACGGCGTCGTCGCGCAGTGCACTGCGCACGATCTGGTCGAAGTCGTCGAGGGCTCGGGGCGTGGGGGTCATCGTGGGGTTCCTTCATGAAGGAGGGGCCGACACGCTCGGAGCGCTGCCGGTCCCTCGAAGTGATCGTTCTGGGCCACGTCGATGCCTCGTCGGGGTCATCGGCGTGATCGATGCCCGAGCGGGGCAGCGGCGTGTCTTGCCATTGCCCCGCTCGGGCATCCATGGGGCATCACACGGTGAAGTCGTGGATGCGTGGCTCGTCGTCCTCGTCGAAGTCGTCGTCTTCGAACCCCTCGTCGTCGTCGAGATCGACGAACTCGTCGGGCGCGACGGTGCCGACGCGGCCGAGGTAGGTCGCGGAGTCCTTCTCGACCCGCACGACCTCGTAGCGACAGGTCCGCATCTTCTGCCCACCGGAGTCCGAGGGGATGGAGACGACGTCGGCCGGGTCGACGAGCACGGTGGCGACGATCCCCCGGCTCCAGCTCTGGGCGTAGGCGTAGCTGCCGACGTGCAGGCCGAAGGAGCACGTGCGGCTGCGGTCGTCGTCAACCTGGGGACGGTCCATCGAGACCACAGCGCCCAGCGGGTTGGGCACCTGGCCGTCGACCCATGCGCCGTCGACGTAGGCCCCGCCGGAGCGCACGGACCTGCCGTCGTGGTCGAGTCCCTTGTAGCCGACGATGCGGCCGTCGGGCGCGATGGTGAGGCCCTCGGCACTGATCCAGTCGTACATCTCGCGGCGCGAGGCCATCGACGGGTTCTCGGCCTGACGCTCGAGGAACGCCGCGAGCGGGGCCCAGTCGCGGGTCCTCGCCACGAGGCTGGCCCGGATGTGCTCGACAACCGTGCCGTGGACCGGCTCGCCGTCGAAGAGCACGTCGGTGCCGTCGTAGGAGACCCGGTCGGTGAGCTCCTCGAGCCGCGAGGCGACAGCTCCGGTCGTGGACTGCGCGAGCAGATCGCGGACGGTGTCGGGATTGGGGCTCGGTCCCTGCAGCTCGGCGAGCACGTCGTCGAAGACGGGGTTGTCGTCGGTTATCGTGGTCAGCTCGTCGCCGAGGACGACGGTGAGGGAGCCGCGACCGTTCGTGCTGATGGAGGTGTACGGGATGGAGGTCATGCTGCTTCCTTCTTCTCGGTCCGCCGCGACGCCTCGACGTCGGCGTCGACGACGGCGCTGATGAGCGACGCGTCGATGGGTGCGGAGTGGGTGCTGCTGAGCGCTTCGATGAGCCGGAGGGTCATCGAGAAGTCCTGCCGGATCCTCGGCTCGGGGACGAGGTCGTGGCCGAGCGCGAGGGACGCATTGGCCTGCAGGACGGGATCGATGGGGGTGGCCAGTCGCCTCAGCAGCTTCGTCGCCCGGGCGGACAGGCCCCCCTTGTCGAGGAGCCTCCCGATCGAGCGCTGGTCGTGGCTGCGCAGACCGGCCGCCAGACTGGCGGCGGCCTCACGACGCTGCTTCGGCGTCATCCGGCGCAGGCACTCATCGACCTGGCCGGCGATCGCCTGCTCGAGGGTGAGCACGGGGCGGTCGAGGGCCTCCCTCACCCGTTCGATGGAGCGGTTGCCCCTGAGCAGCAGGGCGATCCGCGAGAAGCGGAGCCGTCCGATTCCGTGCTCGGAGTCCTCGATCTCGGCCTTGGAGGCGAGGACGAGGGGCGTCCCGTCATCGGAGATCTCGCGCAGCTGATCGACGTCGAGCGCCTCGGAGCAGTAGACGCTGCCCGAGTAGACGCTCGTGACGCGCTCGAGCTGCAGGGGCTTCGCCTGGGGCTTCTGCCGCTTCGGGGTCTGCGCGAGCAGCTCCTCGCCGGTGATCCAGCGGACCTCGTCGACGGGGAAGAACCGGTCGAAGCCCGGGGCGTCCGGAGAGATCACCGTGAGGGCGATCGGATGCTCCTGATCACGGCTCTTCGCCCAGCGCGAGACCGACCTCTGGATCCTCGGGGTGAACTCGTCCGGGGCCATGAACATCCCGTGGAGCCGCTGGGACGCCCGGTGGACGGAGAGCGTGTCGCCGGCGTCCCGCGTCGACTCCGCGGCGGTGTAGTAGGTGATCACCGTGGACCGGACGTGGTCCGGCAGGCCCAGCGTCTGGACCACCGTGAGGACGTTGGTGTAGTGCCCCTGGTCGCCGGGCATGAGGGCATGGAACACCGACGGCGCGTCGTCGAAGATCCGCTGCGCCTCGACCGAGGTGCTCACGCCGTCGAACAGGCGCGCGGCGCGGTCTTCGATGACTGCTCGCCAGTCCTTCTTGGCCTCCTTCAGCCATGCGCGGCCGGCGTCGGTGTCGTCGATCGTCTCGCGCGAGCGGGAGATCGTCAGCTGGGAGTCGAGCGGCACGTCGATGACGGCGGCGCGGACGCCGCACTCGTGGGCCATGACCGAGGGGACCTCGTAGCCGACGCCGTTGATCCGCACGAAGGCGGTGTCGCTCCCCTCCTCCGGGACGTGGTGCCAGGCCTCGGTGCTGCCGAGCTCCGAGACAGCGCCGTGGAAGGTCTGGGGAGCCTCGCCGTCGACGAGGACAGCTCCCTCGTCCCACCAGCGGAAGACGCGCTGGGCGGCGACGGCCCACTCGTCGAGGTCCTCGAGGCCGACGGGCACGGAGACGGTCGTGCCGGAGGGCCGGCCCGTCTCCTTGGCCGACAGGATCTTGTGGCCGGTGCCGCCGTCAGGCAGCTTGGCGAAGAGCATGAGGCGCGTGACGCCGTCCGTGGTCGAGAAGACGGTGAACTGGTCGGCGACGGCGAACGGGGTCTTGGACCCCACGCCGAAGCCGCCGATCTGCGTGGCCGAGTCGCGCTTGGTCGAGGCGACGTAGTTGCCGAAGACCTCGGTCAGCGTCCGCTCGTCCATGCCGACCCCGTGGTCGGCGATGCTGATCTGCGGGTGGTCGAGGTCCGGCAGCGTGATCTCGACCGGGCCGTCGTAGCCGGCGTCGCGCTGGGCGTCGACGCCATTGGCCGCGAGCTCGCGCAGCACCGCGTCGCGCGGGCGTGAGTAGATCGAGGCGAAGAACTCCATGGCCAGGCCCATGTCGGCGGTGCCGATACGGCTGGCGGTGAAGCCCGAGATCGTTCCTTCAGCGACGACGTCGCTCTTCTCGATGAGCATGGGAGCTCCTCCTGTAGGGGTAGAGACGATGCGGATGGGAACGGGCCGAGGGTGTCTCCCCCGGCCCGTTCCGACATCCGCCTTCTCCCCGGGTCGGCTCCGCCGACCACCGCTCCCTTCGATCAGGACGCGGACGCGGGATGCTCCTTGCGGCACTCGATGCGCCGGCGCTCGTCGCTCAGCGCATCGGCGACGGCCCCGGACTCGTGCTGCTCGAGGATCTCGGTGCTGAGATCTGCGTGGATGGGGCCCTCGTTCTCGTCGAGGAAGTAGAACCTCATCGCCTCGGCGGCGGCTCGTGCCCCGCGCTCGAATTCCGGATGAGGGGCGCTGGTCGCGGTCTGTGCGATCGAGCTGTCGTCTGTCATGGTGGTCTTCTCCTTCTCTGTGTTTCTCAGGCGGTCAGCCACAGTGCGAGGTGGGCGAGGCCCTTCATGAGCGCGACGCAGGTGATCAGCACGGCCGGCGGTCCGACGGCGCACATCAGGCTCTTCACCAGTTGTCGTCGCATCTCCGGACGGCTGCTGCGTCGCTCTCCCCGCTTCATGACGGCGTCGACGCCACTGATTGAGCCGACGAGCATGCCGACGGGCATCGCCAACGCCGCGAGGACGACGATCAGGCCCAGTAAGGCGATGAGGAAGACGGTGATGAGCGTGATGAGGGTGGTCAATGCGGCTCCTCTTCGTCGAGCTGCCCGCCTTCGCTGAGATACGCGACGGGCGTGCCGGTCTTCTCTGCATAGGCGATCTCGCGCCTCGTCGACTCGCCGATGTAGCCGTCGGAGTCGACGACGAACACCTGGTCAGCGAGGTCGATCTTGCGCAGGTGCAGCTCGTCGAGCGCCGCCTTCTGCTCCTCGGTGATCTCGTCGCCGTCGTGGGCGAAGACGCCCGGGGCGAGCACCATGCAGCCGGCGAGCGTGAGCTCGCGGTTCGTCTCGGCCATTTCCGCCCGGAAGCGTGTCGAGCCGCAGATCGTCACGATCGGCGGGTGGGCGTCGGCCCAGCCGAGGCGGCGCATCGCCAGCAGGCGCTCGACCCCGCGCAGGCGGAAGACGAACTTCTCAGTGCTGCTGCGTAGATCGTCGAGGCCGGGGAACGCGTCGCTCAGCTGATCGAACGACTGCAGGATCGGCTTGTTCCGGCGAAGATCTCGTCTCTCGTCGAGCTCGGTCCTTCCGGTTCGATTGGGGTCGAGGCTGATCGGCAGCTCGCGGTCGAAGAACTCATCGAGCAGCGCGATGTCCGGGTCGGACTCGACGATGGCGCGGAACGGATCGAATGTGCCTTCGGGGAGTGTCTCCGCCGTCTCGGTGACGGACGCCGCCGTGGGAGCGGCGTAGGCGGTCGCGTCGAAGTCGAGGATTGGATCGAGGTGACCGGTGGCCAGGTAATGGTCGGCGGCCTCGCGCCCCGGGGTCGCCGCCGGCTCGAGCCAGTAGGTGCCGTAGCGCTCCCCCGTCTCGCGCAGGACGACGTCGTGGAGGTTGTCGTCGGTGTTGTCGACCGTGTAGACGGCGACGGGCCCGTCTGCGGGCGTCCGAAGGGGCCTCGTGGTGCCGGGGCGCTTCCGCATGGCCTCGCGGGCCTCGTCGGTGAACCGGACGCGCGCGCCGTCGGGGAATCGCTGGTATTCGGTCCTGTTCATGCGTCAGTCCTCCTCGGGACGGGTGGCCGTGGGGTTGGTGACGAGCACCGTCTCGGTCGCCACGAGGGTGGCGAGCACGGCGAGTTGGTCGTAGAAGCGAGCGGTCTCCTTGCAGATCTCGACGATCTGCTCGCGGGTGCACATGATCCGGACGGGGATCACGCGCTCGGTGAACTCCTCGCCGGTGTCCGGCTCGACCCAGGAGCCGCGGACCGGCTGGACGAGGGTCATGCCGCCGGCGATAGCCTTGACGTGGGCGTCCCACTGGCGGTGGTGGCGGACCGTGAACGGTCTGCCCGAGTTGGAGACGGTCGGCACCAGGACTTCCCACATGGAGGTGTTCTCGGTGTCCTCGACGGTCATCTCGGCCAGCACGCTCTTCGGTTTCATCGTGTGCGGCAGCGGGCGCGGGAACGTCATGACGGACCTCCCGCCTCGGAGGCGGCGGAGGCGATGATCCGCGACGCGGTGCTATGCAGCGCCTCTTCGTCGAAGGGGTGGGTGATGACGGGCTCGTCGCCCTCTCTGGGTAGACGCAGCTGATCGACGCCGACATCGGGCATCTGCGCGAGTGCCTCGAGCCAAGCACGATGGTCGTCGCTGATCGCTCGGCGCAGGGCGTCGCGGGCGTCGATGGCGAGTCTGATCGCGTCCTGGCCGTTCTCGGGCCCGGCGTCGTTCACCGCGGCGTCGAGGAGCAGCCGGGACAGGCGCTGGGCCGGGGTGCGCACCTCGATCCGGTCGATGGCCGCCTGCTCGTCTCCGAAGACCCCGCCCATGACGGTCGGCGAGGTGGTGTGGCTGAGCATCGGTGCGACCCGGATGCGGATCTCCGCGTCCTCGGTGCCCTCGGCGTCGAAGAGCGCGCGGTCCCAGGACCTCCGGCGCTCGTCCCACTCGTCGTCGGGGACGTCCTCGGGCTGGTCGGTCTGGTTCTGGTAGTGCCAATCGGCCCAGCCGTGCTCGACCGCGAAGGCCTCGAAGGCCTCGCGAATCGACGAATGGGGAGCGTCTACGAGCGCGAGGACGCGATGGTCCTCGGGGTCGCGCACCAGGCGCACGCCGAATCGGTGACGGTCGTGGAACGTCGAGCTCGGCGACTCGTCCCGCTCGTGCTGGGCGAGGATCTGGATCGCGCTGATCCAGGGCCACTCGGGACTGTAGAGCGGCGTGAGATCGGAGGTCGGGCGCTTGCGGCTCCGCGGCATCCGGGTGATGTCGCGATGAGCGCTGAATCGATCGGCGTTGTGGATCGCGGCGTCGTAGATCTCCTGCGCGTCGGCGCGGAGCCTGGCGGGCAGGATCGCGGCGCTCAACTGCGCGGGCAGCGCGAGGACATCGACGTCGGCGGGTAGCCGGAAGGCGTCGTGGACTTTGGTGGACATGGGTGTTCCTCTCCTCGTCGTCACGCGATGGGCGCGGTTGGAATGCGGTGCGGCGGGGGTGCAGCGGGTGCAGTACCCCGTCAGCACCCCCGGGTCGGCATCGCCGACCTATGACCGGCTCAGACGCGCTCGGCCACCCAGAAGTCGTTGAGGTCCTCGCGGATCTCCTCCTCCAGGGCGGCGAGCTTCGCGGCCTCGAACGCGGCGTCGCCGGAGACGGCCTCGATGAGGTCGTCCTGGACCTGCGCCTTGCCGGCGAGCAGGTTCGGCATGCGCTCGTCCTGCGTACCCTTGGTGATCAGCCGATGGATGGTCACCGGCTTCGTCTGGCCGGTGCGGAAGAGCCGACCGTTGGTCTGCAGGTAGTGCTCGAGCGAGAACGGCAGGGTGTACCAGATCATCGTCGCGCCGCCGTGCTGCAGGTTGAGGCCGTGGCCGGCTGACGCCGGGTGCAGCAGCATCACCGGGATCTGACCGGCGTTCCATCGTCGGACCATGTCGCGAGAGCCGTCGAAGGCCTGCGCGCCGATGCCCGCCGTGGCGAAGCGCTCGAGCAGCTGCTCGAGGTCGGATCGGAAGTGGTACGGGATGAGCACTGGTTCGCCGCCGTTGTTGCGCACGATGTACTCGGCCATCTCCAGCTTCTCGGTGTGGATGACCTCGTACTGGCCCTTGGTCGGGGGGTCGTCGGGATCTCCGGTGTAGAGCGTGCCGGAGGCGAACTGCATGAGCTTGCTCGTGAGCACCGCCTGGTTCTCGGCGACGATCGAGGCGATGGACTGCTTCAGAGCGCCGTGCTCGTCGACGTAGGGCTTGACCACGTCGATGACGAGCTCGTTGCGGAACTCCTTGTAGGACTGCAGCAGGTCCGCCGGGAGGGTGACGTTGACGTCCTCGATGGTCAGCGGGGGCAGCTTCAGGTCGGTGTTCTGCGCGCTCATCACCAGGTGTCGGATCGCGTCGTAGATCTCCTTCTCGGCACCGGCCGTGGGGATCCAGTCGACGGGGATCGTCTGTCCGGGGATCATCTTCGGCGTGAACCACTTGTCGCGGAACTCGGTGATCGTCCGCCCGAGTGCTTCACCCTGGTCGAGCAGGTAGATCTGGCTCCACAGGTCGTGCAGGCCGTTAGGGGTCGGCGTGCCTGTGAGCTCGATGAGCCGGGTGATCGCCGGGCGGACCACCTTCAGGGCCTTGAAGCGCTCCGAGGAGTGGGACTTGAAGCCCTGCGACTCGTCGATGATGACCGTCGAGAACGGCCAGATGATCGTGTCGTGCTTGCGCCCGTCGGGACCGGCGATCCGCTGGATCGGCATCTGGTCAATGAGCCCTGAGCGGCAGGCGGGGCACCCGACGCCGCCGCAGGAGCGGCAGGCCCGGACCTCGCGGGCCGCGAGGCCGGCGTCGATCAGCTGCCTGATCGAGGCGGCGACCTTGGCCTTGGCAACGGGCCTGGCGTCGCCGGAGCGGGCGAGGTCGTGCTGGCGGAAGCCGTCGACGAGCTCGTCCTTGGTCATCTCGCCGTGGGTGATCAGGTAGTCGAGCACGAGCCGAGCGCGCTTCGGCAGGTCCGCCGGAGCCGGGACGCCCGGCAGCGGCACGATGAGGTTCGTGGAGTGGGGCGGCTGCGTGAGCAGCTCCTGGTTGATGAAGTACATCGTCGGTGGGTCGGTGAAGACCTCCTGGAACCGGGCGAGGCGCTTGTCCTTGCTCAGCTTGCGGTCCCGCTCGTCGACGATGAGCGACTTCGTGGTGATCGGGAAGCCCCACTTGTCGATCTCGTCGAGCCAGGTGGACCGAGCGATCGGCACGGGGGCGATCACGAGGATGTGGCCCATCGGCCGCACGGTCTGCAGGACGGAGAGCGAGGTCAGAGTCTTGCCGGAGCCGATCCCGAGCCAGGCCCCCGCGAACGGGCGACCGACGAGGAAGTCGTGCACTTGCTGCTGGTGGGGCTTCAGGGTGATCGGGGCCGGTGCCGCGAGGGTGTCGGACATGGTGGGCCTCCTGGTGATGGTGGTGAAATCTGTGCAGGTGCGCCGCAGTCCTTCACGACGCGGCAGCGCCGCTGTGTCCGGCGGCATCGACGAGATGCGCGATCAGGGCGTCGACGCTCTCCTGGTCGTCGACGACGTGGACCTGCCCTCCGTGCCGACGCAGCTTCGCGTGCATGGTCAGCTGGAGCTTGCGCAACGAGCCGCCAGGACGCTTCACCTCGACGAAGACGGTCCCGGCAGGGGACACGACGATCCTGTCGGGCACTCCCCCGCGGGCCGGGGACACGAACTTCATGCAGAGGAAGCCGTGCGCCCGGCACTGCAGGAGCAGGTAGCGCTCGACCGCGCGCTCGAGGGAGCGTGACTGCGGTGCCATGAGAGATCACGCCTCGTCGTCGCCGCCGGCGTCTCCGTTCCCCTGCGGGTCGGAGCGGACGATGTCGTCCTCGCCGAGGGCGGCCGAGACCGGGTCGTCGTCGGGGGCGGCTGCAGGCTGCGGGGCCGGGGCGTCCGGGTCCACCGCGATCCAGCGCTTGGCGCGGTTGCCGAAGGTAGACACGCCCTCTTCGGTGTCCTTGGCGATCAGTCCGGCCCGGCGCAGCTCGCTCAGGCGCGTGCGGATGCCGGAGTCCGAAGCCCGGGGAGTCTCCGGCTCGATGACGACGAGCCGGTGGTACTTGCCGATGAGCTCGTCATGGGTGAGCGGGCCGTCCTCCTGCATGATGCGCAGGACGACGTCGCGGACGATCGGAGCGTGGTGCGAGGCGGTCTGCGCGGCGGCGACGGAGGTGTCCGGGTCGCTGCCCCTCGAAGGAAGGTTGTCGGTGGCCATGGTGGTCTCCTGTCTTGTTATCGAGAGATCGTTTCGACTCGTCTCTCAGTTCAATTATGCCGTTACTCGACTCATTTGTGGAGTCGCTGTCACTGCTGTATCGGAAAGGCCAACGGGGTGCCGCGCCGTCGCTCCAGGGATCCTGGTGACGTGCGCGGCACCCCGTTCTCGGATGCGCTGCGGCGGGCGGGCGCTCAGGCGGCGTTGCGCCAGTTCTTCTCGAACGTCTCGCGGAGCATCCCCGTGTAGACGTCCAGGTCGAGCGACTCGATGAGCCCTCGGACCCGCTCCTCGCCGAGCGTGTGCAGGTCGTCGTTGACGATGAGCATCGGCCACGCCGGGTCGATGCTGTTGATCCTGCGCACCACGACGTCCTGATCGTCGGGGACCCTGACGAGTCCGTCGCCGGAGCTCGCCTCGGCCCGTGAGATCGCCCAACCGTGGTGCCTGAGCACGTCCACGGCGACGGGGTCGCGCCGAACGCCCTGGTTGCCCGTCTCCCGGCGCTTGGCCTGGCTGGCGGGATTGACCTTCCACGCGCCGGCGTTGAGCAGGCTCGTGGCCCGAGCGGTGCCGGGTCGCACGATGAACACGCGGTTGATCATCTGCAGGGCCCGGTGCTCGCCGAGCCCGGCCACGTTCCCGTTGTCGTCGGTCTCCACGCCCACTGCGGGGTCGATGGGGGCGACGGCGAACGGGTAGGTGATCGAGCCGCGCGAGGCGGCGATGACGTTCTGGAACAGGCGCAGCGTCTTCACCGGGTCGTCGGGCTTGACGGCCTCGTGGATGAGCTTGCGACCGAGCTCAGGATCGAAGGGCTCGGCCAGCGACTCCTCGCCGCGGCTCGAGACCGTCTGCAGGTACCGAGCCAGGGCGAAGTCGATCACCGCCGGGTGCGCCAGCGCCTTGTCGGGCCGGGGCCCGCCGTGGCACGCGAGGGTGCCACCGCCGGCAGCGGTGATCTTCCACTCGGGCACGGTCAGCGCCTCGTACTCGGCATCGCTGAGCTGCGGAACCTTGTGCCGTTTGGGGCGCATGAGCTCCAGCCGGTTGTTCGAGTCCTTGGAGATGAGGAACATCGGCTCGGGCTCGATGTCGACGCCGATCTGCGCCGATTGCTCGTCGAGCACCCGGTTGTTGGTTTCCCAGTCCAGGACCGAGTAGAGGCCGTCGGTGTTGGTCGAGATGATCCGCGCACCGGCGAGGGTCTGGGCCTGGCCGATCCGCCAGCTGAAGAGCTGACCGAGGATGCGCATCGAGATGATCTGGTTGTTCATCCTGATGGGCGTCCTGTGCGCCGCGTCGCCCGCGCCCGAGGCCGAGTTGAGGATCAGCTTCGTCCCGTTGCGCAGCGTGGTCAGCCGCGATTGCTCCTCCTCGGTGATCTCGGGATTCTTCAGCATTTCTCCATAGCGCTCCTTGTCGAAGAAGATCTTCGCGTAGCGGTCCTCGCCCAGCTCGGGGTTGTAGAACGCCCGCATGTTGCGCAGCAGGTTCGGGTAGTAGCTCGTGAAGTCCTCGTGGATCACGTGCCCGGCGGAGGTGCGCGCGTACTTCGGGTGCAGCTTCGTCGATCCGTCCTGCTTGGCGACGAACAGCTCCGGGGCCTTCTTCGCCGGCTCCTCCCGATAGGTCGCGCCCGTGGCCGTGGTGGTGGCCAGGACGGTCTTGCCGACGAGCACGGTGCCGTCGGTCAGGGCGACGTCGAGCTTGTGCTCCTCCGGACGCTGGGCGGCCAGGAGGTCGGCCGGGTCGGGCACGAGCTCCTGGGCGCGAGCGAGCTGCTCGGCCTGGATCGGCTCGTCCTTCTTCGGCTTGCGGTACTTCACCTTCTCCGGGTCGGAGCCCAGCAGCACCAGGCGCTTGTCGACGACCGAGCCGTCGGGCAGCGGCAGCATGCTGTGCTGGTCCTTGGCGGCGGCGACGAAGTCCTTCGCGTCGGGGAAGACGCGCCTGGCCCTGTCGATCATCATTTCCTGCGCTTCCCGCTCGAAGGCGTCGATGCGGTACGTGGTCATGTCGGCCTCGGCCCCGTGGATCCCTCCGGTGGAGAAGGTCGCGAAGCACGCCGAAGGCTGGGCCCCGGGCAGGAAGTACGGGAGGTTGTTCGCAGTCTTGGGCACGTCGCGCAGCGACCACGCCGCGGGGCCGGCGGGGAAGGCCTCCCGGTACTCCTCGGAGTCGTTGAAGTTCTGACCCTCGATGACCCGGTAGTAGCCGGCTACTTTCATGAACTGCGCGTGAGCCTTGGCCTGGGCTGGATCGCTCGCGCGGTCGGGCACGACCTCGTCCTCGAAGAAGCGGATGCACTCGTCGAGGACGTTGACCGGTTCGACGCCGCGCTCCGCGGCGACCTCGGGGTGCGGGTACATGAACGACACCGATTCGATGTCGCACAGGCTCGCATACGGCGCGAGGATCCGGCCCACGAACTTCGCCGACGACGAGTCGATGGCCAGGCGGTCCCGGCGCACGGAGCCGCTCTTGGAGTAGCGGGTCTCGTCGTACTGGTAGAGCAGGCCGGCCTTGAGGTCGAAGGCGCTGGAGTACGTCGGGTGCTCGAAGAGCTGGGACAGCCCGAGGCAGTCCGAGACGTTGTAGGCCAGCAGCTCGTAGAGCTCCTCGACCGTGGCGATCGAGGTGTCGTGGCTGAGCTTCTCGGACTCCTTGATCTGGTGGCCGAGCATGCCGAGCAGGCGCTTGAGGCCGACCTTCTGCTGCAGCTCGTTGAGCCGGGCGACGTCGAGGTGGCGGCCCGAGCGGAGCATCGACATGCGGATCTTCGCGGCGGGGTCGTCCCAGCCGAGCGCCTTCGGCATGTAGTCGATGTAGTCGGCGCTGAACAGCTTGTCGTTGTGCTCGCGCATCTTGTCCGCCGTGACCTGCTGGAACAGCGACTGCCCGTGCGGAGCCGGGAAGGCCTCGCTGAGGTAGAGCGCGATCATGGTCGTGTCGTAGTTCATCGAGTTGTAGCCGGCGAGGAAAGGGTGCTCGGCCGGGTCGTACTCGGGGTCGGTGTCGCACACGGGCCGCAGCGCGTCAGGGTACTTCGACTCCTCGCCGCGGTGGCAGACCTGGTCGGCGTCCGAGAGGCCGATGAGCTCGGCGAGACGGAGGTTTCCCTTCTCGCTGCGCAGGTTAAACAGTTTCACGCGCACGGCGGGCAGCCCCGGGTTCGACGCGAGGATCGCCTCGTAGAGCGCCTGCGGATCGACGGAGACGTCGATCGCGTCATCATCGGCGAGGAAGAACACCTCGAGCTCGTCCAGGGTGCCGACGGGCCGGGGCGTGTAGGCGCAGAGCGAGAACACGTTCGACAGCGACTCGATGTCGTAGAACGTGAACAGCGACGTCTCGGCGGTGACGGGGGAACGGGATGTCGTCATGGTGGGTCTCCTTGGGCGTCGGCCCCTCGGCCGGTGCGTGTTCATCGGGACGAGGGGTGGGCCGCGGTCTCTAGCGGCGCTCGTGGCGTCCGATGGGGTCGTGGGGCGAGCGTCGCCGAGGCATCTCCATGCGCTCGACGGCCTCGTCCATCAGTCGCTTCTTCTCTTCGGCGTCGGTCGAGATCTGCGAGCGGACGATGAGGCTGGTGATCCGCTGCTCGCGCGCGACGTCGGTGAGCGCGGTGGCCACGCGGGCCTGCTGCTCGGCGACGGAGTGCATCGCGTCGACGAGGCCGCGCAGCTGCTCGTTGTCGGCGATCTCGATCTTCTTGGGCATGCGTCAGTCCTGTTCTTCGTCGGATGAGGAGGCGGCGGCAGGGCCGAGGTGCCGCAGCAGGCCGCGGTAGTTGGCCTGGAGAACGGGCTGGCCGATCTTCTGCGGGTCCGAGCCCTTGTAGGACGGGTTCGCCCACTTCTTCAGCTCGTACTCGGCAATGAGGGGCTCAGGGGCGCTCATCATCTGGCCGGGGCGGTGCTTCTTGTTCTTGTCCGCGCAGTGCCACAGCGGGTCGGCCCGGACGATCGCGACGAGGTCGGTGATGAACTGCTTGTTCGACACCGGCGAGCCCGAGGGCGAGACGTCGGAGAACCACGCCTTGTACAGGTCGTACAGGAACGTGAAGGGCGCGAGGTCCCACACCAGCCGGAGACGGAACTCCTCCCAGAAGGCGCGCACCGGGTCGTTGAAGTCCTTGTATTCGGCGAGGACCTCCTTGGTGGCCACCGGCTCGGAGAGCTGGTAGTAGTTCCCGGGGTCGGCAGCGCCGGCGCGGTTGATCGCGTACCAGAAGACGTACTCGAGGACTTCCCTGCGCTGCAGGTAGTCGTCCTTGATGTACTTCTTCTCGCGCCCGGTGAAGGACTTCGTGAACGGCACGAACAGCTGCCTGCGGTAGAACGACTCGCTCTTGTCCTTGACCCGAGGGAACTCGTTGAGGCACTGGATCATGAAGCCCCAGAACTGGTAGGCCACCGGCATCCGGTACTTGCGGTTGATCTGGATGACGTCGTTGGTGACGATCGCCTTGAGGTTGGCGGCCTTGTCGATGAAGGTGCCGACGTCGTTCTCGTCGACGATGATCGCGTTCGCGCGCACCAGGGGCTCGAGGGCGAAGTCCTTGCCGAAGTCGCTGAGTGGGATCGACGTGTGGGCCCGGGCTCCGAGAAGGTTGCGCATGAGCGCGCACAGGGTGCCCTTGCCATTGTTGCCCTGCTCGGAGTAGAACCAGGCGCTCTTGCCCCAGCGCACGTGCGGGCGGATGATCGCGCCGATGATCTCCCAGATCAGCTCGGCCATGCCCTCCTGGCCCGGCTGATCGAAGAACTCCTCGATCCAGGACACGACGTCCCAGTCGCCGTCGACCGCGTGCGCGATGACGGGCAGGTCCGGGTCGTCGACGTACTCGATGTCGTTCTTGGTCAGCAGGATGATCGCCGGGTCGAAGGGGTGGACCTGCTTCGGCTCGAAGTGGAAGTCGACCCCGTGGATCGTCGTGTCCAGCGGATCGTTGCCGTAGAAGACGATGCCGTTGCGGGCGGCGATGAAGTCAGGGTGCGTGCTCTGGTGCCGGCGCGGGCTGTCTTCGCGCAGAACCGCCAGGACCTCCTTGAACTCGTTGAGGCTCAGCTGCGTGTTGTACTGGCGCGCCGTGGTTCGGACGTCGTCCTCGCTGGTGGTGTACGTCCCGCGGGCGGGGCCGGTGGCCTGGTACATGGCCAGCAGGTCGTATTCGCGGTCGGTGTCCTTCGCGTTGGGAGCGATGCGGATCACGTGGTGCAGGCGCAGGAGCACCTGCGCGACCTGCCAGTAGGTCAGCGTGCGCTGCAGCGGCAGCTTCTCCTGGGACGTGGAGGCCTTCGGGTTGACCATCTTCAACACGCCGTTGACGACGCTGAGCAGCTGCTTCTCGAGCAGACGGGGCTCGGGCGGGTCGTCGGGGTCGACGGCGTCGAGGTACGCGGCCGTGGCGACGGTGACGATCTCGTTCTGCGGTGGGACGCCGTCGAAGGAGGCGAAGCGGTTCTTGGTCGCGGTCGCCGCGTCGGCGACGGGGTTGGAGGCTCTCGTCTGGCCTGTGCCGGCGTCGGACGTGGGTGCGTCAGGTGTCGTCATGATGCTGTCTTTCTCGACCTGTCGAGACACCGACCGACATGTGAGTGGGAAGTCGATTGGGCTCGTAATCGAATAGGAACGTGGTCTTGACTCTATGTCATTCGAGTCGCCTTTCGCAACGTCTCGCCCGTGAGTCGAGTGATGGTATCGCCGGAGGCCGACACGTGTCTTGTCAATGACTCGGTCGGGTCGCGCCGATGCTCCAGGAGGACCCTCCCGCTGCCACGGGAGCAGATCCGATACGCATGAGACGCACGTGGTCCGGCCGGGGCGCATGCCCCGCGGGACCACGGCGCTCTCGCGCTCCCCCGCGCTCCCGCGGGCGGCGTCAGCCGCCCGACCCCTCAGGATGCGAACGCCGAAAGATGGGCCGGAGTCCAGGAGAAGAGCCCCAGGACAGGCCGGAAGGAGGTCGCGCAGAAAGAGGAGTCGGCGGATGCGTACCCCGTCGAGGTATAGGCGAGACGTACCACGAACGTGGTACACACGTTTGCCCTGGTCAGGCCAGGTAAACGAGGGACGGGCAGCGGGAGATGTACCACGAAGAATTCAGACGTGGTACATGCATTCGGCCTGGTCAGACGGGCTTTATATACCCCATGTACCACTTGTACCAGGAAATAGGAACCTTTATATACGCGTGGGGGATGTATCTATAGAGGTTGCGGGCAGCCGGGCAGAACCCCCGGACGACCCTTCAGAATCTCTCTTGCGCCGAGGGTCACGATGAGGTATTACGCGCGCACGCTCACGCATATGAAAAGCTCAGATTCTGCTGGTACACGTGGTACATCGTCAGAAAATGGGGCGTGACCAGGGAGAACGGGGTACCACGAGGCGCATTTCACGTGGTACGCCCTCCGGTACACGTGGTACAGGGCGCGGTAGGCTGTGGGCTCGAGGGCCACTGAGATCCTGTCGACGACCACTCGCGTACGATGCGAAGATCTTTCGGATCCAGTGTCGACAGGCAGCGCCTCCCCCATCGGTTGCATCCCCGGAATGACGCGGATCTGCGAGTCGGTGATCATTGTGCGTCATCAGTCGACCCTGGTAGACTGGGCTGCAGGTGCACAGGCGGGCTGTCGTCCGATCCAAGATGTGTTGTCACACCGGAACGTGAAAAAGAAAGGCCGGAGAGGGATCCCCGTGGGAAGGGAGCCTCTCCGGCCTTTCTCATGCGTACACGCGTGGCGAGGATGGTGCTCGGCCGCAGCGCTCACCTCGTGGCGAATGCTTCGTGGCCGAGTCCTCGCGAGGACCCCGCATCGGGGGGTCCGGGCCTAGTGCTGCGAGACCGGGCCGTGTCTTCCACGGCGTAGACGATCTCGCAGGTGATCTGGATGTTCCGGTTGCAGGGGATGATGCCCTCGGTCCGGCTCATCGCGAGCTTGCGGAACCCCGGGACCATGTCGGCATCAGCGTAGAAGCGGGCCATGAGCCTCTTCATCCTGCTGCGGGCCTGGTCCCGGCTCATTCCGGTCTCGGACAGGGTGAACACGTGAGTGTGGCCCTGATCGAAGGTCGGGGTGCGACCGGTGTCGAAGGCGAGGCCGATCTTCGCGCCGCGGACCTCGAAGGGGTCCGGTGCGACGATGCGTCCTCGGGCGTCGTAGACGCACGGTGCGATCTTGGACATGTCGGCCTCCCTCCTCTCTTACGGTCTGCGGGACTGACCTCTGTCAGCCAGCCACCCGGTGACCGGTGCCCGGTCACCCAGCCACACCCGGTCCGAGCGAGGGTGACCCGCAGGGTCAGGCCCTCGCGGACCGCCACCGACCACCACGGAGTGTGGGAGCGGGCCTCACGCTCCCGTCCGCTCCTCCGCCGCCGGCACGACGACCCTGATCGTGAACAGCGCGACGGACGCGGCGAAGGCGACCAGCAGGGAGCCCGCTGCCAGAGGTTCGGCCAGCAGGGCGAGGAAGCCCGCAGGAACGAGGACAGCGGCGAGGTTGAAGCCGACGTGCATGAGCACGCACGGCAGCAGCGTCCTCGTCCGTTCGTAGGCCAGGGCCACGAGGACGGCCAGGGGCAGGATTGCGACGAACTGGACGACGTTGGCGTGCACCAGGCCGAACACGGCGGCGGTGATCGTCGTCGAGACGACGATGCCGATCCTGCGCCGCAGCAGGGGGTAGACGAGGCCGCGGAACAGCGCCTCCTCCCCCACGGGGGCGAGCACGAGCGTGAGCAGCGCGGTGACCGCGACGCCGGCGGCCTGGCGCACCTCCGCTGAGTCCTCGAAGCCCGGAGAGCCCTGCGCGAGGTAGGCCCACTTGGACGCAGCCTGCCCGGCGAGGAAGGCCAGCACCGCAAGGCCCGCCAGCGCGAGCCACAGATGCGGCGTCGTCGACGGCCGGGGTCGGGACGGCGCGAAGGCGAACCACGACGGCCGCCAGCGGCGCAGCACGACGACGGCGGCCGTGGTCGCCGCGGCGGCGACGAGCGTGCCGAGCAACGGGTTCTCCGTGAACGGCCCCACGGCGAGGGCGATGCCGACATAGGCCGCGACAGCACCGATCGGGACGAGCACTGCCCAGCCCACCGGGATCAGGACGGAGAGCAGACCGCTCCACCCGCTCGTGCTGGGCGGAGCGGTCTGCGACCGGCTCATGCGACCTCCTCGATCCGCTGGTCGATGACGGCCTGGACACGGGTGTCGCCGCGGAATGCGTTGAGCTGGAGCTTCGCGACGAAGCGCAGCGTCCCCACCTGGGTCCTGCTCGCCCGACGAACGGCCTCGGCGACCTCGTCGAAGTGCTTCTCGGCGGCGTTCCACCACAGGCAGGACAGACCCGACCGGGTGATCAGCCGCAGGTGGCGCTTGCACAGGCGGCAGACTTTGAAGCCGCGCGCGTTGAGGACGAGGTTCTCCTCGACGCGCTCGTGATCGCAGTCGGCGTCCGAACCGATGCGGTCGACGCGCAGCCCCAGGGGCTCCAGCGCGATCTCGAACACCGGCTCGGTGAAGTCGTGCCCGAAGGGCTTCATCGACTCGACCCGACGGACGACGTCGAACAGCGGCTGCAGATCCTCGAGGCCGGCGTCGCAGTCGTCGTCCGGCCCCAGGACGAGGTCGCCCCTGCGCTCGTCCGTGTCGACGGCGAGGAGGGCTGCGGACGTCGCGTCGCGCAGCACGGCGACGAGGTCGTCGAGCATCTCGGCGCGCTCGACCTTGACGCCGCAGGCCTGCTGGTGACCGATGGCGGACAGGCCGTCGTGCGGGTCGAGGCTGGAGATGATGTCGAACCAGCCCGGTGCCCGTCCCGAGCCCGAGACGAACTCGTCGGGACGGCTCGGGCGGTTCATGACGACGACCGGGTGCCCCTCGCGCTGCATCATCTGACTGGCCAGGAGGCCGTACATGCCCGGATAGGCGTCGGAGAAGTACACCCAGGGGGCCAGCGGCTGGTGGCCGGCCACGAGCTCCTCGAGATGGACCTCCGTGAGCTCCTTTCGCCTCTCGTTGCCCTGGATCACCCGGTGCATCGCGGCCAGCGCGTCGTCCGGGTCGGCGGCAGTGAACACCTCGAAGCAGTCGTCGAGGGGTCCGCCGATGCGGCGGGGATGGTTCATCGCAGGGGCGAGGTAGAAGCCGTAGAACCCCTCGTCGAGGTCACCGACGTCGCGGAGCTTGCCCGCCTGCGCGAAGGCCTTGAGCACGAGGGCGAAGCCGGTGAAGGCGCGCAGGAACGCCGGGTGGTGGTCACCCGTGCGCAGCAGCTGCAGTAGCACGGCCTGATCGACGTCGATGGCGTCGGGGTCCGGGTCGAGGCCGCCCCAGGGGTTCGGCACCGTTCTCGGCGCGGGCATGCGCAGCAGTCGGGCGATGGACACGGAGTCCCGGACGAGCTGCCTGTTCTCGAACAGCAGCGGCATCACGTCGGAGACGGTGCCGAGACCGGCGAACAGCCGGAGTAGGCGGATCTCCCACTCCTTGTCCGGTCGGTGGGTCGCCGCGAACGCCTCGAGCACCTGGTAGAGCACGTGCGCTCCGCAGATGCCCGGGTGGGCGTAGGTCTCGTCGATGCGGCAGGGGTCTACGGTGACGTCGGCCGTGGATCCGGGGTCAAGCTCTTCGTGGTGGTCGGTCACGAGCGTGGTCCAGCCCCGAGCGCGGGCGGCGGCGACGCCCCGGTGGGAGTTCACTCCCCCGTCGCAGGTGAGCAGGACCTTGGTGTCCGGCCACTTCTGAGCGACCTCGGCGATGTCCTCGGGGGTGAGGTCGTGGCCGCGTCGGTAGTCGGGGACGTGCAGCTCGACGTCGAAGCCGAGCTCGGCCAGCCCGGCATAACCGAGGACACCCGAGGAGATGCCGTCCATGTCGAAGTCGGGCGCGATGACGACCTTGCGGCCGGCCGCGCGGGCGTCCTCGAGCGCCTCGACCATGTCCTGCAACGAGAGCAGCTCGTCGTGCTCGGCCGACTCGATGGCGGCGAGGTACTCGTCGGTCCATCCACGGCGCTGGCAGAGCAGGTCGAAGAGGTCGGTCTCGTCGGCGAGGAGGTTGTCCTCGGAGGTCTGGGTGATGGTCATCGGGGGCCTCTCGATCAGGGTCGGGATCATCGGTGTTCCGGGGCTGCCCGGAACACACGTGTTCATGGTGCTATTTTAGCAGTCATGAATGTTCGGAAGTGCTCGTATAGCAGTGTTTTCGGCCTTGTCGGCGTCTGTGCGCATGAGTTGCGTGACGATCCGGGTGAATCACTGGATTAACGCCGGAGAGGTGGGCTACTCTCAGGAGTATGGCTATCGAGAAGATCATTAAATCGGACATCAGTGGCGAGATGGATGCAGCGACAGTCACCTTTGGACTGGGCGGCACTTGGTACGAGATCGACCTCACCGACGAGGAGCAGAAGGAGCTGCAGAAGCGGTTCACTGACTACCTCAAGGCGGGGCGCAAGGCGCAGGCGAAGCCGTCGAACCGGTTCGTCCCCGACACGACGCCCGAAGAGCGCGAGGAGATTCGCGCCTGGGCGAAGGAGAACGGCTACGAACTGGCCGATTACGGCAAGATCCCGAACAAGATCTACAAGGCCTACCAGGAGGCGCACTCGAAGAAGTAGACCGAAGGAGGTGCGCACCTGTCGCCACTTCACTGACCAGATCCGAGCCCCGGCATCGAGACGCGATGCCGGGGCTCAGTTGTTTCCTGGTGCAGTCCGGGGTTCAGCGGAGAACGTCGACCACCGAGAGGCCCGCGGACAGAGCACTATCCCTGCAGTGGACGGTTCCGTGCGAGAAGTGACCGGCAACGGCGGGAGCGAGCTGCTCGTGGCGTCGCCGGGAGCAGCCGGGCTTCGCGCACGGATCGAGGAAGGCGGCGCAGGCGACCGCAGTTCCTCGGTCGCGCATCCGCGAAGCCAGGTCGACCATCGCGAGGTTGCGCTCGAGACCGGCCTTTCTGCCGCGGGCTGACCAGTCGGCCGGGACCTCGATCACGTCGAACCCCGCGGCGCGCCACAGCCGCTCGGCCATGGCGTCCGCCCCGTCGCGGGCATGGCCTGAGATGAGCACGGGATTCGTGATGGGTGTCCTCCGCCAGGCCGACCAGATGTCGTTGAACGCCCGACGCATGGTCGGCTCGTCGTCCCAGGTGCGCGAACCGGTGATCAGCAGGGCGTGAGAGACGTGAGAGACCTGATCGATGGGCATGATCCGTGATCCTTTCTCGAAACTATTCTGCGAATGTTTTCCGGCACCTCTGGCCTGTGCGCCTCGGTCAGAACAGGGTCGGCTCGAGGCGGGCGACGACGGAGTGCCGCTCGCCGTGGAGCCGGACCCTGATCGACTCGTCCTCGATGTGGGAGACCACGTGCACGGTTTTCGTGCCGTCCTCGTCGCGCTCGACGTAGATGGTGCAGTCGGTCTCGCCGGAGTCGTCATCGAAGTCGACCTTGCCGAAGTTCTCCGCCGGCGTCGCCTCGGTCACCTCGGTGCCGTAGGGCAGCCAGGGCTTCGGCTCGCACCGCTCGCCGGTGTCGTAGGGGGTCAGCGTCTGCTGGGCCATCGTCTTCTCCTCGTCGTGATGGGTGTCGTCCTCGGGCATCGCGGGCGGACCCGACGGGGTCCGCTTCACCGCGGTGATCGAGCGCGCACCCGTGCCAGCTCCGCTGGCCCGGCGACCGGTGCCGAACCATCCGGTCCATCGCCTCTGGCGCGCCTGCGCGCTGACGCGATCGGTCGCCGCCTCCACACCTGAGCCGGGCGCGCAGCGCCGGGCGATCCACCCCTGCGATATCTCTAATGCCGCCGTGGTCCACCTGTGGATAACGCGCGGCGAAGCAGGGGTGGTCAACCCGAGCGGCGCGGGAGGAGGGACGACGAGCGCGCAGCGACGGGCCGGGTCCAGCAGGATGCTGGGGGCATGCCCGCAGACGAGCCCCAGTGGGGCTCGGCGAAGGGGGTAGGGAGCGCAGCGACCGGACAGAAGAAAGCGGTCGGCTATGCCGACCAACACGTCCTCGGAGCGCAGCGGAGAGGCCGAGCGGAGCGAGGGTCCGGAGGACACGTGTTGCAGCTTTCCTTATGCCCTTTTTCCTTCATTGCCGTCATCCACACCGTTCCACGGCTGGAGCGTTAGCGGAAGCCTGGAACATCAGGCGAAACGGGCCGTACCTCCTTGACCCGTACCCCTCCCCCTTTCCCGCGAAGCGGGGGTACGGGTCACGTCGTTTTGCCTGGTCATCACACTCTTATGGGGTTCACTCCGATTGCCGTCCGTGATACGGCCGTACCCCCACCTTGATCTGTCCTCGTGAGGCACGAGCGAGGAGGGGGTACGGGTCCATGCTCATAGCGCGTGCGCGCCGTCGGCGGCGGGGCGGAGTCCCGGGCTGTAACCCTCGTCATGACACCCTCGAGCCGCAGGCGTCGCACCGGCTGCCGCAGGCGTCACGGCCGTCGTCGCCGCAGGCGATCCTCATCCGCGGCGACTGCCGCGTCAGGCTGTGGACAACTCTCCGCTTCGTCCCTGTTCCGGCCAGCCGTGCCGGTTCCTGATCCCCTCTCGTCGCGTGGGACGCGATGACGAGTTCCGACCTTCTCATCGGCAGTCGTCGCGCAGTGCTCCGCCACCTTGCCCACGCTCCTCGGATCCGCCCGAGGGCGGGTGCCTCCACGACCTCTCGCAGGGCACCCGATCCACCGGCGATGCATTACTTCTGTCGCGCCGGCGCGACGTCCGCCGCCGTACGTGGGCGCATGGGAAGAAGAACGACCCGATCGTCGGCGCGCCTCCTGCTTCGAGCTCTGCTGCCCGTGCTTCGCCGACCGCGAGGCATCGGGGCGTCGAGGGCGTTCCACTAGGGCTCGATGCAGCGCCAGCTGCATCGAAGTTCTTCGGACCCTCGCTCCATGCGTGGGGCTATGTACCCTTCCTCATTCCCATCCATCCACACTTCCTGCGCGCACTCGGCGGCCCGATGCCGGACCTCGCTGCGACCCCTGCTCCGACCTGTCGCCGCCGTGTCGATACGACGCCGCCGCGGGGTGCGCCAGCACCCGTCCCGACTTCTTCGGCGGCCCCGATTCACCCGTCGCATTCGTGTATCGATGGTGACCGAGTGGGACACGAAGATGATCCGAGAGAGCACTCAAGTGATCCGCCGGTGCCGCAGTGACCGGATCGGGGCCTTGTCGAGTCGCTCGGGTGACTCGCAAAGCGTCTCCATGGTGTCTCTATGAGGGCACGAGACGGACGCGAAACGAGTCATTGTCGTGTCACCGGGAATCTATGCCCTGTGGGAGCACGGATGTGACTCGGTCCGAGCACGAGTGGGGCCCGAACCAGGCACCGCCTGACAGGCGTGGGCGCGAAAGTGTCCGATTGGTGCCCGATCTGGACACGACTGTGGTCGATAGGCGTCACCTTCGGGCCGAGTGCCGGTGGCGGTTCTCTGCGTCGAGCCTGGCGAGCATTGCGGTGCTCCACTGGTGTCCGACTCGGTATCGAATCGTGTCCGAGTCGCGTATTGCATCGTCACTCGATAGGGCATAGACTGGTCTCGAATCGATCACAGACAGGACGGTGATTCATATGGCATCGACGAGAGGATTCGTGATCGCCACTAACCCGGGAGGTGAGCGCTGATGGTGCAGAAGGCATCGGCGGAGCCGCGGAAGGTCCGATGGACCCTGCCCGCGGCCGACACCTCGGTGGCCGAGTGGCTCGACTCCCAGCACAGCGTCTCGGAGTCGCTGAGGCTCCTTATCCGCGAGGAGATCCAGCGAAGCGGCTACGCGGACATGGCGTACAAGCCGGTCGAGCAGCTGCCGCGGCGCGGTCGCCCGCCCAAGGACGCGGGCCAGGACGATGAGGACGATCGCGATGCTGGGCGTCGTCCCGGGCCGAAGGCACCGAAGCTGCCCGCTCCCGCCGACTGGGCAGAAGCGCCGGAGGGAGATCCCGGCGTCGAAGAGCAGACGCCAGCACCGGCCGAGGAGCCCGAGGCCGCCGAGCCCACGGCACCCGAGCAGCCGACGAGCGCGAAGGGCATCCCGTCCGGGATGAGCGACTTCCTCACCGGCTCGTGACCGACCCGTTCCGACACACGCATCCACCAGAACCGAAAGGCACCCCATGAGCAACAGCAGCGCAGCAGCACCCATGCAGATCACCGGCGGCATCGACGTCGGCAACGGCTACGTCAAGGGCGTCGTCCGCGGCCGCGTCGGAGGAAAGGACGTCTTCGACAGCGTCGACCTCCCTTCGGCCGTCGTGAGCACCTCGCGTGCGACGCCGAAGGTCCCCGAGGCTGACTCGCAGGCGACGAGCATCGTCGTCGAGGAGGACTTCTTCAACCGGGTCTCGGCATCGTTCACCACTCCCCTCGTCTCGCACTCCGATCTGCGAACGATGGGCCGGGCGGCCCTGACGATGCCCGGGTCGAAGTTCACCCAGTTCGAGGTCATCGGCAACCGATCGAAGGCCGACCAGGAGCTCAGCGCCGTGCTGGTGCTCGGCGTCTTCGCGGCCAAGGCCCTCAAGGACCACGTGCGGGCCCACGGCTCGCTGCCGGACTCCGAGCTGCGCGCCACGGTTCGCGCGGGCCTGGCCCTGCCGATCGCCGAGTACGTCCAGCGCCGCAGCGCGTTCGCTGCGCAGTTCATCGGAACTCTGGGCGCGGAGGACCCGGCAGTGCACCTGGTGACGATCAAGAACTTCAACACCCCGGTCACCGTGCGACTTGACTTCGCCGACGTGCAGGTTCTGCCCGAGGGCGCGTCCGCGCAGTTCGCGATCACCGACAAGGGTGCGCCCCTGGCCAAGGCTCTCCTCGACGACCTGGCCGCCGACGATCCCGCCGAGGCCGCCAAGCTGCAGGGCGTGACGCCCGAGGTCCTCGTCGGCGTGCGCAACACCATCGGCGTCGACGTCGGCGAGGGCACGGTGAACTTCCCGGTCTTCTCGGACGGAGGCTTCAACTCCGAGGCGGCCGCCACCCTCAACCAGGGCTACGGCACGGCGCTGACGAACGCGCTGGAGCAGATGTCGACCAGCGGCAGCGCGAACCTCGGGTTCGCCAACCGCAAGCAGCTGGCGGACTTCCTCCAGCAGACGCCGAGCCCGTTCACGCGCTCGCGCTTCGACCAGGCCAGCGGCTTCGTCGAGGAGGAGGCGACCTACCTCTGCGAGGAGATCGGGTCCCGCTTCCAGGACGTGCTCGCCGAAGTCGGCGGGACCACGGAGGTCGTCTACGTCTACGGCGGCGGCTCGGGCCCGATCAAGCAGATCCTGCGCCCGATCCTCCAGAAGGTCGCCGGCGACATCCCGGTCCTCTACCTCGACGCGGCGTACTCGCGCCATCTCAACCGCGAGGGCCTCTACCTGGCCGTGAAGTCCGTCGAGGAGGCCGCCGTGGGCGCGAGCGAGAAGAAGGGAGCCGCGTAATGAGCGAGGCTCAGAAGATCATCGACGAGCTGCACCGCAAGCACCACGAGACCGGCGAGCTGCTCCTCGCCCTCGCCGGTCTCCTCCCCGGCGAGCAGGGCTCCGGCTCTGCCGCCGCGGGCGGCGAGGCTGAGTCTGAGCACGACGAAGGCGCTCACCGCGGCATCGAACTCGGAGAACGGGTCCACCTCGACGAGGACATCTACAGCGCGCCGCCGGCGCACTCTCCCGCGCGGGTCTACCTCTTCGAGCAGTTCGACTCGGAGGCCCCGGCGGAGATGAACTGCACGCTCGTCGACGTCGCCACCGGCGACTGGCAGGTCCGTGGCATCGGCGAACTGGTCCCGGTCGACGACCGGGCCGACGAGGAAGGGGGTGTGTGATGACTGATCAGAATGATGTGTTCCATCTTCCGTATGCCCCTGAGGTTGTTTACGTCGACGGACATGAGCGCCGGGCTTGGATCGACGGCTATGTGTTTACTGGCTTCGGCCCGAAGCAGCTCTTGTCGGCCGCGGAGGAATGGTCGAGCGCGAAGATTGAGCAGTGCGGGTCTGATGAAGTGCAGGACCTGATCGATCACACCGATGAAGACCATATCGCGCGCACGCTTCGAGGCATCCACGAGATGAAGAGGGTTCTGAGCTCGATGGAGTGCCAGCTCGTGAAGGGTTGGCATGATCTCGCTCAGATGCCCGCCGACGAGGATCTGCCTGAGACCCGGTATCGCTCGGGCTGTGCCTGCCCTTCTTCGACGATCGAGGCCTGGGGCGCGATGCGTGCTGAGTACCGACTCCGCGACGACCTCTTCTACTGCCTCGAGTGCGGGCATCCGCTCAAGCCGACATGCACTTCGGATGTGAATGACGCCTTCCAGGAGGGCGGAAACATCCACCCGCGAGGCACGATGACGGACTCCGAGTTCGCTGCTTGGCTCGGCGGCCCGTTCCCGCGTGCGAAGTACTTCGTGCCCGTTCTGGAGGAGCCCTGATCATGGCCGCCCCCGTCAACTACACGACCCGCATCGACGCGGCGCAGACCGTCGCCGAGATGCAGGCGCTGCTCGCCAAGCACGGCGCACGCCGGATCGCCGTCGACTACGACGGCTCCGGCGTGCCCAGCTCGCTGGACTTCATGCTCGACACCCCGCACGGCCAGCGCGGGTTCAGTCTCCCGGCGAACGTCGACCGGATGGAGCGGTTGCTTGCCGCCGAGGAGAAGGCGGGCCGCCTGAAGTCGGGCAGCAGGGCCGAGCGCACGTCCCGCGCCCAGGCCGAGCGCGTCGCCTGGCGCGTGATGAAGACCTGGCTCGAGGCGCAGCTGGCGCTAGTCGCCGCCGAGATGGTCGACGTCGACCAGGCCCTGATGGCCTTCCTCGTCGTCGGCGACGCCGGGCAGACCCTCTACGAGGTCTACAAGGAGCGGGAGGCCCTCGCGCTTCCCGGCGGAACGGAAGGAGGCGCGGCATGAGCGCTTTCACGCAGGGCGTCGACGACCACCGGGCCACGGCGCAGGCACTCGTCGACGAGTTCAACGCCGTCGGCATCCGCGCAGAGATCGGCGCATACACCGGCGATCCTGCCGGTTCGTCGAGCACGGCGCTGATCCACGTCGAGCACGAGGGCACGGAGATCGCGCGGCTGTCGATCACCGCCTCCGACGGCACGGTCAGCTGGAAGGTCCCTGGCCGCGACCACGGCCACGAGATGCTCGCAGGCACGCCGGCAGCGCAGGTGACCGAGGTCGTCGCGCTGTGCTTCGCGGGCCGCTGCACCGACATCACACGTGTGCTCGATCAGAAGTTGCAGAGCTTGGAGAACACCACGGGAGAGGGAGCCTGAACCATGACCACCATCACCGGCGTCTCGTCCGGCACGGACGAGACCGACACTGACCAGTCCTGGCGCGAGCTCTCGAGCTGCCGTCAGATGAACCCCGATCTCTTCTTCTCCGGCGGCGGTGCCAGCCACAAGGCGAAGAAGGTCTGCATCGACTGTCCGGTGCGCGAGATGTGCCTGGAGCTGGCGCTGAAGAACGACGAGCGATTCGGCATCTGGGGCGGGCTGACTCGCGATGAGCGGGCGAAGCTGCAACGCACGCAGAAGAAGGGCGGGAAGAAGGAGCCCGCGCCCACCGCGAATCCGGTTGCGGCATGAGTGCGTGAATGATGCCCCCGGGCACGTCTGTCGAGACGTGTTCCGGGGGTTTCTCACATGCCTGTTATATAATCTGTGGACACGTCACTCGATGAGGAGTCGAGAGGGCGGACCCTACGACTTCGGATACAGGAAGAAGGTCAGCCATGGCCCAGCACGTCATCGACACATTTCCCACTTCCGCGCAGCGCACCCGTTCGGATGGGAGCACCGAGGAGGTCGACATCACGCTCGGGACCGGGCACGACGATGCCGGCCGCGCCCTCTTCGGCGAAGTGGCCCCGGAGGTCAGGGGGCATCCGCGGGAGTTCACGCATCGGACGTACCTCCTCGACGAGAACCTCGATCTGCGGGGCATGTCCCAGCGAGGGCTCCTGCTCGACGCCGGTGGCCCGGACGGCAACGACCGCCTCGAGGTCCCGCCTGGGCGCTTCGGCGCGGCGCTGTCGACGCTGGATGCGCCGGTCGCCGCCCTGAGGCCGGGCTCGCGCCCGACGATCTCGCACGGTGCCGTCGGCCCACGGATCCCGAGCGACGTCCTCGAGCGGGACGACGCGAGCGGCTCGGTGCGCCTGAACGATCCCTCCCCCACCACTCAGCTGTCGCGGGAGGAGGGCACCCGGCTCCCGGCCGACGTCTGGTTCGACGCCGCCGGCGGCATCGACCTGGACCGCACCGGGTACGTCGACGGCGACGTGCGTCATCTACACGCGGGCACCGTGCGCGATTGGATGGACGACAGGACCGCAGGTCCGGTGGAGGCGGCGAGGATCGCCTCCGACGACGCCGCCATCCAGGCCCAGGTCGAGTTCGAGGGGCAGGTCTCCCGCCGCGAGAACGCCGTCGCCGCTGAGGTGCCTTACGACCCGTTCGACGCCGCCCGCGACGCGGCGATGGATCCGCCTGGCGAGGACCCGAGCTTCGATGAGCTCGTCGTCCTCGAGGTCAACGCTGCCAGCCGAGACGGCGACGATGCGCGCCGCGCGCAGATTTTCGGCCTCGCCGCCCGTCAGGCGACCGCCGAGGACTACATCGACCAGCGCAACCCACACCATCCCGACACTCCCGCGCTGGCTGCGCGGGTGCGCCGCTCGGGGCTCGACGCCTATGACGCTCTCTACACCCGTGAGCGCATCGCCGAGGTGAGCCTGAAGATCGCCGACGACCTGGAGTCGTTCGGGATCGCCGATCCGGTCGCCCAGGCGCAGAAGCAGTCGATGAGCGCGGAGTCGTCGGCGCGGGCCGTCGACCGTCTCAGCTCCGGGTACGAGGACGCGTCCAACGAGTCAGTGCGGGAGGACCAGCTCGGCTGAACAGAGCCGCCATTCCCATTCGATCACCGATAGCGGCACGGTTGCCCTATCGGTGATCTGTCGATAGGCGTTGCAGGCATGAGAGAATAGACGTATACGAGACGAGTCGAATGCAACGAGACGAGGGGCGAGGATGGCTGACGAACGCATGTCGATCGAGGAGGCGATCCTCGGATGACCGCCTTCCTCTACGCGCTCGGGGTCGTGATCTTCCTGATCGCGATCTTCGTCTCGATCGCTCTCCATGAACTCGGCCACCTCCACTACGCGAAGAAGTTCGGGTGCCGGGTCAGCGAGTACATGGTCGGCTTCGGCCCGACGGTCTGGTCACGGAAGTTGGGCGAGACCGAGTACGGCATCAAGCTCGTGCCGCTCGGCGGATACGTGAAGATCATCGGCATGTTCCCGCCCGAGAAGGGCGAGACCATCGAGCAGGCGGTTGAGCGCTCGAAGGAGCTCAAGCGTCAGCGCGAGGCGGCGGCCGAGAAGCCCGGAGGCGGCGCGGACGCCGCACCGTCGCCGGAGCGCGAGCCGGAGGTCGTGCTGCGCAAGTCCAACACTGGACTGTTCGCGCAGATGGTCTCGCGGTCGCGCTCGGCGGAGTTCGAGCTGGTCGAGCCCGGCGACGAGGACCGGCTGTTCTACAAGCTGCCGTGGCATCGGAAGATGCTCGTCATGCTGGCCGGCCCGGGTGTGAACATCTGCATCGCCTTCGTCTGCTTCCTCGGCGTCTACGGGATCCACGGGGTCCACACCGTGGAGCCGACAGGCGAGCCGGTGGTCGCCACGGTCGCCGACTGCCTCATCGACGAGTCGGAGGGCCGCACCACGTGTGCGGCCGACGATCCGTACTCGCCGGCACGCATGGCCGGCCTCGAGGTCGGCGACGAAATCGTCGCCTTCAACGGGGAGCCGGTCGAGACCTGGGACGAGGTCTCGGCGCTCGTCCACGCCAACCAGGACGGGCCCCTGCAGCTCGACGTCGTCCGCGACGGAGAGCAGGTCTCGCTTTCGCAGACGTCGACCGTGACGATGGCCCGTGACCTCGACGGCACCGGCGAGACGACCACGGTCGGCTACCTCGGCGTCTCCCCCGTCTCCGAGGAGGTCGTCACCCGCCACGGCCCGATCTACACGATGATCCAGATGGGTGAGACGACCGCGCACGCGGTCACCTCGATCGCCCAGCTGCCGGTGAAGGTGTGGAACGTCGCGCAGGCCGTGGTCGGAGTCGACGAGCGCGACCAGGACGGCCCGATGTCGATCGTCGGCGGCTCCCGGCTCGCCGGCGAAGTCACCTCGTCCGATGCCGAGGGCCTCGACATCGGCGGGAAGACCGCGCTGCTGGTGATGTTCATCGGCTCGTTCAACCTCTTCATCGGCGTGTTCAACCTCGTCCCGCTGCTGCCGCTCGACGGCGGCCACATCCTCGGCGCGGCCTGGGAGGGGCTGCGCAAGGGCATCGCCAAGGTGCGCAGGAAGGCCGACCCCGGCTACGTCAACGTCGCCGCCCAGCTGCCGCTGGCGTACTGCATCGGCCTCGCGCTGGTGTCGATGGGCCTCGTGCTCATGATCGGCGACCTCGTCGTGCCGCTGCGCACCGGCCTGTAGGACTCCCACCCACTGTCCATCACGACCACGACCTCGGAAGGAATCGATCATGATCGGCACCGACGACCACAACGAGAACGACGAGAAGACGACCAAGCGAGCCGGGCCAGTGGCCCGGCTGAAGAAGCTCTACGAGGACCGCCCGGTCCCCTTCGCCGTCGGGGTGATCGGGATCTCGGCGATCCTGCTGCTCGTCGGCGGGCTGATGACGGGCGAGATCAGCGCGATGACGCTGGCTCCCGGTCCGTGATCGAGCAGCGTCGCAGAAAAAAGAGAGACCCCCGCAGGAGCATCTGCTCCCACGGGGGTCTCTCTGCGTGCGGTCAGGCCGCGGCGGGCTCGTGGCTCTCCTTGGCCTCGCGCTTCACGGCGCGCTCGGCGTCGAGCCCGGTCAGGGCCGACTTCATGCCCTCGTAGGCGGCGACCGCGGCGTCACTGGCCACGCCCGCTCGATCCATGGCCGCGACGACCAGTCGCAGGGCCGAGGGGTTGAAGTCAGCGGCGGAGCCGTCGACCATCGACGCGGCGATGGTCCGGTGGGACTCGTACTCGCTGCCCGACAGCACAGTGGCGATGCGGTCGCGCAGACGACGGGTCTCGTCGTCGGTGAGGTCGAAGGTCAGCGCGAACCGGGGGCGTGTGACGGTCTTGCCGGTGCTGGTCTTCGACGAGGCGTCGGCACGGGTGATGGTGAATGCGGTCATGGTTCTCTCCTTGATCGTCCGGGCGGTGCTCGCCGCCCGTTGCTCGTGGTGCTCTCTTCTCTTCTTCCGGCGAGGCTGCGCCGAGCCTCTGCCCGCTCCGGCTTCAGGCGACGCCGTGCTCGCGGGCCAGCTCGCGCAGTTCTTCATCGAGCCGTCGCACGTCGTCCCCGGCGGTGCCGCGGTGCGCGGACCGATCGATCTCGTCGGCGACGACCGAGACGGCCGGCAGGTACTTCTTCAGCATCCGCAGCAGCTTCTCGTCCATGCCGTGGCCGAGCTGGTGCCGGATCGAGCCCGCGTTGTCCTTGAGGTCGCTGGCCTTGATGAGCAGCGCCTCGGACCCGGAGCTCGCCAGGGCCGCGATGTGCTCGCGGTACTCGGCGTGGCTCATGCGCGCCTTCGGGTTCGTCACCGTCGTGACGAGGTGAGCCACGCGGTGGCCGTACAGGCGCTTCAGCAGCATCGCTGGGGCCTCGTCGTCCCGCTCGGGATCGCCGAAGACCTCGACCAGTTCAGCGCCGCAGTCCTCGAGGATGTCGTGCAGCAGCGCCGCGGCGATCAGTTCGCCGTCGCGGCTGCCCCAGCGGATCATCCGCAGGGCGACCCGCAACGGGTGCTCGATGTAGGGCACGCGGTCCATGTCTCCGCGCACGAAGCGCGTCTGGTTGCGGTGCAGGAAGCTGGCCATGGTCAGCGCCGAGGTGATGAGCTCGCTCGCCCCGGGCATGAGGCGCGAGGTCTCGCGGTCGAGCTCGACGACGAGCATGGCCGCGTCCATCCGCTTGAGCGGGACGCGCGGGAACAGGGTGGGCAGTGCGGACATGGCGGGCTCCTCGATCCGGCCCGCGCCTGCGCACGAGCGATGTGCTCTGTCAGAGCCGACCCCGGCGAGGCTGCGCCGAGCCAGCCCCTCTCCACGGGGCCTGCGGCAGAAACGACGAACCCCGCCACCGGATCGGTGACGGGGTCCTCGATGACAGATCGTCGGCGGGTCTTAGCGAACGGAATCCCTGCGCAGGTCGAGGCCGAGCCCCTTCTCGAGCTGGGTGATCGTATTGCGCAATGACCGATGGTCCGATGGCGTGGTCACCAGCGTCGACGACCGGCCGTCGAAGTCCACGCGCCGGTGGCCTGAGCTCACAAAGGTGATCTCTGCGCCGCGGGCACGCAGTAGCTCCTCCAGCTCGTTCATCGACGTCGGGTAGCGGGTGCCTTGGCCGCCGCGGCCGCGGGGCATCCCCGGTGACACCGGCTTGTTCCGCAGCGCACGCGATCGCGGGATGACCGAGACGACGGTCTCGTCCGCCAGGCCGAGGACCACGGCGTGGTCACCGCGCAGGTGGACGCTCTTGGTGCCGTCGTCGTCGAGCCACTCGTCCTCGGGGTCGTTGATGATCTCGGCGAGATCGGCGGGATCCAGGCCGAATTCGGCGACGAACGGCTGCACGCCTGGCAGCACCTTGATGCTTTCGGCGCTGAGCAGCGGGGCGGATTCCGGCGGCTCGTCGCCGGTGACGGTCGAGAACACCGGGACCTGCGCCGAGCCGCACTTCGGAGCGAGCTCCGCAGGGGTGGGCACGGACCGAACAGTCTGAACCGAGCTCTTCCCTGCAGCTGCGCTTGCAGTCGCAGCACCGCCGGCGGCCTCCATGGCCGGAGCGGCCTCGTCCAGCAAAGCGCGCAGGTCGTCGAGATCAGCCTCGGTCAGACTCAGCGTGACGAGCCCTGCCATCGTCAAGTGCGCGCCGATGTCGGTGCGTCGGAGCGCGAATGCTCCTCGTTCGTGGGATGCGGGCATGTCTCCTCCTCCATTCCTGGCGAGCGTGTGCGTCGCCACGAACGCTCCCGTCCCGGCTGCGCCGGGCTCTGCACGCGACCGTCGTAGCATCATTCTGCATCATCATCTATGATGGTCGTATGATCTTGATGAACATGAAGGACACCTACCCAGGCATCGCTGCGAGCCTCCGCGCCGGAACCGACGTTTCGAAAGCGCTGCAAGATCTGAGCAGGTGCACCGGCGGCGACTGGCCGGATCTCAGCGACCGCTATCTGCGCGAGCATGGCGACTACCTGCTGAGCACTTACGATGGCATCGTCGTCGCGACGTATCGCCCATTGACTCACACCCGCGTCATGGTGCCGCCTTCGAGCCCATCGGCGAAGGATCCGACCGCGCTTGTGCCGAAGGTACGCTTCGACGTCGAGCCGGCGCTCGAAATGACTTGGCTGATCGGCCAACCCCAGCCCGGCGGTCCGTTGCAGCGAGGTGAGGCCCGGGGCACGCGGAAGGTGGCCACGCCTCCCGAGCGGTCGCACGCCGACTACGACGAGTGGTTGGCCGCAGTGCGTTCCGCTGCGCGCACGACCCTCCCCTCCGGCGTCGAGTCGGTGTCGCCACCTGCTGGTTCGGACGGCGTGGAGGTCGCCGTCCGCCATGACGGGGCGATGGTGATCACGGTTCCGCCTGACATGATCAAAGCGGTCCTCGCCGGAGGCGGGCTCGAGCGATTGACGAGCTGACTGACTCGTGGTGACAAAAAACAGCCCCCGGCAGGAGCGTCCGCTCCCCCGGGGGCTGTTGTCATCGAGAATGGTGATGATGAGTGCGCACAGCGTCCGAGCTCAGGCGGTCCGGCCGCGCAGGCCGACGACGCTCCAGCCGATGACGACGGCTGTTAGGTAGGTCGAGCCGGCGATCTGGCCCATGGCCACGGCGAGCTCCTGTGTGCCGACGATGCCGCCGATCATGGCGGCGATCGAGAAGACGGCGAGCACGGCGAAGATCTCCATGAGACCGAGGAAGAAGCCGATGATGACCCGTTCCTGCCGGGTCTCGAGCGCGTCCTGGGTGATGCGGCGGATGATGAGCGAGAGCATGGCGTTCTCCTGACCTTGCGAGATGGTCCTGTCGTGGTGGCCCCAGGCGGATTCGAACCGCTCGTGCGGCTGTTGCCGCACGTCCCCGGGTGGTGATCCGACCCGGGGTTCTGCATCGCCCTGTCCAGGGGAGCCGTGTGATCGACGTGGGTCTCCGATGCAGTGCACTTCTGCAACTGGCACTGCGCTTCGGGAATCCACTTCTGTCAGCGCATCCCCCGGCGAGGCTGCGCCGAGCCCACTCCGCGCACTGATCGTCGTCCCAGAATGAGAAAGCGCAGCCCCGCTCCGGGACTTCCGGAGCGGGGCTGGTGCCATCTCGTCGAGTCAACCGACGACCAGGCCGTCGGTCCGAGCTCGCACCAGCGACGAGACGAGGTCGATCTCGACGGCGGTCAGGCCCGCGCCTGAGTCGGGGCTGATGATCCGCAGGCGAGGGTCCCGCAGGGTCTGCCCGGCGACTTCCCCGGCGACGATCGCGTCGTCGATGTCGTCGTCGATCCAGACCAGACGCGCGTCGTCGGGCGCGTCGCGCAGCCACCGCTCGACGGCGGCGAGCTTCCACCACGACCGGGGAGGGTCGGGCCGGAGGAACTCGTCCTCGCTGGCGAGGTGGCCGAAGCGCGGCAGCGACAGCGTCCTCTCCAGGTCGTCGGTGTACGGCGACCGCCAGGTGGTGTGCCAGAGGACCTCCGCGCCGGCGGCGTGCCAGCCCTTGAGCGCGGCGACGACCCGGGTGAGGACCTGGGTGCCGTGGTTGACGCGCGGCAGCTCGATGCAGCCGGGGGCCGGATCGGCGAGCGTGACCGGGGCGAGCACCCCGTCGACGTCGCAGGCGATGGTGATGGTGGGCATGAGGGTCTCTCCTTCTCCGCTCCTACGCGGTTAGTCGCGGCATCCAGTCGACCGAGGTCTTCTTCAGCCGCCCGGCGGGCACGTGGTGCGACAGCGCCGACGACGCCGCCGGTGCCATGTCGATGGCGTAGAGCTGCTCGCCGGCGTCGTCGTTGAGCATGATGTCCAGCGACCACTGCCCCTCGAGCTCGAGGGCCGGCAGGATCGCGGCGACCTCCTGCTCGACTGTGCTCCTGAGCCGCTCGAAGCGCTCCATGAGCACCGGCAGGTGCGCCCGGAACACGATCGCGTCGTGGCGCATGTCGGGGTCGTCGGCATCGGCGCGCTGCTCGAACCGCTCGAGCATGACCTCGGGGTCCCAGTACGGGGCCACCGCGAGCAACTCGTCGGCGTCGCAGTCGACGAAGCAGCGGAACTCGGTGCGCAGCGGCATGCCGTGGTAGATGGTCGGCGACCCCGACTCGTCCTCGATCCACTCGCGCACGACCCACTCATTCGTCGTCGAGACGCCGACGATGGGCCCGGGCTGATTGAGCGGCGAGGCCATCTGGTTCGCCTGGAACTGGATGTAGGCCAGGTACCGGCCGATCTCGCGGACCTCGGCTGGGTCGTGGACGTGGGCGTTGCGGAAGTCGAACTTCGACGAGTAGGTCCCGGTCCTGATGAAGTAGGACTTCGATTCGTCGAGCTCGAAGGCCTCGCGCGTCCAGGCGTCGATGATCTCCATCGTCGTGGGCGTGAGCTCCCCGTAGCCGAGCCTCGTCATCTGCAGGATCGGCAGCGGCACGCGCCGCACTGTCGTCTCGGGGACGCGGAGGAATCCGGTCGTGGCGACCGCCCGCTCCAGTGCTCCGAGCCAGTGGCCCATCGACGTCGGATTGCGCGACAGCGCCGCGTAGAGGACGGGGTCGAGGTCGAAGGTGTCGAGCATGGCGTTGATGCCGAGCAGGAGCTGCTCGCGCTGGTCATCATCCTGCTCCTGGCGGGCCCGCTCCAGGGCGGCGACCAGGACCGGATAGGCCGGTTCTGCCGCGTCGCGGACTACGCGCGTGCCGGTCAACTGCGGGCGCAGGCGCTCGGGCAGGGCCATGACCTCGTCGAGGGAGACCCCGTCCGAGCGCTCGGCATCGGGGCCCGCTTCCAGCGCCGCGGGGTCGTGGCGCAGAGCGTCGACGATGCCGTCGACGATGTTCTGCACGGCCTCCTGGTCGGCCTCGGCGCGAGCCCCGTTCCCTGCGCGGGACATGGCCGCGGCCTGCCGCGAGTTCACGTCGAAGAAGTTCTCGGACACCGGGGACCGGTCCTCGAAGTCGCTGTAGGCGGCCTCGAACGCTACCAGCGCCTCCGGCGTGGTGCGCAGCCAGTCGGCGATCTGCTCATTGGTCGGGCTTGGATGCTGGTCGGGCCGGCCGGCGAGGGCCGAGCGCAGTGCGCTGATGATGCTCATCGGTGACTCCTGTGTAGATGGACGCGGCGCAGGCGTCGGCCCGGCGTTGCTGTCGCTGCGGATCCCGGCGAGGCTGCGCCGAGCCCTCTCCTCCTGCTCCGCCTGGCACGAGCGGAAAAGACGAGACCCCGACGCCACGGCGGCGACGGGGTCTCGTTGCGGGCTCGGTCTCGACGGTTCTCCTCAGTAGTAGTCGTCGTAGCCGGCGGTCTCGAACTCGTCGCCCCAGTCAAGGCCGGCGACCTCGTCGCTCAGGCGCTGCATCCGCTCGGCGGTGCTCGGGCCCGCTGCGCCTTTCTTGCGCGCGTAGTACCCCTGCATGAGCTCGCCCGCTTCGGGGTACTCCTCGAACGGGTCCGGGTACTTCGCTCGATAGGCCGCCAGGGACTCGATCCCCTGGTGCTCAATGAGCCTCACGAGGTCCGGTCCGTCCTGGTCACGGTCGGAGAACTGAGCGGTGTCGGCGGCGATGATCTTCGCTCGCGTGAGCGTCGGCACCGAGGCGATCGCCATGTCGATGTTCTTCAGTCCGTCGTCCTGCGGCTCCCACTCGGCGTCGTAGATCGCGGCGACCTCGTCGGGGTCGTTGCCTCCGAGGTTGTCGTTGTTCAGCCAGTCCTTCGCCAGTCCTGTCCGCTCGGCGACCGTCGCGATGGCGTCCTGCACGGCGGCGGAGTAGTCCCGGGTCATCGTGTCGATGTCGACGGTCAGTGCCCGTTCGTCCTCGCGGATGCCGTGCTTGAGGAGGGCATAGCCGCCGATGGCTCGGATCTGGATGGGCTCGTCGAGCTCCAGTCCCTCCAGCTCGTGGTCGAGCAGGGACAGGGCATGGTCAAAGTCCCCGACGGGTCTGCGGTCAGCGCTGTGGGTCATGATTAATACTCTTTCGACTCATATGCGAGTGGGTCACTCACGCCCTATCCTCGCCCAGTCGAGAGAGCGAGTAAATGACGACGGCATGAAGAAAGCCCCCGGCCGAATGGCCGAGGGCTTTGCTCTCTGGGGTGGTGTCTGGTGCTCAGGTCATGGCGCGGTCGCGCCGCCGGGCTCGTCGGCCCGTCGCCTCCTGACGCGCCTGGTCGTGACGGCGATCGCCACGACGAGCACGGCGACGCCGACGGCCAGGAGCACGATCCTGAGGACGAGGTGGGTGATGAGCAGAGCGAGGATGAGGCAGAGCGCGCCTCCGATCCAGCTGATCCAGATCAGCGGCCTCTCCCCTGCGGAGGACTTCGGTGCTGCGGCGTCGGGCATGGCTCTCCTTTTCGTGATGTTGTGCGAGGAACTTCTTCCATTGTCGAACATGTGATCGATGGAGGAGGAGCCCGACGCGCCGCGGTGCGAGAGCGTCGCCCTCGAGCGGTCTACAGGTAGATGCCGACCCGCGTGTAGTAGTCGTGGACGAACGTCGGCTGGTCGTCGAGGTAGAGCGGGCGCTCCAGTTCGCCGACCTCGTGGAGGCCCGCGAGGTTCGGGAAGCGCCGGGTCGCCATCTCGAGGCGTCCGGTGCGGATGAGCATGTGCTTCATCAGGTACGTCGTCTCGTGGCTCATGCGGTTCAGGTCCATCGCTGCCAGCTCGTCGTCGCGCCTGCCGGTGCGGCGGGCCTGGATCTGTGCCGACAGGCTGGCCGGGTCGATGGCGTTGGTCTTGCTCGGCGCGGGTCCCAGTGTCTGGAACAGACGGTTGAGGTAGCGCCACAGACCCTGGTAGTCCAGGGGCGACCAGTCGGACTGGTCGGCGTAGTAGAGCGCGTCGTCGTGCATGGTGTGCGCTCCTCGGTGCGTGGTGGTCGTGGTCGGGGCATCGCAGCGCGGTCGCTCGGCGAACGGGTCGGTGCTCGGCGCGCCGAGCACGCTGAAGGCCTTGCCCATCACGGCGCGGGGAGGGCGCTCGGCCTCGAGCTCGATGACGAACAGACGTCAGACGCCGGCCGTGGCGTGCGGTTTTGTCATGGCCTCAGTCTACCGTCGGGGTGTGCGAACGCAGGCATGAGGAATCCCCGCGGTCAGCATGGGCTGAGCCGCGGGGAGACGAGGGAACGGTGGCGCTCCACCGAGTCCGGTTCAACGCGAGATGCGGATGGGACCGAGGTCCTTTTCCGACTCGTGCTCTTCGTCCTCCTGGGCCGTGCGCGAGGTACTGCGACGCTTGCGGACGTAGAGAGCGACCGGCACCCAGACGGCGGCGCTGAAGCCGATGATGACGATCGATGGCAGAGCGTAGCCGGTCCACACGCTCGATCCGATCATGGCCACAACGACGAGGACGTTGATGGTGAACGCGCCGATGACGGCGAGGACGAGCAGTCCCCGGAGCGCGCGGAGGATCCGTTCGCGAAGAGCGTCCATGACGAGCCCTCCTTCTGCTGGTGATGGTCTGGTGTCCCCCACCACCCCGGATCGGCTGCGCCGATCGCCCTGGGGCGAAGGCGAGGTCAGCCGACCTTCCTGTCGGCAGGTTCGATCCTGGTCGCCCCGGAGTTCTCCTGCAGGCCCGTCGCGGCGTCGTACCAGAACCCGCCGTGGGCCCGGATGAGGGTCTTGGCCTCGCGCGCGCCCCATGGTCCCGGGATCGCCGGGACGTGCCTGACGTCGATGACGGCGCAGTCGCCGAGGTCTTCGGCGACGCCGCGCTGGTTCTTCCAGGCTGGGTGGTCGAGCACGCGGGCCACGGAGACGATGTCCCCGACGGCGACGTCGGTCAGTGGTGCGGCTGAAGCGGTGCTGGTCATGTGCGGTCCTTCTGCAATCGGCGGCGTCGGTGCGGCGGGTCAGGTCTTCGTGGTGCGTCGCGAGCTGACTGCGCACAGCACCCGCAGCGGTGCCTTGACGGCCCAGAACGCGATCTCGCTCATCGGCGTTCTGGGACGAGGGGTGCTGGTGTCTCGTGAGTCGGCCCCATGCCTGCGGCACATGCGGAACCAGGCGAGCTCCCATCGGTTCATGGCGATCTCCTTCGATCGGTGTCGGCGCGGGTTTCTACCCACGCGGCGGTTGGACGACGAGCAATCGCGATCCGGGGATCCGGTGGGCGGTGTCTTCGGTGAGCACCCAGACGTCGCCGGCGTGCTCCGGGGCGCGGGAGTCCATGACGGTCTTCACTCGTGCAGTGCCGATGCCGTCCTCTGCGAGGTCCCGGACGGCGACGACATCGCCGGGGCGCAGCAGGCGCGCGCTCTTGCCGGCGACCGCGAGATGACGGCCATGGCTCTCTGCGAAAGTAAGGTCGGAGACCTTGCCGTCAAGGGCCAGGTCGATCAGGGCGTTGGTGATGATGTCGGTCATAGTGCCCTCCTGGGCTGATTGGGGAAGGAAGTGCGCGCGGCGGAGCGCCCGGCCGAGCAGCGTCTGCTGCGTCGACCGGGTTCACCGAGACGCGGCGGATCAGGGCCGGATGAGGCCTCGGAGCGTCTCGCGCTGGCATCGTGCCTCGCCGAGCGTCCAGCGGATGTCGTCGTGCGCACGGTGGCTGGTCGCTCCCTCGCCCGCGGGCACGTGCTCGTGGATGCGCGCGTCGTCGGCGAGTTCCAGGCCCGGGAGGTAGAGGTTCAGGCTCTCGCGGACGCCGGAGACGTCGATCATCCGGTGGGTGAGCAGGCGGGCGAGGCGCGGCATCTGCAGCTCGATCATGTAGAGGTCGAGGCGACAGCTGGAGCCGAGCACGATGCCCGCGCCGTCTCCGGCGACGCCGTGCTCGTGAAGCCAGTCGGCGGCCTCTTCATCGACGGCGTCGAGACGAAGATCGGACTCCCGCACGGCCTCGAGCAGGCCGTTGTCGGTGTGCATCCGGCGCACGTAGTCGTTCATCCGGGCCTCGAGAACGTCCTCGGGCTGGAAGACCACGCGGTTGCCGAAGTCGGCCACGACGTCGAGGTCGCGGTCGACCAGCAGCATGGCGAACTCGAGGATGGCGTCGTCGGCCGGGTGCAGCCCGGTGGTCTCGAGGTCGATGGGGACGGGGGTCTGGGTCAAGGGCTCAGTCCTTCTCGGTGGGGTCGGTCGTCGGTGGGTCGGCCCTCGTCGAGCGCCGTCTGCCGGAGGTCCTTCAGCAGCGCGTCGACGCGGTCCGTGTCGGGCCGCTTCGGCAGGCCGCACTCCTCGTCGAGGCTGCGCAGCTTCTCGGTGAGGGCGTCTGCCCGATCCAGGACGTCCTCCAGGCTCAGTTCGCCGGCCCGCGTGGCCGTGACCAGCGCGCGCTGGCCCCGCGGCATCGGCAGCTCGTAGCCGCCGGTCTCGACGAGGGCGACGCCTTGGATGAGCAGCCGGAGCAGGTGCCCGGCGAACTTCGTGTCGTAGCCGTGCTTCTCGACCAGCTCGGGCCGGTTCGTGCGCTTGGACCGCTCCCCGGTCAGCGCCTTGCGCTGGCTGAGCGCATAGCCCATGTGCGAGGCGATCGCCTGCTTGGTGACGAACAGCGAGCGGTTCTCGATGAGCAGCCGAGCGGCCGCTGAAGTCGTCTCGACGAGGTGCTCCGGGCTCCACAGCAGCGAGAGCACCGTGGGGTTGCCCTTCGCCGCCAGCGAGACGTACTTGCGCAGCGGGTGCAGCGTGACATCCGTGTCGGCGGAGGTGGAGCGTCGGCCGAGGTCGGTCTGCTTCGTCTTTGCCTCGGCGAGTCCGTAGATCTGGTCGTCGGACTCGAGGTAGATACCCATGAGGTCGTGGTCGCTGGCATCGGTTGCGGTGCCGTACGCCCGTGAGCCGTACTCGGCCAGGAAGAGGACGGTCTCGTCGTTGGTGCGCAAGTACGTCTCGATGGTCATGGGTGCCTCCTCGGTGCTGGTGAAAAAAGGGGGTGACCCCGACCGCCGCCGCGGTGCTCTCGCTGGCGGGAGGCCGGCGCGCTCGTCCATTGCGGCGTGGCTGCGCGTGCAGCTGCTTCTCGCGGATCGAACGCGGCTCGGACGCCTCGCAGCACTGGCGCGGCTGTCGTCGTGACGGCGGTCGGAGTCGGTCTGTGGTGCCGGTCCTGCGCCTCAGGCGAAGACCGACGGACGGTGCATGCCGAGGACTCGGCACAGCTTCTGGTGGAGGTCGACCTGACCCCAGTCGCGGTACTTCCCGCGGGCCTCGAGGCGGAACCGCAGCGAGTTCTCGATGCGGGCGGCCGCGGAGGGGTTGAGACTGAAGCGGATCAGCGGCAACGGAGAGGCGAGCTGAGCCTCGATCTGCGCCGCGATCGCGCGGTGCGACTCGTACCGGCTCTTGCCGAGGCTCTTCAGCACGGCGTCCAGTGCCTGCTCGTCCTCGAGCACGTCCCGGTTGAGAGTGATCTCCAGGTGGCGACCGGACTGAACGGGAGCGATGGTGATCATGGCGTTCCCGTCGCTCAGGCCCGGGTCTCGGCGTAGCCGCACACCGAGCAGGTGTAGGTGATGCTCCCCCGCTGACGGACGCTGCGGGCACTGGACTCCATCTCGACGTCGGCGTCGTGGGTGCAGGTGCAGTTGGGGCAGGACATGGCGACCTCCGTGTGAGCGGTGATGTTCTTCGTCACCACTGCTTCCGGACCGGCTCCGCCGGGCCCTCCCCGCCCCCCCAGCACCCGCCTCCTGCGCTGGAGGACGTAGGGCTCCGAACGACGACAGCGCCCCGTCGCATCTGCGGATGCAGTCGACGGGGCGCTGAGAAGCCGAGTCAGACTGCCAGGCCGATGGCCTCGAGGTCGGCTCCGAGCTGGGCGATGCCGACGACGAGCGTGTCTCGGCGAGTGACCTCGCGGGGCTGCCAGAGCAGCTCCATGCCTGCCTCTTCAGGCGTGCGGTCGGCCTTTCGTCCGTTGCACGGACCGCAGGCGGCCACGGTGTTCAGCCAGGCGTTCCGGCCGCCGCGGGAACGGGGCAGGACGTGGTCGACCGTGGCAGCGCCCGCAGCGCCGCAGTAGGCGCAGCGGTGCTCGTCGCGGACCAGCAGACCGCGGCGGGACCACGGCATAGGCGAGTACGCGGAGACGGACCTGACCATGTCGCGGAAGGCGATGACCCGCGGCATGTTGAAGACTCGGTCGCCGGCGGTCTGGACGTAGGCGTCCGGCACCGCCTCGATGACCGTGGCGCGCTCACGGGCGAGGAAGACCATCGCCCGGTGCAGGGTCACGATGCCCAGCGGCTCGAAGGACGCGTTGAGCACGGCGACGGACGCGCCACGGCTGCGTATTCGCATGGTCTCGCTCTTTCTCTTCGATGGGTGGCCTGCAGGGCTGTCGTGGACGACGACTCAGCAGCGGATGTCATGGGTGGAGGCGAGCACCGGAGTCGAACCGGTCTGCACGGGGTTGCGGCCCGCAGCCTCTGCCGCTCGGCCAGCTCGCCAGGTGTGGATGTGCGCCCTCGGCGGGATTCGAACCCGCATCCGTCGGTGTAGGAGACCGCTGCTCGGTCCGTTGAGCTTCGAGGGCCGGTCATGGGTGGTCGGGTGGACGAGCGCCCGCAGCAGGACTCGAACCTGCGGCCTCCCGCTCCGGAGGCGGGCGCTCTGATCCACTGAGCTATGCGGGCCTGGTGACTCCAACCGGATTCGAACCGGTGTCGGGAGATTGAGAATCTCCTGTCCTGGACCGGGCTAGACGATGGAGCCGTGTCCTCGGCAGGCGTCGAACCTGCACCTCCCGGTCTTCAGCCGGGCGCTCTGCCACCTGAGCTTCAAGGACGAGGACTCGCGAGAGATCTGGTCGAGGACGGAACATAGGCGCTCTGCCGATTGAGCTACTGGCCGCTGGCCAGACGGGACTCGAACCCGCAGCCTCCCCATTAGCAGTGGAAGTAGCCGTCCTCTTCGCTTCTCGCGAATCGTGCCCGCAGCAGGACTCGAACCTGCAGCCTCCGGCTTCGCAAGCCGGTGCGCTGTCCGTTGCGCCATGCGGGCGGGTGCACGTGGGTGACGACGTGCGGCGTCCCGGGTGACTGACCGGGGTTGAACCGGCGACCTCCTGAGCCACATTCAGGCGCTCTGCCAGCTGAGCTACAGCCACCATGTGATGCAGCAGTCGCTGCATCCCGCTCCCCCGCAAGGATTCGAACCTCGGTCTCCTGGTCCAGAGCCAGGCGTCCTGCCGTTGGACGACGGGGGATCAACGGAGCATGGCCGCTCCGCAGGTCGAGACGTCGCCGGGGCCATCCGGCTCGGTCTCTTCTTGGTGCGCACCCGAGGTTTTCAGCCCCGTGCCGCACCCGTCGCTGGAGGTGGGCTCGAACCACCGACCCTCGGCTCATGAGGCCGCTGCTCTTCCGACTGAGCTATCCAGCGCGAGCGGAGAGTGCGGGGATCGAACCCGCGCGCCCCGTCAGGGACGACGCCTTAGCAAGGCGCTGCATTGCCGCTCTGCCAACTCTCCATGCAGCGCTTGCGGCGCGCTGCGGGCCGTCGAGCTCCGAGCGGGATTCGAACCCGCGACTTCTCGATTACGAAACGAGCGCTCTGGCCGACTGAGCTATCGGAGCGGAATGCGGCGTGGCTGCGGGGCCCAAGGCGTCCCATGGGTCCGAGCTTTGAACCGATCAGAGGTGCAACCTCCGATCGAAGACGATCGCGCCGCGCGCCGTCTCGCTCCCCCGGCTGGACTCGAACCAACCTGTCTCCGCCTTAACAGGGCGGCGCACTCGCCTGGTGTGCTTCGGGGGAATGAGCGGAGAGAGACAGAGTCGAACTGCTGGGGATCGCTCCCTCGCCCGGTTTTCGAGGCCGGCTCCCCACCGCTGGGGAGTCACTCTCCATGCAGGACGTCAGGGCGTCCTCGCGGTCCTGACCGGGTTCGAACCGGCGATCTTCTGCGTGACGGGCAGACGAGGACTCCGCTCCTCCACAGGACCAGGTGCCGGGATCGCGCTCCCGGCGGGCGTCGAGCGAGCAGCCGGATTCGAACCGGCGTCATCTGCTTGGAAGGCAGAGGTACTGGGCCTCTGTACGATGCTCGCGAAACGGCTCGTCGCCGTCGTGCCGAACCCTGGGATCGAACCAGGGGCCTCCGACGTATCAGGTCGGCGCTCTCACCGCTGAGCTAGTCCGGCTCGCGCCCGTCGACGCCGCAGGATCGCTGCAGCGCCGACGGGCGGATCGGGAGATGATCACTCCCAGGGCCACGCCCCGGCGAAGCCGTGCTCGACGCGCTCGACCAGGTCGAAGCTGGCGTCGGACAGGCCGCCGAACGCGTGCCGGTGCGCTCCCGAGGGGGCGTGGCCGGCGCGGTAGCCCGCGAGGTTCCAGGTGAAGGCGTGCACCTTCTCCGGTACGGACGCGAAGACGTCGCCGCGGCCGTAGTAGCCCGAAAAGCCCGCCTGCTCGTCGGTGAGGACGATGACCCGGTCGTGGCCGGCGTAGTGCCGGTCGACGGCCCCGCGGGTGTTCGTGCCGCCCATGTCGGACGGCATCCGGTCGGCGAGGCGGAGCACGCCGTCGCCGCGGCGGTGCGCGACTTCCTCGGAATCCGAGCCGAAGCGCACCAGCGTGACGTCCTCACCCCGCAGGGCCAGGGCCGCACCGAAGACGGAGGCCGCGTCCATGCGGGTGAGCGTGCCTCGCTCGGAGAGCGGGTAGCTCATCGATCCCGAGCAGTCGACCAGCACGAGCGTGCGGCCCTTCAGGGCCGGGACGTTCTCGGTCGAGACCTCCATGGCCTTCTGCAGCGCCGGAGCGAACTCCAGCGGCGCGTTCCGGTAGGCCGAGAGCAGTCGCACCGGCATGACGCCGGAGCGGCGGACCTCGTCCGGGTCGGCCAGGCGGTCGGAGACCTCTCGGACGACCTCGGCGCTGACGCCCGACTCGACGATGCGCCGCAGGTTCATCATCAGGGCCGTGTAGCCCATCGAGTCGACCAGCTCCTCCCAGACCTCGCCCGGGATGGTGCCGAGCGCTCCGGCGATCACCTCGTGGGTGAGAGCGGCGTCGCGGCGGATCGTCGAGCCGTCCTCGAGCAGCGTCGAGAGCTGCTCGCCGCGGCCGAGCGCCAGGAAGTCCCTGCGGGCGCGCATGATGAGCAGGTCGTCGAGGACCGCCTCTCGACCGTAGGCCTCGGTGAGGATCGCCTCGAACAGCGCGCCCTGCCGGGCGTCCTTCGGGCTCGGGTGGACGAGGTTGAGCACGTCGCGCATGCCCACGTCGCCGCGGGAACCCTTGCCGCGCCACTTCAGCACGCTGGCCTCGTTCCAGGTGCGCACCGCGCCGTCGCCGACGCCGCGCTTGACGGCGATCGGGATCGAGCGGCCGTACCGGGCGATCCAGCAGGCCAGCAGTTCGGCGGGCTCGTCGGCCCGGGCGATCGCCGCGTCGACGATCTTTCGGGTGTGACCGGCGGCCTGAGCGACGAAGCGTGCGTGGGCCGCGGCGACGGCGACGTTGACCGCCGAAGACCGCAGACCCGCCGTGCGGCGCAGCCAGCCGACGAGGCCGAGCACCCAGGTCGGATCGCTCACGGCCACCCCGGCGACGAGGCGCTCGATGCGCTCGGCGCGGTCGCCGGCGCTCTCGTAGAAGAGGTCCTCGTTGAGGTCGGTGACTGCGGCGAGGAACAGCTCGGCCTGGGCCTCACGCAGCCAGCCTGCACCGCCCTCGAAGGTCAGAGCGTCCGGCGCTGCCGTGTCGCGGGAGACCGTGCTCACTGCGGTGCGTGGGGCGTTCGTGGTGGTGTTGCGGTTGTATCGAGCCATGGCGGTTCTCCTTGTCATGGTTGGGGGTGAGTGCCGCCTGGTCGGCTCTGATGAAGTGTGCTCGCTGAGATCCAGGTGCATCGGGAGGCTTGTTCCAGAAGTAGCCCGATGCTTCGCTTCAGCGAGGAGTTATAGGTGCGTCGATAGGAATGGGGAGAAGGTCTGTTGTGGCGCGCTTTCGGTAGAATGCGCGGAAAGCAGTCGATCAAGGGGGATCAGAATGGCAGGTTGTACAGCACCGATCCGTGGACATCGGAGTCCGACGGCAGCTGCCAAATGCCCAGTGAATCACGGCGGCATCGGAATGTATTCCGCCGGCTCGTCGGTCGGGGCGGTCAGCAGGTCGCACCCGCCATCGCCCACTCCTGCGGTGGTGCCGCCGTCGCAGGCGGCGCGTCAGATCGATGGCGACAAGCAGGTCGAGATTCTGGTCCGACTGGGCTTGAGCGATGACAGGAGCGATGAGCTCATCGACATCCTCAACACAGCCGCTTGGGATGTGATCGATGCTGTCGACGGCAAGCGGCGGTCGTCCCACCTCCTGTGCGAGCTCTTCAACAGTGCTGCACAGTTCCTGGAGCAGAATGCGCCGGACAGCCTCGCTCAGCAGGCGGTCAAGGCGATCGTGGGGTCGGCCCTGGACAATGCTGGGGGCCTCCTGGCGTCCTCGCCGTGCAGGACGATCATCGTGACCTCCATTGCCGAGTTCAGCACGAAGTTGACGGACGGTCTGGCCGTACCTGACCTCGCCAAGGTCGTCATGGCCCTGAGGCTGTTCGCGACGCTGGTGTGCCCGAACAGCTGCAGGGACTCAGAGGAGGCGTCGCGTCAGCTGGGCAGGATCGTCACAGGCAAAGCCCTGTCCGACGCTCACGGCGGGTAGGTCGCCACGGCGAGAAGCGGAGGGCTCGTCGAGATTGAGTCGCGTCGAGTGATCGTTTCAGTGGAAGTGAAGTAACTCGATGCTGCGCTTCGACGAGCGAGTGCGCCCCCTGGGGATCGAACCCAGGACCCCTCGGTTAAGAGCCGAGTGCTCTGCCGGCTGAGCTAGAGGCGCATGCGGACCGCGCGAGATCAGATTGCTTCGGGTGTCGATTCACCAGAAGAAGTAACCCGATGCTGCGCTTCGCGCGGTCTCGTCCGGATAGCAGGGCTCGAACCTGCGACTTCCCGCTCCCAAAGCGGGCGCTCTCCCTACTGAGCTACATCCGGTCGTGAGAGCCGAGGGCTCTCGTGGTTGGGCGGGCGGGACTCGAACCCGCGAAGTCCGGAGACGCCTGATTTACAGTCAGGTGCAATAGCCGCTATGCGACCGCCCAGTGGCACCGGGTCCCGCTGGTGGGAGTCCGGTGCGAATGACATCCGCTGTTGAGTTGTCAAGGATCTGCGCCACTCGGCTCTCGCCGGGGCGTTGCGCATGGGTGGGGAGAATCGAACTCCCTGTCGGCGGTTTTGGAGACCGCTGCCTCGACCAGTCGGCCTCACCCATAGACGACGAAGGAGCCGCCGCCTTGGATCGTGCGATCCGATGGCGACGGCTCCTCCTCTGTGCGCGAGAACGGGGAAGTGTTCTCTACGTGGGGAGCGTGGGCATCGGATCGACGGGGTACGGCTTGGACCAGCCGTGATTCCTCGTCTGGAACCCGGGCATGGCGGCATCGAGGACCTGCGATGAGGTCGTGCATGCGATGCGGATGCTCATGTCCGTGCTCCTTCCGACATCCTGTGGAGTGCTCTGTCTCGAACCACTCTACACGACTCGCGCGCCTTTCGCTCGTCTTTCAGTCGCGAGTCGGTGTCACTCGTAGTTCAGACGGCTTGGATGAGCTTGCTGGTCCCACCGGGCAGATAGAGTGCCTTGTTCCGATACTTGGCGAGTTCTTCCCAGTACAGGGGATCGACATCGATGAGTTTCGAGCGACCTCCCGCTTGTCCGTTGATCCAGTCGATCAACAGCATGGCCGGGACGATCTCCTGTTCACCGCCCTTGTTCGCGATCACGCGATCGATGAAGTCGGTGCTGGTCTCGCCCATGATGGCCCCGACGACTGCTGCGTCCGGCACCACGAGGGCGTGCTGCCGGATCCACTTGAAGGCCCTGAGCTTCGCCCGGTTATAGACCTCGCTAGCTCGCGTGGTCTTGAGGTTCAGAGACAGCCCTGAGGTGAGCACCCACCGAAGCACGTCGTCGCTGTCGTCCAGGTTCTGCTTGGTATAGGGCTTGTTGCTCTTCGGGTAGATCTTGTACGTCTCCGTGATGGCGCGGATCGAGTGCAACCGATTGCCGAGCCCGGTGAACCCGAACTCTGCGTAGACGGATTCGATGCGCGTGGAGATCGGGTCGTTCCAGCCGATGCGGGCCTTGTAGAGGTCCTGCGGTCCGAGGCGCTTGCCCATCGTGTTGTAGGCCTCGAAGAGCTTCGCCTCGCGCTCGACGTCGGCGACGTCGATGACGACAGCACGGAAGTACGTGTACCCCTTTCGAGCAGCGGCCGTGATGGTGTGCTGTCCGTCGATGATGTACATCTTCCCGTCGGGCCGACGAGAGATGATGGGGTATCGGTACAGGCAGGGGTCGAAGTTGTCCGTGATCTTCTTGGCGTGATCCTCTCGGAGCTCACGCTGGTACACGTCGCGAGCGACGTCGACCTGCGACATATGCAACAGGGTGAGCGGCAAGCCGATGATCAGGCCGTTGTCGACGAGGAACATCATCTCGTCGTCGGTAAGACTGGGGAATCCGTTGTTGTCTAGTCGCGGTGGGCGGCCGAGAAAGGTGTCGCTGATCGAGTTGCTGTCGGTAGACTTGGGCATGGTACGAGTTCCTTCTTGACTTGAGACTCGTGCTTTTGGCCCTGCTGCGGTGCAACGCATCGGGGCCTCGCGACCCACCGGGTGTCTGCCCGGTGGGTCGTCTGGATTCTGCTGGGGTGGTGCCGCTGCGCGAGCAAGCACGAACGCTCGCGTGTGTTAGGCGAGGCCGTCGGAGGGTCCGAGGCTCACCTGTTGGTGCGCCTCACTCGACGTCGAGCCGCCCGGTGATCGAGCGGAACCGAGTCGTCGGCAGCGTCCCGCTGGCGGGAACCGCGAACTCCTCGGAGGCGTGCAGGTGCAGCTTCTGCGCGAGGGCCGAGGCGATGGTCTCGGCGTCGCAGCGGTCGTCGACTTCCGTGACGATCGCGGCGATCTCGGCGCGCAGCGCCGCGTCGTGGTCGGGAGTCTCGGCGGGGGCAGTGTCGGTGCTCATGCGGTCTTTCTCTGGGTCGGTCGCTGATAAGACGGATCCCCGGCCGAGAGCCGACGTCGGCGTCTCGGACCGGGGATCCAGGCGGTGCGTATTCAGTTGTCGCGGCCGTGTCGTGCCCACGGGGGCGCTTCCATCCCTGCGACCTGCGTCGCGTCGGGCGGTCCACCCCAGGCGGGCATCGGTTCGACCGTGGTCAGCCGTCCTGACGGATCAGAACGGGGGCTCGTCGTCGCCGACAGCGCCGGCGGCGACCGGCTGCTGGGCGGGCTGGGTCTGCGGAGCAGGAGCCGCAGCGGGAGCCGGCTGACCCTGGGCGGGAGCCTGGGCCTGCAGCTTCTGGTTCTCGGCCTCGAGCTTGGCGGCCCGGCGGGCGTCGCGCACGTGCTTGGGCTCGACGAACCAGATGTCGTCGGCGATGGCCTTGAGCTCGTAGACGGTCTGGCCGCCGCGCTGGAACTTCTGGTTCTCCAGGTGCGTGGTCACGGCCACGATGTCGCCCTCGTGCGCGGAGCCGTACGGGGTGCGCGCCACGTCGGTGCCGGCGTTGACGAAGGTCTCCAGCGGGATCGCCTGCGAGTTCCACTTGCCGTCGCGCGACTTGAAGTTGTTGTCGGCGTAGACGCTGATCAGCACCTTGCTCGAACCGTCCTGGTTCGGGAAGACCTTGGGATCGGCGGCGAGTCGACCGATGACGTTGCCGTTGTTGTTGGGGTTCGACATGAGAGATTCTCCTCGTTGTGCACGATGCGCACGGGCCCGTCTGCTCCGCGCGCGATGATGGGTTGAGATATTCGGTTGTCTGTCATGGCCTGCCCCGAATCGGCTTCGCCGATAGGACGACCGTGGTCGTCGAGCTCCTCGTCAGCTGCGCTGTTCGAGTGCTCCTGCTCTTCTCCAGGGGTCGGCTCCGTCGACCTCCAGTGCTCTTGCACTGCTGTGTCCGCGTCGGCTGCGCCGACGTGACCTGCACCCACGCACCTGACCGTCCGAGCGCACCTACGCCCGCGGGCTGTCGTGGCCTGAGGCCCTGATGTCGCGCAGCTGGGCTTCGAGCTGATCGGCACCGGCGACGTCGCCGATCCGGCGCGCATGCTGATAGCGGACTTCGAGCCGCTGGACGAAGGCCTCCTCGGCGTCGGTCTGTGCCTGCTTCGGGGCCAGAGCGTGCCGCGCGATGAGCCAGCCGGCCCAGGCGATGAGGACGATGGTGAGGATGACGGTCATGATGCTCGCCCTCCCGGGGTCGATGGGTGGCCGTGCCCGGCTCAGAGGCCGAGACGGCGGCGGATGTCGTGCTCCAGAGCGCTGCGCCCTTCGGCTCCCAGCGACTCCAGGGACAGGCAGGCGATGAGGTTCTGCGTCTTCAGTTCCTCCGCTTGTTTCCGCTGCAGGTCCAGACCCTCCTCGGCGAGGACGGCGAGCCGGCGCAGGCGTTCCTCGATGGATTCGAGCTCGTCGACGCTCCGCCGCTGCAGGCGGGCGGTCTCGGCCTCGTCGTCGGTCACAGGGTCACCTCGACCTCGTAGGCGGTGGCCGAGAACGGACCGACGCTGAGTGAGCTGACGATGCGGACCAGGCCCTGTTCGACCAGGTTCGTGGTCAGCCCAGTGTGCTCGGACCAGCCCTTGATGAAGACGTTGCCGGGGCTCGGCTCGAGGTCGTAGGCGGACAGGTTCGTCGAGATGTGCTCGTAGCCCTCCTCGGTGAGGAGGAAGAGAGCCCGCTCCACGTCGTCGTGGATGAGCGTGCCGAAGATCGTGACGAAGCCGAAGTCGATGGTGACGTCGGGCTTCTCGGCGGAGGTGATGAGCATGACGATCGTGCCTCTCGTGCGTCGGTGGTCGGGTTCGTGCTGGGGCCGCCGCGGGCGATGCCGCGACGGCCCCGGATGCCGTCACGGCACATGGCCGGATCGGCGGTTGGTGGCCTCCGATCCCCCGTGGCTTCTTGCGGCTCTGCGCACGGTGTGACGTGGGGTGCGGGCCGCGCAGCATGCGCGGAGGACCGGAGGCGGTCTGGGGTGCAGGATCAGCTCCGACGGGCGCGTCGCATCGCGCGCCGCTCGGCCAGTCGGTCGGAGTCGGTGGGCGGGCCGGTCCTGCTGGTGGCAGCCACAGCGATGACGATGAGCGCCGCGGAGGTGATGATCAGGGTGAGCACGGGCCCTCCTCGGTCAGAACTCGTAGACGGTGACCGGCACGGCACCGGCGTCGTCCGCACGGACCGGGTGCCAGTCCGCCCCGGTGTTCCAGTCGAGTCCGAAGGTGCCGTCGGCCCCGATCGTGGGCAGGGCGTGCCGGGTAACCACGCCGCGCGGCTGGACGGTCCGTCCGTGGACGCGGGTGTCCTCGTCGACGAGCCCCGCCGCGGTCGACAGTGCTATGAGCGCGTCCACCTCCTGGGCGAAGTCCTGGGGATCGACGTGGCCGGGCATGAACGCCGAGCGGCCGCCGCCGTCGATGAACGCCGCCGAGACGCTGCCGTCGGGCAGCACGGTCTCGAAGCGCTCACGGATGGTCTCGTCGATGGTGTCGTGAACGGTGATGCACATGGCTGAGCCCTTCGTTCGGTATTGCTGGATGAAGTGCGACGCGCCCACCCGTGGGACCTCGATCTCGCGAGGGAGAGGTACGCAGGCGCATGCCTCCTGCGTTACGGAGTCGAACCGTTCGCGTCAGTGGTCCCGGAGGGAGTCGAACCCTCGCCGTCCGTGCGCCAGGCCTCCCAGGCCTTCGTCTCGCCAGAGCCTGCGCACTCCGATCTCCGCCCCGTGGGTGGCGGGAGGTGTCGCCGATTCGAACGGCCGCAGGGTGAACGCCGGATGCTCTGCCTCAGAGCTCGGGATCGTGGGTCAGGCGCGGATGCGCCCTTCCCTTGCAGGGGATCCCCCGGACGGAGCTGTGCTTCGTCGAAGGAACGACCCTTGCGTCGTCAGCGCCGCCGGTCCTTCGAGACGGCGACGAGGTAGGACACCGCGCAGGCGATGCCGAAGCACACGAGGAAGGCGAGGATCATAGAGCGTCCCCTCGTGCGTTGAAGGTGGCCGGGGTGTCGTCCTCGGCGTCGAAGTCGAGGATCCACACCGGGATGTCGGCCAGCGGGTCGCGCTCGACGCTGTCCGCGGTGCGCTCGGGGCGTCGGTCGTCGGCGTCGAGCCGGATGGCGACGTAGATGACGAGCATCACGGCGATGAACAGGAGTGCAATCAGCGTCCAGCTCTGGACGGGTGTCATGGGGAACATGGGGAAGAGTCCCTTCGTGAGTGGATGTCAGGGGTCTCCCGACGCGGCTGCGCCGCGTGAGTGCCCCTCTCCCCTCTCCTCGCGGAAGCCGCAGGAGAAGCAGAACCATTCGGTGTCGTCGGTGCGGGCCAGGGCCGGGTGCTCGCAGCGCGGGCACAGGCGGCCGAGGCCCAGGGGCGCGGCCACGGTCGCCACCGGCTCTCAGCAGAGCCGAGCGAGCGTGTGCCCGCAGGCGAGGTGCGTGACCTCGTACTGCGGACCCTGGCCCCAGGCCTCGTCCCAGCCGGGATCGATCTCGAGCGAGACGTCCACGACGTCGCGGGGCATGCCCGCCTCGACGTCGTCGTCCGGGACCTCTTCGTGGGAGCACTGGTCGCACCACTCTTGGTTGTGAAGCGCTTCGGGACTGAGGTCGCCGTTCTCCGGGGAGTCGTCGACGGGGGTGGTCATGGGCAGGTCAAGGATGGTCATGAGGGGAAGTCCTTCTTGAGGCGGGCCGAGTAGGCGCTCAGGCCTTCGAGCAGCTGCACCACGTAGCCGGTCTCGGCGACGGTGGCCAGCAAGGCGTCGATGGTCGACGCGGTCTCGGCGGGGGTCGGGTGGTCGGTGGTGCTCTGGTCGTCGCCGGTGAGTTCGGCGCTCAGCCCGGCGAGGCGGGCGACGTCTTCTTCGAGCACGCGGCGGGCGAAGGCCGGGCGGCCGGCATTGAGATGCCGGACTGCTTTCTCCGCCCGGTGGGCGCTACCCAGGGACGCGAGGTGCGCCAGCCGGCGGCGAGTGGACGATGGGAGGTCTGCGATGGTGGCCGTGCGCCTCTCAGGCGTCATGGCCGACAGCTGTCCGTTGGTGACCATGGTGGTCATCTCCTTCGGTGAGGGCAGCAGGACGCCGCCGATCCCGTCGTCACGGGGACGAGGAGATCGGCGGCGCGATGGTTGGTGGGTCGGGCTCAGTCGGCCGGTCGGTCGAGGTGCCCGTAGCCCTTGTCCGAGGCCATGGCCAGGGCCAGCTGGACTCGGTCCGCATCGGCGGCGTAGAGCCCGGCGTTGGTGATGCCGTTGAGCTCGACGACGACGACCTGGTCGCGGTCGCGGTCGATCGCCAGGTCCAGGGCGTACGTGCCCGGGCACGAGGCGACCATCTCGGTCGCGGCGGCCATCAGCCGACCGACGACGTCGGGGCGATGGACCACGCTCGGGGTGCCCTCCCGCCCGAGGGTCCCCCGCACCTCGCGGGTGCGGGTGTCGAGCCGGGGCGGGAAGAGGCTGCGCGGGCAGCAGACGAGGGCCTCGGTGACGAACGAGTCGGGAGTGATGGTGAACTCCTCGTCCCGGTCGTACGGCGTGTGCTCCTCGATGCAGCCGGCCCCGGCGACGACGAGGCCGTCGACGACGAAGAACCGGTACTCGTGAGCCATGTCGATGACGGGCTGGATGCGAAAGGCGTCGCGGACGCCGTCCAGATGGATGAGCGACCAGCCGAGGCCGGACTCGTCGTCCTGGAGGTCGTGGAGGATCTCCTCGGAGGAGCGCCCGGCAAGCCGGACGCGCACGATGCCGGTCTTCGACGCCGCGAGCTTGATGACGGCCTCGGCGTGCCCGGCGTCGCGGAGCGCGACGAGCTCGCCCATCAGTTCGGGTCCCAGGTCGCCGTCGACGTCCTGGTCGTAGGAGGTTGCGGCGACGATCGATCGTCCGCCGAAGCGCTGCAGCAGAGGGTGGTCGATGAACTCGTCCCGGGCATGGAAACCGGTCTCCTGACGGAGAACGGGTCCCAGCCGGCGGCCGAGGCTCTCGGTGTCCCAGCTGCCGCGTTCGGCGAGCCTGAGCCGGCCTCCGCGCTTCGCCGCGGCCCGCTGCGAGGCAGCCATCCGGGCGCAGCCCTCCCAGAAGTCCTCGACGTCGGCCGAGGGGTCGACATCGGCGAGGATCCGACCCAGTTCGTTGGGACCGAGGACCTCGGCGCATGCGCGCAGGTCGTCCGTGGCCCGTTCTATCGAGGTCCGGCTCCAGGTGGGCTTGAACCCCGGGTACGCGCGCAGGAAGCCGGAGTACAGGTCTGGTGCGACCACGTCGATCACCGATCCTTCGTGTCGTGGGACGGGCGGAGCCGTCGCCAGGCGTCGATGACGACGAAGGCGACGACGCTGGTCTCGATGATCATGAGCTCTCTCCGCTCCAACCCATGGCTAGGCGGAAGGTGGGGCGGACCGCCGGGAACAGGGCGAAGTGCTCCTTGCCTGGGTGCACGGTCAGCGACCGCAGGCAGTCGTTGAGGATCGCCAGGGCTTCGTGCTGGCGGGCGATGCGGTTGAAGCGCATGTCGCGGCCGAGGGTCTTGTACCACTCGCCGGAGACGCCGGAGGCGAAGTGCTCGAAGTTGAGCGGGCAGCCGGAGCTGGTGCCGCCCGAGGGCGGCATCTCGAGGTACGTGTCGTCCTCGGTGTCCCACTCGACGACCTCCGGGTGGAGGCCGCCTTCGCACCAGCAGTAGTCGCGCAGGGCGAAGGTGTCGTTGGCGAAGGCCTCGGCGCAGTTGCTGCCGACTCCGTCGGAGCCGATGGCCCTGTCCCCGCCGCGCGTCGCGTTGGCGTCGGGCAGGCAGCCGGTCTCCTCGGCGAGGAGGGCGACGACGCCGGCAAGGGTCTCGTCGTACGTCCAGTTGAGGGCCTCGTCAGGGGTGATGATGGGCGCGGTGGCGATGGTCATGGCGTCTCCTCGTCGGTGGCGGTGGTCGGGGCGAGGTCCTCGGGACCGAGCAGCACGATTCCGAGGCGGTCGAGCTCGGCGTCGATGTCGCCCTCGCACAGCGGCGGGGCCTCGGCGGCCCGCGGGCGCAGGATGTCCGGGACCTCGTCGTCGCGCAGCTGGCGGATCGACAGGACGGCTGCTGGATCGCGGATGTCGCGGTCCTGCTCGGAGAATGAGAGCTCGACGCCGTGGAGGGACGAGAACACGGTGCGGCCGTGCCCCGTGTCGAGGCGGATCGAGCGGACCCGGTAGAGGGTCTCGAAGGCGTCGCTGTCGGGCTCGAGCCATTCGAAGGCCACATCCGACTCCAGGTCACGGAGCGGCACCTCGTAGACGTAGAGGCCGCCCCGGTGGGTCGACTCCCAGAAGCGGAAGCCGAACAGCGAGGACCTGACGCGGGACATCAGGGCCTCGTCGTCGGAGTAGCCGCCGGTGACGAGCTCGATGCGCACAACGTCGCCTCGGTTCGGGTTCCACTCGCAGGGCTGTGGCTCGCCGACCGCCATGCCGCCGTAGCCGCTGACGTGCTCGGTGAGGAAGTCGAGGAACCCGCGCAGGGTCCCGGTGAAGCCGCTGGGCACGGGCCTGCCGTTGGCGGTGAGGTTCTGGCTGGCGGCCATGCCGAGCTCCTTGGGGTTGCTGGTAGCGACGACGGTTGTGCTGGACAATTAAGTGATGGATGAAGATGGCCGACCCCAGACATTGACCCCGCTGCATCAGGCGGCGAATGCCTTTGCCGAGCTGCTCGAGGCGAGCCCCGGCGCGTTCACCTGGGTGGGCAGCGAATTCGCCAGCCCATGCGGGGACGCTATTTCGCACAGGTTCGAAGAGCCTGTGGTGTCCTGGATGGAGGAGATGCTCGCCCGGCACTTCGACCAGGTGTGGATGGCGGCGGCGGTGCGGATCATCGAGCACAGGCAGGTTCTTCGTCCGCTGTTCACGGTTGCCGAAGAGGTGTTGACGACGAAGAACATCGCAGTGATGCACACTCGGCCGCTGCTTGATCCAATCGACCGCGACGGGTCGGATCGCCTGCGGGTCTTCGCCGCGTTGGCGACTTGGTCGGTGGATGGGCCCGAGACCCATGGTCAGAACCCCCGCGCCGGCAATCACCTTCATCCGATGGACGAAGACGGCAAGCATCTGCAGTACAAGCTGCTGTTCGATCCAAGGCGCGGGCAGTCCTGGTTGTCATGGGAGAGGCATGGCAAAGGCGATTTGGCCTGGGGCCACCCTGAGCGGGACACTCTCGGACTCTCTCGCGCCGATAGGTTGCTTCGTCGGTCCCTGTATGCCGTTAAGGGCTCACGGATCGCGCCGAAGCACACCCCGTTTCGGGAATGGGCATCGACTTTCGAACGGATCGGCAGTACTGCGCGAGTCGCGGTGCCAGCAGTCGTGAGGCCTACCTCGTGGCCGAAGACTCGGTTCGAGGCCGCTCAGGTCCCTGTCCTGTGATCAAGAATGCGGCTCCCTGTCGGTGAATGCGGCATGGGCCGCGGAGGCCCATCCGCCGAAGCGGGCACGGATGGTCTGCGCGCTCGGGACGAGCAGCGCATCGGCGAGCTCCTCTCGCCAGCCCTCGTAGGCGCGGATGGTCGTCGAGCCCGTGTCGGCGGCCGCGGAGCGGATGGCGTCGAGCATCGAGGCGTGGCTGAACGCCGGGTCGCAGGCGTCGCGTCTGGGCGAGCGAGGGGTGCAGCGCAGCCCGGCGGCGGCCAGGGCCGCGTTCCACGTGCCGAAGCGCAGCTCGAACAGGTGCGCGCTCGGCTCCTCGGATGCGCGTCGGTCCCTGTAGCGATTGCGCGGCAGAGCACCGTCAGCCCGGGCGTGCCGGCGCAGGGCGTCGAGCATGTCCTGGTTGGTGAACACCACGGCACCCGTCTTGGTCGGGGCGGGCTCGCTGGTGATGGTCATGGCGGGCCCTCCTCGGGATGGGTCAGTTCATCGTCGACCACGCGCCGGTGGCGTAGTCGATGACGAAGCCGTTGGCGGTGTTGGAGACCTCGACGCGCTCGTCGACGGCCTTGTCGCAGCTCTGGATGTCGACGGTGACCGTGCGGGGCACGAGGTCGTCGCCGCTGTAGTTCGGCGTCGCTGCGTAGTAGAGCGGGCACGTCGCGGCAGCGCCCGTGTCGATGTAGTCGCGGGCGATCAGCTCGGTGTGGGCCATGCCGCCGGCGTACTGGCCGTCGACCTGGGTGGATCCGACGTTCTGCGTCCGAGTGCCGGTCACCATGTTCTCCGGCGTCTCCGCGCCCCCGAGCGAGTCGGCGACGAGGTGGCTGCGGTTGTAGAACCAGCCGTTGTAGTCCGTCGAGCCCTCCACTCCTTTCAGCGCCGGGATCGTCACCTCGGTGTTGTCGGTCCAGCCGGGGGTGTCGAAGTCGATGCCCTCGCTGTCGCCGGCGGTGCGCCCGGTCAGCTCGGCGTAGGCGCAGGTGGCCCGGTCGAGCACGTCGAGCTCGCAGTAGGTCACCGAGCCATCGGAAGCCGGCTCGTGCTCGCGCTCGGCGGTGCCGACGATGGTGTAGTAGTCGTCCTCGGGCTGATCGGCCGGGACCGGGTCCTCGGGACCGGGAGCCTGGATCGTCGGATTGCCTGCTGGAATGCTCTCGTCGACGAGCTTCTGCAGCTGCGAGCAGCCGGTGAGTCCGGCGAGGGCGATGAGCGAGGCGGCGAGGCCGGCGACGGCGCGCGCGGAGGTGGTAGCCATGGGAGTCGGCCTTTCAGTGATGAAGCTTCTGATCTGTCGGAGGATCCCGGTGACGCCTGTGCGTCACCCAGCCCCGCAGGGCAGACCCCCCCGTCGCCCACGCACCCAGCGCACGGCAACACGGGGCTTCGTGCCACGGAGTCCCCCGGGGTCGGCCCCGCCGATCCCCTGCCAACCGACCACCCGAGCACGCCGCACCTCTTCCCGGACCCACCACTCCCGTCCATGTAGTGACGAGTCGGCATCTTCTTCGATAGGATATCCTGAAAGACGAGTCGAGTCGTTCGACGAGACGAGTCGGACGAGTCAGGCCACGACGAGGAGAGATGGCGGCGATGAGGACACGGACGACAAGGAGGGCGGCCCTGCCGGCCGCGCTCCTGGCAGTAGGCCTGGGCTTCGCACTGAGCGCGTGTTCCGGCGGAGACGAGCCCGAGGCCGATGCAACCCCGACGTCGGTCCAGGTATCCGACGCAGAGCTCGGCGAGGCACTTGACGCGCTGGTCTTCCCGGGCGCGCAAGGCGACGCCGTCGACGGAGGCGGGTGCCTCGTCGACGCGGTCCGCGAGGCGGGCATGTCGGAGGAGTCGCTGGCCGAGATCGTCGACCTGTCCGGCGACGACCAGGGCGCGGTTATCGACTCGCTGCGAGAGGACTTCGACGACGACGCGGCGATCTTGCTCTCCCCTGGCCTTCGCACCGAGTTCGACGCTTGCGTCGACGCCGCCGTACTGCCGAAGGGGGCGGACGCCGAGGCCGAGAAGACCAGCTATGAGGCCCCGGCGAAGCCGCCGGCGCACGAGGAAGGCAAGCCGAGCCTCAAACCGACGATCGATCTGAAGTACCAGAGCGTCGACCTGGCCAGCCAGCTTGAACCCGGACTCAAGGTGGTCCTGACTTCTTTCGCCATCGACGAGAAGCAGGAGAAGGTCTACACCGAGGCGGCCGGCTGCATGGCGGGCGTGATCATCGACGCGGACATGAGCGAGGAGGCGCGGGAGTTCCTTGCCTCAGGGCCGAAGATCGGCACCGGCTCGATCGCCGAGCACCTGCCCGAGGCCGACCGCGAGATCTGGGAGTCCCCGTCGTTCGTCGGTCAGATGAACGACTGCACGACCTCGGTCGACGAGTCGGGCCACGAGGAGGACGACGAGGAGGAGTGATCCTCGCACGAGAGAAGGCCCCGGTGGGATCACCGGGGCCTTCTCCGTTCCTCTGCACTGCATCACCGTGCGAACCGTGTGGAGACCCCGGCCGGGGAGATCGGGACACCGGGGCCCCACGGGCCACCCCAGTCAGACACCAGCCCGGGGTGGATACGACTCTACGCGCCATTTGACAAGCGCATCAATGCCGACTCGAAGGTCCATTCGCGCAGGCTCTCGCAAAGCAGAGTCGAGAGACGATAGAATGACCTGGAACACGAGTCGAATCATGACAAGGGACGAAAGCGGGTGAACCCATGACGACGATGGCGCAGGAATCGCAGGTCGTAGCGGATCCGCCGCAGCGGGCCGCGTCGACGAACGCGGACAAGCGCACCGGGATGTTCGTGCGCCTCTCGGGTGACGACAAGATGCACGCGCAGTACTGGGCGGATCGACGGGGCTTCCCCTCGGTCAACGAGTACGTGGCGGAGGCCGTGATCGAGAAGATCCGACGGGAGAACCAGGACTACGAGCTGCCGACGCTCGAGATCGCCAGGCTCAACCAGCTGGTCGACGAGCAGAAGGCGCTCTCGAGCAACGTCGCGAACCTCGAGCGGGTCCTCACCAGCGGGTTGGACAGCCTGCTGAACATGACCCGCGGCTCGAACTACCTGCTCGACGACGAGGACGGTGAGCTGACGTGAGCCAGGACTTCGCAGATCTGCTCGGGCAGGCGGAGGCGCAGTCGGCCGGGGGCTTCGACCCCGAGATGCCGTTCCTCGACGCCTACAAGAAGGGCGGCACCGAGGCCGTCGAGCGCCTGGAGCAGGAGCAGAGCGACGTCGAGCCCGATGCAGACGACGACGCGCACGACGACGACCGCGAGGGGCCCGAGGGCCAGCGCGGCGGCTCCGGCGGCGACCAGCCGGCCGGCGTCGAGGCCGTGGAGGCACCGGCTGACGCGGCCGAGCAGATGAGCGATCCCGTCGAGGTCGACGAGCAGCTGGACGAGTCGCCGGTGGCGAAGCCGGACGAGCCGACTGTCGACGACGCCGTCGAGCACGAGGACCCTCCCGTCGCGCTTCAGATGACCGACCACCAGGATGCCGTGCAGGCCGCGGCGACGAAGGGCGGCTCGGGCGGCACCGACAAGGCCGCCGCCGTGCTCCCCTCGTCGGGCTTTCGCATCGGCGGGGTCGGGCGGCAGCCGCACATCCGCTCCCTGCCCGACGGCGTCGTCGACGTGCTGCGCGAGAAGCTGCGGGCGGCGGCGGTCCGCGAGCTCGGGGTCGCCGACGCCGCGGCGCGTGACTTCAGCGAGCGGGTGAGCCAGGGGACGCTCGTCACCGCGTTCCTGCTCGCCCAGCTCGACGTCCGTCTCGACGTCGACCCCGCGACCCAGTGCTCGGCCGAGCTGTTCCGCTCCGCCGACCCGCTGCTGGGAGCGGCAGTGGCGCGCCTGGAGGCGCTGGAGGCCGGAGCACAGGCGCAGGACGAGCTGATGCGGAAGATGCGGACGGAGCTGCGCGAGGTGCGTGAGACGTCCGGAGTCGTCGAGCAGGCGCTGGCCTACTCGATCGCCGACCGCGAGGAGAACCTCACCCGCGGTGAGCACAACGCCGCGACCGTGCCGCTGACGCACAAGTCGGCGATGGGGGTCCGTGACCGCATGCGGGAGCTGACCAAGAAGCAGCAGCAGGTGGAGAAGGACCGAGACGGGAGGCCGATTCGATGAGCAGGGCCATGCAGACAGCGGTGATGCACTACGTCATGCGCGAGGAGCAGGAGAGGGCGGTGCGTCTTGGCTGAGACCCTGTTCCCGCAGCGGCAGCGCTGCAAGGCGTGCCGAGGCTCGCTCGGCAGGACCGTGAACGACCCGGTGCTGCTGGGACTGTACTGCTCGGCGAAGTGCGCGGGTATGGCCGAGCCCGCCGTCCTCCCGGACGACGCCCCGCGCGGATGCCGCACCCAGCGCGAGGGCCGGTGGGCGTGGAAGAAGCGCTACCGCAGCGTGCAGGAGATCCCGGCGAAGCTGCGCGAGGACCCATCGACGAGTTGGTACGTCTGCGAGGAGCACTGCGGGCACTGGCACCTCGGCCATAGTCGCATGGGCACCGCGGAGTCCTACCGCGGCCTGAAGCTCGGCAGCGACCTCCGCGACGTCCTCGTCAAGCGCCGCGGCAAGGCGACCCGGTCCGACGTGGCCAGAGTCGCGGGCATCCGACCGATCCGGCTCAAGGAACTCGAGGAGGGCACCGGGCACGAGGAGAACCTCGTGACGCTGTTCAAGGTCGCGCCGGTCCTCGGCCTCGAGCTCGGCGTCGCGATCAAGCAGAGAACCCGATGATGGGTTCGCGATTCCCGGCGAGGACGTCGTCGCCTTCGTGATCGGGGCGTGGTTCGTCTTGCAGCCGCGCCTCGTCCTAGCTTGAAAGCGCAAAACGCAGGACCCGTGGACATGTGTCCACGGGTCCGAGTGGTTTCATCGGTGATTGTCGCGCTCATTGGGCGCGCGGAAGTCACCGCGCAGAATCATCCCGATCGTCGTGAGCGGGAAGGCACACCAGAACGGCACGTCATCGAAGCGCAGCGTGAGTACGACGGCAACGGCGATGCTCGTCAGGGCGTAGCGGCCGATGAGGGCATAGGTCTCCTCAGACATGCGTGACATGTCTGTCATCTCCTTTGAAGGCCTGATCGTTCGACCTTCATGAACTTCTCCGCGGGCGGCTGCGCCGACCGGCACTTCGCCTCAACCAAGATCTTTTTGAGTCGCGACTCGAAAGGTCGAGACTGATAGACTTGACTGGTATCTGAGTCATCTATCGAGAGGGGCACGTGATGACGGCGATCATCGTTGCCGAGAAGCCGAGCGCGGCGCGGAACATGGCCAAGGCGCTGGGCGGCACGTCGGGCAGCTACAAGGGACAGGCCTACGAGATCACGAACCTGCGAGGCCATCTGTACGAGTTCGCGCAGCCGCACGAGATGGTGGAACCCGCCCTCAGCGACAGGTACCGGTCGTGGAGCCTCGACAACCTGCCGTGGAACCTCGAGGACTTCTCCTGGAAGCGAGAGCAGCAGGCCAAGGTCGGCGACGTCGTCAAGAGCCTGCGGGCGGCGCTGGGCCGCGGCGACGAGATCGTCTGCGCCACCGACCTCGACCCCACCGGCGAGGGCGACCTGCTCTTCTGGGAGGCGATCGACGAGCTCGGCGTGACCGGCAAGGGCTTCTCCCGCATGGAGTTCACCGACGAGTCGCCGGCTTCGATCACGAAGGCCTTCGAGCAGCGCCGCTCGATCACGTCCATGGAGGACGAGGGCGACTACCGCAAGGCGATGTACCGCACGATGTTCGACTTCGCCTCGATCCAGTTCACGCGCGTGGCCACGAACATGGCCCGGCAGTCGGGCAAGGACTCGGTGCTGCGCAACGGCCGCCTGAAGTCCGCGATGGTCGGGCTCGTCGGCGACCAGCTCAAGGCCTACAACGACTACGTGAAGAAGCCGTTCTTCCAGAACCGCTTCCGTGACGAGAACGACGTCGTGTACACGAATCCCGACGAGCCGCGGTTCGACCAGAAGGACCAGGTGCCGAACCAGTACGGCCCCTCCCCTGTCGTCCTCGACGGCAAGGAGGCCAAGAAGACCGCTCCGCCGAGGCTGCTCGACCTCGCTGCGCTGTCGTCGATGCTCGTCGGCAAGGGCGTGAAGGCGAAGCTGACGCTGTCGACGTACCAGAAGATGTACGAGGACCAGGTGGTCTCGTACCCGCGCACCGAGGACAAGACGATCACGCCGGAGCAGTTCGACGAGCTGCTGCCGCACGTGGACAAGATCGCCGGGGTGGTCGGCGTCGACACCAAGCACCTCACGCACCGCCAGGCCCGCAAGACGCACGTGAAGCCGCAGGGCGCGCACGGCGCGAACCGTCCGGGCCCGAAGGTGCCGTCCTCGCTCGACGACGTCGAGTCGCGCTACGGCAAGGCCGGCCGGCTGATCTACGAGACGCTGGCGAAGAACTACCTGGCGATGCTCGCCGAGGACTACCTCTACGAGCAGCAGAAGGGCCACGTCGAGAAGCACCCCGACTTCGTCGGCATCGCGAATGTGCCGAAGGCGGCCGGCTGGAAGTCCGTCTTCGACCCCAACGCCGGCGACGACGACGCCGAGGGCGACGAGAACGAGTCGGCCAAGGGCCTGGGGTCGAACGCGGAGCCGTTCGTTTTCGAGGGCGCGAACAAGCGCCCCGAGCACCCGTCGATGAAGTGGCTGATGAAGCAGCTCGAGAAGCGCGACGTGGGCACCGGCGCGACGCGCACGAGCACGTACTCCGAAGTCACCTCCACCACGGCGAAGTACCCGCTGCTCGTCGAGAAGGGCCGCAAGGTCACTCTCGCCGAGGCGGGCGAGCTCAACTGGCGTCTGCTGCCGGGCACGCACATCGGCGACCTGGCGCTGACCGAGAAGGTCTACGCCGACATGAAGGACATCGCGGCCGGGACGAAGACGGCCGAGGAGTGCCTCGCCGTCGTCGCCGACTGGGTCCGCGAGGACATCGAGACCATGAAGAGAAACGCGGTCACGATGCGCGGGGACCTGGGCCTCAAGGAGGAGCAGGTCCAGCAGAAGGAGCGCGCCGAGGGCGTGTGGTCGAAGACCGGCGCTGCGGTGAAGTTCTCCCGCGAGTGGGGCGGCCACCGGTTCTCCGACGACGAGGTGGCGAAGCTGCTGGCCGGCGAGACGATCGAGTTCTCGGCGACCTCGCGTGGCGGCAAGCACTACGACGTCTACGGCGAGCTGGGCGAGGGCACCTTCAAGGGCCGGAAGTTCGTCGGCTTCCAGAAGCTCGGCTTCGGCCGCCGCGACGCCAGCGGCAACGCCCTGCCGCCGAAGGAGTGGTGCCAGCACGTCTTCACCGACGCGGAGATCAAGACCCTGATGTCGGGCGAGGCCGTGGAGGCCGACGACTTCGTCTCGAAGAAGGGCAACACCTTCGGCTGCAAGGTCCACTTCAAGGAGGACAAGGCCGGTGAGGGCAAGAAGATCGTCCCCGACTTCGACGCCGGGACCGACTCGCCCCCGAAGAAGTGGTGCGGCGTGACCTTTACCGACGACGAGCTGGCGGCCCTGGCCGCAGGCAACACGATCCAGGGCAAGGGATTCACCTCGAAGAAGGGCAAGACGTTCGACGCCCAGGTCACCTGGAAGGAGGAGGGCGGCAAGAAGAAGATCGTGCCGTCCTTCGGCTGAGGGGCGCGTAGCGCTGGCCTGGGACAGCTTTCCGGGCCGTCTGAGCCGCCGATGGAAGGGGTCTCGTCGATGGACGGGGCCCCTTCGTCGTCGTTCGCTGGGGTCGAGCACTGCGGACTCGTCTGACCGCGCCGTGCCGGCGCGGTCAACTTCTGCAGCAACAGTCGAATCCGAGTCGCCACTCACGCCTCTGTCGTACTCGATTCGAGTCGCCTGTCTGCGGTAAGGTTGTTCCTGTCAGGCTCGTGTACGAGTCCAATTCGATAGACGAGTCGACACCACGACGGGGAGATGTAGGAGAGACGATATGGCGAAGAGCTCATACAAGGTTCCAGCGAGCCTGAATAGGTCGTTCCTCGATCACGAAATCAGCCTGACCAAAAGCGGTTGGCCGGGGCCGACGCCGATCAAGCAGCTGCTGTTCTACGGTGGCGGCGGCTTCGTCGTGCTGTGGGCGGCCTCGTCGACGTTCATCAAGACTTCGGGCCCGCTCTTCATCACGCTGTTCGTGATCTGGGGCCTGGCCACGGTCGCGTACTTCGGGGGACGGACGAAGACGAAGGAGCTGCGAGCGATGAACGTCCCGGCGCTGCTGTCCTACGCCCCGCCTTCGGCGCGGAAGGTCTACGCTCGGCGCAGCTCGAACCCGACCGACTTCGCCGGCATCGTCGGCGTCGACGGGGTCGACGAGGACGGGCGGATTCACTTCTCCGACGGCGGGGAGGGCCAGGTCTACCTGGTTGTCGGGTCTGCCAGCGCGATGCTCTTCGACGAGGACCGCACGAACATTCTCAATCGGATCGACGGGTTCTGGCGCAAGATCGATACGACGTGCGAGTGGTCCTTCATCACGACGAAGGAGCCGCAGCGGATCTTCCACCAGGTGGCGCACCTCGAGGAGCGCAATCAGAATCTGGACCTCCGTGACCCCGACCTCATCGAGCTGCAGAACGAGCAGTACGACATCCTCACGCAGCACGTGGGCGGCAAGTTCCAGTCGATCCACCAGTACCTGCTGCTCAAGGGCAAGAGCGAGGACGCGCTCAAGCGCGGGCACATGGTGCTGCAGGCCGAGGTCGAGGGGTCCGGGCTCATGGTCAAGGAGGCCACGATGCTCGACCGCGACGAGGCGATCACGATGCTCCAGGTCTTCTACCAGGGCGTCGACGACGAGCTGATCACGCTGAAGTCGGCGCTGAGCTGACGGGGACGAACGAGGGAACGAGGACAGGGAGACAGACACCATGGCACTGATGATGAGGAACCGGGGCACGCTGGGCGTCCCGGAGAGCGAGCCCGAGACAGCCGAGGCGGTCGCCGACGACCAGGCGGCCGAGGCCGCCGCGGAGCAGACCGAGGAGGATGCGCAGGAGCCGAAGAAGAGCTGGCTCCAGCGGCGCAGGGAGGTCAAGGAGCTGCAGGGCTCGTTCGAGTCCTACCCGCACCTGCTCGCGCTCAAGCCGAAGGAGCGCTACCTCTTCCGCTCCGACTACTTCGAGGTCGACGACTCGGTCGGCTGCGTGCTCGCGTACTTCCACGACGACGCTGCGCACGACAACTTCAACTTCTTCTGGGGAATCGACCGGATCCCCGACGGCCTCGACGAGAAGGTCACGGCCGTCGTGCTCGAGCAGATCAAGCGCATGGACGACAAGTGGGTCGACAGCTACACCAAGCAGTCGGAGAAGCTCGACAACCTCGATGCGAGCGAGCAGGACGAGTCGGGCACGACGTCCACGCGGCGCAAGGCGGCGAAGATCTCGGCCGACCTCGAGTCGACCATCGGTGAGATCCAGGACGGGGCGAGCTACCTGTCGGTGCACAACCGGCTGTTCCTCAAGGCACCGAGCCTCGCCGTGCTGGAGGACTCGATCGAGCGGGTCACCCGCCTCTACATCGACCGCTTCGGCACGCTCAAGGCCGCGCCGTACGCCGGCGAGCAGCGCCAGGAGCTCTCGGGGCTGTTCAAGGGCAACGACAAGAAGCGCGGCAAGGGCTTCCACTTCACCTCCACCGAGCTCGCAGGCTCGTACTCGCTCGTGACGAACGGCCTCAACGACCCCGGCGGCGAGTACGTCGGCCACATGGTCGGCGACGTCAACAACTCGGCGACCCTCTTCGACGTCAACGGCTACACCCACCACGTCGTCGTGGCCGACGCGACGATCGCCGACAAGGAGCACTTCAGCGAGGTGCTCGACCGCCAGCGCGTGTCGAACATGTGGTGCTCGAAGATCGCGCAGTCGGCGCTGCTGTCCAACGGGCAGGTCGTCCACCTCGTCCTCGACGGGGCCGATCTCGACAAGCTGGGCCCGAAGTTCGAGCGACTGACCTCTCGCGTGGACCTCAACAGCGGCGACGTGAACATGTTCGAGATGTTCGGCGACGAGGATGACGAGATCTCGGTGTTCTCCGCTCACATGGAGAAGCTCAAGCTGATGTTCGAGCAGCTCTTCGAGAGCAGCGACGGGGCGATCTCGTCGATCATCCGCAGCGCGCTGGAGAAGACGGCGACCGACTTCTACATCGAGCAGGGCATGTGGCGTCACAACGCCAAGGAGCAGCGCCACCGCCTGCGCGTGGTCAACATCCCCCACGACCAGGTCCCGCGCCTGCAGATGTTCGTGGCCTATCTCGACACCGCGTTCAAGACGGTCGAGGCCTCGTCCTCGAACTACCAGGAGCAGATCAAGGCCTACGACGTGCTGCGCGGCATCGCGAACACGATGCTGTCGACCAACGGCGACCTGTTCAACAACCACACCGTCGAGGCCGTCGACGGCGTGCGCGACTCGCGGCGGGTCGTCTACGACTTCTCGCGGCTGATGCGTCGCGGCAAGGGCGTGGCCATGGCACAGCTGGTCAACATCGTCGGCTTCGCCGTCGGCAAGCTCGGCCTGGGCGACACAGTGATCATCCACGGCACCGATCAGATCGACGACGGGGTCAAGGCCTACCTCACGAGCCAGTTCGAGCACATGCACGAGCGCGGCGGCCGGGTGGTCTACAGCTACAACGACGTCGACAAGATGCTCGAGGACTCGACGTTCAACAAGTTCGACGCCGCGGACTACACGGTCTTCGGGCCGATGCGCGACAAGACGGTCGAGGAGTACCAGAAGCAGCTGCACCAGCAGATCCCGCCGGACCTCGCCTATTGGGTCACGCGTAAGGGCGAGAACCTCACGTACCTGCGCCGGGGAGTCTCCAACGTCATCTTCCACCTCGACCTGGCGATGGGGATCAACCCGTACCGAGAGGCCCAGCGCCGCAAGGTCGAGTTCGAGGCGAAGAAGGCCGAGGAGGCCGCGCAGATGGAGAAGCTCATGACCGGCGACATCTCCGCCGGCGCGAAGCTCACCAGCCTGACCGGCCATGACTCGGGGGCGGAGAACCCCGACGAGGCCCCGGCCCCGAAGACCAAGGCGACGAAGAAGAAGGTGCTGGCCAAGCAGGCGGGCGCGAAGAAGAAGAAGGACGCCGCGCGTCCGGCCCGACGGTTGGAGCGGCGATGAGCGGGACGGGACGAAGGAGCAGGATGACGACGATGATGGACCGCCTGCGCGGCCGGTCCCCCGACGACGCAGAGGCGGCTGCGGGCGTGTCCGGTCGCGGGCTGGTGGCGCGATGGGTGTGCGGGATCCTCCTGGCAGCGCTCATCGTGCCGCTCCTCATGTCCGCGTTCGCCTCCCCGGCGATGGCCGATGGCGACGACGAGGAGGAGAAGGAGAACTACAGCCTCTACCAGCTGTCGTCGAACGCCTCGACCTACTTCGGCGAGCAGACCTCGCCGTCCGGCGACGGCCTGCCGGGCGAATGGGAGCCGATCGTCGAGTCGGCGGCCACCGGCGGCTCCATGCTTGGCTACGCCGACCCGGAGTTCTCGCTGTTCAACGTCGTGGGCTGGATGTTCGCCGAGGCGACGGGCTCGAAGCAGACGATCGCCTACGACACCCTGGACGACGACGCCAAGTACAAGGGCATGCTCGAGTACGCCCAGTTCGGCTCGGCCAACCGCGACCTCGGACTCGACACGATGACCGCCGGCATCCCCGGCCAGATCGTCGGCGTCATCGGCGGCGCGATCATCTGGCTGAGCTACCTGACGGCGATCATCGTCAACACGGTCTTCGGGCTGGCGATCAACTTCCTGCAGCTCATCAACCCCTTCCAGTGGTTCTACTCCGCGGTCGCCGGCCTGGAGGACGCGAACGGGAACACCGACAGCCAGTACCAGCAGATGCTTGCCGAGGGCATGACCGCGGAGACGGGCAGCAGCGGCTTCCTGTCGAGCGTCCAGACCTTCATCGGCGACTGGTACGGCCTGCTGCAGAACATCGCCTGGCAGGTGATGGTGCCGCTGTTCCTCGGCGTCATGATCATGGGGATGCTTCTGTTCAAGAAGATGGACAAGGGCTCTGCGGTCAAGAAGTTCTTCGTCCGCCTGATCTTCATCGGCGTGGGCCTGCCGCTGGTGGGCTCGATGTACTCGGCGGTGCTCAACAACTTCGACGACAGCCTCATGGGCCAGCAGGCCGGACCGACGCGCGTCGTGCTGTCGAACTACACCGACTTCGAGTCGTGGATGATGAACGGCCGTCTGGCGATCCCGGACGGAGCGACCATCGAATGGGACGGCAACGCTCCGTCGTCGACGTCCCAGGCCTCGGTGCGCACGACCGCCCGCGCGATCAACGCGGCGTCCAATCCTGCCTTCTCCGGCCTCGCGCCGGGGACCGCCGGCGGCAGTGCCGAGGACGCGTGGGAGGACGGCACGGGGAACTTCAACGCGGGTGAGCAGTCGGACGCGAACACGGTCTTCCACACCTTCGGTCTCATCGGCCGGTACATGTCCGGCGACATCGTCGCGGCCAGCGACTTCGAGTCCGGAGTGAAGACGGACATCTCGAACCTCGACGCGTCGGCCGAGGACAAGAAGGACTGGTTCGTCAACAAGAGCAGCTACGGCGACGTCGAGAAGTTCGGAGTCGAGGACGGCCCCGAACCGAAGGACCACCCGGTGATCTCTACGAAGGGCCAGGAGGGCCTGGCGGCGAGCTACCCGGAGAACGGCGACGGCGACCCCACCGGGGTCGTGAGTTTCCAGTCCAACGGGGCCGACGCCCAGTGCCGCTACAAGACGGGCGACGACGGCGGGTCCGACCCGGCCAACTGCAACATGTCCCCGCTGGCCGCCTACAACTATCTCAACACGCGGTTCAACGAGAACTCCCTCGACATGTTCAGCTCGAACAAGCTGGGCTCCGACCTCGTGCGCAGCGACCACCTGGCGGTGAGCCAGGTCGGCACCGGCCCGGCGAAGTTCATGAACTGGGCGAACACCGGGACGCTGCTCAGCTGCATCTCGCTGCTCGGCTTCTGGTACGCGATCGGCATGATCTTCGGCGCGGTCAAGCGCACCGTCGGCCTCATCGCGGCGATCCCGTTCGCCACGCTCGGTGCGCTGCCGTCGATCGCGAAGGTGATCACGTACACCGCCGCGCTGATCCTCGAGGTCATCGTCACCCTGTTCGTCTACCAGTTCGTATCCGAGCTGCTGATCTCGGTCCCGGAGATCCTCTCCGGGCCGATGTCGGACCTCATGGCCAACAACGACCTGTTCAGCGCGACGTCGCTGGCGGGCGTGATGATCGTGGCGATGACGATCGTGTCGACCTTCGTCATCATCGGCGTCACCTTCGCCATGCTGCGCGTGCGCAAGACGGTCCTTCAGGCTCTCGACGAGGCGGTCACCAAGCTCGTGGACAAGTTCCTCGAGACCAACTCGCCGCCGAAGCCGGACAAGGGCGGCATGCTGCCGGCCATGGCCGGAGGACTCGGCGCGGGCGCGGGTATGGCCGCGGGCAACAAGCTCGCCGGGATGGCCGGTAACAAGATGGGCGGCGGGAAGCTCGGCGGCTCGCCGAGCCCGAACTCGTCGCAGTCCAAGGCCGCTGCGACCAACGCCGGCGGAATGAACGCCGAGAAGATGCTCGAGGGCGGCAAGCAGGTGGCCGGTGCCCTCGGTCCTGGCGGCGACGACGGCGGACCTGACGGACCGACGACGCCTCCCACCGGCGGCAACGGCGGTCCGGGCGGCGGCAGCGGTCCCCTCGCGATCGGGTCCGGAGGCGGGTCCGATCCCGACGACGGCGCTGCGCCCTCGTCGAGCGGCAGCGGCTCGCGCCCGGCCAAGGACACCGCGCAGGCCGTCAACGCCAATGGCGGTCTGTCCGACCTGGGCTACACCTCCGGCGAGGCCAAGCCTGGGCAGAAGGGCGCGACCGCGTCTCAGGGCAAGAGCGGCGAGCAGGTTCCGCAGGGTCAGCAGAACCGCTCCGGCGGCTCGGCGAACCAGGCGGGCTCGCAGGCCACGGCGTTCGGTCAGACGGCCGGCAAGGACGGCCAGCCGGGAGTCGGTCAGGCCCCCGCGCCGACGCGCTTCGGTGCCGGTCAGCCGGGACATGGTGCCAACGGTCAGGCCGGCCAGCAGGGGCAGCCGGGACAGCGCTCCGGTCAGCGCCCGGCCCCCGGCGGTCAGCAGGCGACCAAGACGCAGTTCGGCACCGGTGCCCAGGCCCCGGCGAGCGGCGCGCAGGGCGGCCAGGCCCCGACCCAGGGTCAGCGGACCTCCGGCGCGGGACGCGGACCGGCTCCGGCGCAGACGCAGTTCGGCTCGGGTCAGCAGGCTCCGTCTACCCCGTCGGTCTCCCCCGGCGCGGGCGCGAAGACTGCGATCCCGCTCCCGCCGGCATCGGCGTCGAGGTCGGTTCCGAGCTCGACCCCGGCCCCGGCGCAGGGTCAGCGCTTCGCCGGTCGGGCTCAGGCTCCGACGCAGGCCGCTCCGGTTCAGAGTCAGCGCCCGGCGGCGCAGGCCCCGGCCCGCCCCGTGGCACCTGCTCCGGCTCCTCAGGCCGGTCGGACTCCGCAGGCCCCGGCCCAGCGGACCGGCGGCCCCGCGCCGCAGGCTTCCGCGCAGCGGTCGGGATCGGTCCCCGCTCCGATGCAGGGACCGGCTCCGAAGGCCCCGGTCCAGAGGAGCGCTCCGGCTCCGCAGGCTCCTGCGGCCCCGGCGTCTGCTCCTCCGGCGGCGCGGACTCCGAAGCCGGCTCCTGCGCCGAAGGCTCCGCGGCCCGCTCCGCAGGCCCAGGCTCCGGCCCCCGCGCCGGAGGGCGCGGAGGCCCCGCGGCAGGCGTCTTCGCCGAAGAAGCCCGACACGGGCCGGGGTCGGCGTCGGGCGACCGGCGGCGGGAAGCCCCGGAAGCCTCAGAGCTGATCAGGGTTCGTCAATGAGGGCGGGGCGCGCCGGCAGGACGGTCACGACGATCGTCCATGCCGGGGCGTCCCGCCCTTCGCATGAGAGCGAAGGAATCGAGTCATGAGGATCTCGTCGATCCTGCGCCGCGACTTTCCGCGGGGGTGGTGGCGGTCTTCAGCCTGGTGGTTCGCGGGATTCCGCGACGTCATGGCCAGCTGCATGGTCGCGATGTTCACCGCCGCGTACATGGGGCGGGCGCGGCGCATCGTGCGCCACCGGGATGATCCGCAGGAGGTGGCTCGGCTCGTCGGTCGGGTCGAGGGTTGGATGATGGCGGTACTGCTGGGAGCGGCGTACCTGTCGATGCTCGTCGCGCTGATCGTCCAGCTCGGTCAGCCGTCCGGCCCGTTGTGGATCGTGGGAGCGACCATGTTCCTGTGGAGCACGAGCAGCATAGCCATCGGCGGTGCGGTCCTCGTCGTCCTCGCCCGTTCGCGGCTGCGGCAGCGCCGCGCGTGGTCGGACATCGACTTCGTCGAGGAGAATACCCCCAGGCACGGTAGGCCGCCCGAGACTGTCGAGGAGTACCGGGCCCTGCGCATGAAGCGGGAGTCCGGCTCCGACGGAGCTTGATCCGCCACTGACTATCCGATAGTCTTGAACGCGTAACGCCCCGGTGACCATTCGAGCCTCACGGCTCGGACTCCCGGGGCAACAGTCTTTTCAGGGGAGGGTGCGTGGACGCTGGCGCAGCCCCTGACGGTCTCGACGGGCTGCTCAGCGAAGCGCGCTTCGCCCGGTACTTGACACGGTACAACGGTGACCGGAAGCTCGCCCTGCGGCTCTACACGTGGAACCTCGCGGCATGCTCAGCGCTGTGGGGCCCGATCAACATCCTCGAGATCGCCGTGCGCAACGCCATTCACGACAGGCTCGTCGAGCGCACCGGTCGCGGCGACTGGTGGTCGGACACCCGAGTGCGCCTGTGCCGCAACGAGCAGGAGGCCATTGACTCGGCCGTCTCGACCCTCCAGCGTCGGGGTACCCCCGAGCCGAGCAGCGACCAGATCGTCGCTGCGACGTCGTTCGGCTTGTGGGTGGGCCTCACCGGGGCGGGTGTGCCGCGTGACCGACTTCTCAGCTACGAGACGACTCTGTGGCAGCCGCGCCTCCAGCATTCCTTCCCGCATCGCGGCGACCGTCGGCGCAAGTACATCCACGCCTGTCTCGATGACGTCCGCGTCCTGCGCAATCGGATCGCCCACCATGAGCCGATCTACCGCTCGCCGCTGCAGAAGGTGTACGACGACATCCTCGAGGTCGCCGCGATGATCCACCCCGACGCACGCGACTTCATCGAGTCGCACAGTCGGGCGCAGGAGGTCATCGACCAGTACAGGGACGCTCTGACGACAGGCGAGATCAGGTTCTGATCGACGGACGAAGACAGAACCCCGTGGGAACGATGCCCACGGGGTTCTTTTCTGTCGGATGTTCGGCGTCAGAGCGAGTCGTTGACGGCGTCGCAGCCCTGCTCGTATGGGGCCATGGCCTTGTCGGCGGCTGCGGCGTCCTCCGGATGGAGGTGGAGCTCCTCGCCGGAGTAGTCGATGACGACCTTGTCGCCGTCGAGCTCGACGTCGTAGGTGCCCTCGTTCGTCTGGCCGTTGCCGGAGGAGGTGTACTCGAAGGAGTCGCCGTCGATCGTGCCCTCATGAGTGATCGGGCCCTCTTCGCTGCAGTTCTGACGAACGAGGACCGCGTCCTCGCCGTCGACCGTCAGGCGGTAGGCGATCGACTCGTCTCCCGTGAAGTACGTCCCGTCCGGGATCTTCGCCGCCTGGGGCTCCTCGGCGTCCTCGCCGCCACAGCGCTTGTTGAAGGTGGCCAGTTCGGCATCCTCCTCGCCGGTGGCGAAGTCGAAGCCGCCGATGCTCACGGACTTGGTGTCTCCCGAGACGCTGAGCTCGAACGACTGCGTGCCGCCGAGCGAGTCGCTGCCGATGTGCTCGTCGTCGCTGGCAAGGATGATCTGGTCGCCCGAGTCGGTGATCTCGCCCTGGGCCGACGGCTCCTCCTCGATGACGGGCGTGTCGGTCTCCGAGCAGTCGAAGCCGTAGTACTTCGCGTTCTGCCCGTCGATGACGAGTTGGCCCTCGGTGTATCCGTGGCGGTCGTAGTAGTACTCGCCGCTGGCGTCGTCGGCACCGGCGGCTCCCCCGCTGCAGGCGGAGAGCATGAACGCAGCCGTCGCCAGGCCCGCGGCGGTCGCGGCGACCCTGGTCCGCGTCTGCCGAGCGGTCCTGATGATGGTGGTCATGGTCGTTCTTCCTTCTCATCGTGCCGGACGTTCGTCCGGGCGGTTCGGTGGATATGTAACAGAGGGTCCCAGCGTCTCGGCTCCCAGCAGCAGAACTGCCTTCCCGAGCACCCAGGCCTCCCCGAGCCACGCCCGGGGAGCCGAAGCTGGGACTCCCCTGCCCCTCCCGCAGGGAGGCGAATCACACGAGTGTGATTCGTTTACGATCATTCTCTCAGGTCGTGGCTCCGAATGGACCACCCACGGGCCCACTTGTGCAGGATCGGTGACCGAATGGGACACGGAGTGGGCTTCATTGCTTCCGTCGGTTGAACATGTCCGAGAAGAGACCGTCGAAAGCCGCGTTGGTACCTTCTTCGTGCTCGCCTCGATCACTGACGGGTCGCGAGGACGGCACTTCCGACTTCAGCGTGAGCTTCACGTACCCCTTCGTCGGCTGCGACTCGACGACGTAGACGATCTCGTGGGTGATCGTCACTTCGCCTTGGTGCGAGTCGCTGCTCTGCTCGTGCGTGAGCACGCGGAAGCCGTGCTTGTAGCCCATGTAGTCGAAGAACTTCTGCTGGGCCTGCTCGTCTATCCGCTGGATCTGCGACGAGGGCCCGCGCGCGATGATCCGCTGCGCGTGCGTGCAGTCGCGGTCCTCGGTGGGCCGACCGCCGTCGTCGTGCTCGATGAAGTCGAACTGCGCCCGCGCCTGCCGCATCTGCTCCTGGCTGGGATAGGCGACGCGGCCCTGGTAGTACCTGATCGGTCCGATGCGGGTCATGCCGCTCCCCCTCGTCTGCCCGTCAAGCGCGCGACCTCAGGTCTTCGAGCCGGCGCTCGGCCAGCGCCAAGCCCAAATCTGCCTGGGTGAGCTCGTGCTCGCCCTCGCGGATGCGGTCGTGGAGGTCGATGACCTGCGGAGCGTCGGCCTCGCGGTCGGCGAGCTCGCCGAGCTCGTGCAGCTCTTCTCTGGCTGCTCTGAGCTGGTCCTCGAAGTGCGTGCTGCGGATCTGCAGGCGTGAGACCTGGTCGATCGCCCAGCGCAGCCGAGCGCGGTGATCGAGCGTCGTCTTGCCCTCCAGCCAGGCGCGCAGCTCCGGCTGCTCGACATCGGCCGGCAGGCCGGTCGCCAGGGGCGTGTCCGGGACGGGCATGTCGATCGGGATGTGGCTGAGCAGGATGGCCGGCCGCGCACCGAGAGCGGCGGCGATGGCGATGAGGTCATCGACGGTGGCAGCCCGCTCACCGTGCTCGATGCGGCGGAGGTCCTCGGTCGTCAGCCCGTGGCCGAGCTGAGAGAGGACGTAGGCGAGCTCGTCGAGGCTGAGGTCTCGCAGCTGGCGGTAGTGGTGGACGGCGTCGGCGAAGGCGCGGGACGTGGGCGGGAGGTCATGCGGCACATCTCGATCGTATTTCAACGGAAATTGAGAGTCGAGCACCCTGCGGGTTTAGCCGGCCGGTGGCGTTGACCTGCGATTTTGGCAGTGCTAGCCGAGCGGCTCGCACTCAGCAATCGCAGAGTCGAAGGTGGGTGACCCACACCAGGCGAGACGATACAAAAGCCCCCGGAGACCGGTTGTCTCCGGGGGTCTAGTGAGCTCGCGATCCAATGAGCGCTACCCGACTCGATGCGCGAATAGCCACTCATCCAGATCCTCGACGAGATAGACGATGCGGGAGCCGATGCGGACGTAAGCAGGCCCATCGCCGGTGACGCGCCACTTCTTCAGCGTAGCGGACGAGAGCCCTGTGTAGTGCGCGGCGTCACCCGTCGGGAGCGCAGCGCGACCGGCGTCGTTCGAACTCGTGAGGCGGATCTTCGTGGATCTGCTTGCTGTAGCACTCATCTCAGGTCTCTCTCTGCATCATGCCGGCCCCATCCGGCCCTCCTGTCGGTAAGCCTACTCGATTCGACACTGAGAGGCCAGTCGATAGCGAGTCGAGAGAGGTGCTCGGTGGAGATGACAGGTCATGAAGCGCTACTCAGGTTTCACGCGAGTGCCCAGGACGCCTACACTGATTCTGTGGCACGCGCATCAACAAGCAGGCTCGCTCCTGGAGAGCACACAGCAGAACGGTCAACTCCGCAGGAATTGCCCGACGGCACCTTTCGCATTACGTTCACACTGAGGTACCGCGATGGGCGCAGGCAACGGAAGGACGCATACGGCGCAACCAAGGGCGAGGCCCGGCGCAATGCGAAGCAGAAGGCTAAGGATCTGCTCCGCACAAGCGGAGGGGTCTGGCGTCTGTCGGATCCCCTGCCGGACTACATCGAGAAGGTGACTCGGCCGGCGATCGAGAAGGCCAAGCTCGGTGACCTGAGCAGGGAGAGGTACGAGGCCGGACTGCGCTTTCTTCTCGGAGATTGCGCGAAGTGCAAACGTGCCGGTCGTCGTCATAAACATGGCTTCAAGCAGCACACGATCGGATCGGGCACGACGCCTCGAGCACTCGAGGAAACGTTCACTGAGATCGCTCAGCTGCACGGTCTGTCCACAGCGAAGTCATGTCGGACCGTGTGGAACAAATACATTGCCAAACGCTTGGTCTTCGACGGCGTGATGGACTTCAACCCCGTGATGGGTGAGCGCCTCAGCGATCTCACCGGCGTGGAAAAGCCTGAGCGGACCCGCGGCGGCAGGGCCTTGACGCGCAAAGAGTATGACCTGACTCTGCAGTGGCTCCTGGAGGCCGATCCCACGGACTGGCCGGTCTCGCATAAGAAATACGGCTGGATCTGGCGGCCAGATGTCCAGGTCGACACATTCCTCGCCGGCATTGACATGACACTTCTCCAGATGACGACTGGGCTGCGGCAGAGCGAGGCCAGGTTTGTGGACTGGTCCATGGTCCACATCTCCCCCGACGGCGTCATGAGCATCGACGTCCCCAAGCACGTTGCCAAGGGCGGGCATCCGCGTGTCGTTCTGGTTCTCGACCAGAGAGTCGCCGAACGGCTATTGAAGCGTCGGGACGAACAGCACGGCAAGGGCTTCATCGTCGGTGCACCGATGGACACCTTGAAGCCCTGGCATCGCATGAGGTGCGGTCAGGTCTGCAAGGACCTTTATCTGCGCATAGCACAGCATACGAAGATCGAGCTGTTCGAAGAGCATCGTTCCCACATCTGGCGCACGACCCTGCGCTCGTTCTACGTCGGCAAGGTCTCCGAGGCCGTGCTCAACTCGCAGTTCGGTCATTCCACCGAGGTCGCCAACCTCTACTACACCGATGCCTCTGATCTGGGCGGTCTCGCCCAAGCGGCTGACCTGGTCGATACCGAGTAGAGCCACCTGCTCAATCGCCCCGCACAGTCCCGCACAAAATCCCGCACAGTGTCAGTACCTTGAGGCATCTTTGGTCACCCTGTAGCACCCAAAATTGCAGTATGGAGATTCGTTGTCTGCGAAAACTGCAGGATTTGGACGCATGGATCTGGGCGAATCTGACGAGGCCATTGCTACGCGGAAGTGTCGTTCAGACGACAGAAAAGGCCCCCTGACCTGCGATAACGCAAGCAAGGGGGCCGTTCAGGGTGACTCAGATATTGAATCCGAGGGCGCGCATCTGTTCGCGGCCGTCCTCGGTGATCTTCTCCGGACCCCACGGCGGCATCCAGACCCAGTTGATCCGGTAGGCCGGCACGATTCCTTCGAGGCACTGTGCGGTCTGATCCTCGATGACGTCGGTCAGCGGGCATGCCGCCGAGGTCAGGGTCATCTCGATGACGGCGGTGCCGTCGTCTTCGACCGAGAGTCCGTAGACGAGGCCGAGGTCGACGATGTTGACACCGAGCTCGGGATCGACGACGTCCATCATCGCTTCGCGCACTTCGTCGACGCTGGCATTCTGCGGAGCGTCAATGACTTCAGGCATGGTGTTTCTCCTCACGAGCTGCTTGTGCTTGGTTGAGTGCGTCCTTGAAGGCCATCCAGGACAGCAGAGCGCATTTGATCCTGGCCGGGAACTTCGAGACTCCCGAGAACGCTGCCGCGTCCCCGAGCACGCTCTCATCCGCCTCCATTGTCCCACGGGAGTGCATGAGTTCGTGGAACGCCGATTCGATGACCAGCATCTCCTCGACGCTGTTCTCACCGGCCAGTTCGGACAGCACCGAGGCCGAGGCCATCGAGATCGAACAGCCGTCTCCTCTCCAGCGCACCGCGACGCGGCCGTTCCCGGTCAGCTCGGTCTCGAGCTCGATCTCGTCCCCGCAGGTCGGGTTGACCTGGTGGGAGTACCCGTGGGGACCGTCGACCTTCTCGCCCAACAGTGCGGAATTGCCGATTCGGGCACGGGACTGGTCGAGGATGACCTGTTGGTAGAGCTGCTGCATCTGTGTGCTCATCGGCTCATTCCCCTTCCTGCGCGACCCCGAAGAAGGGGCGCACCTCGGCCAGCGCGGACAGGAACCGGTCACAGTCCTCGGCATTGTTGTACAGGTACGTGCTCGCCCGCGTCGAGGCGGTGACGCCGAAACGTCGGTGCAGCGGTTGGGCGCAGTGGTGACCGACCCGTACGGCCACTCCCTGGGAGTCGAGGAACTGACCGACGTCATGGGCGTGGACTCCGTCGACGTCGAAGGCCACGGTCCCGATGCGCTCGGGCGCGGACCCGAGCACACGGATGCCGGGGATCTCGGCGATGCCGTCCAGGAGGAGCCGGCCGAGCTCACGCTCATGGGCGAAGATCTCTTCGAGCCCCACCTCGGCGAGGTAGCCGACCGCGGTCGCGAACGCCGCGACCTCGGCAACCGGCTGGGTGCCGGCTTCGAACCGCTGCGGGGCGGGCATGAACTCGGTCTGATCCATGCTCACCGTGGTGATCATCGACCCGCCCGTGAGCACGGGCGGCAGAGCATCGAGCAGTTCGGACTTCCCCCACAGCACACCCAGACCGGTGGGTCCGAGCGCCTTATGTGCGGAGAACGCCGCGAAGTCGACGTCGAGGCCGACGAAGTCCACGGGCATATGCGGAACCGACTGGCAGGCGTCGAGGACGACGTACGCCCCGACCTCCCTGGCCCGGGCCACGAGCGTGTCGACGGGGTTGATGGTGCCGAGCACGTTCGACACGTGGGTGAACGCGAAGACCTTCGTCGTCTCGTCGACGATCGACTCGAGGTCGGTCATGTCGAGTTCACCCGAGTCGGTCACCGGCAGCCAGCGCAGCTGCGCACCCGTCGAGGCGGCCAGCTGCTGCCAGGGAACGAGGTTCGCGTGGTGCTCCATCTCTGTGATGACGATCGAATCCTCGGGTCCGAGGGCGAAACGCTGTGCGGCCTCTCCCCCGAATCCGCGGCTGGCGCGGTCGATGCCGAGTGCCACGACGTTGAGCGCCTCGGTGGCGTTCTTCGTCCAGCACACCTGCTCTGGCTTTCCGCCGACGAGCCCGGCGACGGCGATGCGACCGTTCTCGAACGCGTCCGTGGCCTCGACGGCCAGCGAGTGCGCTCCCCGGTGCACAGCGGAATTGCGCTGCTGGAAGTACTCGGTGAAGGTGTCGATGACGCACTGGGGCTTCTGCGAAGTCGCCCCGGAGTCGAGATACGACAGCGGCGACTCCCCGATCCTGACATCGAGGATCGGGAAGTCGCCCCGCAGACGTGCGAACATCAGACGCCGGCGGTGAAGAAGCGGTCGTAGCCTTCGTTCTCGAGGCGATCGGCCAGCTCCGGTCCGCCTTCCTCGGCCACCCGGCCCTTGATGATCACGTGGACGTGATCGGGCTTGATGTAATTGAGGATGCGCGTGTAGTGGGTGATGAGCATGACGCCGACGTCGGTGGATTCCTTGACGCGGTTGACGCCTTCGGAGACGATCCGCAGCGCATCGACGTCGAGGCCGGAGTCGGTTTCGTCGAGGACGGCGAACTTCGGTTTGAGCATCTCGAGCTGGAGGATCTCGTGGCGCTTCTTCTCACCGCCGGAGAAGCCTTCGTTGACGTTGCGGGTCGCGAAGGCGGGATCGACGCGCAGGTTCTCCATGGCCTGCTTGAGGTCCTTGGTCCAGTTGCGCAGCTTCGGGGCCTCGCCGTCGATGGCGGTCTTGGCCGAACGGAGGAAGTTCGTCACGGTCACGCCGGGGACCTCGACGGGGTACTGCATGGCCAGGAACAGGCCGGACTTCGCCCGTTCGTCGACGGACATGTCGAGGACGTCCTCACCGTCGAGGGTGACAGAACCGGAGGTGACCTCGTACTTCGGGTGTCCGGCCAGCGCATAGGCCAGCGTCGACTTGCCCGAACCGTTCGGGCCCATGATGGCGTGGGTCTCGTTCGAGTTGATCTCGAGGTTGATGCCGTTGAGGATCGGCTTGAGGCCGTTGTCGGTGTTGACACCGACGTGGAGGTCTTCGATCTTGAGAGTGGACATTTTATCCTTCTTCTTCGGTCTTCAGGTCAGTTGAGTGTTGTCTTCGGGTCGACGAGGATGCGCCCGGCGATCTCCTTGCAGTCATAGACTGCGACGGGTTCGAAGGCCGGAGGGTTCACCGGCACTCCCGTGTTGAGATCGAACTGCGAACCGTGCAGCCAGCACTCGATGGTGCCGTCTTCGATCTCGCCTTCGGCCAGGGACACCTCACCGTGGGTGCACAGGTCGTCGATCGCGTGGAGCGTGCCGTCGGAGTCGCGGGCGAGGCAGACCTCGAACTCGCCGACTTCGATGCGCATGGTTGCTCCCGAGGCCACCTCGTCGGCGGCCGCCACGTCGATCATGGTCACAGAACACTCCGGGACAGTTCGTCCTCGATGCGTTCGTTGAGCACTTCCTCGATCTCGGGCACCTGGATCTTCTGGATCACTTCGTTGAAGAATCCGCGGACCACGAGCTGACGGGCGACGTCCTCGGGGATGCCGCGGCTCATCAAGTAGAACAGGTGCTCCTCGTCGAAGCGTCCGGTCGAGGACGCGTGGCCGGCTCCGGCGATGTCGCCGGTCTCGATCTCGAGGTTCGGCACCGAGTCCGCGCGTGCCCCATCGGTGAGGATGAGGTTGCGGTTGAGCTCGTAGGTGTCGATGTCGAGGGCCTCGGGCCGGATGAGCACGTCACCGATCCATACGCTGCGCGCGTCCTTGCCCTGCAGAGCGCCCTTGTAGTGGACGTTCGACTGGGCCTTCGGCGTGTTGTGGTCGATGTAGGTGCGGTGCTCGAGGTGCTGACCGGCATCGGCGAAGTAGAGTCCAAGGAGTTCGGCCTCTCCCCCGGCCGCTGAGTAGCGCACGTTCGTGTTCAGGCGCACGATGTCGCCGCCGAGGGTGATGTGGATGTGCTTGAGCTTCGCGTCCTTGCCCACGATCGCATCGTGCTGGCCGAGGTGGTGAGAACCGTCCTCCCACAGCTGCAGCGAGACGAAGGTGACGTCCGCGCCGTCGCCGACGACGAGGGAGACGAGCTCGGAGTACCGGGCCAGTCCCTCGTGTTCGACGACGATGGTGGCCTTCGAGTTCGCTCCGACGGACACGACGACATGGCCGTGGCCGATGGTCTCACCGGTGCCGTCGGCATGGATGATTGCGGCCCGGTCGAGCTCGGTGTCGGCGGGGACCGAGTAGTGCGTCACAGCGGAGGCACGGTTCGCAGCGACGGCGGCGGCCCGGTCCTCGGGCTCGAGGATGCCCAGCTCCTGGGCGGACTCGAGCGAGATCTCCTCGACGGAGATGCCCCCGGGCAGATCGGAGTCGATCTTCAGCGTCGCCTCTGTGGCGGCATCGTCGAAGAAGTCGCTGATCTTGCGCACGGGCGAGAAGCGCCATTCCTCTTCACGGCCGGTGGGCACGGGGAAGTCGGCGACGTCGAAGCTGCGGGTGCGAGCGTCGCGCTTCGAATCGGGCACCTGGACGTCGGAACCGTGCGAATGTTCCGAGAGGCCAAGCGGGTTGGTGGTATCAGTCACAGAAATACTCCTTTGAGCGCGGTGTGGGTGCTGAGCGGGCCTCAGCCCACCGCGCCTTCCATCTGCAGTTCGATGAGGCGGTTGAGTTCGAGGGCGTACTCCATCGGCAGCTCGCGGGCGATGGGCTCGACGAAGCCGCGCACAATCATCGCCATCGCCTCGGTCTCCTCCATTCCGCGGGACATGAGGTAGAAGAGCTGATCCTCACTCACCTTCGACACGGTGGCCTCATGGCCGAGGGTCACATCGTCTTCGCGGATGTCGATGTAGGGGTACGTGTCGGACCGGGAGACGTTGTCGACGAGCAGAGCGTCGCAGAGGACGTTGTTCGACGAGCCCTCGGCACCCGGGTGGACGTGGACGAGTCCGCGGTAGCCGGCACGTCCGCCGCCGCGGGCCACGGACTTCGACACGATCGAGGAGTGGGTGTGCGGAGCGGCGTGGACCATCTTCGCACCGGTGTCCTGGTGCTGTCCCTCGCCGGCGAAGGCCACGGACAGCGTCTCGCCGCGGGCGTGCTCACCGGTCAGCCAGATGGCCGGGTACTTCATCGTCACCTTCGAGCCGATGTTGCCGTCGACCCATTCCATCGAGGCGCCCTCTTCGGCGATGGCGCGCTTGGTGACGAGGTTGTAGACGTTGTTCGACCAGTTCTGGATCGTGGTGTAGCGGACCTTCGCGTCCTTCTTCGCCACGATCTCGACGACGGCCGAGTGCAGGGAGTCGGTCTTGTAGATCGGGGCCGTGCAGCCCTCGACGTAGTGGACCGAGGATCCCTCGTCGGCGATGATGAGCGTGCGCTCGAACTGACCCATGTTCTCGGTGTTGATGCGGAAGTAGGCCTGCAGGGGGATCTCGACGTGGACGCCCTTGGGGACGTAGACGAAGGACCCGCCGGACCAGACCGCGGTGTTGAGAGCGGCGAACTTGTTGTCGCCGGAGGGGATGATCGAACCGAAGTACTCTTCGAAGATCTCCGGGTGCTCGCGCAGACCCGTGTCGGTGTCCATGAAGATGACACCCTGAGCCTCGAGCTCTTCGTTGATCTGGTGGTAGACGACCTCGGACTCGTACTGAGCGGCCACGCCGGCGACGAGGCGCTGCTTCTCCGCCTCCGGGATGCCGAGCTTGTCGTAGGTGTTGCGGATGTCCTCGGGCAGGTCCTCCCACGAGGTGGCCTGGCCCTCGGTGGAGCGCACGAAGTACTTGATGTCGGCGAAGTCGATCCCGGTGAGGTCGGCTCCCCAGTTCGGCATCGGCTTCTTGTCGAACAGCCGCAGTGCCTTGAGCCGACGCTTGAGCATCCACTCAGGTTCGTCCTTGAGCTTCGAGATGTTGCGCACGACCTCTTCGCTCAGTCCGCGGGTCGCGGTCGCACCTGCGTCGTTCTCGTCGTGCCAACCGTATGCATACTGCCCGAGGTCTTTGAGCTCGGGATTCGCATCGATGATCCGATTGCCTGTGTCAGTCATCGTGAACCTCCTTGAGGTCGATCATTGCTGTGGATGAGTGGTCTGGTCAGTTCCGAAGTCGGAATGTGGGTGGTGCACACATGGTCACCCTGCGCCAGCGAGGACAGCCGTCTGACATCGACGCCGAGGTAGTCGGAGAACATCGCGAGCTCGGCTTCGCAGATCTCCGGGTACTCCGCGGCCAGGGCCTGGATCGGACAGTGCCCCTGGCACAGCTGCATCGCCTCGAGCGGGGTTCCGGCCGCAACCGGTGTCGCCGAGGCGGCGTACCCTTCACGGGTGAGTGCAGCAGCCAATGCGCGCGAGCGTGAGGGCACTGTGGTGCCCCCGCGCTTGTCGAGTTCGGGCCCGAGCCGATCGCGCAGACGCGCTACGAGATCCTCGGTGTATTCCTCGACGGCCGACTTGCCGTGGCGATCCTCCATGAAGCGGAGGATGTTGACGGCGAGTTCGTCGTAGGAATGGCTGACCGAGTCATGCCCGGCCGTCGTCACCACATAATGCCTGGCCGGTCGTCCTCTGCCCGCCTGTTTGCCGGCGAGGTCACGAACCTCGATGAGGCCCTCGCTCTCGAGGGCATCCAGGTGGCGTCGAATCGCCGCTGGGGTCAGATCGAGGGCTTTGGCCAATGACGAAGCGGTGATCGGTCCTTCGTCGAGCACCGATCGGAAGACCTTCTGCCGGGTGCGGCGGTCCTCCGTATCGTTCGCAGCCATAATCCACCTCCTTGACTAACACAACAATAGTGTTGCGTAATTTGTTCCGTAAAACTAGGTGAGCCTAACCATTGCGGCTTTCGACGCGTCGTAGAATGGCCGGGTGTCATCTTCGGCCCTGACCATTCGCGGTCTCCACTACTCGTACGGCGCTCATCACGTCGTCGACGGAATCGATCTCGACGCGCACGCTGGCTCCATCCTCGGCGTGCTCGGACCCAATGGCGCAGGCAAGTCGACGACCATCTCCCTGGCCGTGGGCACCCGTCGCCCCGATGCCGGGACGGTGCGCATCTTCGGCCGCGATCCCGTCACCGATCATGAGGCGACCTCCCAGCAGGCCGGAGTGATGCTCCAGGACGGCGGACTGCCGATGAGCGCGAAGCCGCTGCAAGTGCTCGGTCATCTCTCCTCCCTCTATTCCGACCCGCTCTCGGTCGAAGAACTCGCCGGTCCCCTGGGGCTCCATGAGTTCTCCGGCCGCGCGATGCGTCGCCTCTCGGGTGGTCAGAAGCAGCGGGTCGCACTCGCGGCGGCCCTGATCGGCCGACCGTCCCTGGTCTTCCTCGACGAACCCTGCGCCGGCCTCGACCCCCAGGCGCGCGAGGTCGTCCACTCCTTCATCCGCGATCTCGCCGACCGCGGCGTCGCCGTCGTCCTCACCACCCACGACCTCGCCGAAGCTGAAGAGCTCTCCGATGAGGTCGTCGTCATCGACCGCGGCAGGATCATCGCCCAAGGTGCGCCCGAAGACCTGCGCAATGCCTCCGATGACTCCCGTCGCCTCGACATCCGGCTCGATCGCCCCGCCGTCCCGGACTTGATCAGGCGCCTGTGCGACATCGCCCCCGCCTCGGCGCAGGGCGCGACGATCACCGTCGAGGGCGCGCTGTCCGCGGCGCAGATCGCTGCGGTGTGCACCGCGATCGCCGAGGCGGGGGCGCAGATCGCCGATCTCGACATGCACGCACAGTCCCTCGCCGATGTCTTCTTCGAACTCACAGGGAGGCCCCTGCGATGAGAATGCAGCGCATCGCCTCGCAGGCGAAGTTCGAGACGGTCGCCGTGCTGCGCAACGGCGAGCAGCTCCTCATCTCCCTGGTCTTCCCGCTCGGTCTGCTCATCTTCCTGGCGAAGACTCCCCTGCTCGCCGGGCTCGGGGTCATCGCCCCCGACGCCGATCCGCTGACGATCGCCGTGCCCGCAGCACTCAGCCTCAGCCTCGCCTCCAGTGCCTTCACCGGTCAGGCGATCGCGACGGCCTTCGACCGCAGGTACGGGGTTCTGCGCCAGCTGGCGACGACCCCGCTGGGCACGAACGGTCTCATTCTCGGCAAGCTCGGCGCCGTCATCATCGTCGTGCTCATCCAGTTCGCGCTCGTGCTCGCGGTCTCTCTCGTGCTCGGCTTCCGCGGACCCATCGACGTCCTCGGAGCCGTCCTGGCCACGGTGTTCGGCACCGCGGCGCTGCTCTCGCTCGGGCTGCTCATGGCCGGGACCGTCCGCGCCGAGGCGACCCTGGCGGGATCGAACCTCATCTGGGTGCTCATGGCCGGGGTCGGTGGCCTCGTCATCGCGCATCCGGGAGAATGGGGAACGGTCGTGGGCTACCTGCCCTCCGGCGCGCTCGGCGATGCGATGCGCGCAGCCGTGGGCTCAGGCAACATCGACATCAAGGCAATCATCGTGCTCCTCGTCTGGGGGCTGGTGGGAACGCTTGCCGCGCGCAGGTGGTTCCGTTTCGAATGAGGAGTGAAGTGGTCACGAAGAAGATCCGCATCGCCGCGTGGGCGATGCTCATCGCCCAGGCCGGGATCATCCTGACCGGCGGCATCGTCAGGCTCACCGGTTCAGGGCTCGGGTGCTCGGACTGGCCCAAATGCACCCCGGACTCGCTCGTGGCCACCAGCGAGATGGGCATCCACGGCGCCATCGAGTTCGGCAACCGCCTCCTCGCGATCGCCCTGGCGATCCTCGGCGTACTCATCGCGCTGATGCTGTGGAGGCATCGGAAGAAGCGTCCCGATCTCTTCTGGCTCGACATCGGCCTGCTCGCCATCGTCCCGGTCCAGGCCGTGGTCGGCGGGATCACCGTGTGGACGAAGCTCAACCCCTGGGTCGTCGCCGGTCACTTCGTCCCCTCGGCCATCGCCGTCGGCGTGGCCGCCTACTTCGTCCGCCGCACCTACGACACGGGCGTCCGTCTGGGCACGAGGGCATCGACGCCGCTGCCGACGCTGGGCTGGATCGTCCTCGCTCTCACGGCGGTCATCGTCGTCTTCGGCGTGCTCACCACCGGCGCGGGTCCGCACTCGGGTTCGACGATGTCGACCCGCAACGGACTCGACAACATCTGGATCACCCGGGCTCACGCCTTCCCGGTCTGGCTGCTCGTCATCACCACCGTCACCGCCCTCGTGCTTGCGAAGCGGAAGTCTCAGACGGCGATGATCGCCCCGCTCTCGGTCCTCCTCGGCGTTGAGATCGTCCAGGGCATCATCGGCTACGTCCAGTACTTCCTCGGCGTTCCCGAACTGCTCGTGGCCTTCCATATGATCGGCCTCTCCGCTACCATAGCGGCAGCTGTGGCCGTCCTGGACAGCGCCTATCCGAGGAGCACCGATGTCTCGTCCGATCGTTCCCTGTCTGTGGTTTCCTGATCGCGCCGAGGAGGCGATGGAGTTCTACTGCTCCATCTTCCCGAACTCCCGGATCCTCTCCATCGAACGCTATCCCGATGAGTCCCTCGACGAGCATTTCACAGGGATGTCCGGGAAGGTCCTCAACGGCAGATTCGTCCTCGACGGCACGACCTTCGTCTGTCTCGACGGAGGACCCGTCTTCACCTTCAACGAGGCGATCTCACTGACCGTCGAATGCGCCGACCAGGACGAGATCGACCACTACTGGAGGAGCCTGTCGGCTTCCCCCGAACATGAGCAGTGCGGGTGGCTCAAGGATCGCTACGGCATCAGCTGGCAGATCGTGCCGGCGAATCTCGCCGAACTCATGACCGGGCCCGCACAGACGCAGGCGCTCATGGGGATGAAGAGGATCGTCATCGACGAGCTCGTCAACGCCGGCTGAGACTCAGCCGTTCCTGCCCAAAAAGCGGGGCTCAAGTGACAATCGGCCCAGTCTGCGCCGAGCAGCCCGGTTCCGAACTTGGGCTATTCAGCAAAGATTGGGCCGAATGTGCAGTCGGGCTCGCCATGAGCCTCCTCTGCGTGTGTGCTTGCGGTGGGAGTGGAGCCTGTTGCGGCTCTCAGCTCACCAGAGACCGGGGATGAGGGTGTCGACGAAGGGGTCGATGGCCACGGCGAGGAAGAGCAGCGAGAGGTAGGTGATCGAGCCGTGGAAGACCTTCATCGCCTTGAGCGAGGTTCCCTCCTTGCCCTTCTTGGCCCGCGAGACCAGCGAGTAGCACGACCACAGGAACCAGGCGCCCGCGCCGACTGCGACGATCGTGTAGACCGGGCCCATCGGTGCCACGGCGATGAGCGCGAGCGAGCAGGCGATCATCGCCCACGTGTAGAGGATCATCTGGCGGCCGACGGAGGTCGGCGGCACCTTCGACGGCAGCATCGGAACATCCGCGGCGTCGTAGTCGGCTTTGTACTTGATCGCCAGCGGCCAGTAGTGCGGCGGCGTCCAGAAGAAGACGACGAGGAAGAGCAGCACGGGCTCCCAGGACACCCCTCCGGTCACTGCCGACCAGCCGATCAGCACGGGCATGCAGCCGGCCGCTCCGCCCCACACGATGTTCTGCGAGGTGCGGCGTTTGAGAATGAGCGTGTAGAAGACGGCGTAGAGGAGGATCGCCGAGGCCGTCAGGCCGGCGGCCACCCAGTTCGTGAAGCCGCCGAGCCAGAAGATCGACCCGAGGCCGAGCGCCGTCGCGAAGATCAGAGCCGCGCGCGGGCTGATCTCGCCGGTCACCAACGGGCGGTCCTTCGTCCGCTCCATCTTCGCGTCGATGTCGCGGTCGACATAGCAGTTGAACACCGATGCCGACGCCGCAGCGGCGGCACCGCCGATGAGCGTATTGATGACGAGCCAGAGGTTCGGCATGCCGTGAGCGGCCAGGAACATCACCGGGGCGGTGGTGACCAGCAGCAGCTCGATGACGCGCGGTTTCGTCAGGGCGATGTAGGCACTGATGATCGACCGGGGTCGGGTGGAGAGGTTCTGCTCGTCGATGGACCTCTGCAGAGGTCGTTCACTCTGCGCTTCACGGTTCTGACGAAGTTTGCTCACGCCCTCGATTCTACCTCTCGTCGAATATTTTGCCAGTCGGTGCCCACCCTGTCCCCGGCCCTCTTTCAGGTACAGAGGCAGGCCTGTGAGACTCCCTCACCGACGCGCGGAATCGCGAGCGATGCTGATGACGAAGGCCACCGCCGCACAGACGGGCGCCAGCAGGAGAACTTGGACGATGAGCGCTGAGACGAGACTCACCGAGGCGGTCGAGACGTCGCTGCCGAGGACCGCGGTGTCGACGCCGATGCCCACGACCCCGCACAGCACGGAGTAGACGAGCGCGGTGGACGAGACGAGCCCGCCGCGGCGGGCGGTGAGCATGACCACGAGCGCGGCGATGAACGGGATGAGCAGGAGCAGCGTGATCAGCGCCCAGAGGATCAGGGCGCCGAGGTCGAGGCCCCCGCGCAGCGGCTGCCCGAGTGTCGAGGACACGGCGATCGTGGCGAGGATGAGCAGCACCGGAATGCTCACACCGACCCGGGAGACGAAACGGCGCGCACCCAGGGTCTGTGCGGCCACCTCGGCGAAGTCCGGGCGGCGGACCGAAGCGAGCTTCGAGCGTTCACGTGCGACTGCGACGGCGTCACGACTCGGCTTCGCTCCTCGGACCACCGTGTCCCCTTTCGCATTCGAACTGTTCGTCGTCGGCTCCTCGCGGACTCCGAGGGCGGAGTCACGCGGTGTGTGCGAAACCACACTCTACCCGCCGGTAGCCGGAATGTCTCGCTCCGTCGCCGACCGCCCGATGAGGACGCTCAGCACGTCGGGCATCCGGCGCGGTAGAGTTTGAGTGCACGCTCTTCAGACGAACGAAGGATCGCTCGACGACATGACATCACTGTCCTGGACTGAACTCGACAACCGCGCTGTCGACACCGCCCGCCTCCTCGCCGCCGATGCGGTCCAGCGGACCGGAAACGGACACCCGGGCACCGCGATGAGCCTGGCGCCCATCGCGCACTACCTCTACCAGCACGGACTCAATCACGACCCGGCCGACCCGACATGGGTCGGCCGTGATCGTTTCGTCCTCTCCTGCGGTCACAGCTCGCTCACTCAGTACGTTCAGCTCTACCTCGCCGGCTTCGGCCTCGAGCTCGACGATCTCAAGGCCCTGCGCACCTGGGGATCACTGACCCCCGGCCACCCTGAGGTCGGTCACACCGCCGGCGTCGAGATCACCACGGGCCCGCTGGGCTCCGGCCTCGCCTCGGCGGTGGGAATGGCCATGGCCTCGCGCCGCGAACGCGGACTCTTCGACCCCGACGCCGCGCCCGGGACCTCTCCGTTCGACCATTCGATCGTCGTCCTCGCCTCCGACGGCGACCTCGAGGAGGGCGTGTCCGGTGAGGCCTCGTCCCTGGCCGGAACACAGGAGCTGTCGAATCTGCTGGTGATCTGGGACGACAACCGCATCTCCATCGAGGACGACACCGCCATCGCCTTCGGCGAGGACACCGCCGCGCGCTACGCCGCTTACGGCTGGCACGTCCAGCACGTGGACTTCACCGCCGGGGACGACTACCACGAGGACATCGAGGCCTTCCACGCCGCCGTCGAGGCCGCACGAGCCGATTCGCGCCCGTCATTCATCCGCCTGTCCACGATCATCGCGTGGCCGGCCCCGAACGCTCAGAACACGGGCGGTTCGCACGGTTCGGCGCTCGGCGAGGACGAGATCCGCGCGACGAAGGAGGTCCTCGGCTTCGACCCCGAAGCGACCTTCGTCGTCGACGATGAGGTCCTCGCCCACACCCGCCGGGCCCTCGACCGCGGTCGCGCCGCCCACCAGGAATGGAACGAGGCCTTCGCAGCGTGGCGGTCCGCGAACCCGGACAATGCCGCACGCTTCGACCGCCTGTCAAAGCGCGAACTGCCCGACGGACTCGACGCGGCCTTCCCGGTCTTCGAACCGAGTGAGAAGGGTGTCGCCACGCGTGCCGCCTCCGGCCAGGTCCTCAACGCGATCGCCGAGCCGATGCCGGAGCTGTGGGGCGGTTCGGCCGACCTCGCAGGATCGAACAACACGCTGATCAAGGCTGAGCCGAGCTTCCTCCCGTCGCATCGTTCGACCGGGGCGTTCGCCGGAAACGAATACGGTCGCAACATCCACTTCGGAGTCCGCGAATTCTCCGCCGGCCTCATCGGCAACGGCATCGCCCTGCACGGCGGCACGCGCCCGTACAACGGCACGTTCCTCGTCTTCAGCGACTACCAGCGCCCCGCAGTGCGCCTGGCCGCTCTGCAGCAGCTGCCCAACCTGTTCGTCTGGACCCACGACTCCATCGGCCTCGGCGAGGACGGTCCGACCCACCAGCCGATCGAGCACCTCTCCGCCCTGCGTGCGATCCCCGGGCTCGACGTCGTCCGCCCCGCCGACGCCAATGAGACGGCGGTCGCCTGGAGGAAGATCCTCGATCGCACCGATGGGCCCTCCGGCCTCGTCCTCACCCGACAGGCCGTGCCGGTCCTCGACCGTGAGAAGTACGCTCCCGCCTCCGAGGCGGCACGCGGCGGCTACGTGCTCACCGACACCGGTGACGAACCGCAGGTCGCAATCATCGCCAGCGGCTCCGAGGTCGCCATCGCCCTCGAGGCGGCGCAGGCGCTTGCGGACGCAGGCACCGCGGCACGCGTGATCTCGATGCCGTGCCAGGAATGGTTCGACGCTCAGCCCGAGGAGTACCGGAACACGGTGCTGCCGCGCGACCTCAGGGCACGCGTGAGCATCGAGGCCGCCTCGTCGATGAGCTGGCACAAGTACCTGGGCGACGCCGGACGCGCCGTGTCGATCGAGCACTTCGGCGCCTCGGCCGACTACGCCACCCTCTACGAGAAGTTCGGCATCACCCCGGCCGCCGTCGTCGACGCAGCACGGGAATCGATCGCAGCGGCGGAGGGACAGGCATGAGCGAACGTCTCGACCAGCTCAGCCGGGCCGGCGTCTCCATCTGGCTCGACGACCTCTCCCGCACCCGGCTCGAGTCCGGGGACCTCTCCCGACTCATCGATCACTCTGCGGTCACGGGAGTGACGACGAACCCGACGATCTTCGCTGCCGCGATCTCGGCCGGCAACGACTACGATTCGGCGATCGCCGAGCTCGGCCGGCAGGGGGCAGACGTCGATGCGGCCATCGAAGCCCTGACCACCGCCGACGTGGCCGAGGCGGCACGGCTGCTGCGCCCCGTCTACGACGACACCGACGGTGACGACGGTCGCGTCTCGATCGAGGTCGCACCACCGCTGGCCCATGATGCCGAGGGCACTGTGGAGTCTGCGAAGGCGCTGTGGCAGAGTGTCGGCGAACCGAACGCGATGATCAAGATCCCGGCCACCGAGGCGGGGCTGCGCGCGATCTCCGACACCATCGCCGCGGGCATCAGCGTCAACGTCACCCTCGTGTTCTCGCTGACTCGGTACCGGCACGTCGTCGAAGCCTTCGTCCAGGGCCTGGAGAAGGCGCGCGCTGCCGGTCACGACCTGTCGACGATCCGGTCGGTCGCCTCGGTGTTCGTCTCCCGGGTGGACTCCGAGGTCGACGCCCGACTCGACGCCCTCGACTCCCCCGCCGCGGCCGATCTCAAGGGCCGCGCCGGAATCGCGAACTGCGTGCTCGCGCACGAGATCCACTCGCAGCTGTTCACCTCGGAGCGATTCAGGGTCCTCGAACTCGCCGGCGCCAAGCCGCAGCGTCTGCTGTGGGCGTCGACGGGAGTGAAGAATCCCGACTACCCAGACACGATGTACGTCACCGGGCTCGTCTCCCCCGACACCGTGAACACCATGCCCGAACCGACCCTCGAGGCCTTCGCCGATCACGGCGAGGTCTCTGGACAGATCACTGCCGAGGACTACCGGGCCGCCGACGAGGTCTTCGACTCGCTGGCCCGCCTCGGCATCGACTATGCGGAGGTGATGACCGTGCTCGAAGAGCAGGGACTGCAGAAATTCGACGTCAGCTGGAGCGAACTCCAGGACACAGTCCGGACGGCGCTGGATCGATCATGAGACTCGACCTCGATGTTCCCGTCGCCGCAGAGTTCGACGCCGAGGCCGCGCGCCTCATCGACGCCCGGGTGGCCTCCCGCCTGCGCAACCAGGATGCCGAGCTCTTCGCCGGTGCGACGGATGCGTCAGAGCGTATGGGATGGGTCGATCTGGCGGAGCACTCGGAGGAGCTGCTGACCAGGATCGAATCGCTGCGGTCCGAGCTGAGCGAACAGGGGCTGCGCACGATCAGCCTCGCCGGAATGGGCGGTTCGTCACTGGCGCCCGAGGTGATGGCCGCCGCGGCGGGCGTGCGCCTCGAGGTCGTCGATTCGACGGACCCGAATCAGGTCGCCGAGGCGGTCGGCACCGACCTCGAACACACCGTCCTCGTCATCGCTTCGAAGTCCGGGACCACGGTGGAGACCGATGCGGTCAGGCGCAGCTTCACCGCGGCCTTCGAAACCCGCGGAATCGATCCCGCGTCCCGGATGATCGCGATCACCGATCCCGGCACCCCACTCGACCGGCTGGCCGCCGACGAGGGCTTCCTCGCGACGTTCCGTGCCGACGCCACCGTCGGGGGACGCTTCAGCGCCCTTTCCGCGTTCGGACTCGTGCCTGCCGGACTCGCGGGTGCCGATGTCCGCGCCATCGTCGCCGAGGCGGCCGCCGCCTCCGATCGTCTGTCCGCCGATGAGGCGGACAATCCGGCTCTGCGCTTCGGAACATGGCTGAGCATCGGCCATGCCCGCTCCACCGAGAAGCTCGTCCTCGCGGAGACCGAACCAGCGCTCGGCGGGCTCGCGGCCTGGGTCGAACAGCTCGTCGCCGAGTCGCTGGGCAAGGACGGTCAGGGAATCCTGCCCGTCGTCGTGGACTCGACCGATGACATCGGCTTCAGCGATGCCCGCGCCGATGCCCTGCTGTGCCTGCTCGGAGCCTCCGAGGCACCCGAGCTCGGTGCCCCCTCCGGCTTCGAGGCCGTGGTCGACGGCAGCCTCGGTGAGCTGTTCCTGTTCTGGGAATATGCCACCGCGATCGCCGGCTACAGCATCGGCGTCAATCCCTTCGATCAGCCGGATGTCGAGGCTGCGAAGGTCCAGGCCAGGCACCTGCTCGACCAGCCCGATTCGGGGCAGTCGACCGAACCCGCGTTCCGCGAGGGAGAGATCGACGTCGTCGCGGTCGTCGGCGAGGCCACGGATCTCGTCGGGGCACTGCAGGAGCTGTTCGCCGAGGTCGACGAGTACGGCTATGTCGCAATTCAGGCGTACCTCGACCGCCTCGCCGATGCCGAGGCGGCCGCCTTGCGGCCCCTGGTCTCCACGCATGCCGGTGTCCAGACGACCTTCGGCTTCGGGCCGCGCTACCTGCATTCGACAGGGCAGTATCACAAGGGCGGCCACCCCAACGGCGTCTTCCTCCAGATCACCGGCGACGCTCGCACCGACCTGCTGGTGCCCGGCCTCGGCTACGGGTTCGCTCAGCTGCAGCGGGCCCAGGCGGCCGGAGATGCGGCGGCGCTCGGTGACAAGGGACGTCCGGTGCTGCGCCTGCATCTGCGCGACCGCACACGCGGACTCGAGCAGCTCGCCGAGGCGATCGGGCGCATCAGCCCCCGACACCACTTCGGCGTCGACTGACCCACCTCACGTACCCCCGGCGGTGCACACACTGAGAGGGACCCCGACCATATCGGTCGGGGTCCCTCTCAGCGTGACCGGGCCCGCCGCTGGTGCGGCCGGGCCGGCGCGGTCCTCAGGAGTTGAAGCGGGTGAGGACGCCCAGCAGGATGATGCACGCGGCCCACACGATCGCCATGAGTGTGGTGAAGCGGTTGAGGTTGCGCTCGGCGACTCCCGACGAACCCAGCGAGGACGACATTCCGCCGCCGAACATGTCGGACATGCCACCGCCCTTGCCCTTGTGCATGAGGATCAGCAGGGTGAGGAAGATGCTCGTGATCACGAGCAGCGCGATGAGAATGATGTTGAGGATTTCCACGTCGGATTCAACCTATGTTTCGTCGAGGGTGTCGTCGAGTGATGCGTCTGTCAGTCTACTTCGCGACCGCGGCCTTGCACAAAGCGGCGAAGTCGGGTCCGCTGAGGCTCGCTCCGCCGACCAGTGCGCCGTCGACGTCTGCCGAGGCCACGATCTCTGAGACGTTGTCGGTCTTGACCGAACCGCCGTAGAGGATCCGTGTCGATGCGGCCGTCGCGTCGCCGTACCTCTCGACGAGTCGGGCGCGGATCGCCGCTGCCATCTCCGCGGCGTCGGCAGCCGTGGCTGTCTCCCCCGTGCCGATGGCCCAGACGGGTTCGTAGGCGATGACGAGTCCGTCGAGCTCATCCGCACCGAACCCGGCCAGGGACTCCTCGAGCTGTCCGAGGGTGAAGTCGATGTGGGTCCTCTCCTGCCGCTGTTCGAGCGATTCGCCCACGCACAGGATCGGAGTGAGATCGGCCGACAGCGCCGCGCGGATCTTCGCGGCCACGATCTCGTTCGTCTCGTGGTTGTCGGCGCGCCGTTCGCTGTGGCCGATGACGACGTAGGCGCACCCGAGCCGGGAGAGGAAGGACGCGGCGATCTCACCGGTATGCGCCCCGGGCTCGTGCTGGGAGACGTCCTGGGCTCCGTACTTCAGCCACAGTTTGTCTCCCTGGACGAGGGTCTGCACCGAACGGATGTCGGTGTAGGGCGGGATGACGACGACCTCGCAGCTGCCCTCCTCGAGTTTGGCGTCTTCGAGGGCCCACGCGAGTTTCTGCACGCTCGAGATCGCCTCGAGGTGGTCGTGGTTCATCTTCCAATTTCCTGCCAGCAGCAGGGTGCGGTCGCTCATTGTCGTCTTCTTCCTCACGCGAGTGTTTCGAGTCCGGGCAGCGTCTTGCCTTCGAGGTATTCGAGGCTGGCTCCGCCGCCGGTGGAGATGTGGCCGAAGTCGTCGTCGGCGAAGCCGAGGCTGCGTACAGCCGCCGCGGAGTCGCCGCCTCCCACGACGGTCAGTCGCTGGGCCGCCTCGGTGCCGGCATCGGTCGTCAGCGCCTGCGCGACGGCCTTCGTTCCGGCGGCGAATGCTGGGAATTCGAAGACGCCCATGGGGCCGTTCCAGAACACTGTCGCAGATGACCGGATGATCTCTGCATAGGTCTGAGCCGTTTCTTCCCCGATGTCGAGTCCGAGTCCGTCGGATCCGGCCGGGGTGTCCTCGAGTGCGGTCACCGGGCGCACCCAGTGCTCGGCGTCGGCGGAGAACGAGGCCGCCATGACGATGTCGGTGGGCAGCACGATGCGCGCTCCCCCGGCATCGGCGCGGTCGAGGTAGCCTTTCACATCGTCGATGCGGTCGGACTCGACGAGGCTCGACCCGATGTCGTGGCCGAGTGCGGCGAGGAAGGTGAAGACCATGCCCCCGCCGATGAGGAGGTTGTCGGCCCGATCGATGAGGTTGTCGATGACTCCGAGCTTGTCCGAGACCTTGGATCCGCCGAGGACGACGGTGAACGGTGGTTTCGGTTCGTTGAGGAGTCGGTCGCTGACCTCGACCTCGGCGCGCACGAGTGAACCGGCGTAGTGCGGCAGCAAGGCGGCGATGTCGTAGACGGAGGCCTGCTTGCGGTGGACGACGCCGAAGCCGTCGGAGACGAAGTCATCGGCGAGGACCGCCAGCTGTGCGGCGAATTCTCTGCGCTCGGACTCGTCCTTCGACGTCTCACCGGGGTTGAAGCGGAGGTTCTCCAGCAGCAGCACCTGACCGTTCTCGAGTCCCGCGGCCTTGGACTGGGCATCCTCGCCGACCGTGTCAGCTGCGAAGGCGACGTCGCGTCCGATCGCCGTGGCGAGTTCGGGCGCGATCGGCGCGAGGGAGTACTGGGGGTCCGGGGTGCCCTTCGGGCGACCCAGGTGCGACATCACGATGACCTTGGCTCCCGCCTCGGCGAGATCCCTGATCGTCCCGGCCGATGCCAGGATGCGACCGCGGTCGGTGATCGTGCCGTTGTCCATCGGCACGTTGAGATCGCTGCGGACGAGTACCGTATGACCGGCGAAGATGCCCGCATCGTCGAATGTCCTCATGAGTCCCTTTCGCTGAGAATGTAGCTGACCATGTCTTTGAGCCTGTTCGTGTAACCCCACTCATTGTCGTACCAGGCGACGACCTTGATCTGGTCTCCCAGAGCCATCGTCAGCTTGGAGTCGACGATCGCCGAGGCGGTGGTGCCGACGATGTCGGTGGAGACGAGTTCATCGGTGGAGTAGTCGAGATAGCGCGAGTCCTCCGCGGCTGCACGCAGGATCGCGTTGACCTCGTCACGGTCGGCGTTGCGGCTCGGGTTGAAGGTGAAGTCGATGATCGACCCCGCGGGCACGGGCACCCGGATCGCGAGTCCGTCGAGCTTGCCGGCCAGGTGGGGCAGGACGCGGCCGACGGTGCGTGCGGCACCGGTGGTGGTGGGGACGATGTTGACGGCAGCGGCGCGGGCGCGTCGGAGGTCCCGGTGGGGTCCGTCGACGAGCATCTGGTCGCCGGTGTATGCGTGGACGGTGTTGAGCAGACCGGATTCGACGCCGATCGCGTCGTCGACGGCTTTGACCACGGTCGCCATGCAGTTCGTCGTGCACGAGGCATTCGAGACCACGGTGTGAGCCGAGGGGTCGTAGTCGGTTTCATTGACGCCCATCACGAAGGTCGCGTCGACGTCCTTGCCGGGGGCCGAGAGCACGACGGTGGACACGGTGCCGCCGAGGTGGGCCTCGGCCTGGTCGCGTCGGGTGAAGCGGCCGGTGGATTCGACGACGAGTTCGACGTCGTGTGCCGACCAGTCGATGGATGCGGGTTCGGCCTGGCTGAGCACAGCGACGCGGCGACCATCGATGGTCAGCGAATCGTCGGCGACCTCGACCTCGTGGTCGAAGCGCGGCCACACGGAGTCATGGGTGAGCAGGTGTGCGAGCGTCGCGGTGTCGGTGAGATCGTTGACGGCGACGACCTCGAAGTCGGTGTCGGGGGTCAGGGACAGACGGAGCAGGGCACGACCGATGCGGCCGAAGCCGTTGATGGCGATTCGTCTCATGCCTCGATCTTAGCGATCCTCGAGCATTTCGGGGGTCAGACTGGCTTCGGTGCCGGGAATTCCCAGTTCCTCTGCATGCTTGTCCGCCGTCGACAGCAGCCGTCGGATCCGACCGGCCACAGCGTCCTTGGTCATCGGCGGGTCGGCGAGCTGTCCGAGCTCTTCGAGGGAGGCCTGTTTGTGGGTGACTCTCAGCTGCCCGGCGTAGCGGAGGTGCTCGGGGACCTCGTCACCGAGGATTTCGAGGGCACGTTCGACGCGGGCACCGGCGGCGACGGCGGCACGGGCCGAACGGCGCAGGTTCGCATCGTCGAAGTTGGCGAGGCGATTCGCGGTGGCGCGGACCTCTCTGCGCATCCGCCGCTCCTCCCACACGAGAACCGCGCTGTGGGATCCCATCCGGGTGAGCAGGGCGGCGATGTCGTCTCCGTCACGGATGACGACGCGATCGACTCCGCGGACCTCGCGGGCCTTCGCGCTCAGGCCCAGACGGCGGGCCGCGCCGACGAGGGCGAGGGCCGCCTCGGGGCCGGGGCAGGTGACCTCGAGCGCCGAGGATCGGCCGGGTTCGGTCAGGGAGCCGTGGGCGAGGAACGCCCCGCGCCAGGCGGCTTCGGCGTCGGCGACGGAGCCGTTGACGATGGCCGAGGGCAGGCCGCGCACGGGACGCCCGCGGTTGTCGACGAGGCCGGTCTGGCGGGCCAGGGCACCGCCGTCGCGGGTCACCCGCAGCAGGTAGCGGTTCGACCGGCGGATTCCGGCGGCGTTGATGACGACGATGTCGGCGTGCTGGCCGTAGAGGTCCTTGATCTCTGCGCGCAGCCGTTTGGCGGCCTGAGCCGTGTCGAGTTCGGCCTCGAGCACGATCGAGCCGTTGACGAGGTGGAGTGCCGACGAGAAGCGGAAGATCGACGAGACCTCGGCCTTGCGGGCGGAGGTGCGAGTGATCGTCACCCGCGCCAACTCGTCCTTGACCTGAGCGGTCAGTGCCATAGTTCGTCCTCCTGCACCCGATGTCCTACCACTGCTCGGCGACGCCGATCCCGGCGTCCACCAACATGTCACGGTAGCATGCCGCGAGTTTGAGGCTGTCATGCTGACCCTGCCTCCTCGACCGCAGCGGATGCTCCCACAGCTTCGCATCGAACATGTCTGCCGCCCGCTGGGCAAGATCGGGTTCGAGCTCGGTGGCCGCCTCGTCGACGAGGACGTAGTCCAGACGCAGGGACGGAGCGTGACGGTGCAGTGAGACGAGGTGCTCGCCGAGGCTGAGGTCCTTCGTCTCCCCGTCGGTGGAGCTGAGGTTGAGCGTGAGCGATTTCACCGCCGTCGAGGCGACGATGGCTTCGGCCAGGGAGGGCACGAGCAGGTGCGGCATCACCGAGGTGTACCAGGATCCGGGTCCCAGGTTGAGAACGTCGGCTTCGCGGACGGCGTCGATGGTCTCGTAGCGGGCCGGCGGCGCGGCCGGATCGAGTCTCACCGTCTCGACGTGACCGCGGGTGGAGGCGAGCACGGACTGGCCGCGGACGACCTGGAAGGAGCCGGGGAACTTCACATCGGCTTCGATCGTCAGCGGCACGGAGGACATCGGCAGCACTCGGCCGTGGGCACGGAGCAGGCGGGCCATCCAGTCGAGGCCGGCCACATGGTCGCCGTGGATCTGCCACAGCGCGGCGATGAGGAGGTTGCCCACGGCGTGGCCGGAGAGCTCACCATCGGATTCGAAGCGGTGCTGGATCACATCACGCCAGGTCTGACCCCAGGTTCCGTCATCACACAGGGCCGCCAGCGCCATTCGCAGGTCGCCCGGGGGCAGTCCGCCGAGTTCGTCGCGGAGACGTCCCGAGGAGCCGCCGTCATCGGCGACGGTGACGACGGCGGTGAGGTCCTCGGTGAGCAGGCGGAAGGCTCGCAGCGCCGCGTAGAGCCCGTGTCCGCCGCCGAAGGAGACGATGTTCGGTCCCTCGTTCTGGGCGCTCGAGGAGATCACGGGAAGATCTTCGGTCTCCATGTCATTCTCTCCCCAGATCGCGGTGACGCACGGTGATCGGGATTCCGGTCTGCGCGGACAGGAGTTTGCCGACGCGTTCGCTGATCGCCACCGAACGGTGTTTGCCTCCGGTGCAGCCGATGCCGATCATCGCGTACCCGCGGCCCTCGTGCAGATAGCCTTCGGCCACTGTGGCCAGGGTCGCAGCATAGCGTTCGATGAACTGCTCCGCGCCGGGCTGCTCGAGCACATAGTCGGCGACATCCGAGTCGAGCCCGTTGTGTCCGCGCAGATGCGGGATCCAGTACGGGTTGGGCAGGAAGCGGACGTCGGCGATGTGGTCGGCGTCCTTGGGCAGACCGTATTTGAACCCGAAGCTCATCACCGTCAGACGCAGCGGCGGGGTGTCGTCGTCGCTGAAGCGCTTGCGCACCTCGGCGGAGAGCTGATGGACGTTGAGATCCGAGGTGTCGACGATGATGTCGGCTCGGTGCCGCAGGCTCTCGAGTTGGGCCTTCTCGGCTTCGATGCCGTCGAGGAGGGTGCCGTCTGCCTGCAGCGGATGGGGTCGCCTGGTTGATTCGAAGCGGCGGACGAGGACCTCGTCGGAGGCTTCGAGGTAGAGGATGCTCAGCGACAGTCCCTGATCGAGGAAGTCGCTGATGGTCTCCTGCAGCTCCGTGTACTTCGTGCGCCCCTTGGCATCGATGACGATTGCGATCTTCGGCAGTGCTCCGTCGGCGCGGGCGACGAGTTCGACCAGCGGGCGCATCATCTGCGGAGGCAGGTTGTCGACGACGTACCAGTCCATGTCCTCGAGCACATTGGCCACGGTGGACCGCCCCGCCCCGGACATGCCGGTGACGAGCACGACCTCGATCGGATGGTCGGAACCGTTCGGTTCGGCCGGTGTACTCACACGTCCTCCTCTGTCTGCGCCTCGGCGGTTCGGGCACTGTGCCTCTCGCCACTACTCTAGGCCAGATCGGACCTGCTCAGTCGGCGAGGGCGGCGACGATCTTCTCGGCCAGCGCGGGACCGATTCCCTTGACCTCGCAGATCTCGTCGAGGCCCGCGGCGCGCACCTTCTTCACGGATCCGAAATGCCGCAGCAGGGCGGTGCGTTTTGACTCCCCGAGCCCGGGAATGTCGTCGAGGACGGAGCTCGTCATCGCCTTCGCCCGTTTGGAACGGTGATAGGTGATGGCGAAGCGGTGGGCTTCGTCGCGGAGACGCTGCATGAGGAACAGGCCTTCGGAGTTGCGCGGCAGGATGACCGGGAACGGATCGTCGGGAACCCAGATCTCCTCGAGACGCTTGGCCAGGCCGACGACGGAGATGTCGACGATGCCGAGGTCGCTCAGTGCTCTCATGGCCGCCGCCACCTGAGGTCCCGCGCCGTCGACGACGAGGAGGCTGGGACGGTAGCCGAAGCGCTCGTCGGGCTCCTCGGAGGTCATCTGTTCGAGGTAGCGGCTGAAGCGACGGGACACGACGTCGTACATCGAGGCCGTATCATCGGCTGCGGCCTCGCCGTGGATGGCGAAGTGCCGATAGTCGCGCTTCTTGGCCATACCGTCCTCGAAGACGACGAGGGACGCGACGACGTTCGACCCCTGGGTGTGGGAGATGTCGATGCATTCGATCCGCAGCGGTGCCTCGGGCAGCCCGAGATGCTCCTGGATCTCCTTGAGCGCCTGGCTGCGCGTGGTCAGGTCGGAAGAGCGTTTGAGCTTGTGCTGGATCAGCGCTTCCTTCGCGTTCTTCGTCACGGTCTCCAGCGCTGCCTTCTTCTCTCCGCGTTCGGGCACGCGCACCGTCACTCGCGAACCCCGCTGTTCGCTCAGCCAGGCTTCGAGCGATTCGAGGTCGGCCGGCAGCGTGTCGACGAGGATCTCCTTCGGGATCGCATCCGCGTCGAGGCCGGAGTAGGCCTGGCGCAGATAGTCCGTGGTGAGTTCGGCCGGGGTGTGGTCGTCGGAACGTTCGATGATCCAGCCCCGTTGGCCGCGGATGCGGCCCTGCCGCACGTGGAAGACCTGCACCGAGGCTTCGAGCTCTTCGGTGACAAGGGCGAAGATGTCGCAGTCGGCGCTCACCGACAGGACGACCGCCGATTTGTCGAGCACTTTCTGCAGGGCTGCGATCTCGTCGCGCAGCTTCGCGGCGCGTTCGTAGTCGAGGTCGGCCGCGGCGGCCGCCATCTCCTTCTGCCGGTAGCTGATGAACCGGCCGGTGTTGCCGGACATGAAGTCCGAGATGCTGCGCGCTAGCTCCTTGTGATCGTCCTTGCTGATCTGGCCGACGCAGGGAGCGGCGCATTTGTCGATGTAGCCGAGCAGGCAGGGGCGTCCGCTGCGTTCGGCGCGACGGTACACGCCAGGGGTGCATGTGCGCATCGGGAATGCCCTGAGCAGCAGGTCGAGGGTGTCCTTGATCGCCCACACCTGGGCGAAGGGGCCGAAGTACTTGATGCCCTTCCGGCGTCTGCCGCGGGTGATGTACGCCCGCGGCACCGCGTCGTTCATGGTGATCGCCAGGTACGGGTAGGACTTGTCGTCGCGGAACATGACGTTGAACCGCGGATTGAATTCGTTGATCCACGTCCATTCGAGCTGCAGGGCCTCGACCTCGGTGTCGACGACGGTCCATTCCACGGAGTTCGCGGTGTGGACCATCGTCGACGTCCGCGGGTGCAGCTGCGCAGGATTCGCGAAGTACGAGTTCAGCCGGTTGCGGAGGTTCTTCGCCTTCCCGACGTAGATCACGCGGCGATCGGGGTCGCGGAACTTATAGACCCCTGGCGAGGTCGGGATCGACCCCGTGGCCGGACGGTAGCTGGACGGATCGGGCATGGTGATCAGCGGTTGAGCATCGGCTTGAGGAATCGGCCAGTGTGCGAGGCGCTCACCTCGGCGACCTCCTCGGGCGTGCCCTGGGCGATGATCTGTCCGCCGCCGCGGCCGCCTTCGGGGCCGAGGTCGATGATGTGGTCGGCGTTGCCGATGACGTCGAGGTTGTGCTCGATGACGATGACCGTGTTGCCCTTGTCGACGAGTCCCTGCAGGACCATGAGCAGCTTCGAGATGTCCTCGAAGTGCAGCCCCGTGGTCGGTTCGTCGAGGACGTAGACGGTGCGTCCGCGTGAGCGCTTCTGCAGTTCGGCCGCGAGTTTCACGCGCTGGGCCTCACCGCCGGAGAGGGTGGTCGCCGGCTGTCCGAGGCGGACGTAGCCGAGCCCGACCTCGACGAGGGTCTTGAGGTGACGCGAGATCGCGGGGATCGCGGCGAAGAAGTCGCTGGCCTCCTCGATGGGCATGTCGAGGACCTCGGCGACGTTCTTGCCCTTGAAGGTGACCTCGAGGGTCTCCCGGTTGTAGCGGGCGCCCTGGCAGACCTCGCAGGGGACATAGACGTCGGGCAGGAAGTTCATCTCGATCTTGATGGTGCCGTCGCCGCTGCAGTTCTCGCAGCGTCCGCCCTTGACGTTGAAGGAGAACCGTCCGGGCAGGTAGCCGCGGACCTTCGCCGATTCGGTCTCGGCGAAGAGCCGGCGCACATGGTCGAAGACCCCGGTGTACGTGGCGGGGTTCGACCGGGGCGTCCGCCCGATCGGCGACTGGTCGACGTGGACGACCTTGTCGAGGTTGTCCAGTCCGGTCACCCGCTTGTGGCGGCCGGGGACTCTCGAGGCGCCGTTGAGGACGTTCGCCATCTGTGTGTAGAGGATCTCGTTGACCAGCGTGGACTTGCCGGAGCCGGATACGCCGGTGACGGCCGTGAGGACGCCGAGCGGGAAGGACACGGTGACATCGCGCAGGTTGTTCTCCACGGCCTTCTCGACGGTGACCATGCGGTCCTTGTCGACGGGTCGGCGCGTGGTCGGCATCTGGATCCGGCGGCGACCGGCCAGGTAGTCGCCGGTGACCGATCCGTCTGCGTCTCTGAGCCCGGGGACGGGGCCGGAGTAGACGACCTCTCCCCCGTGTTCGCCGGCGCCGGGGCCGATGTCGACGATCCAGTCCGCGGATTCGATGGTGTCCTCATCGTGTTCGACGACGATGAGCGTGTTTCCGAGGTCTTTGAGCTTGTTGAGGGTCTCGATGAGTCTGCGGTTGTCGCGCTGGTGCAGCCCGATCGAGGGTTCGTCGAGGACGTAGAGGACGCCGACGAGGCCCGAACCGATCTGAGTGGCCAGGCGGATGCGCTGCGCCTCGCCGCCGGAGAGGGTGCCCGCGGCGCGGTTGAGGCTGAGGTAGTCGAGGCCGACGTCGAGGAGGAAGCCCAGACGGGCGTTGATCTCCTTCATCACCTGAGCCGCCACGGCAGCGTCACGATCGCTGAGTTCGAGCGAGGAGAGGAAGGTCGCAGCCTCGTCGAGGGCGAGTTCGGAGACCTCGGCGATGGAGCGGTCACCGACCTTGACCGCGAGGATCTCGGGTTTGAGGCGGGTCCCGTCGCAGCTCGCGCACGGGATCTCGCGCATATAGGACTCGTAGCGTTCGCGCGACCAGTCCGATTCCGTCTCATCGTGTTTGCGCTGGATGTACTGGTAGACGCCTTCGAAGCCGGTCGAGTAGGTCCGCTCCCGGCCGAAGCGGTTCTTGTATTTGACGTGGACCTTGTAGTCCTTGCCGGTGAGGATCGCGGACTTAGCCGACTTCGGCAGCTTGTTCCACGGCGTCTTCATGTCGAAGCCGAGTTCGTCGCCGAGGCCCTTGAGCAGACGGTTGAAGTACTTCGAGACCTGTTTGCCGCCGGACCAGGGCGCGATCGCACCGGCACCGAGGCTGAGGTCCTCATCGGGGACGACGAGGCTCTCATCGACCTGGAGGCGGGTGCCGATGCCGTCGCAGGTGGGGCAGGCGCCGAAGGGCGAGTTGAAGGAGAACGACCGGGGCTCGATCTCGTCGATCGCCAGCGGGTGTTCGTTCGGGCAGGACATGTGTTCGGAGAAGGTGCGCACCGTGGCCTCGTCGACGAGTTCGACGTCCATGCGGCCGTCGGCGAGCCCGAGTGCGGTCTCGACGGAGTCGGTCAGGCGCGGACGCATCCCCGATTTGGCGACCAGGCGGTCGACGACCACGGAGATCGTGTGCTTGTACTGCTTCTCCAGGGTCGGCGGATCGCTGAGGGTGATCTGCTCGCCGTCGACGACGGCTCGGGAGAATCCCTTGGCCTGGAGCTCGGTGAAGAGGTCGACGAACTCACCCTTGCGGGAGCGAACGACGGGAGCGAGGACGAGGAACTTCGTGCGTTCGGGCAGCTCGAGCAGCTGGTCGACGATCTGCTGCGGAGTCTGCTTCGTGATCACCTCACCGCAGACAGGGCAGTGTGGGACGCCGATGCGCGCCCACAGCAGACGAAGGAAGTCGTAGACCTCGGTGATCGTTCCCACGGTCGAACGCGGATTGCGCGAGGTCGACTTCTGGTCGATCGACACTGCTGGGGAGAGTCCTTCGATGAAGTCGACATCGGGCTTGTCCATCTGCCCGAGGAACATGCGGGCGTAGGAAGACAGGGATTCGACATAGCGTCTCTGGCCCTCGGCGAAGATCGTGTCGAACGCCAGTGAGGACTTCCCCGATCCGGACAGACCGGTGAACACGACCATGGAGTCGCGCGGCAGGGCGACCTCGACGTTCTTGAGATTGTGCGCCCGCGCACCCTTGACCCACAGCGTGTCGAGATGGGAGACGCCTGGCACTTGCTCACCGTTATTGGTTTTCATCACCTGACCACTGTATTACTCGGCACTGACATTGCTTCATTCGCGGCGTCCTCCGCCGCAGCCACGGAGGTGGTCGCAGCTCCTGCGCGGGGCACGACATCGCCTGCGGATCGGGGTTCTTCACCGGCCGATCTCGCCGACGGAGACGATGCGCAGCACGATGTCTCCGGCGTCGTCGCTCGCGGCCACGTCCACCTCGGCGTCGATGGCCCAGTCCCGGTTCCCTTCGGGGTCGGCCAGGATCTGGCGGACGTTCCACGTGGAGGAACCGGGTTCGATGTCGATATATTCCCGACCGCGTGCCGACTGGTCGATGAGCAGATCGCCGTATTCGTCGTAGAAGTCCTCGATCGCGTCCTCCCAGGCCTTCGCGTCGAAGCCTGAATCGACGTCGAGGCGACCGAGTTCGGTGTAGTCGGCGCGTTCGGCCAGGAGCACACGATGGAACAGGGCATTGCGGATCTCGGCGGTGAAGACCTTCGTGTTCTCGGAGAATCTCCGCTCGAGATCGGGCAGCTCGTCGGCGTCGAAGCCGGTCGGGTCGAGTCCCTGCAGGGTCCGCCATTCGTCGATCAGGGAGGAGTCGGTCCGGGCGATGGTCTCTCCGAGCCATTCGATGATCGTCGACAGCTCCTCTGTGCGGCTCTCATCGGGCACGTTGTGCAGCAGCGCCCGGTAGACATCGGTGAGGTAGCGCAGCAGGCTGCCTTCGGCCCGGGCGAGGGAGTAGTAGCCGACGAACTGGGTGAAGCCCATGGCCTGCTCGATCATGTCGCGGACGACCGATTTCGGTTCGAAGCCGCCGCCGCGCAGCCATGGGTGGGTCTCGACGAAGTGGTCGAACGCGGGTTCGAGGACGTCGGCCAATGGCTTCGGTCCCTCGAGCTCGTCGAGGATCGCCATGCGTTCGGGGTAGTCGACCCCTTCGGCCTTGAGTTCGGCGAGGGTGTTCGCCTTGATCCTGTCGAGCTGTCCTTTGAGGATCTGGAACGGCACCGAGGTGGTCGATTCGACGATCGAGACGACGTCGAGGGCGTACGTCTCGTCTTCCTCGTCGACGAGATCGAGGGCGGCGAGGACGAAAGGCGCCAGCGGCTGGTTGAGTGCGAACTGGGGACCGAGGTCCTGGGTCGGCAGCAGTTCGTCTCCCCTGCTGTCGATGAGGCCGGCGTCGATGAGGGACCGTCCGATACTGATGGCGGTGAGTTTGAGGTCGAGCCTGCGTTCGCGGCTTTCGTGGGTCTTGTCGATGAAGTCGCTGATGGTCGACACGGTCGATCCGGGGCGGGCGACGAGGTTGAGGATCGTCGAGTGGTCGATCTTCATCCGCGGGCGCAGCGTTTCGGATTCGCCGGTGATGAGTTTGTCGAAGGTCTCTTCAGACCAGCCGACGAATCCGGCCGGCGCCGCCTTCTTCTTCACCTTCTTCTTTTTCTTCTTGTCATCGTTCGCCGCCTTCGCCTCGGCCCTGAGGTTGTCGACGACGTGTTCGGGAGCCTGGGCGATGACGTACCCGCGGGTGTCGAAGCCCGCACGGCCGGCGCGTCCGGCCAGCTGCTGGAATTCGCGGACGCTGAGCCTGCGCATCTTGCGTCCGTCGAACTTCGTCAGCCCGGTCAGCAGTACCGACCGGATGGGCACATTGATGCCCACCCCGAGGGTGTCCGTGCCGGAGATGACGAGCAGGAGGCCCTTGAGGGCGAGCTGTTCGACGAGGCGGCGGTACTTCGGCAGCATCCCGGCGTGGTGGACGCCGACTCCGTGGAGGAGCAGCTTGCGCAGGTTCTGCCCGAACCCTTTGGAGAAGGCGAAGCCTTTGATCGCCTCCGCGACGGCGGCTTTCTGCTCCTTCGAGGCGAGATCGACCGAGAGCAGATTCGTGGCGAGGTCGATCGCACCGCTCTGCGAATAGGAGACCACGTAGACGGGGGCCTTGTCGCCCCGGACGAGTGCGCGCAGCGTGTCCGAGAGCGTCTCGGTCGAGTACTCGTATTCGAGCGGCACTGGTCGCGTCGCGGAGGTGATGACGGAGGAATCGCGGCCCGTGGTCTCCCGCATCGTCCGCTGGATCTCCGTGGTGTCGCCGAGTGTGGCGGACATGAGGACGAACTGTGCCTGCGGCATCTCGAGCAGCGGCACCTGCCATGCCCAGCCGCGAGAGGGGTCGGAGACGTAGTGGAACTCGTCCATGACGACCATTCCCGCGTCGAGCAGTCCGCCCTCGCGCAGCGACTGATTCGCGAGGATCTCTGCCGTGGCGCAGATGACCGGAGCATCCCCGTTGACGGTGGAGTCGCCGGTGATCATGCCGACGTTCTCGGCACCGAGCGCGCCGATGAGGGAGAAGAACTTCTCGCTGACGAGTGCCTTGAGCGGGGCCGTGTAGTAGGCGCGGATGCCGCGAGTGTAGGACTGGTAGAGGGCGAAGAGCGCGACGAGTGACTTCCCGGAGCCTGTCGGGGTGGCCATGATCGTGTTGTCTCCGGCGAGGATGGTGAGGAACGCCTCGTCCTGGGCCGGATAGGGTTCGACGCCGATCTCCGCGCAGTATTCGCCGAAGGACTCGTAGACGGAGTCGTCGTCGGCGAATTCCGCCGGGATCTCCTGCAATCTCGCCACGCTGATGCACGGACCTTTCCGATTAGACTGATTCGTGTTCAATCCTAATAGCCGAACGGAGCTCATCGATGCCAGTCTTCGCCGCCACCTACACCTATGGTCCGGACACCGCCACTCGGATGGACAACCGCCCGAGTCATCGCCAGTGGCAGTCGGACCTCGTCGAGGCCGGGGTGATCCTCGCCTCCGGTCCCCTCGATGACGAACCCCAGCCGGGTGGCCTCCTGATCTTCGCCGCAGCCGACCGCGCGGAGGTCGAGCGCCACCTCGCCGAGGATCCCTACGCGTCGATCGGAGTCATCGAATCCGTGTCCGTGCGCGAGTGGACACCGGTCTTCGGGCCGTTTTCGAACGGCTGAGTCTCAAACCGACCGAGTCTCAAACCGACCGAGCCGCGAACCGGCCGACGATGCGCGAGCGGGGCCCGTCCTGATCATCAGGACGGGCCCCGCCTGTGTCTGATCCGGGAGCTGGCCGCAGGCGGGCGAGCTTCGGTGGGCTCAGGCCTCTTCGGAGTCCTCGGATCGGAGGTCCTTGAAGCTCACGCCGTCCTTGCGCATCTTCATCAGTGACGCGATCGTCGCCACGGCCATGGCGAGGACGATGAAGGTCAGCGACAGCCACGTCGGCACCTCGGGGATCGAGTGGCCCCAGGAGAGGAAGTCCCAATCGCTCGAATGCAGGGCGTGGATGATGAGCTTGACGCCGATGAACGCGAGAATCGCGGCGATTCCATAGTGGAGGTACACGAGTTTGTCGACGAGCCCGCCGAGCAGGAAGTACAGCTGACGCAGACCCATCAGCGCGAACACATTCGCGGTGAACACGAGGAATGCGCTCTGCGTCACGCCGAAGATCGCCGGGATCGAGTCGAGCGCGAACATCACGTCGGTGGAGCCGATGGCGATGAACACGATGAACATCGGCGTCCAGTACTTCTTACCGTCGTCGAGGGTGACCCGAAGATTGTTGCCATGGTACTCGTCGACGACGTTGATGCGTTTGCGGAGGAAGCGGATCAGTCCGTTCTCTCCATCTCCCTCGTCCTCATCGCTGAAGGCCTGTCGATAGCCGACGATCAGGAGGAAGATGCCGAAGATGAAGAAGACTTCGACGAAGGCGCTGATGATCGCCGCACCCGCAAGGATGAAGATGCCGCGGAAGATGATGGCGATGATGATGCCGACCATGAGCACTTCCTGCTGGTACTTCCGCGGAACGGAGAAGCTGCCCATGATGATGATGAAGACGAACAGGTTGTCGATGCTCAGAGAGTATTCGAGCAGCCAGCCGGTGAGGAACTCGCTGCCGTGCTGGGCATCGCCGATGGCGAACAGCGAAGCGCCGAAGATGAGGGCGAGGGCGACGTAGAAGCCGACCCAGATGCCGGCCTCGCGCATCGACGGCACGTGGGGCCGCTTGATGACGAGGAGGAGATCGATGAGGAGGATCGCTACGACGGCGACGCTCGAACCGATCATGAACCACATGGGAATGGGTGATTCGCTCGCCGCAGCGGAGCTGCCGCCGGCGGCGAGGGTGGAGGACAGAATATCCATGATGCCTTTCGAGATGACGGAGATGTACCCGTGCCGAAAGTCTCTCCCACGCTAAGACCACTGCGTCAGTGGCGGCGTGCGCTCCGCGCCCGGATCCTCGAGCGGATCGTGGTGACGAGCACGGATGGACGGGATACTCCCTTTCGTCAGCCACCCCAGTATAGTCACGAAGCGTCAGTGGTCCTCACATCCCGGTGACCGGTCAGGCGTGTCCGGCCTCCTTCATCTGGCGCAGCTCCTGTTTGAGGTCCGAGAGCTCGTCGCGCAGCCGGGCGGCGAGTTCGAACTGCAGTTCGGCGGCAGCCGAATGCATCTGCGAGGTCAGCGATTCGATGAGTTCGGTGAGGTCGGCGGCCGGTGGCCGCAGCGAACCCGACTTGTTCGCGGCTTCGCGCTGTTCATCGGTGATGGTCGAGTTGTAGCCGCGTTTGCCCTTGCCGTAGTCGAATTCGGTGAGCAGCTCGCGGGTGTCTTCGTCCTCACGCTGGAGTCGTTCGGTGATGTCGGCGATCCGTTTGACCAAGGGCGCCGGGTCGATGCCGTGTTCCTTGTTGTAGGCGATCTGGATGGCGCGCCTGCGGTCGGTCTCATCGATGGCGGTGCGCATCGAGTCCGTGATGGTGTCTGCGTACATGTGGACCTGACCGTGCAGGTTCCTGGCCGCACGGCCGATGGTCTGGATGAGGGAGGTCGAGGAGCGGAGGAAGCCCTCTTTGTCGGCGTCGAGGATCGCGACGAGCGAGACCTCCGGCAGGTCGAGTCCCTCACGGAGGAGGTTGATGCCCACGAGCACGTCGAACTCTCCGGCTCGCAGTTCGGTGAGCAGTTCGACCCGGCGGAGGGTGTCGACGTCCGAGTGGAGGTACTGGACGCGGATGTCGTGTTCGAGCAGGTAGTCGGTGAGGTCCTCGGCCATCTTCTTCGTCAGAGTGGTCACGAGCACACGTTCGTTCGCATCGACCCTGGTCCTGATCTCGTCGAGGAGGTCGTCGATCTGGCCCTTGGTCGGTTTGACCTTGATCTCCGGGTCGACGAGGCCGGTCGGACGGATGATCTGCTGCACGTAGCCGTTGGCGTTGCCGAGTTCGAAGTTGCCGGGGGTGGCGGAGAGGTAGACGGTCTGGCCGATCCGTTCGCGGAACTCATCGAACTTCAGCGGTCTGTTGTCCATGGCGCTGGGCAGGCGGAAGCCGTGTTCGACGAGGGTGCGCTTACGAGACATGTCTCCCTCGTACATGCCGCCGATCTGCGGCACGGTGACGTGGGATTCGTCGACGACGAGGAGGAAGTCCTCGGGGAAGTAGTCGAGCAGGCAGTTCGGTGCCGATCCGGGTGATCGGCCGTCGATGTGCCGGGAGTAGTTCTCGATGCCCGAGGTGAACCCCATCGACTCCATCATTTCGAGGTCGTAGGTCGTGCGCATCTTCAGCCGCTGCGCCTCGAGGAGTTTGTTCTGGGCTTCGAATTCGCTCAGCCGCTGCTGCAGTTCGTCTTCGATCCCGCTGATGGCCTTGGCCATCCGGTTCTCACCGGCGACGTAGTGGCTGGCGGGAAACACGTGGATGGTCTCTTCGTCGCGCACGATCTCCCCGGTCAGGGGATGCAGGGTCTGGAGGTTCTCGATCTCATCGCCGAAGAACTCGATCCGCAGCGCCAGCTCCTCGTACTGCGGGATGATCTCGACGGTGTCCCCCCGCACACGGAAGGTGCCGCGCGTGAAAGCCATGTCATTGCGGGCGTACTGCATCGACACGAAGCGCTTGAGCAGTTCGTCACGATCGCATTCGTCTCCCTTGTGCAGGGTGACCATGCGGTCGACGTACTCTTCGGGCGTGCCCAGGCCGTAGATGCAGGACACCGTCGACACAACCACGACGTCGCGCCTGGTCAGCAGCGAGTTCGTCGCCGAGTGCCGGAGCCGTTCGACCTCGTCGTTGATCGACGAGTCCTTCTCGATGAACGTGTCCGTCTGCGGGACGTAGGCTTCCGGCTGGTAGTAGTCGTAGTAGGAGACGAAGTATTCGACCGCGTTGTTCGGCAGCAGCTGCCGGAACTCGTTGGCCAACTGGGCGGCCAACGTCTTGTTCGGCGCCATGATCAGCGTCGGTCGCTGCACCTGCTCGATCAGCCAGGCGGTCGTCGCGGACTTGCCGGTGCCGGTCGCGCCGAGGAGGACGATGTCGCGCTCCCCTGCGTCGAGTCGCTCCGAGATCTCTTCGATGGCGGTGGGCTGGTCACCGGACGGCGAGTATTCGGAGACGACCTCGAAGGGCGCCACCTCACGGGTGACGTCGGGGCGGTGGCCGATCGCGGGCAGGGGTCGTGCTGAGCTCATGGTCCAACACTAACCCCCGCCCCTGACACAGGACAGACCCGTGCCTCCGACCCGTGGATGCCTGCGACCGAGCAGCGCGAGATCGGCCGCTCAGTCGAAGCTCTCCGAGACGAGGCGCCGGCGCATCTCGAGGAAGTACGGCTCCTTCGCCTCCGCATAGGCGTTCGTCGCCTCGGTGTCGGATCCGGCCGCGGATCCTGCTGCCGCCTCGGCGTCGGTCCCTGCCTCGGAGATCACCCGTTCGACGAGCCCGCGTTTGAGTTCCAGGTAGCGCTCCCTCTCCCCCGCATCGGTTCGCAGCAGGTCTCGGAAGACGAGGGCGAAGCGCGCCCCGACCGAGCCCTCCGTGCGCACATGCAGATTGACCGCTCGCCCGGGATCCGTGTTCGCGTGGAACCATTTCCCTTCGAGATCGCCCTCGCCGAGGTGGTCGGACAGTTCGCGTCCGGGGTACCCGAGTTCGGCGAGGCGGGGTGCCAGCAAGCGTGCAGTGTCGAGGTCGGGGACGATGAGCTGGAGATCGATGACGTCCTTGGCGGGCAGTTCCGGCACCGAGGTGGATCCGATGTGGTCGATCGCGAAGCGCTCACCGGTTCCGTGCCGCAGCTTTGCGATCACGCGGGCGGCGTCTCCGACCCAGTCGGCGTCCGCGGGGTCGGTGAGGCGCAGTGCCGGCCGGGCAGCACGGCGCTGAGCGACGAGATTCTCCGCGAACGGGTCGATCCTCGTCTCGAGGAGCCGGCGCACCGCGTCGCGGGTGGCTTCGATGTCTCCCGAGTTGTCGATGATGACATCGCAGGCGGCGCGTCGGGTCTCGTCGTCGGCCTGCCGGGCGATTCGTGCCTCGGCGTCCGCGCGGTCCATTCCGCGGGAGTCCATGAGTCGGCCCAGACGCACCTCAGCGGGCACGTCGACGAGCAGGTTGAGGTGGTAGCCGGGAGTCATCGAGTTCTCGACGAGCAGGGGCACATCGTGGACGACGATGTCCGCCTCGGCGTGGCGAGCGAAATGCTCGGCGGTGCGGTCCCTGATGGCAGGGTGCATGAGTCCGTTGAGGGTGGCGGTGCGATCGCTGTCGACGAAGGCCGCGGCCGCGAGTGCGGCACGGTCGAGGGCGCCCTCGGCATCGAGGATCTGCGGACCGAAGGCCTCGACGAGGCTGTCGAGCAGCGGCTCACCGGGCGCGACGACCTCGCGGGCGATTCGGTCGGCGTCGATGAGCGCCGCTCCGTGGTCGACGAGCATCGCGGACACTGTTGACTTTCCGGCGCCGATTCCGCCGGTCAGACCGATTCTCAGCATGATGTCATCCTAACGAGCCGGCGCCTGCGCTCAGAGTCTGTACACGCGCACGCCCTGATCGGCGTACTCCGGCTGCCCGACGGCCTCGTCGAGGAACTGTGCATACGCGCGCTGTCCTCCCGGCAGCAGCGGAGCCTCGGGGGCGAGGACGATGTAGTCGACGCCGGAGGTGCGCAGATCGGCGATCGCCTCGGCCGCCTCGGCGCTCTGCGGGTCCGGGATCGGGTCACCGTCGAACACGGAGGCGTGCAGCAGCTCATCGAGGCTGTCCTCGGGCGCCGTGTAGATCACGGACGAGTCGGGGGACGAGCCGATGAAGTACCCGCCGGTCTCCCTGTACCGGAATCCGCTCACGGACTGCCACACCATCGCCTCATCGGCGTGAGGTTCGGCCCAGGCCAGCGGGCGGGGGAAGGTCTTGACGACTGCTCCGGAGGGGACCACCTCGGCGATGGCATCGGAGTAGAAGTCGGGGACGGTGACTTCGCGCGCGATCTGCGGCCCAGGGACGACGCTGACGGCTGCGAGGGCGAGCAGCCCGATGAGGACGCGGGCGCGCACGAGGTCACGGTGCTTCAGCGACCACTCGAGGCCGACGCCGAGGATGGCGAAGAGCGCGATCGTCGAGTGGAGAACGAGCCGCATGGGCAGGATGTTGTTGAGGACGGGAACGGCTTCGACGAGAGCGAACGGCCCGGTCTCGGTGAGCACCCGCCCGCCGAGCAGGATCGGCGATCCGAGCGCGAGGGCGAACACGAGCATTCCCGTCGCCGCGGAGACGCGAAGAATGCGACGATAACGCGAGCGAAGGGACAGGCCGATGAGGATGACGAGGGCGACCAGCAGCGCGGGCACACCGACGTAGGCACCGAGCTCGGCCGGGTCGATGTCCATGATGCGCGGAAGTGGGGACACTCCGGTGCTCAGCCAGGCAGGAGCAGCCGGCAGGATCGGGTCGAGGAGGTCGGTGTTCCACACGCCGTGCGGTCGGATGGCGCCGTCGGGGGCGTTCGGACCGGCCATGGTGATGAGCAGCGGCACCGCGCAGATCGCGGCGATGAGGCCGGCGATGACCGACCCGAGGCCGAGGGCCGCCCAGGAGCGTGAGGTGAGGGCGCGACGAGCGAACAGCGCGAGGACGACGAGGAGGCAGAGGGCGGCGAGGAACGTTCCTGCGAGCACCTCGGTGGAGACGTAGAACTGGAACCCGAGCACGAGTCCGAAGACGATGCCGATCCGCCAGATCCGCCGGTCATCGGTCTTCGCATCGTTCGTTCGGCCGAGTCCGAGCAGTGCGAGGATCGCCCAGGCGGTCAGTGGCGGGGTGACGGCGAAGGCAAGGTTCGGATGCCCACCGAGCTGGGCGATGACGTAGCTGGAGAAGCCGACCCCGCCGGCGGCGATGAAGGCGGGAAGTCGATCGAGGAACCGGCGATAGAGCACCGCGGTGGCGAGGCTGACGAGGACCGGGGTGGCCAGCACGAGCAGGTTGTAGCTGATGATCGGCCCGGCTGCCCAGGTGAGCGGGGCCAGGAGGAGAGCAATGCCGGCCAACGAGGTGTTCCAGGCGCCGTTGACTCCCTCGCCGAGGGCGTTCATCGAATCCGTGTACAGCAGGCCGCCCGCTTGGCCGGATCCGAAGCCGAGGACGTCGGCGAGCACCTGCGCACCGTGGCCGAGCCACCAGATGAAGAGGGACGTGTCGTCGTTGTCGGCGACGACCGACCCGGACGGGTCTGCCGCGACGGTGCCGAAGATCGTCAGACTGCCCAGGGACAGCAGCACTGTGTACCACAGCCAGGGCCGGGCACGCTGCATGCGTGTGGGAGGCGTGAGGGCATACACAAAGGGCTCCCGATCTTTCGACCGGGAGCCCTTCGGGTAGCTGTTATCAGCTGCCTGCAAGCTTCTCACGCAGAGCTGCGAGAGCTTCGTCGCTGGCCAGGGTGCCTTCGTCGTTCGCCTCTTCCGAGGAGAACGATCCGGTGGCCGGTGCGGCATCGGCAGAGCCGACGGCATCGGCGGCGGAGGCCTCGGCGTCAGCAGCGACGGCCTTGGCGACCTGCTTCTTGTGCTCTTCCCAGCGTTCCTGAGCGGCGGCGTACTGCTGCTCCCAGGTCTCGCGCTGAGCCTCGTAGCCCTCGACCCATTCGTTGGTCTCGGGGTCGAAGCCCTCGGGGTACTTGTAGTTGCCGTCCTCGTCGTACTCCTGCGGCATGCCGTAGAGAGCGGGGTCGAGGAACTCTTCGGCCTCGGGATCGACGCCTTCGTTCGCCTGCTTCAGCGACAGCGAGATCCGGCGACGCTCGAGGTCGATGTCGATAACCTTGACGTAGATGGTCTCGTCGACGGAGACGACCTGCTCCGGCAGATCCACGTGGCGCACGGCCAGCTCGGAGATGTGGACGAGGCCCTCGATGCCGTCCTCGACGCGGACGAATGCGCCGAAGGGAACGAGCTTCGTGACCTTGCCCGGAACGATCTGTCCGATGACGTGGGTGCGGGCGAAGTGCTGCCAGGGATCTTCCTGGGTGGCCTTGAGCGAGAGCGAGACGCGCTCACGGTCCATGTCGACGTCGAGGACCTCGACGGTGACCTCGTCACCGACGGTGACGACCTCACCCGGGTGATCGATGTGCTTCCATGACAGCTCGGAGACGTGGACGAGTCCGTCGACACCACCGAGGTCGACGAAGGCACCGAAGTTGACGATGGACGACACGACGCCGGGACGGACCTGGCCCTTCTGCAGAGTCTGCAGGAAGTCGTGGCGGACGGCCGACTGGGTCTGCTCGAGCCAGGCGCGGCGGGACAGCACCACGTTGTTGCGGTTCTTGTCGAGCTCGATGATCTTGGCCTCGACCTGCTGGCCGATGTAGGGGGCGAGGTCGCGGACGCGACGCATCTCGACCAGAGAAGCGGGCAGGAAGCCGCGTAGCCCGATGTCGACGATCAGGCCGCCCTTGACGACCTCGATGACGGTGCCGGTGACGACGCCGTCGTCTTCCTTGATCTTCTCGATGTCGCCCCAGGCGCGCTCGTACTGAGCACGCTTCTTGGAGAGCATGAGACGACCCTCTTTGTCTTCCTTCTGAAGAACGAGGGCTTCGATCTCGTCCCCGACCTCGACGACTTCGCCGGGATCGACATCGTGCTTGATGGAAAGCTCCCGTGCGAGGATGACGCCTTCCGTCTTGTATCCGATGTCAACGAGTACTTCGTCGCGGTCGACCTTGACGACTTCGCCTTCGACGATGTCGCCATCGTTGAAGTACTTAATCGTCTCGTCGACGGCGGCGAGAAAGTCCTCAGCGGTTCCGATGTCATTGACAGCGACCTGCTTCGGCTGCACCGATTCCGGCGTGGTGGTGGTCATATAGGTAGGGACTCCGATGGAATATTGGTCCAGATCCGATACTCTGTCGGCAGGTCGTTGATGTTGCCAGCAGAACCGAATCCGGTCTCGATTGCGAATTTGGACTCGTATGCACAGGCGCATACGGTTGTCAATACTAGCACCATCCTGGGCGTGAATGCACGCCGAGGATTCGAATCTTCGGCACTTGTGGCCACGGAGGAATGATGAGCGAGGGAACTGACGGAGCCGAGGTCATCAGCGGCGGCTATCTCCCGATCGATGAAGAGGCCTCTGTCCGGGCCAATCGCAGCTATTGGGACAACTCTGCGGAGGAGTATTTGGCCGAACACGGCACCTTCCTCGGTGCCTCCGATTTCATCTGGTGTCCGGAGGGAATTCACGAATCGGACGTCCACCTCCTCGGCGATGTCGCTCGCAGGCAGGTCCTCGAGGTCGGCTGCGGTGCGGGGCAGTGTTCGCGCTGGCTGGCCGAACAGGGCGGAATCGCCACCGGGGTCGACGTCTCGGCCGGAATGCTCGAACAGGCCTCGCGGCTGCAGCGTGAGCACCCGCTGAGCGACCAGGCCACTCCCCCGACGTTCCTCCTGGCCGATGCCCGCCAGCTGCCCTTCGCCTCGAACAGCTTCGACATCGCGTTCTCCTCCTACGGCGCGCTCCCCTTCGTCAAGGACGCTGAGGTGGTCTTCGCCGAGGTGGCCCGCGTCGTCCGCCCCGGCGGCCAGTGGGTGTTCTCGACCACGCACCCGATGCGCTGGATGTTCCCCGACGTTCCCGGCGAGGCGGGGCTGACGGTCGAGTACTCGTACTTCGACCGCACCCCCTACGTCGAGCTGTCCTCGGCCGGTCAGCCGGTCTACGCCGAACATCACCGGACGATGAGCGACTGGGTGCGCCAGCTCGTGGCCGCCGGCTTCACCATCGACTCGGTGACCGAACCCGAGTGGCCCGAGTCGAATCAGACGGCGTGGGGCGGATGGTCACCGCTGCGCGGAGCCCTCATGCCCGGCACGGTGATCTTCTCGACGACCCTGGCGAAGGACTGAAGCGGCCGCCCGCACGTCGACTGACGCGAAGCGACGTCGAGTAACGCAGTACGCGCTCGGCTAACGCAGTACGCGCTCGGCTAACGCAGTACGCGCTCGGCTAACGCAGTACGCGCTCGGCTAACGCAGTACGCGCTCGGCTAACGCAGTACGCGCTCAGGTCACGCGAAACTCGATAAAGTCGTCACTGGCGACGACTTTATCGAGTTTCGCGTGACCTGAGGCGCGACGACCTCGTTCACGGCGGAGCGCACGTGTCGATCCGTTGACGACTCGAAAAGTGCGCTCCGCCTTGAACGAGCATGGGAGCCGGGCGGTTCAGTGGGCGGCGGCGTGCCAGGAGATGCCGGTGCCGACGTTGACGTCGAGGGGCACGTCGAGTTCGTAGGCCGAACCCATCTCCTCCGTGACGATCGCGCTCACCTCGTCGAGTTCGTCCGGTCGCACGTCGACGATGATCTCGTCGTGGACCTGCAGCAGCATCGGCGACTCCAGGTCCTCGAGGCGGCCGGCGACCTTGAGCATCGCGAGCTTCATGATGTCGGCGGCCGAACCCTGGATCGGAGCGTTGAGGGCGGCACGTTCGGCCATGTCCCGCAGCTGCCGCCGATCGCTGTGCAGGGCAGGCAGGTAGCGTCTGCGGCCCATGATGGTCTCCGTGTAACCTTTCGCCCGGGCCTGCTCGACGATCTCATCGAGGTAGTCCTTCACGGCGCCGAAGCGTTCGAAGTACTGCTCCATGAGCGCCTTGGCCTCGTCCACGCCGATCGCGAGCTGGCGGGAGAGGCCGTAGGCTGAGAGACCGTAGACGAGACCGTAGGACATCGCCTTGACCTTCGACCGCATCTCGGAGTCGACCTCGTCGATGCCGACGCCGAAGACCTTCGAACCCACATAGGAGTGCAGGTCCTCGCCGTCCTTGAACGCCTGGATGAGAGCGGCGTCCCCGGACAGGTGGGCCATGATGCGCATCTCGATCTGTGAGTAGTCGGCCGTGAGCAGGCAGCCGCCCTTCACTTCGGGGTCGGCGATGAAGATCTCGCGGATGCGGCGTCCGGATTCGGTGCGCACCGGGATGTTCTGCAGGTTCGGGTCGAGTGAGGACAGACGCCCGGTCGCGGCCACGGTCTGCTGATACGTGGTGTGGATGCGTCCGTCGTCGGCGACGGTCTTCAGCAGCCCGACGACGGTCTGTTTGAGCTTCGTCGAGTCCCGGTAGGCCTGCAGATGCTGGAGGAACGGGTGTTCGGTCTTGACGAAGAGTTCGGCCAGGGCATCGGCGTCGGTCGTGTAACCGGTCTTCGTGCGTTTCGTCTTCGGCATGTCGAGTTCGTCGAAGAGCACGGTCTGCAGCTGCTTGGGCGATCCGAGGTTGACCTCGTGTCCGATCGCGTCGTAGGCCTCCTGCGCGCTGGCTTCGGCCTGTTTGGTGAATTCCTCGATGAGTTCGGACAGACCGGACTCGTCGACGGCGATGCCCCGCAGCTCCATCATCGCGAGCACGGGTACGAGCGGCAGTTCGATGGCACGGTAGACCTCGGTCATGTTCGCATCGTCCACGGCCTGCGCGAGCACCTCGTGGACCTCGAGCAGTGCGGCGGCGCGCTGTCCATGTGTGGTCGACGTCGCGTCCGAGTCGAGTTCGAGGGCGAGTTGGCCCGAATCGGCTTCGGGTTCGCTCAGGTCGATTCCCGCGCGGTCGGCGGCGATCTGGCCGAGTTCGTACGAACGGGCATCGGGAACGAGGAGGTACGCCGCCAGGGCAGTGTCGCCGCCGATGTCGCGGACCTTGAGACCGATCGAATCCCAGGCCTTGATCTGCAGCTTCGCGCTGTGGAGGATGAGCGATCGCTGCGCGAATGCGGAACCGAGCGCGGCGATCGCCGAGGCGGCCGCCTCGGCGAGGTCGACGACCCACGCCTGGCCAGGTTCTGCGGAGACTGCGAGCACCCGCGCCTCACCGTGGCCGAGTTCGAATCGGGCATCCGAATCGACCGCGAGCACATCGTGTGCGGAGATCTTCTCGAGCAGACCGTCGACGTCGACGGTCTCGATCCGGGTCTCCCGGGCCGGCGCGGTCTCTGCCTCGGACTCGGCGGCATCGGGGAAGATCGCGGCCAGCCGTCTGCCCAGCGCCTGGAATTCGAGCTGGTCGAACAGGCTCGACAGTTCCGTCGGATCGCCCTCGCCCCAGGCGAGGTCGTCGAAGGACAGCCCGAGGTCGACGTCGTCGAGGAGACGGTTGAGTCGATAGTTCCGCTCCACCTCGGCGATGTGGTCGCGCAGCTTCTCCCCCACCTTGCCGCCGATCTCCTCGGCGTGCTCGAGCACACCGGGCAGGTCGCCGTGAGCGGTGAGCCATTTGGCGGCGGTCTTGTCGCCGACTCCGGGGACGCCGGGCAGGTTGTCGGCCTTCTCACCGACGAGTGCGGCCAGGCCGCGGTAGTTCGCGGGTGTGACGCCGTACTTCTCCTCGATCGCCTCCGGCGTCATTCGGTTGAGGTCGCTGACCCCGCGCTTGGGGTAGAGGATCGTCACGGTGTCCGTGGCGAGCTGGAAGGAGTCCTTGTCCCCGCTCATCACCTCGACCTCGGCACCCGCCTCGGTGCCCAGTCGCGACATCGTCGCCAGGGCGTCGTCGGCTTCGAAGCCCTCCTTCGTCACCACGCGGATGCCCATCGCGGTGACGATGTCCTTGATGAGGTCGATCTGCGGGTGGAACTCGGGCGGCGTCTTCGCCCGCCCGGCCTTGTAGTCGGCGTATTCCTCGAGCCGGAACGTCTGCCGTCCGAGGTCGAAGGCCACAGCCACATGGCTCGGCGCCTCATCGCGGAGGACGTTGATGAGCATGGAGATGAAGCCGTAGATGGCGTTCGTCGTCTGCCCCGTGCTGGTCGAGAAGTTCTCGACCGGCAGGGCGTGGAAAGCCCGGTAGGCCAGGGAGTGTCCGTCGATGAGCAGGAGGGATTCGTTTGAGTGACTCACATGGCATAGCCTATCGTTCGAAGCTGACTTGAAGGAGTGCGATGTTCCGACCACAGGTATCACTGACCGACGATGCGACCGAGGATCAGTGCGCCACGCTGCTGACCCAGCTCAACGGGCCCGGGGCTCGCGGTGCGCTGGCCGAGCGCATGGGCATCAAGTTCGTCTCACTGACACCTGAGCAGGTCGTCGGCTCCGTCGCCGTCGAGGGCAACACGCAGCCGATGGGTCTCTTCCATGGAGGCGGTCACGTCGTGCTCGCGGAATCGCTGGCCTCGATGCATTCGTTCCTCATCTCCGGCGGGAAGAACGTCGTCGGCGTCGACCTCAACGCCACCCATCTGCGGGCGGCCAGGGAGGGCACCGTCACCGGGACCGCCTCGGTGCTCCATCAGGGACGCACGATCGTCAGTCATGAGGTGAGGATGACAGACGAGGCGGGGCGGTTGCTCTCGATCGTGCGGATCACGAACATGATCCTCAAAACCGAACCGAAATGAGCCGATGATCGGCAGCGCCGAGGTGGTGCCGACCCACCGCGCCGAGATGGTCACGATCGCGCCGTCCGACGCCGACGTATGAGAGAGGCCGACGAATCCGGTCCGGATTCGTCGGCCTCTCTGTTCGGACAGTGGTGCGGGTGGACTCCACCCGGGCGGTTCTACTTCTTCGTGCCGATCTGCTTGAGCACGGTCTCGGCGACCTCACGCATCGTCAGGCGACGGTCCATCGACGTCTTCTGGATCCATCGGAAGGCCTCGGGCTCGCTCAGACCCATCGAGGTCTGGAGCAGGCTCTTGGCGCGCTCGACGAGCTTCCGGGTCTCGAAGCGTTCGGTGAGATCGGAGATCTCGGATTCGAGGGAGCTGATCTCCGCGTGACGCGAGAGAGCGATCTCCAGGGCCGGGATGAGATCGGCCGAGGTGAACGGCTTGACCACATAGGCCATCGCGCCGGCGTCGCGGGCGCGTTCGACGAGTTCCTTCTGCGAGAACGCGGTGAGCAGGACGACGGGAGCGATGCGGGCGCGAGCGATGCGCTCAGCCGCGGAGATGCCGTCGAGGATGGGCATTTTGATGTCCATGACGACGAGGTCCGGGCGGAGCTCTTCGGCCAGGCGGATGGCGGATTCGCCGTCCGCAGCCTCGCCGACGACGTCGTAGCCGACCTCGCGCAGCATCTCTACGATATCGAGACGAATCACTGCCTCGTCTTCGGCCACGACGACGCGGCGGACCGGCACGGATTCATCTGTCGTTGATTCTTCGCTGTTTGAAAGCACGTCACCAGTCTAGACCAGCCCTGCTGGCTCCCGGAAAGCGGTGGCACAAGTTTCTGCTGTGAGGGTGCCCACGACCGGTGATGCCGGTGACAATTGTGCAATCGGCGCACTCCCGCAGTAGACTCATCCCGTCGCCAAGGTGGCCCGAGGGCAGCCTGGCGCGTGCCGGATTGGCGGAATCGGTAGACGCGGTGCACTCAAAATGCATTGTCGAAAGACGTGCGGGTTCGAGTCCCGCATCCGGTACGGACGAAGGCACTGTCGAGTGAGTTCTCGACAGTGCCTTCTGTGTGTCCCGGTGCCTCCTGTGTGTCCCGGCTCCCCTGCGGGTGATAGGCCGAAATGTGCGCCGCGCCGGTCAGGTGACCCTGAGGTCGAGGGCGTAGAGATGAGTGTCGAAGCGCTGCTGCCCGACCGCGACGAATCCGGGCAGCAGCCCATAGCGGGTGAAGCCGAGTGATTCGTAGAGTCGGATCGCTCGTACGTTGTCGCCGCGCAGATCGAGGGTGATGACCTCGACGCCGGCTTCCCGTGCCGAGGTGATGAGCGCCTGCATCAGTCCCCTGCCGATGCCGCCGCCGTGGTCCCGGGGATCGACGGCGACCTTCTCGATGTCGACATGGGGTCGGTGGGTCGGGCGGGTGTAGCGCCTCCAGTAGGCGATGCCGACGATGCGCTCTCCCGTCCCATCACAACCGGGACGCCCATCGTCGCTCTGCACGGCCAGCGCCACGCTCGACTCCCCCGCGGTGATGCCCTCGGCCACATTCGCCAGCAGCGCCGACACCTGTTCTCGGTCCGGCGGATCGACCCAGCCGAGCGCGGCGCCCGCGCTGACGAGATCGGCGAAGATCTCGGTGATCTGCGTGAGTTCGGCCTCCGAGACGCCAGCGGCCGGCATGAGCGAGATGCTCACGCCGGCCGGGCGTCTATCGGAGGGCGGGGATGGCTGCGCCATGACGGATCCTCTCCATCGATGTTCGTCCTGTGATGACGAACCTACCGGATTCACTCCGACGAGCCCCTCCGCGAGGACCCCGCGGAAGCACGAACTCTGCCTGAAGAGACCCGTGGCATCGGTGGGAGGACCTGAACCTCCGGTGGGAGGATCAGCGCAGCTGCACCTCGCTGTCAGCGCCGGTCACCGACTCAGCATCGCCCTCGTCCATGTCCTCATCTTCGACGGGAACGTAGCCGTTGATGCGCGGAGCGTCGAAACGGTCGACGTCGAGGATGTCGTGCCGCTTGGCCACGATCGCGGGGATGAGTGCCTGACCGGAGACGTTGAGCCCGGTGCGACCCATGTCGACGATCGGTTCGATGGCCAGCAGCAGGCCCACCCCCTCGAGCGGCAGGCCGAGGGTCGACAGCGTGAGCGTGAGCATCACGGTCGCGCCGGTCGTGCCCGCCGTCGCCGCCGAGCCGATCACGGCGACGAAGATGATGAGCAGGTACTGGATGAGTGAGAGGTCGACGCCGAAGAACTGGGCGACGAAGACCGCGGCGATGGCCGGATAGATCGCGGCGCAGCCGTCCATCTTCGTCGTCGCCCCGAACGGCACGGCGAACGCGGCGTAGGAGTCGGGCACGCCGAAGTTGTCGGTTGCGACCTTCTGCGTCACCGGCATGGTCCCGATCGACGACCGCGAGACGAATCCCATCTGCGTGGCCGGCCACACGCCGGAGAAGTACTGGCGCACGGAGAGCCCGTTGGCGCGCGCAAGCAGCGGGTAGACGACGAAGAACACGATCGCCAGGCCGACATAGACGGCGACGACGAACCACAGCAGGGAGCCCATGGTCGACCAGCCGTAGGAGTTCACGGCGTTGCCGATGAGTCCGAGGGTGCCGATCGGCGCAATGCGCACGATCCACCACACGACCTTCTGCACCACGGCCAGCGCCGCCTCGACGAATTCGAGGAACGGCTCTGCGGCCTTGCCGACCTTCACCGCGGCGATGCCGATGGCACCGGAGACGATGATGAGCTGGAGGATGTTGAAGTCGACCTCTGAGGCCAGTCCCCCGCCGTCATCGGCGGCGGTGGAGACCTCGAGTCCGAGCACGTTGTGCGGGATGAGTCCGGTGAGGAAGCCGATCCAGCTGCCCTGTGAGTCGGGAGCCTGGCCGCTGAGCGAGGCCGCGTCGGCATGCGCACCCGGCTGGATGACGAGGCCGAGGACGAGACCGATGATCACGGCGATGAGGGCGGTCAGCGCGAACCACAGGAGCGTCGACACGGCGAGCCTGGCAGCATTGGTGACCTTGCGCAGGTTGCCGATGCTCGCGATGATCGCGGTGATGACCAGCGGCACGACAGCCGCCTTGAGCAGGGTGACATACGACGAACCGATAGTGTCCAGGGTCTGACTGAGCCAGTTGTCCTGAGCCTCGCTGACCGGTCCCAGGGACCGGGCGACGAGCCCGAGGACGACACCGGCGATGAGTGCGATCGTCACCTGCACCCCGAATGACTTGCTCCACGCGGGCAGTCTCATAGAATTCCTCTCCTAGCTGATCCTCCCCACGGTCTGCCGAAGGGAGGTGAGGCAACACGGAGGTCAACTGTTGAGCAATCTGTGAAATTCCGCAAATCAATGTGAGGTGCGACGCACCGACGGCCTGCCCGCGAACACAGCCGCATACGCAGACGGCGCCCGCCCCTGTGATGCGGCGGACGCCGTCGATGCCGTTCCAGTGATCGTGCTCAGCACATCGTCACTGGTCTTCCCCCACGATCGGCACCTCGCGGGTGATCGGAGCCTCGGCGACGACGCCGTAGCCGGCCAGCGGATCCTCCTCGGAGTCCGTGGAGTCCTGGTAGGCGGCTGCCACGCCCTTCGCCGCGTCGCCCATCGTGTGGATCCGCAGCGCGTTCGTCGAGCCGGGGATCCCGGGAGGCGAACCGGCCACGAGGATCGACTGATCCCCTTCGCGGGCGGTGCCGTCGGCGAGCAGTACCGCGTCGACCTGGCGTGCCATCTGGTCGGTATGACGCACGGTCTTGACGAGGTAGGGGCGCACACCCCAGGTCAGGGCCAGCTGATGACGAACCTGCGGATCCGGGGTGAAGCCGAGGATCGGCCAGGCCGGGCGCAGACGCGACATGCGCCTCACGGAGTCACCGGTCTGGGAGAAGGTGCAGAGCAGGTCGATGTCGAGCTGCTCGGCGATGACCACGGCCGCGGCGGTGACGGCGCCGCCCTTCGTGTGGGGCACGGTGCCGAGCGCGGGGATCCGTTCAAGCCCGTGCTCCTCGGTCGACTCGATGATCCGACTCATCGTCCGAATCGCCTCCACCCAGTGCGCACCCACGGAGGTCTCGCCGGAGAGCATGAGTGCGTCGGCGCCGTCGAGGACCGCATTCGCACAGTCGCTGGCCTCGGCGCGGGTGGGGCGGGAGGCGTCGATCATCGTCTCGAGCATCTGAGTGGCGACGATGACCGGCTTCGCCTGCTGGCGAGCGATCTCGACGGCGCGCTTCTGCACGATCGGGACCTGCTCGAGCGGGAGTTCGACGCCGAGGTCGCCGCGGGCGACCATGATGCCGTCGAAGGCGTCGATGACGGCGTCGAGCTGGTCGACAGCCTGCGGCTTCTCGAGCTTCGCGATGACGGGGGCGGTGATTCCGACCTCGTCCATGACTGCACGGACGTCGTCCATGTCCTCGGGGCTGCGGACGAAGGACAGTGCGACCCAGTCGAAGCCGAGCTGCAGACCCCACTTGAGGTCCTCGACGTCCTTCTCCGACAGTGCGGGCACGGACACGGGCACGCCGGGCAGGTTGATGCCCTTGTGATTGGAGATCGTTCCGCCGATCTCGACTTCGGTGACGACATCCGTGGCTGTGACCTCGGTGGCCCGCAGACGCAGGCGTCCGTCGTCGATGAGCAGCGGATCGCCGACGGACACGTCGCCGGGCAGCGTGGCCAGGGTGGTGCTGACGATCTCAGCCGTGCCGGGCACGTCCCGGTTGGTGATCGTGAAGGTCGCGCCCTCGACGAGCTCGGCCTTCCCTTCGGCGAAGTTGCCCACCCGGATCTTCGGGCCCTGCAGGTCGAGCAGCACTGCCACCGGACGGCCGGAGTCGAGGGCTGCCTGACGGACCCAGGCGAACTTCTCTTCGTGTTCGTCCCGGGTGCCGTGGCTGAGGTTGAATCGGGCGACGTCGACGCCCTCATCGACGAGTTCTCTGATCTTCTCGTAGGAGTTCTGGTTCGGACCTAAAGTTGCGACTATCTTTGCACGCCTCATGCACTCCACCCTACCTGCACCGCGACGGCGGGTTCGACCCGTCCGTCGCGGTGCGATCGCGTTCGACAACCGACACCTCAGCGTGCCGAAATCTCAATTTTTGACACAGATCATCTTAGCACTTGAACCCGGTGTCGCGCGGGCCGACCGGGGCCGGCAGCCGCGTCGAACCGGTGAGGAACGTGTCCACCTCGGCCGCTGCGGCACGCCCCTCGGCGATTCCCCAGACGATGAGCGACTGGCCTCGCCCGGCGTCTCCGGCGACGAAGACGCCCGGCGTCGCGGTCTGATACGAGTCGTCACGGGCGAAGGCGCCGCCCTGACCGAGTTCGAGCCCGAGGGCCTCCGATTCGGGTCCGGAGAAGCCGAGGGCCAGCAGGATGAGATCGGCCTCGAGAACGTGCTCGGTGCCGGGTGTCGGTACGCGGCGGCCGTCGAGGAACTGTGTCTCGGCGACCTCGATTCCTCGGACCCGAGAGTTCCCGTCGCTGAGGAATCCGGTCGTCGAGGCGAGGTAGCGCCGCACGCCGCCCTCCTCGTGGGAGCTCTGCACCTCGAAGATCCGCGGCACGGTGGGCCAGGGGTCGTTTTCGCTGCGATCGGTCGGGGGCTTCGCCCCGATCGCCAGCGTCGTCACCGAGGCCGCCTTCTGACGCAGTGCGGTGCCGAGGCAGTCCGCGCCGGTGTCTCCGCCGCCGATGATGATGACGTGCTTGCCGGCCGCGTCGATCGCAGGCGGCGCAGTTTCCCCGGCCTGCACGCGGTTCGAGGGCACGAGGTAGTCCATGGCGAACTCGACGCCCTCGAGCTCGCGGCCGGCGACGGGCATGTCCCGGGGCACAGTCGCACCGGTGCACACGAGGACGGCATCGAAGCGGGCGCGCAGATCCTCCAGCGTCAGCTCCGCACCGATCTCGACCGAGGTCTCGAACCTGGTGCCCTCGGCCCGCATCTGCTCGATGCGACGGTCGATGTGGTGCTTCTCGAGCTTGAAGTCGGGGATTCCGTAGCGCAGCAGTCCGCCGAGGCGGTCGTCGCGTTCGTAGACGACGACGGTGTGTCCGGCCCGGGTGAGCTGCTGTGCGGCGGCGAGTCCGGCCGGTCCGGAGCCGATCACGGCCACGGTGTACCCGGTGATCCTCTCCGGGATCTCCGGCGTGATCAGCCCGGCGGCGAAGCCCTGGTCGACGATGCTCACCTCGACCTGCTTGATCGTCACCGCCGGCTGGTTGATGCCGAGCACGCAGGCATTCTCACACGGTGCCGGGCAGGCCCGGCCGGTGAACTCGGGGAAGTTGTTCGTCGCGTGAAGCAGTTCGACGGCTCGGGCGAGCTCGCCGCGGTACATCGCGTCGTTGAACTCCGGGATGAGGTTGCCCAGCGGGCAGCCCTGGTGGCAGAAGGGCACACCGCAGTCCATGCAGCGTGAGGCCTGCCGGCGCAGCTGCTCGGGGTCTCCGGCCTCGTAGACCTCGCGGTAGTCGAGCAGTCGGATCGGGACCGGGCGGCGCTTGGGCGTTTCGCGGTGGGGGACGGTGAGGAATCCGTGCGGATCAGCCATGGGTGACCTCCAGAATGGTGTTCCAGGCGGCGTCGGAGTCCGGGGAGTGCCCGGCTGCGGCGAATTCGGCCTGGATGTCGCGCACCGCCTGGTACGCGACGGGAATGATCTTCGTGAAGCGCGAGAGGACGTCCTCTCCGCGGCGCAGCCCGCCCAGCAGCTCGGCCGCCAGCGGTGAGCCCGTCCACTCGACGTGTTCGTCGAGGAGGCGCTCTAGCACCGTCATATCGTCGACGCCGACCCCGGTGAACCGGAAGACGCCGGCCGCACGTTCGTCGGGATTGAGACGAGCGGGGTTGAAGTCGAGGACGTAGGCGGTGCCGCCGGACATACCGGCCGCGAAGTTCCGGCCGGTCCCGCCGAGGATGACGGCGATGCCGCCGGTCATGTACTCCAGCCCGTGATCGCCGATTCCCTCGACGACCGCCTCGGCGCCGGAGTTGCGGACCATGAACCGCTCCCCCACCTGGCCGGAGACGAAGAGCTTGCCCGAGGTGGCGCCGTAGCCAAGCACATTGCCGGCGATGACGTTGTGCTCGGGCCGGGTCCGGCTGCCCTCGCCCGGGTGGACGCTGATGGTGCCGCCGGAGAGTCCCTTGCCGACGTAGTCGTTGGCGTCACCGGTCAGGTCGATGCTCACTCCTGCGGGCAGGTAGGCGCCGAGCGACTGTCCGGCTGTGCCGTGGAGCTCGAGTCGGATCGTGTCCTCGGGCAGTCCGCGCTCGGCATGGGCCCGGGTGACGTGATGGCCGAGCAGGGTGCCGGTCGAGCGGTCGGTGTTCTCGATGACCGAGCTGATCGTCACCGGCTGGCCGGTCGCGATCGCCTCGCTCGCCTGGTCGAGCAGACGCAGGTCGAGCTCTCCGGCGAAGTCGCGGATGACGGGGCCCGCGCACTTGCGCGGTCCTTCTGTCGACCCGTGGAGGTCGGCGGGCACGGTGAGGATCGACTCGAGATCGAGGTCGAGCCCCGAGGCGGCCGCCCGCTCTTGATCGATGCGCAGTCTCTCGACCGCACCGATCGCCTCGTCGAGGGAGCGGAAGCCGAGCTGGGCGAGGTAGCCGCGCACCTCCTCGGCGATGAAGGTGAAGAAGTTGACCACGTGGTCGGCCTGACCCTGGTACCGCTCGCGCAGGACCGGGTTCTGGGTGGCCACCCCGACGGGGCAGGTGTCCTTGTGGCACACGCGCATCATGATGCAGCCGGAGACGACGAGCGCCGTGGTCGCGAACCCGAACTCCTCGGCGCCGAGCAGGGCGGCGATGATGACGTCGCGTCCGGTCTTGAGCTGACCGTCGACCTGGACGCTCACGCGTTCGCGCAGACCGTTGAGCACAAGCGTCTGCTGTGCCTCGGCCAGACCGAGCTCCCAGGGGGTGCCGGCGTGCTTGAGTGAGTTGAGCGGGCTCGCACCGGTGCCGCCGTCGTGTCCGGAGACGAGGACGACGTCTGCTCCGGCCTTCGCCACACCGGCAGCCACGGTGCCCACGCCGATCGCCGAGACGAGCTTGACGTGGACGCGGGCGCGGGCGTTGGCCCGGCCGAGGTCGTGGATGAGCTGGGCGAGGTCCTCGATCGAGTAGATGTCGTGGTGCGGAGGCGGTGAGATCAGACCCACTCCCGGCGTCGCGTGACGGGTCTTCGCGATCCACGGGTAGACCTTCTCTCCCGGCAGCTGTCCGCCCTCACCGGGCTTCGCTCCCTGGGCCATCTTGATCTGCAGATCGTCGGCCTCGGTGAGGTAGTGGCTGGTCACGCCGAATCGTCCCGAGGCGATCTGCTTGATCGCCGAGCGGCGTTCGGGATCGAGGAGACGGTCGGTGTCCTCGCCGCCCTCACCGGTGTTCGACTTCCCGCCGATCCGGTTCATCGCGATCGCCAGTGTCTCGTGGGCTTCCTTCGAGATCGAGCCGTAGCTCATCGCCCCGGTCGAGAAGCGACGCATGATCGCTTCGGCCGGTTCGACCTCGGAGATATCGATCGGGCCCTGTTCGCCGGGCACGAGGTCGAAGAGTCCGCGCAGGGTCATCAGCTCGCGCGACTGTTCGTCGATCATCGCCGTGTACTCGGAGAAGATGTCGAAGCGCTTCGTCGCCGTCGCGTGCTGGAGCTTGAAGATCGTCTCCGGGCTGAACAGATGGCCCGGTCCTTCCCGACGCCACTGGTATTCCCCTCCGACCCGCAGCGGGCGGTGGGCCGGCTTCGGATGGTCGTCGCGGTAGGCGTCGGCGTGTCTGGCCGAGGTGTCCGCGGCGATGTCCGCGATGGTCTTGCCACCGAGTTGATGGGGCGTCGAGGTGAAGTGGCGATCGATGAGGTCACCGGACAGGCCGACGGCTTCGAACGTCTGCGCGCCGTGGTAGGACTGGACGGTCGAGATGCCCATCTTCGACATGATCTTGAGCATGCCCTTGTTGAGCGCGGACAGCACGTTCGCCACGGCAGCGGTCTCGCTGACCCCACGAAGACGGTCGGCCCTCACGAGCGCCTCGGCGGTCTCCATGAGCAGGTACGGGTTGACCGCCGAAGCACCGAAGGACACGAGGGTGGCCGCATGGTGGACCTCGCGCACGTCCCCGGCCTCGACGACGATGCTCACCCGCGTCCGCGTCCGCTCGCGCACGAGGTGGTGGTGCAGTGCCGAGGTGAGCAGCAGCGACGGGATCGGCGCGAGGTCGGCCGTGGACTCACGGTCGCTGAGCACGATGAAGACCACGCCTGCCTCGACGGCGGCGCTCGCCTCGGCGCACAGTGCCTCGATCCTGGCCTCCATCGCATCGGGACCCGCGTTGACCGAGTAGAGACCGGACAGGGTCACCGCCGGTCGCGGGTTCTCGGTGCCCAGGTGCTCCCCGCGGATGTGGGCGATCGCGGCGAGCTCGTCGTTGTCGATGACCGGCCTGCGCAGCATGATGTGCGCGGAATCCGGGTGATCGTGGTTGAGCAGGTTGCCCTCGCGGCCGAGTCCGGCGGCCATGGACGTGACGATGTGTTCGCGGATCGAGTCGAGCGGCGGATTCGTCACCTGCGCGAAGTTCTGGTGGAAGTAGTCGAAGAGCAGTCGCGGTCGCGTGGACAGTCCGGCGATCGCTGTGTCGGTGCCCATCGCCCCGAGCGGTTCGGCTCCGGTCTCAGCCATCGGGGAGATGAGCACGCGCAGCTCCTCCTCGGTGTAGCCGAAGGTCCGCTGACGACGGCGGACCGAAGCCTGCGGGTGCGTGACGTGGACGCGTGTGGGCAGCTCCTCCAGACGCTTGGAGCTCTGCTTGACCCATTCCTCGTAGGGGTGCTGGGTCGACAGCTGGTTCTTGATCTCGGTGTCCGAGATGATCCGCTCGGTCTCGGTGTCGACGAGGAACATCCGGCCCGGGGTCAGGCGACCGCGGGCGACGACGCTCTCCTCGGGCAGGTCGACGACGCCGATCTCGCTCGCGAGGACCACGGTGTCGTCGGTCATCACGTAGCGGGCCGGGCGCAGGCCGTTGCGGTCGAGCACGGCACCAGCGAGGCGGCCGTCGGTGAATGCGACGCAGGCGGGACCGTCCCACGGCTCCATGAGCAGAGAGTGGTATTCGTAGAAGGCGCGGCGGGAATCCCCCATGCCCGGATTGTTCTCCCAGGCCTCGGGGATCATCATGAGCATCGCCTGCGGCAGCGACCGGCCGGAGGCCTCGAGCAGCTCCACGACGGCGTTGAACGACGCCGAGTCCGAGGCTCCGGGAGAGATGATGGGACACAGACGGTCCACGCTCGTACTCGTCGTGGGCACCGGTGAGGCGAGCAGTTCGGACTCGAGCTGGGATTCCCTGGCCTGCATCCAGTTCCGGTTGCCGCGGACGGTGTTGATCTCGCCGTTGTGGGCGATCGTGCCGAAGGGCTGGGCGAGCTGCCAGGACGGGAAGGTGTTCGTCGAGAACCGCGAGTGGACGAGCGCGATCCGCGAGGTCAGGCGTTCATCGCTGAGCTCGGTGTAGTAGCTGGCGAGCTGCCCGGTCGAGAGCATGCCTTTGTAGGTGATCGTGCTCGGAGACAGCGACGGGAAGTAGATGCCCTCGTGGTCGAGTCGCTTGCGGACGATGAATGCACGCCTGCGCAGATCGGCATCGTCGCGAGCCGGGTAGCGTTCGTCGAAGCCGAAGAAGACCTGACGCATCCGCGGCTGAGTATTCAGAGCGATGTCACCGAGGACCGAATCGTCGCGGGGAACATCCCGGTACCCGAGGACGATCAGTCCCTCCTCGCCGGCGATGCTGCTGACGGTGGCCTCTTCGGCGTCGGCATCTTCGGCGCCGGCCTGCGGCAGCTCGCTCGTGCTCGCCGGGCTCACGGCGGCTTTCCGACCGACGAGGTCGGACCGGTAGTCCTGAGAGAAGAATCCGATGCCGACTGCGTACTGGCCGGGCGCCGGGAGGGTGATGCCGTGTGCCGAGAGCTCCTCGGCGAAGTAGTCGTGCGGGATCTGCAGGGTGATGCCTGCTCCGTCGCCGGTGCCTTCGTCCGAACCGATGCCGCCGCGGTGCTCGAGCTTGCGCAGCGCGGTCAGTGCCTGATCGACGACCTCGTGGTCGGCGTCTCCGCGGTAGCGGACGATGAGAGCGAGTCCGCAGGCGTCGTGTTCGAGCGCCGGATCGTAGAGTCCTGCGCGACCTGGCGGGGCCGGAGTTTTCTGGCTCGGCGAAGTCCTGTGATTCATATGGGGCCTTCTCGGGGTTGTGACGGTCTCCGAAAAGACGACGCTGTCCTCTGCGGCTTGGGCAAGCCCGGAAGCGGCGCCAGCCGGGCGGCGGCTGTGAGATGGCTCTCACAGCCGGTATAACAACTTACACCCCGGGCCAGCGGATGCCAAAGTCAGGAAAGGAGCGAAAGGTGAACCAATTCGTCTCAGTGCTCGGACGAACGATGGTCGTCGTCGCGGACCGACGGCGTGGAGTTTCCCCTCACGTCGGGCACGATCGAGATCGCCGAGGTGACCGCTCCGAAGAATCCGAAGCTGTGCCGACCGGCGAGCTGGGTCACCGCGTCGCTCTCGTCCTCCGGTGCCGAGGGCTGAGCCGCACCCGCGGCCCGTGCCTCCTCCTGCCGCTGAGTCGACATCGGCGGTGTCGTCCCACTCTGTGCTGATCGGCCCTGTGCCGACGAGTGCGGTGTCGTCGGGGCTGCGGGCGTCCGGCCAGTGCCCTGCGAATCGTCGACGATGGGCATCGAACCGGTCATCGGCTCATTGATCCCGAACGTATGCTTCCCGCGATCACGGCGGCGCAGCAGAGTGCGGGCCATGTGGACATAGACGCCGTGTTCGGGACTCCGATGCCGGATCCTCGAGACGATGAGCCAGACGACGCCGATGAGAAGGGCGAGAGCGGCCGTCCAGACGTTGACGGGCAGGCCGAGCAGCATCCGGGCATCCTCCGCCTCGGGAGTGCCGAGTCGCACAGCTTCGAGGAGGATGCGCCCGAGGCTGAACAGGCACAGGTAGAGAGCGAAGACCTGGCCGTAGCCCAGACGCAGGCGCTTCGCGACGACGATGAGGACGATGCAGGCCAGCAGGTTCCAGATCGATTCGGCCAGCACGGTCATGAGCGCTGTGCGTCCGGCGAACCAGTCGCTGAAGGCTCCGGCGACATGGCCGAGGATGAGCCCGGGGGCGACGGAGTCGAGCAGCGGCAGGAAGCGGATGCCCTGGAAGCGGGTGAGCAGCCAGACAGCGAGCAGGCCGATGAGGCTCGCACCCCAGAAGCTGAAGCCGCCGTCCCACAGCGCAAACGCCTGCAGGGGGTGACTGGAGGGACCGAAGTAGGTGTCGGGAGCGGACAGGAGATGGCCGATCCGGCCGCCGATGACGGCGGCTGGAACACCGACGACTGCGATCGCCCACATGTCTCCCCGGTGGCCGCCGCGAGACTGCCACTGGATGCTCGTCATCCACAGGGCGAGTCCGAGGCCGAGGGCGATGAAGACGGCCCAGGCAGGGCTGAAGCTCATGCACACCCTTCGGCGAGCTCGGCGGCGAGGCGGCCGAGGCCGGCCACACCGTCGGAGTCCAGGGCTCTGACCAATGCGGAGCCGACGATGACGCCGTCGGCGTAAGCGGCGACCTCGGCGGCCTGGTCTCGGGTCGAGACCCCGAGTCCGACGCAGACGCGTTCGGCGCCGGCCTCGCCCAGTCGGGAGACGAGTCCGCGGGCATGGTCGTCGACCTCGGAGCGGACGCCGGTGACGCCCATCGTCGAGGCGGCGTAGACGAAGCCGCGGCTGGCCCCGACGATGCGGTCGAGCCGTTCGGGTGTCGAGGAGGGTGCGGCGAGGAAGATCCGGTCGAGATCGTAGTCGTCGGACGCTGCCATCCAGTCCCCGGCCTCATCCGGAATGAGGTCGGGGGTGATGATTCCTCCGCCGCCGGCGGAGTCGAGATCACGGGCGAAGTCCGCGACGCCGTATTGGAGCACGAGGTTCCAGTAGCTCATGACCACGGCGGTGCCTCCGGCCGCGGCGATGGCCTCGACGGCAGTGAAGACGTCTTTCGTGCGCACACCGCATTCCAGTGCCGCTTCGGCGGCGTGCTGGATGACCGGGCCGTCCATGCCGGGGTCCGAGTACGGCAGGCCGACCTCGATGATGTCGACGCCTGCGCGGACGAGTTCGACCATCGCCTCGACGGATCCGTCGACGCTCGGGAATCCGACGGGGAGGTAGCCGATGAGAGCGGCGCTGCGTCCCGCCTCGGCGACGGAGGCCAACGTCGTGCCTGTGCGTGGACCTGAGTGCGTCATACCTGCACCGCCCCTTCATCGATGTAGTCGAACCATTTCGCTGCTGTGGTCATGTCCTTGTCGCCGCGACCGGAGAGGTTGATGAGCAGGACCGCATCGGAGCCGAGCTCGCGGCCGATGCGCATCGCCCCGGCCAGGGCATGGGCGGATTCGATCGCGGGGATGATGCCTTCGGTGCGCGAGAGCAGGCGCATGGCCTCCATCGCCTCATCGTCGACGACGGGTTCGTAGGTCACGCGTCCTGTGTCGTGAAGATGCGAGTGCTCGGGGCCGACCGACGGGTAGTCGAGGCCCGCCGAGACAGAGTGCGAGGCGCGCGTCTGGCCGTCGGAGTCCTGGAGGATGTAGGTCGCGGATCCGTGGAGGACGCCGGGGCGTCCGCCGGAGAAGCGGGCGGCGTGACGGCCCGATTCGACGCCTTCTCCGCCGGCTTCGAAGCCGTAGATCTTCACCTGTTCGTCGCCGAGGAAGGCCGCGAAGAGGCCCATGGCGTTCGAGCCTCCGCCCACGCAGGCGCACACGGCGTCGGGCAGTCTGCCTGCGGCCTCGAGGATCTGTTCGCGAGCCTCGACGCCGATGACGTTCTGGAACGAGCGGACCATCGCGGGGAACGGGTGGGGTCCGGCGACGGTGCCGATGACGTAGTGGGTGGCGTCGACGTTGGCCACCCAATCGCGCATCGCTTCGTTCATCGCGTCTTTGAGGGTGCGGGTGCCGTTCGTCACGGCATTGACCTTCGCTCCGAGCAGACGCATCCGGGCGACGTTGAGAGCCTGTCGCTGGGTGTCCTCTTCGCCCATATAGACCTCGCACTCCATGTCGAGCAGCGCGGCGACGGTCGCAGTGGCGACTCCGTGCTGTCCGGCACCGGTCTCGGCGATCAAGCGGGTCTTGCCCATCCGCTTGGCCAGCAGAGCCTGCCCGAGGGCATTGTTGATCTTGTGGCTGCCCGTGTGATTGAGGTCTTCGCGCTTGAGGAACACGCGGGCTCCGCCGCAGTGCTTCGCGAAGCGGGTGGCCTCGGTGAGCAGGGAGGGCCTGCCGATGTAGTTGCGCTGGTAGTCCAGGAGCTCATCGGTGAAGGCGGGGTCGACCTGGGACTTGCGCCAGGTCTCCTCGATCTCGTCGAGCGCCGGGATCAGCGCCTCGGGGATGAACCTGCCTCCGAACGCACCGAAGTACGGTCCGGTCTCCTCGCTCACATCGGTCATTGCGGTCCTTCTCGATCTCCTCGTGGCCGTGCGCGGGTGAGGCTGCGCCTCGTGCCCGGACGTCGGCCGGATGGGTGCCGGTCTTCGCTCATGGTCGGTCACGGGGACCGACGGGAGCGGTCGGGGTTCAGGATGCGGACACTCGGCGGTGTTCCCGACCGACCGCGGTGAACTCCTCGACGGCGGCCTGCGGATGGCCGCCGGTGACGAGGGCTTCGCCGACGAGCACGAGGTCGGCTCCTGAATCGGCGTACTTGGCGACCTCGGCGGATCCGGCGACACCGGACTCGGCGACCAGCGTGCACCCGGTCGGTGCCAGTTCGGCCAGCGGAGCGAAGCGGTCGGTGTCGACGCTGAGGTCCTTGAGATTGCGGGTGTTGACTCCGATGAGTTCGGCGCCGAGGTCGGCGGCGATCTCGAGTTCGTCGCGGTTGTGGGTCTCGACGAGCGCGGTCATGCCCAGTTCCGTCGCCAGGGCGTGGAACTCGCTCAGCTGTGCGGGGTCGAGCGCCGCCACGATGAGCAGCACGATGTCGGCGCCGTGGGCGCGGGCTTCGTGGAACTGGTATTCGTCGACCATGAAGTCCTTGCGCAGGACCGCGATGTCGACGGCGGCGCGAACCGCGTCGAGGTCGTCGAGGCTGCCGGAGAAGCGTCGGGACTCGGTGAGCACGCTGATCGCGTGAGCTCCGCCGGCGGCGTAGAGGCCGGCCAAGGTGCCCGGATCGGGGATGTGCGCGAGGTCCCCGCGGGAGGGGGACTTGCGCTTCACCTCGGCGATGACGCCGAAGTCGGAGTGGAGGTCGACGACACGGGCCGGTGCTGCGGCCTGTGCGGCCGCGACGATCTCCGGCAGCGGGACGGCGCTGCGACGTCCCTGCAGGTCCTCACGCACTCCGGCGACGATGTCGTTGAGAACCGTCATTTCCGCTTCGGCTTGTTGCCCAGTCCGACGGCGCGCAGGATCATGCCGACGATGACGCCGAGGGCGACGATCCCGATGGAGATGTAGGTGATCATCGGGTTGTGGATGGTGAAGCCCACACAGCCGACGCAGACGCCCACGAGCATGATGATGACGCCGGTCCATCCGGCGACGGAGTTGCCGTGGCCGGGATCGGCGATCGCTGCGTAGTCGATCGTGGATTTGTCGAGATCAGAGGCCCCGTTGCGGGCGAGGGACTGCGACATGGTGCTCCTTAGTGTGACTGCGTGGCACGCTGGTGGGATTCTTTCCTCCATTGTGTCACGCTTCGGATGCGGACCGGGCACCGACCCGGTCACAAGGTCATTTCGAATCGGGCTCGTCGTCGGCCTCGGGGCCGTCGTCGTCGACCTTCGCGTCGGGTTCGCCCGGGATATCTTCCCCACGGGAGAGAGCGTCCCAGGCTGCGGCGGAGTCGAATTCGCCGTCGGCGGCCTCGGCGGTGCGGGCGTAGCGGTTCGAGTTCGTCCATGTCGCCGAGGCGGTCGCCACCCAGATGATGCCGATGACGCCGATCCCGGACGCCACAGCGGCGATGATCGGCCATGAGGTGGCGCCCGGTGCGCCGGCGGCGGTGAGTGCGGTGATGCCGTAGCCCACGGCCGCGACGGCGGCGAGTCCGAGCACGACGAAGCGTCCGATCTTCCCGAGCATCGCGGCGAGCAGGCCGGTCACGGCGATGATCGCCACACACGCTGTGGCCACCGGCGAGGCCTGGGAGTTCGTCTCGTCGGTGACCTCGGCCACACCGCTCGGGCCGAGTGTGTCACCGACGGCACCCGCCTGCCAGGCCGAGATCGTCAGCGCCCACAGGGCGGCGGCGATGATGAGGACGATGAGGACGCCGCGCGATTTGGTCATCTGGGTCACTCCTGACTTCCCGCGGCGACCGCTGCGGCGTTCGCGGCGGCCGCCGCCCGCAGCACGGCTGCGGCTTTGTTCTCCGATTCCCGGTATTCGGTCTCGGGTACCGAGTCCGCGACGAGTCCGCCTCCGGCGTAGACGCTCATGGTGCCGTCGCGGAGGACACCGGTGCGGATGGCGATCGCCAGGTCGAGGTCGCCGGTGAAGGACATGTAGCCGACGACTCCCCCGTAGATGCCGCGACCGATGGGTTCGAGTTCGTCGATGATCTGCAGGGCGCGGGGTTTGGGCGCTCCGGACAGGGTGCCCGCGGGGAACGTCGCCCGCAGGACGTCGATGGCCGTGGTCCCCGGGGTGAGCTCCCCGCGCACCGTTGAGGAGATGTGCATGATGTGGCTGTAGCGGACGATGTCCATGAACTCGCTGACGTCGATGGTGCCCGCGGCGCAGACTTTCGCGAGGTCGTTGCGGGCGAGGTCGACGAGCATGAGGTGCTCGGCTCGTTCCTTCTCATCGGCCAGCAGCTCGCGGGCCAGGGAGTCGTCGGCCTCCGGCGTGGCCCCGCGGGGCCGGGAGCCGGCGATCGGATGCGTGACGACGTCGCCGGAGCGGACGGTGACGAGCGCTTCGGGTGAGGAGCCGATGATGCTCGCCGGCTCCCCTTCGTCGTCGTGGAGGTTGAGCAGGTACATGAACGGACTGGGGTTCGAGTGCCGCAGCATCCGATAGACGCTCAGCGGCTCGGCTGTGCACGGGGTGTCGAAGCGCTGGCCGAGCACGACCTGGAAGGCCTCCCCGTCGACGATCTCCTGCTTCACCTGGTTCACGCCGTCGAGGTAGACCTGGCGCGGCGTCCGGGTGGTCACCTCGGGGTCGGTGGGGCGGACGTCGATGATGTCGGCCGGACTGGGTCTGCGCAGGCGGTCGAGCATCGCGGTGATGCGTTCGACTCCCGAGGCGTGGGCTTCGTCGATGCCGGTGTCGGCGCCGTTGACATTGAAGACGTTGGCCACGAGGGTGACCATGCTCGTGTAATGGTCGTAGACGGCGATGTCGCCGGGGATCATCAGCTGCACGGTGGGCAGGTGGTGTTCGTTCGGGCGGGGTGGACCGAGACGTTCGAAGCGGCGGATGATGTCCCAGCCGAAGTAGCCGACGAAGCTCGAGACCATCGGCGGCAGACTCGACTCGTCGGAGCCGACGGCGAGCAGCTCGAGCGTTGCTGTGACGGCGTCGAGGATGTCGCCCTCGGTCGGGATCCCCACCGGCGGGGTGCCGGTCCATCGGAACCCGTCGGCGGTCGAGAGCAGGGTCGCGACCGGGGCGGACCCGATGAAGGAGTACCGGGCCCAGGAGCCGGCGACGGCGGATTCGAAGAGGAAGCTGCCGGGACCGCCGTCGGTGAGTTTGCGGTAGAGACTCAGCGGGGTCTCGGAGTCCGCGAGCACCTGGGTGTGGACGGGCACGAGCCGGTGTCCGGCGCCGAGGGAGCGGAATTCGTCGAGGCTGGGTCGGATCGGCAGCTCGCTGTCGGTCGCCGAGTAGTCAGTCGGCACTGATGGTCCTTCCGGTGAAGCAGGTCGGTGTGTTCGTGTGGCAGGCGGGTCCGGTCTGGTCGACGCTCAGCAGCAGGGCGTCGGCGTCGCAGTCGAGGCTGAGTGAGCGCACATGCTGGACATGCCCCGAGGTCTCGCCCTTGACCCAGTACTCCTGTCGGGAGCGCGACCAGTAGGTCGCCCGCCGCGTGTCCAGGGTGCGCTGGACGGCTTCGATGTCCATCCAGGCGAGCATGAGCACGTCGCGGCTCGTGGCCTCCTGGACGATGACGGGCACGAGCCCGTCCGCATTGGGCCGGATGAGTTCCCGCCAGTTCTCGGGGGTCGCGTCGACGTCGCGGCTCATCGGACGTCGATCCCTTCGGCGGCCAGGGCCGCTTTGACCTCGGCGATGCTCAGCGTCCCGAAGTGGAAGACGCTCGCGGCCAGGAGCGCATCGGCGCCGGCGGCGACGGCGGGGGCGAAGTGTTCGACCCGGCCGGCTCCGCCGGAGGCGATGAGCGGGACGTCGACGGCGGCGCGGGCTGCGGAGATGAGTTCGAGGTCGAATCCTTCCCGGGTGCCGTCGGCGTCGATGGAGTTGAGCAGGATCTCACCGACTCCGCGGTCGGCGGCCTCACGGATCCAGTCGATCGCACAGCGGCCGGTGCCTTCGCGTCCGCCGCGGGTGGTGACCTCGAATCCCGACTGTGTGCTCGCCCCTTGAGTGCGCCGGGCGTCGAGTGAGAGGACGAGGACCTGGTTGCCGAAGTGGTGGGAGATCTCGCTGATGAGTTCGGGCCTCGCCACCGCCGAGGTGTTGACGGACACCTTGTCGGCACCGTCGCGCAGCAGCCGGTCGACGTCGGAGGCGCTGCGCACTCCCCCGCCGACGGTCAGCGGGATGAACACCTGTTCTGCGCAGGAGCGGACGACGTCATGGACGGTTTCGCGGTCTCCGCTGCTCGCGGTGACATCGAGGAAGGTGAGTTCGTCGGCCCCGGATTCGCCGTAGCGGTGCGCGAGTTCGACGGGATCTCCGGCGTCCTTGAGGTCGGCGAACTTCACGCCCTTGACGACACGACCGCCGTCGACGTCGAGACAGGGGATGACTCTGACAGCTACCACTCAGTCCTCCTAGATTCCCAGACCCCGATAGCGATCCATCCTGCGGGCCAGTCGCCTCGCCGAGGGTTCGCGCATGAGCGAGATGAGTTCGTATTCGAGTGTGGCACCGACCCTGGCGACGAAGTCCAGCGGCTCGTCACTGGCATCGGGGGCTTCGGCGATGATCCGGTCGACGACTCCGGTGGCCTGGAGCATGGGGGCATGCACACCCTGGCTCTGAGCCATCTCCGGTGCCCTGTCCACGGTGCGGTGCACGATCGCCGAGGCGCCCTCGGGCGGCAGCGGTGAGAGCCAGCCGTGTTCGGCGCTGAGCACTCGGTCGGTCGGGATCAGCGCCAGCGCGCCTCCGCCGGATCCCTCACCGAGGATGAGGGACACCGACGGGGCGTCGAGGTTGGCGAGATCGGCGAGGCTGCGGGCGATCTCACCGGCGATGCCGCCTTCCTCGGCTTCCTTCGACAGCGCGGCCCCGGGGGTGTCGATGACGGTCACCAGCGGAAGGTGCAGCTCGGCGGCCAGACGCATGCCGCGGCGTGCCTCGCGCAGCGCGGCCGGTCCCAGCGGGGCGCGGGAGTCCTGCCTGAACCGGTCCTGACCGAGCACGATGCACGGTGCCGAACCGAACTTCGCCAGGGCCAGGAGCAGTCCGGGGTCCTTCTCCCCCTCGCCGGTGCCGTTGAGCGGGAGCACGGTGTTCGCCGCAGTGCGCAGCAGGTCGCGCACTCCGGGTCGTTCGGGTCGGCGGGAGATCGTGATCGCCGCCCACGCGTCGGAGTCCGGGTCGACCTCGGCGGGCGCGGTGTCCGGGTTCGGAACCGGTGCGGGAACCTCCTTGGCACCCATGAGCACGTCGAGGACGCGCGCGACGGTTGCGGTGATCCGCTCGGGGCCGATAACGGCGTCGATGATGCCCATCTTGTGGAGGTTCTCACCGGTCTGGACGTTCTCCGGGAACTTCTCCCCGTAGATGGCTTCGAAGACACGGGGTCCGAGGAAGCCGATGAGGGAACCGGGTTCGGCCACGGTGACGTGTCCCAGCGACCCCCAGGACGCGAAGACTCCGCCGGTCGTGGGGTGCCGGAGGTAAACGAGGTAGGGCAGACCGGCACGGCGGTGGGCGACGACGGCGTTGGTGATCTTGACCATCGATAGGAAGGCGATCGTACCCTCCTGCATCCGCGTGCCGCCGGAGGCCGGGCCGGCCAGCAGCGGCAGCCCCTCGAGGGTGGCGCGTTCGATGGCGTCGACGAGACGTTCCGCGGCGGCGACGCCGATCGAGCCGGCGAGGAACCGGAACTCTCCGGCGACCACGGCGACCCGACGCCCGGCGATGGTCCCCTCACCGGTGATGATGGCCTCATCGACCCCGGACTTCTCCCGAGCGGCGGCGAGTTCGGCCGCGTAGCCCTCCGAGATCCCTCCCGCGGGTTCGATGGGGGTGGTGTCCCAGGAGACGAAGGAGCCCTCGTCGAGGACGATGTCGACGAGTTCGTGTGCGTTCAGGCGTGCCATGGGGACCCTCTCAGTTTCCGCCGGCGAGCCACGCGGCGATGGATTCGGCATCCTCGTCGAGCAGCGGCGGAGCGTCATGGGCGGTGCGCGTGGTCTCGACCTCGCCGTCGGCGCCCGCGTCGAAGAACCGCAGCGGCGGGCCGGGCAAGTCGATGTCGCCGAGGACCGGGTGGTCGACGGAGACCTTGAGTCCTTGGCTCAGCGCCTGCTCCCATTCGTAGACCTCCGGCAGGGTGCGCACGGTGCCCGAGGGGATGCCCGCTGCGGTGAGCTTCTCCAGCAGGTCGGCGGAGTCGAAGGACCCGAAGCGATCCTCGATGAGTTCGATGAGCGCAGGACGGTTGGCCACGCGGGCGGCATTGTCGGCGAAGCCGTCTTTCGCGGGGTCGATGTCGAAGGCCGCGCAGAACTTCTGCCACAGGTTCTCATTGCCCACGGAGATCTGCACGGCGCCGTCGCGGCAGGCGAAGAGTCCGTAGGGAGACAGCGACGGATGGTGGTTGCCGCCGGGCTGCGGTTCCTGACCGGCCACGGTGGCCCGGGTGCCCTGGAAGGCGTGGACGCCGACCATGCCGGCGATGAGCGAGGTGCGCACGACCTTGCCCCTGCCGGTGCGTTCGCGTTCGAGCAGGGCCGCGAGGACTCCGTACGAGCCGTAGATGCCGGCGAGCAGGTCGGCGATCGGCACTCCCACACGCTGCATGTCCTCGGGTCCGGACCCGGTCAGGGACATCAGCCCGGCCTCGCCCTGGGCGATCTGGTCATAACCGGCGCGGGCGGCCTCGGGGCCGTCGTGCCCGAACCCGGTGATCGAGAGGATGACGAGACGGGGGTTGATCTCCATGCACCGGGTGGTGGAGAAGCCGAGGCGGTCGAGGACACCGGAGCGGAAGTTCTCGATGAGCACGTCGGCGCGGGCGATGAGCGCGGTCAGCGTGTCCGTGCCGGTCTCGGACTTGAGGTCAAGGGCGATGGATTCCTTGTTGCGGTTGCAGGAGAAGAAGTAGGTGGCCTGCGGATCGTCCTCGGGGCCGACGAAGGGCGGTCCCCAGGAGCGGGAGTCATCACCCCTGCCCGGGTTCTCGACCTTGATCACTCGGGCACCGAGGTCGCCGAACATCATTCCCGCGTGGGGTCCGGCGAGGGCACGGGAGAGATCGACGACGGTGTATCCGGTCAGCGGCCCCGTCGGTGTCTCGTTCGCCATTCCTAGTCCTCCTTGAAGTGGGTGCGTCTGCTGACGAGCATACGCAATCGTGCGACCTCCGCGTGGGCGCGGGGGCCGTCGGCATGCTGGATCGCCATCACCGGGTACGTGGTGCCGTCGGCGAGGTCGAGCAGCGGCCAGGGATCGTCGCCCTCGGATGAGAACGTCACCCCGAGGATCTGCCCCCATTCGAAGCGGCGCGTGCGCACCATGTTCCGCACCATCAGCCCGGTCTCGCTCGGTCGAGCGTGGATGTCGGCGATGCGCAGCAGGGCCGCTCCGAAGCCGATGCCCAGCAGGTTCATCCATACCATGTCGAGCACGGTCCAGGGTTCCCAGTCCACGGCGAAGAGCGCCACGGACAGGATCGCGAAGCCTGCGAACACGACGACGGCGCCGACGAGGCTGATCACGCGCACCTGTCGGGGCCGGAACATCCGCAGATCAGATTCGGCAGGCGCCAATGTTCGTCACCAGGATCGCACGGGCTCCGACTCCGTAGAGGCGGTCCATGACATTGTTGACCTCCTTGGCCTCGACCATCACCCGCACGGCGACCCAGCCGGTCTCCTGCAGGGGTGAGACGGTCGGCGACTCGAGTCCCGGGGTCAGGGAGATCGCCTCGGGCACGAGCCGCTCTTCGATGTTGTAGTCGACGAGCACGTACTGTCGGGCGACCATGACGGATTCGAGGCGGCGACGGAGCACACTGATACGCTCCTCGGCACCCTCGCGTTGGATGAGCACGCCCTCGGATTCGAGCAGCGGCTCTCCGAAGGTCTCGAGCCCGGCGGCGCGCAGCGTCGAGCCGGTCTCGACGACATCGGCGATGGCGTCGGCGACGCCGAGCTGGATCGAGACCTCGATGGCCCCGTCGAGCTGGACGGTCTTCGCGTCGATGCCGCGCCGTTCGATGTCGGCGGCGACGAGATTCGGAAAGCTCGTGGCGATGCGGGCCCCGCCGAGTTCGTCGGGAGAGCTGAACGCACCGGCGGTGCCGGCGTAGAAGAAGCGGGAGGCGCCGAATCCGAGGCCGAGCACTTCCTGGGCCTCGACCTTCGACTCGAGCAGCAGGTCCCGGCCGGTGATGCCGGCATCGAGGATGCCCGATCCGACGTAGATGGCGATGTCGCGGGGGCGCAGGTAGAAGAATTCGACCCCGCCCAACTCATCCTGATGGACGAGCGTCTTGGTTCCGCGTCGGGTGGAGTATCCGGCCTCGCTGAGCATGTCGGAGGCGGCTTCGGAGAGTGCGCCCTTGTTGGGCACGGCTACACGCAGCATGGGGTCCCTTGTGAGTTGTGGGGCTGAAGGTTCGGGCGGATGTCGCGGAGGTCTCAGAGATGGACGTTGACGTCGTCGAGGCTGAGCCCCTTGGCGATCATCATCACCTGCACGTGGTAGAGCAGCTGGGAGATCTCGGACGCGAGTTCCTCGCGGGATTCGTATTCGGCGGCCATCCACACCTCGGCGGCTTCCTCGACGACCTTCTTGCCGATCGCATGGACTCCGGCATCGAGTTCGGCCACGGTCTTCGAGCCGGTCGGTCGATCGTGGGATTTCTGCAGGAGTTCGGCGTAGAGAGTCTCAAAGGTCTTCACCCGACCAGCCTAATGCATCTGTCCGAACCGAGGCTTAAGGGGTCTCATGTTCCGAACGGTCACCGGCAGTGCGGGCTCAGTCGTCGGGGTCGCGGCCGATCTCGGTGGCCGAGCGGTGCGGGGCCGAGATCGTCTGCTTCGATCGCTTCGACCAGTCGAGGAGCCCGAGGACGACCATGACGAGGAAGATGAGGTAGACGGCTCCGGAGAAGACGAGGCCGCCGGCCACGGCCAGGGGGATCCCGACGAGATCGACGGCCAGCCAGACGAACCAGAACTCGACGATGGCCCGGCCCTGGGCGTACATGGCCACGAGGGAGCCGATGAAGATGTAGGCGTCCGGGTACGGGTTCCATGACCAGCCGCCGAGGGCGAGGATCCATCCGAAGACGCCGGTGCCGATGAGCAGGGCGGCGAGCAGCAGACCCCGCTCCTTCCAGCTGGCCCACCGCACGATGACCTCACCGGAGGTCTCGCGCGACTTCTTCCACTGGGTCCAGCCCCAGACTGCGGCGACGATGATGACGACCTGCCGCGAGGCGTTGCCGCCGAGTCCGGCGGACACGCTGGCGGAGAAGAGGAGGATCGACCCGAGGATCTGCACCGGCCAGGACAGGATGTTCCGGCGCAGGGCGAGCACGACCGTGGCCAGGGCGCAGATGTTGCCGAACAGGTCGGAGTACGGCACGGGCTTGCCCAGCAGCTCGAAAGCGGGAGTGTTCAACCAGTCGAGCAGTTCCATCGGCGGCTCATTTCGGACAGCGGGTCGAAGGGTCTCGACCCGGGACGGTCAGTGGGTGTGGGCGGCGGCGAGTTCGCGCAGCTGCGAGATCGCGGAGGCGGCGTCCTCGGCGCCGTAGACAGCGGAGCCGGCCACGAGGACGTCGGCGCCGGCGTCGACGACTCGGTCGATCGTCGCGGCGGAGACTCCGCCGTCGACCTGGAGGCGGATCTCGAGGCCGGACGCGGAGATGGCTTCCCTGGTCCGAGCGATCTTCGGCAGGCACACGTCGAGGAACTTCTGTCCGCCGAAGCCGGGTTCGACGGTCATGATGAGGATCTGGTCGAATTCGCCGAGGAGGTCGACGAAGGGTTCGATCGGGGTCGCGGGCTTGAGTGCGAGGCTGGCCTTGGCACCGAGCTTCCGCAGTTCCCGGGCCAGGCGCACGGGTGCGGCGGCCGCCTCGGCGTGGAAGGTCACCGAGGCGCAGCCGATCTCCGCGTACACGGGGGCGTTGCGGTCGGCGTCGGCGATCATGAGGTGGGCGTCGAGCGGGATCGGGGAGATCGCCTGGATGCGTTCGACCACGGGCGGGCCGAAGGTGAGGTTCGGCACGAAGTGGTTGTCCATCACGTCGATGTGGGCCATATCGGCGGTGCTGATCTTCTCGAGCTCTCCGCGCAGGTCGGAGAAGTCCGAGGACAGGATGGAGGGGTTGATGTCGATCGCCATGGGGTCATTTCGCCTTTCGCAGGAGAGCCAGGAACATTCCGTCGGTGTTGTGCAGGTGGGGCCAGAGCTGGGCGAAGCGTCCCTCGCCGCGGGTCACCGAGGCGAAGTCGGCCGCCGAGGTGCCGGTGATGGTCTCGAGCACGCCTGGGGCGTCGAGGACCTCGACGTCTCCATCGCCGGCCTTCGTCCGGGTGCGCAGCACCTCGTCGACGATGAGCACGGTCTCGGCATAGTGCGGTGAGCAGGTCGAGTAGGCCACCACTCCCCCGGGTGCGCAGGCGTCGAGGGCCGCGGTGAGCAGTTCTCGCTGCAGACCGGTCAGAGCGGTGATGTCGTTCGGCTGCCGGCGGTAGCGGGCCTCGGGGCGACGGCGCAGCGCACCGAGTCCGGAGCAGGGCACGTCGACGAGGACCTTGGCGTAGGGGCCCTGGGCCGACCGGCCGTCGCGGACCTCGGCGGTGACGTTGTGCAGCGCCTGGGTGGAGTCGCGCACGAGGTCGACACGGTGTTCGCTCGAGTCGAAGGCGGCGAGCTGCGTCGACGACTGCGCGGCCGCGGCACCGAGGACGGCGGCCTTGCCCCCGGGGCCGGCGCACAGGTCGGCCCAGGTGCCCGCGGGGGCGTCGACCTCGGCCAGCGCCAGGGCGACGAGTGCCGAGCCTTCGTCCTGGACGCGGGCTCGCCCGTCGGCGACGGCCGGGACGTCCCGTGGGACTGCCGTGTCCAGGGTGACGCCGATGGGTGAGAGCGGGGTCGCCTCTCCGGGCAGTTCGGCGCGATCGATGAGGCCGGGCAGGGCGCTGACGCCGACCTTGGCCGCGGCGTTGTCGGCGATGAGGAGGTCGTCGAGTTCGCCGGCGTCGCGTCCGTGTCCCTTCAGCGCCTGGGTCAGGGCGCGCACGATCCAGTCGGGGTGGGAGTGTTCGATGGCCAGGCGCTGGGTCTCAGAGGTGCCGTCGGTGACCCGGTCGAGCAATTCTCCGGGTGTCGCCTCGGAGATGCGTCGGAGCACCGCGTTGACGAATCCGGCGGTCTTCGGCGCCGAGCGTTTGACCACGGAGACCGTCTCGGAGAGCGCCGCATGGTCGGGCACGCGCATGGACAGCAGCTGGTGGGCGCCGAGGCGCATCGCGGCCAGCGGTTCGGCGTCGATCTTCTCCACCGGCCGGGCCGCCGCGGCTGCGATGACGGCGTCGTAGAACTTCTGGCGGCGCAGCGCGCCGTAGGTGAGTTCGGTGGTGAAGGCGGCGTCCTGGGCGTTCAGTCGGGTGCGGGCGAGCTTCGCCGGCAGCAGGAGGTTGGCGTAGGCGTCCTTCGTCGCCACGTCGAGGAGGACCTCCCAGGCGATGCGGCGAGGCAGGTTCTTTCCCTTGTCTGTTCGGCCTCCACGGCCTGCGCCGGTGCCTGCTGTCTCAGCCATGCGTGTCATGCTCCCTGGTCGGTGATCTGGTCGAAGCGGATCTCGCCGTGTCCGCGCAGATAGTCCGCTGCGGACATCCGGGGTTTGCCGAAGGGCTGGATCCAGGCGACGTGCACCCAGCCGTCCCCGCAGCGCAGCACGGCCGCGGTCTGCGCGGTCCGCAGTGTGCCGGGGTCCGCGTCCGCGGTGATCTCGGGGGCCGGGGTGAGGCAGAAGAGCTTCGTTCGTCTGCCGTCGAGTTCCGCCCACGGGCCGGGGCTCGGGCTGGTGCCGCGGGCGCGGTCGATGACGCGGGCGGCGGGTTCTGTGAAGTCGAGGCGGGCGTCGGCGACGGTGATCTTCTCCGCGTGGCTCGCCTCGCCGGTCTGCGGGGTCTCCGTCGCGGTTCCTGCGGCGAGTTCGTCGAGGGCGGTGACGAGTTCGGGGGCGCCGCGGTGCGCGTAGTCGTCGAGGGCGGCGGCGACGTCCGGGTGGTCGAGGTCGAGTTCGCGGCGGCGCAGCACGGGACCGGTGTCCATGCCTTCGTCGATCCTGAACACGCTCACTCCGCTGCGGTCGACGCCGTCGATGAGGGCGCGCTGGACGGGGGCCGCGCCGCGGTAGTGCGGCAGCAGTGAGAAGTGGAGGTTGAACCAGCCGAGTCGGGCGGTGGCCAGGGCGGCGGGTCCGGCGATGGCGCCGAAGGCGACGACGGCCACGGCGTCGACCTCGAGTCCGCGCAGCGTGGTGATGACGTCTCCGCGCAGCCGGTCGGCTTCGATGACGTCGAGTCCGAGTTCGCGGGCGCGGGTCTTCACCGGTGAGGACGTGAGGATGCGCTTGCGACCCACCGGCGCATCGGGGCGGGTGAGGACCGCACGGATGCGGTGCTCGGATTCGGCCAGGGCCTCAAGGGCCGGCACTGCGACATCCGGGGTTCCGGCGAAGACGATATCCACCCGACGGATTCTACTGGTTCCCTCACCGCTCACAGTGACCGGGGATCGTCGATGCGGATGCGGACCTGCGGCTGCTTCTTCGCCGACCGTGCGGCAGTGATCTCCGCGGCCCTCGTGCCGACGCGGTCCCCGGCCGAGATCGGGTAGGCCCCGACGCATCGCTGACCGTCCTCGGTCGCATCGCGCAGCAGCTCCTCGACCTCGACGAGTTCGCTGAGGACCGCATCGATGTCGGTTCCGGAGCCGGTGAGTTCGATGATGCGTCGGTAGGGTGGGAAGCCGAGAGTCCTGCGGTCGGCGAGCTGGCGGGACATGAACGTGACGGGGTCGAAGGCGGTCAGCGTCCGGCGGATGAGTTCGTCCTCGTCGCCGAGGTAGACGACCCCGCCCTGCTCGCGTGAGCGGACGAGGGCTGCCGCGCGGAGCCGGCGGCCGACGCCGTCGTCGAGCGAGCGCATCCAGGGGCCCGGCCACAGTGAGTCGAGGAGGATCGCGGCGGCGTAGCCGCCGAGCACATAGGGTTCGGCCCCGGTGGTGGCGACGACGAGGCGCGGCGTCTCATCGAGGACGGTGGAGATGTCGTCGCCGCCGGATTCGACGATCTCGGTCTCCGGCAGAGCGCGGCGCAGCTCTTCGACGGTGCGGGCGCGTCCGCGCACGATCGAGCGCACCTGGTGGGAGCGGCACCTCGAGCAGGTGAAGTCCTCAGCGTGGTAGCCGCAGGAGCGGCAGGCGAAGGGCCCGACCTCGGACTGCGTGGTCAGCGTCGCCTGGCAGCGCGGGCAGCGGGCGACCTCTTGGCAGCGCGCGCAGGCGAAGACCGGATAGTACCCGGAGCGGGGAACCTGGACGAGGACGGGCCCCGGCACACCGCCGTCACGGGGTCGCGGGTGCAGCGCGGTGCGCATGATCTGCCACGCCCGGCTGGGGATCCGCTGCCAGGCGAAGGGGTCGCGGTCTTCGTCGGGGACGAAGACGACGGGGGCCGCGTGGCGGCGGATGGGGCCTCCAGGGGTGAGGTCGCTCAGCCAGCCGATCTCGACGAGTCGCTGCACCTCGGCGCTGCGGTCGGTGGAGACGAAGAGCAGCTCGGTGTCCTCGATCGTCGACCGCAGCAGGCTGACCTCGCGTGCGTGCGGGTAGGGCGCGTGCTGGTCGAGGTAGTTCCTGTTGGCATCGTCGGTGCAGATGATGAGGTCCAGATCCTTCACGGGGGCGAAGGCCGCGGCGCGGGTGCCGATCGTGATCCGGGTGTGGCCGAAGAGTCCGCGCAGCCAGGACTGCCAGCGCTGCTCCGGTGACTGATCGGCGCTGAGGACGGCCACATCGGCGATGCCGGCGGCGGTGAGGCCGGCGTGGAGCACGCTCAGTTCCCGGTGGTCGGGCACGAGCCAGAGCACGCCGCGTCCGGCTTCCAGGTGGGGCCGAGCCGCGCTCAGACCGACCCGGATCCAGCTCAGCCCGGGCGTGGTTCCGGGGGTGACGGCCAGGGCCCTGCGCCGAGGCGGCGCTGCCGTGCCGTGGTCGACGTCGGTGTCCGCGTCGACGATCCACCGCCCGAAGCGTTCGAGCAGGGGCCCGTCCCCGGTTTCGGTGGCGTCCCCGTCGACGGCCTCCCCGTCGGCGTCCGTGCCCCCAGTGGCGGCGGCGTCCCCTGCCGCGTCCGTGTCCAACGCGGCGATGCGTGCCTTCTCGGCCTTGAGCACGGCCTTCTCGCCGCGGGCGTGGCGGGGAGGAACGGCGAGGCGGAGGACGTCGGCCAGGGTCCCACCGTAGCGGCGGGCGGTGGCCTCGCACAGTGCAAGCAGGTCGGGGCCGAGCACCTGCACGGGTCCGCTCACCCGTTGGATCGTCGCGAGCGGTCCGAGATGGTCGGAGGACTCGACGCGTTCGAGGAGGTACCCGTCACGGAGTCGGCCGGCGAACTTCACCCGCACCCGCACCCCGGGCAGGGCCGCCTCGGCGAGCTTCTCCGGCACGGCGTAGTCGAACACGCGTGCGAGGTGCGGCACCGGATGGTCGATGAGCACGCGGGCGACGGGGTCGTTCGCCGCGACCGGAACCTGGCCCTCGGCGGAGGTGCCGGTGTCGATCGGGAGGGGTTCGTCCACGCAGCCGACCCGGGCTCAGTGAGAGGACACGGCGCGCACGAGGTCGTCGGTGCGGTCCGTGGTCTCCCAGGTGAAGTCCGGCAGCTCCCGCCCGAAGTGACCGTAGGTCGCCGTCTGCAGGTAGATGGGTCGCAGCAGGTCGAGTTCCTGGATGATCATGGCCGGACGGAGGTCGAAGACCTCGCGGATGGCCGCGGAGATCGCGTTGGGGTCGACCCTCTCGGTGCCGAATGTCTCGACGTAGAGACCCATCGGGTCGACGCGGCCGATGGCGTAGGAGACCTGCACCTCGGCGCGGTCGGCGAGTCCGGCGGCGACGATATTCTTCGCCACCCAGCGCATCGCATACGCGGCCGAACGGTCGACCTTCGAGGGGTCCTTGCCGGAGAACGCGCCGCCGCCGTGGCGGGAGAAGCCGCCGTAGGTGTCGACGATGATCTTGCGCCCAGTCAGGCCGGCGTCGCCCATCGGTCCGCCCGTGACGAACGGACCGGCGGGGTTGATGTGGACGTTCGCCCCCGTCGTGTCGAGACCGGATTCCGAGATCACCGGGTCGATGACGAGTTCCCTGATCTCGGTGTGCAGCTGGGACTGGCTGACATCGGCCGAATGCTGGGTGGAGACGACGACGTTCTCGATCGATACGGCCTCATTGCCGTCGTAGCCCAGGGTCAGCTGCGTCTTCCCGTCGGGTCGCAGGTAGTCCAGCCGGCCGGATTTGCGGACTGCGGAGAGCTGCTCGGCCATCCGCGACGCCAGGTGGATGGGCAGCGGCATGAGCACATCGGTGGAGTTGTCCGCGTAGCCGAACATCAGGCCCTGATCGCCGGCGCCGAGGCTCGTGCCGTGATCGTCGGATTCGACGGCCTCGCGGAAGTCCAGCGGGTTCGTCACTCCGGAGTGGATGTCGGTGGACTGGCTGCCGATGGACACGGAGACTCCGCAGGAGTGGCCGTCGAAGCCGGTGTCCGAGGAGTCGTAGCCGATGCCGGTGATGAGGCTGCGCACGATGCCGGCGACATCGGCATAGGCGGCGGTGTTGACCTCACCGGCGACGTGGACGAGTCCGGTGGTGACCATCGTCTCCACGGCGACCTTCGCGTTGGGGTCCTGGGAGAGCAGGTCATCGAGCACCGCATCGCTGATCTGGTCGCAGATCTTGTCGGGATGTCCCTCGGTGACGGACTCGGATGAGAAGTAGCGGAGATTTGTTTGAGTCACGTCGTCGATTCTACGTGGGCGAACTGGTCGGTCAGTGCGGCGATGACCTTTTGTGAAACATGGTCCTTCGTACCGTGGAATTCCTCCCCGACTTTCGTCTGGCCGTCGACGGAGGCGATGATCTGGACGGCGGTGTCGTCGTGGCCGAAGGCGCGATCGTCCGAGACGTCGTTGAACACCAGCAGATCGACGCCCTTGCGGTCGAACTTCGCCGTGGCATAGTCGAGCGCCGAGGTGGCCCGGTCCCCGGTCTCGGCGGCGAATCCGACGATGAGCTGGGTGCCGACACGCTCGTCGACGAGTCCGCGGAGGATGTCTGGGTTCTGCGTCAGCCGCAGGGTCAGTCCCTCGTCCCCGGTCTTCTTCATCTTCGAGTCGGTGGCCTCGACCGGACGGTAGTCGGCCACGGCCGCGGCCATGATGAGGGCGTCGGCATTCGGCTGTGCCGTACGCATCGCCGCCTGCAGCTCGAGCGTGGATTCGACCGGGGTGATCGCGATGTTCTCCGGCAGCCCGGTGAGCAGACCGGAGTCGATGTTGGCCGCGACGAGTTCGACGTCCGCTCCGGCGGCGTGGGCGGCCTTGGCCAGGGCGATGCCCTGTTTGCCCGAGGAGCGGTTGCCGAGGAAGCGCACGGGGTCGAGGGCCTCGCGGGTGCCTCCGGCGCTGATGACGATGCGCCGGCCGGAGAGGCCGCCGGGCGTGCTCCCGTCCTTGGCGGACAGCGCGAAGTCGATGATGTCCTCGGGTTCGGGCAGGCGCCCGGGTCCGGAGTCGGGTCCGGTCAGGCGCCCGACGGCCGGGTCGAGGACGTGGACGCCGCGGGAGCGCAGCGTGGCGATATTGGACTGTGTGGCGGGGTTGAGCCACATCTCCGTATGCATGGCCGGGGCCACGACCACCTCGGCGGTGGTGGTGAGCACGGTGGCGGTGAGCAGATCATCGGCGATCCCGGCGGTGATCTTCGCGAGGATGTTCGCGGTCGCCGGAGCGATGATGACGAGTTCGGCCTCCTGCCCGATGCGGACGTGGTTGACCGATTCGACCTCGTCGAAGACGTCGGTGGTCACGGACTGGCCCGAGAGGGCCTCGAACGTGGGGGCGCCGACGAAGTCGAGAGCGTGGGCCGTGGGCACGACTTTGACGCTGTGGTCGAGTTCCCGGAGTCGCCGGATGATGTGTGCGGCCTTGTAGGCGGCGATCCCACCGGCGACGCCGAGTACGATTCTCACTGGTCGCTGAAGTCGATCGCGCCGTCGTTGCTCACGGGTGCAGGCTGCTCGGCCTCGGGTGCGGCCTGGACGAAGTCGGCCTCGGAGACCTCACGGGCGACGATCTTCGACTCGTTGACCTCGCGGAGAGCGATCGACAGCGGCTTCTCGTTGGTGCCGGGCGTCACGAGCGGACCGACGTTCTCGAGCAGGCCCTCCTGCAGCTGGGCGTAGTAGGAGTTGATCTGGCGGGCACGCTTGGCCGCGATCGAGACGAGTTCGTACTTCGATCCGGTGACGCTGAGCAGGTCGTCGATCGGAGGATTGGTGATGCCTTCGGGCTGTGCGGGCAAGGAGATTCCCATCTAATCGGAGGTGGATATACCTATCAATGATAGGAGTTCTTCGGCCGCAGTGCGAACGTGGTCGTTGACGATCGTGACGTCGAACTCGGATTCGGCGGCGAGTTCGCGTCGCGCCGTCGCCAGTCGTCGCTCCTGCTCCTCCTCGGTTTCGGTGCCGCGCCCGGTGAGTCGGGACACGAGTTCGTCCCAGCTGGGCGGTGCGAGGAAGACGAAGCGCGCGTCGGGCATCTTCTCTTTGACCTGACGGGCGCCCTGCAGATCGATCTCGAGCAGGCTCGGGATCCCCTCGGCGAGACTCTCCCGCACCGGCGCGGCAGGAGTGCCGTAGCGGTGGCGACCGTGGACGACGGCGAATTCGAGCAGTTCGCCGTCGGCGATGAGCGCATCGAACGCATCATCGGTGAGGAAGTGATAATGGACACCATCGACCTCACCGGGTCGCCTGGGCCGCGTCGTCGCGGACACGGAGAACCAGACCTCGGGGTGATTCTGCCGAATATAGCTGCTGATGGTGCCTTTTCCGACGGCGGTCGGACCCGCGAGGACGGTGAGTCGATTGTTCACAGATCCGAGGTTGTCACACTCAGGAATATTTCTCCAACAGGGCGGACTTCTGGTGCACGCCCAAGCCCTTGATCCGCCGCGAGGTGGCGATGCCGACCTCGTCCATCGCGGCTTCGGCTCGACGGTCTCCGACACCGGGCAGGGCGCGCAGCAGATCGAGGACGCGCATCTTTGCGAGTGCCTCATCGCCTGCGGCCTTCTTGAGCACGGCAGCGAGATCGGTTTGACCGTTCTTCAGCGCCGTCTTGACTTCGGCTCGCGCCTGGCGCGCCTGGAACGCCTTGTCCAGAGCAGCGGAACGCTGTTGCGGGGTCAACGGTTCGAGTGCCACATTATCTCCTCTGTCACCATGAACGGGCAGGTAGGGAAGTCGTCTCAGTCTAAGTCAAAATCCCTGCGGAGGTGCGGAATGAGTCGAATAAAACTCCCGGTGCCCCGGAAATTCATCCTGATCGACGCGGACTCAGCTCTCGCCGATCAGCGCACGGTTGAGCTCGTCCGCGGCCGCAGCGAGCCCTTCGGGGCCGGCTCCGAGAACGGCACGGGACGCGGTGGCGAGCACCTGGCCGGAGGCCAGGGCCGCGGGACCGAAGACGTCTCGCAGCTCGCGGATCCCCGCCCCCTGGGCCCCGACGCCGGGGGCCAGGATCGGTCCGCCGCAGTCGACGGGGTCGACCCCGAGGTCGCGGGCGGCCGAGCCGATGGTCGCGCCGACGACGAGGCCGAAGGGACCGAGTCCCGCTGACACCTCCCCCGCCTCGGCGAGGGCGGCGGCATTGCGGTCGGCGACCTGGGCGACGATGTGCCCGGCCACGGAGTCGCCGCTGCCCCCGGCGTGCTGGACCTCCCGCCCCTCCGGGTTCGAGGTCAGCGCGAGGACGAACACTCCACGACCGTGGGCGGCGGCGAGTGCGAACGCGGGTTCGAGCGCACCGAAGCCGAGGAAGGGTGAGACGGTGATCGCATCCGCGGCCAGCGCCGAGGCGGGATCGAGATAGGCCTTCGCATAGGCTCCCATCGTCGATCCGATGTCTCCGCGTTTGATGTCGAGGACGGTCAGGATCCCCGCCTCGGCGGCCGCGGCCAGCGTCTCCTCGAGCGCGGCGACCCCGGCCGAACCGTACTGCTCGAAGAACGCCGACTGGGGTTTGACCGCGGCGACGCGTCCCTTCAGCCCGCTGACCGTGCGGAGGGCGAACTCCCGCACCCCGGCCGCCGTGGCCGGCAGACCCCAGGACTCGAGCAGATGCTCGTGCGGGTCGATGCCCACGCACAGCGGGCCGTGTTCGGCGATCGCCCGGGCCAGTCGCTCACCGAACATCAGGCGCTCCAGTCCTGGAGGCTGCGGACGTCGAACTTCTCATCCCGGACCACCTCGAGCGAGGTCACGGCGGCTGCGAACTCCGCGAGGGTGGTGATGAGCGGCACGGAGTTCGCGGTGGCGGCGGCACGGATCTCGTAGCCGTCGGCACGTTCCTGGCGGCCCGAGGGCACGTTGATGACCATGTCGATGGTGCCCGCGGCGAGGTAGTCGAGCACCGTGCGGTCCTCGTCGGCGGCCTCAAAGTGCTTGTGCACCTGGGTGGTCGGAATCCCGTAGCGCGAGAGCACGGCCGCGGTGCCGGTGGTGGCGACGACGTCGAAGCCCATGTCGACGAGCCGTTTGACCGGCAGCACCATGGCCCGCTTGTCTCGATCGGCCACGGACACGAACACGGTGCCCGAGGTCGGAAGCTGCACTCCGGCGCCGAGGAGGCCCTTGGCGAATGCGGTCGGGAAGTCGCGGTCGATGCCCATGACCTCACCGGTCGAGCGCATCTCCGGTCCGAGCACCGAGTCGACGACCTTGCCCTCGACGGTGCGGAACCGGCGGAAGGGCAGGACCGCCTCCTTGACGGAGATGGGGTGATCGAGGCCGAGGGTGGAACCGTCACCCTCGGCGGCGAGCAGGTCACCGCGCAGATCGGCGATCGAGCGTCCGACGGCGACGAGCGCGGCCGCCTTCGCCAGCTGAGTCGAGGTGGACTTCGAGACGAAGGGCACGGTGCGGGAGGCTCGCGGGTTGGCTTCGATGACGTGGAGGACGTCGGCTGCGATGGCGAACTGGATGTTGAGCAGACCACGTACGCTCACTCCCTCTGCGATGGCCGCGGTGGCCTGCCTGACACGTTCGAGCACGTCGTCGCCCAGGGTCAGCGAGGGCAGCACGCAGGCCGAGTCGCCGGAGTGGATTCCGGCCTCTTCGATGTGCTCCATGATGCCGCCGATGTAGACCTCCGACCCGTCGTAGAGGGCGTCGACGTCGATCTCGATGGCGTCTTCCAAGAACCTGTCGACGAGGACGGGACGGTCGACGGAGATCTCCGTGGCCGTGGCCATGTAGTCGAACAGCTGGGTGCGGTCGTAGACGATCTGCATGCCGCGACCGCCGAGGACGTAGGAGGGACGCACGAGCACGGGATAGCCGATGGTCTCGGCGATCTCCGCCGCCTCGGCAGCGGTCACGGCGGTGCCGTGCTTCGGTGCGGTGAGTCCGGCACGGTCGAGGACCGCTCCGAATTCGCCGCGGTCCTCGGCCAGGTCGATGGCCTCGGGCTGCGTGCCGAGCACCGGCACGCCGGCGGCCTTGAGCTTGTCCGCCAGTCCCAGCGGGGTCTGCCCGCCGAGGGTGCACACGACGCCGAGGACCTCACCGGCGGCGAGTTCGGCGTGGTAGACCTCCATGACGTCTTCGAAGGTCAGGGGTTCGAAGTAGAGGCGATCGGCGGTGTCGTAGTCGGTCGACACGGTCTCCGGATTGCAGTTGACCATGACCGTCTCGAAGTCCGCCGAGCCGATCGCCATGGTCGCGTGCACACACGAATAGTCGAATTCGATGCCCTGGCCGATCCGGTTCGGTCCGGAGCCGAGGATGATCACGGCCGGACGCGACCGCGGGGCGACCTCGGTCTCGTCGTCATAGCTCGAGTAGTGGTAGGGGGTGTGCGCCTCGAACTCTCCCGCGCAGGTGTCGACGGTCTTGAACACCGGACGCACGCGCAGGGCGCGGCGGATGCCGGTGACGACGTCCGTGTCCAGGCTGCGCAGCCGGGCGATCTGCTCATCGGAGAAGCCGTGGCGCTTGGCGATGCGCAGAACCTGCACATCGAGTTCCTCGGCGTCGCAAATGTGGGCGGCGACCTCGTTGATGAGCTGGATCTGGTCGAGGTACCAGGGGTCGATCTCGCAGGCGTCGAAGACCTCGGCGGGGCTCAGCCCTGCGGCCAGTCCCCGCTGCACGGAGTGGAGGCGATCCGCGGTGGCATGCGAGATCGCCTCGAGGAGGGATTCGCGCACCTCGTCATCGCTGACATCGGGCAGGTCGTCCCACCCGAACGAGGAGTCCTTCTGTTCGAGTGAGCGCATCGCCTTCTGCAGGGCGGTGGTGAAGTTGCGGCCCAGGGCCATGACCTCTCCGACGGATTTCATCGTCGTCGTCAGCGTCGGGTCGGCGGCGGGGAACTTCTCGAAGGTGAAGCGCGGAATCTTCACGACCACATAGTCCAGGGTCGGTTCGAAGCTGGCCGGGGTGACCTTCGTGATGTCGTTGGGGATCTCGTCGAGGGAGTATCCGACGGCGAGCTTCGCGGCCATTTTCGCGATCGGGAAGCCCGTGGCCTTCGAAGCCAGTGCCGAGGAGCGGGAGACGCGCGGATTCATCTCGATGGTGACGATGCGACCGGTCGCGGGGTCGACGGCGAACTGGATGTTGCAGCCGCCGGTGTCGACGCCCACAGCGCGGATGATGGCGATGCCGATGTCGCGCATCTCCTGGTATTCGCGGTCGGTCAGCGTCAGGGCAGGTGCCACGGTGATCGAGTCACCGGTGTGCACGCCCACGGGGTCGACGTTCTCGATCGAGCACACGACGACCACGTTGTCATTGTTGTCGCGCATGAGTTCGAGCTCGTACTCCTTCCATCCGAGGATGGACTCCTCGAGGAGGACCTCGTGGGTGATGGAGTCGGACAGGCCGGCGCCGGCGATGCGGCGCAGATCGGTCTCGTCGTAGGCCATGCCCGATCCGAGCCCGCCCATCGTGAACGAGGGGCGGACGACGACGGGGTAGCTGAGCTCTTCGGCGGCGGCGATCGCCTCGTCGAGGGTGTGGCAGATCGCGGAGCGGGCCACCTCGGCGCCGCATTCCTCGGCGATGTCCTTGAACTTCTGGCGGTCCTCACCGCGCTGGATGGCGTCGACGTCGGCGCCGATGAGTTCGACGCCGTACTTCTCGAGCACACCGGCGTCGTGGAGTGCGATGGCCGCATTGAGCGCGGTCTGCCCGCCGAGGGTCGGCAGCAGCGCGTCGGGGCGTTCCTTCTCGATGATCGTCTCGATCACCTGCGGGTCGATGGGTTCGACATAGGTGGCGTCGGCGATGTCGGGATCGGTCATGATCGTCGCCGGGTTCGAGTTGATGAGGATGACACGCAGGCCTTCGGACCGCAGCACGCGGCAGGCCTGAGTGCCCGAGTAGTCGAATTCGCAGGCCTGACCGATGACGATCGGGCCGGAGCCGATGACGAGGACGGATTTCAGGTCGTGTCTCAGTGGCATGGTGGTCTCTCCTTAGGCCTGGGCAGCCGAATCGGCCTGGGAAGCGGTCATGAGGTCGATGAAGCGATCGAACAGGTAGCTCGAATCGTGCGGCCCGGCCGCGGCCTCGGGATGGAACTGGACGGAGAAGGCGGGGATGTCGAGGCAGGCGAGGCCTTCGACGACATCATCGTTGAGGCACACGTGTGAGACGATGACCCGCCCGTAGTCGGGACTGTGCGGGGCGGTCGTCTCCCCCGTCAGCGGCGCGTCGACGGCGAAACCGTGGTTCTGCGAGGTGATCTCGACCTTGTCCGTCGTGCGGTCCATCACCGGCACGTTGATGCCGCGGTGTCCGAAGGGCAGTTTGTACGTGCCGAAGCCCAGCGCCCGACCGAGCAGCTGATTGCCGAAGCAGATGCCGAAGAACGGCAGGCGTGCGTCGAGGACGCCGCGCAGCAGCTCCACCTGATCATCGGCGGTCGCGGGGTCGCCGGGCCCGTTGGAGAAGAAGACCCCGTCGACGCCGAGTGACTGGACCTCCTCGAGTGTGATCGAAGCCGGAACGAGGTGGACGTCGATGCCGCGTTCGGCCATGCGTTCGGGTGTCATCGATTTGATGCCGAGGTCGACGGCGGCGACGCTGAAGCGCTTCTCCCCTCGGGCGGGAATGAGCCTCGCCTGCTCGGTGGTGACCTCGTCGACGAGGTTGGCACCGGCCATCTCGGGTGCGGCCTGCACGCGTGCGAGCAGTTCGTCGGCGGGGGCCTCGGCGGCTGGTCCGGAGAAGATGCCCATGCGCATCGCTCCCTTGTCGCGCAGGTGCCGGGTCAGGGCGCGGGTGTCGACATCGGAGATGCCGACGATGCCGGACTCGTTCAGCCAGTCGGCGAGGTCTCCTTCGGAACGCCAGTTCGAGGAGATCCGGGAGGCGTCGCGGACGACGTACCCGGCGGCCCAGATCCGACCCGATTCGTCGTCGGTGCGGTTGACGCCGGTGTTGCCGATGTGCGGGGCGGCCTGGATGATGATCTGCCGATGATAGGACGGATCGGTCAGGGTCTCCTGGTAGCCGGTCATGGCGGTGACGAACACGGCCTCACCGGTGGTCTCACCGACGCTGCCGTATGCGGAGCCTGAGAAGGTGCGTCCGTCTTCGAGGACGAGGACTGCGGGGGTGGTGGAAAAGCTCATTGTGCCTCTTCGATCATTTCACGGATGCGGTCGACGGTGGGGGCGGTGGATGCGGCGTAGCGGGCTCGGAAGCCGGTGTCGACGAGGGTGTCGCCGAGCCGCCAGGTGATGCGGACGATGCCGCCGCGTTCGACGAACTTGCCGATCATCCCCGAGGTGGTGTCGACGGAGACGATGTCACGGCGCGGGATGAGGAAGTCCTCACGTCCGGCGAGGTCCATGATCACTCCCCCGTCGGTGATGACGAGTTCTCCTGTGGTGCGGATGCCCAGCCCGTGCACGGCGACGCGTTCGAGCGGGTGCCCGGCCTTCGTCGTCGAGACATAGGAGCCTTCGACAGGATCGGCCACAGGGGTGATCCCCAGATGCGGCTTCGGCGGGGTGGCGACATCGGACTGCGCCCGCTTGCGTCGGCTCCATCCCCAGGCGATCGCGATGATCACCAGGAGGATGACGACTGCGACGATGAGGGTGCCTACTGATCGGTCCATGTTGCTCCTGCCGGGTGGGGTGTTGTCAGTGCTCCTGCGGCCAGTACCCGGTGGCCGTAGAAGAAGGTGTCGGTGACCGCAGCGCTCACCTCGATGCCGGCGAAGGGGTTGTTGCGGCCCTTCGTGGCGTGATCTGCGGGTTCGATGCGGTGCGGTCGGTTCGGGTCGACGAGGACGATGTTCGCGCTCGCCCCGATCTCGAGGCTGCCGTGACCGGAGGCGCCGGTGATCCTCGCCGGCGCCGCGGACATCACACGGGCGACGTCGCCGAAGTCGAAGTCGTGGTCGGCCATCGCCTCGACGACGATGGACAGCGCCGATTCCATGCCGACCATGCCCATGGCCGCCGCGCTCCATTCGCTGCATTTGTGTTCGGCGGTGTGCGGCGCGTGGTCGGTGCCGACGACGTCGATGGTGCCGTCGGCCAGCGCCTCACGCAGGGCGTGGACGTCGGAGTCGGTGCGCAGCGGCGGGTTGACCTTGTAGACGGGGTCGAAGGTGCGCACGAGTTCATCGGTGAGCATGAGATGGTGCGGGGTCACCTCGGCGGTGACGGCCACTCCCCTGGCCTTGGCCCAGCGGATGAGGTCGACGCTGCCGGCGGTCGAGACGTGGCAGACGTGCAGTCGGGAGCCGACGTGCTCGGCGAGCAGGACGTCGCGGGCGATGATCGACTCCTCGGCGACCGCGGGCCAGCCGGGCAGTCCGAGTTCGGCGGAGACCTCCCCCTCATTCATCTGCGCGCCTTCGGTCAGCCGCGGTTCCTGGGCGTGCTGGGCGATGATGCCGTCGAAGGTCTTGACGTATTCGAGGGCGCGGCGCATCAGCAGCGGGTCGGAGACGCAGATGCCGTCGTCGGAGAACATCCGCACCCGTGCGGCCGATCTGGCCATCGCACCGAGTTCGGCCAGCTGTCGGCCTTCGAGGCCGATGGTCACGGCGCCGACGGGCACGACCTCGGTGAAGCCGGCCGAGCGGCCCAGCCGGTGGACCTGCTCGACGACGCCGGCCGTGTCGGCCACGGGGGCGGTGTTCGCCATGGCGTGCACGCACGTGAAGCCGCCGGCTGCGGCCGAGCGGGATCCGGTGAGCACGGTCTCGGCGTCTTCCTTGCCGGGTTCGCGCAGATGCGTGTGCATGTCGACGAGGCCGGGCAGGGCAACGAGTCCCGCGGCGTCGATGACCTCGGCGGAGGTGGCGTCGAGGAGTTCGGGATCGACGATGCGTCCGTCGCAGATGGCGATATCGGCGGTTCCGCGTCCGAGCACGTTCGCTCCGCGGATGAGGTAGTCAGTCATTGGTCTCCTCCTGACCTGTCAGCAGGCGGTAGAGGACCGCCATGCGCACACTCACACCGTTCTCGACCTGGTCGAGGACGAGGGCGCGGGGTGAGTCCGCTGCGGCGGCGGAGATCTCGAAGCCGCGGTTCATGGGGCCCGGGTGCATGACGAACGTGCTCTCGGGCAGGGTCTCGAGTCGGGCGGGGCTGAGCCCCCACAGCCGCGCGTATTCGCGGGCGTTGGGGAAGAACGACTCGTGCATGCGTTCGTGTTGGACGCGCAGCATCATCACCGCCGCGAAGTCAGCGGCGGCCAGTGCGGCATCGAAGTCGTAGTGGACGGTCACCGGCCAGTTCTCCACTCCCCACGGCAGCAGCGTGGGCGGGGCGATGAGGTGCACGTCGGCGCCGAGGCGGTCGAGCAGATGCACATTCGACCGTGCCACTCGTGAGTGGAGGACGTCGCCGACGATGGCGACCTTCGCCCCGTCGAGGCCGGCCCCGCGGGGTCCTCCGGACACCGGCCCCGAGGCGGGGACCCCGGCTAGTGCCCGACGCAGGGTGAAGGCGTCGAGGAGGGCCTGGGTGGGGTGTTCGTGGGTGCCGTCTCCGGCGTTGACGACGGGCACGTCGATCCACCCGGTGTGGGCGAGGCGATGGGCTGTACCGGCTCCGGAGTGGCGGACGACGATCGCGTCGGCGCCCATCGCCGAGATCGTCTGGATGGTGTCCTGCAGGCTCTCGCCCTTGGACACCGACGAGCCCTTCGCGGAGAAGTTGAGCACATCGGCGGAGAGTCGCTTCGCCGCGGCCTCGAAGGACAGGCGGGTGCGGGTCGAGTCCTCGAAGAAGAGGTTGACCACCGTGCGACCGCGCAGCACGGGCAGCTTCTTGATCTCGCGCTGGGAGACCAACGCCATCTCCTCGGCGATGTCGAGGATGCCGATGGCGTCCTCGCGGGACAGTGATGCGGTGTCGAGCAGGTGCTTCATTCGCGACCTCCCGAGATGGTCACGGCATCGGTTCCGTCGATCTCGGACAAAGAGACGTTGACGCGTTCGCTGCTGGACGTCGGGAGGTTCTTGCCGACGTGATCGGCCCGGATCGGCAGGTCGCGGTGGCCGCGGTCGACGAGGACCGCGAGTCTCACCTTCGAGGGCCGGCCGAGATCGGCCAGGGCATCGAGCGCCGCGCGGATGGTGCGGCCAGAGAAGAGCACATCGTCGACGAGGACGACGGTCTTCGCGTCGATGCCCGCGGCGGGGATCGAGGTGGGCTCGGGTGCCCGGTAGGAGCCGCCACGCAGATCGTCGCGGTACATGGTGATGTCGAGGCTTCCGGCCAGTTCGCCGGCGGAGGCAGGGCTGCCTTCGATCGCCGCGATCGCCTCGGCGAGCCGGTGGGCCAGCGGGACTCCGCGGCGCGGAATCCCGAGCAGGACGATGTCCTCGCTGCCTTTGTTGGACTCGATGATCTCGTGGGCGATGCGGGTGACCGCCCGTGAGACATCAGCTGCGTCCAGCACTGTTCGCTGTGTCATGGTTCCCCTTCTCCGCCTCTCCGGACGGTGGTTAAAGGAGTGGTTCGATTCGATTGTAGACCTCGTGCGAGGCGCTCTCGCAGGCGGGTCCGGAGTGCGGACCCGCCGGCGTCAGATGAGCGTCGGCTTGACGTCGAGGATGCGTGAGAGCAGGCCCGAGACGAACCCGGGTGAGTCATCGGTGGAGAATTGTCGGGCCAGCGAGACCGCCTCGTCGATGGCGACCTTGTCGGGCACCTCGTCGTTGAACAGGATCTCCCACGTGCCGATCTCGAGCAGGGACCGGTCGACGGCCGGCATCCGGTCGAGCGTCCAGCCTTGCGCGTAGGTGGAGATGATCTCGTCGATCTCCTCCTGCTTCTCGGTGATGCCCGTGACGATCTCGACCGCGTATTCCTTCATGGGGTAGTCGGGATCGTTCGACCGCATGGTGACGAGCTCGTCGATCGCGAGTCGTCGCTGCCCGGCTTCGAAGAGCAGCTCGAGAGCCCGGCGACGGGCTCGTGTGCGTGCCGAGGCCACTTACTTGACGCGTCCGAGGTAGTCGCCGCTGCGGGTGTCGACCTTGACCTTGGTGCCCTCTTCGAGGAACAGCGGCACCTGGATCTCGTAGCCGGTCTCGAGCGTAGCGGGCTTCGATCCGCCGGTCGAGCGGTCGCCCTGGAGGCCGGGTTCGGTATGGGTGATGGTCAGTTCGACCGAGGGCGGCAGCTCCACGGACAGCGGGGTGCCCTCATGGAAGGAGATCTGCAGGTCCTGGTTCTCGAGCATGTAGTTCGCGGCGTCGCCGACGAGCTCGGCGGAGATGTTGACCTGGTCGTAGTCCTTCGAGTCCATGAACACGTAGTCGGTGCCGTCATGGTAGAGGTACTGCATGTCGCGGCGGTCGACGTTGGCCGTCTCGACCTTCGTGCCGGCGTTGAAGGTCTTGTCGATGATCTTGCCGGAGGTGACGTTCTTCATCTTGGTGCGGACGAACGCCGGCCCCTTGCCGGGCTTGACGTGCTGGAACTCGAGCACCTGCCACAGCTGGTTGTCGATGTTGAGCACAAGGCCGTTCTTCAGGTCGTTGGTTGTCGCCACTAATTCGTCCTTCTTCGCGTCATAACGGATCACCGATCGATGATCGCCGATTGGTCAGGCATCTCCGCCGCCCTGCAGGAGGGCAGGCGAGACTCATTCCTGGACGATTCTAGCAAGCCCGCCCAGCGCCGTGCATCCGCACGTGTCGAGTGCTGTGTCAGCATGTTGGGTGCTGTGTCGGCGTGTCGAGTGCTGCCTCAGCCGAGTTCGGTGTGCAGCGGCACTGTCGGTGACGTCTCGCCGATCTCCTGGTAGGCGGTGTGGAGGATCGAGGCGTCGGGGATCTCGACGGTCGAGGGTTCGCCGATGTCGGACAGCAGCACCATCCGCAGCATCGCTCCGCGGGCCTTCTTGTCCCGTTTCATCGTGTCCAGCAGCTGCGGCCACACATCGGAGCGGTATCCGGTGGGCAGGCCGAGCTTGCTCAGCAGCTCGCGGTGGAGGTCGACGGTCTCGTACGGGAGGCTCTTGACCATCGAGGCGACCTCGGCGGCGAAGACCATTCCCACGGACACCGCGGCTCCGTGGCGCCACTGGTAGCGCTCCTTGTGTTCGATCGCGTGGGCCAGCGTGTGCCCGTAGTTGAGGATCTCTCGTCGCCCGGACTCCTCGAAGTCGTCGGAGACGACATCGGCCTTGACGCGGATGGAGCGTTCGATGAGTTCGCGCAGGACGGGCCCGCCGACGTCGCCGATCTCCTCCTTCGAATGGGCGGAGACGAGGTCGAGGATGGCAGGGTCGGCGATGAAGCCGGTCTTGACCACCTCGGCGAGGCCGGTGAAGAGTTCGTTCTCCGGCAGGGTCGCGAGCGTGTCGAGGTCGACGAGGACACCGGCCGGGGCGTGGAAGGAGCCGACGAGGTTCTTGCCCTCGGCGGTGTTGATGCCGGTCTTTCCGCCCACGGCGGCGTCGACCATGCCGAGGACCGTAGTGGGGATGTGGATGACGCGGATGCCGCGCAGCCAGGTGGCGGCGACGAAACCGCCGAGGTCGCTCACTGCTCCTCCGCCGACGGTGACGATGGCATCGGTGCGGGTGAAGTCGGACTGTCCGAGCACCTGCCAGCAGAAGGCGGCGACCTGGATGTGTTTGGCCTCTTCGGCGTCGGGGATCTCCGCGGCCACGGCCTCGAGTCCGGTCGCCGCGAGGTCGTCGCGGACGGTCTCGCCGGTGGTGCGCAGAGCCCGTGGGTGGATGACGAGGACCTTCTCCACCCGGTTGCCGAGCAGTTCGGGCAGTTCGCCCAGCAGTCCCTGTCCGACGAGGACCGGGTAGGTCCCGCCGGCGTCGACATCGATGCGTGTGGTGCTCATTCGTCCGTCTTCCTGATCGTTGCGCGTGTGTTCGAGCGGGTCTCGCCGAGGCGAGGCGCTGCCCCGGCCCAGCCTAGTCCTGCAGGTCCGGCGGCGGCGAAACGCCTGCCGACCATGGGCGGAGCCGTCTCACAGCCGAGTGCCGGGCTCGCCCTCGTCGAGGTGGGCGTACTTCGCGTACTCCTCGGCCCGCCGCAGACCGGTGAGGACGTCGACGACGCGGTTGACCACGGTCGACGGCGGTGAGTTCGAGGCCTGGACGCGGAAGGTCGCGACCTGTTCGTAGAGCGGTTCGCGTTCGGCAACCAGCGCCATCCAGTTCTCCACGGCGGAGCCGGCACCCCGCAGCAGCGGCCGGTGCGGGGCGTTGATCCGCTGCGCGACGGTGTCGACGTCGATGTCGATGTGGACGACCTTGATCGCCGGGTGCTTGAGCTGGGCGCGGGTGCCGGGGTTGAGGATCGCTCCCCCGCCCAGGGACACGATGCCCGGCCGATCGAGCAGGCGGCGCAGTGCCTTGCGCACGACTTCGCGTTCGATGCGTCGGAAATGGTCCTCCCCGCGTTCGACGAACAGTTCCGCGATGACTCCGTACTGTTCGACGATGTTCGCGTCGGTGTCGATCAGCGGCAGGCCCAAGCGGTCGGCGAGCAGCCGCCCGATGGTCGACTTCCCTGCGGCGGGAGGACCGGAGAGCACGATGCGTGAGAGCGCGGCGGGAACCGGTTCCAGGGGCGGAACCGGTTTCGGGATCGGGGTCTCGTTCATCGTCCGATGCGGAGGTTCTCCGGAATGGCCGCGACGTAGGCGTCCAGGTTCCGCTTCGTCTCGGCCACCGAGTCTCCGCCGAACTTCTCGACGACGGCCTCGGCGAGGACGAGGGCGACCATCGCCTCGGCGACGACGCCGGATGCCGGGACCGCGCACACGTCGGAGCGCTGGTGGTTGGCCTTCGCCGCCTCGCCGGTGGTGACGTCGACGGTGGACAGCGCACGGGGCACCGTGGCGATGGGCTTCATCCCGGCGCGCACCCGCAGCGGACCGCCCGTGGACATACCGCCTTCGGTCCCGCCTGCGCGGTTGCTGGTGCGGCGGAATCCGTCGGGGCCGACCTCGAGTTCGTCATGCGCCTGCGAACCCGGTCGTTTCGTGGTGAGGAAGCCGTCTCCGACCTCGACGCCCTTGATGGCCTGGATGCCCATGAGGGCGCCGGCGAGGCGGGAGTCGAGACGCCGGTCCCAGTGCACGTGGGACCCGAGTCCCGGCGGCAGATCGTAGGCGAGGACCTCGACGACTCCGCCGAGGGTGTCCCCGGCCTTCTTCGCCGCGTCGATCTCGGCGACCATTGCGGCCGAGAGCTCGGCGTCGAAGCAGCGCACGGGATCGGCGTCGAGGGCGTCGACGTCGGCGGCGGTCGGCAGGTCGGGTGCGGCATCGGCGGCGTGTTCGGCCGTGCCGATGGCCACGGTGTGGGCGACGAGCGTGATGCCGAGTTCGCCGAGGAACTTCGCAGCCACGGTGCCCAGGGCGACCCGCATCGCGGTCTCCCGGGCCGAGGCGCGTTCGAGCACGGGACGGGCCTCGTCGAAGGCGTACTTCTGCATGCCGACGACGTCGGCGTGTCCGGGACGGGGCCGCGTCAGCGGAGCGTTGCGGGCGAGGCCCTCGAGCTCGGATTCGTCGATGGGGTCCGCGCTCATCACGGTCTCCCATTTGGGCCATTCGGTGTTGCCGACCTCGATGGCCACGGGTGAGCCGAGCGTTGTGCCGTGGCGGACGCCGCCGAGGAGGCGCACCTCGTCGGCTTCGAACTTCATTCGCGCGCCGCGGCCGTAGCCGAGTCGACGCCTGGCCAGGCTCGCTCGAATATCGTCCCTGGTGATCGGTACATGGGCGGGAAGCCCTTCAATGATCCCGGTCAGCGCCTCGCCGTGGGATTCGCCTGCAGTCAGCCATCTCAACATTCCACCGATTCTACAAAACGAATGGGGCGGTCACCGACCCGAGCCACATTCCGGATAGCATCGCGGGCCCGAAAGCGATCGTCACCCCGCGCAGGCGGCGGGCGCGGAGTACTCCGAGCAGTGCCCAGACACCGGCGATGAGCATCATCGCCACGAACACCACGGCCGGTGCCCACGGGTCGAAGAGTCCGGCAGCGGCGAAGACGATGAAGGACAGCTTCACGTCTCCCAGACCCATCGTCTTCTTTCGCAGCAGTCGGCCGAGCAGGTGGAGGAGTCCGAAGGCGATGAGGACGATGGTGCCGGAGAAGAAAGCCGTGAACCACATGTGGGAGGCGCCGAGGGTGGAGCCGATGATGATCACGGCGAGTCCGAGGAGGGTGGTCGGGAGCGTGATCCGGTCGGGCAGTCGGCGCACGAGGATGTCGGTGGTGAAGAGGAACGGGGTGGTTCCGGCGACGAGTCCGAGGAAGCAGGCGGTGCCGATCCGGTCGGCCGAGTTCGGCTGCGGCGGGATGAATGTGGTCCCGCTCAGCGGTGCGTAGGCGCTCCACCCGCCGTCTCCGGCGACGATCTGGTGGAGCGGGAAAGCCCACGCAGCGACGGCGGCGAGGACGAGGCCCGCGAGCACGGGCACCCAGGCCCGGGAGATCGTGGACCTCTCCAGCTGTTCGAGCTGGGATTCGTCGTTGAGCCAGAATCGGGTGGTTCTGGAAAGCACCAGTCCCACGGCGAGGGCGATGAGCACCGTGAGACCGATGACCATTGCGTGCAGCACCCCGGCGTCCACAGTCTCTGCCTCGGCTCAGTCCCGGGAGGCGGCCGCGGTGTCCCGCAGCGCGGAGTACATGGCCGCAGAGATCCGGTCCCGCAGCTCCTGCCCGGTCGGCAGGTCGAACGGCATCGCAGCCGCCCCGACGAACATCTCGGATTGGGCAACGGCCTGTTCGACGAGCATCGCGGTCCCGTCGACGGGCAGCAGTCCGTGTGCGGCTGCGGCGGCGAGGAAGGAAGAGGCTTCGGCGTACGCGACGTCGAGGGCGACGCCGCTGTGCACATCGCCGCTGGGCACGTCGCCGGCGGTGAAGGACGCGTCCCACTCGAGGTGCGGGGCCGCCTCGGCGGGAAGGGTGGAGATGACGATCGCCGAGGGGCCGATCCGCTCGAGCGGGGCGAGGGAGGCGGACAGCCCGATCTGTTCGGCGAGTTCGACCACCCGCCGGGCCCGGTCGGGACTGCGGACGAGGAATTCGACCTCGGTGATGCCGAGGTCCCGGCAGGCCACGAGCGCCGAGGCGGCGGTCGCACCAGCACCGAGGATCGTCGCCCGTCCGGCTCCCGCACCGCGGGTTCCCTCCCGCTCGGCGACGCTCAGGTGCGGGGCGATCGCGCCGACGATGCCGCGCACATCTGTGTTCGCCACCTGAATCTGCTCACCCGAGCGCACGACGGTGTTGCCTGCACCGGTCAGCGCGGCGGTGTCGTCGATCGTCCAACCGCGTTCTGCGGCCAGCTTCACGAGGCGGTCCTTGAGCGGCATGGTCAGCGAGAACCCGGTCTCGTCAGGGTGCGAGTCGAGGAAGTCCTCGAGCTCATCGGCACCGAGGTCGACGCGACCGTATTCGCTCGTCGTCAGGCCCAGCGCGGCGAAGGCGGCACGGTGGAGCAAGGGCGACTTCGAATGGTCGATGGGCCGCCCGAGCACAGCGGCGAGGATCCTCACTCCTTGTCGCCGTTCCCGTTGTGGTCCTTGAGCCACTTGCGATAGATCTCGACGTTCTTCTGGTGTTCGTCGTACGTGTTCGCGAACTTCGTCTCACCCGTGTCCGGGTTCGTCGCGACGAAGAACTGCCAGTCGCCCTTCGACGGGTTGAGCGCCGCTTCCACCGCACCGGAGCTCGGAGCGTTGATGGGTCCGGGAGGCAGGCCCTTCTTCTTGTACGTGTTGTACGGCGAATCGGACTGGCGTTCCTTCTTCGTCGTCGTCAGGTCCGAGCGGGCTCCGTGGATGTAGGCGACCGTCGCATCGGACTGCAGCAGTCCGCCCGTCTTCGAATGATCGGAGATCCGGTTGAGGAAGACGCGAGCGACCTTCTTGCGCACCTCTTCATCACCCGGGGACTCCTTCTCCACGAGGCTGGCGATGGTGAGGATACGGTTGGCGTCCTTGTCCTCGATGCCCAACTCGTCGAGTTCGGACTCGGTCTTGTCGACCATCTCCTGGACGACGTCCTCTGCTGTCTTCGTCTTGTCCAGATCGTAGGTCGCCGGGTAGAGGTAGCCTTCGAGGCTGGGGGCGTCGATCTCGAGGCCGTAGTCCTTCGGGGTCTTGTCGTCGATGGCCTTGTCGACCTCGTCGGCGTTCATCCCGGATTCGATCATGATCGCTTTGATCTCTTCGACCTGCTTGCCTTCGGCCACGGTGATCCGCGGAGGCGCAATGGGATTGATGAGCGCTTCGACGGCGGCCTTCGAACTCATCTTCTCCCGCATCGTCCACGTGCCGGCCTGGATGGTCGCCTCACGGCGTTCGACCTCGTCGAGGAAGGGTTCGGAGTTCATGATCACACCCTCCTCGACGAGCTGGTTGGCCACGGTGCGGGCCGAGGAGCCGGGAGCGATGTCGATGGACACCTCGTTGGTGCCCTGTCCCTCGTAGTCGCCTTTGGGACCGAAGAGGTCGTCGAAGACTCCCCCGGCGGCCTTGACGCCGAAGAAGCCGCCGATTCCGAAGACGAGGATGCAGATGATGATGATCGTCGTCGTCCGCCGCCGGCGCAGCATCCGCCGCCGCTTCTTCGCTCTCACCTCGGATCGGCTCAGACCTTCGTCTGCTGAGAACTCAGTGGGAAGCGGGCTCATTGTTCACTCTCCTCGTCGGGCATCTCACGTCCGGCGGGGACACCGGTGTTGTGTTCGAACTCGAGGGCGTTCTGAAGGATGATGACGGCTGCCTGTGCGTCGACGATCTCTCGCCGCTGGCGGGAGGACTTCCCGGCCGCGGCGAGGGCGTGGTGGGCTTCGACGGTGGTGAAGCGTTCGTCGACGAGGCGGATGGGTGTGCCGGTCGCCGCGGCGACCTTGCGAGCGAATTCCAGCGCCGAGGCGGCTGCCGCGCGGGCGGCCCCGTCGAGGGACTTCGGGTCCCCCGCGAGGAGTTCGATCGGTTCGTACTCGGCGACGACCTCGCGCAGCTCTCGCAGCGCCGCCGGTTCGTCCTTGCGCCGCACGACGGTCAGCGGGGTCGCGAGGATCCCTTCGGGGTCGCTGGCGGCGACCCCGATCCGCACCGAACCGATGTCGAGGCCCAAGCGACGACCTCGGCGGAATGTCACTGGATAGCCGCCTTGACGGCCGAGATGGCGGCCGGGATCGCGGCTGGGTCGCTGCCGCCGCCTTGGGCGAGGTCGGGCTTGCCGCCGCCTCCGCCGCCGAGCTCGCCGCAGGCCAGGGACACGAGCCTGCCGGCCTGCAGACCGGCGGTGCGGGCCGCCTCGGTGGTGGCGATGACGACGACGGGTTTGCCGCCCGTCACGCCGAGGCCGAGAACCACGGCCTGACGGTCGCTCACGCGTCCGCGCAGATCGGTCACGACGGTGCGGATGTCTCCCGCGTTGCCGACCACGCCGAGGTCGGCGACGACGAAGAGGGTCTCCCCCACGGTCCGTGCGTCGTCGAGGAACTTGCCCGCGCCGGCGAGCAGCTGCTGAGCGTTGAGGCGGGAGATCTCCTTCTCCGCGTCCTTGAGCCGGGTCATCAGGTCGGAGACCCGGCCAGGCACGTCGGTGCCGGGGACCTTGAGCATCTCGGAGAGGTTGGACACGATCGTGCGTTCGGCGGCCAGGGAGCGGAAGGCGTCCATGCCGACGGCAGCTTCGATGCGGCGGACTCCCGAGCCGACGGAGGCTTCGGAGAGCACGGAGATCGGGCCGACCTCGGATGAGGCTCCCACATGGGTGCCTCCGCAGAGTTCGCGGGAGAAGGGCCCGCCGATGTCGACGACACGCACGACGTTCGGGTACTTCTCTCCGAACAGTGCCATGGCGCCGGACTTCCGGGCGTCATCGAAGGGCATGTATTCGGTTCCGACCTCGTAGTTCGACCGCACTGCGAGGTTGGCGACCTCTTCGATCTCGCCGCGCATCTGGGTGCTCGGAGCTTCGGGGAACGAGTAGTCGAAACGCATGTAGCCCGGCTGGTTGAGCGAACCGGCCTGGACGGCGTGGCTGCCGAGGATCTCCCGCAGGGCGGCGTGGACGAGGTGGGTGGCGGTGTGGGCCTGGGATCCCTGGAAGCGGTGATCGTGGTCGACGCTGGCGAGCACCTCGTCGCCGACGTGGAGCTCACCGTCGGTGACCTCGACGTGGTGGGCGGGCAGTCCCTTGATCGGGTTCTGCACATCGGTGACGCGGGCGGTGAAGCCGTGGCCTTTGATGAGGCCGACGTCGGCGCGCTGGCCGCCGGATTCGGCGTAGAAGGGGGTGAGGTCGAGGATGACGTCGCCGCTCTGCCCGGTCGTGAGCACTTCGGTCGCGACGCCGCCTGACACGATTCCGCGGACGCGGGAATCTGCTTCGAGCTGGTCGTAGCCGACGAATTCGCTCTGCCCCTCGTCGAGCAGGGCCGAGTAGGCGGAGAGGTCGGTGTGTCCGCCGCCCTTCTTCGCCTTCGCATCGGCCTTGGCGCGGGTCCGCTGTTCATCCATGAGGGAGCGGAAGCCGGATTCGTCGACGTTCAGTCCCGCCTCGGAGGCCATCTCAAGGGTGAGGTCGATGGGGAATCCATGCGTGTCGTGGAGGGCGAAGGCGACGTCTCCGCTGATGGTCTTGTTCGTCCCTGACAGCGATCCGGCGGCGTTCTCGAACAGCTGGGTGCCGGATTCGAGGGTGCGCAGGAACGCCTTCTCCTCGGCGTAGGCGATGCGGGAGATCCGGTCGAAGTCGGTCTCCAACTCCGGGTAGGACAGCTTCATCGCCTGCATCGAGACGGGGAGGAGTTCGGGCAGGACCTCGTCCTTGACCCCGAGCAGACGCATGGCGCGCACGGCACGGCGGAGCAGGCGGCGGAGGATGTAGCCGCGGCCTTCATTGCCGGGGCGGACTCCGTCGCCGATGATGATGAGCGAGGAGCGGACATGATCGGCGACGACGCGCATCTGCACATCGGAATGTTCGTCGTCACCGTAGGCCCGACCGGACAGTCGGCTGGCGGCCTCGATGACGGGGAACACCTCGTCGATCTCGTACATGTTCTCCACACCTTGGAGCAGGAATGCCACGCGTTCGAGTCCCATGCCGGTGTCGATGTTCTTCGCGGGCAGTTCGCCGGCGACGTCGAAGTCGACCTTGGAGCGGACCTCGGAGAGTTCGAACTCCATGAACACGAGGTTCCAGATCTCGATGTAGCGGTCCTCGTCGGCGACCGGGCCGCCGTCGACGCCGTAGTCGGGGCCGCGGTCGAAGTAGATCTCCGAGCAGTAGCCGCCGGGTCCTGGCTGACCGGTGTGCCAGTAGTTGTCCTCGTTGTCGCGCAGCTGGATGCGCTCACGCGGGATCGACGTCTCTTCGAGCCACATGTCGATGGTCTCGGTGTCGTCCTCGTGCACGGTCGCCCACAGCAGCTCCGGGTCGAAGCCGAGTCCGCCGTCGTCGACGGAGTTCGTCAGCAGGCCCCAGGCGAACTTGATGGCGTCGCGCTTGAAGTAGTCACCGAAGGAGAAGTTGCCGTTCATCTGGAAGAACGTGCCGTGTCGGGTGGTCTTGCCGACCTCTTCGATGTCTCCGGTGCGCACGCACTTCTGCACGCTCGTGGCGCGGTTGAAAGGGGCGGGTTCGCGGCCGGTGAGGTACGGGATGAACTGGACCATGCCTGCGATGTTGAACAGGATGGACGGATCGGAGCTGATCACCGACGCCGAGGGGACCACGGTGTGCCCGTTCGCTTCGAAGTAGTCCAACCAGCGTTGTTTGATCTCTGCCGTCTTCAATCCAAGACCTTTCGCGTATTGCCGGTGCGTCACCGCACTTACTCATGCGTATCCGCACTTACCAGGGACTAGTTTAATGGCTCCGCCGCAATATGCGAGGTCGCGCGGCGTGCCGAAGGCGGGGCGTCGACGCCGTCCCGCCGCGCCCGACCCGCTGCCAGCGGTTCTGCGGCCGGTTTCCCCTCGTTCAAGGCGCAGCGCATCTGTGGACCCGTGCGCCATTCGACATCCGCGCTCCGCCTTGAACGACGCCGATTCCGGTCCGCGCGGCGGCGCTTCGGCGGGCGCCTCTGCGCTGCGGGTGGTGAATGCACGACTGCCCGGGACCGATGGTTCCGGGCAGTCGTGGTGGCGCGATGGCCTGTGTTCAGGCGATCAGCGCGAGTAGAACTCGACGACGAGCTGAACGTCGCAGGTGATCGGCACCTCTTCGCGCTTCGGGGTGCGCAGCAGGGTCGCCTGCAGGCCCTCGAGGTTGACGTTGAGGTAGCCCGGAACTGCGGGCAGGACGTCCTTGTGACCACCGGCGGCGGCGACCTGGAACGGATCCATCGATGCCGAACGCTCGTGCACCTGGATGGTCTGGCCTTCCTTCACGCGGAAGGAGGGACGGTCCACGCGCTGTCCGTCGACCGTGATGTGACGGTGGACGACGAACTGACGGGCCTGGGCCATGGTGCGGGCGAAGCCCGAACGCAGGACGAGGGCGTCGAGACGCGATTCGAGGAGCTCGACCATGGTCTCACCGGTCAGGCCGGGGAGGCGGTTGGCTTCCTTGTAGGTCTTGAGCATCTGAGCCTCACGGATGCCGTACTGCGCGCGCAGACGCTGCTTCTCCTTGAGGCGGACCGAGTAGTCGCTGTCGTTGCGACGACGGGCGCGTCCGTGCTCGCCTGGAGGGTACGGGCGACGCTCGAAGTACTTCTCGGCCTTGGGTGTCAGAGCAATGCCGAGGGCGCGCGAGAGGCGCGTCATGCGGCGATTACGTGCTGGTGCTGGCACTGTATTACCTTTCATCAATGTGTTCTGTCACGATGGGCCCTTTGAGGTTCTCGCCCCGAACGCGACCGTTGTTTCCCCGGATGGGAAAGAGGGATTGAGCGTCGAGATCCGCTCGCACCGACCGCCTTTAGGGTGCAGGCACAACAGCTGCCCATCTTAGCGGGTGCACGACCCGCGCCGCAAAGCCGATCGGCGCGACTGCCGCTGTGATGTTGCCGACCCTTCCGGCGACGGCGGCTCACCGGCCGTGGCAGTCGATCGCGGCATCGGCCACGGCCGCCCCTGAGCCGCTGTAGATGTTGATCACCGCATGCACTCCGGCCTTGATGAAGTGGTCGGCCTGATCGGGACGTTGGACGACGGCGGCGATGGTGCCCGGGAAGTCGGCGATGCGCAGCTGTTCGAGGGCGAAGGTGTTCGAATCGTGCAGCGCCATGGCCAACACCACGGTGTGCGCGGTGCCGCCGACGACGAGGCGGTGCCAGAATTCGTGGTCGGTGGCATCGCCTTCGAGGACGGTGAAGCCGTCCTCGCGCAGTGCCTCGATGACGAGGTGGTCGTTGTCGATGCCGATGACGTCGCTGTCGCCGCGTTCGACGAAGCGCTCGTAGGCGCCGCGCCCGATCCTCCCCATCCCGAGGACGACGACTTCGGCGGTGCCGGTGTCGAGCGGGCGGTCGTTCCTGCGCAGTCGGGATTCGTTCTCGTCGGGCAGGACCTCGTCGAGCTTCGCCACGATCTGCAGACTGTAGGCGTTGGCCAGCGAGGAGATGATCATGCCCAGAGCCACGGCCAGTGCGGTGATGGTCAGCCAGTCGCCGTCGAACAGGCCGCTGTCGATGCCGACGGCGACGACGATGAGAGCGAATTCGGAGAAGTTGCTCAGTGCCAGACTCGTGCGCACGCTCGTGCGGTTGCGCAGCCCGAAGAGCCTGCCCATAAGGAAGAAGCTGACGAAGTTGAACGGCAGCAGGACCGCGCACAGGAGGAACGCCATGATCAGGTCGGACCAGGTCGGGACCGCCTGCAGTCCGATGACGACGAAGAAGCCGACGAGGAAGAGCTCCTTGACGCTGAAGAGGGACTTCGACATCTCGACGGCGCGCGGATGGGTGGAGAAGAGCAGACCGAGGACCAAGGCACCGAGGTCGCCGTGGATACCCACGGATTCGAAGGCGACGTATCCCGGACCCAGGGCCATGACCACGCCGAAGAGGACGAGGAGTTCGCCTCGGCCGATCCGATCGAGGATCCGCCGCAGCACCCAGACCGCGGGGATGAGCAGGAGCAGTGCCAGTGCCCAGGGGCTGGGCGGCTCCTCACCGGCAATGGTGATGAACGCGACGGCGGCGAGGTCCTGCAGGACCAGGATGGCGATGGCGATCTGACCGTAGTACGATCCGTCGTCCGACCGGTCCTCGAGGACTTTGACCACGAGGACCGTCGAGGAGAACGAGAGCGCGAATCCCAGCAGAGCCAGCGTGCCGAAATCCCCACCGACGCTGACGACGCCGATGACGGTGGCGAACCCGATGGTTCCGGCGCCGAGGAGGACGACCGTGACCATGTGCAGCAGCGCGGTCCCGTGGGCCTCGGGTTGAAGGAGGGAGCGCAGGTCGAATTTCAGCCCGATCGTGAACAGGAGGAGTACGACACCGAGGTCGGAGATCTCCTGCAGACCGGCGAAGGCGGTGAAGCCGAAGAGGTGGAGGCAGAAACCCGCGGCGAGGAACCCGACGAGGGGTGGGATGCGGATCTCGTGGGCGAGGATGCCGAAGGCCAGGGCGGCTGCGATGGTGATGACGATGTCTGCCATGCCGTCCTCCTCGCTCGGCCGCTGTCTCAGCGGGCGTCTTCGCCGCTCAGCTATGACAAAAATACCGCGTTTGACCTGGGAGGCGAAAAATCACCACCGCCCACTGGTCGAAGGCCCACCCTGCGCCGCACAGAAATCCGGAACCATCGATGACGGGTCTCCGGTGAGTGCGAAGCAGCCCGACTGCACTGTCAGTTCCACCGAGAGATCGGTTCGCAGGGCCAGACGCGAGGCGAGTGTGTGACGATGGGTGCCATGGATACCGCCGATCTGGACAACGCAGAAAAGGAACTGGATTCTCTGCTGCACAAGTGCGAATCAGTTCTCCAAGGCTCGACACTCAGCCCGTCGAGGACGACACTGATGACGAAGCGAACCCGAGCACTGCGTACGGCCCTTGAGCTGATTCACCGAGCAAAGCTGGAAAAGGATCGGTGACGACCCCACCGACCCGAGAGCCCGCGAGCACCGCGATCCGAAAGATGATCGCAGCGAGTCTCGGATAGGGCCCCGCTCCATGGAGGAACCCCACTGGACTCTGCGTTCTCGACGTGAGACGCACCGCGGATTCGTCATCCTCAGCGAGCACGAGGTCGAACTCCCCAGTGGTGAAAGCATCATCCACGAGGTCGACGAATCGATTCCCTGTGGAGTCGCAGTGCTCGGCATCACCGAATCCGGACAGATGCGGATTGCGAGGGAGTACCGATACCCGCTCGATCGCTCGATCTTCGAACTGCCCGGCGGTGGCGTCGAGCCAGGCGAGGCGCCTGCCGAGGCGGCGTGTCGAGAATATGAGGAAGAACTCGGACTGCGGCCGGCCGATCTCACCCATCTCTACACGTTCAGCCAGAACCCGGGCCGGCACGCCTATCCGATCCATCTCTGTTTCTGCACCCGCACAGTGCCGGGCACAAAGATCACCGACGACCCTCAGGAGGTCGTTCGTGCCGTCGACATGACGGTCGACGAATTCGACCGATTGGTCAGTCGCGGCGGAATCGTCGATCCTTGCCTGCTCGTCGCCCGTCTGGTTGCCGCTCAGAAGGGCCTTCTGCCTGCGGTCGGCTGATCAGTTCTCGGGCCGGAGCAGGCGCCGCAGGTTCTCCAACCTCTCCGCCATGGACCGCTCCATGCCGTTGCCCGTCGGGGTGTAATAGCGTTTGCCGCGCAGTGATTCGGGCAAGTACTCCTGATCCGCGACCCCGTGCGGAAAGTCATGCGAGTACTTATAGCCTTCACCGTGGCCGAGTTCCTTCGCACCCGGATAGTGGGCGTCGCGCAGATGAGTGGGGACCTGCCCGGCCAGACCGTTCTTGACATCGGCGATCGCGGCATCGAGCGCCCGGTAGCTCGCGTTCGACTTCGGAGCCAGCGCTAGGTAGGTGACCGCCTCGGCGAGGGGAATCCGCCCTTCGGGCATGCCGATGTTCTGCACCGCCGTCGAGGCGGCCACTGCGATAGGCAGCGCCTGTGGGTCGGCCATGCCGATGTCCTCGGCGGCGGAGACGACGACGCGGCGGGCGATGAAGCGCGGGTCCTCACCGGCGACGATCATCCGCGCCAGATAGTGCAGTGCGGCGTCGACATCCGAGCCGCGGATGGATTTGATGAACGCGGAGACGACGTCGTAGTGCTGATCGCCGTTCTTGTCATACCGCAGCACCGTCTCACTGCTCGCCTCGGCGCAGGCCTCCTCGGTGATGAGGATCGGCGGGGTGTCGTCCTCGGCCTGAGCAGCAGCGATGCCTGCGGCGGCCTCGAGCACTGTCAGGGACCGCCTGGCATCGGCACCGGCGATGCGGACGATGAAGGCCCGTGCTTCGTCGCTGAGTTCGAAGCCGCCGGCCAGGCCGCGATCGGATTCGACGGCATGATCGAGGAGGTTGCCGATCGCCTCGTCGTCGAGCGGCCGCAGGGTGAGCAGCAGCGAACGGGACAGCAGCGGGGAGATGACCGAGAACGACGGGTTCTCCGTCGTGGCCGCCACCAGCACGACGAGGCGGTTCTCCACCGCCGGAAGCAGTGCGTCCTGTTGAGCCTTGGAGAAGCGGTGGATCTCATCGAGGAAGAGCACGGTGGTTCTGCCGTACATCTCACGTTCGCGGCGGGCGTTCTCGATGACCTGGCGGACGTCCTTGACCCCGGCGGTGATCGCCGAGAGTTCGACGAAGGTGCGTCCCGGAGCGTGCGAGATCACGTGTGCGAGCGTCGTCTTCCCGACCCCGGGAGGACCCCACAGGATCACCGAGGAGGCCCCCGCCCGGTCTCCCCCGCTGGCTTCGACGAGCTGGTTGAGCGGGGATCCGGGGAACGTCAGATGCTCCTGTCCGACCACCTCGGCGATGGTGCGTGGACGCATCCGCACTGCCAGCGGATCGAGCGCCCGCCCGGTCGACGAGGATCCGGAGGAACCGGCGAAGCCCGGGCCAGGTGATTCCTGGTCCGGGCCGTCGGAGAACAGATTCGGTTCCTGGCTCATCAGGACTCGGCGTCGTCGTCTTCCGGTTTGTAGTCGACGCCGGCCTCGGCCCTCTGGGCGTCGGTGATCGGAGCCGGAGCCTGGGTCAGCGGGTCGAATCCGCCGCCGGACTTCGGGAACGCGATGACCTCACGGATCGAATCGACCCCGGCCAGCAGGGACACGATGCGGTCCCAGCCGAAGGCGATGCCGCCGTGCGGGGGTGCACCGAACTTGAAGGCCTCGAGGAGGAAGCCGAACTTCTCCTGCGCCTCTTCCTCGGTGATGCCCATGATCGTGAAGACGCGCTCCTGCACATCCTTGCGGTGGATGCGGATCGAGCCTCCGCCGATCTCGTTGCCGTTGCACACGATGTCGTAGGCGTAGGCCAGGGCGGCACCGGGATCGGATTCGAGAGAATCGAGGAATTCGGGCTTCGGCGCGGTGAAGGCGTGGTGGACGGCGGTCCACTGTCCCCCGCCGACGGCCACGTCGCCGGCGGCCTGCGCATCGGCGGCGGATTCGAAGAGCGGCGCGTCGACGACCCACACGAACGCCCAGTCGCCGTCCTTGATGAGTCCCGTGCGTTCGGCGATCTCGTTGCGGGCGGCACCGAGGAGGGAGCGGGAGTCGTTCGGGGACCCGGCGGCGAAGAAGATCGCGTCGCCCGGGTTCGCTCCGGTCACCTCGGCGAGTCCGGCCTTCTCGGCATCGGAGATGTTCTTGGCCACGGGACCCGACAGGGTGCCGTCCTCTCCGATGAGCACGTAGGCCAGACCCTTCGCACCGCGCTGCTTCGCCCAGTCCTGCCAAGCGTCGAGTTGGCGGCGGGGCAGCGAGCCGCCGCCGGGGTAGACGACGGAGCCGACGTAGTCGGACTGGAAGACGCGGAACGGGGTGTCGGCGAAGAACTCCGTGAGATTGGTCAGCTCGAGGCCGAAGCGCAGGTCGGGCTTGTCCGAACCGTACTTCTCCATCGCCTCGTGGTAGGTGATGTGCGGGATCGGCGTGGTGATGTCGTAGCCGATGAGCTTCCACAGAGCCGTGAGGATCTCCTCGGCCAGGGCGATGATGTCGTCCTGCTCGACGAAGGAGGCCTCGATGTCGAGCTGGGTGAACTCGGGCTGACGGTCGGCGCGGAAGTCCTCGTCGCGGTAGCAGCGGGCGATCTGGTAGTAGCGTTCCATGCCGGCGACCTGGAGCAGCTGCTTGAACAGCTGCGGCGACTGCGGCAGGGCGTACCAGGAGCCCGGCTTGAGACGTGCGGGGACGAGGAAGTCCCGGGCGCCCTCGGGCGTCGACTTCGTCAGCGTCGGGGTTTCGATCTCGACGAAGTCATGAGCATCGAGGACCGACCGTGCCGCTTTGTTGACGTCGGAGCGCAGACGGATCGACTTCGCCGGACCCGACCGGCGCAGGTCGAGGTAGCGGTAGCGCAGGCGAGTCTCCTCACCCACGGTGCCGGAGTCCTCGGCGTGATCCGAGACCTGGAACGGCAGGGCCGCGGCCTCGGAGAGCACCTCGACGGCGGTGTCGACGATCTCGATCTCGCCGGTGGGCAGGTTCGGGTTCGTGTTGCCCTCGGGACGCGGGGAGACTGTGCCGGTGGCCTTGACGACGGTCTCATTGCGCAGCTGGTGGGCGTCGTCCTCGCGGACGACGACCTGCACGATTCCCGAAGTGTCACGCAGATCGATGAAGGCCACACCTCCGTGATCGCGACGACGATCGACCCACCCGGTGAGGGTGACGGTTTCTCCTGCGTTCGCGGCTCGCAGGCTTCCGGCTTCGTGGCTTCGCAGCACCTAGGGCTCCTTAGTGATGTTGATGTTCAGCGCGTGACCAATGATAGTCGCTCACGACCGGCGGCCCGCACTCGCCTCGACGACGGGTGCGGGCACGGTCGGTGAACGTGTTCAGGCGCCGTAGACCCGTGGCCAGAGGTCGTCCTCGGGCGGGGTCCAGGTGGCCGGATCGGCCGCGGACTGCTCGCCGGAGCGGATGTCCTTGACCTCGTGACCTGTCTCTCCGTCGGTGAACCACACGAAGGGGATGTCGCGGCGTTCGGCGTAGCGGATCTGCTTGCCGAACTTCGCGGCGTTCGGCGAGACCTCGCACGGGATGTCCCGGGCGCGCAGCTCGGTGGCCACGGCGTCGGCTTCGCCCCGGCGGGCTTCGTCGGTCACGGCCACGACGACCGCCGAGGGCGTGCCGCGGGTGGCGCGGATGTTCGAGTCCTCGCCGAGGATGAATGCCATCAGACGGGAGACGCCGATGGACATGCCCACACCCGGATAGTTCTTCTTCCCGACCGTGACCAGCGAGTCGTATCGGCCGCCGGAGGACACGGAGCCGAGCTCCTCGTGACCGATCAGCTGCGTCTCGTAGACGGCTCCCGTGTAGTAGTCGAGTCCGCGAGCGATCTTGAGCTGGGCGACGACGACGCCCGGAGCCCGCTCGTGGGCGGCGCGCAGCATCGTCGTCAGCGAGTCGAGGCCGGCATCGAGCAGCGGGTGTTCGATGCCGAGGGCGCGGACCTCGTCGGCGAAGTCCGGAGAGTCCGATTCGATGGCGGCCAGCTGAAGGCACAGCTGCTGCTGCTTCTCATCCGCGCCGGCCTCGGCGGCGAGCAGCTTCGCGACCTCGTCGGGTCCGATCTTGTCGTATTTGTCCAGGCACCGCAGCACGGCCTGGATGTTCGTCAGTCCGATGCCGCGGGCGAAGCCTTCGAGCAGGCGACGATCGTTGACGACGATCTTGATGCCCGGGACGCCCAGGGGTGCGAGGCGTCTGAAGGCGTCGGCGACAGCCAGGGGGATCTCGACCTCGAAGTGGCCGGGCAGCTCACCATCGGCGATGACGTCGATATCAGCTTGGATGAACTCGCGGTAGCGGCCGGCCTGCGGCCGTTCGCCTCGCCAGACGGGTTGGACGCGGGCGGCCTTGAACGGGAAGCTCAGCTCGTTCGCATTGTCGGCGATGTAGCGGGCCAGCGGCACGGTGAGGTCGAAGTGCAGTCCCAGCGGATTGCGCTCGGAGCCGTCGGAGTGCAGACGGGAGACGGCGAAGATCTCCTTGTCGATCTCCCCGTCCTTGGCCAGCTGGCTGATCGGTTCGACGGCGCGGTGGTTGAGGGCGGAGAACCCGTGCAGAGCGAAGGTGTGTTCGAGCGTGTCGATGATGGTCTTCTCGATCACGCGTTCGGCCGGTAGCCGTTCCGGGAATCCGGACAGACGGGCTGACTTCGCCATGGTGCTCCTTGCTTTCGGTGCGATGTGGTTCTTGCGGTGGTGGGCGCTCGTGGTCAGAAGAAGGGATTCGAGGCCAGTTCCCGACCGACGCGGGAGGCCGGACCGTGTCCAGGATAGATGGGCACGTCGGGCAGGTCGGCGAAGAGCCGCAGTGAGTCCTGCATCGCCTGGGCGTCTCCCCCGGGCAGGTCCACGCGGCCGATGGCCCCGGCGAAGACGACGTCGCCGGTGAAGATGATCTCCTCGTCGCCGTCGCTCACGCGCAGCAGCGTCGAACCCTCGGTGTGTCCCGGTGCGGCGACGGCCGTGATGGTCAGTCCCGCGATCTCGAAGCTCCGACCGTCGTGCACGTCGATGACATCCGGGGTCGTCCAGTCGGCGACGAGTGGCGCGAGCATCGGAGCGAACTGGGGGCTGAGCGTCGAAGCCGGATCGTCGAGCCGGTACCGATCGGCCCCGCCGAGGTGGACGGGCACATCCCAGCGTGCGAGCACGTTGGTCAGGCCCAGGATGTGATCGGGATGGCCGTGGGTGAGGAAGATCGCCTGCGGGTCCAGTTCCTCCTCGGTCAGGAGGCGCTCGAGACCCGGTGCGCAGTCGTAACCGGAATCGATGAGGATGCAGTCGCTGCGGCCCTCGGCTCGCACGGCATAGCAGTTGACGTCGAGGAATTCGGCGTGGGTTGTGAATACATCCATGTGCAAAGTCTATCTGGCAGCGTCCTGATGGTTATGCTGGGATAACGTCTATCCCACAATCGAGTGATCGGCGGGTGTGAAGACCTGCCGGTTCGACCGATGGAAACAAGGTGAGAACCATGTCGACCCCGACACCGAAGCCGACCCCCCGCCCGTCGTCTCTGCCCCGCCCGCAGGCGGCACAGGTGGTCAATGCCAGCCATATCGACCACGACGCCGAGGTGGCGCGCGCGGTGACGCACGGTCGCGCCGATGCAGACGGCAGCGTATTCGTCACGACGACCGAGGGTGAGCGTGCGGTCGGACAGTACCCGGATGCCACCCCCGACGAGGCGCTCGAGTACTTCGCGAAGAAGTACGTCGAGCTCGTCGAGAGTGCGGCTCTGCTGCGCAATCGGCTGTCTGCCGGTGCCCCGGGACGCGAGATCGTGGCCGCGGCCACGACGCTCAAGGAGTCGTTGCCCGAGGCCAATGTCGTCGGCGATCTCAAGGGGCTGAGTGCGACGTTGGACACTCTCATCTCCGATGCCGAATCCACCGAGTCCCGCCAGGCCGCGAAGGCTCAGGCAGCGAAGCTCGCCGCCGCAGAGGAGCGGGAGGAACTCGTCACCGAGGCGGAGTCCCTGGCCAAACAGGACCCGTCGAAGATTCAGTGGAAGCAGTCGGGTGCGCGTCTGCGTGAGCTCTTCGCACAGTGGAAGGACATGCAGCGCACCGGACCGCGTCTGCCGCGTTCGGTCGATCAGGAGCTGTGGGGCCGGTTCTCCCAGGCCCGGAACACCTTCGAGCACAAGCGCAAGGAGTTCTTCGCAGAGCTCGACAAAGTCAATGCCGAGGGCAAGCGGATCAAAGAGAAGATCGTCGCCGAGGCGGAGTCGCTGTCGGCCTCGACCGATTTCCGCACGGTGTCGCAGAAGTACAAAGACCTCATGACGCAGTGGAAGCGTGCCCCGCGCGCCTCCCGGAAGGACGATGACGCACTGTGGGCACGGTTCCGTGCCGCTCAGGACGTGTTCTTCTCGGCTCGGGACGCGGAGAACGCCGCGCTCGACGAGGAGTACAAGGGCAACCTCGTCGTCAAGGAGGAGCTGCTGAAGAAGGCGCAGGCGCTGCTGCCGATCACAGACCCGGTGGCCGCGAAGCGGGATCTGCGCACCATTCAGGACGAGTGGGAGGAAGCCGGGAAGGTTCCCCGGGCCGACGTCTCGCGGATGGAGAACGGTCTGCGCGAGGTCGAGCGGGCACTGTCGGAGGCCGAGGAAGCCGCATGGCAGCGCAGCAACCCGGAGACGAAGGCCCGCACCTCCGGAGCGCTGAGCCAGCTCGACGATTCGATCACAGAGCTCGAGAAGAAGCTCGAGGACGCGAAGTCCGGCGGTGACGAGAAGGCCGTCGCCGAGGCACAGGACGCCCTCGACGCCCGTCGCGCGTGGCGTGACCAGCTGGCGCAGACGGCCGCCGAACTCGACTGATTCCACAGACAGCGGCGTTCGAGTCGGTGTCTGTCCACAGGCTCGATGCGAACCCTTGCCAACGCCTCCGTACCCGGCGATAGTCGGTGTATGGAGGCGTTGTTTCATCTGCGTGACTACGGGTACGAGCATCTCACCGAGCTCACTCTCGACGGTCTGCTCATCCGTCTGACCGAGACCACGTGGGTGCGCAAGGGGGCGATCCTCTCACCGGAGGACCGGATGGAGGCTCTGCATTCGCTCGTACCGCCCGGTCTCGTCCTCTCTCATGACAGCGCCTGGTGGGTCCATCGCGGGCTGGGACGAGTGCCGACCCCGCTGAGCTTCATCACCCTTCCGCGACGGCGGTGGATCGCCGATGATGACTTCGACGTCCATGAGATCGCTCTCGCCGACGATGAGTGGCAGCGCATCCGTTCACTGCCGATCACACGGGAGGAGAGGACTCTCTACGATGTGCTCCTCCCCCACTTCCACCACCCGAACGGTCAATCCGCCCAAGCGCTGCGCGGCATCATCGATGAGATCCCGACGGGGCTGCGGCGCCGGTTCGGGCTCTATCTCTCAGTGGTCTCCCGCCGCCCTTTCGTGGCCCAGATGAGATCACTGTTCGAAGCCTAGGTGGGCGTTCCGGTCGGAAGAATCTCGGGAAGCGACCGACCATTATGCCCAACCAACGGGGCCTACCTGTCGGCACGGCACACAACGGGGCGGATCAGCCGCCGGAGATGCGGTAGACGTCGAAGACGCCTTCGACCTTGCGCACGGCCGAGAGCACCGTGTCGAGGTGGCTGGCATCGCTCATCTCGAAGACGAACTTCGACTGGGCGACACGCGCTCGTGAGGTGCCGACTGAGGCGGAGAGGATGTTGACGTGGGTCTCCGTGAGCACCTTGGTGATGTCGGAGAGCAGTCCCGACCGGTCGAGGGCCTCGACCTGGATCTGCACGAGGTAGACGCCGCTGGTCTTCTCACCCCATTCGACCTCGACCATCCGTTCGGGTTCGCGTTCGAGGGACACGACGTTCGGGCAGTCGACGCGGTGGACGGAGACTCCGGAACCGCGCGTGACGAAGCCGACGATCTCGTCTCCGGGCACCGGGGTGCAGCAGCGGGCGAGCTTGACGAGCACATCGTCGACGCCCTTGACGCTCACCGCCTCAGATGAGGAGTGGTGCCCCGAGGACTGTCCGGTGCGGTTGCGCGGCTCCGGAGGAAGCACGACCTCGTCGTCATCGTCACCGACCTCCTTGGCGAGCAGGTCGACGACGTGCTGCGCGGAGGTCACGCCGTTGCCGATGGCCGCATACAGGGCGCTGACATCGGGCAGGTGCAACTCGGTGGCCACGACCTGGAGGGCTTCCTGACTCATCAGGGACGCGGCCGAGATGGAGTGGCGCCGCATCGCCCGGGCCAGCTGTTCGCGGCCGTTCTCGATCGCCTCTTCCCGGCGCTCCTTGGAGAACCACTGGCGGATCTTGCTGCGTGCGCGAGGGCTCCGGACAAATCCGAGCCAGTCGCGGCTGGGCCCGGCGTTTTCGTCCTTGGAGGTGAAGACCTCGACGGAGTCGCCGTTCTTCAGTTCCGTGTCCAGCGCGACCAGGCGCCCGTTGACGCGGGCTCCCATCGTCTTGTGACCGACCTCGGTGTGCACGGCATACGCGAAGTCGATGGGGGTCGCTCCCGAGGGCAGGCTCATCACATCGCCCTTGGGGGTGAAGACGTAGACCTCCTTCGAATTCACCTCGTAGCGCAGGTTGTCGAGGAACTCGTCGGGGTCGCTGACCTCACGCTGCCAGTCGAGCAGCTGCCGCAGCCATGCCGCGTCGTCGACCTCTCCGGCATCGGAGACCTTCACCGAGCGAGCGGTGTTCGAAGTCACTGCCTTCGACGACTTGCCCAGGTCCTTGTACTTCCAGTGGGCGGCGACGCCGAACTCTGCCCTCCGGTCCATCTCATGGGTTCGGATCTGGATCTCGACGGGTTTGCCGGCGGGCCCGATCACCGTGGTGTGCAGGCTCTGGTACATGTTGTACTTCGGCATCGCGATGTAGTCCTTGAAGCGCCCGGGAACCGGGTTCCACCGGGCATGGACGATGCCGAGGGTCGCATAGCATTCGCGCACGGATTCGACGAGGACGCGGACGCCGACGAGGTCGTAGATGTCGGCGAACTCGTGTCCGCGCACGACCATCTTCTGATAGATCGAGTAGTAGTGCTTGGGTCGCCCGGTGATCGATGCCTCGATGCCGGATTCCCGCAGCTCGCTCTGCAGCTCGCTCGAGACCGTGGCCAGGTACTTCTCACGTTCGGGTGCACGGTCGGCGACGAGTCTGACGACTTCGTCGTAGACCTTGGGGTGGAGGACCTGGAAGGAGAGGTCCTCGAGTTCCCATTTGATCGTGTTCATGCCCAGCCGGTGAGCCAGCGGAGCGTAGATGTCGAGGGTCTCCCTGGCCTTCTTCGTGCTCGAGGAAGCGGGCACGAACCGCCAGGTGCGGGCGTTGTGGAGACGATCGGCGAGCTTGATGACGAGGACGCGGATGTCCTTGGCCATCGCGACGATCATCTTGCGCACCGTCTCGGACTGCGCAGCCTGCCCGTAGGTGAGTTTGTCGAGCTTCGTCACCCCGTCGACCATGGCCGCGACCTCGGAGCCGAACTCCTCGGTCAGGGCGTCGAGGGAATAGGACGTGTCCTCGACGGTGTCGTGGAGCAGGGCCGCGGCCAAGGTCACCGGGAGCATGCCGATCTCGGCGAGGATCGTCGCCACCGCGATCGGGTGAGTGATGTAGGCGTCCCCGGACTTCCGGGTCTGCCCGCGGTGGGCCTCCTCGGCGATCTTGTAGGCACGCACGACGAGGTCGATGTCGGCCTTCGGATGGTTCGACTGCAGGGCTCGGATCATCGGCCCGAGCACCTGTGGGTAGCCGGGGTTGTTCTGGGCCCGGGCCGCCCACCATGCCAGTCGGGAGATGCCTCGCGGACGGCGCGAATCGGCTGAAGAAGCCATTACATCTCCTCTCTGCGGGTCAGACTTCGGCGTGAATCACCGGTGGGACGTCTGCTTCCCCGTTCCTCAAGCGTAGTTCACGCACGGCCTCTTCCTGCTCCTTGACGGCCGGTTCGTTGGCACGGAGCAGAGCGTAGAGCGGGCTGGCGACGAACAGCGTCGACGACGCTGCCACAATCATACCGATGAACAGGGACAGTGAGATGTCGATGAGCGTTCCCGCGTTGAGCGCCAGCGCACCGATGAAGAGGATCGACGCCACGGGCAGCACGGACACCACGGTCGTGTTGATCGAGCGCACGGTCGTCTGATTGACGCCGAGGTTGACGAGCTCGGAGAACTTGAGGTTGCGTTTGTCCTTGAATCGGGCCGTATTCTCGCGGATCTTGTCGAAGACGACGACCGTGTCATAGAGCGAGAAGCTCAAGACGGTGAGGAAGCCGATGATCGCTTCGGGGGTGACCTCGATGCCGGTGGCCGAGTAGATGCCCATGGTCACGACCATGACGACGATGAGTCCGATGATCGCAGCCAGCGACATCTTCCACGTACGGAAGTACAGCGCCATGACGATCATCGCGATCGCCACGAAGATCACGAGCGCGCGGACCATCTTCTCGGTGACGTCCTGGCCCCATTCGGGACCGACGAACGTGGAGGTCACGTCCTCGGTCTGGACGTCGTAGCCATCGACGAGTGCGTCGCGGACCTGCTGCATCTGGTCGTCCGAGAGCTGGTTCGTCTCGATCTGCACCGCGGTGTCCCCGGTCGGCGTCAGTCGCGGTTCGGAACCGGAGACGACATCGTTGACGATGCCCTCACCCTTGGGCGCCGAGGTGTCGCTGACGTGGTCGATCTGGAACTGCGAACCGCCCTTGAAGGCGATGCCGAAGTTGAATCCGGCGATGAGCGGCACGAGCAGGGACAGGATCACGAGGACCCCGGCGATGCTCAGCCACAGCTTCGCCTTGCCGACGAAGGGGATCGACGTCTCTCCGTTGTGGAGGCGATTGCCCCAGGCAAAGAACCGTTTCACTTGTCTGCCTCCTTGCCCTCTTCGGCAGCCTTCTTCTCGGCGGCGCGTCTGGCCGCCTTCCGTTCGGCGATCGATCCGCCGTTGAGTCGGGACTTCGCTGCGGTCTCCTTCGCCGAGGCGGCCGGGCCGTCGGTCTCGGATGTGTCCTCGGAGTCGGCCGAGTCCTCAGACTCGGCCGAGTCATCCGCGTCGGCCGACGTATTCGACTCCGCCGAATCGTCAGTGGCCGCATCAGCCTCGGTCAAGGAGTCGTCGCTGCTCGACGAGGTCGTGCCCTCCGAATCGTCCTTTGTCACAGGCTCGTCGTCGGATTCCTCGACCTGCTTCCGACGTCTGCGTTCGGCGATCGTCGGTCCCGCGGCAGCGGCCCCGTCGGTCGACCCGCGCTTCTTCGACTTCTTCGCCGGTTTCGCATCGGCAGTCTGACTCGTCTCGGCCGACGTGTCCTCGGCGGTGAGTCCGGCCTTGCGCAGGCGGGCCTTCTCCCGTCGCCTGGCCTCCGGGGACTTGCCGCTGTCGTCGATGGACAGGCCGAGCGCCCCGCGATAGGCGGCGGGTTTGACGCCGAGGAGTCGCGGGTCCATGCCCGAGAGCGGATGCCCCTGGCCGAAGAACTTCGTCCGGGCGAGAACCTCGAGCATCGGGTGGGTGAAGAGGAAGACGACGATGACGTCGACGATCACGGCCAGGCCGAAGGTGAACGCGAATCCGCGCACCGAGCCGACGGCCAGGATGTAGAGGATGATCGCGGCGAGCATGTTCACGCCCTTGGAGGCGTAGATGGTGCGCTTCGCCCGATCCCAACCGACTTCGACGGCCGAGAGCAGATTGCGGCCGCTGCGCAGCTCGTCTCTGACGCGTTCGAAGTAGACGATGAACGAGTCCGCGGCCATGCCGATGCCGATGATGATACCGGCGAGCCCGGCCAGCGAGAGTCGGTAGCCGTATCTCCACGAGGACAGGAGCAGCAGCAGATACGTCAGCACGCCGACGACCACGAGGCTCGAGACCGTGACGAGGCCGAGCACCCGGTACTGCAGCAGCGAGTAGATGACGACGAGGATGAGACCGGCCAGGCCGGTGAAGATACCGATCTTCAGGAAGTTCGATCCCAGGGTCGGTGAGATCTGCTCTTCGCTCTGGACCTGGAAGCTCAACGGCAGCGAACCGTTCTTGAGCTGATCGGCCAGAGTCTGGGCCGAATCGAGGGTGAAGTTGCCCGAGATCTCCGCGTTGCCGTCGGTGATTGCGGCGTTCGACGTCGGTGCGGAGAGCACCAGGCCGTCGAGTTCGATGGCGAACTGGTTGTACGGCTGCTGCTTTCCGGTGATGTCCGAGGTGATCTGCTTGAAGATCTCCCGACCGGTGGAGTCGAACTTGAGGTTGACGGCCGGCTGGTTGGTCTGGACGCCATTGGCCCCCGACTGGTATCCGGCGCTGGCGTCGGCGAGGTGGTCACCGGAGAGTTCGACGGGACCGAGGATGTACTTCGCCTGGCCGTCTTCGGAACATGCGACGACCGGTTCGTCAGCGGGCTGCTGCTGACCGCCCGTGCGGTTCTTCTTATTCGAACAGTCGAGCTCGCTGTACTTCTTGATGATCGCCTCGGTCTGCCATTCGCTGGTGTCCTTCTCCGGGTCGAACAGCGGCCGCGGGGTCGAGTCGGTGACCTTCGTGTCATCGCTCGATCCGCTGCCCTCGGTCTTCTCCGAGGCGGGTTCGCTCGCCGATCCCGAGGACTCTTCACCAGTCGATGACGTCTTGTCCGAGTCCTTCGCCGAGGTGGTTCCGCCCGGTTTGGCGACCTCGCCGCCGCCGGACGGAGCCTGGTCCTGCCCCTGTGCGTCGCCCTGCGACGCGGAGTCGCCTCCGGTGAGGTCTTCGATCCGCTTGCGCTCTTCGTCGCTCAGTCCGTCATCGGAACCAGAGGAATCGCCTTTGTCGCTGCTTTCGCCGCTCTTCTCCTGCTCTTTCTGGATCTGCTCCTGGGACCGCGGGTCTCCGACGAGCGCGACCCGCCGGAAAACCAACTGTGCGGATGAGCGGACCAGGTTGCGGGTCTCCTCATCGGGGTTGCCAGGGAGGTTGACGACGATGTTGCGATCGCCCTGCGTCGTGATCTCCGCTTCGGAGACACCCGTCGAGTCGACGCGCTGACGGATAATCGCCACGGCCTGATCGAGCTGCTCCTTGCTGATGTCCGTATCCTTCGACACCTGCGGTTCGAGGATGATCGAGGTTCCGCCTTCGAGGTCGAGGGCGAGTTTGGGACTCGCCGTGGCATTCGACCAGATGACGCCCGCGGCGATGACGCCGGCGAGGACGAGGGTGACGATCACCAGCCACAGGAAGCGCAGACCAGGGCGTGGCTTTTCTTCGATATCGGACACGTTTCAGCTTTCGATCGGGAGCAGAGTGCGCGGTCGGATCAGTTCTTCTTGTCGGTGTCCGAATCGGTCGAATCGGCCTCATCGACGTCCGAATCGATCTCGGCGGCGTCATCGGCCCCGTCGGTGTCGGCAGCGGAATCGTCGACGACAGCGGAATCGGCTTCGCCGTCGGAGTCGGAGTCGGCCGGCTCGACTGCTTTGTTATCTGCCCCTGCGATCGTGTCACTCGACTCGGCGACGTCTGTGCTCTCGGGATCGATGTCGGAGTCCTTCTCGGCACGTTTGCGAGCGTTCATGGCGTCGAGTTCGGCATCGGTGATCGCAGGCTTCTCGCCATCGGTCTCCGCTGCGGCCCCCTCGGCATCGGCGGCAGAGGCATCGGCAGCTGGCACGTCGGCGGCAGGTGCGTCGACGGCGGTCGCTGCCTCGGGGTTGTCGATCTGGCCGATGGCCTGACGGTGGACGCGCAGAACCGTGCCGGGACCTGATTCGATGGTCACCTGATTGTTCTCCTCATCGATCGAGAGGACCGTTCCGAAGACACCGAAGGTCGTCATCACAGTCGCGCCGGGCACGAGGCCCGATTTGATCTGCTCCGCACGCGCTTTCTGCTTACGCCGAGAATTGAACAGGAAAAAGATCAGCAGCGCGGCAAGCGCAAGAGGGATCAGCAAATCCACAGATATCAGCCTTTCATAGGAATGAACCAGTGATCCAGCTTAGTGCGTCCTCACTGCCCATGGCGAACTCAATTGCCGGGTTCAGTACTCATAGTTTGCTGGGATCTGCATTTCCAGGTGCTTCCAGGCAGCCGTAGTGGCCACTCGACCCCGTGGCGTGCGACTGATGAGCCCCTCTCGCACGAGGTATGGCTCGGAGACGGTTTCGACGGTGTCGGCCTCTTCGCCGACGGAGACCGCGAGGGTTCCCAGGCCCACCGGTCCCCCGCCGAAGCGTTTGCACAGCACGTGCAGGACCGAGCGGTCGAGGCGGTCGAGGCCGAGCCCGTCTACCTCGTAGACCTCCAGCGCGTTGAGGGCAGCGTCGAGATCGATGACGCCGGTGCCGCGCACCTGGGCCCAGTCGCGGACTCGGCGGAGCAGCCGGTTGGCGATGCGCGGAGTGCCGCGGGAGCGGGTGGAGATCTCCTTCAGCCCGGCAGGCTCGGCATCGATGCCGAGCATCCGTGCCGAACGATGGAGCACGGTGAGCAGATCGGCACTCGAATAGAAGTCGAGCAGTGCGGTGAAGCCGAAGCGATCGCGCAGCGGTGCCGGCAGCAGACCGGAGCGGGTGGTGGCCCCGACGAGGGTGAATTGCGGCAGGTCGAGCGGGATCGCGGTGGCACCGGGGCCCTTGCCGACGATGACGTCGACGCGGAAGTCCTCCATCGCCACGTAGAGCATCTCCTCGGCGGCTCGGGCCATCCTGTGGATCTCATCGATGAAGAGGACTTCACCCTCTTCGAGGGAGGAGAGGATCGCCGCGAGGTCTCCGGCGTGCTGCACGGCCGGACCGGAGGTCACGCGCAGGCTCGAGTTCATCTCGTGGGCGATGATCATCGCCAGAGTGGTCTTGCCGAGTCCGGGCGGCCCGGAGAGCAGAACGTGGTCGGGGGCCTTCTGCCTGGCCTTCGCGGCGTCGAGGACGAGGGAGAGCTGTTCGCGCACCTGCGGCTGGCCGATGAAGTCGGCCAGGCCCTTCGGGCGCAGGGCTGCCTCGGCGTCGCGTTCAGCGGTCTCGGCGCGCCCGGAGACGAGTCGGTCGCGTTCGGCCCCGGTCATCCCCTGGTCGCCGAAGTCCATCTCATAGGACTCGGCGTCGAAGCGGCCTGCGTGCTCGGGTCCGGAAGTCATTTGCGCGCACCCAGGACCTTGAGCGCGGCCTTGAGGATGACGGAGGTGCCGGCCTCGGCTCCGGTCTCCTTGACGACCTCGGATACGACCTCCTCGGCCTGTGCTTCCTTCCAGCCGAGACCGACGAGCGCGTCGACGACCTGCTGGTTCCCGCCGCCGAAGGACAGGGGCGGTCCGGGCGTGGAGGAGGAGAGCTTCGGCAGCTTGTTCTCGAGTTCGAGGATGATCCGCGAGGCGCCCTTCTTCCCGATGCCCGGCACCTTGGTCAGTGCGTTCGCATCCTGTGAGGCGATCGCCGCGGAGAGTTCGTCGGGACCCATCACGGACAGGATGGCCATCGCGAGCCGGGGGCCGATTCCGGAGATGGACAGAAGGACCTCGAAGGTGTGGTTCTCATCCTCGGTGGCGAATCCGTAGAGGGTCAGCGAGTCCTCCCGCACCACGAGGCTGGTGACGAGTTCGATCTCCGCTCCGTGGCGGGTGTGCGTGAGGGTGTCCGGGGTGACGTGGACCTTGCGGCCGACGCCGTAGGTGAGGACGACGAGGTGGTCAGCTGCGATCCGATGCACCGTACCGCTGAGGAAACTGATCACGAACTGCCTTTCGAGTGGGAACACGTGTACGAATACACCCTAGCAGGAGCCGTGTGTCCCGCCGGGTGCGGCACGCCCGCGGCTAGGTGGCTCGACGCATAGCCTCGGCCCACTGCTGCTGGGCCTTCGTCAGCCCCGATCCTTCCCGACCGGCGGACTTGCGCTGGGTGAGATCCTTGTTCTGCCCCGGGGTGGATTGGGCCGACAGCGCCCCTCTCCAGGAATGGCAGATGGCGATCGCCAGGGCATCGGCTGCGTCGGCGGGCTTCGGCGGTGCCTCGAGTCCGAGGATCCGCGTGACCATCGTCGTCACCTGCTTCTTGTCGGCTCGACCGGAGCCGGTGATCGAAGCCTTGACCTCCGAGGGAGTGTGCATGGCCACGGGCAGTCCGCGGCGGGCCGCCAGCCCCATCGTCAGGCCCGAGACCTGGGCGGTGCCCATGATCGTCGAGACGTCGTTGCGGGCGAAGACCCGCTCGATCGCGACCATGTCCGGACGGTACTCGTCCAGCCAGGTGTCGAACGCCTCGGCGATGGCGCCGAGGCGGAGGTCGACGGAGTCCGCGGACGGTGTCCGCAGGACGTCGACGGCGACCATTCTCGCCTTCCGCGCGGGCAGGGTGTCGATGACACCCAGCCCGCAGCGGGTCAGGCCGGGGTCAACGCCGAGGATGCGCATCAGGCATCGAGTTCGGCGAGGACCTCGTCGCTGACGTCGGCGTTCGAGTACACGTTCTGGACCTCGTCGCTGTCCTCGAGTGCGTCGATGAGGTTGAAGACCTTCTGCGCGGTCGCCGCGTCGAGGCTGACCTCGAGCTCGGGGACGAACGAGGCCTCGGCCGAGTCGTAGTCGATTCCGGCGTCGACGAGGGCCGTACGAACGTCAACGAGGTCGGTGGCCTCACAGATGATTTCGAACTTGTCGCCCGATTCCTTGACCTCTTCGGCGCCGGCATCCATCGTCGCCAGCAGCACGGCCTCTTCGTCGGTCTCCTCCGCATTGACGGTGATGACGCCCTTGCGGTTGAAGTTGTACGTCACTGATCCGGGGTCGGCCATCGAGCCGCCGTTGCGGGTCACGGCCACACGCACTTCGGAGGCCGCACGGTTGCGGTTGTCCGTGAGGCATTCGATGAGCAGTGCCACGCCGCCCTGGGCGTAGCCTTCGTACATGATCGTCTCGTAGTTGACTGCCGAGCCGTCGAGTCCGCCGCCGCGCTTGACCGCGCGGGTGATGTTGTCGGCGGGAACCGAGTTCTTCTTCGCCTTCTGGATCGCGTCGAAGAGCGTCGGGTTGCCGTCGGGATCAGGTCCACCGTTGCGAGCGGCAACCTCGATGTTCTTGATCAGCTTGGCGAAGAGTTTGCCGCGCTTGGCATCGATGGCAGCTTTCTTGTGTTTAGTCGTTGCCCATTTGGAATGACCTGACACTGGTGTTCCTTCCTGTAGTTCAGCCTCTCAAGTCTATATGCTCGCAGAGGCGCTCTGCTCCCTGCCCATCGTCACCGGCGGCTGCCGGGGACCAGGGGCGCTCAGTCGATGACCAGCGGAACTTCGGGCACGGAGCCCGTCGTGGCCAGATCGATGAGGCCGAGCAGGTTCTTCGGGTAGATCGTCTCCGTCGTCGACATCAGGTCCTCACGTGTCCACCAGCGGAATTCGAGGAGGCTGCGCTTCTCGATGTCCGTCCACACCGCATCCTCGAGTTCGATGTCCTCGGTCGTGCGGAAGGCGAAGTAGGTCTCGAGCTGCCGCAGCTTCTTCTCGGTGAATTCGAAGACTTCGTCGCGCGTGGCCAGGGGACCGATGAGTTCATGGGGTTCGCATTCGATCCCGGTCTCTTCGGCGAGTTCGCGTGCGGCGGTCTGTGCGGCGGATTCGCCGAGTTCGGAACCGCCGCCGCAGGTCATCCACCACTGGTGGCTGGGCGTGAGCAGATCCTGGGCTCGAATCAGGAGAACCTCGTCGCGCTCATTGAGTAATACGACCCGTGAGGCTTTACGAGGTTTCATGGTTCTCCAGTGGTCGACGGCGAGGGGAGGCAAGTGTTTGCAGAATAGTGATGCTGGGGGTTTTCGGCAAGAGCCCGAAGTGGGCCCAGAGAACGATATCGGCATCGGGGTCTTCCCTCCAAGTCGGGAAGGCTCTCGGACGGAGACTCACGCTCGAAGGGAGACTCACGACGGAGTCGGTGGATCGCCATGGCGGCGCTGCGGGAGTTCATGGGCTCAGTCGGCCGGTGCGGCACCGGCGACACCGGCGGCATCGCTCTCACCCGCGGCGGCCTGCCCCGCAGCGGCATCGTCCGGGCTGGTCTCAGCACCGGCCAGATGTCGGTCCCACCAGTCGAGGATCGCTTCGAAGCGCTGCCGGCGATGGCGTGGCTGTCCTGACCGGGAGAGTTCGTGGTTCTCTCCGGGGAAGACGAGCATCTCGGTCTCCACGCCGGCGCGCTGCAGAGCCGCATAGTACTGCTGTGCCTGTTCGAAAGGACAGCGCAGGTCGAGTTCCGAGTGCATCACCAGCGTCGGAGTTCCCACCTTGTCCGCATGGGCCAGAGGTGACTGCCGCTCGATCGCCGCTCGGCTGCGGCTCGTGTATTCCTCGGTGAAGAAGCGTCCGATGTCCGAGGTGCCCACGAAGCTGTCCGGGTCGAGGTATCCGCGTTCGACGATCGCGGCGCGGAAGCGGTGATCGGCAGCGATGGTCATCGCGGTGAGGTAGCCGCCGTAGGATCCGCCCTGGATGCCGAGGCGACCGGCGTCGAGGTCCGGATTCGCCGCCAGCGCGTGGTCGAGCACGGCGAGGACGTCGGACATGGCCGGCGCCGCCATGTTGCCCTGGACGGCGGTCCCCCAGCTGCGGGTGCGACCGCCCGAACCGCGCGGGTTCGAATACACGACCGCGTATCCGGCCGAGGTGAGCACCTGAGTCTCGTCGAACCAGGAGTGGGTGTACTGCGCGAAGGGTCCGCCGTGGATGTTGAGGATGACCGGGAACGGTCCCTCACCCTGCGGCTTCGCCAGCCAGCCGGTGATCGTGCCGCCTTCGCCGGGCACTCGCAGCACTTCGGGAAGCACGGAGTTCGCCGGCGCGGGATGCTGCAGGTCGATGATGGGGAGATCCACCGCCGAGGTGGTGCTGAGGTCGAGACGTCCGAGCACTGCCGGGGATTCCGGGGTGGACCCGGTGAAGACGAGGGTGGCGGCGCCTGTGCCGGCGTCGGCGTCGGCGGCCGTCTCGAAGCCAGCAACGTCGAAGCCGGTGACCACGGTCGTGTCGTCGCTGAGGAACGTCAGTTCGTCGAGACCGAGCCCCTCGGCTCCGAGGTCGATGCGCACGAGGCGGGACGCACCGTCGGAGTCGACGACGGCGATCGCCTCTCCCCCGTTGATCTGCGGACGGATCGGGGCCAGGGCAACGGTCTCGGGATCGGTCAGCCGCCTCGTCGATCCGGTGTGAAGGTCATGGACGAAGAGCCCGGGCATCTGCCCGACGAAGTCGAGTTCGTCGCGGGTCAGGGCGTTGCCGAGCAGCAGCACGGTGTCGTCGTCGATCCACACGTGCAGGCTCACGTCCATCGGCGGCAGGTCGAGCGGGCGCGACTCCTCGAGGCCGAGCAGCCACACGGTGCTGCGCAGATCGGGTCGCCCGTGATCGGGTTCGACCGCGGCGATCACACTTGCCCAGTGTCCGCCGGGAGAGAACTGCGGGTCGTGCACATCGGACTCAGGGGTCGTCAGCAGGGTCGACAGAGGCACCTCGGCGGCGCCGCGCAGCCCGGCCTTCCCGAGTCCGGGTTCGGCGAGGTCGACGAGGAACGCCCGGGAGGGGCGGTCGGTGGTGTAGCCGAGCCCGTTGGCGAGGTATTTCGAGGACGAGATCCGCCGCGGAGCCTCCTCGGCGGCGGGGACGTCGTCATCGGAGCCGTAGCGACCGGGCTCGGCCACCCGTGCGGTGTAGAGGGCACGGCTCCCGGTGTCGTCGAGGGCGAATTCGGACACGCCGAGGTGGTTGTCGGTGATCTGGTGCGCCGACTCCAGGGTGGGGCCGGCGAAGAGCTGAGGGGCTGCCTTCTTCTCCGCACCGAGGTAGCCCGACAAGTTCCGGCCCACCTGAGGGGCGGAGTCGTTCCATGCGTGGGTCAGCCGGCGGGAGCTGGTCTCGGTGAGTGCGAACAGTTGGGACAGGTAGGTGTTCGACTCGAGGTCGGGACGGCGGATCGTGATGACGGCCTCATCGCCGCGCAGCACGGGGGTCGAGTACTCGGCGAGGGTGTCGAGGTCTTCGGGATTCATCGATTCCATTCTTTCGACAGGCGTGCCTGCACATCGGCGTGCACTTGCGGCAGGGCCTTGGTCTGGGCGATCACGGGCAGGAAGTTCGAGTCTCCGCCCCAGCGTGGGACGACGTGCTGGTGCAGGTGGGCAGCGATGCCGGCGCCCGCGACGGGTCCCTGGTTCATTCCCAGGTTGAACCCGTGAGGTCCGGACACGGCGCGGATGACGTGCATCGCCTTCTGCGTGAAGTGAGCGAGTTCGATCGTCTCGTCCTCGCTCAAGTCTGTGTAGTCCGCGACGTGACGGTAGGGGCAGATGAGCAGGTGGCCCGGGTTGTACGGGTAGAGGTTGAGGACGGCGTACACGGTCTCACCGCGGGCGACGATGAGGCCGTCTTCGTCGCTCTTCGACGGGGCGGTGCAGAAGGGGCATTCCTTCTCGCCGTCGTCCTTCGGCTTGTCCTGACCGTCGATGTAGACCATCCGGTGCGGGGTCCACAGACGCTGGAAGCCGTCGGGTTCGCCGGGGAACCCGGCGGCCGACTCGGGGAAGGGGATCCCTTCGCCGAGGCTGCCGCCGGATTGGTCCTGTGCCGTCGGGTCGGCGTCGTGGCTCATACCTGGGCCTTGGTCTCGATCGCTTCGAGGATTCGGCGCACCGCCTCGGCGACGGGCACCCCGTTGTCCTGTTCACCCGAACGGAAGCGGAAGGACACGGCACCGGCGTCGCAGTCCTCACCGCCGGCGATGAGGGTGAAGGGGACCTTCGACTTCGAGGCGTTGCGGATCTTCTTCGGGAAGCGGTCGTCGCTGTCGTCGATCTCGACGCGCACACCTGCCTTGCGCAGCTGCGCGGCCACCTCGGCGAGGTAGTCGTTGAACTCCTCGGCCACGGGGATGCAGGTGACCTGCACCGGGGCCAGCCAGACGGGGAATGCTCCGGCGTAGTGCTCGGTGAGTACGCCGAGGAAGCGTTCGATGGATCCGAACTTCGCCGAGTGGATCATCACCGGCTGCTGACGTGTTCCGTCGGCGGCGACGTATTCGAGTCCGAAGCGCTCGGGCTGGTTGAAGTCGAGCTGGACGGTCGACATCTGCCAGGTGCGGCCGATCGCGTCGCGCGCCTGGACGGAGATCTTCGGGCCGTAGAAGGCGGCGCCGCCCGGGTCGGGGACGAGTTCGAGCCCGGTCTCCTGGGCCACCTCTTCGAGGACCTGCGTAGCTTCGGCCCACTGTTCGTCGGAGCCGATGAATTTGTCGGCCTTCTTCCCGTCCTCGTCGCGGGTGGAGAGTTCGAGGTAGAAGTCGTCGAGCCCGAAATCGCGCAGCAGGCTGAGCACGAAGTTCAACAGGTGGCGGATCTCCTTGGCCGCGTCCTCCTGGGCGACGTAGGAGTGGGAGTCGTCCTGGGTCAGGGCGCGGACGCGGGTGAGGCCGTGGATGACGCCGGAGGCCTCGTCACGGTAGACCGTGCCGAACTCGAAGAGGCGCAGCGGAAGGTCGCGGTAGGAGCGTCCGCGGGAGCGGTAGATGAGGTTGTGCATCGGGCAGTTCATCGCCTTGAGGCGGTACGGGGTGCCCTCCTTGACGATCTCGCCGGTCTCCTCGTCGCGGACCTCGTCGACGGACATCGGCGGGAACATGTTCTCGCCGTAGTAGGGCAGGTGGCCCGAGGTGTAGTAGAGGGTCTCCTTCGAGATGTGCGGTGTGCCGACGTATTCGAAGCCCTCGTCGATGTGGCGGGCGCGGACGTAGTCCTCCATCTCGCGCTTGATCACACCGCCCTTGGGGTGGAAGACGGGCAGGCCGGAGCCGAGCTCTTCGGGGAAGGAGAACAGGTCCATCTCGGCACCGAGCTTGCGGTGGTCGCGGCGCTCGGCTTCGGCGATGCGGTCCTGATAGGCCTTGAGGTCGTCCTTGCTCGCCCATGCGGTGCCGTAGACGCGCTGCAGGCTGGCGTTGGCCTGGTCGCCGCGCCAGTAGGCCGCCGAGGCACGGGTGACGGCGAAGCCGTTGCCGATGAGTTTGGTGTTGGGCAGGTGCGGTCCGCGGCAGAGGTCCTGCCACACGACCTCGCCCTTGCGGTCGACGTTTTCGTACACGGTGAGTTCGCCGCTGCCGACCTCGACGGAGGATTCGTCATCAGAGGACTTGCCTTTGTCGTCGATGAGTTCGAGCTTGTAGGGCTCGTTCGCCATACGCTGGCGGGCCTCGTCTTCGGTGACGACGACGCGGTTGAAGGTCTGGCCGGCCTTGACGATCTGGGCGGCCTTCTTCTGGATCGCTTTGAGATCATCGGGGGTGAAGGGGTCGGCGGCGTCGAAGTCGAAGTAGTAGCCGTCGGTGATGTAGGGGCCGATGCCGAGCTTGGTGCCGGGGAAGAGCTCCTGGACGGCCTGGGCGGTGACGTGGCCGGTCGAATGGCGGAGGATGTCGAGTCCGGCGTCGGAGTCGATGGTGATCGGTGCGATCTGGTCACCCGGCGCCAGCTCGCGGCTGAGGTCGGCGGGTTCGCCGCCGAGCCACATCGCAACGACCGTGCGGTCGGAGGAGAAGATCTCCGTTCCGGTCAGCCCCTCTTTCCAAGGGATGCTTTCGCCCGCGCAGTCGATGCTGTCTGCCACTGATCTTCTCCGTTCGTTGAGTCTTCGTTCGAGTGCGTCCTGAACCAGGACGTCCCGCCATCAGATTCTAGTACCAATTCGGCGGGGCCAAATCAATTGGGTGGCAGTCGGTCGACTGCCACCCAACTGTGTTCATCGAGGTGTTCCGCGGAGGCCGCGTGAGCCTCTGATCACGCGCATTCAGCGCATGTTCGGAGTGCTTCGCTTCACTGCTTCTTCCACTCGAAGTCCGTGCCGTTGCCGTGGTCCTCGTTCAGCTTGAGCTGGACGTGCATGGCGTCGATATCGGCCGATTCGACGGCGAAGGCGAATTCGTACGTCTTCTCGCCACCGGCGGGGACGGGATCGGTGAAGGCGAGCGAACCGCGGTAGTTCGAGCCGTCGAAGACATCGTCGTAGTCCTTGCCGCTGCCGTCGTTCGCGCTCAGGTCGGACAGCGTCATTTCGACGTCGTCGCTCGAATTGTTCTTCACGGTCATGGTGACCACGGCGATCTGGCCGTTCGTCGAGTCCGCGCCCGAGGCGCTCGAAGGTGCGGTGCCCGATTTGACCGAAACAGTGGCAGTGAGGTCGTCGCCGATCGTGACTTCGCCGCCCTGTGCGGGGGCAGGGTCTCCGCCGTCGGAGCTGTCGGAGCCCTGACTCGGGTCCTGGGCCGGATCCTGGCCGGCGCCCTGGCTGGGATCTGCTGTCGGTGACTGACTCGAAGCCTGATCGACGGCCGAGATGAAACCGACGCCGAGGACGAAGTAGACGATCACAGCGATAATGGTGAAGACGATCGCGACAAAGCCCAGAATGATGCCCGTGATATTCAGGCCCTTGTTCGTCGCAAGTCCCTTTTTGATAGCCGAAAGGCCGACAAACCCGAAGATCACAGCCGCCACACCAAGTAAGCCACCGATGATGAACCCGGATGTCAGGATGCCGACGATGCCGCCGATGAGGGCGAGGATTCCCCAGATGTTCTTCGAGGTGTTGCCGCCCGAACCCGTGGGGTACTGGCCGTAGGCCGCGTTCGGGTTGGCCGGGATGAACTGATCGGAGGAACCGTCGGCTCCCGCGTAGGCCGGCTGCTGACCGTACTGGTTGGCATCGTACTGCGCGTTCGCGTCGTACTGGTTCTGCCCGTACGGATCCTGGTTCTGGCCGTAGTGCGGCTGCGAACCGTACGGGCTCTGATCCTGACCGCCGGCATTCTGACCGTACTGCGGCTGCGAACCATACTGATTCTGGTCCTGACCGCCGGCATTCTGGCCGTACTGGTTCTGATCGTTCGACGATCCGTACTGCGGAGGCTGCTGTCCGTATCCCTGAGAACCGTCGCTGCCACCCTGGCCGTAGTTCGGCTGCTGCGGCTGAGAACTGTACTGGGGAGGCTGCTGACCCGGGTTCTGATCGCCGCCCTGGCCGGGGGCGCTCGGCTGGTTGTTGGGGTTCTGGCTGTTCGGGTTGTTGTCGCCCGAACCGTCACCGGAACCGTACGGGTTCTGAGGAGTAGACATAGGTGCTCCGAAGTCTTCGTCGTTAGGTACAACGCCTAGCGTACTAGCAATCGGGCTTACTTCCGCATGCTTTTCACGTTCCAGACCTGCAACAGAGCGGCCACACGACGGCGATCAGGGCGTTCACCGTCACCATCGGTTCGGAGCGCAGGGTTTCGGCGGCACTGCCCGAGCGTGCCCAGATGGTCGTTCAAGCCGTAGCCTCTCGCCCAAATCTGTCGTTCAAGCCGCAGCGCACTTGCGGAAAGGCGCACGGGTCGACAGGTCCGCCTCGCCTTGAACGAGCCAACGACGCCCCGTTTTAAGCGAGGGACGGGTCGACACATGCGCTCCGCCTTGAACGAGAGCTCGGCGAGCGTACTCAATACAACTGTGCATCGAACGTGCATACGACCCTGCATTTGTGCACTACGCCCGCACTTCTGACCCCCGGTAACGCGGGGCGAGGACTCAAGAGGCAGACATGCACGAAGCCCCGAGTGGATCACTCGGGGCTTCTTCTGTGCGCGATACTGGGATCGAACCAGTGACCTCTTCCGTGTCAGGGAAGCGCGCTACCGCTGCGCCAATCGCGCTCTATTCATTTGTTGCACCGGAACCGTGAAGTCCCTGTGCGCGATACTGGGATCGAACCAGTGACCTCTTCCGTGTGAAGGAAGCGCGCTACCGCTGCGCCAATCGCGCTGATTGATCGACATTGCTGTCAACCCATCCGAGGTGGCGACGGGATTCGAACCCGTGTATACGGCTTTGCAGGCCGCTGCCTCGCCTCTCGGCCACGCCACCGCCAAGGCAGTGCCATGACGCCTCCGAGCGGATGACGGGACTCGAACCCGCGACCCTCACCTTGGCAAGGTGATGCTCTACCAACTGAGCCACATCCGCATTTCTCGCTGCTCGGTTTCCCTCGCAACGAGATACAACTCTATACGCAGGTGGCGGCATACGCAAAATCAGAATCGGGTGATCGTCGTCACAGGCGCTGATCAAGCTTTCAGGGTCGCCGACCTATAGTGGTTGAGTGCACCCCGATCCCCCATCCAGCCGTCCCGGCAGGTGGTTCTCCCGCCATCATCGACAGGGCCCGAGACCGTGGCGAAAGCTGCGGCTGGGCTTTCTGCGCTGGCGGCAGACTGTGCTGGCGAACCCGCATACGGCTCGTCTCTATCGCACCATCGTCGGTGGCCTGGGCACCCTCATCGTCCTCATCGGGCTCGTCCTCGTGCCGCTGCCCGGCCCCGGCTGGCTCATCGTCATCATCGGGCTGTTCATCATCTCGAGCGAGTTCCAGTGGGCGCGCAGACTACTCCATTTCGTGCGGGTGAATGTCGAGAAGTGGACGCGCTGGATCATGGCTCAGCGACTCTGGGTCCGCTGGACGGTCGGCGCCGTCACGGCGGCCTTCGTCGCTGTGGTCGTCTGGGGTGTGCTCAAGGTGGTCGGCCTGCCGGATTGGGTGCCGGATCTGCCCATCTTCGAACTGCTCAGCCTGCGCTGAGGCCGCCGCCTCCTCGCGTCCGCCGCCTCCTCGCGTTCATCCTCGCGGCATCAGCACGTTCGTGAACAACGACACGACCGACTTCGGTCGCACCGTTTCATGGATCAAGCGCCGCGATTCCCCGTACAGCTGCGATGTGCGGTCACTGCGCCGAGGTGATCGCGGTGAATCTGCCGAAACTCCTCGGTTCAGTGACCACAGACGGACCCGGGCCGTGCGATTCGCTCAGAGCCGCTGATCCCTCAGGACGACAGGGCGGTGAGCCGGGACAGGCAGCGCATGTACTTCTTCTTGTAACCGCCGGCCAGCGACTCCTCGGTGAAGACCTTGTCGAGGGGCACGCCGGAGTTGATGATGTGGACGTTGCGGTCGTAGAGCCGGTCGACGAGGGCGACGAAGCGCAGCGCCACGCTCTCGTTCTCGATGGTCTTCACGTTCTCCCACACAGCATTGTCGATGCCGTCGACCATGCGCCCGTAGCGGGACGGATGCACGGACGAGAGATGGCTGACCAGCTCGGAGAAGTCATCGCGGGCGACGACGCCGCTGAGTTCCGCTGTGGCCGAATCGAGTTCGTCTGCGGGCAGCGGATCTGCCGGGGAGCTCAGGGCGCGGTGGCGGTAGTCCTGACCGTCGATGCGATAGACCTCGAACTGATCGGCCAGGGCTTGGATCTCGCGGAGGAAGTCCTGAGCGGCGAAGCGCCCCTCCCCCAACGATCCGGGCAGAGTATTCGACGTGGCGATGATCTTCACTCCGGCGTCGGTGAGTTCGCGCATGAGCCGAGACATGAGCACGGTGTCGCCGGGATCATCGAGTTCGAACTCGTCGACGCAGACGAGCTTCATCTTCGACAGGTCGTCTCGAGCCCGGGCGAAGCCGAGGGCGCCGACGAGGTTCGTATATTCGACGAATGTGCCGAAGGTGGCGGGCTTCTCATTGGCGTGCCAGGCAGAGGCCAGGAGGTGGGTCTTGCCGACACCGTATCCGCCGTCGAGGTAGACGCCCTTCGGGCCGGACTTGCCCTTCGAGAAGAGCTTGCCGAAGAATCCCGGGGAGTTCGACTGAGCGGTGAACTGTTCGAGCTTGGCGCGCGCTTCGGCCTGGGATGGTTCGGCCGGGTCGGTGCGATAGCTGTCGAAGGACACGTCCTCGAACTGCGGAGGCGGGACGAGACCTGCGATGAGCTCTTCGGGGGCAACCTGTGGGGATCGATCGCTCAGGGCGACCAGAGTCTGCTCGGCATTCACTCGGCCTAGTCTATGGCAGGCGGAAGCCGCCGATTCAACCGGGACCCTGTGACAGTCGCCTCAGGCAAGGGCACGAACCGCCCCTCCGATGACCTCAGTTCCGGTTGAAGTCGAAGCCGAGGCGTCCGAGCTGTTTGGGGTCCCGCTGCCAGTCCTTGGCGACCTTGACGTGCAGGTCGAGGTAGACCTTCGTGCCGAGCAGCCGTTCGATGCCCTGCCTCGATTCGGATCCGATGGCCTTGAGCCTGCTGCCGCCCTTGCCGATGATGATCGCCTTCTGGCTGGGGCGTTCGACGTAGAGGTTGACGTGGACGTTCCACAGCGGATTGTCTTCGCTGCGTCCGTCCCGCGGGTACATCTCCTCGACCTGGACGGCCAGGGAGTGCGGCAGTTCGTCGCGAACGCCCTCGAGGGCCGCTTCGCGGACGAGTTCGGCGATCATCATCTCTTCGGGCTCGTCGGTGAGGTCCCCGTCCGGGTAGAGCGGGGGTGAGACGGGCAGATGACCGGCCAACACCGAATCGACGGTGTCGACCTGGAAGCCCTCGGCTGCGGAGACGGGGACGACGTCGGCGAAGTCGGCGAGTTCGCCGACGGCCAGCAGCGCCTCGGCGACCTCGTCCTTGGGGACGAGATCCGTCTTCGTCACCAGCGCCACGATCGGCGTGCGCCCGTCGAGCAGCTCCAGCTGAGAGGCGATGTAGCGGTCGCCGGGTCCGATCGGCTCGTCGGCGGGCAGGCAGAAGCCGATGACGTCGACCTCGCTGAGCGTCATCGCCACGAGGTCGTTCAGGCGTGATCCCAGCAGGGTGCGCGGCTTGTGCAGGCCCGGGGTGTCGATGAGGATGAGCTGGTGGTCATCGCGGTGGACGATGCCGCGGATGGTGTGCCTGGTCGTCTGCGGCTTCGCCGAGGTGATCGCGACCTTCTCCCCCACCAAGGCGTTCGTCAGCGTCGACTTGCCGGTGTTCGGGCGGCCGACGAAGCAGGCGAATCCCGCCTTGTAGTCCTCGGGGTAGTCCGTGCGGAATTCCATCTCAGTCCTCTTCCTTCGTGTGACCGGCCTTGACGCCGAATCCGCTCGGTCCCGGTCGGCCAGCCCCGGGGGCACCGACGATCCGGGGATCCTGCCGTTCGTCGCCCAAGCGGGTGACCCGCACATGGGTGATCCGGTGGCGCCGACCCTGCCCCTCCATCGCTTCGATCTCGAGGCCCTCGATGCTCGCATGCGAACCGTCGATGGGCACCCGGTCGATGAGCTTCGAGAGCAGTCCGCCGACGCTGTTGACGTTGTCTTCGTCGATGCGCACGTCGAAGTACTCTGCGAAGTCCGAGATCGACATGCGGGTGCTGATGACGAACGAACCGTCGGGTTCGGCAACGAGTTCGTCATCGCTGCTGTCGTATTCGTCCTCGATCTCACCGACGATCTCCTCGACGATGTCCTCGATCGTCACGAGCCCGGCGGTGCCGCCGTATTCGTCGATGAGGATCGCCAGGTGAGTCGAGTCCAGCTGCATCTGCCGCAGCAGATCGTCCGCGGGCTTCGTCTCCGGCACGAACAGCACGCTGCGGGCGAGGTTGCCGATGGGCCGGTCCGCGTCCTCCGGATGCAGGTGGAGGCGACGGGCCACATCTTTGAGGTACGCGACACCGCGGACGTCGTCGAGGTCCTCCCCGCACACGGGGATGCGGGAGAACCCCGAGCGGAAGAACAGGTTGAGCGTCTTCTGCAGCCCCACCTCGGCGTCGACGGTGATGAGATCCGTGCGAGGGACCATGACCTCGTTCGCCGAGGTGTCCGAGAGGTTGAACACGGACTGGATCATCTCGCGTTCGCCGTCTTCGATGATGTCCGATTCGCTGGCCCGCTCGACGAGGTCGCGTAGCTGTTCGGAGGTGACGAACGGTCCGTCCTTGTACACCTTGTCCGGGGTCAGCAGGTTGCCGAGGACGACGAGGATCCGCGTCAGGGGTTTGAGGACGACGAGGACGATGCGCACGACCCAGCTGAGGTTGAGGCACACGGCCAGGGAACGGCGTTTGCCGATCGTGCGCGGGGAGACTCCGGCGATGATGAAGACCGCCACCGAGGCGGTGAGCACCGTGAGGAAGACCATGAGCGGTCCCACGGAGTACGTCGAGTCATAGGCCAGGGCGATGAAGACCGTGGCCAGCGCCTCGAGGAAGTTGCGCACGAAGATGATGACGTTGATGTTCGTGGGCAGGTCGACGAGGATCTTCTCCACCCGCACGGCCGCACGGCTGCCCTCCTCCTTCGCCTCTTCCACCGCATGGTGGGAGACGTTGAGCAGTGCCGCGTCGACGGCAGAGAGGGTCGCGGAGATGACCAGGCACAGGGCCGCTCCGAGGAAGTAGGCGAACACGCTCAGACCTCGGTGGGGGTGGGGATGTCGGTGCGGCCGTCGTAGCGGGCGGCGAAGAAGGTCAGCAGCAGATGCCGTTGGAGAGCGAACATCTCCTCGCGTTCCTCGGGCTCGCCGTGGTCGTAGCCGAGCAGGTGGAGGAATCCGTGCACGGTCAGCAGCAGGATCTCGTCCATCGTCGAATGCCCGGCCGTCTCGGCCTGGGTGCGGGCCACCTCGGGGCAGATGATGATGTCGCCCATCTGGCCTTCGGTGGGACGGTCGGGTTCGCCCCGGTGGAGCTGGTCCATAGGAAAGGACATGACATCGGTCGGACCGTCGAGATCCATCCAGTTCACATGGAGTTCGGACATGGCCTCGGTGTCGACCATAGTCACAGCCAGTTCGGCGCCCGGGTGCATGTGAAGGGCCTCGCCTAAGTATTCGGTCAGCGCCACGACCTCGTCGAGGTCGACCTCGGTGTCGGTCTCATTGAGCAGCTCGGTGTTCATTCGGCACTCCCCCACAGGTCGTAGGCGTCGACGATCTTCGTCACCAGCGAATGCCGGACGACGTCCTTGCTGCCGAGCTCGCAGAACTGCAGGTCCTCGATTCCGCTGAGGATGTCGCGGACGACCTTGAGGCCGCTGCGGGTCTTGCCCGGCAGGTCGATCTGCGAGATGTCGCCGGTGACGACCATCCGCGAGCCGAATCCCAGTCGCGTGAGGAACATCTTCATCTGCTCGGCCGTGGTGTTCTGCGCCTCGTCGAGGATGATGAAGGCGTCGTTGAGGGTCCGTCCGCGCATGTACGCCAGCGGTGCGACCTCGATCGTGCCGGTCTCGATGAGCAGCGGGATGGATTCGGGGTCGACCATATCGTGCAGCGCATCGTAGAGAGGGCGCACATAGGGGTCGATCTTCTCGTTGAGTGTGCCCGGCAGGTAGCCCAGCGACTCTCCGGCCTCGACGGCGGGCCGGGTGAGGATGATCCGCGAGACCTCCTTGTGCTGGAGGGCGTTGACGGCCATCGCCATGGCCAGGTACGTCTTGCCCGTGCCGGCGGGACCGATGCCGAAGGTGATCGTGTGATTGCGGATGGCCTTGACGTAGTCGTGCTGGCCCATCGTCTTCGGTCGGATCGACTTGCCCCGCGTGGACAGGATGTTCGTGCCCAGCACCGCCGAGGCGGCCGCCCCCTCGGCGGAGAACGACGTGACGCGCTCGATCGTCTCCTCGTTGATGCGGTGTCCCGCCGCGTGGAGCTTCTTCAGCTCTCCGATGACTGCGACGAAGGCCTCGAGGCGCTTCGGATCGCCGGCGGCCTGGACCTGGTTGGCACGGACGTGGATGTCGAGGTCGCTGAAGATCTTCTCCAGCACTCGCAGGTTCGCCTCCCCGGGTCCGAAGAATTCGACGAGGTCGATGGAGTCGGGGATGACGAGGCGGACGCTGTCGCTGCCGGACGCTGCGGCATCGGTGCCGTCGCCGCCGGGTGCCTGCTGGTCGGTGGTGTTCGCAGGGTTCGTGGTGGGGGTGATGTCCAGAATGTTCCTTCGCGTGCGGGGCCGCCGTCTCAGACGGCGCCTGTGTGTGCTTCCATCGTAGTCGCTCGGCTCACCAACGGCCCAATGAATTCTGGGCCATGACGAGGCCGGCCGATCCGGCCGAGGAGGAGCGCAGAATAGTGGGCCCGAGCAGCACCGGCTGTGCGCCGGCACCGATGAGGGCCTCGAGTTCGCCGTCGCTGATGCCGCCCTCGGGACCGACGATGAGGACGATGCGTTCGGGTGGTTGTACGGGTGTGCTGCCGGAGCCGAGTTCGGCAAGTGCCTTGGAGAGTCTCGTCTGCGAAGTCTCGTGGAGGACGAACACCGCATCCGACCTGCCCAGCGACCGGGTCAGTGCGGTGCCGCGGACGAGTTCGTGCAGTCGGGGGAAGCGGGAGCGTCTCGCCTGCAGGGATGCTGCGTGGAGCAGGTTCTCCCACTTCGCCGCCATCTTCTCCCGCTTCTTCGCCGGCCAGTCGGCGATCGAACGTTCTGCGGCCCAGGGAATGACCTCGTCGACGCCGATCTCCGTGGCCGCCTCGATGGCCTGCAGGTCCCGGTCGCCCTTCGCCAGGGCTTGGACGAGGACCAGGCGGGGACGGGGTTCGTCCTCGCGCGTGACCGCTGTGACGTCGATATCCATGCCCGTCGCCGAGGCGGCCGTGACCTGTCCGCGGGCACGTGTGCCCTGACCGTCGACGACCTCGATCTGCTCACCGGGGCCGATCCGACGCACTCGCACCGCGTGTCCGGCGACGTCCTCACCGACGGTGAGGACGTGACCGGGCACCGCCTCGACGGCGGCAGCGGTGTGGAAGACGGGCAGACTCACCGACCGGCGAACCTCTCACGCATGCGGGAGAACATGCCGGACTTCTCGGTGGTGATCTGAGCCCGTGGGGCCTCTTCACCGCGCAGCTCGGCGAGCTTTTCGAACAGTTCGCGCTGTTCGTCGTCGAGCTTGTCCGGCGTGTGCACGTCGACGGTGATGAGCAGGTCGCCGCGGGTCTCCGAGCGCAGACGGGAGGCGCCGAGACCGGTCAGCTTGACGACCGTGCCCGACTGGGTGCCCGGGGCGATGCTGAGGTCCTGGGTGCCGTCGAAGGTCTCGAACGGAATGGTCGCGCCGAGAGCGGCGGCGGTCATCGGCACGGACACCGAGGCGCGGAGGTTGTCGCCGTCGCGCTGGAACACCTCGTGGCGGGTGACCATGACCTCGACGAAGAGGTCGCCGGCGGGTCCTCCGCCGGGTCCGACCTCGCCCTGGCTGCTCAGCTGGATGCGGGTTCCGTCGGAGACGCCGGCGGGGATGCGGATCTTCATCGTCCGCTGCTTGCGCACCCGGCCGTCGCCCTGGCAGTTGAGGCAGGGGTTGGGGATGACGGTGCCGAAGCCGTGGCAGGAGTTGCAGGTCTGGTTCGTGACCATCTGGCCCAGCAGGGTCCGGGTCATACGTTGGACGCTGCCGGCTCCGTGGCACAGGCTGCAGGTCTCGACCGAGGTGCCCTCCTGGGTGCCGGCACCCGAGCAGGTCTCGCACACGACGGCGGTGGTCACGTCGAGGTCGACGGTGCCGCCGAAGGCAGCGGTCTTCAGGTCGATGCTGACACCGACGAGGGCGTCCTTGCCGCGCTGGGTGCGTGGGATCGGGCCGCCGGCCTGCCCACCGCCACCGCCGAAGAAGGTCTCGAAGATGTCTCCGAAGCCTCCGAATCCGCCGCCGCCGGGGAATCCGCCTTGGCCGTTCTCTCCGCCGCCCATATCGTAGTTGCGGCGCTTCTCCGGATCGGAGAGCACATCGTAGGCCAGCGAGATGGCCTTGAATTCGTCTTCGTGGCCGGGGTTGACGTCCGGGTGGTACTTGCGTGCCAGCTTCCGGTACGACGACTTGATCTCAGCCGCGGAAGCGTCCTTGGACACTCCGAGTGTTTCATAGTGATCGGCCACAGAAACTTCTCTCTCCCTGGTGGTGTGTGTTCTTCGTGTTCATGGTGGCGGGCTCGGGGCCCGGTCCGGTGCGGTGTCGCTTCATCCTCGATCGAGGAGCGAGGACACATACTTCGCCACTGCCCTGACGGCCGAGATCGTCGTCGGGTAGTCCATCCGCGTCGGCCCCAGCACCGCCAGGCGGGCCGAGGAACCTGCGTCATGACCATATTCGGCGGCCACGACCGATGTCGAACTGAACGATTCGTGAGTGTTCTCACGTCCGATGCGCACGCTGATCTCATCGTGGTCCTCGGCCATCGAAGTCAGCAGCCGCAGCAGCACGACCTGTTCCTCGAAGGCCTCGAGGATCGGGGCCATCTGCTCACCGAATTCGCGTCCGGACCGGGCGAGGTTCGCGGTGCCGGCCATGATGAGTCGGTCCTCCCGGGTCGCGGCGACGAGGTCGACGACCGCGGCCTTGACCTTCTCCACCTCGCCAACGTCGGGATCGACGGCATCGGCCGGGTCCGCCTCGGCGCCGGTCGGGGTCTGTGACGATGCTCCGGCCTCCCCCATGACTCGGGAGAGCTTCTTGCCGGAGAACTCGACGTTGATGCGGTCGCGCAGCGCACGCACTCCGTCGTCATCGAGTCCCTGCGCCACGGTCACGGTCTTCTGCTCGACCTGGCCGGCGTCGGTGATGAGGACGACGAGGACGCGGTTTGGTCCCAGCCCGACGATCTCGATGTGCTTGATGCGGGCCAGCGACACAGTCGGGTACTGGATGAGCGCGACCTGGTGGGTCAGACCCGAGAGCACGCGCACGGTGCGGTCGAGCATCTCATCGAGTTCGACGTCGCCGTCGATGAGCTGGAAGATCGCACGCCGTTCGGCCTGCGTGAGCGGTTTGAACTCGTCGATGCGATCGACGAACATCCGATAGCCGAGGTCGGTCGGGATCCGACCGGCGGAGGTGTGGGGCTGAGCGATGTACCCGTCCTGCTCGAGCTGGGCCATGTCGTTGCGAATCGTCGCCGGCGACACCCCGAGGGTGTGCCGCTGGACGATGGCCTTCGAACCGACGGGTTCGTTCGTGGCGACGAAGTCCTCGACGATGGCGCGCAGCACCTGAGCTCTCCTGCTGTCGTTCATCGCTGACCTCCCCACACGTTTGGCACTCGCTAGCACTGAGTGCCAATTCTACGCTTCTTGGCAGTCGATTTCACGTCTGGGGCGTGCCGTCCGGCACGCGCTCGGCGATGTGTCGTCCGGCACTCCTACCAGGATGTGTCGTGCGGCACGTCGCGGGAGCGCTGTCCGGCACGCCTTTCCGGACGTGCCGTCCGGCACGCCGCGGTGGGGCACCGGGAATATTCGCCGACTGCCCATTATCGTGGGTGAGCGTGAATGCTTTCGATCGCTACGGGCCCGACGTCCTCTCCGGCAGCTCCCCCTCCTCACACCGTCCGAAGAAGTCCCGACCCGTCGAGCTCGGGCTCGGGATGGTGCTCGAGGATGCGATGAGCGGGTACGTCGGCGCAGTGGTCGGTGCCGAGAAGACCACCGCGGGAGTCGTCGTCAATCTCGAGGATCGGGCGGGCAAGGTGCGCGCCTTTCCGCTGGGGCCGGGGTTCCTTCTCGAGGGCCAGCCCGTCGATGTCCGCCTGCCCGCGAAGAAGAAGGCGACCACTCCGGGCCGCACTGCCTCGGGCTCGCGTGCGGTGGAGGGAGCGAAGGCGCGCGTGGCCCGCGGTTCCCGGATCTGGGTCGAGGGCAAACACGATGCGGAGCTGGTCGAGAAGATCTGGGGCGATGACCTGCGCATCGAGGGCGTCGTCGTCGAACCTCTCGGCGGTCTGGACGACGTCGCCGACAAGCTCGCGGCCTTCGGCCCCGACAAGGATCATCGGGTGGGGGTCCTTGCCGATCACCTCGTGACCGGGACGAAGGAGTCCAAGATCGCCGAGGCGGTGCGCGCGGATCCTCGATACCGCGATGTCGTCCACATCATCGGCCATCCGTATGTCGACATCTGGCAGGCGGTCAAACCGCATGTGGTCGGAATCAGGGAGTGGCCGGTCGTGCCCCGCGGCGAGGATTGGAAGACCGGGATCCTGCGGCGCATCGGCTGGCCGCATGCCGATCATCGCGATGTCGCCCGAGGGTGGGTGCGGATCCTCGGGAAGGTGAGCACGATCGCCGACGTCGAACCGACTCTGTCCGGACGCGTCGAGGAGCTCATCGACTTCGTCACCGTCGGCTGAGACGTGTTGCCGAGTTGGAACACGATCGGGTCTTTTCGGCATGTCTCGGCACACGGCGCTGGGATAGTGTGAAACGACAGAGGCAGTGAAAGGACCATCATGTCGTTCAACCCCCAACCGCCGAACAGCGGCCGCCCCATGCCGCCGAACTACGGACAAGCTGCTGGACCCCAGTCGTCGCAGGGCCCGCAGCAGAACTATGGGCAGCCGAATCACGGGCAGCAGCCCGGTTTCGGTCCGCCCCAGCCCGGCGTCAATCCCGTGCTCTTCGATTCTCAGGCTCTTCCCGATGACGCGTACGGTCCGGGCTCCGAACTGTTCTGGATGGCCGGTGAGCGGGAGCGAACCACCGCGATGTGGTCGCATCTGGGCACTCTTCTCTTCGGATACCTCCCTCTCATCATGTTCCTCGTCAAGAAGGACGAGTCGCCCTTCGTCCGCGAACACACGCGTCAGGGCCTCAACGCGATGATCACGAACACGATCGCCACCACGGCGGCGACGCTGATCCTGATGTTCTTCGGGTTCGTCCTCTCCTTCGTCACCTTCGGACTCGGGATGTTCATCGTCTTCGGTGCCTTCGTCATCCCGCTGGTGTACACGGTCCTCTATATCATCGCCGGCATCGCGGCCAACCGCGGAGAGGGCTACAAGATCCCCCTCGTCTTCGAGTTCGTCAAGTAATCTTGTTCGTGAAACCGTAATCGCGCTCGGCCCCGTTCACCTCGGAGACACTCTCCGGCGGAGAGACTGAGCTAGTGTGGTGTGACGCAGACGTGAGAAGGGACGCTAATGTCGGACAACCCCCAGCAGCCGAACGACAACCGAGCACAGCCGATGCCTCCGGACTACTCCGCTCAATCGGGGCCACAGCAGCCATACATCCAGCCGGGATCGCAGCCGGGATCGCAGCCGCAGTCTCAGCAGCCGAGCGCGCAGCAGCCCTATGGATCGCAGCCACAGCAGGGTTCCCAGCAGCCTTACGGCTCCCAACCGCAGTACGGTTCTCAGCAACCGGGTGGTCAGCCTGTCTACGGATCGCAGCAGCCCAGCTCGCAATCACCCTACGGATCGCAGCCCGGATACGGCAGCCAGCAGGCGTACGGCTCCCAGCAGGGCTACGGCGGCCCGCAGGGCTACGGCCCCGGCTCGGCGGCGAATACCAGATCGTTCGATTCGCGGGCCCTGCCTCCGCAGGCCTACGGCCCGGGTTCGGCGGGCTTCTGGCAGCCTTCGCCGTCCGAGCGCTCCACGGCGACGTGGACACAGGTGGGAGCGATCTTCACCGCGTGGATCGTCCCGCTCATCGTCTTCCTTGTGAAGAAGGACGAGTCGCCGTTCATCCGCGAACAGGCCCGCCAGTCGCTGAACTTCCAGCTGACGCTGATCATCGCCTACATCGTGGCGGACATCTTCGCAGTGATCACCTTCGGATTCGGCGCGATCCTCTACTTCGTCATCTGGATCGTCGCTCTCGTCTTCATGATCATCGCTGCTGTGGCAGCCAACAAGGGAGAGGTCTACAAGGTTCCGATGAGCATCCAGCTCGTCAAGTAGGACTTCCCCTCAGCCCCGCCTCCGGGCCGCTTCCGCATTCAGGGAGCGGCCCGGTTTCGTCTTCTTCCTCGAACAAGCCCGTTCGGGCGCATGGTCCGTTCAGACGTACTCGGTGAGGATTCGCACCATATGGTCGGCGAGCAGACGCCCCTGCAGGGTGGGTCGGAACCAGCCCGCTGAGACTCCGTCGGGATCCAGCAGTCCCTGCTTGACGAAGGTGCGCACGGCCTGCGCACTGCCGGGGGCCAAGGAGTCGAGGCGCAGTTCGTCGTCGATGCGGGCGGCGAGCATGATCCGTTCGATCTCTCGGGTCGCATCGTCGAGGACCTCCCGGCCGATCGCCGGAGACTCCCCCGCCAGCAGCCGGTCCGACCAGGCTCGGGGGTGCTTCGCGTTCCAGAACCGCACTCCCCCGACATGGGAATGCGCACCGGGGCCGAAGCCCCACCAGTCGGCATTGCGCCAATACGCCATGTTGTGTTCACATCGGGTCTCAGGCCCTGTCGACCAGTTGCTCACCTCGTACCAGTGCAGGCCCGCCGCAGTCATCGCGGCATCGGCGATCTCGTACTTGTCGGCCAGGTCGTCCTCATCGGGCATCGACAGCTCACCGCGTCTGACCATCGCGCCCATCTTCGTTCCGGGTTCGACGATGAGGGAGTACGCGGAGATGTGGTCGACCTCATTGGACAGGGCGACCTCGAGGGACCGCCGCCAATCGTCGATCGACTCCCCCGGGGTGCCGTAGATGAGATCGAGGCTGAGTTCGACACCGGCGTCCTTGACCCAGCGGGCCACCTCGGGGATCTTCTCGGGATCATGCGTCCGGTCAAGAGTGGCCAGCACATGCGGCACGGCCGACTGCATTCCCATAGAGATCCGGGTGAATCCGGCAGCCGCGAGGGTGGCGATGTAGGCGGGATCGAGCGTGTCCGGATTGGCCTCCGTGGTCACCTCGACATCGGCGGCGAGGGCGAAACGGGAGCGGATGTCGTCCATGATGCCGGCGAGCACCTCGGCGGCGAGCATCGTCGGGGTGCCCCCGCCGAAGAAGATCGTCGACGCCTCACGGCTGCCCGCCCCCACCTCGGCGAGGGTGGACACCGACAGATCGAGCTCACGGGCGAGATTGCCGCGGTAGTCCTCACGGGAGGCGCCGGGACCGAGATCCTCGGCGGTGTAGGTGTTGAAGTCGCAGTAGCCGCAGCGGACCCGGCAGTATGGGACGTGGACGTAGAGGCTCAGGCCCCGGTCGCCGGCGCCGATGCCCGCCGACGCGGGAAGGGAGCCGTCACGCGGGGGAACTTCGCCGCTCGGTTGTGCCGGCACTTACTTCTTGGCGTCCTTCTTCTCCGGTTCGTCGGAGGACAGGGCGGCGATGAACGCCTCCTGCGGAACCTCGACGGTGCCGACCATCTTCATCCGCTTCTTGCCTTCCTTCTGCTTCTCGAGCAGTTTGCGCTTGCGGCTGATGTCGCCGCCGTAGCACTTCGACAGCACGTCCTTGCGGATCGCGCGGATGGTCTCGCGGGCGATGATGCGTGAGCCGATGGCCGCCTGGATCGGGACTTCGAACTGCTGGCGCGGGATGAGCTTGCGCAGCTTCCCGGCCATCGCCACCCCGTAGGAGTAGGCGTTGTCGCGGTGGACGATCGCGGAGAACGCATCGACCTGATCGCCGTGGAGCAGGATGTCGACCTTGACGAGGTCGGAGGCGTCGCGCCCGTCGTCGGAGTAGTCGAGTGAGGCATAGCCCTTGGTGCGGGACTTCAGCTGATCGAAGAAGTCGAAGACGATCTCGGCCAGCGGCAGGCGGTAGCGGATCTCCACCCGGTCCGAGGACAGGTAGTCCATGCCCTGGAGTTTGCCGCGGCGCTCCTGGCACAGCTCCATCACCGCACCGATGTAGTCACTCGGGGTGAGGATCGTGGCCTGGACCATCGGCTCACGGACTTCTTTGATCTTGCCCGTGGGGTATTCGCTCGGGTTCGTCACCACGGTCTCGGTGCCGTCTTCCATCGTCACGTCGTAGATGACGGAGGGGGCGGTGGAGATGAGATCGAGGTCGAATTCGCGTTCGAGCCGGTCCCGGAGCACCTCGAGGTGGAGGAGACCGAGGAATCCGCAGCGGAAGCCGAAGCCCAGCGCCGTGGACGTCTCCGGTTCGTAGGCCAAGGAGGCGTCGTTGAGTTTGAGCTTGTCCAGCGCGTCGCGCAGCACCGGATAGTCCGAACCGTCGATGGGGAAGAGTCCGGAGAACACCATCGGCTTGGGCTCGCGGTAGCCTTCGAGCGCCTGGGTCGCAGGAGCCGCGGCCGCGGTCACGGTGTCGCCGACCTTGGACAGGCGCACGTCCTTGACGCCGGTGATGAGGTAGCCGACCTCACCGACGCCGAGGCCCTTCGTCGCCTTCGGCTCGGGTGAGGAGGCTCCGATCTCGAGCAGCTCGTGGGTGCTGCCGGTCGACATCATCTCGATCTTCTCGCGTGGGGACAGCGAACCGTCGATGACGCGCACATACGTGACCACGCCGCGGTAGGTGTCGTAGACGGAGTCGAAGATCATCGCCCTGGCCGGTGCCTCGGCGTCGCCGACGGGGGCGGGGATGTCGGTGATGATGCGGTCGAGGACCTCCTCGACGCCCTCACCGGTCTTGCCGGACACAAGCAGGCAGTCCTCGGGTTCGCAGCCGATGAGGTTCGCGAGCTCCTCGGCGTACTTCTCCGGCTGCGCGGCGGGCAAGTCGATCTTGTTGAGCACGGGGATGATCGTCAGGTCGTTCTCCATGGCCAGGTACAGGTTGGCCAAGGTCTGGGCTTCGATGCCCTGCGCGGAGTCGACGAGCAGCAGTGCACCCTCGCACGCGGCCAGGGACCGTGAGACCTCGTAGCTGAAGTCGACGTGACCGGGGGTGTCGATCATGTTGAGCGCATACGGGGTGGCCTCGTGTTCCCAGGGCATGCGCACGGCCTGGGATTTGATCGTGATGCCGCGTTCGCGTTCGATGTCCATCCGGTCGAGGTACTGGGCCCGCATATCCCGTGATTCGACGACTCCGGTGATCTGGAGCATCCGGTCGGCCAGCGTCGACTTGCCATGGTCGATATGAGCGATGATGCAGAAATTGCGGATCAGCTCGGGTGAGGTGGCGGACGGTGAGATCCGCGCGAATGCTTCCTTGTTCACCTGAGGTGACATGAACGCCCTTCCTTTGACAGATCGGATCTGAGAACAGACCAGAGATCTCATTCTTTCATGACTTGTGTGCGGACTCGGAATCCACACCGACACCGCCGCAACGGGCCGCGATCGGGGAAGATGGGAGCATGAGCGATTTCACAGTCATGAGCTTCAATCTCCGCTACCCCGCCATGGACGGTCATCCCGTGGCGCAGCGGCTGCCGGTCGCTGCCGAGCTCATCCGCCGCGCCCACCCCCACATCGTCGGCACTCAGGAGGGTGAGCTCGATCAGCTCGAAACCCTCATCGGGATGCTGCCCGAGGAGTACATCTGGCTCGGCGAAGGCCATTCCGGAGGCAACGCCGGAGAGTTCACCGCCGTGATCCTCGACTCGCACCGCTTCGACGTCGATGCGGTTGACATCTCGTGGCTGTCCGAGCAGCCCGAGACCGTGGCTTCGGAATCGTGGGGCGTCTCCCATGCGCGGACGCTGACGACCGTCGACGTCCGCGACCTCGTCACGAAGCGACGTCTGCGGGTGCTCAACACCCACCTCGACCACCGGTCCGAACGCGCCCGGGTGGAGTCGGGCCGGATCATGGCCGAGACGATCGCCGAGGCGGCCTTCCCCTCCGTGGTCACCGGAGACTTCAATGTCGCCACCGGATCCCCTATCTACGACCTCTTCTGCACCGAACTCGGGCTGACCGACACCGCCGCCGAGGTCCCCGGTGAGGACATCGGCACCTTCCACCGGTACAAGGGACCGCAGGCGGGTGAGCCGCGCATCGATTGGATCCTCACCACCGCGGGGCTGCGCACGGTCTCGACGAGGATCGACACGTTCAACCTCGACGGCACGTACCCCTCCGATCATTTCCCTGTCGAAGCCGTCCTCGACTTCGAGTGAGGGCACGGTCTTCTCCTGGTGACCCTGCGATTGAGTCCGTGTGCGCGGTTCGGTCATCCTCTCGCGTTCCCCTGCCTCGATCAGGCGGCCTCGATTAGGCTGAGGACATGAATTGGAGATCGATCGTCAACCGTGCCGCGCGGATCGGGGTCCGCGAGGGCCTGCGCTACCTGCGCCAGTCACAGTCGAAGAAGAACAGCGGGGGCGCGCCCCAGGGCGACCGTCCGGAGGCCGGTCGTCCCGACGCCCGCCGGCGGGATTCCGGATCGCGCGGATCCGAGACCAGGGCCACCTCGGCGAGGCCGTCCCCTCAGTCGGGCGGTGGGGGTCAGTCGGGCGGTGCCGGCGGATCCGGCGGTTCCTATCCGGGTGACTACGAGGGCCCGATCACGGTCAGCTACTCCCCTGATCTCGACGGCGATGCCGACCCGGGCGAGGTCGTGTGGGGATGGGTCCCCTTCGAAGAGGATCACTCCCAGGGCAAGGATCGTCCCTCGCTCGTCGTCGGACGCGACGGGCGGTGGCTACTCGCACTCATGCTCACCAGCAAGGACCACATTCCCGGCGGAGTCGGCGAGGTGCGTGAGGACCGGCATGCGCGCTGGATGAACATCGGCACGGGCGAGTGGGACTCGCAGGGCCGGCCCTCGGAGATCCGACTCGATCGCGTCATCCGCCTCGACCCGGATTCGATCCGCCGTGAGGGCGCGATCATGCCGCGTGAGGTCTTCGACCACGTGGCGAAGACCATCGCCGGCTGAGGGCGGATTCGTCCGTCGCGGGATTTCCCGCCCGGGCACGGAGGCTGTATGATTGACAGCTGTGTCTTCATCAAGGCGTGTGTCTCGCCGCGGTCGGGTGAAGACGCCGTCGGATCCGATGTCGTCGATGTGTTTCCCCGCGGAGATGATCAGGTCGGTTCGACGCGCCCTCACGACCATGTAGTACTCACACGAAAGAGTGTTGAAATTGGCTAATATCAAGTCCCAGATGAAGCGGATCAAGACGAACGAGAAGGCTCGTCAGCGCAACAAGGCTGTCCGGTCCGAGGTTCGCTCCTACGTCCGCGTCGTCCGCGAGAACATTGCTGCCGGCAACAAGGACGAGGCACAGCAGGCTTATGCTGTGGCCGCCCGCAAGCTCGACAAGGCTGTTTCGAAGGGTGTTCTGCACAAGAACAACGCTGCGAACCGCAAGTCGCGTCTGGCTACGCAGATCAACGCTCTCTGAGCAGACGACTGAGGCTGTAGCTTCGCAGGGCCCGATCCACCACGGATCGGGCCCTGCGCACATTCAATTGCTACCTGACGGCGGCCCAGCAACCTCGCGCGAGGTTGCTGGGCCGCCGTCAGGTAGCAACTGGGGCGGTCAGCGGACGCGGGCCAAGCGGCTGACTTCGGAGACGAACCATTCGACGGCATAGACCGGGTCCCTGCCGCCGCCCTTGACGGCCTCGTCGGCTTCTGCCGCGGCGATGAGTGACTGGCCGAGTGCGACCTCGTTCCACCGCCGAACCTCCCGCCTGGCGCGGTCGACCTGCCAGGGCGCCATCTTCAGCTCCGAAGCGAGCTCTCCGCTCGAGCCGGCGAACCCCTGCACCTTGGCCATTCCCCGCAGCTTCATCGCCACCGCCGCAACGAGCGGCACCGGGTCGGAACCGGTCGACAGTGCGTGGCGGAGCAGGCTGAGTGCGTTCTTCGCGTCCCCGGCCACCGCCGCATCGGCGACCTTGAACCCGGTGGCCTCGACGCGTCCGCCGTAGTACTGGTCGACGGTCTGCGCGGTGATCGTGCCTTCGGTGTCCTCGATGAGCTGGTCGACTCCGGCGTTGAGTTCGGCAAGGTCCGAGCCCAGCGCCGACATGAGCGCGGCCATGCCCGCCTCGTCGATCCGGCGTTTGGCGGCTTTGAACCGACTCTGCGCGAACTTCGCCCGGTCGCTCTCGTTCCTCAACACCGCCGCATCGATGCGGGGAAAGCCCGCGGCGTCGATCTTCTTGACGAGCTTCGCTCCGCGATTGCCGCCGGCGTGCATGAGCAGCACGACGGCGTCGTCATTCGGTTCGTCGAGGTAGGCCAGCGCATCGCTCAGGAAGTCCTCCGAGCACTTCTCCACGGAATCGACGATGATGAGCTTCGCGGAGGAGAACAGGGAGGGTGAGGCGGCCATGGCCAATTCGCCGGACTGATACGCTGCCGCGTCGAATTCGATCTCCTCGGGATCCTTCTTCCGTGCCGCCGAGACGATCCTGTCCTTGGCCATGCGCACGAGCACCGATTCGCCGCCGGAGATCATCACGACCGGGGCCGGTTTCGCCGAACTCCACGGGACGAGGGTCTTCTTCACTGCCATGACCACCAGCCTATCGTGGCGGGCCGACACACGTGGCACTCGCCGAGGCGGCCCTCACCTGGGGGCCACCCGAGCCTCCGCCCGGCTCCCGCTCACCGGTTTCGCCTGTCCTCACCGGTTTCGCCTGTCCTCACCGGCGGTCTTCCGAGCATCCCCGTCCGGTGCTGTAGTGACCGTCGGCATAGATCGCGACCGACCCGCAGTGATCGGTGCGCAGAACCGGGACGGGTCCGAAGGCGCGCAGCGACTTCTGCGTCGGATGCCCATAGCTGTTCTCCCCCACGGACACAACTCCCAACCGCGGTGCGGCCGCGGTGAAGAACTCCGGCGCCAGATCCGAAGAACCATGATGCGGTGCGATGAGCACGTCGACCGGACTCAGCCCCTGCGCGAGCACGTACTGCTCATCCTCCCCGACGTCCCCTGGCAGCAGGGTGGACAGCCCGTCCTGTTCGACGCGGACGACGAGCGAATCCTCATTGCGCAGCTCCTCGTCCTCTCCCCCGACCGTCGGGCGCAGCGGCGGCCACAGCACCTCCACCGAAGCAGACCCGATGTTCAGGCTCTGCCCGCGGTCGGTGGCCACCACCTCGGCGCCCGTGTCCGTCGCCACCCTGCGTGCCTCGGCCGTGTCCGCGACATTTGCGGACACGAACAGCTTGCCGATCGTCCTCCCCCACGTCGTACCTGCATAGCCGGCGAAATGGTCGGCGTCGAAATGAGAGAGCATGAGGTCGAACTCCTTGATCCCGGATTCGTCGAGACACATATCGATGGGTTTCGACTCCTTGCCCGTGTCGATGACCAGCCCCTTCCCATCGCCGAGGTTGATCACCGCACCCGAACCCTGCCCGACGTCGCAGACGAGCACCCGCCAATCGGGCCCCGGCGGTTTGCTGCGCACCGTGACGACGACCGCAGCAGTGAGCACGATGCACAGGACGAGGATGGGCAGTCCCCACATCCGCCGGCGCAAGAGCATCCACGTGCCCACAGCAGCGACGGCCAACAGCCCTAGAGCCAGCAACGTCCCCACCGGTGGTGTGGGCCAGTCGAGCGCGGCACCGGGCAACGACGCACAGGCACGGGCGACCCCGACGATCCACCATGCCGGGAATGACCCGAGCCAGGCGAGGAAGGCTGCGGCGAACTCCGGCCCGGGCAGACCCGTCGTGGCCGTCCCTGTGAAGACGAGGCTGAGGAAACCGGCCACGGTGGCCGGCAGCACGGCAGGCGCGGCCAAGGCGTTCGCGGCCACCGACCACAGGCCGATGCGCGGATCGATGCCGACGAGCACCGGAGTGCACGCAAGCTGCGCGACGAGAGGTACGACGAGCGCGGTCACCAGCACCGCAGGCACGAACGGCACGTGCACCGCCAACCGCCGCATCAGCACCGGGACGACGAACATGATCGCAGCCGTGGAGACGACGGAGAGCACGAACCCCACCGAGGTCGCCAGAACCGGCACGAAGGCCAACAGCAGGCTCGCCGTCGAGCACATCACCGCCACCGGGGAGATCCCTCCCCCGCGCAGGAACACCACGGCGGCGGCGATCGCCATACCCGCTGCCCGGATCGCGCTCGGTTCGAAGCCGACGACGAAGACGTAGCCGAGGCAGGTCAGCACCCCGATGCTCACCCGCAGCCGTGGTCCTGCCCGGCAGAAACCTGCGAGCAGTCCCGCGCCGAGGCTGACGATCGTGACATTGCTGCCCGAGACCGCCGAGACGTGGGTGAGTGAGACCACGCGCATGTCGTCGAGCATGCGCTCGTCCTGCGGGCCGGTGTCGCCGACGACGAGTCCCGGCAGCAGCCGTCCACCGTCGTTGCCCGCTGCCAGGGAGTCTTCCCGCAATCGGTCGCGCAGCACCTCCCGCCACTGCCAGAGGCCGCCCGGTTCGCGTACGACGCGAGGATCGTCGCTGCTGAGCCGGATGTCGTCGAGCCGCTCGGTCATCATCCGCACCCGGGACCCGTCGGCGACGACCTCGGGACTGAGCACTTCCGTGAAGCCGGTGGCGGTGACCAGGGTCAGCCGTGACCATCCGCTGGGCCCGGGAGTGCTGTGCCCGATGACGGTGCCGACCGTTTCGACTGCGGCCTCGGGTCCGCGCGCCGTCGACAGCGCAGTGATCTGGGTCGTCAGCAGGCATGCGAAGACGAGGAGCCCGACGCCGAGGTGGTGGTGCCTGTGCAGAGTGAGGAATCCGAGGGCTCCGAGTACGGGGGCCGCAAGCAGTGCCCACGGGCCGGGTGCGAGCAGTGCCGTCGTCCACAGTCCGGCCGCGCAGCACAGCAGGCGAACCGAACCCGGCCACAGTCGCGCCTGAACACGCATCCACCCGCCGATCGCCGCAGCCGACCGGTGCGCCCGGTCTCTGAGCCTGTCCCAGCCTGTGTGGAGGTCCCGCCTGGCGCACCGGCCCCCGCGAGGTTCGGACTCCCGACCGCTGCGCCCGCCGCCGCGTGATCGGGATTCCTGTCCGTTCCTGTGCGGTGGAGGCTCAGCCGACGGTGACAAGGTCTCTGAGACTCTCGAAGGTCTTCGGCCCGATGCCTTTGACCAGCAGCAGATCATCGACGGAGGCGAACGGCTGAGACTGGCGGTGGGCGATGATGGCTTCGGCGGTGACCGGACCGACGCCGGGCAGGGTTTCGAGGGCCGCGGCATCGGCGGCGTTGAGATCGATCTTGCCGCCTGCACCCGGTGCTCCGCCCGCAGCATCAGATGCTCCGCCCGATGTACCCGATGCTGCGTCTGCACCTCCCGATGCCCCGTCGGCTCCACCGGAAGCCCCATCACCGGGCGGGGTTTCTCCTTCCTTCGGAATGTGGATCTGCTCTCCGTCGGCGAGGACTCGAGCGAGATTGATCGACTCGGCATCGGCGCCGTTGCTCAGGCCGCCGGCCGCTTCGACGGCGTCTTGGACGCGGGCTCCGGCCTTGAGCGTGACCACCGATGGCTTCTTCACAGCCCCGGTGACGTGAACGATGACATCGCCCGACGGTGCCGCGGAGGCTGCGCCCGCACCTCCTGCTCCGACTCCTTGCGCGCCCTCGGCCGGCCCGGTGCTCCCACCGGCGGGCGAGCCCGCCTCGGCGGTCGATGGGTTCGTCCCGTCCGATCCGGCCGCCGGCTCGTCGGCATCGGCACCCGTGGGCGCGTGCTGGGCCGCGGGGCGGAACAGGAAGAACGCGAGGACGAGGATGCCGACCGTGGCGATCGCGACCGCCACGAGCACCGGCAGCCGCACTCTCCGGGGTTCGACGACCTCCTCCTCGCCGGCGGAATCGGCGGTGAAGACGTCTCCCGGCACCCATCCGCCCCGTTCGGCACTGGAGTTCAGGAGGCCGGCGAATCGATCATCCGGAGACACAGCCATGCCCGCGAGGCTATGAGACTGCGCAGGGAAACGACCAGGGCCGGAGTGAGGCCTGTGGACACCGTGTCTGCGTCCACAGGCTCACGACGGTGGAGTCGAGGCGCTGTCCACAGGATGCGGCGTCGGAGTGAGGCCCCTTACGGCGTCGTCTGCACCGATACGCCGAGGGCGCCGGGACCGACGTGGGCGGTGATGATCGGCGAGAGCGTGCGGAAGCTCGTCGTGAAGCCGCGGGAGGTCAGCAGCTGGTCGAGTTCGATGACGTCTCGATCGTCTGTGAGGCCCTCCGACTGTTGGATCTCGGCCTGCAGCTCCGCGGGTTCGACCGCGAGGTCGGCGGCAGTTTCGGCGGCGATCGCGCTCATCCGCTGGAGGGCCTTGCCCCGGGTGCGCACCCGCGCGATCGGGACGACCACTCCGGACTTGAGTCCGAGGACGGGCACGATCTGCAGGGCGCGACCGAGGAGGGAGGACGCGGCTCCGATACGGCCGCCTCGGCGAAGATATTCGAGGGTTTCGGGAGCGAAGATCGTCACGGTCTCGCTCGCACACCAGTCGGCGACGGTCCCGGTGACCGATGACACCGACTCACCGGCAGCGATGCCCGCGGCCGCGACGGACACGGCCCCGGCCAGCCCCGCCGAGGTGGTGCGTGAGTCGACGACCTCGACGAGCACGGGGACGTCGGCGGCGGCCGTCACCGCGGAATCCCGCGTGCCCGAGAGTTCCCCGGAGATCGTCACGACGATGATCGCTTCCGCGCCGTCGTCGATGAGTTCCTGGAACGCGGCGGCGAACTGGGCGGGAGTGGCCATCGACGTCGTGACCTCCGCCCGGTCGGACAGTTGATGGCAGAGGACGCTGGGAGCAAGCTCCCCGTCGGTGTGGGCGATTCCGTTGATGAGCACGGTCAGCGGGACGATCCGGAACAGACCGCCGGTGACCACGGTCAGCCGGTTCCGCTCGGGCAGTGTCAGCTGCGCCGTCGAGTCGGTGACGAGCCCGACCCTCATGGACGGCCCAGGGCGCGATAGGTCCAGCCGACGCCCCGCCACAGTTCGGGCGTGAGCACATTGCGTCCGTCGACGAGGACCTTGCCGACCACGAGCTCGGCCGTGGCCGCCGGATCGAGCTCCCGGTATTCCTTCCACTCGGTCAGCAACAGCACCGCATCGGCCCCGGTCAGCGCCTCCGAGGTGTCGGTGACGTACCCGAGTTCGGGGAACGCCCGCTGTGCATTGTCGATGGCCTGCGGGTCGGTGACGGTGACGATGCCGCCCTGTGTGGCGATGAGTCGGGCCACGGCCAATGCCGGGGAGTCCCGGACGTCATCGCTGTCGGGTTTGAACGCCGCACCCAGCACCGTGATCTTCTTGCCGATGAACGACCCGCCCAACGCGTCGCGGGCGATGTCGACCATGCGCACGCGACGGCGCATATTGATCGAGTCGATCTCCTTGAGGAACGCCACCGCCTGATCGGCGCCGAGCTCACCGGCCCTGGCCATGAACGCGCGGATGTCCTTGGGCAGGCAGCCGCCGCCGAAGCCGAGTCCGGCGTTGAGGAACTTCCGTCCGATCCGATCATCCATGCCGATCGCATCGGCGAGCTGAGTGACGTCGGCGCCGGAGGCCTCGCAGAGTTCGGCCATGGCGTTGATGAACGAGATCTTCGTGGCCAGGAACGAATTCGCTGCTGTCTTCACCAGCTCCGCGGTCGCGAAGTCTGTGATCATCCGCGGCGTGTCCTCGGCCAGCATCGTCGCGTACACCTCGTCGAGAGTCGCCGCCGCTCGGTGCCCGGCGTCACCGTCGGTCACGCCGTAGACAAGACGGTTCGGATGCAGGGTGTCATCGACGGCATGCCCTTCGCGCAGGAACTCGGGATTCCACATCATCGTCGCACCCGTCTCCGCGATGACCTTCGCGAGACGGTCCGCAGTGCCCACGGGAACGGTGGACTTGCCCACAACCACCGACGTCCGAGTCAGGTGGGGACGCAGCGATTCAACGGCCGCATCGACATAGGTGACGTCGGCGGCGAACTCGCCGGGCTTCTGCGGAGTGCCCACGCACACGAAGTGCACGACCGCCTCGGCGGCACGGGAGACATCGGTGGTGAACTCGAGGCGGCCCTTGTCCTGAGCCCTGACCAACAGTTCACCGAGCCCCGGTTCGAAGAATGACGGACGACCCGATGACAGAGCCTCGACCTTGCCTTCGTCGACGTCGACTCCGACGACCTCGTGCCCCAAAGAGGCCATCGCCGCCGCATGCACCGCACCCAGATACCCGCAACCGATGACTGAAATCTTCAAGCTGAGCTCTCCTGCGTATAGGCATGCGTTTTCGCACCACACTATATGCCACCCGGTTGCACGATATGTGGAGGTTGAAACAGTAGGCTTGGAAATGTGAAGCGTTTCCTGGATTTCCTCACCAACTCACCGGCGGCCGTGACGATCGCGGTGCTCACCGTGCTCGGAATCGTGGCGCTCGCGATTCCCGGACTCCAGGGCGCGGCTTGGATCATCGGCCTCGTCCTGTGCCTGGGCATGATCGCGGCCCTGCTGCTGTTCCACGGCGAATGGCGCCGTGCCCAGCAGCAGATCGATGCCCTGCGTCAGCAGCTCAGCGTCGAACGCGGACGGATGGACACCCTCGGCCTGACCCCGGTCGAAGAGGCCGTCGAGCTGCTGCCCGACGAGAAGCGAGCCCGTCGCATCCTCGAGCTGCTCCCCGACTCGGGCGGACTCGTCCAATCGCTGCGCCTCGACGCGACCTTCGGCACCCTCGCGGTCGACGAACTCGAACCGCTGCACACGTTCTGCCAGGAGTTCAAGAAGTCGAGCTTCGACAACCCTCGCTCGCACACCGCGTTCATGAACCTCTACCGCGCCGCCGAGGGCCTGTCGATCTGGGTCAATGAGGAGACCGCGGTCTCGGCCGACGACTCCTCGACCCGTGAGATCCGCCCTGGTGACACCCGCGAGGACGGATGGCGGGAGTACACGGAGGCGCGCAGCCGGGGTGAGCGCCTCAGCGACGACTTCGTCTCCTCCCGCTGGGAGTTCAACCAGACGGCCCTCGAACTCGGACTCGTCTCCGGCGCACCCCCGTTCACCGACTGAGCTCCCACCGACCGAGCCTCCACCGGCCCGAGCCTTCACCGACCGAGCCTCCACCGGCCCGAGCCTTCACCGACCGAATCGGTCCTCGTACGAAACGACCGCCGCCGACGAATGCGTCAGCGGCGGTCGTTTCCCTTGCGGCCCCGATCAGAACAGGCCCGTCCGGGTCAGTGCCGGATCCACCACGTGTCCGTCGGCGCCACCGGGGTGCGCCGCTTGTGCTCGGACCGGCGGTACTTCTCGATGAGCGCCGAGGCGGCTGCGGGCTCGATCTCCTTCCCCTCGAGGAAGTCGTCGATCTGGTGGTAGCTGAGCCCCAGCGATGATTCGTCGGTCTGCCCGGGATCCTCGTCGAGCAGATCCGCGGTCGGCGCCTTGACGACGAGATGATCGGGAGCTCCGAGGTGGCTCAGCAGTTCTCGTCCCTGCCGCTTGTTCAGTCCCGACAGGGGGATGACGTCGGCGGCTCCGTCGCCGAACTTCGTGAAGAACCCGGTGACCGCCTCGGCGGCATGATCGGTGCCGACGACGAGGAGGCGCTTCTCCCCCGCCAGCTCGAACTGCGCGATCATGCGCATCCGGGCCTTGACATTGCCCTTGCCGAAGTCGGTGATCGCCTCGCCGGTCGCCTCGGCATATTCCTTCGCGGCGGCGTCGGTGGCCGCACCGATGTTGATGGACACCTCATGGTCGGCGCTGATGAAGGACAGCGCATCCTGGGCGTCTGACTCATCGGCCTGGACGTGGTGGGGCAGCCGCACAGCCCAGAACTCGGACTGAGCACCGCGACGGCGCAGGTCCTCCACCGCCAGCTGGCACAGACGCCCGGCCAGGGTCGAGTCCTGACCGCCGCTGATGCCCAGCACCAGCCCCTTGGCCCCTGTGGTGAGCACATAGTCGACGAGGAATTCGACCCTCCGCTCGATCTCCGTAGCCGGGTCGATCCGCGGTCGCACGCCGAGGGCGTGCCGGATCTCATCCTGTGCTCTGTCGTTCGTCATGCTCTCACCAGTCATAGTCGGGGGCGATTCGGCGCTCATCGCCGCAAGTACTCGTGCAGTCTCCCAGATCCCGTGTTACGGCGATGTGTCAACCGTGCCTTACGCGTCGGGGACGATGTTGACGAGCTTCGGGGCACGCACGATGACCTTGCGCACCCCAGCTCCGCCGAGGGCCTTGACGGCATTCGGCGACTCCAGGGCGAGCTTCTCCAGCTCGGCGGCGTCGATATCCGGATCGACCTCGAGGCGGGCGCGCACCCTGCCCTTGACCTGCACCACGCACGTGACGGTGTCGGCGACGAGGTGACGCGGGTCCGCCTCGGGGAACGTGGCATAGGTGACCGTCGATTCATGGCCGAGACGCGCCCACAGCTCCTCGGCCAGGTGCGGCGCGAAGGGAGCGAGCATGATCGTCAGCGGTTCGAGGAGGTCACGGGTTGCCCCGCCCTGCTTCGTCGCGTGATTCGTCAGCACGATGAGCTTGGAGATCGCGGTATTGAAGCGCAGATGGTCCATGTCCTCGCGGACACCGCTGATGACCTGGTTGAGGACCTTGAGCGACTCCGCGTCGGCTTCGCCCTCACGCACCACGGACTCGCCGGTGGTCTCGTCGACGAAGAGACGCCACACCCGCTGCAGGAAGCGGTGAGCGCCGACGACGGCACGGGTCTCCCACGGACGATCCTGCTCCAGCGGGCCCATCGACATCTCATAGACGCGGAAGGTGTCGGCCCCGTAGGCGTCATACATCTCATCGGGCATGACCGAGTTCTTCAGCGACTTGCCGATCTTCCCGTATTCGCGGTTGACCTGCTCGCCGTTGTACCAGAACGTCAGCTCACCGTTGCTCTCGGTGCGTTCCTCCACTTCGGCGGCGGGAACGTAGACTCCGCGGGCGTCGGTGTAGGCGTACGCCTGGATGTAGCCCTGGTTGACCAGGCGGTGGAAGGGCTCCGAGGAGGAGATGTGGCCGAGGTCGAAGAGCACCTTGTGCCAGAACCGGGCATAGAGCAGGTGGAGCACGGCATGCTCCTGACCGCCGACATAGAGATCGGCGCCGCCGCGCGGCTTCGAGGCCCGCGGACCCAGCCAGTATTCCTCGTTCGCAGGGTCGACGAGGCGTTCGTCGTTGTGCGGATCGGCGTAGCGCAGCTGATACCACGACGAACCGGCCCAGTTGGGCATGGTGTTCGTCTCGCGCTGATAGGTCTTCGGACCGTCGCCGAGGTCGAGCTCGACACTCGTCCACTCGGCATTGCGGCTCAGCGCGGGTTCCGGTCGGCTGTCGGCATCGTCGGGCGCATAGGTGCGCGGCGCGAAGTCGTCGACCTCGGGCAGCTGCACGGGCAGCATCTCATCGGGCAGGGCGATGGGGGTGCCGTTTTCGTCATAGACGATCGGGAACGGCTCTCCCCAGTAGCGCTGCCGGGAGAACAGCCAGTCGCGCAGACGGTACTGCGTGGACTCGGTGGCCAGTCCCTTGTCTTTCAGCCACGTCGTCACGGCCGCCTTCGCAGCTTCGATGTCGAGTCCGTTGATGTCGATCTCGGCATTCGCCGAGTTGATCATCGCGCCGGTGCCGGTGAACGGGGTGTCCTCGTCGTGATCGGCCGGCGGCTGGACGGTGCGGATATAGGGCAGGCCGAAGGCCTTCGCGAAGTCCCAGTCACGGGCATCCTCGCCTGGCACAGCCATGATCGCACCGGTGCCGTAGCCCATGAGCACGTAGTCGGCGACGAAGATCGGCACCTGCGCACCCGTGGCCGGGTTGGATGCGTAGGAGCCGGTGAAGATGCCGGTCTTCTCCCGGCTCTGCTGCCGATCGGCGTCGGTCTTCGCAGCGGCGGCACGCTGGTAGGCGGCGATCGCCTCGGCGGGGGTGGCCCGACCCCCGCGCCAGGATTCGGGCGTGGATTCGTCCCAGGACGCCGCGGTCAGCGACGCGACCTGCGGGTGCTCGGGACTGAGGACGAGGTAGGTGGCACCGAAGAGGGTGTCCGGGCGGGTCGTGTAGACCTCGACCTCGGACGAGGACTCGCCGGCGACGGGCAGGCGCAGCAGCGCACCCTTCGAGCGGCCGATCCAGTTGACCTGCATCGCATGGATCGCGTTGGGCCAGTCGAGGGCGTCGAGGTCGTCGATGAGACGGTCGGCGTAGGCGGTGATGCGCATGTTCCACTGGCGCAGTCGGCGGGTGAAGACCGGGTAGTTGCCGCGCTCGGACAGCCCTTCCGCGGTGACCTCCTCATTGGCCAGCACGGTGCCCAGTCCCGGGCACCAGTTGACCGGCGATTCGGAGACATAGGCCAGACGGTAGCCCTGCAGAACGTCTTCGCGTTCGGCACCGGTCAGATCAACCCAGGCGCGGCCGTCCGGGGTGGGACGAGAGCCGGAGGCGAACTGGTCGATCAGTGTCTCGATCGGACGCGCCCGTCCCTTGGCCTCGCCGTCGGGGGTGTCCGCCTCGGTGTCATACCAGGAGTTGAAGATCTGCAGGAAGATCCACTGCGTCCACTTGACGAACTCGTCGTCGGTCGTAGCGAAGCGACGGCGGACGTCGTGTGCCAGGCCCAGACGGCGCAGCTGCTCGGTCATGTTCGCGATGTTGGCATCAGTGGTGATCCGCGGGTGCTGCCCCGTCTGGACCGCATAGAGGTCTGCGGGCAGACCGAAGGCGTCGTAGGACAGGGCATGCATGACGTTGTGGCCGCGCATCCGCTGGTAGCGGCCGTAGACGTCGGTGCCCAGGTATCCCAGTGGGTGGCCGACGTGCAGGCCGACGCCCGAGGGATACGGGAACATGTCCATGATGTAGAGGGATTCGCGCTCACTGAGATCGGCGGGCGGGCTGTATGGCGACGGGGTGTCCTGGGAAGCGGGCTCGCTGAGGTCTCCGGTGGGGTTCGGGGTGTGGAACGTTCCCGACGTCTCCCATGTGCGCTGCCACGACTTCTCGATCTTCTCGGCCAGCGCCGCATCATAGCGGAAACCGGTCTCCTCAGGGTTCGTCGTCATTACCTTCCTTCACTGAGCGGGTGTGGGCGGATTCCGTCCATCGTACTCTGAACACTCCCTGATCCGTCTTGGTTAGACTGCTCACAGGGCATCGAGCGCGTGGATCGCCCGGGAAACGTGATCGATTTCACTGAGACCTGGCTGAACTGTAAGATAACCGGGCAGTAACTTACGTCTTCGAAGGAGACCCATGAGCCCAACGACAATGCCGCAGTCGTCAACCCCCGTCGTCGGCTTCGAGGTCGATTCCACCTCCTCGACCACCGATGTCTTCCTCCGCACAGTCGCCGAGGACCCGAGTCGTCCGATGGTCGCCAAGCCCGACGGGGAAGGCTGGCTCGAATTGTCGGGTGCAGAATTCCTCGCCGAGGTGCGCGCGGCTGCGAAGGGGCTCATCGCCCTGGGCGTCGGCGTCGGCGATCGGATCGCGATCTTCGGGCCCACCGCCTACGAATGGACGCTCAGCGACTACGCCGTGTGGTATGCCGGCGGCATCTCCGTGCCGTTCTACGACACTTCGTCCGAGGCGCAGCTGAGCTGGATGCTCACCAATGCCGATGTCTCTCGCGGGCTCGTCGCCACACGTGAACACGCCGAACGGGTGCGCGCGGCGGCCGCTGCCGCCGGACGCCCCGAGCCTGCGCTCAGGGTCTGGGAGGACGGCGCCTTCGCCGAGCTCGCCGAGGCCGGCAAGGACATCAGCGATGAAGAGCTGGAGTCCGCTCGCTCCCAGGTCGGATCCGACTCCGTGGCCACGATCATCTACACCTCGGGCACCACGGGCAAACCGAAGGGCTGCGTGCTCACCCACGCGAACTTCGTTCAGACCGGGCAGGCGGCCCGCTATCAGATCCCCAGCGTTCTGGACACGTCGATGCGCTGCCTGCTCTTCCTCCCGCAGGCTCACGTCTTCGCGCGCTTCATCGAGGTCCTCGCCATCAGCAACGGAGCGCTGCTTGCCCACCAGTCCGATCTGACGAAGCTCACCGATGCGATGGGCACCTTCCACCCGACGTTCATCCTCGGTGTCCCACGCGTCTTCGAAAAGGTCTTCAACTCCGCGCTGGCAACCGCTCAGGCCGGCGGCAACGAGAAGATCTTCCGCCGTGCCGAGCAGGTCGCCGTCGCCTACTCGAAGGCGCTCGACACCGGCAAAGTGCCGATGAGCCTCAAGCTTCAGCATGCCCTCTTCGACCGACTCGTCTATCGGAAGCTGCGGGCGGCGATGGGCAACAACGTCACTCATGCGGTCTCCGGCGGTGGGGCGCTCGGAGCCCACCTGGGTCACTTCTTCCGTGGGCTCGGCATCATCGTCTTAGAAGGCTACGGACTCACCGAGACCACTGCGCCCATCACTGTGAATGTTCCCGAGAGGTCGAAGATCGGCACCGTCGGGGTTCCGCTGCCGGGAGTCTCGGTGGCGATCGCTCCGGACGGCGAGGTGCTGGCCAAGGGCGTGCCGATCTTCCGCGAGTACTGGGACAACCCGGAGGCCACGGCCAAGGAATTCCACGACGGCTGGTTCGGCACCGGTGACCTCGGCTCCCTCGACGAGGACGGCTACCTCACCATCAGCGGGCGCAAGAAGGAGATCCTCGTGACCTCCAGCGGCAAGAACATCGCCCCCGCACCACTCGAGGACATCCTCCGCCGTCACCCGATCATCGGGCAGCCGGTGCTCGTCGGCGAGAACCGCAAGTTCGTCTCCGCACTCATCTTCCTCGACTCGGAGATGCTGCCGGGCTGGCTGAAGAACCACGACCTGCCGCAGATGGATCTTCACGAAGCCGCCGACGACGACACGATCCACGCCGAGGTCGCCAAGGCGGTCGAGCAGGTGAACAAGACGGTCTCGCGCGCGGAGGGAATCAAGAAGTTCACGATTCTGCCGATCGAACTCACCGAGGAGAACGGCTACCTGTCGGCCAAGCAGTCGGTCAAGCGCCACCTCATCAACAAGGACTTCGCCGAGGACATCGAAGCGATCTACGCGGACTGATCGGGCGCGTGATCGCCGCCGAGCGCATCGATCGGCGGCGATCACGCGCCGCTCAGCGACGATCGCACACCGATCAGCGGCGATCACCGGAAATCGGCCCGGGCATGAACCCATCATGGGTTCGCGCCCGGGCCTTCTCGTCGTTGGCCGACACGGTCGCCGGGGTCGGGGCACCCGTCGTAAGCTGAGGGCAGAAGCCGATTCTCACCGATCCGATGGAGGCGACACTCATGTCCGAGGACACCGATCACACACCCAGCTACGTAGCCGCGGGGCAGGAGTTCAACAGAGACACGAACTACATCGAAGACCGCATCCTCAATGATCCTGGTGCCCAGTGGCCCGTCGAACCCGGCCGCTACCGCCTCATCGCCGCGCGTGCGTGCCCGTGGGCCAACCGCACGATCATCGTCCGCCGGCTCCTCGGGCTCGAGGACGTCATCTCGCTCGGCATGCCCGGTCCTACCCACGATGCCCGGTCATGGACCTTCGACCTCGATCCCGGCGGCGTCGACCCGGTCCTCGGCATCGAGCGCCTGCAGCAGGCGTTCTTCGCCCGCTTTCCCGATTATCCGCGCGGCATCACCGTGCCCGCCATGGTTGATGTCCCCACCGGGGTCGTCGTGACCAACGACTTCCCCCAGATCACCGAGGACTTCTTCACACAGTGGACGGACTATCACCGTGAGGGCGCCCCGAATCTCTGGCCCGAGGAGTCACGGGACGAGATGGCGAAGGTGATGCGCCACATCTACACGGAGATCAACAACGGGGTCTACCGATGCGGGTTCGCCGGATCACAAGAAGCCTACGAGGCGGCCTTCGACCGCCTGTTCAACGCTCTCGACATCGTCGAGGAGCGTCTGAGCACGTCCCGCTTCCTCATGGGTGAGACCATCACCGAGGCGGACGTCCGACTCTTCACCACGCTCGCCCGCTTCGACCCTGTGTACTTCGGCCACTTCAAGTGCAACCGTCAGCCGCTGACGGCGTTCGAGAACCTCTGGGGCTACGCCCGAGACCTCTACCAGACGCCCGGCTTCGGGGACACCATCGACTTCGTGCAGATCAAACAGCACTACTACATCGTCCACCAGGACGTGAACCCGACGCAGATCGTTCCCCAGGGGCCCGACCTCTCCGGTTGGCTCAGCGACCACGGACGCGACCGGAAGTTCGGCGGTTCGCCCTTCGGCGACGGCACCCCTCCGGGACCGGTCAAGCCGGGCGAAGAGGTTCCGTTCGATCACACGGCTGCCGCCTGGACGAAGTGATCATGAGTCGAATTCTCCGGGTTCGATGACGTCGGCGCGTGAAACGTCGATGCCTGCCGCCCGCTTCCGCCGGTGTTTGCGGACCTTGAGCACGATCCACACGATGAGGAAGACGACGACGGCGATGATGACGATCTTCTGGAAGTAGCCGGCGTAGGTCTCGACGACCGCCCAGTTCTCGCCCAGGTAGAAGCCGGCGATGATGAGGATGGTGTTCCAGATGGCGCTGCCGGCCGTCGTCAGGGCCACGAACTTGGCCAGGCGCATGTCCCGCATGCCCGCGGGGATCGAGATCAGTGAACGGAAGATGGGGATCATCCTGCCGAAGAACACGGCCTTGTCGCCGTGCCGGTCGAACCAGTCGACGGTCTTGTGGACATCGTCGACGTCGACGAGGGGCATCTTCACCGCGATGCGGGCGATGCGCTCGATGCCGATCCACTTGCCCAGGGCCCATAGGATGATCGCACCGATCAGCGAACCGAGGGTCGCGCAGACGATGGCCAGCACGATGTTCATCTGACCCTGGCTCGAAGTGAAGCCGGCCAAGGGCAACACGAGCTCGCTGGGGATCGGCGGGAAGATGTTGTCGAGGAACACCATGAATCCGACGCCGAGTGGCCCGAGGGCTTCCATGACGGTCACAGTCCAGGCGGAGAACCCGCTGAGGTTCTCAGCTGCACCGCCCTCGGAGGTGAGCACGAAATCGGGAGCAGAACCGGTTGCTAGAGAAATCGGCATGGGCAAAAGTCTAGATAAGGGCACGGCCTGCCGCTCACAGTGCGCTCACAGCGGCTAGTGTGGAAACGGACACCTCAGGGAGGAATCGAAGGCACTTCTGCCATCGACATCGAAGGAGCAACCACGTGGCACCAGCCAAAGTACTGGCCTCGCGCAACAACGTCGCCGAGGCCGGCCACAACGCCGTCAACCGGCCGGGACCCGCACACCTCATGCGCGCCGTTCAGCGTTTCGGCCAGCGTCTGGGCAACCAGTTCGGTGCTGCGATCACCTACTTCCTCGTCCTCGCGGTCATGCCCATCGCGATGGTCAGCCTCGCGAGCATCGGTTTCGTCCTCGACGTCGCCCGCCCCGACCTGCTGTCCATGGCCACCGAGCAGATCGAGTCGTTCACGGCAGGCAACTCCTCTCTGACAGAGCAGCTCGAGAGTTATCTGCTCGACTGGCAGGGTGTGGGGATCATCGGTATCATCACCGGCCTCTACACAGGGCAGGGATTCATCGGCAACCTCGGTGCGGCTGTCCGTGCCCAGCTGCATGAGGACTTCGACGATGTCGTGGAGAAGTCCTTCGTCAAGAAGATCCTGAACAACGTCGTCACCCTCATCGGTCTCATCGTCGGTCTCCTCATTGCTGTGGCGCTCACCGTCGTCGGCACCGGACTGCGGTCGGTCATCGCCGACCTCCTCGGTCTCGGCGGATTCGCCGGCAGCCTGCTCTTCATCGTCCCGCTGCTGCTCGTCTTCGCAGCGGCCTGGCTGATCTTCATGTTCCTGTTCACGATGCTGCCGGAGAAGCCGGTGGACAAACGGGCCAAGATCCGCGGTTCACTCATCGGCGCGGTGGCGTTCGTCATCCTCATCAACTTCTCCACCGTGTTGATCAATCTCTTCTCGGGCAACAAGGCCGCGGGTGTCTTCGGCTCGATCATCGCGATCATGCTCACCCTCAATGTGTTCGCCCGCATCGTCCTCTTCATCGCCGCATGGATCGGCACCGCGAACCCGCCGCGGCTGCAGGAGGAGGAACCGGAATACCGCTTCGTCGAACCCAAGGTGCAGGCACAGAGCCTCGGCGCGCTGCTCGCCGGTGCCGGGATCGTCACGCTGACCCTGCTCGGCTTCAGGCGCTGGGAGGAGCACCGGTCGGCTGAGGAATAGGCGAAGCGATAGACTGAGCCCGCATCCGTTTCAACTGACCGAGGGGACACGACCTTTGACTGACGCAACGACGGCACGCCTGAACGATTGGGCGAAGAAGCAGACCGCCGCCGAAGAACTCATTCCGCTAGTCGGACGCCTGTACCGCGAGAACGACGTGCTGCTCACGCTGTTCGGACGGTCGCTGCTGAACAAGTCGGTGACCGGCATGATCAAGGCGCACCGCTACGCCCGCCACTTCCTCGGCGAGGACCTCGACATCGAGGTCACCCACCGCATCGTCAGTGCCCTAGCCGGACTCAACCTGGCACCGGCGCGCATCGATCTGGGCCGCCTCGTCGAGAAGATGGACGATCCGAGCGGCGATATCGACGCCTACCTGGCCGAAGCACTCGCCGAGGTCGTCGACTCCCAGTCGGGCAAGGGTGAGGTCCGCGATGTCGTCCTCTACGGATTCGGTCGCATCGGCCGTCTGCTGGCCCGCATCCTCATCGACCGCGCCGGCGGCACCGGGATGCGCCTGCGCGCCATCGTCGTGCGCCGCAATGGAGAGAACGACATCATCAAGCGTGCCTCGCTGCTGCGCCGTGACTCGGTCCACGGGGCCTTCGACGGCAGCATCGTCGTCGACGAGGTGGCCAACACCATCCAGGCCAACGGCACCCTCATCCAGGTCATCTACTCCGACGATCCCTCGCAGGTCGACTACACCTCCTACGGCATCGACAATGCGATCATCGTCGACAACACCGGCAAGTGGCGCGACGAGGACGGGCTGGCCAAGCACCTCGCTTGCCCGGGAGCAGCGAAGGTCCTGCTCACCGCGCCCGGCAAGGGCGATGTCAAGAACATCGTCTTCGGTGTCAACGACGATGCGATCCTCGACTCCGACCGGATCGTTTCGGCCGCGTCCTGCACGACGAACGCGATCACTCCCGTGCTCAAGGCCATCAACGACAAGTTCGGTGTGCGCAACGGTCACGTCGAGACGGTGCACTCGTTCACCAACGACCAGAACCTCATCGACAACTTCCACAAGGGTTCGCGACGCGGTCGGGCGGCCGGGCTGAACATGGTGCTCACCGAGACCGGTGCCGCCAAGGCCGTGGCCAAGGCGCTGCCTGAGCTGGCCGGGAAGCTCTCGGGCAACGCGATCCGCGTTCCCACCCCGAACGTGTCGATGGCGATCCTCAACCTCAACCTCGAGACCGCGACGAGCGTCGACGAGCTCAACACCTTCCTGCGCGAAGTCTCGATGCATTCGAGCCTGCGCAACCAGGTCGACTACGTCACCTCCCCTGAGCTCGTCTCGACCGACCTTGTCGGTTCGAAGCGCGCCGGCGTCGTCGACGGACTTGCCACGATCGTCGATGACGACCGCGTCGTCGTCTACGTCTGGTACGACAACGAGTTCGGCTACTCCTGCCAGGTCATCCGCTGTGTGGCGAAGATGGCCGACGTCGACGTTCCCGCATTCCCCTGATCTCGCAGAGCAGCTGATATCGCCGAGGCGGCTCACCGAATCCTGTGATGATTCCTTGGTGAGGCGCTCAAGGACATTTGAGATTCGGCCCACTTTCGGCTGAGCAGCCCGGTTCCAAACTTGGGCTGCTCAGCCGAGAGTGGGCCGCTTTCGTAGGCGTGCCGCATACGGGTCGTTTCCGTAGGAGAATCCACGCCACACCGCATCACTCCGCGGCGTCGGCCTCCATCGCCTCGTGCAGCCAGATCGGCGTGAAGTCGGCGAATCGAGCGGCGAGTTCATCGTCGCTGTCGAGGATGACGGCCAGCCGGTCATCGGCCGCTGAGAGCTCCCCCGCCCAGATCGGTCCCAGGCAGGCCAACAGCAGGCAGGCCAGCACGACGGCTCCGGCGAGGATCGGGGTCTGCGACCACAGCAGCACTCCGAACAGGATTCCCACCACGACGAAGCCGATGGCCACGGCCATTCCTGCTGAGCGGGTGCGCGGGGCCTTCGCCTTCGCAGGTCGGGTCGCTGCGACCGAATCGAGGATGTCGCGGTTGATCCGGGTCCACGCGATGATCGCTCCGAGCGCGCAGACGATGCCGATCATGATGAGACTGAAGGCGGAGAACAGCAGCACCGCATCGATGTGATCGCCCTGTGCCTGCAGGGCGGCACCCAGACCGGCCACGAGCATCGCGCCGGCCAGCACGAGCATGCTCAGCAGCCGGGCACGGCGCACCGCGATGAGTTCGGCGAGCACCCGAGCCAGATACGCCCGATCTGCCTGAGCGTCGTCGGCGTGAGCACCGTCAGCCTGGTGGCCGTCACCCTGCACACCGTCTGCCCGAGAGCCGTCGGCCCGAGGGTCCTCAGCCTGACTCAACGGACGTACCCGACGGTCTTGTCGACGGTGTGCGGGAAGGCTTCGCCGACCAGGTACTGCTCGAAGAGCCGGTGGAACTGACTCGCCAAGCGCATCCGCCACCCGTCGGTGTCCCCGCTCATGTGCGGAGTGATGATGACGTTGTCCATCGCCCACAGCGGATGCCCGGCAGGCAACGGTTCCTCATCGAAGACGTCGAGGCCGGCTCCGGCGATCTGGCCGGTGCGCAGTGCGTCGACGAGGGCATCGGTGTCGACGGTGTCGCCGCGACCGACATTGATGAACACGGCGGTGTCGCCCATGGCCGCGAACACCTCGGCGTTGATGAGCCTCTCCGTCCGCTCGGTCAGGGGCGCGATGTCGACCACCCAGTCGAAGCCGGCGACGTGCTCGGTCAGGGTGGCCGAGTCGATGACCTCACCGAAATCGGCGTCCCCGCTGCGGGCGCGGGAACCGGCCCCTGTGACGTCGATGCCCACGGCTGTGAGCAGTCGGGCGATCTCCCGACCGATCGCCCCGGTGCCGACGACCAGCGCTGTGGAACCCGTGATGTCACGAGTCGATCGCCGGTTCCATTTCGCCGCACGCTGATCGGCGAGGGAGCCGATCGCGCTCTTCGCGTGCATGAGGATGTAGTTGAGCACGAATTCGGCGATCGGACGGTCGAAGATCCCACGCGCATTGGTCACCGTCACCGGTGAGTCGACGAGTTCGTCGAAGAGGAGGGAGTCGACGCCTGCGGCCGCCGCATGCACCCATTCGAGTCGGTCGGCGTGGCCGTAGGCGTCTTTGAGCGCGGTGGAGAAGAAGTCCCACATCAGCAGCACATCGGTGCCCGGCAGCGCCTGGCCCAGCGTGTCCGCCTCGGCGATCCGCAGCTCGACGCCGTCCCGCTCCCCCAGGTCGGTGAGCAGGGCGGGGATCTCGGTCCCGGGCGCGTTGAGAATCGTCAGTACCGTCATTCCTCATCTCCTCCGGCAGGGTGCTTTCTGCCAGACTAACGGATTTGGTCCGCCCAAGCGCCGAGGCTGCTTCACCGAGGCTGGCTCACCGAGGCTGGCTCACCGAGACCGGCTCACCGGAGTCGGTCAAGGACCTTGAGGAAGAGACCCAGGGAGTCGTCGAAGATCGCCGGCGTGCCGCCCTTCTCCTCGACCGCCTCGGGGTTCCGCTTGATCGTCTGGCCAGCATGGTTGAGGGGGACGCGGCAGAGTTGGGTGAGCATGCGCGCACTGCGCCAGGCGGAGTCCTCGGTGGAGAATTCCTGGCCGAGGTGTCGCAGTCGGCGCAGCACATGTCCGGCGACGATCTCTTCGAGGGCTTCGGCCCGGTCGAAGCTCTTGCTCACGAGCTCCGGGTAGAGGGCGAAAAGACGACGCCGGCGCGCCGGCAGCTCGGGGTCGACCGAGCCGATGAGCAGAGCCTCGCGGACGAAGCGTGCTGTGTCCTCGGCCAGAGTGCTCAGCCCGGAATCGGAATGGACGTAGTCGTCGGCGAGGCCCTCGTCGACACTGACATCGGCGCCGAGTCCGACGATTGCGTCCTCTTTGGTGTCGAAGTAGTTGAAGAAGGTACGGGTGGACACGCCGGCGTCGGCGGCGATGGTCGCGACGGTGGCGGCAGCGAGTCCGTCTTCGAGGACGCGGGTGATCGCGGCCTCGTGGAGGGCGTTGCGAGTCATCCGCGCTTTCTTCGAGCGCAGGGATTCTTCTGCAGGCATAGGACCATGCTTGCACCTCACGCAGGTTCTCACCAACCGAAGACCTGCGATTGAACAGACGCCGATTCGGCACGGACTTCCTGCACCGCAGAACTCACATGAGCGTCTTCAGCCTGGCACGGTGCTGTTCGAGCGTCTGCAGCTGGCCGAGCAGCGCCGCCTGTCCCGCACCGTCGGCCGTGTCCTGGCGCTGCAGCCGAGAGTGGAGCTCCTTGGCGATGCGCTCGAGGTCGTGGTCGAACAGACGCGCGACGATTCCCCGGGCGAAGCGGCTGGTCTCCGTGCCTTCGATGATCGGCAGCGGTGAGACGAGCAGCTGGGCGACATAGGGTTTGAGCTCGTCATCGCTGGCCTCGAGGACCCGCTCTGCCCACTTCGACTGCTCGGCTCCTGCCGAGGTCAGTCCCCCGGCCTGCTTGATCGCGTCCTGGATCCGCCGGTACCCGGGGTGTTCGAAGGCCTTCGACGACAGTGAGTCGAAGAGCTTCGCGTTGACGGCCTCGGGGTGCTGGAGAGCGACCATGAGCGCGCCTTTTTCGGTCTTCAGCCGCGTCGGGCTGATCGGCGCCGAGAGGTTGGAGACGTCGGGGCGTTCATCGTAGACGTATTCGATGCTCCTATCGTCGCCGGTCTCCCCCGCCGAGGCTGCCCCCGGGTTCGGCTGTCTCGGACCTGTCCCATGGTCCCGGTGAGCGGCCCCGCTCATACGTTCGCTCGGCGGCGGACCGTCACGGTACGACGTCTGCCGCGGAGCCGCCTCGGTGCTCTGCTGCCGATTCTGTCGCGGGCGGCGCTGCGCCGTCCGGACGACAGATTCGACTTCGTCAATGTCGACGCCGATGCGGCCCGCGACGAACCGGTAGTAGTGGGTGAGGCTGCCCTGATCCCGGATGTCGGTGAGCACCTCGGCGGCGGCCTTCACTGCGGAGATGCGGCCTTCCACGGTGTCGAGGTCGAACCGGGAGATGGCGGTGGTGATGACGAATTCGAAGAGGGGTTTGCACCCGTCGATGAGTTCCCGCAGGGCGGCATCGCCCTTCTGCATGCGCAGGTCGCAGGGGTCGAGGCCGTCAGGTTCGACGGCGACGAAGGTCTGCGCGGTGAACAGGCTCTCGAACTCGAAGGCCTTGAGCGCGGCCTTCTGACCTGCCGCATCGCCGTCGAAGGTGAAGATCACCTGTCCGGTGGGGTCGTCGCCGAGGAGTCGGCGGATGATCTTGACGTGCTCAGCACCGAAGGCCGTTCCGCACGTGGCCACGGCCTGTTCGACTCCGGCCAGGTGCGCGGCCATGACGTCGGTGTAGCCTTCGACGACGACGACCCGTTTGGTCTTCGCGATCGACTTCTTGGCCAGGTCGAGCCCGTAGAGGACCTGGTTCTTGTGGTAGAGCGCGGTCTCCGGGGTGTTGAGGTACTTCGGGCCTTTGTCGTCGTCATAGAGTCGACGAGCGCCGAATCCGATGGTGCGGGCCGTCATGTCCTTGATCGGCCAGATCACCCGTCCCCGGAACCGGTCGTAGATGCCGCGGCCGCCCTCGCTGGCCAGTCCCGCGGCGAGGATCTCCTCGTCGGTGAAGCCGGCTCGTCTCAGATGGGCGGTCAGGGCGTCCCAGGACTTCGGGGCGAAGCCGATGCCGAACTCACGGCTGGACTCGGGTGGGAAGCCGCGACCGGTGAGGAAGTCACGTCCGATCTGTCCGGCCTCGGCGTCGAGCTGCTGGGTGAAGAAGCGCTGGGCGACCTCGTGCATCTCGAGCAGGCGCTGCCGCCGACTCGCCTGTTCGCGGTCGGGTCCCTTGCCGTCCTCGTAGCGCAGGTGCATTCCGGCCTTGCCGGCCAGTGTCTCGACGGCTTCGACGAAGCTGAGCTGCTCGACCTTCTGGAGGAAGGTGAACACGTCCCCGGACTCCCCGCAGCCGAAGCAGTGGTACATCCCGACCTGCGGGCGCACGGTGAACGACGGGGTCTTCTCGTCGTGGAAGGGGCACAGTCCCTTGAGCGAGCCGATGCCGGCGGTCTTGAGGGTGACGAACTCCCCGATCACCTCGTCGATGCGGGTGCGGGTGCGCAGTTCGTCGATGTCCTCGCGCTTGATGAGTCCGGCCATGGTCTAGAGCCGATCCCCCGCTCCTGCGTTGAGGTGGTGGTAGAGCGCCCAGGCCGAATGGTCGGTCAGGGAGGCGATCTGGTCGACGATGACCCGCAGGCGAACCGAGTCGTTCGCGGCCTCGGCATGGTCGGCGCGGAACATCGGATCGAGCTTCTCCGGGTTCTCCGAATACCACTCGGCGAGTGCGCCGATGACGGCGGCCTGGATGTCGTGCAGCCGCAGTCGGTCCTCGGCGACCATCACTGTGAGGGTGGCCATGCCTTTGAGCACGGCGATCTCGATGGAGGTGGCTTCGGGGACGACGAGGGAGGCCGAGTAGCGGGCCAGCGGCTCCCACCCGAACTCCTCACGGGTCGCTGATTCCGCGGCGCCGACGAAGCGGCCGATGAGCTGGCTGGTCATGTGTTTGAGGCCGGCCTGGGCCCGACGGGACCCGTCGAAGGCCTCACTCGGCCAGTAGGCGGTTGCCTGCAGACGGCCGAGCGCCTTGTCCATCTCCGCGTCGCTGGTCTCCGGCAGGTACCACTGGCGGGTGATCTCGAAGAGTTCGGTCCGGCGGGCCTCCCCCACAGTGCCGGAGGCGAAGTCGGCGAGGTCGAGGTGGCCGGCGACGATCGCATCCTCGACGTCGTGGACGGAGTACGAGATGTCATCGGCTAAGTCCATGACCTGGGCCTCGATGCACTTCTGTCCGTTCTTGACTCCCTCGCGGTAGAAGTCGAAGACGTCGGTGTCGTCGTCGTAGACGCCGAACTTGCGCACCCCTGAGTCGCGGCGGCCGGCTGTGGCTTCGGCCCGCGGCCACGGGTACTTCGTCAGGGCGTCGAGGCTGGCGCGGGTGAGGTTGAGTCCGGCCGGCCTGCCGTCGGCGCCGATGACCTTCGGTTCGATCCGGGTGACCAGGCGCAGGGTCTGCGCATTGCCTTCGAACCCGCCGATGTCCTTGCTCAGAGCGTCGAGGATCGTCTCACCGTGGTGTCCGAAGGGAGGGTGGCCGAGGTCGTGGGACAGGCAGGCGGTGTCGACGATGTCGGGGTCGCAGCCGAGGTAACGGGCGAGTTCACGACCGACCTGAGCCACCTCGAGGGAGTGGGTGAGCCGGGTGCGCACGAAGTCATCGGTGCCGGGAGAGACCACCTGCGTCTTCGCCCCGAGGCGGCGCAGACCCGCGGAATGGAGGACGCGGGCACGGTCGCGTTGGAAGGCCGAGCGCCGCGGATTCTTCGCCGGTTCGCTCACCCACCGTTCCTCGTCACGCGGCGTGTACACCGCCACGGTCCCTGTCCGCACGGAGGCGCGCGGGTGAGTGTCGAAAGACATGCTCATCCTCCCGAGATGTCGAGTTCGGCCTCGGACAGCAGCGATCTGCCGCTGGGGTCGAAGATGCGGGAATCCAACCAGCCCTCGGGAAGGTGCGGACGCTTCGGCCTCGTCGTGCGTCCGCGCGAGCCTTCGGCTGCCTCTCCGGGATACGGTGCGTCTTTGTCGAGCTGTTCGAGCAGTCCGGCCAGTTCCTCGAGCGAGGAGACCATCGCCAGCTGGCTGCGCAGCTCTCCCCCGACCGGATAGCCCTTGAAGTACCACGCGATGTGCTTGCGCAGGTCACGGACACCGTAGAACTCGTCCTCGAAATGGTCGACGAGATATTCGCCGTGCTTGTACACGGCACGGGCCACCTCGGCGAGGCCGGGACGATGGCGTTCCTCACTGCCGTTTAGCGCGTTCGCGAGGTCGCCGAAGAGCCAGGGTCGGCCTTGGCAGCCGCGGCCGATGACGACGCCGTCGCAGCCGGTCTTGGCCATCATGTCCAGGGCATCCTCGGCGGCGAAGATGTCGCCGTTGCCGAGCACGGGAACGGTGTCGCCGAGGTGGTCCTTGAGTCGGGCGATCGCCTCCCAGTCCGCCGTCCCCGAGTAGAGGTCGGCGGTCGTGCGGCCGTGCAGCGCGACGGCGGCGACCCCGGCGTTGCGCGCGGTCTCAGCGGCGTCGAGGAAGGTGGTGTGATCGGCGTCGATGCCTTTGCGCATCTTCACGGTCACGGGGATGTCGCCGCGGGCCGCCTCGTTGACCGCGGTGGTGACGATGGCGGTGAACAGGTCCTGCTTCCACGGCAGGGCCGAGCCGCCGCCCTTGCGGGTGACCTTGGGCACGGGGCAGCCGAAGTTGAGGTCGATGTGATCGGCCCGATCCTCATCGACGAGCATCCGCACGGCCTGGCCCATCGTCACCGGGTCGACGCCGTAGAGCTGGACCGAGCGCGGGGTCTCATACGGTTCGTGGTGGATGATGCGCATCGTCTTCGGACTGCGCTCGACCAACGCCCGGGTGGTGACCATCTCGGTGACGTAGAGTCCGGCTCCGTATTCGCGGCACAGGCGGCGGAAGGCGGTGTTCGTGATCCCGGCCATCGGTGCGAGCACGACCGGTGAGGAAAGCTCGATGGGGCCGATGCGCAGGGGTGCTGCGGAGGCCGGGGACACGGTTTCTGAGGCTGGGCTGATAACACTCACGAAACCATTATCCCAGTGCAGTCAAAACAGCTCATGTTCACCTCTCATCATCCTTGGCCGCCGCAGGTCGGCAAGCGTGCCAGGCGCGCTTTCCGCCGGTGCCGTGCCCGACTCTGTCCGACGGTTGAGATCGACGGTTCATCTGTCCATGTCAACGGATTCGGACCCCAGAAATTCCCGCACGTCCCATTCGGTGTCCAAGGCGAGTTCCAATGCGAGCCGGTCGTCATGGGTGACCACGATCATCGCTCCCCCGAATCCGTCGAGCGCGGTCACCAGCGCCTCGAGTGAGGACAGGTCGAGGTTGTTGCCCGGCTCGTCGAGCACGAGCAGCTGCGGGGCAGGCTCCTGCAGGAGTCCTGCGGCCAGAGCGACGCGGAAGCGCTCCCCGCCGGACAGGGTTCCACAGATCTGCTCGGTGCGACCTCTGCGCAGCCCCATGGCCGCGAGCACTTCGTGGACGCGATGCGGGTCCAGATGCGGATTGCCCGAACGCACCGCCTCCATCACCGTGAGTTCGGCCGGCAGCCGATACTGCTGATCGAGGTGGGCCACGGGCACGGAGACGGTGATCGACAGATTGCCGAAGAGCTCGGTGATCGGTGGGCCGATTTCGACGGCACCCTGTCCGTCAGCGGCTGCCATGACGGCCGCCAACAGGGTGGACTTGCCTGCCCCGTTCGGTCCCGTCAGACGGATCCGCTCGGGTCCGACGATCTCGGCGGGTCTGTCCAGATTCGCCGAGGCGAGCTGGAGGATGCGTTTGCCTGCGTGCACGTGTGTATCGGGCAGGTCGAGCCGCACGTTTGTGCTGCGGCGCAGCGAATCCTTGGCAGCGTCGAGCTCGGCCAGCGCTTTCGCTTCGTCCGCGGCTGTGTCCCCGCGCCGCTTGGCCGCCGACTTCTCGGCGAAGTTCGCCAGCCCGTTCATCGCAATCTTGGGACGGCGTTTGTTCTCTTTGTCTTTGGCTCCCTTGCGTTCTGACCGGGCCAGTTTCGTCTCGAGATCGATGCGTTGGCGCTTCTCGATCGCGTGGGCCTTCTTCGCATCGACGACGCGCTGGGCCTTCGCCGCCTCCTCGGCAGCGACCATCGCATCGTAGTCGTCGAAGTTCCCGCCGTAGACACGCAGACGGTCGGTCATCTCGACGATCGAGTCCATATGCGTCAGCAGGGGGCGATCGTGGGAGATGACCAGGGTCGGCCCGCGACGCGCCCTCAGCAGCGTCAGCAGAAGTCCGCGCCCATCCTCATCGAGGTTGTTGCTCGGTTCGTCGAGGATGAGCCAGGCCTCACCGGCCAGAGCCGCTCGGGCCAGACCGATCCGGGTGGCCTGTCCACCGGAGAAACTGCTGAGGCTGCGGTCGAGGTCGCCTGCTTCGAGGTGCAGCCCGAGATCGGCGGTCGCGGCCAGCGCCCGCTCTTCGATGTCCCAGTCGTCCCCGATGAGCACGAAGTCGTCTTCGCCGGCGTCTCCGTCCAGGGCGCGGCGAAGGGCATAACGGACGTCGGCGATGCCGAGAGCCTCATCGACGCGCTGCTGCGAATGCGGCAGGAGCTGATCGATGTAGACGACACCATCCGCACCGGTGACAGATCCGGCCGTGGCGGGAATGAATCCTGCCAGGATCTTCGCGAATGTGGATTTTCCGATCCCGTTGTCACCGACCAATCCGACGAGTGCGGCCGGAATGGAGGCGGAGAGACTGGAGAAGATCTCGGTATCGTCGCCGAGGCGGTAGTCCAGTTCGGACACAGTGATTGCGGTAGGCATGAGGGTCCTCATTTCGTGTACGCAGAAGCGCTGCGGGCCCGTGGCACCCGCTGATCACGGCATGAGGATTCACTTCACTGCAGAGACGTCCTTCTTAGGAAATGGGACAGAACAAGGATCGCCGACTCGCCTCGACGAGTCAAGACCACCCTCCGACCCAGCCCCTCTTACTACCCGACGGCGGCGCAGCAACGTGGCGCGAGGTTGCTGGGCCGCCGTCGGGTAGTAAGAAAGGGGGTTTCGGGCGGTTCAGACGATGATGAGCATGAGCTCGGCGGGCTCATCGTTGGGGTTTGCCAGCTGGTGCGGAACATCGCCGGGGGCCTGAGCGCAGTCCCCGGCATGGAGAGTGGTCCGGCGGTCGATGGTGACGATCTCGATGCTGCCGGCAAGGACGAAGAAGCTCTCACGCGAACCGCTGCGATGAGCGGCGAAGGCGGAGGTCTCACTGCGCGGATCGAGACGGTAGTGGACGACGTCCATGTTCTCGAACGCCGAGGGCAGGTCTCGGCGCCACACTCCGTGGCCGAACTTCGAGGACGCGGGGATCGCCTCGGCGCGAGTGATGGTCACTTCGGGGGCCGCGAGCAGCTCGCCGACGTCGACGCCGAGCGCACGAGAGAGGCCCATGGCATTCGAGACCGAGGTGTCCTGCTCTCCGCGTTCGATCTTCGACAGCGCCGCGCGGGACAGACCCGCCCGGACCGCGAGTTCGTTGAGGGTGAGGTTGTTGAATTTGCGCCGCGCTCTGATCCGGGCACCGAAGACGCGCGCCCCGAGATCCTCTTCTTTCACCATGGTCGAATCATAGACTATTCTTGAATAGTAGATTTACTTCTCACAAAGGAAATTTGTGCACATGATAGCTGTGTTGGCCCTCACCCCGATCCTCGTGGCCGTCGCATTGCTGCTATTCAAGCAGAGTTCATGGATCGCGGCGCTCGCCGGAGCCGTCGCCGCGGCGATCCTCGTCGCGGTCGCCTTCCCCACCCCCACCTCGGCGCTGGTGGAATCCGGTATCGACTACTTCCCACTCATCCTCGAGGTCGCACTCATCCTGCTGTTCGGGATGATGCTCGCGCGCCTGCTCGAGTCCGCCGGGTCCATGGCGCAGATCTCTTCATGGGTCGAATCCCGCTCCCCCAGCCGTTCGCTCGGCGTCGCGCTCGTCGTCTTCGGCCTCGTCCCGTTCGCCGAGTCGGTCACCGGCTTCGGGATCGGCGTGACGATCGGGGTTCCGGTCCTGCGCCACCTCGCCTGCTCCCTGCGGCAGTCGGCGATCCTCGGACTCCTCGGGCTCATCGCCGTCCCGTGGGGCGCGCTGGGCCCCGGCACCACGGTCGCAGCCGCGCTCGCCGGTCTCGACGTCGACGAACTCGGGCTGACCACCGCGTGGCTCAACGCGATCCCGGTCATCGTCGTCACGGTTGCGGTGGTTGCGATCATGCGTCCATCCCCCGCCTCGGCGCTGGGAATCGTCGGCGCTGCCGCGCTGATGTGGGCGGGCATCCTCGCCGCCAGCTCCGTCATCGGCATGGCACCGGCCGGCATCGTCGGCTCGCTCCTCGTCATCATCGTCATGGGCGTCGTCTTCATCCTCCGCCAGCGCAGCGCCGGCCTCACGCGGAACCTCGGGTTGGCCGTGCTGCCCTACGGCTGCCTGACCGTCGGGCTCCTGCTGGCACGGTGGCTGCATGCGACTCTGCCGTCGGTGGCCACCCAGATCATCGCCTCACCTCCGTTCTGGCTGGCAGTCGCCTGCCTCATCGCCTCCCTCAGGGTGCCCGGCCGGCGAGGTGTCATGGTCTCGGCCGCACGATCGTGGGTGCCCATCGGGGTGGGAACGGCGGCGTTCATGCTCATGGGCTGGATCATGACGACGACCGGGATGAGTGAGGCCATCGGTGCCGCACTGCCGGCCGGACTCGTCCTGCTCACCCCCTGGCTCAATTCCGCGGGCGCCGTACTCACGGGCTCGAACACGGGGGCCAATTCGATGTTCACCGGCACCCTGACGGCCGTGGCCGGCTCTTCGCACGTGGCCGCACTGCCCGTCGTCGCGGCCGGCAACGCCGCAGGATCATTGGCGGCTCTCGCAGCTCCCCCGCGGGTGGCGATGGCCGTGCAGATGGCCGATCCCGGATCCCCCGCCTCGGCGCGGGACGTCTCCTGGGTCCAGGGTCGGGCACTGGCCGTGGCCGGGATCGATGCGCTCCTGCTGGGGCTGTGGATCCAGTTCTTCGCGTGAGTACGGCTCCGCCGGTCAGACGCGGATGATATCGCGAGGGAAGTGCGTGAACTGATCGCAGCCGGAGTCGGTGATGAGGACCGGTTCGGACATCTCGATTCCGTAGCCGTTCATCCACATGCCGCCGATGAGGTGGAAGGTCATTCCGGATTCGAGGACCTGATCGTCCTCGGTGCGGATTGAGATCGTCCGCTCGCCCCAGTCCGGCGGGTAGCCGATGCCGATCGAGTAGCCCAGGCGGCTCGGCTTCTCGAGTCCGGACAGAGCGAGCACACGATTCCAGGTGCGAGCGAGTTCGGCCGTGGGGACCCCGGGAGCGGCGACGTCGAGGACCGCGGTCAGCGCCTCGGCGACGACACCCTCGAGTCGGACGAGCTCCTGCTTCGGTTTGCCGGTCACGGCGGTCCTGGCCAAGGGGACATGGTAGCGACGGTGGACGCCGGCGAGTTCGATGCTCACCGACTCGTCGGCGACGAACGTCCGATCGGTCCAGCTCAGGTGCGGGGTGTCGGCGCTTTCGCCGGTCGGCATGAGGGGAACGATCGCCGGATAGTCGCCCCACGCCTCTTCGCCTCCGCGGATCTGCGCTGCCGAGATCGCGGCGGCCACCTCATGCTGGCCGACCCCGACTCCGATGGTTCCCAGCGCTGCGTCCATGGCTGCGGTGGTCACCTCGGCGGCCTTGCGCATGAGGGCGATCTCGGCCGGGGATTTGACCGCGCGGATCCAGTTGACGAGTTCGAAGGAGTCGACGAGGCGCCATTCGGGCACCCCGTTGACCAGCGCACGGAAGGCTCTCGGGGAGAAGAAGTGCGAGTCCATCTCGACGCCGACCGGTGAGGTCGAGGCCCGAGCGACCTCCCACCGCTGGCGCAGGGCGAACGAGACCCAGTCGAAGGGGTGGATGTGCGGGCGCTGCACATAGCGCTCGGGGTAGCCGACGATGTCCTCCGGCGGCAGCCACGAGGTGTGCGAGGCTCCGCGTGCGTCCATATCGCGCATGAACAGCGTCATCGGGCCCGATGAGGGCACGAAGAGCAGCTGCGGGGTGTAGAACGACCACGCGTTGTACCCGGTGAGGTAGTAGATGTTCGCCGGATCAGTGACGATGAGCGCCGCCAGCCCCTGGTCGACCATTCGATTGCGCACCGAGGCGATGCGCCCGAGGTATTCCTCGGGACTGAAGGACAGCTCCTCGGCTCCGATCGTGTCGACCTCGCCGGGAATCGGCTGGGGCCTGGCCTTGACTTCCTTGCCGGCCTGACCCTGCTCGGCACCGGGCCGCATTCCGTGGACATCCGGCCTATTCTCTTCGGCGGAGTAGAACAGCTCACCCTCATTCATGATTACAGTGTGGTGATCCTGCTCACAGCCTGTCAATCACTGTTCACGCGCGTGTTGCCGGGGCCGCTCAGACGGGTGCTGCGAGTGGATTCCGGCCGCGCGATCCTGCCGCCCCACGGGTGCACACCTTCGCGCACCTCGCCGCGCACCTCGGCGCGCAGTACATCGACGGCCAAGCCGAACGAAACTGACGAATCCAGAATCATATTTTTCAGGTTTCGACTGATTCCGCATATTCGACTACTCATTCCGATTGAATCGGTGATAGATTGGCGTGAGACGCACATCACGGAGGTGAAGAATGGACCAGTTCCTGTCGAACGGCGGCAGTTCCCGTCTGGGCAACCTCGACGAGAAGTCGAAGGCGATCATCGTCGAACTGCAGCACGACGGACGGAAGTCCTACTCGGCCATCGGAAAGTCCGTCGGCCTGTCCGAGGCCGCCGTGCGTCAGCGAGTCTCGAGGCTCATCGATTCCGGCGTGATGGAGATCGTCGCCGTGACCGACCCCTTGAGTCTCGGCTTCGCACGGCAGGCGATGGTGGGTCTCAAGGTCCGCGGGGACATCTCCGCGGTCGCCGAACAGCTCCACGACTACGACGAGATCGATTACCTCGTCGTCACCGCAGGCTCATTCGACCTCCTCGTGGAGATCGTCTGCGAATCGGATCGGCATCTGATCGAGTTCGTCAATGAGGAGCTCCGTTCGATCGATGCTGTCGTGGATACGGAGCTCTTCATGTACCTCTCACTGGAGAAGCAGAAATACAATTGGGGGACACGATGACTGAGAATGTCACCAGGGCCGGCACTCCTTACCAGGAGGCCATCCGCAACAACGTGTGGATGCATATGTCACCACACCAGGCACTGTTCAAAGGTGGTGAGGCGCCGGTCATCGTACGCGGTGAAGGCCACCACATCTTCGACGACAAGGGCAAGAAGTACCTCGACGGTCTCGCCGGCCTGTTCACCGTTCAGGTGGGACACGGTCGCGAGGAGATCGCCAAGGCGATGTACGACCAGACCCTGCAGCTGCCATTTATGCCGCTGTGGTCGTACACCCACCCGCAGGCCATCGAGGTCTCCGAGCGACTGGCCAGCTACGCGCCGGGCGACCTCAACCGGGTCTTCCTCACCTCCGGCGGCGGCGACTCGGTCGAGTCGGCGATGAAGCTGGCGAAGAACTACTTCAAGCTCGTCGGCAAGCCGGGCAAGCACAAGATCATCTCGCGGGCCACGGCCTACCACGGCACGCCGCACGGTGCGCTGTCGGTGACCTCGCTGCCGGGTCTGCGCGAGCAGTTCGCTCCCCTGGTTCCCGGTGCCCACAAGGTGCCGAACACGAACTTCTACCGCGCACCCGAGCCCTACGCTCACGATGAGAAGGCCTTCGGCCGCTGGGCCGCCGACCGCATCGGCGAGGCCATCGAATTCGAGGGGGCCGACTCGGTCGCCGCCGTCTTCCTCGAGCCCGTGCAGAACTCCGGAGGATGCTTCCCGCCGCCTCCCGGCTACTTCGACCGGGTCCGCGAGATCTGCGACGAGTACGATGTGCTGCTGGTCTCGGACGAGACGATCTGCGCCTACGGCCGCATCGGCGATATGTTCGCCTGCAATGACTTCGGGTATGTGCCCGACATCATCACCTCGGCCAAGGGCATCACCTCCGGCTATGCGCCGCTGGGTGCGATGATCGCCTCCGACCGCCTCTTCGAGCCCTTCGGCCCAGGCGGCAACGATACGTTCTACCACGGCTACACCTTCGGCGGACACCCCGTCGCCTGTGCCGCTGCGATGGCGAACTTCGACGTCTTCGAGGCCGAGAAGCTCAACGACCACGTGCACGAGAACGCCGCGGCGTTCAAGTTCACGCTCGAGAAGCTCAAGGACCTGCCGATCGTCGGCGATGTCCGCGGTGAGGGGTTCTTCTACGGAATCGAACTCGTCAAGGACAAGGACTCGAAGGAGTCGTTCACCGAGGAGGAGTCCGAGCGGATTCTCAAGAACTTCGTGTCGGCAAAGATGTACGAAAACGGTCTGTACTGCCGTGCCGACGACCGTGGCGACCCGGTCATCCAGCTCTCGCCGCCGCTGACGGTCGGCCAGAGCGAGTTCGACGAGATGGAGCAGATCATCCGCGGCGTCCTCAACGAGGCCTGGACTATGTTCTGACCCTCCCCACTTGCTACCTGACGGCGGCCCAGATACCTTGCGGGGTATCTGGGCCGCCGTCAGGTTGTCTGAAGCGTCAGCGGTTGCGCCGGAGGGCCTCGCAACGAGTCATCGGCTGTGCGTCGGCCGACGTCTGCGATGATGACTCCGTGGGTGCGTTCGTCAGCTCTGTGGGCGCGTTCGTCGCCTCCGGTCGCGCCGTGTCGGCTGAACGCGCAGGAACTCGGGGCGGACGGACACCGGAGCGGACGACGAGCACACCGAGCGCGGTCGTCAGCGGGATCGCGACGACCAGTCCGATCGAGCACACGAGGATGCTTACGACTTCGATCGACATCTCCCCCAGTGTCAGAGTGTCGAAGAACGACTGGTCGTGGGCGGAGACGATGATGAGCGTCGTCAGCGCCGAACCGACGTAGGCGAATGTGATCGTGTACACCGTTGAGGCGATGTGGTCACGGCCGATGCGCATGCCGCGAGCGAAGAGCTGTCGGCCCTTGAGATCCGGTGCCACCGTCGCCAGTTCCCAGACTGCCGAGGCCTGAGTGATCGTCACGTCGTTGAGCACGCCGAGGCCGGTGATGAGGATCGCGCAGACGATGAGGTCGGTCATCGACAGATTCGTCGTGTCGGTGAGCAGATAGCCGTCCTCGGTGTAGGCGATGCCGAGGTTCGCCCATGAGCTCATCCAAGCGCCCAGCACCCCGGTGATGATGATTCCGAGCACGGTGCCGAACAGTGCGGTCGTCGTCCGTGTCGAGATCCCGTGGGCGAGGTAGAGGGCGATGACCATGATCGCACTCGCCGCGATCATCGCCACGAGGATCGGCGGTTTGCCGTCGAGGATCGCCGGCAGCATGAACACGAGCAGCACCACACCGGCGAAGCCGAGCCCGATGAGTGCCCGCAGTCCCCGGAAACCCGCGACGACGAGCACGACGAGTCCGTAGACGATCGCCAACGCCACCAGCGGAACATCCCGGTCGTAGTCGATGAACACGAAGTCCGATCCGGTCTCCGCCCGGTCGGGCGACTCGGTGAAGTCGAGGACCTTGACCTTGTCACCGACGCCGACGCCTGCCTTGATGGCATCGGGAGTGACGTAGAGGCTGCCGTCATGGCCGTCCGCCTCGGCGGTGTAGACCACGCAGTCGGCCATGATCGTGGGGTCCGTCTCCCCTGTCTCACACTCCGAGGCGTCGACGGCCGTGACGGTCGCCTCGGTGTCGGAGACGCCCTCCGCCGCGTTCGTCGTCGGTCCGCCGCCGGGCAGATCGGTGTCCGGCCCGTCGGGCCAGAGCAGGAGCAGACCTGCAATGGTGACCGCGACGAGCGGGACGAGGCAGGCGATCATGATCAGTCGAACCCGCGGGGAAGCCTTCGGTTCGTGGTGGAGCGTCATATGCATGGCGGACCTTCAGAAGATAGCTGCTCGATTCGAGACGGCGCCCGATGATGGTGCTACCCGACGGCGGCCCAGCAACCTGGCGCCAGGTTGCTGGGCCGCCGTCGGGTAGCAATTGGGAGGGGTCAGACCTCGCCGAGGTGGTCGGCCAGGTACTTCTCCACCTGGTCGATGCTCACGCGTTCCTGGCTCATGTCGTCGCGCTTGCGGATCGTGACCGCATTGTCATCGAGCGAGTCGAAGTCGACGGTGATGCACAGCGGCGTACCGACCTCGTCCTGCCGGCGGTAGCGGCGCCCGATGGCGCCGGCGTCGTCGAAGTCGATGTTCCAGCGCTTGCGCAGCGTCGCCGCGAGGTCCTTCGCCGCCGGCGTGAGCTTCTCGTTGCGGCTCAGCGGCAGCACGGCGGCCTTGACCGGAGCCAGACGGGGATCGAGCTTGAGCAGGACGCGCTTGTCGACCCCGCCCTTCGTGTTCGGTGCCTCGTCCTCGGTGTACGCGTCGACGAGGAAGGCCATCATCGACCGGGTGAGACCGAACGAGGGCTCAATGACATACGGGGTGTAGCGGTCGCCGCTGGCCTGGTCGAAGTACTGCAGCTTCGCTCCCGAGACCTCGGTATGGGTGCCCAGATCGTAGTCGGTGCGGTTGGCCACGCCCATGAGCTCGCCCCATTCGGAGCCCTGGAAACCGAAGCGGTACTCGACGTCGATCGTACCCGAGGAGTAGTGAGCGCGGTCTTCGGCCGGCACGTCGAGGCGGCGGACGTTGTCTTCGGAGATGCCGAGGTCGATGAACCAGTTCCAGCAGTCTTCGACCCACTGCTTGTAGAAGCCGTCGGCCTCATCCGGGTGGACGAAGTACTCGATCTCCATCTGCTCGAACTCGCGTGTGCGGAAGATGAAGTTGCCGGGCGTGATCTCGTTGCGGAAGGCCTTGCCGATCTGGCCGATGCCGAACGGCGGCTTCTTCCGCGCGGCGGTGAGCACATTGTTGAAGTTGACGAAGATGCCCTGCGCGGTCTCGGGACGCAGATAGTGCAGGCCCGATTCGGAGTCGACGGGCCCGAGGAAGGTCTTGACGAGTCCGGAGAACTCCTGCGGTTCGGTCCACTGACCGCGGGTGCCGCAGTCGGGGCACACGACATCGGCCATGCCGTTCTCAGGAGCCTTCTTGTTCTTCGCCTCATAGGCCTCGACGAGGTGGTCCTCCCGGTGGCGCTTGTGGCAGTTGAGGCATTCGACGAGCGGGTCGACGAATGTGGCGACGTGGCCGGAGGCTTCCCACACGCGCTTGGGCAGGATGATCGAGGAGTCGAGTCCGACGACGTCCTCACGACCGCGGACGAAGGTCTGCCACCACTGGGACTTGATATTGTCCTTGAGTTCGACACCCAAAGGCCCGTAATCCCATGCCGAGCGGGAACCGCCGTAGATCTCACCGGCCTGGAAGACGAATCCTCTGCGTTTTGCCAGCGCGATGACGGCATCCAACTTCGACTGTGCCACTTGTTCTCTCCTTGTTTCGGTTCGCCTACGGCCGGCTGCCGTGGCTCGCAGGTACCAGCCTAACGGGTCGGCCGGTCCCGTCCTCAACGACGACCCGACCGTGGTCGATGAGCGCGGGAGGCGACTGATCTCACACTTCCTCTCCCACATCGGGGCCACCTCGGCGCGGGTGTGGCATGTAGACTTGGACTACACCCAAACCTTTCTCCGTACGGACGTCTTCCACGTCTGTCCAAGCGAGTTCTTGGATCTCTACGGTTTCGGCCCGGATTGCTCACGATGATTGCACAAGCGGCCGCAGGGTAGATCGCCACTACAGTCATCTGCGATCAAGTGTGTGCCGACGTGAGAGAGATCACTCATGACAGACGTGTCCACCACCGACGAACCGACCACTCCGAAATTCTCCGAACTGGGACTCCATCCCCTCGTGCTCAAGGCCGTCGAGGCGCAGGGCTACGAGACCCCCACCCCGATCCAGGCCGAGACCATCCCGACCCTCCTGTCCGGCCAAGACGTCATCGGCCTGGCTCAGACCGGAACCGGCAAGACCGCCGCGTTCGCTCTGCCGGCACTGTCCGACCTCGCCGAGGCGGGGCGCGCCGACGATGGCCCGTTCGCCCTCGTCCTCACCCCCACCCGTGAGCTGGCCATCCAGGTCGCCGAGGCGTTCACCTCCTACGCCACCGAACTGCCCGACTTCTCCGTGCTCCCGATCTACGGCGGTCAAGCCTACGGCCCGCAGCTGGCCGGTCTGCGTCGCGGCGCTCAGGTCGTCGTCGGCACTCCCGGTCGTGTCATCGACCACCTCAAGAAGGGCTCCCTCAAACTCGGCAGCCTCAAGCACCTCATCCTCGATGAGGCCGACGAGATGCTCAAGATGGGCTTCGCCGAGGACATCGAGGAGATCTTCGGTCAGGTCGGCGAGGACCGCCAGGTGGCGCTGTTCTCCGCGACGATGCCGACCTCGATCCACCGGATCACCGGCAAGTACCTCAATGATCCGAAGGAAGTCCGGGTCGCTGCGAAGTCGCAGACTGGTGCGAACATCCGCCAGCGCTACTTCATGGTTCAGCATTCGCACAAGCTCGACGCCCTGACCCGCATCCTCGAGGTCGAGGAGTACGAGGGCATCATCATGTTCGTGCGCACGAAGCAGGCCACCGAGGAGCTGGCCGAGAAGCTGCGTGCCCGCGGGTTCAAGACGGCCGCGATCAACGGTGACATCCCGCAGCAGGCGCGTGAGCGCACGATCGACATGCTCCGCGAGGGCAAGATCGACATCCTCGTCGCCACCGACGTCGCCGCTCGCGGACTCGACGTCGAGCGGATCACGCTCGTGGTCAACTACGACATCCCACACGACACAGAGTCCTACGTCCACCGCATCGGCCGCACCGGTCGTGCGGGACGCTCGGGCGAGGCGATCCTCTTCGTCACCCCGCGTGAGCAGCGCATGCTCGGCTCCATCGAACGCGCCACGAAGCAGAGGGTCGAACCGCTAACCCTGCCCAGCGTGGAGCAGCTGACGAACACGCGAGTGGAGAAGTTCACCAAGCGCATCGACGACGTGCTGGCCACCACCGAACTCTCCGAACTCACCGAGGTCCTCGAACAGTACTCGCTCTCCCGCGATGTGCCGGCGTCGAACATCGCCGCCGCACTGGCCTCGCTCGTCCTCGAGTCGAACACCCTCAGGGCCGAGCCGATGCCCGAGCCGGCGCGTCGTCAGAACCGCGACCGCGATCGCGACGGCGGCCGTGACGGCGGCCGTGACGGTGGCCGTCCGGCCCGGGGAGGTCGCGTCCGCGATGAGAATATGACGACCTACCGTCTGGCCGTCGGACGCAATGAGCGCCTGCAGCCGGGTGCTGTGGTCGGTGCGATCGCGAACGAAGGCGGAATCACCTCGAAGCAGATCGGCCACATCGACATACGTTCGAACCACACGCTCGTCGACCTGCCCAAGGACCTCGACCCGTCGGTGCTGCGCAAGCTCGCGAATACCGAGATCCAGGGACGCCCCATCGACATCCGCCCGGACTCCGGACGCCCGGGACGCCCGTTCAAGAAGCGCAACTTCGATAAGCAGCCCGGTGACAGCCGCAACTTCCGCGGTGACCGCCGAGGCGGCGGCAAGAAGTTCGGCGGCGGCCGTGGCGACCGCCCCCGCGACCGCTACTGAGCCGCAGCTGCGTTAGAGTTCAGCGGCTGAGGAGCTCTCTCAACGGCACGGCCCCGCAACCTGATGGTTGCGGGGCCGTTGTGCGTACGTGGTCGAGTCCCAGCAGTGCCGTACTGATCATCAGCTCGGTGAACCTGCAACGGCTCGGTGCAGAGACCAAGCTGTTGCAGGTTCACCAAGCTGATGCGGCAGGCCTGCGGAACGTCGCCTGCGCGGACCCACCTCAGGCAGTCGGCGTGTCGACCGCTCCGCCGAAACGTCGGTCACGGCGGGCGTACTCTTCGATGGCTGCCCACAGGGTCCGCCGGTCGACGTCGGGCCAGAGTACGTCCTGGAAGACCATCTCGGCATAGGCGGACTGCCAGAGCAGGAAGTTCGAGGTCCGCTGCTCCCCCGAGGAGCGCATGAACAGGTCGACGTCGGGAACCTCGGGTGAGTACAGGCGCGACCGCAGGGTCTTCTCCGTGACCTTGCCGGGTTTGAGCCTGCCCGCAGCCACCTCGGCGGTGATCTCGTTGACCGCGTCGATGATCTCGGACCGGCCGCCGTAGTTGACGCAGAACTGCAGGATGAGGCCTGTGTTGTGCTTGGTCATCTCGGCCGCGGTCTCGAGTTCGTTGATGACCGATCGCCACAGCCGACCGGGACGACCCGACCACACGATGCGCACGCCCAGGGCGTTGAGTTCATCGCGACGACGGCGGATGACGTCACGGTTGAAGCCCATCAGGAAGCGCACCTCTTCGGGTGAGCGCTTCCAGTTCTCGGTCGAGAAGGCGTACGCCGACAGGTAGTCCACGCCGATCTCGATGGCACCGTGGATGACGTCGAGCAGTGAGGCCTCGCCGGCCTTGTGCCCCTCGGTGCGCGGCAGTCCCCGCTGATTCGCCCACCGACCGTTGCCGTCCATGACGATCGCGACGTGCCGCGGCACGAACTTCGCGTCGATGCGCGGAGGCTTCGCCCCGCTGGGATGGGCCGGTGGTGCGGGGTAGCTCATGTGCTCTCCAGAACTCTCAGTGATCGGATGTTGCGTTCGAGGTGCCAGGACACCCAGTCGGTCACGAGCTTCGACCCGTCCATCTGGTCGTGCCGGTCAGACGCCTCGGCTCTCTCCCAGTCCCCGGACAGCAGCGCGGCCATGTGCTCCAGGGCATCGGTGTCCGGCAGTGCCGCACCGGAGGGCCGGCAGTTCGTGCACACGGCCCCGCCGAGCGCGGCCGAGAATGCCCGGTGAGGGCCGGGTCGACCGCACTGAGCGCAGTCGAGCAGGCTCGGTGCCCACCCGGCCACGGACATCGCGCGCAGCAGGTACGCGTCGAGGGACAGCCTCGGCGGGTGTTCGCGGTTGCACAGGGATCGGATCGCGGAGACGAGGAGGAGGAAGTGGGTGCGCGACTGGGGCTCGGCTTCGGTGATGCTGCGTGCGGTCTCGGCCATCACCGAGGCGGCCGAGTAGACATCGTAGTCGGCGGCGATTCCGCGGGCGAAGGGTTCGATGAGTTCGACCTGGGTGACGATGTCGAGGTTGCGTCCGACATGGCATTGGAGGTCGACGAACATGAAAGGTTCGAGGCGGGAGCCGAACCGCGATTTCGTCCGGCGCACCCCCTTGGCGACGGCTCGGACGAGCCCGTGGCTGCGGGTGAGCACGGTGACGATGCGGTCGGCTTCGCCGAGCTTGTGCCCTTGCAGCACGATGCCTTCATCACGATAGTTGTGCACCCGGCCATTATCGCAGAGCGCGGCGGGGAATCATCCCCGCCGCGCTCCGTGACTGCTGTGAGATCGCCCGCTGAGACTTCAACCTGCGGCTGGCTCAGCGCTGCCGCCGACTCAGCCTGTGGCCGGCTCAGCGCTGCGGCCGCCTCAGCCCTGCCGTCGCCTCAATCGTGCCAGTCGCCTCAGCCCTGCCGGTCGGCGTCGCGGTCGCGGGCCGCACGGTTGACCGCGGAGACCACGGCCTTGAGCGAGGCCTTCGTGATGTTCGGATGCAGACCGGCACCCCAGAAGACCCGGTCTTCGACGGCGAGTTCGACATAGGCGGCCGCCATCGTGTCCGCGCCCGAGCCGATCGCGTGCTCGTGGTAGTCCTGGAGACGGATGTCGACGTCGAAGTTCTCGATGAGGATCTTCACGAGCGCATCGATCGGACCCTTGCCGCGACCTTCGTAGGAGCGTTCCTGACCGTCGACGATGAGGTCGACCTCGACGCGTTCGGAGGCTCCCGAGTCGTCGACAGTGCCCGAGTCGGTGCGCAGACCCACGATCTGGAAACGGCCCCAGGTCCTGTCCTCATCGTCGCTGGGCAGGTACTCGTAGTTGAAGATCTTGCGGATCTCTTCGGCGTTGACTTCGCCGCCGCCCTCGGTGTGCTGCTGAACGGCGCGGGAGAACTCGACCTGCATACGACGCGGTAGGTCGAGACCATACTCGCTCTTGAGCAGGTAGGTCACTCCGCCCTTGCCGGACTGCGAGTTCACCCGGATGATCGCCTCGTAGGACCGGCCGAGGTCCTTCGGGTCGACCGGCAGGTAGGGCATGTCCCATTCCATCAGGTCGACCGGGGTGCCCTGCGCGTTCGCGTTCTTCTCCCGGTCGGCGAACGCCTTGTTGATCGCGTCCTGGTGCGATCCGGAGAACGAGGTGAAGACGAGGTCGCCGCCGTAGGGGTGACGCTCGTGGACACCGATCTGGTTGCATTCGGTGACGGTGTGGATGACCTCGTCGATGTCGGAGAAGTCGAGTTCGGGGTCCACACCCTGCGTGTAGAGGTTGAGCGCCACCGTCACCAGGTCGAGGTTGCCGGTGCGTTCGCCGTTGCCGAACAGGCATCCTTCGATGCGGTCGGCGCCGGCCATGATGCCCATCTCTGCGGCCGCGACGCCGGTGCCCCGGTCGTTGTGCGGGTGCAGGGACACAGCCACCTCGTCACGGTAGGGCATATTCCGGCAGAACCATTCGATCTGGTCGGCGTACGTGTTCGGGGTGCCGCGTTCGACGGTGGCGGGCAGGTTGACGACGGTTTCGCGACCGGCGGCGGGTTGCCACATGTCGAGTACGGAGCCGACGATGTCGAGGGCGAACTCGGGTTCGGTGTCGACGAAGATCTCCGGCGAGTACTGGTAGCCGAAGTCAGCGTCGCCGAGGAGGGACTCTGCGTGCTTCATCACGGCCTGGGTGCCGCGTGTGGCGATCTCCCGGGTCTGGTCGTAGCCTTCGCCGTCGAAGCCGAAGACGACCTTGCGGAAGACGGGCGCGGTCGCGTTGTAGAGGTGGACCGTGGGCATCTTCGCTCCGACGAGGGATTCGACGGTACGTTCGATCAGGTCCTCACGGGCCTGGGTGAGCACGGAGATTCGGACATCGTCGGGGATCGCGTCCTGTTCGATGATCTCGCGGACGAAGTCGAAGTCGACCTGGCTGGCGGCGGGGAATCCGATCTCGATCTCTTTGAAGCCGAGCTTGACGAGCAGGTCGAACATCTTGCGCTTGCGGTCCGGCGTCATCGGATCGATGAGGGCCTGGTTGCCGTCACGCAGGTCGGTGCTCAGCCAGCGCGGAGCCTTGCGGATGAGCTGATCAGGCCACGTGCGGTCGCGCATATCCAGGGCGATGCGGTCCTGGAAGGACTTGTACTTGCCGAACGGCATGGGAGATGGCTTCTGCAGTTTCATTGTTCCTCTATCTCAGTTTCTCAACGCATGACCAGCATAGGAAGACTCCGCGACGAGTGTGCTGTCCGATCAGGACTCGTCGCGGCAAGGAAGGAGGAGGAACCTGTGTGCCACGTCATCACCGTAGACCTCATTCCGCCGCCGCTCCTAATTTTGTCCACATCCTAAGATCGCCGAGGTGGCCCCGACGCCCAGTACGCACGTTTCCCTGACCGTACGGTCACCCGCACCGAGGCGGCTCGGTCGGGGCCGACGGACACCGCCCGGCCCCGGGCCGACTCACTTGAGGAAGTCGACCGAGGCGCGGCGTACGTTGAATCCGATTCCGGATTCGTCAGACTTGCATTCCATTCCCTCTTCGGAGGAGGTGCAGGTCATGCCTTCGGCTGAGATCGAATCGCCGTACCCGAGGACCCGGGCGGGCCCATCGGTCTCCGGTGCCTCGACGCAGGAGAATCCGGCGCCGTCGTTGTTGGCCACGACGATCGCACCCCAGTCGTCGAGTGTGCAGTCGTCGGGCTTCTGCGGCGGCGAGTAGTCGTAGTCCTTGATCACGCAGCGGGCACGCTCGGAATCGATCGTACACGCGATGTTGCCCGAGGGTGAGGTGAAGGTCTCCTCGGCGACAGGCGGTTCGGAGCTGGCGGAGTCGGACGGCTCCGGATCATCGGTCCGGCCGATGGAGGGGTCGTCGCTCGGGGCCGCTGTGGTCTCGTCGGGGCCCTGAGTCGAGTCCCAGACGATGTATCCGACGATGCCGAGCGCGAGGACGAGCGCGAGAACGGCGAGGATCCACAGCCATGCCGGAACCTTCTTCGTCTCGGAGCGCCGACCGTAGGGATCGTTCGGTCCCCCGGGGCCACCAGGACCACCAGGGCCGACAGGCCCGCCCGGCCCGCCGGCGCCGTACCCGGCCACGGGTGCGGCCGCATAGGCAGGAGGACCGCCGGCAGGCTGGTAGCCGCCGGAGCCCGTGGGCTGGTAGCCGCCGGAGGGGTGGCCCCCACCGCCGGCTCCGGGGTAGCCGGGGCCGGCCGGTGGCTGTTGGTGCCCGCCCGGGGGGAGACCGGCGCCTGCCGGTTGCGGGGCACCGGGCGCGGCCTGCGAGTTCTGTGCCTGAGCAGCCGCTCCGGCGGCACCGAACTCCGCTCCCCACTGCCCCTGATGCGGGTGCGGCGGTCCGGACCAGTTCGAGTCCTGCGGCTGTCCGGACTGTGCCGCTGTCGGCATATCACCTGACCGGGCGCGTGCCTGCGCCGAGTCCTGCGGCGATCCCGTCTGCGAAGACGGGGCACCCAGCGGGTTCCACTGCTTGGGCGCCGACGGCTCTTCGGCAGCGGCGATGTCATCGGAATTCGCCTTCCGGGGCGCGGCGGGAAGACCTCCCGTCTCGTGACCCTCGGCCGCGGCGAGCTGGCGCAGCTCCTCGAGGCTGAGGACCTCGGTGGCTTCAGAGCCGTCGGAGTCGACCATCGACCGCAGTCGACGCAGCTCCTCGGAGGTCAGTGCTTGGGTAGAGCCATCCGCGGGCGCCGATTCGTCCTGGCCGATGAACAACTGGGTTGTGATCGATTCCGGAGACTCCTCGGCCGGCTTCCGACGCCCGGGGCGCGGAGGATGGTTCGGCACAGGTGGAATGCTCATGGGGTCATTTTCGCATAGTCATTACCGGTGGGTTCTCAAGGTTCGTGAGAGGATGACCTCATGACCAGTGGTGTCTTTCGGCGCGGTGGGCTGACCGCCGTCGTCGTTCTTGCTCTCATGCTGACCGCCTGCGGCACCGATGCCGGCGGCGGCGGAGGCGACTCGACAGACGCCGATTCCGCGGCGTTGGCCGCACCCGCGCAGCAGACGAGCTACGGTGATTTCGCCGCTCCCGCTCAGTCTTCCCCGTCCGGCGGAGGATCCGATGCCGCGACGACTTCGAGCGGCTCGGGTTCGGGCAACGGCTCGGGCTCAGGCAGCGGCTCGGGTTCGAACCAAGGCTCCGATTCGACAGCGGACTCCGACGCAACGGGTCCGGCTCATTCGGTCCCGGTCCCGGGGCTGGCGAAGGAGTATGCCGATCAGATTCCGCAGGAGACCTCCCAGGTCCTCGTCGCCACGTCCCCGAATGCGAAGTCGGAGACGTCGACGCTGAGCTTCTATCAGTTCGAGGACGAGAAGTGGACGAAGCTCAAGACCTTCTCGACCCACAACGGCAGCAACGGCTGGCTCAAGGACAGGCGCGAGGGCGATAAGACGACCCCGATCGGCGTGTTCACGCTCTCCGACGCTGGCGGCTTCAAGGCCGACCCGGGCACGAAGCTGCCCTATACGCAGGATGACCGTCTGCCCTCCTCGGCGACGGTGGCCTACGGTGCGGACTACGACTCCGTCTTCGACTACATCATCGCCATCGACTACAACCGGAAGCCGGGGACGGCGCCGACCGATAAGACCCGCCCGCTGGGCTGGGACAAGGGCGGCGGAATCTGGCTCCACCTCGACCATGATTCTGGGACCAACGGCTGCGTGACCCTCAAGGAAGCCGACCTCAAGTGGATTCTCGGCACGATCGATCCCGACGCCCACCCGCGCATCGCGATGGGGCCGGCGCCCGAAGTGGAGAAGTAGGCCCGCGTGCGTCGCCTCGTCATCTCTCTCGTCCAATCGATCAATGGCTCCTTTGCGCAGGACGGCTGGTCGACCGGAGTCTCCACCGACGCCGACTTCCGGAACTTCATCGCCCTTCGCCGAGGCGCGAGTGCGATCGTCATCGACCGTCGCACTGCGCTCAATCCGCAGCTGCCCGTCGTCAACACCCCGGGCAAGGCCCTCGAACACACCCCCGTGCACGTACTGACCGAATCCGACCCGGTTCCCTTGCAGGCGGCCCTCACCGAGGCGGGACTCGACTACCGTGCCCGCAGTTTCACCCCCGACACCATCGCCGAGGTGGTCGAATCCCTGGCCACTGCCACTCCTCCGGGAGGAGCGGGCACCTCTGATGCGGGCTACGTGCTCTGCGAGTCGGGCCCGAATCTCGCTTTCCGACTTCTCGAGTCGTATCCAGCCGCCGAGCTGCATCTGAGCCTCAGCCCCCGTTATATCCGGAGTTCCGGCAGCCATTTCTCCCGGCTCAAAGCCGATATCGCCCTGCGGGTGACCGATGTCCGCACCGTCGACGATCAGATCTTCATCCGCTACGTGAAAAACGAGAGGCAGTGACCCATGGACGGTCGAAACGATGAAGAACAGTCTCTGCTCGAAAAGATCTCGATCCTTGAGGGCTACCGTGCAGCCATTGAACGACGCCGAGAGGTTCTCGACCTCCTCGAGACTGCGCCGAACCCGGAATCCGCTGCCGATGAACTGAGCACGATACTGGGCATCAACGACCTGCAGGCCAATGCAATCCTCGACCTTCAGCTGCGGCGACTGGACAAAAGCAGTCGCGAGGGGATCATCGCCGAGCTGGAAGAAGGACAGCGGCGCCTTCGTCTGCTACGAGACAGCCGGCAAAACTGAGGACTTTTCCGCCGCAGAACGACCGGCCGAGTCGGGACAACATCGGTGACAAGGTCGAAATCTCCGTGACGACGCCGATTCCTCGCTGACGCGGCCTACTCGGGTGAGATCTCGGAGCTCAGTTCGACGTCGCCGGGATTGCTGATGATCCGTGCGGCCGACGCGGCCACCTCGGCGATGCCGATCGTCTCCACTCCCCCGGTCAGGTCATTGCGATCGTCGCCGTCGATCGGCGCTATCACCCTCAGCTCGCGGAAGTCGACGGCGTCCGTCTCCGCCTCGGCGACCCGCAGCAGCATGTTCTGAGCGGCACCGAACACGCTGATCGCCCCCGAACCGATGCAGGCTTCGACGCTGGCGACACCATTGAGTGCGAGGTGGACGATGCGTGTCTTCCCTGCTTCGGACAGCAGCTTCGACACTGCGCACGCGGAGAAGTGTCCCCGCAGGTAGGAGCCATAGTCTGCGTCGAAGGACTCGATCCCCCGCTCGAGCATCGCCTCGTCGACGTACCACCCGCCCACCGCGGCGATCACCGCGTCGACGGGTGGGCCGGACCGAGTCCGGATCGCCTCGGCGGCCTTGTCCGGGTCGTCGACCCAGTCGGGCAGGACGATCGGCTCGTAGGGCACCGGCCCGTCCGGCTGCGAGCGCACGACTCCGCTGATCCGATGACCGCCGATGTCCCCGTCGCCGAGGTGCTTCGCCAACGCGGTTCCCACGTGCCCCGAGGCACCGAAGATGAGTATGTGCATGCTCCCGAGTCTAGGGCTCATGAGTCGAGACGGCCCATGAGCCCCATTCCCGGTCCCCGACTATCTCGCGAGGACTACTAGCCTGCGTAGACCTTGACTCCTTCGCCCTTCTTGTACGTCATGTAGCCGTGCTCGAAGTTCTGTCGGGTCTTGCCCTTCGACGAGAACTCGCCGCTCGTCGGCAGACCGAGGCTTCCGCGCTCTCTGCCGGTGCTCCTCCACTTGCTGAGCAGGTCGCCCCGCAGCGCATGCCCCTTCGTCTTCGTAGACCAGGTGATGATGCCCTTCTGGAACTTCTGGTAGTGCGCGCCCTTCGTCTTTGCGAAGGTCTTCTCGTCTCCGGTGGGGAATCCGAGGATTCCCTTCGTGTAGCCGGCCCGCTGATACCCGTTGCGGATGCCGCCCTTGTTGAGGTGGGCGCCGGTCTTCGACGACCAGTACACGGTGCCTTTCGCGAATCGCTGATAGGACCCGTTCGGATTCTTCAGCGACCCTTCGACGCTGCGGGCCTCGCCGGTCTGCGACGAGTGAGCACGGAAGTACGTGCCGATCGCGCCCTTGACCGGATATCCGCCGACCTTCGACTGCATCGTCTTGGCCCCTGAGCGAATGGTGCCGAGCTTGTTGTAGAACGCCGTTCCCGGGCATTCGGTATAGCTCGTGTCGCGGTGTCCCGAGACCACCTTGAGCGAGACCTTCTTTCCCTCCGGGTACTTGCTCGTTCCGCCGCCGCCCGAGGTCAGCGTCATCGACCCGGTCGGGTTGAAGCCGTACTGGTTGGCCTTCCACGCGATGAGGCGCTTGACGGAGTTCTGGGCTGCGGTGCTCGGTGCCGCGGAGGTGTACGTGCCCAGCACACTGATGCCGATCGTCGAGGAATTGAATCCCGAGGCGTGTGCTCCGGTGACGGCGAGGTCGATGCTCTTCGCCCGCCCTTCGTACATCGTCCCGTACTTGTCGACGAGGAAGTTGTAGCCGATGTCGCACCAGCCGAGCTGCTGCGTGTGATACGCGAGGTACCCGCGGATGATGCCCGGAGCCTGAGCCTTCGTGTACGTGTTCGACCCAGCCGTGTGGTGGATGAACACGCCCTTCGCCGAGGCGGTCTTGTCCGTCGCACAGCGCACGAGCTTCTCGTCGGCGCCCCATTCCTTGCGTGTGACGATGTTCGCCTTGAGCTCATGATGGGCGACCTGCGGGGACAGCACCTCCGGCGCCTTCTTCGCGACCGCGGTGTCGGCCTTGGTGACTGGAGTGGCGACGGTGGTGACCTCGAGATCGTCGGTGCCGTTCGTCGCGCCCGTCGAGCGGACTTGGACCTTCGATGAGTCGACCACGGGCACGGCCGCCGAGTGGACCGTGGCGTCCCTGACGGGCAGCTGCCGACCTTCGGCCGACCGGGGATCGGGTCCGCCCTCGTCGTCGACCGGCAGCTCCTCCCAGCTCGACCAGCCGTCCGCGTCGCGGTAGCGGATCTCGAGCTCGGGATCGTCTCCCGTCCAGCTCGCGCCCACGATGTTGACCTCATCGTCGTCGAGCGTGATGGCTGTGAGGTCGTCCGGCTCGGTCGCATAGGTCTTCGTCGTCGACCCCGCGCTGCGGGTCACCGTCGGGGCGTCCTTCGAATCGGAGCCTCCGCGAGCAGCCTTCTCGTTAGAGGGTGCCGGCGACGCTGCGCCTCCGTCTCCGAGAGAGGGCCGGGCCTGTGCGGACGCGGCCGAGGGAAGAGAGGCAGCGAGCAGGGCTCCGGCGAGCGCGGCGGCAGAGAGTCGTCGGGTCAGGGTCATGGGTGTTCGGTCCTTTGCATCGTGCCCGTCTCCGAGTCCGCCAGTGGACGGGACGAGTCATCATCACTACTTGCTCAGCGTAGAGAGAAACTCCCCGCGAGAGAAGAGAACTCGCAGAATTCGTGAGGAATTCTTTCAGCCTTCGCGCAGTCGTGACACGGGTGCGTACCGGCGGCCTCACCGGCCCGGCCGCGATAGAGTGCTGACACGTCGACCGCACGAAGGATCCATGGCAGAGAACTCTGAGCTCACCCGACTCGAATGGTTGCTCGATCGGATGGCGAACCGCTGGCTGGTCGGCATCCCCGCAGGCATCCGCGAGTTCCTCGCCTTCGGGATCAAACAGGCGTGGGCGTGTCTCTTCGGCGCCCTCATGCTCACGGCCATCATCGGCACCTCCCTGCTCTACCCCGACGACGCCCCACTGGCCCGCAACGACCTGCTCGTCATCCTCGCCGTCCTCATCCAGGCCGGTATGCTCCTCGCTCGCCTGGAGACCGGCAGAGAACTCATCGTCATCATCGTCTTCCACATCGTCGGCACGGGCATGGAGATCTTCAAGACCGCGGTGGGTTCGTGGGACTACGCGACCGGAGGCGTCCTCCATATCGGTGCCGTTCCCCTGTTCACCGGTTTCATGTACGCTTCGGTCGGCTCCTACCTCGTCCGTGTGCATCGACTGTTCGATCTGAGATTCAGCCATTACCCGCCGAGGTGGCTGACCGCGGCCATCGCCGCCGCCATCTACATCAATTTCTTCACCCATCATTTCGTCCTCGACCTCCGTCTCGTCCTCGTCGCCGCCACCGTCATCGTCTACGTCCGCTGCCGCATGCATTTCCGCGTGCACCGGATCACGCTGTCGATGCCCGTGCTGCTCGCCTTCGTCCTCGTCGCATTCTTCATCTGGCTGGCGGAGAACATCGGCACGGCCGCCGGGGCCTGGCTGTATCCGAGCCAGGACGACGGGTGGCACATGGTGCCCCTGACGAAGCTCGTGGCCTGGTTCCTGCTGATGATGATCTCCGTCGTCCTCGTCACCTTCGTCCACCGACCCAGACCTCCGGAGCCGGAGTCCACGTCTCCTGCGGGCCCTGACGAGGCGCCGCCGACACCCGCGTGAAATCGGCGGAAACCCCCGGTCACCACGGTCGACGCTGATACTGTGAATCCCAACGATTGTGGACGTGGAGAAGGAGACTCATGGCAGCACCCGGTGCGCAGGAGGAGAGGGAACCGAGTGCATTGCTCAGGGTGCTCCGACCATCAAGGGGCTCGCACCTGCCGGTGAGCGCACGCGTCATTCTCCGCGTGATCGCCGGGATCGTCGTCCTCGCCCTCATCCTCGCTCTCATCGGCGTCTTCTTTGTCCGCCGGTCCTTCCCCACCACTGACGGTGAGATCTCTCTGCCCGGACTCGACGGTCCGGTCACCGTCCATCGGGACGAATCGGGTGTTCCGACGATCGAGGCCGAGACCGCCCATGACCTCTTCCTCGCCCAGGGCTTCACACACGCTCAGGACCGTTTCTGGGAGATGGACTTCCGCCGCCATGTGACCTCCGGGCGGCTGTCCGAACTCTTCGGGAAGTCTCAGCTCGAGACCGACACCTTCATCCGCACCCTCGGCTGGCGGAAGGTCGCCGAGCAGGAGGTGAAGAAGCTCGATAAGCAGAGTCTTGCCTACTACCAGGCCTACGCCGACGGAGTGAACGCGTACCTCAAGGACAAGTCCCCCACCGAGGTGTCCCTCGAATACGGTGTCCTCGGCCTCCAGAACGGTGGGACCGAGATCGAGAAGTGGACACCCGTCGACAGCGTGGCCTGGCTCAAAGCCATGGCTTGGGACCTGCGCTCGAATCTCGAGGACGAGATCGACCGCGCAGTGCTGACGTCGAAGCTCGACGACGATCAGGTCAAGGATCTCTTCCCCGACTACCCCTATGCCACGCGCCCGACGATCATGGGCGGCATCGCAGGGCAGAAAGCCGCGAAGAGCGGCCAGGACAAGGTTCGCGCCCCCGCGCCGGGCGGCACACCGACATCCGGCGGCTCCCCTGCCCCGAGCGACTCCGCTGCGAACTCGACCGAGGGCGAGGCGAATGCAGGCGGCTCCGTCACTGATGCCCCGTCACCGGCCGACGACAGCGCCCAGATCGATGACCTCCTCGATCTGCGGGAGCGCGTCGCTTCCCTCCCGCAGCTGCTGGGCATGAGCAGCGACGACATCGGGTCGAATTCGTGGGTGATCTCCGGAGAGCATACGAAGACCGGCGCGCCTCTGCTCGCCAACGACCCGCACCTGTCGCCGTCGATGCCCTCGGTCTGGTACCAGGTCGGGCTGCGCTGCAAGGAAGTCACCGAGGCCTGCCCGTTCGACACCACCGGGTTCTCGTTCTCCGGACTGCCCGGCGTCGTCATCGGCCACAACCAGTCGATCGCGTGGGGGCTGACGAACCTCGGCGCCGACGTCACGGACCTCGTCGTCGAGAAGCTCCGCGACGGAACGGTCGTCCACGACGACGGCGACGAACCCGTCCGGACGCGCAAGGAGACGGTGAAGGTCGCCGGAGGCCAATCCCGAGAGATCACGATCCGCTCCACCCGCAACGGTCCGCTCGTCTCCACGCTCGACGGCAGCTACCGGCGCGCCCTCGACGCCGCCACCGGAGCGGACTCGACGGACACGAAGTCGGGGCCGGCGAAGGAGCACTACGGTCTCGCCCTCGACTGGACGGCACTGCGTCCGGGCACGACCGCCTCGGCGATCTTCGCGATCAACAAGGCCACGAACTGGTCCGAGTTCCGGCAGGCGGCGAAGAAGTTCGACGTGCCCTCGCAGAACCTCATCTACGCCGACGTCGCCGGCAACATCGGCTATCAGGCCCCGGGGATGATCCCCCGCCGAGGTGACACCGACGGGACGCTGCCCCGGCGCGGCTGGAAATCCGCCGAGGACTGGCAGGGCTGGATCGACTTCGACGACCTGCCGAGCCTGTACAACCCGAAGCGAGGTTGGATCGTCACCGCGAACAATCCCGTCACCGCTCCCGGTGAGGCAGACGAGCTGACCAAGGACTACGACTACGGGGACCGGGCCAGACGGATCACGAAGCGGATCAACGACGCCGTGGCCGAGAACAGAAAGCTCACCGCCGCGGACATGTCCGTGATCCAAGACGATGACCTCAACCCGTTCGCCGCGAAGCTCGTGCCGGCGGCCGTGAAGATCCATTCCCACGGCGATGAGGACATCCTCCGGGCGAAGAAGCTGCTCAAGGGCTGGAACGGCCATGATGCCGCCAGCAGCGCCGGAGCTGCCTACTTCAACGTGCTGACGAAGAACCTGCTCGACCAGACGATCACGCAGAAGCTGCCCAAGGGCGTGGCACCGGCAGGAGGTTCGCGCTGGTACCTCGTGCTGTCGAATCTGCTTGACGATCCCGATTCCTCGTGGTGGAAGTCCGAAGGCGTCGACAGTCAGGACGATGCGCTGCGCAAGGCGATGAAGGACGCGTGGACGGAGACCGAGGACCTGCTCGGTCCCGAGCCGGTGACCTGGCGGTGGGGCATCCTGCACCGGCTGACGATCCGCAACGCCAGCCTCGGCGAATCGGGGATCACTCCGGTGGAGAAGCTGTTCAACCGCGGACCCTACGAGGTCTCGGGAGGTTCGGGAGTCGTCCACGCCACTGGATGGGACGCTTCGGTCGGATACGAGACGAACTGGGTGCCCTCGATGCGGCAGATCGTCGATCTGTCCAACTTCGACAGGTCGAATTGGATCAACCTCACCGGCGCCTCGGGGCACGCCTACCACCCGCACTATGACGATCAGACGAACGACTGGGCGGCGAACGTCAATCGGCCCTGGCCGTACTCGCCGCAGGCCGTCGACGCGGCGGCCGAGGAGACGCTCACCCTCGAACCCTGAGGAGCGCGCTCCAACCCCGAGGGGGCTCAGGTCTTCGGCAGGATCTTCGCTTCGAGGAAGTTCGCGACATCGTCTTCCCAGCGCACCGGGTCGATGTTCCATTCCTTCGTGTGGTGGGCCTTGCTGTAGGCGGGCATCGTCACGAGATCGCGGCGGACGGAGGCCAGTGCGTGCGAGGGCCCCGAGGGGACGAACTCGTCGTCATCGGAATGGATGAGCAGGACGGGCACGTCGAGCTCGGCTGCCCGGGTGACCCAATCCATCCGGTCGAGGTCGAGCGGGGTCTCGAGCCCGGTGATGGGCCGGGCCCAGGGCTGCGTGATCATCTCGAGGGTGAGCTTCGCGACCGGGGTCGGCAGCAGGTTCCGCCGCGCCTGCCCGTCGAGCACGTTCACCCAGTCCACGACGGGACCGTCGAGGACCAGCGAGGTGACGTAGCGGCGATTGCGTCCGCGTGAGGCCGCCTGCAGGGCGATGGCTCCGCCCATCGACCACCCGAAGAGGACGACGTTCTTCGCCCCCTGTGACACGGCGTAGTCGATGGCCGCATCGACGTCGATCCATTCGGTGTCGCCGAGTCCGTAGCGGGAGGTGGTCTCCACCCGTACCTCGGCGTCATTGCGGTAGGACATCGCGATCGCGGGCACACCCAGGGTGTTGAGCACGCCGGCGGCGCGCAGCCCTTCGGCGCGAGTGCTCGCCCGACCGTGGATGAGGATCGCCCATGTCTCCTGCGGCTCCGGGTGATCGGTGGGCAGCAGCCATGCGGGCAGACTACCGGCGTCGGAGACGATCTCGATGTCCTCGAAGTTCACCCCGGCGGCCAGCGGATCGGGGTAGACGACCCCGGTCCAGCGTCCTCGCCAGGCCCGGCGGATGTCTCCCTTGGTCACGGAGATGATCTCACGGGAGACGGTGCGCGAGCGCGGATCGTATTCGACGATGTCCCCGATCACTGCGTGACCGGAGCCCTGGTTGAAGTAGAGACCGTAGGTGCCGGGCACCGTCGTCTCCTCATCCGCCGGTAAGTGGATGCGCATATTCGGAGGGAAGCCGTCGATGTGGAGGATGTCGAGTTCTTCGGGAGCATTCTCCGGAACCACGATCCGACGAGCGAAGTAGGCGGCCAGCCCCGAGGACGCCACCGAGATCAGCGCGCCGGCTCCGGCGCCGATGCCGACAGCGGCCACCAGCAGACGGGTGGGGAATTTCGTCTCGCGGACCATGAAAACCTCCTGGGTTCATTGTTGCCTAAGGAATGAGCAGGAGCCAAACGCTGTTGTCCCACACAGAGGGACGAACGCCCGTGTCAGGAGTCGGTGGGACAATGGATTCCACACGCACACATGCGTCCGTTCGCTCAGAACCGTCACTGCACACCGGAGGTCACGATGACACAGAACACGAACGCAGCACCCCAGACGGCGGGCGCCGAATCCGCTGGATCGAACAGCGCTGCGACCGAGTCGGCCGGTCCGGAGATCCGCTGGCAGGACGTGCTCTCCCCCGAAGAGTTCGCCGTCCTGCGTCAGGGCGCGACCGAACGCCCTTTCACCGGCGAGTATAACGACGAAACCGCCGTTGGCATGTACCAGTGCCGGGCCTGTGGGGCCGACCTGTTCCCGTCCGAGACGAAGTTCGCCTCGCACTGCGGCTGGCCGTCGTTCTACGCACCCTTGGCCGAGGATCGAGTCCGCTACATCCGCGACTCCTCCATGGGCATGGAGCGCATCGAGGTCCGCTGCGCGAACTGCGATTCCCATATGGGCCACGTCTTCGCAGGTGAGGGCTATGACACCCCCACCGATCAGCGGTACTGCATCAACTCGATCTCGCTCAAGCTCACCACCGCCGATGCCCAAGGCTGAGGGAATGGGGTCCACGACCGAGACGAAGCAATCCGCCGAGGCGGGCAATTCCGTCCAGCCGGTGAGATCCGCAGAGGCAGCGCGATCCGCCGAGGCGGCCCCGACCGATTCGGGCATCCCGTCGCGAGTGACCGTGGGAACGGCCGAGCCGATCATCCGCACCTTCGCGGAGCTGACGCCCGTCGAGCTCTACGGGATCCTGCAGCTGCGATCGAGGGTCTTCGTCGTCGAACAGGAATGCGTGTTCCTCGATCCCGACGGTGTGGATGCACTGCCGGAGACCCTGCACGTGTTCTACCCGCGACCGGCGCAGCCGATGCGCGACACTCATGGATCCGAATTCGGCCGCGACTTCGGGCCCTGGGCCTATGCGCGGCTCCTGCCCGCCGACGTCCCCGACGGTCCGGCGGCACGACCGGGCGCCCGGAGCATCAGCCGGGTCATCACCCATCCCGATGCGCGCGGCCGGGGATGGGCCAGAAGACTGCTGGCCGACCTCATCACACGCTGGTCTGACCACGATCTCACCCTCAACGCGCAGTCCCATCTCGAAGGGCTCTACGGGTCGTTCGGGTTCACACCGAGTGGTCCGCGCTTCCTCGAGGACGGGATCGAACACACCCCGATGGAGCGCCTCGCCAACTGAGCAACCGCCACAGCTCGGCTCAGTGCACCTCAGCCTCGGCGGCGTCGACGGAGGCGATGATGCGCTGCATGACGGCATGCAGCTCGCGCACTCCGTCGACGTCCATGCCGAGCTTCTTCATCATCGTCCCCGGAATCTCCTCCGCGGTCGTCCGCAGCTCGGCTCCGGTGGAGGTGAGCGTGACTTCGACGATCCTCTCGTCGTGATCCGACCGCGTCTTCGTCACATATTCCAGGGTCTCAAGACGTTTGACCAGCGGCGAGACGGTGGCGGGTTCGAGCCGCAGGAGGTTCGCGATCTCACGCATCGTCAGCTTCTCGTGCTGCCATAGGGCGAGCATGACCAGGTACTGCGGATGGGTGAGATGGATCGGATCGAGCACCGACCGATAGGCGCCGATCACCCCTCGTGATGCGACCGCCAGTGCAAAGCAGATCTGACTTTCGAGCGCCAGAGGATTCTCCAGTGGTTCCGTCGTCCCCTCGGATCCGAACATCGCTTCTCCTTCGCCTCTGCCCATCGGCTGCCGCCGCACCGATGCACCGCACTGCCGACAATTAGTTAGTGCACTAACCATTAGTGTACACTGTCCGTAGATTCAGCCTTCGTCCACCAGCCCGTTCCGCGCGCCTCGTCGATAGGACCCACCCATGTCGCCCGCCTCGCAGACACCCCCTGACGGTTCCGACCGCTCTTCTCGCGCAACCCGGGACTCGCAGCGCGGAGTCGGCTGGCTCAACAACTTCTTCCGCAAGATCATCGGACCCGCACAGGTCGACAACACGCGGCCCGGCGGCTACTTCGAAGACGAGTCCCTGCGCCACCAGCAGCTCGACGCCATGGGTCTGGAGATGCGCACCGACGCCAACGGCCATTCCTATGTCGTGAAGAAGACCACCGACTGACGGCCGCCGACTGACGAACGCCGGGTCACGAGGCCCCGGACAGTCGGAACCGCCGCCGCACCTTCGAGTGCGGCGGCGGTTCCGACTGTCTGCTCAGCTGTCAGGCGCCGGCAAGTGGCCCAGTGCCGGGCCTCGGACGGCTCAGCGCCAGTCGGTGATGATGTCGGCGAGTTCGCGGCGGGGTCCCGTGTAGAAGGGGATCTCCTCGCGCACGTGGAGGCGAGCCTGGGTGTTGCGCAGGTCCCGCATGAGGTCGACGATGCGGTGCAGCTCGGGTGCCTCGAACGCCAGCAGCCACTCGTAGTCACCGAGGGCGAAGGACGCGATCGTGTTCGCCTTGACGTCCTTGTACGCGGCGGCGGCCATGCCGTGGTCGCGCAGCATCGTCGACCGCTCGGCCGGGTCGAGGACGTACCAGTCGTAGGAACGCACGAAGGGGTAGACGCAGATGTAGTCGCCGGGGACGTCATCGACGAGCAGCGCCGGCAGATGCCCCTTGTTGAACTCGGCCGGACGGTGGAGGCCGACGACCGACCACACAGGTTCGAGGATGCCGCCGAGCAGACTCCGACGGATCACCGAGTACGCGGCCTGCACGAGCTCGATGGTCGGCGCGTGGTACCAGAACATGACATCGGCATCGGCACGCAGGGCCGAGACGTCGTAGATACCGCGGACGACGAGCCCCTGCTCCTTGAGGGGTTCGAGGGCTGCGATTAGCTCGTTCGCGAGTTCGGTGCGGTCGGCGTCGCCGAGTTCCCCGGCCGAGGCGTACACGGAGTACGCGATGTACCGGGTCTGCGAGTTCGCTTCTTCGATCTGGGCGTCCGTGGGCTGTGTGTAGTCGCTCATTCGTGCTCCTTCTGTGATCTGTTCATTCGGTGTCTCGGTCGGTGGGTGAGCTCAGGCGCGCAGCAACCGCCTCGGCGCGGGCGATGCAGGCGGGGATTCCGACCCCGTCGAAGGCCGATCCCGCCAGTTCGAGTCCGTCGATGCCGGCGATCTGCGCATCGACGGCGGCGATGCGGGCGGCGTGGCCGGGCAGGTACTGCGGCAATGCGGAGTCCCAGCGCTCCACCTCGGCGGCGAGGATGCGAGCGGTCGGTCGCGCGGTGATCGTGCGCCAGTCGGCGAAGGCCCGGTCGATGATCTCGGCGTCCGTGTCGCTGCGCCATCCCTCGGGTCCGTCGCCGAAGCGACCGATGCTCATCCGCACCAATGCGGTGCCGGATGGAATGTGGCTGCGGGTCCACGGCCATTTGTTCGACACGAATGTCGAGGCCTTGATGTAGGTGCCTTCCGGCGCCGGGACGAGGAATCCCGAACCGGTCAGCTCGGTCCCGTCGAGGTCGATCAGCGCCGGAACCAACGCGGTGGACGCATAGGGAATCTCACCGAGTGCCGCGGACGACTCCGGTGCGATGTCGGTCAGCAGCCGCGCACTCACATGCGCGGGCGTGGCCAGGACGAGCCCGTCGGATTCGATGTCGAATCCCTTCCCGGTGACCTGCCAGGTCTGCTCGTCTCGCGCGATTCCGGTGACACCGGCGCCGAGGCGGATCGTCCCGCCGCGCGCTTCGATCGCCTTGTGCAGGGCCGGGATGAGCCGGTTGATGCCGCCCTCGAAGCTCATGAACACCGGTTCGGCTGCCCCGGTCGACTCGGCGGCGCGGGCGTCCCTGGCGGCCAGCAGGCCGGCCACGAGATCGAGGACCGAGGTGCCGTCGACGGCGGCGGGCAGAAGTGCTGGAACGGTTTCGGCCAGCGACAGGTCACGACAGCGACCGGCGTAGACGCCTCCGAGCAGCGGATCGACGAGGGAATCGACGATGGCATCGCCGAGGCGCTCGGCCAGGAAGTCTCCGAGTGAGACGTCCTCGCCCCCGATCGGGGGTGTGAGCTCCTCGGCGGCGAGACGACGGGCTGCCTCGGCGCCGATGAGGGATTCGACCTCGGCGGCGTCGGCGGGGACGCCCATGATCTGTCGTTTCGGGATCGGGTGGAGTTCGCCCCGGTTGAGCACCTGGGAGCTGTGCTCGGTCGAGGGGAAGACGGTGGGCATGCCGAGCTCGGCGGCCAGGCTCTTCGTCTCCGGGCGGCGGTTGAGGCTCGCCTCGGCACCGGTGTCGATGCCTGTCTCGACGGCACCGGACAGGATGGTGGCCTTGAGGCATCCGCCCAGCCGGGTGCCGGCTTCGAACACGGTGACCCGGTGGTCGGCGCTGAGCCGGTAGGCGGTGACGAGGCCCGAGACCCCTCCCCCGACGACGGTGATGTCGCTCATCGGGTCAGCGGGAGCCGAGGATCTCGGCCGAGACCCGGTGCACGTGCTCGACGATGCGGCCGGGAACCTCGGGATCGGTGTCGGGAAGCACGCCGTGGCCGAGGTTGAAGACGAAACCGCGGTCGAGGTCGAGTCCCGCCCTGACGATGTCCTCGATCCGCGGGGCCAGCGCCTCCCAGGGGGCGAACAGCAGCGCCGGATCGAGATTGCCCTGCAGGGCCTGACCGGGCTGGACACGAGTGGCGGCGTCGGTGAGGTCGACGCGGAAGTCGACGCCGACGGCGGTCGAACCGGCCCGGGACATGGAGTTGAGTAGTTCGCCGGTCTGGACGCCGAAGTGGATGCTGGGCACCGCGTGGTGGGCCAGGCCGTCGAAGACCGAGGCGGAGTGCGCCAGCACATGGTCGTCGTAGTCGCGGCGGGAGAGATAGCCGGCCCAGGAGTCGAAGAGCTGGAAGGCCTTGGCGCCGGCACTGAGCTGCACGTCGATGAAGGTCGTGGAGATCCGGGCGAGCTTGGCCAACAGGGCCGAGAACGCTTCGGGATCGGAGGCCATGAGCGACTTCGTCTTCTCATGGTTCTTACTCGGGCCGCCCTCGATGAGGTAGCTGGCCAGGGTGAATGGGGCGCCGCCGAAACCGATCAGCGGAGTGTCGCCGAGCTCGGCAGTGATCCGAGCGATCGATTCGGCGATGTCAGGGATGTCATCGGCATCGAGTTCGGGCAGGGCGTCGATGTCGGCGCGGCTGCGCACGGGGTCGGCGATGACGGGGCCGGTGCCGGGCACGATCTCGACATCGACACCGGCCGCCTGCAGCGGAACGACGATGTCGGAGAAGAAGATGGCTGCGTCGACCCCGTGCCGACGGACCGGCTGCAGGGTGATCTCGGAGACGAGTTCGGGGTTCCGGCACGCATCGAGCATTGCGGTGCCTTCGCGCAGCTTCCGGTACTCGGGCAGGGAACGGCCTGCCTGCCGCATGAACCAGACGGGAGTATGGGACACCGGCTCCGAACGCAGCGCGGCCAACAGGGGTGATGTCATGGCTCCATCCTCCCATCCTTCTCACGTCGATGCCCACCGGAGGCCGGTTTCAAGACGCTGTGTCTTGCCCCACTCCGCGGACAGTCCTGCCCCACTTCGCGAACGTGGCGAGACGGGAATTCTCCGGTTCCTCCTCGGCGTGGATGATTCCCCCGCTACGACGGCTGATCTATCGTGGCAAGTGTGGTCAACACCTCACCTCTCAATCGCATTCCGGCGGAGTTCTCGGCCGTGACGTCGGTGCTGCGTGAAGCACGCAGCACGAACAATGTGACGATCTCGGAGATTCCCGCGCCGGCCCGCCTCGCACCCTATTCCTATGCGCTCGGTGCCGAGGTCAGCGCGGACGAGACCTTCCTGCGCGCGAGTGGGGAGACCATCGACGAACTGGCCACTGGGCGCATCGTCGTCCTCTTCGACCCGGCCGCTCCCGAGGAATGGGAGGGCCGCTTCCGCATCGTCTCCTATATCCGTGCCGAGCTCGAACACGAACTGGGCAATGAGACCCTGTTGGGTCATGTGGCATGGAGCTGGCTCGAGGACGCGCTCGAATCCAACAACTGTGAGGTCCTCGCTGCCGGCGGGACGACGACCCGGGTGCTGTCCGAGAGCTTCGGGACGTTGGCCGAACGTCCGGCCACGATAGACTTGGAGCTGCGGGCTTCGTGGACGCCTGTGATTGACGAGCCGGATCTGATCGGCAATCACTTCGAAGCCTGGATCGATCTGCTCAGCACAGTCGCCGGACTGCCACCACTTCCTGAAGGAGTCACAGCCCTGCCCGGGCGTCGTCGATGACATCTGAACTACCGCTTTTGGAAACACCCGCGAACGGCATCCCCGACGTCGTCGACACCCCGGAGGACTTCTCCTCGACCGTTGCCAGCCTCGCGGCCGCGACCGGTCCGATCGCCATCGACGCCGAACGCGCCTCGGGAATCCGCTACGGCCAGCGGGCGTTCCTCGTCCAGCTGCGGCGGGACGGGGCAGGGACCTTCCTGCTGGATTCCGAGACGCTCGGCGATCTCAGCGGCCTCAATCCCGCTCTCGGCTCCGACGAATGGGTCATCCACTCCGTCACCCAGGATCTTCCCTGCCTGCAGGACCGCGGGATGCGACCGGCAGCGCTCTTCGACACCGAACTCGCCGCTCGCCTGTTGGGGTGGGAGAAGTTCGGACTCGCCGCCGTCGCCGAACGCACCCTGGGGGTCCGGCTGGCCAAGGAGCATTCGGCGGCCGACTGGTCGACGCGTCCCCTGCCGAAGGCATGGCTGAACTACGCGGCCCTCGACGTCGAGGTGCTGCTGCCCATCCGCGACATCCTCCACCAGCAGCTGCTCGATGCCGACCGGTGGGAGTTCGCACAGCAGGAGTTCGACCATCTCCTCGATTTCCAGCCCAAGCACTTCGCCGAACCGTGGCGGCGCACGCATGGCCTCTCCAAGCTCAAGTCGCGCCGCGACATCGCCCGCGTCCGCGAACTCTGGCTGGCCCGAGATGCCATGGCCGGCGAGGCCGATCTGGCGCCCAGCAAGGTTCTGCGTGATCGCGACCTCGTCGCTCTCGCCCAGTCCGGGGTGAAGTCGAGCGATGACATCATGACCAAGTGGCGCAGACTCTCCCGCGCCGAGGCGGCTCGACTCTTCCGGGCCTATCGCAAGGCGTCTCGTCTCACCGTCGATGAGCTGCCGAGCCGGCAGGAGCGCGGACGTACGCAGAGCACTCCGTTCAGCCACACGGATCTCAAAGATCGGGTTGCCGCGCTGAAGTCGGCGATGGCCGAGCTGGCCGAGTCGCTGTCGATTCCCCACGACGTCCTTCTCCAGCCGACGCTCGTGAAGTCGCTGGCCGCACAGACGCACGTCGATGTCGCGGACTACCTCGCCGAGGCGGGGGCACGTCCGTGGCAGATCGAGCTGAGTGCCCCGGTGCTGACGAAGACCCTGGCGGGCCTCCCCCGCACCTGATCCACCCCACCTCGCCGGTGTGCTCTCACACGGCTCGGCGCGTGCCTTTCGCGGCCCGGTCAGCCACCTCGGCGGGTAGGGCCCTGACGATGTCGCCGACGATCGTGTCCGTGTCGAGGCCGACGTGGTCGAGGATCTCCTCGCGCGTACCCTGCGGCAGGAACTCGTCGGGAACACCGAGTTCGAGCACGCCGATCCGGGAATCGGCCTCGCGCAGGTCCGAGCGGATCTGCGAACCGACGCCGCCGATCTTCACTCCGTCTTCGATGACGGCGACAAGGCTGTGGTTCGCGGCGAGGTCGACGACGGATTCGGGCACCGGCAGCACCCACCGCGGATCGACGATCGTGGCAGGGATTCCGCGCTGCTCGAGTTCATCGGCCACGTTCCCCGCCAGCCGTGCGAACGGTCCGACGGAGACGATGAGCACCTCGGCCGAGGACCCGGCCGGCACCTCACGGAGGACATCCACGCCGTCGGTCAGCCGCCTCAGCGCCGGGATGTCGGCACCGACGCTGCCACGTGGGAACCGCAGCACCGTCGGCCCGTCGGTGACGGCGACGGCCTCGCGCAGCTCTTCGGTCAGCCGTGCGGCGTCGCGGGGTGCAGCGAGCCGGAGTCCGGGGACGATGCGCAGCATGGCGATGTCCCAGATGCCGTGGTGGCTGGCGCCGTCGGGCCCGGTGATGCCGGCGCGGTCGAGGACGAAGGTCACGCCCTGCCGGTGCAGGGCGACGTCCATGAGCATCTGGTCGAAGGCGCGGGAGAGGAACGTCGAGTAGATGCACACGATCGGGTGCAGTCCTCCGTAGGACAGGCCCGCCGCCGAGGCGACCGCGTGCGCTTCGGCGATGCCGACGTCGAAGACGCGGGCAGGGAATTCCTCCGCGAACTTCGCGAGCCCGACCGGCATGAGCATGGCCGCGGTGACCGCGACGATGTCGTCGCGCTCTGCGGCGAGATCGCATACCTCGGTGCCGAACACGGAGGTCCATGACGTCGACTTCGACGGGGTGGACTTTCCCGTGACCGGGTCGATGACGCCGACGGAGTGGAACTGGTCGGCGTCATCGTTGACGGCCGGGTCGAAGCCGTGGCCCTTCTGAGTGATCATATGGACGATGATGGGTCCGCCGTCGAACTGTTCGGCCAGCTGCAGAGCCTTTTCCACCGAGGACAGGTCGTGGCCGTCGATGGGGCCCAAGTATTTGATGCCGAGTTCGTCGAACATTCCGGTCTGGGCGGGGCTGACCATGTCCTTGAGCCCGCGTTTGACTCCGTGGATGGCGCTGTAGGCCGCACGGCCGGGGGCACCGGACGATCGGAGCGTCTCTTTCCCCCAGGTCAGGAGCTTCTCGTAGCCGGACATGGTGCGCAGTTCGTCGAGGTGGGCTGCGAATCCGCCGACGGTCGGGGCGTAGGAGCGGCCGTTGTCGTTGACGACGATGACGAGTCGGCGCGGCGGACTCGAGGTATCGGCGGCGATGGTGTTGAGCGCCTCCCACGCCATGCCTCCGGTCAGTGCGCCGTCGCCGATGACCGCGACGACGTGGCGGTCGTCCTCGCCTCTGAGCTGACGGGCCTTGGCGATGCCGTCGGCCCAGGACAGCGAGGCCGAGGCGTGGGAGTTCTCGACGACGTCGTGTTCGCTCTCGGACCTGCTCGGATAGCCCGAGAGCCCGCCCTGCTGACGCAGCGTCGAGAGGCGGTCGTGCCGGCCGGTGAGCAGCTTGTGCACATAGGTCTGGTGGCCGACGTCGAAGATGATGGTGTCACGTGGGGAATCGAAGACCCGGTGGATGCCCATGGTGAGTTCGACCACGCCGAGGTTGGGGCCGAGATGTCCGCCGGTGCCGGCGACCGTCGTGATGAGGTGGTCCCGGATCTCTTCGGCGAGGACCTCACATTCGCCGGCGTCGAGCGCGCGCAGCTGTTCGGGCGACGTGATCGACTCGAGAAATGTCATTCGGTCTCGCTCCTGGCTGCCTCATTGCGCACGGTTTCCATCGGAACATCTTAGCCTCTCACTCCGACGATGACATCGAGGTGAAGGTTCTGCGGTACTCGACCGGCGACACCTCGAAGGACCTGCGGAAATGCAGTCGCAGGTTCGCCCCCGTTCCCAATCCGACCTGCCCGGCAATACGATCGATCGGCAAGTCGGTGTCCTCCAGCAGCAGTCGCGCGGCATCGAGGCGGGCGCGCAGAAGCCAGCGATGCGGTGTTGTTCCGGTCTCGGCCGCGAATCGTCGTTCGAATGTACGGGTGGACAGATTCGCCCGTTCGGCCAGCTGTCTGACGGTCAGTCGCTCGCCGAGGTGCTGAGCTGCCCACGCGCGCAGGTCATCGAGCGACGTACCGGCACCGATGTCAACGCCGGCCGTCGGGATGAACTGAGATTGTCCGCCGGAGCGACGAGGGGCAGTGACGAGTCGACGGGCGATCTCGGTGGCCGCCTTGGCTCCGAGGTCCTTGCGGACGATGTACAGGCACAGGTCGAGTCCCGCCGCCACTCCCGCTGATGTGAGGACGGAGCCCTCATCGACGAAGAGCACATCGGGTTCGACCTGAACGTTCGGATACCGATGTGCGAACTCGCCGACCGCTTCCCAATGGGTCGTTGCCCGCAGACCTTCCAACAGTCCGGCCTCGGCCAGGGCGAAGGCACCGTAGCAGATGGAGACTATTCGCGCCCCGCGCGCGTGGGCGGCGACCAGCGCCTCGCAGACGGGCAGCGGCGTCGGTCGTGAGGCCGGCGCGAACCCCGGCACGATGACGGTGTCCGCATCCTCGAGCGCCTCCAACCCGAACGGCACCGACATCCCGATTCCCGAGGAGGTGTTCACGATGCCAGCGGTTTCGGCGCAGACACGCAGCTGATAGGGAAAGCCTGGTCTGTCCGCGAACACCTGAAGCGGGATGCCGACGTCCATGACGAGAGCTCCCTCGATGATGACGACGACGACTCTGTGCGCAGGCGAGGACTCACTGACGATCATGACGTAATCCTAACGAATGTCGCCGTTTCCGCCACTGTCGTGTCGGTCCGGACCCGACGAATATGGAGATGCCACCAAGGGAAAGGAGCCCTATGTCAGTCCGAACCGTTCCGCAGCCGCTGGCGTTCGTCGCTGCGATCATCGCATTCCTCTCAGTCATGGCCGCGGCCGGCGCACCCAGCGTCCTGCTCAGCCGCGACCAGCAGGCGTGGGGGTTCCCGGACGCCGCTCTCACCGTCGCCTTCTCGATCTACGCTCTGGTCCTCCTCGGCGCACTCGTCGTCTGCGGCTCGGTCTCCGATCGCGTGGGAAGACGTCCGGTGGCAGTCGCAGCGCTGGCGCTCAACGCGATCGCGATGGTGCAGTTCCTCACCGCCGACACGATCGGTGAGCTCATCGCGGCCAGGGCAGTCCAGGGCGCGGCGACCGGCGTCGCCACGACCGTCTTCAGCGCGTGGATCATGGAGCTCGCCTCTCCGCGCGGTCGGCGCACCGCGGAGGTCATCGTCATCATCACGACGGCAGGAGGACTGGGCATCGGAGCCGTCCTCGCCGGCGCAGCGGCCGAAGACACGAGCGCGCCGAACAACGTGGTGTTCGGCGCGGCGCTCGTCGTCATCGTCATCACCGGGGCGATCCTGTCGGCATCTCCGGAGTCGGTGTCGGCTGGTCCCAGGCGTCGGGTTCCCGCACTCCCTCGGGTCCGGATCGCGGAGGCCGTGAGACCGCGGTTCATCCGACTCATCCCAGCGATCGTCGGCATCTGGATGTCGGCGGGACTCATTCTCGGGCTCGGAGCGTCGCTCGCCCATGCGACGCTCCACCTCGGCGACGGGTTCGCGGCTGCACTCGTCGTCGCGCTGCAGCCTCTCACCGCCACTGTCTGCACGATCGTCATCGCTCCCCACCTGCGCCCGAGGCTGCTCCAGTCCGCAGGCACGACCGCGGTCATCGTCGGCGTCACGGCGGAAGGCGCGTCGTTCCTCACCGAAGCAGCGCCTGTGCTCGTCTTCGGCGCGGTGATCACAGGGTTCGGGTTCGGAGCGGTGTTCTCCGGCATTCTGCGAGAGCTCCTGCCGAACGTCCGGGACGATGAGAAAGCGGAATTCTTCGCCGCCTTCTACCTCGTGGGATACCTTGCGTACGGACTCTCCGCCATCGCGGCCGGACTGCTCAGCGACAGCATCGGCCTCCGGTGGGCGGCTGTGGTGTATGCGCTGGCGACCCTGGCCGCGGCCGCAGCCTCCGCAGTGACCATGAGACTCCCGAGCTCCCCCACTCGGAGAGCCCGGGCCCTTCTGACAACCACCCAAGGACAGGACAACAGACCATGACCACTCCGATCCGTTTCGTCTCGCTGCTGTTTCCGCAGGTCACCCAGCTCGATCTCACAGGCTCAGTGCAGGTGTTCTCGCTGCTGCCCGGAGCGACGATCGACCTCGTGTGGCACGGTCTCGAGCCTGTCGACACCGACGCCGGATTCTCGATCAACCCGACCGCGACGTTCGAATCGGCGCCTCAGGCCGATGTGCTCATGGTTCCCGGTGGTCAGGGGGCGTTCGATGCCCTCGACGATCCGGCGATCCTCGACTTCGTCGCCCGCCAGGCAGCCGGTGCGACGTTCGTCACCAGCGTGTGCACCGGTGCCTTCGTCCTCGGGGCTGTCGGGCTGCTCGCAGGTCGGCGGGCGACGACGCACTGGGCGGTGCATTCGCTGCTGGCGAAACTCGGTGCCATCCCTACTCACGGCCGAGTCGTTCGAGACGGCCGAGTCGTTACGGGAGGAGGAGTGACGAGCGGGATCGACTTTGCGCTCACGGTCGCGGCTGAGCTCTGCGGCGAGCAGGTGGCCAGAACCGCTCAGCTGACGATCGAGTACGACCCGGATCCTCCGTTCGACGCAGGCGCACCGGATCGTCCTCAGGCAGATCCTCGCTACGTCGCCGAGGTTGTCCGAGCCAGCCGCGGAAAGCGAGGACCGACCGTCGCCCGTGCCGCTGCCGCACTTCGGGAAGGCGGGCCCGGCTGCTTGAGCATGTAGCCTGGCGCAGCTCCGCCGCCGGCAGCGCACCATCCCGCACCTTTCGCGGCACACCACCCCGGTGCAACGGGAAGTTGTGCCGCTGACGGTGTCGGATGCTGCAGCAATGGGAGGATATGCCGCTGCCGGTGCGTGATGCTCGCCCCGTCGTAGCCTCGAGGTCCAGCGCCCGCCGTCGAGCCACGCCGTCGTAGCCACGCCGTCGAGCGCCCGCCGTCGAGCCACGCCGTCGTACCCGCGCCCTCGAACGCCCGCCGTCGAGCCCGGGGGACGACGAAGGCCGGTGGGTTCAATACCCACCGGCCTTCGTCACCAGCGCTCACCCGGTCGTCAACCGAACTGGGTCAGAGCAACCTGAGGATCAGCCCTCGGCCAGCTGGCGCAGCACGTACTGCAGGATGCCGCCGTTGCGGTAGTAGTCGGCTTCACCCGGGGTGTCGATGCGGACCACTGCGTCGAACTCGACGGTCGTGCCGTCTTCTTTCTCGGCAGTGACCTTGACAGTTGCCGGGGTCTTGCCCTCGTTGAGCTCCGTGATGCCTTCGATGGAGAAGGTCTCGGTGCCGTCGAGTCCGAGGGACTCGGCCGATTCGCCGACGGGGAACTGCAGCGGCAGAACGCCCATGCCGATGAGGTTCGAGCGGTGGATGCGCTCGAAGCTCTCGGTGATCACGGCGCCGACTCCGAGCAGCTTGGTGCCCTTGGCGGCCCAGTCACGGGAGGATCCCGAACCGTACTCCTTGCCACCGAGGACGACCAGCGGGATGCCGGCTGCCTGGTAGTTCTGAGAGGCATCGTAGATCGTGGTCTGCGGAGCACCTTCCTGAGTGAAGTCGCGGGTGAAGCCACCCTGGACTCCGTCGAGGAGCTGGTTCTGCAGGCGGATGTTCGCGAACGTTCCGCGGATCATGACCTCGTGGTTGCCTCGGCGCGAACCGTAGGAGTTGAAGTCCTTGCGCTCGACACCGTGCTCGATGAGGTACTTGCCGGCCGGAGTGTCGGCCTTGAACGAACCTGCAGGCGAGATGTGGTCGGTGGTGACCGAGTCGCCGAGCTTCGCCAGCACGCGTGCACCCTTGATGTCCGAGACGGCTTCGGGCTTGAGCCCCATTCCGTCGAAGAAGGTGGGCTTGCGCACGTAGGTCGACTTGTCGTCCCACTCGAAGACCTTGCCCTCGGGGGTGTCGAGCTGCTGCCAGCGCTCGTCACCGTCGAAGATCCGGCCGTACTCGTTGTCGAACATATCGGTCGAGATCGAATCGGCGATGACCGACTCGACCTCTTCAGGCGAGGGCCACAGGTCGGCCAGGTAGACGTCGACACCCTCGGAGTCCTTGCCCAGGGGCTGGTTCTCGAAGTCGAAGTCCATGGTTCCGGCCAGCGCGTAGGCGATGACCAGCGGCGGCGAGGCGAGGTAGTTCATCTTCACATCGGGGCTGATGCGGCCCTCGAAGTTGCGGTTGCCCGACAGGACGGCGGTGACCGAGAGGTCGTTGTCTTGGATACTCTCGGAGATCTCGGTGTCCAGCGGACCCGAATTGCCGATGCAGGTCGTGCAGCCGTAGCCGACGATGTAGAAGTTCAGCGCCTCGAGGTCCTCGATGAGGCCGGCCTTGTTGTAGTAGTCGGTGACGACCTTCGAACCCGGTGCGATCGAGGTCTTGACCCACGGCTTGGAGTTGAGTCCGCGCTTGCGGGCGTTGCGGGCCAGCAGGCCGGCGGCCATCATCACCGACGGGTTCGACGTGTTCGTGCACGAGGTGATCGAGGCGATCGCCACGGCGCCGTTGGCCAGCTCGAAGTTGCGTCCGTCAGCGGTGCTGACCTCAGCGGACTTGTTCTCTTCGCCGGGCGCGGCGTAGTTGTGGATGTCCTTGGCGAACTGGCTCTTGGCATCGGAGAGTTCGATGCGGTCCTGCGGACGCTTCGGCCCGGAGATCGAAGGCACCACGGTGGACAGATCGAGTTCGAGGTACTCGGAGTACTCGACCTCGTTGTCCGGATCGTGCCACAGCCCCTGAGTCTTCGCGTAGTCCTCGACGAGCTGGATCTGCTCGGCCGAACGACCGGTGAGCTTGAGGTAGTCGATGGTCACGTCGTCGATCGGGAAGATCGCGGCGGTCGAACCGAACTCGGGGCTCATGTTGCCGATGGTGGCGCGGTTGGCCAGCGGCACCTCGGCGACGCCCTTGCCGTAGAACTCGACGAACTTGCCGACGGCGCCGTGCTGACGGAGCATGTCGGTGATCGTGAGCACGACGTCCGTTGCGGTCACACCCGAAGGGATCTCGCCGGTGAGCTTGAATCCGACGACGCGCGGGATGAGCATCGACACCGGCTGGCCGAGCATGGCCGCCTCTGCCTCGATGCCGCCGACGCCCCAACCGAGCACACCGAGGCCGTTGACCATGGTGGTGTGCGAGTCGGTGCCGACCAGGGTGTCCGGGTAGGCGCGGAGCACCCCGTCGACCTCACGCGGCATGACCACGCGGGCGAGGTGCTCGATGTTGACCTGGTGGACGATGCCCATGCCCGGGGGCACGACCTTGAAGTCCTCGAACGCGGTCTGGCCCCAGCGCAGGAACTGGTAGCGCTCACCGTTGCGCTGGTATTCGATGTCCATGTTCAGTTCGACGGCGTCGGCGGTGCCGAAGCGGTCGATCTGCACCGAGTGGTCGATGACCAGCTCGGCCGGAGCCAGCGGGTTGACCTGATCCGGGCTGCCGCCGAGCTCGACGACCTTCTCGCGCATGGTGGCGAGGTCGACGATGCAGGGTACACCGGTGAAGTCCTGCATCACCACACGAGCCGGGGTGAACTGGATCTCCGTGTTGGGTTCGGCGCTGGGATCCCAGCTGCCGAGCGCCTTGATGTGCTCCTCTGTGATGTTCGCGCCGTCTTCCGTGCGCAGCAGGTTCTCCAACAGCACCTTGAGGCTGAAGGGAAGCTTCTCCGACCCTGGGACCTTGTCCAGGCGATAGATCTCATAGTCCTTATCGCCCACGGTCAGGGTGCTCTTCGATTTGAACGTGTCGACGTTGCTCATCGTGATTCTCCTGTTTCATCCGATACCCATCCGGGAAACCGGGGCATGCCCTTGCGCCGCGCACCGATTTACGCGACACATATGTTTCCAAAAGTATCTTGACGTCAAGATAAATTCTATCGCATCCGCAGTGCTTTGACCACCGGGCGACACGGTGGGCCGACAGCACCTCAGGGGGTTTTCCTCCGCCGCGAATCCGGCGATCACCAGGGACTCGGGCACCCCCCGGCTCATAGCCTGGAATCGATAACGACGACACCGCCGGACTCGGCTGTCGTCACCGGGAAATCGTCACCGAGGAGACCTCATGGACCCGTTCACGCTCGGCGCAGGATTCGGCTTCGGCGCGCTGCTCGTCGGCGTCATCTTCGCCGTCATCTGCAATTCGTTCGCCAAGGAGAAGGGCCGATCCGCCGGCTGGTGGGGCCTGTGGGGCTTCCTCACGACGTTCATCGCCCTCATCGCGCTCGTCCTCCTCCCCCGCAAGACCGCTGCTTGAGCTGTTGACCCCGGTTCCGCGCCGAGGCAGTGCCGACTCAGTCCGCACCCGCCGCCGAGGTGACGCCGACCCAGTCTTCCACTCGCGCCGAGGCGGTGCCCCCGAGATCCGGTCCTCACCGTCGGAGGACGGTGACCGTCTCCAGATGCGCGGTGAGAGGGAAGAGATCGTGCCCGGCGAGGCTCTCGATGTCGAATCCCCCGGCCGTGAGCCGGGCGAGATCCCGGGCCAGGGTGGCCGGGTCGCACGAGACATAGACGAGCGTGCCGGCCTGCGATCCGATGAGCGCCGAGGTGACCGCCTTCCCCGCTCCCGCTCGCGGCGGGTCGAGGATGATGACGTCCGAATCGGGCAGGCGGGTGCGATCGACGCCGCGCGCGAGGAACCGAGCGTCGAGGTCACCGGCATTGGCCCGGGCGTATTCGATCGCGGTGGGGACGCCTTCGACTCCGAACAGCGGTGCCCCGGTGGCCCGTGCCGCACCGATGCCGAGCAGCCCGACTCCGCAGTAGAGGTCGGCGATCGCCGCGACGCGCTCCGGCAGGGCGGAGATGACCTCGCTGCTGAGCAGCTCCGCGGCGCTCCGATGGACCTGCCAGAACCCGTCGGCACCCACCGTGAAGTCCCGACCGGCGACCGTTTCGGTCAGGGTGGGGCCGCCGCGGATGACCCGCAGTTCGGCAGGTCCGGACGTGGAAGGTCCGCGGCCCTTCCCACGCGAACCCCGACCGCGGGGCTGTCCCACGCTTCGTCCGGACTTCCGGTCACCGCTCCTGCGGTCGTCACCGGACTCACCGGCGGCCGCCTCGGTGAGCAGGGAGAACGAGTCGGGCAGCCAGTTCTCGAGCGTCTCGAGACCCTCGCCCGACGGAGCGCCGCGGACGATGAGCGCCCCGTGGTCACCGGCCCAGGCGAATTCGAGGCGGCGCACCCCGGGCAGGCGCAGCGCGACGAGTTCGAGGTCGTGCAGCGCTCCCGCCGCCAATGGCGGGGTCGCCACGGGGACGACGTCGTGGGACCGCGGAGCGAGCATGCCCACCCGGCCATCGGCATCCACAGCCAGCTGCACGCGGGTGCGCCAGTCGGTGCCGTCGGTCTCCCCCGGCGCGGATCGGACCTCGACATCGCGGTCGATGTGTCCGATGCGGCTCAGCTGATCGGTCAGCACCTCGGCCTTGAGCTTCCGGGAGTGCGCCAGGTCGACGTGCGCGTATTCCATCCCGCCGAACTCGGCACTGCCGAGCCGACAGTTCGCAGCCCGGTCCGAGGCACGCCGGGCCGGCGCATATCCGGCACGACGATCGGGTACCCGGTGCGGTGAGGCTTCGAGGACCTCGACCACTTCGGCGCGGAGGAATCTCCCGGCCGGACCCGCCTCGGTGACGGCTCGGACCCTCTCACCGGGAAGTGTCCCGGAGACGAAGACGACCTGGCCGTCGTGCCGGGCGATGGACGTCCCTCCGGCCGCCGGGGATTCGATGTCGAGAATCAGTTCCCGGGCGGGGATCATGGTGTCGCTCATTGGGCGTCTATCCCTATCTGTACAGCGCGGTGTCGGTATCGGGGCCGTCTCCCCCGTACTGCCGGGAGAAGGATTTGAGCCGCCAGGGCACGGAGACCACGACGACGTTGGGCACGAGCAGCAGGCGGGTCCGGAGTTTGAGCGCCACCTGGTTGTGCAGGAGGTGTTCCCACCAGCGACCGACGACGAACTGCGGGATGTAGACGATGACGAGGTCCCGCGGTGAGCGCTGGCGGATGGCGAGAATGTGCGCGAGCATCGGACGGACGAGTTCGCGGTAGGGAGAGGCCAGCACCGTCAGCGGCACCGGCAGTTCCATGTCGTTCCATTTCCTCTGCAGCGCCGCCGCAGCTTCTTCGTCCACGGACACAGTGACGGCCTCGAGCTGACTCGACCGGGTGACACGCGCGTACGACAGAGCCCGCATCGTGGGTTTGTCGATCTCGGCGACGACGACGATGGCGTGGGTGTTCGACGGGATCGTCCGCGAGTTCACGTCCTGATCCGGTGCCAGCTCCCTGGCCACTCGGGCGTAGTGGCGGTGGATGGTGCCCATGATGAGGTAGAGACCGGCCATGGCGACCACGGCCAGCCAGGCCCCGGCGAGGAACTTCGAGACGATGACGACGATGAGCACGCCGGCGGCGAGGCCGCATCCGACGCCGTTGACGATGCGGTTGAGGTGCATCCGCAGCCGCACCTTCGCGTCGATGACCAGGCGCAGGCGCTTCGTCCAGTGCAGGACCATTCCAGCTTGGCCGAGGACGAAGCTCGCGAAGACTCCGACGAGGTAGAGCTGGATGAGGGCGGTCGCCGAGGCGGATGTGGCGACGACGAGCACGATCGCCGCGGCGGCCAGCAGGAGGATCCCGTTGGAGAATGTCAGACGATCGCCCTTCGTGGCGAGCTGCTTGGGCAGGAACTCGTCGCGGGCCAGCCGGGAGGCCAGTCCGGGGAATCCCTCGACAGCCGTGTTCGCGGCGACGATGAGCACGAGCGCGGTGATGAGGACGACGACGTAGAACATCACTGGCGCATTGTCGAAGATCGCGTGGGCCAGCTGCGCGAGGACGGGTTCCTGCTCGTATTCGGCGCTGATCGGGCTGCCGTCGCCGCGAACGAGGTAGATGTGCGGGTCATCGACGTATTTGATGCCGGTGACAGATGCGAGATACGTCAGACCCGTGAGCATGAGGGCCGCGAGCAGACCCGACAGCAGCAGAGTGTTGCCCGCGTTCTTCCCGCGCGGCTTCTTGAACGCCGGAACGGCAGTGGCCACCGTCTGGACGCCGGCGAGGGCCACCGATCCCGAAGAGAACGCGCGCAGCACGATGAGGACCGTGGCCAGGCCCAGCGTCGCCTCATCGCCGATGCCGCTGTGCACGATCGTGTAGTCGGCGGTCTCGGCGTGCGGGGTGTCGCCGACGCCGACGCGGATGAGACCGACGCACATCGTGAGGAACACCGCACCCAGGAACAGGTAGGTCGGCACGGCCAGCAGCACGGGTGTCGCCCTGGAGCCGCGCAGACCGGCCAGCGAGATGACGAGGATGCCGACGATGGCCACCGGCACCCGGTAGGGAGCGAGGGCGGGGAATGCGGTGGTGATGTAGGCGGCGAAGACCGTCATCGACACGGCCAGGGTGAGCACATAGTCCACCAGCAGAGCCGCCGCAACGACGAGCCCGGCACCGGCGCCGAGGTTCTTCGACGCCACCTCGTAGTCTCCCCCGCCGGACGGATAGGCCCGTACGTTGATGCGGTAGCAGGCGACGATGACGAGGATGACGATGCCGACGGCGATACCGATCCACGGAGCGACGGTCAGCGCCACGAGCGAGGTCAGTGAGAGCGCGAGCAGGATCTCGTCCGGAGCGTACGCCACCGATGAGAGCATGTCGGAGGCGAAGACGGGCATCGCGATGCGCTTCTTCAGCGCCGGCGCGCGCCTGTCCTCACTGCGGAAGGGCCGTCCAACGAGTAGTCTTTTGACGGCATCAGAAAAACTGCTGGCCACGGCAACCAATGGTAGATCACTGCGGAGAGGAAAACCCCATGCACTTCGTGATTATGGGCTGCGGTCGAGTCGGGGCCTCCCTGGCCAAAGCCCTCGACGCGAATGGGCATTCCGTCGCGGTCGTCGACCGGGATCCGGATGCGTTCCTCAAACTCGGTCGCGATTTCAGCGGGTCGACGATCACCGGAGTCGGCTTCGACCGGGAGACCCTCTCCCAGGCGAAGACCGCCGACGCCTTCGCCTTCGCGGCCGTCTCGAGCGGTGACAACTCGAACATCCTCGCCGCGCGTGTCGCCCGGGAGACCTTCGGGGTGAGCAATGTCGCCGCCCGGATCTACGATCCCAATCGGGCGCAGGTGTTCGAACGCCTCGGCATTCCCACCGTTCCCACCGTTCGGTGGACGGCCGAGCAGGTGATGCGCAAGCTTGTCCCGCAGGGGTCGATCACCGAGTACCGGGAGCCTTCGGGCAACCTCGTGCTGGCCGAGGTGCACCTCGATCCCGGTTGGGTGGCCCGACCGATCAAGGACGTCGAGTCGAGGACCAAGGCACGCGTCGCCTACGTCACCCGACTGTCGGAGGGCATCGTCGCCCACGACGACCTGCTCCTCCAGGACGGGGACCTCGTCCATCTCATGTGTCCGGTCGACCGCCTCGGCGAGATCGAACGGATCCTCGATCAGCCCGTACGAACCGTGGAGGAAGAAGAATGAGGGTCGTCATCGCCGGAGCCGGCTCCGTGGGCCGATCGGTGGCCCGGGAGCTGCTCGACAAGGATCATTCGGTGCTCCTCATCGATCAGAACAAGGACGCGCTCGGGCATGAACGCATTCCCGGCGCCGAATGGCTGCTCTCGGACGCCTGCGAGCTCGCGGGACTCGCCGAGGCGGGGCTCGAGGAGGCCGATGTCGTCGTGGCCGCGACGGGGGACGACAAGACCAACCTCGTCCTGTCCCTGCTGGCGAAGACCGAATTCGGGGTGCCGCGGACCGTTTCGCGGGTGAACAACCCGAAGAACGAATGGCTCTTCGACGACAACTGGGGCGTCGACGTCGCAGTGTCGACCCCGCGCCTGATGACCGCGCTGGTCGAGGAGGCCGTCGAGGTCGGAGGGCTCGTGCATCTCATGAGCTTCGAACGCGGACAGGCCGGGCTGCTGGAGTTCACCGTGCATGAGAACGCGGAACTCGTCGCCGAGCGCGTCGGCGGCATCGCGTTTCCGATGGATACGGTGCTGGTGGCGATCATCCGCAATTCGCGGGCCTTCGCCCCGAGCGCCGATGACGTCATCGAAGCCGGCGACGAGCTGTTCTTCCTGTCGTCTCCTGATCAGGAGAACGCACTGCTGGCACTGCTGCAAGTGTCCTCAGGCGACGGTGAGGCCGCCGCGGACTGAGGGCTGACCGAACTGTGTTCGGCTCTGCTCAGGGCCGACGCGAACCGGCTCGGCTGTGAACCGAGACCGGACGCGACCCGAGACCGGCTCCGTCAGTCTTCGGTGTCGTCCTTCGTCTGAAGCAGTTCGTAGACGGGATTGTGGGCCGTGAGCATTCCGTCGCTGCCGCAGAATCGGCCCTCGAGGACGATGAGGGCACCGGGACGGATGCCGCTGATCTCCCGCCGGCCGAGGAACTGCGCCCGGGCTTCGCCGGTGCCGTCGGCGACGGTGATGTCGAGCCGCGGGCTGTCATCGGAGCATGAGCGGGTCGCCGAGGAGACGACTCCGGCGATGCGTGAGGCCTTCCGCGCCTCCAGCGATTCGACCGGGACGACTCCGGGCACCTGTGAGACCAGGCGCAGATCGGCGCGGGCTTCCGCATCGCGGGAGCCGAAGTCGCGGACCAGGCGGGTGATGAGATCGAGCATCGGTTCTCAGCGGATCTCTGTGATCTCGGGGCCGCGCTCGAATGGGTTGAGCTCGTCCTCGTCCGATGTCTCCTCGTCGTTGTCACTGTCGACCTGCGGGGCGGTGAGTGCGATGAGTTCCCGGGGAGCCATGGCCTCCTGGCCGCGGTCGACGACGACGCCGCGGAAGAGAGCGGAGAGTTCGGCACGGATCTCGTCGTCGGTCACGGCCTTGCCGGAGAACACGGCGCGGATGAACCAGCGGGGACCGTCGATGCCGGCGAAGCGCATGGCCCGCTTGCCCGGGCGGCCGGATTCGGTCTTCGCCGGAACCTCGATGGCCAGCTCCTTGCCGAGCGAGGTGTGCAGTTCGCTCGATTCGCCGCCCTGCTTGTCCACAGATTCGGACAGCTGGCGACGCACCGTGTTCCACAGTCCTTCCGAGCGCGGAGTTGCGAACGCCTGCAGCTGGATGCCTCCGCCTTCGTGGATGAGGGTCACGGCCAGCACACGCTGGGAGTCGTCGTCGGTGTCGAGTCGGACCTGCATGCCGTCGACGACGGGAACCTTGAGGGCGCCGAGGTCGAGGCGGTCGTGTTCGGGGTAGTCCTCGGAGATGTCGAACGGACCCTTCTCCGACCGGTCGAACGGTGCGGACTTCTCGAGCAGCGCGTCTTCGTCGTCGAGCTCGTCGTCCGAGTCCTCGCCATCCGAGTCCTCATCGGATGCGTCCGCAGCGATCGCGGCCTCATCGGACTCGGTGTCGCTGGGGTCGTCGTCGGCCTCGTCGCGGTCGGCCGCCTCGGCGACGGTGTCCTCATCGCCTCCGAGTTCGTCGTCGGTGACGACGTCGTCATCGGTGTGCGGGGTGGATTTCTTGAACCTGGAGAACAGTCCCATGAGTTCTCACTTCTCCTTGTCGCTGAGCCCGGCGTCGATTCCGCCGGTGGATCCGAATCCGCCGGATCCGCGGTCGCTGTCGTCGAGCGAGTCGACGATGGTGAAGTCGGCGTGCGCGATCCGTTGGATCACGAGTTGGGCGATGCGGTCTCCGCGGGCGATGCGCACCGGGGTCTTCGCGTCGAGGTTGATGAGCGGCACCTTGATCTCGCCGCGGTAGCCGGCGTCGATGGTGCCGGGTGCGTTGACGACGGTGACCCCGTGCTTGCTCGACAGGCCCGAACGGGGGTGGACGAAGGCCGCGTAACCCTCGGGCAGCGCGATCGCGATGCCGGTGGGCACCACATGCCGTTCGAAGGGTTCGAGGACGATGTCGATCGTCGAGCGCAGATCCGCTCCGGCATCGCTCGCGTGAGCGTAGGCGGGGGCGTTGGCGCCCGCGTCGAGGAGCTGCAGGTCGATCTTGAGGGTTTCCGTCACAAAGATGCACTCTAACGCCGAAGCCTGAACGCGGCCAAACTTCTCGCTATGGGACAATGAACCCATGGCAACAACGCAATCGGGGACCAACGTGGTCTATCAGGAGAAGGTCCGGCCCTCGGTCGGCATGTGGATCCTCGTCGTGGTGGCTGCGGCATCGACGGCACTCATGGTTCTGCCCGTGTGGAAGCTGGGCACGATCATCCTGCCCGTCATCAGCTTCGTCCTCTTCGCCTGGTGGCTGAATTCGCTGACGCTTACGATCATCGTCACGCAGCGGCAGCTCTTCGTCGGCGAGGCGCACATCGACCGCAGGTTCGTCCCCGGCGCGACCGCCTATGACGGCGACGAGGCCCGTGCCGCCCGCGGCGTCGACCTCGACGCACGCGCCTTCCTCAAGATCCGTCCGTGGGTGAAGCCGGTGGTGCGCATCGAGCTCGACGACGACAACGACCCCACACCGTACTGGCTGGTCTCCACCCGACGCCCCAAGGAACTGGCCGCCGCTCTCACCCCCTAATTGCTACCTGACGGCGGCCCAGCAACCTGGCGCGAGGTTGCTGGGCCGCCGTCACGTAGTAATAAGGGCGGAAATGCGGAACGCGCCGATCGATGTGATCGGCGCGTTCCGTCTGAGGGGATTGAAGCGATTCAGCCTGCACAGTCCGTGCAGATGGGTACACCGCCCTCTTCGCTCGCAAGCTGCGAACGATGGCGGACCAGGAAGCATTCCATGCAGGTGAACTCGTCGTTCTGCTTGGGGAGGACACGAACGGAGAGTTCTTCGTTCGACAGGTCCGCACCGGGGAGTTCGAACCCTTCGGCGACCGCTGTCTCGTCCTCGTCGATCTTGCTCGCCTGTGCCTGCGAACGCTGAGCCTTCAGCTGCTCGATCGAATCGCTCTTGATCTCATCATCTTGCTTGCGAGGTGCGTCGTAATCTGTTGCCATATGGCCTCATCGCTCTCTGTCCAGGGGGTGCCGAAGAGGATCGTCGAATCCTCTCGTGGAGTGTGTCCCCAGCATTGTGCACTGTATGCTTGCCGTTGGCAAGATGGAACGGGTACCCTATGCGGTGATTCTCGTCACCTGCTTGTCCGCATATGTCAGCCACACATAGAGTTCTCGAAAAGCTCTGCAAGAATACTTGTGATGGACAATACCGCCAGCCAGGCTGCCGGTAGATGACCGGGATCGTCCCCTTCGGGGGTCACCCGAGGAAGGACGGATCCACAATGAGTGAATTCGCAGATCAGCTCGACACCCGAATCGATGATGTCCGTCATCGCATTCACGAGGCCCGGTCCGCCGGTGACGACTTCCTCGTCGAGAATCTCATCGACGACCTGCAGAACCTCATGGAGCTCGCCGGACGCAATGACGTCGACACGGGCCCCATCGCCGAGGTGATCCAGGCCGAGACGGGCGCCCTGCCCGTCATCCCGAGCCCAGAAGAGTCATAAGACATTCGCCCCCGGCGGCGGGCAGCCGTCAGCGGGCGCTGAGACGAAGGACCCTCCCTCACCGATTCGGTGAGGGAGGGTCCTTCGTCTGCGCTCGGTTCAGCTCGCCCGGTTCGGGTCAGCCGGCCAAGCGCCCGGGCTGCCGACCCGACGCCAGTTCAGCTGGCCCAGTTCGGGTGCGTGGCGCGTTCGATCCGGCCGCGGCAGCATTCGATGCTGCAGGCTCCGCTGCCGGGAACGAGTGCCGTCGTGCCGGGCAGCGCGGGAGCCTCGACGGCATCTCCGCGCAGCTGGGCGACGCGCTCCTCGACGAGGTCGACGAGACCGGAGACGAATGTCTCATGGGTGCCGACGGTGGCGACACGGGTGAAGGCGAAGCCGAGCTTCTCGGCGGTCTCCTTGGCTTCGGTGTCGAGGTCGAAGGCGACCTCCATATGGTCGGAGATGAAGCCGATGGGCGCGAGCATGACCCCGGTCACCCCCTCCTCGGCGAGCTCTTCCATCCGATCATTGACATCGGGTTCGAGCCACGGCACCTCGGGCGAACCCGACCGGGAGCAGAAGACGAGTTCACATGGCAGACGATCGGCTTCGTCGAGCCGCCCGACGAGGCGGCCCATGAGCTCCTCATGCTGAGCGAGGTAGCCGTTCGTCGCCACGGCCGAGGCGTCCTGCATGACATTCGGAATCGAATGGGTGACGAACAGCAGGCGGTGCTGAGCGGGATCGAGCTCGCCGACCTGGCTGCGGAAGTCGGCGAGGCCGGCTTCGAGGCGGTCGGTGCATGCTTCCGCGTATCCGGGGTGGTTGTAGAACTGTCGGATCTTGTCGATCTGGACGCTCAGGCCCTCGGCCTCGAGAGTCTCGACCGTCTTCGCGAAGTCTTCGCGATACTGCCGACATGAGGAGTAGGACGAGTAGGCGGACGTGTCGATCGAGAGGAAGCGGGTCCGTCCCCCCAGGGCCTGCGCCCGCACCTCATCGGTGAGGTAGGGTTCCCAGTTGCGGTTGCCCCAGATCAGCGGAGTGTCGATTCCCCGGCGATCGAGTTCCTCGCGCAGGGCCGCCAGCAGCGCCTTGTTCTGATCGTTGATCGGGGACTTGCCACCGAACCCGAAGTAGTGCTCACCGACTTCCTCAAGCCGCTCCTCGGGGATGCCGCGGCCGGCGGTGACGTTGCGGAGGAAGGGAACCACTTCTTCTGGAGCCTCCGGTCCTCCGAATGACATGAGGATCAGGGCATCGATCGGTGCAGTTTTATTCACGCTCACGATTTTACAGGCTGTAGAGACACAGGGCCCGTTGTCCGCAGAGTGAGCCTTCGCCACTCACGGTTCGAACTCCGAACCCGTCCGCACGCGAGATCGCCTGCCCGACCCATGCAGGCATCCAGCCCATTCGTGGCCGAGTTCACGTCCTGAGAGCGTGCTCAGATCGTCGAGGGCCGAACCGGCCCGGGATTTCGCGACTCGCGCGCAAATCTGCCCGACTCGCCCTGCCGAACGTGACACGATGCAGAGGAGACGCGATAAAGGAGCTACAGGCATGCGTGAACTGATCTTGAACGGAGTCGACGCAGATGGCACCCATCTGCTGCTGAACGACGAGAACGGGCTTCAGTACCGAGTCGTTCTCGACGACGCTCTCATGGCCGCGGTGCGCAAGGACCGCACCCACCACAAGTCCGACACTCCCGTGCGTCCCAAGGACATCCAGGCCATGATCCGAGGGGGCATGGACGCCGAGGAGGTCGTGGCCTCGACGGGTGCCGACATGGAGTACGTGCGCACCTACGAGGGACCGGCGATGGCCGAGCGTTCGCGCACCGCCTACCTCGCCAGCCGCCACCCGATCTACTCCGATCACGATCCCAATGGGGAACCCACCCCTCTCATCGAGCTGTGTCAGCAGCGCCTGGCCATGCGCGATGTCGACATCGAGACGATGGAATGGGATTCCTGGAAGCAGCAGGACGGCAACTGGTATGTCCAGCTCAGCTTCGTCGCCGCCGATCGCGTCCGGACGGCCAGCTGGCACTACTACCGCCGCTCGCTCACCCCGATCGACGATGAGGCCAAATGGCTGGCCGATTCGGGTCCGACCGATACGGGCCCGATCCCGAACTACGGTTCCGGTGCCGAACGGCAGAAGAACACCGAGGAGGTCGATGTCCTCCCGCAGGTCGACTCCGCCGAGGGCATCGCCGCCGATCCCCCGGCGCGTCCGACCGCAGGTTCGGCGCCCTCTCAGCAGGCACGCGACCACCAGGCCGAGACAGGCCGGATCCTGGAGAACCTGCGCAAGCGTCGTCATCATGAGGCCGAGGAGGAGCCGCGGACGCGTCTGCGTGCGGTGACCGAGGATCCCGAGACGCACCCGCAGGGCGCTCACACCGCACCCGGTCAGCCGGAAGCCGCGACCGATGACGAGGTCTTCGCGTTCGAGGCCCCGGCACAGGACTCAGACGACCCGCAGGAGCCGACGGAGAAGGTCGGGACCTTCGACGATGACAATCAGCTCTCGCTGCTCAATGAGCCCGGCGTCAGCGATCAATCCGATCAGTACAGGGATTCGACTCCCGCGAAGGATGCGAAGTCGAAGTCGAAGAAGAACTCGCGTGCCTCGATCCCGAGCTGGGACGAGATCATGTTCGGCTCGAAGCGGGACTGAGCGTCGAAGGGCCGACGGCCGGAACCGGGGGCCACGAACCGACGCCGCCGACTGCGCGACTGAGCGCCGGCCGTTCGCTCCCGAGGTCGACGACAGTGTCCTCGTCCGTGATGAGGCGACGGTCATGAGTGACCATGACGACCGTGCGTGAGCGCAGATTCTCCCGCAAATCGCCGATGAGCCGGCCGGCGGTCTCATCGTCGAGGTGGGCGGTGGGTTCGTCGAGGACGATGACGTCGGCTCCCGTGAGCAGCGTCCTGGCCACCGCGAGTCTCTGCCGCTGACCTCCCGAGATCTCGGAACCGTGGTCGCCGACCCAGCGTTCGAGGCCGTCGGCATCGGCCCATTCGCTCAGGCCGGCCCCGCGGAGCGCGGAGATCATCTCATCGTCGTCCGGCACGCCCTGCCCCGCGAGTGCGAGGTTCCCGCGGACCGTCGAACGGAAGATATGGGCTTCCTGCGGACACCAGGCGATGCGACCGACGAGGTCGGACGGTGAGGCGGTGAGCATATCGATGTCCTCGTCACGTTCGGTCCGAGCACTGTAGCGGCCGGCCCAGGGATCGAGGAATCTCAGCAGCACACTCAGGCTCGTCGACTTGCCCGTCCCGCTGTCACCGCACAGTAGGGTCCAGCCGCCGCGTTCGGCGTGCAGATCGAGTCCGTCGAGCACGGGTTCGTCGTCCCAGCCCACGGTGATCGCCTCGAGGTCGAGTTCCTCGATGCCGGGGACCGTCCCTGTCCTGTTCTCCCCCGTTACAGAGCCTTGCGCCGAGGTGGTCCTGCCTTCCCCTGAAGCAGCCCCGTCGTCAGCAGGAACATCCCCGCCCGTCACCGAGGTGACCCCGTCCTCCACAGCACCGAACGCACCCGAGGCGACCGCAGCCGGTTGCGGTTCGGGAAGACTGTCGAGGGCCGCGGCGAGGGCAGGCATCTGCCGGAAGGCATCAATACCTGAGGCGAACGCGTCGCCGAGTCCTACAGCCATGAGCGCGAGCACTGCAGCGATTTCGGTGGGCGCACCCGATGTCATGGCCACAATGACTGCGGTGGCCGTCGTGCTCAGCTGCAGCCACACCTGCGCAATCCCGAAGTTGCGGGCCGAGGCGGCCTGCTTGGCTTCGAGGCTCTTTTCGTGGTCGGCGAGCAGGCCGAGGACGCGGCCGTCGGCTCCGTTGATGTGCAGATCGTCCTTCGCGTCCAATGCTCGAGTGAGCAGGGAGAGGATGCGGTTGCGGTCGGTTCGGACGCCCCGGGCCAGTTTGGTCTCGGCGCGGATGACGATGAGCGGCAGCACGATGAGATCGACGACGGCGAGCAGGACGAACCACGGCAGGGAGCCGAGGTCGAGCAGTCCCACGGTGATGCCGACGCCGAGGACGACCATCGCCGAGACGATCGGTGGGAACAGGGTCCGGGGCACGAGGTCGCGCACGTCATCGGCGTCGGCGACCATGGCGCGCAGCGCAGAGTCCGAGGTGAGCAGCTTCCGATCGCTCATGCCCACGCGCTCGAAGTGCTCCCACAGGCTCGCGCGCAGCCGGGTCAGGGCGGAGAAGATCGCAGAATGGAGTCGCAGACGGCTGACATAGAGCAGCACCGACCGGCTCAGCCCGAAGAACCGCACTCCGACGATGGCGACGAGGAGCAGCATGATCGGCGGCTGGTACGAGGCCTCGACGATGAGCCAGCCGGAGACAGCGGTCAGCGCAATCGCGGCGAGGCCGGAGGCACAGGCGGTGAGGGCGGCGATGAGCATCGCCGGAGTGAACAGCGGCAGGCTCTGCGTAAGGATCGCCCACCGTCGGCGAAGTACCGCGGTCGGCGACTCCGGCGAAGCGTCCGCGGTCGAGGGTCCGCCCCACTGCGAGGCGCCATCGCGCGGTCGCACGGACTCCGACGACGGATCCGTACGGGGCAGGACTCGCGTCCGCGCCGACTTCCCGGTCTCTGCCGTTGCCGAGGTCAGGGTCGCAGTCGCGGTCGAGGTCCCGTACACACCCATCGTGGACAAGCTCGACGACTCCCCCGGGGCGCCGACGAGTTCACCATTGGAGTCGGCCTGCGATCCCTCGGCACCCTCGGCAGAGACGGTGCGGGTCTTCTCGGGTCGGATCTCGGTGTCGGCCAGGCCCCGGGCCCGGTCGTCGTGGCTGGCGAGGATGACTCGGTGGGTGGCGGCCGCCTCGGCGATCATGTCGATGACGAGGGCGGCATTGTCCTCATCGAGATGGGCGGTGGGTTCGTCGAGGACGAGCACATCGGCACCATCACCGAGGTGGTGCATCGCTCGCACGATCGCGAGGCGTCGCTGCTGGCCGGGACTGAGCGCAGCCGTCGAGGTCAGCGGATCGGTGGGCAGCCCCGCCGTCGCGAGGGCGCGCCCGGCCGGCTCGGGCTCGAGTCCGAAGAGTTCGAGTTCGGCACCGAGCGTGGAGGCGAACATGCGCGGGGCCTGCGGGACGAAGGCCGCAGCCACGGGTGCGACGTTCGTGCGGGCCGCGGCCGGCAGCCCGCCGACGAGGGCGGCCAGCACCGTCGACTTCCCAGCCCCGGAGCGACCGCTGATGGTCGTCACTCCGGGACGGGTGTCGATCGCCCCGGTCCAGGAGATGACGGTGCCGTCGCCGTAGGTCACGCAGCCGCCGCTGAAGTCGGCATCCGCCCCGAACTCGGCCTCCGCTCCGAGCTCCGTCTCCGCCCCGGTGTCGGCATCCGCCCCGGTCTCGACTTCGCGCAGCAGCGCCTGGGCTCGGGTCCGGGCCTCGCGGCCGTTCTCGCTCGCGTGGTAGCCGGCCCCGAGTTCGCGCAGCGGGATGAAGCATTCGGGTGCGATGAGGAGGACGAAGAGTCCCGCACTGAGATCCATGGACCCGTTGACCAGGCGCAGGCCGATGACCACGGCCACGAGTGCGACGGAGATGGTGGCGATGAGCTCAAGGGCGAGGCTCGAGAGGAACGCCACGCGCAGGGTCGCCAGATTCGCTTGGTGATAGCGTTCGCCGAGTTCGCGCAGCCGCCGGGCATGATCGCGCGAACGACCGAGGCCGATGAGCACGGGCAGGCCCTCGGCGAGTTCAGCCAGATGATCCGACAGCCGCTCGAGCGCCTGGACGGTCCGCGACGTCGACTCGGCGGTGTAGCGGCCGATGAGCACCATGAACAGCGGGATCAGCGGCAGGCAGGCTGCGATGATGACCGCGGAGAGCAGATCGCTGAACACGATCCGCACGAGCAGTACGATCGGCACCACAGCAGTCGCGACGAGCGCGGGGACGACGGTGGTGAAGTAGTCGTCGAGGTCATCGATGCCCCGGGTGACCGTCACCGCCGAGTTCGTCCGCGGCCGGCCGCGTCCGCGCAGCAGTGCCGACAGAATCCCCGAGCGCAGTCCGCGTTTGGATTCGGCGGCCAGGGACACGCCGAGGCGGCGGTCGAGCCACAGTCCCCCGCCGCGCAGTATCGCACCGAGGAGGCCGAGGACGATCCACAGAGCGGGGGCACTGTGGCCGACGATCGCGCGCGCGACCGCCTCGGCGATGAGGACGATCCCCACCGAGCGGGCCAGCGCACCGAACACCGAGAGCGCGAACCCCCGCCGACCGTGGGGCAGCTCGAGCAGGATCGACAGGGGCGAGCTCACGATCGGATCGCCACCGGAACCTTGTGCGCCTCCGGGATGTGGGTCTCGGCGATGCGGACGAGGAACTGCCGGTAGCTGAAGATCTGGTAGGCGATGATCACCGGCAGGATGACCACGGTGACGATGAGCATCACAGTCAGCGTGTAGTCCGAGGAGGAAGCGGTTTCGATCGTCAGCGAATCAGCCGGGTCGAGCGTCGAGGGCAGCACGTTCGGGAAGACGCCGGCGAAGACCGAACCCAGCCCCGCGACGAGGTAGACGCCGTGGAGGGCGAATGCTCGCTTCTCGGCTCCGGCGCGCACCGCGAGGAAGGCACCGATGAGCGCGATGACCGCGAGGAGGACCGGGACGACGAGCCATGTGCGCTGCGTGATCGACAGGGCGAACCAGATGAGGAACGGCACCGCGGCCGGCAGCATGATCCGCCCCGCCCAGGACCGCGCCCGTGCGCGGATGTCGCCTTCGGTCTTGAGCCCGAGGAAGACGAGCCCGTGGACGAAGGCATATCCGAGCCCTCCCAGTCCGCCGAGCAGCGCCGGCCACGATGCCCAGGCGAACGCACCGCCGACGATGTCGCCGTGGGCGTTGAGCGGCAGGCCGAGCGTCGTGATCGCGAGCATCGCCCCGACGCAGAACGCGGTGCCGGCCGAGCCGATCGCCATCGCCCACGTCCAGAAGGACTTCCAGGCCTGCGTGTGTCCCTTGCCTCGGTATTCGATCGACACGGCGCGGAAGATGAGGAACAGCAGGCACAGGGTCAGCGGGATGTAGAGGGCGGAGAAGAGCGAGGCATACCAGTGCGGGAACGCCGCGAACATCGCCCCTGCGGCCGTGATCAGCCACACCTCGTTGCCGTCCCAGACCGGTCCGATCGTATTGAGAATGACTCGTTTGCCGCGTTCGCTGCGGGCCAGGAACGGCAGCAGCATACCGACGCCGAGGTCGAAGCCGTCGAGGAACAGGTATCCCATCCACAGCACGACGATGAGGACGAACCAGATCGTGGCGAGAACTTCCATCGTGAGACTCCTCAGTAGGCGAACGACAGCACATCATCGCCGTCGTCGGTGATCGTGGGCTTGGACGTCTTCTTCGCTTCCAATTCGGGCATCGCCGAGGCGACCCCGCCCTTGACATAGGTCGTGAGCAGCCGCAGTTCGACGACCATCAGCACCCCGTAGACGAGAGTGAGGCTGATCAGCGAGAACAGCAGCATACCCGGGGTCACCTCTGGTGACAGCGCCGCCTGCGTGTACATGTACACCCCGTCGAGCTGGGCCGGGTTGGGAGCGACGACGAAGGGCTGGCGGCCCATCTCGGTGAAGATCCACCCGGCTGAGTTCGCAATGAAGGGCGCGGTGATCGCCAGCAGGAATCCGCGGCTGAGCCACTTCGACTGCGGCACTGTGCCCTTGCGTGCCCACCACAGTCCGATGAGGCAGACCCCGGCGGCCAGCGCTCCGAAGCCGATCATCATCCGGAATCCCCAGTAGGTGACGATCATGATGGGCTGGTAGTTGATCGCCTCGCCGGCGTGTTCGCCGTAGCGAGGGTCGTCGGGAATGTGGGTGCCGTAGCGATCCTGGTATTCCGGCAGCAGGGTCGTGACCCCATGGACCGGGGTGGAGAAGTCGCCTTTGGCGAGGAAGGAGAGCAGACCGGGGATCTCAAAGATGTTCTGCACCCCGTCGCAGTCGTTCGAGGACGGGTCTGCGATCGTGAGCACGGAGAACTGGGTGCCGTCGTGACATGCTGCTTCCGCAGAGGCCATCTTCATCGGCTGCTGTTCGAACATCAGCTTCGCCTGCACGTCGCCGGTGATGGAGACGCCGGCGAAGGCGATGATGCCGACGAGGGCGCCGATGCGCAGGGACTTGATCCACACCGCATGGTCGGTCTTGTCGCGACCCGGCAAGTCCGTGGATTCGCCGACGATGACCTTTCCGTCGGGCCCGACGGTGTCGATGCCGTCCTTGCGGCGATGATAGAGGTGGTACCAGGAGATGCCGAGCAGGAACGAGCCGCCCACGGCCAGTGCCCCGAAGAGTGTGTGGGTATAGGCGGCGATCGCGGTGTTGTTGCCGAGCACCGCCCACACGTCGGTCATCACAGGCTTGCCGTCGACGAGTTCGACCCCGACGGGGTGCTGCATCCATGAGTTCGCGACGATGATGAAGTAGGCGGAGATCCAGGAGCCGATGACCGCACACCACAGCGCACCGAGGTGGACCGCCCGGGGCAGCCGTCCCCACCCGAAGATCCACAGGCCGAGGAACGTCGATTCGAGGAAGAAGGCCAGCAGCGCCTCGAGTGCCAGGGGCGCTCCGAAGACGTCGCCGACGAAGCGGGAGTACTCGCTCCAGGCCATACCGAACTGGAATTCCTGGACGAGACCGGTGGCCACACCCATGATGAAGTTGATGAGGAAGAGCTTGCCGAAGAATTTCGTGGCCCGCAGGTAGACCTCGTTGCCGGTGCGGTGGTAGACCGTCTGCAGGATCGCCACGAGCATGCCGAGTCCCAGAGTCAGCGGCACCATCCAGAAGTGATAGACGGTGGTGATTCCGAATTGCCACCGTCCGATGAGGACCGGGTCGAGATCCATGGGCTCTCCATTCAAGTTTCCCGAGGGCAGTATTTCTACGTCACGTAGAATTCTACATGCGGTAGAACCCTGACCGCCCCCATTCCGTCATCCAAGATTCCCCGTACCAAGTATGCGCCTCGGGTCAGCGCCCGGGCCAGAGAATCCCAGCCCGATCGGCGCGGCTTCGCCTGGAATTCGACAGCCTGTAGAGATATACTCATGACAACGACAATTCGCAGATGATGAGGACTTGGAAACTGTGGGAACACTTGGTGAACTCGAACGCAGCGTCATGGACGCCATCTGGGTGCATGATGACGGGCTGAGTGCAGCTGAACTGCGTGAGGTCCTCGCCGACCGGGAACTCGCCTTGACGACGGTGCACACCGTCCTCTCCCGTCTGGAGAAGAAGGGCTTCGTCACCCGCGATCGCAGCATCCGACCTCACCGCTACCTCGCGGTGTCCACTCGTGAGGATCACGTCGCCGAGCTGATGACGGAGATGCTCTCACAGGCCCCCGACCGCCAGGCCGTGCTCGCGCGATTCCTCGGCACCGTCTCGGAGGCCGACACCAAGGCGCTGCGCAATCTGCTCGGGCGCAATCACTCGACACATTCCTGACCCAGATCGGTCACGTCAATGACCATCGTGGGTCTGATTCTGGCCGTGTTGGCATTCTTGCTCGCGTGGCCGATCCCTGCGGCTCTCGCCCGCTTCCGCGGCGATCCGATCTCAGAGGTCGTCCTCTGGCAGGCCGTCGGGCTCTCCGGCGGCCTGTCCCTCATCGGTGCCGCCCTCGCCTTCGCCGTCGCGCCGGGAGCAACGAGCCTGCCGTCGGGCATCGTCTCTCTTGCACGCGGTGAGTCCCACGCCCAGCTCTCGATCATGGCGTGGATCTTCCTCATCATCGCCGTGCTGCTCATCGGCAGGCTGCTCGGATGCCTGATCCTGACCTTCTACTCAGCGCGCAGGGCCCGCCTGCGCCACGATGAGATCCTCCACCTGCTGAGCGAGCCCTCGGCGACGTACCCCGATACCCGGATCATCACCACCGACGAGGTGGTCGCCTACTGTCTGCCCAAGGGGCCGAGGAAGGGCACAGCGGTGCTGTCGACCGGGCTGATCGAGGCCCTCGATGAGGAGGAGCGAACCGCGGTCATCGCCCATGAGCGAGCCCACCTGGACTTCCGGCACGACGTGCTCGTCATCCCCTTTGCCGCCTGGCACCAGGCGCTCCCGTACTTCTCCGCCACGGCGATCGGGCTGAACTCGGTGAATCAGCTCATCGAACTCATGGCCGACGACGAGGCCCGCGAGCATGTGGATCCGCAGATCCTCGCCCGCGCGGTGCGCTCGGCCGCTGCCATCAGCCCCGACCACCGCAGCGAACTCTCGAAGCAGCGCATTCGCAGGCTCTCGCGCCCATTGGATTCAGCCAGGATCCCGGTTCGGCTGATGTCGATCGGACTGGCTGTGGTGCTCCTGCTCGTGCCGACGACGCTCATCCTCGCTCCGGCGGCCTTCGGGATCTGAGCAGCCCGCGATGCGTGCGGGACTCGCCTGAGGAATCTCAGCGCCTCAACTCACGTCTCGAGTCATTTCACCTGACGAGTTGACGCGCCCCGTCTCGAGTATGGAGACCCCTCACCTCACGAGTCGATGCGTTCGGCGTCGAGGACGGCGGCGCCGGAGACGATGAATTCCTTGCGCGGTCCCACCGATGAGCCCATGAGGAGTTCGAAGGTGTTCTCCGCCGCCTCGGCGTCGGCCATCGTCACCCGCCGCAGGGTTCGCATGCTCGGATCCATGGTCGTCTCGGCCAGCTGGTCGGCGTCCATCTCGCCGAGTCCCTTGTAGCGCTGGATGGGCTCTTTGTACGCCTTCTTCTGCTTCTCGAGCTTCTTGAGCAGCGCGTGCAACTCCGCCTCGGTGTAGGTGTAGACGATGTCGTTCGGCGTCCCGCGCTTCGTCACGACCTCGACCCGGTGCAACGGCGGAACAGCGGCGAAGACACGTCCGGCTTCGACCATCGGCTTCATGTACCGGAAGAAGAGAGTGAGCAGCAGCGTGCGGATGTGCGCGCCGTCGACATCGGCGTCGGTCATGATGATGACGCGACCGTAGCGGGCCGATTCGAGATCGAAGCTGCGCCCGGAACCGGCACCGATGACCTGGATGAGCGCCGAGCACTCGACATTGGCGAGCATGTCGGCCAGGGTGGCCTTCTGCACGTTGAGGATCTTCCCGCGGATGGGGAACAGCGCCTGGTGGTCGGAGTTGCGGGCCGCCTTGGCCGTACCCATCGCCGAATCGCCCTCGACGATGAACAGCTCCGTGTTCTCCACCCCGTTGTCGCGGCAGTCATAGAGCTTCGCCGGCAGCGAGGAGGCCTCGAGCGCGGTCTTGCGACGTTGGTTCTCCTTGTGGGTGCGGGCGGAGATACGCGACTTCATTTCGGCCACGACCTTCTCCATGAGGACAGCGGCCTGCTGCTTCTCCGCGCGCTTGGTCGAAGCGAGGATGTCGCCGAGCTGGGTCTCGACGGTCTTCGCGACGATCTGCCTGACGGCGGCGGTGCCGAGCACTTCCTTCGTCTGGCCCTCGAACTGGGGTTCGGCGAGCTGGACGGTGACCACGGCGGTCAGACCGGCGAGGACATCGTCCTTCTCGAGCTTGTCCTTGCCCATCTTGAGTTTGCGGGCGTTGGCGTCGGCGGCCTTGCGCAGCGCTTTGAGGCAGGCCTGCTCGAACCCGGCGAGGTGGGTGCCGCCGTGCGGGGTGGCGACGACGTTGACGAATGACTTGAGCTTCGTGTCGTACCCGGTCCCCCACCGCAGTGCGACGTCGACGCCGACCTCGCGTTCGACCTCTTTGGACTCGAGGTGGCCCGAGGAGTCGAGCACCGGCACGGTCTCCTTGAAGGTGCCGGTGTTCTGCAGGCGCCAGGTGTCCGTCATCGGCGGGTCGATGGAGAGATGGTCGACGAATTCGGTGATGCCGCCGTCGAACTTGAAGACCTCTTCGCGTTCGGCGATGACCACTCCGGTCTCATCGCGGGCGACACCGCGCCGATCGATGATGCGCAGCTCGAGACCGGGGACGAGGAACGCCGTCTGCCGTGCTCGTTCGATGAGGTGCTGGTAGTCGAACTGGGCCTTGGCGAGGAAGATCTGCGGATCCGCCCAGTACTGGACGCGGGTGCCCGTGGCCCCGCGTTTGGCCTTACCGACGATGTCGAGGCCGGTCGGTTCCTGGAACTCTTCGAAGGGATTGTCCGGGCTCGGCTGCCCCGAGGAGTCGTCGAAGCGTCCGGGAACGCCGCGGCGGAAGGACATCTTGTGCACCTTCGACCCGCGGGTGACCTCGACGTCGAGGCGGGCGGACAGGGCGTTGACGACGGAGGCGCCGACGCCGTGCAGACCGCCCGATGCGGCATAGGAGGATCCGCCGAACTTGCCGCCGGCGTGGAGTTTGGTCAGCACGACCTCGACTCCGGTCAGGCCCGTCTTCGGTTCGATGTCGACGGGAATGCCGCGTCCCTTGTCGGTCACGGCGACCGACCCGTCGGCGGCGAGCTCGATGAGGATCTCGGATCCGTGGCCGCCGAGGGCTTCGTCGACGCTGTTGTCGATGATCTCCCACAGGCAGTGCATGAGACCGCGGGAGTCGGTCGTGCCGATGTACATGCCGGGGCGCTTGCGCACCGCCTCGAGACCGGACAGGACGGACAGGTGCCTGGCGCCGTAGCTTTCGTCTTCCACTGAATTCCTCTCGTTCGATTAAATTCTAATCGCTGTGAGCGCGGGACCCTATTTCCCGCGGGCCGTGTCGGCAGCCGATTCCGACGGCGACCGACAGATCCCGCAGTTGTGCGGGACAATGGACACCATGCCCCACCGCACTCTCGCACCGAGCCTCCTGCTCACCGCTGTTCTCCTCCTCCCCGGTCTCGCCGCCTGCGGAACAGACGCCCCCGCTCCGTCGGCACCGACGTCGAAGGACTCCGAGACCACCGCGGCTGACAAGACGGACGGCGGGGATCGCGGCACAGGGAGCACCACCTCGGCGAGCGATGAGGCCGAAGTCGACCTCAAGGGCAAGACGATCGCGATCGATCCCGGTCACAACGGCGGAAACGCGTCACACCCGACCGAGATCAACAAGCAGGTTCCCGACGGACGCGGCGGTACGAAGGCCTGCAATACGACCGGTACGGCGACGGAATCGGACTACCCGGAAGCCGACTTCACGTGGGCGGTGGGACAACGCCTGCGCGATTCGCTCGAAGATGCGGGGGCGACCGTCGTACTCAGCCGCAAGGACAACAAGGGCGTCGGCCCCTGCGTCGACGAACGCGGCACGTTCGCCGACGATGCGGATCTGCTCGTGAGCATCCATGCCGACGGAGCCGAGTCGACATCGGCGAAGGGATTTCACGTCATCGTCGCCGACCCCGGCGCGGATGAGAAGACGGAGAAGGCCTCGACTGTTCTGGCGGAGTCGATCGGGACGTCGATGGGCAAGACCTTCACCCCGAACCGCGCCTACGGCAGGGATGCGATCAGCCGCCGACCCGATCTGGCCGGCCTCAACAATGCCTCCGTGCCCGCGGTCATCGTCGAGTGCGGGGAGATGCGCAACCCGGACGAGGCGAAGCTCATGGAGTCGAAGTCCGGGCAGAAGAAGTACGCGGACGCGCTGTTCGACGGCATCGTCGACTGGTACTGAGCCGCTTCGCCCCGAGGATGACGAACGCCCCCGGGGAGATCCCAGGGGCGTTCGTTCACTGTTGCTCCTTCGGCGGCGTCTCCGAGACGAGGCGACGCCGCCGTGCGAGCCGGACGGATTTCAGTCGAGATAGTCGCGCAGAACCTGCGAGCGGGACGGGTGACGCAGCTTCGCCATCGTCTTCGACTCTATCTGGCGGATCCGCTCACGAGTGACGCCGTAGACCTTGCCGATCTCATCAAGGGTCTTCGGCTGACCGTCGTTGAGTCCGAAGCGCATGGACACCACACCGGCCTCGCGCTCGGAGAGCGTGTCGAGGACCGAGTGCAGCTGCTCCTGCAGGAGGGTGAAGCTCACCGAATCCGACGGTACGACGGCTTCGGAGTCTTCGATGAGGTCACCGAACTCCGAATCGCCGTCCTCGCCCAGTGGCGTGTGGAGCGAGATGGGCTCACGACCGTATTTCTGGACCTCGACGACGCGTTCGGGCGTCATGTCGAGTTCCTTCGCAAGCTCTTCGGGGGTCGGCTCGCGACCGAGATCCTGCAGCATCTGACGCTGCACACGGGCGAGCTTGTTGATGACCTCGACCATGTGCACGGGGATGCGGATGGTGCGGGCCTGGTCGGCCATGGCGCGGGTGATGGCCTGACGGATCCACCACGTGGCGTAGGTCGAGAACTTGAAGCCCTTGGTGTAGTCGAACTTCTCGACGGCGCGGATGAGACCGAGGTTGCCTTCCTGGATGAGGTCGAGGAAGAGCATGCCGCGGCCGGTGTAGCGCTTGGCCAGAGACACGACGAGGCGGAGGTTCGCCTCGAGCAGGTGGTTCTTCGCGATCCGACCGTCGTGGATGATCCACTTGTAGTCCATCGTCTCGCGCGGATCCTTCACCTCGCCGGAGTCGAGGAGGTGCTCGGCATACATGCCTGCCTCGATCCGCTTGGCCAGATCGACCTCCTCGGCGGCATTGAGCAGCGCCACCTTGCCGATCTGCTTGAGGTAGTCCTTGACCGGGTCGGCCGTGGCACCCGCGGAGACGACCTGCTGGGCGGGAGCGTCCTCCTCGTCGGCGTCGGAGACGATGAATCCGCCGGCCTCGGCCACGGCGGCGTTCTTCTCCTTCTCTTCCGAGTTCTTCGTCTCGGTCGCTTCGGCGGGGCTCTCCTCGGTCGCCAGGGCGTCCGCGGTGGGCTCGACCTCCTCGGTGGTGTCGATGTCGTCGTCGGTCTTCTTCGCCTTGGTCGCCTTCTTCGCTTCCTTGGCGGCAGTCGCCTTCGAGGTGGCCTTGGTCGCCGACTTCGTCTCGGCCGGCTTCTCGGCAGCGGTCTTCTTCGCCGCCGTGGTCTTCTTGGCCGCAGCGGTCTCGCTCTTCGCAGCCGACTTCGCCGTCGTCGACTTCGCGGCGGTTGTCTTGGTTCCGGCAGAGCTCGACGTCTTCGTCGTCTTCTTCGCAGTGGACTTCGACGCCGCAGTGGTCTTGGATCCACCGGTCGAGGTCGTGCCGGCAGTTCCCTCCGACTTCTCTGTCACCGTTGTGGATTCCTTGTCGACTCTCGGCACGTGTTCACCTTTCGCGAGCGTTGAAACTTCCCCATGCATTCGGACAGTACTAAGACCCAAGTCAAGTGGTCCGCTGTACGGTCCGGGGCGAACGCATAGCTCGCCCATCATGCAATGACTGGGTCAACGCCTAATTTTCGCACGTTATTCCCGGCATTGCGAATCGGCGAACCGAGCGACTCAGAAGGAAGAAGGCTCGCTCTCCATGAGCCAGCGCGGCAGGAATCCCAACCGTACGGCACGCACGACGAGCTTCGCCAGTCCGTGTTCGGGGTCGATGTCGGTCGCGGCTCTGGCGTAGCTGTCCGCCATCGTCGACCCGCCCAACGCCCACTCGAACCATGCGATGACGGCATAGGTGTCGGCACGCACCCGCGGATGACACATCGGCAGGTACTCCTTGAGGAAGGCGATGGTGAGCATGACGTCTCGTGGACGTGGGGCCCGTGCTGAGAGTCCGACGATCTCCTGCGCCGATTCGGACCGGGCGCTGAACCGACGGGAGCGGTCGCACAGCTGCTCTCCGTCGAGTCGGGTGACCAGTGAAGGTGGGAAGTCCGGGTGATCGAAGCTGAGGATCATCTCCAGCGCATCGCGTGACCATTTCTCGGCCAGGAGCGCGTCGATGGCCATCACGGTCGGCAGGTCAAGCATCGCATGCAGATGGGTCACGTCGATGGGTTCGTCGTCCGCACGGATCGCGTCCAGTCGCGCATAGACATCGGCGAGGATGACGAACGCATCGTCCGTGCCCATCCATTCGCCCGTGTGTCCTCGTCGACTGTGGGCGAAGGCCTGGGCCGTCATCGGGGCGATGACCAGCTCCTGTGGAGTGCCGACCGGATTCGATCCCGCAGCGATGAGTTCCGTGGCGCATGGCGAGGTCGTCGCTGCGATGAGAGGCGTGGAGTCGTCCCCGTCGTCGTCGATGCGACCGAACTGCTCCTGGCTCACCCACCATGCGCAGAGCGTGTCGATTCCCGCTGAGGCGAATGACTGGGCGAGTTCGTCGATGGCGGCGCGGACGAGCCCGCGATGGACGGCGGCATCCTCGCAGTCGGCCCCATCCGCGGGGGTGGTCTCGGCGGGGGTGGTCTCGGCGGGGGTCGTCTCCGCGGCTTCATCCGCGGCGGGGGCTGTCTCGGCGGGAGTCGGCACGATTCTGCTGCCGGCCGCCTCGCCGATGGTCGGTTGATCACCGCTTCCCGTCAGCGGGGTGATCGGCTGGTAGCCCTCGTCGTAGACGACGAGGAAGACACCGGTGACCGCGCAGGCCCGACCGATGAGGTCGACGTACCCGCTGCCGCCGGTCAGGAGGATGTCTGCGGCGGTTTCGAGGGTGAAGTCGACGCGCAGGGTCGTCGAGCTCGACTGCGATCCGTTGGTCTCGGTGCCGATGATCACGGCGACGAGGCTGTCGCGGGGTATGTAGCCCAACGTGTGGGGAATGATGCCGATGATGTCCTCTGGGGTTCGGGCCGGTGTCTCCATGATCGGGTGTCCTCTTCTCGTGTGCGTGGCCGCGGCGCTGCGGTCGGGTCTCCACTCCAGCCGATCCGCCTCGGCGCGGAACAGGCACGCCCGACGCCCTGTGGACAGAGGGATTGCCTCCACAGGCGATCGGCGTCGAAGTCGGGGGTCTCGCCCCCACGTGGAGTCGGGCCGAATTGCCTCCTCGGCGCGACTGGCATAGAAGTGAGGGGTGGCGAAGCGACGGATATACACAGCACCCGGCTCTCAAGTGGTCGACATCTCGACTGGCACGGCGCACCTGGAGAAGCTCGACGGGGAGGCCGATTCCTACGTCCTCCATGTCAACGGAGTCCCCTCGTCCTCGATCACGCTCAGCGATCCCGAGCGTCTCGACTTCGAATATCTCGACTGGATGCGTCGAGCCATCGATGTCTCGCTGCCTGCGGGTTCGCTGCGAGCGGTGCACATCGGTGCGGCCGGCTGCGCGCTGGCCCGCGCTCTCGACGCTGCCCGACCGGGGTCGAAGCAGACGGCCGTCGATGTCGATGCGAGGCTGCTCGACTTCGCCCGGCAGTGGTTCGACCTTCCCCGCTCCCCCGCCTTGTCCCTGCGGGCCGGCGATGGCGCCGTCGAGATCGGGAAGTTCCGGCCCGAGAGCCTCGATGTGATCATCCGCGACGCCTTCGACCACGACTCGGTGCCCTCTGCGCTGCAGACGGGAGAGTTCTTCGCCTCCTGCGCCGCTGCGCTCAAGAGCTCCGGTCTCTATGTCGCCAACGTTCCCGACGGCGGTGGCCACCGCACCCTCAAGTCGGACCTCACCGCCCTCTCGGAGCATTTCGCCCATCTGGCGGCGGCCACCGAACCGGCGATCCTCAAGGGACGGCGACGCGGCAATGTCGTCGTCCTTGCATCGAACACGCCCTTGGACACGGCCGGTCTCGATCGCAGTCTGCGCACCGCGGCGAGTTCCGCGACGTTCCTGGCCGGGAATGGTCTGCGCTCCCGCCTCGGGATGTGAGAGGCGAGACCGCGGGGTGGCACCCCAGGGTGAGACCGCACGGCGCTTGCGGCCTGCGCCCGGGCGGCTCCAAGGCCCTTCGGGTGTCCACTACTTCCAGGTCCCCACAAGAGACTGCGCCCGCCGGAGCCCTGGGGAGTGGCCCACCCGCCGGGGCCCAGCCGAGTGACCCACCCGCTGCGCCTCGCAGGCGGTTGCACCCGACGAGGCCATGCCGGCGCCCCGCCTGACAGGGCCCTGCCGATCGAATGTGAGAAACGCCCCGAAGTGAAATGACGTCGTGACTACAGTCGCCGCCGAAAGTTCGGCATAATTGAATGCCGACCCAAGAAGGTGAGATGACCGAAACTTCAGAAATTCGCGTCGAGCAGGCCAAGCTCGACGAGCTCTACGCCCGTCTCGATGTGCTGCGGGAGGAGACGACAGCCCGCCTGGGAACCGTGAGGATCTCCGAAGTCGGAGGCAATCACCAGCATCGCACCGAACGCGATGCCTTCGCCACGCTGTACGAAGATCAGCTCATCCGCCTCGACGGCGCCGAGGAGGGGCTGTGCTTCGGTCGCCTCGACCTCGTCGACGAGTCCGATCCCACCTACATCGGTCGGATCGGGCTGACCGATGAGCAGCGGCAGCAGATCCTCATCGACTGGCGCGCCCCCGCCGCCGAACGCTTCTACCAGTCGACCGCGGCCAGCCCCGACGGCGTCACGCGCCGCCGTCACCTCGTCACCGCCAATCGGAAGGTCACCGGCATCGAGGACGATGTGCTCGACATCGACGCCCTCGACGAGCACGAGAAGTCGAACCTCCAGGGCGAGGGAGCCCTGCTCGCCGCTCTCACCAGCCACCGCACCGGACGGATGGGCGACATCGTCGCCACCATCCAAGCCGAACAGGACGCGATCATCCGCCGCCCCCTCTCCGGCGTCCTCGTCGTCCAGGGAGGACCGGGCACCGGCAAGACTGCGGTCGCTCTGCATCGTGCGGCCTTCCTCCTCTACCGGCACCGGGAACGCATCGCGAAGTCCGGTGTCCTCCTCGTGGGGCCCTCGACCGTGTTCCTCAAGTACATCGAGAAGGTGCTGCCCAGCCTCGGCGAGACCGGAGCCGTGCTGCTCACTCCCGGTCAGCTCTATCCCGGACTCGACACGGACGCCGTCGACACCCCCGCCGTCGCCGAGATCAAGGGTCGCATCACCATGGCGACGGTGCTGAAGAACCATGTCGCGAACTACGAACGCGTACCCGACCACGACGAAGAGCTGCGGGTCGGCTCGCACACCGTCGTGCTGCGGAGGAAGGACGTCCGCGGTGCACGGGATCGCGCCCGCCGCAGCGGCGATGCGCACAATGCCGCCCGCAACGGCTTCGTCACCGGTCTGCTCAAGATCCTCGCCGAGGACCTCGCCCGTGAGATGGGCCTCGATGCGGCCGGCGAACGGCTGCCGGAACTGCTCGAGGAGCTGCGCTCCTCCGTCGACGTCCGCCGCGCCCTCAACCTCGCGTGGTTCCCCATCGGACCCGCCGGTGCGCTGCGCGCACTGCTGGGCAAGCCACACAAGCTGGCGTCTGCTGCGGGCCGACTGCTGAGCCCGGCCGAGCAGGCGACCCTGTCGGAAAACTACCACGAGGACTTCACCGTCTCCGATGTGCCGCTGCTCGACGAACTGGCTGAGCTGCTCGGCTCCAGCCCGCAGCCGACGCAGGCCCGGGACGATGCGGCCCGCGACTATGCCGAGGCCGTGGTCGATATGACCGAGACCGGCGGCATGGTCACCGCGGAAATGCTCGCCGCCCGGTGGGAGGAGCAGGGTCCGTCGACGACCCTGGCCGAGCGTGCCCTCGAGGACCGCGAATGGACGTACGGCCACCTCGTCGTCGACGAGGCACAGGAACTGACCCCCATGCAGTGGCGGGTGCTCTTCCGCCGCGTGCCCTCGAAGTCGGCCACCGTCGTCGGCGACCTCGCCCAATCCTCCCAGGTCGACAATGCCCGGACGTGGGGTTCGATCCTCTCCGAATTCGTCGGCGACCGCTTCGCCCTGCAGGTCCTCACCGTCTCCTACCGCACTCCGCAGTCGGTGATGGACCTCGCGAACCGGTACCTCCACCGACATTTCCCGCAGCTCGAGCTCGTCGAATCGGTGCGGCAGGGCGGTGCGGACCCTCGTCTGGACGTCCTCGCCACCGAATCCGATGTGCTCGGATCCCTCGCCGAGGCGGCCGCGCAGGAGGTCGCCGAGGCCGCGGGCGGGAAGATCGCCGTCATCGCCGATGAGGAGCTCATCGACCCCATCGCGGAGGTGCTCGCCGACTTCGACTTCGGACGGTCGGCCACCGGGCTCGACCATCAGATCGCGCTCATCACTCCGCAGCAGGCCAAGGGCCTCGAGTTCGACTCGGTCATCATCGTCGAGCCCGGGCGTATCGCTCCGGTGGGCAGCGACGAGGGAATCGGCGGGCTCTACGTCGCCCTGACGAGGACGACGGAGCGGCTGCGCATCCTTGCCTCCGTGCGCACCGAACTCAGTGAGCTCTTCGACGCCGAGGCGATCCGCCAAGCCGGCTGACCCTCACCCTTTTGCTACCTGACGGCGGCCCAGCAACCTTGCGCGAGGTTGCTGGGCCGCCGTCAGGTAGTAAGAGGGTGAATGTTAAAGGCCGCTTGGGTTCGGCTTCCCCTCCGAACCGCAAGCGGCCGCGCGCCGTAGCGCGCACTGTCAATACTACACAACTATTCCTGTGCGGACGTACTCGGAACGAAGATTTCTGAGAGGAATCCTGAGCATTCTCAGAAATCGTTCAGTCGGCGAAGTCCTCGGGCTGTGGTTCCCTCGTCCGACCCGACTGCAGGTGGGCGTCGGCACGCAGCGAATCGATCGCCGCTTCGAAGTCCTCGAGCGAGTCGAAACCCTGGTAGACGCTGGCGAAGCGCAGGTACGCGACCTGGTCGAGTTCGCGCAGCGGCTCGAGGATCGACAGGCCCACCTCGTCGGCATCGATCTCGGCGATGCCCTTCGAACGGATGTTCTCCTCGACCCGCTGCGCGAGCTTCGCGAGATCGTCGTCGCTGACCGGACGACCCTGGCAGGCCTTGCGCACACCCGACATGATCTTCTGACGGGAGAACTCCTCGGTGACTCCGGAGCGTTTGATCACCGACAGGCTCGTGGCCTCCATCGTCGTGAAGCGACGACCACAGTGCCGACACTGCCGCCGCCTGCGGATCGCGGCACCGTCTTCGCTGGTCCGCGAATCGACGACTCTGGAGTCGGACTCACGGCAGAAGGGACAACGCATTACTGCTCCTCGAATCTGATGTCGACGGCCCGGCCGTGCGCCGGGAGCTGTTCGCGCTCGGCCAGCGCACCGATGTGGCCGGCGACCTCCGCCAGAGCCTCACGATCATAGTCGATGACCTGACTGACCTTGATGAACGAGTGCACACCCAGGCCCGAACCGTGTGCCGCGGTGCCCATCGTGGGCAGCACGTGGTTCGATCCGGCGCAGTAGTCGCCGAGCGCGACCGGTGCCCAGTCCCCGAGGAACACCGCTCCCCCGTTTGTGATCCTTCCCGCCACGGCCGCAGCCTCGGCGGTGTGGATCTCGACGTGTTCACCCGCGTAGCCGTTGACGACGGTGATGCCGGCATCGAGGTCGTCGACGAGGACGATGGCCGACTGCCGCCCCGACAGCGCCGCGGCGATGCGTTCGGTGTGCATCGCCTCGGCCGCCTGCTTCTCGATCTCTGCCCTGACCCGGTCGGCGAGCTCCGGGGAATCGGTCACGAGCACCGAGGCGGCGAGCTCGTCGTGTTCGGCCTGGCTGATGAGGTCGGCGGCGACGAAGCGCGGGTTGGCCTGCCCGTCGGCGAGGATGATGATCTCCGTCGGCCCGGCCACCGCGTCGATGCCGACCTGCGAGCGGACGAGGGACTTGGCCGCAGCCACGTACGCGTTGCCGGGTCCGGTGATGAGATCGACGGGTTCGAGGTCCTCCCCATCGTCGAAGCCGTACGCCAATGCGCCGATCGCCTGGGCTCCGCCCATCGCCCACACCTCGTCGACGCCGAGGATGCGAGCAGTGGCCAGCACCGTCGGGTGGGGCAGGCCGTCGGACTGCGGCGGGCTGGCGATGGCCAGTGAGTGTGCTCCGGCGGTCTGCGCGGGAACGACGTTCATGATCACTGTCGAGGGATAGACAGCGAGTCCGCCGGGGACGTAGAGTCCGACGCGCTCGATCGGCAGGTGGCGGGTGGTGACGAAGGCACCCGGGGCCAGTTCGGTGCGCACGTCCGCGGGGCGCTGATCGGCAGCGACCTTCCGGGCACGGTCGATGGATTCGACGAGGGCTGATTTGACCGTCGGTTCGAGTGCAGCCTCCGCTGCGTCGAGTGCGGCTTCCGGCACACGCAGCGATGTGGGGCGCACCCCGTCGAAACGTTCGGTGAAGTCCTTGACCGCCTCCGATCCGCCCGCAGCCACGGTCTCGAGCAGCTCGGCCACGCGCCGTTCGATGTCAGCGTGGGTCTCGGCGGCCCGAGGCAGACGCTGGGCCAGGAATCGCTTGCTGAGGGTCTCACCACGGAAGTCCAGAATGTTCACCCGCACCATTCTAGTCGCCGAGGCAACGGGGCAGTCCTTCAGCCCGGAGTGCGGACCGACCGGAGCCGCCGCAACGGAGCGACCGGTGAAACGGCACACCTTTCGCTGAAAAGCCCACGGAAGAAAATGGGCTTTTCAGCGGAAGGTGTGCTCAAACAGCTTGCGTGCCGCGCTGCCTGCGGCCACTCATGGCCGTGAGCGGCGCTGGGCCGCTCAGTCGACGTGAGCCACGTGCGGCTGAGCCGCAAACGCTCAGGCTGAGCCTCAGACGCTGAGACAGCGGGAGCCGAGCAGAGCCTTGAGGTCGCCGTAGAGGCTCGGGTTCGGGTCGACGCGGATGGACCGGTCGAGGCGCATCACCGTCTGCCGGCCCGGCTGCGCCAGGATGACGTGAACGTCGGTCTGTCCCTTGTTCGATTCGAGGATCTGCTTGAGTTTGGTCGCCATCTCCTCGGTCGCCTTCTCCATCGGCATGAGCAGATTGAGCGGGCGGTCGTTGGGGTCGGTGACGTCGGGGATCGTCATCGACATCGCCATGAGCGAGGTCGGACGGTCGTCCGAGGTGCGGATGCGCCCGGTCAGCGAGATCACGAGGTCGGTGGCGAGGAGGCTGGCCACGGGCTCATACGTGTCCCCGAAGAACATCACCTCGATCTCGGCTTCGAGGTCCTCGAGGGTAACGATCGCATACGGGCGCCCCGAGTTCTTCGAGACCTTGCGCGTGACCTGGGTGATCATTCCGCAGACCTTGATCTGGGAACCGTCGTGACGGTGCGATTCGGGATCGACCACCTCGGCGATGGAGGCATCGGATTCCGCGGCCAGCACCCCTTCGAGACCGTTGAGCGGGTGATCGGAGACGTAGAGGCCGATCATGTCGCGTTCGAACGCGAGCTTCTCCTTCTTCTCCCACTCCGGACGGTCGGGGATCGCCACGGAGAAGCTGGGAGCGTCGTCGTCACCGCCGCCGAGGCCTGCGAAGAGGTCGAACTGTCCGTTGGCCTCCTGGCGCTTGACGCCGATGACGGAGTCCACGGCCTCCTCGTGGATCTCGACGAGCGACCGGCGCGAATGGCCGAGGGAGTCGAAGCCCCCGGCCTTGATGAGCGATTCGATCGTGCGCTTGTTGCACACGTGGCTGGGCACCTTGTCGAGGAAGTCCGTGAAGGAGGTGTAGGCGCCCTTCTCCCCGCGAGCCTCGACGATGCCTTCGACGACGTTGCCGCCGACGTTGCGCACCGCTCCCATGCCGAAGCGGATGTCGTTGCCGACAGGAGTGAAGTGCAGCGCCGAGTCGTTGACGTCGGGGGGCAGCACGGTGATGCCCAGGCGGCGGCACTCGTTGAGGTAGATCGCGAGTTTGTCCTTGTTGTCGCCGACCGAGGTCAGCAGCGCCGCCATGTACTCGGCCGTGTAGTGGGCCTTGAGGTAGGCGGTCCAGTAGGACACGACGCCGTAGGCGGCCGAGTGGGCCTTGTTGAACGCGTAGTCCGAGAACGGCAGCAGGATGTCCCACAGCGACTGGGCTGCGGCTTCGGAGTAGCCGCGCTCCTTCATGCCGCCGAAGAAGCCGACCTGCTGCTTGTCGAGCTCGGACTTCTTCTTCTTGCCCATCGCGCGGCGGAGGATGTCCGCCTGGCCGAGCGAGTAGCCGGCGACCTTCTGCGCGATCGCCATCACCTGCTCCTGGTAGATGATGAGGCCGTAGGTGGTGTCGAGGATGTCCTTGAGCGGTTCCTCGAGCTCGGGGTGGATCGGGGTGACTTCCTGCAGGCCGTTCTTGCGCAGGGCGTAGTTCGTGTGGGAGTCCGCACCCATCGGGCCGGGGCGGTAGAGGGCGAGGGTCGCCGAAATGTCCTCGAAGTTGTCGGGCTTCATCATTCGCAGGAGGGCGCGCAGTCCGCCGCCGTCGAGCTGGAACACTCCGAGGGTGTCTCCGCGGGCCAGCAGCTCGTAGGCCGCACGGTCATCGAGTGAGAGGTGTTCGAGGTCGAGGTCGAAGTCCCGGTTGGCCTTGATGTTCTCGACCGCGTCGGAGACGATCGTGAGGTTGCGCAGGCCCAGGAAGTCCATCTTGATGAGTCCGAGGCCCTCGGACGTCGGATAGTCGAACTGGGTGATGACCTGGCCGTCCTGGAAGCGGCGCATGATCGGGATGACGTCGATGATCGGGTCCGAGGACATGATGACGCCGGCGGCGTGCACGCCCCACTGGCGTTTCAGCCCTTCGAGCCCCTTCGCCGTCTCGAAGGTCTCCCTGGCCTCCGGGTTCGTATCGACGAATTCGCGGAACTCGCCGGCTTCCTTGTAGCGCTTGGAGTCGGGATCCTCGATGTCCTTGAGCGGGATGTCCTTGGCCATCTCCGCCGGAGGCAGCGCCTTCGTCAGCTGCTCGCCGAGGGAGAAGGGCTTGCCGAGCACGCGCGCGGAGTCCTTGAGGGCCTGTTTGGTCTTGATCGTGCCGTAGGTGACGATCATCGAGACGCGTTCGTCGCCGTACTTCTCCGTCACATAGTCGATGACCTCGCTGCGACGGCGATCATCGAAGTCGACGTCGAAGTCGGGCATGGACACGCGGTCCGGGTTGAGGAAGCGCTCGAAGAAGAGCCCATGCTGAAGCGGGTCGAGGTCGGTGATGCGCATCGCATAGGCGACCATCGAGCCTGCACCGGATCCGCGGCCGGGTCCCACCCGGATGCCGTGGTCCTTCGACCAGTTGATGAAGTCGGCGACGACGAGGAAGTAGCCGGGGAAGCCCATCGAGATGATGATGTCGAGTTCGTAGTCGGCCTGCTTGCGCACATCGTCGGGCACGCCGTTCGGGTAGCGGTAGTCGAGACCCTTCGCGACCTCTTTGATCAGCCACGACGTCTCGTCCTCGCCGGGAGGGCAGGGGAACTTCGGCATATAGTTCGCCGAGGTGTCGAAGGAGACCTCGCACTTCTCGGCGATCTCAAGCGTGTTGTCACACGCTTCGGGGAATTCCTTGAACAGGGCCCGCATCTCCGCGGGCGTCTTGAGGCAGTACCCGGACCCGGAGAAGGCGAAGCGGGAACCGCCCTGGTCGTAGGTGGGTTCGATGAGCTTCGATCCCGACTGGATCGCCAGCAGCGCCTCGTGGGCCTTCGCGTCGGATTCGTGGGTGTAGTGCAGGTCGTTCGTGGCGACCAGCGGAATGTCCATCTCCTTCGACAGGCGCAGGAGGTCCTTCGTCACCCGCTTCTCGATGGACAGGCCGTGGTCCATGAGTTCGCAGTAGTAGTTCTCGGCCCCGAAGATCTCCCGGTATTTCCCGGCCGCAGCCTTCGCCTCCTCGTACTGGCCCAGGCGCAGACGGGTCTGGATCTCTCCCGACGGGCAGCCGGTGGTGGCGACGAGACCCTCGGAGTAGGTTTCGAGCAGCTCCTGGTCGAGCCTCGGCCACTTCGCCGTGACCGAGTCGAGCGAGGCATACGACGAGGCCTTGAAGAGGTTGCGCATGCCGGTGTTGTTCCGCGACAGCAGAGTCATATGCGTGTAGAGACCACCACCGGAGAGGTCGTCGCGCTTCTGCGACTCCTCGGTCCGCCACTTCACCCTCGTCTTATCGCGACGGTCGGTGCCGGGGGTGACATAGGCTTCGACGCCGATGATGGGTTTGATGTCTGCGGCGGTCGCCTGAGACCAGAAGTCGAAGGCGCCGAAGAGGTAGCCGTGGTCGGTCGTTGCGATCGCCGACATGCCCGAGGCCTTCGTTGCGGCCATGAGGTCGCCCAGCCGGGCCGCACCGTCGAGCATGGAGTATTCGGTGTGGACGTGGAGGTGGACGAAGTCCTCATTCGGCACGGGCAGCCGCCTTCCTGATGTGGCCTGTGTTGCCCACCCAGCTTAGTCCATCGACGCCCGTCGACGGCCCTTCACCGACTGTTGCTCTCGGCACCATCGGCGTGTCTGCTCATCGCCCGCGGACGGTGCCCAAGCAGCTCAGTTCGGGCGGATGAGGTCGATCGCAGTCTGCAGATCCTCGGGATATCCGCTTTCGAATTCCACCCACTTCTGCGTGTCGGGGTGGTGGAAGCCGAGCTTGACGGCATGCAGCCACTGCCGCTCCAGGCCGAGTTCCTTCGCGAGCACGGGATCGGCGCCGTAGGGCAGGTCGCCGACGCAGGGATGCTTGGTGGCGGAGAAGTGGACGCGGATCTGGTGCGTCCGTCCTGTCTCGAGGTGGACCTCGACGAGTGCGGCCCGACGATGGGCCTCGAGCACCTCGTAGTGGGTGATCGCGTTCTTCCCGCCGGTGCGCACGGCGTAGAGCCCGTCGTGCTTGGGGTGGCGGGCGATCGGGGCGTCGATCGTGCCGAGCACGGGGTCGGGCAGGCCTTGGACCACAGCGTGATACGTCTTCTCCACGGTGCGTTCCTTGAACGCGCGCTTGAGCACGCTGTAGGCGTATTCGCTCTTCGCAATCACCATCAGACCGGATGTGCCGACGTCGAGGCGCTGGACGATGCCCTGCCGCTCGGGGGCACCGGAGGTCGCGATCCGGAAGCCGGCGGCGGCGAGTCCGCCGACGACGGTCGGTCCGGTCCAGCCGAGGGCCGGATGAGCGGCGACGCCGACGGGCTTGTCGACGACGACGAAGGCGTCCTCGTCGTGGACGATCCGCATTCCCGGCACAGGGTCGGCGACGACCTCGAGGGGCCGCCTGGGCTCGGGCATCATGATGTCGAGGCGCTCCCCGGCGATGACGCGATCGGATTTGATGACGGGCCGACCGGACATCTGCACTCCCCCGTCGGCGCAGATGTCTGCGGCGGCGGTGCGTGAGAGTCCCAGCAGCTTCGACATCGCAGCGTCCACACGCTGCCCGTCGAGGCCTTCGGGGACGAGAATGGAGCGTTCAGTCATGGGAGTCCTCTTTTGCGCGGGTGGAGTCTGAGCCGTCGATCTCGATGCCCTTGAGGCTGGCCACGACGAGGGTGACCGCTGCGGCCGAGATCGCGATGTCGGCGACGTTGCAGATGAACAGCGAGAGATCGATGAAGTCGACCACGGCACCGTGCAGGAACGACGGCTCCCGGAACAGGCGGTCGACGAGGTTGCCGAAGAGCCCGCCGAGCAGCAGACCGAGGCCGATCGCCCAGGTGCGCGAGCCGAGCTTGCGTGAGAGCACGAGGATCGCCGCGAACACGCCGATGGCGATGAGCGGAAACACCCAGGTCACACCCGCGCCGAGTCCGAGCGCGGCTCCGGGATTCCGGTAGAAGGTGAATCCGGCCAGCGATCCGATGACACGGAGGGGCGGCTGCCCTTCGAGGAAGCTGACGGCGAGGAACTTCGTGAACTGGTCGATGACCAGGACGATGGCTGCTATCGAGAACAGCAGCGCCAACATGAGCGCACGCGGTCTCTTCGCCCGTGGGGCAGGGTCGTTCATTCGGTTCATTCTAGTCCACCGCCCCTGGGGCTGCGCACACATAAGCGAGGTCCGGGAACTCATCGGAGTTCCCGGACCTCGGTCGCAGTGTGGTGCAGATCAGAGCTTGTGGCTCGAGGAACCACCCAGCGGGCCGTTTCCGTCGAGGGTCTCCGGAGCCAGGCTCGTGGAGTTCTCGAGGTCGCGCAGCTGGTCGTTGAGGTAGCTCTTGAGACGCGTGCGGTACTGGCGCTCGAAGTTCGAGAGCTGATCGATCGACCGCTCGAGCGTCGACTTCTGCGACTCGAGGGTCGACAGAGTCTCGTCGCGCTTGCTCTCGGCCTTGCCGACGATGTCGGCGGCTTCCTTCTCAGCGCCCTTGATGAGTTCGTCGCGCTTGCGCTCACCTTCGGCAACGTGCTCATCGTGAACGCGCTGAGCCAGAGCGATGAGACCGTGTGCGTCTCCGTCGCCACCGGCCACGGCTGCGCCGAGTCCGGCGCCTGCGGCACCACCGGCACCCACAGCAGGAGCGGCCGACGATGCGGTGTTCGCAGAGTTGTCCTGCGGAGCCGGGGCGGCTTCCTTGACGACCGGCGCGGACGCCTGGGTGTCTTCGACCGGAGCCGGAGCAGCAGGAGCTTCCTTCGGCTCGGGTGCCTCGGCCTTCTCCTCCGGAGCAGGCACTGCGGCAGGCATGGCCTGCGTGGCGTCGATGTCCTGAGCCGGAGCCGAGGAGGCGCCGCCTGCTTCGAGTTCCTTCACGCGCTGTTCGGCGGTGGAGAGCTTCTGACGCAGTTCGTCGTTCTCCTGGTAGAGCCGACGGATCTCAACGACGACCTCGTCAAGGAAATCGTCGACTTCATCCTGGTCGTACCCGTCGCGGAACTTCACATGCTGGAACCGCTTGTTTACTACGTCTTCAGGCGTGAGCGCCATGAGGTCACCTTCGGTCGATCTACATTCATTACGCAGCCGCCCCGAAGGACGGCTTCAACGTCACATTAGCGTAACACCTGCAGTTTTGTCGTGCAGTAGTGGCGTGTCACGTATTCGATGACGATTATTTCCTCCCCGAGGCTAACAACCCGAGCGCACCGGCGGCCAATTCTCGTGATCATATTCACGACTTATGGGCAATCCGCCCAAACAATTCCCGGAAATCATTCGCGGGAATTCCGGCGCGAATGAGGCCGGGAATGTCTCACCCGCCGAGGTGGCCCCGCCGATCTGCGCGAACCCACCTGACCCGCCCGGCCGCACGCGCCTGACCCCGCCGAACGCGCCCGCCCCATCCGAATCGGTCGAACCGTCCGAATCGATCGAACCGGACCGTTCACTCTCGAGCGAACCGCACGGATCACCATCGATCAGACAGAGCCGACCCCCTCAGGCGATCGGCGCCCGGTTCACATCGTCGTGCGGGAGAGGTTGAAGAACACCGAGGCGATGATCTGGATGCCGATGAGCAGGACGATGAAGCCGAGGTCGAGGGAGACCTGACCCAGGCGCAGCGGCGGGATCACCTTGCGCAGCAGTTTCAGCGGAGGATCGGTGAGCGTGTAGACGATCTCGGCGAGGACGAGGAGGAACCCGCTCGGCTTCCAATCACGGGAGAAGACCTGGACGAGGTCGAGGACGACGCGTGCCAGGAGAACATAGACATAGAGGCTCAGTGCCGTGCCGAGGATGTAGAAGATGATGGCCACGTGGGTCCCTCGCGCCTTCCTTGCTGCTTGAGTGTGGAAGCCCCAGCCTATCGGCCCGAGCTGAAGAGGAGTTGAGAGTGGTCCTCTGCCCGTTCAGCTCTGGTTGAAGAAGCTCGCCTGCGAATCCGAGTCGGTCTCGGTCTCGCCGGCGACCTCGATGTTCTCAGGGGTGAGCAGGAAGACCTTGTTCGTCACGCGTTCGATGGATCCGTGCAGACCGAAGATCAGTCCGGCGGAGAAGTCGACGAGGCGCTTCGAGTTGTTCTCGTCCATCTCCGAGAGATTCATGATCACGGGGGTGCCCTCGCGGAAGGCCGAACCGATGACCATGGCATCGTTGTAGCTGCGGGGGTGGATGGTCCTGATGCGATTCATTGAGGTTCCTGGAGCCGGGGTGTCTACGGGACGGATCGGCGACGGGTGGATCGGCGTCACCGGAGCCGGCGCGCGGTCGCCTGCCGACTCGGGTTCGTCGTGCTCGTCGACCTCGTCGTAGGTCTCGACGACTTCGCGGTCACGGTGGGCGGGTTCGCGACGATCGGTCTCATGACGATCGACGGTCTCGTCCTCTTCTTCGACGAAACCCAGGTATTCCAGCGTCTTCTTGATTGCTGACATGTCTTAGCTCCTCGGCCTTCGGCACTTGCTCACCTGTCGCCAAACTATCGCACGTGGGCGGATGGGCGGGTGAGTCCTATGGGTGTGTCGTGGTGTTTTCTTCCTGCAGCCAGATGATTCCGGCGAACCGACCCGTCCGCTGTGCTCCGCGGTAGGAGAAAAGATCCTCGGATTCCTTCGTACAGGTCCGTGAGAAATGATCGATGGTCACGTCGGCCCGCCGCAGCTGCTCGGCCACCGCCCCGGCGACATCGAGGGCGGGTGTTCCCGTCACCGACACCGAGGCGGCCACGGGTTCGACTGCGGCGACCTCGTCACGCAGTTCGGCAGGCACCTCATAGCAGCGGGGGCACACCGAGGGTCCGATGACCGCATGGATGTCGCCCGCACCGAGGCTGCGCATCCGATCGACGGTGGCAGGGACGATGCCGGCGGCCATCCCGGGACGGCCCGCGTGGACGGCGGCGATGATGCCGGCCTCGGCATCGGCGAGCATGACCGGGGTGCAGTCGGCGACCATGATCGCCAGACCGATCCCGGTCAGCGTCGTCAGTTGGGCGTCGGCTTCGACGGGTTCTGCTCGCAGTTCCCGCTCGTCGCTGATCGTCCGCACTTCGGTTCCATGGACCTGGGAGACGAACGCCAGCCGCTCACCGCTGAGGCCGAGGACCTGAGCGAGAGCGGCGCGGTTGGCCGCGACGAGTTCGTCATCGTCGCCGACGTGGCGGGCGAGGTTGAACGAGGAGAAGTCCCCCGTCGAGTACCCGCCGTGCCTGTCGGTGAAGGCGACATGGGCAGTCCGTCTGCCCGGGATGACGAACCTCGAGCGCAGCATGTTACTTGAGGAAGTCCGGGATATCGAGATCCGAGTCGAAGTTCGAGCTGCTGCGCTCGTTCGGCAGCGTGGCAGGGATCTGGTGCTCCTCGCTGCGGCGCGGTGCCGCCGGCTCGGACTCCTCGGCTTCGTCGGACTCGGGCTCGGAGCTCACGGCGGGTTCCGTGTCGGCCTCGGCCGCTGCAGCGGGCACGGCGGCCGGGATCGCCTCGACGCCGCCGGAGATCTCGGCGTTCGGAGAGGTGTTGTCGAAGCCCGCGGCGATGACGGTCACCCGGCATTCGTCGCCGATGTTGTCGTCGATGACGGCACCGAAGATGATGTTCGCCTCGGGGTGCGCGGCCTCCTGAACCAGGCGTGCGGCCTCGTTGACCTCGAACAGGCCGAGATCGCCGCCGCCGGTGATGCAGAAGAGCACTCCGTGCGCGCCGTCGATGCTGGCTTCCAGCAGCGGGGAGGCGATCGCGGATTCCGCGGCCTGGACTGCGCGGTCGTCGCCGGTGGCGGCGCCGATGCCCATGAGCGCGGTGCCGGCATCCTGCATCACCGACTTGACGTCGGCGAAGTCGAGGTTGATCAGGCCCGGCACCGAGATGAGGTCGGTGATGCCCTGGACACCCGAGCGCAGGACCTCATCAGCCGAGCGGAAGGCCTCGACGACGGAGACGGACCGGTCGGAGATCGAGAGCAGGCGGTCGTTGGGGATGACGATGAGGGTGTCGACCTCTTCGCGCAGGGCGGCGATGCCGGCTTCGGCCTGCGCGGAACGACGTCGTCCCTCGAAGGTGAACGGACGGGTGACGACACCGATGGTCAGGGCGCCGAGCGAGCGGGCGACGCGAGCCACGACAGGTGCCGCGCCGGTACCGGTTCCTCCGCCTTCACCGGCGGTGACGAAGACCATGTCGGCGCCTTCGAGGGCGTCGCGGATGGCGTCTTCGGAGGATTCGGCCGCCTTCTTGCCGATCTCGGGATCGGCTCCGGCGCCGAGGCCGCGGGTCTGGTCTCGACCGATCTCGAGCTTCACGTCGGCATCGGAGAGGACGAGAGCCTGGGCGTCGGTGTTGATTGCGATGAACTCCACGCCGCGCAGTCCGACGTCGATCATCCTCTGAACAGCGTTGACACCGCCGCCGCCGGTACCGGCAACTTTGATGTCCGCTCCGGATTGTGGGAATTCAGCCAAGTCGGTTCCTCGTCTCAAGCGCTTGCCCACGCAGTTTCTGCGTGCGGGTTCGGTCTGTGTTCTCTGCCCTGAGGCTATTGGGCGGGGCAACACCACTGCAACCATTCTCGCCGGAGTGTCGGACTTCGGCCAAACTTCAGACCCGGTGTGTCGGGGCCAAACGCAGGCAATCCTCGGCGATCGGATGCAGGGCGGCCCACCGCGGCCACCGGCGGTGGGCGGCACCAGGTCGCACGTGGCTGCTCCGCCGCACTGTCGGCACCTGGATCAGTTCGTCACGGGCACCGAGGGCACGGACACGTCGATCTCGGTGCGACCTTCGGCTGCCAGCTGGATCGCGGTGCGGACCTTGAGGCCGGGATCGCTGTCGTCACCGAACACGACCGTGGCCTGCTGGTCGCCGGTGTCGAGGCGGCCCTTGATGCTCATCTCGTCCTTCGCCTCGATCGTCGTCAGCGCTCGGCGCAGTTCGGGACGGAGGCTGCCCATGAAGCGGATGACGGCGGACACGGTCTCCCGGTCGGGTTCTCCGCCGGAGTGACCGAGCACCGTGAGCTTCTTCGGGGCCGTGTCGACGACGCCGAGGTCGACCGCCTCGGCGTCGTAGAGGCGGTAGCCCGACGAGCCCTCGATCGCGAGGACGGGCGTGCGGTCGGTGATCGCGATCGTCAGCGTCCGCGGTCCGCCGTAGTGGACGGAGGCTTTGGCTGCCTTCGGGAACGCCTTGAGGACAGCGTCTTCGACCTCTCCCGGTCGCACCTGAGGCAGCGGGGTTCCGGCTTCGGTGTCGAGGACGAGGTCGCTGACCTTGTCGTGGTCGACGAGGTCGCCTCCGCTCACGGTTACCTGTTTCAGGGCCAGCAGCGGTGAGAACCAGGCAACGGCGACGACGGCGATGAGGGCCACGACGATGCCGATGGCCGTCAGCCGGGTGCGCCACAGCTGCCATCGGCGGGCGCGGATGACCCCGGTGAGGTCGGCGGTGGAGTTGTCGTCGCCGGCGCGGGCCGGGGGAAGTGGCGCCATGGGTCTCAGCTCTCCAGGGAGCTCAGCAGCTCGGGGCCGAGGATCGTCACATCCCCGGCGCCCAAGGTGAGGACGAGGTCGCCGGGCTGCACCCGGGCGGCGACGAAGGGGACCGCCTCGGCGAAGGACTCTTCGAACCTGACGTGATCGTGCGGGACGCGGTCGGCGATGAGCGCACCGGTCACTCCGGGTACGGGGTCTTCCCTGGCGGGGAAGACGTCGAGGACGACGACCTCGTCGGCGAGCCCGAGGGCTTCGCCGAACTCCTCGCGGAACTCCATGGTCCGCGAGTACAGGTGGGGTTGGAAGATGGCCCAGACTCGCCCGCCGTCGGTGACGACTCCGCGGGCGGCGTTGAGCACTGCGCGCAGTTCGGTGGGGTGGTGAGCGTAGTCGTCGATGACGCGCACGCCCGCGGCGATTCCGCGTTCCTCGAAGCGACGCCGGGTGCCGCCGTAGCCGGCCAGGCCGGTGGCGGCTCGGTCGACGTCGGCGCCGAGACTCGCGGCCACGGCGATTGCGGCGGTGGCGTTGAGCGCGTTGTGCAGTCCCGGCTGCCGCAGTTCGACCGCCAGCGGTTCTGCGCGTCCGGGCAGGACGAGGACGAAGCGCGAGCCGATCCCGGAGTCGAGGTCGCGCAGGCGGATGTCGGCGTCCTCGGCGGTTCCGTAGAGGACGACGTCGGCGCCCTGTGCGCGGGCGTGTGCGGCGACGTCGTGGGATCCGGGGTCGTCGGCGCAGGCGATGATGGTGCCGCCGCGGGTCTGGATGCCGTTGCAGAATTCGATGAACGCTTCACGGACCTTCTCCGGCGTCCCGTAGTGGTCGAGGTGATCGGCTTCGACGTTGGTGAGGATGCCGATCGCGGGTTCGTAGAGGAGGAACGAGCCGTCGGATTCGTCGGCCTCGGCGACGAACACGTCGCCGGTGCCCAGGTGGGCGTTCGTACCGGTCGTCGACAGCACTCCCCCGATGACGAAGGACGGGTCGATCCCGCAGGCCTGGAGCGCCACGGTCGTCATCGACGTCGTCGTGGTCTTGCCGTGGGTGCCGGCCACGGCCACGGCCCGCCGATCGACCATGAGCGAGGCCAGTGCCCCGGAGCGGTGGAGGATGCGCAGTCCGCGGCGCTCCGCCTCGACGAGTTCGGGGTTGTCCTTGCGGATGGCCGAGGAGATGACGAGGGTGTCGGCCTCGCCGAGGTTGTCGGCCGAATGCCCTATCGTCACGGTGGCGCCCAGCGTCCGCAGGACGTCGACGACGGAGGATTCCTTCGCATCCGAACCGGAGACGGTGACTCCGTTCATGACCATGATCCGGGCGATCCCGGACATCCCCGATCCGCCGATGCCGATGAAGTGGACGGCGCCGAGTTCGCCTACGGGAACGATGTTCGCAGTGCTCATGTTCAGCCTTCCAGAGCGCGGGTGACGATGTCGGCCATGCGGGCCGCGGCATCGGTGGGATAGTTCAGGTCTTCTCCGGCGCGGCTCATCTGCTCAAGCCTGTCGGTGTCGGTGACCAGCGGCAGGATCGTGTCGGTGACGGTGGCCGCGGTGAAGTCGGCGTTGTCGACCATCAGTGAGGCCCCGGCACGCACGCTGCCGGCGGCGTTGAGTCGCTGTTCGCCGTTGCCGATGGCCAGGGGGACGTAGACCGCGGGGACTCCGGCGACGGTGGCTTCGGAGACGGTGGCCGCACCGGAGCGGGCGACGAGCAGGTCGGCGGCCCCGTAGGCCCGGTGCATTCCGTCGACATAGTCGACGACGTGGTAGTCGGCGAGGTCCGCGGTCGCTTCCCGGAGTGCGTCGCCCTTGCCGGCGCCGGTGATGTGGAGGACCTGCACGCCGGCGTCCTGGCAGGCGGTGGCGGCGGCGAGGAACGCGTCGTTGATCCGCTGTGCACCGGAGGATCCGCCGGTGACGACGAGGACCGGGCGGTCGTCGCGGAGGCCGAGGTCGTTGCGGTACGCCGAGCGCTGGGTCGCATCACTGCGGTCGAGGTCGGTGATCTCGGTGGGCATGGGCATGCCGACGAGGGTGGAGCCGGGCAGCTTCGTGTCCGGGAAGGTGATCCCGACCCGCCCGGGCTTCGTCAGCCTGGCGCCGAGGCGGTTGGCCATTCCCGGCTTCGCGTTGGCTTCGTGGACGATGAGCGGGATCTTCGCCGACCGGGCGGCGAGGAAGGCCGGCGGGCAGACATAGCCGCCGACGCCGACGACGGCGGCGACGCTGCGGGAGGAGATGATCCTCTTGACCTCGGAGATGTTGCCGGAGAAGCGTCCGGGGAACTTCAGCAGGGCCGGACTGATCGACCGGGGCATGGGCACCTTGTCGATGGTCAGCAGTTCGAATCCGGTGCGCGGGACGATCTCGGCCTCGAGACCGTCGGGCGTGCCAAGGGCCACGATGTCCCAGTCGGGGTGTCGCTCGCGCAGTTCGCGGCCGATCGCCAGCATCGGCGAGATATGGCCCGTGGTGCCTCCACCGGCCAGCAGGATGCTCGTCATCTCATTTCCTTCTCTTGCGGGCTAGTACGGCGAATGAGGACCGCATCCGGTCCTTGTGGACGGCGATGGCCGCCTCGGCGCCGGGTTCGGTTCGGGCGAACGAGAGCAGCACACCGACGGCCAGCAGGGAGGAGATGATCGATGAGCCGCCGTAGGACACGAACGGCAGGGGCAGTCCGATCACGGGCAGCATGCCGGTGACGACGCCGATGTTGATTCCGGCCTGGCCGATGAGCAGCGCGAAGTAGCCGGCGGCGGCGACCTGGACCATGAGGTCCTTCGAGCGCATGACCACGCGGATGATGCCGTAGCCGAGGATCGCGAAGACGAGGATGACCGCGAGCGTGCCGACGAGTCCGAGCTCTTCGCCGATGATCGCGAAGATGAAGTCGTTGTGGGCCTCGGGCAGCCAGGACCATTTCTCACGGCTGGCGCCGAGCCCGACTCCCAGCCAGCCGCCCGAGGCCAGGGAGAACAGTCCGTGGTTGGACTGCCAGGCCTGGCCCATCGTGTCCGCGGCCGATTGGTCGGCGTGACCGGTGAGCATGGCCTCGATGCGCTTGAGTCGGTTCTCGGAGCTGAGGACGAAGAACACGACGGCGGCGGTGAGCACCCCGCCGAGCATGAGGAAGTACTTCATCGGGAACCCACCGACCCACAGGCAGACGACGGCCATCGCCATGATGACCAGCGCGGTACCCAGGTCGTTGCCGGCGACGATGAGTCCAGCGGCGGCGAGGACGCCGGGTACGACGGGAATCATGGCGTGACCGAAGGTGTCCATCTTCCCGAACTTCTTCGCGAGGATGAAGCCGAGCCACAGGGCCAACGCGACCTTGAGGAATTCGGAGGGCTGGAGCTGGAAACCGGCGAAGCCGATCCAATTCGCGTTGCCCTTCGTCGCCTTGCCGAGCCCGGGCAGGAACACCGCCGCCTGCAGGATGAGTCCGCCGAGCAGCACCCACCAGGCGATCCTGCGCCACACGCTCAGGGGCATGAGGCTCGCAGCCACCATGAGCACGATGCCGATGCCGGCGAACATCGCCTGTTTGTTGAAGTACGCGAACGACGAGCCTTCTCCCCCGGCGTAGGAGGTGATCGAGGAGGCCGAGAGCACCATGACGAGGCCGAGCCCGGTGAGCGCGAGCACGGAGAACAGGATGAGGTAGTAGGTCGTCAGCGGGTAGGCGGAGCCTCGGGTGAAGTCCGCGCGCAGGGACGTCCAGGCGCGCTTGATCACCGGGACGGTCGTTCGGCTGCGCGTCTTCGCGCCGGTGTTCGAGGTCTGAGCGTCGCTGCCCGAAGTCTTCACGGCGGAGGTCTTGGAGCGGGACGTCTTCGCACCGGTGTTCGATGTCTTCGGTCCCGACGCCTGAGCAGCGGGCTTCTTCGCAGACGTGCTCGGCTTCGTGACGCGGGGGCCCGACTTTGTCGAGCCGGTTGCCGCCGAGCCTGCGGCCGTCCCGGTTCGAGCACCGACGGTGACCTTCGTCCGCGCGGGCTTCGTCGACGCGGCCGACGACGACGCCTCCGACACGGATGGGGTCGGGCGCGCCGCAGGTCCACCCTTCAGCGATGCCTTCGCGTTCTTCCTGCGCCGGCGCTCATCCGCCTTCGCGGTGGTCTGCCGTCCCATGTCAGCGCCCCAGGTGGGTGTGGACGGCCTCGGTGAACAGTTCGCCGCGCGTGTTGTAGTTGAGGAACTGGTCCATGCTCGCGGCTGCGGGAGCCAACAGCACGGTGTCTCCCGGTCCCGCCAACTGCGCTGCGGCCGCAACGGCGGCGGAGGCCACCGCCTCTCCACGTCGCTTCGGAACACCGGAGTCGATGCCCAGCGCCGGTTCGATGCGCACGACCTCGAGGTCGGGAACGGTTGCCGCGATCGCCTCGCGGAAGGCCGAGTCGTCGGCACCGATGAGCACGAGTGCCTTGATCCGGTCCCGATGATCGTTAAACAGTGCGGTGAAGTCCGCACCCTTGGGCAGTCCGCCGGCGATCCACACGATCGAGTCGAAGGCCCCGAGCGAGGCGTTTGCGGCGTGGGTGTTCGTCGCTTTCGAGTCGTCGACCCAGCGGAGGCCGTTCTGTTCGGCCACGGTGACCATACGGTGGGCGCCGAGCGAATGGTTCTGCAGTCCGGCCGCGATCGCCTGTCCCGGCACATCGATGGCTCGGGCCAGGCTGGCCGCGGCCAGGGCATTGGCGACCTGATGGTCGGCGGGTCGGCTGCCTTCGACGCCGGTGGCGGTCGCGACGTCGCTCACCGCCGCGATCTCCGCGGCCGAGGAGTAGCGCTGCGGGATGAACGCCCGGTCGACGAGCAGGTCCTCGACGACCCCGAGCTCGCCCGGGTGCGGCACACCTGTGGTGAAGCCGATGGCTTTGGCGCCTTCGACGACATCGGCCTCTTCGACCATGTGCAAGGTCGCGTCGTCGGCGCAGTTGTACACGCACGCGAGCTTCGCGTTGTGGTAGATCTTCGCCTTGTCGGCCGCGTAGGCCTCGGCGCTGCCGTGCCAGTCGAGGTGGTCGGGGGCGATGTTGAGCACTGCGGCGGCGTCGGCGCTCATCGACTCCTGCCAGTGCAGCTGGAAGCTCGAGAGTTCGATCGCCAGAACCTCGAGTCCGGGTTCGAGCACGGCCTCGAGCAGGGGCGTGCCGATGTTGCCGCAGGCCTTGGCCCTGAGTCCCGCAGCGAGCAGCATCGCTTCGAGCATCGTCGTGGTCGTGGTCTTGCCGTTCGTGCCGGTGATGGCCAGCCACTTCGCGTCATTGGTCCCGCGGATCCGCCAGGCCAGCTCGACCTCGCCGATGACGGGAATGCCCGCGGCGGCTGCGGCGGCGAGCACCGGCTGGTCAGGTCGCCAGCCGGGCGAGGTCACGACGAGGTCGAGGCGTCCCTCGGGCAGGGCCTCGACGTGTTCGGGACCGCGACGGATGTCGACGTCGAAGACCTCGAGGATCTGTGCCTTCTCGCTGACGTCGGCCTGATCGTCGCCGTCGATGACGATGACGTCGGCACCGCGTTCGCCGAGGTGGACGGCAGCGGGGAAGCCCGTCACGCCGAGGCCGGTGACGAGGATGCGCAGTCCGGCCAGGGAGGAGCTCGGACCGCTCAGTGCAGCCGGGACCTGCCCGGCCGGGCCGGCTCCGCTCATCGTCTCCTCATCAGCCAACACGGGCCACCCAATCGGCGTAGAAGAGACAGATGCCGGCGATGACGAAGAGTGCGGCGATGATCCAGAATCTCACCACGATCGTCACCTCTGCCCAGCCCTTGAGCTCGAAGTGATGCTGGAGCGGGGCCATCCGGAACACCCGTTTGCCGGTGGTCTTGAACGAGGCCACCTGGATGATCACCGACAGGGTGATGATGACGAAGAGTCCGCCGAGGACGATGAGCAGGAGTTCAGTGCGCGACATGATCGCGAGTCCGGCGAAGGCGCCGCCGAGGGCCAGCGAACCGGTGTCGCCCATGAAGATCTTCGCCGGTGAGGTGTTGAACCACAGGAAGCCGAAGCAGGCGGCGGCCATGGCGCCGGCGACCATGGCGAGGTCGCGGGGGTCGCGCATGTAGTAGCAGGCGTTCGTGGCCTCGGACATGAGGTTGCAGTTCTGAGTCGACTGCCAGGTGCCGATGACGACGTAGGCGGCGAAGACGACCACCGAGGCTCCCGCGGCGAGTCCGTCGAGGCCGTCGGTGAGGTTGACCGCGTTGGACACGGCGGTGACGATGAGGTTCGCCCAGACGACGAACAGGATGAGACCGAGCACCGCGGAGCCGAAGGCGAGGTCGAGGTTCGTGTCGCGGATGAACGAGATCTTCGTCGATGCCGGGGTCTCACCGAAGGAGTTCGGGAACTGCAGGGCGAGCACGGCGAAGGAGATGCCGACGAAGGCCTGCCCGATGAGCTTGGGCACCGGGCGCAGACCCAGGGAGCGCTGTTTCTTGATCTTGATGAAGTCGTCGAGGAAGCCGACGACGCCGAGCCCCCCGGCCAACCATAGGACGAGCAGCCCAGAGGCGGTCGGCACGGACCCGGTGAAGAGGTGTCCGAGCAGGTAGGCGAGGATGGCGGCGCCGATGATGACGACTCCGCCCATCGTCGGGGTGCCGCGCTTCGTCGCATGCGAGGTCGGGCCGTCGTCACGGACGAACTGGCCGTAGCCCTGTTTGACGAGCACCCTGATGAAGAGAGGGGTCCCGACGAGGGCGAAGATGAGAGCCAGGCAGGCTGCGAGCAGTACGGCGATCATTGGGCCCCCGATACACCGGCGATTTCGTCCCCGAGGTACCGCAGTCCGGCGTCGCGGGAGGATTTGAACAGAACGATGTCGCCGGGGGCGAGTTCGGCGGAGAGCAGATCCTTCGCCTCGGCCGCGGTGGCGACCCACGCGGCCTCATTGCCCCATGAGCCTTCGAGGTTCGCGGCGTTGAAGATCGGCTTCGCGCCCTCGCCGACGACGATGGTGCGGGTGATGTTGAGGCGGACGACGAGTTCTCCGATGTCCGAATGCGCGGACACGGACTCGTCACCGAGTTCGAGCATCTCACCGAGCACGGCGAAGGTTCGGCGTGGTCCGTTCTCGTCGTCTCCGCGGCCCATCGACGCCAGCGTCTTCAGGGAGGCCCGCATCGACTCGGGGTTCGCGTTGTAGGCGTCGTTGAGCACCGTCACGCCCGAGGGCGAGTCGATGAGCTCCATCCGCCACCGGCTCGCCGCCGAGGAGGTCGACAGGGTGGTCACGATCGATTTCGTTCCGACCCCGCAGGCATGGGCGATGGCCGCGGCGGCCAGCGCGTTGCCGACATGGTGTTCGCCGATGAGGGCCAGCCGCAAGTCCTGCGGCTCCTCGCCGGGAAGCGTCAGGGTGAACGCGGGGTGACCCGAGGCGTCGGTGCTCATCGACGTGCCGCGGACGACCTCATCGTTCGCCCCGACCCATTCGGGCAGGGATTCCCGCTGCGAGAACCACAGCGTGTTCACATCGGGGGCGAGCACCTCGTGCATTCCGGCCACGCGGGCGTCGTCGGCGTTGAGGATCGCCGTCGACCCGGCGGTCAGGGACTCGACGAGTTCGGCCTTGGCCCGGGCGGTGTTCTCGATCGACCCGAACACGCCGGAATGGGCGGTGCCCACGGCGAGTTCGACGGCGATGTCGGGGCGGATGAGGCTCGTGAGGTAGGCGAGGTTGCCGATTGAACGGGCGCCCATCTCGAGGACGAGGAACCGGGTCGACTCGACGGCGCGCAGCGCGGTCAGCGGCACCCCGACCTCGTTGTTGTACGAGTTCGGCGGCCACACGGTCTCGGCAGCGCCGGCGAGCAGGTCCGCAGCGAGGTCCTTCACCGTGGTCTTGCCGACGGAACCGGTGATCGCGACGACGGTGAGCTCACCGTCGGCGCGCAGGCCCTCGATGCTGTGCTTGGCCAGTTGCCCCAGCGCCTCGGTGGCATCCGCCACGACCACACTCGGCAGGGGTTCGTCATCGACGGTGGGGACGGATTCGCCGATGATGAGCGCCGCACCCGCCTCGATGGCGGAGGCGGCGAATTCGATGCCGTCGAAGCTCTCGCCTCGGCGGGCAACATAGATGTCGCCGGGTCCGACCTCTCTCGAGTCGGTCACCACGCCGGCGGTCAATGGGGTCTCGGGGTCGATGCCGTACAACTCGCCGCTGAGGGCGGTTGCGATCTCGGCTGCAGTCAGTCGCTTCATATCAACTGTGAACTTTACCTGGTTGTGCCCCGCCCAGTCGCATGGACAGCGCCGAGCGTGTCCGGGCACGGTCGTCGAATTCGGTCACGGTCGTGCCCACGGTCTGGCCTGTCTCGTGTCCCTTTCCTGCGATGAGCACGGTCGCAGACGGGTGTGCCGACGCGATCGCCTCGTCGATGGCGGTTCCGCGATCGGGGACTTCGATGATCTTTTTCACACGTGCGTTTCCCGCAGCCACCTCGGCGTCGATGCCTTCGCGGATGGCGGCGCGGATCGCGGACGGGTCCTCGGTGCGGGGATTGTCGTCGGTGAGAACGATCACGTCGGCCTCGCGAGCGGCAGCCTGGCCCATGCCGAAGCGTTTGCCGCGGTCACGGTCGCCGCCGGCGCCGAAGACGATGACGAGCTCCTCGGAATCGGCGTCGAGGCTCGCCAGCGCCTTCGCTATCGCGTCGGGGGTGTGTGAGTAGTCGACGATGGCGCGGGGAAGGAGTTCGGGGTGGGACTGGCCGAGGGCGCGGGGACCGGATACGTCGATGATCTCCATCCGGCCCGGCACCGTGGCCGCGAAGCTGCGGCCGATCGCGTCGAGTTCTGCGGGGCTGATGCCGGATTCGAGCAGCATGGCTGCGGCCAGGGCGGTGTTCGTGACGTTGAAGTCCCCGGGCAGCGGTGATCGCAGCCGGATGCTTTCGGGCTGGTCGACCGCTGATCGTGGCCCTCCGTCCGCGCGGGCAGCCGCATCCGCGTCGTCTCCCCGACCGAGATTCGCGTCGCTTCCCCGACCGAGGTGGAGGAGGAACTCCGACTCGCCCGGTGTGTGCTCGATGCGCCATTCGCTGCGCTCGTCGCGGCCGAGTGTGCGCACGGGCACCTGGGAGGCCGCGACCATCCGCTCGCCCCAGTCGTCCTCGACGACGATGACGGCACGGTCGGAGAAGGTGCGGGTGAACAGCGTTGCCTTGGCCTCGAAGTACTCCTCCATCGTGTTGTGGAAGTCGAGGTGGTCCTGGGACAGGTTCGTGAACCCGGCCACGGTGAAGTGGGCGCCGTCGACGCGGTGCTGGCTCAGGGCGTGGGAGGAGACCTCCATCGTGCAGGTGTCGACGTCGGCCGCCCGCATCTTCGCGAACAGGGCGTGCAGCTCGGGCGCCTCGGGGGTCGTCCGCACGCTGGGAACGGTGTCTCCGGCGATGAGGATGGCCACGGTGCCGATGACGGCGGTCCGGTGGCCCAGGGCGGCGAGCATTCCGTCGGCCAGGTAGGTCGTCGTGGTCTTGCCGTTCGTCCCGGTGACGCCGATGAGCTCCGGCGCCGAGGTGGTCCCGAAGACGGCTGCGGAGACGTATCCGAGCACCGCCCGCGGGGCTTCGACGATGAGCGCGGTGACTTTTTCGAGCAGCTCCCGGTCGGCCACAGTTCCGCTGAGGGCGTCGGTGATGCGGTCCCACCCGTGCGCGTCTGTGAGCACGGCGTCGACGCCTTGGCGGATGAGGTCGGGAGCGAAGGTCGCCCCGTGCACATTCGCCCCGGGCAGCGCCGCGTAGAGCTGACCTGGGGTGACCGCCCGCGAGTCGTGGGAGACTCCCGTGACCTCCTTCTCGGGATCGCCGTGGAGGGTGCCGGGCGCGATCGGCAGCAGCTGTGAAAAACGCATCATTTCCATTCTCGAGCAGGCAGGTCGGGCTTCTCGGTCGACGGGGGGATCCTCAGATGGCGCATCGCGAAACCCGCGACATCGGAGAAGACGGGGGCGGCGGCCTGTCCACCGTAATAGCCGTCTCTGGGCCTCTGCAAAGTCACGGAGATCGCCAGCTGCGGGTCTTCGGCGGGCAGCACCCCGACGAACGAGGCGGTGTAGCCGTCATAGCCGCCGCCCTCGGCGGCAGGCGCCTGAGCGGTGCCGGTCTTGCCGGCCACCCGGTAGCCGGACACCTGCGCGGACTTGCCGGTGCCCTCGGCGACGACACCCTCGAGCATCCGCAGGGTCTGGTCGGCGGCCTTCTTGCTTACCACGCGCTGGGTCTTGCCCGCCGGATCGGACACGGTCTGTCCCTTCGGGGAGATCATGCCGTCGACGAGTCGGGAGGGGACGTGGACTCCCCCGTTGGCGATCGTCGAGATGACGTCGGTGGTCTGCAGTGCGTTCGCGGCCACACCCTGGCCGAACATCACGGTGTACTTCGTGCGTCCGTCCCAGTCCTGATACGGGTGGAGGATTCCCCCGGTCTCGGCAGGGAAGCCGATTCCCGTGGTGGAGCCGAAGCCGAACTTCTTCATGTATTCGTAGCGCTGAGCCTCGGTGAGCTTCTGTCCGGCGAGGATCGTGCCGGTGTTCGACGACTGGGCGAGGATGCCGGCGAAGGTGAGCTTCTCATCCTCGTGCGGGTGGGAGTCGCGGAACTCCTCGTCGTTGGGTGCCTTCCACTTGTCGGGCACCGTGAATTCCGACTTCGGAGTGACGAGACCCTGGTCGAGCAGGGCCGCGGCGGTGACCATCTTCGCCGTCGAGCCGGGTTCGAAGACGTCGGTGAAGATCCGTGAGCCGCGATCGTCGCCGTCGACCTCGCCCGGCGAGTTCGGGTCCACAGTGGGGGCGTCGGCGGCGGCGAGGATCTTCCCCGTCTTGACGTCTTTGATGACGATGGACCCGGATTCGGCCTTGTGCTTCTTCCGCTGCTCCTCGATGGCCTGCTGCGCGTAGTACTGGAGGTCGGGGTCGATCGTCGTCTGCAAGCCTTCGCCGTCGACGGCGTCCTTGATGTTGTTGTCCCCGAGCGGGATGATCTCCCCACGCGCACCGCGTTCGTACTGCTGCTGACCGTCGGTGCCGGAGAGCTCCTTGTCATAGGCCATCTCGAGTCCGGCCTGGGCGGTGCCGTCGGAGCTGAGGAAGCCGACGAGGTTGCCGGCGATCCCGCCTGCGGGGTACGAGCGCACGGAGTACTCCTCGGCGGAGACGCCGAGGACGTCGAGCTTCTGCACGGCCCGCCAGGTCTCCGAGGTCAGTCCCTTGGCCACGGGGTTCCACCGTTTGTCGCCGACGAGCTTCGGATAGATGAGTCCCGGATCCGTGTTGAGCGGCTTGGCCAGGGCTTCGGCCGCACCCCAGGCTCCGACCAGCTTGCCGTCGACCTTGTACTGGGCGACGTTCTCCTGGTCGACGACGAGCTGGTAGCGGGAGACGCTGTCGGCGAGCACGGTGCCGTCGGACGCGAGGATCTGTCCGCGGTCGGCGGGCAGGGTGCGGGTGACGAGGCGGTTGGACAGGGCCTTCTCGGCAAGCTGCATCGAATCCATCCCCTGGATGGAGATGAGTCGCACCGAGGTGATGAGGAGGGCGAGGACCGCGATGGCGGCGATGGCTCCCATCCGCAGTCGCAGGTTGGGGCCGGAGCCTCTGCGCTTCCTCTTGAGTCGATTCTTACCTGAGCCCATAGCCGAGTCCTTGGTCCTTAAGCTCTGTTCGCGTTCGGTTCCACGCGCAGCCGGGTCTGCACCGTCTGCCCGCGAGCTCGGACTACTTCGGGGTCTCCTGGCTCGGAGCCGCGACGTCCTCACTCGGACTGCCCCCGACGACCGGGAGCTTCTCATCCGATCGTAGATTGGGTCGCAGGTCTTCTCGTGTATCGGCACGCGGCCCGGGCACGACTGTGGGCTCTTTCTCACCGCTGACGTCGATGCCTGGGGCGTCGATGATCTTCCCCGTCTTCGCGTCGAGGAACTCCGGGGAGGAGTCGCGCACGAGGCCGAGGTGTTCGGCGGCGAGGGAGATGTTCTGCGGGGACTCGCGGTAGGAGTTGTCCTCGACGAGGCGGTCCTTCTGCTCGGCCAGCGCCTCCTTCTCACTGGTCAGCTGGTCGACCTTGTAGGAGGTGTGGGAGACGAAGATGTTGAGCAGCAGCACCGCCACGAGGGTGGCCACGAGGATCGCCACGCACATCAGCGAGAACGGCAGGCGGGACTGAGGCAGTTCGAACTTGAGCAGCCGCAGCTTCGGGCTGCTCAGGCCGCCGCCGGCCTGCTCGAGGCGGCGGGACCGTTCGGGGAAGTCGGGCCGACCTGCTCTTGCCGGGGAATTGCTCACGATCGTGCCTCCCTGATCTTCTGCACTGCCCGCAGACGGACGCTGGCCGCCCGCGGATTGTTCTCTGCTTCTGTCTCGTCGGCCATCTCGGCTCCGCGGATGATCTCGGCCAGCCACGGCTGATGCTCCTCGGGAACCACCGGCAGGTCCGGCGGCGCCGAGGAGGTCGTGGCGGTCCGGAAGGTCTTCTTCACGATCGTGTCCTCGAGCGACTGATAGGACTCGATGACGGCCACTCCCCCGATGTGCAGCGCCTTCAGCGCCGCCGGCAGCGCGGTGCGCAGCACGCCGAGTTCGTCGTTGACCTCGATGCGCAGGGCCTGGAAGGTGCGTTTGGCCGGGTGCGACTTCTTCTTCGTCTGCGGGATCACTCGGGAGAGCATCGCCGCGAGCTGATCCGAGGTCTCCCACGGGGTGTGCGCCCGGTCGGTGACGATGATCTTCGCGATCTTCCCGGCCAGCTTCTCCTCCCCGTATTCGCGGAGGATGCGGCGCAGCTCGGATTCGGAGTAGGTGGCGAGCACCTCGGCGGCGGTGAGCTCCTGGGTCCTGTCCATGCGCATGTCCAACGGTGCCGGCCGGGAGTAGGAGAACCCGCGGTCGTCCTCGTCCAGCTGCAGGGAGGAGACACCGAGGTCGAGCAGGATCGCGCTGATGGAATCGATGCCGAGGTCGTCCAGTATCTCCGGCAGCTCGTCGTCGACGGCGTGGACGATATCGGTGCGGTCGGCGAAGGGGCTCAGGCGCTTCGCCGCGATGTCGATGGCCTGGGTGTCGCGGTCGATGCCGACGAGGTGGACGTCGTCGAAGGCGGTGAGCACGGCCTCGGCGTGCCCGCCCATGCCCAGGGTCCCGTCGACGACGACCGGTGTGATGCCGGCGGCCCGTGCGGCTTCGACGCCGATGCCGATGAGCTCGACCACGCGCTCGAGGAGCACCGGAACGTGCTGAGCTGTCATGGTCGGATCCTTCGTGCGTGGGTGGTCGTGGTGGTGCTGCTGGAGCCAGAACCTTGTCCGCCGCGGCCCTGCCACCGGGGAAGTGTGTCAGGACATCCGAGCTTCGGAAACGGGGAAGTTCCCCGAAACTCGAGCGCGGCGGGCAAGGATCAAACCCGAGCAGAATCAGATCACTCCGGGAATCACCTCCTCCTCGCGTTCGGCGAAGGTCTGCTGAGCGCCGACGAGGTAGTCCTCCCAGGTCGGTGCGTCCCAGATCTCGACTCGGTTGCCCATGCCGATCACTGCGACCTCCCGATCAAGTGATGCGTACTGCCGCAATATGTTCGGGACCGTGATGCGTCCCTGTTTGTCCGGCTGATCCGCAAATGCCGCCGACAGGAACACACGCTGGTAGTCGCGGGCTTCCTTATTCGTCTTCGGCGCGTTCTGGATTCGCGCGTGCTCGGCTTCGAACTCCGTAGTGGGGAACAGGGTGAGGCAGTTCTCCTGGCCACGGGTCAGAACGAGTCCGGGCGACAGCTCCTCGCGGAACTTTGCGGGCAGGATGAGGCGACCCTTGTCGTCGAGCTTCTGCATATGAGTGCCCAAGAACATGTCGTCTCACCCCTTTCGAAACCCATCGGCTCCGATAGCAACCACAGTACTCCACTTTCCTCCACCTATTCCAGCTCTTCGCCTCTCCGATGTCTAGAAGGCATTGTTTTCCCAGGTCAGATAGGTGGAGGAAAGTGGGGATTTTTTCGCATCGGTGCGTCGTGGCGGGTCGATCGGGGTGTCGGACGGCGGATCAACGGTAGGGGTGAGCCACCTCGGCGAGGGTGGGTTCAGGGGGCGAGATCCGCACGATTGTGCGGATCTCAGCCTTCCCCGTCGCCGAGGTGGGGCGAAGTGGGGAGGAAAGTGGAGGGTCCGTGTGGAGGAAAGTGGGGAGCGGAGTGGGGAGCCGCCTCGGGGAGGGGAATGGAGGGATGGCGCAGTGGGGTGGGGAGCGAAGTGGGGAGCCTGGGAAAACCTCGTGTGGCTGGGGGCGCGGGGATAGGAGACAATGGGGCTATGTCGATCAGCCAAGAAGGTACACAGACCAATTCCGTGATCGGTGCTGAACACATCGAATGGGTGCAGCATCTGACCTCCCGGGCACGCACGGCCATGAACTCGGTGCTCGAAGGCAAGGACGAGGCAGTGGGGCTCTCGCTCATCGCTCTGCTCGCCGGCGGCCACGTCCTCCTCGAGGACGTCCCCGGAGTCGGCAAGACGCTGCTTGCCCGCGCCATGGGCAAGGTCGTCGACGGTTCGGTCCGGCGCATCCAGTTCACGCCCGATCTGCTGCCCACCGATGTCGTCGGTGTCAACCTGTTCAATCAGGAGACCCGCCACTTCGAGTTCCGGCAGGGACCGGTGTTCGCGAACATCGTCATCGCCGACGAGATCAACCGCGCCTCGCCGAAGACCCAGTCCGCGATGCTCGAGTGCATGGCCGAAGGTCAGGCGACGATCGACGGGCAGACCTATCAGATGCCCACGCCGTTCATCGTCGTGGCCACGCAGAACCCGATCGACATGGAGGGCACCTACGCCCTGCCCGAGGCACAGCGCGACCGCTTCCTCACTCGCATCTCGCTGGGCTATCCGGCCACGGCGGATGAGGTCGACCTGCTGGACAACCAGATCCAGAACGATCCGCTCGAAACGGCTGCCGCAGTGACGAACCTCGAGCAGATCACGCAGGCGCGCACGATCGTCCGGCACGTCTCGGCGAGCAAGGCGCTGCGCGAGTACATCGTGGCGATCCTCCAGGCCAGCCGCAACGATCCGGCGATCCTGCTCGGCAGCTCGCCGCGCGGCGGCGTCCACCTGCTGCGGGCCGCCAAGGCTCGGGCGGCGCTGTCGGGGCGGACCTTCGTCACTCCCGACGACGTGCAGGCCCTGGCGCCCTACATCCTCGCCCACCGCATCATCCCCCGCGACGGTGACGACTCCGAGCTGGCCACCGACCTCATCGGCCGCGTGCTCGCCCGCGTGCCCGTCTCGACGAACCAGTGAACGCATGCGACTGAGCACCTCTGGAATCATCTTCGTCCTGGCCGGAGCGGCGCTGATCATCGCGGCCTACCGCTTCGCGCTGCCGGGGCTGCTTCCGGCCGGGCTGCTGCTGCTCGGTCTGGTCGTTCTCTCGGCTCTGCTCATCGTCTGGGGCACCCGCCGGGTATCGGTGACGATGTCCACTCCCCTGCCCGAGGTGGCTCTGGCCGCTTCCCGCGACCGCTACCCGCTGGCGGCCGAGGGCAAGGAGGTCGAGGTCGAGGCCCGGGTGACGAACATCGGTCAGCTCGCGATTCCCGCGGCGACGATCGACTTCGTCGCCGCCGAGGGATTCGGCGATTCGACATCGGGAGAGGTTCCGCCGCTGGCGCACCGGGCCTCCCAGACCGTGCTCACCTCGTTCACCCCGAACCGTCGAGGCGTCTCGGGCATCGAGGCTGTGCTCATCACCGTCTTCGGTCCCTTCGGTCTGGTGAAGATGAAGCGGAAGGTGCGCGGGGCATTCCCCGTGGCCGTATCGGTGCCGATCCTCGGCGCGCGCATCCCGAAGGACTCCTCGATCCGGCCGGCCCGCCTCGACGACGGCAAGGTCCGCTCGGGGCATACGACCCGTGACTTCCACACCCGTGAGTACGTGCCCGGCGACGATCTGCGGCATGTGCACTGGCCTTCGACGGCGAAGTCCGGTGAGCTCATGGTCCGCCACGAAGCCGATGAGGAGACGCTGCATGCCCTCATCGTCATCGACCTCGCTGCCGACGCCGCGGATGCTCAGCCGAGCGAGCAGGAGATCGAATTCCTCCTCGCCGCCGCCGTCTCCGCCGGCACTGCCTTCCTCCGGTCCGACTACGAAGTCTTCGTCGTCGCGCCCGGACACGAGACCAGACTCAAAGGAGCCCGCGACATCGACAGGCTGCGCCTTCTCTCCGCAATCGTGCGACCGGGCAGGGTCGAACTGCCCAAGCATGACAATCCGAATCACATCGTCATCTGTGCCGTCGGTGACGAGCGCGGGCAGGAGCTCGCCTCGGCGTTCTCCCGCAGGGTCCCGGTCACGCTGCGCACGCTCAGCGAGATCGGTGATCTGACGATGATCGGCCTCAGCGAGGATCTGCCCGAGTCCTGGACGACCTTCGAATCGAAGCGTCGGTCCACCGCCTCGCAATCGCCCGCCGAGTCGAGCACGACCCCGGGAGGCAGCGCCGGCGTCGGATCGCCGATGCCCGACGGACCGCAGGGGGTGGGACGATGAGTCTCGACACCTCACCCGCCGTGGACCGCGAGTCGGACGGACACGATTCGGCCGACCCCCTGTCGACGCAGGACACGCGTCCGCCGACGGGCTGGCTCGAGGCCGGCATCGTCTTCGCGGCGATGGTGCTGACCGCTGTGGCGATCTCGGCCGTGTTCTCCGACTTCGCGTGGCTGCCGCCCGTGCTCGTGGCGTCGGCCGTCATCGTCGTCGTCGGCGCCGTCTTCCGCAGCATTCCGGCGCTGCGGTCGAGCGGCACCGCCGTGATCGCCCAATGTGTGGCCGGTCTCATCGCGGTCTTCGCGATCTGTGCGAAGGGTTCGCTCATCCTCGGGTTCATTCCCACCGGCGAGTCCTTCGGCATGGTCATCGACCGACTCTCCGACGGCGTGAGCGATCTCTATGCCACCGCTCCCCCGGCGGCGAGCACCCCGGGCTTCACCGCGATGCTCACGATCGCGTTCACGCTCATCACGATCCTCATCGACGGTCTCGTCTCCGACCTCCGGGCTCCGAAGGTCGGCGGTGTGCTGTTGCTCGTGCTGTGGATGATTCCCGTCTACTTCGCCTCCCGTGAGGTCCGCTGGTGGCATATCGTCGCGATTCTCGCTGCGTTCCTGCTGCTCATGCTCAGCCCGTATCTGCCGGCCACACGGTGGAGGGGCGGACTGACCGCGGTCCTCGCCGGTGCGCTGGCTCTGGGCATCGGCCTCGGACTTCCCTTGGCGCTGCCTCCTGTGCCGAGTCTGCCCGACCGGGCTTCGAACGGACAGGGCGATCTGACCGTGACGAACCCGTTCCTCAATCTCCGGCAGAACCTCGGCGACCGTGACGATGCCACGCTCTTCAGCTACGAGACGACGGGCGAGGAGTCGGATCCGATCCGCCTGACCTCGATCGATGAATTCGATGGGGAGAATTGGACGCCGAGTGCCTTCGGCCTCGACCCCTTCGCGATCGCCACAGACGGCATGCCCTGGCCCGAGGGGATGCCGCGTGAGACGAACTTCAAGAACGAGACGATCGACGTGCGCGTCGGCGACAAGTACGACCAGCAGTACCTGCCTTCGCCCTATGCCCCGCAGCAGCCCAACGGTCTCGATCGGCGGTGGATCTTCGACGAGAAGACCCTGACGGTCGTCGGCAACGGTGAGAAGACCGGTGGCCTGAAGTACTCGATGGACTATCTCTCGCCGAACCCATCGGTCGATGACCTGAAGAACGCGACGCCGGTGAGCGAGAGCGATTTCGAGACCGAGCTCGCCGTGCCCGATTCCCTGCCGGACACCGTCAAGGAGACCGCCGAACGGGTGACCGCCGATGCCGACAACCAGTGGGAGGCCGCGGTCCTGCTGCAGGCATACTTCCGCAGCGGTGAGTTCGAGTACTCACTCGATGCCCCGGAACGCGCCAGCGGCGACGCGATCTCGGACTTCCTCAACGACAAGAAGGGGTACTGCGTCCAGTTCTCCTCGGCCATGACGATCATGGCCAGGACGATGGGAATCCCCGCCCGCATCGGCGTCGGCTTCGCCGGCGGCGACGAGGCCGACGGCGGCTACGACGTGAGCATGCAGGATTCGCACGCGTGGCCGGAACTCTACTTCGAGGGTGCCGGGTGGGTGCGCTTCGAACCGACTCCCGGCGGCCCGGCCGGGGATCCGCCGAAGTGGACTCTGGCCAGCGGCGCACAGGAGAACGACTCGGAAGACGAGTCGGAGTCCGCGAGCCCGAGCGAGGAGCCCTCCGACGAGGCTTCGGAGACCGCGGCCGGCGGTTCCGAAGAGCCCACCGAGGAAGAGACGTCCACTCAGGCCGCACAGCCGGCGGGCGCCGATCTGAGCACATACGTGTGGGGCGGCATCATCATCCTCGTGCTGCTGCTCCTGGCCGCGATGCCCGCGATCTGGCGGTCGATCCTGCGGTCGCGGCGGACGAACGATCCGACGGACCTCGAGGCCGTGTGGACCGAGGTCCGCGCTCTCGCCACCGACTACGGGCAGAGCCTCGACCCGAGCGGGACGCTGCGGTTCAACGAGCTCATCCTCGCCGGTGCCACGGGTTCGGCCGGGTCCGGTGCTTCGGGTTCGGCCGGGGCCGATACCGCCGGGTCCGATACGGCCGGTGCCACGGGTTCGGCCGGTTCCAGTGCCGCTGGTTCGGCCGGGGCCGACGCTGCCGAGTCGGGGGCGTCGAACGCTGCGAGTCCCGCAACCGGAACCGAGACATCGTCCGACGCGGCCGGAAACGGAGCGGCTGCGGCCGATTCGGGAGCCGTCGCAGCAGATTCCGGGGACGGTACTCCGACACGGAAATCGGCCGCCGAGGTGGCTGCCGGGTCCTCGGCGGGAGCCGGTGCGGCCGGAACGACGTCGTTCGGATCCTCGGATGAGCGTCTGCGACGTCTGCGCAGTCCGGTGCCGACGCAACCGGATGCCGGGGACCGGGACGATACCGCGCTGTCGGCGTTCGTCGATGCCCTCGAGGCGCAGCGTTACGGTGCCGCGTCCGAACCGCTCGATCCCTCCGAGGTGAGTGCGCTCATCGATGAGGTCGGTACGGATCTGTCCGAACGGGCGACTCCGGGCAGTCGGATCTCGGCGAAGATCTGGCCGGCCAGCCTCTTCGACCCGCCGAAGTGACAGTCGGGTGAACGTCACCGGCCCGTGCAGGCGGCCAGCGCACGGGCCATCCCCTCAGAGCACAGTGTGTCTCACCCACCGTGTGCCGGGTGAGTCGACCTCAGTGAGTGCCGATTCAGTCGCGCTCAGCGTGTGCCCAGTCCATCTCGCGCTCAGCATGTGCCCGGTCCATCTCGCGCAGGGCGAGGAGTCCGCGGGCTGCGGCGATCGGTTTGACGAGCGGAAGCTCGCCGAATCGGTAGTCGGCCCCGCGGACGAGGCGCTCACCGAGGTCGGGGCGCATCTGCCAGAGATGTTCGCGGGCCTTTTCGGCGTGATGGGAGTTCGAGACGATGCAGATGGTCGACTCGGGCAGGATCACCTCGTCGATGAGCGCTGTCGCCCTGGCGATGTTCTCCCAGGTCGACGTGCTCTCCGTCTCCAACAGCGACCTGCCGACAAAGCCGAGCTCGTCGCGGGCATAGTCATCGAGCAGGCGAGCCTCGGGCACAGCGCCGGCGACGGAGCCTCCGCAGAAGATCACCACCGGTGAGCCGGCGGCCGGGTCGATCGAACGCAGGCCGGCCTTGGCCCGAAACCGGTTGAGCCCGTTGGCCTTCGTGCCGCGGTTGCGGTATCCGAGCACCACAACGATCTGATCGCTCCCGCTTCCCGCGGTGGGTCCTCGTACGGTGTGCTCTCCGCCCGCGGCGCCTCGCACGGCACCCCCTCCGGCGACGTCCGACCCGCCTCCGGTGCCTCGCACCGCGCCCCCTGCGGCGTGCTCTCCGCCCGCGGCGCCTCGCACGGCACCTCCACCGGCGAGGTCCGCCCTGCCGGCAGCGGAGTCCGACCCACCCCCGACGCCACGAGAGCCGAGCCGGCGCCAGCTCGAACGCAGATGGCTGAGCTCTCCGAAGGCGAATACTGCCGCGATCAGCCCCAGGCCGACCCCGGCTCCCGTGATCATCCAGCGTCGCCTCGCCGGCCACACGGTGCGACTGTGCATCGGAAGTGCATGCGTACTGTTTTTCATCACTACGTGTGCACTTCCGATAGACAGTCGCCCCAAGCCGCCGGCCGACAGTCGCCTTCGAGCAGGCGATCGCCCCCGAGCAGACAGTCGCCCCAAGCCGCCGGTGGACGCCCCACGTGGAAATCGGCGCCCGGCTGTGCTTCGGCCCGAGAAGCGGACTCAGAAAAGTGTCGAGAGGCGCCGGCCGAAGCTGGCGCAGAACCACGCACGGCCGAACCGGGCATAGAAAAAGGCACCCTCAGAATGAGAGTGCCTTGATCCTCAGGGACCGAAGTCATTCGCCGCGCTGGCGCTTTTCCCACCGGTCTTCGAGACGGCTCATGAAGCCGGCGCTGCCCTTGGACTCGGACTTCGAGCCGACGTTCTTCGTCTCGGTCTGGGTGGTGTGCGTGCGACCCGGACGGCTGAACGCCCAATACATGCCGACGACCATGAGACCGAAGCCGACGACGCCGAGGGCGATGAACCACATCGAAGTGGACACGAGCGAGATCGCGAGGATCGTCGCGGCGAGTCCGGCCAGGGCGATGAGGATGCCGAGGACGAAGCGCTTGGCTGAGAATCCCGGGCCCGTGGCCGCGGCCTGCGTTTCCGAGATATTGCGTGCAAAACGGGGGTCTTCACTGCGCAGCTGCTGCTCCAGTTGATCCAACAGCTGCTGTTCGTGATCGGAGAGTGGCATCTCGAACCCCCGTTTCCCTACTCAAGACTTTGAAACAATCATAGTCTCTGAGCACCGAAAAAACATCTCGGGAGGCCATTGGAGTGCGGATTCTCACTGGGTCTTCAGACTATGGCCCGGCTCACCGCCTACGAGTCGTCGCTGCGTTTGCGCAGAAGCGAGGCCTGCGAGATCGCTGCGGTCCCGAACCGCCGCCTCACCTCGTCGAGCGCCACCTCGGCCTCACGCCCCGAATGCTCGGGTTCATCCAAGGTCGCCTGCCGTCCGGTGGCGGAGAAGTCGATGAGTCCCGCCGCACGCATTCCGAGCAGGCGCACTCCCTGGGTGCGCTGCTCGCGCAGCGTGCGCATCGCCGGGCGCAGCGCCTCGTACATCTCCCGGGCGAGGTCCGTCGGCGCCGGCAGCGTCACCGACCGCGACAGAGTGGTGAAATCGCCGAGGCGGTACTTCAGCCCCAGCGTCGTTGCCACCTTGCCCTCGGCACGCACCCGGTAGGCCACCTTGTCGGCCAGGCGCAGCAGTTCGTGTTCGAGCACATCGAGGTCCCAGAGGTCTTCGGGGAAGGTGTGCTCGGCGCTGATCGAGTGCTCCTTCGCCTGCCGGTCGAATCCGGAGGAGTCCTGACCGTGGGCGGCTCGCCACAGCGCGTGCCCGTGGGCGCCGAAGACGCGCGCCGCCCACGCTTCGTCGACGTCGGCGAGGTCACCGATGAGGCGGATGCCGTAGCGGGAGAAGGCCTGCTGCGTCTTCTCCCCCACACCCGGCAGGGCTTCGATCGGCATCGGGTCGAGGAAGTCCTGAGTCACGGCGAGCGGAACGAGCAGCTGCCCATCGGGTTTGGCCCGGGCGGAGGCGAGCTTGGCCACCACCTGACTGCCGGCGATCCCGACCGAGGCACTCAGGCCGGTCCGTTCCTTGATCTTCGCGCGCAGCTCGGACGTGATCGTCACCGGAGAACCGAGGCGGCGCACGGCACCGGAGACGTCGATGTACGCTTCGTCGACGCTGACCTGTCGGACGTCGGGGGTGACCTCGGCGACGAGGTCGAAGACCTGCCGGGAATAGGTGGAGTACAGGCCGTGGGAGGGTGGGATCACCTCGGCGATGGGGCACAGGTTCATCGCCCGGGACATGGGCATGGCCGCATGGACGCCGAACTCCCTGGCCTCGTAGCTGGCCGAGACCACGACGCCGCGGCCACTGCGACCGCCGACGATGACAGGTCGGCCGATGAGCTGGGGTCGGGTGAGGAGTTCGACGGAAACGAAGAACGAGTCCATGTCGAGGTGGAGCATCGTCGCCCCGGTGTCGTCCGTGCCCAGACGGCTGAGATCGCCGCCGGAGCGTGACAGTTGCTTGCGACTCATCGCCTCCCCCTCGGACTCGTTCCTTTCGGCCCCGCAGAGCTCTCCGGGTATTCTTGAAGCATGGTATCGCGCACCGCTGTCATGACACTGCCCATCGCCGCCGCTCTCGCCCTCGCGGGGTGCTCCTCGGGCGATTCGGGCGCCGACGATTCGACCCCGAAGGCCGAGCAGAGCTCCGCCGCCGAGGCGACTCCGACGGAGACCCAGAGTGCATCCGCAGAGGCCTCGACCGATGCCACGGGATCCGATTCCGACACCTCGAACGACGTCAAGGACCTGCCTGACTACATCAAGCCGTACCCGAAGTCGGAGGTGCTCTCGGCCTCGGTCGTCAAGGCCCACAACGACAAGGATTCGAAGCTTCCCGAACAGGTCAGTCTCGTCGTCCGCGCGAAGGCCCATGCGAAGGACGTCTTCGAGTTCTACGAGAAGGAGCTCGGCAAGGCGAAGTTCGAGCCGCTCGGAGATGAGACGAAGACGAAGAGCGGACGCGTGGTCAACTTCACGAACACGGACAACGACAGCGTCCTGGTCGTCACGGTCGCCGAGGACTCCGAGGACAAGGCACAGTCGATCGTCACCGTCGGCGGAAACATCGCTTCATGACCTCGCACCATCCCCTGGGTCCGGGAGGGCCCTCCACCCCGTCCTCACGGCCGGTCGCCGAGCTCGACTCACCGCAGTCGATCGCCGCCGAGGTGTCCGCGCAGCTCGAAACCTTCCTCGCCGAGAAGGCCGCCCAGTTCGAGGCCATCTCCCCCGATGCTGCGGCGATCGGTGAGTCACTCACCGCTTTCACTCGCGGCGGCAAACGGATCCGTCCTGTCCTGCTGTGGTGGGGCTTTCAGCTCGCCGGCGGACGCGTGTCCGGAAGCGCCGATAGGTCCGCGAACCCCACGAGCCCCGTGAACCCCGCCGCCGGTCTCGCGCAGGCCGCAGGATCGCTCGAGCTGCTTCATGCCGCGGCACTCATCCATGACGATGTCATCGACCATTCCGACACCCGCCGCGGCCAGCCGTCCCTGCACCGCCAGTTCGAAGCCCGACATGGTCGGCAGGGTCTGCGCGGGGATGCCGAATCGTTCGGCGTCTCGGCCTCCATCGTCATCGGCGACATCTGTCTGGCGCTGAGCGAGGAGCTGTTCGAACGTGCGCAGGAGACGCTCGGCGGAAACACGCGTGCCCGCGAACTGCGGGGCACCGTCCGCCGCGATGTCATGGTCGGCCAGTACCTCGACGTGCTCGCCGAGGTGATCGCCCTCGACGATGACCGCATCGGCGAGCGGGCGTGGGAGGTGCTGAGCTTCAAATCAGCGAAGTACTCGGTCGAGCAGCCGCTCCTCCTCGGTGCGGCCCTGGCCGGAGCGGACGACGATCTGCTTGATGAGATCTCCGACTTCGGCCTGCCCCTCGGTCAGGCCTTCCAGCTGCGCGACGATGTGCTCGGGATCGCCGGCGACCCGCAGGCCACGGGCAAACCGGCAGGGGACGACATCCGCGAGGGAAAGCGAACCGTGCTCATCGCCGAGACCGTGGCCCGGATCTCGCCCGCGCAGTTCGATGTGCTCGCCTCCCGCTTGGGCGATCCGGATCTCACCGACGCCGAGGTGGCCGAATGCGTGGAGATGATCACCTCATCGGGCGGCCTGGCCGCCGTCGAGGCCTTCATCGAGGACAAGCACGCCCGCGCGCAGAATCTCGTCGACACTTGGGCAGCGGCAGGGACCGAGGCGGCAAGGCCCGGAGCAGCAGGGTCCGGGTGGGCGACAGAGACGTCCACGTCGGAACCGACGACCGCGTCGGCAGCCGATTCGGATCCGACCGCCACGGCGAGGGTCCGGATCGGAGCTCCCGCACAGGAGCGGTTGAAGGAGTTCGCGACGGCACTGAGCTACCGCACGAGCTGACCCGCTCCCCGACTCAGCACCGGGATCAGCACGGCCGGGTTCACATCACCGTGCGGAATTCCCACGCCTTGACTTCGCGCCGGGTCCCACTCAGAACGCGAGTGCCCCTCAGAACGCAGGGACCTCTCAGAACACGGCCCCTCAGAACGCGAGGGCCTGGGCGCGGCGCCTGACTTCCTTGCGATTGCCGGCGCGGAGCAGATCGATGGGGCGACCGGGCAGCGACTCATCGGGCGTGAAGAGCCAGATGATCGCCTCTTCGTCGTCGAACCCGGCGTCGTGGAGCGTGCTCAGTGTGCCCTTGAGCGGTGTGACGACCTCGCCGTCCTTGAAGAAGGCCAGGGGCACCTGCATCACCTTGGGCTTGCCGATCTTGATTCCGCAGATCGCGTCGTCTTCGAGCAGCCTCCGCACCTGGGAGATGCTCAGCCCGGTCAGTTCGGCGATGTCGGGCAGCGGGGCCCAGTCCTGGACGAGTTCTTCGGTATTCACGCCTCCAAGGGTAGCAATATTTGCCAGAAACACCCCGCCATGCGGGGCCGAATGCTCGGGTCGGCCGCGGGCAATCGCTAGGCTGGTGACCGTAGCTTCCCCATTCGACATGAAGTCAACAGGTGTACAGATGACACGACCGCGACGGAATCAGCAGACGCCCATCACGGCCGCTCCTGACATCCGCGCCGCCTCGAAGGTGAATTCGACCGGTCCGATCCCAGGAGCCGATCGCGTCGACCCCGAATCCGCCATCCCCACCGAGGCGACCGACCCTGTCGCCGCCGATTCAGATACGACCGACCCCCGCACCGAGGCGACCCGCGCCGGCGCTGCAGACGACGCGCCCGGCAGGGCGACAGGCACCACCCCCGACGGCATGCCCGGCACAGCAGCTGACGATGACCCGACGGCCGCCTCGGCGGGTTCGACCGTCCACCCGGAACCGACCGACGGCGCACCCGAAGCCGACCCACCCGAGACCGACCCGGCAGCCGCCTCGGCGAACCCTCCGACCGGGCCGCAGTGGATCTCGGGTACGGCGGGAGCGACGGTTCCGGTCACGCACGGCGGCCGCACGTACAAGGCGAAGCAGGGCGACACCCTCTACGGGGTCGCGAGCAAGCACGGAGTGTCCGTGCCGGCCCTGGCCGAACTCAACCGCATCTCGCCGCGGCAGAACCTCCACCAGGGGCAGGTGCTGTCCCTGCCGGAGAAGAACGACCTGCCCGATGAGGACCCCTCGCATGTCGTCGCACCCGGTGAGACACTGCAGGGCATCGCCGCCCGGCACGGCATCTCGGCCTCGACCCTGCGTCGGGCCAATGCGATGGGCGATGACTCGTATCTCACGGTCGGCGAGCTGCTTCTGCTGCGTCCGTCGACGGCACGCCCGCGCCGGGCCGCACCCGAACCGCCGCGCGACATCCCCCGAGTGGCTGCCAGTGCCCAGGTCGAGGGCATCCGTCCCTCGGTCCTCCACGCGGCCCGCCTCAACAAGTACACCCTGCTCCACCGCCGTCATCCGGCCCCGGCTCAGGCCAAGCTCATCGTCGCCCACGTCGCCGAGGAGCTCGGAGCCGATCCCGCACTCATGCAGGCTGTGGCCCACCAGGAATCGGGATTCCAGCACACGACGGTCTCGGCCGGCAACGCCATCGGCATCATGCAGGTCACCCCGCGTTCGGGTCGCTGGGCATCCGACATCGTCGGCCGCGGACTCGACCTGCTCGACATCGCCGACAACATCGTCGCCGGCACCGTCATCCTCGGCTGGCTCATCGAGACAGCCGAATCCGAGAACGAAGCACTGGCCGGGTACTACCAGGATCTGCGCTCGGTCCGCGCCGACGGTCTCCTGCCGGAGACCAAAGCCTTCGTCCGCACCGTGCAGCTCCAGCGCACCCGAATGCAGGAGGCCCTGTGAGCACCCGTCCTGATCCGCTCATCGGCACGGTGCTCAACGAGCGCTACCGGATCGATGCGAAGATCGCCCGCGGCGGCATGGCCATGGTCTATCGCGGCACCGATCTGCGCCTGGATCGCGAGATCGCGATCAAGGTCATGCACGAACACCTCATCTCCGATGACACATTCGTCGAACGCTTCCGCCGGGAGGCGATCAACGCCGGGCGGCTGACCCATCCGAACCTCGTGGCCATCCACGACCAGGCACGTGACGGCGACGTCGTCTACCTCGTCATGGAGCACCTGCCCTCGGTGACGCTGCGCCGCGAGCTCAAACACCGCGGCACCTTCACCCCGCGGCAGGCCATCGTCGTCCTCGACGCGATCCTCGCCGCCCTCGAGGCGGTGCACTCGACGGGCATCATCCACCGTGACCTCAAGCCCGACAATGTGCTGCTGGGCACCGATGGTCAGGTCAAGCTCGCCGACTTCGGGCTCGCCCGCGCGGTGACGACGGCGACGACGACGAAGACGCTCATCGGCACCGTCGGCTACGTCGCCCCCGAACTCGTCACCCGTGCCGGGGCCGACTCCCGCACCGACCTCTACACGGTCGGCATCATGTTCTACGAGATGCTCACCGGCACCCAGCCCTACACCGACGACGTGCCGATCCAGGTCGCCTACCGGCATGTCCATGACACGGTTCCGCCGCCCTCGGAGGTCGTGCCCCGGCTGAGTCCACGCCTCGACGCCCTCGTCCTGTGGGCGACGTCGAAGGAACCCGAGGACCGTCCCGCCGATGCCGCCCAGTTCCGCCTGGCACTGGCCGAGGCGCGAGCCGAGATGTCCGAAGCCGAACTCGACCTCGGCGACCCGGCGATCGCCGCCGGTGAGCACTCCCCCGTGCTCACCGCGAGCATCGACCTCGGCGAGGAGGTCCCGAAGGAGAGGAAGTCCCGGACCGACGAGATCCCGTACCTCGAGGGTGAGGACGACGAAACCGGCGCCGAGGCGGCCGATGACGACAGTGCCGACGCACCATCAGATGCGGCGGGAGGAGCCGGCGTCGCCGCTGGAGCCGGTGTCGCTGCCGCCGCTGCCGGAATCGGCGGCGTCACCGCCGCCGTGACCTCGGGCGACGAGTCGGAGAACGGCTCCCTCGACGATGACAGCGGTGACGATGAGGCCGGTGCCGGTGAGGCCGGCGTCGCGGCCGGAGCAGGCGCAGCCGGCGCTGCCTCGGGCAGCGGTTCAGGATCTGGGTCTGGATCAGGTTCCGGATCCGGTGGCGACGCGGCGGATCGGTCAGACGACGAATCGGACGACGATGACAAGACCGCGGTCGCGGCCGCCGCCGCACCCGCCTCGGCGAAGGCATCGAAGACACGCCGTCGCCGTCGTCGTGTGCTAGCCTCGCTCGTCGCGGTCGTGGCCGTCTTGGCTCTCGTGGCCTGGCTCGTCGTCGCGAACCTGCCTGAACCCACATCGATCGTGCCGGGCCAGCTGGCCGGCAAGAAAGTCGACGAAGTTACCTCGCAGCTCGAGGACAACGACCTCAAGGCCGAACCCAAGAAGGTCTTCGACGATTCCGTTCCGGCCGGTGAGGTCATCGGCACCGAACCGGTCAGCGGTTCCGAACTCGCCCCGGACTCAACGGTCACGGTCGTCGTGTCCAAGGGCGAGGAGAAGTTCGCCGTGCCCAAGCTCGAAGGACTCAGCAGGTCCGACGCCGAGGCGGCACTGAAGAAGGCGAACCTCGCCGTCGGCAAGGTCGACGAGAAGTACAGCGACTCGGTCGGCAACGACCAGATCATCTCAGCATCGAAGAGGCCCGGCGAGAAGCTGTCGAAGGGCGAGAAGATCGACCTCGTCGTCTCCAAGGGCGTGGCGCCGACACCGGTGCCCAATGTCGAGGGACTGACCTTCGACGCCGCCTATGCGACGCTGGCCAAGCGGGGATTCCGCGTCGGCAAGGACGAAGTGTTCTCCGATGACGTACCCAAGGGCAAGGTCGTCTCGCAGTTCCCGAAGAGCTCCGAAACGAAGCCGGCGAACTCCCTCATCATCGTCCGTGTCTCCAAAGGCAAGGAGAAGACGGATGATGACAAGAAGGACGAGAAGTCCAAGGACGACGACAAGAAGAAGGACGAGTCGAAGGACAAGAAGGACTGAGTCGTCCTGCTCCGGACGTGTCCTAGTCCGACTGTCTCCTGGGCCGACCGATGTCGGCTCAGCCCAGCAGATAAACCGGTGGCCCCGCAGTTGAACTGCGGGGCCACCGGTTTTGTCTCTGTTCGAACGTTTCGTTCAGCGCCCGAGTGACTCGCTCGGCTCGAGTGACTCGGTCGGCTCGATCGCTGCGAACTGCTCGAATGTGTCGTTCAGTTCCTGCGGGTGAGGTACTCCGCGACCTGGAACGCCATCTCCAGCGACTGATCGTGGTTGAGGCGGGGATCGACGAGGGTCTCGTAGCGACGACGCAGGCCTTCGTCGTCGATCTCCGTGGCGCCGCCCATGATCTCGGTGACGTCGTCGCCGGTGAGTTCGATGTGCAGGCCGCCGGGAATCGTGCCGGCCTCTCCGTGGGCGTTGAAGAACCCTTCGACTTCGGCCATGACGTCTTCGAACCGGCGGGTCTTGTAGCCGGTGTTCGAGGTGATCGTGTTCCCATGCATCGGATCGCAGACCCAGGTGACGTGCGGCAGCTGATCGCCGATGCCGGCGAGCAGCTTGGGCAGGGACTCACCGATCTGCCCGGCACCCATCCGCGTGACGAAGGTCAGGCGGCCGGGTTCGGCGTCCGGGTCGAGCTTCTCGGCCAACGCGAGGGCATCGTCAGCCGTGGCCGTGGGTCCGAGCTTCACACCGATCGGGTTGCGCACCTTGGACAGGAAGTCCACATGTGCCCCGTCGACCTCACGAGTGCGCTCACCGATCCACAGGAAGTGTCCGGAGACGTCGTAGGCATCACCGGTGCGCGAGTCGATGCGGGTCAGCGCGCGTTCGTACTCGAGCAGGAGCGCCTCGTGGGCGGCGTAGAACTCGGTGGTCTTGAGCGCATCGAAGTCGGCTCCGCAGGCATCCATGAAGCGGATGGCGCGGTCGATCTCGCGCGCGGTCTGCTCGTAGCGCTGGTAGCCGGGGTTCGATGCGAGGAAACCGCGGTTCCAGTCGTGGACGAAACGCAGATCCGCGAAGCCGCCCTGGGTGAAGGCGCGGATGAGATTGAGCGTCGAGGCGGACACGTGGTACGCCTTGAGCAGTCGTTCCGGGTCGTGGCGGCGGGACTCTTCGGTGAATTCGTAGCCGTTGACGATGTCGCCGCGGAACGACGGCAGGGTCACGCCGTCGCGGGTCTCCATATCGGCCGAACGAGGCTTGGCGAACTGACCTGCCATACGGCCGATCTTCACCACGGGCATCGAACCGCCGTAGGTGAGCACGGCCGCCATCTGCAGAACCGTCTGCACACGGGCACGGATCTTGTCCGCCTGCGCACCGTCGAAGGACTCGGCGCAGTCACCGCCGGCGAGGACGAATGCCTCTCCTCGCGAGGCGGCGGCGATGCGCTGCTTGAGCACATCGGCTTCGCCGGCGAAGACCAGAGGAGGTGAGGATCGCAGATCTGTGAGGACCGTCTCGAGCGCAGCGCCGTCGAGATACGTCGGCTGCTGCTTCGGGTCCATCTCACGCCAGTCGTCGAGACCGCGAAGATTGTCATTGCCGGCAGCGGCGATTTCTCTGTTGGACAGCACTGGATCGGTGTGGAGGCTCACTGTTTCGCTTTCATGGGTTCTCTGTTCCAGTCTCGAAGTCCTCGGCCGAGACGTTGTCGAGGAAGTCCCTGAACTGGGCGACTTCATCTTCGTCGGCTTCGGGAGCTTCGATGCCGGACTCTTCGAGCAGTTCTGAGTCGACGTACACGGGGCAGTGCGCGGTCAGCGCGAGCGTCACTGCATCCGAGGGGCGGGCGGAGATCGACTTCCCGTCGTTCGTATTCAGCTCGGCCAGGAAGATCTGACCGTCCTTGCCGGTGATCGTCACGTCATCGAGCTCGGCCTCGTACTTCGCGAGGACGTCGAGCAGAAGAGCATGTGCCATCGGCCGTGGAGGAGTCAGGCCCCGCTGTGCGATCGAGAGCGCATTGGCTTCGATCGCTCCCACCCAGATGGGCAGGTAGTAGGCGGGTTCGCTGGCTTTGAGCAGGAGGATCGGTTGGTTGGCGGGCATTTCGATGCGGACGCCGACAACCTCGACTTCGACTTTGGACATTTTCCCCCGGTCAGGAGCGCGGACGCTGCTGGAAGATCATACGGAACTTGCCGATCTGCACATCGGCGCCGTTCTGCAGTTCGATGGAATCGATGAGCTGCCGACCGACATAGGTGCCGTTGAGCGATCCGGTGTCGCGCAGAGTGAAGCCGCTGGGTGTGCGGATGAACTCGGCATGCTTGCGCGAGACGGTGACGTCGTCGAGGAAGATGTCCGCGTTCGGGCTGCGGCCCACGGTCACCACATCAGTGTCGAGCAGGATCTGTGAGCCCGAGTCCGGACCCGAGACGACGACGAGGAGAGCGTCGGCGTCCTGCAGACCGTCGAGGTCGGGCACCGGGTGGATCTCGCCGGTGTGCGGATCCAGAATTCCCTGGAACTGCTGGCTGCCCGAATCGCTCATCTGATCGTAGTTCCCTTCGACCGGTCCGCCCTGCGGCTGGCCCGACTGTGGCTGATTGGGGTCGGCCTGGCCGTTCTGACCGACGCCGTTCGAACCGTACTGCTGAGGGGCACCGCCCTGCTGTGCGTAGCCGCCGGGCTGGTTTCCCTGCTGGCCGTACGGTCCGGCGCCGTTGGAGCCGTACTGCGGCTGGCTATATCCCTGCGGCTGATACTGGCTGCCTTGCGGCTGGCTTCCCTGCTGGCCGTACTGCTGCTGACCCTGGCTGCCCTGACCGTTGCCCGCATAGGGCTGGCCGCCCTGCTGGGTGCCACCGTAGTTCTGACTCGCCTGCGGCGTGCCGCCGTAGCTCTGGCCGCCGCCGTATTGCGGTGCCTGCGGGGCATCGTTGCTCGGCTGACCGTAGGCCTGCGCGTTGCCCTGGCCGTTGTTGCCCTGGCCGTTCTGGTCGACCTGCTGGTTCACTCGGGTCGCCGAATCATCGTCGCCGTTGTTGTCGGCGCCGAACGGGAATTTCTTCGACTGCGGCACCTGGCCGTTGTCGTACCAGGGCTGCGAGGGGGCCGGACGATTCTGATCGTGATTCTGCGACATTACGCCTCCTCGCTCTCAATGAGCTCTTTGTACTGCTCGCTGTCCATCAGCGATTCCAGCTGTTCCGGTTCGCTGAGTTCGACAAGATACATCCACCCGTCTTCGAAGGGCGACGAATTCACTGTCTCCGGGGAGTCGTCGAGCGACTCGTTGACCTCGGTGATGGTCCCAGAGACGGGCGCAATGAGGTCGGACACGCTCTTCGTGCTCTCGACCTCACCACAGGACTCGCCTGCGGTGATCGCGTCACCCACGGCCGGAAGGTCGACATAGACGACATCGCCCAGCTGCTCCTGCGCGAAATGCGTGATGCCCACACGGACGACAGCGTTGTCACCCGTGGACGCAGCCCACTCATGGTCGCGCGAGTACCGGTAAGACACTGGATAATCCAGATCTGCCATGTCGACTCCTCTAGTTTGTCGGTGTACCAAGCATAGCCGCCTGGGCCACTTTCATAACAATCACGAAACGGAAATGTTACCGAGTCACCGGTCAGGCCCTGCCTGAGACCCGCTTCGTCGGTATCCACCTGGGATGATACCTGCTTTTCTAAGGTCACGGTACGTGGTTTTGGCACTTGGCCCGTCATCGGTATAAGCTGGTTCTCGTTGCCCACGAGGGAGTACGGTAACGGGCTATGGCGCAGCTTGGTAGCGCGCTTCACTGGGGGTGAAGAGGTCGTGGGTTCAAATCCCGCTAGCCCGACATTCCAATGTGTCGCGACATCGTTCCTTCAGTGACGCGGCACATTCTTCGTTTTCCCCGCAGGACCTTCCACACCTGACGATTCGGTCACGGAACCCTGGTTCGCGGATCGCCCGTCCACCCTGATTCCCGAAACGGGTCCCCCGAAACTCTGAATCCCAGCTGCCCGAATCAGCACGGCCTCCGTTCCGGTGAGTCGAGTCGGTGAGCGAAGATCACCGTGAGCACTCCGACGAGCGCGAGGATGCTCAGACCCCAGCGCAGACCCACCTCGGCGGCAATGACGCCCACCAGCGGACTGGTGCCGAGGAACCCCACGCGCATCAGCCAGTTCACAAGCGTCACTCCCCCGGCACGATCCACCCCGGACAGCCGTGCGGCGGCGCCGAGCGCGCCGGGCACCAGCGTCGCCGAACCGAAGCCGAGCGCTGCCATCGACGCCAACAGCAGAACCGGTTCGTGCGCGAGGACGGCGCCGACCCCACCCAAGGTGATGAGACCGCCGCCGAGGCGGGCGATGCGACCGGCCCCGAACCGTGTCACGAGCACGTCCCCAGTGAAGCGGCCGAGGCACTGAGAGCCGATGACGATGCTGAATGCGATCCCCGCCGAGGCGGCCGGCACGTCTGCGAAATCGACGGCGGCCAGCCCCGCCCAGTTGTTCGCGATGTCCTCGACGGCCGACCCGCAGATCGCGATGATCGCCAACGGCAGCGCCGCGAGGAGGACGACCCGCTTCGACCGCCGTGCACCCGAGCCGTCAGCGCACTCGGCCGCTGAGCCGTCCGCGGCCCCCCCGTCTGTCCGGAATCCGCATCGGCCACGCGCCGAGGTGACGCTGCGTCACCGATGAGCCGCCGTCCGATCAGTGTGAGGACGACCGCAGCGACCGCCATCGCGGCCAGCCACACGCGCGTGTCGGCACCCGAACTCGCGGCAGCCGTGGCGGCCGCACCGCTGAGCAGTCCGCCGAGGCTCCACAGCGCATGCATCGAGGACAGGATGGTTCGGCCGAGCCGATCCTGCACGGTGATGCCGACGACGTTCTGCGCGACGTCGACGATCGCATCGCAGCAGCCGAGCAGGAGCAGGCAGATCGCCATTATCACGCCGTTGACCGACCATGCGGTCGCGGCGGCCGCCAGGCCGAGCATGACGGTGCCGCCGATGACGACCCGGTCCGCTCCGAAGCGCGCGATGAGCGCCGCTGGCAGCGCCGAGGACAGCAGGGATCCTGCGGCGAAGCAGGCGACGACGAGTCCGAACTGCCAGGAACTCAGTCCGAGACGGTCCACCAGCAGCGGATACCACGGCAGGAGCGCGGCATAGATCGCGCCGTTGCCGGCGAACCAGAGCCCGACACCGGCGGCCGCCCGCGGACCCGTACCGCCGGACCTCATGTCCCGGACGGCGCCTTCGCCGCGCGCAGGTCCCGACCGGCCTGGCCGAGGATGAGCAGGGCGAGCAGCACTCCGACCAGGCTCAGCCACAGGCCTTCGGTCATGAAGATGAGCACCATCGCTGCGAGCACCGGCACAAGGCGACGCAGCGACCACCACACGTAGCCGCCGAAGCTGGGCATGGCGACATTCGCCGAATCGGCCACGGACTTGACCATGAAGTTCGGCCCGTTGCCGATATACGTGATCGCTCCTCCCATCACCGCACCGAGTGAGACGGCGATGAGCAGCGCCTCGGCGACTCCGGCGACTCGCGGCTCGCCGGGGACCTGGGCGGCCATCTCGAAGAACGTGACGTAGGTCGGGGCGTTGTCGAGGACGGAGGAGAGTCCGCCCGTGAAGACGAACAGCGAGATCTCGCCCAGAGGAATCTTATGGGCGACCTGGCCGAGGTAGGCCAGCGCAGGCATCATCGTGAGGAAGATGCCGATGAAGAGCGCCCCCACTTCGAGGATCGGCGTCCACGTGAACTTGTTGAGGTTGAAGCGGGCGCCTCGGTCGCCGAAGAGGAACGAGGTCATCGCGGAGGCGAGCATGACGAGTTCGCGCCAGGGCACATAGTCGGCGAAGCTCGCGTGACCGGTCTCGATCGCGTGGGCGTCGACGGAGGGGATGAAGGCGACCGCGATGATGATGATCGCGAGGAACACGAGGCCGCTGGCTCCGCGCAGGCCCAGCTTCGTCGCGTATTCGGCGTCCTTCGCCAGCGCCTCGGCCGGTTCCTTCGCGTACATCTTCGAATCGAGCGCATAGAAGGAGACGAGCAGCAGCGCGTTGACGAACAGCCAGTACGGCCACAGCCCGAACGTCCATTCGAAGGGCACCCCGCGCAGCATTCCGAGGAACAGCGGCGGGTCGCCCAGCGGGGTGAGCAGGCCGCCGCAGTTGGCGACGATGAAGATCGTGTAGATGACGGTGTGTGTCCGGTGGGTGCGGTCCTGGTTCGTGTTGAGGATCGGGCGGATGAGCAGCATCGCCGCGCCGGTGGTGCCGATGAAAGAGGCGAGCACTCCCCCGACGGCGAGGAAGATCGTGTTGTTCTTCGGCGTGGCCTTGATGTCGCCGACGAGGAAGATTCCGCCCGAGGCGACGAAGAGGCTGCCGATGAGGACGATGAACTGGAAGTATTCGAGGAGCGCATGGGCGACGGTGCCGCCTTCTCCGCCGAGGAGGAACCACACCGCAATGGGGACGCCGAGGAGGAGGGCGACGATGAGTTTGACGAGGTTGCGGTCCCAGATCTTCTCCGTGGCCGGGATCAGCGGGAGCACTGCGATGCACCCGAGCAGAAGCACGAACGGAATGATGCTCCACCAGGCCACGACCATGCGGGCCCTCCTTCACTGACTGTCGACGGGCGCACCCGTCGTGTCGACTCTGACCGAATCCGACTCTACTGGACCGCTGCGACGGTCGACGGAGCGGGCCTGCCGGAGCGAGTCGGCCAGGTGGACGAGACCTTCGCAGAGGCGGCCCAGCCCGCAGGTGGTGTCCCCGCAGGTGATGTCTTCGCCGGCGGCATCCTCGCCGAGGCGGGGCTCAGCTGACGGAGATCAGGCCTCGGTGGTCTTCGCGTCCGTCCGGGACTCATCCGCGCGGACACCGTGAGTAGAGGTCCCGTCCATCAGGGTCCCGTCTATCAGGGTCCCGTTCGTACGGGACCCACCATTGTGGGCAGACCCGGTGTGGGCAGACCCGGTGTCGTCGCCGAGCGCCGGCTCGGTCTCTGCCCCATCGGTCTCCTCGGCGGAGGCTCTCGGCTTCTTCAGCCCGATGACGAGGCCTGCGATGGCGAGAACGAAGCACACGGCGACTCCGATGGTCAGCCCCGGTGCGGCCTGATACCCGGCTGCCAGAGCCTTGAAGCCGATGAGGCCGACGGTCGAGTAGATCGTCGCCCACATCGCGCCGCCGACGGCGAGCGCCGGAATGTACCTGCGGTAGCTCATCCCCGTCGTGCCGGCGGCGAGGTTGAGCACCGTCTGGACTCCGATCATGATGAAGCTCACCGCGATCACGGGAGCTCCGAACCGTTCGATCATGCTCTCGGCCTTGCGGTACTTCGGTCCCGACATGAGGCGATCGACGCGTTCGATCTTGCGGATGCCTGTGCGCGCCAGGCGTCCGAGCAGAAAGGTTCCGCCGGCACGGGCAAGGATGATGCCGAACAGGATCAGCCAGGTGACAGCGATCGGGAACGACCACTCGAGCGGGTTCATCGTGGGTGTGCACTCCTCTTGTCTGTACCCGCCCATCATAACCTGCTGAGGTTAGGTTTCCCTCACCGGCGCCGCTGTCTCACCTCAGACGAGTTCTCCTCCGAGGTAGACCGCGTCCACCCGGTTCTCGATGCCGCGGACGTCGGCCGTGCGCAGGTCCCCACCCACGACGACGAGGTCGGCAAGACCGCCCTCACCGAGGTGGCCCACCCGATCATCGTCGAGCACGCGGGCGGCCACCGCGGTGCCGGCGGCGAGAGCCTCGACCGTTGAGAGCCCCACTTCGGCGAGGAGGCTGATCTCCTCGAGGTTCTCCCCGTGCGGGCCGACTCCGGCATCGGTGCCCAGAGCGATCGGCACGCCTGCCTCGTGGGCCCGGGCGATCGATTCCCGGTGGGCCTCGACCACACGGTGGGCCTTGTCCACGACGGACGGCGGCAGGCCGGCCCCCGCCTCGGCGGCCTTGATGACTGCCTGCGGGGCCTGCAGGGTCGGGACGAGGTAGGTGCCGTGTTCGAGCATGAGGTCGATGGCCTCCTCGTCGAGGAAGATGCCGTGCTCGATCGAACGGACACCGGCGCGCACGGCGTTCTTGATCCCCGGTGCGCCCTGGGCGTGGGACATGACATGGGCGCCTTGGGCGGCCGCCTCGGCGACGATGACGGCGATCTCGGCCTCGGTGAACTGGGAGTGCCGGGGGTCGTCCCGGGGTGAGAGCACACCGCCGGTGGAGCAGATCTTGATGTGGTCGGCGCCTGCCCGCAGCAGCTCGCGGGTCTTCCGCTGGACGCCTTCGAGCCCGTCGGCCACGCCTGAGGGGCGGCCCGGGTGGGGCGAGAGGAACGGGGATTCGGCGCCGGAGACGAGGTGGAAGTCCCCGTGCCCGCCCGTCTGGGACATGATGTTGACCGCGATCGACAGGCGCGGGCCCCGCACGATTCCGGTCTCCACGGCGACCTTGGCTCCGAGGTCGGTGCCTCCGGCGTCGCGCACCGTGGTCACTCCGCCCTTGAGGGTGGCCTCCATATGGGCGACCGAGTTGTAGAACTGCAGCGAGAACGGGTCGTGGAAGTTCGAGGTGGATGCGGCTCCCGAACTCGTCAGGTGCACGTGGCAGTCGATGACGCCGGGGATGATCGTCTTGCCCGAGCAGTCGACGAAGTCGTCCCCGGCGTCGTGCGAGCCCTGACCGCCTTCCGTCACCGAGGCGACCCGGCCGGAGTCGATGACGACGTCGCGGGTGCCGGGGAGGAAGCGGGTGCCGTCGAAGACGGTGGCGTGGGACAGGACGGTGGACATGGGGCGGACTCCTCATCATGGACGATCAGCTGGCGGTCGGTGCCGGTGCGGCATCGGCTCGTCCTTCACATCTATCACGGACGGACACCGATGACGAGAGGCGCGAGGTCCGTCCGTGACCTCTGTTCATGTTCACGACACCTTCACAGGCTATGGTCACCGGCGATGTCAGTCGGCGGCGCCCGCCGCGGACTGTTCCCGATCGACCCGGAAGACACGTGAGAGACTACGCACCGCAGTTCCCAGCACCCCCTCGACCTCGTGAGGACCGCACCCTCATCGACGTCCTCTCGGAGACCGCCGGCGATCATCCCGATCAGCCCGCCCTCGACGACGGCACCCGCGTGCTCAGCTATCGCGAGCTCGTCATCGCCATCCGCGACCTCGCCCTGCACATGGCCGAGGCCGGCATCGGTCCCGGTGACAAGGTCGGCATCCGTGTTCCCTCGGGCTCGGTCGATCTGTACCTGGCGATCCTCGCCACCCTCATGCTCGGCGCCGCATACGTTCCCGTCGACGTCGACGATCCCGATGAGCGGGCCCGCACCGTATTCGCCGAGGCGGCCGTGACCGGAGTCATCACCGCCGGGTCCCGCATCGAATCCCGGAACGACCGCGGACCGCTGGAGCGTTCGCAGCTGCGTTCCCCCACACCCGACGACGACTGCTGGGTGATCTTCACCTCCGGTTCGACGGGCACCCCGAAGGGTGTGGCCGTGACTCATCGCAGCGCCGCGGCCTTCGTCGACGCCGAGGCCGCTCTGTTCTGCCGGCCGGAACCGCTGGGCCCCGGGGACCGGGTGCTCGCGGGCCTGTCCGTGGCCTTCGACGCCAGCTGCGAGGAGATGTGGCTGGCGTGGCGCAGCGGCGCCTGCCTCGTGCCCGCCCCACGCGCCCTCGTGAAGTCCGGAATGGATCTGGGGCCGTGGCTGTCCTCACGGCAGATCACCGTCGTCTCGACCGTGCCGACCCTGGCCGCCCTGTGGCCGGCCGAGAGTCTCGCCAACGTCCGGCTGCTCATCTTCGGCGGCGAGGCCTGTCCCCCGGAGCTCGGCCGGAGGCTGAGCGATGATGACCGTGAGGTGTGGAACACGTACGGGCCCACCGAGGCCACCGTCGTCGCATGCGCGGCCATGCTCGACGGTTCCGACCCGGTGCGCATCGGGTTGCCGCTGACGGGTTGGGCTCTGGCCGTCGTCGATGCCGATGGTGTTCCCGTGTCCGAAGGCGAGACCGGAGAGCTCATCATCGGCGGGGTCGGGCTGGCCCGCTATCTCGACCCGGCCAAGGATGCCGAGAAGTTCGCTCCCATACCCACTCTCGGCTGGGAGCGGGCCTACCGGTCCGGAGACCTCGTGGTCAACGACCCCGAAGGGCTGGTCTTCGTCGGCCGTGCCGATGAGCAGATCAAGCTCGGGGGCCGACGCATCGAACTCGGTGAGATCGATGCCGCTCTGCAGGCGCTGCCCGGCGTCGAAGGGGCCGCGGCCGCGGTGAAGACGACTCCGGCGGGCACGGACATCCTCATCGGCTACCTCGCCCTCGGTGGCTCGGGCAGTGACGGTGCCGGACCCGGAGCCGAAGTCAGTATCGGAGCCGACGCCGGCGAATCCGACATCCCCGGTTGGGAGGCTCGGCTGCGCGAGGAGCTTCCAGCCGCTCTCGTGCCCCGGCTCGCCCTCGTCGACGAACTGCCGACGAAGACCTCGGGCAAGGTCGACCGCAACGCACTGCCCTGGCCACTCGACGACGGCGATGAGTCAGCCGGAACCGAAGAGACCTTCGATGAGGACACCGACTGGGTCGCACAGCAGTGGGCCGCCGTCCTCGGTGCCCGGCCCGGCAGCGACACGGACTTCTTCACCGCGGGCGGCGGATCGCTTGCCGCCGCCCAGCTGGTCTCCCGCCTGCGCACCCGCCATCCCAGCGTCACCGTCGGCGACATCTACGCACACCCGCGCTTTACCGCTCTGGCCCGGCTCTGCCTCGGCGAGGAAGGATCGGGGATCGGCCCCACGGGACCCAGACGCACGATCGGACGCACCTCACGGGGGATGCAGATCTTCCAGGTCCTGCTCGGGATTCCGGTGCATATCCTCGGCGGGGTCCGCTGGGTCGTGCTCGCGATGCTCGCAGCCAACCTCGGCGTCGGTCTGGGTGCGGATCTGCCGTTCACGCCGTGGCCGGTCGTCATCGTCCTCTTCCTTCTCTTCGTCACCGCGTGGGGACGGATGCTCATCGCGGCAGGAGCCGCGCGGCTGCTCATGACCGGCATCCGACCCGGTGCCTATCCGCGGTCGGGGTGGGTGCACAAGCGGCTGTGGCTGGCCGAGCACATCGCCGACCTCGCCGCGGCTGTCTCGGTGGCGAGCGCACCCTGGGTGACCTGGTATGCGAAGCTGCTGGGCAATCGGATCGGGGCCGATGCCGACCTGCATTCGGCACCGCCGGTGACCGGTTTCCTCACCCTCGGCGAAGGGGCCGCCGTCGAACCCGAGGTCGACCTCAAGGGCTGGTGGGTCGATGGGGATCTGCTGCGCATCGGCCGCATCGACATCCGCAGCGGCGCCACCGTCGGTGCACGCTCGACGCTCATGCCCGGCGCCGAGGTGGGGACCGGGGCCCTCGTCGAAGCCGGCTCAGCGGTGACCGGGTCAGTGAGGAAGAAACAGATCTATTCGGGTTCCCCAGCCGTGCGGGTCGGGAAGGCGAAGAAGGCGTGGCCCGATCCCCCGCCGAGGCGACGCCTGCCGTTCCTGTTCTATGCCGCCGGCTCCCAGCTCAACGCGGCGCTTCCCTACCTGGCGGTGATTCCGGGGCTCGCACTCATGCTCGGCGTATCGGGTGTTGAGGTCCTCGAGTCGCCGTGGCTGCTCCTGGCGTGGTCGCCGGCGCTGGCGTGCCTGTGGTTCATCATCACGGCGCTGCTCATCCTCGCCTCCGTCCGGATCCTCGCGATCGGGATGGAGGAGGGAGAGTTCCCCGTCCGCTCGGCGCGTGGGTATCGGGTGTGGGCGACGGAGCGGCTGCTCGACCTGGCACGTGATCTGCTCTTCCCGCTCTATGCCTCGATGCTCACCCCGACTTGGCTGCGGCTGCTCGGGGCGAAGGTGGGGCCGGGCACGGAGATCTCGACGGTCGTGTTCGTGCCGAGAATGACGACGATCGCTGCCGGGGCCTTCCTCGCCGATGACACCATGGTCGCCAGCTACGAACTCGGACACGGATGGATGCGGGCCGGTCGTGCGAAGGTCGGCAAACGCGCGTTCCTCGGGAATTCGGGCATCGCCTCACAGGGTCGGAGGGTGCCGAAGAACGCCTTGGTCGCCGTCCTGTCGGCGGCCCCGGCGAAGGCGAAGAAGGGCTCGTCGTGGCTCGGGTCTCCCCCGGTGCAGCTGCGTCGTGCCGCCGTCGAATCCGATGAGTCGCTGACCTATGCCCCGACCGTCGGAGTGAAGGCGGCCCGCGGGTTCTGGGAGACGCTGCGGATCACCTCGGTGATTGCCGGCGGTGTCCTCATCACGGCGGTCGTGCTCACGATCTGGTTCCTGCTCGGCCTGCCCGGCGGGGTGGCGGCGGAGGCCACGGGATTCGTCGCCTCGGTCGCCCTCGCCCTGCTCACCTCTGGGGTCGTGATGATGGCCGCGGGTGCGGTGGCGGCGGGACTGGCCGTGGCCGCGAAGTGGATCCTCGTCGGTCGCATCTCCGCCTGGGAGCATCCGCTGTGGTCGTCGTTCATCTGGCGCAACGAGGTCGCCGACTGCTTCGTCGAGCTCGTGGCTGCTCCGTGGTTCACCCGCAACGCCGTGGGAACACCCGCGATCGTGTGGTATCTGCGGGCGATGGGGGCGAGGATCGGGCACGGCGTGTGGTGTGAGAGCTACTGGCTGCCGGAGACCGACCTCGTCCGCCTCGGCGACAATTCGACGATCAATCGCGGCTGCGTCGTGCAGACGCACCTCTTCCACGATCGGGTGATGAGTCTCGATGACGTCGAACTCGAACCCGGCGCCACGCTGGGACCCAACAGCGTCGTCCTGCCCGCTTCGACACTGGGCGAGAACGCGACGGTCGGGGCCACCTCGTTGGTCATGCGCGGAGAATACGTCCCGGCACATGCGTATTTCAGCGGGAATCCTGTCATACCCTGGGTGGATGCCCCAGAACTTCCCACACTCGAGCACGAAGGGCGCGACGATGCTGTCCCACAGCGGTCACACGCTTGATCCCTACACGCCCGGAGTCGGCAGCGCCGATCTGAGCATCGACCACTACGACCTCGATCTCGACTATCGGATCGGGCCGAACCGGCTCTCAGGCAGAGCGGTGCTCACCGGTCGGGTGCTGACCGAGACGAAGTCGATCGTCCTCGATCTCACGGGGCTGCGGGTGAGCAAGGCCAGCGTCAACGGGACGAAGGTCCGGTTCTCGGCCCGGGGGATGAAGCTGCGGCTGACGACGTCGCAGCTGAGCAAGGACCAGCCTGTGCGCATCGACATCAGCTATGCGGGCAATCCGCAGCCGGCGATCGGCACGTGGGGCGACATCGGGTGGGAGGAGCTCGAGGACGGGGTGCTCGTGGCCGGCCAGCCGGTCGGGGCGTCGACGTGGTTCCCGTGCAATGATCACCCCTCGGACAAGGCGAAGTACCGCATCAGGGTGCTCGTCGAGAGCGAGTACACGGTCGTGTCCAACGGCGCACTGACGGAGAAGGTGCGCAAGGCCGGCCGCACACAGTGGACATATGAGTCGACGACTCCCCTGGCGACGTATCTGGCCACGGTGCAGATCGGCCGGTACCGCAACGGCGCGATTCCCGTGAGTTCGGGGGGTTCGGGGGTCGGAGCCGCGGTGCTCGGTGCCGCGAAGGATGCTGTTGCGGGTTCGGCCAAGGATGCCGTGGCGAGTGCGTTGAAGGGTGCCGGCAAAGATGAGCCGGCCGAGTCTCCGGTCCCGCTCGGACTCTATGCCGACGATCATTGGGATGCGGCGCTGGGCCGGCTCGGCGTGCAGCACGGGATGATGAACCTGTTCATCGACCGTTTCGGACCGTATCCGTTCGATCTCTACGACGTGGTCGTGACCGATGATGAGCTCGAGATCCCCCTCGAGTCGCAGCCGCTGTCCGTGCTCGGTCCCAATCATCTGGGCAACGACTGGGAGGCCGAGCGCCTCGTCGCCCACGAGATGGCTCACCAGTGGTTCGGCAATTCGCTGACCCCGTCGCGGTGGCAGGACATCTGGCTCAATGAAGGCTTCGCCTGCTACGCCGAGTGGCTGTGGTCGGAGGAGTCGGGTCGGGCGACCGCGCACGAACGTGCCGAGGAATGGTGGGAGGATCTGGCCGCTCAGCCGCAGGATATCCTGCTCGGTGATCCGGGCGGACCCGACATGTTCGACGATCGCGTGTACAAGCGCGGGGCGCTGTGCCTGCACGCCCTGCGCCGGGAGATCGGAGATGCCGACTTCTTCGCGAGCCTCGGTGAGTGGACGACGAAGCACCGTCATTCATCGGTGAGCACCGAGGACTTCATCGCCTGCGTCTCCCAGGTGGCCGGACGCGATATCGCCGAGGTGGTCCGTCCCTGGCTCGACGAGTTCGAACTCCCGCCGCTGCCGTAGGGGATTTGCGGGCCGGCTGCACGGGCCCGGTCGGTGGCATCGGTCCGGTTCGTGTCGCCGATTCCTGCACTGGTTGCTGGCCAACGGACCGGGCACGGATGTATGTCAGCGGGCCGTTCGCCGACGAGTCGCCGCGGTGGGTTCCCGAACCGGGGTGTTCAGCTCAGCCGAGGCGGCGGACGAGGACGTCGGAGTCCCCGCTGCGTCCCACAGAGACGAAGCCGTGGTCGGTGTAGAGCTTCGCTGCCCCGTTGCCGTCCGACACGGACAGGCTCACGGCCGGGAAGCCGCTCATTCGCGCGAGTGCGCACACGGTGTCGACGAGCGCCCCGCCGATGCCCTGCCCCTGATGATCAGGCAGCACCGCGATCGAGAGTTCGGGGATGTCCGCGGCGACCCACCCGTAACCGGTGAACGGCGCACCGTCTTCAGACGTGGCCAGGTTCGCGGTCGACGACAGGTTCGCGGTCGATTCGTGATCGGCGGACTGGTCATCGCGCTTGTTCCCGTCGACGGGCTCCCCGTCACCGGATTCCCCGTCGACGGGCTCCCCGTCACCGGATTCCCCGTCGACGGGCTCCCCGTCACCGGATTCCCCGTCGACAAGCTTCCCGTCACCGGATTCCCCGTCGACAAGCTTCCCGTCACCGGTTTCCCCGCCACCGGCCTCACTGTCGGCGGGCTTCCCACCACCGGATTCCCGGTCGGGAACAACCTCGCTGCGGACCACCTCGGCGCCGGTCTTGCCCAATGCTGCGGCGAAGTCGCCGCCGACACGATCATCGGCCTTGCCCACGACGTCGGCGATGTCGGCCAGCCGCACCCAGGCCAGCCCGACGATCGGCGATTCGGAATCGGCCTCAGCATGGGCGGCCACCGCGATGTCGCCGTCCCGCCCCCAGTCGCGATAGTAGAAGGCGGCGTCACTGCGGTTGCGGAGCTCGTCGATCTCGATGCGCGGTCTGTCCATCGACCAGTTGAAGCACAGGTCGAGGAACGGCAGAAAGATCTCGTCATCGGTCTCGGCCGGCAGAGGACGGATCCGTCCGCGCAGGGAGGACGCGGAATCCGCGGCCCCGGCCCCCGCCTCGGCGCGGGAGTCATCAGCCTCCGACGCTTCAGGTGCACCGTGATTCGGCTCAGCGTTCATGAGATTCCTTTCTCGACGGCGCGATCGATCCACGCCCGGTTGCGGACTCGCCAGCCCAGGGTCAGCGCTCGGAATCCGACGAATCCGATGCAGAAACCGGCCCAGAGCCCCGGTGCTCCCGGCCAGATCGAGACGATCGGGATGAGCAGGATCGCGTACCCGACCACAGCGACCAATTGTGCCAGAGCGAGGTAGCGGGCGTCCTCGGCTCCCATCAGGACCCCGTCGAGGACGAAGACGTAGCCGGCGATCGGCATGCTCAGCGCGAGCACCGGCAGGAGTGTGCTGAGCGCATCGATGACCTCGGGCTCGGAGGCGAAGGCACGCGGGATGGTTCTGGACCCGGCGAACAGGACGATGCCGACGACGATGCCGAAGACGATCCCCCACAGGCACAGACGTCGGTTGAGCGCGGCCACGGCGTCGATGTTCCGCGCGCCCAGTTCGAGTCCGATCATCGCCTGACCTGCGATGGCCAGGGAATCCAAGGCGAGAGCGAGCGCAAAGAACAGGCTCTGTGCGACCTGGATCGCGGCAAGATCGGTCGTGCCCAGTGAGGTCGCGATGAACACGAGGATGATGAGCGCCGCACGCAGTGAGGCGTTGCGCACGAGCAGCCACCCCGAGGTCTTCGCCGAGGTGAACACTCCCGACCAGTCGGGGCGGACGCTGGCATGCAGTCTCTTTGCGGCTCGCACGGAGATGGTGAGGTAGACCGCGCACATGCCGGCCTGGGCGATGACGGTTCCCATCGCGGATCCGGCCACGCCCATGTCGAGCCCGTAGATGAAGATCGCGTTGAGTCCGATGTTCGCCACACATCCGACGGCGGCGACGATCAGCGGCGTCTTCGTGTCCTGGAGGCCGCGCAGCAGCCCGGTGGCGGCGACGACCATGAGCATGAACGGCAGCCCCCACCACGAGATCGCCAGGTAGGCGTGTGCACCCTCGGTGATCCCCGGCCCCGGGTCGAAGGCCGAGATCGCAGTGTTGAGCAGGGGCAGGCCGATGATGATGAGCAGCAACGAGGTGCCCAGCGCGAGCCAGATCCCGTCGAATCCGGCCGTGATCGCACCCGCCCGGTCGCCGGATCCAATGCGTTTCGCAACCCGTGGGGTCGTGGCGTAGGCGAGGAAGATCATCAGCCCCAGCACCGTCTGCAGGATCGTCGATGCGATCGCGAGCGATCCCAGGGCATGCGCGCCGAGGTGGCCGACCATGGCCGTGTCGGTGAGCAGGAAAACGGGTTCGGCGATCAGTGCTCCGAGGGCCGGAAGTGCCAAACGGAGAATGTCTTTGTCGATCGCTGCCACACCCCGATTCTAACGAACCGGGCGGACACGACTGGCTGCGTGCTCGGCAACGTGCCCGACGGCGTGCCTGGTGGGGAGTGTGATGGGGCGGGCGGTGGGGTCAGCAGCGGGCGAGCGGTGGAGCGCGCGCCGAATTGGTGGTGGATCACGCGCCGATCTCGTGTCAGTGGCGATCGATACGGTTGAGGAACAAATCGATCATGGACAGGCGGAAAGTTCGTAGAAGAGATTTGAGCGACCGGATTTTATCTGCTGTTCTATTTGTAATCGTATTGTGATGTTAATTGCGATACAGCGCTCCTATCATTGAGATAGGCACCGATTCAGATGGCCGACTTCCACACCGACGTGGAGAGGGGGAAGTACCGATGAAGAACATCGGCGACAGCAGCAGCTCGGCATCGAACCTGCCGTCGGCTCCCCCGGCCGACGCGGACTTGGCGACGCTGTCCGAGCATCGTCGCGCACACGGTCGCCGGCTCGAAGTCGCCGAAGACTATGAACTCGTCGACCTGCTCCACGCCTACGCAGAGAGCAGCATCGCCCAGGTCAACTCGCTCGTCGCCACCAGCAAGGTCGTCGTTCAGGATGTCGCCTACGTCCTCGGGCTCACCGGCGCGCAGCTCGATGACGTCTACGAGTTCGCGTCGTTCACCGAGACCGTTGCCCGCCACCGGGAGACCGGAAACGATGCGTCCGCCGACGCGAAGGAACCCGATGAGGCCGGCAGCAGCGAAGCGGACGGCGCAGGTTCCAGCGGTGTCGCAGGCGCCGACGGTCTGGCAGCGGCTGAACGCGCCGATTCGGCCGCCGGGTCTGACGACGCGTCCGCCACAGAAGCGACCTCCGACCGATTCCCGCCCACGTCGCTCGCGGCCCTCACTGCTGCTGAGGCAGCGGCATGGGCAGAGGCCAAGACGCAGGTCGAGGCCGAGACCGGCACGACGTTCGCTAAAGGCAAGGGTCAGAAGAAGAACCGTGCAGCGGGCCGCCTCCTTCGTCGCGCCGCTGAGCGGGCCGAAGAGATCCTCTCCAATCCGGCTCCCCTGCCCGATTTCCCAGGTTACGAACCGACTCAGACGTTCTTCACCTGGCTGCGCGGCAACCTCGAACCGACCGAGGCCGGAGTGTATTCGAGCCTGCTCGGAGCCACGACGAGCAATGCCCTGCGGCACATGACCGCGTCGATGACGTTCGCTCACGGGCTGCCGAAGTTCCTGCGTCGCTGTCTCGACGGTGACTTCACCATCGAGCACGTCGACTGCGTGACGCGTGCCTGCCGTGACCTCCACTTCGAGAACCTGCCGACCATTGATAGGTTCCTCGCTCAGAGGCGCGCAGACATCACGATCGAGACCTTCAAGCGCTCGCTCGCGTTCAAGATCGCCGCGACCCAAGCTCCCGAAGATACGCTCAAGAACGTTGCTCTGCGCCGTCGGGTCGACCTCACCACCGGCGACGACGGCACTGCACACCTCACCCTGACCGGTCCCGCACCGGAGCTTCAGGCGTGCTTCCGCAGGCTCGATGCGTTCGCTCGGGCCGTGTACAAGAGCAACACCAGCGCGTTCTCCGATCAGCTCAAGTCCGGGGACTGCTTCGACGAGGACCAGTCCATCTCGGCACTGATGTTCGACATCCTCACTCGTACGAGGCCGCAGATGAAGCTGCGCATCATCAGCACCAATGACGCCGACGGCGCGTCGACGAGCACCGACTTCCCACTCGACGGGCTGTTCGCCGGGCCCGACGGAGTCCCCATGCACGAAGGCGAGTCACTGCTCGACTACATTGAACGCGTCTTCGACGACCTTCACGAGACCGGGTACGCCGAGGCTTCAGGGGAGAAGTCTGTCTCGAATGAGACTGAAGCTGGAGCTGAGGCCTTTGTCGGCCCTGAGCTTGACACTGCGCCTGGGGCCGGCCCTGAGGATGAGACCGGAACCGGGACCGAAGCCGATGTCGCCGAGACGATCGGCTCAGCAGCGGCGTCCGCAGGAACGACAACTCCGGCCGACCGCACCTTCGAGTCACAGATCCTCGAAGCTATCCTCAGCAGCAACACGAGCCACGAGGCCACCGGCCACCCGACAAACGCCGGCGCCAGGAACGCAATGACCACCACCGACTTCGGAGCGCAGAACAGCGTCAATCGCACCGACATCAACGACGCGCTCTCGTCGCTGATCGGATCGCGTGCGAGCGGGGCTCGCCCTGCCGCCGAGGGAACCGAGGCGGCCGCTGACGGCGCAGTCGATGCGTTCGGAAACACCATCCGCAACGAGGGCGGTCACCGAATCAGCTTCGAGTTCCTCCTCGACATGCCCACCAGCGAGTACTGGTTGGCGAACCAAGCGAGCACGTTCATCACCGTGCCCATGCTCACCCTGCTCAGCCAGTTCACGAACCGTGTGGATGGCGAGGGCAGCCAGGCACCTGCACCGGCGGGCGAAGCAGAAGAGCGTCCGACAGCGACCGCGTTCGCGGACACCACAGACCCACCGCCCCACCACGGCGGTCCACCGACGCCCCCAGAATCACCAACGACCACCACACCAACACCACCGGCCACAACACTGACTCCAAACACAGACGCAGCGACGCCAGCGGCGAAACAGCTGTCGTCAGAAGAAGTGTGCGATCTAGCCGGCATGCTTCCAGACGGTTCACCGATCCCGGCCGACATGGCGCGCAGGGTCGCGGGCTACTCCACCACGTGGACGCGCCTGCTCACCGACCCTGCGACCGGGACGCCGATCGACGCCAAGGCAAAGACGTACGCCATTCCCAACAACGTGCGCAAAACGCTCGTTGCACAGTACGTGACCTGCACGTTCCCCGGCTGCACCCTGCCCGCCGAAACCTCGGAAGTTGACCACATCGACCCGTTCGACCACGCCGACCCGAACCGGGGAGGACTGACTCGTTTCGGCAACATCCATTGTCTGTGCAAGCTGCACCACAGCCTCAAGACCGCGAAGAAGTTCGACGTCCGGATGACTGAGCCCGGTCACCTCGAGTACGTGTTTCGCCGTGGAGTCACCGTCGAAGTCATTGCTCCGGACAACCCGCTCAACGTCGAGCACGCGCGCCTGTTCCTCGAGCGTTTCGGCAGTGCCATGCCACGGGCAAACCGCCCGGTCGCGTCAGAGCTCCCGACGGACGACACGCCGTCGACCGAAGAGACCCCTGCCCGCGGCCAGCGGCGGCAGGCACGGGAGTGTCCCGAGCCTGCCGCCGCGGAGGGACAGCCGGGGTGGCGCGAGGCTCCCTCCGACCCTTTCGCGGCCTACGTCGACGCGTCCGATTCGCACACGGACTCTACCGAACTCCGCGACTGGTTCTGGGACTCCGGCGAGCCCCCGCCGTTCTGAACCGAGCGCGGGGACTGGCCGGACCAGCCCCTCGGACTCAGCAGACCTCGAAGAGACCTGCAGCGCCCTGACCGCCCCCGATGCACATCGTCACGACCACGTACTTCACGCCGCGACGACGACCTTCGATCAGTGCATGCCCGACCAGACGAGCACCGGTCATGCCGTAGGGGTGGCCCACCGAGATGCCGCCGCCGTCGACGTTGTACTTCTCGGGATCGATCCCGAGACGATCGCGGCAGTACAGGGCCTGCACGGCGAACGCTTCGTTGAGTTCCCACAGTCCGATATCGTCGATCGACAGACCATGAGTCTTCAGCAGCTTCGGAATGGCGAAGACCGGCCCGATGCCCATCTCGTCCGGCGCGCAGCCGGCAACCGCCATTCCCCGGTAGATGCCCATCGGTTCGAGACCGCGACGACTGGCCTCCTCGCTCGACATCAGCACCGAAGCCGAAGCGCCGTCGGAGAGCTGCGACGCATTGCCGGCGGTGATCGACGGAACCTTCGATGCCACACCGGGGTCGAGGACCGGGTTCAGCCCGGCCAGGCTCTCCAGCGTGGTCGAGGGGCGGTTGCCCTCATCGGCTTCGAGGACCACATCCTGCTTCGACGTCTCCTTCGTCTCCTTGTCGACGACGACCTTCGTCGTCGGCAGGGGCACGATCTCGTCGTCGAATCGACCGGCCTCCTGAGCGGCAGCGGTGCGCTGCTGTGAGCTCAGCGAATATTCGTCCTGCGCTTCCCGGCTGACGCCGTAGCGCTCCGCCACCACCTCGGCGGTGGCCAACATCGGATAGTAGATCCCGGGAACGTTCTCTTCGAGCCACGGATCCTTGGCCCGGAAATTGTTCATCTTGTCGTTCTGCACCAGCGAGACCGACTCAACCCCGCCGCCGACCGCGATCTCCTGACCGTCGACGAGGATCTGCTTCGCGGCCGTCGCGATGGCCATCAGCCCCGAGGAGCACTGCCGGTCGATCGACATACCGGGGACCGTCACCGGGAGTCCGGCACGCAGGGCGGCCTGCCTGGCCACGTTCGTTCCCTGGCTGCCCTGCTGCAGAGCGGCGCCGAGGATGACGTCCTCGACTTCACCGTCATCGAGACCCGCCCGGGAGACCGCATGCTTGACCGCATGCCCCGCCAGTTCCTGGGCCTGGGTGTCGTTGAACGCACCCCTGTAGGCCTTGCCGATCGGCGTGCGTGCCGTCGAAACGATTACTGCTTCCCTCATGGGTCAAACCTTTCAATGAAGTCGAACAACGCGTCCTGATTGTCTGCACCACGCCCTCAGTGCGGGCGCCGTGCTCTGATTTCGTCTAGATCAGCCCGACAGGGCATCTGACGGGTCAACCCCGAGGGCCACCAGCCTGGGTGAGTCCCGCGGGCGCCAGCCTGGGTCAGTCCCGTGAGCCGCCAGCCTGGGTCAGTCTCGTGGGGAGTCTGCCCAGGTCAGTCGCGCGGGCCGCCGGCGACGTAGATGACTTGGCCGGAGACGAATCCGGCGCCTTCCGAGGCGAGGAAGGACGCAGTGTGCGCGATGTCCTCGGGCTTGCCCGACCGGGCGACCGGGATCTCCTTGGCGGCGGCCGCGACGAAGTCGTCGAAGCCCATTCCCACGCGCTCTGCCGTCGCCTTGGTCATGTCGGTCTCGATGAAGCCGGGGGCGATCGCATTGGCCGTGATGCCGAACTTGCCGAGTTCGATCGCCCAGGTCTTCGTGATGCCCTGGATACCGGCCTTCGCTGCCGAGTAGTTCGTCTGTCCGCGATTGCCGAGCGCCGAGGTCGAGGACATCGAGATGATGCGCCCGAACTTCTCCTCGACCATGTACGACTGGACGGCCTTGGCCATGAGGAATGCCCCGCCGAGGTGGACGGAGAGGACCTTGTTGAACTCCTCGTAGGTCATCTTGAACAGGAGGTTGTCACGCAGGATCCCTGCGTTGTTGACCAACACGGTAGGAGCACCCAGGGTATCGGCGACCTCCTTGACCGCAGCATTGACCGATTCTTCGTTTGACACATCGGCCTCGAGACCGATCGCTTCGCCCCCGTCGGCTTTGATCGCGGCCACGGTGTCGTCGGTCGGGCCCATGTCGAGAACGGCGACCTTGAGTCCGTCGGCGCCGAGGCGCTTGGCGATGGCAGCCCCGATGCCGCGTCCTCCGCCGGTGACGATTGCTGTCCGAGTCATATTCGTGCTCCTCACGATGGTGGTCTTCGGTGACTGTTTCGCCTCGCACGGTCGGTCGCCTTCAGCGATTCCTTCGCTGCCGGTGTGACCGAGCTCTCTTGCGCAACTGCCACCACTCTAGCCCATTCTGCGCACTGAACGATTGATTGCTCAAGGCGTGGTCAGATCCCCTCAGACCATCCGGCGAGCGCCGAACACAGAAGTGAGCAGACGCGTCGCTATAGGCCCCGACCTCGTCATTCACGTCAGAGAGACAGCTGATCAGAGCAGATTATCGAACGTTCAAAAATCTGTTGAAAAACCATTGACTTAGCAAATCGGATTTGGAAAGGTTCAAGTCAGTCGCTGTTGATCATGTCACGACGGCGACTCCGAGAACGGTCACCGAAGACACCTCGGGCACTGTGCGGAGCGGACTCGCTCCAGGAGCTTTTCAAAGGAGAAAAGATGAACTCTGTCCCGCGAACCCGTAGTCGAAGGCTTCTGTCCTCGGCGGCGATCGGCACCCTCGTTTTCACGATCGCTGCGTGCGGCGGCGGAGGCTCCGGCGATGGAGGAGACACCGTCGTCATCGGCTACACCGGACCGCTCAGCGGCGGCGGCGCTGCCTATGGCGAGAATGTGAAGATCGGTCTTGAGATGGCCGTCGACGACCTCAACGATGACGGCGTCGAGGTGGACGGCAAACCGGTCACCCTCGAGCTGAAGTCCCTCGACGACAAGTACGCTCCCTCGACTGCGGCAAGCAATGCGCAACGTCTGGCGGATCAGGACAAAGCCCCGGTCGTCGTCTCCCCCAATGCCGGTGCGATCAAAGCGATTCAGCAGATCAACAGCGGACGCTCGAACTTCCTCATCTCCGCCTACACCTCCGATCCGGCGATCGTGCAGTCGGACAATCCGCTGACGATGATGATCCCGCCGAACTTCGAGTCCTATGCCTCCGAGTTCACCGAGACTGGGATGAAACACGGCGGGAAGAAGCTCGCACTGCTGGGAACGCAGAGCGAATACGGCCAGCAGTGGACGAAATCGATCACGGATGCGTGGAAGGAAGCCGGAGGTTCGGTCGGCGGCGACAACAGCGTCGACTACGCCACTGTCTCCGACTTCGCTGGACCGGTCTCCAAGGCGCTGGCCGACAAACCCGACGCTATCTTCGTCGGCGGTCCCTCCCAGCCGACCGCACTGATCATGGAAGAGGCCCGCAAGCAGGGCTTCGAAGGAAGCTTCCTCGTCATGGACCAGGCGAAGCTCGATGAGATGGCGACGGTGGCGAAGATCGACAATCTCACGAATTCGGTCGGCGTGCTGCCCGTCTCGGAGTATGAGGATCCGGGTACCAAGGACTTCATCGACAAGTTCGCAGACAAGGCCGGAGACAAGAAGGTCCCGACCAGCGAAACGGCTCTGAACTACCAGGGTATTGCGATCATCACTAAGGCCATGGAAGTTTCGGGATCCACCGACGATCCGGAGAAGATCCGAGCCTCCATCTCCGACGCCCTGCCCGAAGTAGATGACAAGTACAAGGTCAACGGCTTCCCCGACGAGATCACCGACCAGGGCCATCTGCTCAATCCGAACCTCGAAGCAACCTACCTCGACGATGACGGCGAGTACACGAAGGTGCCCATCGACCAGGTGTCCGACGCCAAGTGACGCCCCGGCACACATAAGGGCAGGGTGCCGACCGCTCATGCCGACCGCTGATGGCGAGCGCCTGTGCCGAGCGCACCCTGCCTGTGCCGAGCGCACCCTGCCCGTGCCGTCCACCTGTCTCCAGAGGACTCGACTTCATGACTCTCTTCATCCAACAGCTCTTCAACGGTCTCGCGTTGGGCGGCGTGTACTGTCTCGCCGCCATCGGTCTGACCTTGGTCTTCGGTGTGCTGCGCATTCCGAATCTGGCTCACGGTGCGCTGTACATGCTCGGCGCCTACCTCACCTACTTCTTCCTCACGACCATCGGCGTCCCCTATATCGCCGCCATCGGCATCGCCGCGATCATGCTCTTCGTCGTTGGCGTCGGACTCGAGCGGCTGGTGTTCCATCCGCTGCGGAACTCACCTCACACCCACCACATGATCGCGGCGGTCGGGGCGATGTTCTTCTTCCAGGCTCTGGCTCAGGCGATCTGGGGAGCCGACTTCCGCCGTATGGACACGCCCATCACGGGCGAGCTGCGCATCCTCGGCGCGGAGATCTCCGCCCAGCGCATCGTCATCATCGTCGTCGCGGTCATCGTGCTCGCCCTGCTCGCCTGGTTCATCAAACGCTCCATCCACGGACAGACGATCGAAGCCATCGAGCAGGATCGCGTCGGCGCCTCACTGGTGGGGATCAACCCCTCCATGGTGTCGATGCTGACGCTCGGTCTCTCCGCGCTCCTCGCGACGATCGCCGCCGGCCTGGTCGCACCGATCAACCTCCTCTCGCCGACGATGGGCGATGCTCTCAACCTCAAGGTGTTCGCGATCATCATCCTCGGCGGGCTCGGATCGCTGCCCGGGGCCATCGTCGGAGGATTCGCCTTGGCCATTGCCGAGACGATGACCGCGACATACATCTCGTCCGGTGTGGGAGAGGCGGTCGCCTTCATCGTGCTCGTCGCGGTCCTCGCGATCAAACCCACGGGCCTGTTCACGAAGGCGGTGCAACGATGAATGCGCTGAAGAATCCCCGACTCCTCGGCATGCTCGCCGTCGTGATCGTCCTCGCCGCAGCTCCGATCTTCTTCGCCGAACAGAACTACGCGATGCGTGTCGTCACTGTCGGGATGTGTGCGGCCATCGCCGTCTACGGACTCAACATCATCCTCGGATTCACCGGACAGCTGTCCCTGGCCCAAGGCGGTTTCTTCGGAATCGGTGCCTACGGCGTGGGACTGCTGACGACCGACTTCGACTGGTCGTTCTGGTCGGCGTTCATCGTCACGATCATCGGCACCGCAGCCGTCGGCTACCTCTGCGGGCTGATCGCACTGCGCACGAAGGACGAATACTTCGCGATCTTCACCATGGCGATCGGGTTCATCATCTTCTTGGTCATCAGCCGGTGGGAATCGGTCACCCACGCCCATTCGGGAGTCAACAATGTGAAATTCCCCGAAGGCGGCGGGATCATCGACTTCGAATCCCCCGTCGCCATGTTCTACCTGGTCTTCGTCATCCTGCTCATCTGCATCTACGTCACTCACGCGATTCGCCGCTCCAGCGTCGGCCGCACGCTGCTGACCATCCGCACCAGTGAGGATCTGGCCGATGCGATCGGCGTCCGGGTCGGCTTCAGCAAACAGCTCGCGTTTGCGGCGTCGGCGGTGCTCGGTGGGATCGGCGGTGGACTCTACGCGACGGTCGTCGGGTTCATCGGCCCCGATTCCGCTTCCATCGACAAAACCTTCGAGTTCCTCATGTTCATCCTCGTCGGCGGCATGGGGACAGTGGCCGGGCCGCTTCTGGGAAGCATGATCGTGACCTTCCTGTTCGAACTCTTCCAGGATTTCCAGGCGTATCGATTCATCGTCCTGGGCCCGATCATCGTCGCCCTCGTCATCTTCGCTCCGCGCGGGATCATCGGCTACCTCGGCGGAATCGTCGACCGACGCAGTCGGAAGCAGAAGATCGCCGAGGCTCGTCGCACTGCGGATGGAGCCTCCCCTGAGTACGACACCGCCAAGAGCGGCACCGTCACAAGCGGTATCGATCCCGAGGAGACGAAATGACACTGTTGGAGATACGCGACCTCGGCAAACGGTTCGGTGGACTCGACGCGGTCAAGGACGTCAGCCTCGACGTGGAGGAAGGCCGGATCACCGCGGTCATCGGCCCCAACGGGGCGGGCAAGTCGACGTTGTTCAACCTCATCCACGGCTATTATCGGCCCACGTCCGGGTCGGTCACGTTCAAGGGCGACGACATCACGAACTCCTCCCCTCACCACGCGGTCGCCGACGGCATTGCTCGGACATTCCAGACCACCCATCTCTTCGATGACAGCACCCTTCTCGAGAACGTCCTGGCCGGTCGGATCGTGCGGTCGAAGTCGACGATCTTCGACGCCGTCTTCCACACCCCGCGCCACCGCCGGGAGTCACGCATCAATAAGGACAAGGCGATGGAGGCGCTGGAATTCTGCGAGATCGATACCCACCGTCACGATCTGGCGTCCAACGTTCCCCAGGAGGTGCAGAAGCGGACGGCGGTCGCGATGGCTCTGGCCACCGAACCAGAGCTGCTGCTCCTCGACGAACCTGCCGGCGGCATCCCTGAGGAGGAGACGACCGATTTCGGCAATCTCATCCGCTCCCTGCCGAAGCGCGGTGTGTCCGTGCTCCTCGTCGAGCACAAGATGAGCATGATCATGGGGCTCGCGGACACCATCCTCGTGCTCGACCACGGGCAGAAGCTCGCGTTGGGAACGCCGGCGGAGATCCAGTCGAATCCGGACGTCATCCGTGCCTACCTCGGCTCGACCGCAGAGGAGAAGAAGTGATGCTCACCCTCGACAATGTCAGTACCGGATATGACGCCATCGATGTTCTCCACGACGTGAGCATCACCGCGCGGCCAGGGGAGCTCACCGTCATCCTCGGCGCGAACGGTTCGGGCAAGACCACTCTGTTCAAGACGATCAGCGGGCTCATGCCGATCCGTGCCGGTTCGGTGGAATACGAAGGTCGCAAGCTCAACCGGTCGCGGCCGAATGCGATCGTCAAGGCCGGGATCGCCCATTGTCCGGAGGGGCGGCACCTGTTCGGGAAGATGTCCGTGGAGAAGAACCTGCGCCTGGGTTCGTACCCACACCGGGACAAGGCGCGAACGGAGGAGATCTTCACCGAGGTGCTCGACCTGTTTCCGATCCTGGCAGAGAAGGCGAAGCAGCCGGCCGGATCGCTCTCCGGCGGGCAGCAGCAGATGGTGGCCATCGGCCGTGCCCTGATGTCGGATCCGAGTCTGCTCATCCTCGACGAACCGTCGATGGGTCTGGCTCCGATCGTCGTCGATCAGGTCCTCGCCTCCGTGGCACAGATCAATGACAAGGGTATCGGGGTCCTGCTCAGCGAGCAGAATGCCAAGGCGTCGTTGGCGATCGCCCACCGCGGCTATGTCATTGCCGAAGGTCGGATCGTCTTGGCAGACGAGGCCGCCAACCTGCTCGACAATCCCGAGGTGCAGGCAGCCTACCTCGGACTGTGACGGAACGACCGCTCGAACCGGACAGCCCGAACCGATCCGTGAACGTGCGGGTTGGTCGTGTCGAACCAAGGTCGCCGAGGCGGTGCTCCGCAGTCGAGGCGGTGCTGCTTCGTCACGGCCGATCCAGGCTGCCTGCCTCGGCTCGCGACAAACGGACGGTCACCCCTCGCCGAGGCGGGGCCACCTCGGCGAGGGGTGCGTCCCTCGCGTAGTGATGACGGTCCCAGCAGGGACCCCGAGCTCACTCCTCGGCGAAGCGGGAGACGTCGCCGGCGCCGACGCGGGCCACCTCGGGGAAGCGGCCGGTGAAGTCGATGACGGAGGTCGGCACGACTCCGGGGACACCGGACTCGATGACGATATCGAGGTCGTTGCCGAGCTGGTCCATGACGTCCTCGGCGTGAGTGAGCGGGTCCTCATCGCCGGGCAGCAGCAGGGTCGAGGAGAGGATCGGCTCCCCCATCGCCTCGACGAGCGCCAGCGCGGTGACGTTCTGCGGAATGCGGGCACCGACCGAATGCTTCTTCGGGTGCATCATCCGCCGCGGCACCTCTTTCGTGGCCTTCATGATGAACGTATACGGTCCGGGCGTCATCGATTTGATGGCACGGAAGTCCGAATTGTCGACGATGACGAACTGTCCCAGCTGCGCGAAGTCATGGCACATCAGTGTGAAGTGGTGCTTCGAGCCGAGCTGGCGGATGCGGGTGATCCGTTCGATTCCGTCCTTGTTCTCGAGCGCGCAGCCGAGCGCATAGCAGGAGTCCGTGGGATAGGCGATCAGCCCTCCGCCTCTCAAGGTCTCGGCGGCCTGCTCGATCAGTCGGTTCTGTGGGTTCTCCGGATGGATATTCAGTAGTGTCACCATACTTCATGCTATCTACTCATACGCGCGGGGGCGAGAGGGCAGCCGAGTTTCTTCCCATGTCAGAACCAGAATCTGGGTCGTCCGGTCTCCCGGTATCCGGGTCCGAGGCGAGCAGGATGTTGACCCATCTCGACCGCGGGTCGGCATCGACGAGCAGCGCTTTGAGCAGCAGGGTCGCCGGCAGCGCCAGCAGAGCGCCGAGCCAGCCGAGGATCCACACCCAGAACAGCAGCGAGAGGAACGAGATCAACGGGGTTACGCCCACCGATTCGCCGGTGAACTTCGGCTGGATGATCGCCTGGATGACGAAGTTGAGCACACTGTAGGCGATGACAACCCACAGTGCCGACTGCCAGCCGCTGTCGACCAGCGCCAGCAGCGCCGGCGGGACGAGGCCGATGACGAAGCCGATGTTCGGAATGTAGTTCGTCAGGAACGCGAGCACGCCCCACACCCAGATCAGCGGCACGTCGATGATGGCCAGCGCGATGACGTCGAGGAACGCGACGATGAGGCCGAAGATCGTCGCTACCACCCAGTAGCGGCGCACGCCCACGGCGAAGTTGCCGATCGAGGCCGACAGCGAGGGTTTGACCCGCAGCAGCATCCCCATCCGCCGGTCGATGCCCATCGAGTCCATCGCCACGAAGAACACGGCCATGATGACAGTGGTCAGCAGGCCCGCGACCGATGACAGATTCGTCAGCAGCGGGTAGATCGCGTCGAGGACGGAGCGGACGTCGAAGGCTGAGAGCTGCTGTTGGATGACCGAGGACGTCACCCCGATGTCCGAGAGCAGTGCCAGGGTGCTCTGGTAGGTGTTGACGAGTTCGTTGCTGTAGCTGGGGATGAGGATGACGAGTTCGGCGACGGACCATGCGGTGAGGCCGAAGAACGCGATGATCATGCACAGCACGAGGATGACCGAGATGCACGCGCCGATCGCGCGTGGGACCTTGAACCGGGTGAGGATCCGCTGCACCGGGTAGACGACGATGTAGAAGTTCAGCGCGAGGAACACCGGTGCCACGATGTCCTGGAGCCCGCGGAAGAACATCAGCGCATAGGCCAGCCCCGCCATCGTCACGGCGATCATCAGAGCGCGTGCCGGTGTGCGCGTGTACCACGGCGCCACGTCGGGTTCGCGTCCGGTCGACTCGGAGTCCCCCGTCGCGGAGGCTGCCCGACGATCCGTATCGACTGCGGTCCCAGCTGAGCCGGGTTCACCCGTCGCCGAGGCTGCCCGACGATCGGCATCGACTGCGGTCCCAGCTGAGCCGGGTTCACCCGTCGCCGAGGCTGCCCGACGATCGGCATCGGCCGCGCCGCTCACGTGCGGTTCAGTGCTCTGCGGCTGCTCGGCCGATCCCTGCGACCACTCCTTCGCGCCGTTCGCCTGCTCGTCCTCGTTCATTCAGCGCCGCCGCCGCTTCTCGCGGATGCGCATCGACACCTCGATCGGGGTGCCCTTGAACCCGAAGGTCTCACGCAGACGACGAGTGATGAAACGGCGGTATCCGGGGTCGAGGAACCCGGTTGTGAAGAGCACGAACTTCGGCGGACGCGACTGCGCCTGCGTGCCGAAGAGGATGCGCGGCTGCTTTCCCCCGCGCACGGGGTGCGGGTTGGCCGCGACCAACTCGCCGAGGAACGCATTGAGCCGTCCCGTCGGAATCCGGGTGTCCCAGCCGTCCAGGGCTGTCTCCATCGCGGGCACGAGCTTCTCCGCGTGCCGACCGGTCTTCGCCGAGATGTTCACGCGCGGCGCCCACGCGACATGGCCCAGGTCCCGTTCGATCTCCCGCTCGAGGTAGTACCGGCGTTCGTCGTCGAGGAGATCCCATTTGTTGAACGCAAGCACGATCGCTCGCCCGGCCTCGACGGCCGTGGTGACGATCCGGACGTCCTGCTCGCTCAGCGGCTCCTGCACTTCGAGGAGGACGATGGCCACCTCGGCGCGTTCGAGTGCGGTCTGCGTCCGCAGCGCCGCATAGAAGTCGGCGCCGCTGGCCTGATGGGCGCGACGGCGGATTCCGGCGGTGTCGACGAATCGCCACTGCTTCCCGCCGAGCTCGATGAGTTCGTCGACGGGGTCGCGGGTGGTGCCGGCGACATTGTCCACGAGCACACGTTCGGTGCCGATGAGCTGGTTGAGCAGGGAGGACTTCCCGACGTTCGGGCGACCGACGAGTGCCACTCGGCGCGGCCCGCCTTCTTCGACGCGGGTGTCGACGGCCGAGACCTCGGGCAGCACGGTGAGCACTTCGTCGAGGAGGTCGGCGACCCCGCGACCGTGCAGCGCGGACACCGTCCACGGCTGCCCCAGGCCCAGGCCCCAGAGTTCGGCGGCCATGAGCTCACCGCGTTCGTCGTCGACCTTGTTCGCGGCGAGGATGACCGGCTTCTTCTTCCGCCGCAGCATCTTCACGACCATCTCATCGGTCGAGGTCGGACCCGTCGTGGCGTCGACGACGAGGACGACGGCATCGGCCATGTCCACGGCGATCTCGGACTGGATCGCGATCCGCGAGGCCATTCCCTTCGAGTCCTGATCCCAACCGCCGGTGTCGACGAGGGTGAACTCCTTCGTGTTCCATTCCGCCCGGTAGCTCACCCGGTCGCGGGTGACTCCGGGAACGTCCTCGACGACGGCCTCACGGCGACCGAGCACCCTGTTGACCAGCGTCGACTTGCCGACGTTGGGTCGACCGACGATGGCGAGCACGGGGGCGGCTCCGAACTCCTCCTCGTCTTGGTCGTCGAAGCCGTGGGCGCGCAGCAGCGCCCGGTCCTCGTCTTCGAGCTCATAGCTCTCGAGTCCGGCCTCGAGCGCGGTCGCCCGCTGCTCGGCCTCTTCGTCGCTGATGCTCTCGACACGGTCGACGAGGTCCTCGTCGGGTGTCTCGTGGAATTCGGATTCGCTCATTGTGCGTCCTTCACCAGCTGCAGCACCGTCTCGACCACCTGGTCGAAGTCGATGTCGCTGGTATCGAGTGTGTACACTCCGTCGGCGGCTTCCAAGAAGCTCGTCGTGACGGAGTCCTTGGCGTCACGGCCGGTGACGAGGTCTTCGGTGGCGGCGATCGCCTCGGCGTCGGCATTGCCGTGCACCTCTTTGGCCCGGCGGGCCACCCGCACCTCGTCGCGGGCGGTCATGAGGATGCGCACCGGCGCATCGGGGGCGACGACGGTGGTGATGTCACGGCCCTCGACGACGATGCCCTCGGGTGCGGCCCTGATGTAGTCGCGCTGCTTCTCGATGAGCTCCTCGCGGGCGTCGACGACGCCGGAGACCGTCTGCACGTTCGCCGACACGTCCTGACCGCGGATGTCCTCGGTGACGTCGATGTCGTCGACGGAGACGAAGAACTCGTCGGGGCTCAGCGAGATCTCGAGATCGGCGCCGCGGACCTGCTCGAGCACGTCGACGGGATCGGTGACCCCGCGGTTGAGGCACAGCCACGCCATCGCACGGTACATCGCACCTGTGTCGAGGTACTGGTAGCCCAGCCGACGCGCCACCTCCTTGGCGGTGCTCGACTTGCCCACTCCGGACGGTCCGTCAATGGCTACGACGCTCATGCAGTTCCTTCTCTCTCAATGGCGGATTCAGGGATCTGCCATCCCTTCGACAACAAACCGATCTCCAGCTCCTGTTGGATGGCCGGGACCACGGACACATCGACCATGCCGAGCTTCCGGCCGGAGGCGTGATCCATCCGGAAGTCTTCGACATTGACGCCGAGGTCGCCGATGTCCTTGAACAGCCGGGCCAGCATTCCGGGTGTGTCCGGAACCAGGATCGTGACAACAGCATAGGTGGTGGGCGGCTGCCCGTGCTTGCCGGGAATCCGGTCGTGGCCTTCATTGCCCAGCGCGATCGCCTTCGCCAGCAGGCCCGTCGACCCCGGCCCGAGTTCGAGGGCGGCGATGACGTCGTCGAGTTCGGTGCGCAGATCCATGAGCACGGACCGCACCTCGTCGGCGTTGCCGGTGAGGATCTGCGTCCACAGACCCGGGTCGGAGGCGGCGATGCGAGTGACGTCGCGCAGTCCCTGCCCGGCCAGGGCGATCTCCTCGAGCGGAGCGTGGCGCAGCTGGGAGGCCACGAGGGAGGACACGACCTGCGGCACGTGCGAGACCTTCGCGACCGCGGCATCGTGGATGCGCGGATCGAGGTGGAGCACCGAGGCGCCCGTGTCCTCGGCCATGGTGATGACCTCGCCGAGGCGGTCGGACGGTGTGTCCTCGTCAGAGCAGATCACCCAGGGTCGGGCCGTGAACAGATCCGCCTGAGCGGCGATCGCCCCGGACTTCTCCCGCCCGGCCATCGGATGGCTGCCGATGTACCGATCGAGCTGTTCACCGGTGACCAGGGACTTCACGGATTCCAGCAGGCGGGTCTTGACGCTGGCGACGTCCGTGACGGTGGCTCTCGGGTAGGTCTCGAGGGACCGGGCGATGACCTCCGCGGCGACATCGGGCGGAGTCGCGACGACCACGATGTCCGGGTCGGCGGCAGTCGCTGGTGACTGTCCTTCGGAATCGCCGCCGTCGGCACTCGAACGTGAGCGAACGACCTGCCCGGCACCGAGGTCGGCGGCGAGCTGCTGGGCGGTGGGTGAGGCGTCTTCGAGGGTCACCTGGTTGCCCTTCGCGCTCAGCGCCAACCCCAGGCTGGCACCGAGCAGGCCGGTGCCGATGATGTGGACTCTCACAGGCCGACGGCCTCGAAGAGGGAGCCGACCTCGTCGGAGCGCAGTGGGCGGATCTTGCCCTGCTTCTGTTCGTCGAGGACGATCGGTCCGAAGCGCAGGCGCACGAGGCGTTCGACGGGGTGCCCGATCTCCTCGAGCAGACGCCGCACGATCCGGTTGCGCCCGGAGTGCAGGGTGAGTTCGACGACGGAGTGGCCCGGGGTCGAATCGACGAGTTTGAAGTCGTCGACCTTGACGAAGCCGTCCTCGAGGTCGAGTCCGGCCTTGAGGACGGCGCCGGCGTCCTTGGCCAACTGACCCTTGACCTTCGCAAGGTAGGTCTTCGGGATCTCGTAGCGCGGGTGGGCCAGCCGGTTGCTCAGCTCGCCGTCGTTGGTCAACAGGATGAGGCCCTCGGTGTCGGTGTCGAGGCGACCGACGTGGAAGAGGCGCTCGGTGTTGTTGCGCACGTAGTCGGCCAGGCTGGGACGGCCCTCGGGGTCGCTCATGGTCGAGACGACTCCGGCGGGCTTGTTGAGCACGAGGTAGACCTTCTTGGTCTGTGTCGAAATTCTCACCGTATCGACGTACACGGACTGCGTCTCGGGGTCGATCCGAGTGCCCAGTTCGGTCACGATCGACCCGTCGACCTCGACCCGCCCGTCGGTGATGAGCTGCTCGCAGGCACGACGCGAGCCCAGGCCCGCCTCGGCGAGCACCTTCTGCAGCCGCACACCCCCGCTGACATGGGCGTCCGACGCCTGACCTGAACCGGAGCCACCCCGGTTGGGGGCCTTCGAAGAGGTCGATGCGCGCTGTTTTCGGCTCGGTCGGTTCTGGCGCCCGCCGGGCGCACGAGGATCACGGTAGGGACTCATAGGACCATTGTCTCAAATCAAACGTCGACTCGTGACATCTCTGTGCGCTCATCGGCGAGATCGTCCCCGGTGTCCTCCGCTGCGCCGGTGGCCTGCGCGTGCGGAATGGCCGGAAGATCGTCGTCCTCGTCCAGGTCCCCGTCGATCTCGGCGAGCACTTCGGTGTCCTCGGCGCCGAGCTCGGCGACGTCGGCATCTTCGGGCAGGTAGGGGGCGATGTCGGGCAGGTCGTCGATCGAGTTCATGCCCATCGTGTCGAGGAACTGTGGCGTGGTCGCATAGAGCAGCGCCGAGGTGGACGCTTCCTTCCCGGCTTCGACGATGAGTCCGCGCAGCAGCAGGGTACGAATGACGCCGTCGACGCTGACTCCGCGGATCGCGGCGATCCGCGGGCGTGAGATCGGCTGCCGGTAGGCGATGACGGCCAGAGTTTCGAGGGCGGCTTGGGAGAGCTTCGCGCTCTGTCCTGAGGTGAGGAAGTCCTTGACCACCTCGTGGTAGTCCCCGCGTGAGAAGATGCGGAAGCCGCCGGCGACGTGGCGGATCTCGAAGCCGCGCTGCCGGTGGGTTTCATCCCCGTCGTAGTCGGCCTTGAGCGCGGCGATGGCTTCGAGGACGGTGTCCTCGTCGAGGCCGAGGGAGGTTGCGAGCTCATCGGTGGTGACCGCTGAGTCGATGATCATGAGCACGGCTTCGATGCCGGCGAGGACCTCGTCGTCGATCATGCGTGTTCTCCCTCGTCGTCGGTGTCACTTACCCCAATCTCATCCTCGTCGCCGCTCCAGTCGCCCTCGGTGCGCAGGTCGACGCCGTCCTCGCTCATCTCGGTGCGGTGGATGAGCAGGCGCCCCAGAGGTTCGGGCTGGTCGAAGTCGCAGAGACCGACCTTGAACAGTTCGAGCAGGGCGAGGAAGCGGGCGACGACGACCAGGGTGTTCTCGGACGTCTCCAGCAGATCCTTGAAGTCGACCTCGCCGGCGCGCAGCAGGCCGAGGATGTGTCCGCGCTGTTCGGACACGCTGACCAGCGGCAGGTGGATGTGGTCGACGGCGACGCTCGGCGGGGTGTGGTCGCGCTGGAGCACTGTCGCGAAGATCCCGGCCAGCTCCCCCGGGCCGATGTTGAGCTCGAGTGGTGGCAGCACGTCCTGGAACTCGGCTTCGAGTCCGACGTCACGAGGGGCCCGGATCGACCCTGCGGCCATCGCCTCGGCGAGGTATCCGGACACTGACTTGTACGCCTTGTACTGAAGCAGGCGGGCGAAGAGGAGGTCGCGGGCCTCGAGCAGTTCGAGGTCGAGGACCTCTTCGCCCTCTTCATGCGGCAGGAGCCTGGCGACCTTGAGGTCGAGCAGGGTCGCGGCGACGAGGAGGAACTGCGAGATCTCCGCGAGGTTCGCCCGGTCCTTGAGTTCGGTGGTGTAGGCGAGGAATTCGTCGGTGACCTCGGCCAAGGCGATCTCCGTGACGTCGAGGCGCCGCTTCGAGATCAGCCCGAGGAGGAGGTCGAACGGTCCGGTGAAGTTCTCGAGTTCGACCTGGAAGCCCTGGGCGTGAGTCTCGGCTGTGTCCTCACCGTCGACGGCCGCCTCACTCCCTGGAGTGACGACCTGGCTCCCAGTTGTGACGACGTCGCTCAGGGTGCGCCTCCGCGGGCGATGAGTTCCCGGGCCAGGCGCCGGTACGCCTCGGAGCCCGCGTGTTTGGGTGCGAAGCTCGTGATCGGTTCGGCGGCCACGGAGGCGTCGGGGAACTTCACGGTGCGGTTGATGACGGTTTCGAAGACCTTGTCGCCGAAGGCCTCGGTGACCCGCGACATCACCTCTTTCGAGTGCAGGGTGCGCGAGTCGAACATCGTCGCGAGGATCCCGTCGATCTCGAGCGAGGGATTGAGCCGGTCCTGGACCTTCTCGATCGTCTCGACGAGCAGGGCGACGCCGCGCAGCGCGAAGAACTCCGTCTCGAGCGGAATGACCACCCCGTGGGCGGCGGTGAGCGCGTTGACGGTGAGCAGCCCGAGCGAGGGCTGGCAGTCGATGAGGATGACGTCGTATTCGTCGGCGACCTTCTGCAGCGCCCGGGCGAGCACCTGTTCGCGGGCGACCTCGCCGACGAGCTGCACCTCGGCGGCAGAGAGGTCGATGTTCGCCGGCAGGATGTCGATGTCCTCGAAGTCCGTTTCGACGATGACCTCATGCGGATCGAGACGCGGGTTCATCAGCAGGTTGTACACGCTGATGTCGACGTCATACGGGTTGAGTCCGAGTCCCACCGACAGTGCACCCTGCGGGTCGAAGTCGACGAGCAGCATCTTCCGGCCGTACGCGGCCAGGGACGCGCCGAGGTTGATCGACGACGTCGTCTTCCCGACGCCGCCCTTCTGGTTGACCATGGCGATGATGCGGGCGGGCCCATGCGAATCCAGCGGGGCCGGCTCCGGGAAATCCTGCGGCTGCCCCGCGGTCCTCTGCTGGGGAATGTCCAACGCCTCTTGCGTATTCATCACTCGGACGGCCACCTTTCGTTGCTCTTGATCCAACCCTACCGCGCCCGGGGGTGCGAGGTCGCGTACACTTCCCGCAGTGTCTCCTCGGAGACCTTCGTATAGATCTGCGTCGTCGTCACCGAGGCGTGCCCGAGCAGCTCCTGGACGACGCGGATGTCCGCCCCGCCCTCGAGCAGATGCGTGGCGAACGAATGTCTGAATGTGTGCGGGGAGACCTCGGCCCCGATCTTCGCCGCTTCGGCCGCGTCCTTGACGATCTGCCACGCCGAGACCCGGGAGAGTCGGGTTCCGCGCGCATTGAGGAACAGCGCACCCGCAGGCGCGGACGACTTCGCCTTCGCCGCCATCGACGGCCGCACCCGGGACACCCAGGCACCCAAGGCGCGGGCCGCGTGCGAGCCGAAGGGCACGATCCTCTCCTTCCCGCCCTTGCCGTAGAGGCGGACGAGCCCGGAGTCGAGATCGACGTCGTCGAGGTCGACCCCGACCGCCTCGGAGATCCGGGCACCCGTGGCGTAGAGGAGTTCGAGGAGGGCTGCGGCCCTGATCTGTGCCGGCTCCTCCCCTGCAGTGGTCGCCAGAATCGCCTCGATGTCATCGAGGCCGAGCGCTTTGGGCAGCCGCAGGCCCTCCTGCGGCGGGCTGACCTCGGAGGCCGGATCCGTGGGCGTGAGGTTCTCTGAGGCGGCGAAAGTGTGGAATCGCCGCACCGCCACCAGCGCACGCGCTCGACTCCGCGGTGCGAGTCCCGAATCGAGCAGATGCAGTGCGTAGCCTTCGACCGTGGCCCGTTCCACCTCGCCGAGGCTGCCGATCCCCTCCTCGGTCAGCCAGGTTCCGTACCGGGCGAGGTCCCGGGCGTAGGCGTCGATGGAGTTCCGCGACAGGCCCCGTTCGAAGCGCAGGGAGTTCAGGTACGACTCGAATCTGCGGCGCAGCCCTTCGGGCTGATCAGCCGGCAGCAGTTCGGCCCCGTGCCGAGCCACGCGGTATCAGTCCTCGCCGAGACGGGCCGGCCCGGCGACTGCATCCCCTGGCGCCGCCGCGTTCGCGTCCGCTCCGTCCGCAGCCGGCCCGGTCGTGTCGACCTCGGCTCCGCGGCCGAAGTCGGGGCGGCCGTCGACGAGGCGCCTGGGCGAGTCGACAGCGCGCAGCTGCACGGGAGTCCCGGCCGCCTCGGCGCGGAGGATCCGGGAGACCTGGAGGATCGCCAGCTGTGCGATCGCATTCGTCACCCGCCCCTCGACGACGGCGTCGAGGGCCTCGTCGATGCTCACCCAGCGGAAGCGGAATCCGGCTTCCTCTTCGCTGCGCTGATGCCGGTCGGCTTCGGGCACCTCGTGCAGGCCGCGGGCGAGGTAGAGGCGCATCGTCTCGCTGCTGCCGCCGGGAGTCAGGCAGGAGTCGCTGAGGACCTCCCAGCGATCGGCCGTGAGGTCGGCCTCCTCGACGAGTTCGCGTTTGGCTGCGTCCCACGGGTCCTCACCGGGGACGTCGAGGAGGCCGGCCGGGACCTCCCACAGGCGCGCCCGCACCGGGTGCCGGTACTGCTGGACGAGCAGGATCCGCTGTTGATCGTCGACGACGGCCACGCCGACGGCACCGGTGTGGGCCATGAGGTCGCGGACGAGTCCGGGGGCTTCGGGCAGATCGAAGGTCTCGCGTCGGATGTCCCAGACGGCACCGTGGTAGGCGACCTCGGATGAGGTGATTCTCGGGTCGTACGGTTCGTCGTGCAGTTCGCTCATCTGCTGCCTCCAAGCAGTCGGTGGTGAATCGGCGAATGCCGCCGGCGCATCGGCCGACGGCATTCGCCGCATCAGGTGGTCATCGGTCCGTGAGCACTGGTCATCGGCCCCTGAACTCAGGTGTCACTGACGCTTGAGCGCGGCGGCGACGAGCCCCGCGAACAACGGGTGCGGTGAGGTCGGACGCGACTTCAGCTCGGGGTGAGCCTGCGTCGAGACGTAGAACGGGTGCGTCTCCTGGTCCAGTTCGACGAACTCGACGAGCTCACCATTGGGCGAGGTGCCGGAGAAGGACAGCCCCGCCTCGGCGAGCTCATCGCGGTAGGCGTTGTTGACCTCGTAGCGGTGGCGGTGGCGTTCGCTGATCGTCGTATCGCCGTAGACTCCGGCGACGACGCTGCCTTCGGTCAGCTTCGCCTCGTAGGTGCCCAAGCGCATGGTGCCGCCGAGGTCGCCTTCGCCTTCGACGATGGAGAGCTGCTCGGCCATGGTCGCGATCACCGGGACGGTCGTCTCCGGGTCGAACTCGGAGGACGAGGCGTCCGCGATGCCGGCGACGTTGCGTGCATACTCGATGACCATGCACTGCAGGCCCAGGCACAGGCCGAGGGTCGGGATGTTGTGGGTGCGGGTGTATTCGAGGGCGCCGAGCTTGCCCTCGATGCCGCGGATGCCGAAGCCGCCGGGCACGCAGATCGCGTCGAGACCGGCCAGGGCCTTCTCCGCACCGGCGGGAGTGTCGCACTCATCGGACTGGATCCAGCGGACCTTGACCTTCGCGTCGTTGGCGAAGCCGCCGTGACGCAGTGCCTCGGTCACCGACAGGTAGGCATCGGGCAGGTCGATGTATTTGCCGACGATGCCGATCGTGACCTCGCGGGACGGGTTGTGCACGCGTTCGAGCACCCGGTCCCACTTCGTCCAGTCGACGTCGCGGAAGGGCAGGTTGAGGGAGCGGATGACGAACACGTCGAGGCCGCCGTCGTGGAGGACCTTCGGGATGTCGTAGATGCTCGGGGCGTCGACGCAGGAGACGACGGCGTCGGTCTCGACGTCGCAGGCGCCGGCGATCTTCGACCGGATCGAGTCCGGCAGTTCGCGGTCGGAGCGCAACACGATCGCATCGGGCTGGATGCCGATCGAGCGCAGTGTGGCCACCGAGTGCTGGGTCGGCTTCGTCTTCAGCTCTCCGGAGGGCCCGAGGTAGGGCACGAGGGAGACGTGGATGAAGAACACATTGTCCCGGCCGATGTCGTGGCGGACCTGGCGGGCCGCCTCGAGGAAGGGCTGGGATTCGATGTCGCCGACGGTGCCGCCGATCTCGGTGATGATGACGTCGGGACGGTCCGCCTCGGGGCGTTCGGCCTGCGTACGCATCCGCGCCTTGATCTCATCGGTGATGTGCGGGATGACCTGCACGGTGTCGCCGAGGTAGGCACCGCGGCGTTCCTTCGCGATGACCGAGGAGTAGACCTGACCGGTCGTGACGTTCGCGGCTCCGTCGAGGTCGTTGTCGAGGAAGCGCTCGTAGTGGCCGATGTCGAGGTCGGTCTCGGCGCCGTCCTCGGTGACGAAGACCTCACCGTGTTGGAAGGGATTCATCGTGCCGGGATCCACATTGAGGTAGGGATCCAGCTTCTGCATGGCGACCGTGAGGCCGCGCTGGGTGAGCAGGTGCCCGAGGCTCGAGGCCGTCAGTCCCTTGCCCAACGAAGAGGCGACGCCTCCCGTGACGAAGATGTGCTTTGCCGTATGTGTGCCGCCTGGGCCAGTTCGATTCACCACGGGATTTGATTCTATCAAAGTCCGGCCGACGAATCCGAGGCCGATTCGGCTTCCGCGTAGAGATCGAGCAGGGTCGTCGAGATCGCGGCCCCGTTGTTGACGTCGATGACCCGCTTCTTCGCGGCCACCGCGGAGGTGCCGCGTCCGGCCGGGTCGTCGAGAAGATGATTGATCTCACTCAGCAGTCCGTCCGTGTCGTCGGCGGCCACACCCTTCGCGGCCTCACCCCAGATGCCGGCGCGGCGTTCGCTGCCGATGAAGACGGCGGGCTTCGACAGCTGCATGAGGTCCTCATGCGAAAGCCCGGTCATCGTCTCGCTGGCGATGACGAGGTCAGCCGCGGCGGCCACATCGACGAGGTCGCCGGCCGGTGCGACGATGACGCCGCGGTCGGAGAACTCCCGCGCGATCGTCGACCGATCCTTGCCGGTGCCGGTGAGCACCGTGACGACCTTGCGGTCGGGGCGGCGCTGGTTGATCTGGTCGGCGGCGTCGAGGACGGTCGCCAGTGCCGTGTGGTCGCGCAGGGCGATGGGGCTGGCGATCATCCAGGTGCCCTCGCCGATGCCGAGTTCGCTGCGGACCTCGGCGCGTGGGGTGCGCACCGTGAGGTCGACGTCGATGTCGGGGTGGACGAGTTCGGCGCGTTCGACGATCGGCACCTTCCCGCCGAAGTAGTCGACGACGGGTTCGGTGGTGCCGAGCACTGCGGTGGCCGTGCGGCCGACGATTTCGGCCCCGGTCTTCTCGATGACGTTCGCGGAGTCGAAGGATTCGATCGTGGCGACGACCTTCGGGTGCAGGCGGGCGGGCAGTCCGGTGAAGGCGAGCCCGGCAAGGGTGGCCGCGTGCAGTCCGTGCGCGTGGACGACGTCGACGTGCTGGTAGTACTTGTGAAGAGTGAAGGCGGTGTTCGGGTCTGCCATCGTGAAGCGTCGGCGTGCCGCGAGTTCGATCTCTCGGAATTCGCCGGACAGTTCCTCGGGGACTCCGAACGTGCCGAGCAGTGACCGGTGGGCGGCGACGGCGACCTTGTACCCGGCCTTGAGATGACCGAGCACGGCGAGCTTCGCCACTTCGACGACCGGCCCCGAGGTTTCGGCGAGCACGTGCAGAATCCTCGTGTCTGCGCTCAGTGTTCTGACCTCGCCGGATTCGCTCATTTCCTCATCCTCTTCTTTCGTTCGACGCTCTCGTTCGACGCTGGTTCTAGCCTACCTGGGCGGGTCCGAGTTCCGTGTAAATGCCCACGAGTTCTTCGGCGACTTCTCGTTCATCGGGAAGCTCGGCTCCCCGTGCCACTGCGCGGCGGCCGAGTTCGGCTCGGCGGGCGGGGTCGACGGCGAGTTCGGCGACGGCTTCGGCAAGGGCCCGGTCGTCGTCGTCATCGACGACGATGCCCGCATCGCCGACGAGTTCGGGCGTGCCGCCGGTGGCGGTGGCGACGATCGCCTTGCCCGCTTTCAGTGCCTCCTGCAGCACGAGGGCGCGAGCCTCCCACACGCTCGTGAGCACGTAGACGTCGGCTGCCGCGGCGAGCGCGGCCACGTCGTCGCGGGCGCCGAGGAAGTGCAGGTCAGGGATCGCCGAGGCGGCGCTGAGCCGGTCGTATTGTGTGCGGACCTCGTTGAGCACCGATTCGTCGGCGGCGCCGGCGATGAGCACGACCACCGAGGCAGCCTGCGACCGTTCGTCGGACCGTCCGGTCGCGGGTATCGCCTCCCCTTCGCCGAGGCGGCCGAGAGCGCCGTCCCTCTCCCCGAGCCGGCCGAGGGCGCGGATGAGCATCGGGTAGTTCTTCTGCGGTGCCACGCGTCCGACGGCGAGGACGATGAGGGCTCCTTCGTCGAAGCCGAAGTCGGCGGCGAGCGTCGCACGGGTGGCGGCGGCCGCCGCGGCGGGGATCTGCTCGACCTGCGGGGCCGCGGCCGGCAGGAAACGGGCGTCGTTCGCACCCAGCTGTCGCGCCCGGTCGACGAGGTCGGTGCTCGCGCCGAGCACGAGGTCGGCGCCGCGGGCGAGCATCGTCTCCACCTGTGTTTCCACCTTGCCGCGCATGCCCTGCCCGCTGGCCTGGTTGTGCAGGCTGAGGACGAATCGGGGGCGGGTGCGCAGTGTGCGCACGGTCAGGAGGGTGATGAGCCCGGCGCGGAATCCGTGGGCGTGGACGATGTCGGGGGCGAAGCTGCGCAGCAGGGTGCGTTGGCGGCGGACGAGGGCGGCGTCGCCGACCCCGATGCCGGTGCCGAGTTCGAGGACGGCGAAGCGGACTCCCGGCAGCAGTGAGAACCCGAAGTGTTCGTCGGTGGCGGCGGGGCCGATGACGCCGATCTCGTGCCCGGCGGCGGTCAGCTCGCGGGCCAGGGCCCTGACATGGGTGCCGACTCCCCCGGTGGAGGTGCCGATGACGAAGACGATCCTCATGAGTCTTCCTCCCTGTCGTCTCGGGTGTGGGGGTTCTGGACGAAGTCTGTCCCGGGCTCTGTCACAGATTCTCTGCCGGTTCCTGTCCCGCGTTCCATGACGGTGCCTGTCCCCGGTTCAGCGACGGGGTGCTGCGCGATGTCTGTGCCCTCTTCGGTCACGGGGTTCTGTCCGCCGTCACCGCGGTTGCGGTCGGCGAGCAGCCCACGGATCTCTCCGAGGAAACCATGGTCGATGACGAGGACGATGGCTCCGAAGATCACGCAGCCGAGCAGCGCGGCGACGACTCCGGCGATGACCGCCGAGGATGCCGAATTGTCGAGCAGTCCGCCGAGCCACTGCGAGGTGACGATGCCGGCGGCACCAGCAACGCCGGCCGCGCCGAGAGCGAGCAGACCGCGCCGACCGACCCTGGCGATGCCAGTGGGGCCGAGCACGCGACGGATGGACACGAGCAGGAAGCCGCCGGCCACCGTCATCCCGAGCACGTAGCCGCAGCAGATGGCGACCAGCGTCAGGCCGGGGTCACCGTTGGCGTCAGTGATGAGGATGGCGAGGATCATGCCGACGATGACGAGGATCCACCCGGTGGTCGTGGCCACTGCAGAATGGCGTGAGCGCTCCACGGCGTAGAAGACGCGGGTGCCCCAGGCGACGAACGACCAACCGGGCACGGCCAGGGCCATGACCATGATGGCGCGGGCCATCGAGTCGAAGGGCACAGAGGCGACGTCCTTGGCCGCGTCGATCGCGGTGAAGAAGATCTGCAGGGGCCCGGCGGCAGAGAGCAGGATGACCGCCCCGAGTCCGCCGATGGTGAGAATCAGGGCGGTCGTCGTCGACGTCACGGCGCGCAGTCGAGTTCCTGCCTCGGCACGGTCATGCTCGGTCGCTTCTGGGTCGGTGGACCGCCCGACCCAGGTCGACAGGGTCGGGAACATCACGGTGGCCACCGGTACAGCGAGAACCGCATACGGCAGGAGGTAGACGGCGTTGATGTAGCTGAAGAGAACGAAGGTGCCTTTGCCGCCCGAATGATTCGACAGAGTCAGGGTGGCAAGCACCGCTGCCTGCTGTGCGAGCAGGGCCGCCATTCCGGCGCCGGCGAGACGAAGGGCACGGCGGCCGACTCCGGGAGGGAACGAGTAGGTGGGACGCAGCTTGAGGCCGGTCGTTGACATCGGCAGTGCCAAGGGCAGGGCCAGTGCGGCAACGCCGAGAGTGGTGCCCCAGCCCAGCCAGCCGAGGTGTGTCTGCCACGTATCATCATTGCCGCCGACGGCGCTGTAGGCGATATAGCAGCCGATGACGACGAGACTGGACAGCAGCGGGGCGAAGGCCGGCCAGAGGAACTTTCGGTGCGCTTGGAGTACACCCGTGAGCACTGCGCCGATGCCGTAGAGGACGAGCTGCGGGGAGAACATCAGCAGCAGCTGCGCGGTCGCGTGGAGCTCGGTATCGGTGGACTTCGCGTCGACGAGGAGGCTCGCGATGGGTTCGGCGAAGACCGCGAGCAGGATCGACAGGGGCAGGGTCACCGACACCGCCCAGGTCAGCAGTCCTGAGGCGATCCGTCCAGCAGTGTCCCGATCCGCGCGGGCCAGCGGGATCGCAAGCAGCGGGATGACAGCCCCAGCAAGGGCTCCACCTGCGACGACCTCGAAGAGGATGTTCGGGACCTGGTTCGCACTCTGGTAGGCGGTGCCGACGGTACCGGCGCCGACGGTCGGAGAGAACACCAACCAGCGGAGGAACCCGACGAGTCGGGTCAGCAGAGTGATGATCGAGACGAGCAGCGCCGTTGAGGCGAGGACTCGGACGAGCCTGCTCACACGCCCTCGCGGCCGAAGGAGTCGATCTCCCGCAGTCCGGGGGTCGACTCGATGACTGAGGTGAAGGAGACCTTCTCGCTGGCCAGGGTCAGCCCGGCGAGGACGGCGAGGACGATGCGGCGCTGTCCGGGGCTCGCGGTCTCGGCGAGGATCGTGCCGATCGCCGCACCCAAAGCGTTGGCACCGGTGTCGCCGAGCATGACCTCTCCGGCCAGGTCGTCCGGCCATGCGGCGGCGCTGGCGCCGGCGATCGCCGCACTCGGTGCCCAGGAGACCGCGTGGTCGTGATCGGTGAACGCCAGGGTGAGCGCTCCGGCCTTGAGCGCGCGGCCGGGGCGGAGGTCGAGTAGGTTGAAGAGGTTCGCCGATCCGGCGATCACTCCCCCGGTGACGACGATGTCGCAGGCTCTGGACACCCAGTTCGAATCATCCTGCCGAGACACGGCGAAGAGGCCGGTCTTGCGGGTTCCGGTGCGCAGGATCGCGGCGGCTGCGATCGAGGCCAGCGGGATGCCGGTGACCTTGAGGGCACCGGTCGTGATCTCGCCGCGGGCCAGAGCCGAGAGGTGCCCGCGCAGCCCTTTCGACGACCCGGATTCGAGGAAGTCGTCGACGGCGCCGAGGCTGCCTGCCGCAGCCGTGGCCAGCAGGGTGGCGACGCGCTGCCGCGGATCTTCGATGAGCAGTCCGCCGGCGAGCAGACCCGCGGTCACGGCAGGTCCTTCGATGAGTGAGACGTCGCGGCCGGCGTGATTGGTGCGCACGACCTCGGGGCGGGTGCGCAGACGCGACTTGAGCACGGCCGTGGTCGCGGCGTAGCCGGCGAGTCCGGCCACGGCTGAGCTGATGATCGAGCGGATCATTTGGCGTCTTTCTTCTCGGCGGTGGTCTTGCCCGGGAGGATCTCCTCGGCATCGTCGGCGAAGCCGAAGTGGCCGTGGGTGCCGTCCTCACCGGCGGCCAGAGCGCGGACGGTGATGACGGGTCCGGCGCCGAGGCCGAGGCCGTCGACGGTGCTGGCCCGGGACTTCTCCGTGCGGAGGATGTTGACGAGTCCGTTCTGCGCCGAGGCCGCATCGCCGGCGACGACGACCGAGGTGGAATCGGCGGTGAGCGCGGTGATGAAATCGGTGACGAGGCTGCGGGTGGCCTTGTCGCCGCTGGCCCTGGGGCTCGACTTCGTCTCCTCGGCCAGGGTCGAGTTCTCGTCGTCGACGACGATGAACAGCGAGGTCGTCTTGTGGTCGGTGTCGGTACGCAGCCGGTCGGCATCGACGAACGCGTCGTAGAGTTTCGTCGACGCCTTCTCTGCGGCCTCCCGATCCTCGTCGTCCTCGAGCATCGAGGCGTTTCCGGTCAGCGCGATGACGAGGGCGGCGCGGATCGCGGTCGAGTCGTCCTGCGGCAGGTCCGGGACGATGGTGCGCAGCTTTTCGAGGAAGTCGGTGGAGTCCTGGAGGCTGAGCGTGTTGTCGACGAAGGACACGTCTCCGGCGATGGTGCCGTCGGCTTCCTTGACCCGGTTGCTGACCTCTTCGACCTGTTCGGAGTCGGCGTCGGGGGCGGCGATGATGCTGACGTCCTGGTCCTTGAGCGCGCCCCCGATGAGTTCGGGTGCGGAAGCGGTGACGAAGTCGTTCTGCTTGTCGATGTTGCCCTTCGCAGCGTCGAGGTCGGTGCGCAGGTTGTCGCGGTCGGACCGCAGCGCGTCGACCTGGCTCTGCAGGGATTCGCCGATCGGTTCCTTCAGCGGTCCCGCACCGAGGACGATGCCGACGGCCAGGGCGAGGAACACCGAGACGAGGGAGACGAGGTGGTAGCGGAAGTCAATCACGGAATACGTCCTTGGATGAAGCCTGCGGATGCGGCGGCGGCCGCGGGATCCCCGCCGAACAGGGAGCCGATCCAGCCGAAGAAACCGTCGAGTTGGGCGCCGATGAGGCCGAGGAAGGTCTGACCCGCCGAGGTCGCGGTCATCGCCACGACGAGGGCGACGAGGCCGGCGACGATGAGCACGGCCAGCTGCAGGCTGGAGATGCGCTGCCGATAGAGCAGGGACACGCCTTTCGCGTCGATGAGCTTCGAGCCCACCCGCAGGCGGGTGATGAAGGTCGAGGCCATGCCCTTGCGTCCCTTGTCGAGGAACTCCATGACGGTGTCGTGGGTGCCGACGGCGACGATGAGTTCGGCGCCCTTGTCGTCGGCCAGCAGCATCGCGATGTCCTCGCTCGTGCCCGAGGCGGCGAAGGCCACACAGTCGACGCCGAGGGCATGGACTCTCTCGGTGCCCGGTGCGGTGCCGTCGCGGTAGGCGTGGACGACGATCTCGGCCCCTGAGGTCAGTGCGGTGTCGGACACGGAGTCCATGTCCCCGACGATCATATCCGGTTTGTAGCCGGCTTCGATGATGGCGTCGGCTCCGCCGTCGACACCGATGAGCAGCGGCCGGTATTCGCGGATATAGGAGGCCAGCATCGCCAGGTCCTCCTTGTAGTGGTAGCCGCGGACGACGATGAGCACGTGCCGGTCGGTGAAGGCGGTCTTCACCTCGGGGACGACGAGTTCGGCCGAGAGGAGGTCGGAGTCCTTGCGGATGTATTCGATCGTGTTGTCGATGAAGTCCACGAGCACGGAGTTCATGCCGGCTTCGGCAGCGTGCATATCCTCGGCGATGGTCTCGGGGTTCTGCAGGACGCCGGAGGCGATCTCCTTCCCCCCGAGGTGGACGATGTTGTCCTCGATGCTGATCTCTTCGCCTTCGTCGACGGCGTCGAAGATCTCGGCTCCGGCGGCGTCGATGAGGGGGATGCCGGCGTCGACGATGATGCCCGGGCCGAGGTTCGGGTAGCGTCCGGAGATCGATTTGTCGGCATTGATCACCGCGACGGGTCGGCAGGCGACGAGGGCTTCGGCGGAGATCCGGTCGATGTCGGCGTGTTTGATGACGGCGATGTCGCCGGGTTGGAGACGCTTGGTGAGGTCTTTCGTGCGTCGGTCGAGCCGGGCAGGAGCCGGACCGAACCGGTTGGTTGCGGTGAGGTTCTCGCGGTGTCTACGCACTTTCATGGTCCGCCCATTGTCTCATGCGCCTGTCGTCGCCTCCTCTTTGACCTGCCGTGCGGAGTCGAGGAGTTCCGCGGCATGGGCCCGCGCCGAGGCGGAGTCGTCCATGCCTGCCAGCATCCGGGAGAGTTCGGTGACGCGTTCGGCATCGGTCAGCTCCTGCACGCCCGAGCGCACGGTCTCCGCGTCATCGTCCTTGACGATGGTCACGTGCGTGTCGGCCCATGCGGCGACCTGCGGCAGGTGGGTGACGACGATGACCTGGGCATTGCGGGCGAGTTTCGCGAGCCTGCGGCCGATCTCGACGGCGGCCTTGCCGCCGACGCCGGCGTCGACCTCGTCGAAGACGTAGGTGGGGATGGATTCGCTGGCCGCGCGGACGACCTCGATGGCGAGCATGACGCGGGAGAGCTCACCGCCGCTGGCGATCTTGCCGATGTCGTCCGGTGTCGAGGATTCGTGGGCGGCGAAGGTCAGCCGCACCTCGTCGGCGCCGTGGCTGGTGGGTTCGCGTTCGGTGATCTCGAAGGCGACGGCGGCCTTCGGCATCGACAGGGCGGCCAGCTCTTCGCTCACGTCTTGAGAGAACTTCTGCGCCGTGGCCGTGCGGATCGTCGTCAGCGCCGAGGCGGCTTCGTCCATGGCGGCGCGCGCCTCAGTGAGTTCGGCGTCGAGTCCGTCGAGGTCGCGGTCTTCGGCCTCGAGCTCGGCCAGTTCGGCGGCCGAGCGGGATTCGAAGTCGAGGACCTCGGTGACGTCCTGACCATAAGGAGCAAGGGTGCCGAGCTCGGCGCGGCGGGCTTCGGTCTCTTCCAAGGAGGTCTCTCCGAGCTCGTCGAACCCGGAGAGGTAGGAGGAGAGTTCGGCCGCAGAGTCCGAGAGCCTGAGCACCGCGTCACCCAGTGCTTCGCGGATGGTGACGAGTTCCTTGTCGGAGCCTTCGACATCGGCGATGGCTGAGATCGCCTGGTGGACGAGGTCGACGGCGGCGCCGGCGTCGTCGACTTCCCCGCCCAGCAGCAGGTCATGGGCGGTGCCGACGGCGCGGGTGATCTCGGTTGCGGCGCCGAGCTTCGCCGACTGGGCGGCCAGGGTCTCGTCCTCACCGGGTTCGGGTCGGACGGCGTCGATGGCTTCGAGGCAGCCGCGCAGCCAGAGGATGCGTTCCCGGCGGGCGGCGGTGGAGTCCTTGATGCGCGCGACTCGGGTTTCGGTCTCCTTCCAGGACTCGTACGCGGCACGGTAACGGTCGGCCACCTCGGCGAGTTCCTGCCCTCCGGCGGCGTCGAGGAGCTGCCGCTGCTGGGCGGCGCCCTTGAGGCGCAGCTGTTCGGACTGGCCGTGGAGGGTGATGAGGTCGGAGGAGATGTCGGTGAGCACGGAGATCGGCACGGTGCGCCCGCCCGCGGTGGCTCGGGCACGGCCCTTGAGTGCGACGGTGCGGGAGATGATCGCTTCCTCGTCGGCGGAGCCGCCGGCCTCTTCGATGCGGTCGCGCACGGTGTCGGCCACAGAGGTGAAGATGCCCTCGACCTCGGCTTTCTCCGCGCCCTTGCGGACGACTCCGGAGCCGACCTTGCGGCCCATGAGCAGGGACAGGGCGGAGACGAACATGGTCTTTCCGGCGCCGGTCTCACCGGTGACGACGGTGAAGCCGGTGTCGAGTTCGACCTCGGCTTCGGCGATCACGCCGAGGTGGGAGATCCGCAGTTCGGAGATCATTCAGGCCTCCTTGATTGGTCCCCGCCAACCGGAGACGGGCAGGCGGAATTTTGCGACGAGTCGGTCGGTGAACGGTCCTGTGTGCAGGCGGGCGAGACGAATCGGCGAGGCCGATCGGGTGGCTTCGACGCGGGCGCCTGCGGGCAGTTCGAGGGCGCGGCGGCCGTCGCACCACAGGACCGCGGAGTGTTCGGGGTTGTTCGGTGAGATCTCGACGCCGAGGCGGGAGTTGGGGCTGACGACCAGGGGTTCGGCGAAGAGGGCGTGGGCGGAGATGGGCACGAGGAGGAGTGCTTCGACCTCGGGCCACACGATGGGTCCGCCGGCGGAGAAGGAGTACGCGGTGGAGCCGGTGGGGGTGGCGAGGATGACGCCGTCGCAGCCGAAGGAGGACACGGGGCGGGCGTCGACGCCGAGGACGACGTCGATCATCCGGGACTTCGAGGTCTTCTCGATCGTCGCTTCGTTGAGCGCCCAGGAGTTGAAGATGTTCTCGCCTTCGTGCCACACGGACACGTCGAGGGCGAGCCTTTCCTCGACGAGGTAGTCGCGTTGGGAGACACGGTGGACCGCCTCGGCGAGGTCTTCCCTCTCGCTTTCGGCGAGGAAGCCGACGTGGCCCAAGTTGACGCCCATGAGGGGGACGCCGGAGCCGTGGAAGCGTTCGGCTGCGCGCAGGATGGTGCCGTCACCGCCGAGGACGATGACGAGTTCGCAGCGGTCCCGCCACTCTGCCAGTTCGGAGTCGTCGATGATGGTGCAGTGGGTGAGGATGCCGTCGCCGCCGGTGGATTCGATCTGGCGGGTGCGGATGCCGACGATCTCGTCGGAGAGGACGACGGGGGTGACGCCGTCGTCGAGGAGAGCTTTGAATACGCTGACGGCGGCCACGGCCGACTCTTCGCGCTGCGGGTGCAGGAGCACCATGATGTGTCTGGTCACGACTCTCCTCTCATGATCGTCTCCAGGTGGGCGGGGATGGATGCTTCGTCGAGCCTATCGGACGTGACCGGGGTTCGGCCTGGGCGAACACGCAGGAAGTACTCTCTGTTTCCGCTGGGTCCCGGCAGCGGTGAGGGCGCGATGTCGGTCACGCGCGCGTCGTGTTCGCTCACAGCGTCGAGGACGGAATCGATCGCGCGGCGGCGGTTGGCCGGGCTGGTGACGACGCCGTGTTTGTCGAGTGAGGCGCGAGCGAGTTCGAACTGGGGTTTGACCATGAGCAGGAGTTGACCGTCGGATGCCGTGGCAGCCAGGAGCGGGCCGATGAGCAGACGCAGGGAGATGAACGAGACGTCGGCGACGACGAGGTCGACGGTGGGCACGTCGGAGGCGGCGAGGTCGCGGAGGTTGAGTCCTTCGCGGACATGCACGCGCGGGTCGTCACGGAGGATCGGGGCGAGTTGGTCATGGCCGACGTCGACGGCCCAGACTTCGCTGACTCCGTGACGGAGGAGGACCTGGGTGAACCCGCCGGTGGAGGCACCCGCATCGAGCGCGGTGAGCCCGGCGAGGGGGCCTGCTTCGGCTGGGCTGCCGGGGTCAGCCGTGCCATGAGCACCGAGGAGGTCGAAGGCGGCGAGGGCGCCGAGGAGTTTGTGGGCGCTGCGGGCGACCCAGGGGTCGGGTTCGGTGACGGTGATTTCGTCGGATTCGGCCACGTCGTGGGAGGACTTCGTGACGGTGCACCCATTGACATCGACGCGTCCGGCGGCGATCTCACGGGCGGCGCGGGAGCGAGAGGACAGGATCCCGCGTTCGACGAGTGCCCGGTCGAGCCTGCTCACAAGGAGCCGACCTGCGCGTCGAGGTCATCGAGCAGAGCGCCGAGGTGGTCGTGGCGCTGCGCGGCGGGCAGGGTCTTCGTCTCCTCGAGACGGGACCGCCAGGCTTCGACGGGCACCTCCCCGCTCACCGAGGCCGGCGTCGGTGCGGGTGACGAGGTGGGATGTGGTGCGGTCGAGGCGGGAGCAGACGTCGGGGCGGTTTCGTCGGTCACGTGTCCTCCTCGTATGCGTCGCCGGCAGTGCCGGCCGGGGCAGTGCCGGGTTCGGAGTCGACCGGTCCGGCGATGGTCCGCGGCAGGCGTCCTTCGGCCAGGATCGCCTCGGCGTCGGTGGTTCCGGCGTCGATGGCGTCCCAGGCTCGGCCCAGTTCTGCTTCGATGCGTGGGCAGTCCCCGCGGTCGCCGGCGGTGATGAGGCCGGGCAGGCTGCGCAGGTTCGGCAGGATGAAGGTCGGGCGGCGTTCGGGCTCGGCGCGCAGTGCATCGTGGATGTCGTGGATGCCGGTGAGCACGAGCGCGGTGTCGATGCCCGCCGCATTGCCGCCTTCGATGTCCGTGTTGAGGCGGTCGCCGACCATGAGCGGGCGGCGGGCGCCGAGGCGGTCGGCTGCGAATTCCATCATGTGCGGGGCGGGCTTGCCGACGATGACCGGTTCGGTGTCGGTGAGCCGGGCCATGAGTTCGACGAACGCTCCGTTGCCGGGGACCTTGCCGGTGACGGTCAGCAGTGAGTAGTCGGGGTTGCTGGCCCACCATTCGGCGCCGGAGCGGATGATCTCGCAGGCGCGCACGATCGTGTCGTAATCGATGTGGGGGTCGAGCCCCTGGGCGACGGCGACGGGGTTCGCGTCGGCCGAGTCCGTGATCTCGAGGCCGGCGGCGTCGAGCGCGGTGCGCAGTCCGGTGGTTCCGATCAGGTGGATGCGGGCACCTTTGCCGAAGCGCTCGGCGAGGCGTTCAGCAAGCACCTGCGCCGAGGTGGTGACCTCGTCAGTCGACGTGTCGATCCCGATCCGGCTGATGTGGTCGGCGACCGTTTCCGGGGTGCGGGTGGCGTTGTTCGTCACGTAGTTGACGGGGATCGCATGGTCGTGAAGCCAGTTGATGCCGTCCACGGCGCCGTAGATCGCTCGAGGGCCGTGGTAGACGACCCCGTCGAGGTCGAACAGGACACAGTCGATGGGTGTGTCCGAGGGCTCGGTCATGCTCGAAGCCTCGGACGCATCCACGGGCTCGGATGTGGAACCGTCGGAGTTCTGTGCCTGTTCGACCGTGACTGTCACTGCTCTTCGTCGGCCTCCGGGGTCGAGGCGTCCTCAGCGTCAGCGTCAGCATCGGCGACGCTTTCGCTGTCGGCTTCTGCGTCGGCGAGGATCTCGTCGAGTTCGGCTTCGATCTCGTCGTCGGTGACCTTGACCGACTTGAGTTCTTTGGCCGAGATGTGCGTCTTCGAAGCGGCGGGAGCTGCAGCCGCGGCCTCGGCGACGGAGTCGGTCTCGGATTCAGCGTCGGCAACCTCAGCAGCGGCAGGCTCACCAGTCACTTCTGCGTCAGCTGCCACAACAGCTGCCTCGGTATCAGTCGACTCGCCGGCATTCTCGGCGGATTCTGCGTTCGCACTGTCTGCGGATTCGTCGTCCGAGGCTTCCGGCTCGTCTTCGATCTCCTCAACGGTCTCGATGAGGACTCCGGCATTCGGGTCGGGTTCCTCGTCGCCGAAGAGGGTGCCGGTCGCCTTGGCGGTGCGACGGGAGAGCTCTTCGTACTTGTCGGCGAGTTCGGGTTCGCCGTCGATGCGCAGGACCTCGGCGTAGGCGGCCATGAGTCGGACGAGTGCGCCGCTGGGCTTCTGCGTGAAGTCCTCGGCCTCGATGAGTCGGCGGGCTCCGGCGATGTCCTCGAGGTCGGACTTCGCGCCGGCCGCGACGATGACGAGCTCGGTGCGAGTGTCATTGTCGAGCTCGAGTTCGTCCGAGGCCTTCAGCAGCTCGAGTGCCTTCTCCGGCTTGCCACGGCCGCGTTCGGCGTCCGCGATGAGCGCGATGTTGTCGTTCGATCCGGAGATCCGACGGTGCGTGCGCAGCTCGCGCACGGCTTCGTCGTACTGCTCGACGTAGTACGCGGCGATGCCGAGGGCTTCGCGGACGACGGCGACACGGCCGGCGCGGGCCATCGCAGCTTTCGCATGCTCGTGCGCACGTTCCGGGTCGAGGTCGAGCAGACCACCGGCGGCGACGAGGTGCTTGGCGACCATCGTCGCGTTCTCCTTGTCGAGGGAACGCAGCTGCCCGAAGATCTCCTTGTCGAGCTCGCGGCCGGTGATGTCTTCGGGGATCTCGGGTTCCTGGATGCGCGGTCGCCGGGCACGCTGTTCGCGTGCATAGTCGCCGGTGTCGGTCTTGCGCGATGCGCGGCGATCGTTGTCGTTGCGACCGTATCCCCCGCGACCGCGTCCTCCGCGGTCGTCGCGGTTGCCTCGGCGGTCGTCGCGGTTGCCCTGGTAGCCGCCACGGCGGTCGTCGTCGTTGCGACGGTTCCCTTGGTAGCCCCCGCGACGATCGTCGTCACGACGGTTGCCCTGGTATCCACCACGACGATCATCATCGTTGCGACGATCCCGGTTGAAGCCCCCGCGACGGTCGTCGTCGCGACGATTTCCTTGGTAGCCGCCCCGACGCTCATCGTCATTGCGGCGGTTCTGCCCGTAACCGCCTCGGCGATCATCATCACGACGGTTGCCCTGGTATCCACCGCGACGGTCATCGTCGTTCCGGCGGTTCCCCTGGTAGCCACCGCGGCGATCGTCGTCGCGGCGATTTCCTTGGTAGCCGCCCCGACGGTCGTCGTCGTTCCGGCGGTTTCCCTGGTAGCCGCCTCGGCGATCGTCACGGCGGTCGGACTGACGTGGCCCGCGGCCGCCCCGGTCATCCGGTCGGCGGTTGCGATTATTGTCGCGATCTGAGCGGCGACCGCCATCTGCGCGGCGGTTGTCCTGGCTGTCTCGCGAATCCCCTTGGGCCACGATTCTCCCTATGAAGTCTTTTCGATGATTCCGGTCCATTCTAGTGCACTCACAGCCTCATCGCCCTGTGGGCGGGGACACGTCGCTGGGTGCGTTCACGGGCGCCCGCAAGCGAATCGCCGCCCAGGTCACCGCCGTGCCCCTCTGTTAGAATCGAGGCGAATCCAGTCGACAGGCCAACAGAATTCGTATCGGTTCGGCGGCAGCGGCAGAACGCGCCGCCTCAGGCACCAGGGGATGAATGAAATCTGACGTGGAAGAGATGCGTGCGGATGACGGATGTCTCCGCACTTCCACGAGCAGAATCTCCGCAGCACCGACCGACTCAACCACGCTCTCCGGCCTCAGCGATCCGACCGGCCTCACCACCACGACCAACCTCACATGCGACGGCGACTGTGACCAGTGTCATCGGATTGCGCATTCGCCCCCTCACTTCGCCTATCGTGGTGCCCGACAACGTCGGTTTCGGCACTGTCGCGCCAGGTCAGCGGCGCTCTCGCACCTGTAGATCCCCGATCGTTCACCAGCCATCAGCCAGCTAGGAAAAGGAGATATCGTGCCCAACACTCTCTATATCGACGGAAAGTGGGTGTCTGCTGTCAACGGCGGAACCCGCACGATCAGCAATCCGGCCGACGGCAGCTTAGTCGCCGAGGTGGACGAGGCCAGCCCGGCCGATACCGAACTGGCGATCAAGGCCGCCCGCCGCGCCTTCGACTCCGGCGTGTGGTCATCCGTGCCCACCAGCGAACGCGGCGACCTGCTGCTGAAGTTCGCCGCCACCCTGCGTGAGCGCAAGGACGAATTCGCCAACGCCGAGTCCCTGGACACAGGCAAGCGCTTCGTCGAATCGCAGATCGACATGGACGACATCGCGAACTGCTTCGACTACTTCGGCAAGCTCGCTGCCAACGACGCCGGTCGCGTCGTCGACGCCGGCACCGACACCGTGGCCTCGCGGATCGTGCACGAGCCCGTCGGCGTGTGCGCACTCATCACCCCGTGGAACTACCCGTTGCTGCAGGCCGCGTGGAAGATCGCTCCGGCCCTGGCCGCCGGAAACACGTTCATCCTCAAGCCGGCCGAGCTCACCCCGCACACCGCGATCCTCACGATGCAGGTCCTCGAGGAGCTCGGTCTGCCGGCGGGTGTCGGCAACCTCATCCTCGGTGCGGGCGCCGACGCGGGTGCTCCCCTGTCCACGCACGAAGACATCGACATGGTCTCCTTCACCGGCGGTCTGGTCACCGGTCGCCTGCTGGCGAAGAACGCTGCGGCGACTATCAAGAAGATCGCTCTCGAGCTGGGGGGGAAGAACCCCAACGTCGTCTTCGCCGACGCCGACTTCGACGCAGCTCTGGACAACGCGCTCAACGCCGCGTTCGTCCACTCCGGCCAGGTGTGCTCGGCCGGTGCCCGACTCATCGTCGAGGAATCCATCGCCGAGGAGTTCGTCGACCGCCTCGTCGAGCGTGCCCAGCAGATCCGCCTCGGTGGACCCTTCGATGAGGCCGCCGAGTCCGGTCCGCTGATCTCGAAGGCTCACCGTGAGAAGGTCGCTGCCTACGTCGAGAAGGGTGTCGCCGAAGGCGCCCGCCTGCGCTGCGGCGGAAAGTTCGGCGAGGGTGAACTGGAGAAGGGCTACTACTATCTGCCGACCGTGCTCGATCAGGTCAAGCGCGGCATGTCCGTCGTCTCCGACGAAGCATTCGGTCCCGTCGTCACCGTCGAGACGTTCTCCACCGTCGACGAGGCGGTCGAGATCGCCAACGACACCTACTACGGACTCGCCGGTGCCGTGTGGAGCCAAGACGCCGGCAAGACCCAGCTGGTCGCCCAGCGCCTGCGCCACGGCACGATCTGGATCAACGACTTCCACCCCTACCTGCCGCAGGCGGAATGGGGCGGCTACAAGCAGTCCGGTTTCGGTCGCGAACTCGGCCCCACGGGCCTGGCCGAATACCAGGAAGCCAAGCACATCTACCACAACCTCGAACCCGCCGTCACCGGATGGTTCCCCGACCACACCAAGTGAGCCCGGAACCCCGGAACACGCACATCGAGAACTAAGGAGATCAGATAGTGAAGACCACTCACAGCTTTGACTACGTTGTCGTGGGCGGCGGCTCCGCCGGAGCCGCGGTCGCCGCGCGCCTGAGCGAGGACCCTGAGGTCACCGTCGGCCTGCTCGAGGCCGGCCCGACCGATGTCGACGAGGACGTCATCCTGCGCCTCAACCGCTGGATGGAACTCCTCGAATCCGGTTTCGACTGGGACTACCCGATCGAAGAGCAGGAGAACGGCAACTCGTACATGCGTCATGCGCGTGCGAAGGTGCTCGGCGGCTGTTCCTCCCACAACTCGTGCATCGCCTTCTGGGCCCCACGCGAGGACCTCGATGACTGGGAGAACAAATTCGGCGCGACCGGCTGGGGATCGAAGGACACCTTCGGCCTGTACAAGAAGCTCGAGAACAACGAACTGCCCGGAGACCACCACGGCCATGACGGTCCGGTCAGCCTGATGAACGTGCCGCCGGTCGATCCATGCGGCGTCGCCCTCCTCGACGCCTGTGAGCAGGCAGGCATCCCGCGGGTGCAGTTCAACGAGGGTGAGACCATCATCAACGGGGCGAACTTCTTCCAGGTCAACCGCAAGGCGGACGGTACCCGCTCGTCGTCCTCGGTGTCCTACCTGCACCCGATCCTCGACCGTGAGAACCTCACCATCCTCACCGACACTCAAGCCAAGGAGCTCGAGTTCGATGAGAACGACAACTGCACCGCCGTGCACGTGGTCAACAACGCCTTCGGCAAGACCAACCGGATCGAAGCCAAGCGCGAGGTCATCGTCTCCGCCGGCGCGATCAACACCCCGCAGCTGCTCATGCTCTCCGGCATCGGCCCGAAGGACCACCTCGCCGAGGTGGGCATCGAGGCTCGTGTGGATTCGCCGGGAGTCGGTGAGCACCTCGGTGACCATCCGGAGGGTGTCATCTCGTGGGAGGCGAAGAAGCCGATGGTCGAGGATTCGACCCAGTGGTGGGAGATCGGCATCTTCTCCCCCACCGAGGAAGGTCTCGATCGTCCGGATCTGATGTTCCACTACGGTTCGGTGCCCTTCGACATGCACACTCTGCGTCAGGGATACCCGACTGCGGAGAACACGTTCTGCCTGACCCCGAATGTCACGCATGCGAAGTCGCGCGGCACGGTGCGTCTGCGGTCGAAGGACTTCCGGGACAAGCCGAAGGTCGATCCCCGCTATTTCACCGATCCCGAGGGTCACGACATGCGCGTCATGGTCGCCGGCATCAAGAAGGCGCGTGAGATCGTGTCGCAGGACGCCATGTCCGAGTGGGCCGGCGAGGAGCTGTTCCCGGGCAAGGATGTGCAGACCGACGAGCAGATCGCCGATTACATCAGCCGCACCCACAACACCGTCTACCACCCGGTCGGTACGACGCGGATGGGTGCCCCCGATGACGAGATGTCGCCGCTGGATCCGCAGCTGCGGGTCAAGGGCGTGAACCGTCTGCGCGTCGTCGATGCCTCAGCGATGCCGGAGATCACCACCGTCAACCCGAACATCACCGTGATGATGATGGGCGAGAAGTGCGCGGAGATGATCAAGTCCGGTCAGTGACCGATCGATGATCGGTTCTCCCCCGCCGAGGTGGCTGAGCCGGTCATGACGAAGCTGAGCTGATCACGACGAAGGGGCCCCGCTGCGTATTGCAGTGGCCCCTTCGTCGTGTTCGAAGTCGTCGTCCCCAGCCGGATTCAGCTGAGGACGACACCCCGGTTCAGAGTGTCAGCGGCGGTCAGTGTTTCGGCTCGGAACCGTCGCTGTCGGGAGGACGGACGTCACCCCGCCGCAGTGACTCCGCATCGATGTCCTGTTCGGACACGTAGCGACCATCATCGGCAGCACCGCGTTCGGGCCCGGGGACAGGACGATCGGCATTCGCAGCCGCGTTGCCCTCAGCTCGCTGGTCACTCTCGCGGCCCGGGGCCTGCTGCGGTCCAGAGTCCGGATCGAGATCATCAGCACGTTCCAGACGACGTTCGTGAGCCAGGCGTTCCTCCTGCACTGCCTGTTCACGCTTCTCTGCTTCGGAGTCGAGCTGTGCTGCCGCAGCCGCCTGCCGATCAGCTTCGGCTGCGCGAGCGTCGGCGTTGGCTTTCGCCATCTTGGCCTCCGCCCGCTGCTTCTCTACCTCTGCTTCATGGGCACGGACTTCGGGCTCGTTTTCAGCAGCCTGCTGACGCAGCTGGGCCGCTTCTTCCCGTTGCCGTTCGCGCTTCTTCGCTGCGGCCTTCCGGCTGACGGCAATGATGATTCCTACGACTATCAGGACGACGACGATGGCGACGACGATCCAGATGATGGTTGATGCGTTCATGCGTTCTCTCCCTCGGTATGTATTCGGAAGTCGCTATTCATTTGCATCTGACCTTGCAGACAACTTCATCGTTGCACGCGGTGAGGAGTTCGACAAGCATTCAGGAACGGGAAACTGGAAAACGCTGAATCCCAACGAACGATGTTTAGCCGGTAAACGCTGACGTTGTTCACAGACGGATCTCGTCGGCCGAGAGCTGCACAGCCGGTCACGAAGCACGCTCGTGCGGCCGCGCACCGAGGCGACAGGGGCCGGAGCATGATTGCTCCGGCCCCTGCGTCATATTCGGTTCCTTACGTCATCCGGCATCGTCGTCCCGGGTCGCGGTTCGGCTGCCCGTCCGACTGGCCAGAGTCCCTTCTCGTCGTCCCTTGTGACGAGACGTCTCGACGTACGGGTCGCGGAACTTCGGCGCGGGTTCGACCGCTTCGGGTCTGGTGACGACGTCTTCGTCACCGTCGTATTCGTGGCTGAATTCGTCATCGTCGCCGTCGCGGCGTTCGACCTCTTCGGGCGGGAGGACCTTCTTCCACCGCCGCATACGCACTCGAGGCAGCGCACCGGCGTCCTCGCGCAGGGCACGCATGAGGGCGTAGATCTGGAAGTAGGCGATGATGAAGAACGGCAGACCGACGAGGATGATCGTCGACTGCAGAGCTTCGAGTCCGCCTGAGCCGGAGAACACGAGCAGAGCGGCGGTGACCACGGCGATGGCTGCGGCCCAGAAAATCCGCTGCGGAAGCGGGTTGAAGTCTTCGTGGCCGTTGTTCATCGTGTCGACGACCAGCGCAGCCGAGTCGACCGAGGTGACGAAGAAGATGACCACGAGGATGATGGCGATGACCGAGATCGGTGCCGCCAGCGGGTAGTGGTCGAGGAACGCGAACAGCGCACCCGGGATGTCTCCCTGATCGACGACCCGATCGACGAGTCCGCCGCCCTGGTTGAGTTCGATGTCGAAGGACGCATAGCCGAAGATGCCGAACCACAGAACCGAGAATGCCGAGGGGATGGCGAGGACACCGATGACGAACTGGCGAATGGTTCGTCCGCGGGAGATGCGGGCGATGAAGATGCCGACGAAGGGCGACCAGGTGATCGTCCATGCCCAGTAGAAGACCGTCCACGTGTTCTGCCAACCGGTATCGGCGAATGTGTCATTCCACAGCGCGAGTTCCGGCAGCTGTTGGATATAGGTGCCGAGGGACTCGAAGACTCCTTTGGCCATGAATAGGGTCGGCCCGAACACGACGATGAAGATGAGCAGCAGAACGGCCATGACGATGTTGAGGTTCGACAGGACCTTGATGCCTTTGTCGAGGCCGAGCGACACGGAGATCGTCGCGAGTCCGCAGACGACGCCGATGATGATGAGCTGCCAGAGGGCGTTCTCCGGAATCCCGATGACCTGAGCCAGTCCCCCGTTGATCTGGAGAGTTCCGAGCCCGATCGAGACCGCGATGCCGAAGACGGTGCCGATGATGGCGACGACGTCGATGGTCTTGCCGATCGGGCCGTGGATCTTCTCGCCGAGGATGGGCTGGAAGATCGAGCTCACCCGCGGCGGCAGATTGCGCTTGTGGATGAAGTACGCAAAGCACAGAGCGGGCAGCGTGAAGATCGTCCACGTGTGCAGCGTGAAGTGGTAATAGGTGAAGTTCATGGCATCGACCGCGGCGGCTGGTGTGCCCGCTTCGATGCCCAACGAGGCGCGCGGTGGGTCGCCGAAGTGACTGACGGGTTCGGCCACGCCCCAGAACATGAGGATCGAGCCGATGCCGGCGGCGAAGAGCATCGCGAACCAGGCCCCGTTGGAGTGTTCGGGCGGTTCGTCATCGGGGCCGAGCTTCGCTCGTCCGTAGCGGGAGGCGGCGATGTAGATGAGGAAGCCCAGGAAGACGGTGACGCCGAGGATGTAGAACCAGCCGAGGTTCGTCAACAGCCAGTCGGAGGCGACGGAGACACCGGCGTCGAGCTGGTCGGTGAAGAAGATCGTGCCGAGGACGAAGATGATGATCACTGCGGCCGAGGAAAAGAAGATGGCCGGGTTCGTGCGAAGCCTCAACGCATCATGAAGCTTGTCGATCATGGTCAGGTCCTTCCATAGTGATGTGGCCCCCACACTACAGAAATCATGTCGACCACACACGCTTCAGATGGGATCGCCTCGCACCATCGATTCCATGACGATCCATTTGGCAAGGGCCTCGGGATCGACGGTGAGCATGTGAGGCAGCCGCAGCGTCCGCCGGCGACCGGGGCTGTCGGCGCTGCGGATGCTCACGTCGATGTAGGAACTCACGTTGACTTTGGTGAGGTGAACTTCGAGGATGCGAGCCCATGGGACGACCGTGTCGGGGAAATCGTGAGTATCGGCCCAGAGTCCGTGGTCACTGATGATGACCTGCGGGCCTGCCGATTCGGATCGACGCAGTCGCAGTGCCGTGCCGGCAGAGCGGAGGAACTGTTTGGTCCGTCCGAAGCGGATCTCTACACGGCCGTGCTGTGCGAGTTCGTTCTGCAGGGTCTCAATAGTTGTCATGGTTTCCGTTCGTGAATATCAGAAAGGGGCTCCATCCGAACCGGTTTTCACCAGTCAGGATGGAGCCCCTTTCCTGCAAAGAATATTGCGGCAGTCACCTACTCTCCCACAACCACCAAGTTGCAGTACCATCAGCGCGAATGGGCTTAGCTACCGGGATCGGAACGGTTAACCGGGCGTTTCCCCACCACTATCACCACCG
>NZ_JABKDE010000020.1 GCF_013623835.1 Brevibacterium oceani | reverse complement strand
TGGCCACCCCATCCGTCCCAACCACCTGACAAACCCTGTTTGTCCTGGTCAGGCCCGGTGGAAACTCTGTTCTGAGAACCTCGTTTCCGGCGGGGCAACGAGATATAACTCTAGACCAGGCAAACCCGACCACGCAAATCCAAACCCCACCCCAACCACGTGACACCCACCACACACCACCCGCACCCCAGACTCAGACCCGACCACTACCCGGCATGAGCCCCGCCAATTCGCGGAACGACTGCCTAGAGGGCCGCAGGCAACACCGCTCGGAGACGCTCCAGTTGCGTGTTGATCGCATCCCCGACGGAGGTGAGTTCTCTCGACGGGACCGACAGCGCGTTTGCACACTCCTCCCAGTGACCGACCGCCTCGGCGACCTCGGCGAGGATTGTGCGCGCTTCCGTGGTCGTCAGGTGGCAGAGTGGAGCGAACTCGAGCAATGCCTCCGCTTCATGCTCAGCTTCGGTTACGCCATTGATCGCAGTCTGTCGTTCGACCGCGAGGTCTGGTTCGGGGTTGATGTCGAAGGCCGGGCTGAGTTCCCAACCGGCTTCGTGGCGGAGGAAGCCATGGTTGCGAAGGTGGTCGTCCGTATTGTGAAGTGCGGAGGACAACGCCATGCGGCGGAAGAGCTCGCTGCAGTCACGCCGCCACCGGCTGCTCGTGTCCTCGATCGCTTCGACGATATCGACGTAGTCAGCGTGTTCGCCGTCGCGGCGGTCCGCAGCCGTCATCGAGCTCATGTATCCGATACGTCGACCGTGCTGCCGGTCGAACCGGTCAAGGAGCAGCACTGGACGTTCGTCGATCCGCACCAGCTGTGCGTGGGGTACTGCAACCCCCGACGATCTCGCAACCTCCAGCGCTAAACGTTCCCAGAGGATGACGTTCCAGTCATCGCCCGGCCTAGTGAACTTCGCAATCATCAGACCCCCGGAGCCTCCTGCTACCGACGCCTTGGGGCGGGCCCCGCCGAGAGAGCCGGTACCTGCTTCGAGGAGTCGTTTGATTGCAGCTCCGGTTCCCTCCGCAGCCTCGTCTGCCGCATGTTGGAGTTCGGGCAGCGATACAGTCTTCGGCACAGAGGCCCCGGCACTCAGATACTCGGCCGTCGAGGACCTCCTGAATCTCAGTGCGCCCTGGCGGGTCAGGTCACTGACACCGAGCAGATAGTCCACCTCAGTCAGCCGGCGGTCACGAGCATCGCCCTGTGCAACCTGACGACGGTGCTGTTTCGCGACAAGGTTGCGGCCCCACCGGTCGGGAGCCGAGTCGCTGAACGCCCCGGGCAGCCCTGGGACGGAGATCGGAGCGACAGAGAGTGGGAGTTGGGGATCGATGGAATAGGCCTGGCGAGATCCGAGGAACTCGTCGGCATATTTGAACGTGGTCGAGATCTGGCTCCGGGCGACATGAAAGTACGCCTCTCCAACGAGGGCGTTCCGCCCAATCACGTCCATCTCGACACGCACCTGCTCACTCATCGTCGGACTCTCGACGGCAGCTTCTCTGTGGAGCGCAGACGTCCGATATCGGTGCTCAACGGGTCGAAAGCGCCAACGATGTGGTCGAGCTGCCCGAGCGCCTGCATCACGGAGAGGACAGCTCCTACAGAGACGCCGGGTTCCCCCCGCTCGATCTTCTGAAGGGTTGACCTGGAGATGCCGGCTCGCTCGGCGACCTCCTCGGCTTTGAGGGACTGCATCAGCCGCCATTGACGCACAGACGCCCCGATCTCACCGAGGCGGCGTGCAACGGTCCTGGTTACGTCCACCTTCGCTCCTTACGAGTCGTATATCGGTCACTACAGTACTTAATGAACAGGATAAGACCCATAACAAACGTAGGCAATGATATCCCCACCGGCAGCACCAGCACCCACACCAGCAGCACCCACACATGGTCGACAACCCGGTGAATACAGGAAAGGCCCCACCCAACACCACACGTCAGACAGGACCACACAAAGAAGAAGAGGGAGCCTGCCGAAACA
>NZ_JABKDE010000001.1 GCF_013623835.1 Brevibacterium oceani | reverse complement strand
CCCCCTCGGGCCCCGGCGCCTGGGCCCAAGCGCCGTCCCCCCCCCCCCCCACCCCCTCATTGCTACCTGACGGCGGCCCTGCAACCTCGCGCGAGGTTGCTGGGCCGCCGTCGGGTAGCAAATGGGGTCAGGAGATGTAGGGCATCGGATTGACGTAGCCGCCGTTCTTCATGATCTCGAAGTGCAGGTGGCAGCCGGTCGAGGCGCCGGTCGTGCCGGAGATCGAGATGACGTCGCCCTTCTTGACCTTCTGGCCGGCGTGGACCTTGACCTTCGTGTTGTGGTTGTACGTCGAAGCGATCGAGTCGCCCTTGATCTTGCCGTGGGAGACGACCACCCGGTTTCCGTAGCCGCCAGTCCAGCCGGCCCCGACGACGACGCCGTCGCCGGCCGCATGGATCGGGGTGCCGCAGGGAACACCGAAGTCCGTTCCGGAGTGCAGCTTCTTCGCCCCCGTGATCGGGTGAATGCGATAGCCGAACGGCGAAGTGATCGGGTACCCCTTGGCCGGGTTGGCCAGCACACCGTCACCGAAGGTGAAGTTGCCCTTCTTCTCCTGCTCCTTCTCCCACTCGCGGACCTTCTTCGCCAGACGGTCCTGCTCGGCCTTCTCATCGGCGAGCTGCTTCTCGGTCGTGGCCTTGTTGTCGGAGATCGTCTTCTCCGCATCGTCCTTCGCCGAGATCAGATCGTTGAGGCTGTCGGCCTTCTTCTTCGCATCGACCTGCGCGGCTTCCTTGGCCACGACAGCCTCGGCGGCTTCGTCCTTGAGGTCGGAGATCTTCTCGGTCACGCCCGACAGGCGCTCCTCATTGTTCTTGTTCAATGCGCGCTGCTCGGAGAGCTTGTCGATCGTGCGCTGCTGGCTGCGCACAGCAGAATCCACCCGCCCGATGCCGCCGTCGGCGCTCGTACCCTCGGCCATCTGCAGGAGCATCGCCAGGTCCGAGGTGATGCCCGAGTTCTGGTACGCCTGACGCCCGATGCGCGCGGCCGAAGTCTTGTGCTTGCCGATCTCCTCGGTGCCCGACTTGATCGATGACTTGAGATCCTTCTGCGCGTTCTCGGCCGAGGTCAGCCTCGCAGCCATGTCCTGATCCTTCTCGATCGCCTCGGCCAACGCATCGTCGGCGGCCTTCGATTCCGCCTCCGCGTCGGGCAGCTTCTCCTGCGCCTCATCGCGTTCGGCGATGACGCGCGCGAGATCCTCGTCGAGTCCCTCGAATTCCTGCTGGAGTTCCTTGACGCGGTCATCGACCTTGCTCTTGTCGTCCCTGGGGTCGGCCACCGCCGAGGCGGTCGGCAGGACCAGCGCGAGTACAGCCGCGGTGACGGCGAGTCCGAGCCTGTGCTTCATCTCAGACCTTCGTGTACTTGTTGAGGGTGATCAACGAGGAGGCTCCGGCCATGATCACGCCGATGACGATGAGCACGGGGGCGATGAGGAGAACGTCCCAGCCGGAGATGAGGCTGAACCCGGTCGCCTGCCCCTGCAGCCAGCCGCTGATGCCGAAGTGCACGAGCAGACCCAGCACGCCGGCCGACAGTGTCGCGCCGATCGCCGAGGCGATGACTCCCTCAAGGAGGAACGGCATCTGGATGAAGGTGTTCGAGGCACCGACGAGTCGCATGATGCCGGTCTCCCGGCGTCGGGAGAACGCGGAGAGGCGGATGGTGGTGGCGATGAGCAGCATCGCGCACACGAGCATGATGCCGGCGATGGCCACGGCCACGATGGTGGCGATGTTGAGCACCCCGAACAGCCGGTCGAGCAGCTGGTTCTGGTCGACGACCTCTTCGACTCCGGGTGTCGAGGAGAACGTCTCCTTGATGATGTCGTACTTCTCGGCGTCCTTGAGTTTAACCCGGAAGGACTCGTTCATGTCGTCCTTGGGCACGGTGCCTTCGAGACTGGTGCCCTTGAACTGGTCTTGGAAGTGCTCGTAGGCCTCGGACTTGTCCTCGAAGTAGACCTTGTCGACATAGGGGGCGAGTTCGGAGCTTTCGAGTTCGGCCTTGATCTGCTCCTTCTGATCGCCGGTGACCTCACCGTCGACGCAGTTCGTCGCCTCCGAGTCCGACGGGCAGAGGAACACAGAGACCTGCACTCGGTCGTACCAGAAGTCCTTCATCTGCCCGACCTGCATCTGCAGCAGAATCGCGGCACCGACGAAGAGCAGCGACACGAAGGTCACGAGGATGACAGAGAGGACCATGGAGAAGTTCTTCCGCAGGCCCGAGACGACCTCGGAGAGGATGAATCCGGCTCTCATGAGGCGACTCCGTAGGTGCCTTCTTCGACGTCGCGGACGATCTCGCCCTCCCGCAGTTCGATGACACGGCGGCGCATCCGGTTGACGATCTCACCGTCGTGGGTGGCCATGAGCACGGTGGTGCCGTTGCGGTTGATCTTCTCCAGCACGCTCATGATGTCGGCACTCGTCGTCGGATCGAGGTTGCCCGTGGGCTCATCGGCGAGCAGGATTCCGGGCTTGTTGACCACGGCGCGGGCGATGGCCACTCGCTGCTGCTCACCGCCGGAGAGTTCGCTGGGATAGCGCTTCTCCTTCCCTGCCAGACCCACGGTCTCGAGGACGTCGGGGACGAGGGTCGACATGGCCGCGCGAGACTTACCGATCACCTGCAGTGCGAAGGCAACGTTGGCGAAGACGGTCTTGTTCGGCAGCAGACGGAAGTCCTGGAACACGGTTCCGATCCCCCGCCGCAGGTAGGGCACCTTCCAGCTGGGCATCTTCACCACGGACTTCCCGGCGATGTGGATCCGCCCGGCAGTCGGGACCTCTTCGCGGAGGATGAGGCGGATGACCGTGGACTTTCCCGAACCGGAGGCTCCGACGAGGAACACGAATTCACCGCGGTCGGCTTCGAACGAGATGTCGTCGAGTGCCTTACGTGTTCGTGTGTCGTAGGACTTCGAAACGGAGTCGAATCTGATCAAGTCGGTCTTCAATCATGTCGCGGGTGGCTCGGCCGTTTCCACTGTACGTAACAGCTCCGTGATGTCCCGGGAGGCGAGCGGGCGTGTGTTGCGGTCTGATGAAGTTCACAGTCGGTCGTCGGACTGTGGCGATGCCCTCACCGAGGCGGCGGTCAGCTCAGGCCTCGGCCTCCTCGGCGATCTCCTGTTCCTTGCGCCAGCGGATGCCGGCCTCGATGAGCCCGTCGAGGTCGCCGTCGAAGACCGCGGAGGGGTTGTTGACCTCGTAGCCGGTGCGCAGGTCCTTGACCATCTGGTATGGGTGCGTGACATAGGAGCGCATCTGGTCGCCCCAGCTGGCCTTGATGTCCCCGGCCAGCTCCTTCTTCTGCGCCGCTTCTTCCTGGCGCTTGCGCTCGAGGAGTCGTGACTGGAGGACGCGCATCGCGGCCTCACGGTTCTGGATCTGTGACTTCTCGTTCTGCATGCTCACGACCACGCCGGTGGGGATGTGGGTGATGCGCACGGCCGAGTCCGTCGTGTTCACCGACTGCCCGCCGGGCCCTGAGGACCGGTAGACGTCGATGCGCAGGTCGTTCTCGTCGACCTCGATGTGGTCGGTCGACTCGATGAGCGGGACCACCTCGACCGCAGCGAAGGAGGTCTGCCGGCGGCCCTGATTGTCGAAGGGGCTGATGCGCACGAGGCGGTGGGTGCCGGCCTCGACCGACAACGTGCCGTAGGCGTAGGGGGCGTTGATCTGGATCGTCGCGGACTTCACTCCGGCGCCTTCGGCGTAGGAGGTGTCGAGCTCCTGAACGCCGTAACCGCGGTTCTCCGCCCAGCGGATGTACATGCGGGTGAGCATCTGCGCCCAGTCGGTCGCATCGTCGCCGCCGGCACCCGAACGCACGGTGACGACGGCCGAGCGTTCGTCGTACTCGTGGTTGAGCAGAGTCGAGATCTCGAGCTCGGCCAGCTGATCGCGCAGCTTCTTGATGTCCCGATCAGCTTCTTCGAGTGAGTCGGCGTCACCCTCGTCCTGCGACATCTCGACGAGGAGCTCGGCATCGTCGATCCGCTGCCCGAACTTCTCGAGCTTCTCCAGAGTCCCCTGCTTGTGCGAAAGTTTCGCCGAGGTCTTCTGCGCCGAATCCGGGTCGTCCCAGAAGGTCGGCGACGACGCCTCCTCAGTGAGCTCGGCGACCTCGTCGCGCAGATTGTCCAGGTCGGACACGTCGAGAATCGCCTTGTACGTCTGACGGAGGTTGGCGATTTCGGAAGAGTAATCAGTGGAGGCCATAATGCCTCGATTCTAGTGCATGCCCTCCCCGGGGCAGGAAACGGCGGATGCGCGCCGAGGTTGGGCCACCTCGGCGCGCATCCGCCGGTTCACGAGCCGCCCGGTTCGGATCGCGCCGGCCAGAGCCTTCTGCTGCTCGCCCTGGGCCTGGTTGCCGCGGTTGAACAGATCTCGCAGCAGTTCGGGACGCGCGGTGAACATCCGCTTGTAGACGATCGGGGTGATGTCGCCGATGGCGGCCCCGACGGCGGGGAGGGTGTTCCGGACGATGGCGAGAGCGGGCTGGGAGATCACTTCTGCTCCTTTCGCGGCATGGTCACCGCAGTGCTGGAGCGGCCTGGTCAGGTCGCTGTTCTGCTTGCACATTCGACGCTAGTACGGTCGGTAGAACTATTTCTACGAGTTGTAGAATCTGAGATTCTTCGTACCGGCACAGGTCGGCGCAGGTGCCCGCGGAAGAGCCGACTCAGCAACCGGGAACCAAAAGCGCCGCCGGCGGCGCGGCTCGAGTCGCTGCATCGCGAGAACTGGTGAGGAAAATGTATACCGTAACGCGGTTCCACGCAACTGGACACCGATACCCTCAGACAGCCCCTGCGCAGCACGACAGACCCGCCCCCAAGCGCACTCCGCTCCCGCCCTCGGCCGCACGCAAAGACATATTATGTAACTACACTTCCGTCATTAGGCAAACCACACGGAAGTTATCCACAGATTTGCAAACACTCTGGATTATTCATTCGACTACAGATAGGTTAAACAGCAAATCTCGCTGTCATTTGAATGGTCTGGGCAAGGGTTCACTGTGGAAGCCACCGAAGTCATCACCAGCGAGGTCCACAAACGGATCAGGGATCTCGATGTGGACCCGCGCGCCGATATCCAGCGCTCCCGCGAGCTCATCCGCACCGTCATCGCCGAATATGACGAACGCAGCCTCGTCGCCGACCTGCCACTCCTCGAGGACAAGGAGGAGACCTTCCGGCGTATCGACAATCAGCTCTCCGGCTTCGGCGTCCTGCAGGACTATTTCGACGACCCGCACGTCGAGGAGATCTGGATCAACAGTCCCAGCGAAGTCTTCATCGCCGTCGACGGTGTCCACCAGCTGACGACGACGAAGCTCAGCTCCGCTGAACTCGACGACCTCATCGAGCGGATGCTGCGCACCTCGGGTCGTCGCGTCGACCTCTCGCAGCCCTTCGTCGATGCGATCCTGCCCGACGGTTCCCGCCTGCACGTGGTGCTGCCCGACATCACGCGCAGCCACCCGGCCGTGAATATCCGCAAGTTCATCGCCCGTCCCCGCAATCTGGAAAATCTCGTCTCGAACGGCTCGCTCACCCCGAGCGCCGCCGCATTCCTCGACGCATCCGTGGCCTGCGGAGCGAACATCCTCGTCTCCGGGGCGACGCAGGCCGGGAAGACCACCATGCTCAACGCCCTGGCCGGTTCGATCCCGGCCCGCGAGCGCACGATCTCCTGCGAAGAGGTCTTCGAACTCAACCTGCCCAGCCGCGACTGGGTGCCGATGCAGTGCCGCCAGCCCTCGCTCGAAGGCACCGGCGAGGTCACTCTGCGGGCCCTGGTCAAAGAGGCCCTGCGCATGCGCCCGACCCGCATCATCGTCGGCGAGGTCCGAGAGGCCGAGAGCCTCGACATGCTCATCGCCTTGAATTCGGGTCTCGCCGGAATGTCGACGCTGCACGCGAACTCCGCTCGCGCGGCGATCACGAAGATCTGCACGCTGCCCCTGCTCGCCGGGGCGAACATCTCGTCGGCCTTCGTCGTCCCCACCGTCGCGGTCAGCCTCGACGTCGTCGTCCACCTGCGACGGGACCCCACCGGGGTGCGCCGCGTCGACGAAATCTGTGCCGTCCCCGGCGGCGTCGAAGGCGACGTCGTCGAACTCGACACGATCTTCCACTCCCCACACGGACAGCTCGTCCGCGGTCAGGGGTTCGGCCACCTCGGCGAACGATTCGCGGCCATCGGCCGGGATCTGCACGCCATTCTGGAGGCGGCGTGAGCTATTCGCAGTACGCACTGCTCATCGGCGCCTGCCTCGGGGTCGGGCTGCTGCTCATCTGGATGTCGCTGTGGCAGCGACCGACCGGGGCGAGGACGCAGCGGCGGTGGGTGCGCGAACTCGACGACATGCTCACCGGGGCCGGGTTTCCTCGTCTGCGCCCGGTGCACCTGCTCCTCATTTCTATCGCCGCCTTCTGCATCGTCGCGGTCGTCGCCACCGTGCTCACCGGTTCGTGGGCGATCGCCCTGTGCTTCGGCCTCTTCACCTCGTGGCTGCCCCACCGTCTGCTCCAGCACCGTGCGCGCGGTCGCGAAGTGATGCGGCGCGAGCTGTGGCCGGAGACCCTCGACCACCTCAATTCCGGAGTCCGAGCGGGCCTGTCCCTGCCCGAGGCCCTGAGTTCACTCGCTTATCGAGGACCGGAGCCGCTGCGTCCCCTGTTCGAGGTCTTCGCGGAGGAATACCGTGCCAGCGGTTCGTTCGCCCTCGCACTCGAGCGCTTCAGGCAGGTCAGTGCGGATCCGGTGGCCGACCGCATCGTCGCAGCATTGAGCGTCACTCGGCAGGTCGGCGGCAGTGATCTCGGCACCATGCTGCGCGCCCTGGCGCAGTTCGTACGCGATGACGCTCGGACCCGCAACGAACTCTCTGCCCGACAGCAGTGGACCGTCAACGGCGCCCGTCTGGCCGTGGCCGCACCATGGGTGGTGCTCGCGCTGCTGTCCACCCGGCCGGAGACCGCGACGGCCTACAACTCACAGACGGGCCTCATCCTGTTGGCCGCAGGATTCGTCGTATCGCTGCTGGCCTACCAGGCGATGAAGCGCATCGGCAGACTCCCGAGCGAACCGCGCGTCATCGAAGGCTCCTCACTCAGCGCAGCGCACCGCCGCTTCATCGGCGCCGCAGACGAGACCGGCGGGCAGGCGGCATGAGCATCCTCGGCGATCCCCTGTCCGTGCTCGCACTCGGACTGCTCAACGGACTCGCCCTGTGCGCCTTCGTCTTCGCATTGCCTCCCCTGCGCCGTCCCAGCCTGTCGTCGCGGATCGCACCGTACCTGCGCGATCAGGAGTCCCTGGTCGACATCTACGCTCCCCCGACCCCGCGCACCGAAGGATTCTGGGGACTGGCGAAATCGTGGCTGGTCACCTCGACGCTCTGGGTGACCTCGCGCATCACCACGGATGCGACTCTGCGGCTGCGCATCGACCGCCTCGGCGGGAATGCCACGATCGAACGCTTCCGCATCAACCAGGTGCTCAGCATCCTCGTGGGCATGATCGCCGGCGGAGGGCTGGCCGGTCTGCTGTCGGCCCAGCGCGGATTCTCCCCCATCGTCACCCTCGTCCTCATCATCAGCGGCGGCATCGCCGGCCACGTGTTCAACGATTGGCGCCTCAGTCAGGCGATCAACCGGCACGAATCCCGCGTCCTCGCCGAGTTCCCCACCGTCGCCGAACTCCTCGCTCTATCTATCACCGCAGGTGAGGGCATCGTCGAGGCTCTCGAACGCGTGTGCCGCACATGCTCGGGTGACCTCATCGACGAACTCCGGGCAGCCTTGGCCGCCACCCGCACAGGCACTCCTCTGGTCGAAGCGCTCGACGGCATGGCCACGCGCATCGCGATCCCCGAGATCGTCCAATTCGTCGACGGTCTGGCAGTGTCGATGACCCGCGGCACGCCGTTGGCCGAGGTGCTGCGTTCCCAAGCCGCTGACGTGCGCGAACAGTCACGACGACGACTGCTCGAGCTCTCCGGGAGGAAGGAGATCGGGATGCTGGTACCCGTCGTCGTCTTCGTCCTCCCCGTCACCGTCATCTTCGCCGTCTTCCCGTCCCTGACCGTCCTCGACCTCAGCCCGTGACCGCCGATCCGCGTGCACCGGAGCACGCCGCAGCCCATCGACCGAAGGTCGAACCTGACCCAGATGATCGTCCCGCAGTTCACCCGGAAGAAGGAGACACCATGTTCCGCCAGTTCAGCTACCGACTCATCGCGCTCATATTCGGGCTGATCGCCGGAGCACCCCATCGCCGAGGTGGGTCCACCCGCAGCGAGGCGACCGACCGTGAGTACGGGACCGAGGCCGATTCCGGCTCGGGCCCCCATCCTGGGGAGGACACCGATTTCGACAGCGAGTACGATCCGCCCGATCGCGGTGACGTGCCCGGTTGGGTTCTCATCACCTTGATGACAGCAGGATTGGTAAATCCAACTATCAAACCGCAAACAGTAAATTCGGGCCGTCCACCTGCACCTATAGTCAACAGTCGGTAATTGAGACGCGCCGGAAGCATGCGCCCGAAGCGCACTGTGTGACGGTAGTAGGCAAAAACTTTTGTCACGGTTACTCTTGGGATTAACTCAAGGAGGAGAACATGGAATTCGAAGAGCGACTGGCCGCACTAGCGACGAAGATCCACAATCAGCGAGACGCGATACTGACAGAAGAAGCAACGAAGAACGCGTTCATCATGCCGTTCATCTCCACCATTCTCGGCTACGACATTTTCAATCCTCTTGAAGTAGTCCCAGAGTTCACCGCCGACGTAGGAGTCAAACGTGGCGAAAAGGTGGACTACGCCATTATGCGTGAGGGCGAGGTACAGCTCCTCATCGAATGCAAGCCGACTACAGGCTCGCTCAAGGTGGAACACGCCTCTCAGCTCTACCGCTACTTCTCAGTCACCAACGCGCAAATCGCCATTCTCACGAACGGTGAGATCTACAATTTCTACACCGATCTTGACGCTCCAAACCGCATGGATGATCGGCCGTTCATGGTCCTCGACCTCAGTGATATAGACGAATCGATCCTTCCGGAACTGAGAAAGCTGACCAAAGAAGACTTCGACCTCAATTCCATCTACAGTGCCGCAGAGGAACTGAAGTATGTAGGTGCACTCAAGCGAGAAATCACGTCGCAGTTCAAAGAACCTGATTCTGATTTCGTGCGTCTCTTCACCTCGCGGGTATATGACGGTCGGTTCACCCAGGAGATCCGAGTTCTATTCACAGAACTTGTCGGAAAAGCCTGCAAACAATTCCTAAACGAGGAAGCCAATGACCGCCTCAAGTCTGCGCTTGGTGCTTCGTACGCGTCGGCAAAGATTTCAGATAATGCAGACGCCCCCACTAGTCAGCCTGTAGCTGAAGAAGATCTGGACCGGGATACAACAATCGAAACAACTCTTGAAGAGCTTGAGGGTTACCAGATCGTCAAGGCAATCGCTTGCAGTGAAGTCAAGCCTGAGCGAGTCGCACAACGCGATTCCAAGTCCTACTTTGCCGTCTTGCTAGATGACAACAACCGGAAACCAATCGCGCGACTTCATTTCAACAGCAAGAGCAAGAAGTACATTGGACTGTTTGACGAAAACAAGTCTGAGACTCGACACGAGCTAGAAGGCCTAGATTCCATCTACGAGCACGCCGAAGCAATCCGAGCAACAGTGAATAGGTACATGGACTAAATCTGCCTCTATTCTCGCACCATATCTTTCAGCTCTTCGGGCCTCAGCCACCCACTCCTATGGATCATCCGGTGACAGTTTGAACAGAGCAATACGAGATCTTCTAAGCGCGTCTGCACAACTCCAGACACATGCAATGGCGTGACATGGTGGACTTCTATATATCCACGACCGCGATCTCCGTAGGTCTTTTCAAAGTCGAATGTACAGACTTCGCAAGCAATCGGACGGTCTTCAGCACGAACAGATTTCAGCTTTGCCTCACGTAGGTTCGGATCTCTCTCACGGCGGTAGGAGACAACAGCCTTGAGGCCGCCCTCCTGAGCCGCTTCAATTACCAGCGGATCTGATTCGTTGGAGACTGCCTCCTCAAGCCTCAGACCTTCCTCAAGCCGTAAACGAATCTCAGCCGCGACTCTCTTCATTCGGTCTCGGTCCAGAAGGAAGGCCTCCACAATCGGGATCTCCGAGACGGAAGGACGCGTGCCCTTTCCTGTTCGGCTCGGGTGCCAGTACTGAAGATTCTCGGCTTTAAGCGCGACCCCGTTCTCGTTCCGGAATGTTTCTGGCCGACCTTCGAATGGATAATAAGCCGACGTGCTCCGGAGAAGGGCAGACAACTCAGCCACGCCCGCCGTTGTCTTCCTAAAAGGCCTCCAACCCAAATCATCTTTGAGGTCAGCTACGAGAATCTTCTCTTCTTCGGTCCAATTCCACGTGACCACGACACCCCTCCCTACGCACCCGATATCAGTTACGGCTCTCGCTGTTCAGTCTACGGCTGAAGTAACCGCACTTCTCCGATCACCCAGCCTCAATCACGTCCCATTCAAACGGTCTGCTGAGGTTTCTCCGCTTCTCCAGCGTGACCGATTCCCCACGTTCAGCAAGAGCCTTCACCCTCTCGTATGCCGCTTCAGCATCCGGCCTCTCAGCGAAATAGACACGCGCTACTTCTGAAGACTCCACCCATCCCCCTCCAGCCGGTGCCATTCCATCACCCAGAGGCACGCTCACCTTGACCCGGTACTCCCCCGTCAGCAACCTTCCATCATCGTGCCTCTCGGATAAGTACCTGACAGCCTCACTCATGTCTTTCACTTCCAGACCTCCCAATCAAAAGAATTTGCAACTCCACCTAAGGCTTGCACACCGATCCCTCCATCTATACGAATCTCCGAGACCCCCGAAACGCTCCCCGAGGTATCCCAGCGTTCTAGCCGTGCAATCATATTAGTACACTTGTTCGATGACAGATATCTACAATTTGACACGTGTGGTAATCGGATATTTCTTGTATGTTTCACACTTAGGACACTTGCTCTATTCTGGCCTCCGCTCTTCGCCTAGCTGATCCCGAGCACACCGGCCCCAGGGTCTCGATACAAGAAAAGACCCCCTCAGCCGAGGGGGTCAATGAACGATGAAGCTGGTTCAGCCTCCAGGAAGTGCCGAAGCTACGGGAATCCACTCATCATCGATGAAATGCTCAAGATAAACGTCACTGTTTCCCGAAAGCAGTAGGGCTTGCTTGTAGATGCGCTCAGCATCTGCGTACCTATCAAACGTAACCGTGATCGGAACGTATCTTTCCCGATCTCCGTCAACTCGATAGCTACGAGTGGTGACGGCCCACTCTCCACCAATAACGGGCTCAACGTTATTCAAGAACTCATACACAGGCGTCACAGCAACTCCTTCAACTACAGATGTCCAGCAATCTTATACCGGACCTGACCTGAGCGGTAAGCTTCGTTCATGGAACCTTGGATGACTGCTCTTCTGAGCGCAATTGTTGGTGGCCTGATCACGTCCGGCTTCTCTGTCTGGATCTCCCATGGACTAGCCAAGAGCAGAGACGAGTTAAACCGAGAAGCCAATGCTGAGATCCAGAGGAAGGCGGACATCCGCAACTATCACACTCTTGAAGACCAGCGTAAGGATCTAGAGCACTCTGCCAAGGAGCGTGACCGGACTGAAGCGGTACGCGCCTACTACGCGAACTACATCGCCGCCTATACCGATCACGAAACAGGCCCGGAGAAAGTTAAATCAGTCATTGTAGCGACCCGCCTCTTCAGGATGGAGTCAGCTGTACACGGCTCTCAGATGCCCAGGCAAATCGACAAGTTTTTAAAGCTCATTGCTATCCGGGTCGACAAAGCCAAGGATGATCCAGCCGGATATGGGAATGCGTTCAATGAAATAGTTTCCTTCCTCATCAATTTCCAGGAGACTATGTTTGATCAGCTTCTTCTATGGGGATTCCATGACAAGCCCCGCAAGTTTGGCGAGTTGATGGATCGTGAGCTAGCCAAACTGCGGGAACAATGAAGGTCTTTAGAGCCTCCCGAAATACCCAAGACACACCATCCCAGCGTCTAGCCTCCTGCACTCCTCCGCGTACTCCCAGCATGCAGTTCCGAGGGTCGGCACACAGGCAAGACTCCTCGCATAGAAGCTCATAGCAACACGCACCAAAAATTCACCCGCACTCCCTCAGCCACCGACCCAGATAGTGATACAGTTCACTTCGCCCCTCGAAAACCGAATAAGGATCTCCATGAGAAAATCAATCGCAATCTCAGCGATAATTGTCACGCTGTCGCTTCTCATACCAACAACAGCGCACGCCTCTCCAACCAGTACTCAAGAAAAAGAACTGAAACAGATTAGGCTCGAAACACAATTTAATCCGCTAATAATCCTGGACTGCAACGACCCCTTGTACCTACTCCAGTTAGAGAACGTTGCAAAGACTAAATCCAAAAAAGACGGAGAAGTCACACTCAAATGCGGAACACCTGGCTACGGCTATGTTCACATTAGGAAAAAGCACGAAAAAGAGTGGAAGACCGTCACCAGCAGCAAGAAGGTGCACTGGGACGATACCATGTGGACCGTAACAAAGAAAGTACTTAGTAATCCTTCATTTACTTTAGTCCAAAAGGGAAATAAGAGATGCTACACAGCGCCCGTTAAACTAAAAGGATCGAACGGTAAGATGGGAGAATTCTTCCCGTCGGTCATTGTCGCTACTGACAAGAAACGCATTATCACTTCCGTTCCCACCAGAGAGCACATGTGTTCACCATGAGAACTAAAATCGAAATACGCTTTTTTCCCGACTGGGGTCGAAAAGAGCCGCTCTGGAGTCACGACACCGATGACTATGTAGTGAAGACTTCAGATCTTCCTATAACTGAATCGCTTGCCAAAGGACTTCATAACTACATGGATTTTTGGGCAGAACACTACAATCCCGTTGCCGACTACCCTGAACCAGATTGGGATTCCGAAGAGAATCGCATAAAGCACGACGAAGAAGGAGATAGGCTAATCCGGGAACTTAGAACCCAGCTCGAAGGTCAAGCAACGATTTCCGACGAACGCTAGTCAAAGATTTCTTAAAATCGTGGCAACTATTGACCCTGCAACCAGAGGATTGCAGGGTCAATGGTTTAGAAAATTCTGATAAGTTTCAGCTACCCAAACACCTATCTTCTCTCCTAATAGATCACACAGGTAGACCACTCCGAAAAGTCCCGCGATCATCACAAAAATATCCATATCTAATCCTTTCGTATACATCCAATTATATCATTAGCGATTTTAGATATAAGAACAGACGTGGCCCTCTCGATTTCCACCGAGAGGGCCAATGGTTGTTAGAGAAGAATCTCTAGTTCTTCGGGATTGAAGCCAACTGAAATAAGCTCATCTCCCTTGAATACCGCTGGAGCTGATTGAACTCCGTGCTCTGCCATGAGATCTAAGCTATCCATGATGCATAGCTCTTCAAACTCGATCTCATTCTTATTGAGCCATAACTTGACTCCGACGCATTGACCGCAAACCGGCTTTGAGTATACTTTGATCATCGATTAAACATCCTGTTCCATGTCTTGTCTCCGCACGCTCCATCGACCGACAGACCGGCCTTCTTTTGAAATGCGCGGATCTTCTTCTCCGTGCTCTTTCCGTAGAGTCCATCTCCCGCGATTCCTAGCTTTTGCTGAATCTTCACAATGTGCTTACGGTCTGCCAGGGAGTAGAAGCCTGAGTGTGCTCTGTCTGTCCTCATCGGCTGAGAGAAGAAGTGACCTTTAGCTAGAGGAAACTCTGGAGCTGTCTTCTTCTTCGGCTTCTTCGCTGGAGCTTTCTTGCCCTTTAGAGCGGCTAGAGTCTTCGGACCTACAACTCCGTCAACAGTCAGCCCTTTGGACCTCTGATAGGCCTTGACAGCCTTCTCAGTACCAGCTCCGAAATATCCATCAGCCTTGAGTCCTAGATCCTTCTGAAGCTCCTTAACGGGAGTGCCCTTGGTGCCCTTCCTGAGGAGATCTCCGGCCTTCTTCCTTTCGTGGTATCTGTGCTTTGCATAATGCTTTGAACACAGACCCATTGCTCTATGCGGAAGTCCACATCCTTCAATGGTGCAAACTGTTGTTTGATTGTGAGGACTCTTCTCCGCAATCTCATAGTTAGTCGGTAAGCCCTTCTTAAACATCTGAAAATGAGGATTGCAGAAGCCCTTAGCGTAATACGGACGTTCGCACTCTCCGCTTACGCCACCTTTGCAACTCTTTGTTTTCTTCATACATCCATTATACTAAATATTGAATCGCTATGTGTAGATTGCTAATCACTCCGCTAACGTGACGGACAACCGACATTCAATGTCGGACCAATCTCCATCCCACTTCCGCGTCAATACTGGGGAATGTCGGTTCATGTCGGTATGTCACTGGTTTTCTCTCTATCCCTCTATAGACCACACAATTTATATAATCTTTTAAACTTTCTTCTTCTTATGGTGTGTATATATAGATAATTTAATTTAAAGTGTCATAGTGTCATAGAGAGAGGAAGTAGTAGAAGAATAAAGGGGAGAAGCCATGTCGCTTTGAAGAATTCAGTCCGACATTCATGACGGTTAACCCGGCACAAACACGAAAAAGGCACTCCCGAAGGAGTGCCTAGATCGATTTGAGCTTATGCGTTTGCGATCTCGATTAGCTCTCTATAGTCAGTTTTTCCGAGAGAGGTCTTCACGGAGTAGAAGCGTCCTGCACCTGTTCGTCCTCTGACCAACTCCACACCAGGGAGGATCTGAGGATCGCACAAAGGTCCAAGCTTCTTACCGATTGCACTGCTCTGATCCTTGACGCTTCGCCCTACCAAGTAAGACTTGAGAGCCATACGATCCTTGACGTACTGCTCAGAGTTCAAAGCCTGTTGTGTGGAGGTCATATTCAGTTCATCCACCAGATCCTTAGCTGACCAGGTTTCGTGACCGTCCATCACACGGAGGATACGTGCCAACATCTCGCGCTCAGTGTCCTTACCGGAGTCGATACCGGCTAGATTGTCCTCTCGCGTCTCTAGGAAGCCCTGTACGCCACTGACAGCCAAGATCCCGCCTAGGGTCTCTGCCCACTCTTGAAAGCCGTCATAGACTTCATTTCCAAGAGGAGTACCCGCGTCTCTCCATGCAAGGATCATCGTCAGCAGATCGATCAAAACCGCTTCACGATTATCTTGGAGGTTCTTCTTCCTCTGGCCGTCCCACTTTGCTTGCTCCTCAGCGGAGATTGCGTCTCTGTTCATTGGGAGAGGCACAAGCCTACGGAGCATGTCGGGGGAAGTACTTGCATGATTGGCTGTGAGGAAGAGAACCGTGTTGTTTTTGATCTCAGCCTGATTCTGAGTGAAGAGGACTCGATCATTCCACTTACGGGAGGTCAAGAGAGCTTCAATTCCGGGACTGTCCACGTTCGCTTTGATGTTGTCAAAGATAGCGACCTGTTTACCGCTGTTGAGCATGGAGGTAATGGTCTCTCTGGTCTTGGCTTCAGACGGCCAATCATTCTCAATTGCGTCATCTCCGGACATGAGCGCAATGATCCTAGCGGCCTCTGTCTTACCCGTTCCTGATCGATTGGCTGTGATCAGACCTCCGGGGATTGGATCATCCAAGTAGTGCATGAGGAGCGGAGTAAGCGCGAAAGCTAGAGCATCGGCCTTAGACCTCTGATCGACAAAGGCGAAACCGTCAAACCACTTCATGAGCCTTTCAGCCGCCTCAGCTCCCTTCTCAGGTGAGATCTCGCCCTCCAGCTCTCCTAGGTAGTTCATCGGCTCCACAACATAGGAGAGGGTATCTGCGTCATACCCGGCCTCAAATCGTGGCTTGAGTGACTTCCCTAGGACTGGAGCTGTCTCGATTGTCTCCAGTTCGTTTAGCTTGCCCTCCCAGAGTTCAGGAGTCGCCATGACGGACTTTGCATCTTCAGCAATGAGCTTTGGAACGTCGGCTCTATCGGTAGGAGTGACAAACATGAGTCCGTGCTTTGCGGTCCATCCCTTCAGCGCGGGACCGTCTACAGAGACCATACGATCTCCTACAACCTTCATCACTTCTCCGCGTACCCAGAAGAGGCTTCCGCGCTCTCTAGCGACCTTGGAGCACTCAAGAACGATCTCATTGAGCCTGATCGCTTCTGAGCGATTCAGGAAGATCCTTGGATCTACCTTCTCTTCTCGTTCCTCAATCTCCGCTTCTGCCTCATCGTCGCTGAAGAGGAATCCATCTTCACTCTCAAGCACCTTGTCTAGTGAGATGTAGCCGGGGAACCTCTTGAAGCTGGTCTTGCTTCCGATGGACTCAAAGTAATCGGAGATGTTCTGGAGTACCTTTGCTCCGGTCTTCTTTGGGTCTGCGTAGATGAGGCTAGGAGCTACGATGATTGCTCTCTGTGTGTGGAGATCTTCGACCTCTCCAGACTCCCAGTGATCGAGTCCTGTCACTTGATAGGTGTTGTTCCAGTTCTTCCAGGTAACGGAATCGGCACCTTTGTAGAACTCCAGTAGGAAGACTCTTGCATTCGGCTCAGCGTTGAGAATCGCCTTACGCTCTGCGTCTCGGAAGACGATGAAGAATGCCGTAGTGGTCTGGTCTTCTTCGTTGATAGCTGGAATGATTGGTGTGAAATCCTTAAGTTTGATTGCATTCGCCATGATTGGCCTTTCTGTTATATATCGCCCTTTCGGTAGGCAACAGGTGGAAAATTCTTTGTTAGTTTGCTGAGCTGATTCGCATGAGTTCAGCGTGTGGGATTCTCGGAGATCCGTTCAGTGTCGTGGTCTTGATCTCTCCCCTCTCGATTGCTCTGGAGATCGTTCTGACACTGACTCCTAGCATCTCTGCTACTTCCGCTTTGCTATACAATTTCAAGTTCTGCATTTCCGATTCCTTCCTCTTCCATGATCTCTAGGATCTCTACTGCATTTAAGTCCTTCTGTCTGTCGCTGTAGGTGTTGTCAAACCATCGATAGTTTCTCTTGGTCTCGCCCTCTTCAATGGTTCGATCTCCAACGTGAAGCCAAGGGCGATCAACTGCCATTCCATGATTGGCCTTGCCACATGCACAGATACATACATCTCCAAGTGCGTTCTGACATTCAGATCCGCACGAGACTTCAGCAGAGATCCCAGCGTCCATCACTAGCAAGCACTTTCCGTACTCCGGCATGATGTAGTTGAGGATGACCTGATATACATTGGACTTCGCAATCTCGACTACGCTCCCCCAGATATCGGACTCATAGGGCACGTACCTGGTGTGTGGGTTCTTCTTGTCGATTGCCCGAGCGATCTCCCGACGATTTCCGTCTAGGGTCGGTAGCTTCCTGTGGCCGGTGCTGTCCCTTTTGGGAAGGAAGACGTATGCGTAATCATCTTCGTTCAGTGATAGCACGTATGCATATTCCATAATTTGATCTCCTTTGTTTTGCTAGCGACCTCCCTCTTTGTTAGTTGGAATGTTTATCGCTATGTATCAATGATAACACATTTCTGGACATAATGTGACAGATGATGACTTAGCATAATATTAAGCCTTAAAATAGCGAAAATCCCCCACCCCGAAGGATGGAGGACTCTTACTAACAAAGAATACAATTATGGAGATTGCACATACCATTATACGGTATCTCGCCGGTCCCTACCGGAAATGAAGGACCGGCGCCTACTTTGTAGGAGACCGGGTCTCTCGATAAGATATCTCAGATATATAATTTACTCGCCCGTCTTATCAGATATCAATTTCATAAGTTCGGATACATGTACTTGAAGATTCTGTAGTGTAGCTCAGGTCCATATTCGTGCCCCCACAACATCGATCTAGTGCCCATGAGGAGCAACATCATCCCGCTTTTCGTTACACCTCCGACTCTGCCGTCTTCAGTCATCTGAAGCAGAATCAAATTCGCGCTGTATGCGTACTGAATCGCGTCGGGTTCGAAACCCGAGGGTGATATATAGATGTTCATCGGTTTGAAATACTGCTGTGAGTCCAACTCAAATGCTTTCAAAGCAAGCACAGGAACTTTGTTCTGCCTTACGGAGAGTTGAACCTTGGCAACGTTACACATGAACTCCATACCGCCCTGCACGTCACTCATGGTGCGAACATCAATATCCAAACCCACGTTTTGCAGAACCGATTCGGCTTGCCCCTCATAGTCGGCATAGCTGGTCATTGGTCTTGGTGCCGGTAACTGAGGCTTTTCGAATGTGTCTTTGTACAGCTCAAACAGCCGTTCTTCTTGCTTCTCAGCCTTACTCTTAAACAAGCCCATCACGGATCAATCTCCGAAACGTCGGTTACGAACTCATAGCTCCACTCATGATTCTCCTCATCGGAGAGATCGAGTAGCGCATTTCCCAGATCAGCGATCTTCTCGTACTGCTCATCAGTGTCCTGATCCAGCGTTACATCGATGTTGAGATTGGCTACCTCATAATTGAAGTCCGCAAGCTCGGTTCCGCCGCTACAAGTAGTGTCATCTTCAATGTCCTCCCAGAGGTCATCGCCTTCGTCTACGAGATCGTCTATGTATTCGGGCTGGTCTGGAGCGTCACGCGCGGCCACAACTAGTTCCCACGTCATTGACAGCCCAGATCCGACTTCACCCACGGTAAAACACGGCCAATTGTTCTGCGACTTCACCGGAGGTCCGGTGTAATCGGCTATAGGCTCTACGGTCTCCTCTTGAATCGGTTGAGCTTCATTGCTCTCCGCTCCCCCGCCACAACCTGCCAGAATTATGGCTCCAGCCACCATGACCGCGCCAAGTCTCACACTCTTCATTTCTTCCCCTCAAGAGCACCGTGCTCTACTAGAAAGATAGTAAGGCTGAGCACTGACACCACCTGACCAAATCCGGTCTCGATACGGTCACGTTTCAACACAAAAGATCCCCACCTCTAATGAGATGGGGATCTTTTCGGAATGTTACTAGTTTCGAGCTGTGGGCTTGCCAGCGTCGATCCAAGCCTGTTCTAGATCTCTAGGCAGACGGCCACGGTCTCCGATCTCGCGCTCTCTGTACTGCTCCTGAATCCAAAGACGTGCAACCGGCTTCTCTGCATCTGAAAGGAGAGATCCGCTTGACCTTCTTGTCCTCTGAGATCCAACGCGACCGCTCTCAGCCCTTCGCGCGGCTTCTACGTACTTCTGGATTCCAGCCTCAAATTCATCCCGCTCTTCGGCTGTCAGGTCGATTTCAAGATCTCTTCCATCCCAGCCGAAGGAAACGGTCTGCACGTCTTCTGACTCCTGATCACTCAGGTCACTTGAAAGGATCGTAATTGTTCGCTTAGCCATTCCAGCTCCTTAATAGGGATCTAACATGCTCAGGCTACAGGCTTACCCTCTTTAATCCAAAGCTTCAGGTACTCGAACTTAATATTCCCTCTTACAGAGACCTTCTCCTCATAGCCGTTTGCCCTCAGCCAAGCTCTAGCCTGTTTGGTCTCCTCACGGCTCAAGCCCTGCGTGTTTGCCTTCTCTACCTTTACGGAGCCGTCATAGCTCATTTTCTCCTGAGTCAGTGTGTAACCGGCTTTGCCGATGATGGAGAAGGACTGATCCGGATTGAGCGTGCACTTGTCTACAAGCTTGGTACGCACGTACAAAGCCCACTCAGAAGGAGACATGTCCTCTTTTTGCTCCAAAGCTTGCTGATCGACTTCCAGAGGAGTTGCTAGAGCTAGCTCCCCTTCCGCCTCACTCAGTTTGATCTCAGCGGTTTTCACATCTGCACGCCTGGCCTCAAGAATCTCCTTGCTCTCCTCCAAGCTAAGGCCTAGTACGGTGATCGTCTCAAGGAACTCCTGAAGCTTGCTCTTAGCCGCTGTGAGAGCGTACTCAGCCTCTTTTACGTCCTCCTTGAGCTGTGACTGTGTTTCCGCGTCCGGAAGAGCGGAAACGATCTGATCCATGTACTGAGAGACAAACAGCATGAAGGCATGATCCGCTTGGAGACGATAGATTGCCTTCTGTTTACACGTGCCTTTGTTGCGACGATGTAGGCAACCTAACCGCGTAGCTCCGTCCTTGTTTCGCTGGATCATCCCTACCGGACCTCCACACGATCCGCAGACCATGAGACCCGAGAGCGGCCACTCAGGGTATTTATTCCTAGCTGGTGCTTTGGAGTTCTGATTCCTCCGCGCCTCAAATGCCGTGTACAGCTCCTTGGAGATAATCGGCTCATGAGATCCAGGGAACTCTTCTCCTTTGAACTCGATTACTCCAGTCTGGAATTTCTTCCTCATGAGTCCGATCAAGGTAGGGAATGCCCAGGCATCAGTTCGATTTGTAATCGTCGGGACACCGGCCTCATTCCATTCAGCCGTAATCGCACCAAACGATTTCCCGCCCACGTAATCCTCATAGGCCTTCTTCAATAGTGGAGCGTACTCATTCGGTACGTACTCCCCCTTGTCATTCTTGGAGTACCCGAAGTACGGAGCACCTGTTGGAGGGAGACCGCGCTTAACTCGGTTCTCATGAGTTTGTCGCCACTTTTTCCCGAGGTCACGAGAGAACTTGTGAGCCAACAGAAGATGGAGAAGCGGAGTGAATTCATCATCTGATTCAGCTATGCCTTCTTCCACCGTGGCTAGCTTCATGCTCCCGAGGATGGATGCTCCGTCCTCCAGCGTCCTAGAGAAGCGTGAGTAGTTGAGCGCAACAGCGATATCGAATGCTCCGGCTTCATAGTCCTTACGGAGCTTGAGGAGTCCTGGCCGATTATTCATGGCGCGTCCTGAGATATCTACGTCTTCGTAGACTCCCTCTGTCAGCTTCCAGCCCTTACTCTTGCAATAGGCCTTGATCTGCTCCCGCTGGATAGCCGGAGAGATCGTGTCTTCGTGCGTCTGCGACTGCCGAACATACGCGGCGGCTCTTGTCTTTTCCATATCACAATGATACTTAGCGAGTTGCAATAGTTGTTGCTCTCTGGGCCCTGGCGGGCGAGGCGTTCACTTCGATGTTCCAGGATGCGATGAACAAGGTCCGCGGAGCAGGGTGATCCGGAAGTGGCCGACGATGACGCGTGCTCACCGCCGGGCGATCCAGATGTGGGTCGCGCCGATGGTTTGGCGTGCGCCGATACGGGTTCGGCCGTTGCCGAATTCGCGCTCGTCGCCTCGCTGCTGGCGCTCATCCTCGCCGGTGCTCTGCAGATCGGACTCGTCATCCACGTGCGCAACACGGTCATCGACTCGGCCATCGCCGGGGCCCGACAGGCGAGCCTGGCCGACCAAACCGCCCGCGACGGCCAACGACTCACCGCCGACCTGATCCGCGTGTCCGTCGGCGAGCGCTATGCGCAGAAGGTCACCGTCTCGACCTCCCGCCGAGGTGGGGCCGAGATCGTCGAGGTGCGTGTGCGCACCCCGTTGCCCGTGCTCGGGCTGTGGGGACCCGCCGAGGTGTGGGATCTGCGGGGTCGGTCCCTCGTCGAGGACATCGACCGTGGCTGACGACGGCGCGACCGGTCAGGCGGATGCGAGGTCCGATCGAGCGGATAACGGGACCGATCGGGCGGATTCGGGGACCGCCGTCGTTGAATTCATCTTCGCCGCGGTCGTCCTCCTCATTCCCGTCATCTATCTCATGCTCGCCCTGTCTCAGCTGCAGGCCGCCAGCTACGCGACCACTTCGGCGGCGATGTCCGCCTCCCGCATCGCCGCTCGGGATGCGAACCCGTCCGAGGCCAGGGCGCAGGCCGTCGCGAGGATGCATTTCGCCGACTTCGGAGTCGACGACGCACCGACATCGATCACCTACTCGTGCGCCGGGGCTTGTGGACAGGCCGGTTCTCTGATCACCGCACGTGTCGAAACGAAGGTTTCACTGCCGGGATTTCCCTTGCTCTTCGGATCCGATCACTCGCCACACATCACTCTGCGGGCCAATCACACCGACGTCGTCGCCACGGGAGGCGAATGAGATGTCGGACGAAGAGCAACTTGAGGCCGGCTCCTCAGCAGATGCGCAACGACAGCCACCGGATGCCGGTTCGATCACGCCCTTGGCCATCGGCTTCGTCGTCATCGCCCTGCTGCTCGCTCTTCTCATCGCAGCCCTGACCGACCTGCACATGGCACGGCGGGAGCTTCAGGGTCTTGCGGACTCGGCGGCGCTGGCGGCCTCGGACTCGTTCGAGCCGGCTCCCGGCGATGATCCCGGCCTCGTATTCTCCCCGCCCGCAGCCGAACGTGCTGCCGGACGCTACCTGGACGCCGTCCCGACCCCGCAGGGGATGCACCATCTGCGGCTGAGCGCGAATGCCGACGGCGCTCATTCGGTCCGGATCCGAATCGAGGCTCGCTACTCGCCGGCCCTGCTCTCGCCCTTCGTCCCCGAACTCATCGATCTTCAGGCCACCGCCTACGCCCGAGGCGCGCTGCGCCTGGACTGACGAAGTCTCGGTGCTCGGGTTCGATCCCGGGCGACTTCGACGCCGATTCCTGTGCATGCTCGCCCCACTCGCGCATGGTCGGCCTGTGGACGAACGGGCCCTATCCACAGGCCATGTCAGAGCCCTTGCCCCTCCCGAGCGATACGGAGACTCTGTGGTCATGAGAACTCTCGGACTCGTCCATCGCATCGAGACGAACGGAGCAGTCACTAGCAGCAGCGTCGAAGCCGACTCGACCGCACCGGCACTCGACGTCTTCCGCGCTGCCTTCGGCCCGAAGCTGGAACCGGAGGACCTCATCGACGGCAACCGGTGCGAGGGCCAGAACCTCGAGACCATCAGCTGGGGTCGGTGGCAGGCTCTCAATCCGATCACGCTCATCGGAGCGATGACCCTGCGCACCGTTGACCGCGCCGAGGCCGAACTGGCACCGGTGTCGGTTCTGGCCGGCCCGGATTCTGGATTCACCCTCGCTGTCGATCCACGCCGAACACACCTGTCACGCCTTGCCCACGCCGACTCTCTCACCATCATCGACCCCTGCCTCTCGCGGACTCCGATGCCGCTGACACTCGATGCCACAAGTTCCCAGGCCACTGTCCGAATAGGCGCAACAGTCCTCGCTCCAGCCCCTGGCACGGCCGTGACGGCTGGGACGACCCCTGGCACGGCGGCAACGACTGAAACGACCCCGGCCTCGCAGACACCGCAGATCCGCTCCCCGCCGTCGGGTCGCGGCGAGGACATCCACATCGCACCGAAGACGATCGCAGATCCCCAGCCCGCAAGACCACCCCAATGGTGGACCTTCCTCATTCCCATCGGCATCGGCGTGGTGCTGGCCGTTGTCACGAGCATGTGGTGGTTCCTGCTCTTCAGCGTCTCTGCACCGATCTCCGGGTACGTCGCCTACCTCGTCGAAAAGAAGCGCTTCACACGAGACAGCGAACAGTGCCTCCGCGATCGTGCCGCCGCCCTCGACGAGGCACGCACCCGACTCCGCGAACTCGAGGCCGGCCATCGCCGCACCGCCTTCGCCTCCTCGGGGCTGTGCTTGGGTTTCGGCGCTGTCCTCAGCGATCTCACCATCGACGAAAAGCTTCAAGAAGCCTCTGACCATGTCGACGGTCGCATCGTGCTCGCAGCGATGCCGATCCGCGTCGACCCGATGTCCACCTCGGTGACCGTCAGCGGAGAGTCCGAAGCCCTGCGCACAATGGCATTCGCGTGGCTGTCCGATCACCGATATGACTGGCGGCCCTGCCCCGCACTCGCCCAGCTTCCGGAGCTGGCCGGCACACGATTCGACGCCGATACCGGTGAGCAGACCGCCCACCCTCTGACCCGAGGCGGCGCCAAGGACGATGCCGCCGTCGACCTCCACCTCGACGACACCACAGACCCGGCTCAGCTCACGATGAACGGCCCGCGTCCTGTCGCGACGATCTCGCTGACCGTGGGACCCCTTGCCCAGGCACGCACCACCGCCTCGAGCGCGCCTCGTGGACCGGTCCCCGGTCGGCCGCTCATCGCCACCCTCATGCCCGCAGCCCGCTTCGTCAGCCTGCACCGACGCCGCCACGTCGGACAGGTCCCTCACCCCTGGCCCAACCACGGCCTCGGCGAGCTCTGCGATGATGCTCCCGAGGCAATCGCCTCGCGCTGGCGCCACCCCGCACCGGGGCCGGTCGTCATCGGTCGCGGAGCCGACGGTGACGTCGGAATCGATCTGTTCGCGGATGGGCCACACGCTCTCGTCGCGGGGACCACGGGCAGCGGAAAATCACTCCTCCTCCAGACCTGGCTGCTGTCGATGGCCCTGGCCCGTCCGCCTCGGCGCCTGCGATTCGTCCTCATCGATTTCAAGGGCGGTGCCACCTTCGCTCCGCTGCAGGACCTGCCGCACACCGACAGCGTGCTCGACGACTTCGACTCTGGTCTCGCCTTCCGCGCGCTCGTGTCTGTCCGCGCTGAGATCACCCGCCGCGAACGCCTCCTGGCCGCGGACGGCTGCGCCCATATTCTCGACCTGGCCGAACCGCCACCGCAGCTCGTCGTCGTCATCGACGAATTCCACGCCCTCATGGCCACCCACCCGCGGGCCGCTGACCTGCTCGAACACCTCACTGCACTCGGTCGATCCCTCGGCGTCCACCTCATCCTCGCCACTCAGCGGCCCCTCGGAGTCGTCACCGGGCAGATGAAGGCGAACATCAACATCCGCGTGTGCCTGCGAGTGCGCGACGAAACCGATTCCTTCGACGTCATCGGCACCGACGACGGCGCCCTGCTGCCGGTGGACAGACCCGGTGCTGCCTGCCTGGACACCGGGCTCGGAGTCGCCCGATTCCGAGTCGCCGTCCCCTTCGACAGCGTGTCCCCCGCCGAGGCTGTTCTGCGTCCCCGCGTCCGGACCTGGAACGCCGGACCGGTTCCCAGTCTGCCGGGTGGGGCGAGCGGCGTCAGCGTCGACAACATCATCACCGCGGCCCAGACGATCGGCGAGCGGGCACGCTCGCCGCAGGTCGTGCTCGCGCCGCTGCCCGGCCCGGACGGCGCGAGCGGCGACGGCACGGGGACCATCGACATCCCCTCCGAGCAGAGGCAGCAGAACTGGACGTATGACCCGGACGTCGACGGGTCGACGATCCTCATGAACGGCGATCCGGAGACCACGGACTCCGTGCTCATCCGCATGGCACGCGCGGCCGCGCCGACACGTCGGATCATCGCCCTCGGCAGGATCGCGTCGGTACTCGACTGGGCCGAGATCAGCTGTGCGATACCGACGGGATGGACGATGCAGTCCGTGCTCGACCACCTCACCACCGGACCGACCGATGCGACCGCCCCGCCGAGTCTGCTGGTCTGCGGCAACTGGGCGGAACTCATCGATGAGCTCGACCACTACTGGGCCGAGCGGGCAGAGCGGCTGCTCGGACACGGTTCGCGCTCCGGCCTCGTGTTCCTGCTCTCGGGAGCCCGCAATGCGACGAGCAGGAGTTCGCGGTTCTCCACCCAGCTGATCTTCCCTCCGGAGACCGGTGAGGACGGAACGAGTCTCGGCCTCAGTCGGCAGCGTTTCGCGGGAACCTGGCCGGAGTTCCGTGCCGTGATCCGAGGCCCCTGTGTGCAGTCAACCGGCAGCGAAGGCGCCGATATTCAGCTCGTTCAGGATCAGGGTTCTCCGGACGACCCATTCGAGGCCCCGAAGGGCGATCGCGGTGTCACATCTCGCGGTGTCACATCTCGCGGCATCGCACCTCGATGGCACGGTCTCGACCACGCGGCGAGCACGGTCGTCGAGAGTCTCACGGACTCGGTCGACGCCGTTTTCGAACGCGCTGCCCTCCCCATCGGCGTCGATGCCTTCGGTGAGCTCGTCACCTGGGATCCGCAGCGTGACGGCTCTGTGCTCACGGTCCGCGGTTCACCGCAGAGCGGGAAGAGCGAGTTCGCCGCACTGATGCGGTGCCTGGGAACAGCGGTCGTCCACGATGATGCACACAAAGAGGAGGAGCCGCACGATTGGGATCCCCTCGACGGGCGATTGCACGTGCTCATCGTGCCGACGCGGTTCGCTCCCGGCTACGGGTCTGCCCTGTCGAAAGCGCAGAATCTCGGGCCTCTGCTCGTCATCGGCGTTCACACCCGTCAGGACCTCACCGGCTTGGGTCTGCTCCGGCAGGCGCCGCTTGACGGACTGGCGGGAACAGGATGGTTCGCCACCGAGAATCGTGCCCGAGCGGTGCGGCTCCTCACCGCCGACGAGGGCCGAAGACTGTTCCGCATCCGGTCCGCGACCGGCACAGTCACCGCAGACGGACCGCGACACCCAGAGCGGTCGCATTCGGTCAGCTCACGTCGGCAGGAGGTCCTGTGAGCGTCTCATAACGGTAGAGTTCGGTGGCCGTCCCCGCCTCGAGCAGGCGGTCGGCGAGTGCTGAGATCACGGGCATTCCGCTCGTGACCTCGATGACGACATCGGCATCGACCGACAGCCGGGCCAGGAGCAGTTCGGCATCGGCGACAGCAGCGGCGAAGTCCTCACCAGTTGCCTCGGCGTCCTCGCGAGTCTCGAACATCGACCCGAGGATGAGTTCGGTCGGGGCTTCTTCAACGGCCTGATCGACGACAGCCTGACCTGCCCCGTCTCCGGCGGCGGCTCCAGCACTAACTGTGCCGGTGCCCGGTTCACCGGCCGATAGCACGGTCCCTGCGGTCTCATCGGCTTCCCGCGCATAGGACACGGCGAAGGCGCTCAGCCCACCCGCCTCGGCGGTCCCGGCCGCACCGCCGAGCAGTGCGGCACCATGGGCACCGGCAGCCTCGGAGAGGAAGGCATTGTTGACCTGTCCGATCGTCAGCGGGCCGACGGCATCGTCACGGTTGACTGCGGTGTACCAGGCGAGGAACGCCTTCGTCAGCTTCACCGAACCGGTGGCCACGATCTCGAGGTCCTCCGCCCGGCCGCCTCCGGCCGGAGGCAGGGCACCGGCGGGCACCCGGATGACACGGGTCGTCGTCAGCGGAGTGAAGCCGAGGGCCTGCGCGAAGCCCTCCCCCGTGCTGCCGGCCTGCACTCGGGCTCGCAGGTCGAGGCCTTCAAGCCCGGTGCCACGGGTCTCGGCGCACACGGCTTCGAAGAGCTCACGTCCCTGACCGTGCCCCTGTTCCTCGGCGGCCACCTCGACGTGCACCCAGGCACGGTAAGGGTGAAGAGGGGATTCGGCGATCGCGGCGGCTCCGACGGGAACCTCGGGGACCACCTCGGCGATGACGGAGCGCACCAGCGGAGAATCCGAGGACGGGCGGAACAGTGACCTGGCCATATGACCGGCCGGGGTGGTCGCGTCCGCGAACACCTCGTTCAGGCGCAGATCGTCACCGTCGCTCAGCTCTCGAATGGGCATGTGCTCGCTCCTTGGGCGGTGGGGAACTTGATAATCTTGGCGTCATGACTGACTTAAGCGATCCTACCGCCGCCGCCCGGGCCGCGGCCACGACCATCAACTCCGCCGCCGGGATCGACGCCCATGACATTGCTCTCGTCCTCGGCTCCGGGTGGGGCGGCGCGGCCGACCTCCTCGGCGAGACGATCAGCGAGGTTCCCGCGGCCGAGGTCCCCGGCTTCCACGCTCCAGCCGTCGAAGGGCACGGGACGATGCTGCGGACCGTGCGGATCGAAGCCAGCGGCAAGCATGCGCTCGTGCTGGGATCGCGCACCCACTACTACGAAGGCAAGGGCGTGCGTGCCGTCGCCCACGGTGTCCGCACCGCCGCTGCCGCCGGGTGCCAGTCGCTCGTGCTCACCAATGGCTGCGGCGGGCTCAACCGGAATTGGGCGGCCGGCACCCCGGTGCTCATCTCCGACCACATCAATCTCACCGGCACCTCGCCGATCGAGGGCGCGAACTTCGTCGACCTCACCGATCTCTACTCCCCGCGGATGCGTCGCATTGCCAAGGAGATCGACCCGACCCTCGACGAGGGCGTCTACGCGCAGTTCCGCGGCCCCCACTACGAGACGCCCGCCGAGGTGCGCATGGCGGGCATCCTCGGCGCGGATCTCGTGGGCATGTCGACGACGCTCGAGGCCATCGCCGCACGTCAGGCCGGACTCGAGCTCATGGGCATCTCGCTGGTGACGAACCTCGCCGCCGGCATCCAGGAGACCCCGCTCTCCCACGCCGAGGTCATCGAAGCCGGTGCCGCGGCCGCCCCGCGCATCTCCCGCCTGCTCGCCGACATCGTCGCGAAGCTCTGAGGCTCCGCGCACTCCCTGCGCCGTTCCGCATTCGCCCTATCCCTCTCCGCGACCTCGCAAAGGACCAAACATGACCCGTGTAGCCGATCGTTTCACCGCCGGATTCGACGCCGAGGTGGTCCGCGCCTGGATCGCCGATGACCCTGATCCGCGGACCGCGACGACCCTGGAGCACGTCCTCGCCGAGGCTGAGGCCGGGGATGCGGCGGCCGTGGCCGATCTCGAGGACCGGTTTGCCGGCCCCCTCGTCTTCGGCACCGCGGGCCTGCGCGGGGAGATCGCCGCGGGTCCGAACCGGATGAACCGGGCCGTGGTCATCCGAGCCGCGGCCGGGCTCTCGGCATTCCTCGCCGAGACCGTGGGCGAAGGATTCCGCGTCGTCATCGGCTGCGACGCCCGCTACAAGTCCTCCGACTTCGCCGCGGACACCGCCGCCGTCGTCACCGCCGCCGGAGGGGTCGCGATCCAGCTGCCCGAACAGCTGCCGACCCCGCTGCTCGCCTTCGCCCTGTCCCACCTGGGCGCCGATGCCGGGGTCATGGTCACGGCCAGCCACAATCCGCCGGCGGACAACGGTTACAAGGTCTACCTCGGGCTGCGTCCGCTGCAGGCCATCGAATCCGATTCTGACGCCGCTCTCGCCGGTGCCGGAGCACAGATCGTCAGCCCTGCCGATGCCCTCATCGCCCAGAAGATCGCCGCCGTCGAATCCGTCGTCTCGGTGCCGCGTGCCGAATCCGGGTGGGAGCACCTCGATGAGTCGATCGTCGAGCGTTATCTGGCCCGTATCGACGAGATGGGGGCGCGGGCGAGCGGGGAGCTGTCGATCGTGCTCACCTCCCTGCATGGTGTGGGTGCCGGTGTCGCCGAGGCGGCCCTGACCCGCACCGGGTTCGCCGACGTTTACCCAGTGGCTTCGCAACAGGATCCTGACCCGGACTTTCCGACAGTGTCCTTCCCGAATCCCGAAGAGGCCGGGGCGCTCGATGAGTCCTATGACCTCGCGCGTGAGGTCGGGGCCGAACTCATCATCGCCAACGATCCCGATGCCGACCGGTTCTCCGCGGCGATCCCCGACTCGTCGGCAGCCTCCGGATACCGACAGCTGACCGGCGACGAGGTGGGGCTGCTCCTCGGTGAGGATGCCGCGGCTCGGCTGGCTGCGGGCACGCATCATGCGACGGGACCGTCGTCGGGATCTCAGGCTGCGGCACCCGTCTTCGCGAATTCGATCGTGTCCTCTCGGGGGCTCGCGGCCGCGGCCACGAGCCATGGTTTCGCCGCGGTGGACACTCTCACCGGGTTCAAGTGGATCTCCCGCGTGCCCGGACTCGTCTTCGGCTACGAGGAGGCGCTCGGCTACTGCGTCGACCCGGCTGCCGTCCGCGACAAGGACGGGATCTCGGCAGCTGTCACGTTTGCGGCTCTGGCCTCTCGTCTGAAGTCCGAGGGCAGCAGCATTGAGGCCGAACTCGACCGGATCCGGGGCCGAGACGGCTATTTCGCCACCGCGCCGCTGTCCTTCCGCCTCGATGACGTCTCGCTCATCGCCACGGCCATGGCGAAGCTGCGCGAGAACCCACCAGCGACGCTGGCGGGATCCCCTGTGGCTGAGGTCCACGACCTCTCCGCCGGATATGAAAGCCTGCCGCCGACCGACGGGATCCTGCTGCTCTCGGAATCGAACTCACGGGTCATCGTCCGCCCATCGGGTACGGAACCGAAGCTCAAGTGCTACCTCGAGGTCGTCGCCGAGCCCTCCGAACTCGAAGCCGCATCCGAGGCCGATGCACGTGCGGCCGCCAGCGCGGGAGTGCGACTGCCGGCCACCTCGGCGAGCGTCTCACTGGCTCCTGCACTCAAGGAACGCCTGACCTCGATCAGCACCGAGCTCAAAACCTTCCTCGCCCTCTGATTGCTACCCGACGGCGGCCCAGCAACCTGGCGCCAGGTTGCTGGGCCGCCGTCGGGTAGCAATCAGAGGGAGTTGAGGATTGCTGCGCTGCCGGAGAGGCCCAGGCGGGACGCGCCGGCGGCGATCATCTCTTCGGCCGCCTCGGCGGTGCGGATGCCGCCGGAGGCCTTGACGCCGAGGCGATCGCCCACCGTCTCCCGCATGAGTGCCACGGCGTGGGCGCTGGCACCGCCTGCGGGGTGGAAGCCGGTGGAGGTCTTGACGAATCCGGCCCCGCCGGCCTCGGCGCGGCGGCAGGCCTCGACGATCTGCTCATCGGACAGCGCCGCCGATTCGATGATGACCTTGACCAGCGCGTCCCCGCTGGCCTCGACGACCCCACGGATGTCGGCCTCGAGCCCGTCGAAGTCCCCGGCGATGGCCTGGCCGATGTTGATGACCATATCGACCTCGGCGGCACCGTCGGCCACCGCGCGCTTCGCCTCGGCGGCCTTGATCTCAGGCTTGACCTGGCCGGACGGGAATCCGACGACGGTCGCGACGACGAGCTCGCCCGGATCGGTGATCGGCAGCATCGACGGTGACACGCAGATCGCGAGCACCCCGAGGCCCTTCGCCTCGGCCACGAGCGCTTCGACGTCGGCCGGGGTGGCTTCGGGCTTGAGCAGGGTGTGGTCGATGATCGCGGCGACATCGTTTCGGCTGGTCATGGGTTCCTCCAAGTGAAGTGGTGCGGTGGCTTCAGGGTAGCGGGGTGGCAGGGGCTCAGCTGATCTTCTCGAACACGATCGACTCCGGCACCGAGGCGGCGTCCCCGCCGATCTCGACCGCTGACTCCAGCGCTTCGATCGCCCGGGCGAAACGCTCGGGCGTCTCGGTGTGCAGGGTCATGAGCGGCTGGCCTGCGGTGACGGTGTCGCCGGGCTTCGCGTGGAGTTCGATGCCGGCGACGGCCTGCACCGGATCCTCCTTACGGGCGCGACCGGCTCCCAGCCGCCACGAGGCGACTCCCACCGACAGCGCGTCGAGCGTGGTCAGCACCCCGGACTCGGGGGCGGTGACGACCTCGGTGTGTTCGGCCACGGGCAAGGCCGCCGACGGGTCGCCGCCCTGCGCTCGGATCATCGCCGTCCACTTGTCCATGGCCCGACCGTCGGACAGCGCGGCGCGCACGTCGACGTCGGACTTTCCGGCCAGGCGCAGCATCTCCTCGGCCAGGGCCACCGTGAGGTCGACGACGTCGGCCGGTCCCCCACCGGCGAGGACCTCGACGGATTCGCGGACCTCGAGGGCATTGCCGACCGTCAGACCCAGCGGCGTGGACATGTCGGTGAGCAGGGCCGAGGTCTTCACCCCGGCGGCTGTGCCGAGGTCGACCATGGTCCGCGCCAGCTTCTGTGCCTTGCTCATGTCCTTCATGAACGCACCCGAGCCGACCTTGACGTCGAGGACGAGTCCGCCGGTGCCCTCAGCGATCTTCTTCGACATGATCGACGAGGCGATGAGCGGAATGCAGTCGACCGTCGAGGTGGTGTCGCGCAGGGCGTAGAGCTTCTTGTCCGCCGGGGCCAGTCCGGATCCGGCCGCGCAGATGACGGCGCCGATGTCCTCGAGCTGGGTCAGTATCGCGTCGTTGCTCAGCCCTGCCTGCCACCCGGGGATGGACTCGAGCTTGTCCAGGGTCCCGCCCGTGTGGCCGAGGCCGCGGCCGGAGAGCTGCGGCACGGCGACGTCGAAGACGGCGACGAGCGGGGCCAGGGGCAGGGTGATCTTGTCCCCGACTCCCCCGGTCGAATGCTTGTCGGAGGTCGGGCGCGACAGCGTCGAGAAGTCCATCCGCTCGCCGGAGGCGATCATCGCCTGAGTCCAGTCGGCGATCTCGCGCGGTTCCATGTCGTTGATGAAGATCGCCATGGCCAGCGCGGCCATCTGCTCATCGGCGACGGCCCCGCGGGTGTAGGCGTCGATGACCCAGTCGATGTGCTCCCTGCTGAGCGCCTTCCCGTCGCGTTTGGTCGCGATGACGTCGACGGCGTCGAATGCCTCTACTGTCACAGTCTCATTCCTTCGTTGTGTTCGTTTCGGCCGGCCGCCTCGGCGGAGGTGGAGTCGTCAGTGCTTCGCGGTGTGGGCCGCGTCGGAGGCGTTCAGATGGTCGGGTCCGAATGCTTCGGGCAGGACCACGGACATGGGGGCGCGTCCGCTGGGCATGTTGAGCACGAGGTCATCACCGCCGTGTTCGAACAGCAGCTGCCGGCAGCGTCCGCAGGGCACGAGGGTGTTGCCGTCCCCGTCCACGCAGTCGAAGGCGACGAGCCGTCCTCCACCGGACATGAACAGATCGGATACGAGCGAGCATTCGGCGCACAGGGTCACGCCGAAGGAGGCGTTCTCGATGTTGCAGCCGCTGACGATGCGCCCGTCGCACACGAGCGCGGCGGCGCCGACGGAATACGACGAGTACGGCACATAGGCCCTCGCCATCGCCCGCTTCGCCTCCTCCCGCAGCAGCGACCAGGTGCCCTCGCTGAGGTCATCGGGGCTGACCGGGGTGGGTTCGTCGCTCCAGACGTGCTCGGAGGCGTCGGTGTCGGGGACATCCTTGTCGGGGACAGTCATGGGGATACCTCTTCCTTCAGGGTGTGACTGCTGGTATGTCGAGGGGGTGCCGCAAGACCTCGGGCGGGCCCGGTCGGCCGGGTCCCGCGGTGGGATTCATCCCATCGCCGAGGTGGGGTTCATTTCACGTAGGGAACACCTTCCGCAGCGGGCGGGCGGACCCGACCGACGAAGCCGGCGACGGCGAAGACGGTGACGATGTAGGGAAGCATGAGCAGCAGCTCGTTGGCCACGGGCGTGCCGATCGACTGCAGCGTGTTGCCGAGGCTCTTCGAGAAGCCGAACAGCAGTGCCGCCAGCAGCGCTCCCTTCGGGTTCCACTTGCCCAGGATCATCGCGGCCAGGGCGATATAGCCCTGTCCGGCCGACATCTCCTTGCCGAAGGCCAGCCCAGAGCCGACCGTGAAGAAGGCTCCGCCGAGTCCGGCGATCGCACCGGCCATGAGCGTGTTGCGCACGCGCGTGAAGTTGACCTTGATGCCCACGGTGTCCGCAGCTTTCGGGTGTTCGCCGACGGCCCGCATCCGCAGACCCCATTTCGAGCGGAACACGAAGATCTGCAGGGCGATGACGACGACGTACATGATGTAGACGAGGATGTTCTGGTCGAACAGCACCCGTCCGAGCACCGGAATGTCCGAGAGCAGCGGGATGGGCAGGTTCGGCAGCTTCTGGCGCGCGTTCCACAGTGCGGGGTCCTCGGTGAGCACCGTCGAGTAGAGGAAGCTCGTCAGTCCGACGACGAGGACGTTGAGGACGACGCCGATGATGATCTGGTTGACCCAGTACTTCACGGCGAAGAACGTGAGGATCACGGCGACCAGCGCGCCGGCGATCGGCGCGGCGAGCAGCCCTGCGTACGGATTCTTCACCACCGAAGCGACGACGGCGGCGAGGAACGCACCGGCGAGCAGCTGGCCCTCGATGGCGATGTTGATGATGCCGGAGCGTTCGCCGACGAGGCCGCACATGGCACCGAAGATCAGCGGCACCGATAGGGCCAGGGCCCCGGCGAGCAGGGTCGTCAGCGGGATCACGCCGCCGGAGCCCCCGCCGGCCCAGGCGAGGAACGAGATGACGAAGAGGACGCCGAAGAGCATCGGGAACCACGAGCCGACACTGATGCGCTTGACGCCCAAGTAGATCGACGCCGCTGCCATGACGACGAGCAGGATGCCCAGGGTCAGTCCGGCCGCGGTCGAGGACACGACAAAATCGGGGATGGCGAAGAAGTCTCCGCCGGTGGCCACCCGGAAGGTCGTCTCACCGTCCCGGCCGATGAGGCCGAAGAAGACGAAGGACACGAGGGCGAGGATCGAATACACGATCGGGAACTTCCAGGCGATCGGCGCCAAGGCCTTGACCTGGGTCGAAGAGGTGTTCTCCACGGTCTGAGCAGTCATCTCAGTCCTCCTTCCGCTTGAGCACCGGCGTGGGCAACCGGAAGATCGACCTCACCAGGGGCGGGGCCGCGATGAGCAGCACGATGACGGACTGGACGACGAGGACGATGTCGATCGGCGTTCCCGTCTGCGACTGCATAAGGTAGCCGCCGGCCTTGAAGGCGCCGAACAGCAGACCGGCGAGGAACGTGCCCAACGGCTTCGACCGGCCCAGCAGGGCCACGGTGATGGCGTCGAATCCGATCGAGCCGCTGATGCCGCCGGTGAGTTTGAACTCGGTGCCGAGCACCTGCGCGGCTCCGCCGAGGCCGGCCAGGGCACCGGCGACGATCATGACGAGGATGGTCACCTTCGACACGGAGATGCCGGCGGTGCGGGCCGCGTGCGGGTTCGCACCGACGGCCTTGAACTCGAAGCCGATGGTCGAGCGCTCGAGCAGCCACCACACGAAGATCGCGGCGAGGATCGCCAGCACGAATCCGAAGTGGAGACGGAACGGCGCCGGCAGCAGCAGGAACATCTGCGCGGAATCGTCGACGACGCGCGACTGCGGGTTCGCCGAGGTGGTGTGCGTGAACCAGTTCTGCTTGAGCAGGTATCCGAGCGCATAGCCGGCGATCGAGTTGAGCATGATCGTCACGATCACCTCGTTGGCCCCGGTGCGTGCCTTGAGGACACCGGCGATGCCGGCCCAGATCGCTCCGCCGATGATGCCGCCGAGAGCGGCCACGAGCATGTGGACGACCGGGGGCAGCGGCAGTGCGTAGCCGAGGAAGCCGGCGATGGTCGCGCCGAGGATGACCTGGCCCTGTCCGCCGATGTTGAACAGTCCGCAGCGGAAGGCCAGGGCGATGCCGAGGCCGGTGAGGATGAGCGGGGTGCCCGAGACCATCGATTCGGTCAGCGGGCGGATGGCGCGTTCGGTCGTGCGTGCGTCCCAGTCGAAGACGGCTCCGCGGAACAGTGCCGAATAGGCTTCGCCGACGGTGGAGAAGAGGGTGGCGAAGAAGTCGCCGGGGGCGGCGAAGAAGTTCTCCGCGGCCGCAACGACCTCCGTGTTCGACACGGCGATGAGGACACCGCCGAGCAGCAGTGCGAGCACGATCGCCAGCAGCGAGACAAGCCAGGACCCGGAGAGGATCTCCTGCAGCAGGTTCTGCTCCTTGCCGTCCTCGGCCTCGACCTCCGGCGGTGGTGCCGGTGATGGTGCCGCCGGTGAGGTATCAGTCGTCATTCGGTCTCCTCCGCCGAGGTGGTGGCTGAGTCGTCGTCGGCAGCCGGTGCCGCTGTGGCGGCTGACTGCGTTTTCTCGGTGGCGTCGGTCGTCGAGTCTGCGGTCGCGGCCAGTGCCTCGTCGGCCGGGACGCCGGCCATCATCAGACCGAGCGCCTCCCGCGAGGTCTCGGGCCCGACGATGCCGACGATGCGGCCGGAGTACATCACGGCGATGCGGTCGGCCAGCCCGTAGACCTCATCGAGTTCGGTCGAGACGATGATGCAGGGAGTGCCGGCGTCGCGTTCGGCGATGACGCGCTTGTGCACGAATTCGATCGATCCGACGTCGAGGCCGCGAGTGGGCTGGCTGGCGATGAACAGGCGCAGCTCACGGCCGAGCTCGCGGGAGAGCACGACCTTCTGCTGGTTGCCGCCCGACAGTGTCGAGATCGGGTCGACGACGCTGCCGAGGCGGATGTCGAACTCGTCGACTTTCTTCTTGGCCTCGGCGGTGATGACCTTGGGTCTGAGGTTGAGGCCTTTGGCGTAGGGCTGGCGGTCGTAGACGTCGAGGATCATGTTCTCGCGGATCGCGAATTCGGCGATGATCCCGTCGGTCGAGCGATCCTCGGGGACGAAGCCGATACCCGCGCCGAGGCGGTCCTTGACGGATTCGCCGACGAGGTCCTTCCCGTCGAGGGTGATCGTTCCCAGGCGGGGTTCGGTCAGCCCTATGATCGTCTCGGCGAGTTCGGTCTGTCCGTTGCCCTGGACACCGGCGACGGCGAGGATCTCGCCGCGGCGGACATCGAAGGACACGTCATCGACGACGACGTTCTCGGCTTTGTCGACGACGGTGAGCCCGCGGACCTGGAAGGTCGCATCACCGGAGTCGGCGTCGTCCTTCTCCGTCGTCAGCGACACGGCACGGCCGACCATCTGGCTGGCCAGTTCGGTTTCGGTCGAGTCCGGGGAGGCCTCGCCGACGATCTTGCCGCGCCGGATGACGGTGATCGAGTCGGCGATCGCGCGGACCTCACGCAGCTTGTGGGTGATGAAGACGATCGAGGTGCCCTGCTCCTTGAGCTGGCGCATGATCGAGATCAGTTCGTCTGTCTCCTGCGGGGTGAGCACGGCGGTGGGCTCGTCGAGGATGAGGATCTCGGCATCGCGGGACAGGGCTTTGATGATCTCGACCCGCTGCTGGGCTCCGACGGGCAGATCCTCGATGAGGGCATCGGGATCGATATTGAAGTTGAAGCGCGAGGAGATCTCGATGACCCGCTTGCGCGCCTCTTTGATGTCGAGGAGGCCCAGGTTCTTCGTCGGCTCGTAGCCGAGCGCCACGGATTCGGCGACGGTGAACACGGGCACGAGCATGAAATGCTGGTGGACCATGCCGATGCCGGCGGCCACGGCGTCTCCGGGGCCGGCGAACTTCACCGGCTCGTCGTCGATGAGGATCTCTCCCCCATCGGCGTCGTAGAGTCCGTAGAGGACGTTCATCATGGTGGACTTGCCGGCGCCGTTCTCACCCAACAGGGCGTGGATCTCGCCCGGTTCGATGGTGAGATCGATGTGGTCATTGGCCACGAACGATCCGAACACCTTGGTCATCCCGCGAAGCTCGAGTTTCACTGCTCCCGGTTCTCCTCACAAACTTGAAGACTGCAGGGCCGAAGATCTCCGGCCCTGCAGTCTAACCGATGACCTTATTTCGGCGTGCTCTCCGACTCGACGGTCAGCGAGCCGTCGATGATCTGCTTCTTGAGATCCTCGACCTTCTTCTTCACGTCTTCGGGAACCTCGTCGTCGAAGTCGTGGTACGGGGCCAGTCCCACACCTTCGTTCTCGAGGGTGCCGATGTAGGGCTCGTTCGTGAACTTGTCCTCGCTGCCTTCCTTGATGGTGTCCTCGACCGCGTTCGCGATCTCCTTGACCACCGAGGTGAGGATGATGTCGCCGTATTCGGTCGACTCGTAGCCGTCGGAGTCGACCCAGATGAGCTTCGTGTCTCCGGCGTCCTTCGCAGCGGCGGCGGCACCGAGGCCGACGGGACCGGCGACGGGCATGATGACGTCGGCGCCCTGGGAGATGAGCTGCTTGGTCAGCTCCTGACCCTGGCCCTGGTTCTCGAAGTCACCGGAGAACGAGCCGTCCTGCTTGTCCTTGTTCCAGCCCAGCAGCTTGACGTCTTTCTTGTTGTCCTCGTTGAACTTGTCCACGCCATCGGCGAAGCCGTCCATGAAGATCGTCACCGACGGGATCTGGATGCCGCCGAAGGTGCCGACCTTGCCGGACTCCGAAGAGGCCGCGGCGACATAGCCGGCGAGGTAGGCGGCCTCGGCGGTGTTGAAGACGACGGGCTTGGCGTTGTCGACGGTCACGGGCTTGCCGTCGGCATCGGAGAACGTGGAGTCGATGAGCGCGAAGTTGAGGTCCGGGTTCGCTTCGGCGGCTTCCTGGATCGTGTCCTCGAGGAGGAATCCGACGCCGAAGGTGAGGTTGCAGCCGGCCTGAACCATGTTGTCGACGTTCGGCTTGAAGTCCGCATCGCCCTGCGACTCCGCGTCCTTCTCTTCGATGCCGAGGTTCTTCTTCGCGTTCTCCATGCCCTGCTTACCGGACTGGTTGAACGACTGATCGTCCCAACCGCCGGAGTCGGAGACCATGCAGGCGAGGTAGTCTTCGGCGGAGTCTCCGCCCCCTCCCGAGCCACAGGCCGAGAGAACCAGGGCAGATGCGGCGATCATCGACACCGCGGATGCGAGCTTCTTCACGTTTTCTCTTTCCTCTTACAGACAGCGGACACGGTCGAGGCCCCTATCTGCCCCTGCCGAAGATGTGAAACCACTGGACGATCTGTCATATTTTGGTGAGTTTCGGTCAGTCTAATGCACTTCCGAGTCCTCGGAAGCTCCGCTAGCAGGTCAATCACGGACACCGATACGAAAACGCAATAAACCGTCACGGCGGGGGCTCGTCCGTCCGAAATGCGAACGCTGACCAGGCCATCTTTGAGACGCGAACGACCTGAGCCAGGTCGGGCTGCGAGCACGGACGTCCACGGACGGCGAGCGCATCCGCGTGAAGGGCTCAGCGTCCGAGTGAACTAGGCTTGAGGGCGTTATGTCACATCTCCTCGGGGCCGAAGCCCTGCACCTCGAATACCCCACTCGCGTCGTCTTCGACTCCGTGACACTCGGCGTCGAGACCGGCGACATGATCGGCATCGTCGGCCGCAACGGCGACGGCAAGTCGAGCCTGCTCGGCATGCTCGCCGGCACGGTCGAACCCGACTCCGGTCGCGTCACCTACCGCGGCGGGCTGCGTCTGGGCATGCTCGGCCAAAGCGATGACCTCGATGACGCGGCGAGCGTCGGCTACTCGGTCGTCGGGGACGCCGCCGATCACGAGTGGGCCGCTGACCCACGTGCCCGCGACATCATCTCCGGCCTCATCTCCGACCTCGACTGGGATGCTCCGGTCTCCAGCCTCTCCGGCGGTCAGCGTCGCCGAGTGGCCCTGGCGGCCCTGCTCATCGGCGACTGGGATCTGCTCATCCTCGACGAGCCGACGAACCACCTCGACGTCGACGGCATCGCCTGGCTGGCCGAGCACATGCGCCGGCGGTGGCCGAAGAACTCCGGCGCACTGCTCCTGGTCACCCACGACCGCTGGTTCCTCGACGAGGTGTGCACGAAGACCTGGGAGGTCCACGACCGCATCGTCGAACCCTTCGAAGGCGGGTATGCCGCCTACGTCCTCCAACGCGTCGAACGTGACCGGATCGCCGCGGCCACCGAGGCCAAGCGTCAGAATCTCATGCGCAAGGAGCTCGCCTGGCTGCGCCGCGGTGCCCCGGCGAGGACGTCGAAGCCGAAGTTCCGCATCGAGGCCGCCAACGAGCTCATCGCCGATGTGCCCGAGGTGCGCAATCCCATCGAGCTGAAGAAGATGGCCACCGCCCGGCTGGGCAAGGACGTCGTCGACCTGCTCGACGTGTCCAAGCACTTCGGAGACACCACGATCCTCGACGATGTCACCTGGCGCATCGGCCCCGGCGAGCGCACGGGCATCCTCGGTCCCAACGGTGCAGGCAAGTCGACCCTGCTCGGACTCGTCGCCGGCACCCTCGAGCCTGATTCCGGACGGGTCAAGCGCGGCAAGACGGTGCAGATCGGCGTCCTCGACCAGCAGTTCAAGGACCTCGCCCGCATCGCCGAGGACCGGGTGAGGGAGGTCCTCTCCGAATCGAAGACGTCGTTCACGATCGAGGGCAAGGACTACACGCCGGCCCAGCTGCTCGAGCGGCTCGGCTTCGCCAAGGAGCACCTGTCCGCTCGGGTCAAGGAACTCTCCGGTGGACAGAAGCGTCGCCTCCAGCTGCTCCTGCTGCTCATGGCCGAGCCGAACGTCATCATCCTCGACGAGCCGACGAACGACGTGGATTCGGACATGCTCGCGGCGATGGAGGACCTCCTCGATTCGTGGCCGGGCACCCTCATCGTCGTCTCCCACGACCGTTACCTGCTCGAGCGCGTCACCGATCAGCAGTACGCGATCCTCGATCACGGCCTGCGCCATGTGCCCGGTGGGGTCGAGGAGTACCTGCGCCTGCGCGCCGAGGCGGCCCGCTCCGGTGGTTCCGCATCGAACCGTTCGAGTGCGGGCTCGGGTCGGAACGGGACTTCCGCGGGAGCCGACGTGGCCGGCTCGGCGAATGGGGGATCCGATGCCGGATCCAAGCTCACCGGCGCCGAGGCGCGCGCGACGAAGAAGGAACTCGCCTCGATCGAGCGGCGGATGGACAAGCTGAACACGCAGATCGCTGCCAAGCACGAGGAGATGGCCGCCCACGACCAGACGGACTTCGAAGGATTGGGTGCGCTCACCTCGGCGATCCGAGAGTCCCAGGACGAGCTCGACGAACTCGAGATGCGCTGGCTCGACGCCACCGAGGCGCTGGAGGCCTGAGTCCGGACGACGGGCGGCGTGAAGGTGAGTCCGAAGCGGGAGAGAGTGGACGATGACGGATGAGGGCCGGTTCCGTGAGCTGCTTGAGGCCGAGCGGGCCGATGCGCAGTCGCTGATCAGCCGGCTGACGCGGGGCATCGATGAGGTCTCGGCCGCTCGCGAGGGCGACAACAGCGATGACGAGCACGACCCGGAGGGGGCGACGCTGGCCTTCGAACGGTCTCAGGCCGCGACCCTGCTCGAACAGTCACAGGATCGGCTCGATGAAATCGCCGAGGCGCTGACCAGGATCGATGAGGGACGATTCGGTGTCTGCACGAGCTGCGGCACGCACATTGCACCGGCACGGTTGGAGATCCGCCCGTATGCGGCGCAGTGCGTCGACTGCGCTGCCCGCGGCTGACCCTCGGAGCGGCCGAGACACATCGCCGGGGTGGGTGCCGGGCTCGCCTGACCACCTCGGACCTTTATCGTTATCGGGTCATGTGCGGTAATGTATCGGCGTGTCAACACGGGATTATCGCATCGACCGCGCCAAGGGGATCCTCATCTTCACGGTGGTCCTCGGGCATCTGCTCGCACGGACGGGACCGTGGGAGTCTCCGATTCTCGGCGCCCCGATGTACCTCATCTACTCGTTCCACATGCCGGCTTTCGTCTTCCTCGCCGGCATCACGGCGAAGTCCAACCGACTCGCAGAGCGGGTTCTGACCTACTTCGTCCTGCTGGCCACGGTGCTGCCGCTGATGTGGGTGTGGATGTGGGCATTCGGGCTCAACCCCGACTACGAATTCCTCCGGCCGTTCTGGTACACGTGGTTCCTGCTCTCCATGGCGTGGTGGATGATCACGGTCCCCTTCATCGAACGCTTCCCGCGCACGATGCTCGTCGCCTCACTCGTCGTCGGGCTCTTCGGCGGAATGCTACCGATCCTCGACACCGAACTCTCCGCGGCGCGGACGATGGCGTTCTGGCCCTTCTTCGTCATCGGCAAGCTCTACGGCAAGCAGATCATCGGCTGGGCCGGCAGCCTCGCGATCTGGCAGAAGCTCGGCTTCAGCATCGCGGCCCTCGGGGTCGTCGCATACTTCTACCACGACCAGGTCGATTACAACTGGCTCTACGGCAGCCTCAACTTCGCGCATTTCAAAGTCGGCGTGCCCGAAGGTGTGGGTCTGCGACTCATCATGGACATCGGCGCACTCCTCATGACCCTGGCGCTCCTGTCGTGGCTGAGCAATACGAAGGACACGCTTGCCAAGATCGGCAGGAACAGCCTGGCCGTCTATGTTCTCCACGGCTTCGTCGTCCGCGGCCTGCAGCCGGTCCTCGACGACAGCCGCAATGTGCTCCATGACGCCATCGTGCTGCTCATCTGCGTGGCGCTTGCTGTGGTGTGGACGGGGCTGCTGTCCTGGTCGCCGTTCGAGCGGGCTCTGCGCTGGTGGACCTCGACCATCACTGGCCTCCTCCTCAAGCCCTTCCCGTTCCTGCGGCGAGAAACCAGTGGTTCGGGCGGACGCAGCGCGGAGGGTTCCGGCGCAAGAAGTGCGACCGCGGGTGCCGCGACTGCGGGCGGTTCGGGTGCACAGTACGCCCACTCCGACGACGCGCAAGTCGTCCCGGGCAGCGGCTATGGCGACTCGGGTAATGCGCAGTCCTATTCGAATGACGGCTATGCGCACCCTGGTGACGCATACGCCGAGGGCGACGGCCCGAGTCGACACGGCTTCGGGGTCCAGCCGCTGCCTGGTGCTGGCTATGACCACTCCGCCGGCTACGAGCAGACCATCGGCCAGTCCGCCGGCTACGGCCAGTCTTCCGCCGACGACCATCAGCCGAGTCAGCAGGGCTTCACCTCCCCTGCCCAAGTCGAGCAGTATCCGCTGCCGGGCACACATCAGGTACCGCAGAACAACGCCACATACGAGACCACTCAGGAGGTGCCCGCCGACGCCGCACAGCGTGCCGTGCGGTACCGCCGTCTGCCGGTCTATCTGAGCACCCCGCCCGACGACGAACGCTGACTCGCCCCTCTCAAGGCTCTGACGTCGGAATATGTCATTGTGACGGACATCGCCGCAGCGATTGATGGTGTGATTCTGTGGTCTGGGTCGCCACCCGGACATGGACGATCCCCCACCATCGAATCGGAGAGCACCCATGACCGCGACAAACGCACTGACCCAACGCCTCGACGCGAGCCCCGTGATCTGCGCCGAAGGATTCCTCTTCGAGCTCGAGAAGCGCGGCTACCTCTCGGCCGGCGAATTCGTCCCCGAGGTGGCCCTCGAATTCCCCGATGCTCTGCGCAGCCTCCACGTCGACTTCCAGCGTGCCGGCTCGGACATCGTCGAGGCCTTCACCTACAACGGTCACCGCGAGAAGATGCGCGTCATCGGCAAGGAAGACCTCCTCGAGCCGCTCAACCGCTCGGCCCTGCAGATCGCCCGGTCCGTTGCGGACGCCAAACCCGGGAACTTCATGGCCGGCAACATCTCGAACTCGAACATCTGGGACCCCGCCGACGAGGCCAAGCAGAACGAGGTCCGCGCGATGTTCGCCGAAATGGTCGGCTGGGCCGTCGAGGAAGGCGCCGACCTCATCATCGGCGAGACCTTCTACTTCGCCGGTGAGGCCATCGCCGCCGCCGAGATCGCCAAGGCCAGCGGCCTGCCCGTCGTCCTCACCCTCGCACCGATGGCGTTCCAGGAGATGGCCGACGGAGTCGGGATCGTCGAGACCGCGCAGAAGCTCGAGCAGCTCGGCGTCGACGTCGTCGGACTCAACTGCTTCCGCGGGCCCGCGACGATGCTCCCGTGGCTGAAGCAGATCCGTGAGGCCGTGTCCTGCCACGTCGGCGCCCTGCCGATCCCCTACCGCACCACAGCCGACGAGCCGACGTTCTTCAACCTCTCGGACCCCCGCGCCGAGGTGGCCTCCCCGCACGGTCGCACGTTCCCGACCGCGCTCGACCCGCTGCAGACCAACCGCTACGAGATCGGCGCGTTCGCCAAGGAAGCCTACGAACTCGGCGTCAACTACATCGGCGTGTGCTGCGGGGCGACCCCGATGCACATCCGTGAGGTCGCCGAAGCCGTCGGCCTGACCACCGATGCCAGCCGGTTCTCCGAGAACATGCGCAATCACTTCATGTACGGCGACAACGAACGTCTCGCCGAGAACGTCGTCGCCCTCGGCGACACCGCCTGAGGCTGGGCGACACCGCCTCGCGGCGCAGCATCGCTCACCGGCAGCTGCTCTGCATACAGTCAGCGCCATAACCTCTCGTTGGAACGGGAGGTTATGGCGCTGAGTGTATATGTTGCGGTTACCTCTAGGACGTAACGCGGGCGCTGAGTGGTTGTGGCGCGGTCGACGCTCAGCCCTGGGGCGTCACGCCGATCGAGTCGAGTGCGGCCTCAAGGCGGGCGACCGTGCCGTCGATGTCACCGAGCTTGTCGAGCCCGAACAGGCCGATGCGGAAGGACGAGAAGTCCTCGGGCTCATCGCACTGCAGCGGCACTCCCGCAGCGATCTGGACCCCGACCTCCTTGAAGTCGGCTCCGGTGGCCAGCTTCGGGTTGTCGGTGTGGACAACGACCACGCTCGGCGAGGCGAACTCGTCCGAGGCCACCGACGGCAGACCGCGGTCGGCGAAGACCCGCCGCACACGTTCTCCGAGCTCGCGCTGAGCCGATTCGAGTTTGTCGAAGCCGCGCTCCTCGGTCTCGCGCATGAGCTCGACATTGTGCGTGAGCGCATCGGTCGGCATCGTCGCGTGGTACGGAGTCCGACCCTCTTCATAGTCATCGGCGATCGACAACCACTTCTTCAGGTCCATCGCGAAGCTCGTCGACGTCGATGCTTCGACAGCGGCCCGACCGGCCGAGCTCAACATGACGTATCCGGCGCAAGGCGAACCGCTCCAGCCTTTCTGCGGAGCGGAGATGAGCACATCGACGCCGAGGTCGGTCATCGACGCCCACATCGCCCCCGAGGCGATGCAGTCGAGGACGAACAGGCCACCGACCGAATGCACGGCCTCGGAGACGGCCCGGACGTAGTCATCGGGCAGCAGCATCCCCGAGGCGGTCTCGACGTGGGGAGCGAATACGACATCGGGCTTCTCGGCCTCGATGGCGGCGACCACCTCGGCGACGGGGGCCGGTGACCATGCCGACTGATGCTCGGGACTGTCGGCCGAGGCCTTGAGCACGGTCGTCTCCGACGCGATGGCTCCCGCGTCGAGGATCTGCGACCAGCGGAAGGAGAACAAACCGTTGCGCACGATGAGCGCCTTCTTGCCGGTGGCGAGCTGACGAGCCACGGATTCCATCGCGTAGCTGCCGCCTCCGGGGACGATGGCCACGGACTCGGCATCATAGGCCGAGCGCAGGATGCGGTTGATGTCCTGCATCACGGACACGAACCTCTTCGACATGTGATTGAGCGAGCGGTCGGTGAAGACCACCGAGTATTCGAGCAGGCCGTCTGGGTCAACATCTTCGTGTGGCAAAGTCATGGTTCTAACATAGCCACTCATTCGGCATTCCGGCCACCGGCGTCGCGGCATGAGACCGAATCGACCGTCGCCGAGGCGGCCCGACGCCGGTCTCGCCCCTGACCGGGGCGACCCGGAGGTTCACATCCCCGTCGCCGAGGCGGCTGACCGATCAGATTTCGACTTCGCTGCGATCCCCCGACCACAGAGTATGGAAGACTCCCGGACGGTCCTTGCGCGCATACGTGTGAGAGCCGAAGCGGTCCCGCTGCGCCTGGATCAGCGCCGCACTGCCGGCCTCGGTACGCAGCCCGTCGTAGTAGGCCAGGGTCGAGGCGAGCCCGGGCACCGGAATGCCGCGGCCGATCGCACGGATCACGGTCGAGCGCAGAGCATCCTGACACCGACCGGCGACATCGCGGACATAGCCATCGGCGAGCAGGGTCGCAGCCCGGGCCTCGGTGCCGTAGGCGTCGACGATGCGATCGAGCAGGCGCGCCCGGATGATGCACCCGGCCCGCCAGATGGAGGCGAGCTCGCCGAGGTCGACCTCCCACCCGTGTTCGTCCGCACCGGCCGAGATCTCGTGGAAGCCCTGCACGTAGGCCATCACCTTGCCCAACAGCAGAGCCCGTCCGATCTCGTCGATGCGTGCCGCACGCTCGTCACCATCAGGAACCGTCGTCACAGCGACGGTGCCGCCGGGGACGGCGTCAGTATGGGGACGCGGCCCCTCGAGCCGCCTGCCCTCGGCCCGCAGATCGACCGCGGATGACAGAGAACGGGAGAAGACCGCCTCGGCGATGGTCGGCACCGGAACCCCGAGGTCGAGGCCCGCCTGCGCTGTCCACGCACCGGTTCCCTTGGCCTTCGCCGCGTCGGCGACGATGTCGACGAACGGCCGCCCCGAGGCTGCGTCGACGTGGGCCAGCACATCGGCGGTGATCTCGACGAGGTAGGACTCGAGCTCGGTGTCGTTCCAGCGCGCAAACACCTCGGCGATCTCCGTCGGGGCTATCCCGAGACCGTCACGCAGGAGGGTGAACGCTTCGGCGATGAGCTGCATATCGGCATACTCGATGCCGTTGTGGACCATCTTGACGAAGTGGCCGGCCCCATCGGTGCCGATATGGGCGACGCAGGCCGCACCAGGGTCGGCGACCGCACCGGAAACGGCGGGCGATTCGGAATCGGCGACCGCACCGGAATCGTCAGCCGACGCTGACTCCGCCCTGGCCGCGATGGGTTCGAGGAGCGGACGCAGACGCTCCCACGCCGCGGCCGATCCGCCGATCATGAGCGAGGGGCCGAGCAGGGCACCGACCTCTCCCCCGGAGATGCCGACGCCGGCGAACTCGATACTCGTGTCCTCCAACCGCCTGCCGCGGGCGATGGTGTCCTGGAAGTGCGAATTGCCGCCGTCGACGATGATGTCACCGGGGGCGAACACCTCGGTGAGGTCGGCGATCGCCGAATCAGTGGCCCGTCCGGCATTGACCATGAGGATGGCCACGCGCGGGCCGGCGAGCTTGTCGGCAAGGTCGGCCGGACTCGAGGCGACGATGAACTCAGCCTCGGGGAAGTCCGTTGCCACCGACTGCGCGCGGGCGAGGTCGCGGTCGTAGATCGCCACCCTATGGCCCGAGGATCGAGCGAGGTTGCGCGCCAGGTTCGACCCCATCACACCGGTTCCGATCACCGCGACGTCGGCTTTCATCTGCATTCCCCTTTCCTGGGAGCGGCGCTGTTGACAGTCACTCGCCACCAGCACTACGGTGCAATAAATCGGTTTTAATAAGCGATTATAGGTTTTTCCTCATATTTTATCGAGAGGTTTCGGACATGGGTCAACGCCCTTCCTCTTCGCCGCTCGTCATCATGGGTGTCTCGGGAACCGGCAAGACCGTCCTCGGCGCACAGGTGGCGCAGGCTCTCGACCGCCCGTTCGTCGATGCCGATGATCTCCACTCGGCGGCCAACAAGGCCAAGATGGCCTCGGGGACACCGCTCGACGACGACGATCGCGCCCCCTGGCTCGATTCCGTGGCCGCCGAAACCGGGCAAGAGCCGGCACCCGTCATCGCCTGCTCGGCGCTCAAACGCTCCTACCGCGACCTGCTGCGCAAGGCAGCGCCCGACCTCGTCTTCATCCACCTCGATGGTCCCCGAGATGTCATCGCCGACCATCTCGCCCGCCGCGACCACGAGTTCATGTCCCCGGACCTGCTCGACTCACAGCTGGCCACGCTCGAACCCCTCGCGGTCGAGGAGGCCCACGCCGTCGTCGATGTCGATCAGACGATCCCGGCGGTCCTCGACGCCGTCCTCGTTGCGCTCGACCGTCTCGATCGCACCGGTGCAGCCAGCAGCACCGACGGTCTGTGATCATGACTCTCAACCACACCGCCCACCCGTCCGCCTGACCTCAAGGAAGAGGAACAATGACCGATCTCGACTTGGCCTGGACCCTGTCCTCCCCGGCGCTCCTCGGACTCGCCGCCGTGGCCATCGCCCTGCTGCTCCTGCTCATCATCAAGGCGCGGCTGCACGCCTTCATCGCCCTCGTCATCGTCAGCGTGCTCACTGCCCTGGCCGCAGGCATCCGCCCCGGCGACCTCATCGATGTCCTCTACGACGGCTTCGGCTCCACCCTGGCCAGCGTCGCGCTGCTCGTCGGACTCGGCGCGATGCTCGGGCGCATGCTCGAACTCTCCGGCGGCGCCGAGGTGCTCACCGACTCCCTCATCCGACTCTTCGGTGAGAAGCGCGCACCGCTGGCACTCGGAGTGACGTCCCTGCTCTTCGGGTTCCCCATCTTCTTCGACGCCGGCCTCGTCGTCATGCTGCCGATCATCTTCACGATCGCGCGCCGACTCGGCGGTTCCCTGCTCCTCTACGCGATGCCCGCGGCGATGGCGTTCTCCGCGATGCACATCTTCGTGCCCCCGCACCCCGGCCCCGTCGCCGCGTCCGGTCTGCTCGGGGCGAACGTCGGACTCGTCCTCATCTGCGGGCTCATCATCGCGATCCCCTCCTGGTACCTCACCGGCTACCTCTTCGGACTCATCATCGGCCGGCGCATCGACGTCGCCGTGCCCGACGTCCTCTCGGGCGGGAAGAACGATGCCTTCGCCGAGTTCTCCTCCAAGCCGAAGCTCGGCCACGTCATCGTCCTGCTCGCCCTGCCGCTGATCCTCATCTTCCTCAACACCGGGCTCAACTTCGCCGGGGAGGCCGGCTGGGTCGACACCGAGTCCACGCTCGTCGCGTCCCTGCGCCTGCTCGGAGAGACCCCGATCGCGCTGCTGATCACCGTCGTCATGGCCATGTGGCTGCTCGGCTGGCGGCAGAACAAGGGGCCCAGTCTCGTCGAGACCGTCGTCGACTCAGCCCTCGGACCGGTCTGCTCGATCATCCTCATCACCGGCGCCGGCGGCATGTTCGGCGGTGTCCTGCGCGCCAGCGGCATCGGCGACTCCCTGGCCGAATCGCTCGCCTCGTTCGGTCTGCCGGTCATCGTCGCCGGCTTCGTCATCGCTGCGATCGTGCGCATCGCCCAGGGTTCGGCCACAGTGGCACTGACCACGGCGGCCGCGCTCGTGCAGCCGATCGTCGTGGGCAACCCGGATTTCTCGAACCTGCAGGTCGTCGCCATCGTGCTTTCGCTGGCCGCCGGTTCGGTCTTCGCCAGCCATGTCAACGATTCCGGATTCTGGCTGGTCTCGCGCTTCTTCGGCATGGACACGAAGACGACGCTGAAGACATGGACCGTCGCCGAAACGCTGCTCGGCACCGTCGGATTCCTGTTCAGCCTCGGCCTCTACGGGATCGTCAGCCTGTTCTGATCGGGGTCGTCAGCCTGTATCGGGGTCCGAGTCCCGATTCGGACGGCTTCAGCGGCCGGGGTGACGGGGTTCGTCGGCCCAGACCCTGCCCATCTCGTCGTCGGCTTTGGCGACGATCTTCGCCATCGCCTCTCGTGCCCGGTCCGGCTCCTGTCGGCCGATGGAGTCGGCGACGTCGAAGTGCCACTGCAGGGCATCGGGGTGCGGGAACTGCGGCATGAGACCGGCTCCGGTGCGTCCGGCGAGGATCTCGCCGATGACCGTGTCAAAGGCTGCGAAGAGCTCATTGCCACCGGCGCCCAGCACCGCCCGGTGGAAGGCGACATCGGCATCGAGGAATGCTTCGACATCTCCCTGCCGACCGCTCGAGCGCATCCGCGCAGCCAGGGTCATGATCTCCTCGGCGACCTCGGCCGTGGCATGCCGTGCCGCCAGCGCCGCCGCCTCGGGTTCGATGGCCACGCGCAGTTCGGTCAGCGATCGCAGCTGCCCAGCCGGGGCCTCGGTCATCCGCCACCGGATGACGAGCGGGTCGAGCAGCGTCCATTCGCTCATCGCGAGCACCACGAGGCCGACCCGCTTGACCGGCCGCAGCATGCCGAGTGATTCGAGGACGCGGACGACTTCGCGCACGACGGACAACGACACGTCGTATCGGGCCCGCAGATCCTCGGCCTTGACGATCGTCCCCGCAGCCAGTCGACCGGCCACGATGTCCTGCCCGACCTGGTCTCGCAGGTGCTCGTGAAGATTGCGGGGACTGCGCGTCACGATCCCGCCACCACATGCGCGCCGGGAGCCGGGCCGGTCGTGCGCAGGGCCTCGTTGACTCCGCGCGTGGCCTGGAGCAGCACCGCGAGGTCGAGTGCGTGGTGGGCATCGCGGGCGAGGAATCCGATCGTCGGTCCCGATCCGCTGAGCAGGGGCAGTAGGGCACCGGCGTCGCACCCGGCCTCCATCACCTCGGCGATCTCGGGCATGCAGGCCACGGCTGCCTCGGTGAGGTCGTTGGCCGCGTTGGCCGCGAGCGCCTCCGGTTCGCCGGCCGCGAGCGCCGTGAGCACCTCGTCAGGGACGACGGCCTGGACCGGTGTGGGGTGGAGTTCGTCGAAGCGGGCGTAGACATCGGGGGTCGGCAACGGACTCGCCGAGGTAGCCATCACCCAGTGGAAGGTCCCGCGGGTGAGGACGGGACTGAGTCTCTCCCCGCGCCCATGGCCGATGGCCGTGCCCCCGCGCAGGAGGAAGGCGACATCCGCACCGACGGCCACGGCCGCCTCGTGGAGGACGTCGTCATCGACTCCCCCGATGAGGTGGGCGGCGCCGACGAGCGCGGCGGCCGCGTCCGCCGACCCCCCGCCCATTCCACCGGCCACCGGCACCTGTTTGTCGATGACGATGTCGAGGTCGCGCAGCACGTCGACGTCCCGGCCGTCCCCGAGGGCAGCGATGAGGGTGTCGACGGCGCGCCGGGCGAGGTTCGACTCATCGCTGGGAACCGCGGCATCCGCGTAACGGCCCTGGACGATGATCGACCGCGTCCCACCGGGAATGAGGGTCAGCGTCTCGCCGAGGTTGAGCGCCTGAAACACGGTCGCGAGCTCGTGATACCCGTCATCTCCGGCCCCACCCACACCGAGGTGGACGTTGATCTTCCCCGGTGCCCACACCTTCACCGGGGCGGGGTCCGTCGAAATCGGGTGCAGCCGCGTCGTCATGTCGAGGGTCTCTCGGCGGGGTCAGCGACGGTTGCGAGGTGTTCGAAGTCGGCGACGCCGAGTGCTTCGCCGCGGGTCTTCGGGTCGATGCCGGCGGCGGTGAGCAGCTCTTCGGCTCGCTGCGCACTCCCGGCCCACCCGGACAGGGCCGCCCGCAGGGTCTTGCGACGCTGGGCGAAGGCGGCGTCAATGAGTGTGAAGAGGCGTCGGCGGATTGCCGGGTCACGGTCGGTGCGGGTGACGTCGATGCGGACGAGTCCGGAGTCGATGTTCGGAGCCGGCCAGAACACGTTCTTGCCGATCCGTCCGGCCAGGCGCACATCGCCGTACCACTGGGCCTTGACGCTGGGGACGCCGTAGGTGCGGGAGCCGGGTGCGGCGGCCAGGCGCTCGGCGACCTCGAGCTGGACCATGACGAGCACGGTGGTCAGGCTCGGGAAGGTCTCGAGGAAATGCAGGAGCACGGGCACGGCCACGTTATAGGGCAGGTTCGCCACGAGAGCGTCAGGGTTGTTCGGAGCCGGCAGCTCGGTGACCCTGAGCGCATCGGCGTTGGCCAGGGCGAATGGGGCTTCGGCACCGGCGTACTTGTCCACGGTGCTCGGCAGCTTCTGTGCGAGCACGTCGTCGATCTCGACGGCGGTGACACTGTGCCCGGCCTCTAGGAGGCCGAGGGTGAGCGAGCCGAGGCCCGGCCCGATCTCGACGACGTTCGAAGCATCTTCGAGGCCGGCGGCGGTGACGATCGAGCGCACGGTATTGGGGTCGATGACGAAGTTCTGCCCCTTCTGCTTCGTCGGGCGCAGACCGATGTCAGCGGCAAGTTCGCGGATGTCGCGGGCGGTCAGTAACGTCACAGCCAACAACTTACAGCACTGTCCGTCTGGCACAATCACCGCGCGTCCGGCGGTTCGGCGGCAGACGGGCCGGGCCGCATCTGCGCGGACGGACCGTCCCGCACCAGCGCACACGGACCGGCCCGCGTCCGTGCGGACGGGCCTGCGTCCGGGCGGACGGCGGGGCCGCCTCGGCGAGGTATCTGCGGCCACCCCGCGGACGATAGGGTGAAGGCTATGGATCCGCAGACTCTGACCGAACTGCTCGACGTCGCCGTGCTCGACCGGCTCGATCGCATCGATGATCTGCCCGACGACGACCTCGCCCGGTCGAAGGCTCTGCGGAAGGAAGGCTACTCCGCCGAGGTGACCGCGGCCCTGCTCACCCAGGCCCGGCTGCGGAAGGAGGCGGCCGTGAAGCTCGGCCCCTTCGCCGAGGACATGCTCTTCACCCGCGACGGGCTCGCCCAGGCCACCCGACTTCCCGTCGCCGCTCACCACGCTCGCCGCCTCATCGGCGAGGTACCGGACGACGCAGCGTTCCGCATCGCCGACCTCGGGTGCGGCATCGGCGCGAACTCGGTCGCATTCGCCGGAATGGGGGCCCGCGTGTCCGCCGTCGACGCCGACGAGGTCACGGCCGCGATCGCCGCCTTCAACCTCCGCCATCTTCCCGATGCCGCGGTCGAGCATGCCCGCGCCGAGGACGTCGATCTCGCCGGTTTCGACGCCCTGTGGTTCGATCCGGCCCGCCGCACGATCGGCAAGGCCGACAAGCGCGGATCGACGTCCCGGCTCACCGACCCCGAGGCCTTCTCCCCGTCCCTGTCCTGGGTCGTCGACCAGGCGATGCAGGCGAAGGCCGCCGGTGTGAAGCTCGGCCCCGCCCTCGACCACGACCTCATCCCCGGCGAAGCCGAAGCCCAATGGGTCTCCCACAACGGCGAAGTCGTGGAGGTCTGCCTCTACTTCGGCACCGCTCGGCAGCGACCAGGCCGCAGCGCGCTGATCATGGGCGAGCGCACCCTCCTCGTCCACGAGGACGATCTGCCCGAAACGGATGAAGAGGGCATCGGAGAACTCGGCCGGTACCTGCTCGAACCCGATGGAGCGATCGTGCGCGCCGGCCTCGTCACGGCCCTGTGCGCACCCCTGCAGGCCCGCCGGCTCAATCCGACGATCGCGTATCTGACCACCGACGTCGAACCGAGCGGACCGGCCGCCGCCGGAGTCACCGCCTACGAGATCGTCGACGTCCTGCCCGCGAAGATCCCGAGCCTGCGCAAGGAGCTCGTCTCCCGCGGCATCGGCTCGGTCGTGATCAAGAAGCGCGGCGCCGACATCGTGCCCGACCAGGTGCGCCGCCAACTCAAGCTGTCCAAAGGCGACAAGGCGACACTCGTGTTCACCCGCCTCGGCGACAAGCACGTCGTCCTGCTCACGCACCCGCAGAAGGAGACCCCATGACCCGCTCCGACGTCCTCATCACCGCCGGTGAGCTGCTGAGCCGACTGACATCGACACCCCCGCCGAGGCTGCTCGACGTCCGCTGGACCCTGCCCAAACCCGATGGCCGGGACGACTTCGCCGCCGGGCACATCCCCGGCGCGATCTACGTCGACCTCGACACCGAGCTCGCCGACCACGACAGCACCGATGCCACCGCTGGCCGGCACCCGCTGCCGAGCCCCGAGGCGTTCGAGAACATGGTGCGCGCGTGGGGCATCGACACCGACACCGAGGTCGTGGTCTATGACGACAATTCCTCGCTCGGCGCGGCTCGCGCCTGGTGGCTGCTGCGATGGGCCGGGCTGAAGGCGCGCGTTCTCGACGGCGGACTCGCCGCCTACCGGGAGGCCGGCGGTGAGCTCGAGACCGGCGACTCTCGTGCGGTGGAGCCGAGTTCGGTGGAGATCTCTCCCGGCTCCCTGCCCGTCATCGACGCCGACGATGCCGCGGCGTGGAACGGCGTGCTGCTCGATGCCCGTGCCGGTGAGCGCTTCCGCGGGGAGACCGAACCGCTGGACCCGCAGGCCGGGCACATCCCCGGGGCGAAGAACGCCCCGGCCACCGCCAACGTCCCCGCGGGGGCGTTCCTGCCCGAGGCGCTGCTGCGTGAACATTTCGCCGACCTCGGCGCCCTCGATGGACCTGTCGGCGTCTACTGCGGTTCCGGCGTCACCGCCTGCCATAACGCCTTGGCCTTGGCGAGCCTCGGAATCGAGGCGAGTCTCTACCCGGCCAGCTGGTCCGGATGGTCGGCTGACCCGGATCGCCCCGTCGAGACCGGGGCCTGAAACCGAGAATTGCTTCTTGCCGCGCGGGGGCCACTCCTGTGTGTTGTCCCGAGGTCTCCCGCTCTGTTCTCGGGACAATGCCGGTGAGTTCAGGACGATTCGTGCGGGAATTCGGCCGGTTTCACCGCACAGATCGTCCGGAACTCAGCCGCTCGCCATACGCCCAGCGCGCTTCGAGGAGCACGAATCCACGCTCCGCGAATGTCACGAAACGTTATTCAGGGCAAGAAGTACGCGCCGAATCATTGCCCAACTCGACTCAAACCATAACCCTCTCACCACGGATTATGTCGCCATCAGCCCTCTGACCTGGACTGATACCGAAAACCGACGCCGACAATCCTTTTGTAACAATAACGTGACAGAAGATCACAACTTCGTTACAGTGGTGGCTATCGTTCAAGTCAGACAGGCAATGAGAGGAAACCGTGGCACCTAAGCAACACGGCCGCCGCGCCGCCGCTACCAAGGCCAAGACACCGCTGACCGAGCTGAGCGAACTGCTCGCCGCGAACTCCGGGGCATTCGGCCGCCGGGCTGCAGTGGTGGCCGCCAGCGGCGGTCTGCTCACCGCAGCAGTCCTGCCCGCAGCAGGTCAGGGAACCGACGACGAGGCTTCGGTATCCGCCGAGACCGAGAAGCAAGCGCCGGTCGAGTTCAGGAATCAGACACCGACCATCGACGCCGGCAGCGAATCGAAGTCCGGCGATCAGGGCGCTGCGGTCACCGTCGACACCGGCAGCGTCACCGCCGAGGCTGCCCCCAAACCCAAGCCCAAGCCGGCAGCGGCCTCGGAGACTGACGACGATGACTCGAAGCCAGCAGAGAAGACTGCCGACGAACCGAAGGAATCGACCGCTCCCAAGAAGTCATCCGACGATGATGCTCCCTCGGATTCCGGCAAGGACAAGAGCAAGGACGACGGGGCGGACTCCGGCTCCGGGGATGTCAAGGTTCCGGACGGGTCGAAGGCCGAGCAGGTCATCGCCATCGCGAAGCAGTACGTCGGCACTCCATACGTCTCCGGCGGAACCTCGCCCAGCGGATGGGACTGCTCCGGTTACACCTCGTACGTCTACGGCAAGGTCGGCGTGAATCTGCCGCGCACGTCTTCGGCGCAGAAGGGCGCCGGGCAGACCGTCTCGGCCTCCGAGGCGAAGGCGGGCGACATCATCTGGTCACCGGGACATGTCGGCATCTACGCAGGCGACGGCATGATGTACGACGCCGGGAATTCACGCGTAGACACCAGCTACCGCAGCGTCGATTGGATGACAGCGCAGGGCGCCCAGTTCATCCGCGTCCTCTGATCTGTTTCCACCAGAACCCCTCGTCGGCACTCTCACCGGCGAGGGGTTCGTCGTTTCCGGAGAGAATGCCGGAGAGCATGACCGCGCTCACCCGCAGTCGGGTGCCGCGTCGCTTCCCTCGTACTCAGCGGGCAGTTGGCCCGAAGCCTTGAGGTCGCCCTTGAGCCATTTCGCCACGGCTTTCAACGCGTAGGGGTTCGAATCATACGCGGTCACCGCCGACTTCGCCGAGGTGCTGCGCATCGTCCATGGGGCCGCGGTGCCGACGGCAACATCGGCCGAGGTCGACGGACTCAGGCTCACCGAAGTTCCGCCCGATCCGACGCTCAGTCCGACATCCTCGGCCGCCTTCGTCAGTTCGGCCTTCTCCTTGTCGCTGCCTCCGACGATCGAGATCGAGTCCGTACCGTCTAAGGAGCATTCGCCCTTGAGCACGGTCAGGGACTTCTCGGCCACCTCGGTGAGGGTCTTCTTCGCGTCGGAACCGTTCCCAGACTGTCCCGAGTCCTCCGCCTTCACGCTCTTCTGCGCTTCCGCGGTGGCCAGCTGCATGGCGACGACGCGTTCGGACTTCTCCTCGAGGTCCTTCTTCTTCAGCGTCCCATCACCGATGGCTGTGACGATCGCCTTCTGCGCGGCACCCGAGTCCGGTGGCATGAGCGCGAGGTCCGCGCCGGCGGCGAGCGCCTTGACGGTCTCCCCGCCCTTGAGATTCTGCGGCACGGCCTTCATGTTCAGAGCGTCGGTGATGATGACGCCGTCGAAGTCGAGTTTGTCCCGCAGCGCCGAATACGCCTTCTTATTGAGTGTGGCCGGGGTGGTCTTCGCATCGGGCAGGCCGATGTGGCCCATCATCACCATCGGCACGTCGGCCTCGACCGCGGATTTGAACGGCAGAAGGTCCGTGTCCTCGAGCTCGTCGATCGATTTCTCCGACACGGGCAGGCTCTCATGCGAATCCACGCCGAGGCGGCCGTGGCCGGGGAAATGCTTCGCCGAGCTGCCGACGCCTCCGGCCTTGTACCCGGTGACCGCATCGGCGACCACGTCGGCGGCGTCCTTGTGATCGGTGCCGGCCGAACGGACGTTGATCGCTTTGTCCTTCGGCCCCACGGTGACATCGGAGTCCGGGGCGAAGTCGATGGTGAAGCCGAGGTCGGTGAGGTTCTGCCCCTGCGCTATCGTCGCTTCGGTGATGAGATCGGAGTCATCGGTCGCGGCCAGCCCCATGAGCGGCGGGAACGGCAGTGCCGCCGAGCTCAGCCGGGACACCGGTCCGCCTTCCTGGTCGACGCCGATCGACACGGGCTGGCCCTTGGTACGCGCGCCCTTGAGCGCTTTCGTCAGTCCCGTGACCTGGTCGCTCGTCGGGTTCTCCGACAGGTTGTACCCCATGACGATGACCCCGCCGAGGTGGTTCTGCCTGATCATGTGCACCGGAGTCTGCGTGTCCGTACCGTTCCACGTGCCGATGATGAGGGAACCGGCGAGTTCGTCATCGGAGAAGCCGTCGACGATCTCGGCGGCTTCATCTTCGTAATCGGACGGATCGATGTCGGCACGATCCTGCTGCGGAGTCTGCTCGGTCTGTGCCTCGGCCTGCTGGCCGGATCCATCTGGGGACTGCGCTCCATCAGATTCGGGCGCGGCCGTCGAACCGGAACAGCCGACGAGCGCGAGAGTCGTGGTCAGAGCCAGGATGCTCAGGCGAGAACGCAACATGCCTCCATGCTAGACGCTGACCCTGACTCGGCGCCCATTGAACTGCTCACCAGGACGAGCCCGCAACCCGACAGTGCCGACCTGCTCGGGCCGACCCCCTCAGCTTTCCCGAGCCCGGCTGCTTACAGCGCTTCGCCGGCGGCCAAGCGCCGCACGGTCTCCTTCGCTCCACGTTCGTGCAGTGATGTCAGTGCCGCGAGGTACGGTTCGGTGAAGCGCGGATCTTCGGCGAGATCCCCGAAGAACTGCTCCTGTCGGATGAAGGCGAGCGGGTCGGCGTCCTGTGTGCTCGCGACCCTCTGGAGCTCCTCGGCGTAGCGGTCGACGATGGTGAACCGACCGCCGGTTTCGTCGTGGCCTTCGGCGTAGCGGGCCCAGGAGGCGCAGATCGCCGCGGCCACCTCGACGGGATGGCTGGAGACGAGGTTGTCCTTGACGACCGGCAGCAGCCATTTGGGGATGCGGTCGGAGGATTCCGCGCCCAAGCGGGCCAGGGTGTCCCGGATCTCCGGGTTGCTGAACCGCTCGATGAGCGTGTCCTTGTACTCCTCGAGGTCGATGCCGGGCAGGGGTGCCAGGCTCGGTGTGCCCTCGTCATCCATATATCGGCGCAGATAGGTTGCGATATCCGGGTTCTCCATCGCCTCATGGGCGAAGGTGTATCCAGCGAGCAGCCCGAAGTACGCCAGCCCCTGGTGTCCGGAGTTGAGCAGCCGCAGCTTCATGTGCTCATAGGGCTGCACATCGTCGACGACCTGCACCCGCGCCTGTTCGTACGGCGGGCGACCGTCGGTGAAGGCGTCTTCGAGCACCCATTGGAAGAAGGGTTCGGCCACGACCGGCCAGGCGTCGACGACTCGGGTCTCAGCCAGCAGATCGGCCCGGTCGTCATCGGTGGTCGCCGGGGTGATGCGATCGACCATCGAATTCGGGAACGCGACGTTCGTCTCGATCCAGTCGGCGAGTTCGTCATCGACGAGGCGGGCGAAGGCGGTGAACATCTTCGCGGCGACCTCCCCGTTTTCGGAGATGTTGTCACACGACTGCACCGTGAACGCCGGAGTGCCGGCCTCCCGTCGCTGCCTCAGCGCGGCGACGACATACCCGAAGACCGTCGCCGGCAGTGTACCGGCCCGCAGCGCCTCGGCGTCCGCAGCAATTGCGGGCTCATCGGTGATGAACTTCCCGGTGACGGGGTTGACGTTGTACCCGCCCTCGGTGACGGTGAGCGAGACGATGCGGATCGTCGGATCGGTCAGCAGCTCGAGGAGGCCGGCAGGATCGTCGGGACCGAACCGGTAGTCGATGATCGACCCGATGACCCTCCGATCCTTGGTACCGTCCGGATGTTTGAGGGTGAGCGAATAGAGGTGGTCCTGGCCGGCCAGCGCATCACGCATCGCCACATCGTGCGGCAGCACACCGGCGCCGACGATCCCCCAATCGGTGGCCGATCCTGCTTCCATGAGGTCGTCGAGGACCATCGCCATATGCGCTCGGTGGAAACCTCCGACCCCGAAGTGGACGATGCCCGGCCGCACGGCCGACCGATCATAGGTGGGCACGGTGATGCCGCGGTCGGCCACCTCGGCGAGGTTCTGCTCAGACAGATCGAGGTTCCGCGCGGACGCGGCCAGGGTGGGGCCGCCTCGGCGGGGATCGGAGTTTCCGGCAGGGGTCGGTGCGGTCATTTGACGGCTCCCATGGACAGGCCCTGGACGAGTTTGTCCTGGGCGGCGATTCCGGCGACGAGCACCGGCACGGAGATGATGAGCGAGGCCGCGCACACCTGGGACAGGAACAGCCCCTGGGAGGTGACGAAGCTCGTGAGGAACACCGGAGCCGTCGACGCCGCGGTCGAGGTGAGCACGGTGGCGAAGAGGAGTTCGTTCCACGAGAAGATGAAGCAGATGAGCGCCGTGGCGGCCAGTCCCGGCGCGGTCAGCGGCAGCAGGATCTGCACGAACACGCGTGGCAGCCGCGCGCCGTCGAGTTCGGCGGCCTCGAGGACTTCGATGGGCACCTCGGCGAGGAAGGAGCGCATCATCCACACCGCGATCGGCATGTTCATCGCCGAGTAGATGATGATGAGCAGCAGCCACGTGTCGAGGATGCCGGTTGATTTCGCGACGAGGTAGACGGGCAGGAGACCGGCGACCATCGGCAGCATCTTCGTCGAGAGCAGGAAGAAGAGCACATCGGACCAGCGTTCGATGCGACGGATGGCCAGGGAATACGCGGCCATCGTCGACAGGACGAGGACGATGAGGGTCGAGACGATCGCGGCCACGGCCGAGTTGATGAGGAACGGCCACGGGTTCGCGCCGTTGCCGCCGCCGAAGAAGTTCACATACGAGTCGAGTGTGAGCGGGGCGAAGAAGCTCGGCGGATTCGTCGAAGCGTCGGTCTCGGCGTGGAGGCTGGTCAGCAGCATCCACAACAGCGGTGAGACGAACAGCAGCCCGACGAGCCAGGCCAGCAGGCCGAGCAGGATCTTTCCGGTCCGACCTTGGCCGGGCCGCCTCGGTGCGTTCGCCTTCAGCCGAGGCGGCCCCGCAGAACCGGGTGAGCCGGGTTCGGTCGGGGTGATGCCAGGCTCGGGGCGGGTGCTCAGGGGCGCCTGGGTCTCGGGGGTGCTCATGAGTTCTCCTCCTTGAGCAGGGTGGATGCGGTGCGCAGGGCGAAGGTCGCGATGATGAGCGAGGCGATGACGACGATGACGCCGACGGCCGAGGAGACTCCGTAGTCCTGCGCGACGAAGAACTCCTGGTAGATGACGTAGGGCAGGGTGGCGGTGCCCAGTCCGCCGGAGGTCATGGTGAAGACCATGTCGAAGTTCTGGACGATGTAGATCGTGCCCAGCAGGGCGGCGAGTTCGATGTAGCGGCGCAGATGCGGCAGAGTGATGAAGCGGAAGGTCTGCCAGGGTCCGGCGCCGTCGACGAGCGCCGCCTCGTAGACGTCCATCGGCCGTGACTGGAGTCCGGCGAGCATGATGAGCATCATGAACGGCGTCCACTGCCACACGAGCACGAGCCCGATACCCAGCAGCGGTGAGGAGGACATGAGGTCCGGCTGCGGGGCGTTGTCACCGAAGACCACGGTCAGCAGCCCGTTGAGCAGACCGTACGACGGGTTGAAGATCGCGTGCTTGAACAGCAGCGCCGCGGCCACGGGCACGACGAGGAACGGGGTGATCATCAGGGTGCGGACGAATCCGCGGCCGATGAACTTCCGGTCGAGCAGCAGCGCGATGCCCAACCCCAACAGCGCCGAGGCGAGCACCACCCCGACCGTGAGTCCGACGGTGACGAGCACGGCTCGCAGCAGGTTCGCGTCGGTGAACACGGTGACGTAGTTCTGGAGCGTGCCGAACGCGATGTCATCGGGGTACGCCGCGTTCCAGTTCATGAACGAGATGATGATCGTGATCGCGAACGGGATCTGGGTGACGATGATGACGAAGATCAGCGCCGGCAGCATGGGCGCGCGTTTGAGCCATCTGTCCTTGGCTGGGGTCTTCGGCGGCGTGATCGGTCTCGATGCACGCTCGGCGGCGGGTGCTGACACGTCGAACATCCTTCGCATTGTGGGGCGGTGGTGGGGCTGAAGCGGGTGCGGCCTCGGGGCTGGGGTCGCTCCTCGGGGGCAGGGTCTGCGCGGGCGAGGGCCTGCACCTCGGGGCGCGGTCGATCTTCCGCCCCGAGGCTGCGCAGTCAACGCTGAGGCCGCACGGTCACTTCTTGTATTTGTCTCCGACCTTCTCGGCTTCCTTCTGGCCCTTCTCCAGCGCCTTGTCCGCGGTGGTGCGTCCGGCGATCGCGGAGCTGACGTCTTCGGAGATGCCTGTGGCGAGGTCCGCGAACTCCGGGATCGTCACGAACTGCACGCCCAGTGTCGGCCGCGGCTGGACACCCGGGTTCTCCGGATCGGCCGAGTTGATGGCATCCTCGGTCTGTTTGTAGAAGGGTTTCGCGGCCTTCTGGTAGTCCGCGTTCTCATAGGTCGAGGTCCGTTTGCCGGCCGGCACGTGCTGCCAGCCGAGCTCTTCGGCCACGGTCTCCTCGTAGTCCTTCGACGAGGCCCATGCGACGAACTGCTTCGCGGCGTCCTGGTTCTTGCCCGCGGCCTGGATGCCCCAGGCCCAGGTATAGAGCCACGAGCTCGACTCGGTCTCCTTCACCGGGGCGGCGACATAGCCGATCTTGCCCTTGACCGGTGAGTCATCGGCTTCGAGGGTGCCGCTGGCGGCCGTCGAGTCGTACCACATGGCGACCTTGCCCTGCTGCAGGTTCGTCAGGCATTCGGTGTACCCGGCCTGCGGGGCACCGGATTCGCCGTGGTCCTTGATGAGGTCGACGTAGAAGTTCGTCGCCTCCTTGAACTCCTTCGAATCGACCTGCGCGTTCCAGTCCTCGTCGAACCAGGTACCGCCGAAGGTGTTGACCACCGTCGTCAGGGGCGCGAACATCTCACCCCAGCCGGGCAGGCCGCGCAGGCAGATGCCCTTCGTGCCCTTCTCCGCCCCGTCGACCTTCGCCGCGAGCTTCGCGACCTCGTCCCAGGTCGGGTTCTCCGGCATCTCGACTCCGGCCTTGTCGAAGATGTCCGTGCGGTACATGAGGAACGAGCCCTCACCGTAGAAGGGTTCGCCGTAGATCGTGTCATCGACGCTCAGCGATTCGGCCATGGGGGTGAGGATGTCGTCCTGGTCGAAGCCCTCGGCATCGGCGACGCCCTCGTCCATGGGGGTCAGCCACTTGTTGTTCGCATACGTCGGGACTTCGTAGTTCGACATCGACGCGACGTCGTAGTTGCCGGCTTGGGCTGCGAATTCCTGTCCGATCTTCGCTCGCACCTCGTTCTCCGGCAGCACGGTGTAATTGACCTTGATGCCGGTGTCCTTGGTGAAGTGGTCGGCCGTGAGCTTCTGCAGGTCCTGCATCTGCGGATTGTTGACCATGAGGACATTGACCTCATCGCCTCCCCCGCCGCTGGAGCTGCCGCCGGCCCCGCCGCACCCAGAGAGTGCGAGTGCTCCGACCATGCCGATGGCCGCCCAGGTGGCTCCTCGGCCCGTGATCTGGTGTTTCATCGTTGTGCCTTCCCTCATCATCGCGGGATTGCCGCCCGCCATCGGGTTCGCTTCGAGAAATTCATATGAGCATCGGTGCTCATATGTGCAATACTGTGTCACGGAACACACAGATGTGCAAGACTTCACATATGAGCGAACACAAGGTCGTCGACGCCGAAGGGAGGATGATGAGCACAGCACCCACTGCCCGCCACCGCAGATTCCTCGCGCAGCTGGCCCGCGATCACTACCTCGAGGGCCGGTCGAAGGTCGAGATCGGCAAGGCCAACGGGCTGAGCCGATTCCAAGTCGCCCGCCTCCTCCAGGAGGCCGTCGACACCGGGGTCGTCACGATCACGATCGAGACCGATGCCGGTGAAGGCGACAGCCTGTCCGAACGCACGGCTGCCTCCCTCGGCCTGGACTCGGTCGTCATCGTCGACATCCCCGACCAGGCCGAGGCCTCCCAGCAGATGGGCCGGGCCGCCCTCGCACTCGTCGGCCGCAGGGCCCGGGCGGGGATGCGCATCGGCCTGTCCTGGTCGCGCACCCTCGACGCTGCGGCCGCGTTCACTCCGGCCCTGCCGCGGTGCACGATCGTGCAGCTCGCCGGTGCGCTGCGGCTCGAATCCCACCGCCCCAGCTCCGAGATCTTCACCCGGCTGGGACAGGATCCGGCCGTGAGCGTGGTCCGCCTGCCGGCCCCGCTGCTCGTCACCGAGGCCGAGACCGCCTCCGACCTGCGCGCCCTGCCCGAGATCTCGGGCACGCTCGCCGCCGCCGACGACCTCGATCTCGCCGTGGTCTCCGTCGCCTCGTGGGCCGAGGGGCTGTCCTCGGTGTGGGAGAAGTGCACCCCCGCCCAGCGTCAGGCTGGCATCGATGACGGTGCCGTCGCCGAGGCGTCCGGGCGTCTCTTCGATGCCGCCGGTGAGGACGTGACCACGATCGATGATCGCGTCATCGCCGTCACTCTCGACCAGCTGCGCCGGGCCACGACGACCGTCGGGGTCGCCCGCGGGGCCGAACGCGCCCGTGCGGTGCTGGCGGCGTGTGCGGCGGGCATTCTCGACGTCGCCGTCATCGACCGTGCCCTCGCCGACGCCGTGCTCGCCGAATTTGACCCGGACGAGGCCACACCCGACGAGGTTGGTCCCACCGAGGCCGCTCCCACCGAGGCCGCTCCCACCGAGGCTGCTCCCACCGAGGCTGCTCCCGCCGAGGAGGAGTCATGACCGTCGCCCGCCGCCTCGTTGCCGGCATCGATTCCTCGACGCAGAGCTGCAAGGTCGTCATCGCCGACCCCGACACGGGCGACATCCTGCGTACCGGTTCGGCCCCGCACCCTCCCGGCACCGAGGTCGACCCGGAGGAATGGTGGACCGCACTGCAGGAGGCGATCGAGTCCGCCGGCGGCTTCGACGATGTCGCGGCCGTGAGCATCAGCGGCCAGCAGCACGGACTCGTCGCCCTCGATGCCGAAGGCCGCGTCATCCGTGACGCTCTGCTGTGGAATGACCTGCGCAGCGACGCTGCCGCCCGGGATCTCATCGCCGAGGTCGGGGCCGGGGATTTCGTCGCCCGCACCGGTGTCCTGCCGGTGGCCTCCTTCACCGGCGCGAAGCTGCGCTGGCTGCGTGACGCCGAACCGGACAATGCCGCCGAGGTGGCCGCCGTCGCTCTCCCCCACGATTGGCTGACCTGGCGGCTCCTCGGTTACGGCCCCGCCGGCTCTTCGACCCGCGGGCCCGTCCTCGATGCCCTCGTCACCGACGCCTCCGACGCCAGCGGCACGGCCTACTTCGATCCGGCCTCGGGCGAATACGATCTCGATCTCTTCCGCATCGCCTTCGGTGCGCACGCCCGTGAAGCCGTGGGCACCGGCTCAGCAGCAGGCACCGGCACGAGCACCGGCGCCGCCTCGAACCCCGACCATACGGCCACGACCGTCGGCACCGACCCGAGCGCCACCTCGGCGATCATCCTTCCCCGGGTCCTCGCCCCCAACGAGGCGGCCGGGCACACGGCCGAGGGCATCCTCGTCGGGCCCGGGGCCGGAGACAATGCTGCGGCCGCACTGGGACTCGGGGTCACCTCGGGGGATGTCGTCGTCTCGATCGGGACCTCGGGCACCGTCTTCGGCACCACGGACCTGCCCATCGCCGACCGCAGCGGCACGGTCGCCGGCTTCGCCTCCGCCGACGGAGGGCGATTGCCGTTGGTCGCGACCCTCAACGCCGCGCGGGTCCTCGTCTCGGCGAGCACCCTGCTGCGCATCAGCCACGACGAGGTCGCGGCCCTGGCCCTGGCCTCGAGGCCGGGGGCGAACGGGATCACGCTCGTGCCCTACTTCGAGGGCGAGCGCACCCCGAACCTGCCCGATGCCACCGCCCGGCTCGAGGGGATGACCCTGGCCAACGCCTCGGCCGAGAACGTCGCCCGGGCCTTCGTCGAGGGCATGCTCTGCGGACTCGCGGACGGACTCGACGCGGTCCTCGCGCAAGGTCTCGAATCCCGCCGTCTGCTCATCATCGGCGGGGCGGCCAGGAATCCAGCGGTCCGCGAGGTCGCCCGCGACATCTTCACGGTGCCTATCGATGTTCCCGAACAGGCCGAGTACGTGGCCATCGGTGCCGCCCGGCAGGCGGCATGGACGCTGACCGGGTCGCTGCCTGAGTGGCCGGTCGAACTCGTCGCCACCCTGCATCCGAGACCGTCTCGGGTGCGGCAGCAGTACCGGACTTATACGCACGAGAACTCACTGCACGATCACCGTCGATCATCGGATGCGTCCGCATCCGCGAAAGGTTGAGAACACCATGGCCACTGTCACCTTCGACAAAGCACTGCGTCAGTACCCCGAGGCACTGGCACCCTCCGTCGACGAGATCAGTCTCGACATCGACGACGGGGAGTTCCTCGTCCTCGTCGGGCCCTCCGGCTGCGGGAAATCGACGACCCTGCGCATGCTCGCCGGGCTCGAACCCGTCGATTCCGGACACATCCGCATCGGCGACAACGACGTCACTGCGCTCTCTCCACGCGAACGCGATATCGCGATGGTCTTCCAGAACTATGCGCTCTACCCGCACATGAGCGTACGCGAGAACATGGCCTTCGCCCTCAAGATCGCGGGCGTGACGAAGAAGGAACGGGACGAACGCGTCGAGGAGGCCGCCCGGCTGCTCGACCTCGAGCCCTTCCTCGACCGCAAACCCAAGGCGCTGTCCGGCGGACAGCGGCAGCGCGTAGCGATGGGCCGGGCGATCGTCCGCTCCCCGCAGGTCTTCCTCATGGACGAGCCGCTGTCGAACCTCGATGCGAAGCTGCGGGTGCAGACCCGCGCGCAGATCGCGTCACTGACGCGCCGCCTCGGCGTGACCACCGTCTATGTCACCCATGACCAGGTCGAGGCGATGACGATGGGCGACCGGGTCGCCGTCCTCGCCGACGGGCGCCTCCAGCAGGTCGACACGCCCGCGAACCTCTACGACCGTCCGGCGAACCTCTTCGTCGCAGGGTTCATGGGATCTCCCGCGATGAACCTCGTCGAGGTCGGTCTCGAGGGATCGACGCTGCGCCTCGGCGACGTGCAGATCGAACTCAGCGCGGAGCAGCGCGGCCAGGTCACGGGTGAGACGGTCACCGTGGGAGTGCGTCCCGAGGATCTGCACACCGAGGGTGAGCACGGCTTCGATGTCACTGTCGACCTCGTCGAGGAGCTCGGCGCCGATGCCTATGTGCACGGGCGGGCGGGTCTGCCCGGCGAAGAGAGGACGGTCGTGGCCCGGGTCGCCGGGCGGTCGACGATCCGCCGCGGTGACAGAGTCCGGGTCGTGCCGGATGCCGCGCGTCTGCATCTCTTCGACACCGAATCGGGACGACGGATCGTCGAGGGTGTGCGGCAGGCCGCGTGAGGACAGCGCGCGATCACACAGTCCGAAACGCACCGCCGAATCAGGCGAAACGGGTCCGCGCGATTATGATCGACCCATGGTCGATTTCGCACGCTCTCCCCGCTCCACCCTCGGTGTCGAATGGGAACTGGCTCTGTTGGACTCACAGAGCCTGGACCTGACCCCTGCCGCCGAGACTCTGCTGACGGATGTGGCCGAGCATGCTCCCGACTTCGAGAAGAAGATCGTCGGTGAGATGCTCACGAACACCATCGAGCTCGTCACCGGCGTCCACAAACAGGTGTCGACCGTCGCCGAGGATCTGGCTGCCTCGATCGGTGCCCTGCGAAATCTCACCGAGGTTCGCGGCGTCGAGCTCATGTCCGCGGGCACCCATCCGTTCGCGCAGTGGCACACGCAGGAGGTCCGAGCCAAGGATCGGTACCTCGAACTCGTCGACCGCACCCAGTGGTGGGGTCGGAACATGCTCATCTTCGGCGTCCACGTGCATGTCGGCATCGACTCCAGAGACAAGGTGCTGCCGATTGTGAATGCCCTGCTCGCCTACGTCCCGCACCTGCAGGCACTGTCCGCCTCCTCCCCGTTCTGGGGCGGCACGGACACCGGGTACGCCTCGAACCGGGCGATGATGTTCCAGCAGCTGCCCACCGCCGGCCTGCCCTTCCAGTTCGAGCAGTGGTCCGACTACGAGAAGTACGTCGATGACATGCTCACCACCGGCATCATCGACCACATCAACGAGATCCGCTGGGACATCCGTCCCGCCCCGCACTGGGGCACCGTCGAGGTCCGGGTCTGCGACGGACTGCCGACGCTCGAGGAGATCCTCGCGATCACTGCGTTCATCCAGTGCCTCGTCGACGACATGTCGGAACGTCTCGATAACGGGGAGACGCTGCCGACGATGCCCGACTGGTTCCACAACGAGAACAAATGGCGAGCCTCCCGCTACGGCATGGACGCGATCATCATCGAAAATGCCGCAGCCGACGAGCGCCTGGTCACCGAGTGCCTGGCCGATGAGATCGAACGCCTGTCCCCGGTCGCCGAACGCCTCGGCTGCGCCGAGGAGCTGCATTCGATCACCTCGATCATCGAACGCGGGGTGCCCTACCAGCGTCTGCAGAAGGTCTTCGGCGCCACCGGGTCGCTGACCGAAGTGACTCGTTCGCTCATCGGCGACCTGCGCAACTCCTACCGCTGAGGGGTTGCGGGGCGCCGCACGCCGAGACACCGGTGGAGCGCCGAGACACCGGTGCGCACCACAGTGGTCTCGGCGCCGACCTGCCTACTTCATCATTTGTTTGGTCGATCCGCGGCGTTATGAGCGCCTGAACCGCCGTGGATCGACCAAACAGTCCACCGAGGAGGCACTTCGCAACGCGGGCACTGCAACCAAGCGGCAGCCCAGCCACGCCCGCCAAAAGCCACCCCTTCACAGGTGGGGGCGCAGCAGCTCCAGCAGCGTCGGCAGCGCGGCGGCGACTCCCGGGTGCAGCTCGTAATCGTCGAGCTCGTCGAGCGGCACCCACGACAGTTGGATGCTCTCGGGGTCGTTGATGACGGCATCGAAGCGGCGCAGGGTCTTCGCGATCACCGTCGTGTATGACCAGGTGTCGAGATCGAGGACATGCGTCTCGACGATCTCGATGCCGGATCCGTCCTGGTCAGGCACGCCGGCCTCTTCCCAGGACTCGCGAATCGCGGCCTCGACCGCCGACTCCCCCATGTCCCGGGCCCCACCGGGGAAGCCCCAGGTTCCGCCCTCGACCGACCACAGCGCCCGGTGCTGCATGAGCACCCCGCGCTCCGGATCGACGAGCATGAGTCCGGCAGCCCCGTCGAGACCCCAGTGCTTCTTCCCATCCGAACCGTAGGTCCATCCGTCACCCGATCGCCGAGGCGGCCGACCGTCGGGCAGGTGCGTGGACTTCGCCGCCTGTGCGTTCCGTTCGGCGACGCTGTCGAAAGTTGCGCTTTCGGGGTCACCTCCTGCGGCAGCGTTCGGATCGTTCTCAGACGAGGACATGATCGACATCCAATGATGAGACGGCTGCGAAAGACAGATCGCTCGGCCCGATTCCGCGGGAGACGAGCTCGGAGCCGAGGGCAGCGACCATGGCACCGTTGTCGGTGCACAGTTTCAAGGGCGGCACTCGCAGGGTCACCCCAGCCTCAGCGCAGCGTTCAGCGAGCACCTCACGCAAGTGCGAGTTCGCGGCCACTCCCCCGCCGAGGACGACATGGTTAATCCCAGTATCATCCGCGGCCAGCAGGGTCTTGGTCACGAGCACGTCGACGACGGCATCTTCGAACCCGGCGGCGATATCGGCCACGCGCAGGTCGGTTCCGAGCGTTTCGGCCTTCGTCACCTCGCGCAGAGCCGCGGTCTTCAGCCCGGAGAACGAGAAGTTGTACCGGCGCTCCGGATCATGAAGATCCTGCTTCTTCGCCAGCCCGCGCGGGAACGTCACGGCCTTCCGGTCGCCCGGGACGCCGGTGCCGTCAAGCAGCCCGAGAGCAGCCTTCGAGATATTCGGTCCGCCCGGGTAGTTCAGTCCTAACAGGCGTGCGGTCTTGTCGAAGGCCTCACCTGCGGCATCGTCGATCGTGGCGCCGAGGAGTTCGATGTCGGTGACGACATCGCCGATGCGCAGGATCTCCGTGTGTCCTCCGGAGACGAGGAGCGCGATCGTCGGCGTGGTCAGCCCGTCGACGTCCTCGGCGACGAGGTCGACAGCGACGTGTGCGGCGAGGTGGTTGACCCCGTAGAGCGGTTTGTTCAGTGCCGCGGCGAGCCCCTTGGCCGCGCCCACTCCGACCATCAGCGCCCCGGACAATCCCGGGCCGGCGGTGACGGCCACAGCGTCGATGTCGGACAGTTCCACCTCGGCGGTCTCACACGCCGAAGCGATGGCCGGGCCGATGGCCTGCACGTGGGCCCGGGACGCGACCTCGGGCACGACTCCGCCGAAGCGGACGTGTTCGTCCATCGATGAGGACACCGTGTTCGTCAGCAGTGTGCGTCCGCGGACGATGCCGACTCCGGTCTCATCGCAGGAGGATTCGATGCCGAGGACGAGGGGTTCGCTCACGATTCGGCCCCCTCAGCGTCGACCGAATCAGGGCCGTCTCCCGCATCCCCGGCTTCGAGCGCGAGGTCAGAGTAGGCAGCGTTGAGTTCGGGTTCGGTCGCCTCGGCGATGTTGACGCCGAGGCTGCGGGCAAACAGGCGCAGGTGGGTGTCCCACATGGGTCCGAATTCGGTCGCTTGCGCGCGGGCGGTGTCGACATCGGCCGCGGTCTGGGTGAACACGAGCAGAGTCTCCTCACCCGTTTCGCCTTCGAGCGGCAGAAGCCGGATTCCGAGCACCCCGAAGTCGTCGAGTTCGAGCAGCACGTGGTCGTACTCTTCGCAGCTGAGCACCGACCCGTTCAGGTCGATGTCTTCAAGTTCGAAGGTGATCGGTCGGGACGCGGGCACGTCGGCGTCATCCCCCGCATCGGACGATTCCTCGCCGAGGCGGAACGGCGCGAACCATGCCGCCGCGGTGCCGCTGTCGGTCAGGGCGTCCCAGACGGTACCGACATCGCGTGCCAGGAGCAGCTCGATGACGAGGTCGGTGCCGTTCTCCCAGCTGACGAGGCGTGGGGAGGGTGTGCTCATTCCTCCACCCACGAATCGTTCAGTGCCGCGATCTCCTCGTCGCTCAGCTGCATCTGCGTGCCGGCAAGCAGCTCGGTGAGCTGTTCGGGCACCCGGGCCGAGGCGATGGTCGAGGGAATGAAGTCGTGGCTGAGCTGCCAGGCGATGGCCGTGGCCGTCATCGTCGCGTTGTGGGCCGAGGCGACGTCGTGGAGAGCCTCGAGGGCGCCGAGTGCCTTCTGATCCTCGACGAATCCTTCGACTCGTTCGCCGCGGACGCTGCCGGTGGCATCTCCGCCGGTGTGCTTGCCGGTGAGGAACCCGGAGGCCAGGGAGTGGAACGGCAGTTCGGCGATCCCTTCGGAGCGCAGGTACGCCTGCTTCTGTTCGTCGACGGCGGCGCGGGAGACGAGGTTGAACCGGTCCTGGACGACGCGGTAGCAGGCCAGGGAGAACTTCGTGGAGATCTTCCTCGCCGACTGCAGCCTCTCGAGGCTGAAATTCGAGGCGCCGAGGTAGCTGACCTTCCCCGAGCGGACGAGAGCGTCGAAGGTCTCGGCGACGGCGACCTGGTCGACCTCGTCATCGTCGACATGGGCGTAGTAGACATCGATGTGGTCGGTGCCCAGTCGGCGCAGCGAGTCATCGACGCAGTCGCGGATGTTCGCCGGGTCGAGACCTTTGTGCTTCGGGTGCATGCCGACCTTCGTCGCGATGACCATCTCGTCACGGTTGCCACGGGATTTCATCCATTCGCCGATGATCGTCTCTGATTCTCCGCCGGAGTTGCCGTCGACCCAGACCGAGTAGGCGTCGGCGGTGTCGATGAAGTTTCCGCCTGCCGCAGCGTAGGCGTCGAGGACCGCGAAGCTCTGGTCCCGATCCGCACCCCAGCCGAAGGGATTGCCACCCAGCTGAAGAGGATGGACGGAGAGATCGGTATCTGCCAATTGCACACGTGTCATGCCTCCAGCCTACCCTCCCGACAATGTGGACCAGGGCCCGGTTCACGGTGAGAAACACCGCGCACCGAGCCCTGACCCGACCGTTTTCGCACCCTCAGACGAGGTCGGAGGGATCGAGCCCGATGTGGCGGCGGATTCCCGACCGGATGCCGAATCCGGCCACGATCGCGACGGCCAGTCCCGTGCCCATGACGATCCAAGCGCGCACAGGCACCTCGGACGCGGCCCGGACCTCTTCAGCCTCCTCGGCGAAGATGGTGTCGTCGTCGAAGTCGCTGCCCTTGTCCGACTTCTTATCCGAGGCGGCCTTGCCTGCCCCACCGGCAGAACCGCCTCCACCGGCGCCGCCACCAGCTTGGCCGGCTCCCTGCTGGCCACCGGCACCCGAAGCATTCTGGGCGGGAGCGCCGTTGCCGGCTGCCGCGTTGTAGTCCCCGGCACCCGGCTCGTAGTCTCCGAGAGAGATGGTCATCGGTTCGGCCGGTTTGTAGGGATCGCGGACACCATCGGAGGTGAACCAGTACGAGTACTGGCCGGTCTTGTGCTGGAAGTCGACGAAGTCCTGTGGGAAGGCACCCCAGTAGTCGGAGTTCTCACCGGACTTCTTCGCCTGCGCCGAGGCGTTCTCATCCGCACCGCCGACTGAACCGCCCGAGGACCCTGATTTGCCCTTGTTGTCGTACTTCACGCCGAGGTAGTCGGGAGTAGCCGTGATGTGCCCGTCGTCGAGGAGTGCGTCGATGTCGATGTTTGTGAAGTTGGCCATCGTGATCGACTCGGGTTTGAGGGTGACCCACTTCGAGGAGTCGAACATGTCGGCACCGTACCCGCTGAGGCTGGCGACGAGTCTGCCCTGTCCGTTCGCGTCGACCTCGAGCTTCGGGTCGGTCGCCGACCAGTAGGTCATGCCGCCGTAGAAGGCGACGGTGAAGCTGCCCTTCCACTGCACGGTCACGCCGTCATCGGACTCACTGACCTCGCCGTTCTTGATCGCCAATCGGGATTGAGTCCACGAACCCTTGCGCGAGGTCGATACGGCTTCGCCGGATGAGTCCTGGCATCGGGAGTCCCACGAGGCTTCCTTGAACGTCGATCCGGTCGGCTTCTGAATGGTCACGTTCCCGGACTTCGACTTGTAGAAGCCGCCCCCACCTGAGGGCCAGACACGGGCGCTTCCGGAGTCCTTGGCCTTGCCAGCCGAGAGGAAGTTGCAGCCGCCGTAGAACGCGCCTCCGTTGGTCTCCTTATTCAGTGACCAGTACAGGGTTGCCGTTCCATCGCCTGCTGTCTTCTTGTCGTCGCCCTTCCCGTCATCGCCCTTATCGTCATCGCCCTTGTCCCCATTGTCATCGTCCCCGGGATCGTCTGGGTTTGGCGTATGGTCGCCGTCGCCTGGTTCTTCGACTGACTCTGTGTAGCTGACTTTGAGCGGATTGGTCTTCTTCCGCGGCTGGATCGAAGTCTTCGAGCCCGCCGTCGTGTACCAATAGGAGTCCTGCCCGGTATCGACATTGAAGTCGATCCAGTCCTGAGGCATCGCACCCCACCAGGACTCATTTTCGTCGGACTTCTTAGACTGTGGATTGCGACCGTCTATGTTGGTGGAAACGCCGAGGAAGTCCGGTGTGAACTCGAAGCCTTTCTCGGTGATGTCGACATCGCCCTTCTTGAGGTTAACGATCACCTTGTTCTTCTTGGGACTGAGCTTCCTCCAGATGCTGGGGTCGTCCATGTCGGCGCCGTAGCCCGAGTAGGTGCCAGTGATCGTGCCCTGGCCGTCCTTGATTTCGAGCTTCGGATCCGAAATCGTCCAGTAGGTCATGCCTCCGTAATAGACGATCGTCCACGATCCCTTCCACTGGATCGAGGCGTTGTCGGCGTCAGGATCGATGGTTCCGCTGCCGTTGGTGATTCGGACGCTGTCTCCGGTGTGGTTGGGATCAGACGTCGTGTTCGTCGCTCCGTTGACCTTCTTACCGTCAGCGGTCTGGCACCTGGATCCAAAGGTGTTGTAGGTGTTGTTGGTCTTGACAATAGAGACGTTGCCGTCCGTGAAGTTGCCCGAGTCGTCCATTCCGACGAGCTTCTTCGTGTCCGCTTCCGTCCAGACGTGCGAGAACTCGGCGTCGCCGGCCGCGCCCGCGGCGAGGAAGTTGCACCCGCCGAAGTACGATCCGCCTGTCGACTCATCGTTGATTGACCAGTCGAAGACCGCGTCGTCGATCGCTTGCTCGCCCGTCGCGTCCTGACTCGGATCCGTCGTGGAGGTCGCCCTAGGTACCGAATACGGCGCGGTGACCGCTTGTACGGGACCGGTGAGACCGAAACCCAACAGCCCCAGAGCCGCGATCCCGGCCGCGGTGCGCGTGAATATCCTGCCCCTGCGAGAGGAGGTGTGAGTGTGCATCGTCGTACCTCGTCCGTTCTCGTCCAGGTGGACGGTCCGTTCGCGTCTCATGATTTCGTCGTCGGGATGGTGGTGGTCTCAGCGTCGTCCGCGGCCACTCGGGTGAGGACCCGCGTGTCCTTGTGATCCTCCGGGCCGGTCTCTCCCACCGAGGCGGCCCCGCCGTTCCCCGAATCCGTACCGTCGGCGTTCGGCCCGGTACCGGCAGAGACGACGCCTCCGGTGTAGAAGCTCGGCGCCGCACCGACACCGTCGCCTCCGCTGCGGTTGCCCGCCGTCTTCCGGTCCTCGTCCTCGAAGAAGGCGATGACCTGCGGCGGGAGCTTCCCGTTGCCGGGGCCGAGACTCTGATGGTTCGCGTGCGCCACGGCACGTTCGGAACCACGTTCGAGCTTGGCCAGCTGCAGCTTCTTCTTCCGCTGCATCGCCAGTCGGCGCTTGGCCAGCTTGTGCTGGGTCCGGATACGCTTGCGCTCGCGCCGGTCGCGTTCCTTCTCCATCGCCGCCGGGCTGACGCCGAGCAGCAGGCTCTTGGCCGCGAGGTAGCCGCCGATGCCGAACCCGAGACCGATCGCGATGATCGACCCGAGCACGAGCACTCCGGCGAGGATCGCGAAGAAGATCAGCCATGAGGTGCTCATCGGAGGTTCACTGGCCACCGGCGCCACATTCGGGTTCTGTGCAGGGTCGACGGTCTGCCCGTCGCCCCCACCGGAACCACTGCCGGAACCGCTGCCGGACCCGCCGCTGGCGCTCGTCGTCTCGGCCTGATCCCCCGAGGCGGCCTCATCGTCCTTCTTCTCGTCTTTGTTCTCCGACGACGTCTTCTCGTCGTCGGTCTTCTCCGCATCCGCGCCCGCAGCCGCCCCGGAGGCGGCGAAGTCGACAGGAGTGAAGGATTCGTTGTTCGCATTGTCGACGCCGTGGGCACCGATCGTGATGATCCCGCACTGGACCTCGCCGCAGTCGACCTGCGTCTCGTTCTGCGACCGGTCATAGGTGGTGAACTTCTCACCGGGGACCTTGATGGTTCCGCTCCAGGTGCCGTTAGCCGCGATCTTGCCCCCGTTGGCCGCATACTCTGTGCTCGAGCCCGGGAAGGCCACGAACAGTTGGTATCCGGCCGGTTTGGTCTCATCGTCGTAGACGTAGCGGTAGTTCGTTCCCGTGACTCCGCCCTTGCTCGGCCGCCAACTTCCGGAGGAGTCGTCGACCCAGCCGAAGAGGACGTAGATCCCGCCGAACCCGCCTTCGACGGATTGGAAGCCGGACCCCGAGAGTTTGAGTTCGGACTCGCCATCGGCCTTCGGGGTGCCAGACACGGACACCTTCGGAGCCGCCTCGGCGGGGGCCGGATTGATGATCGTCGCCGTCAGGCCCACGGCCACGGCCAACAGCGTCGAGATCGTGATGAGCGCGAGGATCCGCTTCACCGGCACCGAGGCGATTGTCCGGTCGAGTGCGTTGTCAAGCATGGGTCAGTCCTCCTTTCGGCCGGCCCGCACGGGCACGACCAGCGGTGCTCCGGTGTTCGGGTCGGCCACGATGGATACGGGGTAGTCGTAGACGTCGCTGATGCGATCGGCGGTGAGCACCTCGGCGGGTGGCCCGTCGGCGATGATCGACCCGTCGGAGATCATCGCGATGCGATCCGCGTAGGCACCGGCGAGGTCGAGGTTGTGGACGATGATGACCACGGCTCCCCCGGTGGAGGCGTAGTCGCGGGCCTGCTGGAGGACGAGCTCCTGATGGCGAATGTCCATCGGCGCGGTCGGTTCGTCGAGCAGCAGCGCCGGGGTCGCCTGCGCGAGCACACGGGCCAGGGCCACGCGAGCCTTCTCACCACCGGACAGAGAGGTGAACTTCCGGGCCGCGAACTGCACGGTCTCGGTCCGCGACATCGAACCGGCGACGATGAGATCGTCGTGTTGGGATTCGCGCATGCCCGCCCACGGGGAGCGGCCCATCTCGACGACCTCGAGGACGGTGAACGGGAACGCCATCCCGATGTCCTGGAGGAGGACCGCCCGGCGCATCGCCAGTTCGCGGGTCGACCAGGAGTACTCCACCTCGTCATCGATGAAGACCTTGCCGGCGTCGAGCTCGACGTCGGCGGTGATGACATTGACCAGGGTCGATTTGCCGGCACCGTTGGGGCCGACGATGGCCAGCACCTCCCCGCACCGGATGTCGAGGTCGATCCCGGCCAGAATCGTGCGTTCGCCGAAGCTGACCTCGGCTCCGCGCACGGAGATGATCGGCTTGCCGGCGACGGGGAAGTCCGGACGGCGAACGGCAGATCTGCCTACGCTGATGATGCTCATGCCCAACCTCCGGATTCCTTGCGGCTGCGTCTGATGAGGTAGAAGAAGAACGGTCCGCCGACCAGTGAAGTGAGCATGCCGATGGGCAGATCGGCGAACTCGACGAGGGTGCGGGCGGCGAGGTCGGCGATCGAGAGCAGCACGGCACCGCCGAGCACGCTGGCCGGCAGCAGCAGCCGGTGGCCGGGCCCGATGATCATGCGGATGATGTGCGGGACGACGAGGCCGACGAAGGCGATGATCCCGCAGAATGCGACCGCCGCGGATACCAGCAGAGCGACGACGGCCATGACGATGATGCGCAGGCGTTCGACGTTGATGCCGACGTGGCGGGCGCTCTTCTCTCCCAGTGAGAGGATGTCGAGGCCCGGTGCCAGGGTCTGGGCGATGATGATCCCGAACACGATGAGCGGGAGGATGAGTCCGACCTGGGACCACAGGCTGCCGTTGAAGCTGCCCATCTGCCAGAACACGATCTGCTCCCTCGCCGAGGTCGGTGCAGCGAAGGTGATGTACGCGATCGCGGCCCCGGCGATGGCATTGACCGCGACACCCGTGAGCACGAGCGTGATCACCTCCGTCCGCCCACCCGAACGGGAGACCGTGTAGACGATGAAGGTCGTGATCAGGCCGCTGACGAAGGCGAAGGTCGGGGTCGTGAACGCACCGAGGAACGACCAGCCGAAGAGGATCGAGGCGCTGGCGCCGACCGCGGCACCCGAGGAGACTCCGACGACGCCGGGTTCGGCCAGCGGGTTGCCGAAGACACCCTGCATCATCGCACCGGCCACGGCGAGCGCGGCACCGACGAGGACGGTCATGACCACACGAGGGAAGCGCACCTGCCACAGTGCCTCTTCACCGAATTCGTGGCTCGGTCCCGGCAGCCAGTCGAGACCGATCTTGTTCAGCAGGGAGCCGACGACCTCGAGCGGCGGGATGAAGAGCTGGCCGATCGCGGCGGAGAGCACGCACGCGGAGATGAGAGCGATGATGAGGATGAGGAACAGTGTTCCTGCCCGCGCGGTGCGCTGACCGCGGATGCGCCCGAGGTCGAGGCCGTCTCCCTTCCCGACGGGGTCGCCCTCTCTGGCGGGATTGCCCTCGCCGAGGCGGTCGCGACGGGATCGACGCAGCGAGCTGTCCCGTATCTCGGTGGACTCACTCATGCTTTGTCATCGTCCAATTCCTCATTGATCTCTTTCAGACGCTTTTCGATCGACTTCGGCGGGTGGTCCGGGTGGTAGGCGAGGTCGGGGGCATGGATCGCGGTGCCGAGTGCCGCGAGCACCTGCGCCGACCGCGGGCCGAAGCTCATCACTTCGTAGTCGCTCATGTCGACGAGTCGTCGGTTCTTCCCGGCCGGGGTCTGTTTGATGCCGGGCAGTTCGAGCGCCTTGTCGATGCCACCGACCGAGGCGAGCCCCAGGGTCATGACGATGATGACGTCGGGTGCGGCCTTGATGAGGGCCTCGGAGTTCGTCGGGGACATGCCTTCGAAGCCGACCTCGGCGGCGACGTCGCGGGCAGAGACGGACTGGATGAGCGAGTCCGCTCCGGAACCGACGCCGAACCAGTAGTAGATGTTGCCGCGCAGGTAGAGGAAGACCGTCCGCGGCCGATCTGCCGGGTCCTCGGGGGCGAGCTTCGCGACGGCCTTCTGCGTGTCGTTGATCTCGCGGACGGTGCGTTCGGCGAGCTTCTCTCCGAGACCCGGAACGCCGAGCGCATCGGCGACCTCCCTGATCTGCGGACCGGCCGAGCGCACACCCTCGGAGTAGGACGAGGAGATGAAGATCACAGGAATGCCGGCATTGCGCAGCTGCAGCTGGGCGTCATACGGGCCGATCGTCGTATCCGTGAGGATGACATCGGGCGAGAGCGCGAGCACCGCCTCGGCGTTGATCTCGTGCCCACCCTGGGTGATCAGCGGCAGCTGCTCGGCTCCGGGGACGAGCTGGGTGAAGTCGGTGGCGATGTCACGGCCGACGAGGTTGCAGCCGAAGCCGAGGCCGACCACGGCGGCGGCGATACCGCCGTTCTGGTTCATCGCGAGGATCCGGTCGGTCTTCTTCACCGTCTGCTCGGGGCCGTCGTTGCTCTTCACCGTCACCGGCAGGTTCGCTTCGTGTGCTGCTGTGTCGGAGACGGGCGGGATCTCCCCCGCCTGGGTGTACGCGGTCGTCTGCCCCTTGATCGATGTCGGGTCCGGCAGTGCCGAACGGTCGACGTCGGGAACATCGGGCATATTCGGCGTCGACCGGGCCGGCGGCTGCTGACAGCCGCCCTCACCTTGGGCGTTGATCGAACCGATGTTGTGGATTCCGTTGTTCCACAGCAGGACTGCCAGCACCAGACCACCGGCGAGCCAGGCGGTGCGGCGGAACGACCGTCGGCGCACAGTCCTGCGCAAAGACCACTTCTGCATGAGTTACTCGACTACTTCTCAAAGTCATTTAGTTAAGGTAAGGCTACCCATTCATAAGTGAGGCTTGCCTTGGCTTTTTAGGTTATATCTGTGTAGTCTATTTACCGTTCAGCAAATCCACAACTTCTGCTGATGATGAATCCAGGATCTTTTCGGATGCCTGGCACCACGCGGTCTCCGCCGTGTTTGACGTTGAAAATGAGGAGAATCTATGACGCACAAGAGTGCGCGCGCACGGGCCCCGAAGGCACGGCGCTTCACTTCGCCGCTGGCGACAGGAGCGGCGATCGCGGCTGCCACCGGACTGCTGGGCATGGGCATGAGCGCCCCGGCGTTCGGCGCTGTCGAGAAGACCGTCGACGATGCCGTATTCAGCTGGTCAGTCAACAACGAGTCCACCGGCGGCGCCTACTTCGGCGGGTGCAACTTCCTCGTTGCCGGTGAGGCTGGGGATGCGGGCATGGCCCGCATCTGGACCGCCGCCGATGCTGGAAAGGTCTATCCGGTCGACGGCGACGGCAACTTCGTCGACGGTAACACCTCGATCGTGAAGACGAACGGCAAGAAATCGAACTTCGAGAATCGCTGCAAGACCGGCGAAGGCGAAACGGTCAAGGGCACCAACGCCGAAGCGGAGAACAATCACAGCGGCGATCACATCGAAATCGCCAACGGCACCGGCACCATCGATGCCGACAGCGACACCGCATCTATCCAGTGGGAAGGTTCGTGGACGTTCGCCTACTACGGCGGCATGACCTACTGGTCGATCTCCGATCCGAAGCTCGAGGTCAAAGACGGCAAGGGCACCATCACGGGCACCTACTCGGGCTTCGGCACGGACATGGACGACACGTCGATCTGGAAGAAGCTGGATGCACGTGACGGTGACATCGTCGAAATCCAAAAGGGATCGGTCGACGTCACGGACGATGGCTTCGAGTTCACCCCTGACTACCTCGGCGTTGAGACCGATACGGCCGGACGCAACCCGCAGTCGCCGAAGTCGGCCGAGAACGAGTCCTGGTGGGGCGCGATGCCGCAGGACTGGATCGACTTCAACGTCGAGACCGGTCAGGACTCGTACTGGTACACCACGGCAGGGGCGGCCAACTCGCTGCAGCCGCGGAAGAAGACCAATCCGCTCACGGTCGAATACACCGCGCAGGCCCCGGCACCCGATGTTTCGACCTCGCACTCGGTGAAGTCGGCGAGCGCCGAGGACGGGCTCATCGTCAACGTCACGGGAGACGGCTACGACAACCTCCCCGATGCCAGCACCGGCAAGCCTTCGGCGGGCGCTTATGCGGCGATCGTCGATCGCGAGCTCGCGAGCAAAGACGTCACGGACGGCAACACGACCGCCGTGCAGTACGTGATGCCCCCGCAGATCAAGGACGGCAAGATCGACGTCGATGTCACGGCGGAGACCGCCGACCTCGATGAGTCCAAGGACTACGACGTGCTCACCTGGGTCGCCCACGGTCTGCCCACCGGTGACGCCGAGCTCTACCGCGCACCCATCGAACTGACCGATGAGCAGAAGAACGCGCTGTTCCCCGGTGAGGACGAAGAGTCCGACAACGACAGCGAAGGCACTGACGACGGTGCGACCGACGGTGCCGAGGCCGGCGACGAGGGCGCAGCCGATGCAGCCGAAGGCGAGGCCGACGGTGCCGAAGCCGGCGACGACGGTGCAGCTGACGCCGCCGAAGGCGAAGCCGACGACAAGGGTGCAGCCGATGCCGCCGAAGGCGACACCGACGGCGCCGAGTCCGACGACAATGGTTCTGCCGACGCTGCCGAAGGCAGCGATGACGGTGCAGCCGATGCCGCTGAAGGAAGCGACGACGGCGCTGCCGACGCCGCCGAGGGTGAGGCCGATGATAAGGGCGCAGCTGATGCCGCCGAAGGTGACGACGACGGCTCGAAGGCCGCCGCTGACGCCGACGGCAAGGCCGACGGCTCCGACTCGGACGCCGGTGGCTCCGCCGACGGAGATGACTCCGATGCCGGCTCCGACGGAGACGAGGACAAGCCTGCCAAGCCTGTCGTCAAGGACCAGACCGTCGGCGAGGACCGACTCGTCAAGGGCACGACCACCCCGAACGCAGAGGTGAACCTCGCATGGACCCCCGTGGTCGAGAAGGACGCCGGCAGCCAGATCAAGGCCTTCGCCGCGACTGTTCCCAGCGAGGACAACGTCACGGTGACCGCCGACGGTGAAGGCAACTTCTCCACCAAGGCACCGAGCGCGAAGGGCACGTACGCCTACTCGGCCATCGCCACGGTCGACGGTGTGCCGTCCGACCCCGCCGAGTTCACCGTCACGGTGAACGAAGACGAGGCCGCCGATGACGATGCCGGCAGCGAAGGCGACTCGGACAGCGGATCCGCCGATGGTGCCGAGGCCGGTTCCGATGGTGGTTCGAGCGCATCCGAGGGTGCGGCCGACGGTTCCGAAGCAGACGCTTCCGGCTCCGACGACAGCGCAGGTTCGGACTCGGACGGTTCAGGGTCCGCAGGTTCGGGCTCCGCAGCGTCGTCCACAGGAGGATCCGCCTCGGGCAGCTCCGACGGCAGCTCGAATCTCCCGCGCACCGGCGCCGATCTGATGACTCTGCCGATCGCTCTCGGTCTGATCGTCCTCGGCGCAGGATCCGTACTGTTCTCGCGGATGCGCAAGCGCTAAACTGGTCTCAAACAAGTAATGTAGTGAGACAGCGAGTCCGCCTCGGTTCGAAGCGAGAGTTTCGAACCGGGGCGGGCTCACCCCTAAGTTCGACCATCGCGGTCCCTCGTTCGGGTCGACGATCACTCATTGAGGAAACATCATGTCTCAACCGTTCTCAGCTCGCCTCAAGGCCAGCACCGCCATTATCCACGACGAGGTCGAGCACACCACCTTCATGGTCGACCTCATGGAAGGACGACTGGACTCGCGGGCGTATGCCCTCCTTCTCAAGCAGTACGAGGTCATCTATGCCGTGCTCGAGTCCCAGTCGCGGACGTTCGCCGACGACCCGGTCTTCGCGCCCTTCCACGACGTGAACCTCTTCCGCTCCGAACGCATCGCAGCTGACCTGGCCGCGCTCGGCGGTGAGGATCTGCCCGTGATGCCCAGCGCCACCGCCTACGCCGACCACCTCGCGGGACTGGAGCGTCCCGAGCAGGTCATCGCTCACCATTACACGCGCTACCTCGGTGATCTCTCCGGCGGTCAGGCGATCGGCGCCCTTATGGGTCGGCACTACAGTCTGCCGGTCGAGACCCTGACGATGTGGGACTTCACAGCGCTGGGCAAGACGAAGCCGTACAAGGATTCCTACCGCCGCCTCCTCGACGAGGTGGCAGCGACCGGCGGCGATGAGCAGATCGTCATCGACGAGACGATGGAGGCCTTCCGCCTCAACGGCGCCCTCCTCGTCGACCTCACCGAGGCGACGGAACTGCGGGCGGTCCCGGTCGCCTAGTCGCCGATCCGCAGACGCATGAGAACGGCCGCGGCGCCCGGATAGTAATCCGGGCGCCGTCCCCATTCAACGAATCCGCGGGAGGCGTAGAGACCCAGCGCCGAGGTGTTGCGTTCGTCGACCTCGAGATGGACGACCTCCGCCCCGCGGTCCTTCGCCCAGCCGATCCCCGCGTCGAGCAGGGCCCGCCCGATGCCCCGCCCGCGGGCAGCCTCGGTGGTGGCGATGGTCATGACATCGGCTTCAGCACCGGATAAGGACATGACGATCCACCCGGCCAGCTCCCCCACCGAGGCGGCGGTGCCCTCCGTCGCGGTCGAACCGTCGACAGTGTCGTCCGGATCCGATTCCCCCACCGAGGCGGTCCTGGCCGCGAGCATGATCGTGCCGTGCTGTGCCTTGACCGACCAGTAGTACCCGGGTGTCCACGCGGTGGGGCCGAAGACGGCCGCATCCTGATCGGCAACCTCGGCGAGGTCCCACCAGGGCAGCTCGGCGATGGTCGTCGCTGCGGTCATCTCAGGGAGCTCTCACGCACCGGGGTCGGTTTCGCATCGGGATCACGCAGGTATTCGGGGATCGGCTCGCTCAACTCCCGACCGGCGGAGAGCTCCCGCGCAGCCGCGAACGCGAGGAATTCGGCACGCGGATCAGTGAGGTCCTCGAGCGACGGAGCGCCGAGGGTCTCGGGGTAGAGAAGGAAGCCGCGACCGAGCCGCTGACCGATCCGATCGACAGCAGCATCCGTCGGCTCGTGTGCGGCACCGGCGGGGTCGAACACATAGTTGTGCTCGGCGAGGACGGCGGCGACCTCGGCGGGCCTGGCGACGAACGGTCCCGCACTCAGGGACGCGTCGACCGAATCATAGACGCTGAAATAGACCTCTTTGCGGCGGGCGTCGGAGGCGATGAGCACGGGGCGCTCGGTGCCGGTCGCACTGTCAGTGCCTGTCGCCCCGTCAGAGGTGCTGCGCACGAGTTCTTCGGCGATCGCCGCCTGCGACATCAGTCCCCTGACGGGGATGCCGCGGGCTTGGCCGACGGCGATGCCGGCCGCGATGCCGACCCGCAGCCCTGTGAACGGACCCGGTCCGATGCCGACGACGACGAGTTCGGGCGACGCGTCCGCCTTGAGCACACGGGCGAGCGCAGGCCCGATGAACTCGACGTGTCGACGCTGGTCATCGGCCTGTTCGGCGGCGATGACCGTGTCAGTGTCGGTGTCGACGAGTGCCACGGAGGCCGACTGCGAGGTGTCGATGCTGAGAATGATCATGAAGCGTCTCCCTCGGTTGTGATGCCCTCAAGCGCTGAGATCCCGGCGTGCACGCGGACCATTCTTCCCGACCATGAGTCGCCGTGGCCGGTGAGGTCGACGGTGCGCCGTTCGTCCTCGATCTCGTCGTCAGCGGCGGTGCCGGTGTCGGCCACGTCGTCTGCGGCCCAGACCGGGGTGATGGTGATCTCGAGGTAGTCGGTGCTCAGCTGCTCGGCGAGTCCGGCACCCCATTCGACGACGGTGATCGACTCATCGAGTTCGGAGTCGAGGTCGAGGTCTTCGAGCTCCTCCCCGTCGGCCAGCCGGTAGGCGTCGACGTGGACGAGGGCCGGTCCACCGGAACGCGAGGGGTGTTCGCGGGCGATGATGAACGTCGGCGAGGTGATCCGCCCCGAGACGTCGAGCGCCCGCCCCAACGACTGGGTGAAGGTCGTCTTCCCGGCACCGAGGTTGCCCGTGAGGATGAGCAGGTCACCGGCGCGCAGGTGCCCGGCGAGCTCCTCGGCGAAAGTGCGCATGTCCGCAAGCGATCCGAGGCGCGCCCTCATCGCTCGACACCGTCCGTCGAGGCCGGCTGCCGGCCGGCCGATTCTGCGCCGGCCGACTCCGCACCAGCCGATTCTGCACTGTCCCCGCGGGCGAACCGCTGCACGCGGGCGCTGAGCTGGGTGACGATCTCGTAGTTGATCGTGTCCGCCCAGGTCCCCCACTCGGCGGCGCTGGGTCCGCCGGGGCCGAAGATGACGACCTCGTCGCCGATGGCCACCTCGTCGTTCCCGGTTCCGAGGTCGATGATCATCTGGTCCATGGCGATGCGCCCGACGACGGGGTATCGGCGCCCGCGGATGGCCACCTCGGCGCGGTTGGATGCCGCACGGGGAAGCCCGTCTCCGTACCCGCCGGGCACGAGCGCGAAGCGGGTGTCGGTCGCGGCCGTGAACGTCAGCCCGTAGGAAGCGCCGTGACCCGCGGGAATGTCCTTGAGGTTGATGACCGTCGAGAGCAGCCGCAGCGCCGGGCGCAGCCCGAGGGCCGCAGCGTCCCCGTCTGCGAGCGGGGAGAGACCGTAGAGCGCCAGCCCGACCCTGGCCGAGGTGCCCGGGCATGGGCCGAGGGTGAGCGCGCCCGGTGAGTTCGCGATGTGCACATCGAGTTCCTCCGATTCGCCGAGGCGGCCGTCCGCGGCGTCGAGCACGGCCCGCAGCTGCCCGTGGGCGGAGGAGAAGACCGCGCTCTGGGCGGCGGTCTCGGGGCGTTCGGGTTCGTCGGCGACGGCGAAGTGACTCATGATGCCGACGATGCAGATGCCGGGTGCGGCAGCCGCGTGGCTCGGATCGCCGGGTCGAGCGTAGTCGGCATCTGCGCTCTGACGACGCTCCTCGTCATGGCGGCGCAGCCAGTCGAAGGCGCGGACGAGGTCGTCCGGGGCCAGCCCGTTGCGGCCGAGACCGGTGTCGATCTTCAGATGCAGTCGAGCGGTGGTACCGGTGCGCAGGGCCGCCTCGGCGAGGCGGTCGAGGCTGCCGACGGTGGAGACGCCGAGGGCGATTTCGGCCTGCAGCGCCGCATCGAGGTCGGTGGTGGGTCCGTAGAGCCAGGCGAGGATCTGCGCCTCGGGACCGAGCAACTCGCGCAGCTGCAGTGCTTCGGTGATGGTGGCCACGCAGAACTCGCGCCATCCGGCTGCGAACAGTGCCGGGGCGACGATGTCGACGCCGTGGCCGTAAGCATTGGCCTTGACGACCCATTTGAGGCGGGCGGGGGCGAGCCGCTCGGCGAGGACGGAGGCATTGTCGCGCAGGGCCGCCTCGTCGATCTCTGCTCGCACGAGAGCCTCGGGAATGTCGAAAGATGTCACTGAACAAGACTACCGCCGACACCATGTTGCCGACCTCACCGGTGGTTAGGATGAACCCCCGCACGTCTCGGCGACCCTGCCGAGGTGCGCGGACCCAACCGATGACAAAGGAGAAGTCATGCACACCACCACATCCGCCCGCACCCTCTCATCCGCCCGCACCCTGGCCATGGTGCTCGTGACCGCGCTGTTCGCCGCGGTCCTCACCCTTGCCTCGGGTGCCGGGGCAGCCTCGGCGGCGTCGAAGTACTGCACCGGCATCGAATCGAACTCGAAGGTCACGGCCGGCAAGGCCATCGAGGTCAAACAGCGTACGACGATCACCGCCGACATCTACCTGTGCTCGAAGTCCGGGTCACGCTACGTCCGCGACAGCGGTCCGTACAAGGCGCGGCTGGGCTACAACGGGACGACGGCGAGCAAGCGCGAGGGTGACGGGAAGACCCCGAAGGGCGTGTTCTGGATGCGCGACGGCTTCGGCACCTCGGCGAACCCGGGCCTGAAGAAGACGTGGACGAAGGTCACTCGCGATCACGTCTGGGTCGATGGCACGGCCACCAAGGCACAGGGGTACAACACGATGCAGCTGAAGTCGAAGGGCTACAAGGGCGAATCGCTCTACCAGCCGAAGCCGTACAAGTACGCCCAGGTCATCGGGTACAACGAGGCCCGTACCCCGGGCAAGGGATCGGCGATCTTCCTCCATGCAAACACCGCGTCGATGAAGACCGCCGGATGCGTGTCGATGTACGAGGCGAGCCTCGTCAAGGCGATGAAGTGGGAGGGGTCGACGAAGACGCAGATCGTCATTCACTGAGTGGAGGTGCTCGGTTCAGTCGGTGGCGCGGATGAGCTCGTCGACCACCTCGGCGATGGCATCGGCGAAACCGGCCGCGGTGATCGCCCGTCGGCCGGCCTCGTTGTGCAGCAGCACCGCGAGTCCGGCCAGGCGAGCCCACTGCCGCGGCGGCAGCGCTGCTTCGTCACCGCCGTAGCGAGCGCGCGCCGAGGCGATCGCGCACAGCGTCCCGAGGACCCCGGCGAGCACGTCCCCAGCCCCGGCCGTGGCAAGGCTCGCCGGGCCCGGTTCGGGGAGGACGACGAAGCCGTCGGGCGCGGCGATGACCGTGTGGTGGCCCTTGAGCAGGACGATCGTCCCGGTCAGCTCCGCTGCCTGCCTGGCCCACCCGACCGGGTCCTGACCGATCCTGCCTGCGGTGATGATCTCGCCGAGGAGGCGGCTGAGCAACCGTGCCAGCTCACCGGCGTGCGGGGTGATGATGAGAGGGCGGTGCGCCAGCCAGGTGCCGGCCATCGCCTCGGCGCGGCCGACCATGTCCAGTCCCCCGGCGTCGATGACGACCGGGGTGTTCGTGTCGCTCAGTCCGTCGACGACGGCTTGGACGTAGTCGGATTCGGGGTCGCCAGGCCCCAGCACGACCGCGTCGACCCGACCGGAGGCGCTGACCACTTCGGGGTGGAGGCCGATGACGAACTCGGCGACGAGCGGGGATCCGAGATAGCGGACCATCCCGGCTCCGGAATTCACCGCAGAGGTGGTCGTGAGCACGCCGGCCCCCGGATAGTCTTCGGAACCGGCGAGGACCCCGGTGATGCCGCGGGAGTATTTGTGCCCGGTCGGATCGGGGCGGGGGAAGTCAGCGGCGAGGTCGGCTGAGTCGAGGAGTTCGGCGTCGGCGAGCTCCGGGTCGAGGTCGAGCCCGATGTCGATGACGTCGATGGAGCCGGTGAACTCGGCGATGCGGGGGTCGACGAGTTCGGATTTGAGACCGCCGAAGGTCACGGTCCGATCGGCGTGGAGCCGCTGGTCGGTGCCGACAGAGTGTGCACCGTCCGAGCCTGCATCCTCGGGGCCGGGATCGAGGTCGGAGGGGACGTCGACGGCGATGAGGCGACCGATTCGGTGCGGGGCCCAGTCGGCGATGAGTGCGGCGATATGGTCGGGCAGTCCGCGCCTGCCCCCGGTGCCGAGTATCCCATCGAGGACGAGGTCGGCCCGGGTCAGTTCACGCAGGACGTCGGTGCGGGAGGTGCCGGTGGAGGCAGCGCCGGTGCGGGACTCGGGACGGTCGGCCGCCTCGGTGGCGGTGGAGGAGGCGCCATCCTCAGTCGGCGTGAACGCGATGACCTGGGCTCCGGCACTGCGGGCCGCGGCGAGTCCCTCGGCGTGGGTGCGGTCGAAGAGGGTGATGACCGTGACGGCCGCACCGCGCCGGGCGAGCGTGGCCGCTGCGAAGAGGGCGTCACCGGCGTTGTTGCCGGGTCCGGCCAACACGCTCACGCGGATCCCGGTCACTCGGCCGTGGTCGGCTTTGAGTGTCTCAAGACAGATGTTGGCCAGGGCACGGGCGGCACGGGCCATGAGCGGGACACCGGCGTCGAGGAGGGGCTCCTCGGCGTCGCGGATGACCTGACTGGGATAGGCAAACACACTCATCGCTGCTCCTTCACGTCCATCCCTGCACCGTATGCCGTTTCCCCCCTCCGGGGCCAGAGCCGACCGTGGTGAGGGGCCGGTGCTCTCAGTCCTCGGCCAGCTGGGCGAGCCGGCGTCCGGCAAGATGGGCGAGGAACAGTGCCTGGTCGGCCAGACCGTCGTCGCTGTGGCGAGCGCGTGGCGAATGGTTGGCTTCGCGTTCGTCGACAGGGAGGTTCGGCAGCGCCACGCCGAAGTGTCCGTAGGCGCCGGGGACGGCGTCGAGGACGCGGGAGAAGTCTTCGGAGCCGGGCAGCGGGTTGGCCTTGCGCACGGTCCTCTCCTCACCGAAGAGGTCGGTGAACGTGGCCAGGAAGAATTCGGCTTCGGCGTCGTTGTTGATCGTCGGGGGAAGGATCTGCTCGTAGTCCACCTCGGCGGTGAGACCGTGGGCGGCGACGAGGTCACGGACGAGGTTCGGCAGCTCCACCTCGGCGCGGGAGGTCACGGCTTCGGAGAACGTGCGGACGCTGACGACGAGGCGGGCACTGTCGGGGATGACGTTCGGGGCGGTGCCGCCGTTGAACTGGCCGACGGTGACGACGAGCGGGTCGAAGATGTCGAAGCGGCGGGTGACGTATTCCTGCAGCTGGCCGACGAGCATGGCGCCGACCTGGATGGGGTCTTTGCCGGTGGCGGGGCGGGAGGCGTGCGTGCCTTTGCCGTGGACGGTGATCGTCATCTTCGAGAACGCCGCCATATAGGACCCGGGACGGGAGCTGGCGACTCCGAGGTCGGCGTCGGCGGAGACGTGGATGCCGAAGGCGGCCTTGACCCGGGGTCCGGCGGCGTCGAGGACGCCTTCGTCGATCATCTTCCCTGCCCCGTCGTAGCCTTCTTCGCCGGGTTGGAACATGAACACGACGTCGCCGGGCAGGGAGTCACGGTCGCGGTGGAGGAGTTTGAGTGCACCGACGAGGCCGGCGGTGTGGAGGTCGTGGCCGCAGGCGTGCATCCTCCCCGAGGTGGCCGCGAAGTCGAATCCGGTCGCCTCGTTCACGGGCAGTCCGTCCATGTCCCCACGCAGGAGGACGGCGGGCACCACACCGGTCGAGTCTTCCGTGCGGGCGCCGCCGCGGAGGACGACGGTGATCGAGGACAGGTTCTCGCCCGTGCTGACTTCCACGTCGAGGCCTTCGATGGCGTCGAGGACGAGTTTCTGCGTGGTCGGCAGGTCGAGGCCGACCTCGACGTTCTCGTGGAGTGCGCGGCGAAGAGTGACCAAGCCGGGCGCGATGTCCGCGGCATCCTCGGCGGTGGGCAGGTGGATGGTGGGTGTGGGGGTAGCCGCAGCGGCGTTGGCGTCGTTCGCGGTGGGAGTGTTGTCGGCATCGTTGGGAAGTGAGCTCATGGTGCTGAGTCTATTACCCAGCAGGCGCAGGCGGATTGAGACTGGGCGTTGGTCTTGTCAGGCCGGACACCTGTCACGGAATCCGGCATCGGGTCAGGAAAGTCCATAACGCGCACGAGTACGAGCCACAACCTCGTCGGCGTCAATGTCTCCATTGATATAGCGATCGGCGTCCGCCTGGGTCTCCGCGCTGACCGAGAGACCGTCCATCTCGCCGCTGTGAGCACTTTCAGCTACGTGGGCAGCCCGAATCGACCGGCAATCGTTCGCGGTTGATTGCATCGCTCGATCGGCCTCCCTAGCATTCCGCGCGATACCCACCATTCTACCGGGAGCAGTGGTGAATCAGCCGCAGAGCATTTACTGCGTGCCCGCCTTAACCACAACCAGCATGGTCAAACAAGCCCGTGGTGGGCGGCGAATGGATCCCAGTCGGGATCGGTGTGGATGTCGAGTTCGATCTCGTTCGCGGCGGTCGCGGCCGCCTCGGCGCCGTGGAGATGGGCGATGAGCGCGGCGGTCATGTCCATGCCGGCGGCCACACCCGATGAGGTCCACCGGTCCCGGTCCTCGACCCAACGCGCCTGCGGCACCCAGGTGACGTCCTCACCGTGTTCGGCCGCCCAGGTGAACGCCTTCTTATTCGACGTCGCCCGGTACCCGTCGAGCAGACCCGCGGCCGCGAGGACCGCCGAACCGGTGCACACCGAGGTGATGAACTCGGCACCGGCCGACCAGTCCACGAAGCCGTCGAGGAAACCTCGGTCGTCGACCAAGTTCCGGGTGCCCATTCCGCCGGGGACCATGACGATGTCCGGGGTGTTCGCGGTGTCGAAGGGCTCGGTGACGATGACCTCGATGCCCTGGGCGCTGCGCACACGTCCCGGCTGCGCCGCGACATAGGTCAGGGCGAAGGCATCGGGGAGCCGGCTGAAGAGTTCGACAGGACCGAAGACGTCGAGCACCTCGAAGCCGTCGAAGAGCACCACTGCAACATTGCGAGTCCGTGAATCCATGGACTCATTGTCTCAGCTGCAGTGTCAGTCATCCGGCGTCAGTCCTCCGGCATCAGTCCTGGGACCGAAGATTCCGTCCGTACATCGAATGGGTGAAGTGCTCGGCGACCCCCTCGATGCCAGGGCTCAGGGACGGCCCCTCCCCCTCGGCGATGACGAACGTCATCGTGAGGTTCGCATCATGGGTGATCGAGAGGTGGATGTTCTGGCCGCCGATGCGTTTGAAATGCTCGAGGACGAGCCCACGCAGACGGAAACTGGGCGCACCGGAGCGGGCGGGGACCACCTCGGCGGACTGCCAGGGCAGCCACCCGGGGAAGCCGATCGCCTTCTTCAGTGCCTCCTTCGCGGAGAACCGGGCCGCCAAGGACGCATCGGTACGGCGTTTTCCGTTGCGTTTGAGCTGCTCGCCGGGGGTGAGCAGCCGGTCGAGGAGTTCGGGCACGCGTTCGATGTGCTCGGCGAAACGCGGCACATCGGCGATGTCAGTGCCGATCCCTAGAATCGCCATACTCGCTCCTCCTCAGACTCCTCGGCAGCGACAATCATCGGTCCACGGTGCCGGACCGGACCATATCCCGTCCAGCACCGAGGCGGGTCACTCGACCGTGACCGACTTCGCGAGGTTGCGCGGCTGGTCGACGTCGAGGCCCTTGGCCGTGGCGAGTTCCATCGCGAAGATCTGCAGCGGAACGGTCGTCAGCAGCGGAGCCATAAGCGTCGTCGTCTCGGGGACGGCGATGACTTCGGAGGCGAACTGGTCGACCTCTTCGTCCCCCTCCTCGGCGATGACGACGGTGTTCGCACCCCTGGCGCGGACCTCCTGGATGTTCGAGATGACCTTCGCGTGCAGCGAATCGCGGCCGCGCTTCGAGGGTACGACGATGATGACGAGCTGACCGTCGTCGATGAGCGCGATCGGTCCGTGCTTGAGCTCACCGGCGGCGAAGCCCTCGGCGTGGATGTAGGCGAGCTCCTTGAGCTTGAGCGCCCCCTCCATCGCCACCGGGTAGCCGACGTGACGGCCGAGGAACAGCACCGAGCCGACGTCCTTGTTCCGGTCGGCCAGGGCGAGGACCTGCGCCTTCGTCTCATCGAGGATGCGCTGGACCTTCGCCGGGATCGTCTGCAGTTCGCCCAGGATCGTGGCGATCTCGTCGCGGAACTTGTTCCCCCGCAGCTGGGCGAGGTAGAGGCCGAGGAGGTAGCAGGCGACGACCTGGGACAGGAACGCCTTCGTCGAGGCGACTGCGATCTCCGGGCCGGCGTGGGTGTAGAGCGCAGCGTCGGATTCGCGCGGAATCGTCGAACCGAAGGTGTTGCAGATAGCGATGACCTTCGCGCCCTGCTGACGCGCGTGGCGGACGGCCATGATCGTGTCCATGGTCTCCCCCGACTGGGAGATCGCGACGACGAGGGTCTTCTCCGTCACCACCGGATCCCGGTAGCGGAATTCGTGGGCGAGCTCCACCTCGGTGGGGATGCGGCACCAGTGCTCGATCGCGTACTTCGCGACCTGCCCGGCGTACGCGGCGGTGCCGCAGGCGATGACGACGATCTTGTCGACGGTCTTGAGCACGTTCTCGTCGATGTGCATCTCATCGAGGGTCAGGTGCCCCTCGGTGTCGAGGCGGCCGAGCAGCGTATCGGCCACGGCCTGCGGCTGATCGTGGATCTCCTTGTCCATGAAGGACGCGAAGCCGCCCTTCTCCGCGGCGGCAGTGTCCCAATCGACCTCGAACTGCTCACCTTCGACGAGGTTGCCCTCGATATCCGTGATCGTGACCGTCTCCGGGGTGATCGTCACGACCTCGTCCTGACCGATCTCCACGGCCGTGCGGGTGTAGTCGATGAACGCGGCGACGTCTGAGCCGAGGAAGTTCTCTCCCTCGCCGAGGCCGATGACCAGCGGCGAGTTCCGGCGGGCGGCCACGACCTGGCCGGGCAGGTCGGCGTGGACGGCCAGCAGGGTGAACGCACCCTCGAGTTGGCCCGCGGTCGCACGCATCGCGGCTGTGAGGTCACCGGTGGCGCGGTAGTTCTTGGCCAGCTGGGCGGCGGCCACCTCGGTGTCGGTCTCGGAGAGGAATTCGACGCCCTCGGCGACGAGGTCCTTCTTCAGGTGGGCGAAGTTCTCGATGATGCCGTTGTGGATGAGCGCGAGCTTGCCGCCGTCGGCCAAATGCGGGTGGGCGTTGAGGTCGGTGGGTCCACCGTGGGTGGCCCAGCGGGTGTGGCCGATGCCGGTCTGCGCGGCCGGCAGAGGATGGGCGTCGATCTCCTCGGTCAGGGCAGAGAACTTGCCTGCCTTCTTCGCCGAGGCGAGCTGCCCCTCGGGCGTCACGAGCGCGACACCGGCGGAGTCGTAGCCGCGGTACTCGAGCCTCTTCAGGCCGCCGAGCACGACATCGAGCGCCGTGTGATCGGCGTTGTCAACGGGGGCCTGGGATACATAGCCAACGATTCCACACATGAGGGAGATTTTACGCACTCCCGGCGAATCTCGCTCATTCCGGCGAGTCACGATCCGGTCAACGTGACGAACCGCACGCGGAGGCGGTCACGGGCACCGATGACCACCTCGGTGATGAGGGTCGACCGCCGCCTCAGCGAGGGTTGGTACGGGGCCCGACAGTAACCTCGGCGATGGGGCGGGTACGGCGCCGGGTCGGACCTCGGTGACGGGGCGAACATGACGCATGACACAATGGTCGAATGAGCCATGTCGACCCTCAGTTGGACCGTGCGCGCCGCCTCGCTGGTCTGAACACCGGACGCCGCCTCGAGTCCGAATCGGTGTCCCCGTTCTGGGAGTTCGACCGGGATGTGTGGGGCACGCTCGCCCAGGCCACTCCCCTGCCGCTGAAGCAGCGTGACATCGAGAGGCTGCGCGGCCTCGGCGATCGGATCAACCTCGACGAGGTGGCCCAGGTGTACCTGCCGCTGTCGCGGCTGCTCAACCTCTACGTCTCCGCCCGGCGGGCCAAACACGACATGACCAGGGAGTTCTTCTCCCCGCTGCACGATCGGGGCTTGGAACCGCAGGAGGCCAAACGCACCCCGTTCGTCATCGGCGTCGCCGGATCCGTCGCCGTCGGCAAGTCGACGACGGCTCGTGTGCTGCGCGAACTGCTCGCGCGCTGGCCCGACACCCCGCGGGTCGAGCTCATCACCACCGACGGGTTCCTCTACCCCAACGCCGAGCTCGAACGACGCCGCCTCAACGGGCGCAAGGGATTCCCCGAATCCTACGACCGGCGCAAGCTGCTGCAGTTCATCGCCGCAGTCAAGGCCGGATCCCCCGAGGTCCGCGCGCCCGTGTACTCCCATCACACCTACGACATCGTCCCCGGCGCCGAGGTGGTAGTCCGGTCCCCTGACGTGCTCATCGTCGAGGGCCTCAACGTCCTCCAGCCCGCCCGCCCGCGCAGCGACGGCACGCTGGGCCTGTCGATCAGCGACTACTTCGACTTCTCCGTCTATGTCGACGCCCGCTCGAGGGACATCCGCGAGTGGTACGTCTCCCGCTTCCTCAAACTCAAGCACGGCGCCTTCCAGGACGAGGACTCCTACTTCCACCGGTATTCGAAGCTCGGCGACGACGAGGCGATCACCCTGGCCACGGAGATCTGGGACTCGATCAACTTCCCGAACCTGCGGGAGAACGTCCAACCCAGCCGTGGTCGCGCCGACCTCGTGCTCCACAAGTCCGCCGACCACACCATCCGGAAGGTGCAGCTGCGGAAGCTGTGAGGCGCGGTCGTGCTGGGTGGGCGTGCCGTGCGCGCGTGCTGTGACCGACTTCGCTTACGGGTGAGGAAATAGTTTCAGCTCGTACGCAGTTGCACTGTGTGCACTGTTCTATTCTTCGCCAGCGGGTCACCTGCCCGCGGCGGCGACCGGATACGGGCGATCCTCGTATCGCCACGGGCATTCCCGTTCATCACCGCCGGTGATCCCCGTCGGCCCCCGGTCGCATCGGCAGCAGAAAGGGGCCCGCCATGAGTATGCCCTCCCCTCACCGCGTCATGTACTCCTCGGTCAAGACCCAGAAGACCCCGCAGACGTCCATCCAGCCTGGCATCTACCGGCGAATCGCCGCATACGCCTCCCGGCACAAGCGCAAACTCATCGTCTTCCTCATCCTCTCCGTGCTCACTGCAGGAATCGGCGTGCTCAATCCGGTGCTCGCCGGCGACGTCGTCAACGCGATCACCGGCGGCGGTCCGGTGGCCACTGTGGTGTGGCTGGCCGTCGCGATCGGCGGACTCGCCATCGCGGACGCCGCCATCTCGATCACCAACCGCTATCTGTCCTCGCGCATCGGTGAGGGACTCATCTTCGATCTGCGCACGGCCGTATACGACCACGTCCAGGCGATGCCGATCGCCTTCTTCAACCGCACTCGCACCGGCGCCCTGGTCTCCAGGCTCAACACCGACGTCATCGGTGCCCAGCGGGCGTTTTCCAACACGCTGTCGGGCATCGTGTCCAACTTCGTCTCCTTGGCCCTGACGGTCGGTGTCATGGTCACGATCTCGTGGCAGGTGACCGTGATGTCGATCCTGCTGCTGCCGCTGTTCATCATCCCCACCCGCATGCTGTCGGGCAGACTCGCCTCCCTGCAGTTCGAAGCCGCGAACAACTCCGCGGACATGTCGACGCGGATGACCGAGCGGTTCTCCGCGGCCGGCGCCACGCTGATCAAGCTCTTCGGCAATCCCCGCAAGGAGAATGAGGAGTTCGCCGACCGCGCCGGACAGGTCCGCGACATCGGGGTGAAGGTCGCGATGCTGCAGTCGACGTTCGTGTCCTCACTGACGCTGGTCTCCGCCCTCGCTCTCGCCTTGGTCTACGGCGTCGGCGGTGCTCAAGCCGTGCTCGGCAACCTCAATGCCGGTCAGGTCGTCACCTTGGCGCTGCTGCTGACCCGGCTCTACACTCCGCTGACGATGCTCGCCAATGCTCGTCTGGACATCCAGAGCGCTGTCGTGTCATTCCAGCGCGTGTTCGAGATCCTCGATCTCGTGCCGTACTTCAAGGAACCCGAGAAGCCGCGTGCGCTGCCTGCCGGCGGTCTGGACGTGTCCTTCGATCATGTCGACTTCGCCTACCCGAGTGCCGAACAGGTCAGCCTGGCGAGCCTCGAGGACGTCTCCGTGCTCGACTCCCGCAGCGGCGACGAGGTCATCCATGACCTCAGTTTCACGATTCCGGCCGGACACACGGTCGCCCTCGTCGGCTCCTCCGGTGCCGGCAAGTCGACGATCGCATCCCTGCTGCCCCGCCTCTACGATGTCACCGGCGGCACGATCAGCATCGGCGGAGTCGATGTGCGGGATCTGTCGTTCGCCGATCTGCGCGAGGCTGTCGGCGTGGTCACCCAGGACGGTCACGTCTTCCATGAGTCGATCCGCGCGAACCTTCAGCTCGTCAATCCCGACGCCACCGAGGAGCAGATGTGGGATGCACTCACACGCGCGCAGCTGCGAGGCGTCATCGACGCGCTGCCCGATGGTCTCGACACGGTCGTCGGTGAGCGCGGGTACCGTCTCTCCGGCGGTGAGCGTCAGCGACTGACGATCGCCCGCATGCTGCTGGCGAGCCCGGAGATCGTCGTCCTCGACGAAGCCACCTCGGCGCTGGATTCGACGAACGAGGCCGCGATCCAGCAGGCCCTGGCCCAGGCGATGCACGGGCGTACGGCACTGGTCATCGCGCACCGGCTCTCCACGGTGCGGCAGGCCGATACGATCCTCGTCGTCGAGGCCGGTCGCATCGTCGAATCAGGTACGCATGAGGAACTGGTCGGCCGCGGCGGCCGATACGCCGAGCTCTACGCCACCCAGTTCGCCTCGAGCTGACGGGCCGGCGGCCCCTCCGGCCTCAGGTCACGCGAATCTCGAAAAGCGCGTCGCCAGTGACGATATTTTCGAGATTCGCGCGACCTGAGCGGAACTCGCTGCGGTGCGGCACCCTGAAAGGCACTGGTTTTCGCGCGATCGGCGTGTGTCCCCTTTGCACGTTCCCGCGCAGAGTTCGCCGACTACGCCGTCTGCGCACTGCGCCTCTTGACGCTCTCCTTGATTCGCAGGAAGAGGTCGCCGCTGAAAAGATCCTTCCAGGTGATCCTGAAGACCTGGTAGCCCAGATTGCGCAGCGAATACTCCCTGCGGCGTTCATGCTCGAACGCCCGCTTCGGATCGGCTCCGTCGAGGTAATACTTCCCTGCACCATCGAACTCAGCGATGACATGCGCCTTCCGATTGGCGAAGTCGGTCCGCGCGACGAAGTCGCCGTTCTCGTCACAGATCACCACCTGCGGCGAAAAGCCCGGTATTGAATATTCGACGAACCGAACCGCGGTGATCGATTCGGCCACAGATTCCCGCCGACCATCGACATTCGTGAGAACTGCGTCGATGCGTCGCTGGCGGGTTCTCACAAGGTTGCGAGCACAGTAGTCTGCGAATTCTCGCGCAGAGGTGAGATTCCGACGGATCGCCTCGTCCACGACGGCGACGGCGAATGCCAGAGGGCAGTCACGGGCAACGTCGCGCAACGTCCGAAGCAAGGTGGTGACCCTGCACCTGTCGACGACTTCGATGCTCCCCTCCAGAGGCCTCTTCCAGACGTGCACGAAGGAACGCTGCGCCCCGAACTCCGGGTGGGCGAATTCCACACGGGTTGGTGGGCCCTTCTCGGAGTACGGGATCGAGAGGCCGTGGACGATCAGAGCGCTTCGGTGAGAGAAGGCCGCTCCATCCGGCAGATCGTCGACATAGGATCGCACGAGGATGCGCAGATCTTCGTTCCGCTTCATTGCCCCTCCCGACTCCTGCGGCAAGGTGGTTCCAGGTGCCGACCCGACAGTCGAGATGACTCGATGCGCCGGATCGTCACAGACCGCCGTCACCACGTAGACACCGCGACGGACTCTCCTCAGGCAACAGCGCTCAGCCAACCGAAGCTGGTGGGAGCTCAATCCAGCGGCGCTGAGCTCTGCCGACGTCAGACACGCGAACATGCACCCACCATCGCGGTGCGGGACACCCGTGCGCAAGGGCGAGAGAATGGCCTGTGGAAAACTGCGTACTCAAACACACAGGCTCAGGTAACGCGAAACTCGAAAAAGTCGTCACTGGCGACGACTTTTTCGAGTTTCGCGTTACCTGAGGGCAGCGGAGCGCCACGGACGGTTACAGCGCCAGGTGCTCCTTGACCGAGGCGGCGAGGCGTTCGGCCTGTTCGGTGGCTGTGTCTTCGGTGGCGGCCTCGACCATCACGCGGATGAGCTGCTCCGTGCCCGAGGCGCGCAGCAGCACGCGTCCGGTGTCGGCGAGTTCGGCCTCGACGGCGGCGACTTCGGCGGCGACCTGCGGGTGATCGACATTGTTCTTGTCCACGCCCTTGACGTTGACAAGTGCCTGCGGCAGCTGCGGGATCTCCGCGGCGAGGTCGGCCAGAGTGCGCTTGGCATCGGCCATCCGCTTCATCAGGTGCAGAGCGGTCTGCACGCCGTCACCGGTGGTGCCGTGGTCGAGCATGAGCACGTGCCCGGACTGCTCCCCGCCGAGCGCATACCCGTCGGCGAGCATCCGCTCGAGCACGTACCGGTCGCCCACAGCGGTCTGGACGGTGTTGATGCCGTATTTGTCCATCGCCTGCTTGAGTCCCAAGTTCGACATCACAGTGGTGACGAGCGTATTGCCCCGCAGCTCACCGAGCTCCTTGAGCGCGATCGCAAGGATGCCCATCACCTGATCACCGTTGACGACGCGACCGAGCGCGTCCACGGCCAGACAGCGATCGGCGTCCCCGTCGAAGGCCACACCGAGGTCGGACTGCGTCTCGACGACGAGACGCTGCAGCGGACCGAGATGGGTGGAACCGACTCCGTCGTTGATGTTGAAGCCGTCGGGTTCGGCGGCTGAGACGATCACCTCGGCGCCGGCTTGACGCAACGCGGCGGGCCCGACGATCGATGCGGCGCCGTTGGCGCAGTCGACGACGACCTTGAGACCGGACAAGGGGCGCACACCCTCGGCATCGAGGCATGCCACGAGGTGCTCGGTGTATTCGTCGGCGGCGGCCGGGTAGCGGGAGATGCGTCCGACGTCCGCGCCGGTCGGCCGGTCCCAGTCCTCATCGAAGATCGCGAGGATATCGTCCTCGACCGCGTCGTCGAGCTTCTTCCCGCCGGCGGCGAAGAACTTGATGCCGTTATCGGGCATGGGGTTATGCGAGGCGGAGATGACGACGCCGAAGGCCGCACCGGTGTCCTTGACCACCTGCGCGATGCCGGGAGTCGGCAGCATTCCGGCATCGAGCACATCGACCCCGGTCGAGGCGATGCCCGCGCTCAGCGCGGCGGAGAGGAATTCGCCGGACACTCGGGTGTCACGTCCGACGACGGCGAAGGGGCGCTTCTCCCCGGCCCAGCCGCGGCTGAGCACGCGAGAACCTGCGACCGAGAGTTGGAGTGCGAGCTTGGCCGAGATATCGCGATTGGCCAGTCCGCGCACACCATCGGTGCCGAAGAGTCGAGACATGTGGGGATCCTTTCGTCAATGTCGGAGTCGATCTTAGTCGATTCCTTCGCCGAGGCGGCTGATCGCTGCCGAGGCCCCGGCAGTCAGCGCAGCGGTTGCGGCTTGGTAGGAGCTCGTTCAAGGCAGAGCGCACCACCGCACTACGTCACCGCGGCGGCACCGCCGCACCCGGGTATGAGAATGCGGCCCCGAACGAGGTTCGGGGCCGCATTCTTGAGTTCGTCGAACTGAACTGTCGATGACTGCGACTCAGTGGCAGACCAGCCGCAGCTTCTCGAACAGGTTGATCAGCGCTTCGAGAACTGAGGTGCCTTGCGGGCCTTCTTGAGTCCGGCCTTCTTGCGCTCGGGGACGCGAGCGTCGCGACGCAGGTAGCCGGCCTTCTTCAGCTCGGCGCGGTTGGACTCCGCGTCGATCTGGTTGAGCGAGCGAGCCACGCCCAGTCGGACGGCTCCGGCCTGGCCGGAAGGTCCGCCGCCGGAGATGCGCACGATGACGTCGAAACGTCCACCGAGGTCCAGCAGGGTGAAGGGCTCGTTGACGAGCTGCTGGTGCAGCTTGTTCGGGAAGTACTCTTCGAGAGTACGTCCGTTGATCGTCCACTCACCGGTGCCGGGAACGAGACGCACGCGAGCAATTGCCTGCTTGCGGCGGCCCACTCCGTTGCCGGGGGCGGTCAGGGACTGTCCGCGTCCGCCAGCGGTGCTTTCGCCCAGGCCGGCAGATGCGGGAGTCTCGGAAGTGTATTCGGTGATCTCTTCTTCGACAGTTTCTGTCGCGTTGGTGGTATCAGCCACGGTTCTCCTCGGGATGTCTAGAGCTCAGGCGCTTACTGCGCGACCTGGCTGAGTTCGTACGGCTGCGGATTCTGAGCGGCGTGCGGGTGCTCGGCACCTGCGTAGACCTTCAGCTTCTGCATCTGGGCACGTCCGAGACGATTCTTCGGGACCATACCGGCGACAGCCTTCTCGACTGCACGTTCGGGGTGGGTGGCGAGCAGCTCGGCGTAGTTGACGCTCTTGAGGCCACCGGGGTAACCGGAGTGGCGGTAAGCGCGCTTCTTCTCGAGCTTCGCACCGGTCAGCGCGACCTTGTCGGCGTTGATGATGATGACGAAGTCACCGGTGTCGACATTCGGAGCAAAGGTGGTCTTGTGCTTGCCGCGCAGGAGGCGTGCAACCTGCGAAGCAAGGCGACCGAGCACCTGGTCAGTGGCGTCAACGACGTGCCACTGGCGCTCGATGTCACCGGGCTTGGGTGTGTACGTACGCAAAAGTAGCCTTCTTTTCGTATCTTGTTCAGTGCAGCGCTCGATCCTCATCGAGTCGTGAGTCCGCTGGGTCTCAAGCGCTGGTTGTCTTCAATCGGGTGAACCTATCGACGCATTCCCCTCACCTACGGGCCTGCAACGCATGAGGCTATGTAAGGGAGTGCGACAAGCACACACAACGACAATCAAATATACACGGCCCCTCACCCGGGGAGCAAACGCCCAGAGCGGTCTCAGGACGGGCGGAAACCCAAGCCGATAGTATTGATCTGTGCCGACTCACTCCAGCCTGCTCCCACGACTTCCCGCATTCAGAATCCTGATGCTGGGCCTCCTGGTCGGGCTCGTGACGATGGGACTCGGACTCTCCCCGTCCACTGCGGATGCAGCGACGACGCAGTCGTCCTCGGAGCCCACGACCGCCTCGGCGCAGGAATCGCGCGCCGCTCAAGGATCGGACGGCGCGGCCGGGGCCACCTCGGCGAGCGCCTCGACGGACCCGGCGGGGAAGACGATCGTCTTCGGCATACCCGGCCTGACCATAAACGATATCGATGCTGAGCGCACACCGAACCTCTACCGCCTGCTCTCCGAGGGGGCCGCGGCCAACCTCAATGTGCGCACGATCGGCTCGGCCACCTGCCCGGCATCGGGATGGCTGTCCTTCGGCGCCGGGTCCCGCGCGCAGGCCGGCCCCACCCCCGACGCCGAGGCGGCCGACGAGTCCGATTCGGCCCGCTGCCCGGCAATGCTCGCCCCGACCACCGACGTCGACTCCGACTCGATCGATTCCGACGAGGGCGCCTCCGAACCGATCCCCGAGGGTGCGACCGGAGCTGATTCCGCGGCGGAGAGTGACGAAACTCATGCAGGGAAATCCGTAGCCGGGGCGAGCACAGCGAGAATCGACGACTTCGACTCCGTCAAAGAGCCGAACATCGGATCCGGCTACTCCGTCGACTACGGGATGCTCGCCCGTGCCGTGGCCGACCGCGGCAAGGTCGTGCCCGAAGGCACCGCCGCCGAAGCCGAGGACTCAATCCTCGAACCCTGCGTCGCCGCCGAAGGCCCGGGCGCCGCCTACGCCGCCGCCGACGAGGACGGCGTGGTGACCAACTATGCGGAGGACGCCAACGCCACAGACTGCCGGCTCGACGTCGTCGACCTCGGTGCGATCGGCATTCGGTCGTGGCTGTACGACCCGATCCCGAACTACTCCTACACCGTGCCGCCGAACGTCGACCGGCAGGACCGCGTCGCCGAGGCGGACCGCCGCCTCGGGGTCGGGCTCAAAGAGGTGCGTGAGAACGCGAAGGACGGGGCGGCCGATCCGACGGTCATCGTCGCCGGCCTCGGCGACAGTTCGGGGCTGCCGCAGCTGCGTGCCTTCATCGCCTCCGGCCCCGGCATCGAACCCTCGTCCCTGTCCTCACCGACGACCAGGACCCCCGGGCTGCTGCAGATCACGGACCTGGCCCCGGGCATCCTCGACCTTCTCGACGTGCCGTCCGACAGCGGGATCAGCTTCACCCAGACCCCGACCGATGACGATCCGCAGACCCGCATCGACGACCTCGTCGCGGATGCACAGAAGTCGACGTCGATCTATGCGCACCTGTCGACGTTCTCGATCACCCTCGACATCGTCTTCTACTGCCTCTTCATCGCCTGCGGACTGCTGCTGAGCCGGTCGATCCTCGGCCGCCGAGGCGGGGCCACCCTGGCACCGCTCGTCCACCGATCATTGGGCTGGGTCTCCCTCGGCATCGCGGCCCTGCCGACGGGGGCTTTCCTCGCCGGGCTCATCCCCTGGTCGCGGATGAGCCAGCCGGATCTCGGTCTGCTGCTGTCGGTACTCGGCACCGCCGCCGCACTCTTCGCGGTCTCTCTCCTCCCGCCGTGGGGACGGTCCTGGCGCGGCCGTGTCGGCGCCCTGTCCGCGGCGAATCTCATCATCCTCTCGGCCGACCTGGCGACCGGATCGCACCTGCAGGCGAACTCCCTGCTCGGCTACAACCCGATCGTCGGCGGCCGCTACTACGGCCTCGGCAACCAGGGGGCCGCGATCTTCATCGTCAGCCTCTTCGTCTTCCTCGGACTGCTCGTCTCCTGGCTGCGGGCTCGCGGCCATCGCAAGGCGGTCATCGTCGTTCCTCTCATCATCGGCCTCGCCGCCGTGTTCGTCTCCGGCAATCCCTCGTGGGGGGCGAAGTTCGGCGGGACGATCGCGATCCTCGCCGGTCTCATGGTGCTGCTGGCGCTGCTGTCGAAGATCCGCCTGTCCCTGCTGCGTCTGGGGCTCATCGGTCTGGCGTCGCTGGCGGTGCTCATCGGCATCGCGTTCCTCGACTGGCTGCGTCCGGCCGGTTCGCGGTCGCACTTCGGCACCTTCTTCGACCAGATCGTCACGGGTGAGGCGCTGCAGGTCATCGGACGCAAACTCGGCGCGAACCTCCACATCATCCAGATCAATCCGGCGCTGGCGATCGTCACCCCGCTCGCGGTCATCGCAGTCCTCTTCTTCCTCCGCTACCTCGTGGTCTTCCCCCGGTTCGCAGCGAATGGTTTCAGCGGCAGCGGGCATGGCGCCAGCGGGCAAGGCGGCAGTCGTGCCGGGCGACTGGCGAACAAGTGGCGGGGCAAGCTGCCGCAGGTCTTCGCCGACTCCGATCTCCACTTCGGGTTCCTCGCCGCGGTCACCGGCCTCGGCGTCGGTCTCGTGCTCACCGATTCCGGTGTCGCTGTGCCCTCGACCGGAGCGATGGTGCTCCTGCCCTTCCTGCTCGCACTCAGCGCCGACCACGCCGAGGACGCCGTCGCCGGGCCGCGCACCCGGCCGAGCTCGGGCGATGGCAGTACTTCCACCGACACCGACAGTGACGGTGACAGTGACACTGTCACCGGCGCCGAGGAGGTGCGCCGATGACCATGCGCGTTCCCTCAACAGCGGCTCGGGTTCTCCTCGGAGTGCTCGCCGTCGTCCTCGTCGTCCTCGGTCTCCCGCAGGCTGCGACCGCGGCCCAGGTCCACGCGTCGGATCGGCCATCATCGGCTGGCAGGGCCACCTCGGTGAGTGCCGGATCGGCCGCCGACGCTCAGGGCACGGACGAGGATTCGGGCAGGACCACCTCGGCGAAGGGACAAGGAGCCGTGTCGGTCAGCGTCTCCGGATTCAGGTTCGAGGACCTCGACCCGCGCACGACCCCGCACCTGTGGGTGATGATGAAGAACGCGCAGATCGGAACGATCACGCCCCGCAGCGTACGATCGACGAGCTGCCCGGTCGACGGTTGGCTCGGGCTTGGATCGGGCCGACGAGCCGCCGACGAACCCCGCGATCAGTGCCGCGAACCGGCCGCGCCGATGAACGGCTGGGTCGCCGATTGGGATGTGTATGCGCAGGTCGCGCGCGGTGACAACTACGATGCTGCACTCGGCTCCCTCGCCGAGGCGGTCCCCGATATCCGTTCCTTCGGCAACGGTGCTGCGATCGCCGCCGCCACCCCCACCGGGCATGTGAAGAACTGGTCGCCGGTGAGCTCTCAACTGGGATCGGACGTGGCGAAGTCGGCCGGGAATGGGGAGCTCACGCTTGTTGATCTCGGCAACACCGCCGCCGACGGGTATTCGCTCAAGAAGCTCGACGCTCAGGTCGGGGACGTCCTCGAGGCGACCGGGTGGATGGACGCCGACCGGCCGAATCGGATGGGTGAGGGGCGCACGCCGATCGTGTTCTCCTCGATCGCCGATGGTGCGCACAAGGGGTCGTCGATGCAGGCGACGATGATGCTGAGGCCCGGCCAGTCGGCGGGGCTGCTGACGTCGTCGTCGACGAGGCAGCCGGGGCTTGTGCAGGTGCCGGACCTCGCTCCGACCCTCGTTCAGCTCTCCGGGGCCGAGGAGATGGACAATGCCGCCGGCGCACCGATGACCGCCGGTTCGGACGGGACCGATTGGAAGGTCCGCTATCAGGCGGTGCTCGACCGTCAGGTGGCGGTGAAGACGCAGAATGACCTGTCGACATGGTTCTTCCCGGTCGTCGCCACGCTCATGCTCGGGCTGCTGGCTCTGGCGTGGTTCCTGCGGAAGAACGATCGCGAACTCATCCATTCCGGCACCTACCGCCTCGGCGTCGTGTTCGCGGCGATGCCGATCTCGACGTATCTGGTCAACACGGTGCCGTGGGAGCGGGCGACGAATCCGGACATCGCGATGCTCGGCGCCCTGGTCGGGTGGTCGCTGCTGCTGGGAGTCTTGGCTCTGCTCGGACCGTGGCGCCGTCACAAGTTCGGGCCGGTGCTCTTCGTCTCGGTCGTCACCGTCTGCGTGCTCGCCTATGACGTGATGACCGGTTCGCAGCTGCAGATGTCGACGCTGCTGGGTGAGCCGCTGCTCATCGCCTCCCGGTTCTACGGGATCGGCAACTCAGCTCTGGCGCTGTACTGCTGTGCGCTGCTGCTGGCCGTGGCCGGTTTCGCATCCCTGGTGACGAAGCCGCTGCACCGCGTCCTCATCGTCACGCTGCCTGTGGTCGTCTCCTGCGTCATCCTCGCTTCACCGGGTCTGGGTACGAAGTTCGGGTCGGTGCCGACGCTCATCGTCGGAGTGGCCTACCTGGTGCTGGCCGCGGCGAGTGTCCGCTTCTCCCTCAAGCGTCTGGGACTGACGGTCGGCATCGCAGGTTTCGTCATGCTCACGGTGCTGTTCCTCGACTGGCTGCGCCCAGCGGACCAGCGCACGCACTTCGGTCGGTTCTTCGATTCGATCATCAATGGTCAGGCGCTGGGCGTGCTCGCCCGCAAGATCGGGATGAACATCGACATCCTCACACAGTCGTGGATGACGTTGGTGCTGCCGCTGTTCATCATCGGCGTCTTCTGGCTCGCCCTCGATCCGCAGCGTTTCGGCTTGCGCGGACTCGACGACACGTACCGGCGGATTCCGCTGCTGCGCGCGGCAGTCATCAGCCTCGCGATCCTGCTCGGAGTTGGCACTGTCATCAATGACTCGGGCATTGTGGTGCCGGCCGTCGGCATCCTCTTCCTCGTCCCGATCCTCGCGCACCTCGAGACGTTCCGCGCCAGCCTGCCGCCAGTGCCCGACGGTGCTGGCGAGGCAACGTCTACACCCCACGACATTTCAGCGCAGTAGCCGCAGCGCCTACACCCGACGACACCTCAGCGCGGCAGCGACAGAACCTACCGAAACACCTGTGCGACAAGTCGCTCCGAGGAGGGTGTGCCGCTACCGGTGGTGGATGCCCGGCCGTGTGCTGGTGATTCGGCAGGCACCGGGTAGAGGACTGCGGGCAGGGGCCCGCGCGTACAGAACTGCGGGCAGGGGCCTGCGCGTACAGAACTGCGAGGCCGAAGAGGTGAACTCTCCGGCCCCGCAGTCTGTGCCGATAACAGTATCGGCGTCGTGTCAGCTGTTGATCCTCCGGCGCCGGACGAGTGTGACCGCAGTGCCGCCGGCGACGATGAGCGCCAGAGCCGCAGCGACGATATTGAAGGTCTCGAAACCGGTGCGAGGCAGGTCGCCGCCGTCCTTCGAACCGTTCGCATCCGAGCCCGAACCGTCAGCGGAACCGCCGTCGGCGGAGGCGTTCGCACCATCAGCGTCGGCGCTCGCCCCGCCGGCCGCGGACGAACCGTCCGCACCACCTGCCGCACTGTCACCACCGTCGGCGTTGCCGCCGTCGGCACCGCCGTCGGCCGAACCATCGTCTCCGGCCGAGGCATTCGCGTCGTCGCCGACCGTGGCGGTGGCTTTGAACTCATGAGCCAGCGGGAGCGGGTTGTCGTCCCACCATGGGCCGTCGGCGTTCGCCTGCAGGCTGACCTTGACGGTCACGTCACCGGAGGCATCCTTCGGCGCGGTCACGGTCACGGGAGTCTCGGACTCCCCTGCCGGAATCGAATCGAGCGTCATCGTCTTCGCGGCTTCGTCCTCGGCGCTGACCTCGGGGGCGTCAGCGGACGTCGACTGGGTCGAGGACTTCCCGGCCGCCTCGGCGGTGTATCCCTCCGGCAGATCGACGGTCACGTCGACCGGACCTGCCACCTTCGACTTCGCGTCGGTCGTGAGGACGAAGTCGGCGCTCTCACCGGGCTTGATGGCCTTCGGTCCGGTCAGTTCGGCCTCGAGGTCACCGCTGCTGATGACGTCCTTGGCCGCTTCGGCCTGGCGTTCGTTCTTGTCGGGGGTGACGTCCTTGCCCTCGTCCTGGTGCTTGTTGAAGTAGTTCTCCCAGGTCTCGAAGTCAGTCAGACCGGACTGTTCGAAGTCGCCCTTGGCGAACGAAGTGAAGTTGTCGCCGCCGGCTGCGAGGAAGCTCAGCGTCGCGACCCGGTAGTCGTCCTTCGGGTCGATCTCCTTGCCGTCGACTTTGACCGACTTCACGTGTTCGCCCTTGTCGGCATTCGAATCATAGACGACGTCGAGGTCATCTGAAATGCCCAGGTGCAGGAACGGACGCGACGACTCGTCCGGCTGCCACTGTTCCTCGAACAGACCGATGACGTCTTCACCCTTCATCGTCACCACGCCGTGGTCGTTCGCGAAAGGCAGCACGCTGTTGAGCTCGGCGACAGTGACCTCGCATTCGTCCTCGTCGTTGTAGATATCGTCGCAGAGCAGGTCGGTGCGCAGACCGCCGGGGTTCGTGATCCCGAAGTCGGCCTCCTCCAGCTGTGTCTCCTCGACGCCTTCCTTCAGTGCATCCGCGACGAGGTTGCCCAGCGTGGACTCGGCACCGCGGTCCTCGTCGTCACCCTTCTTCGCCCGGGTGATGTCCTCACTGATCGTGCCGGTGACCTCCGAGCCGAGTTCCTTCGCTTTCTCCTCCGCGTCGCTGACGATGCCCGCGACCTCGTCGACGACCGGCGAGTCGTAGCTCTTGTCCGCGGTGTCGAGCAGCTCGACCGCATCCGCATCCCAATTGCCGTCGCCGTCAGCCGTGAGCTGAACCTGGCCGACGATCTCACCGTAGTTCGCCGCTTCGAGTACGGGCCGGGTGCGATCAGGGTCTCCGGGCACCGGAGCTTCGAACTTGTACGGCAGGTGTGTATGCCCGGTGAAGAGGACGTCGACCGACGCGTCGGTTTCGGTGACGAGCTTCTTGAACTCGGCGTTCGACGCCTCCGCCTCTTCGAGACTCTCGGTTGTGGCCGCGCCGAGGTGGGCCTCGACGACGGTCATATCCGGCTGTTCGTCTTCAGGCAGCTCGTCGATGTCATCGACGACGCGGTTGACCGCATCGGTCGGATCGCCGAAGTCGAGACCGGCGATCCCGTCGGGAGAGACCAAGGATGCGGTGTCTTTCGTGACGACGCCGATGACGGCGATCTTCACCCCGCCGACGTCGACGACGGAGTACTCGTCGAGGCCGTCGACGACGTTCTCTGTTCCCTTGTCATAGACATTGGCCGCCGAGTACGGGAAGTCGGCTTCGTCAGTGACGCGCCCGGTGAGGTCGTCGATGCCCCTGTCGAATTCGTGATTGCCCACGGCCGAGGCCTGCACGCCGATCGCGTTGAGGACGTCGAGAGTGGGCGTATCGTTCTGCGACGACGAGGTATAGGTCGAGGCGCCGATGTTGTCACCGGTCGAGAGAACCGCGGTCCCGGCACCGTCGAATCCTGCGCGCTGCTCTTCGATGACGGAGGCGACCTGGGTGCCGGTCTCGGAGATGCGTCCGTGAAAATCAGTGAGGTTGAGGAGCTGGACCTGAGTGCCTGCCTCTGCCGCATGGGCGTCGGATTCGGAATCCTCCGCTCCGTCAGCGTGATGAACGGCGCCCCCGCCGGAGTTCGTACGCTTTGCCGTGTCAGTTCCGTTCGCGGAATCAGCGGTCTTCTCGGTACCGGTTTCAGCGGGTGTGCTCGGCACAGCACTGTCTTCAGCAGAGTTTCCGTTGCCCAAGCTGGGCGCTGCGACGACCGGCGCGAGTCCCGGCAGTGTCAGCATCGACACTGCGGCACCCGTCGCCAGCACTTTGGTCACAAGTTTCGACATGTATTCGGTTCCTTCGATCATCGAGTCAGGCGCACATCAACCGTGCTTGTGGGAGTGAAGCCGGATTCCATCCTGCAGTGCCAATGCGAACTGTGAGTTACCTCAATGTGAATCTACACAGGATTCTCACAACTGGGAAGAGGGATCCTCCCATATTGCTGACATCAATCATCCGAGTCGGACAATCACTCTCCGCTCACTCCTGGTCGCGACGGGCCATCGTCTGGGCCGCGCGGGCGGCGTAGTCCTCGGGTGCGGGGTACCCGACTTCGGTGAGGACGAGTCCTTCGGCAGACGTGACGAACATGGGCACGTCCGGAGTGATCCCGGCGTCCGCCTCGGCGATGAGTTCGGCCGGTCGGGTGACCGGCCAGCTGCCGGATCCGACCTTGATCAGGCCTCCGACCAGGGCGCGGACCATGTGATGGCAGAACGCGTCGGCGCGCAGGTCGATGATGATGACCGCGTCCTGATCGCGTTCGACGCTCAGCTCATAGAGGGTGCGGATCGTCGTGGCCCCCTCACGCGGCTTGCAGAAGGGCAGGAAGTCGTGCAGACCCTGGACCTCGGCCGCGGCTTCGGCCATGGCCTCGGCGTCGAGTTCGCCCTTGTGCCGGGGAGTCACGGCTGTGAGCAGAGGGTCGATGAACGACCGGTGATCGGCGAGTCGGTACCGGTAGGACCGCCACAGCGCGGAGAACCGGGCGTCGAAGGTCTCGGTCACCTCGGCCACGGCATGGACGACGATGTCGGGGCAGTCGCCGGCGGCGAGGACTCCGCGCAGACGCGAGAGCAGGGCCACCTCGGCGAACCGATTCGACCGGCCGACGAGCTTGGCGACAGCGTTTTCGCCCAGGTCGATGTGGACGACCTGGCGGCGGGCGTGGACGCCGGCGTCGGTGCGGCCGGCGACGACGGTGGCCACCTCGGTGCCGGTGATGCGTGCGAGCCCGGATTCGACGGCGTCCTGCACGGTGCGCAGGCCCGGCTGCTTCGCCCAGCCGTGGAAATCCGTGCCGCGGTAGCCCAGATCGATGCGGAACCGAGTCACGATACGACCTTCGCCGAGGCGGGGCTACCCTCGCCGTCGGCCACCTCGGTGAACGGTTCGCGGGCTTGGAAGACGCCCTGGAACAGGCGAGAGATCGGACGCATCCGCTGGCGGTGATAGCGTTCGACGTTCGTGTTGTAGAAGCGGGCGCCGGCGAGGATCCGCTCGGTGAGCACCTGCAGCTGACCGTGCAGGAGGCCGATCGTCGTGTCGATCTCCTCGTTGACCGCGGCTGTCTGTGAACGGGCGAAGTCCGAGGACAGGGACCGCTCCGCCCGCGCCGACGGGATGAGCGCGGCATCGTTGACGGCGGCGGTCAGAGCGTTCTCGGCGGCGGCACCGCGATGATCGAAGGGTGCGCGTTCGGCGGAGGCGAGCGCGAGTTCGAGCCGGGAGAGATCCTGTCCCGCGATCTGCTGGAGGGTGCCGATGTAGGCGGGCACGAGGGCGTGGCGGGCGCGGATCTCGCCGATGAGCTGGCGCTTGGCTTCGTCACACAGCGACCGCGCCATCGACAGCTGGTTGAAGCGCAGCACCGTGAGGATGACGAACAGGACGACCACGGCGGCGAGGACGCACCCGCCGACGATGTACCAGCCCACGGCCACTCCCCTCGCCTGTGCTCATCCCGGATTGCGCGTTCGCGCCCCGGGCTTTTCCGACACCTCAGTTTACGCAGGGTTGAGATTCGTCGCGACAAGGCCACCATGCGGACACAATGACTGCGGGTCGTTCGCTCTGGCGCACTGGCTGTCGTACTCGCCGCGGGCGATTTCGGCCAGATGTCGCCGCCGCGTCGCCTTCGGGTCACGCATTGGTCACCGAAGAGGTCTTGGCTGGGAAACGTGAGAGTAGCGATCATTGCAGAATCCTTCCTCCCCAACATGAATGGGGTCACCCACTCACTCCTGCGGGTCCTCGACCATCTGGCCGACCGCGGCGACGAAGTTCTCGTCATCGCCCCGGGCACCCGCAGGGACGGTCCGAAGGAGGTCGCCGGAGCCCGCATCGTCCGGGTTCCCTCGATCGCCTTGCCGAAGTATCGTCGCATCCGCGTCGCACCCGGAGGCGTGACCCGAATCCGTCGGCTCCTTCAGCGGTTTGCTCCCGACGTCGTCCACCTCGCCAGCCCGTTCGTGCTCGGCTGGCGCGGGGTGCTCGCCGCGCAGACGCTCAACCTCCCGACCGTCGCGATCTACCAGACCGAGGTGCCCGCCTATGCCGCCCGGTACGGCATGCACGGCATCGAGGCCATGCTGTGGAACCACGTCCGCAACATCCACCAGCATTCCTCGCTCACGCTCGCACCGTCGAGTTACACGATCGATCAGTTGGAGGGACTCGGTGTCGCCGAGGTGGCCCTGTGGGCCCGTGGGGTCGATTCGTCCCGATTCGACCCCAGCCATCGGTCCGAGGCGTGGCGCCGATCCGTGGCGCCGAACGGTGAGAAGATCATCGGCTTCGTCGGCAGGTTGGGGGCGGAGAAGCAGGTCGACGACCTCGCAGTACTCACTGACCTGCCCGGTGCCAAGGTCGTCATCGTCGGCGACGGGCCGTGGCGGACACGGCTGGAACGGTCGATGCCGAATGCTCACTTCACCGGGTTCCTCGGCGGGGACGCCTTGGCGCAGGCGGTCGCCAGCTTCGATGTCATGGTCGCCCCCGGCGAACTCGAGACCTTCTGCCAGACGATCCAGGAGGCCATGGCCTCCGAGGTCCCAGTCATCGCCCCGGCTCGCGGGGGTCCGCTCGACCTCGTCGACTCTTCCCGCACCGGCTGGCTCTATGCCCCGAAGGACCTCGGTGCCATGCGCGGACATGCCGTCGACTTACTCGGCGACGAGGCGAAGCGCCGAGCCTTCGGCGTCGCCGGTCGTGAACAGGTGCAGTCACGGAGCTGGAAGAGCGTGTGCTCACAGCTGGTGGGCCACTACTCGAGGGCAATCGAGAACCCGGCGCCGCAGGTGCTCGGACGCGGGTTCGCCTCGATGGTCAACTCCCGCCTCGAGGACACCCTGCCCTTCTGAGGTTGCCCTGCTCCCCCCGCCACCTCTTTCCCTTCCGCCGACCGCTCACGTCAGTGACAACCGCTCGCCGCATAACTTGGCACAACGTCGCTAACATGAGCGGTCGGCACAGTACGCGTGTGGGCGTGTTGGTCAGGGGACGTCGGCCGTGCACGCAAACAGGTCCGTCAGGCGATGCCGCGACTCGGGCGAGAACGTGCGTCAGGCGAGGCCGGCGGACCAGTCCTGGACAGTTGTCACAGTCGCCTGCTTCGGGAACACTTTCTCGGTGAGAAGCTGATGAACCTCGGGGTCCCGGTCGGCGCAGGCGTCGGCAAGCACGGTGAGTTCGAAGTCGAGATCCGCGGCTTGGCGCACCGTCGAGAGAACGACCCCGCTCGTGGCAACACCCGTCAACACGAGCGACGAGGCTCCGTACCCGCGCAGCAGCACCTCGAGGTCGCTGCCGGTGAACGCGCTGATGCGCCGCTTCGTCACGATCGGCTCGCCTTGATGCCGGTCGAGGGTCTCATGAATGCTCGTCGATGCATGGGCCTCATCGAGGTCCCCGTGCGCGGCGATCTGCGCGAAGGATGCGGTCGCCGCCAGCTCCGGCTGGCCCTCGCGCAGCGCCACCCGCACCCACACGACCGGGATGTCGTGCGCGCGTGCGGCGGCCACAGCGTCGCGTGCGCGTTCGAGGACTCCGGTGGAAGTGAAGGCCTCGTCACCGGCGATGCCGTTCTGGAAATCCATGGCCAGCAGGACGGTTCGATCGACGTCAGTCATCATGTCTCCTTCGGTTCGCGAGGGATTCGCACCCTCTTCCGATGAGGCTACTCCCTACACCGAATAGTCAGCTGAGTCAGGGATCAAGACCCCCTGAGACCGACTGAGCATCGCAGTCCGCGTGCCGAAGTGCCGCAGATCAAGACCACGGGGAAATGCAGTTCATCGTCGGCCGAAATCAGCGCTGATACCATGAAAGTGAAGCAACGTCAGGCCCCGGGTTACCGGATAATCCCGGCCCTTGGGTAGACGGCCCCCTGGTTTTTGCGCAAGCACCCAGGGGGTGCTTCATATTCAAGAGCTTTCCGTCGACGGCATCGATCATCGTCAGTTTGCCCTCCCGCAGAGTCGGCTCGATGAACCTCATATCGTCTCGGAGAATATTGCGCTGCACCGCCCACGACACTGTGTCGGCCGACCACAACAGCGGCTCGTCTCCCATTCGGCTGTGAGAGAAGGCCACGTCGGAGTGAATAGCGCCTGAACTACGCAGCTTGTCGAGTACCTGTTCGTCCAGCCCGTTGAGCTTCTGATCCTTATTATTGTCAGCGACGATCCCTCGAACAGCCTCGTCTCCGGTGCCGCTAGTGAGGTTTCTGACGAGCCGGTCCAGACACAGGGCTCTCGCCCGAGCGAGATCGCGGCGAGAGTTGCCTGCCAACGGCAGCTTCACGGCAATCACGTTCCACACCGATTCCTCGGTGACCGTCTCGATCATCTCGATGATGTCTCCGCGGTCGAAATCGGATCCGCGGAATTTCTGACTCGTATGCCAATAGGACCCTCCGGCGACATCCACCAGTCGCTCGCGAACAGCATCCAAGCGAGCGTAAGAGAAGATGACAGCGGCCATCTGATAGAATGCAACCTCCTCACCAGCCGGACCCTCCCCACACTGGTCGGCTGCCGCATCGACTCATCGATGAACGCGATCGGATTCGGGGCAGCGGCGAGGTAGAACCTCTCCAATACGGGCGACCGCAGGCTTGGGCTCGACATCTCTCCGCTTTCGTCCGGGCTGTCATCCAGCAACATTGCTTTGATCCGATGACGTGCCAGCACTCTACGGGTCACCCATGACACGGAACGGAACTGCTGCTCATCAGTCAGTAATAAGGCGGGAACGTAAGCGACGGACTGCGTGAATGCGTTCAGTCCACGATGCCGCGGGCATCGAGCGCACGCCCCGTATCCTGCGCGTACTTCACCGAACGCAGGATCGCCGGCACCACCCTGGCCTTGATGCTCGAATCGAGACCCCGGGCGCGAGCAGCCCGCTCGGCCTCCCCCAACAGCCCCGAGATGTGAGAGATCGCCCGCACCATGAGGCTCGCCGTCAGAGCGATCGCCTCGGTGTTGGCACCGAAGAAGCGCAACGGAGACACGATCACGGTGAAGGTATCGAGCAGCTGCGCGACCCTCGTCGTCAACGTCAGCAGCAGCGCCGCCTGCACACAGGCGAATACGGTCCCGCCGACGGCCAGACCCGACTGCAGGGACCCGAAGAAGAACTGCAGGGTCATGACGATGGCCACCAAGACGGCGACATAGAGCCACGTGCGCAGGAAGTACGTGACGCGCAGCTTTGCTGTGAACCCGATGATGACGAGGACGACGAACATCGACCAATTGATCACGGGATCGCGGAAGATGAGCGCGACGATGCCGATCGCCGCGATGAGCGCGAGCTTCACCCCGGTCGGGACCGAGTGCAGCCATCCGCGGGCGGGAGCAACCTTGCCGAAGAGCTGCGGGCGCGGTCTGATGCCCGCGTTCCTCCGCCACGTCGCCGAGGTGGGGCCTCCGACGCTGCCGTCAGCTCTGCCGACGCCCGCGCTTTCGCCGGAACGGTGGGAATCCCCGCTCATGGCGTATCGCTCATGATCATCTCGCGGTAGGTCTCGACCGCCTCGGCGGGGGTGGCATCGGCGACGATGCGGCCGTCCTCGACGACGAGGGCGCGCTGGGCGATCTGCGCGAAGTCGAGGTCATGGGTGGTCAGCACAATCCGCATCCCCCGCCGGGCGACGAGCTCGCGCAGGTGCACCCGCAGCCGCTCTCGGTTCCGCAGATCGAGCAGCGTCGTCGGTTCGTCGAGGACGAGGATCTGCGGGTCGACGGCGAGCACGGCGGCCAGGGCGACGAGCTGCCGCTGCCCGCCGGAGAGTTCGTAGACGCTGCGTTCGGCGAGGTCAGCGATGCCGAGCTCGTCGAGCACGGCCAGAGCAGCCGCCCGCCTTCTGCCCTTCGGCACTGACTTGCGCAGGGACAGTTCGATGTCCTCGATCGGGGTCGGCATGACCAGCTGTGCGGCCGGATCGGTGAAGACGAAACCGACGCGGGAGCGGACCTTCGCAGGTTCCCGATACGGGTCGAGGCCATCGATGAGGACCTGCCCCGCGTTCGCCGTGACCAGGCCGTTGACCAGCTGCAGCAGGGTCGACTTGCCAGAGCCGTTGGCGCCGATGACGGCGACGATGTCCTCGGTCAGGGTGAAGCCGACGTCCTGGAGGATCGGCCGGACGACCTCGCCGTCGGGCCCCTCGTCGAGGACTCCGACGCCGACGTCGGTGAAGCGGATCTCACGGGTCACTTGGCGTCCGATTCCCTCTCCGGCGCCGAGGCGGCCGGACCGTCAACGGCAGGTCCTGCAGCAGCCGTCCCGCCAGGTCCGGCTGAAGCCGTGTCCGCCTGCCCCGCGGCGACAGCACCGGAGCGGCCCACAGAGGTCACGCTCACCCCGCGGCGACGCAGCACGTCGGGGAACGCACGATGGATGAGCACGGCCACCGAGGCGGCGAGGATGTTCTTGATGATGTCGCCGGGCCAGTAGGCGAGATCGGCGACGGCAGCGACCCGCAGCGGCAGATCGGCGTTGATCGACATGCCGAGGATGCCCAGCGGGTGGTTGAGCAGCAGGCTCGCGGCGAATCCGCCGATGAACAGGGTCACCCCGAGCTTCGCTCCGCGGAAGCGGCGCACGGCCCAGCGAGCGATGAGCCCGGCGACCAGGGCGTAGAGGGTGAAGGAGAGGATGTAGCCGGCGCTGGGGCCGGCGAGCACGCCGATGCCGCCGTTCATGCCCGAGAAGATCGGCAGTCCGAGCAGACCGAGCACCACGTAGAGCAGGTTTGCGGCTGCGCCCCGCCAGGGTCCGAGCACCATGCCGCACAGGGCGATCGCGAAGGTCTGCAGGGTGATCGGCACGCCGGCCGGGCCGACGGGAACCGGGGGCATCATGGCAAACGCCGCGAGCAGGGCGGCGAAGACCGCGATGAGCGCGATATCACCGGCGCGGCCGGCAGAGCGGGGGCGAGTGAGGCCCGCCGACGCGGTGCTTGGTGCCTGAGACATGTGTACTCCGTTGTTCGTGATACACCCGATCCACCGGCCATCGGCGTCCGGATGCGCCCGAGGCGGCCCCGGGCACCCCACCACTGTAACTGAACACTGTTCAGGAACGGCATTCGGGGGTCCGGTGGCCGCCTCGGCGCTGCCTGAGCCGATCATCCGCTGCCCCGTGCGAGGGGCACGGTTCAGCTGGTCGGCGGGCAGACGATCATTCCCATTCGATGGTGCCCGGGGGCTTCGAGGTGACGTCGAGGACGACGCGGTTGATGTCGTCGACCTCGTTGGTGATGCGGTTGGAGATCACGGAGAGCACGTCGTAGGGAACGCGGGTCCAGTCCGCGGTCATCGCGTCCTCGCTCGAGACCGGGCGCAGCACGACCGGGTGGCCGTAGGTGCGGCCGTCACCTTGGACGCCGACCGAGCGGACGTCGGCGAGGAGGACGACCGGGCACTGCCAGATCTCGCCGTCGAGGCCGGCCTTCGTCAGCTCTTCGCGGGCGATGGCGTCGGCCCTGCGCAGGATGTCGAGGCGCTCCTCGGTGACCTCGCCGATGATGCGGATGCCCAGGCCCGGCCCGGGGAAGGGCTGGCGGGAGACGATGACCTCGGGCACGCCGAGTTCACGACCGATGGCGCGGACCTCGTCCTTGAACAGGGCACGCAGGGGTTCGATGAGTTCGAACTGGATGTCATCGGGCAGTCCGCCGACATTGTGGTGGCTCTTGATGTTCGCGGTGCCCGATCCGCCGCCGGATTCGACGACGTCGGGGTAGAGGGTGCCCTGGACGAGGAAGGCGATCTCTTCGCCCTCGCCTTCCTGAGCCTCGAGCACGAGATCGGCGGCAGCAGTCTCGAAGGTGCGGATGAACTCGCGGCCGATGATCTTCCGCTTCTCCTCCGGGTCGGTGACCCCGGCAAGCTCACCGAGGAACTGCTCCTGAGCGTCGACGGTGACCAGACGGACGCCGATCGAATCGACATAGTCCTTCTCGACCTGTCTCCGTTCGTCCTGGCGCAACAGGCCATGGTCGACGAAGACGCAGGTGAGCTGGTCACCGATGGCCTTGTGGACGAGTGCCGCGGCCACGGAGGAATCGACTCCGCCGGACAGGGCGCAGATGACCTTCTTGTCCCCGACCTGGGCGCGGATGAGTTCGACCTGTTCGTCGATGACGGATTCGTTCGTCCAGTCGGCGGTGAGGCCGGCGACGTTGAAGAGGAAGTTCTCGAGGATCTTCTGCCCGTTCTCCGAGTGGAGGACCTCGGGGTGCCACTGCACGCCGGCGAACTTCTTCGCCGGGCATTCGAAGGCGGCCACCGGGGTATCGGGGGTGGAGGCGAGGACGTCGAAGCCGGCGGGCGCCTCGGCGACGGAGTCACCGTGGGACATCCACACCTTGTAGGCGGAGGGGGTCTCGGCCAGCAGCGATCCCTGATCGCTCACCGCCAGCGGGGTCGATCCGTATTCGCGCTTGTCCGTCTTCGCCACGCGTCCGCCGAGGCTGGTCGACATGAGCTGGAAGCCGTAGCAGATGCCCATGGTCGGGATGCCGAGGTCGAACACGGACGTGTCGAAGCTCGGTGCTCCCTCGTCGTTGACGCTCGAGGGTCCGCCGGAGAGCACGATGGCCACCGGCTTCTTCGCTTCGAACTCGGCAGCCGGGGCATCATGGGCGATGATCTCCGAGTACAGGCCGGCCTCGCGGATGCGGCGAGCGATGAGCTGGGCGTACTGGGCGCCGAAATCGACGACGAGGACAGGGGGCACCTGCGTGGACTGGGATTGCGTCATGATCCAATTCTATGCGCCGGCGACTTCACGCCCGAATTCGGGCCACACCCCGCGGTCAGGGCACGCCTGCGGCCTGGTCACGGCCGCCTCGGCGAGGGTAGGGACGGGATGTCAGGGCCGACTCGGCGAGGGTCGGGACGGAGGGTCAGGGCCGCCTCGGCGAGGTGAATCGTCTGCGGAGCGGGATCCTCAGCCCTGCGGGACCCTCAGCTCTTGGGGGCGACGACGACGGCGGCTTCGAGTTCGGCGTCGACCTGGCGGTGGATGCGGCGTTCGAGGATGAACGACATCACCGGCACGACGCCGGCGAGCGCGAGGATGAGGTAGCGGCCGAGGCTCCAGCGCATCTGCTGATTGAGCCAGAAGCAGCCGATGAGGTAGACGACGTAGCACCAGCCGTGGCAGATCGCGATGGCCGCGGCGAGGTTGAAGCCGCCGAAGTTCAGAGCGGTCTCGGAGTCGGCGGCGATGAGGTATTTGTAGATCATCTCGACCGTGAGGATGAGCAGCATGGTGCCGGTGATGAGCGCCATCACACGGTAGAACTTCAGCGCATTGCGTGCCGAGGTGAAGCGTTTGACGCTCCACACGTTGCTCTCGTCGAAGTCGGGGCGGGAGTCCAAGGACTCGCGGTCGTCGCTCACGATCAGTTTCCTCCGGTCGTGCGGTTGTCGGTGGTGCTGTCAGTGTCGGTGGTGGTGCTGGTGGTGCCTGTGTCTGCGTTGGTGGTGCCGTCGGCACGTGCGGGTCGGTCGGCACGTGTGGGCGACTTGGCAGGTTTCTTCCCTCCGTGGCGATGGGCCGGCAGCCCGGTCAGTCCCGACATCACCTCGGGGTCGATGGTCGATCGGCCTGCGGCCTTGACGACAACATACTCGACCGGGTTCTCCGGATCCTGGGAATCCTCGCCGAGGCGGCGCTTGAGGAAGTCATCGCGCAGCAGCTGGAACCACATGTAGAGGGCCATCGCGGCGAAGATCAGCCATTCGACGGCATAGACCGCCGACTGCAGATCGAATCCGCCTTCGTCGCGGGTCGTCGTCGGCGGGACCTGAGCCAGGCCGTCGGTGCCGACCGAGGCGGCGGCTCCGGTCTCGGTCTCGGGGATGAGGAAGCCCGAATACGTGAGCAGGTCAGGGAACATGTTGATCAGCTGCGAGGTCGACACGGTGCGCACCTGATCATCGGGCAGGTCATTGCCCGGCTCCGGGCCCTCGATCGGTCCGATGCGAGCGGTCAGATCGACCTTGCCAGTCTTCGCGCGGGACTGCGCGGCCGCCTCGGCGTCGGTGGTGAACCCACGCACGACGGGGATCGCGATCGTCTTCTCATCAGCATTCGCCGCTTCGACACCGTCACCGAGGTGGGCTCCGTCGGGGGCGAACATCGTGACCACCCAGTACCCGTCGTCACCGTCCTGGACGCGGCCGGGGACGACGACCTGGTCGTCGGGCAGCCAGCGCCCGGACAGGCTGACCCGCTGATCGGCGAGGATGCCGGGCATCGGGGCCTGCGCGTCCATGACGTCGTTGAAGTCCTTGAGCTTCTCGACTCCGGCGGATTCGGTGACGTCGTTCTTGTGCTGGGCTCGGTTGACCTGCCACGCCGAGAGGCCGACGAAGCAGGTGACGAGCACCAGGACGAGGAGCAGGGACCCCAACCATTTGGGGGTCAGCGCCAGACGGAACAGATCAGACCACCGATCCGGTCTGGTAGGGCGAGACGGTGACGTCGACGCGCTGGAATTCCTTGAGGTCGAGGTAGCCGGTGGTGGCCAGGGCGCGGCGCAGGGCACCGGCGAGGTTGAGTTCGCCGATCGCTGTGCGGCCGGGTCCGAAGAGCACCTGCTCGAGGCTGCCGACAGTGCCGAGTTCCACGCGGTGGCCGCGCGGCAGCTCCGGGTGGTGGGCCTCGGCGCCCCAGTGCATGCCGCGGCCCGGGGCCTCGGTCGACCGGGCCAGTGCGGTGCCGAGCATGACGGCGTCGGCGCCGACGCCGAAGGCCTTGACGATGTCACCGCTGGTGCCCAGTCCGCCGTCGGCGATGACGTGGACGTAGCGGCCGCCGGATTCGTCCATGTAGTCCCGACGGGCGGCATGGATGTCAGCGACGGCGGTGGCCATCGGGGCGTGGATGCCCAGGGTCTTGCGGGTGGTGGCCGCCGCTCCCCCGCCGAAGCCGACGAGGACGCCGGCGGCGCCGGTGCGCATGAGGTGCAGGGCCGCGGTGTAGGTGGCGGCGCCTCCGACGATGACGGGCACGTCGAGTTCGTAGATGAACTGCTTGAGGTTGAGCGGTTCTGTGTGAGTCGAGACGTGTTCGGCCGAAACGGTGGTGCCGCGGATGACGAAGATGTCGACGCCGGCATCGATGACGGTCTTGTAGAACTGCTGGGTCCGCTGCGGGGTCAGGGCGCCGGCGACGGTGACGCCGGCTTCACGGATCTGCTCGAGGCGGGCGGTGATGAGCTCGGCCTGGATGGGCGCGGAGTAGAGTTCCTGCATCCGTGAGGTCGCCATCTCGGCCGGCAGCTGGGCGATCTCGGCCAGCAGCGGGGTGGGGTCCTCGTACCGGGTCCACAGGCCTTCGAGGTCGAGCACGCCGAGTCCGCCGAAGCGGCCGAGGGCGATGACGGTCTCCGGCGACATGGCCGAGTCCATCGGGGCACCGATGAACGGCAGCTCGAACTGGTAGGCGTCGATCTGCCAGCTCAGGGACACGTCTTCGGGGTCGCGGGTGCGCCGAGCGGGGACGATGGCGATGTCGTCGAGCGAATAGGCGCGACGGCCGCGCTTGCCTTTGCCGATTTCGATTTCAGAACTCACGCCAACAGCCTATCCCACCGCCCTCTGCGCGAGGTCTCAGCCCACTATGAGGAACAGGGCGTCTCCCCTCCCAGAACTACCTGACGGCGGCCCAGATACCTCGCGCCAGGTTGCTGGGCCGCCGTCAGGTAGCAAGAGAGGTGAGGTGGGTGGCGACGGCGGCCTCGGCGGCGGCAGTGAAGGCGCGCACGTGCGGCAGGTGCGCCTCCTTCTCCCGCACGTGCATGAGGATCCGCCTGACCGGCACCGGATCGGTGAGATCGACAGCGACGAGTCCCGGGGGCAGCTGCAGTGTCGACAGTCGCGGCAGCACGGTGATCGCGAGATTCGAGGCGACCAGCGCCAGTGCCGCGAAGTCGTCCTCGGAGGCCGCGAAGTTCCGCGGCTCGAACCCCGCGGCCGCACATGCGAGGTCGACGACCGTGCTCGTCGGTCCCGACCACAGGTCGTGATCGACCCAATGCTGCTCGGCGAGGTCGATGAACGGCACGGACTCACGTCCTGCGAGCTCGTGGCGCTCGGAGACGACGACCCGATAGTCGTCATCGAAGAGCGGGATGCGCGTCATCCCGGGCAGATGGACCTCCCCCTCCTGCGGCACTTCGGCGCGGACCTCGATGAGGCAGGGGCTGCGCCGGCCCTTCGCCGGCTCGTTGAGCTGGATGTCGAAACGCAGATCCGGGTGCTCCGCGGCGACAGCTTCGATGATGTCCGGCAGCACGCGGGCGTTGAAGGAGGTGAAGGCGGCGATGCGCATACGGGGCCGGCTGACGTTGCGGAAGCTCTCGACGAGGTCGTCGAGCTTGGCCACCGAGGCGAAGACCTCACCGGAGTCCTCGGCCAGACGTTTGCCGAACTCGGTGATCTCGATGCCGCGGCCCGACCGGCGGTACAGCGTGGCGCCGACGGACTTCTGCAGCGTGGTGATGTGCTGGCTGACCGTCGCCGGTGTGTAGTTGAGGCTCTTCGCCGCGGCCACGACGGAGCCGGTGGCGACGACGGCTCGCCAGACCCGCAGACGATTGAGATCCCACATGGTGACAGCTTAGCCGACCACTATTCGGCTGCACCTGATGGTTGTTCATCATCAATTGCTTTTCATGATCGATCGGTGCCGTCAGAATGGTCATGTGCCCCGTGGGATACGTGTCGTGTCCACGGGGCACCCTCCGGCTGCCCCACCCGCACCGGCCGGTCCCAGCCGGACCAACCGCACCATCGATCGACGCACACCAACCGCCACCCCCATCCGAAGGAGAGTCGTGACCGGTCCCGAGATCATCACCATCACCGGCGCCGCTGCCGCCCTCGCCGTCACACCCGGCCCCGAGACGATCCTCACGATCCGTCTCTCCTCCCTGCGCCGGAAGGCCGGACTCGTCTACGCACTGGGCACGGCCACCGGCACCGTCATCTGGATGGTCCTCGCACTCACCGGCGTATCCGCACTGCTGACCGTCTACCCCGCGGCCGTGCAGGTGCTCAAGATCGTCGGCGGCCTCTACCTCTGCTTCCTCGGGATCCTCGCCGCCCGCCAGGCCATCCGGCTCCGTCGGCGACTCCGGCACCAACGTCAGGCAACCTCGGCGAATGAGTCCGAGGGCCCGGTCAGCGAGATCGCGACCGTCATGGAGTCGAGCACGAAGGGGCACCTGCGTTCGGTCGTGTCCTACCGTCGCGGGATCATCTCCTCGCTGAGCAACCCGAAGGTCGGCCTGTTCTTCCTCGCCATCCTGCCCACGCTCGTGCCCGCCTCGCCGAGCGGAGTCGACTACGCGGTCCTCATCGCCCTCGTGCTCGGCGTCCTGCTGTCGTATCAGCTGATCCTCGCGTGCATGGCGAGCCTCGCGGCCTCGGCGATGGCTCATCGCAGCGCCGATTTCGTCATCGAGGCGGCCTCGGCGCTCATCCTGCTCGTCATCGGCATCGCCGTCATCGTCATCCCGATCTGAACCAGTGGCTGCGGGTATCGCTCGTCGGCACTTCGCGTAGCTTCTTGGGTGGGCGAAATGGTCGAGTCCCCCGGGCCGGAGTGGACCATTTCGCCCACCCAGCAAGCGTGACGAATCGCGCCGAGGCGAGCCCGAGCTTCGTGCGCAAGGCACGACGAAGGGGTGGGGGCGTCGAGATTCTGTCTCGACTCCCCCCCCACCCCTTGTCGCGTCCGGCCTCAGGTGCCGGTCACTGAGCGGTTCAGTGCGTCAGTGCTGAGGATCCCCCGCCGAGGCGGCTCCCCCGTTCGCACCAGGCCCACCGTTGCCGGTCCCGCCGTTTCCGACCGTGCCGGTGTTCGACGCTGCGCCGGCGCCCTTGTCGTCGGCCACCTCGTCGAGGTCGACCTTGTTAAGCATCCTCGCGGCTGCATCACGACCGCCGAGGCCGAAGGCCAGGGCCGCTGCCGCGGCACCGCCGATGACGACCGCGCCGAAGGCGAGGTTGATGATCGAATCGGCCAGTCCCATGTAGCGCAGACCCATCGCGATGAACAGTGCGATGGCCGAGTACCGCAGGACCTTCGACGCGAGATTGTTCGTGATGAACTTCCCGATGATCGCGGCGATGAGGAAACCGGCGGCGATGATCGCGGCGCCGAAGAGGACGCTGCCGCCGAGGTCGAGGATCTCGTTGAGGATGTTCGTGATCTCTTCGAAGCCGAGCATCCGGGTGGCCATGATCGCGAAGAAGATCATGATGGCGACCTGGACGATGCGGGTGATCACGTTCGAGGCGCTGGTTCCTTCGGGGACGATGCCGATCTCATTGATGGCTTTGTCGGTGCCGATGCCCTCGAGGATCTGTTCGAGCAGATTGCCGAGGAACTTCGCGATGACGAAGCCGATCGCCAGCAGGATGCCGGCGGCAATGATGAGCGGTACCGCATTGAGGAAGATCTGCAGCATCTGCTCGGCCGGACCCGAGATCGCTTCGATGCCGAGCACCTGCAGCGCGGAGATCGCGACGACGATGATGATGATCCCGACGACCAGGTTGCCGATGAGGTTCGAGACCTTCGCGTTCGCCTCGACGTTCGGGTTCGGAGCGTAGCCGGGCTGCTGCGGGTGACCCTGCGGCGGCTGACCCTGCGGCGGCATTCCCTGCTGACCCTGGGGCGGCATCCCCTGCTGACCCTGCGGAACCTGCTGAGTGACATCGTGCTGAGGCCGTCCGGAGTTCGCCGAACCGTCGACCACGCCGGTGGCCTTGTCGCCAAGTGAGCGGAACTTCGACGTCAGCTTCGTCAGATCGACGGCATTGAGTGCCGTCTGAACGAGCTGCTTGGCGATCTTCGCGAAGACGTAGCCGATGAAGAAGATGAATCCCGCGCCGATGATATTGGGCAGGAATCCGAATATTCCATCGAGCAGACCCTGCAGCGGTGTGAGGACCTGATCGAGTTCGAAGAGCTGGAGGACAGCGATGAGTCCGAGCAGCCAGATGACCAGTCCGGATATCTGTCCGATCGATTTTCCGATCTGCTGTCCGTTGCTTCCGTCCTTCTGAAGAGCGGGCACCTTCGTGACGAGTTTGCCGATCGCCCATTTGACGATGGCGGCAAGGATCCAGGTGACGATGAGAATGACGATTGCCAGTCCGACCTTCGTCAAGATCGACCATATGTCTTGGCTTTGCAAGTCGCTTTTCTCCTTCGGCTACAGCGAATTGACAAGGCGTTTTTTCGCTTGCTGTTTTGGAGTCTATTCTTAGCGAACTTTCAGAACACGGGTTTTCCGACCGATATCCGATTCACGAAACAACACATGTGAACGCATCGCACCGCTGTCACAGCCGAACATTTCAACGCGTTAACAGAATGTTCATAAACTGATCACGATTGCATATCGAAGCGCCGATACAACCGGTCGACGGGCCGCCGGCAAGCGCTCGACCCGCCTGCCGACCGGCACCGACGCGCCGTCAGAATTCGAGCGGAAGATTGTCGATGAGGTGGGTGCCGCCGACGGTTGCGGAGACGAGCAGCAGCGCAGATCCCCGGAAGTCCGGACCGCACGGCTGCAGCGTCGCTTCCTCCACGAGACTGAGATAGATGAGTTCGAGATCCCCGCGCCGAACCGCCTCGTCGATCACCGCCCGGGCCGCGTCTTCGACTTCTCCCGGCAGGCCCCCGCCGGAAGCTTCTGCGCCCGCCCCTCGAGCCACCTCGGCGGCGGCATCGAGGGCGCGCGGAATCGCGAGCGCACGAGCCCGATCGGACGGTGAGAGGTACTCGTTGCGGCTCGACATCGCCAGCCCGTCGGCGTCGCGGACGACGGGCAGACCGATGAGTTCGATATCGAAGTTGAGATCGCCGATCATACGCCTGACCAGGCAGAACTGCTGGATGTCCTTGAGCCCGAACACAGTGAGATCCGGGTCGACGAGGGTGAACAGCTTCGCCACGACGGTGAGCACGCCGTCGAAGTGACCGGGCCGTGCCTCACCCTCGAACACCGCACCCATCCGCCCGGAGACGACCCGGACCTCCGGTGCCGATGGGTACATCTCACCCAACGCGGGAGCGAAGACGAAGTCGACCCCGGCCTCCTCGCACTTCTCGAGGTCTGCGGCGAACGGGCGCGGGTACTGCACGAAGTCCTCGTCCCGACCGAACTGCAGAGGGTTGACGAAGATCGACGTCACGACGAGGTCGGCCTCGGCGCGGGCCCGGGTCATCAGCGCCTGGTGACCCGAGTGCAGCGCGCCCATCGTCGGCACGAGCCCGACCCGACCGGCCTGCCGCGCCCGCCAGGCCCGCAGCGCCTGGATGCCGCCGACCTCCATCAGTCGAAGCTCCTCTCGGGTTCGGGGAAGACTCCGGACTTCACCTCGTCGACATAGGTCCCGACCGCCTCGGTGAGCACGGAATGGAGATCGGCGTAGCGCTTGACGAACCTCGGCGCGCGTCCCGTGCGCAGCCCGGCCATGTCCTGCCACACGAGCACCTGCGCATCACAGTCGGCGCCGGCACCGATGCCCACGGTCGGAATGTCCAGCTCGCCGGTGACCTGCCCGGCCAGACCGGATGGCACCATCTCCATGACCACGGAGAACACACCCGCCTCGGCGACGGCCCGAGCATCCTCGAGCAGCGCATCACCGGCTCCGCCGCGACCCTGGACCTTGTACCCGCCGAGGTTGTGCTCGGCCTGCGGGGTGAAGCCGATGTGCGCCATGACGGGGATTCCCGCGTTCGTGAGCGCGCGGATCCGCGAGGCCATCCGCACCCCGCCTTCGAGCTTGATCGCGTGGACGCCGGCTTCCTTCATGAACCGCACGGCCGTGGCCACGGCCTGTTCGTCGGAGACCTCGTAGCTGCCGAAGGGCAGGTCGGCGACGATGAGGGCCCGGGACGTCGCCGAGGCGACCGCGCGGGCCAGAGGAATGAGTTCGTCGACGGTGACCGGCAGGGTCGTGTCGTGGCCAAAGACGTTGTTCGCCGCCGAATCGCCGATGAGCAGGGCCTCGACGCCGGCCTGCTCGAACAGCGCGGCCGTGTACTGGTCATAGCTGGTCAGCATCGCCCAGCGTCGACCTTCGGCCTTGGCCTTGATGAGGTCGAGGGTGCGGATTCGCCGAGGTGGGGCCGCCGGTGCGCCACCCGCGTCGCCTGCGCCGCGGGCAGTGGTCCCGGAGGGCGCGGTCGCTGCTCCGCCGTACGGGGACGGCTCTTCGGCCGAGGTGGTGGATGCTGTCTGGTTCGAATGTGCCGCTTCGGGCATGAGAATCCTTCGGAAGTGCGATGTCGTCAGTGTCGGCGCGGGCGGGGTGAGGCCTGTGCTCCGGTCGGAAGCGACAAGTCCTCTCACGGGGCGCCCACCGCAGTGCGCATCGACTCGGTTTGCGAGCCAGACCACAGCCTAGATCATCCGCCGCCTCCACGGCCATCTCCCCGGCCATCTCCACAGCAATCGTCGGCGCCGCGCCCACCAGCACCTTCGCCGCGCCGATGCGGAACCCGGAGTTGTGCATTCCACCACCGCAGGATTAAGCTCAAATCTGCGCAAAGCATTAAATCAACTTTGCGCAAAACTTGGAACGAAGGACGATGATGACCACGACAGCTTCGATCGAACTCACCCTCAAGGACATCTCTGCCGGCCGCAAGGGCGACGACATGTGTTCGACGGAGCTGCTCGATGCCCCGTGGGACGTCGACGAACGTCCCGGCTACGGTCCCGGCGCCTCGCTGTCCGACCCGATCCCGGCCCTCGCCCCGCGGCAGGGCGAGATCCCGGAGGAGTACAAGCAAGCGTCGCCTGAGGAGCTCGACGCCCGCATCCGCAGCGCCAAGGCCGCCCTCGGCGATCGGGTCGTCATGCTCGGCCACCATTATCAGCGAGTCGAGGTCGTCGAACACGCCGACTACATCGGCGACTCGTTCATGCTTGCCCAGGCCGCCCAGCATCACCCGGAAGCCGAGGCCATCGTCTTCTGCGGCGTGCACTTCATGGCCGAGACTGCCGACCTGCTCTCGAAGCCTGAACAGTCGGTCATCCTGCCCAACCTCGCCGCCGGCTGCTCGATGGCCGATATGGCCTCGATCGACCAGGTCGAGGACTGCTGGGAGCAGTTGGCCGAGGTCTTCGGCACTGCCCCGGACGCTGACGGCCGCGTGCCGATCATCCCCGTCACGTATATGAACTCCTCCGCCGCGATCAAGGGCTTCTGCGGCCGCAACGGCGGCATCGTGTGCACCTCGTCCAACGCCGAGGTGGTCCTCGAGTGGGCCTTCGAACGCGGACGGCGGGTCCTGTTCTTCCCCGACCAGCACCTCGGCCGCAACACCGCGGTGAACATGGGCATCGGACTCGATGAGATGCCGCTGTGGAACCCCACACGCCCACTGGGCAACAACACCGCACAGGAGCTCACCGATGCCCGCGTCATCCTGTGGCAGGGATTCTGCTCCGTGCACAAACGCTTCACCCCCGCCCAGATCGCCAAGGCCCGGACCGAGCACCCCGATGTCCGCGTCATCGTCCACCCCGAATGCCCGCGCGAAACCGTCGAGGCCGCCGACGAGTCCGGTTCCACCGCGTACATCACCAAGGCCATCGCCGAAGCGACCGAGCCGACCACGTTCGCCGTCGGCACCGAGATCAACCTCGTCCAACGGCTCGCCGCCGAATATCCCCAGCACGAGATCTTCTGCCTCGACCCCGTCATCTGCCCGTGCTCGACGATGTACCGCATCCACCCCGGCTACATCGCCTGGGTGCTCGAATCGCTCCTCGCCGGCGAGGTCGTCAATCAGATCTCCGTCGACGCCGAGGTGGCCGAGCCTGCCCGCGTCTCCCTCGAACGGATGCTCGCAGCGAAGCCTCGGATCTGATGAGCACGAATCCGCAGCAGACGTCCCCGCCGAACTCCTCCCGCCCGATCGCCGAAGCGACGGGCCGGGTCGTCATCGTCGGGACCGGGATCGCCGGGCTGAGCGCGGCCCTGTCTCTGGCCGGTCGCCACGAGGTCACCGTGGTGACGAAGGGCAGCCTCGGTGAGTCGAACACCGCGTGGGCGCAGGGCGGGATCGCCGGTGTCATCGGCACCGACGACACCGTCGAATCGCACATCGCCGACACTCTGTCCGCCGGGGCCGGGTACTGTGACGCCGAGGCCGTGCGCACCCTGTGCGAGGCCGGCGGGGAGGCGATCGTCGCCCTCGCCGAGGCAGGGGTCGACTTCGACACGGATCCGACCGGGGCATGGTCGCGCGGGATGGAGGGAGCACATTCGCATCCGCGGATCTTCCACGCTGGAGGTGACGCGACCGGACAAGCCATCACCTCGGCCCTGACGGCACGGTTGCGCACCGAGGTGGCCGCCGGCCGAGTGAGGCTGCTTGAGCACACGATGCTCATCGACATCACGACCGAACACGACGCCACCACTTCAGGCGTGACCGCCGAGGAAGGCACCACCACATCAGGTGTGACCACGTCCGGTGTGACCACCGAGGCGGGCACGCCCGAATCCGACCGTGCCACCGGTGTCACCGTCCTGCGCGAGGGAACCTTCGAGCGGCTGGAGGCCGACGCGGTCGTGCTCGCCACCGGAGGTGCCGGGCAGGTCTTCGCCCACACGACGAATCCGGCTGCGGCGACCGGCGACGGACTGGCCGCGGCCATCCGGGCCGGCGCACAGGTGCGTGACCTCGAGTTCTTCCAGTTCCACCCGACCGCGCTGAACGGCTCCGGGTTCCTCCTCTCCGAGGCGCTGCGCGGGGCCGGCGCACTTCTGCTCGATGAGCACGGCCGCCGGTTCATGCCCGGGGTCGACGAGCGCGCCGAACTCGCCCCGCGCGATGTGGTGGCGCTGGCCCTGCACCGGACCTCGGCGGCTCAGGACGGTCGCCCCTGCTTCCTCGACGCCCGTAGCGTGCCCGACGTGTCCGCGAGATTCCCCAGCATCACCGCAGGTCTGGCCGCTCACGGTCTGGACCCATCAACCGACCTCATTCCCGTCACTCCGGCCGCCCACTACTTCATGGGCGGGGTGGTCACGGACCTCGACGGTCGCACGAGCATCGACGGTCTCTTCGCCGTCGGTGAGGTCGCGTGCACCGGAGTCCACGGCGCGAACCGGTTAGCGTCGAACTCGCTGCTCGAAGGAGCGGTATTCGCCGGCCGCGCGGCCGCTGTGATCACCTCCCAGCTCGGCAGCACCGGGTCGGACTCGTCCGGAGGCGACCTCGCTGTCGACGGACCACCGTTGATGCACCGCGTCCATGAACTGCTGCGCTCCCCCACCCGTGCATTGCACCGTCCCATTCACGAATTGCACCAGACGGCACTGACACGAACCCAGCTGCAGGCTCTGAACTGGGACAACCTCGGTGTCGAACGCACGGCCACGGGCCTGCGGACCCTGCTCGACCGCCACTCCCACGCAGACCTCCCGCACGAAGAACTCCCGCACCGAGACCTTCCTCACGAGTCGCTCATCGAGGCCTACGAGACCGCGAATCTCGCACTCATCACCGAATATATGGCTCGACATGCGCTGGCACGGGAGAACAGCCTCGGCGCACATACCCGCACCGATTCCCTCCCCACAGCCGACGGCTCACGGACAGACGCCGACGGCACACGGACAGACGCCGTCGACCCACGCGCCGAACGCACCGACACTGCGCACCGCACCGACCCCGCGCACCCAACCGACATTGTTCCGACTCACCCCGCACTTCAGGAGGCCGCCGCATGCTGACCACCGCGACCATCGACGCCGCGCTCCGGCTCGCCCTCGACGAGGATGCCCCCTGGGGCGACATCACCGGGGAGACCTTCATCCCGGCGACCGCCTCGGCGAGGGCCGAGCTGCGCGCACGGGAAGATGGAGTGCTCGCCGGCATCGAGGTCTTCGCCCGCGCGTTCACCCTGATCGACCCGTCGGTCGCGGTCGACCTCGCAGCAGCCGACGGCGACGCCTTCTCGGCCGGCCGGCTTCTCGCCACCGTCACCGGCCCCGCCCAGGCGGTGCTGCGGGCCGAGCGGATCGCGCTGAACTTCTGCCAGCGCATGAGCGGCATCGCCACCCAGACCAGGGCGTATGTCGACGCAGCCGCCGGCCGTGCCCGCATCGCCGACACCCGCAAGACCACACCGGGTCTGCGTGCCTTCGAAAAGCACGCGGTCGTAAGCGGCGGCGGACACAACCACAGGTTCGGGCTCTCGGATGCGGTCATGGCCAAGGACAACCACCTCGCTGTCCTTGCTGGTGAGGGCCGCAGCATCGCCGATGCTATCCGCGACGCCCGAGCCCGCCTGCCGCACACGACGACGATCGAGGTCGAGGTCGACCGCCTCGGTCAGATCCCGTACGTCCTCGACGGCGGGGCAGACATCATCATGCTCGACAACTTCACCACCGACCAGTTGCGCGAAGGCGTCGACCTCATCGCCGGCCGGGCGGTCGTCGAGGCCAGCGGCAACGTCACCCTGGACACGATCCCGCAGATCGCTGACACCGGTGTCGACGTCATCTCCTCGGGAGCCCTGACCCACAGCGTGCGCGCGATCGACCTCGGCCTCGACCTCGTACTGCACAACACCGACCCAGCGCCCGCCGACCTCGCCGCAGCACTGGAGAACTGACGTGGACGAGGCCCGACTCTACCTCGACACCGCCTCGGCGGCCCCCGTGCGCAGGGAGGCCCTCGAGGCAGCGTGGCCGTATCTGGCCGGTGCCTTCGGCAACCCGTCGAGCCACCACGAATACGGGCGCCTCTCCTCCGAGGCCCTGACCGATGCGCGTGCACGGGTGGCGCGGGTGCTCGGCATGCGGGCCACCGACATCACCTTCACCAGCGGCGGCACCGAGGCGGACAATCTCGCGATCATCGGCATGGCCCTCGGTGCACGGACGGCGGCCCCACCTCGGCGACATATCGTCACCTCCCCCATCGAGCACGAAGCGGTGCTCGCCTCGGTGGAATTCCTCCACCGGATCCACGGATTCACCGTCACCGAGGTGGCTCCGGACTCCGATGGCACGATCGCGCCCGAGGCCCTGGTCCGGGCGATCCGCCCGGACACCGTGCTCGTGAGCCTCGGTTATGCGAACAATGAGATCGGCACTGTCGCCGACGTCACGAGCCTCGCCGGCATCGCCCACGAGGCGGGGGCGCTGTTCCACACGGATGCGGTGCAGGCCGCCGGCTGGCTGCGCCTGGCCGGGCTCGACGTCGACGCGCTCAGCCTGGCCGGGCACAAGGTGGGGGCTCCGAAGGGCATCGGGGTCGCCGCGATCCGTGCCCGCATCCCCGTCGAAGCTCTCATCCACGGCGGCGGTCAGGAGGCGGGGCGCCGCTCGGGCACGGAGAACGTGGCCATGGCCGTCGCGTTCGCCACCGCCCTCGAACTCGCCGAGGTTGAGCGGACCGAAGCCGCCGAACGTGTCCGAGCCATTCGCGATGATTTCATCGCCGAGGTGGTTCGCGCGGTTCCCGGTGCGTTCCTCACCGGCAGCGCCGAATCGCGCTCACCGAACCATGCGTCGTTCTGCTTCTCTCGCACCAGCGGTGAGGCGGTGCTCCTCGAACTCGAACGCTCCGGCGTCACAGCGTCGAGCGGATCGGCGTGCGCGGTCGGCGACGATGAACCCTCGCATGTGCTCACGGCGCTGGGGATCGCTGCGGAGGTCGCGCAGACGAGCGTGCGCTTCACCTTCCCGTCCTCGATCACGGCCGAGCAGGGACGAGCCGCGGCCCGCGCCGTCGTCTCGGCCGCAGAGAGTCTGGCTTCGACGTTCGCCTGATTGCGACCTCACCGACGAGTGACTTTGACCACGGTGCGCTCAGCAGGTGGGATAGCCCCTATCTTTCTCCGTGATTTGGGGTGACACTGAGAATGTCGAATAGAGCCGGGTGTGGAGGGGGCCGCCATGGATCTGCTGATACTGTTCGTGATCGCTGTGATGTTCACGACCGTTGTGTTCTTCATCGGTCGGTTCGCCTGTCCGAAACATGACCGCGTCCCCCTGATCGAGGTCGACCACGTGCTGCTGTGGACGACGTTGCGCCGCGGCTGGCATGCTCTCGGATCCTTCGGTCCGATGACGCACTACCCGGACGACCCGGCAGGCACCGCTCGCGCGTGAGGTCCTGAGCCACTGAGCTACGTGTTTGGCGCCCTGAGCCGCGCGCGTGAGGCCCTGAGCCACCGACTTCCCCTGTTGTTAGAGTGGCAGGATGCCTTCCTCTTCACAGCCGCGCCGGAACTCGCCCGGAGAAGTCGCCGCGCTCGTCTTCGCCGTCGGTTCGATGCTCGTTCTCACCGGTGCAGCGGTGTGGTTCTGGATTGTTGCGCCCGAACCGGTGCCCAGTCATCTCGATGCCGCGGGTCGGGCCGATGACTGGTCGTCGAAGGCAGGAACCTTGGGAATTCTGCTTCCCCTGGGCCTCGGCATTTCGATGGTCTTCTCGATCCGGTGGATCTGGGAGCGAGTGCCGGCGGCATTCCTCAACATCCCGCACAGAGACTACTGGCTCGAGGCGGGCAATCGCGACTATCACTTCGACTGCCTCATGGAGTTCATGCGCATCACTGCGGGGCTCGTCGCGCTGCTGTTCGCCTCGGTGCTCGTCATCATCATGCACGAGGCGCGCAGCTCGATGATGCCAGAGTGGATGACGTTCGTCCCGACCGCGGTCTTCCTCATCGCAACGGGATTCGCCGTGTGGCGACTCCTCCACAGGCTCCGCCCGCCGAGATGACCGATGGAGCCGATCGCGTCAGACGGTCGCGTCCTGCGGCAGGAAGACGGAGACGTCCCAGTTCTGCATCGCATGCGCCGAGGCCTAGAAGTGCAGTTCGTACACGCACGCCTGTTCGAAGGCCGCGCGCATCCGGGAAGCCTCCTCGCTCGGGGCCTTCGCGAGTTCCTGTTCGAGGATCTGCACCGCGTGGCGGGTCGATTCGTCGAAGTCAGGCGAGTCGTAGGTCTGCACCCAGGTGCGGTACGGGTGGTCCTCGGTCATCTGTCCGGCTTGTTCGACGAGCACCTTGCCCATGTGGGCGTAGACCCAGAAGCACGGCAGCACACCGGCCACACCTTCGCCGTAGGAACGGCTGGCGGCCGTGGCGATGAGGAAGGACACGTAGCCGAGCGTCGTCGGCGAAGCCTTGAAACGGAAACCCGCCTCGATGAGCTCGGTCAGGGCGCTCTCGCCCGGTGTCGTGGCCATTATTGCCTCTCAGTCAGTGATGGTGTCCGTTGCTGACAACGACGGGTAGAGGTGAACGCCTGTCGGTTGCACCTATTCGGGACTCTGCTGGGCGGATGCCACCATCTGCTCCAACGTCGCGGCATCCGGGCACGGCCACGCCACTGCATCGCCGCCGCCATCCCGGCAGACCTGGCACACGGTTTCGCCGGTCTGTGTGCCTAAGCTTTCGTCAACTGCCGAGGGAGTCTACAGAAGCGCGTGCCGAGCTACCGCTATCGTCATCAGATTTCTGTGAAATCTACTCCATTTGGGGGATGTCGAATGGGGTGCCGGACGCATACGATCCTTGAGGCCATTCAACCAAACACAAAAATAAGGCAAGTGAATACATGGTAGAAATGAGAGCAGGGCGATTGAACTTCGCTACTGCGACAGTGATCGGACTTCTGGCGTTGGCATCTGGCCTTCTCGGCCCAGCACAGAGCAGCGCTGCTGCCGAGAATGCTTCAGAGGGGCAAGCACCGGCCCAGGAGCGAATTGTCATCGATCCGTCACAGATTGAGGATCAGCAAGGTCTGTCAGCACAAGCGCAATCCGGACAGAGTACGGAACCTATCAAGGCTGAAACAACTTGTTCCAAAGACCCCGATGGGGCAAGCATCTGCGTGACGCTGGGAGAGCAGGAAGATTCTGGGCTGAAACCGCGCGCGGCACTTCCCTTGCCGAAGAATCTTTGAAAGTCCGGGGTGCGATCGTCTGACAGAACTAACGGCTGCGTCGGTGTTCCACTCACGATCAAGCATCATTCTGGGAAGGGAGCAGTGCTAGGAACACTCACCGGGACTGCCTACGTATACCAGTACAGCGCAACTAATCAGACCCGCATCGGAAACCAGCTCACACTCGTGACCTCAAAGACATCGGGGACAGGAAATCAGTTCTCGATCGTCGGCAACACACCCAAATGCAGCGGAAGTTGTTCTCGCACGGGAGCTCTAACGTCGCTGGTAGGAAAGGCGTTGAAGGCTCGAAAGACTCTCAGCGCCGAAAGCTATTACAACTGGACTGGCAAATCAGCCCGCACGAATCAGAACCTGTCGTGGAACCTCACAATCAAGCACCCAAGAGTCGCACAGGTGCTGCCGTTCAACTATGCCGGAGCGAGCCCAGTGCGGTGCGATAGAGAGTACAAATCAATATCCGCCGGATGCATCATGACGAAGGGCCAGGTCGCAATCGGATATGACAGGGCTTCTCACCCCAACTTCGCCAAGCACGTCACCGATGCACAGAAGAGCGGACTCCCCGGGAAATCAACGGCGCTCAAGAGGCTGAAGCCGGGACAGTCGTCGGCCAAGAACCGCTCAAAGGCTTGCCCGTCACGGCTCAAGCGACCGTCCGGTTACTCATGCGACGAATACCCGTTCGCCTCGACCCAGCAAGGCGCCTATTACGGCGGTGGCACAGGGCGCACGTTCAGCCAATGTAAGATCTCCGATAAAGCGGATCCGGTCGATGCTAAGGGTGGAAAAGGATACAGCGCATGTATGATTCCCCAGAAGGAAAATTCCGCGGCAGGGTCTGAGCTCAGCAAGTTCTTTAAAGAGAGCCGCGTCCTGACAGGCGATTCATTCTTCGTCCAGATTCTTTAAGAGGCAGATGACTGACATGTACAAGCAGGTAGCCCAAACTGAAAACTGGAGACTCGATCTGCTTCCTCTTGTGGCGACGGACACGTCCGACACAGTTCTCGGAGGAACGGTTTCGATTGGCGACGAAGGTGGTATTGGCCTGCACACTGGCGCGATGTACGGGCCAGTTGACGCAGTGTTCGAAGTTCTCGACCACACCCCAGAAGGCCCGGCCCAGGAATGGGAAGATATCGTCGAATTCAGTGCGCGAGCCGCCGAGGCAGCACCTTTGAAGCTGATCGGCATCTTCAGCGACAGTGGCGAAGCCGACGAGCCTGCCCCTGACGCGGAAATGCTTGAAAGCGGTCGAGACTATCGAGTGCGGATTCATGTGCGAGGTCGAGATGAGTCGGGTAGCGACGAACTGATTGAACCCGACAGCCCTCCGAACGATCATGTGCTTGTGCAGGTGTGGCCGTCTGAGGCACATGAACCTGAGGTCATAAAGATGAGTTCGGCAAAAGCCGGTGATGATGATGGAAACTCGGAGACTTTCAGCGGATCCGGTTACGTCACTCTCGGTATGGGCGATCCGGACCGCGAGGATCTGATTGCACAAAACCTCAGGAACGCTGGGAATTAGGGCATGTCTCCTTTATGTGAGGTCTTCGGACTGACACGCTGGATTGGTGACTACGCAGCAACGACACCGAATCTTCACTGACGAGCAGTGGGAGAATATCGAACCACTCCTGCCCTCGAACGTCGGCAAAAGAGCCCGACCGTTTGAGAACAACCGCCGAATCGTCGAAGGAATCGTCTACCGCTACCGAGCTGGCATCGCTTGGCGTGATCTGCCACGCGAGTACTTCGGGCCCTGGCAGACAGTGTGGAAACGTCACCGCCGCTACGCCGCTGACGGCACCTGGGACCGCGTCCTTGCTCAGGTGCTTTCCGATGCTGACGCTGCCAGTGACATCGATTGGAACATCTCCGTCGACTGAATCGACTGCCTCCTGCAATTCCTGCGAATCACCGCCGGCTGCATGTCGTTACTCTTCGCCTGGCTTCTCCTCAGCATTCTGCTCACCGGTCTCGGCATGCAACTGCCGGGGTCAGCCATGTGGGCCGGAACTCTCGCGTTCCTTGTGTGCGTCGGACTCGCAACCTGGAACCTGGTCCGCCGACTCACGCCGTGAGGTTGATTGCCAACATCGGTCCCACCTCGGTACTGGCAACACGCCGTTTCCGACGAGGCCGACCGCTTCCGATCACCGAGGTGGCCGACTGAGACGACCGCGTCAAACGGTCGCGTCCTGCGGCAGGAATACCGAGGCGTCCCAGTTCTGCATCGCGTGCGCCGAAGCCCAGAAGTGCAGTTCGTACACGCAGGCCTGTTCGAAGGCTGCGCGCATCTGGGTGGCCTCCTCGTTCGGTGCCTTCGCGAGTTCCTGCTCGAGCATCTGCACTGCGCGGCGGGTCGATTCGTCGAAGTCTGGTGAGTCGTAGGTCTGCACCCAGGTCCGGTACGGGTGGTCCTCAGTCATCTGACCGGCCTGTTCGACGAGCACCTTACCCATGTGGGCGTAGACCCAGAAGCACGGCAGCACACCGGCCACGCCTTCGCCGTAGGAGCGACCGGCAGCCGTGGCGATCAGGAAGGACACATAGCCGAGCGTCGTCGGAGAAGCCTTGAACCGGGAACCCGCCTCGTTGAGCTCGGTCAGGGCGGTCGCCAGCCGCGAATCGGCGAGCAGCTCTTCGTGCATTCCCTCTTCCACGGTGATCGCCTCGGCGGCCGAACCCGCCCAGAATCGGGACTCGTCACGGTCGACTGTCTTCGCGGCCAGGAATGACATGGCCTTCGCATAGCCGTTGAGGTAGAGGCTGTCCTGGGAGATGTAGTTGACGAAGGCCCGCGCGTCGAGGCTGCCGTCGGCGAGCTGAGCGAGGAACGGCAGGGCCTCGATCTCCTCGACGATCGGGCGGACACGGTCCCAGAGCTGGGCGGTCAATGGTCCGGCGGAGAAGTTGACGGTCATGGGAACTCCTTTGTACTCGTGCGACGTAAGTGTGTTCGTGTGCTGTGTGTTCGTCTAACGTGGGACGGTGATTCGCAGCGAGGTGAGCGCTGCTCTGGTCTGATTTGGTCAGGTCTGGACTGGTCAGGCGGGTCGGCCGCGGACGATGTCGACCTGGTGGTCGACGGGTCCGTGCGCTCCCTCGGGATCGAGGCTGACCTGCCAGTCCGCCGCCGATTTCAGGGCCCTGGCGAGGTAGTCGAGGGCATTGCCGACGGCCTCGCCGAGGAGATCCGGTCCGATCGCTGCACGTTCGCGGCCGAGGACGGCCACCTCGGCGGTGATCGCAGCCGAGAGGGTGCACCCGGTTCCATGCGTGTTCGCGGTCGCCACGCGGGGGTGGGTGAACTCGCGGATCTGCCCGTCGCGGGTCGCGAGGATGTCGAACACGTCCCCGTCGCTGCCGTGCCCGCCCTTGAGCAGGACGGCGCCAGCCCCCCGTTCGAGGAGGCGAAGCGCCTGGTCACGCATCTGTTCGGAGGTCTGCGCCTCGGGTTCGTCGTCGGACAGAAGCAGGGCCGCCTCGGGGAGATTGGGGGTGATGAGGTCCGCCACGGGCAGCAGGTGGGTGCAGACCGCGTCGACGGCATCTGCCTCGAGGAGGCGGTGGCCGGAGGTCGCGACCATCACCGGATCGACGGTGTAGAAGCCGAGCCCGCCCTCGGCGGCGCGGGCGACGACCAGCTCGACGAGTGACCGAGTGCCGAGCATCCCGGACTTCGTGGCGTCGACGGGCATGTCGGTCAGCACCGAGTCGAACTGGTCGGCGACGAAGTCATCGTCGATCGGGTAGACCCGGGACACCCCGTGTGTGTTCTGCGCGACGAGGGCGGTGATCACCGTCGTGCCCAGGGTCTTCCGAGCGGTGAAGGTCTTGAGGTCGGCGTGGATGCCGGCGCCACCGCTGGGGTCGGTGCCGGCGATGGACAGGGTGATCGGCGGGCGTGTGCTCATGCTTGGTGCCCGTCCGATGCGTCATTCCATGAGGATGCGTCACTTCCCATGGCCGACTCATCACCGTCGGCGAACGCTGCGAGCAGCGCTTCGGCCGCGGCTCTCGGATCGTCGGCCGTGCAGATCGCCGAGACCACGCAGATCCCGATGAGTCCGCGTCCACGCAGCTCACGGGCTCGATCGAGGTTGATCCCGCCGATCGCGACGGCCGGGATTCCGACTTCTGCGACGAGTTCGCCGAGGCGGTCGGGTCCGATTCCCTCGGGTGCGTCGGCTTTCGTGGTGGTGTCGAAGACGGGTCCGATGCCGACGAGGTCGACGACGCCGGAGTCGCGGGCGGCGGCGAATTCGGTGCTGTTCGCGGCCGAGAGACCGATGAGCGGTGCTTCGCCTAGGGCGGCGCGCACCTCGGCGACGGTGGCATCGGTTTGGCCGACGTGGACGTGGATGTCCTCGCCTTCGTCGATGAGGCGGCGGGCCACCTCGACGCGGTCGTTGAGGACGACCGGCACGGTGCGGTCGGTGCCGCGGGTGGCGGTGTCGACGGCGGCGATGACCTGGCGGGTGAGCGAGTAGAAGTCCCCGTCGTCGATGTCCTTGTCGCGGACCTGGACGATGCCCACTCCCCCGGCGACGGCGGCCTGCACGGTCTCGGCGACGGTGCGGCCGGCCGCTTCGCACTGGGCGGAGTCGGTGACGAGGTAGAGGCGGGTGTCGATGCCGGCGAAGCGGTCGGTGGCGTTCTCCTGCGCACTGGTCGCGTGCGCATTGTCGGCGAGATGGGCGTTGTCGGCGATGTGCGCGGATCCGGCGGTCATGCTTGGACGCTTTCGCCGGCATCGAGCGTGCTGAGGCTCACCCGCGCCTGCGCGAGCTGGTCGCCGGTGACGGCATGGAGCGCGTCGAGGAAGTTCACCGAGTAGCTGCCCGGTCCCTTCGCCCCGTCGGCGGCGAGTTCCCCGGCGACCGCGAAGTGGGCGTGCGCGGCGACGACGGCTTCGAACCTCGCCCAGGCGGCTCCACCGTCGGCGGTGTGCTCGCCTGCGTCGACGGCCGAGGCGCCGGCATCAGGATCGGCCAGTCCGCTGCGGGCGGCGGCGAGGTAGGCGCCGGTGACGGCACCGAGGGAGCAGCCGGTGCCGATGACCAGCGGCATGAACTCGCAGCCTCCGTCGATGCGTGCGACGTGGTCGGTGCCGTCGATGTGGGCGACGACGGCGTCGGTGGGTCCGGAGACCGCGACGATCGCGCCGGTCTTTCGCGACAGTTGAGCCGCGGCGGGAAGGACGGCGTCGACCTCGTCGGTGGAGTCGACTCCGCGTCCGCCGAGGCCGACTCCGGCCAGTGCGGCGATCTCGGAGGCGTTGCCGCGGATGGCTGTCGGGTGGTCGGAGGCGGCGCGGCGGATGCGGGAGGTGCGGAAGTCGACGGCGCCGACGCTGACGGGGTCGAGGACCCAGGGTTTGCCGGCGGCGTTCGCGACGTCGATGGCGGCGTCGGCGGCGAGCAGCTGATGGTTAGAGGCGGTGCCGAAGTTGATGAGGATTCCGCTCGCGATGCCGGCAAACTGTCCGGCGTCGGCCTCGTGGTCGAGCATCGCCGGGGAGGCACCCACGGCCAGGAGCACGTTCGCGCTGAATTGCTGCACGACGGTGTTCGTGATGCATTGGATGAGCGGGTTGGACGCACGCAGTCGTGCTTTGGCAGAACGCAGGTCGAAGTCAACCATGACGATCCCTTCGCTAGTATGGCCCAGATCAGGTTCGATGGGTGTTCTCTCAGCCTCGGTGTCCTCCGTGCGCAGCTCTTCGGTGCGAACGGATCCTCATGAGGCACCCCATGTCATTGGCTCCGACTGTATCAGCCCGGCCGAGGCACGGCGACCACGCGCCTCGCGCTTCCTCCCAGTTGACCTATTGTCCTGAGGCCACTTCGCCGACCGCTCAAGTCAGCGACGCTGTACCGCGCTATGCGGTGAGCGGTCGGCGGCAACTTGAGCGGTCGGCGAACTGCGGACGACGGCGACCACCTATCCCCGGCCCACGTACCTCTGGCCGCGGCGGCTGAGCGCATCGATGACGACGGCGGTGAGCAGGACGAGCGCGGTGATGATCTGCTGCGCATCGGAGTTGAAGCCGATAAGGTAGAGACCGTTGTTGATGGCACCGACGACCAGGGCACCGAGCACCGCCGCCCACGCAGTGCCGCGACCACCGAACAGCGAGGTGCCGCCGATGACGGCGGCGGCGATCGCATTGAGCAGGTCCTGTGTGCTCACCAGCGTCGATCCCGCATTCGTCGTCACGCCGGTCTTGATGAAACCGAACAGTGCGGCCAGGACTCCGGCGGCCATGAACACGCTGATGCGCACCCAGGTCACGCGGATACCTGCTCGCCGGGCAGCCTCGACCTTGCCGCCGACAGCGTAGATCGAGCGGCCGTAGCGGGTCTTGCGCAGCACGAGGTCGATGACGATGGCGATGACGATCATGAGGAAGAACGGCATCGCCAGCCCGAAGTCCTGGTTGACGAGGATGAGGAACCCGAACACGATCGCCGCCAGCAGCACGATGCGCACGATCACCGAGGTCCAGCCCGGTGCATCCAGCCCTTCGCTGTGCCGACGCAGCTTCGAATAGATGATGCCGGCACCGAAGCCGATGATCGCGATCGCACCGAACACGTACGCCCAGATCGCCGGAAAGTAGAAGCTGGCGAAATCGAAGGCGAAGGTGTCCGACATCGACAGGTTCTTCTGCGTGCCCAGGGTCGTCAGCGTCAGACCGGTGAACGCGAGGAGACCGGCCAAGGTGACGACGAACGCCGGAATGCCGACGACGGCGAAGAACCAGCCCTGGATCGCACCGACGACCAGCCCGAGCAGCAGCATGATGATCAGTGCAAGCGCCGGCGGCACACCTTGCCGGACGACGAGCACACCGAGCAGCGAGGCGGCCAATCCACCCAGCTGCGCCAGCGACAGGTCGATCTCACCGAGCAGCAGGATGAGGTTGATGCCCAGCGCCAGGATCGCGAGGAACGCCACCTGGGTGGAGAGGTTGACGAGGTTGGCCGGAGAGATGAAGTTGGAATCGGCCGATTGGAAGACGATGACGATGACGACAAGAGCGAGGATGACCGGGAACGACCCGAGCTGGCCCTCTTTGACGCGGCGGACGAACGTACCGACGAGTCCTTCGGAAGAGATCCTCTCGTCAGTGATGAAGGAATTGCGGGTCATCGACGTTCACCCCTCCGTGCCGCGCGCTTGGTCACGACGTTGTCACTGGCTCCCGTGATCGCGGCCACGAGCACATCTGTGCGTTCGTCACCAGGGAAGTCACCGGCGTCCTTGCCCAGGCGCAGCACGTGCACCCGATCGCACACGGCCTGCACGTCGGCCATGTTGTGGCTGACGAGCAGCACTCCCAGGTCGCGTTCCTTCAGCCTCTCGATGAGGTTGAGCACCTCGGCCGTCTGTGCCACACCGAGGGCGGCAGTCGGCTCGTCGAGCATGACCAGGGAGGGTTCGCCCAGCAGCGAGCGAGCGATCGCGACCGTCTGGCGTTGTCCGCCCGACAGCGCCGCGATCGGGACCCGCACACTCGGGATCTTTGCCGACAGGCTGCGCAGCAGCTCCCAGGATTTGGCTTCCATGTCCACCTCGTCGAGCACGCCTCCGCGAGTCTTCTCGTGCCCGAGGAAGAGGTTGGCGACGACGTCGAGGTTCTCGCACAGGGAGAGGTCCTGGAACACGGTGGCCACTCCAGCCTTCTGCGCGTCCTTCGGTGAGGAGAATCTCTGTGCCGCACCATTGATCTGAAGTTCGCCTTCGTCGGCGGCGTGGACTCCGGCGATGACTTTGATCAGCGTTGATTTGCCGGCGCCGTTGTCGCCGACGAGGCCGACGACCTCGCCGCGGCCGACGGTGAGATTGATGTCGGTGAGGGCCTGCACGGCCCCGAAGCGTTTGTTGATTCCGCGCAGTTCGAGCACGGTGTCGCTGCCGCCGCCCGGTGCCCGCGAAGCAGCGGGTGCGGGGTCGGGTGTCTCAGATGTCATCTGTTCCTACTTGTCACTGTCGGTGGTCCGACTCTGGGTGGTCCCGGCTGCCGGCACCTTGACGGGTGCCGGCCGCCGGGACGGTCATGTCGCCTCTGCAGCGCTGCTGAGCCTGTTCGGATGCAGAACGGGCTCAGCTGCAGCGCCGGATCATTTCACTCCGGCGTCCTTGCAGAGCTTCTCGACGCTTCCGGAGCAGATGTCGTCGGCCTTGATCTGATCGCCGACGATGTCCTTGATGTTGTCCTTGGTCACGACCTTGGCCTCGACGAAGTCCGTCGGGGTGTCCTTGTAAGTCGTTCCCGCATCGACGTCCTCTCCGCCTGCGAGAGCGACTGCGGCCTTCGCTGCGAACTCGGCCTGCGGCGGGATCGACTTGTAGATCGTGGCGAACTGATCACCCTTGAGGATGTTCTGCAGTCCGTCGACCTCGGCGTCCTGACCGGTCACGACGGGTTCGACCTTGGCCTTCTTCGTCGCGGCGATGACACCGCCGGCCGTGCCGTCGTTGGCCGAGTAGATCGCGACCGGCTTCTCACCGTTGCCCTGCAGCTGACCTTCGACCCATTGACGAGCGTCGTCGGGGTTCCAGTCGAGGGTGTCGTGGCTGGCGGCGATGTCGACGCCGGCATCCTTGAGGGTCTCTTCGGCACCGGCCTTGAAGTCCGCGGCGTTCGGATCCTTCGGGTCACCGTTGACCATCCACACCGGACCCGATTTCGGGTCGACGCCGGCATCCTTGAGTCCGTCGAGGACGGCCTGGCCCTGCAGGTTGCCGATCTTCTTGTTGTCGAATGAGGTGTAGTAGTCCGCGCCTTCGAAGAAGCGGTCGTAGGAGATGACCGGGATCTTCTTCGCTTCGGCCTTCGACAGCGCCGAGGACACCGCTGAGGCATCGACCGGGTCGAGCACGATGGCGTCGACGCCTTCGGTCACCGCGGCTTCGAACTGCTGTTGCTGCTGCGTCGCGTCCTGGTTGGCGTTGCGGTATTCGATCTTCGCATCCGGGTTGGCCTCGGCGACGTACTTCTCGAAGTTCGGCTTGTCGAGCGACTCGTACCGAGTGGTCTTCGACTCGGGCAGCAGCAGCGCGATGGTGACGTCTCCGTCGCCGCCGGAGCCGCTGTCGGCTTCGTCGTTGCCCTGGCCCTTCTGATTGCCGCAGCCGCTGAGCGCGAGAGCGCCGATCGCGACCGAGGCACCGAAGAGGGCCAGCTTCCTGTGGGACTTAAGGTTGTGCCTCATTGTGAACCTTTCAATCATTCTGACAACGTTGTCAGGCTGTTGAATATGATTCGCCTATCGGCCCCCGGTGTCAACTGTTTCGCGACGAAAGTCTTCGCGCCTGCTCGGGCAGTTCCTCGCCGCTGCCCCGGGCGATGACGCGAACCGGAAAGACATCTTGTCCCGGCGATGCACCCCCACCGAGGCGGCCGCCCCCCTCACCGACACCCCCACCGAGGCGGCCCTCCCCCTCCTCGGTCGTGCCCCGGAGACGGCGGACCGCCTCGGCGGCCATGGTCTCGACGTCGCGGTCGATGACGGTGACGTCGAGGAGTTCGGCGGCGGGGAAATCGTCGATGCCCACCAGCGCGGGCCATTCGTCGAGGCGGCGGCAGGCGTCGATGGCGCCTTGGGTCAACGTGGCCGAGAGGGTGATGAGTGCGCTCGGGGCGCTCCGTGAACCGAGCCACGCCGCGACGACGTTCTTCGCGCTGGCTTCGTCGTGGGCGTCTTCGCGCATGTACGCCCGCCAGCCGACATCGTGGCGGCCGGTGAAGGCGGATTGGATGCCTTCGAGTCGTCGGGTCGTGATGAGCGAGGTCGAGTGATCGCCGATGACGCCGAGGGCGATGTGCCCGTGCTCGAGCAGCTGCTGGGCGGCCAGGCGGCCGGCATCGACCTCGTCACCAGCAAGGACGCTGACGTCGTCCCCGCTGACCGCAGGGTCGAACGACACGATCCGGATCCCCGAGGCGGCTGCGGCGCGGGCGTAGATGTCGCCGGCGTCGGGGTGGGAACGGACGACGATGATTCCGGACAGGTCGTTGGCGAGACATTCGTCGACGAAGGCCTGTTCACGCTCGGGGTCGTCGCCTGCCACCGTGACCACCGGGCGCAGCTCGACGGTCGCAAGTTCTGCCTCGAGGGCGGAGAACACTCGAGCCTGGAAGGCGTCATCGGCGTCGGTGAGGACGACGCCGATATACGGCGAGCGCCCGCCGGCGCGCAGCCTTTTGGCCGTGGGGTTGAGGCGGAAGCCGAGTTCGGCCGCGGCGTCTTCGACCTTCTCGGCGGTGGCCCGGGCGACGTGCTTCTCCCCGTTGAGGACGCGGGAGGCGGTCTTGATGCTCACTCCGGCGCGGGCAGCGACGGTGGCCAGGGTCGGCCGATCGTTCTGCTTCGCCATGAGCGCGCCTTCGAGTCTGGGGGCTGGTTCGAGCCGCCGCGCAGCGCCGCGCGGTCGAGCATAGGAATGATACTAACCGCTGGCGGACCGAACGGACCGCGTGGCCGGTGTCGCGATGATTCTCGCCTGGCTGATCTGCGGACCGTTGATACCCGTCCCATTGGCATGGTCACTTGCCTTGCTGATCGTCCGGAGACGTACCCAGCAGCATGGCGCGGCAACTGATCACTCGTCGAACTGCTGACGGCAATCGCCGAGGTGGGGCACTGTAACGGTGCCCCACCTCGGCGAGGGAATCGCCCACAGGCTCAACCGGCCACGGGGTTATCCATGGTGCCGGCGTAGAGCAGGGATTCGGCCTGATTGCCGATGTCGACCATCTGCTTCGTGTTCTTCAGCTGCAGGCGGTTGAGGCACGAGTGGGCGAAGGACTCGGCACGCAGGTCGACGTCGCCGTTCACCCCTCCCGCGGCATCCGGGTGCGCGGCTTCGTACTCGTCGAGCACCTCGGCGACGACGGTCCAGAACTGCTCGGCCGGCAGCAGCCCGTCGGCGTCGAGGATGCCCGAGAGGTGTCGCAGGACGCCGTCGAACATGTCGGTGAACACCGACAGCGCCTTCTCCTCCCCCGGCACGACGGCGCGGATGCGCTCGACGGCGGCGGGCAGTTCGCGGTTGCCGAGCACGGCGACCTCTTCGCCGATGTCCTTCATGAACGCCCCGGTCACCGTGTGCTCGTCGAGGACGAGGATGAGGTTCTCCCCATGCGGCATGAACACAAGGTCGTGTGCGAGCAGCGCGTGCACCAGCGGGTACAGGTACGCCCGCAGGTAGGACCGCACCCAGGCCGCAGAATCCTGCCCCGAGGCGCGGATGAGCTCACCGGCGAAGGAGACGCCCTCGTGGTCGCGATGCAGCAGCGCGGCCATCGTGATGAGCTTCTGGCCTGGCTCGATCTTGTCGAGAGGGTTCTCTCTCCACAGGGACGCGAGCATCTTCCGGTGCGGGTTCGTCTCCTTTGTCCGGTGGTAGACATCGCCCGTGTAGCCGAGCGCGGCACGTTCCCGCAGCACCCGAAACCCGGCGCCGGCGAAGGTGTCATCGGAGCCGATGAGGTTCGCGACCCAGTCGTTGATGGCCGGAGTGTCGCGCATGTACTTCGGTGACAGGCCGCGCAGGAACCCCATGTTCTGCACGGCGAGCGCAACCTTGACATACGGAGCACCGGTCCGCGAATGGTTGAAGAATGTGCGCAGCGACTGCTGTGCCTGATGCTTGTCGAGTCCGGCCCCCAGCGGCAGCAGGTCCCCGCGTGCGATGTCCGCGGCGAAAGTGATCGCCAGCCGGTGATCGGCCTGCCACGGGTGGATCGGCATGAGGTGGAAGTCAGCCGGATCCTGCCCTGCCGCCCGAATTCGGGAATCGAACAGCTCCCGTTCGCCGTCGCTGAGAGCCTCGTCGAGGTGGCCGGGCTCATCGAGCCCCTCACCTAGGGAGAGGTGGCTGTGGTCGCGTCTGACGGCCACCCATTCGAGACGGTTGAGTTGTCCGTTCTCGGGCGTCCACTGGCGGAAATCGGACAGTCCGAATCCGATGCGACCGTTGTTCGCGAGGAACCCGGGGTGACCTTCGGTCATGGCCGCCTCGGTGGTCTGGAAGTCTGCGTCGACGAGCTCGCGAGAGTTCGGTCGGCGTCCGGCCCGCGCGTCCTCGAGTTTGTACGCGGCTCCGGCCAGGGTCGAGGCGAGTTCCTCGAGGTACGTCGAGATGAGGTCCTCGGGAATGGCCAGTGCGTCCTGGAGTTCGACGACGAGTTCCTGCGCGTCGAGCGGAACCTCGGTCTCCCCCTGCCGACGGGTGATGCTCGCTTCGTCGATGAGCCAGTGCTCGAGTGGGAGGACGCGGGCGGCGAACGTGTACCGCGTGGCACCGTCGATGCTCAGCTCCCACGCACCCCCATCGGCGTCGACCTGCACCGGGGTGATGAGTCGTTCGTGGGCGAATTCGGACAGAGCCTTGGCCACGAGGTGGCGCTGCACGACGGCGAATGCGTCGGCATTGAGGTGGGCGTAGGCGTCGGGCGCGACACCGTCCTCGTGATCGTCGGATCCGATGAGCGGGGCGAGTGCGCTGCCGGCGAAGTCGGCACGCGTGCACACGCTCACGAGCGCCTGCTTCTCGATCTCGCCCATCATGATGGTGGCCTTCGCGATCGGGGTGAAGCCGGCGGCCCGGTTCTTCTCGATGATCGCGTCGTTCCGGGCGTCGGGTTCGACGACGACGCGCTGACCTGCGCGTCCGCCCTGGTCAGTGGGCCTCAGGCAGAAGTCGATGACCTCGGCCATGATGCGGTCGGTCAGCCCGTGCACGGCCGGGCCGGCCGAGGGTGCGACGAGCAGGTGCATCCCGATGTCGCCGGGCCCGGTGGCCAGGACGTTCTGCGGGATGAGGCTGTCCGGGGTGTAGGTCTCGACGTAGAAACTGTCGTGGCCGTCGACGGAGCCGACCCAGCCGGCATCGTCGGCGGAGTCGCGGACGCCCTCGAGGTAGGTCCGCACTCCGGCTTCGTCGAGGTCGGTCATCATCCAGTAGCGTGCCCGCGGGTGGGTGAGCCAGGCGTGGAGCGCCGACGTGTCCCGGTCGACGTCGAGCGGTCGAATGGTCACCCTCGCCGAGGCGGCCGTGAGCTTGGCAGCCGGGCGCTGAGTCGCCGGGGGCGCGGTCGGATCCGCGGACGGTTCCGCGGACGGTTCCGCAGCCGGAGGCGCGGCCGAGCGCGAAGCCGTGTCCGCACCGTCGGATTCCTCCACCGCGCGGTCCGCGGCGGCCTCGCCTGTGGTGGTGGACGTCGGGTCGGTGATGAGTTCTGTGGTCATGCGTGTGACATCTCCTTGGAGTCGTCGAGTGCGAAGGCGGCGGGCACGGCATCGGATTCGTCGGCCGGTACGCCGAAAGTCTGGAAGGCGATGCGGTTCTCGACCTGATACGGCTCCCTGCCGGTCACCTCGGCGAGCACCACCGAGGCCCGCCACGGACCGAAGCCGAGGTCGGGGGCGGTGACGCCGTGGGTGTGCTCTTCGCCATTGAGGACGTGGATCGTGCCCTCGTCGTTGATCGTGTAGTGGCGGCTGACGTCGAGTCGGCCGCGTGAGTCGAGGCGCACCTCATCGCCGAGCGGGGCCAGGAAGTCCGGGACTCGTGATTTGTATCCGGTGGCCGCGACGACCGAGCCGGACCTGCGGGTGAAGGTCTCGTTCAGCGCCGTGTTGCGGAAGCCGAGCAGATATTCGCCGCTGATCGGGTCGACCTCGGCGGTTTCGAGTTCGGCTTCGGAGACGAGGTTCGTCAGCAGTGTCCGTCCGCCGCGGCTGAGCCGGTAGAGGGTGTCGTGGATGTCGTCGACGAGGTCGCCGGAGATGCCCTTGTACAGGGTGCGCTGCTCGCGGCCGACGTGTTCGCGCAGCTCATCGGGCAGGGCGCGGAAGTGGTCGGTGTACTCCGGGGAGGTCATCTCGAGGGTGAGCTTCGTGTACTCCATCGGGAAGAACCTCGGCGAGCGGGTCACCCAGTCCACACGCACTCCGCGGTCTTCGGCGTCGTCGATGAGGTCGCGGTAGATTTCGGCGGCGGACTGGCCGCTGCCGATGATCGTCACCGCACCGGAATCGAGCAGCGCTTCGCGGTTGTCGAGGTAGTCGGCGGTGTGGATGAGCGGCCCGGCACCGGCCGCGCCCGACACGCCAGCCGGCTGGCCGGATCCGCCGGCCGAACCCGCGGCACGACCCTCGGCGCCATCAGCGTTCAGCCCCTGCAGGGCGGGCGGCAACACCGGCTGTGTGCCCACGCCGAGCACGAGGTGTCGGGCCCGGTAGGTCTCGGTCGTCACGACCGCATCGGAGTCGTCGGTCACCTCGGCGATGGCGGTGAAGATGCCGTCCTCCCTGGTCACGGACACGACGCGACGGTTCCATCGCAGTGAATCGAGCTGGGCGGCGACCCACCGGCAGTATTCGTCGAATTCGGCGCGCAGCGGGTAGAACGACTCGCGGATGTAGAAGGGGTAGAGGCGCCGGCGTTCCTTGAGGAAGTTGAGGAACGAGTACTGCGAGGTGGGGTCGGCCATGGTGACGAGGTCAGCGAGGAACGGCACCTGGATGGTCGACCCCTCGATCATCATGCCCGGGTGCCAGCGGAATTCGGGCCGCTGGTCGAGGAAGACCGCATCGACATCATTGAGCGGTTCTGAGAGTGCGGCCAGGCCGAGTCCGAAGGGGCCGATGCCGACGCCGAGGAGGTCATGGACGTCTGTGGAATGTGCGCTCATGCTGTGCCTCCTTCGGCGGTGATGTGCCGGCCGGCGAGGATTCCGTGGCCGGTGGCGCGGACGAGGTCGAGCACCGCTGTGATGTCGTCGATGCTGGTGTCAGGGTTGAGCAGGGTGAGTTTGAGCCACGGTCTGCCGTCGATGGTGGTGCGGGCGACGGCGGCGCGGCCGGAGCGGAAGAGGACCCGGCGGATCATCGGCACGAGTTCGTCGCACGCCTCGACGCCGGCGGTCGCCGGGGTGAAGCGGAAGAGCACAGTCGACAGATCCGAGGCGCCGAGGACTTCGAAGTCGGCCTGGCCCTCGAGCAGCTGCCGGACGTCGGCGGCGAGGTCGCAGACGGTGTCGAGCATCGACCCGATCTCGCTGGCACCGCGGGCCCGCAGCGTCGTCCACAGCTTGAGTGCGTCGAAGCGGCGGGTCGTCTGCAGAGACTTGTCGACCTGGTTGGGTTCGGCCTCGTGCGACTGCGCCTCGGCTTCGGGGTTGAGGTAGTCGTGGTGGTGGATCGTCGGCGCGAAGAGGCACGCGTCCCTGATCAGCAGGGCCGAGGACGACACCGGCTGGAAGAAGGTTTTGTGGAAGTCGATGGTCACCGAGGTGGCCCGGCCGATCCCGTCGAGCAGGTGGGCACGAGCCGGGGCCCAGAGCAGGCCTCCCCCGTAGGCCGCGTCGACGTGCAGCCACACGTTCGCCGCTGCGCATGCCTCGGCGATGGGCTCGAGCGGGTCGATGACGCCGAGGTCGGTGGTCCCGGCGGTGGCGACGACGGCCATGGGGATCTGGTCGTTGGCCTCGATCGCCAGCAGGGTGGCGTTGAGTGCCTCAGCGTCCATTCGGCCGCTGACGTCGGTCGGGACGGTGACGACCGCTTCGGCGTCGAGGCCGAGGAGGAAGGCTGCGCGGGAGACGGAGAAGTGGGCCTGGTCGGTGGCGACGATCCGCAGCCGGGACAGGAGGTCGGGACGGGCGGACGCGCCCAGGTCAGGGCCGTCTCGGTGAGATTCGGCGCCACCGGCCTCAACGTGTCCCGCCACCTCGGCGAGCACGTTCTCACGGGCGAGGAACAGCGCCTGCAGGTTCGACTGGGTTCCGCCGGAGGTGAAGATTCCGTCGCCGCCGTCGAACCCGAGGTGTCCGCAGGTCCAGTCGATGAGGCGGCGCTCCATGAGAGTGGCGACCTCGGACTGGTCGTAGGTGTCGACCGAGGTGTTGATGGCTGCGAGCATCGCTTCGGCGGCGACGGCAGGGACGGCCACGGGGCAGTTGAGGTGGGCGACGTAGCTGGGGTGGTGGAACCACACCGCGTTGTCGGCGTAGAGGGCGTCGACCTCGCGCAGGGCCTCGGCGTTGCCGACGCCGGGGGTGTCGAGATCGACGGCGTCGACGGCGGCCTGGAGCTGGCTGCGGTCATTCGCCGAGGTGGCCGCGTCGGTGGCGTGGAAACGTCGGCCGAGCGAGTCGACGACGTCATGCATGAGCGCCGTATACTCGTCGGCGCTGTGGGCACCGAGCAGAGCGTCGGTGCGGGAGTCGTTCGAACCCTGAGGATTCGAATCGGCGTGGGGAGTTTCGGGGGTGCGGAGGGGTGCAGCGGGTGGTGCCGCTTCGGTGTCAGAGAGCAGAGAAGTCGTCACTGTGAGGTTTCCTCCTTCGATGAGCGAACCGCGGAGCGCGGTTGGCATTAGGGAAACCTACCCTAAGTGCAGCACTTTTCGAAGGGCGTTCGCCGGAGTTCACCGACTACGGGAGTAGCATTCTGACCTGGGGCGATGCTGTCTTCCCCAGTGCTCCCAGGGCAAGGAGGCCCCGCCTACTACGGCTGCATCGCCTCAGAAATTCATCTCGTGGTCTTCCTCACACGAGCTCCGATCGTCTGGCATCGTGAGACAGCGACGACGGCCGCAGTCATCGCTGCTCGCCTGTGCCGCAGCCGTTCACCTACGCGCAGCCACAGTTGGTCGGTGGCGACTGCGGTCGTCTGAGCGCCACCGCCGAGTTCCGGACGATCCGTGATGGATTTTCGGCCGTAGCTCCGCACGGATCGTCCGGAACTCGCCACTCAGCGCGCGATCCAGCCCGCTGACCAACCCCGGCGTACGTTGCCTGCCCGAATAGTTGCCTGCCCGAATAGTTGCCTGCCTGAATATAGTTCGCATCCGGATACTTTCGTCACCGGAGAGTATCCGGAAGCGACCTATTTTCGTCACGCCAGTCGTTTCCCGGCAGCAACACCAGCAGCAACACCAGTAGCAACAGCCTCCTCCGGCCCACAGCTCGCTGCTGCCAGCCCACGCCCGGGTCCACGCGCAAAGCGCCCACACGCAAAAAGCCGCAGCCCCCGCATGCAAGCGGGGACCGCAGCTTCTCACCGATCAGGGCCTCTCGACCGAAGTCAGTGGCCTCCCTACATCACTTCACGACGTAGTTCGGGGCCTCCACGGTCATCTGGATGTCATGCGGGTGGCTTTCCTTCAGCCCCGCGGTGGTCAGACGGACGAACTTGCCCTTGGCCTTGAGGTCGTCGATGGTGCGCGCGCCGACGTAGAACATCGTCTGGCGCAGACCGCCGGTGAGCTGGTGGGCGACCTGTTTGAGGTGTCCGCGGTAGGCGACGCGGCCTTCGATGCCCTCGGGGATGAGGTCGGTGTCGGTGGCGATGTCGGCCTGGAAGTAGCGGTCCTTCGAGTACGACTTGCCCTTGCGCGGGGCCATCGCGCCGAGCGAACCCATGCCGCGGTAGGCCTTGTACTGCTTGCCGTTGACGAAGATGAGCTCACCCGGTGACTCATTGCAGCCGGCCAGGAGGGAGCCGAGCATGACGGTGTCGGCACCGGCGACCAGGGCCTTGCCGATGTCGCCGGAGTACTGGAGGCCGCCGTCGGCGATGACCGGAACACCGGCCGCGCGGGCGGCCTGGGCGGCGAGGTGGACGGCAGTGACCTGCGGGACACCGACGCCGGCGACGACGCGGGTGGTGCAGATCGAGCCGGGGCCCACGCCGACCTTGACGGCATCGACTCCGGCATCGACGAGCGCCTGAGCGCCTTCCTTCGTGGCGACGTTGCCGCCGATGATCTGGACGTTCGCGAACGCGGGATCGGACTTGATCTTGCGGATCATGTCCGTGACTCCCCTGGCGTGACCGTTGGCCGTGTCGACGACGAGGACGTCGACGCCCGCCTCGGCGAGCATACCGGCACGCTCATAGGCATCGCCGTAGAAGCCGACGGCGGCGCCCACGCGCAGGCGACCTTCGTCGTCCTTCGTCGCCAGCGGGTACTCCTCGGTCTTGACGAAGTCCTTGACGGTGATGAGGCCCTTGATGACGTTGTTGTCGTCGACCAGGGGCAGCTTCTCGACCTTGTGCTCGGCGAGCAGCTCGAAGGCCTTCTCGGCTGCGACGCCGACGGGCGCGGTGACCAGGGGCATCTTCGTCATCGTCTCGGCGACGGTGCGGTCGGGGAATTCGCTGCGGGTGACGAAGCGCAGGTCGCGGTTGGTCACGATGCCGACGAGGACGTTGTTCTCGTCGACGACGGGCAGGCCGGAGATGCGGTACTTGCCGCAGATCTCGTCGAGCTCTTCGAGCGTCTTGTCCGCGGTGATGGTCAGCGGGTCGTTGATCATGCCGGATTCGGAGCGCTTGACGTAGTCGACCTGGTCGGCCTGGTCTTCGGCGGAGAGGTTGCGGTGGATGATGCCGAGTCCGCCGATGCGGGCCATGGCGATGGCCATCCGGGATTCGGTCACGGTGTCCATGGCCGCGGAGACGAGCGGGATGTTGAGCTCGATCTCCTTGGTCAGCCGAGATGTGGTGGAGGCTTCGGAGGGGATGACATCGGTGTCGCCTGGCAGGAGGAGGACATCGTCATACGTCAGGCCCGTGAGGGAGAACGGATCGTTTGCGGCCTGTGATTCCTGCTCAGGGTTTCCCATGAAAACAGCCTTTCGACGCGAAGATACGGTGGGTCAACTCTATCGGAGCGCGACACTCGCCCGCCATGGTTTCAAGTACCGAGCACTGTGAGACTGGCTACACGCCTCTAGCGTCCCTCGCCCACCGACCGCGCGAGGTCGAGCGTCGAGGCCTCGGAGTCGTCGAGGTGGATGCGCAGCAGGCCCTCGGCACCCTGCCGGTCCCCTGACTTCATCTTCTCGAGGATCTCCCGGTGCGGATTCGCCCAATGCGAGTGGTACTTCCCCGGTTCCGGCGAGCGCGAGAACGTCGTCGACAGGCGCGCCATGAGGTTGAGGTAGAACTCGTCGAGCAGCGGGGAGCCGAGCAGGCCGACGAGCGCCCGGTGGAACGAGGCCGAGTGCTCCTGCGCATCGGCCCAGGTTTCGTTCTTCGGTGCGGTCTCGGCTCGGATGACGGAGGCTTCGACGGCGGCCATCGCCTCGTCGGTGGCGTCCTGCGATTCCTGGACGGCCCGGATCTCGAAGACCCGACGCGCCCGGTAGAGGTCCTTGAGTTCGTCGATGCCGAACGTCGAGACGAAGAACCCGCGGTTGGGCTCCTGCGTGAGCAGTCCGGCGTGGCGCAGGAGGCTCAGCGATTCGCGGGCGGTGTTGCGTGAGACGTTGAATTCCTTGGCCAGCGCACCATCGCGAACCGGGCTTCCGGCCGGGTATTCGCCGTTGGTGATGCGGGTGCGGACAAGGGCGACGATGGCCTCTGAGGTGCATCCGGGGGCATGTGGACTCATGACACCAGGCTACCGTGTCCCCGCCGAAGGTGGGCGAACTCCACCGCCGGACCGGCCGAGGCGGATCACTCAGGACGCTGCCACGGGTGCCTGGCCGAGGCTCATCCGGGTGCTGAAATGACGAGGGTTCCCCGTGAGCGGATCGTCGAAGGCAAGCTCCGCGGCCAGCAGCTGGAGCGGTGATGAGAAATCGTACGGATCCGGTGCCACATCGACCGGATAGACCGGGTCCCCGAGGATGGGCAGCCCGAGCGCGTTCATGTGCACCCGCAGCTGGTGGGTCTTGCCGGTGAACGGCTCGAGCACATATTCCGCGATCTCATCCCCTCGCCGAGGCGGCTCTGCGATGGCCGCGGACCGCCCGGCTCCGCTGATGGTGCGGGCGAGGCTGATCCGAGTGATCGCGTTCGGCTCCCCTTCGACTTCGAGGACCTGCCGTCCGCCGACGGGTTTGACCAGTCGGGACTCCCTCACCAGCGGTAATTCGAGCTCCTGGGGAGGGGCGGGTGCGAGCGCACGGTAGGTCTTCGTGACCCGGCGGTCCTGGAACAGGCGCTGGTAGCGACCGCGGGTCTCGGGGCGCTTGGACAGCACGAGCAGGCCGGCGGTGATGCGGTCGAGGCGGTGGATGGCGACGAGATCGGGCAGGTCGAGATCGACGCGCAGCCGGGTGACGACACATTCGCGGACGAAGCGGCCGTTCGGAGTGCTCGCGAGGAAGTGTGGTTTGTCGACGACGAGGAGGTCTTCGTCTTCGAAGACGATGCCGACTTCGAAGGGGATCCGGTCCTCAAAGGGGACCGGCCGGTGGAAGAAGTAGAACCCGCCAGGGATGACGGGATCGTCCCATTTCACCGATCGCCCATCCTCGGCGCGCATATCCCCTTCGGTCAGGAGTCTGTGACGCGAAGCGGGGGCAGCCTCGGGGAATTCGGATTCGAGCCAGTCACCGATCGACTCGGGCACGGGCAGGTGATTCTTCGCGTGCGTGGCCCTCCCGCCGGGGGCGCGCAGAGCGGTCGCGGAGATCCCTTCGCGGGGCGGGAGCGGGCTGCGGGGCATTGGTCCAGTCTATGCGGGCGTCCCATGCTCACGGATACTTCAGCATCGTGGAGGAAATCACCCGCGGGTGGAGGTCTTCCCGGCTTTCGCCTGCTCGGAGCGCAAGAAGTCCGCGGTGTAGGGGATGCTGAACTCGACTTCGCCTCGACGCGGTGAGGTGATGACACCTCGATTGATCAAGCGGTCTCGGAACACACCTGCGTGAGATGCCGACAGACCCATGCGGTCAGCCACCGCCCCGGTCCTCGCAGTTCCACCGCTGGCACTCACCGCCGCCACGTACTGCCGCTCCCGCTCCGGCAGACTTGCCAACGTCGGCTCATGGATCTGACGAAACATCGTCTCCTTCGCGTCCTGTGCCGCTTCCTGCACGTGGTCAAGAGCGATCTCTTCAGCGGACCCTGCCGCACGCCATGCATTGTCACCTATCAGCTGCACCAGATAGGGATAGTTCGACGACGACTCCACAGCCGCCGACAGGGCTTCATCGCCGATGCGCTTATCGGCTGCTTCAATCGGAACACGCAGACCCACAGCGGCACCCGCAGACGACAGGTTGCCGAGGTTCACCCTCTCGGCACGCCTGAGGAATGTTGAGACATCGTCATTGACCAAGCCATTGATCGTCTCCGGCAGACCTGCAGCGGCGAACGCGAACGGCGCACCATCGGCCACTGCCGTCGAAAGCGCGTCAGCCACCTCCTGAAGCTCCTCCAGATGCGACCGATGCACCTCATCCAAAGTCAGCAACAGACCTGTCCCATGGTCATCGAGAATTTCGAGCGTCCGAATGAGCTGGTGGTGGAAATCCGGAGTCACGGGGGCCGTGTTCTCTGACTCGGTGTTGACGCTGCCGCCGAAACCCAGCGCAGACAGACTGCCTCCTCTGAGGCGCGTGCGAGTCGTGTTCGCAGTGTCCAACTTCGACAGAGCCTCCGGCAGACGCGCAGTCGTCAACCGATCAACAAAGCCACTCGTGGCTCTTGCACTGACTGTCAGCCACTGCCGGGATTCCACAACATCGCGGAAGACTCGCAGCATGACCGACTTCCCCACACCACGAGTCCCGGTCACCAGGGTTGCTCTCCCCCGTGCACCGGGCCCGCTGTCAAGGGCATAGGCGAAATCATTGATCAGATTCTGCCGGTCAGCCAGCAATGGCGGAATCGCCCCGAAAGTGGGCGTGAACGGCGACTGCCTGGCAGACCCGTCAGGAACCGGAGGAATCTCAAACGGTAGACTCATCGATAATCACTTTCCCAAACCAACAACGCCATTTATACGGGTTTATAGAGTTTATATTCTTTATGGAAGCTTATAGTGGTGCATTTTCAGCCAATGCCTGCGCGAGGCTTCTGTCGCTGGCACCGACGCCCCTGCATCCCGCACTTTTTGAGAGCATCCCGCAATTGTCCGACCCGCCTGCCGAATCTCGGGCGATCAGGTTCTATGGTGGAATACATGGACCCTATCGTGGAGGACATGGACTCTGTGGCGGAAGACATGGCGGAAGGCACAGACACTGCGGCGGATGACACGGACTGCATCGAGCTGACGGAACAATTCCTCTATTCGAAGGTCGTCACGCCGATCGTGCTCGGCCTGTTCGCCAACGACGAATGGGACAGCATGGCGACCATCCGTGACCCCGAGGACCCACGACGGCTCTTCGTCCGAGTCGTCGTCTGCGAAGACGAAGCCGTGAACGTCCTCCTCGACTTCCCGGGCAATGATGAGAACATCAATGAGATGCAGATGCGGCTCATCGGCGAGCTCAAAGCATTCATCGCGTCCTCTGAGTTCGGTGCTCGTCGGACCGACGACTGGACGGCAGACGAGTACAACGATGATCGCCGTCCGGCTGGGGTGATCCGCACTCCCCGTCCGAACTTCCTCGCGCGGGAAGAGTGCAAGCAGCGTTGCCGACGGAACGCCGGACGAGTCCTGCGCATCGATCGCCGGCGCTGCCTCTCCACCCACCGCCGCGGCTGAGGTCAGGGCCCACGCAGTTCCGGCCTAGTCTCCGCCGAGTAGCCCAGTTCGCAACGTGGGCTGCTCGGCCGAAAGTGTGCCGAATCCTCAAGCGCCCGTCGACTCTGTCTCCTCACCCGTCGAGTCGGAGGCCTCCGCCGCGCTCCGTGCGCGGGCTCGGTAGCGACTGTCCTCGGCAAGACGACGATTGACCTTGAGCAGCACCATCAGTCCCACGGTCAGCACTGCCAGAACCAGCAGCAGGATGCACGCGTAGACAACCATCGACACGACGCTCATCATTCCCATCATCGCCATTGCCGCTTCTCCAATCATTCGACAACTATCGTGCAAGTTATCTTGCACATTACAGGTTAACTGCCTGCTGAGAGTCCACAATCAACCAGCGATCTCACCCGAACCTGTGGTCAACTGGTGTCATGAGCGACGCCTCACTGGGATTGCGGCACCGGATCATCAACGCAGCCATGCGCACCGTGTACTTCGGTCGCGTGCGCGTGCTCGACCTCAGTCAGGAGTCGAATTCCTCCCCCACCCGGCGTCCCCGCCTCATCATCGCCAGCCACCGCAACGGCGCGATCGACGGTCACCAGGTGCTTGCGGCATTCCCCCGCGCCCAGTTCCTCGTCTCGATCCAACTCATCCGCCACTGGTTCCTTCGCCTCTTCATCGCCGGCATCCCCGTCGTCCGACCCAAGGACGTCGACCGCTACGGCCTCGATCCGGCCTCGGTGGCCAGCCCCGTCGATGCCGGCCTTAACCACCTGCGCCGAGGCGGTGACCTCGGCATCTTCCCCGAGGCCAGCAGCGAATGGGGCCACCGACCGCAGCCGTACAAGTCCGGTGCCGCCCGCATCGTGTGCACCCTCATCGACGAAGGCACCGAGGTCGAGGTCATCCCCGTGGGCCTGTTCTACTCGACCCCGGATCGATTCCGCTCCCGCGCCGAGGTGGTCCGCGGACCCGCGATCACGCTCCCCTCGCGTGACGGCCGAGACCGGCGGGAGTGGGAGGCTGCGATCGCCTCGGCGATGGAATCGGCCCTGGACGCGGTCTCGGTCAACTGCCCGGACGAGGCCACGTTCGCCCGTATCGAAACCGAGGCGCTCGGACGGGCACGGCGCAACCCAGGCCGAGGGGCAAGCTACGCGCAGGCATTCCTCGACCTCCAGCGGGCGGGCAACGCAACCAGCGGTAAGGACGACGCCGGCGCTCAGACCGGCGCTGGGCGCTGCGCCGACTCAGACGGCGCTGAGAACAGCCGCCCCACCTCGGCGAACACCGCCTCACCGCCCCGCACCTACCCGCTTATCCGCGCTCTCGGGTTCGCACTCATGTGGCTCTTCGCACCCGTCCTCGTCGCCGCGGGTTTCGCCGGGTCGCGGGCGGACGGTCGCAATACTGTCACATTCTTCCGCCTCCTCGCGGGCTTCGCAGCGGTTATGGTCTGGGTACCGGCGCTGATCGTCGCGGCCGTCTTCTGGCCCGCGGTCATCGGCGCCGGCGTCCTCAGCGGCATCATCGGCTGGCTGCTGCTGGGGATGCGCCGCATCCGGCTGTGAACCGCCTCGTCAACCGCAGATGTGCATCAGCCGCAGACCCGAAGGAGCACCGATGAGTCTCACCCTCAGCTTCACCGATCCCCTCGCCACCGACCTGGCCCGCAGCGGCGGCAAGGGCGCGAGCCTGGCCAAGGCCGCGCAGAGCCTGCCCGTGCCCGGCGGATTCATCGTCACCGCCGACGCCTACACCCATTTCATCGCACCCCTGCAGACCCGCATCACCGAGCTCATCGGCACCGGCTCCCCCGCCAAGGCGATCGCCGAGCTCATCCGCACCACCGCGATCCCCGAGGCGTGGCTGACCGAATTCGCCGAGGCGGCCACCTCCGCCGGTCTCGACGGTGAGGCCGTGGCCGCGCGGTCCTCAGGGACGATGGAGGACCTGCCGGGTGCCGCGTTCGCCGGGCAGCACGACACCTACCTCGGCGTGCGCGGAATCCCGGCCATCGCCGAGGCGGTGCGCGACTGCTACGCCTCCCTGTGGAACGAGCACGCCTTCCGTTACCGCAGGCAGCTCGGCGTCGATCAACTCGAGGCGAAGATGGCCGTGGTCGTCCAGCTCATGGTCGCTGTCGGCGCCGAGGAGGCCGCCGGGGTCGCATTCTCCGTCGACCCGGTGCGCGGCAACACCGACGAGGTGCTCATCAATGCGGCCTTCGGCCTCGGGGAGACGGTCGTCGGCGGGGAGGAACCCGTCGACGAGTTCCGGGTGCGCCGGGAGGACGGGGAACAGGTCGCAGCCAAGATCGCAGAGAAGCCGACGGCACTGGTTCTACGCGGCGATGGAACCGCCATCACCCACCTCGGCAAGGATCAGCGGACGCGTCCGGCGCTGACGCAGGAGCAGACTCGAGCCGTAGCCGAACTCGCGGTGGAGGCGGAGAACCACCTCGGGTTCGCGCAGGACATCGAATGGGCGATCCACGACGGGCACCTCTACCTGCTGCAGTCGCGGCCGATCACCCGAGTCGCGCCGAGGTGGACCCGAGACGAATCCGCGGAACGCTTCCCGACCCCGGTGACCCCTTTGACCTGGGACCTCGTGGAGGCCGGGTTCCACCATTCGCTCAATCACAGCTTCGATCTCATGGGACTCCCGCCGTTCGATGACAAGTGGTTCGTCATGCGCGACTTCTACATCTACGGCAACCAGACCGCCGTCGACCTCTACGCCGGACGGCTGCCGACGAACATGCTCTCCAGCATCGAAGCGATCACCGAGTCGCTGCCGCAGATCGCTCGGCAGTTCGGGTGGATCCAGGAGCTGCCGGTGCAATGGATGCGCGACCTCGACACGTATCTCATCGGGATCGGACGGCTGTCGAACGAACCGCTCGAGGACAAGTCGCTGCTCGAGGTGTGGGAGCACGTGATCGCGATCAGCGACCTCGGCACCGAGTACTTCCGGCCGAACATCGCGATCTCTCTGACGCAGAGCACGCTCTATGCAGCACTGCAGCACATGCTCTCACTCGCCCTCGACGAGGAGCAGGCCCAGGTCGTGTTCGAGCGTCTCATGGCCTCGACCGAGACGAAGACCTCGCAGGTCAATTCCGAACTGAGGGACCTCGCAGACGTCGTGGCTGACGATCCGGAGCTGTTGGCCGCGCTCGAGGACAACCACGGTGAGGCCGGAGTGGCGGTGATCGAGCAGTTCCCGGAGTTCGCAGGCGAGTTCGCAAAGTTCCTGGCCCAGCACGGACACCGCGAGCTCGATTTCGACGCGTACCACCCGACCTGGGTGGAGGCCCCGCACATCGTGCTCGACCAAATCCGGCTGCTCGCCGCACGGACCGTGAAAGAGCGAGATGCTGCGAGCGATCGGGGTGAGCCGTCGACCGATTCCTCCGCAGGTGGAGTGGACGATGTCGGTGGCACAGGTCAGCCTGCCCAGGCGCCGGCCTCATCGGAGATGGAGCGCAAGATCGTGCAGGCCGAGACCGAGCGTGCCGTCGTCAATGCCGCGCCGGAGCAGCTGCGTTACCTCGTCCAGGAGGTCATCCGCTTGGCGCGGTCCTACACCGCCCTCGACGATCTCGAGCACTATCAGACGACTCGGCTGACTCTGCCGATGCGTCGGGCCCTGAAGGAACTCGGCAGCCGCCTCGTCGATGCCGGAGTCCTGCCCGAGGCTTCGGACGTGTACTTCATCGACTTCGAGCACCTCGATGAAGCGATCCGCTCGGCCGACGCCAGCGCTGCTGAGGCAGGAGCAGCCAATGCCGATGGCGGTGCGGGCGCCAGCGCAGCAGGAACCTCGGACCGTGCGGCTGCACTGTCCGGTCTCACGGAGATCGCAGCGAAGAACAAAGCCGCCTACCAGGCCGCGGTCGACCGCACACCCGAGTGGGAGTACGGAGCGACGGCTCCCGCCTACGACACCGACGGCGACCACATCACGGGCACCGCAGGCAGCCCGGGAACTGTCGAAGGAGAGGTCTTCGTCGTCCACTCCCCCGCCGACTTCTCGTCATTCCCCGATGGTGCGATCCTCGTCGCTCGAACCACGAATCCCGCCTGGACGGCACTGTTCTACCAGGCCAGCGGCGTGATCACCGAAAGCGGCGGAGCACTCTCGCACGGTGCGGTCACCGCCCGCGAACTCGGACTGCCCGCCGTCATGGCCATCAGGGACGCGACCAGCCGGTTCACCTCGGGTCAGCGAGTCCGCGTCGACGGATCCACCGGAACGGTGACCGACCTCGACTCAGCGGACACGTCGGACTGAGCGCCGCCTCGGCGAGGGGCCGCCCGGTCCGACACCGGACCGTTACCGGACCCGGACCCCGTCGGACACCGCCGGCTGAGCCCCACCTCGGCGACCATCGACCCCTGCCCCGACGTCACACGGCTTCGAGCGCGTCGACCGGGCTGATCGACGTCGCCGCTCGGGCCGGTCCACGGCTGGCGGCGAGAACGGCGACGAGGCTGCCTCCGGCGACGGCGATGATGACCCACCACGGCACGGACGGGGCGAAGATCCCCAACAGCGGCGAGAGCAGGGTCAGCGCCCCGATCCAGCCGTAGGCGATGCCCAAGGGCACGGCGATCACGCATGCGGTCAGGCTCAGCTGCAGACCTTCGGCCGCGATCATCCGGCGCACGCGCTTCGGCGTCTGGCCGAGCGCCCTGAGCAGGCCGATCTCCTGGGTGCGCTGCCGCACGGAGAGCATGAGGGCGTTGGCGACCCCGATCACGGCGATGATGACGGAGAAGAGGATGAGGCCGAGGAAGAACAGCATCGTCTTGTCGACGACGTCGGCCAGTGCGTCCTCGAGGCCGTTCCACCCGCCCTCGCCGAGCGAACGGGCATAGGCGACCATCTGGTCACGGAAGGTGGTCATAGCGGTGGCGAACATGACGATGAGCGTGATGCCGATGACAAGGCCGATGACTGTCCGGGCGTTGCGCGTCGGATGCTGGGCGATCGTCTTCGCCGCGAGCCGGGACACCGCGGTCCGACCGAGCAGCCGACCGATGAGAGTCTGCAGCGGCGGCAGGATCCAGGGGTGACCGACGATGATGCCGAGGAAGGTGAGCACCGCGCCGAGGGCGACGAGGAGGACGCCCATGATGGACAGCCGCTGCGACCCGGCCCCGACGACGGCGCTGATGAGGAACGTCAGCCCCATGGTCAGCAGAAGGAGGGTAGCTGTCAGCGCCCCGAGCGAGGCCCGCGCATCCTCAGGGCGGCGGTCGACGGCCTGCGAGGTGGCCTCGATCGGGGAGATCCGCGTGATCCGGAAGGCACCCAGATACGCCGAACCCCAGGTTACTACGATGGTCGCGAGCGCAGGCACGACCATCACCGGTTCGAGCAGGCCGACGTGTGTCGTGACTCGTTCGCCGAGGTAGCTCAACGTCGCCCACGACAGTGCCGTCGAGACGGCGAATGCGAGGATCGCGCTGGGCACGGAGATGAGCAGACCCTCCACCGAGGCGGCCCGTCGCAGCCGTTTCGCCGACGCCCCGATGAGGCGTAGCAGCGCCAGCTGTCGGCTGCGACCGGCGACGATGATCGAGAACGTGTTGGCGATGACGATGGCGGAGACGAAGAGGGCGATGAGGAAGAAGACGTATCCGACGACGGTCAGCAGGTTCTGGGCGTTGGTCGATTCGGCGATGATCTTCGCCGAGGTCAGCCAGGCGGAGAGGATCGCAATGCCCTGCATGATGGTGGTGCCGAAGAGGGATGCGATGAAGACGACGAGGACGCTGGGGAAGAACTGCCCCGGATTGGCCCGGATCTCTCGCAGCGGACTCATCGGCGGCTCCCGGCCGCCTCGGCGCGTTCACGATCGGCCGCCTCGGCGCGTTCGCGATCAGCCGCCTCGGCGCGTTCGCGATCAGCCGCCTCGGCGCGTTCGTCGAGTTCGAGCATCGTCTGCGAGATCACCTCGGCGCTGATCGTCTCGTTCAGCTCCGTGATGGGGGTGCCGTCGGCGATGAAGATGACGCGGTCGGCGTGGGCGGCGACGAGCGGGTCATGGGTGACGAGCACGATCGACTGCCCGAAGTCTGCAACGGCGTCGGAGAGGATCGCCATGACTTCGCGACCGGATCGGCCGTCGAGGTTGCCGGTCGGTTCGTCGGCGAAGAGGATGTCGGGACGGGTGGCCAGCGCGCGGGCGATCGCGGTGCGCTGCTGTTGGCCGCCGGAGAGTTCGCCCGGTCGGTGCTTCAGCCGGTCGCCGAGTCCGAGGCGGGCGACGACGGTGGAGATCCACTCGCGTTCCTCGGCGTTCGGCTTCCGGTCGTCGAGGTCGAAGGGCAGCCGGATGTTCTCCTTGACGCTGAGCGTGGGCACGAGGTTGAACGCTTGGAACACGAACCCGATCCGCCGCCTGCGCAGGGCGGTGAGCTCGTCGTCGCGCAGATCGGTGATCTCCTGTTCGCCGAGGTGGACGGCGCCTTCGGTGGGGCGGTCGAGTCCGGCGAGAACGTGCATGAGGGTCGATTTTCCCGTCCCGGAGGGGCCCATCACGGCGGTCAGGCGCGCCGGTGCGATGTCGAGGCTGACCCGGTTGAGTGCGGTGACCGCGGCACCAGTGGGATCGAAGATCTTCGAGACCTCACGGAGTCGGGCGATGGGCATCGTTGCGCCGGTTGTCATGGTGTCCCTCAAGCGTCGGTGCTGTGTGTCAGTCAGTCTGTCGGTCTGTCTGCTCCAGACTAACGATCATCGGCGGTCGGGAACATGAAAACTGACTGATCAGTAGTTGAGAGCCGCCTGCATGCGCCTGACTCGGAATCAGTGCTATCTCCGCAGAGAAGCCAATCGCCTGTAGGACTTGCGCGCGAGGGCCGCTGCCCTGCGTCCGGTATCCTCCACACGCCGCGCGGCCCGGACCGCCGGTTCGGACTCTGTCTGCTCGCGGCTCTGGCGGGCTCGATCGAGCTCTGACTGCAGGCGCTTGAGCTCTGCCTTCGCGTCAGTGACTTCGGCTTTGGCCTGCGCCAGCTTCCGATCCTTCAATGCCATGACCAGCCCGTAGTCCTGAACAGCATTGAGTCTCTCACGAACAACGTCGATGTCGGCGACGTACGGATTCGGAATCTCAGCAGCGTGGAAGAAGCCTGGAGCCTCGGCAGTGGACGCTGTCTCGCCGAGAGTCTTGGCGACAAGGAAGTTCCACCACTGCTGATGCTCTTCCCGTCGCCTCGTGGACTGTCCGTGCAGCGCCGCGGCAAGGGAGCCCCTGTCGCCGATGACGCCCACGGCGGTCGCCACGATGTCATCGACGGAATCGAGCGGGAGGACGTAATTCTCCATGCCGACGTTCTCCGCGGCCCCGCGCATGCGTATCGAGGAGTAGAGATTCGGAGCGAGCGAGATGAACGGCACGGCGGCTGCACCCGCGAAGATCGCTGCGTGGTATCGGGTGCCGATGACCGCAGCCGCCTGCTCGGTCAGGGCCACGAGCTGACGGGCGGTGAGCATGCGGGTGGGCACCACATTGTCGTTTCCGCTCGCTTCGGCGATCGTGATGTCGGTGAGCTGGTCACGCGTCTGACCGGCAGGCGGGAGAGCTCCTCCGTGCGGCACAAGCAGGACTCTTAGGCCGGTGTCATCCGCCACACGCCGGGTCAGTTCGGCCAGTCTTGCGTGGTAATCGGTGTCGCTGATCATCGGGGTGGAAGCCTTCTCGGCGAAGCTCGCCAGGATGAAGGGCTCGGCAGCCAGGTCGGACACGGCTGCCCGGTCGTCGTCACTGGCTGTGAGAGAGAACGCGTCGTCCACCTGTCGACGGACCGTCGCCTCACCAGAGCTGAGTTCTTCGGCGATGTCGGTGGTATAGCTTTCACGTGTTCCGATGAACTGCGCTTCTGCAAGAAGATCATGGACGAGTCCCCGATCTTCCTCGTAGATCAGCGGTCCCAGCGTCTGGCTTGTCAGCGCGTACGGTTTGCCGAGGGCGCGTGCGATCTTCGCCAGGGTCGCCCGTTCGTAGATGTGGTGAGCGAACATCGAGTTCAGATTCCCACCTCCGGCGACGAGCACGGCCTCGGAGTTCCGGACCGCTTCGATGATTCTGACGGCAGGATCGTCTGGGGCCAATGTATTCCCCGCGCTTTCGCCCTCGACGTGGGCGAGCACCTTCTTCATCCGTGCGATGTTCGGCTTCCTATCGCGTTTGAAGCCGATACGCGGGATGGCATCGACGCCGTACATCCGTCCCGCGTATTCCGGTTCACCGGCGATGAGGGTGATCTCGATGTCGGTGCGATCGCGCAGCGCGTCGATGGCGAGTTCGGTCATGGCCTCATCGCCGAGGTGGTAGAACCGGCTCCAACCGACATCGCCGATCATCGTAATGCGTTTCATGTCTCCCTAGAGTCCGCGTATCGCCCGTGCGTTGGGCCTCCGCGACAACTTAATGGGGAGACGTCGCCAGAAGGTGAACCGCGCACGACGCCCGAGTTAACAGCCCCTCGGGCGGCCGCGACTCGGGTTCGCCACACTCTGCACTGGGCAGCCCAGTTCGGAAACTGGGCTGCCCAGCGCAGAGTGTGGCGCCATCTCACGCGTCCGGGACAGCGCCACCTCGCGCGAGGGGTGAATGCACCGGTGGCCCGGAACGTGATGTTCCGAGCCACCGGGGTCAGTCAGAGCTGACGCGGATCGAGGGTGATGCTCAGTCCTCGTCCTCGTCTTCCTTCTTCTCGACGACCAGGGTCTCGGTGGTGAGAACCAGGGCGGCGATCGAAGCGGCGTTGCGCAGAGCCGAACGGGTGACCTTGACGGGGTCGATGATGCCGGCGCCGATGAGGTCGCCGTATTCATTGATTGCGGCGTTGTAGCCCTGGCCGGACTCGAGGTCCTGGACCTTGGCGACGACGACGTATCCGTCCTGGCCGGCGTTCTCGGCGATCCAGCGCAGCGGCTGGACGACACCGCGCTTGACGATGTCGGCACCCGTCGCGGCGTCCCCGGACAGTCCGAGGTCGTTGCCTTCGAGAACCTTCGCGGCGTGGATCAGAGCCGATCCGCCGCCGGCGACGATGCCCTCTTCGATGGCTGCACGGGTTGCGGACACGGCGTCTTCGACGCGGTGCTTGCGCTCCTTGAGCTCCACCTCGGTGGCGGCGCCGACCTTGATGACGGCGACACCGCCGGAGAGCTTGGCCAAGCGCTCCTGCAGCTTCTCGCGGTCCCAGTCGGAGTCGGTGTTCTCGACCTCGGCGCGGATCTGAGCGACACGACCGGCAACACCCTCGTCCGAACCTGCACCATCGATGATCGTGGTGTTGTCCTTGGTGACGGTGATGGTGCGGGCGTTGCCGAGCTCCTCCAGAGTGATCTGGTCGAGCTTCATGCCCATGTCCGGGGTGACGACCTGGCCACCGGTGAGGACGGCGAGGTCCTCGAGGATGGCCTTGCGGCGGTCACCGAAGCCGGGAGCCTTGACGGCGGCGACGTTGATGATGCCGCGCAGCTTGTTGACGACCAGCGTCGACAGTGCCTCGCCCTCGATGTCCTCGGCGATGATGAACAGCGGCTTGCCGGCCTGCTGCACCTTCTCGAGGACGGGCAGGAGCTCCTGGATGTTGGAGATCTTGCCCTGGTTGATGAGGATGAGAGCGTCGGAGAGCACAGCCTCCTGGCGATCGGCATCGGTCACGAAGTGCGGCGAGAGGTAGCCCTTGTCGAACTGCATACCCTCGGTGACTTCAAGTTCGACGGACGCGGCCTGCGACTCGTCGATGGTGATGACGCCGTCCTTGCCGACCTTGTCGAAGGCATCGGCGATGAGCTTGCCGATCTCTTCGGACTGGGCGGACAGACCGGCCACGTGCGCGATCTCCGAGGAGTCGGCGACATCGCGGGCGATGGTGCCGAGCTGCTGCGAGACAGCCTCGACAGCGGTCTCGATGCCGCGCTTGAGCGCACCGGGAGCGGCGCCTGCGGCCACGTTGCGCAGTCCTTCGTTGACGAAGGCCTGGGCGAGCACGGTCGCGGTGGTGGTTCCGTCACCGGCGATGTCGTTGGTCTTGGTGGCGACTTCCTTGGCCAGCTGAGCGCCGAGGTTCTCGTACGGGTCGTCGACCTCGACCTCACGGGCGATGGTCACACCGTCGTTCGTGATCGTGGGGGCGCCCCACTTCTTGTCGAGCACGACGTTGCGGCCCTTGGGTCCCAGCGTCACCTTGACGGTGTCGGCGAGGGTGTTGACGCCCTTTTCGAGCGCACGACGAGCTTCGTCGTTGAATTCCAGTGTCTTAGGCATTCGTCCTCCTGTCTGCGGGTTAGTTGTTCAGGGGATTCAGCCGATGACGGCGAGCACGTCGCGAGCCGAGAGCACGAGGAACTCTTCGCCGGCGTACTTGACTTCGGTTCCTCCGTACTTGGAGTAAATGACCTTGTCGCCGATGGCGACGTCGACCGGCACGCGGTTTCCGTTGTCGGCAACGCGACCCGGGCCCACTGCGACAACTTCGCCTTCCTGAGGCTTTTCCTTGGCGGTTTCGGGAATGACCAGACCACTGGCGGTAGTCTGCTCTGCTTCGACCTGACGGATGACAATCCGATCTTCGAGTGGCTTGATGGAGACCGACATATCGGGCCCTCTCCCTTCGCTGGGTTCATTCTTCATTGAGTCAGACGGCGGCTGCTGCCATGAACCTCTCGTCGTCGCGGGTGCCGAGCGATTCGACCGTCCTATGAAACTGGCACTCGTTGAGTGCTAGTGCTAATTCGACTCTAGAACGCTCTTAGCACTCGGTCAACTTGAGTGCCAACAATTCGTCATGCTCTGGGCGAAAGTTCAGATTGCGGCTACGCGGGCGGACGGGTCGACGCCCGAGCGGCGAGGAGGGGCGGCGTACGTTTGCGCGGCGCGGTCAGGCCCCAGCTTTCGAGTTTCGGTGCGGGCCGAACTTCCACTCCCGAGTTCCCGGGCGCGATCCGGCCTCACCTGCCGAGTTCCGGACGTTTCGTGCGGGATTCGGCACTCGGTTCCCGCACGAAACGTCCGGAACTCGCCGGGCCGCCACGCATCTCCGGGCGCCGCAGTCAATCCCGCAGCTGGGAGCTGTTCGGCGGACGGTGCGAGGGCTACACCCGGAGCAGCCGGCCCACAAAAGCCTGGGTCAACCATCCCATGGGCCTGCAGCGTTAAGCAAAGCTGGCAGCAGTAAGCAAGGCCGGCACTAGTAGGCAAGGCCGGGACTAGTAAGCACAGCCTGACAGCAAGGCAGGCATCCATTTGCCAAAAGGCGCGGGCCCCGGGATCTCTCCCGGGGCCCGCGCTGCGTCGGCCACCTCAGCTCAGTTGTCGATATCTGTTGTCAACAGCGGCCAGAGTCTATTGCCGGTCAGGCCGCCAGTCATGGTCAGCCATTCAGCCAGGCAGTCACGGACTGCCGGTCAGCGACTGCGGCTCTGATCTCGGATCACGAGCACTGCCATTGGCTCCATCCGGCTTCAGCCTGAAGCTTCTTGGCGCGCTGGAACTGTTCCTGCGGGCTGGCGTCCGATGGGTTGCCGCTGCCGCCAACATTCCGCCAAGTCGAGGGCAGGAACTGGAACAGACCGAAGTGGGTGCCGTTCGACGCGCGGGGGTTGAAGTTCGATTCGCATTCGACGATCGAGTACCATTTGGATCCGGGTCCGCCGAGCATCGCCTTGATCTCTTCGGTGCTCATGGAGCCGCCGCTGGAGCCGGAGCCGCCGCCGGTGCTCGAGTCACCGGAATCGCCTGAGTCGCCGGAGTCACCCGAGTCGGAGCCGCCGGTGTCGGCCGGTGTCTCCTTCTTCTTGGTTCCCTGGACGACCACCTTGGTCTTGGGCTCGGAGAGGACCTTCTCGTCCTTCTTCTCCTTCTTGACCTCTTCACCGTTAATGGTCTTGACCTTGTAGACGACCCGCTTCTCGCCGTCCCTGCCTTCCGACTCGACCTTGGTCTCACCCTGGTAGAGGGAGTCGGACTTCTTGGTCTCGACCTTGGCCTTGATGGCCTGCTTGTCCTTGACGGTCTTGTTCTCGACGCGGTTGACGGTGAGCACCTGTCCGTCGGAGAGTTCGGCGGACATCGGCACGGACAGGAAGTCATCCTTCTTGAGCTTGACGCCCGATTCCTGCAGAGCTTCCTTCGCGGTGCCCACGGCAGCCGAGACCTTATGGTCCTTGCCGTCGGCGACGACGGTGAGATCCTTCGACGTGGTCACGTCGATGTCGTTGCCGTCTTCCTTCAGCCGCTGCTTGGCATCGGCGTTGAGGTCGGCGCCCTTCGCATCGACGCCGAGGTCGGCGAGTGCCTGACCCACGGTGTTCGCGTTGGTCCATTCGCTCGACTTCTTACCGTCGACCGACAGCGAGACCTTCTTCGCGGTGTTGACCGTGATCGTCATATCCCGGTCGACCTTCGTGCCGACGCCGGGCTTGACCTGGTCGCGCTTGTCGACGTCGATGTCATGGCTGTCGAGGATGTCACCGACGGTTCCCCCGAAGGTGCGAATCTCCTCAGCCTGACCGTTGACGTCCAAGGTCACGGGCTTGTTCATCGTTACAACAGCGCCCGTACCACCGACGAGTCCGGTGATCACGACTGCCTGAGCAGCGATCTGAACCTTGCGGTTCTTCAGAAAATCAATCACAAAAATATCCCTGAGCAGAGTTTATCGACCCCACCACTGTAACCGATTCGTTACACCGCTGGCAAAATATCACGGAAATGTAACGTTGGGAGTTTGCTGGGTGCCCGCCTGACCTGGAATTCCCCCGTGTTTTCGGGGTTTTCAGACCGTGACAATCCCTCGCCGAGGCGGCCCTGCGTACCGTTGTCCTGCTCACAGATCAGGGGGCTGGCTTGGGCAGCGGACGACGCGTCCGCGCATATTCTCGTCGCCGGGGAGGAGGTGCGATGCGAGTTCCCTTGCCAGTTGCCTGTTGCGTCAGTCCCAGCTGCCGATAGCTCTCTGGGCGTTGGCCCACACGGCTGAGCAGAGATCCGCTTCGCTCATTCCGCGCACCTCGGCGAGTTTCCGCGCGGTGATCGCGGTGAGGTACGGCCCGCCCGGCTTCCCGCGGTGCGGGGTGAGGAACGGGGCGTCGGTCTCGGTGAGCAGCAGCTCGAGCGGTGCAGCAGCTGCGGCCCGGCGCAGTTCGTCGGCATTCTTGAACGTGAGGTTGCCGGCGAAGGACATGTAATAGCCTTCTGTCGCGCATTCCCTGGCCATCTCTTCGTCGCCGGAGAAGCAGTGGAAGATCGTAACCTCGGGAGCACCTTCCTCTTTGAGGATGCGCAGCACATCAGCGTGTGCTTCGCGGTCGTGGATCTGCAGGGCGCGACCGGTGCGCTTGGCGATCTCGATGTGGGCGCGGAAGGAGCGCTGCTGTTCGGCCACTCCCTCTTCTCCGGTGCGGAAGTAGTCGAGTCCGGTCTCCCCCACCACACGCATGCGGTCATGCGAGGTCACGAGAGCCTCGATCTCGTTCAAAGCATCGTCGAGCAGACCGCGCTCGGCCAGCCGCGGAGCTTCATTCGGGTGCAGGGCCGCTCCCCCGAGCATCCATGTCCGGCCGGCCGCATACTCGGAGGCGACGAGCTCGGTCGTCCACCTGGCTGCCGGGAGGTCGCAGCCGATCTGGATGATGCGACGGACCCCCGCCTCGGCGGCGGTGTCGTGGAAGAAGTCGAGCGAGGGGAACTCCTCGTCTTCGTTCGGGGTCACCTCGGGTTCGGGTTCACCGGCTCCCAGCGGCAGCCGCACTCCGGTGCAGATGTCGAGGTGGGTGTGGGTGTCGACGACGGGGTGGGCGAGCGGTTCGGGCACCGGTGGATAGGTTCCGGCGGCGCGCGAGGCCATTACTCGGACTCCTCCACGAACTTCGGGAACACGGGCTCAGGCTTCGGCAGCGGGGTGCCCGGCTCGAGCGGGAACTCGACGGCGGCGAAGGACCGGGGATCCACCTCGGCGCCGGACCCGGATTCAGTCGCAGTCGGCAGGACCTTCGCTCCGGCCTCGCCGTTGCCTGCGGGAACGCCGAGGAGGTCGAGGATCTTGCCGGCGGACTCGGGCATGACGGGCTGGATGAGGATCGAGATGATGCGCACGACCTCGATCGTCACCCACAGCACGGTGGCCATGCGCTCGGGATCGGTCTTCTTCAGCTTCCACGGCTCCTGTGCGGAGAAGTAGCGGTTGGCCTCGGAGAGCACTTTCCAGCAGGCCTCGACGTAGAGGTGGAGGGCCTGGGTGTCGACGTGGCGGCGGGCGGTGTCGGGCACGGCCCGGGCGAGGGCGAGCAGGGCTTCGTCCGCCTCGGTGAGCTCACCCGGCTGCGGCACCTGGGCGTCGCAGTTCTTCGCGATCATCGACAGGGAGCGCTGGGCGAGGTTGCCGTACTCGTTGGCCAGATCCGAGTTCTTCCGGGTGATGATCGAGTCCTTCGTATAGGACCCGTCCTGGCCGTAGGAGAACTCGCGGAAGAGGAAGAAGCGCAGGGTGTCCAGGCCGAAGGCGTCGACGAGGTCGAGCGGGTCGACGACGTTGCCGACGGACTTCGACATCTTCTCTCCGGAGTTGAAGAGGAAGCCGTGGGCGTGGACGCGCTTGGGCAGGTCCATGCCGGCGCTCATAAGGAACGCGGGCCAGTAGACGCTGTGGAAGCGGATGATGTCCTTGCCGATGATGTGAACGTCGGCGGGCCACCACTTGTCGAGACGTTCCTGGTCATCGGGGTAGCCGGCGGCGGTGAGGTAGTTCGTCAGAGCGTCGATCCACACGTACATCACGTGCTTCTCGTTGCCGGGCACGGGAACTCCCCAGTCGAAGGTGGTGCGGGAGACAGAGAGGTCCTTGAGGCCGGAGGAGACGAAGGAGGCGATCTCGTTGCGGCGGGAGTCGGGGCCGATGAACTCGGGATGGGTCTTGTACAGCTCGAGCAGCTTGTCCTGGTACTTCGACAAGCGGAAGAAGTAGGACTCCTCTTCGGTCCAGGTCACCTCGGTGCGGGTCTCCTTGGACAGGCGCACACCGTCGACGACCTCGGTCTCGTCTTCTGTGTAGTAGGCCTCGTCGCGGACCGAATACCAGCCGGCGTAGGTGTCGAGGTAGATGTCGCCGGCCTCTTCGATCCTGCGCCAGATGGCCTTCGACGCCTCGTAGTGGTCTTCGTCGGTGGTGCGGATGAACCGGTCGAAGGTCGATCCGAGGGCGAGCTGGGTGTCGCGGAAGTTCTTCGCGTTGTCGTCGGCGAGTTCCTTGGGCGTGATGCCGAGCTTGTTCGCGGCCTGCAGCATCTTCAGCCCGTGCTCGTCGGTGCCGGTTGCGAAGAATACCTCGTGATTGTCCAGCCGCTTGAACCGGGCGATCGTGTCGGCCGCAATGTACTCATAGGCATGCCCGATGTGAATGGCCCCGTTGGGGTAGGCAATCGCTGTCGTCAAGTAGTAACCCATAGGTCACTCAGTCTAAGGGACGCGCGGTTGCGGGCGTGCACGGGTCCGCGGGAGTGCGGTGGTGGGCGCGAGTCCGCGGGAGTGCGGTGGTGGGCGCGAGTCCGCGGGAGGTGGGCGCGGGGTCCCGAGGCTTCCGGCACAGTGTGCGCTGAGTAGCCCAGGTTCGGAACTGGGCTGCCCAGCCTAAGTTGTGCTGAACCAGGCGATCGCGTCCTGAACCAAGCGAGCGCGACAAGCGGAGTCACAGAATCAGCCGCTCGCGACACCGGCTCTTCAGCTCAGGCACTTGTTGGAAGAGCTTCTGGCCGAACTTCTTCGCCTCGAGTACCTCATTGAACTTGAATCGCACGACCTTGTATCCCATCGCCAACAGCCGGTTGTGCTGACGGCTCTCCTTGTTCATCACGTCGAATCCGCCGTCGACGTATTTCTGCGTCCCGTCCACATAGATCGCGACTCTGTCCTCCCGGAATAGGAAATCGAGTCGTGTCAGCAGCCGACCGCCATCGCGGATCTCGACTTGCTGGCTGAACTCGTGCAGTCCCAGCAGATGCAGGCTGAGAGAAGCACGGCTCTCCGCATAGCTTTCCGACAGCGGCGATACGTACGTCGCGAGAGCCGAGGCGATTTTCCGCCCCCTGGACAATCGTGAAATCGGTGAGCTGAACACTTCCTCGACGGCTTCTGGCACGTCATCCATGAGAAACGGCGCATACCCGATTCTGAAGATTTCGTCTTCGTCGTCGCCGAACATGTGCCGACGAAGTGTCTGTTCCATTGCGGCGAAGCAGGCTCCCGCGCCGAGCTCTGCCCTCAAGTCCAATGCGGTTCGTGCCGCCGAGGTCACTCGAAGCCCATCGACCAGGCAGACATCGTCGTCCGAGATCGGCCTGCGCCGCCTGATGAGTTCGGCAGAGGACGTACTCGAGACCGGATGGAACACCGACACCGCTTGTTCCGGCTCGTTGAACATCCCTAACTTATGCAGTCGAGCAGCTGATATGCCGCACACGATGTCGCCGGGCCGGTAGTGCGGGTAGTGACGTATCCGTAAGATCTTGAGGTGGTTCTGGTACGACCGTGCCTGCTCACGATCTTGGTGGCGCCCTGTCTCGTGATAGTTCAACCAGGCGATGTCATCGGCGAAATCCTGGAACCGACGGTGGGCGCGAGTCTCACATCTGCGGATGACCGAATAGACGCCGCGCGACAGTTTCATCAGGCAGCATTTCAACGCATTGCTGATGTCCGAGTTGGTCGCCCCTGCAATTCGCAGATCCTGGAAGTACACAACATTGCTCTTCATGTCGGCATCGTCACTGCCGTGCCCCGGCGCGACAAGGGCAGAAGAATCGCCTGTGGATTCGCCGATTCGGTCCCCAGCGATAGGTGTGCAAGTGGTGGCCCTGTCCACAGTGGTCACAGCGCAAGTGATCGCAGCAAGTGGCCCCAGAGTATGGGCCGGTCACTTTTCCGACTCACCTGAGGCTGAGTAGCCCAAGTTCCGAACTGGGCTGCTCAGCCTGAGTTGCGCCGATTGCTGTCCACACCTGAGCACGCCGAAGTCGAGTCCGCGATTAGGCGGCAAGAAATGAGGTACGTGGCCCCGGGGATGGCAAAACACCAGCACGGCCCTCACTCGCGGTGGAGCCAGGCCTCGTAGACGTCGCGTTTCGACAGTCCGAACTTCTTCGCCACCTGTCCGGCGGCTTCCTTCGCGCGCACCCCGGCATCGACCAGTTCGCTGACCTCGCCGAGGTGGTCCTCCGGAGCCGTTTCGACCTCGGTGGCGCCGGCGAGCACCAGGGTCAGTTCCCCACGCAAGCCGTCTGCGGCGAGTTCCCGCAGGGATCCAACCGTCCCACGCAGGGTCTCCTCGTAGGTCTTCGTGAGTTCGCGGCTGATGCTCATGGGCCGGTCGTCGCCGATCACCTCGGCGAAGTCGTCCATCGCATCGACGATGCGGTGGGGGCTTTCGAAGAAGACCATTGTCCGCTTCTCGGCCTTGAGTTCCTCAAGCAGAGTCCTACGCTGCCCAGACTTCCGGGGCAGGAACCCTTCGAAGCTGAAGCGATCGCTCGGCAGTCCCGAGACCGCCAAGGCCATGAGCACCGCGGACGGGCCCGGGGTTGACGTGATGGCCAGCCCCGCCTCGGCGCAGGCCCTGACCACGCGATAGCCGGGGTCGGAGACGGCGGGCATTCCAGCATCGGAGAGCAGAACCACGGTCTCACCTGCGGCGATGAGGTCGACGAGCTCGGGCGCGCGATGCCCTTCGTTGTGGTCGAAGACGCTGACGACGCGGTTCGTGTGGGTGAGGTTGAGCCGTTGCGCCAGGGAGAGGAACCGCCGCGTGTCCTCGGCGGCGATGACATCGGCGGTTTCGATGGCCTGCCGCATCCGCGGGCTCGCATCGCCGAGGTTGCCGATCGGAGTCCCGACCAGGATGAGTCGTCCGCCGGTGGGGTCGGTGCCGGGCGACTCTGAATCACTCGGCTGCGTCACGAGGCTCCGGCCGTGCCGAGGATGAGGGCGAACATGCCGAGATAGAGGAACATGATGGCCAGGAAGCCGAGGACCCACAGAGCGGTGCCGACATACCCGACCCACAGTGCGCCGACCGCCATGCCTTCGCCACGTTCACCGCTGACGCTGATCTGCTTCTTGGAGATGTGGCCCATGATCACCCCAGCGATGCCGCCGATGATCGGAAACATCATGAATCCGGCGATGGAGCAGACGAGCGCGACGACGGAGAGCGTGTTCGTCGGCGGCAGCGGCTGGTAGACGTAGCCCGGGCCGCCGGCATACTGCGTGTTGGCAGCGTATGCCCCATTCGAGCCGTAGGACTGTGCCCCGTAGCCGCTGCCTGCATTCGACTGCGGCTGCTGGTAGTACATGTCCGGATTGTTCCAGTTGTTCTGGCTGCTCATGGTGAAGTCTCCTTGTGTCTGCCTTCAACGGTACAGAGTCGTTGATTCCGGCAAAAGGTGGGGCGGTTACAGGTCTGTCACAGTTGCGGAGCGATCAAGGCTCGTCAGGACAGCACGGCGGCCCGGTCCCCGACCCCGCGAATCGTCAGCTGACAGTGCCACCTCCTGCGGCGATGCCGACGCCGATGACCAGGGCGATGATGCCGAAGTAGACGAGCCAGAAGCCGATCCAGAAGAGAACGCTGAGGTAGCCCAGCCACAGTCCGGCCACTGCCATTCCATTGCCACGTTCACCGCGCTTCTTGATCTGTGAACGGGCGACGTGACCGAAGATGATCCCGACGATGCCGAAGAGGAAGATCGATGAGGTGAACGAGATGAGCGTGAGCACCAGCGACACGATCGCCGCGGAGTTCGTCGGCGCGACCTGCTGGTAGATGACGACCGGAGCCGCATTGCCGTAGGTGACAGGTGTGTGCACCGAGGCCGGAACCACCGCAGCTTCAGCCGGCACAGCTCGCGGCGCCGAGGCGGCCGACACCGAACCGTTCATCGCCGACGATCGGTTCGACCCGGTGTAGGTGCTGCCGATGGGCAGTTGGCGCGTGTACATGTCAGTTGCTCTCCGATGGCTCTGGCCGGTCGTGGGGCCCGGATTCCACGGTTCCCCTTGTCTGACACCTACGCTATCGAGGTCCGACGCACCCGGACTCCGAATCGTGTTGCAGTCCTGCACCAGGGATTGCAGGGCCGGAATCCGACCTCGCCGAGGCGGCTCATCGATTGTCGCGAACTGTCCCGACGCACAGGGTTGCCGTGCGTGGAGAGTGGTGAGTCAGTTGAGGCCGCTCATTCGGAGAGCCAGTCCCGACGGTTCAGGAGCCGCCCATCATGGCCAGGAAGCCGATCCCGAAGATACCGATCACAATGAGCATGCTCAGGAGTCCGAGACCGATGCTGACATAGCCGATGATCAGTCCGGCCAGCCCCTGACCGCGCCCTTCTTCACCGGTGCGCTTGATCTGGCTCAGGCCGATGTGTCCGAAGATGATGGCGAGCACGGGTGCGATCCACAGGAACATCGCGATGAAGCTGAACAGGTATCCGATGAACGGAATCAGCGAGAGCACGCCGCAGACGAACCCTCCGCCGATGCCGCCGATGCCCATCCACATCGACCACACGGCCATCTTGTTCGCCACGGGCCGGACGATCATCGGCTGCGCACCATAAGTCATCGGCTGGCTGTAGGCACCCTGTTGGCTGTAAGCACCCGGCTGACTGTACGAACCAAAGGCACCTGGTTGGCTGTAGGCGCTCTGCTGGCTGTACGGGTCGGACTGGCTGTAGCCACCGGGCTGGCTGTAGCCTCCCTGACCGTAGCCGTTCTGCTGGCTATACGGGTCGGACTGACTGTAGCCGCCCTGCCCATACGGCTGACTCTGACCGTACGACTGACTCTGGCCATACTGCTGATCTTGCGAGTACGGCTGGCTCTGCCCATAAGCCTGGCCCTGCGAGTACTGTCCCGAACCGTTCTGCGGCTGGGACCCGTAGTTGTTGAATTGCTGTGAGCCGACCTGAGGCGGGTTCGGTCGGTAATCGGGGTTGTTAGACACGTGCTTCACCGTTCTGGCTCGGACTCTGGCTGTCTTCCACTACCCTAGTGGTCCGCGCCGACGAATGCTCGCCGATCCCGCTGTCCGTGCCGAACCTCATCTTCCATGCTCCCGCCGACTCCGACTTCCCCGAGCATTCCGCGCCGACGCTGCATCCCCGCGCACTTTCCACCCGACTACTCCCTGCGGGTCGCATGAGAGTCCGACCGTGCCCGCTCTCTAAACTGGATGACGATGACACATACCGCAGACTCCCCGGCCCCCACCCGGCGCATCGCCCGCGAACGCCTGGCGAGGCGACGCGAGAAGGTGCGCGCCGGAGCCGCGGCCATGCGGCGGCGGACCTTCCACGCCGGCATGTGGGCAACCCGCGCACCGCTGTGGATGTGGCCGGCCCTGCTCATCATCACCGGCATCGGCGCGGCCCTGCGCCTGTTCCGACTCGACTTCCCCCACCGCCTGATCTTCGACGAGACGTACTACGTCAAGGATGGGTACTCGGTCTTCAACTTCGGCTACGAGCGCTCCTGGCCCGAGAACGCCGACGACTCCTTCAACGCCGGCGACCCCAGCGTCATCGAGCCCACCCCCGAATACGTCGTCCACCCGCCGCTGGGCAAATGGCTCATCGGCATCGGCATCCACCTCTTCGGCGTCGACGACTCCTTCGGCTGGCGCTTCTCGGTGGCGATCATCGGCACCCTGACGATCTTCCTCTTCGGCGTCATCGCCTGGAAGCTCTTCCGCTCGGCGTTCTTCGCCTGCGTCGCCGCCGGCCTCCTCGCCGTCGACGGCGAGCACTTCGTCCACTCCCGCACGAGCCTGCTCGACATCGTCCTCATGGCTTTCGTGCTCCTCGCCTTCTTCTTCATCGTGCTCGATCGCGAACAGGTGACCAAGCAACTCGCCCGCTGGACGAATGCGACCGCGGCTGCCCCGCAGACCGATGGCCAGCACACCGACTCCGCACCCGCTGATTCCCATCGACCCGATTCCACCCTCGCCGAGGCGGCCCACCCCGAGACCCGCACCCGGCGGAGGCGTCGGGCCACGTCCGGGGACACCGTGAATTTCGGGCCCCGCCTCGGCGTGCGTCCCTGGGTGATCGCCGCGGGAATCAGCATCGGCCTGGCCATGGGTGTGAAGTGGTCGGGTCTCTATGCGGCCGCCGTGTTCGGGATCCTCCTGGTCGCGTGGGACGTGCATTCGCGGCACAAGGCCGGGGTCGTGCATCCGTGGCTGGGCATGCTTCTTCGCGATGCCGTCCCGTCGTTCCTCAAATTGGTCCCGGTCGCGTTCATCACCTATCTGGTGTGCTGGACCGGGTGGATCCGCTCCGACAATGCGTGGGATCGGCACTGGGCTGCCGAGAACTTCGGCTGGTGGCAGTCGCTGCCGGACTGGCTGCAGTGGCTGCCGTCCCTGGCGCACTATCACTACACGGCGTATTCGTTCCACGTCGGCCTCGATTCCGAACATCCGTACATGTCGAATCCGTGGGGCTGGATCGTGCAGTGGCGGCCGACGTCGTTCTACTACGAGTCCTACGATCACGGTTCGATGGGATGCATGGTCGACAAGTGCTCCTCGGCGATCACCTCGGTGGGCAACCCGGTGATCTGGGGACTTGCACCGTTCGCCGTGCTCATCTGCCTCGTGGTGTGGATCATCCGCCGAGACGTCCGCCCCGCCGTCATCCTCGCCGGCCTCGCCGCGACCTGGTTGCCGTGGTTCGCCTACCAGGAGCGGACGATCTTCACGTTCTACACGATCGTCATGGTGCCCTTCGTCGTGCTCGCCGTGACCTACTGCCTCACCCTGCTGTGGGGTCGAGCGCCGACAGGTGCGGCCGGTACTGGCTTCAGGTCCGACACCGAGGTCAGGACCGGATCCGCGACCAGACGGCTCTTCGCTCGCGTCCCGATCGCGCTGCTGTCCCGCCGGATGGTCGTCGGTGCCGTCCTTGCAGCTGCTGTCCTCGCGTTCGCCTACTTCTGGCCGATCTACACCGGCGAGGTCATCCCTTTCTCCGCCTGGAACAACCGGATGTGGAACATCACCTGGCGCTGACCTGCGTGCAGCTCGCTGCCTCGCACCACCCCACCAGCACCTTCGTCACGGCTTCGCCATCGAAGGGTCGCCTCGGCGACATGGCGTATTCACCTTGAGGTAACACCGCCTCGTTAGCGTCGAATCATTGTGAATGACCTTTCGACGACCCCTCAACAGAATGCCCCCGAGCCGACGCCGGGAGCAGGCACCACCGCGGCCCCCGCGACGCCGGCCAACCTGCACCGGACCGTCGCCATCATCCCCGCCCGCGGCGGCTCCAAGGGGATCCCGCTGAAGAACCTCCAGAAGGTCGCGGGAGTCTCGCTCCTGGCCCGCGCCGTCCACGCCGCGCAGGCGAGCCCGAGCATCGACCGCGTCATCGTCTCGACCGACCATGAGGGCATCGCCGCCGAGGCCCAGCGCGCCGGCGCCGAGGTGTCCCGCCGCCCCGCGGCCATCGCCGGGGACACCGCAACCAGCGAATCCGCGCTCATCCACACCCTGTCGACCCTCGATGAGGACGTCGACATCACGGTGTTCATGCAGTGCACCTCCCCCTTCATCGACTCCGCGTCCATCGAGAACGCGGTGCGCACCGTCCGCGACGACGCAGCCGACGTCGTGTTCTCCGCAGTCGAGGACCACTCCTTCCTGTGGCGCCTCGACGACGAGGACACCGCCGTGGCCGTCGGCCATGAGGCCAGCTACCGCCCCCGCCGTCAGGACCGAGCCAAGCACTTCAACGAGACCGGCGCGTTCTACGTCATGCGCACCGCCGGCCTCATCGAGCACGAGCACCGTTTCTTCGGCCGCATCGGGATCGAAGAGGTCCCGCCTGAGCACGCCCGCGAGATCGACGACATGTCCGACCTCAGCCTCGTCCGCGCCATCGCCTCCACACAGGAGACCGCGCAGGTCATCGACGTCGACGCCCTGGTCACCGACTTCGACGGCGTCCACACCGACGACGGCGCCTACGTCGACGAGGACGGCAACGAGCAGGTCCGCATCCACCGCGGCGACGGCATGGGGGTCTCCCGCCTGGTCAAGGCCGGAGTGCCGGTGATGATCCTGTCGAAGGAACGCAGCCCGGTCGTCACCCGCCGCGCGGAGAAGCTGCACGTCGACGTCGCCCAAGGCATCGACAACAAGGCCCACATCCTCATCGCATGGATGGAGACGAACGACCTCGACCCGGCCCGCGTGGCCTACGTCGGCAACGACATCAACGACCTCGAGGCCTTCGACGTCGTCGGCTGGCCCATCGCGGTCGCCGACGCCCACCCCAAGGTCATCGCCGCGGCCCGCGTGGTCCTCGACCGACCCGGCGGCAGGGGTGCCGTGCGTGAGGTATGCGACCTCATCCCGATCCCCGCCGAGGCGACCGGGCACCTCCCCGGACCGACGCTGACCTCCGTATCCGCCACCTTCACCGACCATCAACCGTCAACCGGGCAGCAGCCGCTGCTCACCACCCACGCAGCCACGCCGCGTGCCAACCGAAAGCAGGTTTCATGACTGATCAACTCGCCCCCGTGGCCATCGGCAATCAGCTCGTCGGCCCGAATCAGCCCGTGTACATGATCGGTGAGATCGGCATCAACCACAACGGCGACGTCGAGATCGCCAAGCAGCTCATGGATGTCGCCGTCACCGCCGGCGCGAACGCCGTGAAGTTCCAGAAGCGCAACCCCGAGGTCGCCGTCCCCGAACACCAGAAGTCGAAGATCCGCTCGACCCCGTGGGGCGAGATGACCTACATCGACTACAAACACCGCGTCGAGTTCGGCATCGATGAGTACACCGAGATCGACCGCTACGCCAAGGAAGTCGGACTGCAGTGGTTCGCCTCCCCGTGGGACACCGACTCTGTCGACTTCCTTGAGAACGAGTTCGATGCGCTGACCTACAAGGTGGCCTCGGCCTCGCTGACGGACTTCGAACTGCTGCGCGCGATCGCCGCCACCGGCAAGCCCGTCCTGTGCTCCTCGGGCATGTCCGACTGGGAGACCCTGGATCGGGCCGTCGAGGTCTTCGACCGGGACAAGCTCGTCCTCATGCATGCCACCTCGACCTATCCGCTGCCGCCCGAAGAGGTCAACCTCAAGGCGATTCCAGCCATGCGTGAGCGCTACGGAGTGCCGGTCGGCTACTCCGGTCACGAGCTCGGCCTCGAGATCTCCTTCGCCGCCGCGGCTCTGGGTGCTGTGACGATCGAACGCCACATCACGCTCGACTCCTCGATGTGGGGTTCGGACCAGTCGGCCTCGATGGAGCCCCGCGAATTCGCTTCTCTCGTCAAGGGCGTCCGCGTCCTCGAGACCGCTTTCGGCGACGGCGAGAAGCGCATCATGCCGGGCGAGGAATCGAAGATCGATTCGCTGCGCAAGGTCACCGTCTGAGCATTCGTCGGAAGCCACCTCGGCGAGGGATTCCTGCGCCGCGGTGGCTCTTCTCTGCCCGCGCCAACGACCGCCGGGCCGACGCCGGAATGACCGCAATCCTCGGAGACCGCCTGTGACCGATTTCGACCTGAGCATCATCATCCCCGCCAAGGACGGCGCCGCTTACCTGGGCACGCTCTTCCGTTCGCTGCTGAAGCAGGGGGACGTCTGGGACCGCACCCAGCTGATCTTCGTCAACGACGGATCGAGCGACGAGACCCCCGAACTGCTCGAGGAATTCAGCACCTGGTTCCCCCATTTCGAGGTGCTGACCAACCCCGAGGCCACCGGCCTCGCCAATGCCCGCAACAAGGGACTGGCCGCCGCCGAAGGCGAGCACATCGCCTTCCTCGACGGTGACGATTGGCTCGCACCGGGGCACCTGTCGGCGCTCCTCGACGCGGCGCACCGCCTCGGCGTGGATTTCCTCCGCTGCGATCACACGACGGTAGAGGGGACGAAGCGAGTGCGGAAATCGGCACCGATGTCCGTGCGCAACGTGCCGCTCGACCCGCGGGTGGGCATCCTGCCCGTCTACGAGTCGACGATGGTCGACTATCCGTATGCGTGGGCGGGACTGTTCCATCGTCGGGTGCTCGAGCAGGGAATCCTCCATTTCCCGGAGAACTTCATGACCGCCGAAGACCGGTCGTGGATCTGGCGCCTGCACCTGCAGGCCGATTCCTTCGCCGTCGTCGACGCTCCCGGGATCCTCTACCGGAGGGGAATGACGAATTCGCTCTCACGCATCGTCGACGCCCGGCAGCTCGACTTCATCCGAGCCTTCGGTCAGATCTTCGACCTCGTCGACGCGGACCCGCAGGCGGAGCATTTCTGGCCGAAGGCCATCCGGAACTGGCTGGCCATCCTCGATCACCAGATCAATCGGTTCGGCGCCTCCCCTGCACCGCTGCGGTCTCAGCTGCGGCAGGGTTCGCGGACGATCTCGGCGAAGATCCCCGCCGAACTGCTCAGGGAGGAGTTCGTGCTTCAGAAGCATGCTCGTCAGCTCAACGTCAGCAGCTACCTCAACGATGCTTCCTCGTTCGTGTTGGAGATGGTGAAATGAAACAGGTATTCCTGGCTTCGACGCTGTTCGAGCTCGTGTGCCTGGCTGCCGGCATCGACAGCGGCGAATACGACCGGCCTGCTGAACCGGCCCTCATGGGAACCGTCGGTGAAGCCGCCGAGGATGTGCCACCGGCATCAGAACGGATCCTGCTCGTGAGCAACAACGCGGTCGTCATGGAGCTCTCAGACTCATTCGTCGAGACACCAGGGGCCGACTCCCTGGTGCGCAGATTCGACCGAGTCGTCGACCTCAATCAGGCGCTGGCACCGCTGCATGTGCATCCGTCGTCATGGCGGCCCGACCATGCGGATCTGCCGATCGTCGAAGACTATCTGCGTCGCCTGTGGGGACTGGAGAACGAGGACGTCGAACTCATCCTCGAATCACCTCAGGTCAATCCCGCGATCGCTCTCGGGCGGGTGTTCTCACGTGCCACGATCCGTGTGCACGCCGACGGCCTGATGAGCTTCGGACCCACCCGGAACCAGATTCCGCTGACGAATGGGCAGCGGATGTCTGTGCTCCACTATCTCCCGCTGGTGCCGAGAATCTCTCCGCGGCTCCTCAGCGAATTCGACATCGTTCACCGTCCCCTGACCTTCGAGGCGTTCACCGCGATCGTCAGAGAGGTCGGAGAGCATTCGGCCGAAGCGCTCGAATCCGAGCTGGGCGGCGTGCTGAAGGCTGGTGAGTCGGGTGGCTCTGCGTCGGGTGAGTCTGGGTCGGGCGGCTCTGGGTCGAGGACCTCGTCCTCGGCCGGCGAGACCCTGCCTTGGGCCCTCGTCGTCGGTCAGTACCTGTCGGCGCTCGGCCTCATCAGCAGCGAAGAGGAGACGCAGCTGCATGTCGAGATGATCGAAGGCGCTGCGGCCCGCGGATTGAGGTCGGTGGTGTTCAAACCGCACCCGGCCGCTCCGCCCTCGCAGACAGGTCCCCTGTTCGAGGCGGCTGAGCGCCTGGGTGTCGAGCTGCACATCCTCACGCTGCCCGTGATGGCGGAGGTGATCATCGACCGGCTCCGTCCCGACCTCATCGTCGGCGGGTTCTCCACCGCGTTGATGACGGCTCGAGAGATCTATCGGATTCCGGCGCTCTCGGTCGGCGCCGACCTGCTGCTCGATGCGATCACCCCGTACCAGAACAGCAATCGGATCCCGCTGACGGTCATCGCCGAGATCTGCGACGGCAGCATCCCTGCGCAGGACGATGCGTTCGACACTGTGCAGCTGGAACGACTGCTCGCCGCGGTCACATACTGCATGGCACCGGGCCTGTCTCACGACCTCCGAGGTCAGGCAAGTGCGTTCCTGTCCGAGGTCTTCGACGAGGACGGCCGCGGAAATCCCGCGGCTGCCCAGAGTTACCGTCGCTATTTCAAACGCAAGCGGCTGACCGCTCTCGACCTGCCGGGAAGCCTGTCCAAGGTCTTCGCCCCCAGAAGGGTCGTCAAACGCACAGGAACCCTAGCCATCAAGGCTATCGTGAGGAAGCAGAAGCGCATCATGAATCGGATCCACAGCCGGTGACACCCGTGAGCAAGAACCGCACCGCCGTCGCCTTCGTCGAATCCCCGCTCCAGTTCCTCTCCGCGCTCGAATCCCACGAGCCGAATGAGGATCTGCTCATCCGTGCCCGGGCGAGCGCGAAGGGCATGACCTCGTTCCTCGATGCTTTCGATCCCGCCTGGCTGCCGAAGAACGTGAGTCTCGAACGCGACGGGGCGAAGCCGGGAGTGTTGCGGAAGTCGGCCTTCGACCGCATCTACCTCGGTGATGCCTGCTCAGGGCAGGTGCACAAGGCCCTGGCGTTGGCGTACCTCGAGCGTCGCATGCCTGAAATCGTCATCCTCGACGACGGCCTGGCCACGTATTCGACGATCGAGATCCTCACCGCCAAGCGCGGCCCCCTGGTGCGTCCGCGGCAGAAGCTCAAGGCCTCGCGCACGATCATGGCCGCCCATGTCGCCGACAGGTTGCGCGGCCAGGCGACGGTGGGCAGACTGCGGTGGCACACTGCGCTGCCGGTGGCCAAGCCGCTGCGCAAGGCGTTCCTCAAATCCGGCGGCGAGATCACCCGCCACCGCTTCGAACACCTCCAGACACTGCCGACCGGCGGCAGCCACCCGCGGGACAACCCGGTCATCGGCTCGTCCCTCGCCGCCGACGGACTCATCGCGGAGAAGGACTATCGGGCGTGGGTCGACAGCATCGTCGACGCCCACGGGTCGATCACCTACTATCCGCACCGCCGGGAGGCCGACGAGTTCCTCGCCGACCTCGCCCGCGACGAACGGGTGCGCATCAAACACGTCGGTCTGCCGATCGAGCTGCGCCTGATCAACCTGCCGCCTGATTCGACGATCCGCAGCCTGCCGTCGACTGCGGCGGTGTCACTGGCGGTGCTCAATCCGGACGTCACAATCGACGTCACCGAAGTCCCGGCCAAGTGGTGGACCGGGGCCGCGCCCGATAGTCTGCGAAAGACCCTCAACTCCCAATCGGTCAAGGCAGATGACGACACCTGATCCCTCCGACCCGTACAGCAGCGGTCCTCTGATGCCGCCGTCAGCCGCCGGACCGTCACGCTCGGCCACCGCACCGTGGCTGTCGGCCACCGCACCGCGCCGATCGGCTGGCCTCGACCCCATCCGCATCCTCTCGGTCTCCGACAGCGAGTCCTACCTCAAATGGGCGACCCAGCTGCTGTCCAGCCTGACGGATGTCGAGGGCCGCGTCTTCCTCATCGACAACCCGATCCTGCCGACCGACGAGCAGATCGCCAGCGCCGTGGCCGGCACCGATTGGCAGCACCGCCAGATCCCTGTCATCGCGCGCTCCGACCTCGCTCAGGTCATCGCCGACCACTCCCCCGACATCGTCCTCGGTGCCGCCACCGGGCCGATCGTCGCCCAGGTCTTCCTCACCGCACACAGCCGGGCCGACCGTCCCGCTCTGGTCTCGGGTCTGCCCGGCATGGGCCTGCCGGCCAGCGGCAAGGGGATGAACTATCGCCGGCTGATGGATGCGTTCATCGCACATTCCTTCGCCGAGGTGGCCGCCTACACCGAGGCCAGCACCGCAGCTCAGGTGCCGTGCGAGGTGCTATTGGCTCGCCTGCCGATGCTCCGTTCGGAGGGCATCCCGCGGCTTCAGACATCCACCATCACCGAGGCGGCCCCACCCGCGCCGGGTCCCACTTCGGACCGTGACTCACACACCACACCCCCTGCCAGCCCGCGCTCTCTGGATGCCTCGAGCACTCTCGCGGTTCCGCGTACCCTCGTGTTCACCCCGCAGGCGAAAGTCCCCGCCGAGCGTGCTGACCGCGAAGCGATCATTGCAGCACTCGCCGAGTTCGCCGACCGGCATCCGAAGTCGACGGCCGTGATCAAGATGCGTTCGCGTCCAGGCGAGTTCGAAACCCATCACGAGCAGCATTCCTACTTCGAGATCCTCGCCGACTTCCGGACTCGCCGCGTTTCCGGCGCCGATCGCATCGAGCTGGGTTACGGCCCTCTCAGCGACTTCCTGGATTCGGAATCGGCCTTGGTCACCGTGTCATCGACGGCGGCACTCGAGTCCATCGACCGGGGCGTGCCGACCCTGCTCATCTCGGACTTCGGTATCGACCGGGAGCTGCTCAACGAGGTCTTCGCCGAGTCCGGTGCCACCGGAACACTGGCCGACATGGTCGCCGGAAGAATCAGATTTCCTGACTCTGAGTGGTTGGCCGAGAACTACTTCCACTCCGACGACGGGCAGCTTCGTCGCGACCTCGGGCTGTTGGCCACTCGGGCGAAGGCCGGTCAATTGCCGAACCGTCGATCGGCATTCCTCAAGCAGAAGCGCCTGCTCGTGCGAGCGGAACTGCGCACAGTCACACCGGCGCCGATCATCAGCGCCTACCGCAGGCTCCGCTACGCCCGCTGACGCGGTTGCCCTCTCACTTGATGCCGAGACAACGGTGGAGCACCGAAACCACGGGGCACACACAGGTGTCTCGGCGCTCCACCATTGTCTCGGCGCTCCACCATTGTCTCGGCGCTCTACCGTTGTCTCGACGCGGATTGCCGCAGAGCGCTCAGCATCAAGTGGCTGAACTGGCCGACTGTGCTCAGCTCCGGTCGTCGGGGACTCGGCTCGGCTCTTCCAAGGGCACGACCACCTCGGCGTCGGGGGTGTGGTCCTTGAACACCCACGTCCGGTACGCGTAGAAGCGGAAGATCATCGCCAGCCCGATGCCGATGACGTTCGTCGAGAGGTTGTAGGTGAGCTGGTCACGCATATCGAGCAGGTACCAGGTCACGCCGAGAGGGACGACCGAGATGATCATACCGACGAGGTTGACGATGACGAACAGGACGACGCCGCGCAGGTTCGACTGGGTGGTCCGGTCCCCGTAGGTCCAGAGTCTGTTGCCCAGCCACACGACGATCATCGACAGGATCGTGGAAATGATCTTCGACTTGATCGGGCTGCCGTCGAGCAGAGCGGGGATCGGGCCGAGCCCGTAGGCGAGGACATTCGACAGCCCGACGTCGACGATATAGCCGAGCCCGCCGACGGTGAGGAACTTGAAGGCTTCCACCGCGAGGCGCCGGAGACGGACCGAGAATGACTCTTTCATAACTGAAAACAGTCTATGACCCTAGGTTTCGGACTCGCTGGATGCCGCGCTCGGCAGTGTGGCCGTGTCCGGGCTGCCTCGCCTCCAGGTCGAGAGCGCAAGCACGCAGGCGACGGTCACGGCCAAGGCCGGCCAGAAGGTGTATCGGAAATGGTCGGCCGGCACGATCGGGAAGTATCCCGCGATGTAGCACAGCGCCGAGGTGGCCAGCACCGTGATCTCGGGCCCGAAGCGTGGCGAGGGCCGCCTCGGTGCTGGCTGGTGCGCCGGGGACCGCGAGGCCTTCCGGTGCATGTGCACGACCGCTGCCAGCAGCAAGACGGCGATGAGCGTCCAGAACCACGGTTTGAACAGCATCGGGAACGTTGCGAGAGCGAAGTCATTGACGAAGGGCTCGAAGATGAAGTCAGCCTTCGTGTTGCCGGTCGGATAGCCGATCTTCTTCGCCTCTGCGTCCCAGTCGGACTCCCAGTACTCGAGCGTCGAAGAGAAGAAGTACATCGAATAGACCGAGGCCCGGTATTCGACGTACCGCACCGGGTGGGTGATCACTTCGTTCAGCCACAGGTCCTTGAGCTCATCCTGATCAGCCAAAGGACTGAAGGCGCGACCGCTGACGCCGCGGCCGTAGCAGTTCCAGTACGCGTCCCAGATCTCGCCCTTCGCCAGACATGTGTCCCGGGCGGAGCTGATGTGGTCCTTGAGTTCGGCCGGGGCGTCTGAGGCCTGCAGCTGAGCTTCGGGCACAGAGAACATCACATCATCGAGGAAGATCTGCGAGATCTGTCCGGTGTTCTCGACCTCGACGCGCGACCCGATCGCCGCATCCGTGGCCACGGTGCCCGCGCCGATGATGCCGAGGAAGAGCACCGACAGCCCCGTCACGGCGAGGATGGTGCGCGGCTTGGATCTCGGGGCAGGGCGCTGCTCGGGAAGGTCATGCGACTGTGCAGCCCGGCGCCACCTCGTCGGCCAGGCCTCGAGCAGGCAGAAGGCGGCGTAGACGGCGATCGGCAGGAGAGCGAACACGGCGTTCTTCCGCAGCGCCACCGCATAGACGAGCAGCATCACCGCGGGAATCCACAGCACGATGACCCACGACGCCCACGATGTCAGCGACCGCCGGCTCAGTCGGATGACGGCGATGAGGACCACTGCCAGCAGCAGGGCCACTGCCATCTGCGAGTCCTTCCACAGGGTCGTCATCTGCGACAGCACCCACGGAGCGGCCATCACCGCAGGCCCGAGCAGGGAGACCCAGCGGGGGCCGCTTCGGCGATGGATGAGCACTCCCGTCACCCACACGGCCACGGCCAACAGCACCACCTGCAGGACAAGGAGACTGCCCGGATCACCGGTGAGATCGATGAGCACCTTCCACACGGCGCTCATCACCGGCGGATGCCAATCGCTCACGGGTGCTTTCCCGATCGCCTGCTGCCACTGGTTGCCGATGTCGACGTTGATGCGCCCGGGCGCAAACAGGCGGATGAAGATGTACGACCAGGCGAAGGTGATCGCCGCAAGAAGCAGATCCCAGACCCATGGCTGAGACACCACCTCGCGAACCTTCGCCCCGAAGGCCGGAGTGCCCGGAGTGGCTGGAGTGGCCGCGGCGGCTGGTGCGAATGAGCTGCCCGATGCGTCCGCGTCGTCGGAGTCAGATTGCGTCATGAAGCCAGTCGCGCCTGCACCTGCTCATCGGCTCGCCGCGGGCCAACATACAGCCGGTCAGCAGTCTGTTCCGGAGCCTGCCGCTGTATGGCGGTTCCGGCCTGGACGGCAGGCAGGCCGAGGTAGACCAGCCGGGACGTCTCACGGCGGGCACGCCGCAGACCGTCCAAGGTCAGTCCCACGCTGCCGAGCAGGAACGCCAGCCCCATGAGTGCTGCGGCGAGGATCGCGGTCGGGAACCTCGGCACGAGTCCGGTCTGCCAGAACTCCCAGACCACGGGAATGCCGAAGACCAGCGACAGGGCCGCGAGCAGCAGAGTGAGGCTGCCGTAGAACAGGCGCGGTCGTTCGTGCCTCACGAGTGCGGAGATGAGCCCGAGGATGCGGAACCCGTCCTTGAACGTCGAGAGTTTCGACTCGCTTCCATCGGGTCGGTCGCGGAAGTCCACGGCCACCTCGGTGGTGGGAAGGCGCAGGGACATCGTGTGCACGGTCAGTTCGGTTTCGATCTCGAACCGACGGCTGATCGCAGGGAAGGACTTGACGAAGCGTCGGGAGAACACCCGGTAGCCCGAGAGCATGTCCGAGACCTCGGAGCCGAAGAGTGCCCCGGTCAGCTGGTTGAACATCCTGTTCCCCGCCTCGTGACCGGGTCGGTACGACGTGGTCTCCTGGTTGTCCTGACGCACCCCGAGCACGTGGTCGTACGGGCCCGAGATCAACGTGTCGATCATCTCGGGCAGGTGCGCGGCCTCGTAGGTGTCGTCGCCGTCGATCATCACGTAGATGTCCGCGTCGATGTCGGCGAAGGCGCGGCGGACGACGTTGCCCTTGCCCGGCCGGTTCTCCTTGCGCACGATCGCGCCCGCCTCGGCGGCACGCTGCGAGGTGCGATCGCTCGAGCAGTTGTCATAGACGTAGACCGTGATTCCGGGGACGGCGGCCTTGAGGTCGCCGACGACCTTCGCGACGGTGATCTCTTCATTGTGGCAGGGAACGATCGCCGCGATCCTTGCCGGTTCCTCGTACATGCGCTTCCCTTTATCGCCGGTGGCCCGATCTGACTGTCCAGGATTACGCCGCCGAGGTTGCCGCAGGGTTACAGCAAGGAGAACTGTCGTCCGCGTTGGCGGGCACTTCCCGTCGTATTCATCTGTCGGTCATCTTGTGCAGGGTTCGTGTGAGTGCTCGTCGCGGGCGCGGTGAGGTCGCGGGGACGGTGAGTATGTTCCCATCGCGCGGGGACGGCAACACCCTTCGTGCGGACGATTGGCGCACTTCGCGTGGACGCTCCGGGTGAGTCCTTCCTCACGATCATGCAGTTGTGCGTCGATTTATGACATCCGTCTGTGAGCATCCTGGAATTCCTTGGCATCCTGAATCGTCGGCATTACTGGATCGTAGGCCGACTCATCCCCCTTCATCCGCCGCCCACCACCGTGCGCGGCGCTGACCAACCACACGAGGAGGCGCCTGTGATCGAGCTGCGCGCACTGCGGAAGGTGTTCGGAGACACCGTCGCCCTGGAGGAGATCGACCTCTCGGTCCCGGCCGGAGAGATCCACGGCATCGTCGGCCGCTCGGGCGCAGGCAAGTCCACGCTCATCCGCTGCCTGACCGGACTCGACTCCCCCACTTCGGGAACGGTCTCCATCGACGGCGTCGACCTGACCAACCGGTCCGGCGCCGGTCTGCGCGAGGCCCGCCGCAACATCGGCATGGTCTTCCAGCACGTCAACCTCCTCGATTCGCGCACCGCGCTGCACAACGTCGCCCAGCCGCTCAAGATCGCCGGCATCGGCAAAGCCGAACGCCTGGCCAAGGCTCGGGAACTCCTCGACTTCGTCGGCCTCGGTGACCGCGTCGACAACTATCCCGCTCAGCTCTCCGGCGGACAGAAGCAGCGCGTAGGCATCGCTCGAGCGCTGGCCGCGGAGCCGAAGGTGCTGCTGTGCGATGAGCCCACCTCGGCGCTGGATGCCTCGACGACCGATCAGATCCTCGGCCTCATCCGCTCCCTGCGCGACCGCTTGGGCATCACCGTCCTCATCATCACCCACGAGATGTCCGTCGTCCGCGAGATCTGCGATTCCGTGACGCTGCTCGCCGACGGCCGCGTGGCCAAGACGGGGAAGCTCGCCGAGGTGCTCTCCGAACCCGGATCGGCACTGGCGAAGGACCTCGTTCCGCTGCCTCCGGTCGGCATCGACGATTCGGAGGGCCGCCTCGTCGAGGTGTCCCTGGCCGGCACCGATCTGCCCACTGTGCTCACCGCGGCACAGAAGGCCGGAGTGAGCGCCGAGGCGATCCTCGCCGGGGCCGTGGAGACGATCGAGGGTCGTCAGATCGGCCGGCTGCGCTTCACCGTTGGCTCGGCCGAGCAGTCGAACGGGCTGATCAGCGCCCTGAAAGCCGATGGCATCTATGCGGAGGAGGCAGCCTGATGAACGATCCCATGTGGTTGGACAACCCCGCGATCACCGATCAGATGTGGCCTGCTGCCGTCGAAACCCTGCTCATGACGGCGTGGTCGACCGGGCTCGCCGTGCTCTTCGGACTGCCGTTGGGCATCTGGCTGTTCACCGCGTCGAAGGGCGGACTGAACTCGAACCAGTTCGTCTACCGGGTACTGTCCTTCATCGTCGACGTCACCCGTTCGATCCCCTTCATCATCCTCATCATCGCCCTCATCCCCTTCGCCCGGTTCGTCGTGGGATCCGCACTCGGCTGGCAGGCGACCGTGGTCTCTCTGACGATCGGGGCGATCCCGTTCTACGCCCGTCTGGTCGAGAACTCCCTGCGTGAGGTCTCCGAAGGCAAGGTCGAAGCGGCCCTGATGATGGGTGCCTCGAACGGTCAGGTCATCCGTCAGGTCTACGTCCCCGAGGCCAAGCCCGGTCTCATCGGGGCCGCCACGGTCACCTCGGTGACGTTGGTGTCCTACACCGCGATGGCCGGCGCCGTCGGCGGCGGCGGGCTCGGCGCACTGGCGATCTCGTACGGCTACCAGCGCTACCAGGCGGACACGATGATCGCCTGCATCATCGTCCTCGTCCTCATCGTCACGCTCATCCAGTTCATCGGCGATCGGCTGGCCCGCGCGGTCGACCACCGCTGAGCCGCCTCGGCGGGTTATCCGGCAATCTTCCGCGTTAAGTGGGTACAGATTGCCCGAATCGGCTGCGAATTCGACAATCTCAACCCACTTGACCTCGCACCGCACCACTTCACGACACACACAACACATCAAGGAGAACCATGAAGACCAAGCTCATCGCGATCGCGGCCAGCGCGACCCTGCTGCTCTCGGGCTGCGGACTCGTCGGCGGCGGCACCGATTCCGTCGGCGAGAAGGACGGCGACCTCACGAAGCTCATCGTGGGTGCGACCCCGGTCCCGCAGGGCGACATCCTCAACTTCGTGCAGGAGAACCTCGCCGAGGATGCCGGCCTCGACATCGAGGTCAAGGAGTACACCGACTACACGCTGCCGAACAAGGCGCTCAACGACGGTGACATCGACGCGAACTACTTCCAGCACAAGCCGTACCTCGATTCCGAGGTCGAGGGTCAGGGCTACGAGATCACCGGCTTCGAACCCATCAACCTCGAGCCCTTCGCGCTGTTCTCGAAGGACATCAAAGACGTCAAGGACATCCCGAAGAACGCGAAGATCGGCATCAACAACGACCCGTCCAACCAGGGCCGGGCGCTGAAGATGCTCGAGGAGGCGAAGCTCATCACCCTCAAGGACGGAGTCGACGCGGTCGACGCGAAACTCTCCGATGTCGAGGACAACCCGAAGAACGTGAAGTTCGTCGAGGCTGACGCCGCCCAGCTGGCTCGCACCCTCGAGGACGTCGACGCCTCGGTGATCAACGGCAACAACGCCCTTGAGGCAGGCCTGTCCCCGGCCAAGGACGGCATCCTGCTGGAGAAGGCCGAGGACAACCCGTACGGCAACTTCCTCGCCGCTCGCACCGCGAACAAGGACGACGAGAACATCAAGAAGCTCGACGACCTCCTCCACTCCCCCGAGGTGAAGAAGTTCATCGAGGACAAGTGGTCCGACGGCTCGGTCCTCCCCAGCTTCTGACCCCAATTGCTACCTGACGGCGGCCCAGCAACCTCGCGCGAGGTTGCTGGGCCGCCGTCAGGTAGTTATGGGTGGGTTTCGGGACATTTGTCACTGTGTATTCGGGATCGTGCTCCCTACTGTTGTGCTTTCGGCCTCAGTAGCGTCGAAGCTGTCAAAATTTATCGACGCTTCAACCAAGGAGGCGACCACGATGAGCCACTCCACCAATCACGTATCAGAACCTGCACCGACAACCACCCCCGCCCGACGCCCAAAGCATCGTTCAACCGCTGAGCGACGGACGGCTCCCTTTAGAAACACATCTGCCGTCGTTGCCATCGTGACTCTTGCCGGGGCCTTCGCTGCGCTTGCAGTATGGGCAATCGCCGTGCCGGTAGCAGGCGTCACGCTGATCGCCGAGGGCCCGGCCGTCGCCCCGGCTGCTGTCGCGCTCGTCTCTCTCGGAAGCGGATGCGCAGCCGGCATCTCCTACAGCATCATGAAGCAATTCCGCGGCGGAACGGTGATGTGGACCGTGTTCGCATGCTCGGTTCTCGCTGTGTCCATGGTTGGGCCGCTGATGTCAGGAGCCAACGGCGCAGCCGTGGTCGTACTCGAGCTGATGCACGTGGTCGTCGGTGCCACAACGATTCTCGGACTCCGGATCCTCGTCCCACGCAGCACGAGTCGCGCGTCCGACCACGGATCCGAATCCTCAGGTTGGGGCCCATCGACAGCACCGTCCGAGTAATGTACGAATCGGGATACCGGAGGCGACAATGACGAAGCAATCCATTTCCACCGACAACGACGATTATGTCTCGCAGTGGGTCGACCGGACTCGCGGACCTGGGTTCGCGCTGGTGTGGCTGCCGGTCCTCATGCTGTCCCCGATCCTGACAGCCGTCCTCGACGGCGACCTCACTGCGCTGACGATCCACCTGGCAATCACAGCCCTCTACGTCGTCACGATTCTTGTCGCCCACAGCGACCTGCCGCGGCGTGTGGGAGAGCTCTGCACTGCGGGACTCATGGCGTTGGTCGTCATACAGTTCATCGTGACTCTTGGAGGTCAGGGCTTCCTCTACCCGTTGCTCGCCATTGCAGCCGCCACCGCCGTCCGGATCCGCGCAGCACTTGGGATCGTCATGGGTCTGGCGGTCAGCGGATCCTTCGCCGAGGGGTTCGCAACAATGTCGCTGAGCAATGCGCTGCAGTTCGGATTCGCTACCGTGATGGCGGGTGCCAGCACCTACCTGATCCGCCGACTCACCACTACCGTCGAGGATCTGCGCGCCACCCGACGACGGCTGGCCGGACTCGCCGTAGTGGAGGAACGCCAACGGTTCTCCCGAGATCTCCACGACCTACTCGGTCACACCTTGTCGGTGATCGTGGTCAAGGCTGAGGCCATCCGTCGATTCGCCGCGACCGACTCTGCGACAGCAATTTTGCATGCTCAGGAAGTCGAGGACATCGGGCGCACAGCCTTAGCCGATGTCAGGCAGGCTGTCGCAGGTTACCGGGAGATGCGTTTCGCGGATGAACTCGCCCGTACGGTCACTGTCCTTGAGGACGCCGGGGTCAAGGTCGACACGATGCCGGTGCCGAATCTCAACAGTCCTGTCGACGCCCTCTTTGCCTGGGCTGTCCGAGAGGCTGGCACGAATGTCCTCCGTCATGCGCATGCCTCGACGTGCTCGGTGAAAGTGTCCGTCGATGGGGCCTCCGGCGCCCTTGAGATCACCGATGATGGCAACGGTATGGGTCAGAACTCCACAGGCGCAGGGCTGGCCGGGCTGCGTGAGCGGGCAGAGCGCCTCGGTGGACAGGTTCATACACGCTCGAACTCTCACGGCTTCGCCCTCACTGTTCACGCGCCGATTGCAGGAGAGAGGCAATGATCAGGATCGCTGTTGTCGAGGATCAAGTTCTGATGCGTTCTGCTCTCATCAGCCTGCTCGATCTCGAAGACGACATCACGGTCGTCGGCGAGGCCGGCAGCGGTGCCGAAGTCGCAGGATTGATCGCTACCGCTAACCCGTCCGTGCTCCTTCTTGATATCGAGCTGCCGGGCAAGACAGGGCTCGAAGCGCTCGAAGAGCTGAGGCTCTCCGAAGACCGTGAGCCTGCGAGACCGACCGATGGGACGGGCTCTGAGAGACCTGCGGTCGTCATCGTCACTACCTTCGGCCGGGCGGGCTACCTGCGTCGGGCGATGGACGCAGGAGCACGGGGATTTCTCGTCAAGGACGGCCCGGTAGAGACCCTCGCCGAGGCGATTCGTCGAGTCGCGCGCGGAGAGACGGTTGTCGATCCACTCCTGGCGGCTCAGGCGCTCAGCTCGGGTGAGAGCCCGTTGTCGGAGCGCGAAGTCCAAGTCCTCGTTTCCTCGGACGAGGGTGCTCCGGTCGCAGATGTGGCAGAGGCTCTGCATCTGTCGCCGAGCACGGTCCGCAACTATCTGTCGAGCGCGATCGGCAAGCTCGGGGCCCGCAATCGTGTCGAAGCCCTACGCAATGCCCGCCGCGAAGGCTGGATCTGACTCGCCGTCCCGCACGCGCCGACTGCGGCCGATGGGCTGCTCCTTCACGGCCGGTCCTCACCTCAGCAGATCGTGGAGGGCACGGGCAGCGGCACCGAGGGCTGCCTCGGCGGCTGGCTGCACGGAGGCAGGATTGCTCGATTCACTGAGCACGACGACCGCAATCGACTGACCATCAGCATGGTCGACGACGCCGATCTCGTGTCTGAGGTGGAGCAGTGTGCCCGTCTTCGACGACCACTGGGCCGAATCGGACATGAGGTCAGGGGAGATGCGGTGACGCACGACGTTTCCGGACATGAGGTCCCGCAGCCGTGCGGCGATGCGGGGATCGACACGTTCGGGCCGCCACAGCTCAGCCAGTAGGCCCATCAGATCGCGGGCGGTGCCGGAGTTGGCCCGGGAGACATCGAGCTGCCAGATCCGATGCCCGTCGCCGTAGGCAGGCCGCGCCTGCGCAAGATCGTACGCAAGATGTGCTTCGGATCGGTCGAGGCTCTCCAAAGGTGTCGACACCAGTGCGTCGAGCCGGTGCCGGACATCGATGCCCTGCAGCCCCAGAGCATCGAGATCTCGCTGGACGTCGCTCGCAGGAACGAGGTCGAGCAGGGCGTCGGCGGCAGTATTGTCGCTGAAGCACACGGCTAAAGTGAGCAGGTCTTCGATCGCGATCCGTGCCGGATGTCGGAAACGTGCCACCCCTGTCGGGCTCGCAGTGCCGGTCGCAGCTGGATCGACCCGCACCTGTTCGTCGGCGGCGAGCTCACCCGCCTCGATTCGGTTGAGCACTGCGAGAGCGATGGGCACCTTGACCAAGGATGCCAACGGCATCGCGCCTTCGGACGCCAGAGCGACTTCTGCATGCGAGTCGAGATCACGGGCGAGGATCCGAGCACGCAGGCCCGCGCTCTCAAGCTCTGCACCGACCGCTTCGACGACTCTCTTCCGCTCGCTCAATCCATTCCTCAAGTCGATCGTCCGATTCCCGAACCCATCGCCGAGGCGGCTCGATCCGTCGTCGTTTGCGTCCTCACTGCCGCGGAGCTTTGCCGTCTCGAGTCTGCGCGGATCGAACCGCCGAGGCAATCAGCGAATTCCTCGGCGAAGTCGGCAAGCAGCGTCTCATCTTCGTCCGAGCCGGCCTTCAGCATATAGCCCCGAGAGATGACCGGATCGATGAGCGGTGTCCAGGGAAGATCCAGTTCCGCGGCTTCCGCTTCACTGCAGAGCATCAGGTCACCGTCACTGAGCACTGCCGCCACCGCGTCGGGATCTGAGGTGTCCACGACGACCTGGTACGGCAGCAGACCTGCGGTCTCAGCGGATCGTCGGATCCGGTCGCGGATGTGCGGGACGTTGTCCTCGCTCGTCACTCGCAGGCGTCGACCCGCGAGTTCGAGGTCATCGCCGGGGACCTGCGACCGGGATCTCCGCAGGTCGGCGATCCGCATCGGAGCCGTCAACGGGGAACGATGAGCACATCCCAACTCGACAGCCCATCTGCCTTCGTCTGCCGGAACGGTCTGCAGCGACGCGCGCACTCGTCTCCTGGCGAGGTCGTCGGCTCGCCGGCCCGGCGGCCCCGAGTGGAAGTCGACCCGCAGTCCCCGGTCCTTCACCGAAGCTGCCAACACCGCAAGGTTTCGAGTGGAGCAGATCGTCGGGACCGCGACTGAGACCGGCCGCAGTTTCGCTCGGTCGGCACCAAGCAACATCTCGTCGGCCAACTCGACGAGGCGCGTCGCCGGAACGAGCATGTCGCGGCCGAACGGTGTGAGACTCACTCCTCGCCCGGTCCGTTCGAGGAGTCGTGCACCGAGCTGTTTCTCCAGTCCTGCAATGCGTCGACTGGCCACCGGCTGAGGGATCCCGTCCGCAGCAGCGCCGAGTGTCATGCTGCCGAGTTCGCTGACAGCGGTGAATGTCCGACAGGCGTCTACCAGGTCCATCACCTCATGGTATGCGCTATCGATATGAGAGCGGGTGTTTCAGTCTTCGACCGCATGGCGCCTACAGAGAAGACTGGTCAGCGCCGAGCATCGCGAGAACGTCGAACGCGAGACGGCGCTCACCCAACGATCCACGTCACATCGGCTCCCGTCAGGGAGAGAACGGAACGAATCGATGAACACACGGACCCTGCAGCTTCTCGTCACGTCAATACTGTCCTCTCTTGCGCTGGCTGGCTGCGCTCCAAGTGAGGCTCAGTCGTCGAACCAGTCCAGCCCTCTAACCGAAACCTCGACCAGCCCGAAGGACGACACTGACCACCAGCGACTCGAAAAGCAGCTCAAGAAGCTCGAGGACCGCTACGACGCGAGAGTCGGAGTCAGCGCGTTCGATACCGAGTCCGATGAATCAGTCGACTACCGTGCAGACGAGCGCTTCGGCTTCGCTTCCTCACTCAAGGTGTTCGCTGTCGCCGAACTCCTTAATCGCACGTCTCCGAAAGAACTTGAGAAGAACGTGTCCTGGACTCAGGCCGATGTCGATGAGGCCGGATGGACACCGGTGACGCAGAAACACGTCGACGACGGACTGCCGCTCGAAGACGTTGCCGAGAGCGCGCTGAGGATCAGTGACAACCTGGCGATGAACATCGTGCTCGACCAGATCGGCGGGCCCGAGGCCCTCGACGACGCCCTGGAGAAGGCCGGTGACATGACGACCGAGGTCACAGACGAAGAGCCGGAGCTCAACGACGTCGAAGACGGCAGCACGGACAACACCACCACTCCGGCCGCATTCACCACCGATCTCCACAGCCTCCTGGACCCGCGACGGCTCTCGGACGATGATCGCAGGGTGCTCTTCGACTGGATGTCGGGGAACGAGACCGGCGACCCGCTCATCCGCGCAGGCGCACCCGAGGGATGGGTGGTCAGAGACAAATCGGGGCACTCGGATGCGATTCAGAACGACATCGCAGTGGTCACGCCTCCCGATCGCCACCCCATCGTCATTTCAGTGATGACAGAAACCGATGACCCCGGCTCAGAGGATGGACCGGCCCTGGTCGCTGCCGTCGCCGAGGTGGTGCTCGACAGCTTCCAGTGAGGACGGACGACCCTGCCTCCCTCACACCAGAGTCGGCAGCACCCCTCCATCCGCGCGCAGGGCTGCACCGTTCGTCGCCGAGGACAGAGGACTGGCCAGGTAGGCCACGAGGTGGGCGATCTCGCCGGGCTCGATGAAGCGCTGCAACAGTGAGGTATCGCGAATCAGTGAGTCTTTCAGGTCCGCGACGCGCACCGACTGAGAGGCGGCGATCTGCTCGACCGCGGAGGCGACCCCGTCAGAATACGTCGGCCCGCCGAGCACGGTATTCACGGTCACCTCGGTTCCACGGGTGAGTTTCGCCAGGCCGTTGCTCAACGCCAGCGTCGCGGCTTTCGTCGCGCCGTAGTGGATCATGTCCCCTGGTACATCGACGGCCGATTCCGTGCCGATGAATACGATTCGCCCCCACCCGCTCTCGAGCATCTGCGGGAGCAGTCTCCGGGAAAGGCGAACGGCGCTCATGAGATTGATCTCGAAGTATCGCAGCCACTCGGCGTCATCGATCTCGGTGAACGTCGCCACGTCGAAGAGGCCGACATTGTTGATGAGCACATCCACGTGGCCGAGACGGTCAAGCAATCCGTCGACCTGCCCGACGTCGGCGAAGTCCGCCGTGATTCCCCTCGCCGAGGCGGACGGATTCTGTTCTCGCAGATGCGCGACAGCCGCTTCGACGCCTTCTTCGTGGCGACCGTTGATGATGACCGTCGCCCCTTCGTGCGCGCAGAGTGCGGCGATCGCGAAGCCGATCCCTTGCGTCGATCCCGAGACGAATACGGTCTTGCCCGCCAATTGAAGATCCATGAGGTTTCCGCCTTGATGTCTCGATTCCGCCGTTACTTGCCCAGGAAAGTCAACAATAGATTGATTGAGTTTCCTACGCAAGTAATCAACTAGACTCCACTGCATGGACAGTCCCGCGTATAGTGCCACAGAACGAAGCCCTCAAGACTCCGACTCGTCCGCCTTCACAGCGGACGAGCTCGAGACTTGGTCGTCGGTCGCGACCTTGCTCGAGTGGCTTCCGGCCGCACTCGATGCGCAGATGCAGCGCGATTCGCATATCAGCCATTTCGAGTACGGGATCCTCTTCGCACTTTCAAGGGCGGCGGAAAGGACTTTGGCGATGAAACAACTTGCCGGCTTCGCCAACAGCACTCTCTCCCGACTGTCACGGGCAGTCGCACGTCTCGAACGCCGGGGGTGGTTGACTCGATGTCCGGACCCCGACGACGGGCGCACGACGATCGCTTCCCTCACCGACTCCGGCCTCGCGGCTACGAGTGCGGCTACTCCGGATCACGTCGCCTTCGTACGACGCGTCGTCTTCGAGTCTTTGACCCCGACCCAGGCTCATGAACTCGGTACTGCCAGTCGTCGCATCGCCTCGGCGATCAGGGGCGAGGGCGGTTGGCGCTCGCATTAGGCGACGACACCTCGCTCCTCTCCGTTGGCTCGATCCCCACCCGTGGCTCCGTACGTCGATGACACAATGCACACAGGCACACAACCACTCAGGGAGGAGCACATGACACGAATCGGTTTCATCGGAGTCGGAGAAATCGCCTCGGCGATGGTCGAAGGTCTTGCCGACAGCGGGGCGAAACCCGACCTCCAGCTCTTCCTCTCCCCACGCAATGCAGAACGCGCGGCGAAACTCGCTGACTCAATCGAGTCCGCCACGGTCTGCCGGAGCAATCAGGACGTCATCGACCGCAGCGACCTCATCGTCCTCGCAGTCCTGCCGCAGCAGACCGACGCAGTCTTGAGCGATCTCGACATTCCTGCCGAAAAGACCCTGGTCAGCGCCGTTGCTGGAGTCTCGACGACCACGCTCGGAAACCATCTTCCGCATTCCCCGACGATCGTGCGCGTCATCCCCCTGCCCGCCGTCCGCGAGCACAAGGGAGTCACCGCGGTATACCCGGCCAATGACGCGGTCGAAGGGCTGCTGAGTCACCTCGGCGGATCGGTGACCGCAGCAGACGAGACGATGTTCTCCACGCTCTCGGCGGTGACGGCGACGATGTCGGCGCACTTCGCGTTCCTTCAGACGATCACCGCGTGGCTGGTCGACCGCGGCTGGGATCAGGCGGATGCCGATCACTTCATCCGCGGCCAGTTCGTCGGACTCGGCACCACTCTTGCTCAGACGGACGAGCCCATCGACAACCTGGTCGCAGCCCACGAGACCCCGGGCGGCCTCAACGAAATGCTCAATAGCGAATGGATGAACGAGGCCAACCGCAACTACCTGGCATCAGCTCTCGACGCTGTGTTCGACCGCGTCACGAGGTCCGACTGACCCCCAGAACTACCTGACGGCGGCCCAGCAACCGCGCGCGAGGTTGCTGGGCCGCCGTCAGGTAGCAATTACGTATCAGAAGAGGCCGGTGATGTTGCCGTCCTCGGTAACATCGATCTTCAGCGCTGAGGGTTCGCGCGGCAGGCCCGGCATCGTCATGATGTCGCCGGCGATCACGACGATGAACCCGGCTCCGGCCGACAGCCGCACGTCCTTGATCTCGATGATATGGTCGGTCGGCGCCCCGCGCAGGCTCGCGTCCGTCGACAGTGAGTACTGCGTCTTCGCGATGCATACGGGCGCATCGCCGTAGCCCTCATCGGTGAATTGCTTGAGCTTCCGTTTCACTTTGGCCGGCAGATCGACGTCCTTGGCCTGGTAGATCCGCTGCGCGATCGTGCGGATCTTCTCCTCCAGCGGCCGGTCGAGGTCATAGCCGTACCGTGCCCGCGACGCCGGATCGGCAGCGGGAGCTTCGGCATCCCCCGAGGCGGTGCCGGCGACGAAGACCGACCCATCGTCGACGGCCGGTCCAGCCGACCCATCACCGTTCCCGACACCAGTGCCGCCGCCCGAAACACCGCCCGCAGCCTCAACGACCGCCTCGGCCAGAGCGAGCGCACCCTTGCCGCCGTCGGCCCAGTGCGTGGACTCCACAGCCGCAACCCCAAGACCGTCCAAATGGCTGATCGCCGCGGACATCTCCTCGTCGGTGTCCGTGGGGAACCGGTTGAAGCACACGACCGGCGTCAGCCCGTAGATCTCGCGCAGGTTCCGGCAGTGCAGCTCGAGGTTGCTCATGCCCTCCAGCATCGCACCAACATCAGCCGAGTTCACATCCTTCACGTCGACCCCACCGTGGTACTTCAGGGCCCTCAGTGTCGCGACGACGACCACGGCAGAGGGCCAGATCCCGGCGGTGCGGCACTTGATGTCGAGGAACTTCTCGGCCCCGAGGTCGGCACCGAATCCGGCCTCAGTGACGACCCAGTCCCCCAGCGACAGCCCGGCCTTCGTGGCCAGCAGGCTGTTGCAGCCGTGGGCGATGTTCGCGAACGGTCCGCCGTGGATGAACGCCGGCGAATGTTCCAAGGACTGCACGAGGTTCGGCGCCAGTGCGTTGCGCAGCAGCGCGGTCATGGCGCCCGCCGCCCCGATGTCCGCGACTGTGATCGGTTCCCGCCCCCTACTGTGCGCGAGCACGATCCGTCCCAGCCGTTCCTTGAGATCAGCCAACGAGGTGGCCAGGCAGAACACCGCCATGACCTCGCTCGCGACGACGATGTCGAAGGCATCCTCGCGGGGCACTCCCCCGTTGAGTCCGCCGAGCCCGACGACGACTCCGCGCAGGGCGCGGTCATTGAGGTCGACGACGCGGCGGAGGTGGATGCGCCGCGGGTCGACGTCGAGCTCGTTGCCGAAGTGGATGTGATTGTCGAGCATCGTCGCGGCAAGGTTGTTCGCCGCCGCAATGGCCGCGAAGTCGCCGGTGAAGTGGAGGTTGATGTCCTCCATCGGCACGACCTGTGCGTATCCGCCGCCCGCCGCCCCGCCCTTCATTCCGAAGACCGGGCCCATGCTCGGCTCCCGCAGCGCCAGCACGGCCTTGCCGACCTCGGGCGTCGACCGCGCGAGTTCGTTGAGTCCATCAGCAAGACCGATGCTCGTCGTGGTCTTTCCTTCCCCTGCCGGGGTCGGGCTCATGGCAGTGACGAGGATGAGCCTGCCGTCAGTGGCGGACTCGGCCGCCTCATCGAGGATGTCGATGGGCACCTTCGCCTTCGTCCATCCGTGGGGAATGATGTCCTTCGCGTCGAGACCCAGCCCAGCGGCGATGTCGACGATGGGATCGAGCTCGGCGCTGAGCGCAATATCCATATCTGTGGTCATAAGGCCATCATGCCCGTTCTCCGAGATTTTGTGACCATCACCGACCCGAGAATTCGCGCAATGCGCACTGAGTTCCGCCCATCGCAACATCGACCTCGCCGAGACGGCCGACCGTTACCTGCCCGACCGAGCAGCTCGCGGCCCTGCTCCTCCGCACCGCTCCCGCCTCAACGCGCATACTCCGAGCACTCCCGGCACCGAGTCATGAGGTCGTGCCGGCAATGGCGAACATGGAGGAGGAACTTCTCCGCCGAGTCCAGCGAGGTTCGCTGCGCCCGAATCGCCGACAGGCGAGCCGCGATCACCGAGGCACGTCCCGCCTCACCTTGGTGCAGGATCGCCCGGATCTCCGCAAGGCTCATGCCCACACTCTGGCACGACAGCACGATCCGACACCGGCTCAGATGCTCAGCTGAATAGTCACGGTGCCCGTTCGCAGTCCGGTCCGGCACGACGACGCCTTTGTCCTCCCAGTGCCTGAGCACATGCGCGGCCGTTCCCAGCTCTGCGGCCGCATCCCCGATCTTCATAACTCCATGATGACACCTTGACTTCAGGTTGACCTGAAGTTCTACCGTCGATTCATGACGACGCCAACAGACCGCAGTCCCGCCATCCGCATCTCCACCGATCGCATCACCTTGAGCGACGGCGCCGAGGTGGCCACAACGACCCTCGGACCGATCTCCCCCGACACCGACCAGGACCGCCTCGGCGAGGTCATCATCTGTCACGGAACCCCGTGGTCAGCACGGATGTGGCTGCCGCTTGCCCACGAACTCGCGCTGACGAACCGCGTCCGCCTGTGGGATATGCCCGGATACGGCAAGTCCATCCCCGATCTCTCCACCACGTCGCCACAGCCGACGGACGATCCCCTCGCCGAGGCGACCCCCGCCGTCGATCTCATCACCCAACGTCGTCGACTGGTCGAGCTCATCGACTGCTGGGAAGTCTCGAATCCCTACGTCATCGCCCATGACATCGGCGGCGCTGTCACGCTCGGCGCGCACTTGCTCGAGGGCTGCGATTTTGCGTCGTTGTATCTGCTCGACATCGTCACTCTCGCCCCGTGGGGCTCACCGTTCTTCCGCCTCGTCGCCGGGAACGAAAAGGTCTTCGCCGCTCTCCCTCCTCGCCTCCATCGCGCACTGGTCCGCGAATACATCTCCGGGGCGGCTAACACGACATCCGACGAATCTCCGTCGGGCGAAGACCACTCGAGACTCAGCGAGGAATGGATCGCCGCACTCAACGCACCCTGGCGCACCGAAGCCGGTCAAGCTGGGTTCTACCGGCAGATTGCCGCGCTGCGCCCCGAGCACACGGCGCCCGTCGTCGACCGCCTCGGCGAGGTGCGCTGCCCGGTCCGTATCGGGTGGGGTGAGGACGATCCGTGGATTCCGGTCGACCAGGCCGATCGCCTCGCCGAGGCTCTTCCCGGAAACTCGCACGTGACCCGGTTCCCGCACTCGGGCCACCTCGTCCCGCTCGAGGCACCGCACGATCTGCTCGTCGATGTGACCGCTTGGCTCGACGTGTAAGGGTCGTGTGCGCGAAGATGGCGGTATGCGCGCATTCGACGAGCTCGTCACCGAGGCCCAGTCCGCCGATATCTCCGGGTGGGGGTTCGATTGGCTCGCCGGGCGCGCCACCGAAGAGCGTCCGCCGTGGGGCTACGCGACACTGCTCGCCCGCCATCTGTCGACGGCGACCGCGGCCCTCGACATCGACACCGGCGGCGGAGAGGTCATCGACGAGGCACCGGTCCTGCCTGCCCGCATGGCCGTCACCGAGTCCTTCGCCCCGAACGTCGCCATCGCCCGGCACCGGCTCGGTCCTCGCGGGGTCGATGTCGTCGAGGCGGACCCGCACAGCCTGCCGTTCGCCAACGGCAGCTTCGACCTCGTCAGTTCGCGTCATCCGGTCACGCCCGTGTGGTCGGAGATCGCCCGCGTGCTCGTGCCCGGCGGCATCTACCTCGCCCAGCACGTCGGCCCCGCCTCGGCGTTCGACCTCATCGAGTTCTTCCTCGGGCCGCTGCCGGAGAACCGGAAGGCCCGCGATCCCGAAGCCGAGACCACAGCCGCCGAGGCGGCCGGACTCGCTATCGACAAGCTGCGGACCGCACGCTGCCGCATGGAGTTCTACGACGTCGGGGCCGTCGTGTGGATCCTGCGCAAGTGCCCGTGGTGGGTTCCCGATTTCACGGTCGAGAGATATCTGCCGCAGCTGCGTGAGCTCGATGCCAAGATGCGCCGAGGCGACCCCTTCGTCGCCCATTCGACGCGGCATCTCATCATCGCGTCAAAGCGTTGACCCACCCCGTCGCCGGCAGATCACCTGGTAGCGCCGCCCGACCGGAACCGATCCGGAACATCGTCGGCGCCCGTGGCGAGGTCGGCCGCAAATTCGCCGAGGAGCGGCGCGAACTTCGCCCCGTGCCCCGAACACGCGGAGACGATGACGAGCCCGTCGACCTCGTCGATGACGAAATCCTCGTTCGGGGTGTTCGTGAACAGGCACGTGGTCTCCGCATACGGTTCCGGAATGAGTCCCGGCAGGTTCCGCTTCGCATAGTCGATCATCCGGGTCCGCATCTCCTCGGTGATCTGTCCGTCCTGGTCAAGAGCCGAACCGATCACCTTCCCACCGTTGAACTGCGCGAACTTCTGCCCCGCGAAACCGGCATCCCGCCCGCCGGGTAGTCCGTAGGTGAACATCTCACCGGATTTGTGGATGAACGTCGGCCAAGGTGTGCTCCGCCGCCCGTCAGCACTGGCATCGCGGTAGGGCATGTGGAACGCCTGCTCCTGCCGCACTTCGAATGTCGGCAGCGCCGCAAGGAACGCTTGCGGAAGACCAAGATCGCCGAGGAGGTCGGGCAACCACCCGCCCGCCGCGACGATGACGTGGTCGCCCTCGACAGCGTTCCCCTTCGCCGAGGCGACACGGAAGCCGCCCACGGATCGTCGGGCCACCTCGGTGACCGTCCAATCATTGAGGACCCGAGCCCGCCCTGTGTCCACCGCACGGTCGAGCATGGTGGTCACCGTGGTCTCGGCGTCGATCACACCGGCGTCCGGGTGCCACAGAACGTCGGTGTCGAAGGCGAACTGCGGCCACCGTTCCACAGCACTCTCGGGATCGAGGACCTCGTACTCGACTCCGACATCATCGAAGATCTCGGCGAGCAGATCAGTGTGCCGGGCGTCGCCGAAGTCGAGCGCTCCCGTGCGAGTGATCAGCTCAGTTCCCGATTCCGCTTCGAGGTCCTCCCACAGCTCACGCGCACGCACAACGAGTTCGGTGTAGAGACGGTCCGGATAGGCGTAGCGGAAGATGCGGGCCGAACCATGGGAGCTGCCACGATCGTTGGCCGGGGTATGCCGTTCGAGCACAGTGACGTCCTCGCCGCGCGCGGTCAGCGAATACGCGGCTGCGGCACCGGCCAGCCCTGCTCCGATGACGATGTGGTGAGTCAAAGCTGTTCTCCTCAAGAAGTGGTTGGGTGATTGGTCACTCTCGCGGGCGCATCACACCTGGATCCGGCTGCGTCTGTTGCCTGCGACAACGACGAGCGCTGCGGCGACAGCGACGACGGTGATCGCACCCCAGATTCCCACAACTGCCCACGAGGCGCCGGCGATGACCAGCAATGGAGCGAACGTCACGGCGGTGACTTCTACCGGGATGACCGGGAGATACGCCAGCGAGAAGTCCTCAAGGGTGCGAGATTTGAGTTTCGGATCGACGATGCGCAACAAAGCGATGCCCGTGGCGACCGCCCCTGTCGCCCAGCCCCAGGTGAAGAGCTGCCGTTCAAACCACCCGTCTTCCATTACCCGCGGGGCGACCCACAGGCCCAGGAACAGGCACAGGGCCAGACCGACGACGAAGAGAATGAGAAGTGAGAGCCATTGGTCGACGACGAAGCTCGGCACTACTGAGGCGATCCCGCACACCATGAGGACGTCAGTCGCAGATCCGGAGATGGAACTCTGGGTGTCCTTGTCGATGAACTTCGTCGTCGACGTCGCGGACAGCAAGGCCCGGAGCACGAGGCCGACAAGGAACGCGATTGAGAACAGTGGGAATGCCACAGAAGGAATGAGTTCGCCGAGGATGACGTTGATTCCGTAGGCCGCCGCAGACATCCCGGCGACGATTCCGGCTTGGAACGTCAACGATTCGATGGCGCTGCCGGAGAATTTGTGCGTACCGATCGCAGGCTGCTCGACGTTGTCGTCGAGGATTCCGGTCCGCAACTCGGCGGGCACCGTGTCGAGGCCGGAGAACTCACGGGCGTATCCCTTCACTGCACCGTACTTCGCCTGGATGATACCGCCGACGACTCCGACGAGCAGACCGACTGTCGCTGCGGTGAACGCGAGGGACTGCACGGCAGGGTCTCCGGAATCAGCGAATACCGTACCGATCGCCGCTGCTGAACCGAAGCCACCGGCCCAGCCGGCGAACAGCAGCAGCCCGACATGATCAGGTGCCCCGAACAGCGGACCGAGGACCAGCAGGACCAGCCCCATGCCGATGGCCGTCTGCGCGGCGTAGATGAGGACACCGTAGCTCGCGAAACCTGCGACCGATCGCCCGATTTTGAGGATGTTGAAGTCGCTGGTCATTGCCAGGCAGGCGAAGACCAGGACGATGAGCAGTGAGGTGTATTCGCCGAGCTGGTCCGAAAACGGCAGCCAGCCGAGAACATTGGGGCCGAACACCAGACCGAGCACACCGGCAATGACTCCGGCAGGAATCATCATCGTTTGGATCGCCGGAATCTTTGCCCGCAGGATCGTGCCGACGACGAGCAGGCCGCCGATGAGTCCGGCATCGACGAGCAGCGCTGAGGGGCTGAATTCCGTGGGTTCCATGAGAGCAGTCTCCTGTGAAAGCGGTTCGTGGATGAGAGGGCGGATAAAAGGTCAGGGCGTAAGGTCGTTTTCTGCCGCCCATCTGCCGAGCACTTCGGTCAGCGGGTGCAACAGTTTCAACGGGTCTCCAGGCGCGGTGCGGATCGTCAGCGGATACGTGTGCCGTGCCTCGGCGAGGGAGGCGAATGCGACACCGCTCCACGATTGGATGGCAACCGATGCCGGCACGAGGCTGATGCCCGCCCCGGCGGCGACCAGCCCGAGGATGGCCTGCTCGTTCGACACATGTGCGACCGTGCGCATCGTTCGTCCGTGCTCAATGAAGATGCTGGCGACGAGGTCGAATGCGACGGGAGCAGAGGAACGGTGGAACAACACGACCGGCTCGTCGCTGATCTCGCCGACATGCACTTCGCTGCGGCCGGCCAGCCGATGGCCATTTGGAAATGCCACGCACAGCTTCTCCCGGAACGCAATCTTCTCATCGGGCCGGTGGCTGCTGAACTCCCTCACCAGGCATGCATCGATGTCCCCGTTGTCGACAGCAAGTGTGAGGTCGGAACTGGCGCCGTCGGAGACGACGATCGAGTAGTCGTCGAGAGCCGCGAGCACTCCGGTGATGATGGCCGGGAAAGTGGAGCTGACACCGCCGAGGCGGATCCGCCGAGTCTTCTTCCCGTCACGCATATCGGCTGCAAGCTGTGGGAGCGAATCGGCACGGCGTCGCAGCTCGAGCACTTCGGGATAGAGCCCGCGAGCCGCGGCAGTGGGGATGACTTCACGCGGCCTCCTCTCGAAGAGTTTCTCTCCCAAGTGCCGCTCCAAGGAGGCAACAGACTGGCTGACCGGCGACTGTGCCATGTGCAAGGACTTGGCAGCATTCGTGAAGCTTCCTTCGGAGTACACAGCGAGGAAACAGCGCAACTGCTTGAGACTGACTTCGCTCATCGGCGCACTCCCGGACTACACGTGACACAAGCAACTGTGGTTGTGTTCATGACAGCCGAGTCTATGAATGCAATCCGGTCAAGGCAAGATGCAAATCAGATTCATTTACGAAAGTTCTAGACGAAAGCCGTCTAGCACGATTGCGTCGTTCTCATATATATCCCCATGCCACTACGGGTGCAGAGCACCTCTGTCGTCTTGGCGATCATACCCGTCAGGGGTATAGGGTGTGCGTGGCGGGTCCGCGAGCTGGGATGCCGTGAAATTGTCCCATCTTCCGCCGGGCGATCTCCGACGCGGCCGTCTCACAGAACCAGGAGACCACTTATGAAGAAGCTCTCACCGACCATCCGATTTGCGGCAGTCGTCGCAGCACTCGGGCTGGCATTGGCAGGCTGTTCGACCGTGAATGATGGCACTCAGGGATCCGACGGCGAAGGCTCCCACGGAAGTCACGAGTCCGCATCGAACGAATCCAGCGGATCCGATCACGAAGACATGGACAGCAGCGATTCAGGACACGAATCAGGCGGTCACGAAGGACACGCAGCCGATGGCGGCGACCCGCCCGAGGGAATCACGAAGGCCGCCGACCCCAAATTCGACGTCGGCGACACAGTCGTTCTCTCTGCCGATCACATGCCGGGGATGAAGGACGCCGAGGCAACCGTCTCCGGCGCGTTCGACACGACAACGTATTCGATCAGCTACACGCCGACCGACGGTGGAGGTCCGGTCAAGGACCACAAGTGGGTCGTCCACGAAGAGCTTGAGGACCCGAACAAAGCGCCGCTGAAGACGGGCGCGAAGGTCACCGTCAATGCCGACCATATGCCCGGTATGAAGGGCGCCGAGGCGACCATCGACTCAGCGACCGACGAGACCGTCTACATGGTCGACCTGAAGACAGATGAGATGGAGATGACGAACCACAAATGGGTCGTCGAAAGCGAGATGAAATCCGCTGAGTGACAGCGTGGTCTCACCAGGTCCGGCCGAATCGCGCGAGGCAGTGCCAGACCTTCTTGATCTGCTGCCCGTCGAGATCCCACGCCCGTCGGGCGCGCGCGACATGGATGGGTCTCAGCTGCGCTGAGTTCCCCACACCCTCGGCGATCCGCTGCGCAAGCTCGACCACGTCCTGGCCCCGATACTCCGGATGCGCGGCGATTCGGGAGACCTCGGCGACATAACCCGGATGAGTCTCGACGGCGAGACCGCAGCGGTCCGCCGTCTCCAGCACCGCATGATCGTCGAAGCTGGGATCGATCACCAGCGCTTCGACGTCTTCGGGCACCTTCACCTCTCCGTGGATATGAGCCTCGATGTAGTGATCGAGACGGTCGCGGGACATACCGCTTCCTTGAGCAACAGCCGGGTCGCCGGCCGACTCGTCGCGACGAAAGTCGGCGATGAGTCCCATCCGGTCAGCGACGCCGAAGATTTCCGGGCCGAACATGCTGTCCGGATAGGCAAAGGTCGCCCGAGCAAGAGTCTCCGGGCGAAGACGCAGGTGGGCCGACCCAAATCGAGGTGCCGGGCCGTAGGGATCGCCGTCGAGGTCAAGAGCTCCATAGACCGGTCGATGCTGCACTTCCACATGGTCATAGGCTCCGCCGAATATCCTCTGCTCCCAGTGCCACCGGTCACCACCGGGAAAGGCAGTCAGACCGCCGTTGCTCGTTCCCGTGACGAACTGGGACACATACCGCCCCTGAGCGAGAATCGACGCGAGCGCTCCGGTCTCCGAGACATCATCACCGGGATGGAAATGCAGTGCCACACGCGCACGGGATGACAGATCCTGCCCTGCCGCGGAACGTGCTCGGACCCAGTCGAGCGCTGCTGAGACCGGGTCCGGAACCATCAGTCCTGCCCTTCTAAGCGCCGTTTACTTCTGCCCAGGCAGCATCCCCGCGGCTTCGACGGCACTGCGGACGATCTCCTCCAGACCGAATTCGGCTTTCCAACTCAGCAGGGCCTGGATCCGGGAGACGTCGGCGACGAGGGCCGGCGGGTCTCCGGCGCGACGCTCGCCCATGTCGGGGACGATGTCACGGCCGGTCACCTCGGCGATGGTGTCGATGACTTCCCTCACCGACGCCCCGGTTCCGGTGCCGACGTTGAACACGGTCTCCGTGGTGCCGCCGGCCTTCATGTAGTCCAGCGCCGCGATATGGGCTTCGGCGAGGTCTTTGACGTGGACGTAGTCGCGGATGCAGGTGCCATCCGGGGTGGCGTAGTCGTCGCCGAAGATGATCGGCGCCTTGCCGTCGGCGAGTCGGCCGAGCACGATCGGGATGAGGTTCATGACCGCGGTGTCGGCGAGTTCGGGCCAACCGGCACCGGCGACATTGAAGTAGCGCAGCTTCACGGCATTGAACGTCGTTCCCCGCATCTGCGAGGCGGTGATCTGGTTGTCGATCATCCACTCGCCGATGAGCTTGGTCTGGCCGTAGGGGTTGATCGGACGGCAGGTGAGATCCTCAGGCACCATGTCGACATCGGGCATGCCGTAGGTCGCGGCCGAGGAGGAGAAGACGAGCGACTCGATGCCGGAGCGCTCTACGGCGGCGAGGATGTTCGTCAGGCCGCCGATGTTCTGCCGGTAGTACATGACCGGTTCTTCGACGGATTCGCCGACCTGCTTCTTCGCGGCGAAGTGGATGATCGAATCGACCTGGTGCTCCTCGATGGCGGCGACGAGGCGGTCGGTCGCATCGGCTGCGGCCAGGTCGAGGTCAACGACGGGCAGACCATCGACTCGGGCCGCGATGCCTGTGGAGTAGTCGTCGACGACGAGCACATCGTCACCGCGTTCGGTGAGCAGCCGCACCACGTGCGAACCGATGTAGCCTGCTCCTCCGGTCACCAGAACTGCCATTGACCGCGTCCTCCTTCATCTCGTCGACTCGAGCTCATCCGTCGAATCCTCGACATCAGAACATCTGCGATATCAGAATACGTGTTCGCCACACTGCCATCGACCCGACGACCTGAATGAGCCGTGTGGAAAGCGTCGGAATTCGCCGTCGCCCTGGCCAGACCGAACCGGCCCCGCCACAGTGGGAAAATGCATGCCCTCCTCATCTGCGATCCCGGTCCGCCGAGCCGGCGAGTGGCCTCGCTCAAGGACGAGTTCGCCGAACTCCTCCGACAGGATTTCGAGTCAGAGGTGACCGTCGACGTGTGCACTGAGGCGCTGCGTGTCCAGGCCGACCATCGGCTGGAGTTGTCGACCCTCGATGCGATCGTCGACCGCTTTCCCGCAGCGGACCTCGTCATCATGCTCACGGACATCCCGCGCCATACCCAGGGCAAACCGCTCATCGCCGAGGTCCTGCCGGACCGCAACATCGCTGTGATCTCCTGCCCCACCCTCGGCGCTGTGACGACGAAGCGCCGCCTGCTGAAGATCTATATGAGCTGCGTCAATCAGCTCCTGCCCGACGGCCATCTGCCCGCGAAGTCACGTCGTCTTCCTCGTTGGGGTCAGTGGTCGAGTCGGGCCGAATCGGGCCGCCGCACCCTCCACGCTCACACCTTCACCGGCGGGACTCGCCTCGTGCTGGGCAGGACCATGGCCAACGAGCCGCTGCGGATGTCGCGCAAACTCTCCCGGGCCATGGCCGCAGCGGCAGCGACGGGTGCGTTCGGCATCTTCTACAGCTCCATCTGGCAGATGTCCCATCACCTCTCGACCGCCCGTCTCATCTCGATCGGTGCCATCGCCATCGCAGTCATGGTCGGTTGGCTGATCACGATCAATCGCCTCTGGGACCGTCCTGTCAATGAGCGCCTGGCTCAAGTCGTCTTCTACTACAACCTCTCCACCGTGCTCACACTCATCATCTGTGTCACCGGGCTCTATGCCTTGCTGGTCATCGGCATCCTCGCCGGTGGACTCATCGTCATCGACCCCGATTTCATGGCGCAGACGATCCACCGGCCCGAAGCCCGCTTGACGAACTACCTCGACATCGCGTGGCTGAGCGCGGCGATGGGCGTCGTAGCCGGCGCACTCGGGTCGAGCTTCGACAGCGACATCGACCTCAAGAACCTCACTCACGCCCAACGGCTGCGCTCCCGCGTCTACACCGCCCAGGACGAGGAGACCGGCGCGGCCTGACGGGGGGGTTACGTCCCACCCCGGACGGCGTTATGGTGGCAACAGACTCCGGATTCACCCGTAACCGGAGAGATTGGAGCAAGAATCATGACACAGTCAGTGACAGTTCCCGATCCTCATGGCGCAGAGAAGACCACTCGCGAGAACGCCGAACACGGCTTCATCGCCTCCGACGCCCTGACCAAGAACCTCCAGACGGTTCTGGTCGACTTCATCGCCCTGAGCCTCACGGCCAAGCAGGCGCATTGGAACATCGTCGGCTCGAACTTCCGTGACCTCCACCTCAACCTCGACGAGGTCACGGACGTCGCCCGTGCCGGCAGCGATGAGATCGCCGAGCGTATGCGGGCCCTCCACGCCTCCCCTGACGGTCGCCCCGCGGTGATCGCCGAACAGACCGGGTTGCCGGAGTTCCCGAACGGAGAGATCACTACCCACGACGCCATCGATCACATGGTCGCGTCGATCGAAGCGACCGTGGCTTCGATGCGCGACTGCCATGACGAGGTCGACTCGGCGGATCCGACGACCGCCGACATCTTCCACAGCTATATCGCTCAGCTTGAGCAGCAGGCCTGGTTCATCAGCGCAGAGACCCGCACACCCAAGTGAGTCGCTGCGGCTGAGCAGCCACTCTGATCTTCGGGCCGCCTCCCCGTCCTCACGGTCGGGCAGGCGGCCTTTCGTCGTCGACGCCCGGCACCGTCATCGCCGACCGTCGACGATGCCCACGAGGTGTTCGGCAATGGCCAGCGCCGAGGTGGCTCCCGGGGAGGGCGCGTTCCTTAAGAACATCGTGGCTCCCGCCCGGTCGATGACGAAATCATCGACGAGTGTTCCGTTCAGGTTCATTGCTTGTGCGCGGATTCCGCGGGTGGCGCGGTGGCCGTCGGCTCCGGCGAGGGAGGGGACGTAGCGAGCCGCCTCGGCGACGAATCTCTCGATGGAGAGCACGCCTGGGAGTTCACGTACAGCGGTGGCCATATTGTCGGCGGCGAAGCGCCAGAATCCCGGGTCGGCGGCCACGGCCAGGGAATCGGGGATGTTGAGGCCGAGGCCCCGGTAGCCTTCGCGGGAGAAGGAGAGGAAGGCGTTGGGCCCGATCATCAGGCCGCCGTCGATGCGCCGGGTCACGTGGACGCCGAGGAAGGGATACTTCGGATCCGGGACGGGGTAGATGAGTCCATTGACGGCATCGCTGTGTGCGGCATCGAGGATGAAGTACTGGCCGAAGAAGGGCACCACGGTCGGCGTGCGGGCCTGTCCGGAGCGGGCGGCGAGGCGGTCGGATTGGAGCCCGGCGCAGACGATGACGTGGTCGAATTCCTGGGTGTCGACCGGAGTGCGGACGATGGCGGTGTCACCGGTGGGGCCGCCTCGGTGATCGACGGACTTCACCGGGGTGGAGAAGCGGACGCGGCCGCCGTGGGTGCGGAAGTCGGCGACGAGGGCGTCTGTGAGTCCGGGGTAGTCGATGATTGCGGTATGGGGTGAGTGGAGGGCGGCGAGTCCTTCGGCGTTCGGTTCGATGTCGCGCAGGCCGTCGCGGTCGAGCAGAGCGATGTCGGGGACGCCGTTGGCCAGGGCGCGGCCGTGGATGGCGTGGAGGCGTTCGACTTCTGTCTCGTCGGTGGCGACGACGACCTTGCCGCATTCGTCGAAAGCGACGTCATGATCGGCGGCGAAGTCGCGGATGAGATCGACGCCACGGCGGCACAGGGTGGCCTTGAGGCTGCCGGGTTCGTAATAGAGACCGGCGTGGACCACTCCGGAGTTGTGGCCGGTCTGGTGGGCTGCCGGGCGGTCTTCCTTTTCGAAGAGGGTGACGTCGGCGGAGTCGTGGCGGCCCAGGATCTCGCGGGCGACCGCGGCTCCGATGATGCCAGCTCCGATGACGGCCCACCGTGGTGTCTTCGCCATGCCTCAACTCCTTCGCTGATCCTCGTCGTTCCTGCCGGTTGAGTCGACTGTAGACGTTGGCAAGGCGGCAGGAGCCGCTCGTCCACACCACGGAAGCGTGACCTTGCGGGACACCGCTTGGTCACAGACCGACATCGAGGCCAGACTTCTGTGTCCCAATCCGTGACAATAAGGGGCTGTCTCAGTGACTCGACTATGACTGTGACACTTTCCGAGTCGGTGGCACCACCCTGAGACCACAAGTCGACCACCTGGGGTTTTAATGACCACGGCAGACAGGAGCTCCACCACATCCACTACCCGCAACGAGCACTTGAATCTACCTGGGCGTAACTATAACGACGAGGTAACTTTTTTTGTGATTCACTGATTACTTTTTCATTACTCCGTAACGTTGTGAGCGTCCTGTCAGGAAACTGCCTGTTTCCGTCCAGGCCGCGCCTGGACCTGATCAGGGTCTGAACGATGTGGAGAATCATGAGAAAACTGAGAGGCCGGCCCGGAACCGGTCGGAAGATCGCGGTGGGGTCTGTCGCCGCGGCGACGGCAGTGGGTCTGACACTGCTGACAACGTCGCCAGGTGCTGCCGACGAGCAGAATCCGAATGAAGATTCAGAAGCCTACGGACAGCTGATCGACGCCGACATCCTGGGCGCCGACGCGCTCGACGCCCTGTCGGCGTACAGCAGCTCTCCGGCCAGCACGGATGCGGACAGCACGCCGATCAACGCCGAGGTGCTCCAGGCCATCGGAGTCGAGCTCCCCGGAATCGGCATCCCGCTCATCAGCAACGAGGATGGCGACGGCCTCCTCGAGCTCGGTGAGGGCGGAGCGCTCAATACCTACGGTCACGCTCCTGCCTACAACGACGCCACGGCCAGTGCCGGTGCTGTCGGGTCTGATGGTGGGCTCAACCTCGATGACATCAATAATGGTGAGTACGGCAACGCCAAGGTCGACCTGACCTCGGTGCTCGGTCAGCTCAATCTCGACGGCGTCACCGATGAGATCGTCGATGAGCTCAGCCTCGAGCTCGGTGCGATCGCCTCGACTGCTAACAGCAACGGCGAAGCCGATGACTCTGAGTACGCTGTCGCCGATGGCATCCTCACGGTCTCCAGCCCTGCGGTGGGCGACCTCTCGGGCGCTCTTGATGAGGTCGTCGACGGTGCCGGAGGCACTCTCGAGGAGGTCATCGGCGATGAGGGGCTGGTCAATGACCTGGCCGGCCTCGGTGTCAACGTTGATGTACTTGCAGCTTCCGTCAATATCGGTGGAGACGACACCCAGGTGTCCGTCGAAGTCCGCGATGCACTCAACAGCGTCGTCGAGAACGTCGTCAACGAGGCGCTCGAAGATGACGCTGGGATTGTCTCGATCGATCTCGCCAATGGCGACATCAAGATCGACCTCGCGAAGATCGTCAAGGGCGGCGACGCCTCTGACCTCAACGGCCTCGACCCGAACACTCAGGTGCTCACCTCGGACACGATCTCGAAGATCACCGATGCCGTGGCCGATGCCCTCGGCGCGCTCTCGGGCAAGGTCAACGAGACTCTGTCCGATGCGCTCAACGACGTCCATCTCGTCATCGACCTCCCGGCTTCAATCACGTTGCTGGGTCAGTCAGTTGACGGCAAAGTTACCGTCGATGCGACCCTCGGCCAGCTGGCCGGGACAGACAACTCCCAGCCAACCGTCACGACTGATCTCAAAATCAGCGTCCTGGGAACAACCATCGACGCTGGACAGATCCTTAACCTCATCACCACTCCTGTGGTCAACGCAGTTCTCGGCATCACCGAACCTCTCATCGGCGGAATCCTTGATTCCACGGCCGATGAAGTCGCTGGCGCTGTGACCGGTATCGTCGATCCGGTTCTCGATACTCTCGACCCGGTCTTCAACGCACTCAACCAGGTCGTCGATCTCACGATCAACGAGCAGCCGACTGCAAAGGATCCGGCAGAGGAGAGCCAGGTCAAGGGCTCCAATGGACCCGGCTTCACCGTCAGTGCGGTGAGCCTGGAACTGCTCCCGGCCGCCGATGCCATCGACATCAACCTGGCCTCGTCCTCGGTCCGTGCGACCGCGGACGCACCGGAAGAACCGGGCGATGACGATGTGAACGCGAACGCAGCGGCCTCGGCATCGGCTTCGGCCGACGCCGATGGTGACAACAACCCGGCTGCCCAGGCTGCATCCGAGGCAGCTGCCGACAACAATGCCGACAACACGGCATCGGCAGCAGCTGACGAGAATGCTGAAGCAGCGGCAGAGTCGGCAGCGACCGAGGACGCCTCATCGGAGGCCTCGGCCGATTCGACAACGGATGAGAATGCTTCGTCGACGGCAGCCTCGCAGGCCGCTGCACAGGCAGACAACACCGATGACACGAATGCCGAAACGTCGACGGCCTCGGATGCCAACTCCGCAGCCGCTTCGGAAGCCGCTTCCACCGCTGATTCCTCGAACGAGGCATCTGCAGAGGCAGCAGCCGAGTCTGACGCAAGCGCAGCTGCGGACCCCGATGCTGCCGATGACGCAGACGCGAATGCCAACGTGAACGCAGCCGCTTCGGCCTCGGCTTCGGCCAACGCCGATGACGACAACAACGCGGCAGCCGAGGCAGCAGCAGTGGCAGCCGCCGATAACGATGCCGACAACACGGCATCGGCAGCAGCCGACGAGAACGCCGAAGCAGCCGCAGAATCGGCCGCCAACGAAGAGGCCTCCTCGGAGACCTCGGCGGACGCGACCTCGGATCCGAACGCCTCGGCGCAGCAGGCGGCCAACGCCGCCGCGAACGCCGACAACTCGGACTCGACGAACGCTGATGCTTCGGCCGCTGCTGATGCCGATCCGGCAGCTGCTGCGTCCGCAGCCTCGACCGCGGACTCTTCCTCGGAAGCTTCTGCCAACGCAGCTGCTGACGCCGACGGCGGGGACGAAGCCACGGCCACCGATTCGGACGATTCGGATGCGAATGCCAATGTGAACGCTGCCGCATCGGCCTCGGCTTCGGCCAACGCCGATGACAACGGCAACGCAGTCGCCGAGGCAGCCGCTCAGGCGGCAGCCGATAACGATGCCGACAACACGGCATCGGCAGCTGCGAACGAGAATGCCGAAGCAGCCGCGGAGTCCGCTGCCAACGAAGAGGCCTCTTCGGAGACCTCGGCGGACGCGACCTCGGATCCGAACGCTTCGGCGCAGAAGGCAGCCAACGCCGCTGCAAACGCCGACAATGAGGATGAGAGCAACGCTCAGGCTTCGGCCGCGGCGAACGCTGACGCCGGTGCCGCCGCTTCGTCGGCATCGACGGCGGACTCCTCATCTGAGGCTTCCGCTGCGGCTGCCGCAGACGGCGACGAGGCTGACGCTGCCGCTGAAGGCGCAGAGGCGAATGCCTCCACCGACGGAGACTCGGCCAGCGCCTCGGCCGACGGTGACGAAGCCAGCGCTTCGACCGATTCCGAGAAGGCCGCCTCGGCGAACTCCTCGGCATCGGCTGATTCGGATCAGGCCGCATCGGCCAACGCCGGAACCTCGGCGAACGCCAATGCCGGATCCGGTGCCAACGCCTCGGCCGGTTCGAGCACCAACGCCTCCGGCAGCAGCGCCGGCGGAGACCTTCCGCGGACGGGCGCCGACGGCGTCCCGGCCATGGTCGGATTCGCCGCACTGCTCCTCGCCGGTGGCGCCGCAGCGGTGTGGGCAACCCGCCGCTACCGCGCCTCGGCAGGCAAGCACTGAGGTCCACCGGAACTCAGCGTTCGGGCCCATCACCCGAACGCTGAGTCCGGCTCGGCCCACCAGCTGAGCAGCGAACGCTGAACAGAACGAACGGCGGGATCGAAACGAAATCTTCGATCCCGCCGTTCGTCATTCACACAGTGCGACTACAACCCGCGCCCGGCCTCCCACGGCTCCTCGGAGGCTCCGGTGATCAAGGCATTGACCGACATCGCCTGCGCATCGGTGAACGAGGCGATGTAGTCCACGACCGCTCGCGCCCGGCCCCGCCGGACGATCGCCGCCGCCCCCTCCTCGCCCAGTGCGGCAGGATTGCGCGCGTACAGATCCTGATACTCCTGCGTTGACGCCTCGACGGAATCGACGAGCCGCCGGGGAATCCGCGTCGCCTCATCTGGGTCGAGCAGCCATTCGTGGAACCCCTCGACCAGAGATGCGATGATCCGCGTCTGCCCGCGCTGATAGACCGCCAAGTCAGACCGCTCGAGCACGAACTTCGCATGCACGAACTTCAGCACCACAACGTCGTGCCACGCCTCCTGGCTCAGCCGCACATGCCCGCTGCGGATGTGCGGATCCGGATCGACGACAATCGAGGCCTGCAGCCGATCGATCCACCGCCGCGTGAACCCGGTGACCGCCCGATCCGCTTCCAATCCCCCGTCATAGGGAACTCCGAGCAGACCCTCGACGAGGTCCCGGTTGATCCGCTCGACCGAATCCCGAAACGCCTCCTCCGAGGCAATCCACGGGTCTTTCTGCCCGATGTGCCGCCGGATCGCCTCGAGCGCATGCCCCGGCCGGCGCCTGTCCAGGTCGGCATCATCCAACGTCGCCAAGTCCCGGCAGTCACGTAGCCATCGCCCCAGCTCAGCCGACACCGCCGTGTACTGCAGCACGTTCGACCGGTAGAAATCGTCCAGGTCGTGCACCGCATACGCGATATCGTCGGCGACATCCATGACCGCGCACTCGAGCGTCTGCTGATACTTTGCGATCGCCGGGAACGCCGAGAGCACGTCCGCCATCTCCTCGACCTCGGTGGCATAGGCGGAGAACTTCATCGCTCCCTCGCTGGCATCATCACCGACCCCGCGCGGCATTCTGGCCGCCGACGACGCCCGATCGCCGGTCCACTCCCCGCGCTCCCACGGATACTTCAGCACCGCCGCCCTGACCGCCCGCGTGAGGTTGAGCCCTCGCGCCGTGGCCTCACAGCTGTCGAGGGCAGTGAGGATCCGAAACGTCTGCGCATTGCCCTCGAATCCGTCATCGAGGCGTAGCACCTGCCGCGACACCCGGTCGAGTTCCTTCTCGCCGAGGTGGCCGAACGGTGGGTGCCCCAGATCGTGGGCGGCCGCAGCCGCCTGCACGACCACCGGATCACACCCGCCGAGGCGGCCTACCACTTCCCGTGTCCGCTCATCGGCGTTGTTGAGCGTGATCGCGATCGACCGGGCCACCGCGGAGACCTTGAGCGAATGGGTCAGCCGGTTGTGGATGACCGTGCCGGATCCGGCCTGCGGGATCACCTGGGTGACCGAGGCCAGCCGGGAGAAGAACGGGGAGAACCGGATCCGTTCGATGTCGACACGGAACTCATCCTCGTTGGGGCGGGCCACCTCGGCGACATTGCGTTCGCGTCCGCCGTCGGTGTGCATTCTGAGACGTTCCATCCACCCAGACTACCGATTCCGGTCCCGACAGACCCTCTATTGCTACCTGACGGCGGCCCAGCAACCTTGCGCGAGGTTGCTGGGCCGCGGTCAGGTAGCAAAGGGGTCATTGAGACTCTTGTCACACTGGCGTATGGTCAGAAGACCTATAGGAGGTGGTCACGATGACCGGAGTCAATGAGGATTTCTACCAGCCGGCGACCCAACCCGGCGACATCGTCGAAGTCGAGGACGAAGAGACCGGCGAGATGGTCAAACACATCATCTACCTCGACGAATTCGGCAACGGCACGAAGACGCGGCCGCTGACCGACGAGGAACTCGACGACCTCGACAACGCCCCCGAGAGCTGAACCCGAACCAGCGTTTCCCCGACACAGCGACCGCCGCGGACACCGGATCACCGGTGTCCGCGGTCGTGGTTGACGAGACCTGCCGCACCTCTTGACGCGGCAGCTCGACCAGCCGACTCAGTCATCCGAAGTCAGACCCATGCGCGCAAACAGCCGTGCTGCGGTGGCGCGAGAACTCTGTTTGACCACCTGCCCGAGCTCTGGGTCCCCGCCCAGCAGCGATTCCGCGAGGCCTTTGGCCTGTGCAACCGCGATGTGGGCCGGCAGCGGCGGCGTATTGCGGTCGCAGCGGACGTCGAGGACGACCGGCCGGTCTGCGGCGAATGCTTGGTCAAAGGCTCCGTCGATGTCCTCCGGGTCGTCGACGGCGATGCCTCTGAGTCCGAGCAGCTCCGCGTAGCCGGCGTAGTCCAACGACTCGACCAGCTGTGCCGTGTCCCACCTCGGGTCACCGGCCTCACGCATCTCCCAGGACACCTGGTTGAGGTCCCCGTTGTTGATGACGAGGACGACGAAGGTGGAGTTCGACCATTCCTGCCAGTGGCGTTTGACGGTGAGCAGCCCGTTCATGCCCATCATCTGGATTGCTCCGTCGCCGATGGTGCACACCACCGGACGGTCGGGATGCGCGAACTTGCCGGCCAGCGCATAGGGCATCGCGGCGAGCATCGACGCCATCCGACCCGAGAGGTTGCCCATCTGGTTCGGCCCCAGTTCGATGTGGAAGCCGTACCAGTCGGCCGTGCTCCCGGCGTCGCAGGTGATGATCGCGTTCTCGGGCAGACGTTCGTTGAGGGAGACGAAGACACGGCGAGGGTTGATCGGATCGGCTTCGGTCTTCGCCACCCGCGTGTTCTCTTCGACCCACGCTCGGTTCTCCTCGACGATCTTCTCCTGCCACCCGGTCTCATGCTGGGTCAGATGCGGCTGAAGGGCGGCCAGCGTGGTCTTCGCGTCTCCCCACAGGTTCACTTCGGTGGGGTAGCGGATGCCCAGGTGACGCGGCGACAGATCGATCTGCACGGCTCGGGCCTGCCCCGTCGGCGGCATGAACTCACCGTAGGGGTAGTTCATGCCGACCATGAGCAGAGTGTCGCATTTCTGCATCATGTCGTAGCTCGGCCGCGAACCCAGCAGTCCCAGTTGCTGGGTGTGGTATCCGACGTCGCCGGGCACCACCTGTTTGCCCAGGAGCGTGGTGATGACACCGGCGCCGAGGCGTTCGGCGGCGCTGATGACCTCATCGGTCGCCCCGATCGCGCCCTGCCCGACGAGCATGGCGACCTTCTGGCCGCTGTTGAGGACTTCGGCCGCGCGGGCGAGCGCGTCGTCGTCTGGTCGCAGGCGGTCCTCGGCGAAGCCGATACCCGTGCGGGAGACGAAATGCTCGACCGAAGGTTCTTCCATATCCATGGTCTGCACGTCGGCGGGGAGGATGACCACGGCAGGTCCGCGGTAGGCCTTGGCCATGCGCACGGCCTTGTCGACGACGAGCTGGGCGTGCATCGGTGTGGTCACGGTCTGCACGAACACCGCCGCGTCGGCGAAGAGTCGTTCGAGGTTGATCTCCTGTTGGAATTCGGAGTTCAGCGACACCCGCGCCTGCTGGCCGACAATGGCAACGACGGGCGCGTTGTCGCCTTTGGCATCATAGAGGCCGTTCATGAGATGGATGGCTCCGGGACCCGAAGTCGAGACGCACACGCCCACGCTCCCGGTGAACTTCGCGTGGGCGGTGGCCATGAACGCGGCCTCCTCCTCATGGGTGGGACGCACATAGGCGAAGTCCTTGCCCTCATCCTGTGCTCGGCCCATGGCCCCATCGAAGCCGCCGATGCCATCGCCGGGGTATCCGTACCACTGGTGCAGATCCCAGGCGATGAGTCGATCGATGATGAAGTCGCTGACGGACGTCGCCATGGGGGTTCTCCTCAGGAAGTCTCGATGTCGAATGTGCCGTAGTCGACCTGATGTCAGGTGACCGGACCTGGCCCTCCAGGCTTGTCCCCTCCATTCCACCTGTCAAGACCTTGACATGCCGGCTTCCAGGCCTCACCAACCATCGCCGCGGCGCCAGGACGCGTCGGAATCGGTGCCGACGACAGCACGTCGCGAGTTCATCTCTTCGACAGCTGCAACCTCACCATGAGGCGCGCACGGTCTCCGTGGGTCCGTCGACTTCGGTGAACCCGGCATCAACGATGCTGACCTGCTGCTCGTTCGCCGCCCAGGCTTCCTTCGTCGCGGTCTGCACACGCAGGCTGAACCCCGAAGCGCGCCAACGCTCACGCTCCTCGACGGGCATCTGCTCATATGCCAGCTGTGCGGCGTGACCGCATTGGGCGGCGGCCTTGCCCGTCGTCAGCGTGAGCGAGGGTGAGAGTTCGATGGTCACGACCGCCTCGGCGGCGGGGATCGAGGATTCGCCTTCATCGGGGAATTCGGTGCCGCCGACCTGAAGCTTCTTGAGCTCATGCGGCAGCGGTTCGACGGGTCCGGGCACGAACACGGACGCCTCGGCGGGGGCGAAATCATCCGTGCCGCCGAAGGCCACGCTCACGCTGCCCAGCGCCCGTGCATCTTCGAGCTTCTTCCCGTCACCGCGGCGCACGACCTTGCGGATGGCTCCGTCGCGCCAGTAGGCGACGGCGTCGTGCCACTCCCCGCCGGGCTGGGTGCGCGGATCGTCGAGGAAGGTCACGACGGCTCGGGAGGTGGCTTCGAGGACGTCGATGTGGCGGGCGATGGCGGTCTTCGACCGGCGCACGACGATGGGCAGGGACCAGGGAACCTCGTGGTCGGTCTCGTGTCGGCGCATGTGCTCGGTGCGCACGTTTTCGGTCAAAGTGCTCGCTCCTGGTGTGTCCGTCGCTGCCTCGGACGGCGCAACCAGCTGGTCACGCACGTCGACAGTAGTAACAGCCTCGGGCGCGGGATATTCCAATACCGGAGGATCACAACAAAACATGCGGGCCCGCACACGCCAAATCCCCGCTACCCCGGCGACTCTCCTCCAAGACGCTTGATAGCCACTCAACACACGAACTGAAAGCTATCCTCTGGGACGCGGAGGCAGTGGATATCTCCACTGGTGTTCCTCACCACCTTGCCGCCATGTCACCGTCATTGTGCTGTCGGAAGTGGCCAATGACCGCGCAGCCATGAATGTAAGCGCCTCACCCGGCCGAAGGTCTATTACTTCCGGGGCCCTAAAGATCATGTTTGAGCTTGGAGCCGCCGAAACCTCCACGCTGGAAGCGACCATATCGCCCGTGTTCTCAAGGAGATAGGTATCGCCAGCTTGATAAGTCATACTCCATCGGACCATCTCAGGCAATAGAAACTTTCCTGATCCTGAATCATTTGCGGCGATCTGCTCAAGTGCTCCAATCGCTCGATTCGCATTTTCATCACTAAGCGCCGCGGCGGCCTCCGCTCGTCTGGCTGCCGCACGTTCAGCCCTTACAGCGAAAAGGACGCTCGCTATCACACCAACTGTCGTCGCAATATTGGCGATGATCGACCATGCAGCCATCATGATGTTCAGGCAACCTGTACGCGTTCGTCACCGATCACATATTCGAGCGCAAGACCACCACCGACGGCTTCGAGGTATCTCCGGACCGTGCCTACCTTGGCATTGTCGAGTTCGCCGTGCTCGATCTTCGAGACCTGCCGCTGAGACACCCCGATCCGATCTGCGAGCTCCTGTTGAGTCAGGCCAGCGTCCTCCCGTAGTTCGCGCAGTCGGTACGCCCGAACCTCAGCGAGCATTCGCTCCTTATGTGCTTCAACAGACGCCCGGTCCGCTGGAGGCTCAGCGAGAAGGTCTTCGAGACTCATAGCCATGTTATTCATTTTCCTTTCAAGCTACGCAGATGTTCGTCGAAACGATCGTCCGCGACCGGTATGTTTCTTCGATACCAGCGGTTCCAGTCGCCTGACTTGTCTCCCGCAATGAGAAGTACGGCTCTCCTTTTGGGAATCGAAGGCGAAGAGGACCCGAAGTTCCGATCGCCCAGACGACCCCGGCCGCAATTCCTTCATGTTCTTATGACGGGAAGCGACCACAGTGTCTACCAGCTGGCGCCCCAGGTTTGGACCATGCTCCTCGAGCAACTCAATAGCAGCAACGACTTGATTTCGGGAGTCGTCATCCAGTGTCACGATCCACCCGGCGACTAACTTGACGTCCACGCTCCGCCTACTAAAACTATAGAATCTGGAGGTTCTTAAATCAAGGTCGCTAGACTGGATTCAACAGCCGCTGACCAGGAAAGAGGCCGATGATTCCCGGCGTAACCGTCGACTCCGAGCTCACTGATGAGCTGCTTGCCACGATTCCCGCCGACATCGTCGAGGCGATGTCGCCCCAGATGTGCGAGGTCCTGTCCATTCAGGCCGCGCGGGCCGAGGAATGCCGAGCGATCGGCGAAGTGGCTGCGCAGGCCGCGCAATTAGCCGACTCCAACTCCGTGACCAGTCGTGGCGCCCTGGCCAAGCGCGCCGAATACCGTGCCGAACGGTGCGTGTGGAACGAGGGCGGGCCGATCATGGCCCGCACCGATGATCGACACATCCGCGCCGCCGGCGTCGACGTTCCCATCCGCATCCACCGCCCCACCGCCGAGGCGGTCCTGCCCGGAATCGTGTTCCTCCACGGCGGCGGGTACAGCGTCGGCGACCTCGACACGCATGATCGGATCATGCGGGTCCTCGCCGAGGCGGCCGGCTGCGCCGTCATCGGCGTCGACTATTCCCTCTCCCCCGAAGGGACGTACCCGCAGGCCCTCCACGAATGCGCGGCGATCGTCGACCACCTGGCCAGATACGGCCATGGGTACGGCATCGACGGTGCACGGCTGGCCGTGGCAGGAGATTCGGCCGGGGCCGGTCTGACGATGGGTGCGGCACTGCTGCTACGGGATGAGCCTCACATCGTGGCGGCGGCACCTGAGAGCTTTGCGGCTCTGCGCGCCCTCATCTCGATCTACGGCGGTCATGGACTCGTCGATTCCGCCAGTCGCAGGCTCTTCGGCGGCGACTGGGACGGAATGGGAGCCAACGACCTCAACAACCTCATGGGCGAGTACTTCGCCGAACCCGACGACGCGGAGTCTCCCTACGTCGCACACCTCACCGCCGATCTGTCCGGTCTGCCTCCGGTGTTCGTCGTGGCCGCAGGACTCGACCCGCTGCGCGACGACAGCCGCGCCCTGGCCAGGACTTTGGAGCGAGCGGGCAACGATGTCGAGTTCGAGGAGTACCCGCATGTGCTCCACTCGTTCCTCCACTTCGGGCGCATCCTCGACGACACGAACACGGTGCTGCATAATGCCGCCGCGTTCGCGTCGAAACTCCTCGATCAACGCGGACAGGGCTGAGCGGGCACGGTCAGCGACCCGGTACCTGACTCTCCGGTCCCGGGCCGCTGTGGCTGCTTTCAGCAGTGCGCCGGCGGCTGTCTCCCCTCGAATCACCGGCACTCGCCGGAAGTCGGAACATCTCGTCAGGGGGCCGGCCGGACTGTCGTCGACGCTCACGTTCGATCTCGGCATCGAACTCGGCGCCGAGGAGCAGCGAGAGGTTGACCATCCAGACCCAGGCGAGCCCGACGATCACTCCCCCGATCGATCCATAGGTGACGTTGTAGCTGCTGAAGTTGTTGATGTAGAGCACGAAGCAGGCCGACACGGCAAGCAGCACGAGCAGAGCGATGAACGCACCGAGGCTGACCCACCGGAACTTCGGCTGCCTGACGTTCGGGGTCACGTAGTAGAGCAGGGCGATGAGCAGCATGACGAAGAAGACGAAGACCGGCCATCTGACCACATTCCAGATCAGCAGGGCCGTGGGTCCCATACCGATGAATTCGCCGAGTGTTTCGGCGATGGAACCGGACAGCACGAGAAGCAGCCCCAGAGTGGCCAGAACGATGAGCGTGACCAGGGTCATCAGAAGCATGAGCGGCTTGAACTTCCAATACGGCCGACTCTCCTCGACCCTGTAGACAGCATTCAAGGCACGGCCGAATGCGCCGATGTATTTCGACGACGACCAGATCGCCAGCAGCAGGCTGCCGATGAGGGTGGCTCCGGCCGAGGACGCCTTGGTGAGTTCGACGATGAATGGGCGGATCGACGTGGCTGCCTCGGCCGAAACATCGTGGACCAGGGAGAGCACCGCCTTCGTGGTCGACTCAGCTTCCCCGACCACGCCGAGCAGAGACACCATGGCGAGAATGGCCGGTGCGGCAGAGAGCAGAGCGTAGAAGCTCAGGCCGGCCGCTCTGTCGAGGCATTCGTCTTCGAGCAGACGGCGAAGAGCGCCCTTGACGATCCGCCCTCGATTCAGCCGTGGCGAGGCCCGTCTCATCTCGTTCCCACTCTGTAGTCTTTGGCCGCGTGGATCATCGCATTGAGAGTCGCGATGACCGGGACCGAGAAGAAGGCCCCGGCGATGCCTGCGACCGCTGCTCCCGCTGTCACTCCGAGGATCACCGCCAGGGGGTGGATCTTCACTGTGGGCCCGGTCAGCCACGGCTGCAGGACGTGGCTTTCGAGCTGCTGAACGACGATGACGATCCCGAGCATGATCAGGCCGTGTACCCAGCCATTGAAGAGCAGCGCCAAGCCCACCGCGACTGCGCCGCCCACGATCGCTCCGACGAACGGCACGAAAGCGCCGAGGAAGACCACCACGGCGATCGGCACCGCCAAGGGGACGCCGAGGATCAGCGCGCCCACGCCGATCCCGACAGCGTCGCTGGCCGCGACGACGAGCTGGATCCGAATGAAGTTCGACAGCGTCTTCCACCCGGCCTCGCCGGCCGCGGAGATCCGCGCATGTGCCTTCTTCGGCCAGATGTTGACGACCCAGGTCCAGATGCCACGTCCGTCGATGAGCGCGAAGAGGGTGACGAACAGGATGATGATGACGCCTTCGATGACATGGGCCGCCGTCGTGCCCACTTCGGCGGCACCAGAGCCGAGACCGGCCGCATTGTCCTGCAGCCACTTCCCCGAGGAGTCGATGATTTCATTGAGTTTGGCTTCGGTGAGTCCGAACGGCTGCGTGGCCAAGAGCTGCTTCGCCGCGTCCAGCGTCGTCGCGACCTGCTTTTGGATCTCAGGTATCTCACTTCTGACTTGGAAGGTGATGAGCAGGACGAGTCCGGCCAATAGGCCGAGGACGACGACCCAGACAGTCACCACTGCCAGCCATTTCGGCCACCGGTGTCGTTGCAGGAACGTCGACATGGGGACCAGAAGCGCGGAGAGGACGAGTCCGGCCAGGAACGGGATCACTATCTGGGCGACCTGCAGAGCAACGAAGACCGCAACCGTGATCCCCGCGATGATCACCAACAGGTATCCGGTGAAGCGGGCACCGAGCTTGAGGCCCTCGGGAATCGGGTCATCGCGAACCGGAGTCGCGTTCGACGAACCTTCTGTCATGCACCAACACTAATGCCGCGAGGCACGCAGTGGGTGGACCGTTCTGTTCTGGTCCGAATCCGGTCAGCCGATTCCGGTCAGCCGATTCCGGTCAGCCGACTCCGAGGGAAATCCGACGAAGCACTGAAACAGAATCACTACAGTGTGCCGATGACCAGAATGCGACGTTGGCCCTACACCTTTGCCATGGCGCTGTCCCTGCTCGTCGGAGCGGCGGCCGTGATCTCATCCCTCTGTCTCGATCTCCCGCTGCGTGACCCCGACGGGTTCCTCGGACCCTCCTACATCCGGCTGCCCCTGCTGGTTCTCGGGTTCATCGGCGGCGGGGTCATCGTCGAGGCGGTGAGACGAAGCGGGTGGCGGAACCTGCCTGCCACCCTCGTCGATGTGGCCAAGAAGGAGTGGAACTCCCATCGCGTGCTGTGCATCGGTGCCGGACTGCTGAGCTTCTACGTCTGCTACGTCGCCTACCGCAATCTCAAGAGCGTGCTGCCCGTCGTCCGTGACGGCACCCTCTACGACCGGCAGCTGCTCCACCTTGACTACTGGCTCGCCGGCGGCCACAATCCGGCAGTGGTGCTCCACGATCTGCTCGGCACCGATATCGCGGCGAGCCTGCTCTCGATCGCCTACCTCGCGTATCTTCCGCTCATCCCGATCAGCCTTGGCGCGGTCCTCGTCCTCAGTCGCAACCATGCCATCGGCGCGTGGTATGCCACGACTCTGTGCCTCAATTGGGTCTTCGGTGTCATCAGCTACTACCTCCTGCCGTCGGTCGGGCCTGCCTTCAGCAATCCCGAAGCCTATCGGGCGCTGCCCGACACCGGGGTCAGTCAGCTCCAGGACTCTTTGTTCTCCACTCGCCTCGACTACCTCAGCAACCCCTTCGGCAGCGACTCCATCCAAGGGGTGGCCGCATTCGCATCGCTGCACGTCTCGGTCACCTTCGCCGCCGCACTGTTCATGACACGGACACAGCAGAAGCCGGCGATCAGAGCGATGACCTGGATCTTCTTCGGCGTCACGATCATCGCCACTCTCTACTTCGGCTGGCACTACCTCCTCGACGACATCGCCGGCGTGGTCATCGGGTGGGCCTCGGTGACGCTGGCGGGGTGGGTCACCGGTCATCGCCGAGCACGTCAGCGGCCGGTCGGCCTCGCCGCCGATCCCCATCGTGCGGTGACCGACCCGGTCGCCGAGCCCGATCGTGAGGTGACCGTTCCGGTCCCCGTCCGTGGGGTCACTAACCAGGCACTCGAAGCAACCGATCCCGATCCCGAAACGGCCGAACCTGTGCTCGAAACGACCGACCCCACTCCCCGATAGCGTTGAGAAGCCCTATCCGAGCACGACCTCGTCGCATCTCAACACGAATTCAGCGCCAAGGTTCGAAGCTCCCCGCGCGATCCGCAGCCGTAGTTCCGATGGACCGTGCGCTGGTGGCGATGCCGAAGTCCGCGGCCGCCCTCTTTACCGAGGCAGCTCTTGACCGGTCATTCGACCGTCAGGCCACGCCCGTCGCCGCCTTTCCGCCGATACGGTTCGCCAACGTGATCGGGATGATCGACACGATGACGAGGAAAGTCGCGATGACGTTGACGATCGGGGCCTGATTCGGTCGGAACATATTGTCGAAGATCCAGATCGGCAGAGTCTGCACCCCGGTACCGGCAGTGAACTGAGTGACGATGATTTCGTCGAAAGAGAGCCCGAATGCCAGCAGACCGCCGGCCAGCAGTGCGCTTCTCAGCTGAGGGAAGGTGACCAGCCTGAACGTGGTGAAGGCGTCGGCACCCAGATCCATGGCCGCATCCCTGAGGTTGCCGGACATCCTGCGCATGCGCGCGAATACGTTGTTGTAGATCGTGACGATGCAGAAGGTCGCGTGAGCCACGATCACCGTCATCAGCCCCAATCGCATGCCCAACATCGTGGTGAAGGCGTTGTTCAATGCGATACCGGTGATGATTCCGGGCAGCGCGATCGGCAGGACGATGAGGAGGTTGACTCCTTCTTTTCCGAAGAATTCGAACCGGTCGAGCGCCAAGGAGGCGAGCGTCCCCAGGACGAGAGCAATGACGGTGGCGCATGCCGCGACCACCAGGCTGGTACCCAACGCTGACAGAGCCACCTTGTCGCTGAATGCTCTGATCCACCACTCGAAGGTGAAGGACTGCGGGGGCCACCCCAGTGACTGACTGGCGTTGAATGAGTTGATGACGACGATGATCAGAGGAATGTAGACGAACGCCAAGACGGCGCAGACGATCACACTGAGCACGGCTTTGACCGGTGCGGGAATACGCATGGGAGCTCCTACAGATTCTTCAGGGCGCCGGTTCGGCGAACTGCAGTGAGGTAGATGACGATGACGACGATCGGGATGAATGCGGTTGCAGCAGCCAGCGGCATATTCCCTCCGGTTCCGACGTTGGCATAGATCAGGGTTCCCAGCAGCTGCTGGGAGCCGCCGACGATCTGCACGGCGATATAGTCACCCAGGGTCAACGAGAACGAGAAGATCGAACCGGCGATGACAGAGGGCCATACCAGAGGGACGATGACCGCGGTGAACGTATTCCAGCCCTTTGCCCCGAGGTCGCCTGCCGCCTCGATGAGGTTGTCGGGAATCCGCTCGAACCCGGTATAGACGGGCATCACGACGTATGGCAACCAGATATAGGACATCGTGATGATCGTTGCGATCAGCCCCAGGCCGGGCGAGATCCCCAATGAGTCAAGGAGCCCGTGCGGCGAGACGATGGTTCGCCAGGCATAAGCCTTGACCAGATAGGCGGCCCACAGCGGCATGAGGAACGCGACGACGAGCGCTCCGCGCAGCCGTGGGCCGGCTACCTTGGACATGAAGTATCCGACCGGCAGGGCGATGACCACATCGATGATCGTGACGGATACTGCAATGATGAGCGTCCTCACCGTCACTGCCCGATAGAGCGCTTCGGTGAAGACCGCCGTGAAATTGCCCAGGGTCCAGTCCTGGACGACCTGCCCGGTGAAGCTGTCCGTCGACCAGAAAGCGGTCACCAGCAGCAATAGCAGGGAGACGATGTAGATGAGGACGAGCCAGGCCAGCGGTGCCGCAAGCAGGGCAGTCAGAGACAGCTTTCGATGTGTTGCGAAGAAGCTCGAAAGTCGACGTGACGCTGTCATGGGCGGAGCGGGGAGCCGCCCTTCAGCTCTGCTGGTCTGACTCATTGTCAATCACCCCTTGATCTGTTGCCAGGCTTTGGTCCAGGCGGAGTAGTCGGTGCATTTGACGTCGGTGCGTCCGTCCAGGCACTCCGTCACCGGTGTCGTCCAATACCAGATGCCTTCCGCGTACTTCTTGTCGCCGGCATGGTAGTTGTCGCAGAAGTTCGGATCTTTGGCCTCCTCGCAGGCTCCTGGATTGTTCGGCGCCTCACCGAAGTATTCGGTGGCAGCGGCCGAGCCTTTTGCGCTGGTCATGTAGTCGAGCCACTTGTACGAACACGTCGGATGCTCCGTCTTCGACGAGATCATCCAGGTGTCGCTCCACCCCGTCGTCCCCTCATCTGGAACGACCGAGCCGAACTTCTTCGGATCGAGTTCGTTCATCGTCACCTGCCAGCCGGTGCCGGCGACGACCGAGCCGTTCTCGAACCCTTGCAGAGACTTCAGATAGTCGGACCAGTATTCAGCCACATTGGGCTTCTGTTTCTTGAGCAGTTCGACTGCGGCGTCCAACTGCTTCTCGTCGAGCGAATACGGGTTCTTGATCCCCAGATCAGGCTGATGCTCCATCAGATAGACCGCTGCGTCGGCGATATAGATGGGCGAGTCATAAGCGGTGATCTTGCCTTTGTGCTCGTCGGCCTTGTCGAAAACGACATCCCACGAGGTCGGCGCCTTGTCGAATTCCTTCTTGTTGTACATCAGCAGATTGGCGCCATAGCCGTGTGGAACTCCATAGTTCTTTCCGTCCCGGGAGTTCCAATCCCGATCCTTGAGGAAGTCGTAGACGTTCTCGTAGTTCGGAACGAGGTCGTTGTTGATGGGCTGGACATCGCCTGCGGCGATGAGGCGCAGCGAGAGGTCCCCCGAGGCGGCGACCACGTCGATGCCGCCCTGCTTCATCAGATTGAAGGCTTCATCGCTGGTGCCATAGGTCTGAGCATTGACCTTGCACCCGGTGTCTTTCTCGAATGGCGTCACCCAGTCGGCGTCGGGATCGTTCGAGCCGTCTTCGACATAACCCGGCCAGGCCAGAATCGAGACCTCCCCTTCGGGGTCACCGAGTTCTTTGAGCTCTTCGGTGTCGGCGTCGGAACTGCCTCCCGATGCCGTACCGCAGGCGCTGAGCCCCAGCGACAATGCCAGGGCCGCGGCGGCAGCTACGCCGACTCCGGCGCGTCTTCTCAGTTTCATCTCACTTTTCTCCTTCATCCTTCACTGGCGGTTCAGGCCGCTGAGAGACCGTCTGTCCGGAGTTTCCGAACGTCCGCATCGTTGAAATCAATCGCCACCGCGTCTCCGATTTCACGGTTCGGCGATCCTGCCGGTTCGAGCACAGAGATCTCGAGTTCCTCGACATCGACGATCGTCCGGTGGCTCGAGCCGATGAACATCCGATTGCGCACGGTTCCGGACAGCCTGCCGGGACGGCCCGATTCCGCCGCGATGAAGCGGAGGTTCTCCGGACGGATGGTGTAGGTCCCCGACAGCCCCAGAAGCCTGTGAGCGGCTTGTTCATCGAACAGGTTCGACGTACCCACGAAGGACGCCACGAATTCGGTCGCGGGGGCGCTGTAGAGATTCTCGGGGGTGTCGACCTGCTGGATCCTTCCGTCGTTGAATACCGCGATCCGATCCGACAACGTCAGCGCCTCCTCCTGATCGTGAGTGACGAAGACGAAGGTGATCCCGAGGTTCCGCTGCAGATCTTTGAGCTCGATCTGCATCTGCTCGCGCAGCTTCTTGTCCAGTGCACCCAGGGGTTCATCGAGCAGGAGCACCTTCGGGTCGACGACGAAGGCGCGCGCAAGTGCCACACGTTGCCGCTGTCCGCCGGAGAGTTCGCCCGGACGGCGGGTTTCTAAGGCTCCCAGCCGCATCCGCTCCAGTGCTTCCCGGGCCAACTGACGTCGCTTGGCCTTGGCGATGCGGCGCACGCGCAATCCGAACTCGACGTTTTCAATCACGTTCAGGTGGGGGAAGAGAGCGTAGTCCTGAAAGACCGTGTTGACGTCACGATCGTACGACGCCAAGTGATGCACCGGCTTGCCGGCCAGCTCGATCGTTCCCGCAGTGGGTTCATCGAAGCCCGCGATCAACCGGAGGACGGTGGTCTTCCCCGACCCCGACGGGCCGAGCATGGAGAAGAACTCCCCCTCGGCAATGTCCAGATCGACGCCATCGACCGCGGCGACCTCACCGAACCTGCGCTCGACCCCGCGGAGCGAGATCGCCATACCGGAGGACTCTGTCATCACACTCTCCTTGAACTCTTGATGTGTTGCAGATCATACAAACACATGAAACCATATGTTTCAAGGATTTCTCAGCCTGTATTCGGACAATGGAGATATGGATGATCGCCGCTCCGACTCGCCAGTCACCGCAGCCATCTATGCGCCGATCGGGGACAAAGCGCTTGTTCCCCGAATCCGGCAGCGACTCGAGGACGCAATCGCTACCGGCGTCCTCGCCCCCGGTGATCGCCTCCCTGGAGAATCAACTCTGGCATCGCGTTTCCGCGTCTCTCTCGTCACCGTCAGGGAGGCCCTCCAGCAGCTTCGGGCCACCGATCTTCTGCATACGCGACAAGGGCGTGGCGGCGGCAGCTTCGTGGCCGCCGACTCCGTCCAGATTCGCGGCCTGCTCGAGAGCCGCATTCGGGCTCTCTCCCGTGCCGAGATCAATGACTTCGCTGTCTACTACCGAGCCATCACGGACGCTGTTCTCAATACGATCGCGCAGATGGGACTCGAGCAGAACCTCGTGGGAGTCAGAGAGTCGTTTCTTCGAGCAGTGCCGCAAGACGGCGCGGCGGCTCGATCCGTGCAGGGCGGATTGGATCTGCGTTTGGCGGGAGAGGCTCAGTCGGTCCGCCTCGTCCACGAGCAGATCCGCATTCAGAACGAGTTCGGTGCACTGCTGTGGATGGGACTGGATGACCCCGATCTTCGCGAGTCGATCTTCAGCTCCCATGAATCGATGCTCGACGAGATGATCTCCGGGGACACTGCATCCGCGATAGAGGCCCGCGAGGCGGCTGTTAACATCTCACTGAGGTGGCTGTTGTCCCGACGCAATGACGCACATAGGCAAGAACGTGAAAACAATTGATCAGAAATCTGCCCTGGCCAGAGTGATCCAGTCGATCACCGCTTGGCAGAACGACGTACCCGAGACGATCGATCGCCTCGCCGAAGCGGCGATCGAGGCGATCTCTTCCGATCCGCGCACCGTCGAACGTCAGGTCGAAAAGGTCGCCTTCGACGTCCTTACGTCGACCGACCGCTTCGCCGGCGCCGGAATCGTGAGTATTCATCCCACTGTGACGGCTCGAGCGAGATCACTGATGTGGTGGGTCGCTCAACCCGCCGCGGGACGGTCCGAACCCATTCCGCTGGATGCCGATCTCACCGAACTCGGAACCTACCAGTCAGGACTCGAAGAGATCGAGTGGTACCGCGTCCCGGCGGCGACCCGTCAGGGGCACATGACCGGCCCGTTCGTCGACTACATGTGCACCGACCAATTTGCGTTCACATTCACTGCTCCCGTGGAGATCTCGGGTGAGCTCTATGGCGTGGCAGGGATCGATATGACGGTTCGCAGCCTGGAGAACGAGATCGAAACCCTCCTCGAGGCACTCAGCGACAACGCCATCCTCCTGGCCAATCACAATCTTGTGGCCATCAGTCTCGACCCTCGTTTTGCCACTGGCAGCAGACTCAAGCCCAGGGACTTGGAGACCTACTCCATCATCGAGGTGCCCGGCGCCGCGTTGTCCATCGCCGTTCCTCACTGACCCGGTGAGACCGGACGTTCCGGCACGAACCGACCGACAGCAGCTCCGCGAATTCTGCTCCTGGCCGCTCCCCCGCTATACTGGAAACACTTGCGAACCCGTTCTCGGGTTCCCTGCGTCGTCAGGACGCCTCGTCTCTGCAGCTGGGTGAGATCACCCGCGCATATTCCGAAGCCGTTTTCTCTCGGCGATCGAGAGCGCCGACAGCGCTCATTCCATGACCGGAAGCGGCTGCCTGCCACCCAACCACGGCACCGGCACGCCCTCCGGCACGTCGAAGGGCCATCCCATCACAACGTCACAGACACGCACCACCGACCGCAGCTCCTCCAACGGCCGCAGCGGCACCACCACCCGCACCAAGAAGACCGCGGCATCGACCTCGTTCGCCGAACTCGGCGTCCCACAGAAACTCGTCGCCACCCTCGGCCGTGAGGGAAAGACGTCCGCCTTCCCTATCCAGCAGGACACCCTTCCGGACACCCTGTCCGGCCGCGACGTGCTCGGCCGCGGCAAGACCGGATCCGGCAAGACCCTGGCCTTCTCCATTCCGCTGGTCGCCCGCCTCGCCGAATCGCAGGCTGCCGGCGACCGATCCAACCGCACCCGCCAACCCCGCGGACTCGTCCTCGCCCCCACCCGTGAGCTCGCCACCCAGATCACCGACGTCATCGACCCGCTGGCCAAGGCCGTCGGCCTGAAGACGGCGACGATCTTCGGCGGAGTCAAACAGCGCCGTCAGGAGGATGCACTGCGCTCCGGCGTCGACATCGTCGTCGCCTGCCCTGGCCGCCTCGAGGACCTGCTCAACCAGGGTGTCCTCACGCTCGAGCACATCGAGGTCACTATCCTCGACGAGGCCGACCACATGGCCGACCTCGGCTTCCTGCCCGGCGTCACCCGCATCCTCAAGCAGACCCCCACAGAGGGTCAGCGGATGTTCTTCTCCGCCACCCTGGACAACGACGTCGACAAGCTCGTGCGTCGCTTCCTGCACAATGAGGTCCTCCACTCCGTCGACGAGGCGACCTCGCACGTCTCGGCCATGACCCACCACGTGTTCGAGGTCGCGGTCGATGACAAGAACGCGCTCGTCCACAAGCTCGCTTCGGGCACCGGTCGCCGCATCCTCTTCACCCGCACGAAGCACCGGGCCAAGCGCTTCGCCCGCCAGCTCACCGCCGCCGGTATCCCTGCTGTCGACCTCCACGGCAACCTGTCCCAGGGCGCCCGCGACCGCAACCTCGCCGCGTTCACCAATGGTGATGCGAAGGTGCTCGTGGCCACGGACATCGCCGCCCGCGGCGTCCACGTCGACTCCGTCGAGCTCGTCGTCCACGTCGATCCCCCGACCGAGCACAAGGCGTACCTGCACCGTTCGGGTCGCACCGCTCGTGCCGGCAGCGCCGGTGACGTCGTCACCGTGATGACGCCCGATGAGCGCAAGGACACCCAGATCCTGCTCCGCAAGGCCGCCATCAAGGCGACCCCGAAGAAGGTCGCCGCCGACTCCCCCGAGGTGACCGAGCTCGTCGGTGAGATCGCCGAGTATGTCGAACCGCAGCCGAAGGAACCGACACAGCCGCGGAAGAAGACCGAACCGGCAACGTCGAATGGTCGTTCATCCCGCCGTCGCCGAGGTGGCCGTGGCGGACGCGGCGGAAGCTCAGGACGCGATGGCGCCGGCAACAGCGGCACCGATCGCAGCCGCGAGAACTCAGGTGCCGCCGGTGGCGGTCGCAGCAGCGAATCCCGTCGTGGCGGGAGCAGCGGCCGAGGCCGGGGTACCGGACACAGCGGCGAGGGCAATAGTCGCCGCGATAACTCCCGCGGCGGCCGTTCCGGCAGTGGCCGGTCGGGCGGTCAGCGCTCGGGTGACTCGAGCCGTCAGCCGAGCAGCCGCCGCGCCTCCGACTCTCGTGGCACCAGCCCCGAGACCCGTCGCCGCAACCGCACCCGCGCCGGAGGCTCACAGCAGGTCTACTCGACCAGCAGCTGAGCTCGCGGGAACTCCACACCGGCTCCTCACTGGGGGTCTCGGCGTGCACCCCAAGCTTTTCGGCGGCGACCCCGCCTTTTCACCACACTTGACGCCGGTTAGCCCAGTTTCGAAACTGGGCTAACCGGCGTCAAGTGTGCCGCGAGGAAGTCCCTCTACATCACAAGGGCATCGGCCCTGCCGAGTGGTCCCCGCGGATGCGCTTGGCGACGACCTCGGCGCTGATGAGGCACATCGGCACACCGATGCCCGGCGCGGTCGTCGCCCCGGCGTAATAGAGCCCATCGACGCGTCGTGACTGGTTCTGCATTCGCAGGAATGCGCTCTGGCGAAGCGTGTGCGCCGGCCCGAGCATTCCCCCTTTCCAGGAGTGGAAGTCCCGCGCGAAATCGGCCGGGCCGACGGTCCTGCGGACTCTGATCCGACTGCGCAGATCCTCGACTCCCGCCCACAATCCGATGCGCTCGATCGCGGCATCGACCGCTTCCTCGAGGACGGCAGCCCCGTCACCGTCCGATCCCCCGCTGCCGATCTCCACGTCCGCCGGGACCGGAATGAGAACGAAGAGATTCTCGCACCCGCCCGGTGCGACCGCGGGATCCGTGGCGCTGGGTTTGCACACGTACAGCGACGCAGGATCGGGGGTCCTCTGCTCGGTGCCGAAGATCGCCTGCAGATTCGCCTCCCACTCATCGGTGAAGAACAGCGAGTGATGCCCGAGTTCGGGCAGCCCACCGTCGACACCGAGCATCGCGATGATCGCCCCGGGTCCGCTCTCGACCTGTGACCACGCCGATTCGGGATAGGTGCGCAGCTGCGGGGGAAGCAACTCGGTCTCGGTGTGGTGCAGGTCGGCCGCCGAGACCACGAGGTCGGCCAGCTCGACGTGCGATCGCCCCTCGTTATCCGTCCAGCGGACTCCGCTGACAGCCGCTCGACCGCCGCCGACACCTGATCGACCGCTGCTGACGGCCGCTCGACCGTTCCTCTCCTGCGTCATCACCTCGGTCACCTCCGCCGAGGTGACCACCGTGACCCCGGCCTCGCGAGCCAGTACCTCCATACGTTCGACGAGAGCCCAGAACCCGCCCATCGGATAGAAGACACCCTGGTCCAGATCGAACGCACTCAAGAGGTGATAGATCGCCGGCGCCCGATTCGGATCGGTGCCGAGGAACACAGCAGGATACGTCAGAATCCGACGCAGAATCGGTTCCCTGAACCGCCGCTCCACGAATCCAGCCAGCGGCCGCAACAGCAGTCTGGTCAGCTCCGGCACTGACCGGAGAACGTCCAGCCCGAGCATCGATGTCACCCGCGCGAAGGGGTTGTAGAGGAAGCGTCGGCGGGCGACGTCGGCGGTCATGCCCGCCGACCGCAAATATTTCCGCACCGCGTTGCCTGCGCCGGGTTCGATGCTCTCAAACAGTTGAGCCACCGCTTCGACCCCGTGCGGCACCGTCACGCTGCGCAGACCGGCCGCTTCATCGGGTTCTGAGAAGACCTGATACCCCGGGTCGAGAAGTCGCAGATCCAGCTGCGCGTCCGTGTTCGTTCCCAACAGCGCGAAGAAGTGGTCGTAGACCTCCCGCATGAGGAACCACGAGGGTCCCGTGTCGAATCGGAACCCCTGCTCCTCAATACTGCCGGCCCTCCCGCCGAGGTGGTCCCCACGTTCGAGGACGGTCACCTCGTGACCGTCGCGGGCCAAGAGCGCCGAGGTGGCGAGCCCGGCGATTCCTCCGCCGATGACGTTCACCCGGCTCATCGTTTCACCCCCTGCCGCACTTCATACATCGACCGGAGGACGAGTGCAGCCTTGTGTGGGCCGGCCACGCGGATGCGTCGACGCGGGAGCTCGGCGGCCGGCACCACGGCCAGCCTGTCGGTCAGTGCCGAGAACAGTCGCAGCGCGCAGAGGACCGCCAGTCGGGCGTCGCCGGGCAGCAGCGGAATCGTCTGCGCGGCAGCATCGAGCTGTTCGCGGATCGAGTCGATCCACCGCTCCTTTGCCCGGGCGCTGACCGTGCCCGTCTCGCTGAGGTAGCTGCGCCCCAGGCGCTGCGTGTCATCGCCGAGGTCGCGCAGGAAGTTGACGTTCTGGAATGCGGCGCCGAGGCTGCGCGCACCGTGGACCAGCCGCCGTTCCCTATCAGACGAGCAGTCCTCGTCACGGATGAAGATCCGCAGGCACATCAGCCCGACCACCTCCGCAGACCCGTAGACGTAGTCGGCGTGGTCGTCGGGGCCGAAGCCCACCTGCTCGGCAGCCTCGGTGATCTGCGGATCCGAGGGCGTCAGCTGCAGGTCGGTGCGCATCGAGGCGAAGAACGGTCGGGTCAGTTCGGCACCGAAGCCTGATGCTCGTGCGGTGCGCGCGAAGGCGTGGATGATCGGGTTGCTGCTGTATCCCAGGCGCATTCCGCTTTCGGTCTCGGCTTCGAGTTCGTCGAGCATCCGCCGCTGTTGGTCGGCGGAAACACCCGCCTCGGCGGCCACCCCGTCGACGAGTTCGTCCGCGACCCGGACCAGTGCGTAGATGTTGCGCACATGGTCCCGGTGACGGGGCCCGAGCAGTCGCGTCGCGAGTCCGAAGGACGTCGAATAGGCCCCGATGACCGATTTCGCGATCCGGTCCGACACTGAGGAATAGCGCCCGAGGGGACCCAAGCGGTCGACGCCGCGGCTCATGATCGTCTCCCGTCGAGGGCACCGATGAGGTCGTCGAGGAGCAGCACCATGTCCGTACCGAGGAGGTCCGCTTCGGTCGCAAAGAGCTCGCGCGCATTCGCCGACAGCTCGTCGACGAGAGCACGGACCTCGGCCTCCGCCCCACAGTCGGAGAGCAGCGAGCGCATCTGCGCACCTTCACCAGCACCGAGGCTGCCGACACCGAAGTGCGGTTCGATGAGCGGCCAGGCGGTGCTGCGTCGGGCAAGGGCGATGATCGCGGTCTCCTTGCCCTCGCGCAGGTCTGAATAGGGGTCCTTGCCATGGTCGTCGGAATGGCCGAAGACCGAGAGCAGATCGTCCTGAAGCTGATAGGCCAGGCCCAGGAGGGATCCCACCTGTCCGAGGAGCGCCTCGGCTTCGGGTTCGAGTCCGGTGAGGATGGCGGCCGATCGCAGAGGAAGTTCGAAGGAGTACGTCGCCGTCTTCTGACGGCTCATCTCCACGACCTCGGCCAACTCCGGACGCATACGACCGGCGCTGAGGGCGACATCGGTCAGCTCTCCCGACACCGATTCGAGCACCGCCTGATCGAGCGCCTCGAGAAGCCGCTGCCCCGTCTGCCCCGGGCCCGCTTCGCGGAAGACGATTCGGTGAGCGGTCGACAGCAGCAGGTCGCCGACCAACATCGCCGTGCTGCGTGCGGCACGCAGCCGCGGCGGTGCCGCATGCAGCCGCGGCGCGCCAGTCGCGTCGAGCCCCGCGCCGTCGTCGGCCGCGACGCTTCCGTCAGACGCGGCACCTCGGTCGTCCTCCCACTCCTCGAGCAGGAGTCCGATGAAGTTCGGATGCCCCCGCCGCATGAGGTCGCCGTCGATGACATCGTCATGGAGGAGAAAGGCGAAATGGAGCAGCTCGACTGCAGCCGCGATGCGCACCGACCGGTCCCTCGCCTCGGCGTTCCGCTGGCCAGAGCCAGTCAGAGCGTCGACCGCCCCGACGAGCAGCCGCGGTCGCACCAGCTTGCCGCCGAGAACACAGCGCGAGGCCAGATCCCATGCGTGAGTCGCCGCGGAACCCAGGGTGGCGACCTGCTGCGCTCGAGCGTCCATTTCGCGCCTGATCTCGGACTCGATGTCTGAGGTGATGGAGGGGCCGAACGCGACGCCCGCGGCTGTGGTCATCGATGAGTCCTTCGTTCGAGGGTCAGTAGCCACAACGATATACTACACTTTGGTGTAATATAAACAGAAAGATATTCTTCTGCATTCGAGGGGAACCGATCAGTAAGATGGCGCCATGGAATCACCGGAGGTCGCGGACAGTCACGACCCGATCACAGCGAACATGTACACCGGCTCAGAGCACGGCTTTCCCGGTGACATCGTCGATTCCTCGGGCCTCTCGACCGCTGACCGAGAGCAGATCGCTCACCTCATGGACTCCCTGGCCCGACTCCGAGAGGCCGAGCGCGCCCTCTCCGACGCATCGCGGAAGTTCATGCACTTGAGCGAACAGGACATGCGTGCACTGCACTACCTCATCGCCGCGAAGCGCCAAGGTGAGGTGGTGACCCCGAAGATGCTCTCGGCACACATGAACATGTCGGCCGCCTCGGTGACGAAGCTGATCAACCGTCTGGAGCGCGACGGCCACGTGATCAGGGGCCTCCACCCCAGCGACCGCCGGGCCTACGCCATCATGGTCACCGAGAAGACGGCACGCTCGGCACGAGAGACGGTGGGCCGCTCACAGGCCCGACGCATCTACGCCGCCGCCCGCCTGACCAGCCGCGAACGCGACACCGTCATCCGCTTCCTCGACGGAATGTCAGACGAGCTGTCCCTGAGCAACGCCGACTGGGCGACCCAACCATGACGTCGGCTCCTCGAGTGCCGAGCCGCTCGGGAGCGAGCGAGCGCAAGGCCCTGCGCGACGACGAACCGACAGCTCCTCCCATCGAGACTGCCTCCTCCACCCGCAGCATGTGGCGGCTTCGTGCGTTCGCACCGGCCCGCCGGGTGTTGCGCGCCCGCGGACGCTCGACACAGGCGGGCTTCACCGCGGAGAAGATCCCCCGCGGACTCTTCCGCGCCCACCCGATCCTCATCTCCGACGGTCCGGCCCACGACCGGCAGCGCCGGGAGGTCGCCCGGTTCTTCGCCCCCGCCGTCATCGCCGACCGCTATGGCGAGCACATCGCCCAAGCCGCGCAGTCCATCGTCGACGAGGCCGTGGTCACCGGCCGGTGCCGACTCGACGAGGCGGCCCTGCACTTCGCCGTCGACGTCACCTCGCAGGTGGTCGGCCTCACCGAGTCCGATACCGACAGCATGGCCGCACGGCTCGTCGCCTTCTTCCGGCAGCCGCCGGTCGATCTCGCCGCAGAGAATTGGGGACGGACGAAACGCCAATGGATGCAGGCCGCGGTCAACGGCATCGTGCCGCTCGTGCGCTTCTTCACCCACGATGTGCGCCCGGCCATCCGCGCCCATCGGCGCGAGCACCGCGGCGATGTCATCTCTCATCTGCTCGATTCCGGGCACAGAACCGGTGACATCCTCGTCGAATGCCTCACCTACGGCACCGCGGGGATGGTCACGACCCGCGAGTTCATTGCGATGGCCTGCTGGCATCTGCTCGAGAACGAAGAACTCCGGCGGGACTACCTCGCGGCCGACCAGCCTCGGCGGCTGTCCATCCTCGAAGAGATCATCCGGGTCGAACCCGTCGTCGGGCATCTCTATCGACGCGCCACCTCGGCGATCGACATCGGCGACGACCACAGCACGACCTCAGCCGGCGACGAACACGATCACGCCACCATTCAGGCCGGGGACCTCATCGATGTCTGCGTGCGTGAGGCCAACGTCGATCCCGACGTCTACGGCGCGAACGCCGAGGCGGTCTGCCCGCACCGGAGCGGAACTGCCCCTGCCGCGGGCCTGAGCTTCGGCGACGGCGCCCACGCTTGCCCCGGCAAGCCGTTGGCCCTGTTCGAGACCGATGTGCTGCTCCACCGGCTCCTCGCCTGCGAGCCTCGGCTGCTGACCGAGCCCACCATCGAGTGGGACGACCTCATCGAGGGCTATCGGATCCGCACCATCGACCTCGGCTTCGTCGTGCCCGCTCGCCCCGCACGTGCATCGCACGAACCCAGCACGCCCCGGGTCGCGCGGGCCACATCGCCCATCGAAGAGGCGAATCCATGATCGCCGCGTGGGACGGCCTCGCCGGTTGGCACGGCTTCAGCCATTGGGAATATCTCGCGCTCATGGGCGCCTGCGTGCTCATCACGCTGCCGCTCGAGTTCGTGTTCTCGGCGCGGGTGTACCGCCGGCTGCCGCTGCTGCTCAAGTCTCTGCTGCCGGTGGTCGTCGTCTTCGCCGTCTGGGACATCGTCGCCATCGCCCGAGATCACTGGACCTACGATCCGCGGTTCGTCACCGGCATCGACCTCGGCATCCTGCCGCTCGAGGAACTCGTGTTCTTCCTCGTCATCCCGGTCTGCGCGCTGCTCAGCTACGAGGCGGTCGGCACTGTGATCGGCTGGACCAAGCGGCACACCACCCGCCGGACGATCGCCGATCGCCCAACGCGCACTGCCCGCCCGATCCACGCCGATCCCCACCCGCCGGACGGAGGCGACAACCGATGACCCCTGAGTACACCGTGTGGACCGTCATCGGCATGCTCGTCGTCATCGGGCTCGAGCTCTTCGTCGTCCGCAGCGGCATCTTCCGCCGCGCACAGTACTGGTGCGCGCTGGCCATCTGCCTGGGATTCCAATGCCTCGTCGACGGGTGGCTGACGAAGCTGTCCGACCCGATCGTCATCTACAACCCGGAGGAATTCCTCGGCATCCGCTTCCCCTTCGACATCCCCATCGAGGACTTCGGGTTCGGCTTCGCCATGATCACCGCGGTTCTCATGCTCTGGCAGCGCGCCCTCAACCACCGCACCGAGGAGGCCCCGTGAACCCCCGCGACCGCCACGCCGTCCGCATCCCCGCCGTCCCCGGACGTGACCGTCTGCTCCGGCCGAAGACCGTGAGCGTCATCGGCGGCGGCATCGCTGGCCTGTCGGCGGCGACGATCCTGGCCGAACGGGGAGCCGCGGTCACGATCGTCGAATCCGGGCCCCGCCTCGGCGGGCGTGTCAGTGCGTGGCCGCTGGACGAGGGTCGGACGATGAGCCGCGGATTCCACGCGTTCTTCCGGCAGTACTACAACCTGCGCGACCTGCTGTCTCGCGCCGACCCTGACCTCGATCGTCTCCGACCGATCCCCGACTATCCCCTCACCCGCCGAGGTGGCCCCACCGATTCCTTCGCCTCGATTCCGCGGACTCCCCCGTTCAATCTCCTCGGGTTCGTCCTCGCGAGTCCCACCTTCTCCCTGCGCGGGCTGGCTGATGTCGACGTGCGCACGGCCCTCGAGTTCATCGATGTCGACTTCCCGAACTCGTTTTCTGTCTATGACGGGGAGTCGGCGGCGGCGTTCCTCGATCGCCTCCGTTTCCCCGAGCAGGCGCGCGACCTCGCCCTCGAGGTCTTCGCCCGATCCTTCTTCGCCGATCCCAACGAGTTCTCCGCTGGTGAGCTCGTCGCGATGTTCCACAGCTACTTCGCCGGGTCGGCCGAGGGGCTGCTCTTCGATGTCCCCGATGACGACTACGACACCGCCCTGTGGGCGCCGCTGGGGCGATACCTGCAGAGTCTGGGCGTGCGGTTCGAGACCGGCACCGAGGCTCGCACGATCTCCCGCACCCCACGCGGCTGGAGTGTTGAGACAACGAGTGCTGGTGACATCGACTCCGATGCCCTCGTTCTCGCTGCCGATCCGGCCGGGACACGGCGGCTGATCACCACGATCGAGGAGCATGCCGACGGTATTGATGACGACAGCACCGATGCCGGCCGCGCCTCGCAGGGCTCGAGGCCCGCGCGCGAATACGCGCCGACCAACTCGGGAGCCGAACGTGCGCGAACGCAGGACTGGTTCGCCCGAGTCGCCGGACAGCGCAACGCACCGGCGTTCGCCGTGCTGCGGCTCTGGTTCGCCGAGGCGGTCTCGGCCGAGCGGCCCGCGTTCCTGGGCACGAGCGGCTTCGCGCTGCTCGACAACGTCTCCGTGCTCGAACGATTCGAGGACGGTGCCGCCCGGTGGGCGAACGAGCGTTCCGGTTCCGTGGTCGAACTCCACGCCTACGCACTGACCGGCCAGGAGTCCGAGGACGAGCTCATCGGACGCCTGCTCACGGACCTGCACGAGGTATATCCGGAGACCCAGCAGAACGAGATCCTCCACCGCGAACTCCTCATCGAATCCGACTGCGGACTCACCGACACTCGCCCGTGGGGCGAGCGCCCCGGAGTGACCACCCCGCTGCCGGGCCTCGTCCTCGCCGGGGACCACATTCGGTGCGAACTGCCCGTGGCGCTCATGGAGCGAGCGGCAACCACCGGCTACCTCGCCGCCAATGAACTGCTCGCCGACTGGCGGGTCGAGGGCACTCCGATCTGGTCGCCACCCCGACAGGGTCTGCTGCGACGGGGACTGCTGGGGCGTCTGCGACGGGATCGCCGCCCTGAGGACCCGATGCGGCGTGACCGGCTTGGCAACGCGCACCGATCGAAGAAGGAGTCGAGCCGATGAGCGACAACCACCTGACCCTCGTCTGGTTCCGCGACGACCTGCGGTCGACCGATCACGAAGCACTGACGGCCGCACGCGCCGACGGCCAGGTGATCGGCATCTGGATCAGAGAGCAGCGTGACAGCGACGGCCTCGGACCCCGTCCGCTGGGAGCGGCGGCCCGCTGGTGGGCGCACGAATCCCTGCGCGCCCTGGCGTCCGAACTCGACGAGCTCGGAATCCCTTTGCTCTTCGCCGCAGGGCCCGCGGCAGGCATCATCCCGCAAGCGGCTGCGGACCTGAGCGTCGATGCCGTCCGCTGGTCACGTCGCTATGCGCCGGCCTCCCGCGACCTCGACGCAAAGATCAAGACCCTGCTCACCGATGCCGGCTGTGCCGTGCACTCCCATCCCGGAGCGCTGCTCGTCGAACCGTGGACGGTCAGCCCGCAGGGCGGTGACTTCTACAAGGTCTTCACCCCGTACTTCACCGCCGTACGCGATCGCGCGGTCGGGGACGTCCTCACAGGCCCGGCCAAGCAGAAACCGTTGTCCGATGCGCGACTGAAGTCGCTGAGCGACCACGACTGGGCGAAAGATCTCGACGGTCTCGGCCTCCGCGACGGGTCACACCCTCTCAACGGAAGCCGAACCGACTCAGGCGGCACCGGCACCGATCCCAGCGGTGCAGACACCGGCGGAACCACCTCGGCGACGGTTCCGCAATGGTGGAAGTCGACCGTCGCGCAGCATTGGTCTCCTGGCTGTCGGGAGGCCCAGCGGCAGTTGACAGGCCTTCGCGAGAGCATCGGCGGCTACGGCGACTCGCATGATGTCCCGGGCGACCCCGACAGCACCTCGGCACTGTCACCGCGGCTGCGATTCGGTGAGCTCTCCCCCAGGCAGGCCCTGGCGGCGGCACTCGACCTGCCGGACATCAGCGATGATGACCGGTATGCGTGGATCCGGCAGCTCTACTGGCGGGAGTTCTCCTGGCACCTGGCCTACCACCTGCCCCACGTCGAGTCCGAGCCGATGCGTCCGGAGTTCGCACGCTTCCCCTACGAGGACGATCCCGAAGCGCTGGAGCACTGGCAGAACGGGACGACCGGGATCCCGCTCGTCGATGCGGGCATGGCTCAGCTGTGGCAGACCGGGTGGATGCACAACCGAGTGCGGATGGCCACGGCGAGCTTCCTGACGAAGAATCTGCTCATCGGCTGGTGGCACGGTGAGCAGTGGTTCTGGGACACGCTCGTCGATGCCGATGAGGCCAACAATCCCGTGTCTTGGCAGTGGGTGGCCGGGTGCGGGGCCGACGCCGCCCCATACTTCCGGATCTTCAACCCCGAACGCCAGCGGGAGCGCTTCGACCCGCACGGCGAATACGTGAGCCGGTGGCTGGGGCAGGGTCCGGGCGGGCTCACCCGAGCCGAGCGGACCGGCGGGGACTGCGAGCCGATCGTCGACCTCAAGGCCTCACGCCAGGCGGCGCTGGCGGCCTATGACCGGATGAAGGCCGAGTCGGACTGAGCCCGCCGGCGCGCCTCGGCGGCGATGTTCTTCGCCATGGCGGGGAAGATGAACCGGTGGAAGGGAGCGACGAGAGCCCAGTAGAGGCGCCCGCGCACACCGGAGGGGATGAAGGTCGCCGTCTGGTGGTAGTCGCAGCTCCCGTCTGTGTCTGTGAGCTCGAATTCGAGCCAGGCGTAGCCGGAGACCTTCATCTCGGCGCGCAGCAGCAGGCGAGAGTTCGGTTCGAGCTCGTCGACTCGCCACCAGTCGACGGGGTCACCGATGCGCAGGGTGTCAGGCAGACGGCGGCCACGGTTGAGGCCCGCTCCCCCGACGGCTTTGTCCCAGACACCGCGGATCTTCCACGCCAGCGGCCACGAGTACCATCCATTCGCGCCGCCGATCCCCTCGATCACAGGCCACACCTCGGCTGCCGTGACGCCGGCGATCGTCGCCGAACGCTCATCGCTGCAGATGCGACGACCCGCCCACTGCGGATCGTTCGGTAAGGGCAGGGCCGCCTCGTCGAGCTCTCCGGCATCGGCGTCCCAGTTCGTGTCCACGGCACCTTCGACTTCGCGACGGAGGGCGAGCCGGACGGCGTCGGCGAACCCGATGAGCCCGGACCCGGGCGGCGGGATGACCGCGTCGACATCCTGGTCCGAAGCCACCGCGTCTTCCTGCAGGGATTGGACGAGCGGGAGGGTGAGGCTGAACGGAAGCGGGGTGACCAACCCGACCCAGATGCCTGACAGCGTCGGGGCGGGAAGGGGCAGCGCGATGACGTGGCGAGGTTTGAGCCCGGCCACCTCGGCGAAAGTGCGCATCACCTGCGCATAGGTGAGGATCTGACGCGAACCGATTTCGAAGGAGCGGTTGATCTCCTCGTCCACGTCGGCGGCGGCGACGAGGTAGTAGAGGGCATCGCGGACCGACAGCGGTTCGACGCGGTTGGACACCCAATCCGGGGCCGGCATCCAGCGCAGGGTCGTGGCGAGGTGGCGGATCATCTCGAACGACGCCGAGCCGGAGCCGATGATGATGCCGGCGTTGAAGACGATGGCGTCGACCGCGGAGTCGAGGAGGATCCGGCCGACGTTCGCGCGTGAGCGCATATGCTTCGAGAGTTCGCGGCCTTCGGGGTGGAGGCCGCCGAGGTAGACGATGCGGGAGACACCGGCAGAGGCGGCCGCCTCGGCGAATCGTGTGGCCGCCTCGGCCTCGTGTGCTTCGAAGTCACCGCCGGATCCCATGGAGTGCACGAGATAGTAGACGGTGTCGATGCCGTGGAGGCTCTCGCTCAGACCTTGACCGCTATCGAGGTCGACGGTGCGCACGTCGACGTCGGCTGCCCACGGCACCTGCTTGAGCTTCTCGGGTCGACGGACTCCGACGCGGACCTTGTGACCGGCCTGGAGCAGGCGGGGCACGAGGCGGCCGCCGATGTAGCCGGTCGCGCCGAGTACGAGGGTGCGGCGCGGGTTGCGAGTCTCCTGGATGATCTCGTCATCCGGTGTCGTCGAGTGCTCGGAGCTCGGTCGGTTGGTCGTCGGTCGGTTCATCGGTGCCTCCTTCCAGACTGCCGAGAGCGGCCGTCAGGACACGAGTCTACACAATCTATTATCCCCTGGGATACTATCAACCTTGAGGCCATAAAGGACGGGGCGCCGCATGGCAGCGACGCCCCGTCCAGTTCTGGTCGAGGTATCGGTCAGCTGTCGGTCCTGTGATCGTCGGCGACGAGCACCTGTTCAATCCGCCAATGCAGAAGCGACGTCGTAGCGGAGGACCGCAGCGATCCCGTCAGCCATCGGGTCATGGCTGAGTCCGATCTCTGCCGAGGACAGAACGGCCTGGGCCACGATGGCGGCTTCTCCTTCGGCTGCCTCCGCGTCGTCGAGCAGCAGGGTTGCCACTGCTCCGCGCTCGACCGCTTTCTCGACTTCCGCACGGCCTTCGACCGCACGGTCGTGCGCCTTGCTCTCGGCCAGCCGCTCCGAGTTCGCTGCCTCGCGCTCGCCGGAGAGCTTCGTGATGAGCGATCGCACCGCCACATCGATCGCCTCTTCGGCACCCTCATCGTCGTCGCCGCCTTCCGAGATTTCGTGAAGCAGCTCTTCGGCCTTCACAGACAGCTCGGCCTTGACCGCCGTTCTGCCCTGGACTTCTCCGGCCAAAACGACCGCGTCTGGTGCGTGGTCCGTCGTGAGTCGGTCGACGAAGTCAGCGACACTGCGCGCATGGTCTTTGATGATCTCGTCGACTCGGCGCCGGATCTGGTTGTGTGAGTACGCTCCTCGCCGTGGCTTATTGATGTCTTCGTCGTTGTCGCCGGCCACGTGAACCGGCGCGTTCTCGCTGCGTTCGCGATCCGGAGTCACGCTCAGTTCGCGGACGGCCGCCCCGTCCTGACCGGCGATGACGAGGACGACGTCGAACTGTCTGCACTCCTGGCGGAGGTAGGCACCGAGTTCGGGCACGTCCCCGTAGTGCGCATCGTCGCCTTCTCCCAGCGCCGCGTCCCAGTGCTCGTCCAGCAGAACTCCTCCGGAGTTCGCCACGATGATCCGACCGTCGGTGTGCACCTCGGTGGGCTCATCGACGAGGATAATCCCTTCGATGGACTCGAGCAGCGGCTCCCCTGCCCCACTTTCGGACAGTCGGTCGCGCAGCTCCGACCAGCGCAGGCGGAGCTGCGTGTCGGCATCGGCTGAAGGAGTGCGACCCTCAAGGTAGACCGTGGCGTAGGGACCGCCGCTCTCGTAGATCGTGCGCAAGTGACTGTGGTTCATCCCTTGTTCCTCCTCAGCATCTATGTACATCTGTCGGAACCTCGCAGGGTTCCGCCGCGCTCTGCGCGATGAGTTCAGCCTGGCATCGCCGCAGGGTCCCTGTAAACAACCTTGACAATCCAGGCCGACGCCTTTATACGAGACGTCGTCTGCCGGTGCTCCCGACGGGGGCCGGGCCGTCGACGAGGGCCGCGCTGTCATCGTTCGAGCAGGCGCCGAAGAGTCGATTTTGGGAGCGGCACCAGCCTTGCGTAGGATATTGCAAGGTCAAGCAGGCGGCCTCCAGATGTGAGGACCCCTAAATTGTGTATCGCCTTCCCCTTCACCCGCAGTTTCTCACGCGGATCATCCACACCAGCGGTCCCAGACTGAACCGCAGACGTTGAAGGACATTGTTGATGCGTCCGACCCTCACCGCGAATCGGCCGCAGAACTCCTCATCAGTCTTCTGGCCTCCGAACACGAGCTCGGAAGACTTGCCGATGAACTCGCTGCCCTGGCTGCCGCGGAGATCGGACAGGATTCTTCGGTCTCATGCGCGATCACTCTGGTGCGGAACAGACGCGCCACCATCGTCGGCGTCAGCGACGAGGCTACGGGGCGATTCGACGAGATCCACACCGAGATCCACACCGACCTCGATGCGGGACCCCGCATGGAGGCACAGAAAACCCGCTCGCTCATCCGCATCGATGACGCTGAGGACGAGAAGCGCTGGCGAGGCTACGTAGACATCGCTGTGCTCCACGGCCTGCGAAGCATGGTGACGGTCCCGCTCGACATCGACGACACCTCGGACGCGACCATGAGCTTCTACGCCGTGCAGCCTTACCGTTTCGGGGAGCAGACGCTCTTGGCCGTGCAGAGGCTCGGAAAGCTGGTGGAGAGGTCGCTCCGCGTGGCAGTCCGGACCGCCCGCTTCGCCGAGGCGGCCGAACACCGACAGCGGGCGATGGAATCACGCACCGTCATCGACGTCGCCGTCGGGATCACGATGGCCCAGGCAGCGTGCAGCCAGGGGGAAGCTGTCGCCATTCTCAAGGAGGCTTCATCTCATCGCAACATCAAGCTCCGCACGCTTGCCGGTGACATCGTCGCTTCCCTCGACCAGCCCGAGCCGACCACGCCTTTCGCTGACTGACTGACCCCGCCGGGGCCCTCCTCAGACCCGGCCCTGCAGTGACACAATGGAGCCATGAACACCGAAACGACGATGAGCGCCGTCAGCCAGCAGACCTTCGGCAGTCCCGACGTTCTCGAAATCACCGAGCTGCCGCGCCCGAAGCCCCGCCCCAACGAAATCCTCGTCAGAGTTCAGGCGGCAGGTCTCAATCCCACCGATTGGAAGCACCGCGCCGGCCACGGCTTCGTCAACGAACTGCCATTGGTGCTCGGGTGGGACGTCTCCGGCGTGGTCGAAGCCGTCGGCATCGGCGTCGCGACGTTCAAGCCCGGAGACGAGGTGTTCGGCATGCTGTCGTACCCGTTCGGGCTCGGCTCCCATGCCGAGTACGTTGCCGCCCCGGCCAGATTCTTCGCAGCGAAGCCCCGATCGGTCGACCATGTGCAGGCGGGGGCACTCCCCCTCGTCTCTCTGACCGCGTGGCAAGCGCTCGTCGACAACGCCGACCTGCAGTCGGGACAGCGTGTGCTGATCCACGCGGCCGCAGGCGGCGTCGGGCACATAGCTGTGCAGATCGCGAAGGCGCGGGGCGCATACGTGATCGGTACCGCGAGCGCTGAGAAACACGGCTTCCTGCGGGAGCTCGGCGCCGATGAGGTCATCGACTACCGTACGGAGGACTTCGACGAGCGAGTGCGAGACGTCGACGCGGTGCTCGACACGATCGGCGGTGACACGGCGATGCGTTCGCTGCACACCCTTCGCAAGGGGTGCTCTCTCGTGTCGCTCATCCCTGTCGGCTCCGACGATCTCCTTCGCGAAGCAGATCAGCTCGGAGTTCGAGCTCTCCGGATGCTCGTGGACTCCTCGCGCAGCACCCTGGAAATCATTTCAGGACTCGTCGACGACGGTGCGCTGCGTGCCACAATTGCCGGGACGTTCCCTCTCACGGAAGCGGCAGAAGCCCACCGAGAGGGCGAGACCAATCGCACCACAGGCAAACTCGTACTCACGATGAACGAGTAGACGAAACGCAGCCCTCACTGAGCTTGCAGGGGTCAACTGCTGACCGTCCAGAAGCCGTGACCTGCCCGTCAACGCCTCAGTGCCGGGCCCTGCGAGCGCGGGAGTCAGTAATGTGCTGGCGGATCACTCGCGGGGAAGGACTCTTCCTCCCATTCATCGACCAGGTCTTCCTTGTGCTGCTTCGACGCGGAATCCGTGCCGGGCTTTTCCGCAACATCATCTTTGGCTTCCTGGGGGACCTTTGTCGGTTCCTTCTCGTCTTCACTGGAATCGCTCATCACGATCATCCCTTCTCTATCGGGTGTACGAACCCATGCTGACACTGTTTCAGGCGACTCGAAAGGGGTGCCGCTCGGCTGGGCCCCGCGTAGACTGATCACCCATCCGGGCTCTCCAGCGAAAGGTGACCAGAATGTCGACCGAAGACAACAGCACCGAAGGCAGCACCGCCGACAGCATGCGCAAAGCTGCGGAGAATCTCGACCACAGTGCCGGTGCCGCACCATCAGCGAAGTATCTCGACAGGGTGGACACCGACGATTTCGGTCGCTCGGACGAGACCGTTGATGGTGAGAACCGTGAGGAAGATGACAACGTCGACGAGGAGGACGTGTCGGACGATCCGCCGTCGACGGATCGCTGACCGTCTTCATCGTCACTGCGTCGCGGGGAACATGTCCTCGACAGTGTCGAGCAGGGCCATGGCCTCGTCGTAGTCACCACGCATCGACCAATAGGGGAGGTCGTGGACCTGACCGGATTCGAAGGCAGGGACACGATCGTAAGGCGCTTCGCCCTTGAGGTCGTCGACACCGATGCTCGCATTGTTGAAACCGACGACGAACACCGTCTCCGAGCGCAGCACATCGGGCAGAACTTCGAGCGAAGGCCCGAACATGTCACCACCGGCGACGTAGGGCTCGATGTCGTTCTCTTCGAACAGCGGAGCGGTTGTGAAGCCGAGCGGCTCGAGCTCTGCCGACAGACTCTTGCCTTCGATGAGGATATAGGGAGTGTCCTTGCTGTCGAGAGTGAGGATGGAGATCTCTCCCTCGGGGACCGTGATGTTGTCCTTCACCTCGGCGACTCGGTCGTCGTAAGCGGACTCGAACTTCTCGTAGGCATCCTTCCGGCCGAGCACGTCGGAGGCGATGAATGAGAACTGGTCCTGCCATGTCTGCTTGTCTCCGGAGACAAGGACCGTGGGCGCCACTTCCTGCAACCTGTCGTAGGCATCGGTCGCATGTTTGAGCGGGAACCCGATTCCTCCGGCGATGATGAGGTCGGGATCGGCGGCGATGATGGACTCGAGGTCGAATCCGTCGTTGCTCCACGGGAGGAACTCGGTTCCCTGCGCCTTGGCCTTCTCGGACCAGAACTGTGAGAACTCCCCGTCGGAGTCCGTGACCTCGGGCGTCGTGGCGACGACCGGCACATCGAGATCATAGAGGTAGCCGGCGAGCGCGTAGTTGAGCACAACCACCCTCTGCGGATCGGCAGGAACCTCAACCTCCCCCTGCTCGGTCTCAACCACGCGCATTTCGGCTCCACTCGCCGAGGTGCCCTCATCAGACGCATTCGTAGGGCCCGCACAGGCACTGATGAGCAGGAGACCGGCGCCCAGAAAGAGCGCGCAGGTTCGACGGAGCAAGGACATCGGCTACCTCTGTCAGATGAATGGAACTAGAATCAAAGAACATAGCCCAGCCTAACCAAACTCTTCGAATTACTTACGACAAAGGCGACATCATCACACGACCAGCACGACATGTTCTTCGCCGACGCACCGACACCGAGACGGAACGATCGGTGCACTTCGCTGGACATGATTGGCACAGTCATTCGTATCCGCTGCTTATCCATGTCATCAGCGGATCCGTGGACGCGCGTCTGCGCGGACACGGATTCGAAGCGACGCACCTCAGTCTCTCTGCCGGTGCCAGCTTGTGGTTGAGAGCAGGCATCGACCACTCGGTCACGGCACAGTCAGGTGCCATCATGCTCGGCCCCCGACTGTCACCGCAGACAGAGCCGCCCGAGGGATTCCTGCACATCCGCCACTCACCCGTCTTGCGCGAGACGGCTCTGCTCATCCTCGCCTCGTCTCCGAGCAGCGAGGCCGAGCGGATACCGCTCAGGCACGCCGTCGATGCAGAACTGAGTAAGTTCACCGTCGATGATTTCCCTATTCCCGAATCTCAGCACCGCGCAGTGAAAGCGATCGTCGACGATCCCATGACGCTGCTATTGCCGCTGAGCGCCGTCGCCGCGCGCCACTCGATGAGCACTCGTCACGTCGAACGGATCGTCAAAGACGATCTCGGCCTGTCGTTCGTCCAGTGGAGGACGCGGAAGCGACTCAACCTGTCCCTGCGCAGGATCCGCGCGGGGTCGAGCGTCGCCTCCGCAGCCCGAGCGGTCGGCTACCGCGGGTCCGACGGGCTGATCAGGGCGATCAGCCGGCTCACCCAGCTCACCCGGCAAGAGCTCTCGGGCGACCTGGCAGGTGCGGTCAGGGCCTCCCGCAGGAGTTGACCTGAGTGCTCTGAGAACAGCAGGCATCTCAGCCCACATCACCTCGGCAACAGCACTGCAATGACCGGTACCCAACGTTCAGCCGAGCAGACTACGTTCGAGCGTCGTTTTTCATAACACTTTGGATCCATTGCCGGTGCCCTGCTCATACGATCTAGTCCACTGATCAGATAGACTCGCTCGCAGCTCATCTCGAATCCCTCACTTCTGACCAGCAGATCACTCGAAGGTGTCCAACGCATGGCCTCGCCACTACGAATTGCAACCGTGTCCTATGTCGACGATAACTTCGGCGATAACCTCATTGGCACCAGTTTTCTCGCGTTGCTCGAAGTTGCTCTGGAGAATTACGGCCTTAGCTCCGACGACTACGAACTCGCTCCGCTGTCGCTGAAGGGCTTCGACGAATCTCAACTCGAACGCTGTGATGCCATCTTCTTTGCCGGCGGTGGGCTCTTCGGTCAGTCGTATCTTGGATTCTACGAGCATATGGACCGGATCACCGCCGCAGCCGACGAGCGTGGGATTCCTGTGGTGTTCTCCTCGATGGGCTTGAACAATATGGGTGCCGACGACGGCCGAGTCGACGCTATAGCCCAGATCGTGAATAAGCGCTGTGTCCGCGCTCTGTCTGTTCGTGAGAATCTCCCTCTTTTCCGGGAAGTCGCCAAGGATGCACCATTCGAGGTGCGACAGGTTGCGGATCCGGCAACTTGGACCAAGTTTGTCTATGGAATGACTGACGTCGTTCCAGACGGCACGATCGGGATCAACGTAGTCCGCGGCGGATTGTTTAGAGCTAACCAGCGCGACTGGGGACTCTCGCAGGAAATGTCGTACCTGGCTGACCTTGTCACTCTCGCAGAATCCCACGGCATGATTCCCAAGCTGTACACGAATGGGAGCCTGGGAGACAACAATACTTTGCGATTCTTCGCCAAGGAACACGGTCTCTCAGATGAGCAGATCACCCTCCCGCAAACGACCCGAGAGGTTGTCCAGGCGATCGCGACCCGATCAAAAATTGCATCCATACGTATGCACTCCTCGATCATTTCGTACTCATTTGGCATTCCTACTGTCGCTCTGGAGTGGAATGACAAGCTACCCCATTTCTACGAAGCGATTGGACACCCGGAGCGCGTGCTTCCGTTCGATAAGTGGGATGCTGAACAGACATTCCAGATTCTCGATCAGGCAAGCCCGGCGCCCGAAGATAACCCCCAGTACACGGCCTATCTAATGTCCACGTACGCCTACATCTTTGAGACGTTGGGCGCCTATGTGCTCAATTCGGACGCCGGTGCTCAAAGGTATGACTTCCAGTCAGTCGCGGACTCTCTGGTGGCGAGGTCGCAGATCATTGATATGGATGAGTTCGACCTTCGCCATAAACTGGGGAAAGTTGAGAGAGCCTACCTTAAGCAGTTCACATCAGGGCGCAAGAATCGCACGAAGTTGGGCACGCTCACAAAGAAGGTTGATTCTCTCTCCTCAGAAGTGGATGCACTCTCGTCGGAAGTGGATGCACTCACTCAGCGGAATGCAGAACTTCAGACAGAGATCAATCGACGTTTCTCGACTCGGCTCGCGGGGTACGTACGACGGGTAACGCGTCGGTAGTTCCAGCACCGCACCGGCCGCTGATCGGACCCGACAGGTACCCGGCTCGGTTAACCGAGCCGACTACGGCACACCGGTAGTCCGGCCTAGCTGGGGAGGGGCTGTCCTCACTTACACATGAACTATCCGAGTGTGACTCGACTCCGAAGCCAATGGGCTGCCCCTCCCGTACACTCTTCAGAACTTCGGCACGTCCGAGATGAGCGCCCGTGTGTACTCGTGCGTCGGGTTCTCCAGCACCGAGGCGGTCGGACCGTAATCGACGATCTTGCCCTTATTGAGCACGGCGAGGTTGTCCGCGATGTGCCTCGACAGCGCGATGTTGTGCGTGACGAAGAGCATCGCCAGCTGTCGCTCGGCTCGCAGGGTGCGCAGCAGCCCCACGATCGAGGCCTGCACACTGACGTCCAACGCCGAGGTGATCTCGTCACAGACCATCACCGACGGCGCATTGACCAGGGCCCGGGCGATCGCCGCCCTCTGCCGCTCACCGCCGGAAAGATCCCCTGGACGCCGGTGATAGAACGAGCGCCCCAGCCGCACCGAATCGAGTGCCTCCTCGACAGCGGCCTTCCGGCTCGCGGCCGTGCCCTCCCCGCTCATCTCCAACGGCACCGTCAGCGACTGCCCGATCGACCGCCGCGGATTGAGCGAGGAGAACGGCGACTGGAACACGTACTGGATGCCCACCCGCTGCTCGTTCGTGCGCTTGCGCGTCGACCGCGCCAGCTCCGTGCCCCGCAGTCGCACCGATCCCGAATAGTCATCGTTGAGCCCGGCCACACACTGCGACAGCGTCGTCTTTCCCGACCCCGATTCGCCGAGCAGCATCGTGCACTCCCCCGGTTCGAGGACGAGGTTGATCCCGTCGAGGATCTGCGCCTTCCCGTAGGCGAGCGCGATGTCTTTGGCCTCGAGCAGGGGTGCATTCGCCGAGGCGGCTCCACCGTCCCGCTCCCCCGCGGAGGCAACAGAATCCCCCGCCGAGGCGGCCGCCCCGTCCCGTGCGTCACCGTCTGTTCCGGAATCGCCCGATTCCCCGGGCCCACCAGGCTCCCCCGTCGAGACGAGAATGTGCGTCTCCCCGTCCGTTTCCGAGGGCTTCTTCTCCTCGGCGGCTCCGTCGCCGATGGTCTTGCGACCGGCGAGGTCGGGCACCGCGGCCATGAGCATCTGCGTGTACTCGTGCTGTGGATCCTCGAGAACGGCCGACACCGGTCCTTCTTCGACGAGGTTGCCGCGCAGCATCACGGCCACCCGGTCCGAGATGTCCTTGATCACCGCGAGGTCGTGGGTGATGTAGAGGCCGGCGACGTTGTTCGCCACCGTCATCTGCCGGATCGTGTCGAGCACGACCGACTGCGTGGACACGTCGAGGCCGGTGGTCGGCTCGTCGAGGATGAGCACATCGGGGAACATGGCGAAGGCCATAGCGATGCCGATGCGCTGCTGCTGACCGCCGGAGAGCTGATGCGGCCAACGTTTCTGATAAGAGCGGTCCCCGGGCAGGCCCACGTCGACGAGCACCTCGGCGACCCGGTCGGTCCGCTCCTTCTCGGACGACCCGAATCCGTGGATGTCGAGGACCTCGCGGATCTGCTCGCCCACTCTCATGGCCGGGTTGAGCGAAAGCGCGGGATCCTGGGGAATGTAGGCGATCCGGGAGCCGCGCAGCTCACGCACGGCCACCTCGTCGAGGTCGCCGACCTCCACTGCGGTGGCCTCACCGCGCGGCCAGATGCTCACGGAACCCGATCCGAACTTCAGCCCTTCTCGAAAGTGACCCATGCAGGCCAGGCCCGCCGTGGTCTTGCCGGAGCCGGATTCGCCGACGAGCCCGAGGATCTCACCGCGGGACAGAGCGAAGTCCACGCCGTGAAGGATCTCGTCGCCGGCGTTCGTGAGCACCCGCAGGTCGGACACCCGCAGGACGATCTTCTCGTTCGGTTCGTTCGCATCGTCGTGGCGAACGGTCTGCGTCTTCGTGCTCATCAGGCCTCCACTGATGTCGATGCGGTGGCTCGGGCGAAGGAGTCCGCGAGCAGGTTGGTGCCGATGGTCAGCAGCGCGATCGCGATGACCGGCAGCAGCACACCCCAGGGTTGGATGGACAGGGCGATGCGGTTCTCGTTGATCATCAGGCCCCAGTCGGCGGCCGGCGGCTGCAGGCCGAGTCCGAGGAAGGACAGCGAGGCGATGTAGCCGATCGAGTAGGTCAGGCGCAGCCCGGCCTCCACGCTCAAGGGCCCGGTGATGTTGGGCAGCAGCTCTCGCAGAAGGACCTTCCACCGCGGCATCGCGTACATCTCCGCGGCTTTGATGTAGTCCTCGGTGATCACACCCAGCGTCGCCGACCTTGCCACACGGGCGACGCGCGGTGCGTGAGTCAGTCCGATGACGGTGACGAGCACCCACCCCTGCGGGCCGAGCACCGTGATCGCCAGGAGTGCGAACACGAGCTGTGGGATGGCAAGGAAGATGTCGTTGAGGCGCATGATGACGGCATCGAATCTCCCACCGACATAGGCGGCGAGCATGCCGACGATGGCACCGACGACCATGCCGAGCACGGTGGCGAGCACCGCGTAGACGATGAGTGTCAGCCCGCCGGCGAGGAACCGTGAGAAGACATCGCGGCCCAGGTTGTCCGATCCGAACAGGCCGTAGGGGCTGAAGGGCTTCGTGACGAACTGGGTGGCGGTGTTGCCCGTCGCCCACGGCAGCAGCAGCGGCCCGCACAGGGCGAGGATGACGATGATCAGCGTGATCGTCAGACCGATCTTGCCCTGCTTCTGCGCGAGCACCCGCTTGTAGAAGGGAACGTAGGTGGTCTGGGATTCCTTGGGCACCTCGGCGGCGTCGGTGGCCGCTGATTTCAGGTCGTCGAGGCTGTTGGCGTCGGTGCTCATGCTGCGCTCCTCAGTTTCGGGTTGGTGAGGATGCCGACGACATCGGCCGCCAGGTTCACCACGACATAGACGGCGGCGACGAGCATGGAGATCGCCTGGACGACCTGCACGTCACGGTAGGTCACCGCGTCGATGAGTGCTTGGCCGAGTCCCGGGTAGCGGAACAGGAACTCGACGACGACTACACCGCCGGCCAGCCAGGCCAGCTGGATGGCGACGACCTGCGCGACCGGACCCAGTGCATGGGGGACGGCATGGCGCAGGATCACTCGCTTCTCCGGGACGCCTTTGAGCCGGGCCATCTCGACGAAGCCGGAGTCGAGGACTTCGATCATCGTCGCCCGCATCATCCGCACGATGTACGGAGTGACGACGAGGACGAGGGTCAGGGTCGGCAGAATGAGCTGCTCGGGTCGGTTCCACACGGGTTCGCCGGGCGGGGCGAGGGTCACGGCGGGCAGGATCTGGAACACCGAGGTCGCGAAGAGTGCGACGAGACCGATGCCGATGACGAACTCGGGCATCGAAGCCAGCACCAACGAGATGCCGGTCATCGTCTGGTCGCGGCGGCCGCCGCGGTGCAGGGCCTGGTAGACGCCGAGGCCGATGCCCAATGGCACCGAGATGACTGCGGCGACGGCCATGAGGATGAACGATGCCCCGATACGGTCCCCGAGCAGCGCGGACACAGGGCCGCCCGAGGCCGAGGAGGTGCCGAAGTCGCCGACGAACAGTCCTCCCAGCCAGTGCAGGTAACGCAGCCAGGCGGGATCGTTGAGTCCCAGCTGTTCGTTCAGTGCCGCGATGCGTTCGGGTGTGGCCTGCTGGCCGAGGATCGCACGTGCCGCGTCTCCGGGCAGCAGCAGCGTGGCACCGAAGACGAGAAGGGACACTGCGAGGAGGATGAAGGCGGAGAAGAGGAGCCGCTTTCCGATCACTTTGCCGAACATGTCACACCTCTCCGATCCATACGCGGTCGAGTCGCCATCCGCCCAGCGGTCTGCCGGTCGCGTTCTCCTTCAGACCGCCCACATACTTCTGGTAGGCGTCGACCTGGTTGGCAAATCCCCAGATGATGTATCCGCCTTCGTCGTAGAGCATCTTCTGCGCCTCGTGTTCGAGGTTCTTCCGTTTGCTGCTCTCGGGAATCCCGCGGGCCTTCTGCACAATGGACGAGAACTTCTTGTCGACCCAGTGTGTTTCGTTGAAAGGAGAGACGTCCATCGCGCACGAGACGCACTGTGGGAGGAAATCTCGGGTGTACCAGAAGTCCTGCGCGAAATCCCATTTGAGGTATTCGTCGCCGAAGAACGTCGTCGCATCGACCTTGCGAATCTTCACGGTGATGCCGGCGTCGGCGGCTTGCTGGGCGAAGACCTGCGCGGCTTCGACGACTCCGGATTGGATGGGAGCGGTGACGAGTTCGACCTCGAGGCCGTCGGGATAGCCCGCCTCGGCGAGGAGCTTCTTGGCTTTGTCGATGTCCTGGTCGCGCTGCGGGAAGTCCGGGTAGTTCTCGCTCAGGGGTCCGAACATGTCGTTGCCGATGGTCCCGTACCCGGAGAGCACCTGTTCGATCATCTGCTTGCGGTCGACGACGAGGCGGAATGCCTGTCTGACCTTGACATCGTCGAACGGCTTCTTGTCGACCCTCATTGTGAAGGGCAGCCACATGCCGGTCTTCGAATTGAGGATGGCCATGCGCTCGTCGGCATCGATGACTTCGACGAGGGCCAGCGGGATCTGCGCAATAGCGTCGACCTGCGAAGACAGCAGTGCGTTGATGAGGGCGTCCGAATCGTTGAAGTTGAGCACCTGGACCTCGTCGAGGTACGTCGAGTTCCGCCAGTAGTACTCGTTGCGCTCCATCACCGTCGACTGCCCCGGGGTGTGCGATTTGAGCTTGAAGGGCCCGGAACTGACGGGCTTCTTCGGGTCGTAGTCGGCAGGAACGATTCCGCAGGTGTATTCGGACACCGAATCATTGAGCAGACCGTTGGGCTCATTGAGCCGGAATTCGACGGTCCGGTCGCCGGTCGCGACGACCTTCTCCAACATTGTGAAACTCGACGATGCCGTCTTCGGGTCGTCGGGGTCGTTGATCCGCTCGAAGGTGAAGACGACGTCATCGGGAGTGATATCTCGGCCGTCGGAGAACTTGATGCCTTCGCGCAGGGTCGCTGTCCACACAGTCGAGTCCGAGTTGGGTTCGAATGATTCGGCCAGTTCCGGCTGGATCTTGTAGTCATCCGTGCGAGTCAGCAGGCAGTTGTAGAGGTTCACCGTCCTGGCGATGTCGCCGCTGTTGACCGGAATGTGCGCGTCCACGGTGTCGGCCGAGTTGCCGCCGGTGACGCCGGCTCGCAGGGTTCCGCCCTTGACGGGGTCACCGGCGTCGGCGGCACCGACGGTCCCTCCCCCGCACGCGCTGAGCCCGGCGACCGCGGATACCGCGAGTCCGGCTCCCAGCGCTTGTCTTCGGTTCGGTGTATTCATGTGCCTTCTTCCTAGGACGTCGAATCGGGTCCGCCGACTGCGGCGACTCGCTCTGACTTCGGGGTTCGGGTGTCTGGTGTGGAGGTGGCATCGTCGGCGAGGACGTGGGCGGCGAGGTAGTTCTCGAGCATGGCCAGCGCCTCGTCATCGGTGATGGGCATGTGTTCGGTGGTGCGGGCGACGCCGAGGCCGTCGATGAAGATCGCCAGCGCCTTGACCATGAGGGAGGTGTCACCGGTGCGGATCGCGCCCGATCGCTGTCCGGACTCGACGACCGCGGTGATCATGTCGAGCCATTCGCCGTAGACAGCGGTGAGGTTCGCGCGGGCGCCTTCGTCTGTGGCTGCGCGTGCCCAGCATTGGAGCCAGATCGACCACACGCGGCGGATCTTCAGATCGATACCGGCGTGGAGTCGGGCGAAGTGGCGGAGGACGGCGGCGGGGTCGGTGGGGTCGTTGAGGTGGCGGGTCTGGGCGATGATGTCGAGCGAGTGCCGCAGGGCAGCCTGCAGCAGCTGGTCCTTGGTCCGGAAATGGTAGTTCACCGCCGAGGTCGTCATGCCGGCCGCGCGGGCGACGTCTTCGGTGCGGACTTTGGCGATGCCGAGGTCGGCGTAGAGCTCCCAGGCTGCGGCGATGATCGTCACCCGGCTGCGGGTGCCCTTCGACATCCACTCCTGCGTAGGGTCGGCCGAGGGTGGTTCTGCATTGTCGCCCTGCCCGGGAATCGTCGGGATATCGTCGCCGTCGGGCGAGGCGGATACAGGAACGTTGCCCGAGGTCGGTGTGGCCCTCCCCCGCCGAGGTGGCCCTGCCGTTCTCCCGGTCGTGAGCCAGTCGGTGCTGACTTCGGTGAGTTCGGCGATGCGTGAGATCTCCTCGACTCGGAACTTCCGCGTTCCGGCCAGGGACTTCGAGAGTTTGCTGGCGTCGAGCCCGATCCGGCGCGCGACCTCGCTGTGGTTGATTCCCGCGTTCTTGATGGCGTCGCGGACACGGGTCACCAGCGACGTCACGCTGGTCTCTGCATCTCTTCTCGTCGCGACCACTCATACAGTCTGCACACAAGTTGCGATTTTAGCAATACTTACTTGGGCTTCAAGCAGTTAGGACTGTTCGCGACCTTCGCGTTGCTTTTTCTTTTCGGCGACTGTCGCCGCGCCCTCCATGGAACTGACGACTGCATAGGTAGCATAAGAGGTTGAGGTGAATCCCCAGCCTCTTACGAACACTGCACTGGAGCCAGCCCATGACTACATCCCCTACAACCGCGCTCAAGAACTTCGACGAACTCCAGCCTGTCGACGTGAGCGTCGTCATCCCCGTTTACAACTGCGAGAGATACCTGCGCGAAACGATTAGTTCGGCACGAGAACACGACATGCCCCGCGGATCTGTCGAAATCATCGCCGTCGACGACGGCTCTACCGACAGTTCTTTGCAGATCCTCACTGACCTCGCAGAGTCAGAGAACGACCTTCAGGTCTATTCCATATCCAACAGCGGCTCTGCCGCTGCTCCACGCAATTATGGGTTGAAGAGAGCACAGGGCCGATACGTGTTCTTTCTCGACGCAGATGACAAACTCTCACCTGACGCCTTGTCGCGAATGACAACAGTCGCGGACGATACCGGTTCGGGGGTGGTCCTGGGCAAAATGGGACTTTTCGGTCAGAAGCGTGCAGGGGACATCCCCTCAACCGCTTTTGGCAGAACCCTGTTCGCTACAGATTTCATCGAATCAAAGGCGCATTCGACTCTCGGCTCTTGGAAGCTCTTCCGTCGATCGATACTCGTTGAACACGACATCTGGTTCCCGCTCGGCTACAAAATCGGCGAAGATCAGCCTTTTACGATGAAGGCGTACTTGAACAGTCCACATGTCTCAATTTTGGCGGACAAGATCTACTACTGGATACGGGGCCGTGACGATGGAACTAACATAACGACTACCGGTCAACCTCCGAGCCAGCATCTCAAGCGAATCACGACGCTTATTCAGGCGATCGTGGAAAATACCGAGCCGGGGGAACGCCGCGACCAGCTCCTTAGGCGTCCGATCATCGGTTCGGCCGGAGTTACCTCGGTGTTCGGGAAGAAGATGCTACCCGCTCACGACCGAGCAGAACGCGAAGCCATGCTGAGGGAGTTTCAGGAAGTCGTCGCTCCCCTATGGACGGCGAGCGTTCGTGATCGCGGCTTACCCGAATCTCAAATCCTTGTTGACCTTGGCGTTCGCAATGATATCGACGGGGTGGAAGCCGTCAGTCGACTACTGGCAGAGAAGAAGCCGATTCCTCTCACTCTCGACGACGATCGCACCCAACTGATCTACCATCCTCACAAAGGTTCCAGCATCGGAAAACTGCGAGTCAGGCTCCAGCAAAATCTTGAGTCGATCACCTCAGTAGGAAAAACAGCCGTCATCCGAGGTGAGGTCGGAATCTTCGGTTTGGACGAAGTTCCGGACTCTGCGCAGCTCATCTTCCAGCACCGCAAGCTCGAGACAAAGGTAGTGTCCAAGCTTGATATCTCCCGAACATACGCCAGAGGTCTCGGTGCCCAGGTACGATTCACGGCGAAATTCAGTCCGTCAAAGCTCACCGATTCCGGCATCTGGGATGCGTTCATCAAAGTGAAATGGGGACAGCTTGTGGCCCGGGAACGATTCGGAGAATCACGTTCGGCAGGTTTAGACACCTCGCCACTTCTGATTGGAGATCCCACCGAAGCTGTCGTGTTCTTCGCTAAATCTAACGGACTTGCGATCGACATCGGCCCTACCGAAAAACATCTCAATCCAGTCAAGCGAGATGAAATACAGGTCATGGATCAGTTCGAAGTCGGACGCTTTATAGTCCTCGTCGTCAATGGTCCGGTTGCGAATATGGCGAGCGCGTCCTTTCGAAGGGAGAGCTCGAGGACGGACAAACCTGCCGAACTCGTCGTCCACTCAACGACACACGCCTCAGTGGTTGTGCCGCGCTCTGCCGTGAGACGACGCAGCTTCGTAGTGGAGCTGACCGACAAGGAAGGGAACACTGCCGACGTAACATCGGCTAACGACCTTGCATGACACATTAGCGACTCGATAGACGCTTTAGCCTAGACTTCAGCCCGAGCATAAGTGAAGCGAATGTCGAACGACCGATTTCCCTCGAAGAAAGTCGAGCCTCATCTAAACTGGCTCTCTCTGCTGGTAGAGTCCATAGGATCGACGTAGCTTGCGTCGCACCTTCTCTTGATACTGTTTTCGCGAAGTCCCCCGATAACGCGGCATCTTCTCACGAAGTTCGCCAATAGAGTACGGTTCTGCCTGTGAATCGGGAACGATGATGCCCTTTAGCCCGGCGAACAAAGTTCGGTACACAGTCATAAGGGTATTCGGGTCTTTAGTAACGCCTTCGCTCATTGCAACATCCAAGGCCTTAAGGACCGTCGTGGAGTGCCAGTCCGTATGATCGAGCGCGCGTTCCGAATAACCCATTGAGCGGTAGAAATCCGGAACCTTGTAGTTCCAGTTCAGACCGATCGAAGGAATGCCGAGGGAAAGTGACATGATGCTCGCGTGCAGACGCTAAGCGATCACCCCGTCGCACTACTCCAATTCGGCAACGAACTCGTCCGGCGACTTAACCGTGGTGGAGGCCTACTTTCTCGGAACTCCATGATGCCTGACCAGCGAATCAAGAAACAATTCGTCAGTGAAGTGGCCTGTGGTGAAGAGATGATAGTCGTCTCCACGAGCTTCCAAATCGGCGATCGCATCGAGCCAAAAGCGACGTTGGTCCGCTTCGTCGAAATCGATGCCGTCGTCTTTGAAGATCCCGGCGCGATCCGATGCGCCGCCTCCCGCCGAGTTTCGGAGCCGCACCTGCTCGACATTCGACGCCCAGAACAGAGTCAGCAACGACTGCAGGGTCAGAGACCAGCGACGTAGGGAGATTTGTCCCCTCGGCGTAGCGATTCGCGGATTCGATATCGTCTCGATCTGTGAACTACTTGACCACTGGCAGAGCAAGAGCCTTCTTTAGTTGCTGAGAGCGTGGATTCTCAGCGGAGTACTGCTCGATGCCAATGCTCGAGAACAACACGGGCACATCGTATTCGGCAGAGAGTTCGACTGTCCGGATAGTCCGCAGGTAGAAAATCTGATAGCGATCATTGAAAGGCGGAGCACCACCGAAGATGACGACATCTGCGCGGGATAGCGCATACCTCGCGGGCTCAAGCAGGGACTCGTCACGAGTAGACATGTACCGACTGCTGATCAAGCTTGCCGCCCGACTCCGGATCGTCACCTTTCTAGGTGCGATCCCGAGGTTGACCGCCGTAGTCTAAAGCAGGCTGATTACCGAGGCCTCAATGATCTGATCGCACATGTTGCCGGAGTCCCGATTCGTCAGGACGGGAATCTCAAAGGAGTCCGCTGCTTCAACTCCGCTTCTGCTAACCACGTGTCATTTCGAAGCGTTAGCCTTGACCGACAGCCTCTGATAGCTCTCGTAGGTCCGACGGAGTTTACGATTCACCTTTTCCCTGTAAGCTTTGGACCCAGTTGCCGCTTGCCGGGGAAGTCCCTGCCAGAGCTCGGCAAAGTTGTAAGGTTCAGCTGTGCTATCTGGAGAGACCACATCCCGGATTCCGGTGAAAAGGGTGTCGTATACGCTCTTGAGGAACTTTTCGTCCTTCGTGATTCCCTCGGCCATAGCGGCTTCGATCGCGACAACAGCCTCGTCTGCTGTCCACTGTTCGGGTGAGAGTGCCCTGTGTCCATATCCCACGGACTCATAGAAGTAGGGAACTTTGAAGTTCCACGACAGTCCGATAGACGGGATGCCCATAGCGAAGGAGGTGATGCTCGCGTGCAAACGGTAGGCGATTACACCGTCGCATCGGCGCAGTTCTTCAATGAGCTCCTCCGGAGAGTTCACGTTCACAGCCGCCTTGTTACCCTGCAATCCACCGTTCTTGACGAGGTTATCCAAGAACACTTCATCAGTGAAATGTCCAGTGGTAAATACGCGATAGTCATAACCGCGTTCAGTCAGCTTCGAAATGGTGTTCAACCAAAACTCTCGCTGGTCCTTCCCTGTGAATTTGATTCCGTTGTCGGCGAAGATTCCTGCACGGGTGACAACGAGACCTATACATTTACGCTTGGAGCCGGCAGCAACTCCCTGCTTCGAAATTCCTGCAGCTGACTGCGAAGGCGAGACCGAACTGCTCGTTGCTCGTGCGCCTGACGCTGCGGTCTGCTTGTGTTTTTCGTCTGCGAGTAGTCGATTGACCACGCGCCGGATCTTGCGCTTGATTCGTACCCTCGTTGACCGTGCCGGAGCTGGGGTTGCTTTCTGATCGGTATTCTCTCGATAGACGATATCTGCGAGAACCGCTGGGTCGGCAACGTGTGCAGTCGGAATATCGGTGCCCTCGACATAGCGCCGCACAGAGTCGATGTCATCACGAGTAGTGATCTGTTTGACGATAGGCAGCTGCAGGGCACTCTTCAGCGCCTGACTCTTCGGGTTCTCCGCGTCGAATCTCTCTACACCGATGCTGGAGAAGAGGACAGGCACTCCATATTCCTGTGCGAGTTCAAGGGTGACGATAGTTCGCCGATAGAAATTTTGGTACGCGTAGTTGAAGAGTGGCGCGCCACCGAAGATGATGAGGTCCGACTCCGAGATCGCTTTGCGAGCGACCTTGAGCAGTTCTGGGTCTTCGGTCTTCATGTACTTCTTGGAAATGATTCCAGCCGCGCGGCTGGAGATGGTGAAGTCGTCAGCGGCGAAGCCAAGGTTCTTCATCACCCCCTTGATGATGGAGATCACTGTGGCTTCGATGATCTGGTCACCGACGTTGTCCGAGTCTCTATTGGTCAAGAGCAGAATGCGAAGGGGGTTCATGATGGTTCAGGACTCCTCGTCGTCGCGGCAGTTGCCGTCGGTGCCGATATTCAATTGTCCATATTAGGACAGTTCAAGTCAGGCCTCGTTCAGGGATTGATGAGCGGGCCGTCCTCATAGGATCGCACAGTACGGGATACACCATCGTTCAATGACGTGGTTGCCTTCCACCCGAGCGCGGCGAGCCTGTGTGCATCGAGGCCCAGGGAGGCGACCGGGGAGAAGGAACGGCCGTCTTCCGGATTGACGAAATCCAGCTCCAGGTTCTTGTCCGGTCGTGCTGAGGCGAAGGTCTCGGCCAGTCTGCGAATGCTGACGTTCCCCCCAGGATCAGCGACGTTGTACACCTGTTCCTCACCACACAGGTGCGCATAGAACAAGCCGAGGACTGCGTCGGCAACGTACGTGTACGTCCTTGTGGCTGCGCCGGAACTCATCATCCGGATGTTCCGATTCAGCACGACATCAGCGAGGAAATCCGCTTGGACCCGTCCGTCGTCAAGAGCCATCCCCGGACCGTAGATATGACCGAAGCGAAGGCTGAGCGCACGAACGGAGAATTCGTCAGCATAGGCGGCCAAAGCAGTCTCCGCGATGCGTTTGCCCTCGGAATAGCTGGCACGAGGAGCGAAGTGCTGGAGTGTACCCTCGTCATCCTCGCTGATGAGCTCGGTGTTGGCGACAGCACCGTAGACTTCAGAGGATGAGAGAAGGACGAACGACTCCCCTCCGACAGCGACCAGGGAATCCAGCAGGTTGATGGTGCCGAGAGCATTCGCCTTGAGTGTCGTCACAGGTGAACTCTTATGCAGAGTCGGTCGTGCTGGCGAAGCTCCGTGGAAGACGATCGAATAGGGACGATCGAATGACTCGTGGTCGATGACATCACCTTCAACGAGGGTGAAGTCGGCTCGGTCGAGCGCACTGCCGAATCGGGCCTTCGCTTTCGGGACATTTCGAGCCATCCCTGAGACACGCATTCCGAGTCCATGCAAGTCGTTTGCTGCCAGAAGCGTACCCACGACGTACATCGGGATCATCCCCGAGGCACCGGTCACCAGGATCTCCGACCCAGAGTATTGTTCCCACGGCAGATCCGCCGAAGCGATCCGGCGCACATCGTCGGCGAAAACCGGAGAGTCGAACAGTACGACGTCTGAGCTTTCGCCGACGGTCATCTCGGTAACATGTTCACTCACCGCCGAAGGCCTCCCGGTCCTCGATGAGAGTGAGGAACGTACGGCACACATAGTAGTCTGAGGCGGTCGTGATCTTGATGTTCGTCCGGGGGCCTTCCACACGGTGCACTTGGTAACCGAAGCCGTTCATCAGAGTGCAGGTATCGATGGAGTCGTTCTCACCTTCCGCGACAGCCCGGTCATAACCTGCCAGAACATCCTTGAGCGCAAAGGTCTGCGGAGCTTGGGCGGTCCACAGCGGATCGCGGGGAATGACTTCCTTGATGCCTTCGCCCTCTTCGACGACCACAGTCTCTGTCATCTTCGTGCAGGTGATCGCCGATCCGAACTCGCGGGCGCTCTCGATATTCCGGGACACGAGGTCAGCGTCGATCAGGGGCCGAACTCCGTCGTGGATGAGCACGATGCTGTCGGGGTCGTTGTGTTCGGCGACGACTTTGAGTGCGTTGTGTCGTGATTCCTGGCCGGTGGATCCACCATCGACGATCCATTTCACCTTGCTCAGTTCATACCGTTTGATGAGTCGCTCGAGGTGTTCCCGGTACTGGGGCAGGATAGCCACAGCTATCGCGTCAATCTCCGGGTGCTGCTCGAATACGTCGAGAGTGTGCACGATCACCGGGCGGCCGTGGATTTCAAGAAACTGCTTGGGACGGGAGCTGTGCGCCATTCGGGCACCCACGCCTCCAGCGAAGACTACTGCGATGTTTGCCATTGGTTTTCCTCGTCCTCTTCTTCGTTCTTCTCACTGCTGCCAGCGTAGTCGTCTGAGGGCGCGTTCAGCTGGTCCTCTTGACCGGGAGTTCCGGGGTCCTCCTCGCCCACACGCTCAGAGATCTGGTCCTCAGCCTCCAAGTCCGCCGACTCGTATCCGGTCACAGGCTCGCTGAGAATCAACGAGTCGATGACTCGGTCTGAATTGTGCGTATCCACGTAGTCGAAGTTCTCTTTGACGAACTCCTTCGTCTTCTCGTTGCTCAGCTCGGGCATTCGGATGTACTCGACAAGCTGATCGAATGTGGTTGCAATGCTTCCCGGAGTAGCCTCCCGATAGTCTTTGTGCATTCCACGCGTCGCCGAATAGGTATCAAGGTCGTAGGCGAAGAAGAGCATCGGACGCTCAAGCAATGCGTATTCGTAGATGACAGACGAATAGTCAGTGATGAGCACGTCGGAGATCAACATCAAATCGTTCGTGTCCGGATATGACGCGACATCGATCAGACGGTCGGCGAACTCCGACGGGATGGGTGCCGGATCGGGGACGAAGTGATGCTGCCGGAAGAGGATGACGGTGTCCGAACCGCAGGAATCGTAGAGTTCGCGGAAGTTGATCTGTTCGTAGTCGTAATGCGCATCCCCCGAACCGCGACCTCTGAATGTTGGAGCGAACAGGATCTTACGGTTGCCCTTCGCATCGGGGAACTGCTTCTCGAAGTCGACGAGAACTTCTTCTGCACGCCCTTCCCTGAGGAAGCCGTCGATTCGTGGGAGACCAGTGGCGATGACCGCCTCGCGCTCGATGCCAAAGGCTTCGCTGTAGACGTCTCGCAAATGCTGAGAACCGCAGATCGCATACGAGTAAAGCCGGTGGGCATTGCGAAGATTCGGCGAACCGTATTGCCCGAACCTGCTGTAGCCCACTGACTTGAAGCCGCTGCCAGCATGCCAGAGCTGGATGATCTTCTGCTCGTCGCGGTTTCCGAGGTCCTTGAGGATTGCGAAGTAGTCATCGATGAGGATGGTATTGGCCTTGCCCATCTCCCATGCCAGGGCGAACGCACTCTGGCGACTGCTCGTCCGTCCTGTGCGAAAGGAGTATCCGAAATTGAAATCGGAGTCGAGCCCACGCTCGAGCATGCGGTCATGAACTGCTTTGAGGTTACCCTGCATATTTGGGCGAGCTTCAGAGGCGAAGAGGATGTTGCTGCCGTCGGAGGGACGCCTGAAGGATGAAAGTGCGAAGACGCTCCGAAGCGCCTTGCGCTTCGTCGACTTCCACTTCTTCCTTGCTTTCGACTTCAATTTCGCAACAGCGGAGGACGGCTTCGCTCCGGAGCGGCCGAAGGAGTATGTGCGCATGAGGAAATACGGTGCGTTTTCGTCATCGGAGATTCCGAAAGTGACCGTGTATGCGGAGAAGTTCTTGTTGTAGACAAACGCTCGAGAAGCGTCGCCGAGCTCATCGGCTTTTGCAAGCGGATACGCCGCCGGAATGTTCTCTTCGCCACGTCGCGCAACAATATAGTAGGTTCCGTTCGGAACCTGCGCTCTGCGGTTGAACTGCGTGACATTGATGCTCAGTCGATAACGACCCTCGTCCAACGGTTCCGCTCGGACGGGAAGTTCGACCTCATACGGCCGAGAATTAGGCGTCAGGAAGAATGAATCGGGAGCATCGCCGGGAAATCTGACGACAAATGACAGAATCACACGTTCCCACGAGATTCCTTCAATTGTCAGCTCATCTACCACAGATTCCCCTTACCGGACGCCGGCCACACGCCACCGGCGCTTCTCATTTACCTTCGGTTAACGTTGGTAGCCTAGCAGTTGTCGATACAGCCCCGGAAACTCTTCGACACGCCTGTCCGACTGACAGGTGGAAGTCTCTGTCTTGTGAATGGCATCGAGGTCGAGAAGATATCCTGGCGCAGGAACCGAAGCCACTCGTGCGATTTCCCCTGTTGCTTCTGAGACTACAAGACCAAGAGGAGTTCGAACTGTGAAGAACCCCGTAAAATCCATCGCCCGAAGCGCAGTGCAGTCACGCGTTTGGAAGAACACGAGCAAGTGGATTCGCGGTACCGAACGCTGGAACCAGCTCGAGGACGAGTTCGATGGCAGCCATGCAACTGGTGACGTGGTCGTCTATTTCGGTGATCGCAGCTCCAAGTTCTATCAGCTCGAACAGTGGCTCCCCGTGCTCGAGGAGCTCCACAAGAACCACCGAGTCGTTCTCGTCCTGCGCAAGGGGTCGGCTCTGCTCCAAGCCCTCGATTCCACTCATTTGCCCGTGGTCTTCAAACGGCGCTTCGATCCTCTTCACACCTTCTACCACGCGAACGATTTCAAGCTGGCACTCTATGTGAACAATGGTGTGACGAACTTCCAGTCACTGGCCTTCTCCCCGATGGTTCACGTCCACATCAATCATGGTGAGTCGGACAAGCTGAGCATGGTGTCCAATCAGGCCAAGGCCTACGACAAGGTGTTCGTCGCCGGCGATGCTGCAATCGAACGACACCGCAGAGCACTCATTGACTTCGACGAATCCGCACTGATCAAAGTGGGTCGCCCGCAACTGGACATCGAGAGGCCGGCGGAGCTCGAACCTTCATCAGCACGGACGATCATGTACGCGCCGACGTGGGAAGGCGAGAACGAGTCGAACAACTACACCTCGGTCGACCTCTACGGCCCCCAGATTGTCGAGGCTGCCTTGAGGGTCCCGAACACTCGGCTCGTCTATAAGCCGCATCCCCGGGTCGAAGCCTCCAACGACCCTGCCATGACAGAGGCGAACACGCGCATCCTCGCACTCATCGACCGGGCCAACGAAGCCATCGACGACCCGACACAGCAGCACCAGGTGCTCATGCAGGGAGACATCCTCGCCATGTTCGACGAGGTCGATCTGCTTGTCACTGACGTCTCCAGCGTCGGACTCGATTACCTCTACCTCGAACCGCACAAGCCGTTGGCACTTACGGACCGCCGCACCGATACAGCGAAGCTCAATTCCGAGGCCCCCATCAGTCGAGCCACCCCGATCATCGATGAGACGACGGTGGGTCGAGTGGAATCGATGCTGCTCGAGATGTTCTCCGATGACACGGCCGCCCCTGCCAGGCAGGAGCTTAGGCGACGCTACTTCGGAGAAGGTGGAAAAGGGACGTCGACAGCACTGTTCACCGCTGCTGTTTCCCACCTCATCGCCGATCGCTCCGTCGAACTGAGACAGTTCCACTCAGAGAGCACCAACGCCGAGTCCAGCGACGACTGAGGTACCGGGTCTGTCTTACGAACGTGGGCGGACCGACAGGTTCCCGTGCTTCGTCGAATACCATTCCCTGGCCTGGACCTGAACGGCGCGGAACCGCTTCGGTGCCTGAATCCTCCGCTTCTCCGTCCACAGTCCCTGGGCCCTGCGCAAGAACACGTCGAAAGTCTCCCCAGGAGACTCCGAGAAGCCCGCGTAATCGACGTCGAAGGTAAGAACGACTCTGCGGCCGAATCTGCGGGATGAGATCTGCGTACTGCTGCTCACGAAGAAGGTGCTGAGCTTTCGTCCGGCAACAACAAGTTGCAGACTCTCGGCAATCATTGGATCGATCTGGTCGAGTTCGATCTCGACGCGGCACCCCTGAGGTGTCGCCGCGTAGGTGAGCTTTTTGGCTTCGATTGCCGGTGCCGAATCCTCGTCCCGTTCATCGGGCAGATTCGCCACCGCCACTTCTTCCAGCGCGTCCTGCCAACGCTGGTATCCGGCTTCAGGAAGGTAGCGCTCGACAGTCCTCCGTGCCTCCCTGCGCATGTCGTCGACGCGGTTCTCGTCCAATGCAAGGAAGTCGGCGATCTGATCGGCCAGTGCGTCGATGTCGCTCCACGGTGTGATGAAGCCGTTGCGACCGTGCTCGATGAGGTCCCGCGGGCCGTAGGTGATGTCGTAGACGATGGGGATGCATCCGGCGCCCATGGATTCCATCATCGACAGCGGCAGACCCTCGCTTGTGCTCGTGAGCAAAGAGAAGGACGCTGACTGCAGTCGATCCGATACGTCGGTGACATAGCCGGGCAGTTTGACGCGGTCGCCGAGGTCGAGGTCGGCGATGAGCTTCTCGAGCCTTCCGCGTTCGCTGCCCTCACCGAGGACGGTCAAGGAGACGTCGATTCCTCGGTCCCGCAACTCTGCCACCGCACGGATCGGATGATCGATGCGTTTGAGCTCGATGAGATTGGCGATCATGACGGCCGAGTTCAGTGGTCGCTGGCGCGGAACCTCCGACAGCACTGCCGATTCGGGAAGCTCCCCCGTCAGCAATCTGGTGTTCGCCTCGGTGTATCCCAAGGCTCGGACCGCCTCGGCCTGCTGTTCTGTCTGCACCCCGACGATGTCGAAACGGTCAAGGTTGCGCATCGTGTCCAGCCTGCGCGGCAGGATCTGACCGTGGTTGCCGTTCCACGGGTGGCGAAGATGGGTCCCGTGGAGGAAGAGGACGAGTGGGAATGCCCGGTCCGAGATCTCGTGGATGAACTCGCTGACCTTCTTCTCATCGACGATGACGACGGCAGGCTCCTTCGTCACCACCGCCGAGATCCAAGCATTGTAGAAATCTCGGGGTCGCCGCCATTCCGTCATCGACCGTCCGTCCTGCGAATGCAGGATGAACCGTCTGCCGAGCTTCGGATCCTCGATGTCAGCGACCAGGAGGCTTCCGTCCGCTCGCCGATAGTTGCGTCGGATGACTGCTCCGGTCCGCGGGTGGCGGAACACATCGTAGAAGGCGGTGATGTTCTCGACCTCGCCGCCCTCCGGCGGTACCGGGGCCCGCAGCGATTCGCCCTTGAGCGCAGTCAGACCTGATTCGGTTCTGGCGCGCAGTTCCGGCCAGATGTTCACCAGCTCCACGTCGTCGCTGATCTTTCCCTGAGCGATCAGACGGGCCCTCGTCTCATCGGCATCCATCCGCGGGCTGAACGTGAGGATGGTCTGCGACAGCGGATGACCGAACTTCTGAAAGCTGCGAATCCGTCGGAGGGCGGCGGTCGTCATCCCGCCCATGGATGTGGGGATCCCCCACAGGACGTTATAGACGTGCACTGCGTCTGTGCCGAGAGGACGAGCAGTGTCATGGTTGCCGTTGTTCTCACGGCTGGGTCGAACATTCAGGCTCACTGCTGATGCCTTTCTTCAGTTCATGGGCGGGAGGGACGGCGCCGGGAGCTCTTCACCGTCTCAATGCCATGTGACCGTAGTAGCGGGTCTGACCGCGCCAGTTGACGATCTTGGGATCCGGCGAGGTCTCCCATTGCGCACGAACGTTCCAGTCGCCGTCGAGATGCGCATAACGTCCACGGACCGCCGTCTGCAGGGCATCGACATAGCCGATGGTGACCTCGGACAGCAGACCGAGGACGCGTTCCGCAATGCCGTCTTTGCGCAGTGCGCTCGGATTGAGCACAGCGATCTGTGGGTCGAAGGGAGCGAAGTCTTCGTTCATTCCCGCGTGGCTGGCGAAGACGTATTTGAGCGCTCCGACGTGGTCATCGCCGAATGCACTGGCCGTCCGACGCATCAGGGTGAGCCCGCTGGATCGGTTCTTCCTTACATCGTGCTTCGCCGCGATGAGCGCCTCGCCGAGGTCGGTGGCCGCGAGCTCGGCGATGTCGGTCCTGACCTCCGCCGCGGCGGGAATGACGACGAGTCGCTCATGGTCGGCGAACAGCTCCGGCAGCAGAGCCTGCACCAGATCGTTGCTGTCCGTGACACCGGGGAACGTCACCGGCGGAAGGACGCGGATCGTGCCATTGGTCAAGTGTGACTCGATGTCGTCGACCTGCGTCGAGTCGAGGGCATCCGCCGGTAGCCACACTCGATAGCGCGTCGATGTGTGGTCATCGATGGCCTTGACCGCAGACGCGACCAGGGCTTGTTCGCCCTTGTCGACCGTCACGACGATGTCCGTGACGTTGTTCTCCGGCGCCGGCTTCTCAGCCGCTTGAACCGCTGCCGCAACTGCGGCCCTGTCTGCTACTGGCAGCTGTGCGGTAGCCAGGTAGTCGTCAGCGACAGCCATATCGTCGGCTGTTATCTCGACCCATTTGCTGTAGATCTCGTCTTCTGACGCTCCCGTGCCGATGAGGGGAAGCAGGACGGAGAGCTTGTCGAGGATGCCGTTGCGAATGGCATCGAACTCGTCCTCGTTGATTCCGATCAGCCCGCCGAATCGTGAATCGGACTTGTTCTTGGGTTCGAACTCGACGTCCGCGCCGACCGATCGCGCGGGAAGGTTCGCGTGCAGACGAGACGTGAGTACCTGCTTGTACTTGTACGCATAGTCGGCAACCCAGTTGCGAGCGAGTTCGAGGTTCTCCGGAAACGACTTGTCTCGGATGGCGGTGACCGTCTGCTTCTTATTAGGCCCCTTGGCGTCCTTCATCCAATCGACTCGAAGAGTGCCAGCCCGGTGGTCCTTCGAAGGTGTGGCGAAGAGCGTATCGACGGTCGTCGTCAGACATCCGGAGAAGAAGGCGGGGACACCCACCGCGCGGAGGAGTGCCACTGACTGCCAGTCGCGGCAACCGACAGGACCGTACTTCTTCAGGTAGGCAATGGCTTCGGGCGTGAGCATCTCCGGGTATCGAACGAAGACCGACAGCAGGATCGGGCGGAGGTTCGGGTGGAACGGAATGTTGAATGATTTTCCGAAGATGTCGTGCATGTACCAGCCGAAGGCGATGTACCAGGTGTCTTCGGGGATCTCCTGGTAGACATTGCCGTCGCGGTAGACCTCGACGAGGTTGAGCTCGGCTTCGGGGCCTGGGTACTTCCGTTCTTCTTTGACGGACCCGCGGAGCTTCGCGAAGAGCGTGGTCAGTCCTTTGTCACCGGAGAACGTGAGGTTCTCGTAGCGGAGGAGGTGACCGATCGAGGCGATCGTCTGGATGTAGTCGCCGATGTTGCGGGAGCGGATGCCCGGCTGATCGTAGCTGAGCACGCCGAAATTGCGTGTGCCTGCGCTCGTGGGAAGTGGTTCGAGGTGTTTGCCGCCGGGCAGCCAGTCGAGCATGCGGGTGAGTTCGTAGCGCACCGCCTCGTCGAGGTCGTCCTGCTTCAGACGTGAATCGACAAGGGTGCGGACGTGGTCGAAGGCATCGATGCAGAAGGCAGACTCCGCGGTGCGCAGCACGGCTTTCTGGCTCCACCGCTGCGTCTCTTCGGACTCGTTCGATCGCTCCAGCAGCGGCAGGGCCTCACGTCCCCGGGAGTCGATGGCCGTGGGGTAGTACTCTTCGGCGGCCGCGACGATGAGATCCCGATCGTCGACCTGCGCGAATTCCGCCCAGGCCACGGCAGGCTCAGAGGAACGCTGGTACGCCATTCCCAGAAGTGCTCTGCCGACCTCCTCGTGGTGAGGCTGGGCGCACAGGTTGAGTCCGATGGACACGACTTCGGATTGGAAGCCGGCGGCGATGAGCGCTCGCGCAGCCTCGATGTTCGAGGGGCCGAAGGGCTGGCCCTTGGCCAAGGACTCGGACAGCGTCGAATGCGCCTTGAGTCGTGCCAGCTGCCGTTCCTTGGCAGCGACCTCCTGCGACGACGGTGCGACGTTCCAGCCATCGATGTCTTCGGCAGATCCGCCTCTCAGCCCGACGGCAAGCTTCCGATAAGCCCGGGCGGTTGCGGCTGCGTTCTTCTGCGCCTCGGCGGCCGACTTCTTGCCGCCTTTGCCTCCAGCGGCACGTTCGCGCACGTATTTCGTGCCGGAGGCCCTTTCCACCACGGGAAGTGCCCGTCGGGCGACTCCGTGGACCACGGGTTTGATCAGCTCGCGTCCCTTGCTGATGTATCGATCTGCTGAGTTGCGTCCAGTGGTCACTCGTGTCGTCCTTTGCAGAGGGTTCAAATGAACAGTCGGTGGTCGGGACCGATCAGGGTCACACAGTATCGGACTTCGCTGTCAGTTCGGTGAACCGACGGGTTTGGTCTGTCAGTCGAAGGTGTGCAACCCCGACCGGCGCAGGCTCGCGTCGAACTGCGGCGCAAGGGTCTGCGCATACGTGGCAGTGATGTGAGCGGTGTCGAAGTACGTGATGACTCCGCCGATGACGGGTTCACAGGTGCCGTCCGGGCAGAACCAGTCCTGCGGGTACATCACGGAGATCCGCTCCGAGTCCATCGTCCTCGCCGATGCGGCCAGGGGATCCATCCAATGCCAGGACTCGGGGGTGCCCGAGCATGCGTCGAGATCCTCCTCATGTTTGGCGACGCAGTCGGGCACGTTGATGTCCTCGCCTCCGGGGTAGGGAGTGTCCCTGACGACGAGGACGTCGAGGTTCGCATCCACCCAGCTCTGCAGGACAGAGCGATGCCCCTCTGGGGCCTTCTGTTCGGTTTCGTCCCAGTCCATGCCCTGCAGCGGTGTGGATTGGCGTTCCGACGTGATCACTGCATCGAATCCGCCCTCGGTGGTGCGGTCGACCACCCAGTCCGCGTAGTCCTGACAGCCCTTGGTCTCGTCCGGAGTCGACAGTTCTTGGGGCAGGGTCGAGATGCTGCAGTTCGATGCCAGGAACGTGGTGATCGTCCAGTCGTTCTTCTCTGCCAGCCTCTCCAAGGTCGGCAGCCAGTGTCCGGCATGGGAGTTGCCGACGAGGGCGATGTGCTTCGAACCGTCGCCGTAGGTGCATTCGGGTTTGCTGGAATACGGTGCACTCGCCCAGCACCCGTCGGCGTAGGCCTTCGACTTGTCCTTCTTCGCTGCTGCGGGTTCCATCTGCAGAGTGTTCATGTTCTCGCAGTTCGGGTTGTCCTTCGCCCCTGGCAGGAGGATTCCGGCCCCGAGGCAGGAATCCGGATCGGCCAGCTTCGATTGGAGGCTGTCCTCGTTCTGTTCGACGATTCGATTGGCGATGGTCACCTGACTCACCCCGAGTGCGCTGACGATGACCATGGTGATGACAGCGAAGCCGAACGCCTTCGCTGAACCGCTGAGGACCGCGGTCTTCCGGAAACGATTCTCCACCCAGGTCGTCGACGCCCAGGCGGCGAGGATCGAGACGATGATGATGACGATCTTCGAGACGAACCCGAGGGTCTCCGAACCTCCCAGTTTCACCGACAGGTACGGCACGAGGACGATGAGAGGCCAATGCCAGAGGTAGACGGAATACGAGATGTCGCCGAGGAATCGGATCGGCCGCAGCGACAGCAGAGGGAGCACGGATCTGGGTCCGCGAGAGTCGGCGAGGATGACGAGCGCCGTTGACACCACCGGCACGAGAGCCACGAATCCGGGGAACGGCATGTCAGAACGGATGACGAACGTACCCACAACGATGCCCGCCAGCCCGATCCACCCGAGCAGCGAGCTGAACGGCAGGCGCTCGGGTCGGAAGAATGTCACGAAGACCGCGATGAGACCGCCGGATGCCAGTTCCCACATCCGGGTCGGTGTGATGAAGTACGCCATCGCCGGTTCTGCGAACGTGTACCAGGCGGAGAAGACGAACGACGCGAGGAATACCCCGAGGACGGTGAATCCGACGATTCGCTTGGATCTGCCGAATTTCGCGCCGAGGAGGAATGCCAGGCCGATGATCATCGGCCAGACGAAGTAGAACTGCTCCTCGACCGACAGCGACCAGAAGTGCTGCACTGGGGAGGGTGCATTGTCGGCTGCCAGATAGTCGACGCTGGAGATCGCGAAGTCCCAGTTGACGACGTACAGCGCTGCGGAGACGATCTGTCGGCCGGTGTCTGCCCAGATCGACTGGGGTGCGACGAGGAAGGTAGCGACGCCGACGACGAACAGGACGAGCAGTGACGCGGGAAGCAGCCTCTTGATCCGTCTGGCCCAGAAGTTCGCGATATCACCCCAGCTGCGTGGGGGCTTCTTGATGAGGTGGCTGGTGATGAGGAAGCCGGAGATGACGAAGAAGATGTCGACGCCGACGAATCCGCCGTCGAATGTGGTCGGCCACAGGTGGTACAGCAGCACGATTCCCACGGCCAGTGCGCGCAGTCCCTGGATGTCGGACCGGAAGCCGGAGGTCTGAGGCGCACTGTTCGCGTGGGGAGAAGTTTCAGCTGCTGGCGCTGATGACGGCATGTAGCGGCTCCACTCGGTTTCTCAGTCGGCTAGATCGGACCCGACCGCGGTCCCTGTCATATCTCGGCGAGAAAGTTCGAGCATTGGGCGCACAACACCCGCGTTCACACGATCGGAGGTCGCCCGTGCCGTGACATTCGCAGCACGCCGCGTCCGGACAGCTTTCGGCGGTCTTCGTCCTTGCCCCATGGGTCAAGCCGCCAGCCGGCTCGCCACCCTTCCATCCAGGCCTTGAGCTGGTGGGGCTTGTTTGCCCACTTGATGCATTGCATCAGGGTCCACGAACCGACGTATGCCCAGCTGAACGGCCAGGGAAGATTTCGCCTGGCCAACCAGACGCGGTTCCTGGCGTTCATGTAGAAGTATTCGTCATGTCGTCTGGGGTCGATCACCGGGTGTGCCACCGCGAGGTCGCCCATGTACCAGACGATGTACCCGGCGTCCCAGACTCGCCAGGCGAGTTCGATGCCTTCGTGGGCGTACCAGAAAGGTGCGGGCCAGCCGCCGCATTCGTCGAAGGCTCGACGCTGCATGCAGACTGCGCCTTCCCAGACCGAGAACACGTTCGACGAGTGATCCGCCGTCCCCTTCTTGAGTCGGGGGATCCATCGTTTCGGTGCGTCCGGCCCTCCGGGTTCCTCGACTCGAGGCTGGATGAGTCCGATCCTCGGTTTGGTGCGCATCAGCTGCGCCATGCGCATAAGCGTGGTGTCGTCAGGCAGCCAAGCGTCGTCGTCGAGGAAGAACAGGAACTCGCCGGACACGTGCGGCACTCCGGCGTTGCGTCCGGCTGGGATGCCGAGGTTCTCCGGCAGACCGAGCTTCTTGACCTGGTCCGGGATGCCTTCGGGTTCCCACCCGTTGCCGACGCAGACGATATCGAGGTCGACGCCCTTCTGCGCGAGAAGTGATTCGAATCCGCGATTGAGGTCGTCGAGTCGTTTTCCCTGACTCAGCACGACGACACCGAATGTGTATCGACGGTTCTCTTCGAACCGCTGGGAGAGGATCTTCGAGTCATCGCTCATGACAGCCTCTTTGACGCCATGATCGACAGGAAGTGTCCGATGACCGAGAGCAGACACAGGGGCGCCATGATGAGAACGAGCCACCGCTCACCGAACAGCGGCTCGGCCCCCGCTGACACAGCAATCACGGTGACGATGCTCGAGAGCAGCGCCATCAGAGACATCTCCACCGAATGGAAGATGCGGTGGAAGGGCACAAAGCGGGCGACGCGTTTAAGGGTGGCGACAAGACCCGGGTTGACCGCAGTGGCTTCCTTGGAATCGGCGAGTTTGTCGAGTCCGTTGAACGCGCGGGAGACGTGAACCATGTCGTTGAGCGCCTTGTTGAGCAGGACAATAGCGGCTAAAACGGTGCCGGCGAGGAGCAGTGGGTACGAACCAGACGGGTCGTCGACGAGGTTGCTCCACTCCCCCACGGCCCGTACTCCGAGGGCAACCGCGACCAGTCCCTCTGTGGTGTAGTGGCCGACCTTGTCGAGGAAGACGCCTTTGGCCCCGCTCGTGCCGCGCCAGCGGGCGACTTCACCGTCGCAGCAGTCGATGTACATCTGCACTTGCGAGAAGAACACGGCCAGAATTGCACCCCAGATTCCGGGGATCAGCAGGCTTCCGGCGATGCACCAACCAGCCAGGATCATCAGACCGGTGACGCCGTTGGCGGTGATCCTGGTCCGAACGAGCAGCATGGTGAAGTAGATCGAGATGTGCCGGAGGTAGAGCTGCGCGGTCCAGTGCTCCGCGTTCTTTCGACTGCGGACTTCTATCGGCTGGGCCTTGGCCCGAAGCTCCGCCAGCGTCGGATGTTTCGCCGGAGACTTTTCGGGCACGTCCGTTCCTCTCTGCTCCATGATTGGTCTCCAGCCACGATAGCGCGAAGTCCGCGCCCCTACAGTCAGGGCTTACCCAGCTCGCTCTTGATTCGCGTCGTCGAGATCTCGGGAGTGCGAGGAAGATAGACGACCTCGCACTTGTCCTTGAGGAAGTCGAACTCGCCTACCCAGTCATCACCCATGACGAACGTGTCGATGTGATACTTGTCGACGTCGGTCGACTTCTGCTCCCAATTGTCTTCGGGAATGACGAGATCGACGTAGCGAATCGCCTCGAGCATGTGCTTGCGCTCTTCATATGAGAAGTACGACTTCTTGCCCTTGCCTGCATTGAACTCGTCACTCGAGAGAGCCACCACCAGGTAGTCGCCCTGTTCCTTGCACCGCTGGAGCAGTCGAATGTGCCCGTAATGGAGCAGGTCGAAAGTTCCATAGGTGATGACTCGTCGCATTGCTGATTCCGTCCAGTGATCGGTGCCCACGTGGTGGGCCGCAGAATTGATTCGGCGTTATTTTACCATTCTGTAACTTCAAGTTACGAAATTGTCATATGGCTCACCCGCCGTGTTTGAGCCCGTGTTCTTCGGAACGCAGCTCGATGACGCGCTCGCTCGCGTAGATGAATCGTGCGGTCTGTTCACCCGCCTCGGTGTCGCCGAGGTAGAACTTCGCCAATGCGGGAACCGCCCCGCTGCGGGAAACGGCCTCGGCGACGAGGTCGACCACGCTTTCTCTCCCGTCCGGATCCACGGACGGACAGCGGTCCAGCAGTCCCCCTTCGAGTACCTCTGCCTCTGGTTCATGGGGTTTGACCATCACCAGCGGTTTCCCGGAGGCGAGCCAGTCGAAAGCGACCGAGGTCATCTCGACCACAGCGAGATCGGCCTCGTCGAGCTGCCAGGACACATCCGGACTCTTGTCGAGGAACCCACGCGGATCGGACTCGACGATCTCCGCCACGTCCCCCACCGCCTTCTCGAAGTCGTGCCGCATGACTCCGGTGCGCGGATGGGGGCGGAAGATCACTCGATAACCGGCTTCGAGCAGCGAGGTGACGATGGCTTCGCCGTTGTAGGCGATTGTTCCGTAGGCCATCGACGGGGAGTCACCCTCCCACGTGGGCGCATAGAACACCGCTTTCCCGTCAGGGTGGGCCTTCTTGAACTCGGTCCACTCCCGGGGGACGGAGCGTGGACGGTCCAGTTGGGGACGCCCGACGTCGAACATCCGATCGTCGCTCATTCCGTAGAGCGTCTGTTCGATCCGCTCCCTGGCGGCCCGGCCGGCTGTGAAGACGTAGTCGTACCCCTTGAGCTGATTGGAGATCATGGAGATCTTCTCGCTCTCACCGTGGCTGAGGTGCACGTGAGCGGGCTCGGGGTAGCGCAGCGCTTGGAAGTTGCTCGTTCCCTGGTTGACGTAGAAGACGGCACGGAGGCTCGGGGACTGCATGAACTTGTCGAGGCCGTTGGTCAGCCGTGAGAACCGCACCGGAAACGTGGTGATGCCCTTGAGGTACTCCGCCACTGGGGCGTTGCGGACAATGATGCCGAAGGGCTGATCTCCATGGCCGTCATCCTTGAGTCGTGCTTCCAACTGTTTGAAGGGCCACAGCCACTGCTCCAGCTGATAGACCGAGGTGAGGTCTCCTGCGAAGTAGCCGGCCGCGACGAAGTCGTCGTCGTCCTGGGGAGAGAATTCGTCCGGCAGCCGCGATTCGCGGACACGTTCGCGAAGTCTCTGCGCCACGAGCTTGGCAACCGACTGTGCGAAATTGGCACCACGAACCGCAGTGTGCGGCAGATCTGCCGGGTGAAAGGTCATGGCATCTATTGTGCATGCCTGTCTGTGTTCCCACTGAACTCGCCCTCCTCTCCAGGTGAACGGTCTGCCGACCGCCAATCGACGCATGCGGCTGAGATCGGCTAGTTTAAGTGTGATCCAGCGAGGAGAGCACCATGTCACCTGTCAGCCGACACCGATTCGAACGACCGTCTCTGCGGAAGCGCCCAGCGGCCGCTCCAGCGACGCCCACACCCGAGGCTGCGTCTCTGTTCAGTCGCCGCATCGTCGACAGCGAACCTCAGGACCTCATCGTCTCCGACTCCTTCGCCGACGCCCTGACGGTGCCCGACTCGGGCAGCGATGCTTCCACGGAATCGGGGGCGATCACCCAGGTGATCATTCCCCGTTCCACTCCCGAGCTTCTCGCCGAGATCGCTTCGACGTGGGACCTCCACCCGGTGCTCGTCGATGATCTCTTCCATGCGAATCAGCGTGCCAAGGTCGAACGCTACGATGAGGTGCTCTTCGTCGTCCTCCAGTCGGCGGTGTACATCGATGCGAAGGAGGAAGTCGAGTTCAACGAGTTCCATCTGCTGATGAAGGATGATGTGCTCGTCATCATCTGTCAGGGTGATCGGTTCGTCGACGGCACACCCATCCCGGGCAGCCTCGGCGGGATTCGGGAGTACTTCACGAACGAGAAGCGCGCGTGGACGAAGGACCGCGAACTGCTCTCACTCGGGCCAGAAGCACTCGTCTATCGACTCCTCGACACGGCTGTCGACGGCTATTTCCCGGTCCTCGACGGGCTGCAGATCGACAAGGACGGGATCGAGCGGCAGGTCTTCAGCGGGGATACGGCCGCGGCCGAACGCATCTACCTACTGAGTCAGGAAGTCATCGACGTCCTCCACAATTCGACACACCTCAACCGCCTGACGCAGTCGTTGGGCAATGGGGCGAGCAAGTACGCAATACCGGACGAGCTGCGCGCCTATCTCGACGACGTCACCGACCACCTCACCCGCGTCCTCGCCGAGGCCGGCGAGCTGAGGGAGGCCCTGTCCCAGATCCTCAACGTCAACTCGACCCTCGTCGCTCAGCGACAGAACGAGGACATGAAGAAGATCTCCGGATGGGCGGCGATCCTTTTCGCACCCACTCTCGTCGGTGCGATCTACGGCATGAACTTCGACGATATGCCCGAACTGCACTGGGCCTTCGGCTACCCGATGGCATTGGGACTCATGCTCGGGCTCGGCATCGTGCTCTACGTCGTCTTCCGCGTCAAGAAGTGGATGTGAGGATCAGGGAATACGCCTGACTCGGTGGTGCACCACCGAGTCAGCGACGCCATTTCCCACACGTTCTCCTGACCTGCCGATGACGTTCACGGCGTCTTCGCCGCAAGGTCGCCTGCCGCTCCTAGCGTCGCTGGCGTGAGAACACAGAATGCGAAATCCACGTCCATCCGTCCGCTCACGATCCTCGCCGCCGCGGTGCTGACAGCCTCGGCCACCGTCGGCGCCGGCCTCGCCCCCGCAACTGCCGCGGGCCTCGGCTCAGCCGGTGACGGCCCGGGCCTCGGCTCCCCCAGCGACTTCACCGCACCCGACAAAGTCACCGACCTGACATTCCCCACCACGATCTCCCACCGAGGCGGCGCCGAAGTCCACCCCGAAGAATCCATGGAAGGATTCACCGCCTCGGCGAACGACGACTTCCTGCCCGAGATGGACATCCAGTTCCTCGCAGACGGCACCCCTGTGCTCAACCACGACGACACGGCCGACCGCACACTCAACGGAGTCAGCGGACCCATCCGGGACCTCAACCGCGAAGAATGGGACGCAGCCACCATCAAGCACCCGGCCGGCGGAGAAGACGCCGCCACCGTCACCCTCGACGAACTCCTCGACGAGATGGGCGGCGACGTCGTCCTCGTGCCCGAGATCAAGCCGGGAGCCACCTCGGCGGAAGTCGATCAGGTGCTTGACGAATTCGACGAACGCGGACTGGCCGACTCACTCATCGTCCAGTCCTTCGACTTCGAGGCCGCGAAGACGATCGCCGAACGCGGGTACACCTCGCTCTACCTCACCGGGGCGACCAAGCCCGAGGAGTCCCTCGACGAGATCAAGGACGCCCGCATCGAATGGGTCGGGCCCAGCACGAAGCTGCCGAAGAAGGACATGCACGCGTTCGACAAGGCCGGCTTCCACGTCGCCCCCTACACCCTCGAGACCGCAAAGGACGGGCACCGCCTGCCCGGCTGGATCGACGGCTTCTTCACCGACAACGCCTGGCAAGGCTGAGTAGACTGCACGGATGGAGCCTCTAGAACGCAGCGCACCGATCCCGGACCCACTGACGCCCTATCTCGAGGTCGACCGCTCCCAGCCGCGACACGAATGCTGGGTGACCGGCCACATGGTCGCCGGTCTCGACGGGACCGCCGCCATCCACGGGCGCGTCGGCGCTCTGTCGACAGAACCGGATCAGGATCTGTTCCGGCGGATGCGACAGATCGCCGATGTCGTCATGGTCGGCGCGCAGACGGTGCGCAGCGAAGGCTATGCGCCGATGCGGCTGAGCGAATCGGCCCGATCGCAGCGGCGGGCTCGGGGACAGTCCGAGATGCCGCCGGTCGCGGTGGTCAGTCGCAGCCTCGACCTCGACTGGTCATCCCGGGTCTTCGCCGCAGCCCCCGAGCATGCGCGCACCATCGTCATCACGTGCGCACAAGCCGACCCCGATCTGCTGGCGGCCGCGGAACAGGCGGCAACAGTCATCATCGCCGGTGAGGAGCGGGTCGAACCAGCCGCCGCTCTGCAGGCTCTTGCCGGTCTCGGCCACCGGGTCGTGCTCTGCGAAGGCGGACCGCGGTGGCTCGGAGAGCTCGTCGCCGCCGGCCGCCTCGACGAACTGTGTCTGTCGATCTCACCGATGATGGGCGGCGATCAGCTGCCCGTGAGCGTCACTCCGCCCGGAGCGGGCATCGCTCAGTTCGCTCTGAAGTCGACGATGGTCGCCGAAGACACCCTTTTCCTCCGCTACGAGGCGAAGCCACCGGACGGGAGAGTCTGATGAGCACATCTCTCGACGGCCTCATTGGCTCCGTCGATTCCCCGCTCATCGTCGTCACCACCTCGGCGGAGGGCGAACGGGCCGGCTGTCTGGTCGGCTTCCATTCCCAGGCGAGCATCTGGCCCGAGCGTTACTGCCTCTGGCTGTCGAAAGCCAACCACACCTACCGGGTCGCGCTGCGTGCGGACCACTTCGCCGTGCATTTCCTCACCACCTCCGACGGTGAACCGGCCCGGCACTTCGGGTCGGTCTCCGGATCGGACACGAACAAATTCTCCGGCCTGGACTTCACCATCACCGAGGGTGGGGTGCCGCTGCTCGCGGACCTGCCGAACCGCCTCCTCGTCGAACGGGTCGCGATGCTCGACGACGGAGGCGACCACGTCTGCCTCACAACACGTGTGCGTGCGACCGAGTTCGCGGGTCACTTCACTCCGCTGCGACCTTCCCAACTGGGAGATCTCACTCCCGGACACGGCAGCGAGGAACGAGCGATCCGGCCGTAGGCCGAGTGCCGAACAGACCCCCTTGTGGCCCGGGGGAACATCGGTACTGTTGAGCCTATGACGTCTACGGCAGAGCTGATTCGAGGTCGATAGCATGCCGACCGTGCATCATCCTCATCGCAATGCCATCGACCGCGTGGTCGTGACCTACCTTGCGGCTCTGCTCCTCGGCACGGGCCTGCTGATGCTGCCCGCGGCGACGTCGACTCACGGCGGCATCTCAGTGCTGTCTGCGCTCTTCACCGCCACCTCCGCGATCAGCGTCACGGGCCTGGAGGTGCTCTCGACCGGAAGCGACTACACGTTCTTCGGTCAGGCCGTGATCCTCGGCCTCATCCAGCTCGGCGGCCTCGGCGTCCTGCTGTTCACGACTCTTCTGGCCATGCTCGTCGCGGGAAAGGTCGGGCTCAGGCTCCGGGAGTCGGCCGCCGCCGAGGCCAAAAGCTCCGATATCGGAGGCGTCCGACCCATGGTGCTGCGGATCATCGGTCTCACCCTCGCCACCGAGGCAGTCGTTGCGACGACGTTGTTCCTTCGCTTCGCCGTCCACTACGGTGAAGAACCCGGACACGCGGCGTGGGACGCGGTCTTCCACGCGGTCTCGGCGTTCAACAACGCCGGCTTCGGTCTCAGATCCGACAGCCTCGCCCGCTACGCCACCGATCCCTTCGTCTGCGCACCCGTAGCCGCGGCGATCATCCTCGGCGGACTCGGCTATCCGGTGTTCATCGAGATCGTCCGACGCTTTCGGGCCCCGCTGGCCTGGAGCATGACGACGCGTGCGGTGGTCGTCGCCACTCCGGTTCTGCTCCTGACCGGCACGGTGTTCATCGCCGCAGTCGAATGGAACAATCCCGGCACTCTGGGACGATTCGACCTGCGGGAAAAGCTGCAGGCGGCCGCATTCCAATCGACGACCACACGCACCGCGGGTTTCAGCACCGTCGACATCTCGCAGCTGCATCCCGCGACCTGGTTCGTGATGGACATCCTCATGTTCGTCGGCGGAGGCCCGGCGGGAACCGCAGGCGGGGTCAAGATCACCACTGTCCTCGTGCTGCTGGCGATGACCTGGGCCGAGATCTCCGGAGGCACGGCGACGAACCTCTTCGGATCCCGAGTGGCACGATCAGCGTACCGACAGGCGACGACGGTGATCGTCCTCGCTCTCGCGCTCATCGCCACAGCCACCATCGTCCTCATGCTCGATGACCCGCGTCCCGGCCTCGATCGCCTCCTCTTCGAGGTCGTCTCCGGCTTCGGCAACGTCGGCCTGTCGACCGGCATCACCGCAGGGCTGCCCGGAACGAGTCAGGCCGTCCTCATCGCAGTGATGATCCTGGGGCGGCTGGGTCCGGTGACCGTCGCTTCGGGACTGGCGCTGCGGGCACGGGCCATCCGCTACGAGCTCCCGGTCGAACGGCCGCTCATCGGCTGAGCAGCCCGACCGGCATCGCTGCCTCACAGTCAGCACCCACGCACTTCAGGAAAGGAGACCGGAGATGAAGAGCAGAAAGTGGCGCACGCGACCTGCGGCGTTCTTCTTGGGCAACCCCCACCCCCTGGCCAGGGACGGAGCGGTGGCCGTCATCGGGCTGGGTCGCTTCGGCGGATCACTGGCCACGGAACTGGCCGCCTACGGCGTCGACGTCATCGGCATCGACATCGACGAGGCGGTCGTGGCCCAGTACTCCGACAAGCTCGCCTTCGTCTCCCGCACCGATGCAACGGATGAGACCGTGCTGCGTCAGCTCGGCATCGAGGAGGTCAGCCGAGTGGTGATCGCCATCGGCAATGACCTCGAAGCCGGCATCCTCGTCGCTTCGAAGGTCCTCAAAATCGGGAATCAGCATATCTGGGCCAAGGCGGTCAGTCAGACGCATGCGGACATCCTCGGACAGTTGGGCATCGACAATGTGATCCGTCCGGAGAACGACATGGGGCGCCGGACAGCGCATCTCATCCGCGGGCACATGTCCGACTTCATGCCCGTCAGCGAAGACTTCGTACTGGCCCGCACGGCCCCGCCGGTGCGCATCTCGGATTCACCGCTGGCATCGTTCGACATCAGACGCGAGTACGGGATCAGTGTCGTCGCGTTCAGGCGTGACGGAGAGGACAGCTGGAATATCGCTGACCAGGATGTCACTCTCTACGCCAACGACGAGATCCTCGTCGCGGGAGCTCCCCGCGAGGTGGAGGACTTCAGCACCCTCGACGAAGAGGACGACGAGGAGGGCTGAAGTCCTCGACCGGTCTCAGACCGCGACGACCTCGACGGGGATGTTGCCACGGGTGGCCTTGGAATAGGGGCAGAGCTCGTGGGTGCGGTCGACGAGCTTCTGCGCGGTCTCGAGGTCCACGTCGGGGATGCTGACCTCGAGTCTCACCGACAGACCGAAGCTCTCACCCTCCTTGCCGATCCCGACTTGGGAGTTGACGACGGATTTCGAGGTGTCGACGCCCTGTTCCTTGCCCGCCAGCCCGAGTGCGCCCTGGAAACAGGCCCCGTAGCCGACGGCGAAGAGCTGTTCGGGGTTGGTGCCGCCGCCCGGTCCGCCCTGTTCCTTCGGTGTGCGCAGGTCGACGTCGACCATCTTGTCGTCGGTGGCGCCATGTCCGTCCCGACCGCCGGTGATCTCCGCGCGAGCGGTGTAGGCGATGTTCTCAGGTGCATTCATTGTCTGCTCCTTGTCACAGGTCTCCCGAGACTAACGCAGTCACCGCGTTCCCGTAAGGGGGCGCAGACGCCCTGATCGCAGTGTTAACCTGCCGACCCACCGACGGCTCGACACCACCCGACACGAGGACAAGCAGACTTCCCACTGATGTCGCTGCGGCTTCACAAGCGTCAACCGGAGGTCCACGATGGGGTGAGGGAGGCGGGGTCGTCTCGACCTCGCCTCGGTGCTCGGAGTGAGGAGTCTTCCATGGGGCGTTTCCTGGCGATCACGTCAGCGCTGACCGGACTGGTGGCGGTGGCCTGGGCTGCAGCCGTCGGACCGTGGGCGTGGTGGGTCCTCGGTGCGGTGGTGCTCGCCGTCGTCGGCGTGGCCGTGTACGACCTGCTGCAGCGCAAGCACTCGATTCTGCGCAACTACCCCGTCGTCGGTCACCTGCGATTCCTGTTGGAGACGCTCCGACCCGAACTCCAGCAGTACTTCATCGAACGCAACTGGGACGGACGGCCCTTCGACCGAGACATCCGCTCCCTCGTCTACGAACGCGCGAAGGGAATCCACGGAGAGCTGGCCTTCGGCACCGAACGGGACGTCAACTCCGTCGGCTATGAGTTCCTCATCCACTCCACCGCGCCCGTCGCGGTTCCGGACCAGACGCCTCGCGTGCAGGTGGGCGGGCCCGACTGTGCGAAGCCCTACAGCATGGCGCTGCTCAACGTCTCGGCCATGAGCTTCGGCTCCCTGTCGCCCAACGCCGTCAGGGCGCTCAACCGCGGCGCCGACCTCGGCGGCTTCGCCCATGACACCGGTGAGGGAGGGATCTCCGACTACCACCTCGAGAACGGCGGCGACCTCGTCTGGGAGATCGGGTCGGGCTATTTCGGTGCCCGGACCGACAGCGGAGGCTTCGACCCCGCCCAGTTCGCTGACCAAAGCTCCCGCGACCAAGTCAAGTGCGTCTCACTCAAACTGAGCCAGGGCGCGAAACCCGGAATCGGAGGCGTCCTGCCGGCAGCGAAGGTCAACGCTGAGATCGCCCGGACGCGAGGCGTTCCGCAAGGCGAGAAGTGCGTGAGCCCGGCCGCCCACAGCGTCTTTCACACCCCGGTCGAACTCATCGAGTTCATCGCTCGGATGCGCGAGCTCTCGGGCGGCAAGCCCACGGGGTTCAAACTCTGTGTGGGATCCCGCACGGATGTGCTCGCGATCTGCAAGGCGATGCTCGAGGTCGGAACCGCACCCGACTTCATCATCGTCGACGGATCCGAGGGCGGCACGGGTGCCGCTCCCCTCGAGTACGAGGATCACGTGGGCACTCCGCTCACCGACGGCCTCCTCACCGTCCACAACGCGCTGGTCGGGACCGGCCTGCGGGATCGGATCCGCATCGGCGCCAGCGGGAAGGTCGCCGCCGGAAACGACATCGTCAAGCGCCTCATCCAGGGGGCAGACTATACGAACTCGGCCCGCGCCATGATGATGGCAGTCGGCTGCATTCAGGCTCAGATCTGCCACACCGGGCAGTGCCCGGTCGGTGTCACCACCCAGGACCCCAAGCGGCAGAGGGCACTGCACGTGGGTGATAAGAGTGAACGGGTGCGGAACTACCAGGAAGCGACCGTGCAGCAGGCCGTGGAGATCATGGCCTCGATGGGCGTCAGCGATCCCACCGAGCTCTCCCCACAGCAGCTCCACCGCAACATCGGCCGCAACGAACACCTTTCGTACGCCGATCTCTACGACTGGCTCGAACCAGGAGAGCTGCTGGCGCAGCCGCCCGAGACCTGGAGCCGTGACTGGGCGCGGGCCGATGCGGGAACGTTCCATTCGCTCTGAGCGACCGCCTGTCAGCCGAGGAAGCTCAGACTCGGACGTCCTCTGCGTCGATGTCAGAGCGCAGGCCGCGCCAGACCGGGTGCCGCAGGCGTCCGGCCTCGGTCAGGCCAGAGAACCGGACCTCTCCGACGAGGTCGGTTCGCACCCAGTGAGCATCCCGCGACTCTGCGGCCGGCACGGTGAGCGCCGGCGTCTTCCGAGACCGGCGATCGAGGTTCGAGCGCAGACTCCGCAGGGCCGCCTCGTCGAATCCGGTGCCCACGCGACCGAGGTAGTGAAGCCCGTCGTCGTCATGGGCGGCGACCAGCAGTGAGGCGAAGCTGCCCGAGCGTTCGCCTTCACCGGTCCGCCAGCCGACGATGATGACATCGCGCGTCGAGGCGTGCTTGAGCTTGGCCCAGGTGCGGGTGCGCTTTCCGGGGAGATAGACGCTGTCGGTCCGCTTCGCCATCACACCTTCGAGTCGAAGCTTCCGGCTGGACTCGAAGGCGGCGTCGACGCTTCCTTCGAAGGCCTCGGGCACATGGATGTGCTCGCTCTCGGCCACGAGTTCGAACAGACGTTCGCGCCGTTCCGTATAGGGGGTGCGCAACAGCGAGGTGCCGTCGGCGTGGAGGACGTCGAAGACCATGAGGTAGACGGGGGTGCGTTGCCGCTCCCGTTCGACGTCGCTCTCCCGGCTCAGCCCCATTCTGCGCTGAAGTCTCCCGAAGTCGGGCCTGCCACCCTGCCCGAGGGCGACGATCTCCCCGTCGAGGACGCAGTCGACCTCGACACAGTCGGTCAGTTCGCGAAGCTCCGGATAGGTGCTCGTCATGTCCCGGCCGTTGCGGCTGGTCAGCTCGATGCTGCCGCTGCGGTCCCCGTCGCCCAGCTGCACCCTCGCCAGGGCGCGGATGCCGTCCCACTTCATCTCGAAGGCCCAGTCCTCGGCTTCCCGCCGGACGGAGCCGATGTCGCCGATGCTCGCGAGCATCGGTGACAGGTCCGTCGGCAGAGCTTCCTTCTTCGGCTCGTCCTTTATGAGGTGGATCATCCAGTTCTTCTCCGGGTCCTTGTTCGGACCATGGCCCCCGGTGTTGAACAGGGCGAACCGTCGCACTCCCCCGAGGCCGCCGTTCTCACGCCCGTGGAGGACCGCAATGATCTCCTTGCCCTCATGCCACTTCTCGAGTTCGACGGTGCCGGCATCCCAGATCTCGACGTCGCCAGCCCCGTACTCCCCTTTCGGGATCGTGCCTTCGAAGCTGCCGTATTCGAGGGGGTGGTCCTCGGTCTGGACCGCCAGGTGGTTCTTCCCCGTGTCGGTCGGCGGTCCCTTCGGCAGCGCCCAGGAGACCAGCACACCATCGTGTTCGAGTCGGAAGTCCCAGTGGAGGCTCCTCGCATGGTGCTCCTGGATGACGAAGGTCAGTTCGTCCCCGCTCGTTCCCTGTTTCGCCGGCACGGGTTCGCTCGTGCGCTTCGGGTCCCGTTTGGACCGGTAGACCTCCAGTCGGTCGCGCTCGGCTTCCGGGTCCTCGTCCGACTTCGGGTCGGCTTCGGGCTCCGCCTCGGCTCGGGACTCTGCCCCGCCTCCGGACTCCGGAGCCGAGGCGGTTCTTCCGACCGCCTCGGCGAGAGGTTCGAGGAGGTCCCCGACATCGTCGATCCGGTCGAGGACCTCCTCGAAGCGCACCTGCTCGACGGCGGCTGGGTCGTCGAATTCGGCCCACCTGCGCGGTGCGGCGACCATGGGGGTGAAGCGGCCGCGCAGAGAATACGGAGCCACCGTGGTCTTCGACGCCGAGTTCTGCGACCAGTCGATGAGGACCTTGTTCTCCCGCAGCGTCTTCTTCATCGCGGAGACGATGAGCTTCGTGTGGTCGGCTTCCAGGCTGCGGGCGAGTTCATGGGCGACGTCGGAGACGTGCTGCGAGCTCACCGAACCGTCCAGCGGCGCATACAGGTGGACGCCTTTCGATCCGCTGGTCACCGGGTAGACCTCCAGGTCCATGCCCTCGAGCAGTTCGCGCACGAGCTCGGCCACCTCGATGCAGTCGGCCAGACCGCGCCCGGGACCGGGGTCGAGGTCGAAGACCATCCGGTCGGGGAAACGGGTCTCCGAGTCGATCGTGCCGGGGTCCTTCGCCCCCGCGCGCACCCTCCACTGGGGCACATGGATCTCGAGCGCGGCCATCTGCGTGAGGTAGGTCAGGGTCGCGAGATCGTTGACCAGGGGATAGCGTTTGGTCCCGGTGGAGTGCCGGATCGCCCGTGTTCGGATCCACGACGGGGCAGAGTCCGGGAGGTTCTTCTCGAAGAACACATCTCCGGGGTCATCGGGAGTGCCGACGCCGTCGACCCAGCGTTTGCGCGTGGCGATCCGGTCCCGGGCATGGCGGATGAGGTACGGGGCGATCCGGGCGCAGTAGTCGAGGATCTCCCCCTTCGTCGTGCCGGTCTCCGGGTAGAGGACCTTGTCCAGATTGCTCAATGTCAGTCGATGGCCCTCGACCGTGACCTTCTGCTCGCGGCGTGCCATTGGGCACCTCCTCGTTCGCACCGTTCGTGCCGGACCGATGGTCCTTTCACCGTACTCGGCACTGATCAAGTGCAACAGGGGGTGCGGGACCGCCCGAACATCCTCGCTGCGGGTGAGTCCCGAGACAGGTCACAGTTCCAAGGGCCTGGCCATGTCGCAGCGACGTGAACGACATCGAGCATCGTCGTCACAGCCAGGGACGCATCGGCACGAGTGCGCGTTCGGCGAGTTTGGTCAGCCGGTGGCGGTTGAGCCAGCCCACGCCGAGTTCGACGCAGTGCGTGGCGTCGCTGTCGAACACCTTCTCCATCTCAGCGGCGAATGCGCTGTCGATGACTTCGACATTCGTCTCGTAGTTGTACGACAGTGACAGCCGATCGATGTTCGCCGTGCCCACCGTCGACCATTCGCCGTCGACCGTGGCGACCTTCGAATGGATCATGCTCGCGGTGTAGAGCAGAACCGTGACCTTCGAGTTGATCATCTGCTCGAAGAAACCGCGGGAGAGCCAATCGCCGAGGATGTGGTTCGACTCCTGCGGAACCATGACCCGCACGTCCACGCCACGCTCCGCCGCCTCGAGGAGAGAGCGCAGCAGCTGTTGGTCGGGGATGAAATAGGGAGTCGTCAGTCAGATCCGCTTCCGCGCGCGGGCGAAGGCATTGAGGTACATGTTGCGGATCGGATAGACGAGATGGACCGGGAGATTCGCCGAGACGCGCAGCTGCGACTCCCACGCCGCCGGCGGGACCCAGGAGATCTGGTCGTCTGCGGCATGGAATGCATTCCACACTTCCGCGACGGACTGTCGCAACGCCCATGCTCCGGGCCCGATCGAGCGCAGGTGGGTATCGCGCCAGTGCCGGGCGTAGAGGGAACCGACGTTGAACCCGCCGACGAAGGCCACATCGTCATCGATGACGAGGATCTTCGAATGGTTGAATCCCGAATGGCGCAGCGGACCTCGCCAGAACTGCCGTGCGATTGTCGGCAGGCGCAGGACACGGACCTGTTCGGAGAGCTGACGGTAGAAGGAGCTGGGCACCGACAGGTTGGCGAAGCCGTCGTAGATGAGGTGGATCTCCACACCGCGCGCCGCCGCCGCGTTGAATGCGTCGATGAATCGCTGCCCCACCTCGTCGTTCTTCCAGATGAACGTCTCCATAAGGATCGACTCGCGTGCGGAGCCGATTGCATCGAGCATGGCGTCGTAGAGAGTGGAACCGTCGGTGTAGATGTCGAGTTCTGACTGTTCGACCGTCGAACTGAACGTTCCTGGTCGCGGCGCGGGACGTGACTTCCGCCCTCGTTTCTGGATGAGGTCGACGGCCATCGAGACGGCGACGGTCGCCGGCACCGCACTGGCGACGCCGGCGACCGCCCAGGGCACGAAACGACGGCCGATGTCGCGGAGGGATTCGATTCTCAGACGAGACATCTGCTCACCTTATCCCTTCCGCCCCGTCCGCAGTCTCAGGTGAAGATGCTCACTCCCCCGGGCCCGACGAGGCAGCCCACGACGATGAGCACGACGCCCCAGAGAATCTGCTTCCTGAAGAGGGCAGCGATCCCTGAGACGACGAGCAGCGCTGCGATGATCCAGAGAATGACAGCCATGGGTACTCCTTCATCCGATGATTGCGAAGGCCGCCGTCCGGCAGCCGGTTCGCCTTCGAATCGCCAATCTAACATCGCTTCGCCGACCGTGCAGGGCGGCGACGGTGCCTCAGCAGTGTGCCCGCAAGAGACCCGTGCGAGCGTGAACCCGAAGGACTCAGGCCTCTGCCCATGACGCGGGGCGGCCGAGGGGGCTAGCCAGTGCCCGAAACCTGCGTTTCAATAGGGGAATGAGAGCTATCTGGTCCGGTTCCATCGTCTTCGGCCTCGTGAATGTGCCCGTGAAGCTGTACTCGGCCACGGAGAACCACGACGTGCGGATGCACCAGGTTCATGCGAAGGACGGCGGACGGATCCACAACCAGCACCGCTGCGAGAAATGCGGAAAGACCGTCGAGTACGACGACATCGACAAAGCCTATGACGACGGCGAGCACCGGGTCGTCCTCACGGACGAGGACTTCGAGGCACTTCCCGCAGAGGACAACGACGACATCGACGTCCTCCAGTTCGTGCCCAGCGATGAGATCGACCCCATCATGCTCGAGAAATCCTACTTCCTCGAACCGACGTCGAAGACGCCGAAGGCCTACCTCCTGCTGCGGCAGACGCTCGAGGACACCGAGCGGACCGCGATCGTCAAGCTCACTCTGCGCACACGCACGCGGCTGGCCGTTCTCCGGGTGTGCGGAAAGGTCCTCATGGTCCAGACTCTGCGCTGGGCCGATGAGATCCGCGACGTCGACTTCAAAGGTGTGAACTCGAAGGCGAAGATCTCAGACAAGGAACTCGAGATGTCGGAGAAGCTCGTCGAGTCCTACTCCGAGGACTTCACTCCCGAAGAGTTCAGCGACGACTACCAGGTCGAACTGCGCAGACTCATCGACGCGAAGATCGAATCGGGCGAAAGCCTCGATGTCGAGAGGACCCTCGACGAGGAAGACTCCGAGGAGGACACCGGCGGCGATGTCATCGACCTCATGGAGGCGCTGCGGAAGTCCGTGGACAGTACTCGGTCATCGAAGAAGGGGACGTCGGGCAAGAAGTCGACTGCGAAGAAGACCTCGTCGAAGAAATCGGGGACGACGAAGTCGTCCGCCGCGAAGAAACGCACCGGGTGAGAAGCCGGACCGAAACCTGGAACCGACCACGAAGGAGCTGTTCCACCATGCCGAAGACGACGAAGACAGGAAAGCCGAAGGAGAGCGAACTTCCCTCGACGCTGGAGAAGTCGAGCAAGAAGGCTCAGCGGACCTTCGCCAAGGCCTACGACTCGGCCATCGACCAATACGGAGACGAGAAGCGCGCTCACCAGGTCGCCTACGACGCGCTCAAACACAGCTATGAGAAGGTCGGCGACAGATGGGAGGAGAAGGCCTCCTCCGGCCCGTCGGACGCACAGAGCGCCGGCGGCAAGAACACCGACCGCAGGACCGCCGGCGGAGTCGACGCAAAAGCATCGAAAGAGCACCTCTACGAGCAGGCGAAGAGGCTGAAGATCTCGGGACGTTCGTCGATGACGAAGAAGGAGCTCGTCGATGCACTCGAGAAGGAGAGCAAGCGGAAGACGAAGCAGAATTCCTGATGAGCGGCTCACGCGACGAAACCGGAGCGGCATGGAGAGATTGTTCGACAGCCGAACGCCGGGACTGCAGTGATGACCTCCGGACCTCCGCCCCGCTGTCCCAACAGACGCACACCCACAATCGAGGAGGAAGACGATGAGCGACCAGCTGACCTTCCAAGACCCAGTCAACCGATTCCCCGACATCTCACCGCCGAAGCAGGATCAGCCCGAACCGGGGCTCGACGCCGAGCTCATTCCCGGCACGGACCGCGGTGAGGACAGCTACACCGGCACCGGAAGGCTCCGCGGCCGCAGGGCGCTGATCACCGGCTCGGACTCCGGCATCGGATCCGCTGTCGCGATCGCCTTCGCCCGTGAGGGAGCCGATGTCGCTCTGTCCTATCTGCCAGCCGAGGAGGAAGACGCCCAGCACGTCTGCGAGGTCATCCGCCAGGCCGGTCGCAAGGCCGTGCCGCTGCCGGGAGACCTGTCCGACCCCGACTACTGCCGCGAGGTGGTCCGGCGGGCGGCCGCGGAACTGGGCGGACTCGATGCGCTGGTCAACAATGCCGGCCGACAGATCGCCGTCGAAGACATCGCCGATCTCACGGACGAGCAGTGGGAGGACACTTTCCGGACGAACATCCACGCGATGTTCCGGGTCTCCCAGGCCGCGCTCGAGCACCTCGAGCCCGGATCGACGATCGTCAACAGCACTTCCGTTCAAGCGTATTCGCCCTCCGCCCACCTCATCGACTATGCGTCGACGAAGGCCGCGATCAACAACTTCACGAAGGGGCTGGCCACTCAGCTCGCTCCGAAGGGCATCCGGGTGAATTCCGTGGCACCGGGGCCGATCTGGACCCCGCTGCAGGTCTCGGACGGACAGCCGAAGGACGCTCTGCCGCACTTCGGGAAGAACACTCCGCTGGGCCGGGCCGGACAGCCGACGGAGCTGGCTCCCGCTTACGTCTTCCTCACCTCGTCGGAGTCGAGCTACGTCATCGGTGAGACCCTCAACGTCAACGGCGGCCAGCCCACACCCTGACCGTCCAGTCCAGGACGGTCATCGAGGATCCCGAGGTTGCTCGGGCTGCGAGGTCGAAACCTGAGGATCTGTCAAGGCCCTTCCGCACGAACTGAGTCCTCAATAGCGTCATTGGCACCACGGGAGCCGCCGGCGGCTCCTCGATCCGATTCGGAGGATGCCATCATGACTTCGCCCATCCAGTTGGCCCGCACCTACGCTCGCTCTTATCAGGCATCGTCGCGCAAGGACAAAGGCACGATCCTCGACACGCTCACCGAGGCGACCGGTTGGACTCGCGATCACGCGCGCCACCAGCTGCGCAGCCAGTTCCACCAGATCAGGGCCGGGGTCTCCCCCGCCTCCGTCGTCGACCGCCGCCGCCTCAGGCCGAAGAAGTTCTCGCCCCGTGCCCAGCAGGCTCTCGAACTGGTGTGGAGGGCCTCCGGCCGCCCCTGCGGCAAGTACCTCGAGGCGGGGATGTCCGTCTGTCTGGACTCCTTGGAGAGGCACGGCCACCTCCGTGAGGGACGGCACGGTTATTCGTCCTCGGTGCGAAGGGAGCTCCTCGATATCTCCGCGGCGACGATCGATCGGTACCTGCGCGGCGCCAAGGCCGGCGACCACGACGATTCGTGGTTGACCGGCACCGGGGCGGGAATGCGCTCCTCGCTTCCGCGACAGCGCATGCGTTCGCTCCTCGAGGCCGAACCCGGTTACTTCCTCGTCGAAATGCTGACAATCACGACACCGTCCGACGAGGACTGCATCACAGTGACATTCACCGACGTCGAGATCGGGTGGGTGTGCACGAGGACCTTCGCCCCCGGCACGCAGGTCGTCGACATGCTCGCGCAGATGGTCCGCGCGGTGCCTTTTATCGTCACCGGAGTCTTGCTCCCGTCTGCGGTTCCGGACAGCGCCATCGAGACGTGGGCGAAGGACAACCTCATCGAATTCCACTGCATGAGCGATCTGCGACACGGGTCTCGCGTGCCCGATCGGACGTTCAGCGGACTTGACCTCCCGCTCGGCACGCCGCACCACCTCGATCCCGCGATCGCGAGAGTCAACAAGCTGTGGTCGGCTCTGGCCGACCGCCTCAACTACTTCATGCCCGTGAAGAACCCAATGGGTTGGCGTCTCACTCCCGCGGGAGAGCGGCGACGCGAATACGATCGGCCGGACACACCTGTCTCCCGACTCATCGCATCCGGCATCCTCTGTCCCGAACAGACTCGGGAACTGCACGAGAAGAGTCAGGGACTCGACATCGCCGGACTCACCGCACGCATCGAGGAGCTGAAGTCGACTCTGCGATGAAGGGACACTTCCCCGCGGGCTCCGGGGACGGCGACGGAAGACCACCGTCGATGACCATTGACGAGGGCCCGACGTGGACGAATACTGGAGTCAGCGATCACAGGGACGACATCTGAAGAACGATTGGAGTGCCATCTCTGATGCACGAGACCTCAGCAGAATCGACCGACGACGATCTTGAGACACACCGCGATGCGGCTACGGATTCGGCACCCACTGATACCGATGCCGAACGGCACCGACTGACGGCGCAGATCGGCGAATGGGCACGCTCACTCGTGCTCGAACCCGATGACCTCGTCCTCAAGGCGATGGTGGACGAAGCACTGCGAATCATTCCGGGGGCGGATTACGCGTCGCTCTCGATCGTCACCCGTGGTGACCTCATCCGGTCCCGAGCTCCCTCGGACGTGGTCCCCGAGCGACTGGATGCACTGCAGTCGGAGCTGCACGAAGGACCGTGCTTCGACTCCATCCTCGAGCATCGCATCGTCCGGGCCCCGGATCTCACCGATCCCACTCCCTGGCCCCGGTTCGCCTCCAACGCAGTCGCGGAAGGAGTGAGGAGCATGCTCGCCTTCCAGCTCTTCGTCGAGGTCGACAGCCTCGGCGCTCTCAATCTCTACTCGAAGACGCCCCGCGCCTTCGACCAGGCAGCGGAGGACATCGGAAGCGGGGTGGCCGCCCATGCCTCCCTGGCTCTGGCCAATGCTCAGAAGCAGGGACAGCTCTATGAGGCGGTGGCCTCGCGGGATCTCATCGGCCAAGCCAAGGGGATCCTCATGGAACGGCAAAAGATCAGTGAGCACGATGCGTTCCTGCTGCTCACGAAGGTGAGCTCGAAGACGAACATGAAGCTGCGTGAGGTCGCCGAGGAGTTCGTCCGCACCGGTGCGCTGCCGGGCATGGTCACCGACTGATCAGGCACGCAGGGATTCTCCTTCTCATCGACCTGCCGCTTGTTGTCCGGTGCGCCGCTGGACTAAGCTGAGAGTCGGTCAAGCAGATGGCCTCCTTCCTGAACTCAAGGGGACCACTGTGTACACGTTGCTCAACAACAGCGAAGCTTCCAAATTCGATCTCTACCTTCCCGGGAAGCTCGTCGCCTCGCTTCACTACACGATCACACCGGACGAGATCATGTTCGTCTACTGCGAAGCCATTGAGCCACTCGATTCCGAACGCCACTGCCGCGAACTTCTGCGCCTGGCTCTCGATGACTCGCTCAATCGGCGGATCCCGATCACCGTCTCGTGCCCGATCGCACGCAAGCACATCGACAGCGACCCCGTCATCGCCGCCCAGATGCAGACTCTGCCCAAGAGCGTGGGGCGCAAGCACGAGAAATCCGTCGAATAGGGCATCGACTGCATCTGTCGATCCTCTTTCGCTGCAGCCGCCTGTGGTCTCACTCTGACATCTTCTCCACAAGATCACCGACTGTGGCCGTCTTCAGGTCCCCATCCTCGGCGATGCACCTCGCGGCGATTCAGCTGCGGCAAGCCGATTGCCGATCGCCCCTAGCCTCGATCGAGAAGCTGAACATAGACTTTCTGGAACCCGACAGGACAGACTTCCTGTTGCCGATCCACGAGCCGAATCAGCAGACGAATGGACGATCAGAACCCGAAGCGCATCGATCCCCGATCCGGCACCGAGTTCTCAGACGAGCAAGCGATCAGAAGACGGAGGAAACTCAAAGAGGTTGCCGAATTCTGGAACATGTCGGTTTTCGGAATGTGGCTGCACTATGTCAGCCTCGGCGGTGATCTCACCGAATACGAACTCGACGCCTACCTCCACGAGGCCTACTTCCTCACGCCCTATCAGCACGACATTCTGGCCGAGGCCGTCAATGAACTCATCGATATGCTTCCGCCGCCTCCGCGAGCCCCGCTGACCGACGAAACCGGTCTATGACCGGTCGCCTCGGTACTCGAGCCTGCCTCGGCGATTGCGATGGACTGCTCCCTGTCGAATCGCTTCCCGCACCGCGGCACGGAAGCGTCCGGGGCCCCATCGGCGAGCCCCGATCGCACGGTAGAGCTCCACCTCTCCGACAGGTTCCATGTCGCGGACGAAATCGATGATGCCGTTGACCTCGTTGGCCGAGACCTCGGGCGGGACCACGCGTGAGGACACCGAAGGCCACGGGGCATAGACGCCGACCGATCCCGGGCCCGGACGCAGGCGATCTCCTCGGCTTCGAGCTTCGGGTCCCGCCGACGATTCGGCCGTGCCGGCGGAGTCTGCCCGCTCGCTGCGCTCGGTCGGTTCGGCACCGCTCTCCGCGGCGCCTTCGGCACTCTCAGCGTCCTCAGCTGTCAGGGGTCGGGCGATGTCTTCGAGGTCGGCACCTTCCGCCTTGACTCCGAAGATCAGTTCGGCCACGCCGCCGAGCGCCATGACAGCCGCCCCGATGCAGAACGCCCAGGCCACCTGGGAGCGGTCGCCGGACTCGATCATGCCGCCGAAGAGCAGCGGCCCGGCGATGCCTCCGGCGGCGGTGCCGATGGCGTAGAAGAACGCGATGGCCAGTGCTCGGGTCTCCATCGGGAAGATCTCGCTGACGGTGAGGTAGGCCGCACTGGCTCCGGACGAGGCGAGGAAGAAGCAGACGATGAGGATGAGGAGGAAGAGCCATTCGCCGCCGACCTCGGCGTTGAAGACGAGCGCGAGGACGACTGCGACGACCGCGGATCCGAGGTAGCTGAACGAGATCATCGGCTTCCGACCGATCGTGTCGAAGAGTCTGCCGAGGACGACGGGGCCGGCGAAGTTGCTCAGGGACCACAGGATGATGAAGATCGGCACGGTGGCTGCCGCGACTCCGTAGAATCCGTTGAAGATCGTCCCCAGGTTGAAGGTGATGCCGTTGTAGAGGAACGCCTGCCCGACGAAGAGGACGAGACAGAGGACCGCCCGTTTGGGGTAGATCGTGAACGCGACCTTCATGATCTCGGCGAACGAGATCGTCTTCCGCTGCCGGACGGTGATGGTCTTCTTCGGCGGCGGCAGCGTCTGTGAGGTCTCCGACTCGATGCCGTCTTCGATCTCTCCGACGATGCGTTCGGCATCGTCGTTCCGGCCGTGGATGAACAGCCAGCGCGGGCTTTCGGGCACGTTCTTCCGCACGACGAAGACGAAGATCGCCAGCAGCATGCCGACGGCGAAGGCCAGACGCCAGCCGATCATCTTCGGCAGGATGTCGGTGTTGAGCAGGAGCAGGGTCGTCGCCGCCCCGCCTGCGGCACCGAGCCAGTAGGAGCCGTTGATGATGAGGTCGATGCGACCGCGGACGCGGGCCGGGATGAGTTCGTCGATGGCAGAGTTCACAGCCGCGTACTCGCCGCCGATGCCGGCACCGGTGAGGAAGCGGACGAGGAAGAAGTACCAGGGAGAGAACGAGAACGCCGTGGCGACCGTGGCGACGAGATAGAGCACGAGAGTGATGAGGAAGAGCTTGCGGCGACCGAAACGGTCGGTGAGCTGGCCGAAGACGATTGCGCCGACACAGGCACCGAGGACGTAGATGGCTCCGGCGGTGCCGATCTGCCCTGCGGTCATGTCGATGCCGCTGCCCTCTTCGGTCATCCGAGCCGCGACGTTGCCGACCATCGTGACCTCGAGTCCGTCGAGGATCCACACACTGCCGAGTCCGACGACGACCATCCAGTGGAACCGGGCCCATGGCAGCCGATCCAACCGGGCCGGCACATCGGTCTTGATCGTCCCGAGTTCGATCTTCTCGCTCATCTCACGCCTCCTGGACAATTCCGGGACAGAGTCCCCTGATTGCCAGGAAGTCTAAGCACACTCCGCGGGGCCGACAAGGCATGGTGGGAATGCCCGAAGGCGAGTAGTCTACGACTCCCGCGGGTCTGTCCCGGGGAATCAGTTCACGAGATCCTGTTCACGAGATCGCCCGGTGAGTGCTCCCAGTCCTCGGCCAGGACCTCCCGAGCGTCATCGAGTCGGCCCTCCATATTCACCATGAGAATTCCGCGGACGCGTCCGTCCTCGCCGAGGTAGTAGACCACGCCGTCCGTATGGGGCTTCTGCCAGTCTTCGACGGTGCGCAGAGCGGGATCGAGCTCGCCGACCGCCTGGTAGCCGAAGTCGAAGACATTCGTGTAGAAGTACGGCGTGTGGGTGTAGGACTCGTTCGCGCCGGCCATGATCCGCCCGACGGTCTTGCCCATCTGGGTGGCGTTGTCGACGTGTTCGACTCGTTGTCGTCCGAGGAGCCTGTCCGGATAGCGAGCAACGTCTCCGGCCGCGAAGACGTCCGGCTTCGAGGTCCGCAGCGATTCGTCGACGATGATCCCGTCATCGGTCTCCAGTCCCGCATCCTCTGCGAGCTCGGTCGCCGGTTCGATGCCGAGGCCGACGACCACTGCGTCGAACTCATGGGACTCGCCGTCGCAGTCGAGCACCACTCGATCGCCGTCGACGTGCCCACCCGAGGCCTTCGTGCTCGGTACGAGAGTCACTCCGTGGCTGCGATAGAGTTCGTGGAACTGCTTGGCGAGGTCCGGCAGGAAGATGGAGCCGCCGAGGGTGTCGTCGTCGAAGATCAGAGTCGTTCGGGTCGTGTTCTGCACCAGGGCGGCGGCGAGTTCGGTGCCGATGAAGCCGCCGCCGATGACAGCGATGCTCAGATTCTGCCCCGACAGGTCCCGAAGACGGCGGTAGTCGGCGAATTCGCGGAAGCGGATGACCCGCTCGCCTTCGTCCAGATCGATGCCCTTCGGGCGCCCGCCGGTGGCGAAGAGCAGCTTGTCATAGGTGAAGTCGCCGAGGGTCGTCCTCACGGATTTCGCGTCGACGTCGACCTCGGTCGCCTCCGTGCGGAGGCTGATCCGGGCTCCGGTCGACTCGGCGGTGTCGAAGTAGTTGTCGCTCTCGTCGAAGCTCTCGTCGGTCCACAGTCGCTTGCTCAGCGCGGGACGCGTATAGGGCTCGTCGACGTCATCGCTGATGATGGCGATCGAACCGTCCTTGTCGATCTCCCTGATTCCCTGGGCCGCGGAGTCAGCGGCCATGCCGCCGCCGATGATCACATATCGGAACTCAGCCATGTCGAATGCTCCTCTTCCTGTCGTCTCTGCCGTGCCTGTATTCGGTGTTCGGTGCGGTGTGGCGCACTAGATCGTTGCGACCGATCCGGCGTCCACGCGATAGTTCGAGCCGTTGACGAAGCTCGCGGCGTCCGAGCACAGGAATGCGATCACCTTGGACACCTCCTCCGGTCGGCCGCGGCGACCGAGCTCCATGAATGGACGCTCCTCGCGCAGGAACGAGGCGATGGCCTCGTCGAAGCTCGTTCCCTTCTGCTGTGCTCGCTCGTTCATCATCTCGTCGGTCATGGCGGTGGCGATGAACGCCGGAGAGACGGTGTTGACCAGCAGTCCTTCGGAGGCGTAGGTGCGTGAGAGTCCCTTGGCCAGGGAGAGCAAGCCGGCTTTGGCCGCACAGTACGGCAGCTCATCGTCATAGGGCTGCACCGCGTCTTCGGAGGACACGAACACGATGCGGCCCCAGCTACCTCGGCGAAGTCCCGGAAGGAACGCCCGCGTGACACGGACCGGTCCCATGAGGTCGACGTCGATGGTTCGGTCCCAGCCCTCCTGGCTGATCTCGTGGAACAGGCCGCCGGCCCCATGAATGCCGGCGACATTGACGAGGATGTCGAGGTCACCGACCTCGGCGGCGACGGTCGCTGCGAGAGCGTCAACAGACTCGTCATCGGCGATGTCCGCGTCGTGGGCGTAGATCCGCTCCTTGAACTCGGCGAGTTCGTCGACGGCGGCTTTGAGTTCATCAGGTTCGGGCCCGGTCATCACGACGACGGCTCCTTCGGCGAGGAGCTGGCGGGTCGTCTCCAGTCCGATGCCCGAACTCGCCCCCGTCACCAGGGCCTTGCGGTCGCGGATGTTGAGATCCATCTGTTTCCTTCCAGGTTTCGGTTTCGTTCTCAGCGGCCCTATCAGGGGGTGCGGATGAGCTTCCTGTTGACGAATTCGCGGATGCCCTCGGCACCGAGCTCCCGACCGACGCCCGAGCGCTTCGTGCCCCCGAAGGGCAGGTCGGGTTCGGTCCAGGTGGCCTGGTTGATCCACACCATGCCGGTGTCGATGCGGTCGGCGACGCGTTGGGCCTTCTCGATGTCATCGCTGACGACCGTGCCGCCGAGGCCGAAGGAGGAGTCATTGGCGAGTGCCACGGCTTCATCCTCTCCTGCGACCGAGTAGACGACCGCGACGGGGCCGAACAGCTCCTCCGAGTAGGCGCGCATCTGTTCGGTCACCCTGGTCAGCACCGTGGGTTCGACGAAGGCGCCGGGTCGATCGACTCGGTGCCCGCCGGTGCGGACCGTCGCACCGTGGTCGACCGCGTCCTCGACCTGCTCCATGAGGTCTCGGGCGGCCTGTTCGGAGGACAGAGGTGCCATGGTCGTCACAGAGTCGGCCGGGTCGCCGGCGACGAACTGCGACATCTTCGCCGTCAGCAGATCCACGAACTGGTCGTAGAGATCTTCGACCACGATGAGGCGCTTGGAGGCGATGCAGCTCTGGCCGGAGTTCGTCATCCGCCCTTTCACAGCGGCGGTGACGGTTGCGTCCAGATCCGCTGAATCGAGGACGACGAACGGATCGCTTCCGCCGAGTTCGAGGAGCGATTTCTTGAGATTGTGTCCCGCGCCGCTCGCCACTGCCGCACCGGCACCTTCGGAGCCGGTCAGCGAAGCGCCTCGAACACGCCCGTCGGCGATGATCGTCTGGATCTGATCGTTGTCGGCGAAGACGTTCTGATAGCAGCCGGACGGCAGACGCGCATCGTTCATGACCTTCTCGAACGCCAGAGCCGACTGCGGGCAGTTCGATGCGTGTTTGAGGATGATGGTGTTGCCCGCCACGAGGTTCGGTGCGGCGAGCCGGGCGACCTGATAGTAGGGGAAGTTCCACGGCATCACGCCGAGGATCGGGCCGATGGGTTCGCACTTCAGAACGGCGCTGCCTCCGCTGGCGGGTTCGAGCCGTTCGTCGGAGAGCAGCTGGGGCCCTTCTTCGGCGTAGTAGCGCAGGATCCTCGCCGCCAGTTCGACCTCGGCCTCTGCCTCTGTCCGCAGTTTGCCCATCTCGAGTGTGAGGAGCTCAGCGAGGTCCCACCTGCGCTCGTCCATGAGGTCCGCCGCTCGAGCAAGCGGAGCGGTGCGATCGCGGACATCGGTCGTCCGCCATGCCTGGAAGGCCGCGTCGGAGGCATCGATGACGGTGGAGATCTCCTCGTCGCTGGCAGTGGGAAACTCCTTGAGGACATCTCCGGTTGCCGGGTTCGTCGTGTTGAATTTCGCGGTCACGGCTTCTCCTTTCCTCGAAGTTCGGAAGGTGCTCAGCGAAGCAGGGATCACGTCTGCTCCGCGACCTCAGCCGAACCGAGACTCCACCGTCCCAAATCTCGCAGACCGCGACCAGCCCCTTACGGAGTCCGGCGTTTGCCTTTATAATCCGCACAGCGATCGGGTTCGTCGATCACAAGCAGAATCGCTCCGTTGTCGAGTTCGCATTCGAACTTCTCTATTTCATCGGAATCGAAGCCGTACCGCTGAAAGCGTTCCCTGAGTTCGTCGTCTCTTTCGTTGTACCGTTCGGCCACGAGTTCCCTGACGCCTTTCAGCGTTCCGCCGGCACCGGTGCCGACCACTTCATCGGCACCTTCGGCGTCGTGGGCGAAGATGTGCAGGGCCCTCTTCGGCACGCCCTCCGAAGCGAGCTTCTGCACATGGTTGAGAACACCGATGTCGTCGTGAAAGGCCTTCACGATCGGCTTCTGACTCGTCACGTCAGGCTGCTGTGAGTTGAGATCGTCGTTGCTTCCCATGCCGCTCAACATAGCATTGCGGAGTTGCGCCGCCAGCTCAGGTGGGTGTGCCGCCGAGCATGCCGGCGACCAGCCCGAGCACGGCCAGGGCGGCTAAGACGATGATGATCACACGTTTGCCCATGCCCCGATTCTACTGTGGCCTCCCCGGCCGGTGTCGACGCTGCGATTCGCAGGCCGCGCTCACCAGGGCCTTCACCAGGACCCTCACCAGGGGTTGGCGTCCTGCCACCGGGTGAACCAGTAGCGGTCACCCTGATAGTGCGACTTCTCCGGCTTGCACCCCTTGAGGTCGGAGTGTTCGCCCAACCAGTTCCGCACGAGCAGCTGGACCTCATCCAGAGACTCCAGCCAGTCGTCGAGCGGCAGCAGGAGCACCGCACCGTCGATAGAGGTCAGGCGGCACGAGTAGTTCGGCAGCCCCTCGGTGATCTGCGAATGCGTGTAGGTGATCTGATCGCAGCCGGTGGTGAGGTAGAAGCGGATGTACTCCCCGCAGACGAAAGAACACAGCGTCTTGAAGTTCCGATAGCGGGTGATCCACGCCGGCGTCTCGGAATCCTGCGCCGGAGCCTCATATTCGGACATGAGCTCTATTGTAGCGCCGGCCCGGCGGACGGTCACCCCTTCAGTCGGCCAGTACCCCAGAGGGCGATCGGCCCGTCAGTCGGCGGTCGACCCTTCAGAAGGTGGTCGGCCAGTCAGTCGGTCATGACCTTCTTCGATTTCACGTCGACGGTGACCTCGACCTCGTCTCCGTTATCGTCGAAGTCGAACTGGTACTCGCGCTGACCGTCGTCGTATTCGAGCTTCCAGCCGGTGAGACTTCCCGAGGCCTTCTTCTTCGCGAGGTCGAAGGCCTCGTCATAGGTCATCGGGGACTTCAGGTCGATGGCCTTCTCGGGATCGTCGCTGCTTTCGGACTCGTCTCGGATGACCTTGCCCGAATCCGCGTCGATGACGACCTTGTGGTCGGTGTCGCCGTCCTTGATCTTGACGTCGTATTCCCACTTGCCGTCGTCACTGTCGTAGTCGAGTTCGACGGCGTGGAGGATTCCGTCCTTCGCCTTGGCCTTGTCCTCGGCGGTCTTCACCGCATCCTCGGCGGACGTGGACGGCATCGTCTTGCTCAGGTCGGCATCCTCGGGTGTCGTCGACGCCGAGGCTGATTCGTCGGCGCTCTTCGAGCTGTCCGCGGAGCCGCTGTCGCCGGCCTCCTGGCCCTCACCCTGGGACTCACTCTGAGTCTCGTTCGGTGCCGGGGAGTCGGAGGAGCTGTCGCCTCCGGAGCTCGAACACCCGGTCAGGGCGAGTCCGGCGCTGAGCGTGCAGATTGTCGTGATCCGTGTCAGTCGCTTGGCGTTCATGCGGCCAAGCTAACACTCGATCATCAGTCTGGCCAGCGACCCGATCACCCATGCAGAATCATCGGCCGCCGGGCCTCCTCCCGCCATTGGGGGCACTCGCCTATCCGCCTTCAGGGGCGCAGGCGCCTCCCTGCTCACCTCAGGGCTCGCCCTTGCGCAGGACATCCCTGCTTGGGACATCCCCGTCAGTATTCGCGGCGGCCGCGAGCACGCCTCGGGGCAGGTCCGCCTCGGTGAGTGCTTCGAGGAATCGGATCACGGCATACCTCTCCTCACTGCTCATCGCCGCCGCGGCATCGAAGCGGCGAGCATGCTGACGACCGACCGCCTCGCGAGCAGCCAACGCCGTCGACTCGGTGACCTCGATGCACAGGGTCCGCTTGTCCCGCGGGTGCGGCACGCGCACCAGGTGCCCACCGTCGACGAGGCGGACGATGAGTTTCGTCGTCGATGCCCCCGAGATACCGACCCAGGCGGCGACGTCCTTCGGGGTGACGAGGATCCCCTGCTTCTGAGCGTGGATGAGCATACGAATGGCGCGCATGTCCGACTCATTCAGTTCCATGTAGCGTCGAGCTGCCTCAGCGAGGAGGCGATCAGCTTCGCGCCATTGGTGCAGCGCTTCCATCACGGCGGTGCTTTCGCGGATCTCGGCGGCGGTCAGCCGGGAACGGTCGGAGAATTCCGACTCATCCGAGAAATATCTGAGCCCTGAGCTCGAGGGCGCACTGCCGTCTGCCGATGTCACGCTGACAGCTTACTCGGCATGCGCTAGATTCATCATTAGCCAGGCTAACGAATATGGTGAGGCCGGACGGATGAACGTTGTCGACGAGAGTCGCCGGCGATGATCCGAGCGGTCAGCCACTCCCCTCGAGGCCCGGCCGAGCGATCCCCTCGCTCTCTCGCGGCGGCGTACTGCGAACCCCACCTCGCAGTGCGCCGCCCTGCGGGTTCGACTGATTTTCACGTGTGCGAGGGTGCCTTTCGCAGCGACGCGGGTTTGACCGTCGCTGCGACTGGCCGTCGCGAGATCTTGAGGTGCGGAGCGACGTCTGTCAGCCGCGGGTGCGCTGGCGGATGAGCACGAGGGCGAGCAGCGCACACAGCAGGTAGACGGCACCGACGACGATCCACCCGAGTAGGAAGCCTCCCGCCGAGCTCACGAGCAGTCCCATGCCGAGCGGCCCGAGTGCGAAGCCGAAGAACATTCCGGCAGTGACCATGCCGCTGGCCGAGACCATCGATGACGCGGGGATGACGCGCATCAAGGCGGACATGAGCACCACCGAGACCCCGAGCGCGGAGATGCCGTGCAGGGCCACCGCCACCCACATGAGCGCCGACCATCCGGTCGCCCCCGCGGCGAAGAACAGTGCCGCTCCAGCCAGGGCGATGAAGGCGAGCACGAGCAGCAGGCGCGGACCCGAGGCGCCCTTGGCCATGCGTCTGGCCCAGCTGACTCGGGCGATGACGCCGACGATTCCGGCCAGGGCAGCAGTCGCGCCGCCGAGGACGAGGGAGAAGTCGAGCTCGCGCACGGCGAACAGCGGCATGTACACGTTCGTCGCCTGCACGCCGATGCCGTTGAGTAGCCCGAAGGCCGCCAGAGCCCAGACCACTCCCGGGTGTTTCGTCCGCGGCGCGGGGGTGGTGTCGGCTGGGCCGGATCCGGACTGATCGTTCGCGGTGCGGTCGAGCGATGCGGGCGGGTCGGCCGCCTCGGCGATGCCAGTGGGGCCCGATTCGGACTGATCGGCCGCGGTTGGATCCGCCGCCTCGGCGGGGGTGCCGGTGTTCGGGGTGGGAAGCAGCGGGGTGGAGCGCAGGGATCGCCAGGCCATGACGAGCAGGATGATCGGGATGATCGCCACGGCCACGGCAGCGCCGCGCCAACCGAGCCCGATCGCCAGCACGGGGAAGGCCAGGCTCGCGACGAGCTGGCTGACCTGGACACCCGACTGCTTGATGCCGACCCAGCCGATCCGTTTGGCGGTGGGGACGCGTTCGAGGAGGATCCGGTTGGTCACGCCGTTGGGGAAGGACTGGGCGATCCCGGCCAGGGCCGCGGCGAGCAGCAGCATCCAGAATCCGTCGGGCACGGCGACCAGGAGGAGGGCGAGCGTGCTGAGGATGAAGATGAAGGCCATCAGGGCCAGGTCGGAATGCCGGTCGGCCAGCCTGCCCATCGTGGCGTTGCCGATGGCCGCTGCGCCGAAGCAGGCGGTCGCGAGCAGGCCGAAGTGGCCCTCGGAGATGCCGAGTTCGGCGATGATCGAGTCGCTGGTGGCGCTGAGGCCGTAGAGCAGGATCGGGCCGGCCGCGACCGCGCCGAGGAGGACGGTGATCAGTCCGATTCCCGGAGCCTTCTGCTCGATGCCGGTCATCCGCCGCTCCCCCTCCGGTGTTCTGCGCTCTGCTGTCGTGCCGGAGCTCGTGCGCCCTGGCTTCAGGTCAGCATCGTAGCTGGATGGCGGGAGCGCAGGTGAGGGAGGTCAGGGGCTGGACAAGGCTGCTGTCTGCTCAGCTGCGTCGCAGCAGGATGACCCCGTCTTTGACCGTTGCTGTTTCGACGCCGTCGGGGCCGGTCGCCTCGCGGAGGCGGATCTCCTGCTTCTCGAGGGTCCAGTCGGCATCGTCGAGGTCGAGCGCAGCCACTTCCTCGCTCGGGGTCTTGAGTACGCTGAAGTGCTTCTGCAGCTCGGGGTCGTTCGGGTCGTCGGTGCCGTGGAAGCGCAGCGACCACTCGGGAATGTCGTCGGGGCCTTCGAAGACGTGGGTGACGAGCAACAGGTGACCGCCGGGGCGGATCTGTTCGGCTGCTCGGCGGAGTATCTGCTCCCGGGGCAGTTCGACGGTGGAGTGGAAGAACGAGGCGGTGACGAGGTCGAAGGCCTCCGTCGTCTCCCATGTCGCCAGATCGTGGGTGACCCAGGTGATCGCTTCGCTGACGCCGGCCGTCCGAGCCAGTTCTGCGCCGCGTGCCGTGGCGGTCGCGGAGATGTCGACCGCGGTCACCTGCCAGCCTTGGGAGGCGAGCCACACGGCGTCGCCGCCCTCGCCGCATCCGAGGTCGAGAGCGGAGCGCCCTGACACTGTTGGCAGCTCGGAGACCACCTCGGCCATGGTGCCGTTGACGTTGCCCGACCAGCGTGCGGGACTGCCGGAGTACTCACCCTCCCAGTACTCTTCGGGTGAGGATCCGTGGTCTGGGTGGCTGTCGTGCTCGGTGTGGCCGGGGCGCTCGGTGTGGCTGAGGTGCTCGTTGTCGTTCATGTCTTCAATTTCAGCGCAGAACTTGCGTGTTCGCAAACGATCTTGCAGAATCGGCAAGACATTGCCTCGGCCGGGGAGCGGGTTCGGCGCTCGGGCGGAGGACACGCTCGGTGTTAGCGACGGAAAACGCGTTCGAGGTTCTGCACTGACGACGCGTTCGGCACTCAGCCCCGAGGCGAAGGGACGACGGAGGGACGGACATGACCGACGAGCTCAAGCAGATCGGGCCGCGCCTGCGGGCGCTGCGCACCAGCAAGGGATGGACCCTCGACCAGTTGGCCTCGCGTGCCGAGATGTCGACGAGCACCCTGTCGCGCCTCGAGTCGGGCAAGCGGCAGGCGAGCCTCGAACTGCTCATCCCGCTCACCCGCCACCTCGGCGTCGGGCTCGACGAACTCGTCACACCGAATCCGCCGGATCCCCGCGTCCGTCGCCGCTCCGTCCGCAGGAACGGGATGGTCATCACCCCACTCGCCCCGGAGGGGTCGCCTGTCGCGACGTTCAAGATCATCTACCCGCCGGTCGCCGAGGCACCGGAGCCGCGGGTCCATGACGGCTTCGAATGGTTCTACGTGCTCTCGGGGAAAGTGCGACTCCACCTCGGCGATCAGGACCTCATCCTCACCCGCGGTGAGGCCGCCGAGTTCGACACGCGCGTTCCGCACAGCATCTCCGCTGCGGGCGCTGAGTCCGCGCAGGTGCTGAGCATCTTCAACGCCGAGGGCATGCGCATGCACACCCACACTGCCGCCGGTGACAGTGAGGATGGCGCTGAGGACGACAGCGCCGATCTCGCAGAGAGCGACATGGAGACCGAGGCCGATGGCACGGAGGTCGACGCCGAGGTGCAGGAGGAGTGACGCCGAGGTGGAATGACGGCATCGAGGACGGTTTGCCTCACAGCGTCCCGCGGAGGGCGGTGAGGGCCGCCGCGACGTCGTCGTCATCGTTGTAGAGGTGGAAGCCGAAGCGTGCTCGCCCGTCGGCGACGGAGAACCGGACGCCGGCCTCGTCGAGTCGCGTCAGCCCTGCGTCCGGCACGTCGACGGACACGATCGCCGAGTCCGATTCGTCCAGCCCCAGACCCGTGCGGAAGGCATTGGCCAAACCGACGTCGTGATCGTGGATCGCCTCGACGCCGACGTCGAGGAGAAGCTCGAGGGCCGGGGCCATCCCCACCCACGAATGCCACGCCGGAGAGATGTCGAAGGCGCGGGCGGAGTCCGCGAGCTGCAGGGGCATGCCGTAGCTTGCGGTGCCTCCGGCGGCGAACCATCCTGCCGCGACCGGGGTGAGTCGGGAGGCGAACTCCGCCTGCCTCTCGCGCACAGCCTCGGGTGTGAATGTGCTGGTCAGCGGCCGCATCGTCAGCAGCGCGGTGCCGCGTGGAGCGCAGAGCCATTTGTATCCGGCGACGGCGAGGAAGTCGACGCCGGCACCGTCGAGTGGAAGCCAGCTGGCGGCCTGAGTGCCGTCGAGGACGGTGAGCGCTCCCACCTCGGCGGCGCGGTCGACGATCGCAGGGACGTCGGCGACCTCACCCGTCGCGGACTGGGCGGCGGAGAAGGACACGAGCGCTGTCGAGTCATCGACCGCCTCGGCGAGGGATTCGAGCGGGGCGGTGCGCACATGCACGCCGCGGTGGGCGTGGACGGCGAAGGGGTAGACCCCGGAGGTGAACTCGATGTCGGGCACGAGGACCTCGGCGCCGTCGGGCAGGGCGGCGGCGATCGGGGCGAGCAGCTGGGACACGGCAGCGCCGGTGGCCACCCAGTCGGCGGGGACGCCGACGAGCTCGGCGAAGCGCTCGCGGGAGGTCTGGACGGACCCGGCCCAGCCCTGCCACGGTCGGGCTCCACGCCGATATTCGTCGAGGGAAGACTGGAGGGCATCCCACCCGCGCCGAGGCGGCGGACCGTATGAGCAGGAGTCGAGGAAGGTGCGGTCGATGCCCCATTCGGTGCGGGCGTCATCGACGGTCAGCGATGGTCGTGATGTCATCGGTTCTGCCTTTCCGGACTCGTGGTCGGCCGCGGCCGACCATGCTCTTCCAGGCTACGCCACGTGCTCGGGATACGAGGAGGCGGTGAACCGGCCGCGATCCTCCGACAGTCCCGCCTTGAGCGCTATGGCAGCGTCGTCGGCGAGGATCTCGTGCACCCCATTTTCGAACTGGTCGAGGGCGGTGGCGACAAGTTCCTCGGGGCGGTTCTTCGGCACATCGATGCCTGCCATCATGTCTGTGTCGGTGCTTCCGAGAAAGAGGGAGCTGATCTGGATCCCTGTTCCGGCCAGCTCCTCTCGCAGTCCATTCGACATCGCCCAGTTGGCGGCTTTGGATGCTCCATAGGAGTTCGAATGCTCGTAGCCCAGCCATGCCATGACAGATGAGACGTTGAGGAAGCCGCCGTGGCCGCGTTTCCGCATGATCGGCGCGAACGCTCTGACCATGTGCAGGGCACCGAAGTAGTTGACTTCGATCTCCTGGCGGATGTCGTCCATATCTCCGTCAACGAGTCGGGCGAAGGATGAAAAGCCGGCATTGTTGACGACGATGTCCGCTTCACCGAACCTGCGGGCGACGGCGTCGACCTCATCCTGGTCTGTGACGTCCAAACGGATCGCTTCGACCCCCGGCAGATCGACGGTCTCCGGTCGACGGGCGGCCGCGTAGACCTTCGATGCGCCTCGCTCGAGCAGTTGGGCGGCGAACTGTCGGCCCAGACCGCGGTTCGCTCCTGTGACGATGGCAATGCTCTTGTCGATGTTCATGTCTGCTTTCCTCTTTCTGCTCTGCGCGGCGTCGGTCTCCGACTTCGCACTCTCTTCGTGGCCACTGATCGCAGTGGTTACCGGTTCGCCCACCAGGTGCGGCGGGTGATTCGATGCTAGAGTCTGACGTCGGCGTCAATTTCAAGAGGATGAGGCGAATGTCACAGAATTCACATGCGGCACCGCGTCTGCCCCTCCTCTCCATCGGAGAAATGGCGCGACGGGCCGGCTGCACCCCGCGTGCCCTGCGCTACTACGAGGAACAGGGCCTTCTCGCCCCGGCGCGAACCTCCGGCGGCCAACGCCGCTACCGGGCCGATGATGTGGAGCGGGTACTGCTCTACAGACGACTCATCGATGCCGGCCTCGGGACCGAGGTGATTCGCGAGCTCCTGCCGTGCATGAACGGAGCCGCGAGCGCAGATACCGTGGCCACGCTCGAGCGCGAGCACGCGAGGCTGATCGACCAGGCCCGTGAACTCGAGGAGACCGCGAGCAGACTCAAGAGCATCCTCACGTCGCTGTGAGCCCGATCGGTGCTCGCCGGGGCTAGGCCACGCGTTCGGGGTACGAGTAGGCGTTGAACCGGCCGCGGCGGTTGAAGCCGATGACGGTGACGCCGACGCTGCGGCCGTGCTCGACAGCCATCGCCGAGGGTGCGCTGACCGCCGATATCATCGGGATGCCGGCCATCGCGGACTTCTGCACGAGCTCGAACGACGCCCGGGCCGAGACCTGCAGGACGGTGCGGCTGAGCGGCAGTCCATGGTTGGCCATGGCCCAGCCGATGACCTTGTCCACGGCGTTGTGCCGACCGACGTCCTCACGGCCGACGAGCAGTTCAGGTTCGGCGGTCGGGTCGTCGCCGACGGCGAAGAGTGCCGCGGCATGGACTCCCCCGGTCTTGTCGAAGACGGCCTGCTGCGAACGCAGACGGTCCGGCAGCTCACCGATGCGCGCGGCCGAGAGCAGGGGCGGGAACTCGTACTCCCCGTCCTCGTCGACGTCGCAAGTGGCGGGGATGAGCGGGTAGGCCGAGGTCTTCGTCACCGCGTCGATGGCCGCCGTCCCACAGATCCCACACGAGGACGAGGTGTAGACGGATCGGGCGGGGGCCGCCTCGGCGCTCCAGGTTCCGGGTCGCAGCCGCACCTTCGCGACGTTGTAGTTGCGGGACCCGTCGGGGGCGAGCCCGGCGGAGAAGTCGATCTCGACGATGTCGTCCATCGAGGTCACGACCGCCTCGGAGAGCAGGTACCCGGCGACGAGCTCGACGTCGTTGCCGGGGGTGCGCATGGTCACGGAGAACTGCTCGCCGTCGAGGTTGATCTCCAGCGGCTCCTCCCCGGCCAGGGAATCCGGGCCCGCGGAGATCTCGCCGGTGGCGTCGAACTTGTGGACCCGGGCGCGGACGGCCTTGCGCTGTGCCATCGGCTCAGACCCGGGGTCCGTGGTCGGTGGTGTCCTCGACCGAGGTCTGGATGTGTTCGAGGAGGTCGTCGATGACGCTGATCCCGTCCTTGACCCCGCCCTTCGAGCCGGGGAAGTTGATGACGAAGCTCCGGCCGCGTACGCCGGCGACTCCGCGGCTCATCACCGCCGAGGTGGTCGATTCCAATCCCTTGCGCCACATCGCGTACACGAGACCCGGGGACTGACGTTCGAGGAGTTCGGCGGTGAACTCGGGCGTCCTGTCGTCGGGGGCCAGCCCGGTGCCGCCGCTGGTGACGATGAAGCGCGGGCGCTCGTCTTCAGAAGTGTCGACGAGGAGGTTTCGCAGGGCCTCGCCGACGGGTTCGCCGTCGCGGACGACGATGGCGTCGGGGGTGTCGTAGCCGCGGCCGCGCAGCCAGTCGACGAGGATCGGACCGGTCGTGTCCGCGGCCTCTCCCCTGGCCGCCGAGGTGGAGGCGATGATGACCGCCGCCGACCGTCCGGCGCCGAGGAGGTCGGTGTTGTCGTTGTCTGTGCTCACGATGCCATCGTACGTCTCCCGGTGGGTAAGCTGAGAGCCCGACCGGGGATCGCGAACTGAGCTCGACCCGGGATCTTGACCCGAGGAGGAGGCGCGGTGGAGGATCTGTCGCTGAGCACGCTCATCTGGCTGCGGATGGTCCGCTTCGTCCAGAACAGCAACCAGCTCTCGAACGATCATCTGCGCCAGTTCGGCCTCACCGTCGCCCAGTTCGAGGCCCTCGCCCACATCCGCAACTTCCAACCCGTCACCCAGACCGACCTCGCCAAGGGGCTCACGGTCAGCGGCGGCGGCATCTCCCGGATGCTCGCCCGCCTCGAACGCGAAGGGCTCATCGCCCGCGAGCAGACGTGGAAGACCAAGCACATCACGCTGACCGAGGCGGGACTTGACGTCCTCGAACGCGCCTTCCCCTCCCAGCTCCACCAGCAGTCCGCTCTCTTCGACGACGTCCTCGACGAGGACGAGCAGCGGACATTGCACGCGCTGATGAAGAAGCTCTACGACCACAGCCTCGCCGAGCGAGCGGCGGCAGAAGAGAACGACTGACCACCTCGGCGCACGGCTCGGCTGAACCACCTCGGCGCGAATCTGTGCACCACCTCGGCGGGGTCAGGAATAAATCTCCGCGTCTATCAGTTGACAGGGCAAATGATCAATCGAGATCGGCCCTGCGGGACGGTCTCCGGCGCATAGGAGAGACCTTGAGCGAGAACACGACCACCCTCGATCCCGTCGGATTCGACCCCACTCAGGGGCTGCAGTTCGGGATGTACAGCCTCGGCGATCATCTGCCGAACCCAGCCGACGGCAGCCGGGTGAGCGCGGGCGAGCGCATCCGCGAATTCGTCGGCTACGCACAGGCCGCCGAGGAGGCCGGCTTCGACTTCTTCAGCGTCGGCGAGAGCCACCAGGAGTTCTTCGCCTCGCAGGCGCACGCGGTCATCCTCGGCGCGATCGCGCAGGCCACCTCGTCGATCCGCATCGGCAGCACCTCGACGATCCTGAGCACCTCGGATCCAGTGCGCGTGTTCGAGAACTTCGCGACGATCGACCACCTCTCCGAAGGTCGAGCCGAGCTCGTCGCCGGTCGCGCCTCGCGGATCGGGCTGTTCGAACTCCTCGGATACGATCTGCGCGACTATGAGGAGCTCTTCGAAGAGAAGTTCGACCTGCTGCTGAAGATCCGCCGCGAAGAATCGGTGTCATGGTCCGGGCAGTTCCGCGCCCCGCTCAACAACGCCGAGGTCCTCCCCCGCCCCGAGCAGAACCCGCTGCCGATCTGGCGCGCGGTCGGCGGTGCCCCGGCAAGCGCGGTCAAGGCGGGACTGGCGGGCGTTCCCATGGTGATGGCCCACCTCGGCGGGACCACCTCGTCGTTCAAGCCCACCGTCGATGCCTACCGTCAGGCGGCACGTCACGCCGGCTTCGATCCTGCCGCTCTGCCGATCGCCACGGCCGGGTTCCTCTACACGGCACCGACCTCGCAGGAAGCGCTGCAAGGGCTCTACCCGCACATCAACGAGGGGATGAAGCGCACGAACGGGCAGGGCATGCCCAAGCAGCTCTTCGCCCAGAGCGTCGATCCGGCGAGCATCGTCAACATCGGCAGCCCGCAGCAGATCGTCGAGAAGATCCTCCACCAGCACGAGGTCTTCGGACATCAGCGATACCTCGGCCAGATCGACTTCGGCGGGATGCCGTATGACCGGGTGATGAAGCAGATCGAGACCATCGGCTCGGAGATCATCCCGGCGGTGAAGAAGTACACCGCGGATGAAGGTACGGCGGCGAGCGCCGAGGCGGCTGACGCTCCGGCTGGGGCCGCTGGCGCTCCGGCTGGGGCCGTAGCCACGGCAGCAGAGGAGCATGTCTGATGAAGATCGTCGTTCTCTCCGGCTCGAACGTCGGAACGAAGACGCGGACCGTGATGGACTATGTCGCGCAGACGGTGATGGGGCAGGATCCCGACATCGAGGTCACGCTCATCGACCTCGCCGAGGCGGACATGGTCTTCTCCGACGGCCGGAACTTCACCGAATACTCCGGTGACACCGGGCGGGTGACCGCGGCGATCATGGACGCTGATGCGATCATCATCGGCACGCCGATCTTCCAGGCCTCGATTCCCGCGAGCCTGAAGAACGTCTTCGACCTGCTGCCGGTGGGCGCGTTCCGCGACAAGGTCGTGGCCGCGGTCGCCACGGCCGGCTCGGCGAAGCACTACCTCATCCCGCAACAGCACCTCCTGCCGATACTGACGTACATGAAGGCGCAGGTCGTCTCGCCGTACGTGTTCGTCGAGGAGCGCGATCTGCACCGCGGCCAGATCGTCAGCGAGGATGTCATCGCCCGCCTCAACCGCCTCGTCGAGGACACGATCGTGCTGACGAAGACCTACGCCGCCATCCGTGAGGAGAAGGAAGCCGCCTACGGGTTCTAAGCGGTGAGGCAGTTGCCGACTGCGCGGGTGCGGGCGGTGTCGGCAGTGCCGGCGGACGCCCCTCCGCTCTCTCGCAACAAGTGGGTACAGATTGCCAATTTCCGGGCTCAGAATGGCAATCTGTACCCACTTGTTGCCGCGTCAGCGGTCGTGGCCACGGACACCCACGGGATTTCCCGCAGTCACCCCGGTCCCCCACTCGATTCCGACCCCGGATCGTCGAGTCACTCACACCTACCCCTTCGCGGGCGGAAGCGCATTCAGTGTCCTGCCATGTTCACCCAATAGCGTGTGGTTGTACTTTCAATCAACCCTGGAGCGCAGCGTGTACGCAACGACCGGATTTCCGACCATTGCCCGCGACATCATCACCGCTATCACCCGAATCGCCCTCGGCGCCATCTTCATCGCCCACGGCTGGCAGAAGTTCAACGAATGGACAGTCGCCGGAACCACCGACTCGTTCTCGCAGATGGGAGTGCCGCTGCCCGAGATCGCCGCGCCCTTCGCCACCTTCGTCGAGCTCATCGGCGGCGCACTGCTCATCCTCGGCGCGCTGACTCCCATCGTCGGCGTCCTCCTGGCCGCAAACGTCATTGGGGCGCTGGTGATCGTCCACCTCACGCCAACCCCGTTCGTCGATCAGGGCGGCTGGGAACTCGTCGCCGCGGTGGCCGCCGGTGCGCTGCTCATCGCCGCCATGGGACCGGGTCGGTTCAGCATCGACCGCTTCCTCTTCTCCGGAAAGAAGGGCAGGGGTCGTACGCGGACTTCGGGGGCACGGTCGGTCGCGGCCGAAGCCTGAAGGCACAACCGCCTCGGCGGAACCGGGCCTCCCTGCCCGATTGAGATCAATACTCTCCACGGGTTCACACAATGATGGATAACTGGAAAATGACGCGGGCCCGGATCTCATTCACCGCCGCTGAGCGGCGGCTCCTCCACGCCGAGGCCGAGCGATCAGGACGCTCGATCTCCGCACTGATTCGCGATGCAGTCAATCACATGTACGGTCCCAGCCGGAACACCGACACCGACATGAGCGCGATCGCAGCCGCATTCGGCGCATGGAGCGAGCGAGTCGACGACGGCGAGACAACCGTCGACCAGCTTCGCTCGGGCGCTCGCTTGGAGCGATCAACCACTCGATAACGGTCAGCGAATCCTTGAACGATAAGGCCTAACCGCCTCGGCGGCTCGCTCTCTACCTTCACAGCCCCTCAAGATGAGCGGAGAGCACTTCGCGGGCACGCTCGGGAGGAAGCACCTCGGGGCGCAAAGTCGAACGAAGAGTGAGTCCGTCGACGAGCGCCGCCAGAGCATCGACCTCAAGATCGAGGTCGAGATCGCGCCGCAGCACTTCCCTACGCGACATACTCTCAAGAGTCCGAACCATCAGCTGTCGCGAACCGCGCACCGAAGACATCGGCGAGAGCAGGATCCGTCCGCGCGGTCTCCTCGAAGGCCAATCACACGACTGACTCCTGTCGCCTCACTTCGTCGAGCGGCAGCAGCTCGGCCAGGAGGTCGACGGTCGCCTCTTTCGCCGCATCCCCACTGAGCGAGCCGGCGTCGAGCTGCGGCAGCAGCGAAGCCAGGCGATCCTCGAGGCGAGCGCCGATCCGCGCGACCAGCGTTTCGAGCGCAAAGCGCACGATCCCTTCAGCCGTGGTGAAGTAGTGCCGGATCGAGCCGATGGCCAGACCGGCCTCCTCGGCGATCGCGCGCAGCGAGACCTTGGGTTTCGACCACTGGAGCGCGGCGAACATCGCCTTCCTCGCCGTCTCTGTTGCCGTCGGCATCGGCTTCGGCATGATGCGCGGGGCCTCAACCGTGCTCTTCGAGAAGGACGGCACCCTTCATCAGAGATACACCGTGAAGACGCTCATCGTCTGGGGCCTCAGCCTGGCCGCCAGCGCCGGACTGCATTTCGGTGCCCAGGCCATCGGCGCCGAGGAGGTGGTGCGTCCCATCACCCTGAGCATCGGTCTCAGCCTGCTCGGTGAGGCGATCACCTGCGGGTGGCGCGGACAGCAGACGGGGATCCCATTCGCAGTGAAGGACTCAGGTCGCCGCGGCGACGACATCGGTGACCGGCTGTCGGGGATATTCGACAGCGCAGGTTAGCGTCGAGCGCACGCGTCACACCTCGTACGCTCGACGCTGGAGTGAGCGGTCGGCGAAGACAGCTGAAAGCTTCCACCCAGTTGGCCCGCCTCGGCGGGATTGGGTACCCTGAAAACACAGTGACGAACGGGACGACCCGTTCGCTTCCCACCGCGATGAGGACGGCCTCTAAGAATTGGACCAGACCGTCATGACCGCCGCACTGCGCAGCATCATCAATCCCACCGCGATCATCAGACTCCTCCTCGGCTGGGGCGCCTACGTCGCACTCCTCTCAGCAGGCCCCCTCCTCGAACCGCCGGTTCCGGCTCCCCTGCTCATCACCGCGCTCATCGTCATCGTCGCGGTCATCCTCATCTGTGCGTTCGGCGTCGTGCACGAGGCCGAGCACCTGGCCGGCCGCCTCGGCGACCCCTACGGTTCGCTCGTCCTCACCCTGTCGATCGTGCTCATCGAGGTCGTGCTCATCGCCGCGGTCCTGCTCGGCCCCGGCGACCACGCAACGATCGCCCGTGATTCGGTGATGGCGGTGACGATGATCATCCTCGGTGCCGTGGTCGGGCTCTGCCTGCTCATCGGCGGGCTCCGGCACGGGGACCTCGTGCACAACCGCACCGGCGTCTCGACGTATCTGTCGATGATCGTCGTCCTCGCCGCGCTCGCGTTCGCGCTGCCCGCCGTCATCGGCTCAGGCGGCAGCTACCTGCCGTGGCAGGAGATCCCGATCATCGTGCTCACCATCGGCATCTACGCCTTCTTCCTCACTCGGCAGATGGGCGCCCAGGCCGCCGATTTCGTCGAGGTCGATCCCCGGCTGACACGCACCCTCGCCGAGGCGGCCGATCCCGCCGTGGACACGGGCTCCGTCACCGAGGCGACTCCCGACGGTGATACGGCATCGGATGTTGATACGGCGCCGGACGCTGATACGGCGCCGGGCATCCGGGAAATCCTGTCGACTCATCGGGTCGAGATCCTCATTCGGCTGGCCCTGCTCATCGCCACGGTGACGCCGATCGTCCTCCTCTCCCACGACATGGCCACACTGCTCGATGACGGGTTGGGTCGCCTCGGCGCTCCGGTGGCACTGTCGGGCATCGTCATCGCGATGATCGTCTTCCTGCCCGAGTCGATCACCTCGATCAGGGCGGCTTGGAACGGCGAGATTCAGCGGGTGAGCAACCTCTGCCACGGGGCGCAGGTGTCGACGGTGGGGCTGACGATCCCGACCGTCCTCGTCATCGGGCTGCTGACCGATCAGCCCGTCGTACTCGCCGAGTCTACGGTGAATCTGCTGCTGCTCGGCCTCATGCTGCTGCTCTCGGTGGCGACGTTCGCAGCGAAGCGGGTCACGGCCGTGCACGGGGCCGCGCATCTCGTGGTGTTCGCGGCCTTCGGGATCTCCGTGTTCTCGTGAGCCGGGGTTCGGTCACGTCGCCCAAAGTCACATAAGTGCCGCTACCTGAGTAGGAGCCGGTCCGGCGTGACCGGCTCGGCGCACTGACCGAGAGCTCAGCTCCCGAGGTCTCAGTCCCGGAAGTCGGCGATGATCCTCTCAGCGAGCGCCTCGGCGGACTGCGGGTTCTGACCCGAGTAGAGCGCACCGTCGACGACGACATGCGGGCACAGCGGGATCATCCCTTTGTCGTAGTCGACTCCGGCCTCGATCATCGCGTCCTGGAGCAGCCACTTCGCTTTCCACGCGAACGGGTTGAGCCTCTCCTCGGCGTTCGACAGTCCGGTCATCGTCCGCCCTGCGAAGACATTCGTTCCGTCGGGATTCGCTGCGGCGAGGATCGCGGCCGGAGCGTGGCAGAGCAGCGCGAGCGGCCGGCCGGAATCGAGCCTGCGCTGCAGCAGCCGCCCGGAGTCCTCGTCGACGGCGAGGTCCTCCATCGGACCGTGACCACCGGGATAGAACACGAGACCGAAATCGGCCTCGTCCACCTCGGCGAGGGTGCGGGGATGGTCGAGGTCATCGCTGATCGATTCGAGGTAGCGGCGGATCTCCGCGCGCTTCTTCGGCAGACCACCGGCCACACCGAGGCTGAGCTCGTCAAGGGTCGGCGGCACCCCTCCGGGGGTGGCCACGGTGATCGACCATCCGGCCTCGGTGAAGAGACGGTGCGGTTCGGCCAACTCCTCGGCCCAGTAGCCGGTGGGGTGGACGGAGCCGTCCTTGAGTGTCCACCCGGTTGCGGCGGTGACGACGAAGAGCACATCGACCATCGGCTTCTCCTGCCTTGGTAGAGTCGGGCCTGCACCAGCGAAGTTAGGCCACGGCCGTGCGGGTGTCAATGCATCGCGCAGTTGCCAGCGAATCGCGCAGTTGCCGGCAAAGCGCGCGGGTGTCAGTGGACAGGAGGGCGTATGCAGACGATTCTCGGATCCGGCGGACCGATCGCCGACGAGCTCGCCCGTGAGCTGCGCCGAAACTTCACCAGTGACATTCGGCTGGTCAGCCGGCATCCGACGGCTGTCCATCCCGACGACGAACTCGTTTCCGCCGACCTCACTGATGCCGCCGCGACGAGCCGAGCCGTTGCCGGCAGTGACATCGCCTTCCTCACTGTCGGGCTGCCCATGGACTCCGCCTTGTGGGAGGCGAAGTTCCCGACAATGATGGCCAATACGATCGACGCATGCGCCGAGCACGGGGTCAAGCTCGTGTTCTTCGACAACACATATATGTACCCGGGGACGCCGGAACCGCAGACCGAATCGACGCCCTTCGTCCCCAACGGCCGCAAGGGACGCGTCCGTGCGCAGATCGCGACGATGCTGCTCGAGGCGATGGAATCAGGCCGGGTCGAAGCCGTGATCTGCCGGGCCCCGGAGTTCTACGGACCCGGGCCGACGAAGAGCCTGTCGAATTCGCTCGTCTTCAACCGGATCAGGGACGGCAAGCGGCCTTTCGTCCCGATCAGCGCCGCGACGCGTCGCTCACTCATCTGGACTCCGGATGCCTCGCGGGCGATGGCGCTCATCGGCAACACCGACGATGCCTTCGGCCAGACCTGGCATCTGCCGATCGACCGGTCGAGGCCGAGCTATTCCGAGATGATCGGCATCGCCGCGACCGTCCTCGACCGGCGGATCAGCTACACGGCGCTGCCGAATGCGGTCTTCCGCCTCGGCGGACGGTTCGTTCCCGCCCTCGCCGAGGTGGGTGAGCTTCTCCCCCGATACCACGGGGATAATATCTTCGACACCGAGAAATTCACGACTCGGTTCCCCGACTTCGCGGTCACTTCGGCAGTCGATGGGATCCGGGAGATCGTTGGCGGACCGACTGTCAGGTAGACAGTCCGCACACTGTCCAGTCAGCGAGTTCAGCCCCACAGCATTTCAGCCCCACAGGAGGAACATCGATGACCACCGATTCGACACCCACACCCGACGTCTCGCTGAAGAACGCGAGCCGATTCGTCGCTGCCGCCGGATTGGTCGTCGAGGAGGTCACGGTCACCTCGGTGCGGGGATATGCCGAGCTCGACGAGAATCACCACACTCCGTGGGGCGTCGTCCACGGCGGCGTGTACACCACCCTCGTCGAAAGCGCCGGCAGCATCGGGGCGAGCCATGCCGTGGCCGACCGCGGTGAATTCGCCGTCGGCGTCCACAACGCCACCGATTTCCTGCGCCCGAGCCAGGGCGCCCGTGTCGCCGTCAAGGCCACGGCCCTCTACCAGGGTCGGACGCAGCAGCTGTGGGAGGTCATCATCACCGATTCGGCGACGGACAAGCAGCTTTCGCGCGGACAGCTGCGCCTGCAGAACGTGCCGCTGCCGAAGCGGGAGGGCTGACGGGAAGGGAACCGGAACCTCGCTGCCGGTTCCCTTGACGCGCCGTCAGCCGCCCCAAACCGCCTCAGTTCCCCGCCATCTCCCGCAGGGCGTTCTTGCGGATCTTGCCCGTCGACGTCGTCGGCAGCGCGTCGACGAATTCGACTCCGGCCGGTGCCTTGTACCCGGCGATGCGGGTCTTGACGAAGGCGATGAGCTCGTCCGCGGTCACCTCGGCGCCGTCCTTGAGCACGACATACGCCAACGGTCGCTGACCCCACTTCTCATCGGGCATCCCGACCACAGCCGCCTCGGCGACGGATTCGTGGGCGACGATGGCCTGCTCGACCTCGATCGTCGAGATGTTCTCACCACCGGAGATGACGATGTCCTTCGCCCGGTCGAGGATCTGCACGTAGCCGTCGGGGTGCATCACCGCGAGATCACCGGAGTGGAACCATCCGCCGCGGAAGGCCACCTCGGTGTCCTCCGGGGAATTGAGATAGCCCTTCATCACGTTGTTGCCGCGCATGACGATCTCGCCCATCGTCTCCCCATCGGCGGGCACGTCGCTGAGTTCGGCATCATCGCGCAGCTCGACGACACGGACGCGTTCGGCACTGATCATGCCGATCCCCTGCCGTGACTTCAGAGCCGCACGCTCCTCGACCGGCAGCTCCGACCATTCGGGTTGCGGTTCGCACGAGGAGTACGGCCCGTATGTCTCAGTGAGCCCGTAGACGTGGATGATCTGAATGCCGAGCTGTTCGAGCAGGGCGATCGTCGTCGGCGATGGCGGGGCGCCCGCCGTGGTGATCGACAGCTCGCCGCCCATATCGTGGGCTTCCTTGGCCCCGGCGATGGTGTTGAGCACGACCGGAGCGCCGGCCATGCGGGTGATCGATTCGGCGTCGATGAGCGCCCACGCTTCGGTTCCGCGCACGGCCCGCAGACACACGTGCGTGCCGGCCACCGCGGTCAGCGCCCAGGTCGTGCACCAGCCGTTGCAGTGGAACATCGGCAGGGTCCACAGGTAGCGGGTCAGCGGTTCGAAGCCCTGCGTGACGACCTCGCCGAGCGAGTTGAGATACGCCCCGCGGTGCGTGTACATCACGCCCTTCGGCCGACCGGTGGTGCCCGAGGTGTAGTTGACCGTGATCGTCGCGGTTTCGTCGGCGACCTCCCACGTGCGTGGGGTCTCCGGCGCCGAGGCGGCCCAATCCTCATAGTGCTCCACCTCAGTGTCCGTGGCGCTGAGTGCACCCCGAGTGCCGTCGGCTTCGGGATGGAGGACGATGGCCTCCACAGACTTTGCTGCACCCGCCTCGACGATGGGCTGCAGGAGGCCGGCGTCGCCGAAGAGGAACTTCGCCTCGCAGTGGCCGAGGATGTATTCGACCTCCGGCGGTGCCAGTCGGGTGTTGAGCATCACGAGCACCCCGCCGGCCAGCGGGACCGCGTAGTGGGCAATGAGCGCCTCGGCGCTGTTGGGCGCGAGGACGGCCACCGTGTCGCCCTCTTTCAGGCCGCGACGGGTGAGTCCTTCGGCGAGGCGCTGGACGGTCTCGGCCATGTCCCGGTAGGTGAAGCGGCGGGGCCCGTCGACGATCGCCTCGCGATCGGGGTGGGCTTCGAGGGAGCGCTCGAGGAAGCGCAGCGGGGTCAGTGCGGTGTCCAATCCGGACATGGTGGGCTCCTCATCGTCGGTGACCAGGGTCGGTGTTCACGGCAGATCTACCGTGGTCGAACATCTGTCTGTACTCAGATTACCGACCGGTTGTGTGACCCGGCACACCCACCCCGCCGAGGCGGCTATTCGCAGGCGACCCCGTCGCCGTCACGGTCGAGGTGAGATCCGTACCCGGGGTCTCCTCGGTGGACGGGTGCGGCCCCGGCTTCACGGGCTGCCGTGCAGTTTTCGAAGTAGGTCGATGAGTTCGACGAGCCGGAGCCGGTCGAGCCTGTCGACGACTTCTTTGAGCCGCTGCTCGACGAGCCGGAGCCTGCCCCGGCGCCTGACGACTTCTGCTTCGCCGGACGGGTCTCTTCCTTCGTCGTGACGTTGTCGCCCTCACCCGCCCCGGGCCAGTCGGCATCCTCGGTGAAGGCCGGTTCGTCCTCGCAGTCGGAGAGCACGCGTTCCATCGCGGCTTTCTCCGGCTTGACCACCCAGAGGTCGTACTTGTGCTTGACCGCGATCTGCCGGGCGACGTACTCGCAACGGTAGGACTTGTTCGGCGGCAGCCAGGTCGCTGCGTCGCCGTCGCCCTTCTGCCGGTTGAGGCTCGAGCTCACGGCGAGCAGGTTGAGTGGATCGTTGCCGAACTCCCCCAGCGTCTCCTCGTCGAACTTCGCCGCACCGGTCTGCCACGCATTCGACCGGGCGACCACATGGTCGATGTCGATGGTGTTGGCGCTGCGATCGAAGTCGTAGGTCTCGCCCTGATACGGGTCAGCGATCGTGCCGGCCAGGACGATGCACCCCTGCGTTCCGGCCTTGAGCGTGATGTCCTTAAGGTCGCGGCGGAGCACATCGTTGCGGGTGTCGCACCCGTTGTGGTCGGTGTCCGAACGCCACTTGAACAGGTCGCCGTCGTAGCCGGTCTTCGGCGCCCGGCCCTTGACATCGAGCTCATCCAACATCGCCGAGGCGGTCCCCGTCGCCGAGCCTCCCGCCTTACCTTCGTCGCCCGCATCGTCGCTGTCGCTACTCTTCGTCGACGCCGACGCGCTGCTGCTCGGTGCGGGTGCTTCCCGAGTCGGGGTCGGGTCAGCTGTGCTGGACGCGGCGGTGTCGACGGTCGGCTCGGCCGCCTCGGCGCACCCGGCGAGGAGGCCCAACGTGAGGACGGCGGCGAGCGCCGGCAGGAGTCGAGCACTGGGCCTGATCTGCCGACCGTCGGCTGCGTGATTCAGCCGGAGCCTGTCAGTCCAGCGCGAAGCGCGGTTCGGGGAAGTGGGCATGGCGGGATCTTTCACATGAGCGTGCTCGATGCCGAGCGAGGTGGTCCAAACGTGGTCGTGGACCGGGCCGGCGTTGCCGCCGCAGCTCGATCCACTGCGGACAGTCTAGATCGCGCGGCGGCCCTCTGGGTAAGTTAGGGCGACAACGTGTCCCATTCGTTACGGACCCTCTCGGCGGCCGTCCGCCCGCACGCCCGATCCGGCGGGTGGGTGCATGATGGATGGAAACGGTGAGCAGCCTCGGCGAGGAGGATTGTCGATGCGACACGATGAGGAGCGTCCGCGGACGAACAGATTCCTCTGTGAAGGTACAGTGCCCGGTCACTGGACGCAGGTGCTCGGCGGCATGCGTGCGAATCCCTTCACCCGGCTGAGCCTCGATGACGTGCTCACGAAGGCGGCCCACGTGCTCATTCTCTCCCCCACGCTGGATGTCGCGCGGGCGTGCTGCGGGGAGCTGCTCGCCGCTGCCGATCCAGACTCGCCGGGCAACCCCCGCATCACGATCACCGCGCTCGACGACTTCGTCGCCTCGGACGTCCCCGCGGGGACATGGATCTTCCTGCCGCATCGCCAGGACGGGTGGACGGAACTCGAGGCCGCCTCGGCGAAACTGCGGTCTGCCCTGGTCAAGGAGAACTCGACGCGGGAGACAGGCAGCAAGTTGGTCCTCGTGGAATACGGGATCAACCTGTGGATGTGGGCCGACCCGCCGTCGAGTGGAGGCGACCCCGTCTGCCACGCCGGCGAGCTCATCAGCTGGGAAAGCGCATGGGCGCTGGGGGCTGGCGCAGCTGATGGCGGCTCGGCCACCAGCTCGGCTCGCCCGCCGATCTACTTCGGCCTGCCGCCCATCCTGCGCAAACGCCGCTGGGAGAGCTGAACTCCATCACCGACCGCTCGAGTTAGCGACATTGCATCAAGGTATGCGGTGAGCAGTGGACGCCAATCTGTGCGGTCGGCGAGCCCGCGGTCGCCGACGTGAGCGGTGGACGCGAATTCGAGCGGTCGGTGGGGCGTGCTTTCAGGCCACGGCAACGACGACTCCGGCAGATATGAGCAGCACGAAATACCCCCAAGCATGGAGGATCTCGGAGATCTTCGGCACCCGCCTGCGCAGGAGTACGATGATCGGCAGACCGCCGATGAGCAGGGCCGCTGCTGACACCAGGTCGAGGGCTCCGACGATGCCCGGGGCGTCGATCGCGGCGGGGTCGAGGATCGTCACGAGCACGGCCGGGCTCATGATCACCAAGGTCAGCGGGTTGGCCAGAGTCGTGGCCACGGTCATCGTCGCCCCCGACCGGCGCATCATCGGCACCGTCATCACGGACCCTCCGACTCCGAGGAACGACGCCAGCCCGCCGATCGGCACACCCCAGATCGCGGAGATCTCGCGACCACCCTCGCCGGCTTCATCCCTGACGCAGGCGGCGGGACGGAAGAAGCCCGGGCGCAGCAGCAGGTCGACGGCGGTCACTGCGATGTAGAGGACGAATCCCCACTGCAGCAGCGCGTCCGGGGCGAAGCCGCCGGTGAACGCCCCGAGTCCGCCGCCGAGGGCGAGCAGTCCGAGCAGCCACCACCGTCCCTTGAGGTGGGCAAGGGTCTCGCGCTTCGTCGAGACCGTGGCGACGATGGCGTTGACGAGCATCACCAGCGCCGAGGTGGCCGCCGCCACCCGTGCCGTGTCGTGCCCGAGATCCGCATCGACGAGGGTGATGATCGGGACGGTGACGAAGCCGCCGCCGAAGCCGAAGAGCACGGTCGTCAGGCCGACGAGGCAGCCGATGAGGATGAGTCCGATGAATTCCACCAGTCCATCTCAGCGCACCACCTCCGAGGCAGGCAATCGATAGTTTGCCGCCGATCTGTGAGAGTTCGCCATTACACTCGAGTCGTGCCCACTCTCGCAATCGACGATGTCGACTCCCACCCGTGGGACGTGCTGTCCGTCGGCACGCAGTACCCGCCGGACACGGTCCTGCCCTATCACCGCCACCGGCGAGCGCAGCTGCTCTACGGCTCGACCGGGGTCATGCTCGTCGAGACTCAGGACGGTTCGTGGACGGTCCCGACCCATCAGGCCGTGCTCATCCCCGCCGAGGTGGAGCACCTCGTCCGGTTTCTCGACGTCACGACGTGGAGCCTTTACATCGAACCGACCAGCGTGCCGTGGTGGCCGGAGACGTGCACGGTCATCACGGTCACTCCTCTGCTGCGCGAGCTCCTGCGGACCGCGGATTCGTTCGAGATCGCCGAGGAGATGACCGCCTACCAGCATCACGTGTTCGCGCTCATCCTCCTCGAACTCCAGCGCGCCTCGGCGGTGCCGCTTGAGGTTCCGCTCCCCCGCGAGGGCCGCCTGCGGCAGGTCTGCATCGACTACCTCGACGGCCCCGAGCTCGGGCTGAGCAATCGCGACTGGGCGAAGCAGCTGCAGATGAGCGAGCGCAGTCTCGACCGTGTCTTCCGCGCAGAGACGGGGATGAGTCCGGCCGCGTGGCGGACCCGTGCTCGTGTACTCGTCGGGTTGCAGCAGCTGAGGTCGCAGACGATCACGCACGTCTCCGAAAGCCTCGGCTACTCCTCACCGGCGGCGTTCTCGGCCGCGTTCTCCCGTGAGATCGGCCGAGCGCCGTCCTCGTTCCAGTGAGAACCTGCCCCGTCGCTGGACCGCCCCCGCAGGCGTCATCTCAGATTCAGACCACCCATCGCCCCGGGACCTGCCACGGTTAAGGTTGTCTGGGATGTCAGACGCACCCGATTCCCCATCGTCGCAGGGGCCGCCTCCCCGCCCGCTCGCGGCCCTCATCCTCGCCATGGCGGCGATTCTGCTTATGGGACTGAGTCTGCGGATTCCGACGATCTCACTGTCCCCACTCCTGCCGAGCATGATGGACGACACCGGACATGGGAGACCTTCTTTTCACTCCTGACCAGCGTCCCACTCGCCCTGACTCTGGCGGCCGCGCCGGTGGCCCCGATGTTGGCGAATCGTCTCGGCCGAAGTCGAACCGTCGGGCTCTCCCTGATCGCGATTGTGATCGGGATGATCATCCGCTCGGTGCCCGGCGATGCTCCGCTGCTCATCGGTACCGGACTCCTCGGCTTCTCGATCGCGATCGTCACGGTGCTGGGCCCGTCGATCATCTCCGCCGAACGTTCCGCAGTCCGCTCCGGTCTCACCGGCGTCTATTCGATGTCGCTGAGCCTCGGTCCGGCACTCGCTTTGGCGCTGACGATCCCGATCGGGCGGCTGACCGGTCTCGACTGGCGAGGCACGCTGCTCACCTGGATCGCGGTCTCCGCCGGTGCCCTCGTACTGTGGTGGCTCTACTCGCGCGCCTCCCCGTCGGACGTCGCCGAAGGCGGCCCAGACAGCCGGAGGATTCGTCTCCCTCATCAGCGTCATCGCGATCCCCTTCGGCCTCATCGCACCAACGCTGCTCGGCCGCGGAGCCTCCCGGGCCCTCGCCCCGGCCGCTCCCCTGCTTGCCGTCATCGGCGTCGCAGTCCTCTTCCTCGCGGGCTCCCCGGCGGCACTGCTCGTCACGATCCTCCTCGGCTTCGCCCAGGGCCTGCGCCTCGGAGTCTCCTACGATCAGATCATCAAGTACGGGAGGTCGCCCGCGCACACCGCTTCGGTCTCGGCGGTGACCTCGGCGGTCGGCGTGGCATTGGCCGCTCTCGGCCCCTTCGCCTTCGGCCTCGGCCTCGAGACCGCCGGGTCCGCGGCCATTCCGCTGCTCGGCCTCGCGCTCGTCGGCGCATCACAGTCGGCCATCGGCCTGCGCACCTCGCGGCTCTGAATCACAACTCCGGACCGCAACACACACGCACGATTCCACGCATCAGCATCTTGTATCCAAGCTGGATCCAAGATAAATTGAGCGAGTACCTCGACAGCGACACAGCACAGGAAGGCGAGACCCCGATGACGAGTCGCGCTCGCGAACAGGCCAAACTCATCACGGCCCAGCTGCTCTCCGGAGCGGGCATCGCCTCCGGGTATGCCGTCGGCGGTCTGCTCGCCGAGGAGATCACCGGCAAGACCTCGATGGCCGGGCTCGCACAGATGAGCGTCATCCTCGGCGCCGGTCTCATCGCCTACCCCCTCGCAGTGCTCGCCGGACGTTCTGGTCGGCGCAAGGCGTTGACCTTGGGCTTCGGCGTCGGCACGCTCGGTGCGGTGGTCGTGCTCATCGGCGTCGCCTTTCAGTTGCTGCCGATGTTCATGCTCGGGATGATGATGTGCGGCTCCTCGACCGCCTCGGGCCTGCAGGCCCGCTATGCCGCCGTCGATCTCGCCGATCCTGCTGCCGCGGGCAGAGCGATGTCGCTGGTCGTGTGGGCGACGACGGTCGGCTCCGTCCTCGGACCGAATTTCACGGATCCCGGTGCCCACCTCGGCAAGGCCCTGGGCATGAACGGCCTGGCCGGCCCCTACCTCATCTCGATGTGCGCGTTTGCCCTGGCCACTCTGTTCGCCTCGACGCTGTCCCGGTCGATCACCGCGGGCACGGACCTGCCGCCTGCGGACTCCGAACTCGACGCCGAGCGGACGGTCACGTCCGATGCCGCCGAGGCGGCCACCTCGGCGAACAATTACGACACCTCCCCCGCCCCGACCGGAACGGCATCACCACCGGCCCAGATGAGGCTCGGACAGGCGCTGCGGTTCGCGCTCGGGCGGCCGGTGCCGCTGTTCGCGATGATCACGATCATCACGGGGCAGATGATGATGACCAACGTCATGGTCATGACCCCGGTGCACATGGACCATCAGGAGTTCAGCCTCGGCGCGATCGGCATCGTCGTGAGCATCCACATCGCCGGAATGTACGCCCTCTCCCCCGTCTTCGGATGGATGGCCGACCGGTGGGGTGCGGGCGTCGTCATCGCCGGCGGCGTTGTCATCTTCGCCGCCACGATCACCCTCGGCGTCATCGATGCCCTCGCCCCGGTGTCGTCGATGGTGCTGCTGAGCACCGCGCTGTCCCTGCTCGGGGTGGGCTGGTCGATGTTCCTCATCGGCGGTTCGGCACTGCTGACCGCCTCGGTGCCGGCTCACGCGAAGGTGCCCCTGCAGGGCATCTCGGATTCTGCGATGAACCTCGGTGGGGCGCTCATGGCGGCCATGGCCGGCACCGTTCTCGAGGCCGGCGGATTCCTCTGGATCAACCTCATGGCAACGTTCGTCCTGCTCATCGCCCTCGCGTTCGCGATCAGGGCGGTCCCACTCATGACCTGGCCGGGCCGCCGGTCGGCAGAGCCCGACAAAGCCCTCGCCGAGGCGGCCGCCGGGGAGTCGTCATCACCGTCGAACTGAGCACGCCCCGTCATGACGCCGTGCGACTGTTAAATGGAACGCCGGCGAGCGCGACAGGGAGGATGAGGATATGAGCACACGCGAAGGCGGCACCAGCGCGGCCGAGCACGCCTACCAGCAGATCCGTCGGCAGATCCTCAACGGTACGCATGTGCCGGGAACCATGCTCGGCGAGGCAGCACTGGCCGCCGAACTCGAGGTCAGTCGGACGCCGGTGCGCGTAGCGCTGGCACGACTGCAGGACGAGGGGTGGATCATCATCTACCCCAAGCGGGGCGCCCTGGTCCAAGGTGTGGATGAGCGGACGATCACCGAACTCGCCGATGCGCGCTTCGTCCTCGAGACCACGGGCGTCGATCGGGCTCCGGAAGCCCTGCGACGACGGTTGGCCGACCGACTCGACGGCCTCATCGAGAAGCAGCGGAAGGCGTTCGATGCCGGAGACATCGCGACCTTCATCGACCTCACGCTCGAGTTCCATCGCGGCTTCGTCGAATCCAGCGGCAATTCTGTGCTCATCGAACTCTACGGGCAGCTGTCCGACCGGCACCGCTTCATCCTCTTCACTTCCCGCGACCGGCTGCTGGCCCGGTGGGAGGAGATCATCGCCGAGCACGTGTCGCTGACCGGCCACCTGCGCAGCGGCAACACGGAGGCCTTCTCTCAGGTCCTGCGGGGTCACATCGCCGAGGTGGCCGCGCCGTAGTCTGTCCAAGCCACCTCGGCTTGGAATGGTGACTGCCAATCTCATCGGGGCCTTCGTTATGGTCGGACCTGTCGTCCTCGCGGCGGCGGTCTGCGAATCACGATCGTCAGCCGCGACACCAGGCAAACGAATCTTGCGGCTGCGACTCGTCGAACAGTCGGCCACCGCGCTTCCGCACCACACTGTTGAGAAATCTCCTCAAGCTCGGACTCCCCTGGGTCCTCGGGCATGCGGCCTGTGTACGCCCTCGCTTCGGGGAGTACACAGGCAGCGCCCGTCTCGCCGTGGATCTGGGCCTTGACCGTGGCCGCCTACGTGCTTCCCATCGTCTATGCCGTGTCCCTCTTCTTCGGTGAGGGCCGCACTCCATACGATCGCATCACCGGCACAAAGGTCACGCGTAGACCCGAGCGCTCTGAGGAGAGCTCCTCATAACTCCTTCCCACCTCTTGACCAGCAGACGTAGGCTGGAGACATGGAGCACAGATATCTGGGAAACAGCGGCCTGAAGATCTCCGAAATCACCTACGGAAACTGGCTCACGCACGGTTCCCAGGTCGAAAACGACACGGCGACGAAGTGTGTTCACGCCGCACTCGACGCCGGCATCTCGACCTTCGACACCGCCGACGTCTACGCGAACACCGTGGCCGAGCAGGTCCTCGGCGATGCGTTGAAAGGTCAGCGACGTGAGTCGCTCGAGATCTTCACGAAGGTCTACTTCCCCACCGGCCCGAAGGGTCACAACGACACCGGCCTGTCCCGCAAGCACATGATGGAGTCGATCAACGGCTCCCTCAAGCGACTCGGCACCGACTACGTCGACCTCTACCAGGCCCACCGGTACGACTACGAGACTCCGCTCGAAGAGACGATGCAGGCGTTCGCGGACATCGTCCGTGCCGGCAAGGCCCTCTACATCGGCGTCAGCGAGTGGAACGCCGACCAACTCCGCGCCGCCCATCACCTGGGGAAGGACCTCGGCATCCAGCTGGTGTCGAACCAGCCTCAGTACAACATGCTGTGGCGCGTCATCGAGTCCCGGGTCGTGCCAACGTCGAAGGAACTCGGCATCTCCCAGATCGTCTGGTCCCCGATCGCTCAAGGCGTGCTCACCGGCAAGTACAAAGTCGGCCAGCCCGTGCCCGAAGGCTCACGGGCGACGGATGAGGACGGAGGCGGCGCGGAGTCGATCAGGAACCGCTACCTCCACGACGAGAAACTCACGGCCGTGGCGAAGCTCGAACCGATCGCCGCCGACCTCGGACTGACCATGGCGCAGCTCGCCGTCGCCTGGGTGCTCGCCAACGACAACGTCGCCACCGCCCTGGTCGGAGCCTCCAGGCCGGAGCAGATCGCCTCGAACGTCGGGGCCGCCGGGGTCAGTCTCGACGCCGAAGTGCTCGCCCGCATCGACGATGTCCTCGGAGACCTGCCCGAAACCGACCCGTCGAAGACCCAGTCCCCGGCGACGCGGCTGGCCTGAGGATTCTTCGACCGCCTCGCTGTTCAGTGACGCTTCAGGGATGCCTCCGCCCGCGCCGGCCGAACGACGAGCGGGCTGCAGGCGCAGGTGAGGATCCCGGCAGGCGCCGAAAAACCGAGGATGATCAGCCAAAGACCGATATCGGCACTAGTGATGAAGTCAATGAGCTCGCCACTCACGATCATCCAGATCACCGAGGGAGCAATCGCCGAGGCGGCCCCCAAGATCAGGAAGAAGAGCCTGGCAGCGGCTCGGCTGTGGAGACGGTGCACACTGAGCCGAACGACGAGGTACGCAGGGAAGCCCATGATCAGCCCGAGGCCCCCACCCACCCCGCCGGCTATCCCGCCGATGGTGAGCAGCTCGATGTAGGGCCCATACTCGAAGAGGCTGCGGACCGCCTCGTAGACCATGTAGGTCAGGCCGGTGGCGGCACCGATTCCCGTGGTGAGAAGAACGAACTTCCACAGCGGGCCCCACGGTCCGTGCACCACCTGAAACCCCTTTCGAGTGCAACACGACTTGGCTTCTATCCTAGTGCCGATCGAGCAGGTTCTGTGCGCGCTCACGCACCAGCGCCCGCGCCTCTATCGGCGCGATGATCTCGATGTGATCGGTGAACTGCACGAGCTGCCTGACTCCGCCGAGCTCCTCATAGCCGACGGTGATGATGACGGAGTCAGGTCCCTCAGCCGGCGAGACGTCGAGCAGGCGACTGCCGAGGATCCGTCGCGCGAGGTCCTCTGTGCGGGCGTCGAGGTGCGCCGTGACGACCACGTCGCGTCGCCGTTCGAGTCGTTCGGCCAGGTCCGCAGCCACCGTCGACAGTGCCGTGCCCGGGCGCAGTCGACGCGGCTCCTCCAGCGCCTCCCACCCGCGCAGCCGGGTCATGGCGAACATCCGCGGCTCCTCATCGACATCGGCGATGAGGTACCAGCGGCCTGAGCGCGAATAGAGGCCGTATGGGTCGACCACGAGGAAGCGGGAGACAGTCTGCCCGCTCGACCGATAGTCGATGCGCAGGCGACTGCCGCGCCGCAGGTCGACGAGGAAGTCCGAGAAGTCGATAGGTTCGTCCGGGGCGAACCAGTCCGAACCGTCGACCACGATGACCTCGGACAGCGGCAGAGACGGTTCTTCTCCTCGCCGAGGCGGCCGAATCCGTCGCGAGGAGAGCTTGTCGCGGGCACTGTGGGCACTGTCCTCAAGCCCGAGCTGCCGTGCGCTCTCTCCGTCGACCCCCAGCAGAGCGAGAACCTCCGCCTCGCTATTCGTCAGGCGGTTGACGTCGATCTCGGCACCAGGCATGAGGGAGATTCCACCGTACCGACCGCGGTCGGCGACGACGGGCACGTCCGCCTCGGCGAGGGCGACGATGTCGCGCAGAATCGTCCGCTTCGAGACTCCGAAGCGTTCGGCGAGTTCGGCCGCTGTCGTCTGGCGATGCCCCTGCAGCGTGACGATGAGCGAAAGCAGTCGTTGCGGTCTGCCCATCACGGGTTCGGCACTCATCGAAGACTTCTTTCCGATCGATCGTCCAAAGGCGACATAAACTGTCACCTATTGCCGTCAGTCTAGAAGAGCACCACGAAAGTCTAGAAGAGCACCACAAGAAGAACGACGAATCCATCACAGGAGAACCTCATGCCCACGCCGAATCTCTTCCTCATCTACGTCACCGATACCGAGGCCTCGACCACTTTCTACCGTGATCTCTTCGACATGGAGCCCGACATGATCACACCGCGATACGTGCCATTCACGGTGGCACCCGGGGTTCTCTTCGCACTGTGGAGCGGGGGCGCAGAGTCCGCAGCTCAGGCGACCACACGGACATCCGAAGTCGGGCTGATGGTACCCGGATCCGCCGAGGCGGTCGACGCCGTCTACGACGAATGGACGGCGAAGGGCATCACGGTCGTCGACGAGCCGCACGACGCGGTCTTCGGGCGCACCTTCGTCATCGCCGATCCCGACGGCAACCTCATCCGCGTCTCACCGGTCGACTGATCAACCTCCGTCTGTACGACCGATGTCCGCGTACGGTCGCGTTGATGAAATCACACCGACCCGGGGCCACCTCGGCGAAGGTGGTGCGTTAAACTGCATAAAGAAGTTATATAACTGAGGAATCGAAATTCTCAGCGCAACGACGTGCTGAATCAGCGCACTGCCCGAGGCGGACCGCCGCCGAACAACGATTCTCAACAGACGAACAGGTGAAGGGATGGCATTGACGAACGAAGACACCAGCCGGCAGGAATCGGCAGAGGGCGCCCCGATCAACCGGAATCTCGTCCTCGCTGTGCTCGTCTCCGGCGCCTTCGTCATCATCCTCAACCAGACGCTGCTCAACACCGCACTGCCGCATTTCATGAGCTACTTCGACATCACCTCTGGGGCCGCCCAGTGGGTGACGACGAGCTTCATGCTCGTCAACGGCATCATGATCCCGGTGACTGCGTTCCTCATCCAGAAGTTCACCACCCGCGGCCTGTTCTTCACGGCGATGGGCCTGTTCATCATCGGCACGCTTGTCTGTGCGATCGCACCGGTCTATCCCGTGATGCTCATCGGCCGCGTCATCCAGGCCTCGGCCGGCGGCATCATCATGCCGCTGATGCAGACGATCCTGTTCGCGATCTTCCCCGTCGAGAAGCGCGGATCGGCGATGGGCACCTTCGGCCTCGTCATCGCCTTCGCCCCGGCGATCGGGCCGAGCCTGTCGGGCTGGATCGTCGACCACATGCCGTGGCAGGTCCTGTTCTACATGATGCTGCCGATCGCGATCATCGACCTCGCCATCGCCTACTTCCTGCTCAAGAACGTCACCGAGCGGACCTATCCGCCGCTCGACGTGCTCTCGATCATCCTCTCCACGCTCGGCTTCGGCGGTCTGCTCTTCGGCTTCGGCACCGCCGGTGACGCCGGGTGGGTGAGCGCCGAGGTGCTCATCCCGCTCGTCGTCGGTGCAGTATCGCTGACGTTCTTCATCCTGCGCCAGTTCAAACTCGAGCAGCCGATCCTCGAGTTCCGCATCCTCCGCTACCGCATGTTCACGCTCAACACCCTGCTGGGCATGTGCGTGTTCATCGTCATGGTCGGCGGCATGATGGTTCTGCCGCTGTATATGCAGAACATGAACACCTTCTCCGCCATGGAATCCGGACTGGCTCTGCTGCCGGGCGCTGCGGTGATGGGCCTGATGTCGCCGGTGACCGGACGAGTCTTCGATGCGATCGGCGCGAAGTGGCTGGCCGTCGTCGGCTTCACGCTGCTCACGGGAACGACCTTCATGTTCGCCCGCCTGGAACCGGACACCTCATTCCTCTACCTCGCCGCCGTCAACACCGTCCGCATGTTCGGTGTGGCTATGGTGATGATGCCGGTGACCACGGCGGCGCTCAACCAGCTGCCCTCACACCTCATCCCTCACGGCACGGCCCTGAACAACACGATGCGACAGATCGCCGCCTCCGTCGGCACTGCGGCCCTGGTGACAGTCATGGTCTCCGCCGCACGGGATCCGCAGACCTACGGAGTGGCCGGGCTTGTCCACGGCGCGAACGTCGCATTCTTCGTCGCCGCCTGTGTCGGCGTCCTCGGCATCATCGGAGCGTTCTTCATCAAGAACTCCCACGGGCTCGAGCCGAAGAAGGCGACTCAGTGAGGCCTTCTGTGGGCCGGCACCGTACTCACGATTCGATCGGAGGTCCGGTCGAGCCTCGCACGATGAGTTCGACGTGCTCTCGATGGTTTCCGAGTCCGGGTTCGGTGAGTCGTCGATAGGCCTGCCGTCCCATCTCGCGAAGGTCCACCCGAATCGTCGTCAGCGCCGGGGACAGCAGGGCCGAGGTCGCCAGATCGTCGTGGCCGACCACTGAGACGTCGCGACCGACCGACAGACCCTGACGATGAATCGCATGGTAGACGTGGGCCGCCGTGTGATCTGAATTGGTGATGATTGCCGTCGGACGCTCGGCAGCCGGTAACGCGAAGACGTCGGACAGATGTTCGGTGAGTCCGTCTCCTCGCAATGAGGCGTAGATCGGGTGGGGCCTGACGTGATGCTCAGAGCACAGTTGCAGGTAGCGTGCGGTCCGATCGCCGTCTGGCATGAGCTGCGGCGGTGCGGACAACAGTGCAATCCGGGTGTGCCCCAGTTCGCGGAGGTGGTTGAATGCGAGGTCCACCGCTGTCTCATCGTCCGGAGTCACATGGGGGACGTCTGGTGCGGCTGCAAGCCGCGCATTGACGATGGCCAACGGTGCTGACGGCTGCAGCTGCCGCCACAGTCGGACCGTGGACGCGTCGCCGACTGGAACGATGGCCAATCCGGCGGTGCGTCGAGAAGCCAGCGAACGAACGTGTGCTTCTTCGCGCTCTGCGTCGAATTGCGAGTCCATAGCGAGGATCGAGACCCCGTCGCCTTCTGCATTCTCCTGCATGCCCATGAGGATTTCGTTGAAGAACGGGTTGGCGACGTTTCTCACCACTAGACCCATCATCGCCGCCTTGCCTGTCCGCAGTTCGCGGGCGCGGGGATCCGGCTGATAACCGAGGTCTGCGGCAACGCTGCGGATGTGCTTCCTCGTCGACTCGGAGACTCCCGGACGTTCGTTGAAGACGAAGCTAACGAGAGATGGTGACACTCCTGCGGCCTCGGCGACTGTCCGGACCGTGGGTCGACGGTTCGGGATTCCGCTGTCGTTGTATGGGTCCATCCGTCACCTGCCTCGCTCAATCTGTCGGTCTCTCGCAGTTCGTCCACGGCTCTGGTTCAATTCGCCGACTGCCGACGATTCCCATTGTCCCGGAATCTTGACTGCGAGCTTCTCAGCCAGCTGGCAGGTGCTGACTTGACCGGATCACTCGAGCCTTAAGCCGCCTTCGACCGGTTCGCTCCAGGCGCTGGCCTCAGCGCTCCGCCCCAAAAGATCTCAGATTGGTGAGAAGCTCACTCGAGACCGAGACCAGGAGATCTTGATTGCGATCGGCAACGGTGCCTTCGGCGTACAGCCCACCGACAGAACCATCGTCGTTGGCAGCGATCTCCCGATGCAGGGACGCGAGATCCTCGAGGCTCAGGGTTCCGTCCGGCGTCGCCGGCGCTTGGGAATCGACCATCGTCGCCCGCAGCCGGACCGCCGACGCACCTGCCGAGATCTCGATGCCGCGGAATTGCACCGGCCATTCTGCGATGGAGCCCGTCGAGACTTCCCAGAATCCGCCGCTGATACCCGGCCGAGGGGTGATGCTGTTCACGTGGGTATGTCCCGACAGCCACAGGGCCACATTGCCGAAACGATGCAGGAGCCTTTCGACCTCGTCGGCGACGTACAGCTTTCCGCGTCGGTCTTCGCCTGTCTCCGAGTCTGCTCCGTAGTCGTTGGTCATCGTGGAGAGCCCGTGATGCGACGCAATGACGACCAACCGGTCGCCCCCGCGTCCTTTGACCATCTCGCCGCTCTCAGAATGATACGAGGTATGGACCTCGACGAGCCGCTCTTCCAGCCATTCGAACTGTCGCTGATCCACACACCCGTCGACGTGCCCGGCGATATTGGTAGTGTCCAGAACGATCATTCTCACTCCGGGAAGTTCGTCGTAGACGTAGTATGCGCGACCGGTTGATCTGTTGTCCTCGGTGAATCCGTGTCCCTGGGGAGAACCGGCGGCGCAGAGATGCCTGTCGACATACTCGGCTTTCGACACCATCCGCCGCTCAGAATCACGCTCTATGGGATGACTCGCCCCTTGGGAGATCCATGTCGGGTCCTCGACGTATGCAGAGAGTTTGTCTCCAGGCGGAGCGGCATTCTCTGCCACACCCACGGGCTTAGCCTGACCGGTGAGGAACTCATCGTATCCGCTCGGCTCGGCAGAACGTCCCTGCACCAGGCAGTCGTGGTTGCCGAAACAGCTCAGCCAGGGAAGACTCAGGCCCTCACCGTCGAACGGTTCGGCAGACGCCGCCAACGCTCCAGCATGTGTCGGCAGCCCCTTCGTCCTCTTCCACTGATCATGTGACGAAGGCTCGGGGTTGTAGTAGTTCTCATCGCCCAGGCCCACCGGCGCATCGCTGAAGCCACGTGTGCCAGCTGCCGGCTCGATCGTGCCGCCTGCCAGATAGGAGAGGAACGCGTCGAGCTCGTTCGACTGCGCCGAATCCGTGTTGTCCCCTGTTGTCAGAGCGATGTCCCATCGTCCCGGATCCCCAGAGACGAGTCCGTTGATGCTGCGCACTGTCATTTCGATCGCATGGGCCAGGAGAAACTCCTGGGGCCGGTATGCGGGAAGCATGCGCGCCCATTCCGGTTGCCCTTCACGCCGTTGGAGGAACTCCACTCGACTTGGCGAGGCAAGGTCCGCGATCTGGAAATCAGTGAAGTGCACCAGCCCTGCAAGCCGGACCTCTTCGTCGGCAGGATCTTCGTCTGGCATCGCAGGCACCAGATCAGTGCGCACGATGTGCTGCTCACCGGCACTCCGGCGGAGTCGACGATACGTTTCGGCGCTGTCGGGAACCAGCGTCGTTTCGACTGTGGTGATCACCTTGGAGTCACGACGTTCAGGCATTGGCAGGCTCCTCGAAGTTGATCTCCTCCAGGCTGCGGTTCTTCGTCTCCGGTGCCATGAACAGGCAGATCAGCAAGCCCGCGGCGCCGACAGCGGCAAACACCCAGAGTGCCGCGTTGTTCCCCCACGCGGCCACGAGGTTGGGGAAGGCCAGCACGCCCAGGATCGATCCGATGCGGCTCACCGAGGTCGCCAGTCCGGAGCCTGTTGCTCGCAGTGACGTGGGGAACAGTTCAGTGGGGTAGACGAAGTTGAGGATGCCTCCGCCGGAGTTGGCGAAGAGTACAGCGATGCTGAAGAGGACGACGAGGAACCCGAAACTCGGTCCGATGACAGAGGCCAACACGATGAGCGCCACAGTGAGACCGGCGAAAGAGGTGATGATGAGAGGACGCCGACCCCAGTTGTCGACGAGGTTCATACCGATGATGGAACCGGCGAGTCCGAGAAGTGCAACCACTCCGGATCCGATGATCACGCTGACGTGGGAACCGTTGGTGAACGGTTCCAAAATCGTCGGCGTGTACATCGAGATGCCGTAATAAGCGGTGGCGTAGCAGAACCAGAATCCGCAGACGAACAGGGTCCGCCGGCGCTGCACACCGACGAAGAGCTTGGACGATTCACCCGGCTTAGGCTGGTCGCTTTCGGTGAGCTCAGCCTCGGTCGGTCGTACGCCGGTGACCTTTTCGACGACATTCTTCGCGTCCTCAGTTCGGCCGTGAGCAAGGAGCCAGCGAGGCGACTCGGGTAGCTGCACGCGGAAGATGAAGACGATGAGCGCGAAGAACGCCCCCACCAGCAAGAGGGCGCGCCAAGCGTTGTCCCCCAGTGGCAGCACAGCCAAGCCGACCAGATATGCGGCGACGGCTCCGACGAACCACATTGCACCGAGCGACGTGGAGAGTTTCCCGCGTCCCTTCTTGGAGGCGAATTCGGACACTATGGTCGCAGATATGGGATAGTCGGCACCGATTCCGATGCCGAGCAGGAATCGGAAGATGATGAGCTGCCAGACATCTTGGGAGAATGCAGTCAGCGCCGCAAACACTACGAAGGCGAGCAAGTCGATGACGTACATCGCCTTGCGGCCGAAACGATCAGTGAGATTGCCGAGTACGGCAGCACCGATGAAAGAGCCGATGATCGCCGAACTGGTGATGAGGGACTTCTCGCCCGCACTGACATCCCATTCGTTTGCAATCATCGGCAGGGCCACAGCAATGACCGTCAGGTCGAATCCGTCAAGGAAAGTGCCGCCTGCAGACAAGACGGTCACCTTCCGTTGAAACCGTTTCGTCTGCGGACTCTCGAAGCCGTCGAAGTTCATGATCCGCCCTCTCTCGGTGGTGGAAGACCGCCAAATAGGTGTTCGTCAGAAGTCTTGGAATCTCGGGGTTTAAATCGATTTAAACGCTACACTGGCTGTTGCGCGCCACACAATAGAATCGGTGTCTCAGACCCAATCGACTCCTGACCTTCATTTGGGGGTCATATGTGGCCGCAGAATGTTCACGTATCAGTCACGAAAGGACCGCAGGCTGCTGTGACCGACATCCTCAACAACCACCACACACGACTGTGGGGACTCCGCCACGGAGAAAGTCGAGCAAACGTCGAGCAGATCGTTGTCAGCCGCCCGGGCCCTCGCGCTTTCGACTGGGCGTCACTGACGGATCTAGGCAGGCAACAAGTAGAAGAGACCTCCCGTGTCAATCATTTACCCTCTGACACGCTTCTGATCACCAGTGATTTTGCGCGCGCCTACGAAACTGCTCAGATAGCAGCTGAGGCTTGGGGAGCCCATCTTCCACGTATCGACTCGCGTCTGCGCGAGAGAGATTTCGGCTCCCTGGAAGACGGCCCGGCAGCTCGATATGACGAGGTGTGGACAGCAGATTTCAAAAACGGAGGTTGGCCTGACGGGGTGGAGACTCCGCAACACGTTGCCGCGCGGATTCGCGCGCTCGTTGAGTCACTGATCGACGACCCCGAAGGTGATGCATCTGAAATTGTCCTCGTGGCACATGGGGACGTATTGCAGATCGCCGAAGCTTGGCTGAGGGGCCTCGATCCGTCACAGCATCGTTCGCTCCCTCACCTCCTCAACGCCGAGCTTCGCCTACTCACTCCGAACAGGGCATAAGTTCGAAGAACTCGGCGATGACCCTTGGGCTCAAGGTCGCAGATTCGCCCTCATCGCGTTCAGTGATTCGGCATGAAGGCGAATCAGCTCACTTGTAGAAGCCCTCGCGCAGATTGATGCCGTGCTCAACCCACACTTTGAGGGCCGCGAGCATCCCGGTCCAGCCCATGCAGTTGCCGAAGGCACCCTCGGATCCCCCGCAGGTGAGCTTCCACGACTTCTCGGTGATCGTCACGAGAGTGCGCGCACCCTCGTCGACGGGGGTGAACTCGAAGGTCGTCGTCGTGCTCGGCTCGACCGACTGATCGGATCCCTCCCACCGGATGACGATCTTCTCATCCTGCACGGCCTCGACGACCTCGACGGGAAAGCGGCCCGGGAAGTCCGCGAAGTCCCAGCTGACCTCGGCACCGGTCTCCAGCCGGCCGCGCGCACCGCCGGTGGTGAAGTAGTGCGAGAGCTGCGCGGGATCGGCGACAGCCTCATAGGTCTCGTGCGGAGTCTTCGACACGTACCCGGTCACCGTGAAGGACAGTTCCTCGAGTGCTCGGCTCTCAGCGTTCTTCTCATCATTCATGTGATATTTTTACCACATGTCGGATCAGGAAGGAACAGGTCAGCCTATGCCGAATGCAGATGCGGATGAGCGCGACGATGCCGTATTCAAGGCCTTGGCGAATCCCACCCGCCGACGCATCCTCGATCTCGTCCGCACGGGCCCTCTCTCGACAGGCGAGGTCTGCGAGGCATTCCCGGACCTCGATCGCACGACCGTCCTCCAACACATCCGCGTCCTCGAAGGCGCCGAGCTCCTCACCGGCCGCAAGGAAGGCAGAACCCGCCAGCTGGCCCTTGCTCCCCTGCCGATCAAACGCATCCACGACCGCTGGATCGATGACTACACGCGCGCAGCCGTCGGCCTACTGGCCCGACTGGGCGACGAGACCTGAGCGATGCCTCGGAGCCTTCAGCCCGCGCCGCCCCGCCGGCTCTGCAGCGTCCGCGCGATCCATGACAGCGCACCGGCCAGCAGCAGGAGCAGCGCACAGAGCAGGAATGTCGAGGACGACCCGAGGTAGGTGAAGCCGAGTCCGCCGAGCACGCCGGCCACGGCCAGTCCGACGTCGAAGTTCATGTTCCAGGCGACGCTGGCCCGGCTGGGCGTGCTCACCGAGGCAAACGCCATCACCAGGCTCGCCGACTGCATCGTGCCCAATCCCAGACCGATGATGATCATCGCCGCGAACAGGGACCCGCCGTAGAGGACGACGGCGCAGACCAGGCCGATCGCGGCCACAGCGAGACCGAGGACGTTGAGAGCGAAGGGCGGGAAGCGGTCGGCGACGGCTCCTGCCACGAACCGTCCGATCACCGCCGACACCTGCATGGCCGCGATGAACAGGGCCGCACCGGCGACCTCCTCGCCCGGCCCGAATCCGATGATGAGACCGAAGACGATCATGCCGACGAGGAACGGCGAGAGCATGAGGACGAGCCCGAGCGCCTCCCCGGCCCGCCGACGGACCCGCCGCAGCCGCTGTCGTTCGTTCCGTCCGGAGCGGATGTCGACATCGATATCGACGTCAGACCGGCCGGCCTCGTCCTTCCTCCGCCGAGGCTGCCGACCGGGTACGAATCTGATGGCCGTGGGCACGGCGAGCAGGAGGCACGCACAGACGATGATGCGGAAGGTCCAGAGGGGAATCGTCTCGACCAGCCACAGCCCCAGCGAGGCTCCGACCGCAGATGCCAGAGAGGTGATTCCGCCGAAGAATCCCAGTGCTTTGCCGATACGTCCCGGCGCGGTGGTCCCGGGCACTGCCGCATTGGCCAGGACCACGAAGAGCCCGAATCCGAGGCCTCCGGACAGGCCCGCGAGGACGAGCCCCAGCAGGACGGGAGTGACGAAGAGTCCGAGGAGCTGGCCGAGCAGCTGCAGGACGACGGCGAAGAGCAGCGCTCCCTTGAAGCCGAAGGCACGACCCACCCAGGGCGCGAACGGCTGGGCGGCGATGACCCCGATCATCATCGTCGTGAGCACGGATCCTCCGGTGACGGTCGAGAGCCCGTCCGCCGCGGCGATGGAGACCATCGTGGAATAGCTGAAGAAGAAAGCGGAGTACCCGAACATCCCCGTCCAGACCAGCCCCAACAACGCAGGCGTGTAGGTCCGTCGGTCGTGTGGTTCGGTGCTCATGATCCGAGGTTACGACATCGCAACCGACCCGGCTGACGCGCCCATCGGTTCCACGCCTGCGAGCAAGGCAGTGTTCACCTGCAGGTCAGACTCACCGCCTACCATCGGCTCATGAACTCTGCGAAGCTGAACCGCACTGCTCCCAGCGGCACCGTCGACACGGCGTTCGTCCTCAAGTACGAACCCCTCTACGTCCTCACCGATGTCGAATCGGACCTCTTCAGCTCGATCGGACCGAAGGTGGTGACTCGGGAGTCCTACAAGCGCAAACACTTCCTCAAGGTCGCCGAGTGGAAGGCAGTCGGCGTTCTGCCGCGGCTGGAGTCCATCGATTCCGGGGATATCGACTTCGTCACCGGCGTCGCTCTCGACGACGGCACTCCCAACCACCTGCGGCTGCCGCTGCTGCAGATCCTGCCCGGGGTGGGTGTTCCGCTGGCCAGCACATTGCTGACCGTGTTCAATCCGAAGAAGTTCTCCATCATGGACACCCGGTCCCTGTCCGTGCTGTACGACTACGACCTCGTACCCACGGACAACCCGACGAGCATGGACTATCAGACCTACCGCAAGCTCATGAAGTCCCTGGCCAAGGGCGCGAACTGCGCCCCGATCGACCTCTACCGAGCTCTCATCGCCTATTCGCGACAGTCAGAGGACTGACGCCCGTAACGACAGCAGCGCTTCCAGTCCTCAGTCTCACAGGACGCGCCCTCACCCGGCGAGCCGCCCGGTCGCCTGCAGTGCGGGGATCACCTCGTTGCGGGTCAGAGGCGCGAACTGACGCTCGACGGTATCTGCCGGGAGCGGGTCGATGGGGAACCATCCGGCCTCGGCGATCTCGGCGAGATGTGCGATGTCCTCGATGTCGAGTTCATCGGGCAGACCGTCGTAGCAGAACACATCGCCGATGACTCTGTGGTCGGCTTCGTTGGCCGCCTCGGCCGTGAACGTACCCAAGGCATGCAGCCGGTCCGCACTGAGCCCGAGCCCCAGCTCTTCGGCGATCTCTCTGATGATCGTCTCCTCAGCGGTCTCCCACGCTTCGGGTTTGCCGCCGGGGAGCATGAACGAGGTGGTGCCCGCCTTGCGGACCATAAGCAGATCGCCCCGGTGCGGGTGGAGGAGAACCAGAGCGGAGACGCGGATGTCGTTCATGCCGACCACACTCCGGAGGCACCTCGGCGATGGGAGTCGAGCAAGTGGGTATCGACCATTCCTATCGCCTCCATGAGTGCGTACATCGTGGTGGGACCGACGAAGCGGAACCCTCGCTTCTTCAGTGCTTTCGACAGCGCCACGGATTCGGGACCCGTCGTCGGAATCTCGGCCGGGGTTCGTGGCCGAGGCGTCTCGGTCGGCTGGAAGGACCAGAGGAACTCGTCGAGCCCACCGTCCTCGCGCAGCTCGATCACACGCGCGGCATTGTTGATGCAGGCCTCGATCTTGCCGCGGTGACGGATGATTCCGGCGTCGCCGAGCAGTTCCTCGATCTCGGGCTCGCCGAACCGGGCAACGGCCTCAGGGTCGAAGCCGGCGAACACCTCCCGGAAGCGATCCCGTTTCTTCAGAATCGTCAGCCACGACAGTCCGGCCTGGAACCCTTCGAGGCTCATGCGTTCGAACAATCCCGCCTCATCGTGGATGGGCAGGCCCCATTCTGTGTCGTAGTAGCTCAGGAGTGCCGGGTCACCGTAGGCCCAGGGCGTGCGGGACAGCCCATCGTCTCCGACGACCGCCCCGCCGCCCCCGAGCGAATCCGATTCTTCGTCCATTCAGTCCTCGCCGTGGGCGATGTTCTCCTGCAGCTGCAGGAACTCGACGTGACGTTCGTACTTATCGAGCACGTCGTCGATGATCTGCTCTTTCGAGTAGCCCATGATGTCGTAGCCCTGACCGGTGCCGCCGTCGAGGTAGACCTCCATCCGGTAGTAGTCCTGACCGGTGCCGCGCGGGACGATGCCGCCGAACGAGGGCACGCTGACCTTGTGCGGCCACACCTGGTACCGGAACGGGAACTCGCCTTCCCCGTCGACCTCGAACTCGATGAGTTCGCCGTCCTCGACGAACACACCTTCGTTGTCCACCCGACCACAGCGGGACCCGATGCCTCTGCCTTCCATCTCTTCGGCCACCTCGGTGAGGGTGGGGATGAGGACATCGTCGGCGAAGGCCTTCGCACGGGATTTGTTCGGGAAGGACAGCACCCGGCCGAGCTGCCGCTGCCAGGTCTCGTTGCCGGGACCGCGGGAGCGGCGGGCCAGGGAGGCAGGCAGGCTCGTGTCAACGCTTTCTACTCGATGCGCCTCGACCCGCAGAGCCTTGTACAAGCCGATCATCACGAGAATGACGACGAAGGCGAACGGCAGCCCCATGATGACAGTGGCGTTCTGCAGCGCACCGACACCGCCGACGATGAGCATGGCGATCGTCAGAGCTCCGGTGGCAACGGCCCAGAAGATCCGCAGACTCGGACGACCGTCATCCTGCGGGGTCGGCAGACGCGAAGACAGGTTGGCCATGACCAGAGCCGCGGAGTCAGCAGTCGTGACGTAGAAGAGCAGCGCTGTCACCGTGGCCAGTGCGGCGATGACGAAGAACCCGGGATAGTTCGACAGCAGCTCGTAGAAGCCGCCCTCCGGGTTGAGCATGGTCCGCTCGCCGAAGTCTTTGTCTCCGCTGCGGATGAGGTCGAGCGCTGAGTTTCCGTAGATCGAGATCCACATGATGATGTAGAGGAACGGGATCGTCAGGGTGCCCAGGACGAACTGCCGGATCGTGCGGCCGCGGGAGATGCGGGCGAGGAACAGGCCGACGAACGAGGCGAAGGCGATCCACCAGGCCCAGAAGAACAGGGTCCAATCCGTCATCCATGTTCCGGTGTCCTCGAAGGCGAAGGTCTGGCCGACCATGTTCGGGAACAGTCGGACGACATCGACGATGTTGAGTACGAAGGCGTTGAGCAGGAACTGCGTGTTGCCCGCGATGAGAACCCAGAGGCTCAGGGCGACAGCGAGGAACACATTGAGCAGTGACAGGAACTTGATGCCTTTGTCGACGCCGGAGACTGCCGAGAGGGTGGCCACGGCCACACCGACGACGACGATGCCGATCTGCGCGCCCGTCGAGATCGGCAGACCGAGGACGGTGCTGAGTCCGGTGTTGACCATGACGACGCCGATGCCCAACGAGGTGGCAACGCCGAAGACGGTGCCGAGGAGCGCGGCGAAGTCGACAGTGTCTCCCAACCCGCCCTTGACGCGCTTGCCGAAGATCGGCGCCAGTGCCGAACGGATCGCCAGGGGCATGTTCATCCGGTAGGCGAAGTACGCCAGGGCCATCCCCATCAGTGCGTAGAGGCCCCAACCGCTGAGGCCGTAGTGGAACAGCGTCCACGCTGTGGCTTCACGGGCGGCGTCGACGGTCTCGGCTTCGGTGGAGGGCGGTGCAAGGTATTGGGTGACGGGCTCGGAGACGGCGAAGAACATGAGGTCCGTGCTGATGCCGGCGGCGAAGAGCATCGAGGCCCATGCCATGAGACCGAATTCGGGCTTCGAATGTTCGGGGCCCAGCTTGATCGTTCCATATTTCGACGCGGCCAGATAGATGACGAAGACGAGGACGACCGCGACGAGGAGGACGTAGAACCAGCCGAACCAGTCGGAGGTCCATCCGACGACGGCACCGAGGACCGCCTCGGCGTTGGTGGGAGCGATCAGGGCCCACACCGTGATTGCAAGCGTCCCCAAGGCCGCGGCGATGAATACCGGCTTGTTGACGGGAGGGAGAACAGGCTTCTCCTTTTTCTTCTTCGGCGGCTCTGAGGAGATGTCCGCTGTAGCTGTCATCTGATCGCTCCTTCGTCGGACGAGGTTGCGTCCTGGCATCTGCGCTCGATCAGGTATCTGCACACTGTCGAGCCTGGCTGACCGCATATCTGCGGTGCGTCGAGTGGCACACTCCTAACGTCCCGGTCATGGGGCAGGGGGCCAACCATGCAGGCTACCATATCGTAGCCGCGGGTAACCTCCCAGGGGAAGAACGGCGAGGATCTCGGAAGGGAACAGGACAACTTGCCACCGGAGCGGCTGGCGGGCGAGGCAGTTGCCGACCGTGGCAGTGCGGAGGGAGGTGCGGATGGTTCACAGCGACACAAGGAAGAGTGCCAGCGCCATCACCACCCCGGAGGCGAGGAAGGTGATGAACGTGTAGCCGAGGATGTCGCGCATCTTCAGCCCTGCGATCGCGAGCACCGGCAGGGCCCAGAACGGCTGCAGCATGTTCGTCCACTGGTCGCCGTAGGACACGGCCATGATCGCAATCGACGGGTCGACGCCAAGCTGGTTGGCCGCATCGAGCATGATCGGCCCCTGAACGGCGAACTGTCCGCCGCCGGAGGGTACGAAGAAGTTGACGAGGCCGGCTGAGAGCAGCGCCAGCACACCGAACGAGGCAGGGTTGGCGATCGAGACGAAGGCGTCGGAGAACACGGCGATGAGCCCGGTGGACGACATGATGCCGAGGATGCCGGCATAGAGCGGGAACTGCAGCAGGATCTCGCCGACGTTCGAGGCGGCTTCCTTCGTCAGGTGAATGAGTTCGAAGGGATTGCGCACGAGCAGGAGGATGAGGGCGAGGAACGACCAGTTGACGATGTCCAGGGTCAGTCCCCCACCCTGGGCGAAGTGCATGACCAGGTAGATCACGAGCGCGAGACCGACGACGAGGGTGAGGATGCGTGAGGCGTCGATGCGGTCGGCGGGAGTGACGACCTCCTCGTCGACGTGGGACTGCTTCTCCGAGGTCACCGAGGCGGGGAGTTCGTACACCGGTGCGCCGGGTTTGGGTGCGAGGAGGAGGAAGAGGAGACCGCAGACGACGATGACGCCGAGGATCGCGAGCAGGTTCCAACCGGCGAAGATCGTCTCGGACACGGGGATCGTCTTCCCGCCGAGGGAGTCGGAGAGGAAGGAGTCCGGAGTGGCCGCGGTCAGCGGACCCGACCCCGAATAGCCCATATGCCAGACGACGAACCCCGAATAGCCCGCGGACACGAGCAGTGGGAAGTGGACCTTGATCCCGCGCTCACGTGACTGCACGGCGATCTCGCGGGCGAGCAGGGCGCCGACGACGAGGCCGAGGCCCCAGGTGATGAGGCTGGCGATTGCGGCGACGACGAAGACGAAGACGTAGGCGAAGGTGGCGTTGCCGGGCACTCGGGCCAGCCACGCCAGCAGCTTCCGCACGGGGCCGGTGTTGGCGAGGATGTGCCCGAGCAGGAGGATGAGGCACATCTGCGTCATGAACTCGAGCAGTCCGGCGAGCCCCTCACCCCAGCCGGTGACCACCTCGGCGGGCCCGGCATCGGTGAGGATGAGCGCGAGGACCGCGACGATGAGGGTGAGCACGATGGCGAAGGTCAGTGCCGACGGTATCCATTGCTCGAGGAATCGGTTGATCGGACGCATGATCCCTTTTGAGGCTGCGGCATTGACCTGGGTCGACGGCTTCGGTGCCGACATGGGAGACCTCCCGCTGAGAGTTCGCTGTGTGCGATCTCAGCATACAATCAGGGCGCTGCCCTCGGTAGAGAGCAGCGCCCTGAGCGGTGCGCGGACGCGCGCTGGTGGCTGTGTGGCGCAGGTGCCGACCGGCGCCGAGGTGGTGGCCTCAGTCCTGCTTGTAGACGAGCTGCTTGTTGACGAACTCGTCCATGGCCAGCGGTCCGAGCTCGCGTCCGACGCCTGAGCGCTTGACGCCGCCGAAGGGCAGGAACTCCCGCGTTCCCTCGGGGGCGTTGAGGAAGACCATGCCCGAATCGATCTGCGATCCGACGCGTTCGGCCCGTTCGATGTCGCCGGAGAACACGGCGGCGCCGAGGCCGAACGGGGTGTCGTTGGCCAGTTCGACGGCCTCTTCCTCGGTGCCGACCTTGTAGACGATGACGGCGGGGCCGAAGAGCTCCTCGTAGTAGCCGCGCATGCCCTTTTCGACTCCGGTGAGCACGACGGGTTCGACGTAGGCGCCGCCGCCGTCGTACTTCTTGCCGCCGGCCAGCAGGGTCGCACCCTGGCTGACGGTGTCCTGGACCTGCTCGATGAAGCGGTCAGCTGCGGCCACCGACGACAGCGGGGACAGGCGGGCGCCGTCCTCACCCGGCGTTGCGGGGGTGCGCTTCTTGGCCTCCTCGGTGATGGAGGAGACGAAGTCGTCGTAGAGGTCGTCCATGACGATCATCCGCTTGGGCGAGTTGCAGGCCTGGCCGGTGTTGCCCATGCGGGTGTCGAAGAAGGTCTTCGCGGACTCCTTGACGTCGGCGGAGTCGAGGAGGATGTAGGGGTCGGATCCGCCGAGTTCGAGCACGACCTTCTTGAGGTTCTTGCCCGCCTCGGCAGCCACGGCGGCCCCGGCACGTTCGGAACCGGTCAGCGAGACTCCGTGGTTGCGCGGGTCGGGCAGGATGAGGTCGGCGACCTGTTCGTTGCTCGCGTAGATGTTGATGTACGCACCCTCGGGCAGGCCGGCCTCGATGAAGATCTCCTCCATGATCTGAGCCGAGCGCGGGCACTGCGGTGCATGCTTGAGCAGGATCGTGTTACCGAGTGCCAGGTTCGGGGCGGCGAAGCGGGCGACCTGGTAGTAGGGGAAGTTCCACGGCATGATGCCCAGCAGCGAGCCGACGGGCTTGCGGCGGATCATGGCGGTGGCGTCCTTCGGTCCGCGCAGCGGCTCATCGGCCATGAACGACTCGGCGTTGTCGGCGAAGTACTTGTAGATGAGGCTGCACAGGCCGACCTCGCCCTTGCCTTCGGGCACGGCCTTGCCCATTTCGAGCCTGATGACCTCGGCGAGCTCTTCGGCGCGTTCGGAGTAGATCTCGGCGACGCGGGCGAGGACCTTCGCCCGTTCGGCCACGGTGGTCCGGCTCCACTCGGTGAAGGTCGTCGCCGAACGGTCGAGGGCGGCGAGGATCTCGGAATCGGTGGCGGTGGCGAATTCTTCGGCGACTTCGCCGGTCGCCGGGTTGGTCACACGGTACGCGGTGGTGGTCATGGCTGTCCTCGTTTCGATTCGGGGTTGTGCCTCGGTCACCTCCAACCTATGACCGAATCCCGGCGTCGGCAATGCACATCTCACCTCCCGGGCGAGTTCTTGAGCATCTTGTCAGCGGGCGCCGAGGTGGTGCTCCCGACGCCCGCCGACGCGGAGGCGGTCATTCAGCCGGCGACCCCGGTGAGTTCGTTCGTCGCGTGCGGCAGCTTCTCGCTGGCCATCACCTCACCGTCGTCGAGGTCGACGATGTGGATGCTCTGCTTCGCCGGGTCGCTGACGTACGCGACCTCACCTTGGACGAAGAGCGTCGGCCGGGCCTTCTGCCATTCGACCGGCTCCTTCCACTTGTCGATGACGGGGTACTCATCGGTCACCTCGGCGCTTTCGGGGTCGATGATTGTCAGCGTCCCGTCCGTGGTCAGCACGATGCCCTCCCCTTCGGGGCCGCGGCCGAGCGAGCGGAAGCTGTAGGAGGCGTCGAGGTCGACGAGCGAGAGCGTGCCGTCCTTCGTATCGGTCACGCTCACCTTCTCGGGACGTTCGAGTTCGGCGTCCTTGTCGACCTTGTAGTCGCCGAGGACGTAGCGGGAGTCGTCGCTGCCGGCCTGGTTGCCGATGCGCCCGTAGTCATCGGGAGCGTCGATCTTGTCGAACTTCCCGTCCTTGTACAGCAGGATCCCGTCTTCGCAGCCGAGTGCGATCGTCTCGTCCTTCGCAGCGGCCTCACCGTGGACGCCGGGGCAGTCCTCGCTGTGGGCGATCTCCTTGCCGTCCTTGTCCACGACCTTCGCACCGGACCGCTCGTCCTCGGTGCCGACTGTGTGCAAGGTGGATCCGTCGTCGAGGCGGACGGCGACTCCGTGATGGGGCTCGTCGGCCTCGGTGACCTCGGGTTTCGGGTCGTCGGCGAAGTCGTCGGTGTCGAAGGTCTGGATTTTGCCGTCCCCGTCGCCGAAGAGCACAGTCGATCCGCCGTGGGTGACCACGTGTCCGGGCAGCTCGGTGTCGAAGACGGTGTCGGTGAGGACGGGGTCGGCCGCATAGCTGTGGGTGTGATCGCCGTGCGGCTGCGTCCAGACGCCGGCGTCGAAGAGGCGGAATCCGTCGGCCACGGAGACCATGAGATGACGGTCATCGCCGACCGGGTTGAGGCGGTTGAAGCCGTCGAGTTTCGTATCGTCGATGACCTCGAGGGTCGTCGCGTCGAGCGTCATGATCCCACCGTCATAGGTGGTCACGAGTCGGGGCTGGGAGCCGGCGACTTCCTGAGCATGACCGTCGCCGGTCTTCTCCCCGTCCTTGCCTTCGCTTCCGGCCTCCGCGGTCTTCTCCTCCTGGCCGACGGCATCGTAGTCGGTGTCATCGTCGCCGGGCTGGCAGCCGCCGAGCAGCAGCGCCGAGGCGACCACCGCCGATCCGAGCATCGCCTGGTGTGGTTTCATCATTCCGGTTCTCTTTCTAGTGAGACTCATTATCCTTAGCAGGTCGATATTAACCCGATGCGGTGGTGAGATGCGAAACCAGACGGCACGGCGTCGGTGGCACGGCGTCGGTGTCGCGGGGGCGGTGACACTGCGTCGGTGGCGCGGGGACGGCGGGAACGGGGACGGCAATGACACGGGGCGGCGGGCCGCCTCGGCGATATTCTTCACTGCGGTGAGTGTGTGTCACGGGTCACTGCTACGGTAAGACCATGGCCAGTGTGACTGAACTCGTGAAGCGCTACTACACCACCGTCGATGCCGGGGATGCGGACGCCACCTCGGCGCTGTTCTCAGCCGACGCCAGCTATGACCGCCCCGGTTACCCGACGATGCTCGGGCAGCAGATCACCGACTTCTACCACGGCGAGCGCGTCATCGAATCCGGTGCACATTCGTTGCAGGAGATCCTCGTCGAAGGCGACCGCGCCTCCAGTCGAGGCGTGTTCAACGGTCGGCTCAAGGACGGATCGGAGACCTCGGTGGGCTTCGCCGACTTCTTCCTCTTCGACACCGAGGGCCTCATCGCCGAACGCACGACATACTTCTATCAGGCAGCGGTCTGAGGCTCAGCGTCGGCAAGCGTGAGAGCGCCGAATATAGGTCACTATCGGACATATCTGAGCCCGCAGAATATCCGATAGTGACCTATATTTGAGTCCGCTGTGCCTCAGACGTCTTGGCCGCGGGCCTCGAGCACCGCGCGCTGGATCCGATCGCGGACCTCGGCGGCCTGCGGCGTCGGGGTCGGCCCATAAGCCTGTTCGACCTGATCGAAGACCTCGCTCATCGCTGATGGGTCGACGTCGACGGGCAGGTCCTCGATCGCGGCGAAGGCCGGGCCGATGTGGTCCATGAAGCCGCGGATGCCTGCCGGTCCCCCGCCGAAGTGCATGCCTTCGAACTGCCCGACAGCCGACCAGCGCAGACCCAGCGAATTCTTCATCACCGTGTCGAGGTCCGGGGCCGAGATCACGCCGTTCTGCACGAGCGCGATCGCCTCCTTCATCAGCGCATTCTGCAGCCGATTGCCGACGAACCCGCGGATCTCCTGCTTCAGCACCACCGGCTCACGCCCGCAGCTGCGGTAGAACGCGACCGCCGCGTCGATGGTCGCAGACGAGGTCACCGGTGCGGGAACCACCTCGACGAGCGGCATGAGATGCGGCGGATTGAACGGATGTCCCACGATCACTCGCGCCGCGGCCGCCCTGTCGAGGTGCTCGGCGTTGAACGAGGCCGGGATCGTCGACGAAGACGTCGCGAACACGGCATCGGCAGGGGCCGCCTCGGCGATCCGGGCGAACAGCTCCGGCTTCGCATCCGGATCCTCCGGCCCGGACTCCTGCACGAAGGACACCCCGGCGACGGCCGACGCGGCAGAATCGGCAGCCTCGATGCTGCCGATCTGCGCGGCCGACTCATTCTGCGACGATGCGGCGGACGTGACTTCGGCCTGGAGTGAGGAGACCACCTCGGCGAGGTCATCGCGAGGATCGAAGACCCGCACGGTGTACCCGCTGCGGGCGAAGAGGAAGGCGAACGAGCGGCCGATGGTTCCGGCCCCGATGACAGCGACAGATGAGCTCATGCGTCCAGGCTATACCTGGGCGCGAGGTCGCGGGACGCCTGTCGAGCTGTGCCCGAAACGTTGCCGTGTGCGCCCGGTCGCGGCTTCGCTTCGGTGGCACAATGTCACCATGAGCGCGAATGCAGAACTGAGAACAGTGGACTCGGAGATCATCGCCCTGGCGGAAGACGAATTCGCCGCCGCGGCCGAGACCGCAGGAATCGAGGTGCGCGAGATCCACACCGCCGAGGAGGCGGCTCGGGCCTCGCTGCTGCTTGACGAGGTCTGGAGCGTCGACGACACCGGTTCGACCGTGTTCGAACCCAGCCTCATCATCGCCTTCGCCCACGCCGGCAACTACGTCTCCGCCGCCTACAGCGTCGATGACCCGGACGAGATGATCGGCGTGACCATCGGCTTCTTCGGCCAGCCTCTGGGTACCGTCATGCATTCGCACATCGCCGGCGTGCGTCACCAGGTCATCGGTCGCGGAGCCGGTTCGGCGATGAAACTGCACCAGCGCCTGTGGTGTCTCAACCTCGGCATCACGGAGATGACCTGGACCTTCGATCCGCTGGTCGCCCGCAATGCCTACTTCAACTTCCAGCGCCTCGGCGTCGGCATGGTCGAATACCTCGAGGACTTCTACGGGCAGATGCGCGATGGGGTGAACTCCGGGCAGGCCAGCGACCGGATGATGGTGTCCTGGCCGCTCGACCGTCCGGCGCGTGCGGCGATCGCCGATGCCGGTTCGGCCTTCCCCTGCCTTCGCGCCGATGACGACGGCGAGCCCCTGCTCAGCGAAGTGCCGAAGGAGACCGAGGTCGTCTCGCTCGACTTCCCCTCCGACATCGAGGACCTGCGCGGTCAGGATGCTGAGCTGGCCGGACGCTGGCGCATGGCGCTGCGGACCTCGCTGACCGGCCTGGTCGGCGACGGCTGGGTCGTCGACACCTGCCTCAAAGGCGGCACCTACCTGCTCCACCACCCCTGAGCAGCCCCTCTGGCACCCATTTCCACAAGCCTCTTCCTCGAGACAACGCTGGAGCGCCGAGACCACTGTGCACACAGCGTTGTCTCGGCGCTCCACCGTTGTTTCGACTGAATGAGCTCATCAACCCAGCTAAGCCAACTCACCAGCCCAGCTCAATCAGCCCAGCCAACTCACCAGCCCAGCTAGGCCAGACGAGCTCAGCTCACTTCTCGTCCCACTCCTTGCGCAGCAGCTTCTTGTCCAGTTTGCCCACCGAGGTGCGCGGCAACTCGTCGACGACGTTGACCTCATCGGGCATCTGCCACTTCGCGAACCGCTCACCAAGCGTTTCGATGATGTCTTCGCGGGTCACCTCGGCACCGTCATTGGCCACGACGTAGGCCACGGGACGCTCATCCCATTTCGCGTCGGGAACGCCGATGACGGCCGCCTCCTTGACGTTCGGGTTGTCGAGGATGCCGTTCTCCATGTCGATCGAGGAGATCCACTCGCCGCCGGACTTGATGACGTCCTTGAGACGGTCGGTGATCTTGAGATAGCCGTTCTCGTCGATGACGCCGACGTCGCCCGAGCGCCACCAGCCGTCGAGGAACCGCTCGGAGTTGTCCGGCAGCTGGTAGTACGACTCGGTGATCCAGGGGCCGCGCATGAGGATCTCACCCATCGACTTCCCATCGCGCGGCAGCTCCTCACCGGTGGGATCGACGATCTTGAGCTCGACGCCGATGATCGGCAGACCCTGCGAACGCTTGAGGTCCCAACGCTCCTCCTCGCCCAGGTCCATGCCCGGCTTGAGCTTCCAGTTCGTCGTGGCCAACGGGGTCGTCTCGGTGGCACCGTAGCCATGGATCACCTCGGCGCCGGTGATCTCCTTGAACCCGCGCATCATCGACAGCGGCGGCTCCGAGGACCCGGAGACGAGCCGAACCCCGCTGAGGTCGGGCGGCTGCGGCATGTTCTTCATCATCGCCAGCATCGGGGCGAAGATCGCCGGTGCACCGTTGGCCAGGGTGACGCCCTCTTCGATGAAGGCCTGACCGATCGCGCCGAATTCCTCGGCCGCGAACTTGCCCGGCAGCACGAGCTTGGCACCGGCGGCCACCGCGTTCTGCGGGAAGCCCCACGACAGGACGTGGAACATCGGGGTGATGGGCATGACGCAGTCGTCGAAGTCGGCGTGGAGTGCCGCGAGTCCGCCCATGGTGTGCAGGTAGATCGAGCGGTGCGAGTAGTAGACGCCCTTCGGCCGGCCCGTGGTGCCGGTGGTGTAGCCGGCGTAGGCGGCGGTCTTCTCCTCGACGACGGGCCAGTCGTATGTCTCAGGCTTGTCGGCGATGAGGTCTTCGTAGAAGACGACGTTGTTCAGGCTCGTCTCGATCTCGGACGAGGGTTTGTCGGTCATGACGACCCAGCCCTTGACGTCGAGCTTCGGGGCGAGCGCCTCGGCGACGTGGAGGAGCGATTCGTCGACGAAGATCCAGTCGGATTTCGAATGGCTGACGACGTAGGCGAGGTCCTCGGGCGCCAGGCGCAGGTTGAGCTGGAGCATGGTGGCGGCGACGCCGGGGACGGAGAAGTAGAGTTCGAGGTGACGGCGGGAGTTCCAGTCGATGACGCCGACCATGGAGCCGGCACCGACGCCGAGTTCATCGAGGCCGTGTGCCAGTTGCGCCATGCGCTTGAATTCCTCGGCGTAGTTCGACCTGCCCCACGATCCGTCGGAGCGGCGGTAGACGACTTCGGACTGGCCGAACACGGTGGCTGCGTGCCTGATGAGGGTGGTGGTGTTGAGCTGGTAGCTGTCACCGAGGGTGGATGGGATGCCAGTGAGCATGAGACTCCTTCGTTCGTGCTTGGCTGCGGGCGAACCGCTTGGTTCGTCTGCAGCGGGTGGTCGTTGCCGTCAGACTATCGGCTCAGGTGAGGCCGATCACATCCGAAGCGGCAGGTGTTATCAATCAGAGACCCGACGCCGAGGTGGGGCCGGGGATTTCGCCGAGGCGGGGTCAGTCCCCGGTGAACGTCGGGGTGCGCTTTTCGAGGAAGGCAGCGACTCCCTCGACGAAGTCCTGCGAGGCCCGCAGCTGTCCCTGCCCCTCGACCTCGCGCGAGAAGGCGCTGTCGAGTTCGGTGAGCGTGGCGTCATTGATCGCAGCTTTCGCCGCGGCCATGGCCTGCGGTGCCCCCTTGGCCCACGCCGCAGCAAGCTCGGACGCGCGCGTGAGGTGCTCCCCGGCGGGGACGACCTCGCTGGCCAGACCCCAGTCGAAGGCGTCAGCGGCGGGCAGTTTCTCCCCGGTCAGGGCCAGCCGCAGGGCACGGTGCCGACCGGCCGATGCGGCGACGAGGGCGGTGGCACCGCCGTCGGGCATGAGGCCGATCTTGGTGAACGGGAGCATGAGGTAGGACTTCTCACTCATGACGAGGTAGTCGCAGGCCAGAGCGAACGAGCAGCCGATTCCGGCGGCCGGTCCCGACACCGCGGCGATCGTGGGCACGGAGGCGTCGATGAGGCTGCGGATGATCGCATTCGCCTGGTCGAGTTCGATGCCCTGACGTTCGGAGACTCCGCCCTGCAGGTCGGCCCCGGAGCTGAAGGCCCGGTCGTTGCCGGTGAGGACGATCGCTCGAGACTTCGCCTCCGCCTCGGCGACGGCCTCACCGATGGCCAGCACCGCCTCCTGAGTCAGCGCATTGAGACTCTCGGGCCGGTTGATCGTGATGGTGGTGACGTCACCACTGACGTTGACGAGAACGCTGTCGGACAATGCGACTCCTTACGTGCGATCCCGGTGACCCGTGCGGGCGGGCGATCCGGGCAGCTGTTGGCACTTCTGCTTCCGTGCACCCCAAGAGGCACACGTGCTTCCACCGCCATTTTAACGTACGTTAAGTTGATCTGCGTCACACGCCTAAGCGCCGGACAGTGACACGCCTAAGCGCCGGAGCGACGAGTTCGCGTCACCCGACCGGCGACCCTGCGTCGCGCGATGCTCGGGAGCGTCTCCTGGAGGTGGATCCACCGTGATTCGCGTCGGCATTTCGCGGTGGATCCACCTCCAGGAGACATACGGCACCGCTTTCAACGCAGGGTCGCGTCCAGCTGCGCGGGAGTGAGCTCGCGGTCGGCGAAGACGAGTCGGATGGCAGCAGGGTCCGGGTTGCCGGCGTCCGGCGCCCGGTGGACGAGTTCGAAGCCGAGCTTGCGAGCGACCTGCGCCGAGGCGGTGTTGTGCTCGAGCAGATACGCCACGACCGGCAGTTCGGCGTCGATGGCTGCCGCCGCGTCGATCGCGTCGCGGGAGACCGCGGTCGCCAGTCCCCTCCCCTGAGCCTCGGGGCGGAACCGGTAGCCGAGGTTCCAGAATGCCCCGGGCGCATTGCGTGAGGCGCCGGGCTCGGGTACCCCGCGCAGCGAGCAGCCGCAGTGGCCGAGGAGGTCGCCGCCGGGGACGTCCCTGACCATCCACGGCCCGAGACCGTCGAGCTCCCATTGCTGAGTCAGCCGTGCGAGGATCGCCTTCGCCTCGCCCTTGCCCGTCATCCGACCACTGGGCAGATGGGTCCACACTCGCGGGTCGGAATCAATAGCGAAGAACTCCTCGACATCCTCCGCGCTCGGTCGATCGAGCACGTAACCCCGGGCATCCGGACGCTCACGGTGACCGGAAGGCACGCGGTGACCCGAACGCTCACCGTGACCCGAGCGGTCCCGATCCCCCGGAGTGTGCTCCATCAGCCCAACGCCGCCTCGAGGTCGGCCCACAGGTCTTCGAGATTCTCGATCCCCACGCTCAACCGGATCAGTCCCTCGGGCACCGTCTCCGGTTCGGCGGCGTGCCGACGCCGGCGTTCGATGAGGGATTCCACCCCGCCCAGGGAGGTCGCCGGGGTCCACAGTCGGACCGCCTCGGCGATGGCGGTGGCCTTCTCCGCCGTGTCGACAGTGAAGGCGATGATCGCGCCGAACCCATTCATCTGTGCGCTCGCGCGGGCATGGCCGGGGTCGTTCGGCAGGCCCGGGTAGCGGGTCTCGACGACGGCGGGATGGGCGGCGAGGCGTTCGGCGATGGCCTGGGCATTGGTCTGCGCGCGGTCGAGGCGCACGGCCAGGGTGCGCAGCCCGCGCAGGGCCAGCCACACCTCGAAGGGTCCGGCGATTCCGCCGCGCATCGAGCGTTCGGTGTGCAGCTGCTCCCGCAGTTCAGGGCTGCTGGTCAGCACCGCCCCGAGCACGACGTCGGAATGACCGGCGAGGTACTTCGTCACCGAATGGACGACGACATCGGCGCCGAGGTCGAGCGGCGTCTGCAGCAGCGGCGTGGCGAAGGTGTTGTCGACGGCGACGAGGAACCCACGGTCCTTCGCGGCCGCGATCAGCGCGGGAACGTCGGCAACCTCGAGCATCGGGTTCGTCGGCGATTCGATCCACAGCATGCCCGTCCCGGAAACGGATGTGCCATCCCCCGCCGAGGTGGTGGTGCCGTCGGCTGACCCCGCGCTGTCGAGTGCGGCGATGACCGCCTCGGTGTCGGCGATATCGACGGTGACGAAATCGAAGCCCTGCCGCTGCGCGATCTGCTCCGCCGAGGCGAGCGCTCCCTGATAGCTGTGCTTCGGGATGATGAGCGTGCCGCCGGCGGGGACGAGACTGATCGCTGCGGAGATCGCCGCCAGACCGGAGCCGAAGACCAGCCCGGGCAGGCTCGCATGTTCGAGCTGGGCGAGTGCCTCTTCGAAGGGTGACCACGCGGGGGTGTCGAAGCGGGCGTAGGCGTAGGGCGAGTTCTCGATGTCGCCGGCGCTGATGAACGTCGAGGACAGGTCGATCGGCGGGTTCACCGAGGCGCCGTCGACGCGAACCGGTCGTCCGGTTTCGACGACGATGGTGTCCGGAGCGAGTTCGGTGCGGCTGGTGGAAGTGGACTCAGGCGTTGTCATGGTCCCCAATATAGAGGTGCGTGCCCTCACGTGCAGAGGCGGTCCATTCCGCATCGTCGGTGCCCGCCGGACGAGATGAGCCGCCGGCACAGCCTCGACGCGGACCCTGTTCCCGCAGCGGCGCGGCACGTGTCTGCCGGCGCAATCCTGCCCCGCCACCCCTCACCGACGCCACGTCACCCGAGGCTGCGGACCATGTGCTCGAGCAGCAGGCGGGCCCCGGCGGACCGGCGGCGGCCGGGCGACCAGACGGCGTGGAGTTCGCGGGCGAGATCGACGGAGTCGTCGACGGGCAGCGGCAGCAGCCGTCCGGCTCGGAAGTCATCGCGCAGCGCGAGTTCGGAGAGCACCACGGGGGCGACGGCGGTGGCTGCGGCGATGCGCAAAGCGGAGTTCGATCCGTACTCTCCGGCCACGCGCACTCCCCCGACGCTCGCCAGGGCGGAGTCGATGGCCTCCCGAGTGCCCGAACCGACCTCCCTGACCAGCAGCGGAACTTCGGCGAGCGCCTCGGCGGTGATGGGCTTCGACCACGCCTCGGCGAAGCTCGGGGCACAGGCGATCATGAGTCGGTCGCGACCGACCACCTCGGCGGTGAGGTCGGAGGGCACGGACACGGATTCGATGAGCCCGAGGTCGACGCTCTGCTGGCGCACCCGGTCGATGACGGTGGCGGAGTTCTCCACGGACAGGCCGATCCCGATCTCCGGGTGGGCGGCGCGGAAGGTCGTGAGGTGGCGGGGCATGAGGTATTCGGCGACGGTGAGCGAGGCGCTGACCTTGACGGTGCCGGCGCGGGCGTCCTGGATCGCGCGGATGCCGGCGTTGAGGGTGTCATAGGCTTCTATGACCTTCGACCCCCATTCGGCCACGGCCTGGCCTTCGACGGTGAGCTCGGTTCCGCGCGGTGAGCGTCTGAGCAGCGGCACCTTGAGGTCACGTTCGAGATTGCGCAGGCTGCGCGAGGCATTCGGCTGGGCGAGGTCGAGCTTCGCCGCGGCCTGGCCGATCGAGCGCGCATTGCCGCTGAGGGCCACGAGCAGCCCCAACGCCTGCAGCTCCGGCCACTCCTTCATGTCCGTGAGGTCGTGCATATGCCCATCATGGCATATCAGTCAGATATGGGTTGACGCGAAATTGCCGTCTACCGCCCCATCTCGGCCGTTGTCAGACTGGGGACATGCACCGCATCATCTCTCTCCTTCCCGGACTCGCCGTCGCAGCCATCGCGACGGCGATCGCGTGGCCGATCTCCATGCTGCTGCCGGTCCTCTCCCCTCTGCTCGTGGCGATCGTGCTCGGCATCGCACTGGGCAACCTCGTGCCCGACCTGCCCGAGAGGTTCCTGCCCGGATTGAATTTCGCGGCGAAACCGCTGCTGCGCGTGGGCATCGTCGCCCTGGGCGCACAGGTCGTGCTCGGTGACATCCTCGACCTCGGCTGGCTCGTCCTCGTGCTCGCCGCCGTCATCGTCGCCGCCGGAATCTGCTCGGCGCTGGCGCTCGCGCGCCCGTTGCGGGTCGACCGTGACCTTGCCGTGCTCATCGGCTGCGGCTTCGGCATCTGCGGGGCTGCAGCCGTGGCCGGCGTCGAATCGACCCTGCGCTCGAAGAAGGAGGACGTCGCCGCCGCAATCGGGCTCGTCGTCCTCTTCGGCACCCTGATGATCGCGATCATCCCGTCCTTGGCGACCGCCTTCGGGCTCGCCCCGGCCACCGCTGGCATGTGGGGTGGGGCGTCGACCCACGAGGTGGCCCAGGTCGTGGCGATCGGCGGCATCATCGGCCCCGCCGCCCTCGAGGTCGCCGTCCTCGTCAAGCTCGCCCGCGTCATCATGCTCGCCCCCACCGTCGCCGTGTTCAGCTACGCGGTGCGCCGCAGCGAGGCCAAGGCGCACGCGAATGCGCAGTCGGATTCGAATGCACAGTCCACCCTCGCCGAGGCGGGTGCCGGGTCGAGTTCCGACGCCGAGGCGGGTGCCGGGTCGAGCTTCGACACCGAAGCAGGTGCCCGGGCGGGCTCGAATGGTACGGCCGGCTCAGATGGAGCCGGGCCCGGCACGGCCTGTTCAGCCGGCACCGACTCGGGTGCGGCTCGCACCGCTACGGCACCTGCGAAGACTGCACGGCCGCCGATCGTGCCCCTGTTCGTTCTCGGCTTCCTCGCCATGGCCGCGCTGCGCACCTTCGGTCTGCTGCCGGAGTTCGCGGTCACCGGGCTCGGCTGGATCCAGACGGTGTGCCTGGCCATGGCGATGTTCGCGCTCGGCCGCGGCGTGCAGTGGCGGGCGCTGAAGAACCTCGGCGCACGCCCCCTCGCCCTGGCCGCAGCGGTCACGATCATCGTCGGGATCATCGGCCTCGGCGGGGCGCTCCTCCTCACCTGAGACCGCCCCCAAACTACTACCTGACGGCGGCTCAGCAACCTGGCGCCAGGTTGCTGAGCCGCCGTCAGGTAGTTCTGGGGCCGCCTCGGCAAGGGTGTGCCGTTTATCGGGATTCTGCGACGGGTCGGGCACGCCTGCCGCGTACCGGCGAGTAGGGCTGGTAGTGTCTCACAGCGAATCAGCCAGCGATGCACAGTGTCGCTTCAGCCTTCTCAAGGACATCATGCTCACCCAGATCATCGCCCTGCTCATCTTCGTGGCACTCTTCGCCGTCGGCGCAGTCCGCGGCGTCCAGATCGGCGTGCTCATGCTCGTCGGCGCCGCCGGCACCGGACTGCTGTTCACCGACATGGTCGTCGATGACATCATCGCCGAGTTCCCGCTCGACATCATGGTCCTCCTCGCGGGAGTGACCTACTTCTTCGCCATCGCCCAGGAGAACGGCACCGTCGATCGGATCATCGACTGGGCCCTCGAACGCGTCGGCTCCTCAGCAGTGCTCCTGCCCGCGGTCTTCTTCGTCATCACCGGCTGCATCGCCGCGATGGGCGCACCGCTTGCAGGGCTCGTCATGATGCCTGTGGGCATGCAGGTCGCCCGCAAGTACGAGGTCGACTACGCGCTCATGGGACTGGCGATCTGCTTCGCCATCGGCGCCGGCGGCTTCGCCCCGACGAGCCTCTACGGCATCGTCACCTACAGCACCGCACGCGGGGCCGGCATCGACCTCTCCCCCTATGTGCTCTTCGGCATCGCCGTGGTCACGTATCTCATCATGCTCGTCGTCGCCTACTTCATGTACGGTCGGTCGCTGTTCGGTCGGAAGTCCGCCGTTGCCGCCGCGACTGGCGCAGGGTCCGCCGGTTCGGACGGCGACGGTGCCGGTTCGGATGGTGCCGGTGCGGGAGCCGCCGCCGATACCAGCGGCACCACAGCGGGTGCGAGCTCACGCATCTCCCGCGGCTCCGCCTCGGCGACGAAGGTGGCCTTCGGTGAGGACGACGAGGACGAAGCGCTCTTCGACTCCTCGAGCTCGGAGCACACCGGCGACTCCGCACCCTTCACGTTCGTGCAGATCCTCACCGTCATCTTCATGATCGGCCTCGTCGGCAGCGTCGTGGTCCTCGCCGCTCTCGGCAACGATCCCGACATCGGCCTGCTGTGCTTCCTCTTCGGCGCGATCCTCTCCCTCGTCGACCCGAAGACCGGCAAGGCCGCGCTGCCGAAGATCGACTGGTCGACGGTGCTGCTCGTCGGCGGCATCATCACCTTCGTCGGGGTGCTGCAGAACATGGGAGCCGTCGACCTCCTCGGCGAAGGTGCCGAGTCGATCGGTTCGCCGCTCATCGCGGCCTTCGTCCTCTGCATCGTCGGCGGGCTCGTGTCCGCGTTCGCCTCCACCACAGGCATTCTCGCGGCCCTCGTGCCACTGGCCCTGCCGCTCATCGCCGCAGGTGGAGTGCCCGGTTGGGCGCTCATCGCGGCACTGGGCGTGTGCTCGGCCGTCGTCGACGTCTCACCGTTCTCCACCCTCGGTGCCACCGTCGTCGCCACCGCCCCGACCGAGGACAAGCCGCGTCTAACGCGCATCCTCGTGAAGTTCGGTATGTCGATGGTCATCATCGGGCCTGTCGCGCTGGTCGGCGGACTCGTGGTGCCCGCAATGCTGTTCTGAGGTCGACTGCCCGTCTGGCAGGCGCTGCCCGCGGGATTTCGCAGCGTTGAGCGCTTCGCGAAGACCACTAAGTGGGCGTTTTGGTCGGGTCCAGAGCAACAGAATCCGACCAAGACGCCCACCTATGAGCCCGGCACAGGCGCGAGCCCAGCGCAGGCTCCGGCACCGGCGCGAGCCCCCTCACCCCAGCGGCTTGAGCAGCAGCACGAACTCCAAATCGTCGACCTTCGGGACACCGAAGCGCTCGTCGCCGTAGGGGAAGGGTTCGACCTCACCGGTGCGCCCGTAGCCTCGGCGCTCGTAGTAGGCGATGAGTTCTTCGCGCTTGTTGATCACGCTCATCCGCATCGCGTGCGCGCCCCAGCGTTCGGACACCCACGCCTCGGCGAGGTTCATCAGCGCCGACCCCACACCCTTGCCCTGGCCCAGCGGCGAGACCGCGAGCACGCCGAGGTAGGCCTCCCCGTTCTCGGGTTCGCGCAGGTACACACTCGCCACGGCCCGCCCCTGTCCGTCGCGGACGAGCAGGATCACGGAGTCGGTCTCGGCGTGCATCTCCTCGGCCATCGGGACGTCGAGGCGCTGCCCGCCGAGTATGTCCGCCTCGGTGGTCCAGCCCTGCTTCGAGCCCTCCCCGCGGTAGGCCGAGGACACCAGTTCGACATAGTCGGCGATGTCGGCCTCGGTGAGTTCGGTGACCTCGTACCCGGCCTCATGGAGGATCATTTCGTGCGCATCGACCATGGTGACCGGGGTGGGTGAGGACATGTGACCGACTCCTTCGCGAGCGTTCGACTGGGTTGCCGCCGGGCGAACCCGACCATTGCGTCTTTGTTCATCAGGCTAGTCGGTTTCCCAGCTGCAGAACTATAGTGTCAGAGGTCAGGACAGATCGACACCGATCGTCCGCCGCAGTACCGACCATCGCTGCGTCGCCGGGCACCGGCCCAGCGCCGCGGACGCCGCCACAGTGCCGCCGGGCACGGACATTCGAGAGGAATGACATGGACTTCGAGGTCAACGGAGAGACCTTCACCGTCGCCGAGGATGCCGCCGCCCACCGCTTCACCGTCTCCCATGACGGCGCGGTCATCGGCGTCGCGGACTACATCGACCGCGAGGCCGGCCCCGACGACACTGCCGAGGGCACGGTCCGCACCTTCACCCACACCGAGGTCTCCCCCGAATGGGGCGGGCGCGGGCTCGCCGCGAAGCTCGTGCGCTTCGCGCTTGAGACCAGCGCCGAGGCGGGGCTGAAGTTCCGGACGACGTGCTCCTATGTGCACAATTTCCTGCAGAAGAACACGGAGTTCGACGCGAACGTCGCCTGAGGGCGGTATCGCTTTCGCTCCGAACGTCATCTTCGACGCGCGGCTGTGTCACAGCCGGTCGGCAGGTGGCGGCGTCATACCGCCGGCGCTGCAGCTGCACCGGAAGGAGCAGGCGTACCATCCGTCGGCACTGCATCGCCGATGACTGCCGACACACGATCCTGCCCGGAGACGAAGCGCAGAACGTAGACCGCCCAGGCCGTGACCAGCACGATCACCAGGGCCACGAGCGACCACAGCAGTCCCGGATCACTGACGGCCAGCCGCGGAATATCACGACCGGGGATGATCGCGGCGAAGATGCCCGCGGTCAGCGCACCCAGGTACGAGCCGACCATCATGAAGATGTGGCGGCGGACCTTGCCGCGGCGAATGGCGATGACGCCGAGGGTCGTGGAGATGAAGGTCCAGATCGCCAACGCGTGGAAGGCGGTGAACGATCCGGTCAGAGAGTAGATGAGCATTCCGCTGACGCACACGAAGTACATGAGGATGACCCAGGACCGGCCGATGAAGCGGTGCTTGCGGTCCTTGGTGCGGCGGAGGATCTGAATCGGGCCCAGCAGAACGACACCCGAGGCGGCAATGGCGTGGATGACTACGAACAATGTGGACATACAGTTAAGATAGTGTCGCTAACCAATAGCGGCAACGTAGATAGCATCGGCCGCGTCCACTATCCGATGCGGCGAAGAGAGGTCTGTGATGAAACTCAGCGCTCTGGCCGCAGCCACGGGGGTCTCCACCGCGAGCATCAAGTACTACATCCATGAGGGACTCCTGCCGCCCGGCCGGAAGAAGAATGCGACCACGGCCGTCTACGACGACTCGCATCTCCACCGGCTCACACTCATCAGGTGGCTGCGCGATGAGCTGTCTATCCCGATCACCGGCATCGCCGAACTCACCCGGGCCATTGACGATGACTCACTGTCGACGATCGAGCTGATGGGCATCTGTCAGGAACTCGCCCTACGCGGAAACTCCGGGCTTCCCGCCTCGGCGCTGCGTGCTCTGGGATCCGCACATTATGCCCTCAAGTCGACCACGGGCGATGACATCACAGGCGGCACCGCGACGCCGCCGGACCGCTTCGACGAGATCGTCGACGAGGCCCTCGACCGCCTCGGCTGGCCGGACGAGGAATCGGCCGCCAGGACTGCGCTGACCCGAGTCCTCGCGATGACAGATGCCGCCGGTTACCGCGTCGACATCGATTCGGTCGTCGCTCAGTGCCGGGCCATCGCCTCGGTCGCCCGGGACAACATCCGCCCCATCGGCCCCGAGCTCAGTCGGGACGAGGTCTGCCTCCGCGTGATCCGCGGAATCACGATGCACAATCGCCAACTGATCGCCACCAGCGCACTCACCCACGCCTCCCTGTCGATCCTGGCACGTCAGCCGCGCGACTGAGGTTCCCGAGCGACGAATTCCGCAGTGTGCGCGGGCCTCATGCCCCCTACACGCGCGAGGCTCAGGCCCCTACACTGAGAGGGCCGCACGCTCGATCGCCGCCGAGGGCCGCCCGAAACGGTTCGTCCTTCGCGCCCAACGACGACGCGGTTCCGCTCTGACGACAACCAAGGAGATTCCGTCGTGGACATCACCCCGATCATGGACACTCTCAACACCGGACTGTTCATCGACGGACAGTGGCGCGAGGCCGAAGGCGGCAAGACCCTCGAAGTTCTCAATCCCGCCACCGGCGAGGTCATCACCACCCTGGCCGACGGCTCGGCCGCCGACGCCGAAGCCGCCATCAAGGCTGCCGGTGACGCCCAGGCCTCATGGGCGGCAACCCCACCGCGCGAGCGCGCCGAGATCCTCCGCCGCGCCTTCGAACTCCTCATCGAACGCGCCGACGACATCGCCGCGGTGATGACCGCGGAGATGGGCAAGCCCTTCGCCGAGTCGAAGGGCGAGGTCACCTATGGTGCCGAGTTCTTCCGCTGGTTCTCCGAGGAGGCCGTGCGCGTCTCCGGCGACTTCATGCAGTCGACCGACGGCAAGAACCGCCTCATGGTCTCCCGCGAACCGGTCGGGCCCTGCATCCTCGTCACCCCGTGGAACTTCCCGCTGGCGATGGGGACCCGCAAGATCGGGCCGGCCATCGCCGCCGGCTGCACCATGGTCTTCAAGCCCGCGAAGCTGACCCCGCTGACCTCGCTCATGCTCGTCGACGTGCTGGACGAGGCGGGGCTGCCCGCAGGCGTGCTCAACATCGTCACTTCGGAGTCGGCTCGCCGCGTCGTCACCCCGTGGATGGAGGCGGGCATCGCCCGCAAGATCACGTTCACCGGCTCGACCGAGGTCGGCGTCAGCCTGCTCAAGCAGGCCGCCGACAATGTCATGAAGACCTCGATGGAGCTGGGCGGCAATGCCCCGTTCGTCGTCTGCGAGGATGCCGATCTCGACAAGGCCGTCACCGGTGCCGTGCTCGCGAAGATGCGCAACGGCGGTGAGGCATGCACCGCGGCCAACCGCCTGTTCGTCCACTCGGCCGTGGCCGAGGAGTTCTCGACCAAGCTCGCCGAGCGCCTCGGATCGATGCAGGTGGGCAACGGCCTCGATGAAGGCACCGAGGTGGGGCCGCTCGTCGATCAGGATTCCCTGGACAAGGTCACCGAACTCGTCGACGACGCCGTGGCCAAGGGCGCGAAGGTCCTCACCGGCGGCAAGAGGATCGAAGGCAAGGGCTACTTCTTCGACCCGACCGTCATCACCGAGGTACCCGCCGACTCAGCGATCCGGACCACCGAGATCTTCGGCCCCGTTGCTCCGATCGTCACCTTCGACACCGACGAGGAGGCCATGGCCCTGGCGAACGAGACCGAGTACGGACTCGCCGGCTACCTGTTCAGCGAGAACATCGAGCGGGCACTCAGCCTCGCCGAGAAGCTCGAGGTCGGCATGGTCGGCCTCAACACCGGTCTCGTCTCGAACCCGGCCGCACCGTTCGGCGGAGTGAAGATGTCCGGACTCGGTCGCGAGGGCGGACGCGTCGGCATCGACGAGTTCCTCGAGATCAAGTACGTGGCCACACCACGCGCCTGATCAGACGCGGCCAGCTGCCTACCTCGTGCCTGATCAGTCCGACCGGCTCGAGTCAAGCACGGTCCGGAGTCATCAGCGGCGCAGATCCACCCACTGTTTGACTCCGGGACGGTCGGCGGTGCCCGCACTCAGCAGCTCGGGCACCTCGTCGAGCGCGAGCCCCGGGCCGACGATCGACTCCGTCGGCAGCGCCTGAAGCATCGCGACCGAGGCCGTCATGTCCTGCGGGTGCTCGTAGATGAACGATCCCCGAATGCTCAGCTGATGCTGGACGATGTCGAAGCTCGACGCGCCGAGGTGGTGCTGATCCTCGCCGACGATCGTGACCTTCGCGAACGGGGCAAGGTGGTCGACGACTGCGGCCAGGGCCGCCGGAACGCCCGCCGCATCGATGACAGCCGTCGGTGCCGGGCTGCTTCCGGGGACGAACTCGCGGGCTCCGAGCTCGATCGCCAGACGCCGACGAGCCGCGTCCGGTTCACTCACCCACGGCCGATACCCGCGCGAGACGAGGACGAGGCTTGCCAACAGTCCTTGGGCCCCCGCGCCGAGGACGAGAACCTCTTCCCCATCCCGCCGTTGGGTATCCTGCAGTTCGGTGCGACGAATCGCCGAGGCGGCCACGGTCAGCGGCTCGGCGCACACGGCACGTTCCACGGGGATGCCGGGCGGTAGCCGATGACAGAATTCCCTGGGATGGTCGATCACCTCGGCGAGGAATCCCGGCTGGGTGAGCACCCCGGCGCTCAGCCGAGAGACACACGCCGAGGTCATACCACGGCAGCAGTATTCGCATTGCCCGCAGTTGATGTTCGGTTCGAGGGCGACCCTGTCACCGATAGCCCACCCCTCCACGTCAGGCCCCACCTCAGCGATCTCACCGACGCCTTCGTGCCCGAGCCTCCACGGCATCTCGGGCGGCGTCCGCGACCCCGAGGCCAGGCTGAGATCGGTGCCGCAGATCCCCACCGCGAGCATCCGCACGCGCAGCTCTCCGGCGGCAGGACGGCCCTGCGGTCCCGGACGAGTGAGGATTTCGACGCGAGCGGGGCCGGTGATCTCGGCCGATCGGATCGATCCGAACTGACCGATCGATCCTGTCGGCCCACCCGAGTCCGGCACAACCACGGTCGGCATCGCGGAAGCCGGCTGCTCGGCGCTCCGCGTACCGGTAGTCGGCGCAGCCTCGGCGAAGGAAGGGTGGCGGACCATCAGGCGGACACGACCTGGGCAGCCTTGGCGGTCGCGCGCTCGGTCCGACGTCCGACCTGCCACTGCCGGATCAGGTAGAGCGCAATGGAGATCGAGATCAGGCAGCCACCGGCCAGGTAGGCCGCGACGAGGTACCACGTTCCGTTCCCCACACCGACGAGGAAAGTCGCGATGAACGGGGTGAAGCCCCCAGCGATCGCACTGGCGAGCTGGTAGCCGACTCCGGCGCCGCTGTAGCGGAACTCGGGGCTGAACATCTCAGCGAAAAGCGGCTGCTGAACGCTGACGACGGCGTCGTGGGCGATATTGATGAGGAGGACGGCGAAGATGACGATCGTGACGACATTGCCGCTCTCGAGTGCGAGGAAGAACGGGATCGCACTGACCAGGCCGATGATGCCGCCGGTGAGGTAGACCCGCAGCCGGCCGAAACGGTCGGAGAGGTAGGCGAAGGTCGGGATGGTGACGATTCCGAGGCCGCCCACGAGGAGTGTGATGTTGAGCATCAGCTGCCGATCGAGCCCGAGTTCGTCCGTGGAATAGGACAGAGCGAAGGTCGTGACGATGTACATGGTCAGCAGCTCGATGAAGCGCAGGCCGACGATCTGGAAGATCTGCGCCGGATAGCGTTTGAAGGCCTCGAGGATCGGCAGCTTCGCGGTCTTGTCGGTCTTCGCGTTCTTCACTCGCTCGACGTACTCTTCGGATTCCTCCACACCCGAGCGGATCCACAGTCCGATGAGGACGAGGACGGCGCTGAAGAAGAACGGGATGCGCCAACCCCAGTCGAGGAACGCCTCGGCCGAGAAGTTGCTGCTGAGCACGGCGACGAGTCCGGTGGCCAGCAGCAGTCCGAAGGAGTAGCCGATCTGAACTCCGCTGGAGAAGAAGGCACGCAGCTTCGATGGCGCGCTCTCAACGGCCATGAGGGCGGCACCGCCCCATTCGCCGCCGACAGCGATGCCTTGGATGCAGCGCAGCAGCACAAGCAGCGCCGGAGCCAGCCAACCGACCGCCTGGTAGGTAGGCAGGACGCCGATGAGTGCGGTGGCCACTCCCATGATCGTCATCGTCCATACGAGCATTGACTTCCTGCCGAGGCGGTCGCCGAAGTGGCCGAAGATGATGCCGCCGAGTGGGCGGAAGATGAACCCGACGCCGAAGGTCGCGAAAGCGGCGAGCGTTCCGGCATGAGAGCTGTAGTCCGGGAAGAAGAGCTTCCCGAAGACCAGGGCCGCGACGATTCCGTAGAGAAGGAAGTCGTACCACTCGACGACGGCGCCGATGAACGATCCTGCGGCGGCTCGTCTGGCGCGCTTGAGTTCGGCGGCGCCTCCCGCGTCGGTGCTTTTCGCTGCTGACATGACATTCCCCTTCGAATGGTGCCCCGCAGTTCCTCCACGGCGAGGGCGTGTTCGTGCTTATCGCAGATCACATTATCACGATGTGCGCTGCTCGTACATCCGTGCGCTATGCGCACACTTTGCTAGACTGTCTTCATAGTCGAGGACGTCTCGTACCGCCAGTCGGCTCTGCCGAGGACGACGATCGTCCGCCGAGGCGGGCCCCGATGCCCTGGCCCGATACCCTGGAGAGGTGACTTCAACGATGAGCTTCAACGACCGGACGCCGACCGGCAGACATTTCGTCCAGTCCGCCGAGAAAACCTTGGCGGTACTACTCGCCTTCACCGCGGAATCCCCTCGGCTCTCGGTTACCGAGGTCGCCGAGGCCACGCGCCTCACCAGGGCTGCGGCACGGCGTTTCCTCCTCACCCTCGTCGACCTCGGCTACCTCCGCGCAGACGGGGCGCTCTATTCGCTCACGCCCCGCGTCCTCGACATCGGAGCAGGATTCCTCGCGGGGCTCGATCTTCCGAAGGTCGCGCAGCCGCACCTCAATCGGCTCGCCAACGAGCTCGACGAATCTGCGACACTGAGCATCCTCGACTCCGATGACGTCGTCTACATCGCGCGAGCCGCAGCGCCGAGGCTCCACGCCGTGACGGTCAATCTCGGAAATCGGCTCCCCGCGTGGGCGACGTCGATGGGTCGGATGCTCATCGCCGAGCTGCCCGAGTCCTTTCAGGAGGAGTTTCTCAACCGAGTCGAGATCACGCCGTTCACCGACCACACCGTGTCCTCGGCAAGTGAGCTCGGGGCTGAGCTCAGTCGAATCCGCAGGCAGGGATGGTGCCTCGTGTCCCAGGAGCTCGACGACGGCCTACGGGGCCTTGCCGTCCCGGTTCGTCGCGGACAGAACACCCTGGCCGCGCTCAACGTCTCACTGCACACCTCTCATCTGAGGGGGCTGTCGGTCGAGGACGATCTGGTGCCGCGCCTACAGGCGGTCGCGGCCGCCATCGCCGATGACTTCGGCGGTCGGTCGGAACCCGGATCGGAATCGACCGCGAGTCTGCAATGATCCTCCCCGAGGTCCGAGATCCGCGGATGATCACCATTCGCCGAGGCGGCTCCCTCACCGATGACCATCATCGACTCCTCGCCCTGTGGGCCGCCGACTGCGCCGAGCACGTCCTCCCATTCTTCGCAGCCGTCTGCCCCGAGGACCCCCGCCCCGAGCAGGCCATCGCCGCGGCCCGAGCCTGGACAGCCGGTGAGATGCCGATGATGACCGCCCGTGCCGCCGGCGGGCATGCGATGGGCGCGGCCAGGCCGCTCACGGGTCCGGCCCGCTTCGCCGCCTATGCGGCAGGGCAGGCGGCCTGCGTCGGCCACGTCGCCGAGCACGACCTCGGCGCTGCCGCGTATGCGATCAAGGCCGCCCGCGGTCCGAAGCAGTCCGACTTCGCAGCGGGACGGTCAGAACTTCGGTGGCAGCGACAACGGCTCCCGGGCGAGGTCCGTGAGCTCGTCCTCGAGGATCAGGTTCGCCGGAACGCCCTCTGCTGGTCGGTCTTCACCGACTGATCGGCACACCCTGCCCCGAAATACTCACCGAAGAACGTGAGTCGTTGAGAACAAGGTGTGCAGCTTCAGTGGTCGATGATACGACGCCTGCCCGGGCTGCGAGTCGAGTGCGCCGCGACCACACCGATGTGGGCCAGTCCCGACCGTGGCGAGGGCCGTCAGCCCCCGCCCACGCCGAAGTGCGTCAGGCCCGGCGGCGGGCCAGCACGTCGTTGACGGCGCCGAGGTCGGCGGCCTTGTTCGTGCGGATCGCCTTGCGTCCGTGTCCGAGCGGCCCTTCTTCGCGGGCGGAGTCGCTGAGCTCCGGACGGTACCCGAGTTCGGCGGCGAACTGAGCGGCGATGTCCTCACGGCTGCGCGCCTCGGTCTCATACGAACTGGCGTCAGCCGCCGTCGCCGAGGGCGCCTGGTGCTCGGCCTCGGGAGCGCCGACGTAGCTGGGGACCGGCAGGGGCGTCGGCGACCATCCGTCGCGGGACTTCAGTCGCTGCATGAACGGGTCGTCGACCTTCGGGGCAGCCGCGTTCAGTGCCGCATGCACGTCCGCGTCGGCGCTGGCCCGTCCGCTCTCCGCCGCGGGGGCATCGGCGTCGAGGTCGGACCCGAGCGAGACCGGAGCCTCTGTCGCGTCCTTCTCAGCGGCCCGGGTCTCGGAGGTCCGGGTCTCGGCGGAAGTCGTCGCCGTCTCGGACGGGTCATCCTCAGCGGAACGAACGGTCGAAGAGTCCGCAGCGTCAGTGGACGGTTCAGCGGCGTCGGCGGCCGCCTCGGCGGAGGCTTCCTCCTTGACGACCGGGATCGGCCCGGTGAGCAGGACCTGGCGAGTGGTGTGTCCCTCGCTGGCTTCCTTGCGGACGCGCACGAGGGGGATCTCACCGGTGTCGGCTTCCTCACGGGCTTTCTTGGCTTCGGTGCTGTGGGCCATCGCGGCCCGGGCCTGTGCGGCCTTCGTCGATCCGTTCTTCGCCTGCGCTGCCGCCGCGATCCGAGCGGCGGTTCCGCTCGAGGTCGACGCCGAGGCGGCCGGTCGTGCCGCGGTGCGGGTGCGTGCCGTCGTCCGATCCGGGGCAGGCTGCTCGGTGGACGGGGCCGCCTGCCGGGCGGACGGTGCCGACTGCTTGGCAACCGGGGCAGGCTGCTCGTCGACCGGCGCGGTCGCCGTCGCCTGGGCACCAGCGGCCGCGTGGCTCTGCTGCCTCTTCACCGGCACCGTCTGCGCGGATCGCTGCGGCGACCGGTCGAGCCGGCGCAGCTTCTTCTTCACTACGGCCTTGCGCAGATTGAGTGTGCGCACGAGGAACAGGGAGACGACCGCGAGGCCGAGGAAGACACCGGCCAACGCGATGTGGACGACCGAGAACAGCGCGAGCACGCTCGTGACGAGGATGCCGAGCACCGACGCGAGGAACACCAGCGCGAATCCCCTGACCATCGTGTTCAGCGACTTCAGGGACTCCCGCAGGGTCGTTGCTTGCTCAGTCATCGCGTGTTCCTCATCGTCTCCGACGCTCGGATTGGAAATCTGTGGTTCGTCTGCCTTCGGGACACCGTCGCCGAGGTGGCCGCCCCGGCCCGTGCCCGATCCGCCGGTGCCAGGTGCGCCGCCTCGGTCGGCCGACCCGATCGTCGATAGGGCGCCTGCCGCAGGCGACTGCGCATGCGGCGGATGCTGCTGTGCAGTTCGACCCTGCCCGGCCCGCGGATCACTCTGCCGGCCACCCGATGAGCCGGATCCGCGGGCGGAGTCATTGAACACAGCGTGGACGGCAGGGTGGAGCGTCCGCACATTGCCGACCCCGCTGTGGTTGCCGACCCCGTCCTGCCCGGTGACTCCACCATGACCGGCGACCGCGCCATAGCTGCCGGCTGGATGCTCGGTCGGGTAGGCCGAGTGGGACTCACCGACCGCGATCGGCATGACGTGGAGCTGGGACTCATCGGCCGCCTCGGCGATGGTCGTCGCCTCCGCCTGACCGTCGATGACGGAGAATTCGGGCGTGGACGACAGGCTCAGCTGCGGTGCGGCTTCGGTGCGGGAGACATCCGGCAGCGGCACGGACGGGGTCTTGCGGGGTTTGTCGTGGAAGACCTGGGTGCGCACCGAATGATCGTGCCCGGGAATCGGGGTTGTCGCGGAGACGACGGCCGCGTTGTCGGGGACCGTGTCGATTTCGGCGCGCGAGAGCTCCGTCGCGGACTTCCGAATCATTGCGGGCACAGCAACGGCGAAGACCACGACGATGGCGATGACGACGATGATGCTGGTGTCCACAATGCCACCCTAAGTTGCAGGCATCGGCGAAGACGTGAGCGCGGGTGGTGTGTCGGTCAAACAGGTGCGAAGTTCACAGAATTCCCAGGTGGTGCGGGCACGCGCCGCACCGACGCGGGCACGGGCGAACGCACCGGACCGACGCGATCCTCAGCGCGCCCCGCCGCGCACACGGGCTCAGCTCGCCGCTCCTCCGGAGGTGCCGTGCCGATACGCCCCGAGCAGGCCCTGCGGGACGTCTTCGGACAGCAGCGCGAAGGTGCGGTGGTCGCACCACTGTCCGTCGATGTGCATGTATCGGGTGCGCAGCCCTTCGTCGCGGAAGCCGAGCTTGTCGACCACCCGCAGGCTGGCCGTATTCTCCGGACGGATGTTGATCTCGACGCGGTGGAGGCCGAGAGCGAAGAAGCAGTGGTCGGCGGCCATCGCCACCGCGATCGGGGTGATGCCCCGGCCGGCCACGCGCGAGTCGATCCAGTACCCGATCTGCCCGGACAGGATGGATCCCCAGCTCAGTCCGGACACGGTGATCTGGCCGCGGAAGTCCCCGCCGACCTCGATGGCGAAGGGCACGGTCTGGCCGCGTTTGGCCTGCCGGTCCTGCATGCGCACCATGGTGCGGAATCCCGGCAGCTCCTGGCCGGGTGCCGGCAGGGTCGCATCCCACGGTCGCAGCCAGTCGCGGTTGAAGCGGCGAACCTCACGCCACGCCTGCTCATCGCGTCGGCGCAGCGGTCGCAGCACGATATCGGACTGTCGATCAGTCAGGATGACGGGCCACACCAGGCGTCCCTGCTCAGTCCAGTGTGGGGACGAAGTCGCGCAGCCATCCCTTGAGATCCTCGCCGAGGTCGTCACGGTCGCACGCGATCTGCACGACGGCCTTGAGGTAGTCGAGCTTGTCACCGGTGTCATACCGGGCACCCTTGAACACGACCCCGTAGACGCCGTGACCGTCGGCATCGCCGGCGAGTTCCTGAAGAGCGTCGGTGAGCTGGATTTCGTTGCCACGGCCGGGCTCGGTGGTCTCGAGGACGTCGAAGATCTCCGGGGCGAGCACATAGCGGCCGATGACAGCAAGGTTCGAGGGAGCATCCTCGGTGGCGGGCTTCTCTACGAGGCCGGTGACCTTGACGACCTCGTCATCGGGAGTGGTTTCGACGGCCGCGCAGCCGTAGAGGTGGATGGCCTCGGGCGGGACCTCCATGAGGGCGACGACGCTGCCGCCGGTCTTCTCGGCGACCTCGATCATCTTCGGCAGGATGGGGCTGCGTTCGTCGATGAGGTCATCGCCGAGGAGGACCGCGAAGGGTTCGGCACCGACGTGCTGGCGGCCCTTGAGCACGGCGTGGCCGAGGCCCTTCGGATCTCCCTGGCGGACGTAGTGGATGTCGGCGAGTTCGGAGGGGTGGCGCACGGCGGCGAGCTTCTTGTCATCGCCCTTCTGGGCGAGCGCGGCTTCGAGCCCGTCGACCCGGTCGAAGTGGTCCTCGAGCGGTCGTTTGTTCCGCCCGGTGATCATGAGGACGTCCTGGAGTCCGGCATCGACGGCTTCTTCGACGACGTACTGGATCGCGGGTTTGTCGACGACGGGGAGCATCTCTTTGGGGGTGGCCTTCGTAGCGGGGAGGAACCGAGTTCCGAGGCCGGCGACGGGGATCACGGCCTTGCGAACGGTGCGCTGCACTTCATCACTCATGAAGTCATCTTAACGAATCGGACCCACCCCGATACTCTGACTCACGTGGACTCATCGACTTCCAAGGCGCAGCTGCGTTCTCACGTCCGTTCCGCTCGCGCAGACCGTGCCCGCGCCGAGGCAGCGACCGGTTCTGCCCGGACCGTGACTGGAGGTCGGACCAGCGTCTCCCCCGCCGAGGTGGCGCCTGGTTCCGCCCGGACCGTGGCCGACGCTGCGTGGGAGGTCATCTCGTCTCGCCCGGTGCGTTCCCTGCTTGCCTATGCGTCTCTTTCCGGGGAACCCGATCTCGACCCCGCCATCGACCGTTTCCTTGCCTCAGGGGGAACAGTGTTCCTGCCGGTCGTCACGAAGGTCGGAGAGCCGCTCGCGTTCGGCGAGGTCACCGGGTCGATGGGCACTCTCGAACCGCAGGGCAAATGGGGCATCCGAGAGCCGCAGGGCGGTGCGCAGCTCTTTTCTGCGGAAGAACTGGTGACGACCGAGGTCGGGCTGGATCTCGTCTTCGTCCCGGCCCTCGGGTTCGGCACCGACGGCGCCCGTTTGGGCAACGGCGGCGGCTTCTACGACCGGACTTTCGGCCCCCACGGTGTGGCACCGCTCGACCGCGGGAACCAGGCGGAAGCGGAAACGGGATCGCGTATGGAAAGGGGCTCAAGCGTGGAAATGGGCCCGCGCATGGAGCGGGGATCGCGCGTGGAACGGGAATCGGCCCCGACCCTATCCGTGCCGCGGGTTGTCGGGGTCTGCTTCGCCTCCGAACTCGGGCTGACCGGGCTCATCGCCGAGGACTGGGACCTCCGCATACCCGCGGCCATCACCGAGGCCGGCCTGCACACCTTCGATCCCGCCTGACGGTCGACGCTTGCTCTCCTTCGTGTCCACCCGCGCACTTTTGACCCTCATCTGGTGACTGAGAATGGGGAATCAGCACCCACTCCGACGTGTTGACGTGTGGATAACCCTGTGCACATCTCGGACCGGTGCGGCGGCGACGGCTCGGCGTGCACTATAATCTTCTCGTCGAAGAAAGGTCTCGAATGCCCGTTTACTCCTATGCCTGCAAGAGCTGTGGTCACGCCTTTGATATTCATCAGGACTTCAGCGACGACTCGCTCACCGTCTGCCCCGAATGCCAGGGTCGCCTGAAGAAGGTCTTCGGCACTGTGGGCATCAGCTTCAAGGGTTCGGGCTTCTACGCAACCGACTCCCGGTCGTCCACCTCGAGCACCGTCGGCTCCTCGAACTCCTCGAACTCATCGAGCTCCGACTCATCGTCGAAGGATGCCGCGAACTCCTCGTCAGCGAAGGATTCCTCCGCATCCAGTTCCTCGTCCGGCACCTCGGCGGCGAGCACCCCCGCAGCAGGCTGAGACCCGCCGCCACTTGAGCGTCGATCGCCTGTGGACAGCGATCAGCGTCCACAGGCCCAGTCCGCTCCCTTGCCCGACCGTCCCGGCCGCACCAAGGTCGTCCCATGGGCATCCTGCAGCGTTTCCGAAGCACGTCGACCACGTGGGCACGATCGTCTCGCATCCGCCCGCAGCGCATCCTCGCCGCCGTCTGCCTTGCGTGTGCGTGCGCCCTGATCGTCTGGGTGCTCACCCCGAACGAATCCGGAACCGCCGTGGTCGTAGCGAAGACGGATCTCGCCCCCGGCGCCGAGCTCACCTCACAGGATCTTGCGCTCAAGGACTTCCCGCCCGACCTGGTGCCCGACAAGGCGTTCACCTCCATCGCCGAGGCGAAGGGTCGACACACCTCGGCGGGGCTGTCGCAGGGGTCGGCTCTGACAGCATCGATCGTGCTCGACCAGCAGGCTCTGCCCGAGGGCAGCCGGGACCTGCTCATGCCGATCCGCCTCGCCGACGACGCCTCGGCAGCCCTCTTGCAACCGGGGCAGAAGATCCGCCTGTTCTCCTCTCTTCCGGACGGCGGGTCCGAAGTCGTCGTCGAAAAGGTGACGATCGCTCGGCTCGTCGATAAGCCGGAGGGAATAGCCGCCGAATCAGGTCAGCTTGTATCGGTCATCCTCTCTGCCGAGGACGCCGGACGGGTCGCGGAATTCGCCGGACTGCCGATTAGCTTCGCAATACTGCCCCGTTGACCGAGCCGATATCGGCGCCGAAGGGCTCGCGCCCGACCATCAGCGACGGTGCGTGTGTCCGAGCTGACCGGCCTGCATCCCTGCTCGCCGCGCGAGTGTCCCCGCTGATCACATACCTGAGACGCTCGATGATGATCGAACCGTGACGAGAATCGCGGAGAAATCTGTCGAGATTGTGTTACTCCTGTGTACCATTGAAACGTAATTGGGTAATTCTCAAGCGCATTTCAGTGAACAAACACACCGAAAGGGTCTCTCTAATGCTTAAGGGATTCAGAGACTTCATTCTCCAGGGGAATGTCGTCGAACTCGCCACCGCGGTCATCATCGGCGGTGCCTTCACCGCGATCGTCACCGCCTTCTCCGACAAGATCATCAACCCGCTCATCGCCGCTGTCGGCGGTGCGGAGGGTCCGGCCCTTTCGTTCCAGATCAAGCCGGACGTCCCGGAGACGACCATCGACCTGGGTGCGGTCATCACCGCGGCCCTCAACTTCCTCATCGTCGCCGCCATCGTCTACTTCATCATCATCGTTCCGATGAACAAGCTCAACGAGCTGCGTAAGCGCGGAGCCCCCGAGGAAGAAGTTCCTCCGACCGCCGAGGATCTGCTCGGCGACATCCGCGAGATCCTGCGCAACCAGACCGCTGCCGCTGCCGGACCCGCCGAGGGCCCCGCAACCGACGGACCGATCGACCCGAACCAGCCGCCGCGACACTGATCCCCAGTCGCCCACGGCGAAGGCCCGCTCCCTGCAAGGAGCGGGCCTTCTTCATGTCCGGACCGACTACCGGGCCTGTTCGGCGCACTGTCCGGGCCGAAACCCGGCCCATCCGGCGCAGTGTCGGCTGCTGTTCACTCTCGTTCAAGGTGACGCGCACCTTTCGACCCTTGCGCCTTTCCACATCTGCGCGCCGGCTTGAACGACGATTCCGCCGAGGCTTGGTGCGTCCGACCCGGTCTGACGACCCGCGAAACTGACGATCCGTGGACCTGACGGTCAGTGGATCGTACGATCAGAGGACTTTACGACCAGTGCGGAGGCTTCTGCGAGCGGTAATAGTCCTCGCTGAACCCTCCGCCGCCGGACTCGGCCTCGTTGCGCAGAGTGGCCCGATAGCGTCGTTTCGCTGCTTCGAGCCGTGCTCGGCGCTCCGCGTCAGCGCTCGCGTCGGAGTCGGTTTCGGTCGCGTCGCCGTGAGCTTTCGGCAGGCCGGGATCCGCGGAACCGGCGGCCTCGGCTGCCGGTTCTGCCTCGGGCTCACGCTCCCGCTCGACCTCGGCCGCGCGATTCTGCTCGACTTCGGATGTGCGATTCTGCTCGACCTCGGACTGCTGATCCCCGTCGCGGGGAACAGTCTCGTCCGGCTGTTCAGGCATCGTCGGTCTTCGGCTCCGTCGCCGATTCGGAGCTGCGCTTCTCCGCCTCGTCGGCATCCGACTTCGCCTCGACCGGCTTCGCGTCTGCCGAGTTCGACTCAGAGCCAACGACCGAAGCCGACCTCGACTCAGCGCCCGCACCCGACACATCCGACCCAGCCGCGGAGTCCGACCCTGTCGCAGGGCCCGACTTCGCCACGCCATCTGCCGAGTCCGACGTCGCGACGTCATCCGCAGCACCCGACCCAGCCTCGTCAGGGGAGTCCGCCCCACCGTCGGGACCCGAGTCCGACTCATCGGCTGCCTCGGCGACCTGGTCGTTGCTCGCAGTTCGGACTAGCCCGGCGGATCGGAGCTCATCGGCACGGATCTTGCCGGTGTCGAAGGTCGGCAGGATCTCGTCCTCGACGGGTCCGGCCGAACCGGACCGCGGGATGAACACCTCGGAGCCGGTGACCTTCTTCGCCTGAGCGTGACGCTCACGATAGCGGTCGACGGCGGCCTGCAGCTGCGAGTCTCCGCGCGTCGAGCTGCCCTTCTGAGCCAGTGCTGTGCGCAGGAGGTCCTTGATCTCCCCATCGCCGCGCACGACAGCATCGGACTGGATCCAGTCGGTCATCTGGTCGAGGCCTTCGGCGGTGTACTTGTGCATCGGCAGTCCGGGCACGAGCTTAGGGCGGCTGCCCGTACGTCCGACGACCACGGAAGCGGCGCGTGCGGCATTGAGCACGGCCTGGGGGCTCATCGTCTCGACGGTGGAGCGCCAGGCTTCGAAGATCTTCTCGGTCTCCGACTGCGGGTCGACGAACGCATCCGTCGACCACACTCGCATGAACTTCCAACCGCGGCGGGTCAGCTGCTCGGGCAGCACTCGATCGCGTTGGCGCAGGCTGCGCATCGAGGCATATTCGGGACCGTCACCAGCGACGGCGATGATCATCCCGTGCTCGTCCTCGGTCGAGTTCGCCACGGCCAGATCGATGCCGTTGTAGTGTTCGTGGGCGACGACGCCGAGCTGGAGCAGCCGATCGGCGATATCGCCCATCAGCGGATCGTAGATCTCTCCGTGCGGTCCGGGCTGGCTGACGCCGCCGGCGGCGACCTCTTCGAGCAGCCGCGGCAGCAGGACCGCTCCCCCACTGAGTTTGTGCTGATCGAAGTCCTCGGCCTCGATGCTCGAGACCACGGTCAGTCGCTTCCGGGCACGCGTCATCGTCGCCGCGAGGATCCTCCGCCCGTCAGGTCCCGAGAGCGGACCGAAGTCGTGGATGACCCGGCCGTGGACGGTGCGCCCGTAGCCGAGCGTGAAGATCACGGCGTCGCGGGACATGCCCTGAACGCGTTCGGCGTCGGTGACGACGAAGGGCTCCTTCGACGAGTCGCTGAAGAACGCCGCGACATAGGGCAGGTCCTTCATCGCCCGCGAGATCGCGGTGGCCACCCGCTGAGCGTGGTGCGGGGTGAGCGCGACGACGGCCAAGGACTCCCGCGACCGGTTCCGCGCGTGCTTGAGCACGAGTTCGACGACGCGTTTGACCTCGGCGTCGGGGCTCTCGACCCGGCCGGTTCCGATGTCGGTGGGGCCGCGGCCGTCGGCGACGTAGGAGAATTCGAGGCCGCTGCCCTCGCCCGTGTGCGCCGTCGGCAGCGTCGAGATCGTCGAATCGTAGAAGTGCCGATTGGCCAGGTCGATCAGTCCCACCGGTGAGAGCCGGTAGGAGTTCGACAGCCGCATCCGCGGCAGGAACTCGCCGAGGCGGTCTTGCACCGAGTCCGGATGATTCCCATCGTCCATCCCGAACCGATCGACCGCGATCGAGAACGGGCGCGGACCCAGCAGCCGGGAGTCGCCGAGGGAGATGATCTGGCGGGCGCGCGTGATCCCGGGGACGACGTCGGCGACCGAGAGGCGGCCGGCGTCGGCGATGACCACGGCGTCGAAGAGCGGCAGGGCGGAGAAAAGTTCGGGCACCGTGTACGGGCTGCCCATCCACACCGGGGCCAGGGTGGTGAGCAGTTCGGGTGCCTGCGTGGAGATCCGCTGCACCGAGGTGTGCTTCGACAGCAGCTCCTGCTTGATGACTCCGGCGGAGATCGGGTCGGCGTCGATGCCGCGCTTCCACGCCTGAGCATGGTTGAAGCGCAGACGAGAGGCACCGGCGGCGACGAACGCCCGATCGTTCTCGCGGAAGTCTTCGGCCACTTGGTGGAGAGCGGCGCCATCGTGACGGCCGATCGCGGGATCTTCGCCGGCCATGGTCTGCAGCACCGACGCCCAGTAGGCGAGGTCGAACTCAGGGCCGACGAGGCTGTCGTCGACCTTGCGACGACGCAGATCGGTCATGAGGTCGCCGAGACCCTCGGCGTCGAGTTCGCGCTGCAGGCGGGAGCGTTCGGGCAGTTCGGCGAGGTTCTCCGAGTCGCGGCCCATCGCCTCGGCGCGGGCCTGGAGCTCCTCGATGAGCATCGAACCGAGGTCGCCGCCGTCAGGAGTGCTCTCGAGGATCGGGCTGAGCTTCGCCATGTCGGCTTCGACGCTCTGGAGGATCTCGTCGGCTTCGAGCACGCCGCGTGGGATCTGCGGGCGGCCGTCGTGACCGGCGAGGTCGGTCAGAATCACGCGCTGGGCGCGGACGTCGATGAGGGAGGCATGGAGGTCATCGACCTCGGCGCCGGGACGGAGGAATTCCTGGGCGGACTTCTTCAGCCGGCGACGCTGCATCATGCCCATCTCGACGCCGGCATCGGCACGGTACTCGGCGGTGCCGGTGGCGGCGATGAGGTCGTCGAGGCGGTGGTCGTAGATGTCGGGGGCGAAGCTGTCGAGGGTCTTGCGCACGCGCATCAGCACGCGGATGGCGCGCGCCCAGTCGTCGACGTTGCGGCGCGGATTGAGCTTCGCCTTCTGCAGCACGGGTTCGGTCGCGGCGACGAGGTCCGGGATCGTCCGGCCGATGCGCTCGGCGACGGTGCGGGCGGCTTCGGCCTCTTCGACGGACTTGAGGTCGGCACCGAACCAGACGGTGTCTTCGACGTCGAGGGTGAAGGCGCCGAGGGAGGCGAGTTCGCCGAGCTTGCCGCGCAGGACGCTGCGGCGGTCGTCGCTGGCACCGAGGATGTCGTCGTCGAAGCGGACCGGGGTCTGCGGAGAGTCATCGCCCGAGGTCAGTTCCGCGAGGTGCTGCATGGTCTCGTACACGGAGACGTCCCAGGGTTCGCGGCGACGGTGAAGGGACGAGACGTGGTCGGCCAGCGTCGCCCGCTGCTCGTTGAGGTCGGACAGCAGCGTCGACAGATCCGGGCGTTCGGACTTCTCCGCCGAGGCGATGAGGCCGATGAGCTGCTTGCGGATGTGCTCCGAGCCCTCGCGGGTGTCGACGGCGAAGTCGCCCAGACCCACCTCGCCGAGGCGGGAGGAGAAGTCATCGAGCGCGTCGGAGGTCTGGGCGAGGAAGAGAACGCTCTTGCCGGTGTGGGCCAGGGTGGTCGCGACGGCGACGGCGACCTGGGTGGCCCCGGTTCCGGGCGGAGTGTCGACGACGACGGAATGGCCGGAGACAGCGGCATCGACGACGGCCTGCTGGTCACCGTCGACGTCGATGACGAGGAACTCCTCCTGCGGCTTCCGGTCGGGAAGCGGAGTGATGGGTTCCTTGAGCGCGGCGGGGACGACGTCCTCACCGGCGGATTCGGGTTCGGACTCATCGGATGACTCGGACGCACCGGGTGCTTCGGACTCACCGGGGGCTTCGGGTTCGGCGTCAGCCTCGGTGGCAACATCGGTACCCGCGGAGGGATCGGCCTTCGCCTCAGCGGCCTCGGCCTCTGAGGCCGATCCGGTCAGCGGTTCATCTGTCAGCGGTTCATCAGTGATGGGAACAGTCGGCTGACCGTATTCCTCTTCATCATCGCCTGTAGCCGAGGACCCGGTGCTCGAAGACTTGTCGTTCGGTGCGGACGCATCCTTGTCGGCTTTGTCCCCGGCGACGGCACCCTCACTGAGCGTGCCGTCGCCGGCCGCTTCCGCAGCCTTCTCAGCGTCTGCGTCAGTCTTCGCATCCACGCCGGCTTCCGCCGCAGTGCTGGACGTCGGCTCCGCATCGGAGGCCTTATCGAAAGCCTTGGTTCGCGCGAGCTTGCCCTCATCGACGGGCGACTTCGCTGCCTTCGCCTCGTACGCTTCTTTCGCAGTGCCGGCCGCAGCGGCCTTCTCCTCGCGAGTGCCTTCTGCCTTCGCATCACGCGACCCTGCCGGCTGCGGCACGTACGAGGGCCCGCCGAGTGCCGCCCGCACATCCTCGTCTCCGGCCAGGGCGCGGAGCACAGGGTGCTGGGTCGGGAGGTAGTCGGTGGAGAACGGATTCGCGATGTTCGCGAACGTCGAGATGATCAGACGATGGTTGATCCGCAGGCCGGGCACGTCCTGTGCGAGATCGCGGAGTCGGTCGAGGGCCGGGCTCGGGTCGAAGCCGTGCGGACCCCCGGTTGCCTCGATCCAGTCGTCGACGGGCACCTCGAGGTCGTATTCCTCGCTGAGGTGGTGGACGAGGGCGGGGTTGATCGTGATCTCGTTGCCGAGCACGATCTCGAAATCCTCGACGCGCGACCCCCGCGGGACCAGCGTGATGTGGCGCATGACCACGGGCGCGTTGAACTTGAACTTCGCATCCTTCTCCGTCCACGAGGCGAAGCCGATCGCGAGATGAGCGGTGCGGATGCCGCGCTCGTTGTCGAGCTGTTCGGCCTTTGAGCGGATGGACTTCGCGCGACGCCTGGCGTCGGCGAGGATGTCGTGGTCGCGGATCAGGCTCGACAGGCGGGTGGCCCGACCGGCGAGCAGCTGCGCCAGCCCGGACGGGTGGGCACCGGAGAGGTCGATGCTGCCATCGCGCGAGTCCCGGAAATGAAGCATGGTGTCGCGACCGCCCAGATGGGCGGCCTGCTTCTTCCACTCGGCGAAGACCTCTCCGAGTTCTGGGAACTGTTCGTCTGCAACGGAATCCGACACAATTCGACCCTAACGAGAATCTGCTCCCAATAGGTGCTGGCACACCGTGGAACACTGAGGTTTCTTCTACGCTACACTGGGTGATCGTGGTTGAGGACGACCACCTGGCCCCCGTAGCTCAGGGGATAGAGCACCGCTCTCCTAAAGCGGGTGTCGGCAGTTCGAATCTGCCCGGGGGCGCCAGGACTGCCGATGGGCACCGTCACCGTTCCGGTACGGGTTCCTTTTCTCCGCACTCAACACCGTCAATCGCCGAGGCGGCCGATCGATTCGATCGGCCGCCTCGGCGATTGTCTTCCGGCAGTTCCGCCGGATCACAGGCCGGGTTCTGGGATCTCCCCGTCCTTCCGGCGCTTGTTGTGATCGCGCGCCACGCGCACGACCATCGTCGGGCACTGCGAGTACGGCAGCACGGACTGCGAGGTCGAACCGAGGAGGAGGCCGGCGAAGCCGCCGCGTCCGCGGGAACCGATGACGAGCACCTCGGCGGTGTCGGAGGCGCGCACGAGCACCTCGGCGGGCTGGCCGTCGAAGAGGGTCCAGGTGACGTCGAGCTCGGGGAATTCTTCGGCCAGGCGCTGCTTGGCGACGACGAGCTTGTCCGCCCCTTCGTTGACGAGACGTTCGAGGTCAGCGGTGCTCGGCAGCCATTCGGGGCCGATGACCGTCGTCGTGATCACGGCGACGATGTGCAGCGGAGATCCGCGGCGCACGGCGAGTCTGGCGGCCTTCCACAGCGCCGGGGATTCGGCGCCGAGCGAGTCGACGCCGACGACGACCATGCCGTCGAAGCGCAGTCCTTCGATCGCCTCGGCGTTGGGATCGTGCTCCTCGACCTCGACGCCGTCCTGGCGGATCGGGCGGGACGATGTCGGGTGGGCCGGACGGTCGGCCTGGCTGTCCCAGCAGGAGGGGACGACGACGGTCGGGCAGGCCGAGTGCGCGGGCAGAGCGCTCGAGACCGTGCCGAGCAGCCGACCGGCGAAGCCGCCCCGGCCGCGGGAGCCGACGACGGTGAGGCAGCCGGTCTTCGATTCGTCGATGAGCACGCCCGCAGCATCACCGATCTCGATGACGGCTTCGACGGGGACGCCGGCGGCTTTGACCTCGGCGGCGGCCTCCTTGAGCGTGTTCGTCACGGCCTGACGGATCGATGAGTCATCGATGGGCACATAGGACACATCGATCGCGGCCGCGGCGACGCTCGGGATCGTGTAGGCACCGACGAGGCGGATCGGTCGATCCAGGGAGCGAGCCTCCTGGATCGCCCAGGCCAGGGCATTGCGGCTCGGCGGGGATCCGTCGATGCCGACGATGACGGCTTCCGGCTCACCGGCCGGAGCCGGGTCGGGGTTCTGGGGTCGGCCCTGCTCACTCATGGCAAGCTCCTCACGTCGGAGAACTCTTCTCTTTCGTCCACCCTAGAACACAATGACCCCGCGGACTTCGCGTATGTCACATCGTTATCCGAATTCCTCCGCAATGCGGACAACACCGTTCCCTATCTGTGACGATGCTGGGCCTTCGAACCTCACAGGACATCAGCGTCCAGCCCGCGCACCCGGGTGATCCGGGCGCCTCGAACGACTGGGCCTTCAGGCCGCGCGGGAGAGTTCGAGGAACGGTCGCCACTTCTCGACGGGCTTGTCGATGCCGCGCATCCACAGCTGCCCGAGGCGGGGTTCCTTCGGGTGGACGTTGAGCTTCCACCCGATCTCGCTCAATGTGCGATTGCCCTTGCGGTTGTTGCATTCGCGGCAGCAGGCGACGAGGTTCTCCCAGCTGTTGACTCCCCCGCGGGAACGCGGCACGACGTGGTCGACTGTCGAGGCGGCCCTGCTGCAGTAGGCACAGCGATGATTGTCCCGGCGAAGAACGCCACGACGGGACAGGGAGACGCGACGATTGCTCGGCGGGCGGACGTAGCGGGTGAGCAGGATGACGGAGGGCTGATCGAGACTCATGTGCTCGGATCTCACCGGAATGTCCTCTGCGGCCAGCACTGTCGCCTTGCCCGTCAGCACGAGCACCACGGCGCGTGTGAACGGCACGATCGACAGCGGTTCGTAACCGGCATTCAGCACGAGAGTCTTCATATCTCGCCCCTCATCTTCTTCTCTTCCGGGCCGAAGCCGGCTGCCTCGGCCCCAGGGAACACAAAAGGCGCCGTGCTCATGGGCACGACGCCTGGAAAGAGGGCACGGAGACACGTATGTACTCCGCACCAGAGACTGGAGCGGCTATTCGAAGTATTCGACTCTGCCCCATCTGCTTTCCTTCAGGTCGGCGGTGTCGATCCATTCGGGTCGACACCGTTCATGGAACTCAATCCTCTCCAGAGTAACGCCGCGGACGCCTGTGACCCAATTCATACACATCGCGTCACGGAATCTTCGGCTTCCATTCACTTCGCGCGGGCGCGCGTAGGCCAGCGCGCGTGGGCGCGCCAAGGCACATGCGGCTGCGGGGCCCACCTCTGCAGGATCCGAGCCCGAACTCGCGGGCGAAAGCGGGCGCCCCGCCTCGGCGAGGGAATTCCGGGTATGCAAAAGCTCCCCGTACGACTCGAGGACCGTCGAGTCGAACGGGGAGCTTTCGGTGGAACTAGATCAGAGAACGCGGATGAAAGTGACGTTGCCCATCCAGCTGTAGCTGCGCTTCGAGGTTCCCGAGCTCGGCGAACCCGCGTCGTACATCTGTCCGCCGCCGGCGTAGATGCCGACGTGGCCGGGGTGCCAGATGAGGTCGCCGGGCTTGGCCTCGGACTGCGAGACGATCTGGCCTGCGCCCTTCTGTGCACCGGAGGTGCGGGGCAGGTTCACGCCGACGTGGCTGTAGACCCACGAGGTGTAACCGGAGCAGTCCCAGCCGCTTCCCTGGCTGGTTCCGCCCATGACGTAGGGGGTTCCGACGCCCTTGGCTGCCCAACCGAGGACCTGCTCGGCCTTCGATCCGTCGATGGAGCCGGCATCCGAGCCGGAATCGCTCTCGCCCGAGTCGGACGAGCCGCTGTTGGCATCCTCGTCGGAGGTGCCGGCGGACTCATCGGAGTCGGCGGTGGCGGTCTGAGTGGGGGTGGGCTTCGGCTTGGGCTTCGGAGCAGCCTCGGCGGTGATGGTCTGGTCAGCGGCGGTGAAGGAGTCGGCCTTCTTCTCGCCCTTCTTGTCCTTGGAGTCGTCACCGATGGTGACGGCCTGGTTCTTGAAGTCGACCTGCTGGGTGGTCTCGGCCTGAGCGGAGACCTCGTTCTGGTCGCCTGCACCCTGGCCCGCGGCGGGCATCACCGCGGCGGTGAGCAGACCACCGCTGGCTGCAACAACAGCTGCGCGACGTCCGAAGACACCTGAGTTGGCATTCAGAAGTTCAGTGAGCTCGGTCAGTGGAGTCTTGACCTTGGCATCTGCGGCGCGGCGGCCATGCTGCTTAGTTGCCACGTTTTCCCTCTCGTACCTATTGGCTTTCCGGGCCAACCGCCACTATCGGTCCTTGGTAACTCACAGCGAGCGTGGCGTGCGGCTCTCGCTGCGAAGTCGTCATTGCGTGAACGACCTCCACAACTGTAACCAATCGGTGACCAATTGTCACGTTTCTGTCACAAGGGCCGGAGGGAACCCGTGATGTTTTCCATAAACGCCCAGGTCAGAGGCGTTAAACCTCTTCAAGATTTCGTAACATTTTCCCGTTATACGACTCGACCCAGGGGGTGGAGAACCACTCCCTGGGTCATAGATCACAGATATTTGTAACAAATCGAGACTCATGTGCCCGCCCCTTCGTTACCGAGGGCGGGCACGTGGCTGCACACGTTGCGTCAGCCGGAGGCAGTTCCGGTCGAAGTCACAGGCAGTTCCGGTCGCGCGGGCGTCCCTCCGCGGCTCGCTCAGCGGTGTCTTGTTCAGCTGCGGTAGGCGAAGACGTGCGAGGCCGTCTCCAGCGGCAGGTCGAGCACGTCCTGAGCGCCCGGCACCTGCACGGTGATGTATTCGCCGTTGCGTGAGATCTCGACTTCGCTGTCCGGCAGGACTCCGGCGACCTGGAACTGCTGGAGCAGGTGGATGTCGACCTGCAGCGGTTCGGCCAGCCAGGCGATCGTCAGCTTCTTCGCCCCATCGCGTCCGACGGCGGTGGCGAGGTCGACCACCTCGGTGGTCTTCGAGGCCTCTCCCCCGATGACGTCGAGTCCGGGGATCGGGTTGCCGTAGGGACCCGAGGAGGTGTCGGGCAGGAGGGTGACGAGCTTGCGCTCGACCTGCTCGCTCATCACGTGCTCCCAGCGGCAGGCCTCGTCGTGGACGAGCTCCCATTCGAGCCCGACGACATCGGAGAGCAGACGCTCGGCCAGACGGTGCTTGCGCATCACATCGGTGGCGATCCGGCGGCCCTCGGGGGTGAGCTCGAGGTGACGGTCGTTGCTGACATGAAGGAGCCCGTCGCGTTCCATCCGGGCCACGGTCTGCGACACGGTGGGGCCGGAGTGATCCAGACGCTCGGCGATCCGGGCACGCAATGGCACGATCGACTGTTCTTCGAGCTCGATGATCGATTTGAGGTACATCTCGGTTGTATCAATGAGGTCGTTCACTTCTGACCAGCCACTCCACTCTTCGTCTTCAGGTCGTTCGGACCATTTCAGGCGTTGTCACCATTCGGGCCGTTGCGACCCTGCGCCGACCGCCGCCCAGGCGCTCCTGGTCGCGGCCGTTGCGATCTCTGTCCCAATCCTATCGTGCGTTCAGCGATTCCCGTGAGTCGAGAGAACGCAGTTGCGCAGAGCCGTTCTCCCAGGCCTTCCGCCTCCGCGCCTCAGCCCTCTCCCATCCGCCGAACGACAGATCATCGACACCGGCTGCGGCGCTGACCATGCCGTAACGCTTGCAGCGGGTCAAGTATTTCACCACCACGGCGGCGATGCCTGCGGCCGCGGTCCGGCGCTGCTCACCCACACCGCTCAGGTGCGAAGCGGCTCTCACGGGTAAAGGCGGGTGGCGGTCCACGCAGTCGCATCGTCGAGGTTCGCGACCTCGTGGCTGCCGTCGGAGCGACGGAAGACCCACCGGTCGTGGAACCGGTTCTGCTGGCCCTGCCAGAATTCGATCTCGAAGACACGGACACGGAATCCGCCCCAGTGGTCCGGACGCGGCACGTCCCTGCCTTCGAACTCGGCCACGGCGGCATCGTATTCGGCCTGCATCTGCTCTCGGCCGGCCACCGGCTGAGACTGCTTGGATACGTTCGCGCCGATCTGCGAACCACGGGGGCGGACGGCGAAGTACGCGTCCGAATCCTCGGGAGCGGCCACCTCGGCGAGGCCGCGGATGCGGACCTGTCGCTGCATGTCCTGCCAAGGGAAGTTCACGGCGATGCGGGGATCGGCGCGCAGCTGCCGGCCCTTCGCGGAGTCGTAGTCGGTGAAGAAGAGGAACCCGCGCTCATCGAGCCCCTTGAGCAGGACGATGCGCGAGCTCGGACCCCATTCGTCGAGGGTCGACACGGTCATCGCATTCGGTTCGCGGACATAGTCGGCCGCCTCGTCGTACCACTGTCGGAACAGGGTCAGCGGCGCGGTGTCCGGATGATCGAAGATGCTGGAGTCGTAGGACTTCCTGGTCTGCGGGAGGCGATCGACGGGCTCACTCATACCTTCACTCTACGACGCGGGTCTGACACTGGGATATCGGCGGCCGCCCGGGCACCCGCCGTCGCGCGCCTGGCGTCCCCGGACCGCCCACCATCGGGCGTCGGCCGTCCCCGAACCGGCTGACGTGCTCACAGCTGACCTGTTGCCGTGCCGATCCCTGCCCACGCAGTCGCCGCGTCACATGACGGACCGACGGCGGGCGCGGGCACGGCCCACCGTAGAATGTCGACCGTGACTGCGACGAATACAACGATCCCAGAGAACCTCCTGCCCGCCGACGGACGCTTCGGGTCCGGCCCGGCCCGCATCCGCCCCGCACAGATCGAGGCCCTGAACGCTGCCGCGACCGAGGTGCTCGGCACCAGCCACCGCCAGGCGCCGGTGAAGAACCTCGTCGGACGCATCCGCTCCGGACTGACCGACCTGTTCAGCCTGCCCGAGGGCTACGAGGTGGTGCTCGGCAACGGCGGATCCACCGTGTTCTGGGACGTCGCCGCCTTCGGTCTCGTGCGCAATCGTGCCGCGCATGCGACCTTCGGGGAGTTCGGACAGAAGTTCGCCAAGGCTACCGACACCGCCCCGCACCTCGAATCCTCGCTCATCCTGAGCGCCGAACCGGGCACCTCGGCGATCCCTACGCCCGAGGCACTGGCCGAGGCCGGCCTCGTCTCCTCCCCCGCCGAGGCGGCCACCGGCGAATCAGCCGCCGACGTCTTCGCATGGCCCCACAATGAGACCTCGACCGGTGTGGCCACGACGATCACCCGCCCGGCGGGGATCGACGAGGACGCCCTCGTCGTCATCGACGCGACCTCCGGAGCCGGCGGCCTGGCCGTCGACATCGCCGAGACCGACGTCTACTACTTCGCACCGCAGAAGAACATGGGTTCCGACGGCGGACTGTGGGTGGCCATCCTGTCCCCGCGCGCCATCGCCCGCGCGCAGGAGATCAAGGACTCCGGACGCTGGATCCCGACCTCGCTCGACCTGGTCACCGCGATCGAGAATTCGCGGAAGGACCAGACCTACAACACCCCGGCCGTGGCGACCCTGCTGCTGCTGGCCGAGCAGATCGAATGGATCAACGACAACGGCGGCCTGGACTGGGCGAGCGAGCGGACCCGTGAGTCCTCCGGTCTCGTCTACAACTGGGCGAATGCCGCCGAGGCGGCCCACCCCTATGTCACGGACCCCGCGGATCGTTCGTCGGTCGTGGCGACCATCGACTTCGACGATTCCGTCGATGCCGCAGCCGTGGCCACGGTGCTGCGGGCAAACGGTGTCGTCGACGTCGAGCCCTACCGCAAGCTCGGACGCAATCAGCTGCGCATCGCGACCTTCGTCTCGGTCGACCCGGCCGACGTTCGGGCGCTGCTGGCCTGCATCGACTTCGTCGTGGACGCCCTGAAGTAGGCCTCGGAGGCCCGCCGTGACCAGCACCGCGACCGACGCACCAGCACGCACCGTCGACAGCTGCGCCCGCGTCGGCGTCATCGGCAGCGGCATCGCCGGGGCCAGCACCGCTTTCGCTCTCGCCTCCCGCGGCGTCGACGTCACCATCATCGACGATGCGATGGCCGGGCAGGCGACAGCGGCCAGCGCGGGAATCATCGCACCGTGGGTGTCGACGAGCACGGGCGCCTATTACGAGACGTACGCAGCCGGCGGGAACTTCTATCCGGCGTTCTTCGAACGGCTCGGTGCTCTCGGCATCCCGGACCTCGGCTACCGCCGGTCCGGTGCCCTCGTCGTCAACAACGACCCGGACACCCTCGCCGAGGCGGCTGTCACCATCCGTGAGCGCGTCACGGCCGCCGGGTCCGTCGCGGGCGAGATCCATGACGTCGATGCGGCAGAGCTGGCTGAGCTCTTTCCTCCGATCGCTCCGGATATGACCGGACTCCTCATCACCGGAGGCGGAAGGGTCGACGGACGGGTTCTGCGAGATGCGATCCTCACCGGGGCCAGCCAGCATGGTGCCAGGTTCGTCGCCGACTCTGCGCAGGCCATCACCCCATCGGGTGGGAAAACTGCGGGCAGGGGTACATGGTCGGTGCGCACCACCTCGGCGATGGAGGACTTCGACGCGCTCGTCATTGCAGGTGGGGCACGGAGTGCTGACCTCCTCGACCGGCTCGGTCACCCGGTGGGGATCGCTCCTCAGCGTGGCCAGCTGCTTCATCTGGGGCTGCGCGGAGTCAACACATCGCCGTGGCCGACGATCCACCCGCTCGACCACCACTACATCACCCCGTTCGACGGAGGCCGCATCGTCGCGGGAGCCACCAGGGAGGACGGCGTCGGCTTCGACGTCCGCGCGACGGCGGCCGGCACGAAGCAGGTCCTCGACGACGCACTGCGGATCGCCCCGGGACTCGCCGAGGCGACTGTCCTCGAGACCCGGGTCGGCGTGCGCCCCATGTCGACGCGCGAGGGGGCGCTGCCCTACGCGGGAGCGGTTCCGGGCGCGGACGGACTGTGGCTGACTTCGGGGTTCGGTGCCGGTGGACTCACGATGGGTCCGCTCATCGGCGACGGGCTGGCCCGGCTGATACTCGGCGAAGGGGCACCGGAGATCGCCCACCTGGCGCCGTGAGTTGCGGTCCTGAGGCAGCTGCCGACCCTGCCGCAGGGCGCGATACCAGCCGAGGCATCACGCGACGCGCACCGTCAGCGCCATAACCTCCCGTTGCACCGGGGCGTTATGGCGCTGACTGTATGCGATGACGCTGCCGGTGCGAATTGACGCTAAGGGTGAGGGATGGACTGTCCCGGCGGCTTTGCCCGAGGAAACGGAGTTCCCTGCTCAAGAAAGCCGAGCTCCCGGCAGGAGCAAGTGCACCCCCTACCCGAGGAAGTGGATGAGCAGTCCGATGCCGTAGGTGAGCGCGGCGAGCAGCGCGAGGCAGAATTCGATGCCGGCGCCCAGGCCGATCGCCTTGATCGACTCCCAGCTCGAGGTCCACGCGGTCGAGGCGTCCTTGAGTCGAGAGTATTCCGCGAGGAACAGCCCGGCCACGAACCCGATCGGCAGCCCGAGCACGGGGATGACGAAGAAGCCGACGATTCCGAGCACTCCGCCCAGCAGCACCGAAGAGTTGGGCACCCGCATGGATTTGAGCTTCCGACCGGTGAGCACGAGTGACGAGCTCATCCCGGCCGCGACGAAGACGGCCACGATGGCGAAGATGATCCAGGCGGCGGGTCCGCCGATGACGATGGCCCAGATGAGCACCGCGATGCCGATGAGGATCGACCCGGGCAGGACGGGCACGATGATGCCCACGCAGCCGACGAGGATCGCCACGCCGACCAGCGCCGAGGTGATGATGTCAGTAGTCACAAGCAGGTCCAATTCCGTCGCCGAGGTGGTCCCCCGAATTCTAATCGCCGAACCTCAAGGCCGGCCGAGTTCAGGGCCGACCCTGTCCGACCGAGTCCGGGGCCGGCCGCCTTCCACCGGAACGCCCTATTCTCAGTGCCGACCCTGATAGCTCAGGTGCAGCCGGATCCGCGACTTCGGGTCGCGGTGGACGCGCAGGTCCTTGGCCAGGATCATCCAGGCCAGCCCGACGCCGAAGGCGATGATCCCCGAAGCTGCTCCCACCGTCAGTGCCATGCGTGGGCCGAAGGAGTCGGCGACCCAGCCGGCCAGCGGCGCACCGATCGGGGTGCCGCCCATGACGACGGCGGCATAGATGGCCATCACTCGACCGCGGTAGTTCGGTGCCGTCGTCGTCTGCACATAGGCGTTCGCCGAGGTCATCATCGTCAGCGACGCGAATCCGACGAACACCAGTGAGCCGGCGAAGAGATAGTAGTTGGGCATCAGCGACGCCACCCCGACGGCCAGGCCGAAGCCTCCGGCGGCACCGAAGATGAACCGCAGCCGCGGCTTCTCCCGCCTCGCCGAGGCCAGTGCACCCGTGACCGAGCCGATCGCCATCACCGAGTTGAGCAGGCCGAATCCGCTGGCGTCGCGGCCGAACTCGATCTTCGCCATGGTCGCGGTGTAGATGTTGAAGTTGAAGCCGAAGGTCGCGACGATGAAGAGCACGATCAGGACGATCGTGATGTCCGGTCGCTCGCGCAGGTACCGCAGACCTCCGAGCACCCCGCCCTTGCCCCGTCGTCCCGAGGGGTGCAGCCGGGACTTGTCGAGGCGGAGCAGCACGGTCAGCGTCGCGGCGAATCCGAGGCCGCTGATGAGGAACACCGGACCGGCGCCGATGAGGGCAGTGAGCACACCGGCCACGGCGGGGCCGAGCATGCGGGCGCCGTTGAACGATGCCGAGTTGAGGCTGACCGCGTTCGGCAGCAGCTTCTCCCCCACGAGTTCGGAGACGAAGGCCTGCCGGGCCGGATTGTCCAGGGTCGTGAGCATGCCGAGGGTGAACGCGAGCACGTAGACGTGCCAGAGCACGATGACATCGGTGATGACGAGGGCGAAGAGGATGAGTCCGATGGTGCCCAGCAGGGCCTGAGTGACCATGAGCAGGCGACGTTTGTCGAACTTGTCGACGAGGCTGCCCGCGAACGGGAACATGATCAGCTGGGGTCCCAGCTGGAGGGCCATCGTGATGCCCAACGCCGAGGCGTTGTTGTTCGTGAGCATGGTCAGGACGATCCAGTCCTGAGCCGTGCGCTGCATCCACGTTCCGGTGTTGGAGATCAGGGCACCGGCGAACCAGTGCCGGTAGTTCGGCTCCGACAGCGACCGGAACGTCTGGGACATCGAGGAGGTCAGCCCTCCTGAAGTTCGAGTTCGCCGGAATAGTCGTCGACGACGGCCTCGGCCGGATCATGATTGGGTTTGTGCACATCGGTCTCCGAATGGGCTCCGCACCCGGATTCGAGTCCGACGACGCGTCCGTCGAACGGCGACCAGGCGTTGGCGCAGACTCCGAACTTCTGCCGCAGGGATCCGGCGATCGGCATGAGGTAGCCGCAGGATCCGCAGTGGGCCGAGGCGCGTGAGGCGAACTCGCCGTCGGGCCCGGCGTCCGAGTCCGCCCACCGGCTGGCGGCGGCGGAGAGACCGTCCGAGGACAGGACGCGTTCACGGCCGAGACCGAATTCGAAGTTCGGGATCTGGTCGACGTTGTCCGCCGAGTTGTCCTCGGTCTGCTGGAAGCCCGGCTGCAGGTTCGGATCCTGATCCAGCTTGGGCAGGGTGTCTTTGGGTGTCATGTCCCCGGGTTCGAGGCGTTCTTCCCACGGCACCCATTCGGGCGCGGTCAGTGCATCGGGTCCGGGCAGCAGAGCCGTTTCGCAGACGGTGACCTTCTTCGCCCGCGGAGCGCGGGCGAGCACGGCCACCCAGCGCCAGCCGCGGTAGGTCGGATCGGTGCACACGAAGTAGTGGGTGACCAGGCGGGTGCCTTCGGCCACCGTTCCCAGGTGCTCGCCGATCACGGCACTGCCGGCCACCTCGGCGATGGCGGAACGGGCGATGTCGATCGCCGCGGCCAGCTGGGTGTCGAGCACGATCTTCTCGGTGCTCGCACGCTTTTCCGAGCCCGCACGTCCGCGTGAGGACTTCGTCGCCTTCGCCGAGGCGGCCGCCTCGGTGTCGGTCGATGCGGCACTTCCAGCGGCGGACACTGTGTCGTTCTCGACGGCGGCTGCGGCATCGTTCTCGACCGCACCCGCAGCTTCGCTCTCGACCGCGGACGCTGTGGTCTGCTGGGCCAGCCACTCACTGAACAGCGATGACATCAGGACTCCAAATCGTCGGCTATCGCCCGCAGCAGGCTGGCCACCTTGTTCCCGTGTGTGGGATCCGGGTAGCGGCCGTGCTGCAGTCCGTTGTTGAGGTCATCCAGTACTTTGATGACATCCTCAACCATAACCGCCATGTCCTCGGCGGGGCGTCGCCGGGCCTTGGAGACTTTGCCCGGGGCGCTCAGCGGGCGGGCCTTGAGCACCTGTGCTCCGCGGCGGGAATCGACGACATCGTATTCGAGTCGGGTGCCCTTGGTGACCTCGAGTCCCTCGGGCAGCACTGAGGAGTGGAGGAAGGCCTGGGAGCCGTCCTCGGCGACGACGAAGCCGAATCCCTTGTCGGCATCGAACCATTTCACGCGTCCGGTGGGCATGATGTCCTTTCTTCTGGCGCCCGCCGCTGGGGCGGGCCGTGTCTGTGTCCGCCTCGGTGGGCGGGTGGTGCTGGTATCCGCCGCTGGGGCGGATGTGTCTGTGTGCGCCGCTGTGGGCGGGTGGTGCGTGTCTGCGCTTCATCATCGCGTGGTGCATGTTCAGGTCTAGGCGGGGCGTGGTGCATGTTCGCGCCTGGGCGGGAGGGAGGCCGGTGCCCGGGTTTCCCGTGAGGCATCGGGACCGATGCGGCGGGAGTGAGACGATCCGCCTGAGCTTTCGGTCCGTCCGAGTCCCGGTCCCCTTTCAGGCTCCCAGTGCCGTCCGGTTCAGGCCCCAGAACCCCTGCAGACCGGTGATCCGCACCCGATCACCGGGTGGCGCGTCACCGACTCGGCGATGCTGCGGGAGTGGGCGGCCACCTCGGCGAGGGGATCGCTCTGAGCGTCCCGATCACTGTGGTCGGTCTGCTCGGTTCAGCCGCACCGATCACTCGGATCGGGCGGTGATCCCGGGGATCATTCCGCTCTCCGAGCTTGCCGGTGAAGCGTTGGAATCAGCTGGGTCCCACCTCGGTCTGTCTGCGTCTGAGCGCCGCGCGGACCATGGCCACACAGGCCAGGGCGACGGCGATGGGGACGAGGATCATGGGCAGATAGGTGAGGAAGGGGCTGGGCGTCATTCCCATCCAGGCCTGGCCGAGCACGCCGATGAGGCCGAACGCCCCGATAACTGCGGCGGCAACCGCTGCGACGACTATGACCGTGTCGACTCGATTGGCTGACAATGCGCGTCCTTCCTGAAGTTCGCAGTTCCTGTTTCTCTGCCCTTCCAGTGTACCCCTCACGATAGACTGGGCGACGATGTCCATGACCTTCAGCCAGTGGCTGTCCCACAGTTCAGATGCCGAGTTCGAGTCCTTCGTCCGGACGCGGCGCGACCTCCTCCAACCCGAGTCACCGACGATCGGATCCCTGGCGGCGGCCGCGTCCTCGCGAATCGGGGTCGCCCGCGGCATCGAGGCGCTTCAGGCTGGCGAGCTCGAGGTCTACATCGCCCTGGCCGTGGCCGCTCGCACGAGCCCGGAGATCGCCGTCGGTGACAATGCTCATATCGATCCCGCCCGCGCCGAGGCGACCCTCCCCCGCCTGCGCGACCTCGGTCTGGCCTGGCCGACGTCCGGGTCTGAATCAGGGGCTGCGTCGGGGTCGGGGCCGGCGTCGGGGCCAGGCGATCATGCTGCCCTGCTCACCGCGCAGCCGGTCTGGCGGATCCAGTCCGAGGCCATCACGCTCCTGCCCACCTCGGCGGCCGATTCCGCGCGCGCCCGCCCGTGGCAGATCGATCCGGCCACCGTCGATGCGAGCACCGCGACGATCGGTCAGGCGCTCATCCACAATTCCGAACAGGCTGCCGTCGCCGAGGTGATCTCCTCGCTGCGCGGGCTCGTCGACGAACTCTCCGCAACCCCGATCTCACGGCTGACCAGCGGCGGGATCTCGAAGCGGGATGTCTCCCGGCTCGCCCGCACCCTCGACCTCGGACTCGAGCAGACGATCACTCTGCTGCTGGCCGCGAAGTCACTCCACCTCATCGGAGTGCTCGACGATGCCCTCGACCCGCAGTGGACGGCCGCCGACGATGCCGAGTCCGCGCTCTCGGCCGATCGAGCCGAACTCTGGGCGGCGCTGGTCGGCGCATGGCTGCGCGAGTCCCTCGACGTCACGCAGCTGGCGGCCGGGGCGAGTGAGAACGAACGGCTGACGGTGCTCGCCGCACCGAAGAAGTCCCTCTTCAAGGGGCACGGACAGTCGGTGCCGGCGATGCCGCTGCTGCGCCTGACCGTCCTCGACATCCTCCATGACATCGGTCTCGGTTCGGCCCGTTCGGCGGGATGGATCCATGCCGAGGTGCTGCGTCGCCGTCCCATGATCCAGGCGCACGAGTACGCGATGACCGAGGCGGTGCTCCATGCGTGCGTGAGTCTGGGTCTGGCGACCACTCCCCTGCAGCAGCCCGATCATTTCGGGCCGAGCCGCTTCGGGGTCAGCCTCGCAGCAGGACTGGACGCGGCACTGGTCGAGCACGGGAAGGAGGACCCCTCGATCGCACCGTTGGGAGTGGCCGTCGACGCCCTCGCAGTCCCCGGTGACGTCATCGTCGCGGTGTCCGACGGCCTCGGCGACGAGGTCGACACGGTGCTCATCCAGTCCGATCTCACGGCGGTGGCGACGGGTCCGATCGAACCGCGGGTCCACCACATCCTGCGCAGGTACGCCGTCGTCGAGGCCCGCGGACAGGGCACCGTCTACCGCATCGACGCCGAGACGATCGAGGACACCATGCAGTCGGGCGTCAGCGCCGAGGATGCCTTGGCCGAACTCGCCGAGATCAGCGCCGAAGAGCTGCCGTCGACCTTGGACTTCCTCGTGAAGAACACTGCCTCGAAGCTGCGGCGGGTCCGCGTCGCCGGTGCCCGAGCCGTGCTCGTCGTCGACGACCCCGTCGACCTCGATGTCATCCTCTCCGATCAGGCGATGCTGCCGGCCGGGCTCGAGCGCCTGGCGCCGACGGTGGCGATCGCCCAGCTCGGGCCCGAGCGGACCATGCACTTACTCGAGGCCGGTGACCATCATGCGCTGCTGCATTCGGCGACCGGAACGGTGCGCCGGCGGAAAGTGATCACGCAGTCCGAACCCGAGGTCAATGTGCGTCGGCGTCCGCGCGTCAGTGACGGCCACCTCGGCGAATACATCCGCATCCTCCGCTCGGCCCCGACCGGGGCGCAGGCGATGACGAGCACCGATGAGCCGCTGGGGCACATGGATCGGCTGCGCGAGGCCGCCGAGGCGAAGCGGCGGGTGGTCATCCGGATCGCCGATTCGCAGGGCCGCGAGCGCACAATCGAGATGCTGCCGGCCACGCTCAATGCCGGCCGGGTGCGCGGTACGGTCACCTCCACGGGAGCCGAAGCATCCCTGTCGATCGCCCGCATCGTCAGCGTCGACCCCACCTAATTACTACCCGACGGCGGCCCAGCAACCTCGCGCCACGTTGCTGGGCCGCCGTCGGGTAGCACGGGAGGGAACAATTGGGGCGGGGGACGTGTTGTCCCCTCTGGTGTCGTAGCACCTGACAAGCGCACTCGTGAAATGGGAGTCTGAATGAATGGTCCGCTGATCGTGCAGTCCGATCGGACTGTGCTGCTGGAGTCGGGGCATCCCCTGGCTGTCGAGGCGGCCGTGGCGATCGCCCCGTTCGCTCAGCTGTCGCGGACTCCCGAGTACATCCACACCTACACGATCACTCCGCTGGGACTGTGGAACGCCCGCGCCAGCGGACACGATGCCGAATCCGTCGTCGATGTGCTCCTCGAGTTCGCGAAGTACCCGGTCCCGCACGAACTGCTCGTCGACATCGTCGACATCATGGACCGCTTCGGCGTCCTCACCCTCATCGACCACCCGATCCACGGACTCACCCTGACCTCCACGGAGACGGGTCTGCTCGATGAGCTGGTCGATCAGCCCGACCTCGTCGGCAAATTCGGCAAGCGCATCGACGACGATTCCGTTCTCGTCCATCCGTCCGAGCGCGGCGAGCTCAAACATGCGCTGCTGCAGCTGGGCCATCCGGTCTCCGATCATGCTGGCTATGTCGACGGCGAGGCGCATGAGATCGCCCTGTCCGATGACGCCCACGGCGGTCAGTGGCATCTGCGCGATTACCAGAAGCAGGCCATCGACCAGTCCCTGTCCGGTGAGTCCGGAGTCGTCGTGCTGCCCTGCGGGGCGGGCAAGACCGTCGTCGGGGTGGCCACGATGTCGCGGGTGCAGACGACGACGCTCATTCTCGTGACGAACTCGGTCTCGGCGAGGCAGTGGAAGGACGAGATCCTGCGGCGGACCAGCCTGACCGAGGACGAGATCGGCGAATACTCCGGGTCGACGAAGGAGATCCGGCCGATCACCATCGCCACCTATCAGGTGCTGACGACTCGCCGGAAGGGCTCCTACCTCCACCTCGAACTCCTCGATGCCAAGGATTGGGGGCTGGTGATCTATGACGAGGTGCATCTGCTGCCGGCTCCGATCTTCCGGCTCACCGCGAGCCTGCAGGCCAGGCGTCGGTTGGGCCTCACCGCGACGCTGGTGCGTGAGGACGGCCGTGAGGACGAGGTCTTCTCCCTCATCGGACCCAAGCAGTACGAAGCGCCGTGGAAGGAACTCGAACGGCTCGGCTACATCGCCTCGGCTAGCTGCCACGAGGTGCGGGTGCGCCTCGACGGCGGAACCCGCACAGCCTACGCCCGGGCCGACGGCGAGGACCGCTACCGCCTGGCTGCGACCTCGGATGCGAAGCTGCCGATCGTCTCCGAGCTCGTCGCCGACCATCCGGATGCGCAGATTCTCGTCATCGGCCAGTACCTCGACCAGCTCGAGGAGATCGGGGCCGAACTCGGCGCGCCGGTCCTGACCGGCCAGACCCCGGAGTCGGTGCGCCAGGAGCTCTTCCGCGAATTCCGCTCCGGTGAGATCCCTGTGCTCGTGGTCTCGAAGGTCGCGAACTTCTCTGTGGACTTACCGGCCGCCTCGGTGGCGATCCAGGTCTCCGGGGCGTTCGGGTCACGGCAGGAGGAAGCCCAGCGACTCGGTCGGATCCTGCGCCCGAAGCAGGACAAGGGTTCCGCGACGTTCTACACCGTGGTCGCCGCCGACACCGTCGACGAGCACTTCGCCGCGCAGCGCCGCCGCTTCCTCACCGAGCAGGGCTACAGCTACAACATCGAGGTCCGCTGACCTCTCCCTGCTACCCGACGGGCGCCCAGATACCTGGCGCCAGGTTGCTGGGCCGCCGTCGGGTAGCAGGAAGAGGCGGAGACGCCGGGATCATCGGGACCGAGTCACACGTCCTTCGTCCCAGACCGGCGTCGTCGATTCATAGACCTCGCCGTCGGACCCGAAGACGAGGAAACGGTCGAAGTCCCGGGCGAACCAGCGGTCGTGGGTGACGGCGAGGACCGTGCCGTCGAAAGCGGTCAACGCATCCTGCAGTGCCTCGGCGGAGACGAGGTCGAGGTTGTCCGTCGGTTCGTCGAGGAGCAGCAGGGTCGCACCCGCCAGTTCGAGCAGCAGGATCTGCACTCTCGCCTGCTGTCCGCCCGAGAGTGAGTCGAAGGTCTGCTCGGCAGCACCGGCGAGTTGATAGCGGGCGAGCGCCCGCGAGGCCGGTTCCCGGGGAAGCCCATTCCGATGCTCGTCCCCGCGATGGAGGATATCGAGCAGGGTGCGACCATGCAGATCCGGCCGGCCGTGCGTCTGCGCGAACCAGCCCGGCCGAACTCTGGCTCCCAGCTTCACCTGCCCCGAATGCTCGACCGGGGCGATCTCGACATCGGAGACCGGACGGTGCTCTGGTTCTGGGTCGGTGCCGCCGGCGGCGAGCAGACGCAGGAAGTGGGACTTGCCCGAACCGTTCGAGCCGAGCACTGCGACTCGGTCCCCGTAGTGGACCTCGAGGTCGAAGGGCAGCATGAGATTCGTCAGTTCGAGACTGTGCGCCCGGATGGCGATCTTCCCGGTCCGCCCGCCGGTCAGACGCATTCCCAGATTCTGCTCGCGCGGCGTCGCCTCAGGAGGACCTGCGGCCTCGAAGCGCTCGAGCCTGGTCTGCGCCGCCCGGTACCGGGACGTCATGTCCGAGTTGTACGCGGCTTTCTGCTTGTACATCTGCACCAGCGCGCGCAGCTTCGCATGCTCCTCGTCCCACCGCTTGCGCAACTCTTCGAGACGGTCGAACCGGGACTGTCGGGCATCGTGGTAGCTTTCGAAACCACCCGGATGTGTCCAGGCGGTGTTCCCGGCGGCCGAGAGTTCGAGGGTGACGATCTCCGAGGCGGCCCGGGCCAGCAGCTCACGATCGTGGGAGACGAAGAGGACGGACTTGTCCGTGTCCCGCAGCTGGTCCTCCAACCACCTTTTGCCGGGAACGTCGAGGAAGTTGTCCGGTTCGTCGAGGACGAGGGCATCGTCGCCGCCGCGCAGCAGAGCCTCGAGGATGAGCCTCTTCTGCTCTCCCCCGGACAGGGTCGTAATCGCCCGGTCCCGACAGCGGTCGAAGGGCATTCCCAGCGCCGAGGTGGTGCAGCTGTCCCACAGCACCTCGGCTTCGTAACCTCCGACTTCACCCCATTCGCCGAGCGCAGCGGCGTAGGCCATCTGCACGTTCGTCGAGTCGCCGTCGGGCCCGAGCAGACGCTCCTCGGCCCGGCGGACCTGAGCGGCCGCCCTGCGGATGCGCTTCGGCGCCACCTCTTCGAGCGCCTCGGCGATGGTGCCGGCGGTGATGAACTGGCGCATCAGACCGACGCTGCCGGTGTGGGAGACGGAGCCCTCGTCCGGAGCGATCTCCCCGGTCAACAGCCTCAGCAGCGTTGTCTTCCCTGCCCCGTTGGCACCGATGAGTGCGGCTTTGGCCCCATCACCGACGCGAAACGACACCCCGCCGAGGAGCGGTCGACCGTCGGCGAGTGTGTACGAGACGTCATTGATCTCTATATGGCCCATGGACACAACCTATCAACGCTTCTTCACAGCGGATGCGCCCCGAACTACCCGACGGGCGCCCAGCAACGTGGCGCCAGGTTGCTGGGCCGCCGTCAGGTAGTAATGAGGGAGGGTTTGGCGTCGGAGCGGGCGACGACCTCGCGGCGGGCGACTCGGGCGGCCAGGCGGGCCTCGCCCCACTTGATGAAGCCGACGCCGCCGAGGATGAACACTCCGCCGAAGAGCTGGATCGGTGCGGGCATCTCGAAGAGCACGAGCCAGGCGACGATGACCGAGAACGGGACCTCGACGAGGTTGACGAAGGACCCGACGGTCGCGCCGACATAGCGCAGACCGAGGATGCCGGTGATGTAGGCGCCGACGGTGAAGACGACGATCATCGCCATCGGCACGATCCACGACATCGACACTCCGCCGAAGTCCACATCAGAGGCCACCGCACCCCACGGCATGACGCCGACGAGCACGATGAGCGACATCGCCAGCGCCCCGATGCCCATTCCCAGGCCGGTCAGGGCGACCGGCGGGATCGTGATCGTGTCCTTCGCCGAGACGAGGAAGTAGCTGGCCAAGCACACCGCTGCGGCCATCGCCATGACCACGCCGAAGATGCTGATCGACGATCCGCGGAGGTTGAGCACGAGCAGGAGTCCGATCATCGAGACCACGACCCCGATGAAGGTCACCGTCGCCGGCCTGGTCCGCGTGCGCGCCCAGATCCAGAACACGATGAGCATCGGCGCTGTCATCTCGAGCAGCAGCGCCACGGCCACGGTGAGGTGCTCGACGGCGACGAAGTAGAACCCCTGCACTCCGGCCATCGAGACCAGCCCGTAGGTGACGACGGTGCGCCAATGTGTGAGGACCTCGCCCCAGCGTCCGTGCAGCGCGATGAGGGTGGGGATGAGCAGCAGCACCGCTGATCCGGCCAGTCGGATGAGCACGACCGCACCCGGCGTCCACCCGATCGCGTACATCGTCTTCGCGATCGGCCCCGACACCGCGAAGAAGAACGCGGAGGCAAGAGTGAGCAGGAACCCCAAAACGACGGTGCGACTCATGACTGACCTCCTGAAGTGCTGAAACGTGAGTGGATTTGCCGGCGGAGGATCCCCGCCGAGGTGGCCCGGCGCAGGTGATTCCCCCCGCCGAGGCGGCTCGTTGTCCGGTTCTGCCGCACTGGGTCCTCCCGGCGCGCACTGGGTCCTCCCGGCGGAGGACACGGCATCGCCGTTCGTCGAACAGTTTCAGTATCGACTCTGGTTTTGAAATGAGTCAAGTGCATTTTGGTGCTTACATCCGTGTGGCAGTATGGTTCCCGCCATGGCCTTCACCTACGACATTCGCGCGAATCTCACGATGCTCGTCGACCTCCTCAACACCTCCGAGGACGTCGCGACGGACGGTGACGAGCTGACGACGACCGCCAAACTCCGCGAGTTCGCGGCCCGACACGACTTCTCCGGCCCACTGACGGCCACGAAGAGCGACGTCGCAGAGACCCTGCGACTGCGCGAACGATTCGCCGCGGCGCTCGATGCGAGCATCCGCGCCGAGACCGAGGACGAGGTCGAAACGGCCACCTCGGCGGTCGTCGAGGAGATCAATCTCACACTCAGCGACTCCGGTTCTGTGCCGCAATTGGTCAAACACGACCATTGGGACTGGCACCTGCACGCCACGGGTTCGCAGGCGAGCCTCGCCGATCGCGTGGCCGCCGATGTCGCCCTCGTCCTCATCGACCTCATCCGCTCCGGCGACCTCGATCGCCTCGGCCGCTGCGCGGCCGAGGACTGCCGGGCCTACCTCGCCGACTTCAGCCGCAATCGCTCGAAGCGCTTCTGCGACACCGGCGGCTGCGCCAACCGCACCCACGTCGCGGCCTTCCGCGCCCGCCACGCCGAGACCGACTGAAGAACTCCGACCATGTCACTGCAGCCCCTGCGCATCTCCGCCGGTCGCAAGTTCGCCGCCGGACTGGCCAGTATCATCACGATGACAGCCGCTACCCGATCCTCGACCACCCGCCTCATCCCGGCATCGGTCTGGCCGAAGGCCGTGTCGTCGACCACTGGGCAGGAACCTCCGCCAGAGCGCCAAGCCTGGCCGTGGTTCGTTTCACCGACGCCCAGGGTCGCGAACACTGGGTCCGCCACCTCGTCCAGCAGAGACCGTCGATGCAGGGCACGATCGGTCAAGTCACCTACGACCGACACCGGCCCGATCGGGTCCTGCGCTTCGCCGTGACACACCAACTCTTCGACCTTCGCCCACCGCAGCGCCCCTGAGCCGAACCCGCCCACCCCGCGTCCGCGTCGGTGACCATTCCTGAACCCAACCTGATCGCAAGCGCATTTTTCCCTGAAATCGCCCCTCCTTTCCTGAGAGCGAATGTGCCGGATCAGACCCGAAACGACTTTCCTGAGAGTTTTATCGTGATACATGTCACATTGGCATTCAGCTGACTTCCAGTTGACTCCCAGAAATGGCGCCCAGACTGGAGCCATGACTACAGCACAGAACGACGCCGACATCGAAGCCACCCTGCTCGTTGTCGATGATGAGCCCAATATCCGCGAACTCCTGTCCACCAGCCTCCGCTTCGCCGGCTTCGACGTCGTCTCGGCCGCCAACGGCGCCGAGGCCCTGCGTCTGGCCGAACAGACCGATGTCGACCTCCTCGTCCTCGACGTCATGCTGCCCGACATGGACGGCTTCACCGTCACCCGCCGTCTGCGCCAGATCGGCATGAACGCTCCGGTCGTGTTCCTCACTGCCCGGGATGACACGTCGGACAAGATCACCGGGCTGACCGTCGGCGGCGATGACTATGTGACGAAGCCCTTCAGCCTCGAAGAGGTCGTCGCCCGCATCCGCGCCGTCCTCCGCCGCACGCACAGCCTCGAGGACGAGGAGAACGCCGTCATCGTGGCGGGCGACCTCGAACTCGACGACGACACGCACGAGGTCCGCCGCTCCGGCATCCTCATCGACCTCTCCCCCACCGAGTTCAAGCTGCTGCGCTACCTCATGCTCAACACCAACCGGGTGCTGTCGAAGTCGCAGATCCTCGACCACGTGTGGGAATACGACTTCGGCGGCGACACCGGCATCGTCGAGTCCTACATCTCCTACCTGCGTCGCAAGATCGACGTCACCCCGGAGACGGACGCCGCCGGCCACCCCGTCGAGATGGAGTGGACCCCGATGATCCAGACCAAGCGCGGGGTCGGCTACATGCTGCGCACACCGGAATCCAAGTAGTCGTCCAAGCAAGGGCGATAGATTACCTACGTGGCAAAAGAATCCCGTCCCTCCCGCCCCGGCTTCTGGGAAGAATGGTCGCTGACCACCAAGCTGCTGGCCATCATGATGCTCCTCATGCTGCTCGTCCTCACCGGGACGAGCGCATGGGTGTTGGAGAACCTTCGCGACAGTCTCGTCCAACGCACCGATGAACGACTCATCAGTGCGTCCGAGACCCTGGCCAAGCAGGCCTATCGTGATGTGTTCCAGCCGGCCGAGCTCCAGTCCGGGGACGATTCCGAGGACACCGAGGATGCTCCGTCGTCGACGACGATCGATTCGAATTCCTGGGACCAGCTCAAGAGCCTGTTGCCCGGAGGCTTCTATGTGCAGTTCTACAACACCGACGGGGAAGCGATCCGCGATCCTGTCGCCCCGGAGCCGGAGAACCAACCGATCCTGCCGAAGATCGATGAGAAGGAAGTCTATGCTCGCGGCGGTGAACCCTTCACTGTAGCCGGCACGAACTCCCAGTGGCGGGCCCGAGCGATGAAGGTGAAGAACACCGACGTGCTCGTGTCCATTGCGGTGCCCTTCGACCGCGAGGTCGACAACATCAACGAACGCGCCCGCAATACGATGATCGGCATCGGCCTGCTGGCCCTGGCGATGGTCGCGGGCGTCGGCTATTGGGCGATCAACAACACGTTCAGACCCCTGCGCGACATCGAGAAGACCGCCTCGCGGATCGCCGCCGGCGACCTGTCGCAACGCGTACCCAGCTATCCGCGCAACACCGAACTCGGGCGACTGTCGGCGGCACTGAACACCATGCTCGGACGCATCGAGGACTCCTTCGACGGTCAGACGAGGTCGGAGAAGCGCATCCGCCAGTTCGTCTCCGACGCCTCGCACGAGCTGCGCACCCCGCTGGTGACGATCCGCGGCTATGCCGAGCTCTACCGGCAGGGTGCGATCACGAAGGAAGCGGACATCGGCAACGCCATGGAGCGGATGGAGTCCGAGGCCAAGCGCATGGGCGTACTCGTCGACGACCTCGTCGTGCTCGCCCGACTCGACGAACAGCGTCCCGCCGAGATCGGCCCGATCGACCTGCACAAGGTCGTCCGCGATGCCGCCGCCGATGCTGCGGCTCAGGCCCCCGATCGCGACATCAGCTTCATCGGACTCGACGGTGAGGACGCCCAGCCGGTGCCGATGATCCGCGGATCCGAATCGAAGATCCGCCAGGTCATCGTCAACCTCGCGGGCAATGCTGTGCGCCACACCCCCGAGAACACGGCGATCGAATTCGCCGTCGGCGTCGTCGGGATGCCCGAGGACCCCGGTGCCGATTCCGCGGAGTCCGGTGAGGGCCGTGACCCACAGGCGAAAGGTCAGAACGGTCGCACCGGAGCGAAGAACGGGGCAAAGGAGAAGAGCCGTGAGCGCGGTTTCGTCACCGGTGGCGTCCGCATCTTCCGCCGAGGTGACTCCGCCGGGAACGATCAGGCGGACGCTAAGGAGCCGGCCGGCATCGTCCCAGACGTGACCGCGGCGGGTTCGATCACCGTCGATGATTCCCTGCGCGGCTTCCCCAATGGTCGTGTCCGCTTCGAGGTCAGGGACCACGGCGACGGCATCGACCCCGCGGTGGTGCCGCGGATCTTCGAGCGCTTCTACCGTCTCGACGTCTCCCGGACCAGGGACACCGGCGGATCCGGTCTGGGTCTGTCGATCGTCAAGGCGATCGTGGAGAATCACCACGGCGCGATCTCCGTACACGAAACCGAAGGCGGCGGTGCGACGTTCCGCATCGATCTGCCCATCTCCGAAACCGCCGAGACCGATGCGGACATACGAAAGGACGATCGATGAGCGAGAACAGCAATCCCCAGGGCCCGTCCCGCGGTCGAGGACGGCACGGAGACGACGACCACCGCCCGTTCCCGAATCAGGAGGACGGTCGCGACGCCTCGGCGACGGGCGCTGGTTCGTCTGACGAGGACCGTGATTCCTCGGCTGAGGGCCGCGACTCCTCGACCGCGGGTCGTCGCGGTCCGACGGGCGGGGGCTATCGCAGCCAATCCCCGGAGGTTCCGCGCACCTTCCCCACCGCCTCACATCCGCAGTCGAACGGTCCTGCTCGCGTCAGCCCGCCGGTCGCACCACCAGAACGACGCCCCGATTCCGCCTCGTCGGCGCAGCACGGATACCCGCGGCAGGAGAGCCAGTCCGCCTCCGGACAGCCCACTCGGGCACAGAATCCTGTGGACGGTTTCGCCGGACGCGAGGGTCAGTCGGGTCAGCAAGGTCAGCCACAGCAGTCGTCGCCGCATCAGCCGTATCAGCCGAATGGTCAGCAGAGGGACTTCCAGTCCGGCGCTCGACAGGGAGACCAACAGTCTGGCGCTCAGCAGGGCGGGTCTCGACCGTATGCCGGCGGAGCACAGCAGAATTTCCCCGGGCCCCAGCACTCCGGCGCCTTTCCGTACGCCGGCGGTTCACAGCAGCCCGGTGCATCGCGGCAGCCCGGTGGTTCGCAGCCCCACACCGCCGCGGGCGCTGGTGCCGCCGGAGCAGCGAGCGCTGCAGGAGCGGGAGCCGGATACGCCTACTCGAACTCGTCCTATGCCTCACCGGGTGCCCAACAACCAGGCGCTCAGCAACCTGGTACTCAGCAGCCGGGTGTTCAGCAGCCGGGTCCCGGCTCTCAGCAGGTGTACGCCGCTGGCTCCTCTCCCTCGGCCATCGGGTCTCAGCCGACTGCAGTGGGGTCCCAACAGGGACCCGGCGGTGCCGGAGCCCCCGGCGGTCCCATCGGTCCCGGGGCGCCTGGCGGACAAGGCGGCCCGGGCGGCCCGGGCACCCCCGGCGAACCAGGAACCTTCGGCGCACCGGGCTACGGCCCCTACGGATCCGAACAGCCGCCTCGGCGAGGGAAGAAGGGACCCGGCTGGGGCGCGACGATCGCGATCGCGGCCATTGCCGCCCTGCTCGGCGGTGGGCTCGCCTTCGGCGGGAACTATGCGATGTCGGCTCTGCAGGGCGAAGAGCCGCGCAAAGTCGCCGAGCAGACGATCGAGACTCCGGACTGGACTCAGGTCGCGAAGAACACCTCGGGGAGTGTGATGTCGATCCAGGTCGGCACCAACGGCCAGGTCCAGGGCCTGGGCTCGGGCGCTCTCTATGACGATCAGGGCCACGTCATCACGAACAACCACGTCGTCGCACCCGCTGACACTCCCGGCGGCGAGATCTCCGTGACCATGAAGAACGGCGAGACGACGAAGGCCGAGATCGTCGGCCGCGACCCGTCCACGGACATCGCCATCATCAAGATCGAGCAGGTCCCAGACGAGGTCAAGCCGCTGACCGTGGGCGATTCGAAGAAGCTCACGGTGGGCGACCCGGTGATGGCCTTGGGCAACCCGCTGGGCCTGGCCGACTCCGTGACCACGGGCATCGTGTCCGCACTCGACCGGCCGGTGTCCACGGAGAACATCGGCGAGGACGCGAGCTCGCAGGAGAAGGAGCTCACGATCACGAACGCCATCCAGACCGATGCGGCGATCAACCCGGGCAACTCCGGTGGCCCGCTCGTCGACGGCAACGGCGAGTTCATCGGCGTCAACTCGGCCGCCGCCTCGCTCAGCCAGGCCGGAGAGGGCGAACAGTCCGGCTCGATCGGCATCGGCTTCGCGATCCCTGCCAACCAAGCAGTGATGATCGCCGATCAGCTCATCGCCAACGGCAAGGCACTGCACCCGTTCCTCGGCATCACGCTCACGGACGGGCACATCAACAACGGAGGCATCAGCCAGGGCAGCGCGAAGGTGCAGTCGGTCCAGGGCGGTTCGCCTGCCGCCAAGGCCGGCATCAAGGACGGCGATGACATCGTCGCCGTGGGTGGGACCAAGGTGAACAACGCAATTGCGCTGCGCGCCCTCGTCCGGGCTCAGCCGGTGAACAAACCCGTCGAGGTCACCGTGGTGCGCGGCGGACAGGAGCAGAAGGTCGACGTCACGCTCGTGCTGAAGTAGGCACGCAGCGCAGCAGACACGCAGGCTCCAGCCGGCGGGCAACGGGACGCTCCGGGACTCGGACGTTGGAGCCTGGGGACACCGCTGCGACTCGATCGCATGGAGGGTGTGGACAGCCGAACGCTGTCCACACCCTCTTCCTCTGCCCTTGCCCACACTCCGAGCAGACTCCGAGACTGGCGCCATCCCACCCGACCGCGGCGGGAGGTTTCCGACGAACAGGAGTGATCATGAGTTTCGAAGTCGACGCCGAACGCGTCCAGTCCGCCGCCAGCACCGCAGCCGGAACATCACGCAATCTCGTTTCCGAGTCCGACACGATGATGCGCAACCTGCTCGCGCTGCAGGAATGCTGGCGCGGAGCCGCAGCACAGAACTTCCAAGCCGTGATCAACCAGTGGAAGGATGCGCAGAAGCAGCTCATCGAATCCCTCGACTCGGTCCACGGAGCGCTGACGACCGCGGCCCGTCAATACACCGAGGTCGAAACCGCGAACTCGCGTCTCTTCGCACCCTGACGGGCAATCGTCGATCTCTTCGTTCTCGTACCCGGCGTCTGGCAAACTATCAGCCTTTCTCAGTAGACTGAAGAGCGATAGTTCGCGGCGGTGTTGGCCGAGAATCTCCGGACCGGAGTGGATCGGGTTGGCAACGTCGGGTCAAACCAATGCAGGAGTCGACTACGGATGAGTATCTTCCAACGGATCGCGACGATCTTCGGTGCCAAAGCCAACAAGGCTCTGGACAAGGCCGAGAACCCCAACGAAACCCTTGACTATTCGTACCAGAAGCAGCTCGAGCTGCTGCAGAAGGTCCGCCGCGGTGTTGCCGATGTCGCCACCAGTCGCAAGCGTCTCGAGCTGCAGATCAACCAGCTCGAACAGCAGCAGAACAAGCTCTCCGGTCAGGCGCAGAAAGCCATGGAGATCGGCCGTGAGGACCTCGCCCGCGAGGCCCTGACCCGCAAGTCCGGACTCACCCAGCAGATCACCGATCTGCAGAGCCAGCACGAGGGACTGCAGGGCGAAGAGCAGAAGCTCACCCTCGCCTCGCAGCGCCTGCAGGCCAAGGTCGACGCCTTCCGCACGAAGAAGGAGACCCTCAAGGCGACCTACAACGCAGCCGACGCACAGACCAAGATCGGCGAAGCGTTCTCGGGCATCTCCGAAGAGCTCGGCGATGTCGGAATGGCCGTCCAGCGCGCCGAGGACAAGACCGCGTCTCTGCAGGCACGTGCCGGTGCCGTCGACGAACTGCTCGCCTCCGGTGCCCTCGACGATGTCACGGGCACCCAGAAGGACGACATCACCGCACAGCTCGATTCGCTCTCCAGCGACAACGACGTGGAGATGGAACTGCAGCGGATGCGCGAGTCCCTGCCGGCCGGCTCCGAGAAGCAGGATCAGAAGTCGCTCGAAGGCGAGGATCAGCAATGATCATCCGCATCATGGGCGAAGGACAGTTCGACGTCGCCCACGTCGACCAGGACCTGCTGCAGAAGTACGACAATCAGGTCGAGGATGCCGTGAACGCCGGGAACGAAGAAGCCGCCCGCACCGCGCTGAACGCCCTGCACGACTACGTCACGGCCAACGGCCAGCCGGTCGCCGACGACTACCTCGGTTCCTCCGATGTGGTCATCCCGTTCGTCGATGCCACCTTGGCCGAGATCGCCGAGCTGCTCACGGGCGAGGGCTTCATCCCGGACCCGGCCTGAAACCGAATACCGCAATGATCAACCCGGCCCATTGTCTTCGCTTGAGACGGTGGGCCGGTTCTGCCATACCCAGAGAGGAACGACGATGAAGAATCGCTTCGTCAAAGACAACGGACTGACCATGCGGATGGGATGGACGATCTTCCTCAACGGGCTCATCTACGTCATCCTCATCCTCGCGATCTGGTGGATGTTCGGCCAGAGCGTCCCCGGCGTGATCTTCGCCGTCGTCGTCAGCGCCGGAGCATTCTTCTTCCAGTGGTACTTCTCCGACAAGATCGCCATGCGCGCCATGGGCGGCAGGGAGGTCACCCCCGAGGAGGCACCGGAGCTGCACACGATCGTCGACCGCCTCTGCCAGCTGGCTGACTCGACGAAGCCGCGTGTAGCGGTGTCGAATTCCTCGATCCCCAACGCCTTCGCCACCGGCCGCTCCCCCGAACGCTCGGTGGTGTGCGTGACCCGCGGTCTGCTCGAAAAGCTCGATCGCGACGAGGTCGAGGTCGTCCTCGCTCACGAACTCTCCCACGTCGCGCACCGCGACGTGACCGTGATGACCGTCGCCGGAGTCACCGGTGTGGTCGCTGCGCTGATGATGCGCGCAGGCTACTACATGAGCTTCGGGCGGTCGAACAACAATAACAACGGCATCCCTATCCAGCTGCTGTTCATCCTCGTCGGAGCCGTCGTCTACGGGCTGTCATTCGTCCTCATCCGAGCATTGTCCCGGTATCGTGAGCTCGCAGCCGACCGTGCCGCAGCGATCCTCACCGGTGCTCCCTCGACGCTGGCATCGGCGCTGACGAAGCTCAGCGGGGACATGAGCAAGATCCCGGAGAAAGATCTGCGCTCATCCGCCTCGGCGAACCATCTGGCCCTCATCCCGGCCATCAGCGGCAAGGCCGCCTTCGGTCAGCTCTTCTCCACCCACCCCTCGCTCGAGAAGCGGCTGGATCAGCTGGCGAAGATCTCCGCCCAGCTCTCACGCCCCGAGTGACCGGTCACGGACACGGTCGCAGCGCATTCGAGAACACGCCGCTGTCTGCCCCCACTCACCCCACAGCACCACCCGACTAGGAGTTCCATGGGTTTCTTCGACGCACTGCTCGGCCGCACCAAACCGAAGCGGGCCAACCTCGACGACCTCTTCGCCCTGCCGCCTGCCGCACTGACCCTGCAGGCGGCCACCGGCTTCACCCCGACCGGAGTCGGCGCCGTCGCCTTCCGACAGGTCGAAGGGGCCGCGTTCCAGTCGGCCGAGTCCGAGAGCGTCGCCCTCATCGGCTCCGATCCGTCCGCCTCGGTGCGGCAGGAGAACGACGGATTCGGGTTCACCTGGCAGGTCGTCTCGGATTCCGGCGCCGAGGTGGTCAACCTCGTCACGAACATCCACGCCGTGAACTCGGCGCTGGTCAATCAGGGCTTCGACACGATGCTGCTGTGCACCACCGTGTACTTCGTCCACCCCGACGGTCGGCGCATGGCGTTGGTCTACCAGTACAAGCGCGGCACGTTCTACCCGTTCGTGCAGTCGGGTCCGAAGCAGCGGGACAATCCGCTCGAGATCCAGGTCAAGGGCATCCTCTCCGGTGAGCTTCCGTTCGAGGAGGACACCTCGAACTGGTCGGCCCTGTGGGATGCTCCGGGCATGAACGACACCCCGGGGGCGCCCGAACTGGAGTGAGCGCTCCGGTGGCACGGACGGCCAACCGGCTGCGTCATCCAGCAACGAGCAAATCACCATCAGACAAGTGGAGGGCGTCCCCGCGGGGACGCCCTCCACTGTCTTCTCGATAAGTCTGTGTTCTCGATATGTCTCTGTACGTGAGCGGCGCTTCTCAGCCCTGTTCGGCGCCCACCTCGAAGGCTTCGCCGAGGGCTTCGATACGGTCGCCGGGACGGATGGTCGCACCTCGGCGGGTTTCGACCTCGCCGTTGACGGTGACCTCACCGTCGGCGATCATGTCCTTGGCCATGGCACCGTGTTCGGCCACACCGTGGAGTTTGAGCAGCTGACCGAGCTTGATCGACTCACCGCGGATCTCGATCGTCTCCATCAGAAGTCGAACCCGTCGAACAGTCCGCCGCCGTCACCGCCGAAGAGTCCGCCGCCGTCTCCTCCGTCACCGCCGAAGAAGCCGCCGTCGCCACCTCCGTCGCCCATGTCGCCACCGGCGTCTCCGCCGCCGCCATCTCCCATGTCACCGCCGTAGGCACCGTCCCAGCCGCCGCCCATTCCGCCGAACATCATGGCACCCATGAGGACGCCGGGAAGCAGGCCGGAGCCGGCGTAGGAGTTGAAGTAGCCGCGGTTGTACTCGGCGTAGGCAGGGCCGGCCTCCCAATAGGCGCGGCGCGTGTGTCCGTCAGCCGTGACGACCTTGCGCACCATGGGATCGGCGCCGACGGCCACGCGTTCGGCATCGGCAGCGCACACGGGTACGGGGCGCAGCTGACCGCCGGCAGGGGCCCAGTCGATGTCCTCGACCGATGGTCCGTGCTGCGGGTTGAAGAAGCAGGGCGGACGGCGCATGGGAAGCGGCTTGCCTTCGACGCGGGCGCGCACGCACTTCGCGGCGTAGCGCCCGTCTTCGAGCGCCTCGGTGACGTGACGGATGTCAGCGGGTTCGGAGACCTTCTCGAGGGTCTCCTTGGCGATGTCGTAGGAGTCCAGCGCCTGCTTGTAGTCCTGCGCTCCACCAGTGTCGAGATCCACACCCGATGTGATGATGTCGAGTTCGGCGACTTCTTCGCCGAACGATGTGACATCCTCTTCGGCGGTCTTCTTCACCTGCTGGAGTTCGGCAGCGTGGATTTCCCGCTGACGTCGCTTCTCTTTACGGTGGCCGATGAAGAAAACGGCTCCGAGAACAACGAGCAGCAACAGAAATACTTCAGTCACGATCTATGCCTCCCCGGCTATCTGCGTCCTCGAACAGTATGCCCGACGAAACTGACAGACGACTGAACCCGTCCCCCACATCCGCTCAGTTCTCGAGCACCTCACAGCAGGGCCGCAGCCCCTTTGAGGAGTGCCGCGGCTCCCCCGCCGAAGGCGAGGACGAGCATGCCGATCCGTGCGATCGAAGCGTCGATGCGCCGTGACAGCCAGTCCCCGCCGATCAGTCCCGCCACGAGGACGAGGACCAGACCGATCCACGTGCCGATCGACAGGGCGGGCCACGCCCCACCGTGGGCGATCAACTTCGCCACCACCGCCGAGGCGGTCCCCACGACGAGGAACGGCTGCAGGGTGGCCGCGAAGGACCGCTGTTCCCAGTCCGTGAGCACCGCGTAGGCGCTGACGGCCGGTCCCCCGGCCCCCGCTGCCGCCGACATCGCCCCGGAGAGCGCACCGAACCCGAATCGCGTACCGAGGTTCGCCGGCATCCTGCGACCGAGGCGACCGAGAGCCAAAGAGCTGATGAGCGAGACGATGATGAGCAGTCCGATGAGGATCTGCAGCGGCGCGGTCGGCAGCGCGGAGGCGAGAAGGGCGCCGGGGATCGTCCCGATCACCGCGCCCAGGGCCAGGTGGCGGAACGACGCCCACTCCACCTCGGCGAAGGTGCGGGCGAAGACCGAAGCCGAGGCGACGATCCCACAGATGTTGACGAGGATGATCCCGCTGTACGGGTCGAGGAGGAGGACGAGGAAGGGGCCGCTGACCAGGCCGAATCCCATCCCGGTGACGCGTTGGGACAGCGCCCCGAGGAACACGGCGAAGAGGATGAGCACGACGACGGGTTCCACCCCGTCGAGTCTAATGCAGTGCACTTCCCACGCTGCCGGCAGTGCATCTCCCAGCCTGCATGCGGCGCACTTCCCGGTCGTTGCCCCGATCGGCGGGCCGGAGCGGGGTTACAGTATTCATCATGAACTCTCCTCCCCTCTGGTCGCGATTCAGTGCCGATCCGCGATCGCACGGAAAGGTCCGTGCCTCCGACGCCGACCGTGCGGTCGTCTCCGATGTGCTCTCGGAAGCGTATGCGCTCGGTCAGCTCGACGTGGAGGAATTCGACGAACGCTCCGAGGCGGCCGCGAAGGTCAAGACTCTCGGTGAGGTCCCAGCACTGATCGAGGACCTCGTCCTGGCGGACCCGTCCGAGGTCGAACCGAGCAAACTCGACGATGCCGGCCGTGCGCAGGCCCTGGCCCGGCTCGAGGCCGACCGGGTTCCGATCACGCCTGAGCAGATCGACGCCGCGGCACAGCAGTACTACCGGGATCGGGTGCGCCGGGCAGCGCTCGGCCTCATCGCCGGCCCCGGCGGAATCACGTTGGCCATCTGGGCGTTCACATCGATCGCACGTGGGGATTTCATCTTCTTCTGGCCGATCTTCGTCATCATTCCGATGCTCCTGGGATTCTTCTCCCGAGTCGGTCACAAGGAGGAGACGATCCGCGAGCGCAAGCGGGAACTCACGCGCAGGGCGCGGGCCCACCTCGGCGATGCGGAGGCCAAACGCGAACTCGAGAAGGGTGAGCAGTCGGCCGATGACTACGAATCCGAGTTCGGCAGAGGACTGCAGCCGCCGCACCCGTCTCACCCGCCGTATTCGCCCGGACAGATCGCCCGCCGGGATGAGCGGCGCCGGCGCCGTGAAGGGCGGCGTGCTCACCGTGACAACCCCTGGGACTGACGCGGGTCGTCGTTGCTGAGCCGACCCCGATGCCGGTAGCCGGCCGCCCCGATCGGCTCATCAGACCTGGAAGACCCGGATCTGGCCGAAGTCCTGCGCCTTGTGCGTGGTGAACCACATCGTGTGGGAGAAGTGCCTGAGATCATCGCTGTCCGCTTCGGCCTGCCAATAGCCCCAGGCGGCCGCTGCCTTGCCGTGGGTGATCGCGGCTTCGAGGTGGCCGGCCTCGGGCGAATGCGCCGAGAGCTCCAGCAGCGCGTCGACGACCTCGTCACGGCCGGTGGCGGTCCGGACGCCCTCGGGCCGGACGATCTGGAGCACACAGTCCTCAGCGACCGCCTCGCCGAGGGAATCCCTGACTCCATTGAAGAGGTTCTCTTCGAACTCGGCGACGAAGACGTTCTTCGGGCTGTTTCCGCAGGCATCGGTGCCGATGAAAGTCATGCGCCCAGCCTATGCGGGCGCATCTGCGAGGACAATACTCGAGGGCACCGCTGAAGCGAATCGCCCGAGGCCGGGCATACTCAGCGCCTCCTCGTCGGGGAACACGGCACCCGCGGAACGCACATGGCGCCTGTGAACCGGGCATGAAAACGGCCGTGCCGGCACCCTTGCGGGTACCGGCACGGCCGATCGAACAGCGGGGCTGCTCTGACGGTGAGGTCAGATCAGAAGCCCATGCCGCCCATTCCACCCATGCCGTCCATGCCGGCAGCTGCGTCTGCACCTGCGGCGGCCTTTTCGGGCTTGTCGGCGACGACCGACTCGGTGGTGAGGAACAGACCGGCGATCGAGGCGGCGTTCTGCAGGGCAGAGCGGGTCACCTTGACCGGATCGTTGATGCCGGCAGCCAGCAGGTCCTCGTAGTCACCGGTTGCGGCGTTGAGGCCGAATCCGGGCTCGAGGTTCGCGACCTTGTCGGCGACCACACCGGCTTCGAGACCGGCGTTCGTGGCGATCTGCTTGAGCGGGGCTTCGATGGCGACCTTGACGATGTTCGCACCGGTTGCTTCGTCTCCCTCGAGTGCGAGGTCTCCGAAGGCAGCCTTCCCCGCCTGGATCAGAGCGACGCCGCCACCGGCGACGATTCCCTCTTCCACAGCAGCCTTGGCGTTGCGCACAGCATCTTCGATGCGGTGCTTGGTTTCCTTGAGCTCAACCTCGGTGGCGGCTCCAGCCTTGATGACTGCGACACCGCCGGCCAGCTTGGCCAGGCGCTCCTGCAGCTTCTCACGGTCGTAGTCGGAGTCCGAGTTCTCGATCTCGGCGCGGATCTGAGCGACCCGTCCGGCGATCTCCTCGGCGTCTCCTGCGCCCTCGACGATGGTGGTCTCGTCCTTGGTGATGACGACCTTGCGGGCGGTGCCCAGCAGATCGGTGGTCACGCTGTCGAGCTTGAGCCCGACTTCCTCGGACACGACCTGGCCACCGGTGAGGATGGCGATGTCGGCCAGCTGCGCCTTACGGCGGTCGCCGAAGCCCGGTGCCTTGACGGCGACGGACTTGAAGGTGCCCTTGAGCTTGTTGAGCACCAGGACGGCAAGGGCTTCGCCCTCGACGTCTTCGGCGATGATGAACAGCGGCTTATTGGACTGCTGGACCTTCTCGAGGACGGGCAGCAGGTCCTTCACGTTCGAGATCTTGGAGTTGACGATGAGGATGTAGGGGTCCTCAAGGACAGCTTCCTGGCGATCGGTGTCGGTGACGAAGTAACCGGAGATGTAGCCCTTGTCGAAGCGCATACCCTCGGTCAGTTCGAGTTCGAGTCCGAAGGTGTTGGACTCCTCGACGGTGACGACGCCTTCCTTGCCGACCTTGTCGATGGCCTCGGCGATCAGTTCACCGATGGCAGGATCTCCAGCGGAGATGCCTGCGGTGGCGGCGATCTGTTCCTTGGTCTCGATGTCGATGGCGTTGTTCAGCAGGACACCGGTGACAGCTTCCACTGCCTTCTCGATGCCGCGCTTGAGGCTGAGCGGATCAGCACCGGCTGCCACGTTGCGCAGGCCTTCGCGGACGAGAGCCTGAGCGAGCACGGTAGCGGTGGTGGTTCCGTCGCCTGCGACGTCGTCAGTCTTCTTGGCGACTTCCTTGACGAGTTCGGCGCCGATCTTCTCGTAGGGGTCCTCGAGTTCGATCTCCTTGGCAATGGAGACGCCATCGTTGGTGATGGTCGGTGCGCCCCACTGCTTTTCGAGCACGACATTGCGACCGCGGGGTCCAAGGGTCACCTTGACCGCGTCCGCGAGCTGGTTGAGGCCAGCTTCAAGTCCCCGACGAGCTTCTTCGTCGAATGCAATCATCTTTGCCATAGTGGCTTAGATCCTCCCTGATGGAGTGGAGTGGGAATCCAGAGCAGTCATCAGCGCCCGCGACGGCAGAGAGTGTGTCCGCATGTTCCATTCCACATAAGGACCACGCTCTCGAGACGACTGGTGGGAACCCATCGGTTTTCACCAGTACTAGATTTAGCACTCTCACTATGCGAGTGCAAATATTCGTCGTCTGTCGTCACAGTGGAGGCAGGCAGGTGCCCGGGAGCGGATCGAGCGAATCCGCGACCGAGTTCCGCGGATTCTCGCGGCGCGGGGCATATGTGCGGCCGTCGAGACACTCGGTTCGTCACCATCACCGAGGCGGTTCGGCCCAGCGCGAAACGACTGCGCACCACCGCACCCGAGCACCACCTGCACCTCCCGGGCACTGAAAAGCGCCGAGCAGTTGCCTGCTCGGCGCTTTCCCCGCGTACGGTCAGTCCGGTCGACCACATGGTCGTTCGAGCTTCGCCGTGCCGCGGATCAGAAAACTGTGCTTATCAGCAGCCAGTCTCAGAGGAGGGTGACGGACTCCGCCTGAGGACCCTTTTGTCCTTCTCCAACTTCGAACTGAACCTGCTGGCCCTCTTCGAGAGAGCGGTAGCCGTCCATCTGGATTGCGCTCCAGTGAACGAACACGTCCTGGTTGTCGCCTTCGAGGGTGATGAATCCATAGCCCTTTTCAGCGTTGAACCACTTGACGGTACCTTGTGCCATTACTTCTCCATACAGTGCAGTGCCATTGAAATCCCGCAGATCAGCCGCGATCGGGCGACCGCATCGAGCTGCGGAAGCTAGTAAAACTCAACCGACCCCGCGACTTCTCTCATTGACCTCGGGAGAATAATCTCGGTGAAGCACGAATAGAACACAAGGTGCTGTGCTTGCCTAGCTGGTGCCACTCTACCGCAGCCGCGCACCCCACCCGGGGTCGCTCAACACTGTTATAGATTCGTTACCTTAGGCTTTTCGCCCTGTTCACGTGGGGAACGCGGCAGTCATCAGCCGTCGGAGGAGTCGGCGCCCTCTGTGCTCTCTCCACCCGACTCGGGCCCACGGTCGGCGATGTCCGAGCAGATGACGACGGTGACGTCGGCATCGAAGTCCGAGGAAGCCTCGGTGGCCGAGATCCCGAGCGACTTCGCGACGAGCTTGGCCTGCGACGCGTTGTCCTTGCCGTTGTAGTACACGGTCGAGTCGGTGAGGTTCGTCGAATAGTTGCCGACCTGGCCGAGCTTCCAGCCCTTGTCTTCGACTGCTTCGGAGAACTTCTTCGCGGCGCCGGAGACGCCGGAGCCGTTGAGGACGTCGACGGTGATCGAATCGTCGGCGACGTTGACTTCGCTCTCGCTCGGCGAGGGCTCGGACGAGGCGGACTCCGAGGCCGGCGGGTCGGCGATCTTCGACTCGGGATTGCCCATCGAGGAGAAGATGATGTTGATGGCGGCCACGACCAGCAGGACCGCGACGAGCGCGAGCACGATGACCAGAGAGATGGCACCGATGTTCGACGACGCTGCGGATTCCTGTCGATGGGCGCCGCTACGCCGGCCGGGCTCGATCTCGTCGAATTCGTCGGTCATGTCTACCTCGAGACGCGGGCTTGGGCGCGCTCGCTCTGCCGCGTGGTGCGGATCCGGCGAAGGCGCTTGACCAGCATCGGATCGCTGGCCAGAGCGGCAGGGTTGTCCAGAAGCGAGTTCAGTATCTGGAAGTAGCTGGTGGCTGACATGTCGAATCGCTCACGGATCGCGTGATCCTTGGCTCCACCGTATTTCCACCACCGCCGCTCGAATTCGAGAACGGCCACCTCGAGCTCGCTCAGTTCTGAGGTGTCGTTGTTCGGCGGCATAGGGGATGTGCTCCTTCGAGAGGTGACTGTGCTTCTATATTATCGCCCGATCGACGGGACCGAAATTTTCGGCGCGCCGCCGAAGCTGTGAGGTCCCTCGCGACGCCCGTCGAGAACCGCACCACCCCGCCGCAGCACAACTGATTGTTGTGCGCTGCGACGGGGTGAGCGACGGGGTCATTCGCCGAGGCGGCCCCGCCTCAGGGAGGGGCCCATCCTCGGACTCGGGGTCCGGTCCCGGCAGGGCGGGCCACCTCGGCGAGGATGCCCCACCTCGGCGAGCGTATCCGCTCAGCGGATGCGGATGTTGACCTGTTTGATCTGGGTGAAGCCCTCGAGCATGCCTTCGAGCGAGGCTTCGCGACCGAAGCCGGAGGTCTTCATGCCGCCGTAGGACTGGCCGGCAAGCTGACCGCCGCCCTGGTTGACCTGCACCCAGCCGGACTCGATGCGGTTGGCCATGGTCAGCGCCGCGTCGACGTTCTTCGTGAAGACGAAAGCCGCGAGACCGAAGTCGGAATCATTGGCCATCTCGATGACCTCGTCGATGTCCTTCCACGGAATGACCGAGAGGACGGGACCGAAGATCTCTTCGCGGCTGGTCTGCCAGTCGTTCTTGGCCTTCGAGAAGATCACGGGTGCATGGTAGAAGCCGGGCTCGCCGACTTCGAGCGAATCGGAGCCGTCGTAGGCGATCTCGACGCCGTCCATCGACTTGCCCATCTCGATGTAGGAAGCGACCTGGTCGTACTGCTTCTGGTTGATGATGCAGCCGATGTCGGAGTCCTCATCGCGAGGGTCGCCGACCTTCATCTTCGACACCGCATCGACGAGCTTGGCGAGGAAGTCATCGTAGATGTCTTCGTGGAGGAAGAGGCGCGAACCCATCGTGCAGGACTGTCCCTGGCGGGCGAAGCGAGTCGACAGCAGCACCTGCTGGAGGGTGTCGTCGTCGTTCGAGTCCGGGAAGATGATGTTCGGGGACTTGCCGCCGAGCTCCATCGACGAATGTGCGAGACGGCCACCGGCCACCTCGGCGACGTGACGGCCGACGCTCGTCGAACCGGTGAACGAGACCTTGTCGACGTCGGGGTGGACGTTGAGGGCCTCACCGATGACCGAGCCCTTGCCGGTGACGACGTTGAGGACACCCGCGGGGAGGATGTCGGCGATGATCTCGGCCATCTTGAGGATCGTCAGCGGCGCATCCTCGGCGCACTTGAGGACGATCGTGTTGCCGGCGGCGAGCGCGGCAGGGGTCTTGAATGCCGCGATCATCAGCGGGGAGTTCCAGGGCAGGATGCCCGCGACGACGCCCAGCGGCACACGCTTGGTGTACTGCAGCTGTCCGTCACCGGCGGGCAGGGTGTTGCCCTTGACCTCTCCGGCGACTCCGCCCATGTAACGGAACAGGTCGGCCAGGGTGATGGTCTCCGGGCGGGCCTGCGTGCGGATCGCGTTTCCGGTGTCGATGGCGGTCAGCTGGGCCAGCTCCTCTGAGGCGGCTTCGAGCGCATCGGCGCAGGCCAGCAGCTTCTTCTGGCGTTCTTTGAACGGCACGGCCGCCCACTCGGGGAAGGCCTTCCGCGCGGCCCTGACGGCACGATCGGCGTCGGCCTCCTTGCCGTTGGGCACCTTCGCGATGACGACGTTGCGGTCGATCGGGGTGATGACATCGGTGGTGTCGCCGTCAGCGGCATCGACCCACTCGCCGCCGATGAGCATCTTCCAGTTCTTGGCCTCGGGGAAATCCGACATTCTCGTCCTTTCGTTCAACGATGAACTCCTTAGGCCGAGCATAACGTGTGGCGTTGAACGGCAATACTCCCGATCGATACGCGATCACGCACACCCGGTCTGCGGCACGTGCACACGTGCACGGCGACCGAAACACGTGCACGGGTGCGCGCACCTCACGCCTGCCGCACATCGTTGTTTGGTCGATCCGCGGCGGTTTCATCAAGGAAATCACCGCGGATCGACCAAACACTCCTGGGTAACCGTTGATGTGTCACGCCGACTCGGCCTCGCTACACTCGTGCCCATGACGTCGACGCCTCCGATGACCGAGATCATGTCCCCCGATTGGGCCGAGGCCCTCGCCGATGTCGAGGACCGCATCCACGCGATGGGCGATTTCCTCCGCGCCGAACTCGCCGCCGGGCGCGAGTACCTTCCCACCGGGTCGAACGTGTTCCGTGCCTTCGCCGAACCGCTCGCCGAGGTGAAGGTCCTCATCGTCGGTCAGGATCCCTACCCGACGCCGGGGCATCCGATCGGCCTGTCGTTCGCCGTCGACCCCGAGGTCAGACCCCTCCCCCGATCGCTGGGCAACATCTACAAGGAGCTCGAGGCCGATCTCGGGATATCACCGGCCGCCCATGGAGATCTGCGGGCGTGGTCATGCCAGGGCGTGATGCTGCTCAACCGGGCGCTGACCGTCGCCCCGGGACAGCCTGCCTCCCACCGGGGCAAAGGCTGGGAGGAGATCACCGAACGTGCGATCGCCGCGTTGACCGAACGCGATCAGCCCCTCGTCGCGATCCTCTGGGGCAGGGATGCCCGCAACCTTGCGCCGCTGCTGACATCGGGCACCGCCGAGGTGGCCATCATCGAATCCCCGCACCCGTCGCCGTTGTCGGCCAGCCGCGGATTCTTCGGCTCCCGCCCGTTCTCACGGGTCAACGAGCTGCTCGGGCAGAAGGGTATCGCGCCCGTCGACTGGGCGCTGCCGCCTCAGGGCTGAGTCCTCACGACTGGGCGCTGCCGCCTCAGAGCCTGACCGCTCCGACTGAACCCTCACGGCTCGGTCGGCGCCGACCCCGTCTGCGTCTTCGTCCCGCCGGTCTGGACGGTGTCGACGACCGCGGTCACCGGCTCTCCGCTGCGCACCGACTCGACCTTCTCCTCGGCCGAGCTGCGGCTCTTGAGGTTCTTCAGCGGCAGTGCCAGATAGCTGCCGAACACCGCGCCGACCGCCAGGGCGGCATTCGCCAGGATCGCGGTGAACAGCGAGGACAGGCCGACGGCGAACGAGACGTTCTCCGAGTCCGAGGCGATCTGGTAGACGGCGGTGAAGATCGACAGTCCCTGCAGCAGGGTGTAGATGCCGGGGATCATGAGCACGATCGCCGGTGCTCCCAGCCGCAGCGCCAACGGCCTCGAAAGGAACCCGGTGACGGTGGCCGCGAGCAGGCTGGCGAGCACATTGTCGATGTGCAGCAGGGTCAGCGACATCATGGTGATGTGCGAAGCGAGCCCGACCAGAGCCGCAGGCAGGATGAACCGCCGCCTGGCCGACATCGCCACGGCACCGGACATCGAGACCACGACGGCCGCGAACATCGACAGGATGGCAGTGACCACATGCGGACTCGTCTTCGGCACGAGCACCTCGATATGGCTCAGCCCGATCGCCTGCCCGCACACGACGCCCAAGGCGATGCCGGAGACGATGCCCGCCAGGGTCATGAACACCCCGACCACGCGCCCGGCCGCGGTGAGCGGGAAGTTCGTCAACGCGTCCTGCACGGCCGAATAGAGCGACTGGGTCGGCAGCAGCAGAACGATGCCGGCGGCCACGAGGTACTGCGGTGAGGCGATGAGGCCGAGGTCGCCGGCGATCGTGGCGATGAGCGTCGCCGCGGCAGCCTGGAGCGCCGTGATGAAGAACGACGGCAGGTGCGTCCGGCCGATCCACTTGCCGACCTGGAAGATGAGGATCGCCATGGCGATGCCCAGAGGAACCGCGACCGGCCCTCCCCCGAGGAGGAGAACCAGCGCACCGACCATCATTCCCCACGCGCCGGTGGTGAACCACTGCGGGAACGGCCGGCGCTGGGAGCGGATCGCGTCGAGGCGGTTGCGTGCCTCGTTGAATTCGAGTCGACCGTCGACGAGGTCGGTCACCAGCTTGTGCACCGAGGCGAGCTTCGCATAGTGCGTGGATTCGCCGCGGTTGACCCGCATCACCGTCAGCAGACGACCGTCGGAGGTCGAGTAGTGCACGACGAGGGTGTTCGAGGTCAGGTCCACCTCGACCGTGGCGAGACCGCACGCGGTGCATGCGGCGATGACCGAGACCTCGACATCGCTGGTGCCGGCACCGGCGCGCATCATCATCGCCGCGATGTCCGCGGCGAGGTCGAGGATCATCCGCGCCTCGTCTTCGCTCGGCTCGGTCGCCTGCACCGGCGCCTGGTACGGGGTGCCCCTGAGCGCGGTGACGATCGGCACCGGCTGGGTGTTCGTCGTGGTGGTGCCCGAGACGAGTTTGCCGACGGTGCGTCGGGCGACCTTCTGCGCTATCCGCTGAGACGCGCCGAGGTGGTCGGTCCGGGGCTTCGCCCGTCCCCCGCTCCGGCTCGGTTTCGCCGCCTTCGCGGCCGCGGCCTTGGCGACATCGTCCGGCTGGGTTCCGGTCGGGGTCTCCCGCAGCTCGGCCAGGCGCTGCAGGCGGGTGCGTTCGAGCAGCTCCCGCAGGGCCTGGGATCCGGCCTCGGGATTGCCGTTGGCGCCCGTGGCCGGAGTCGATCCGCGGACGGGACCGGGCGCGGTCGGGGGATCGACCCGCACCTCGGCGGTGGTGGCGTCTTCGAGATCTTCGTCGCTCACGGCTCGCTGATGAGAGTCGGGCCGTGTGGGTCGGCGATGTTCGCGGTTCCCGTCTGCGCGTCGAATTCGAAGACCCGGCGTCCGGAGACGAAGACCTGCTCTGCTCGGGAGTCGAGGTCGAGCGGGTCACCGGACCAGATGACGACGTCGGCGTCGCGGCCGACGGACAGGGAGCCCAATCGGTCCTCGAGGCCGAAGATCGCGGCGGGGTTGATCGTCAGCGCTTCGATGGCCACGACCGGGTCGAGTCCTTCCTTCACGGCCAGCGAGGCCTCGTGGATGAGGAAGTTGATCGGGATGACCGGATGGTCGGTGGTCAGGGCGATGCGCACGCCCGCCTTGGCCAGGGCCGCCGCGGTGGCCAGCGTGCGGTCGCGCAGCTCGACCTTCGACCGGCTGGTCATCAGGGGGCCGAGGATGACGTCGATGCCCTTGTCGGCGATGTAGTCGGCGATCTTGTGGCCTTCGGTGCCGTGGTTGATGACCAGGCGGTAGCCGAATTCCTCGGACAGGCGGATGGCCGTGGCGATGTCGTCGGCGCGGTGGCAGTGCTGGTCCCATGCGAGCTTGCCGTCGAGGACGTCGGCGAGGGTCTCCTTGACCAGGTCACGGTCGAACGGTGTGCCCTCGGCCTCGGCGTGGGCACGTTTGGCCTGGTAGTTCCGGGCGTCGACGAAGGCGTCGCGGATGATCTTCGCGGTACCCATCCTCGTCGAGGGGGTGACCTTCTTCTCCCCGTAGACGCGCTTCGGGTTCTCGCCGAGGGCGGACTTCACCGACAGATCCTCGGTGACGAGCATCTCGTCGACGATCCGGCCCCAGGTCTTCACGAACGCAGTGCGCCCGCCGATGGGGTTGCCGGAACCGGGTTTGATGAGCGCCGAGGTGACTCCCCCGCGCAGCGCATCCTTGAAGCCGAGATCGGTGGGGTCGATGCCGTCGAGCGCGCGCAGGCCCGCCCCGTTGGGATCGGTCATCTCGTTCGTATCGTCACCGGACCAGCCCTCCCCGTCCTCATGCACGCCGAGGTGGCCGTGAGCTTCGATGAAACCGGGCAGGACCCAGCGTCCGCCGGCATCGATGACCTCGATCCCGGCGGGCAGCGCGGAGGTGTCGACGGACCCGGCGGCCACCTCGGCGATGCGGCCGTTCGAGATGGTCAGCGTGCCCGATTCGAGGGGTTCGGCACGGTTTCCGCGCTCGTCGGCCACGGGTACGATCCGTGCGTTCGTGATGACGAGATCTGTGGGGGCGGGGACCGGAACCGAACGGTACATTGTGCTCCTTGCGAAGGGGTCGGCGGCGACGTCTGGATGCGGTGTCGAGTCTACGCCACATCCCGTTTCGACCGAGTCACCCCGCACCGTCGTGGCGTCCCCGGACGGACGCCGCGTCAGAGCGTGCGTATAGTCTGGATGGGAGAACGACGAGAGAAGGATCCCTGATGCTCAAGACCATCACCTCATACGTGGCTGTCGGAGACTCGTTCAGCGAAGGACTGATGGATCCCGATCCCCGAGCCGACGACCGTTTCCGCGGGTGGGCCGACCGTCTGGCACTCATGCTCACCGAATCCTCCGTGGGCAGCCCGGACGTGTCGTACGCCAACCTCGCGATCCGCGGCCGTCTCCTCGACCGCATCATCGACGAACAGGTGCCTCGTGCCCTGGAGCTGAAGCCGGACCTCGTGAGCCTGTGCGCCGGCGGCAACGACTGTCTGCGGCCCAAAGCGGATATCGACGCCCTGGCCGCGAAGTTCGAACGCGCCGTCGTCGCGCTGCGTGAGGCCGGCATCGAGGTGCTCATGTGCAACGGCTTCGACACCGAGTTCAGCACTCCGCTGATCCGGGCGGTGCGCCCGCGCGTGGGTGTCTACAATGCGCACCTGTGGTCGATCGCGCAGCGTCACGGCTGCCACATGATCGATGTCTGGGGGCTGCGTTCGCTCTATGCCGCGGAGATGTGGGCCGATGACCGCATCCACCTCTCCCCCAAGGGCCACCATCTCGTCGCCGAACAGGCTCTGGCCACCCTCGAATCCGGCCACTCGCTGCCGGTCGAGGGCTTCGGCATCCCCGCGCGACCGACGCGGGCGATCCGAGAGGTGATGAGCGAGGAGTCCCGGTGGGCCAAGCAGTACCTGGGCCCGTGGGTCGGCCGGCGCCTGCGCGGCGAGTCCTCCGGGGACAGACTCGATCCGAAGCTGCCCGAACTCACCCGCGTCCGCGACCTCGTCGAGCGCGCACACGGCACCGACGACACGGTCGAGTGAGGATGCCTGCGGTGCGGCTGAGTGAGGGTGCCGACGTCAGGACGGCGGAATGGGAGCAGCGAAGTGAGTGACGAGAGTGCGCGCATCGTCGAACTCGCCGAGACCGGTGCGGACCTCGGTGGTCCGACCGCAGCCTTCGGCGAAATCGGCCGCGGGTCCGACGCAGTGCCGGGATTCCGGCACGTGTACGGGGACGCCCCGAGCAGTTCGTCGAGGTCTACGGCGACCCGGCGGCCGCCTCGGCGACGGTGATCTTCGTCCACGGCGGCTACTTCCGTCCTCGCACGGACCTCGCCCATGCTCACCCCTTGGCTCGAGCTCTGGCCTCGTCCGGGGTGCTCGTCGCGCTCGTCGAATACCGGCGGGCCGGGGGACAGCCGCACCTGCTCGACGATGTCACCGCGGCCATCGACTCGATCTGTGCCGAACTGCCTGGTTGGGGTGTCAGTGCTGGGGCACGGGAGAACCTCATCGTCTCCGGTCATTCGGCCGGCGGCTGCCTCGTCCTCGCGTGGGCTTCGCATCTGCCCGAGGCGGGACCGCGGATCCGATTGCTACCACTGGCTCCGGTGACGGACCTGCTGCGGGAGGTGGCGGACGGGCTCGGCGACGGTGCGGTGCTCGACTATATGGGTCTGCGCCCCGAGGAGGACCTCGCCGCGTATCTGCGCCACGACCCGCGTTCGCGCGTCGCGCTCATCCCGGAACGCGTCGACGTGCATTCGATCCACGGGGATGCCGACGGAATCGTCGACATCGAATTCTCACGCGTCTTCCCGGCCGCCTGCACGGAGCTGGCGGGGGCGAACCATGCCGATGTCATCGACCCCGAGTCACCGTACTTCGCGCAGGTCAGCAAGCTGCTGCTCGGTTAGCCGAGGTGCTCCTCGGTTGGCCAACGTGCTGCTCGGTTAGCTGAGGCGCTCCTTACGCATCCGCGCGGGGGTGCGGCGGCTGGATCGAAGCATCAGGGGAATCCCTCCGTGTGCCGGGGCCGTTCTCGATGCCGGTGCGGATGTCGAACAGTTCGGGGAAGAACGTGAGGTCGAGTGCCTTCTGGAGGAAACCGACCCCGCTCGAACCGCCCGTGCCGCGCTTCATGCCGATGATCCGCAGCACCGTGCGCATGTGCCGGTAGCGCCAGAGCTGAAAGTTCTCCTCGAGATCGACGAGCTCTTCGCAGCTTTCGTACTCCAGCCAGTAGTCATCAGGGTTCTCGTAGATGATGCGGAAGGTCTCCAACAGTTCCTCGTCGAAGGTGTGGGCCTCGGACTTGTCACGGTCGAGCAGGCGCCTGGGCACCGGGAGTCCACGGCGAGCGAGGCAGGCGAGGAACTCGTCGTAGATGCTCGGCTCGTTCAGGTACTGCTCGAGTGCGGCGCGAGCCTCGGGCTCACCGTCGAAGACCTGGAGCATGCCGCGGTTCTTGTTCCCGAGCAGGAACTCCACCGCCCGATACTGCCAGGACTGGAATCCCGAGGCGCGCCCGAGCTGGTCGCGGAAGCCCACGTATTCGCTCGGGGTGAGCGTGGCGAGGACTGACCACTGTTCGGTCAGGGTCTTCTGGATGTGCTTGACGCGGGCGATGCGTTTGAGCGCTGTCTGCAGTTCATCAGCGGCAATGAGTCGGCGGGCGTCGAGGAGTTCGTGGATAACGAGGCGGAACCACAGTTCGGTGGTCTGGTGCTGGATGATGAAGAGCATCTCGTCATGGTGTTCGGGGCTGCTGACGGGATGCTGGGCGCCGAGCAGTCGGTCGAGGTCGAGATAGGACCCGTAGGTCATCGTCTCTTTCAGGTCCGTATGGATCCCGGATTCGAGGTCGCGGACGTTCTGCTCTGCGGTCGTCCGAGCGTCAGTGGTCGGAGTCGGTTTCTCGTCGGTCATGGTCTCCAGCATAGGGTCAGTCAGGTCGGCGCCTCTGCGGTTCGGCGACTTCGCGGACCTCGTCGACCAGGCGCCGCCACTCCTGGGGCATCTGTCCCTCGCCGAAACGCACCCGCCCGAAACGACTCTCGATGAGGTAGTCGAAGCGGTCGGCACCGGCCGACGCTGAGCTGGTCGTAGCCGGATCGGCGGTGGAGCGATCGGACCAGGGCAGTTCGGTCACCCTGCGGCCGAGATCGTCGCGACGGGAGCTCGTGTCGATGTCGACCTCCCAGACGACCAGCATTCCGCCGATCCCGCCCGAGCGCTCGACGACCAACCGGCCGAACCCCTCAGCGCCGCTGTCGGCGGCGCCTGCGGCGCCGGCAGGCTCCTCGCTCACCAGGTGCTCCCTTCATTCCCGCGCGCCGAACCGGCATGGGAGATGCCCACGGCTTCCCACCCGGTCACGACCGCATCGTGAACGTCGGATCCGGATCCGAACTGCTCGGCCGCCTCGGCGATGGTCAGCTCTGCGAAGCCGACGAAATCGGTCTGCTTCGTGATCTCGTCGCCGGTGAGCACCCCGTACCAGACCTGCCCGACGCTCTCCCAGGCCGGACCGCCGACGCTGACGGCGGCGAGCGCGAACGCCCGGTTGGGGATGCCCGAGTTGAGGTGGACGCCGCCGTTGTCCGAATCCGTGGTGACGAAGTCGTCCATGTGGCCTGGCTGCGGATCCTTGCCGAGCACATCATCGTCGTAGGCGGTGCCGGGTTCGATCATCGAGCGCAGGGCACGACCGGTGACCTCGGGGGTGAAGATGCCGGCCCCGATGAGCCAGTCGGCGTCCTCGGCGTTCTGGCTGTTGTCGTGCTGGTCGGTCAGCGCCCCGAAGACATCGGCGCAGTGTTCGTTGAGCGCTCCCGGCTGGCCGGAGTACTCGAGATCGGCGGTGTGGCTGATGACGCCGTGGGAGAGTTCGTGTCCGATGATCGACAGCGACCCGGTGAAGCCGGTGAACACCTCGGCATCGCCGTCGCCGAAGACCATGAGGCGGCCGTCGAAGAACGCGTTGTCGTAGTCCTGGCCGTAGTGGACGCTGGCCAGCAGCGGCATCCCGTTTCCGTCGAGGGAGTCACGGTCGAAGACCTCGGAGAACAGCGAGTACGCAGCGCCGAGGCCGTCGAAGGCCTCGTTGACCGCCTCATCGGGGACGGGGTCTTCGCCTTCGCTGCGCACGAGCACACCGGGCAGCACCTCCTTGCCCTGCGCGTCGTGGATGAGGCGCTGCACTCCCGCGCTTCCGGGCCTGCCGGCTGTGGCCGCTCGGCCGGTCGCCCCCTCACTGCCTGCGTCGCCTGAGGTCGAGGTCCGGTTCGCGGGGTCGTCGGTTTCGAGGGTCTCAGCCTGGTCGAGGTCGGCCGGCGGGGTGTAGCGCAGGCCGGTCAGGCGCAGGCTGCGGCAGGACTCGTCGGACATCCGACAGCTGGCAGCGGCGGCTGCGGCGCGGGGGAACTTCTCGGGACCGCGCTCGGCGATGGCATCAAGGAGGTAGGGCGGGACGACACTGTGGATGTTCATGCCTCCAGCGTCCCACGTTCGTTCACGCATCGGTAGGTCACGAGGGCGGGTGACTGTGTCGCTGACCCAGCGGCCGACTCGCCTGCGCCCGCGCTCACCCGGCGGCCACCTCGGCGAGGATTTCTCCTGCTTCGGCGGGTGTGTGCCCGGTCCTGCACGTCACCCGGCGACCACCTCGGCGTCGTACTCCGAGCCTCCGCCCTTCGGCGGGATGGCGATGAGGGTGATGACGATGATGATCATGAAGAACGTCGTGAGGAACGTGGGGATCGGGATGATCGGGTCGAGGAGGACGAGGACCGCGCAGACCGGGACGACGGTGTTGACGATGCCGTTCGCGTTCGCGCGGATTGCGAGCAGCCACACGCCGAGCACGAACACGGCGATGGGCACCGAGACCGTGAACGTCGCCAGCACCGGATCGAGGGCGCTGTCGCCGAGCTGGGAATCGGCTTCGATTCCGACTCCGGCCGAGAACGCGCCGGCGGCGGCGAAGATGAAGTAGTGGCCGTACCCGTATCTCAATGATCCGCCGAGGCTGCCGATCGCCCGGTGGTGCGGCGGCCAGAAGTAGATCCACCACATCGCGGCGGTGACGATGAGGCTGAGGACGCCGAGCGAGATGAGCGGGACGATGTCGGCGACCTCGGCGAGGGCGTCGAAGATCGTGTCCGCCGAGGCCAGCAGGCTCTCGCCGAGCACGATGATGGTGAAGCAGCCGTAGCGTTCGGTGATGTGGTGCGGATGCCACGGAGTCGTGCCGCGGGTCTCGGCGATGACCGGCACCGACACCTCGGCGAGGATGAGCAGCCCGACGCCGACCGCGCGCATGACGGGGTCGTCGATGGCCAGCCAGGCCACCCACAGGACCTGCGCGATCCCGATCCCACTGGCGTAGACGATCGTCGTCCACCGCGCGGGCCCGGCACCGCGGGCCGCGCGCAGCCATTGGGAGATCATGATGACGCGCATGAGGACGTAGCCGCCGATGAGGAGCCGGAAGTCCCCGTCGGAGAAGACCGGCCCGATGCCGGCGGCGAGGATGAGCACCCCGCCCATCTGCACGATCGTGAGCACCCGGTAGAGCCAATCATCGGTGTCGAACGAGGTGGCGAACCAGGTGAAGTTCATCCACGCCCACCAGATCCCGAAGAACACGAGCAGATAGTTCGCCACCCCCTCCCCGAGGCGGCCGACAGTGACCGTGTCATGCAAGTGCGAGGACGCGATGGACACGGCGATGACGAAGACGAGGTCGAAGAAGAGCTCGAGCGTACTCGCCGCCCGGCCCGCCTCCCCCGGATCGCGAGGGCGCATCGGGACGAGGCGGAAGCGTGCGGAGATCGTCGAGGTCATGTCAGGTGCTTTCGCGGTGTGGTTCGTCGGGACAGTGGACAGCCTAGGACGAAGAGAGTCGAGTCACCATGCGCTGTGCACGAGATGAGCGAGGACGAGGGCGAAGACGAGCTGCGCCGACAGCATCCACGACCGGGCCCGCACCGGAACCGCGGCCAGAGAGACGAGCAGCCACGGCACCATGAACAGCCAGATCCGCTCCACCTCCGCCCGGCTCATGCTCGACAGGTCCGCGGCGATCGCCATTCCCACTGCGGCGGCGGAGAGGATGCCGATGGTCCACCGGCCGCCCTCACCGGTCGCATCGGTCTCACCGGTCGCATCGGTCGCATCGGTGCGCAGCGTTCCTTTCCGTCCTGCGGCGGGAAGGGATCGCAGCGACCCGTTCCACATTGCGACGAGGCGGGATCGTAGTGCGGGCACAACCGCGGTCACGCCGGCGCCGAGTGCGGGACCGGTTGCGCACAGAAGTGCCGCGAGGTTCGCCCACAGCCAGTAGCGTGCCGGCCGACTCGCGGCGAATCCGTCCCAGTACCTCTCGCGCAGCACCGGATAGGCCTCCCACCAGGCGAAGCCTCCGGCTGTGAAGAGGGCGACGACGGCCAGCCCTCCGACGATCAGCCACGGCAAGGGGCGCAGGGTGCGGGCAGCGGCGAACACCGCGAGGACGACGAGGCCGAGCAGCGGAAACCCGTAGCTCGAATACGTCCCGAGACCGAGGAGCACACCGGCGGCGAGTCCGCCGACGACTGTTCGCGGTCGCGTCGATCCCGACGCAGACCGCTTCGTCGACCAGGCGAGGACCGCGATCGCCCACGCTCCCGTGCTCGCGAAGACTGCATCGGCGGAGACCGCGAGCCAGATCGCTGCGGGAGCGCTGGCCAGGAAAGGCGCAAGACTGCGCGCCCCAGCCTCGGTGCCGAGGCTGCGCAGGGTCCACATCACCGCGGCGGGAATCGTCGCGGCAAGGACGGTGATGACGAGGCCGATCCCCCACGCCGATCGCACCCCGACGGCGACGAGGAGTGCGAAGAACAGCACGGCCCCCGGCGGATGCCCGGCGAGGTGGACGGGAAGATTGTCCGCTGCCGCGAGCGGAATGCGCGCAACATACCCGGACAGCAGGTCGGGGATCGCCGAGGCCAGGCCCGCATCGGCGAGCGCCCGGGCGGTGGGCACATACTCCTCCGCGCTGTTGAGGATCCCGCCGAGGTGGCCGAACCCGTCGACCGCATCCAGGGCGAGCATCCACGCCGCGGACACGAGGGTCGTCCATGACAGCAGGGGCCACCAGCGCAGACGGCCGGTGAGGCGAGGGCCCCAGACGAGCACGACTGCGGAGATGACGAGGGCGATGGCACTCCCGGGGCCGATCCGCGGCCGGAGTTCGGCGAACAGCGGCGCAGCTGACAGCGCCTTGACGTCCCAGCCGGTGCTCGGCGGCACGATGATCGCGACGACGATGAGGATGAGCGCGGCGAGGACGCCGATGAGACTGCCCCTGCCCGAGCGTGCCGGCGCCCTGCTGGCACCTGTCCACGTGGCGGAATCCCCGGTCGGTGAGGTCGAGTCTCCGGTCGGTAGGGCCGGGTCTCCGGCCGGCGGGGTCGGGTCTTCGTCGATCACGGTCGGCCAGTCGGTTCAGTTGAGCTTCCGTCAGGCGGGCGGGCGCTGTCTTCGGCGGACGGGCCAGCACTGTTGTCGGCAGGCGGGCGAGCTCTGCTGTCGACCGGTTCGCGCAACGGAGCGCGGGCGAACTCGGCCATCCCTTCGGCGAAACCGATCCGAGGTCGCCAGCCCAGCTCGGTGCGGATTCGCTGTGCCGAGGCGGTGATGTGTCGGACGTCGCCGAGGCGGTACTCCCCCGTGATGACCGGTTCGGGTCCGCCGAGGGCCGAGGAGAGGGCTTCGGCCATCTGACCGATGGTGGTGACATCACCGCTGGCGATGTTGAAGGCCCGCACCGTGCCCGGCTCCTGCGTGCGAGCGAAGTCGAGGCCGGCGATGTTCGCGGAAGCGACGTCGCTGACATGGATGAAGTCACGACGCTGTGCACCGTCTTCGAAGACGCGCGGTCGGCCTCCCGCCTGCAGCACCGAGCGGAAGATCGAGGCGACTCCGGCGTAGGGAGTCCCCTGCGGCATATGGGGTCCGTAGACGTTGTGATAGCGCAGGAAGACGGCGCGGCCGCCCGTCGCCCGCGCCCAGGCGGCGGCGAGCATCTCTTGGCCGAGTTTCGTCACGGCGTAGACATTGCGGGGGTCGGGTGTGGCGTCCTCGCTGATCAGCTCCGGGGTCAGCGGGGTATTCGTGCGCGGAGAGACGGGGTCGAATCGTCCCGCTTCGAGATCGGCGATGGTCCGCGGACCGGCGTCGATGGGACCCTGTTCGTCACGGTAGGCGCCCTCGCCGTAGACGACCATCGAGGACGCGAGGACGAGATCCCTCACACCATGCCGGGCCATCGCGGCGAGGAGGATCGACGTCGCCAGTTCGTTGCTGGCGACGTAATCGGGACTGTCTGCGAAGTCGACGCCCAATCCGACCTTCGCCGCCTGGTGACTGACGGCGTCGATTCCCGGCAGCACCTGGTCGAGAACACGCGGATCGGCGACGTCACCGCCGACGATGCGCAGGTCGGCGGACGCGGGCGCGCCGAGTCCAGGGCCGGTGAATTCCTCGCCGAAGCGTGCGAGCAGCTCGGCGGCATCCACCGCTCCGGCGTGGACGTCGGAGCGGAAGCTGTCGAGCACGGTGACCTTCCAGCCCTCGCGCAGGGCAGCGGCGACCACCTCGGCGCCGATGAACCCGGCACCCCCGGTGACGAGCAGGTGTGGACGGGACGCGGTCACGGGCGGACCGCCTCGGCGAAGGATCCGTCAGCGACGGGTTCTCCGGCGACAGCCCTGTCGGCGACGGGATCCCCAGCGACCGGCCTGTCAGTGACCGGGAGGGCGAGGATCCGACGCACCACTGCGTCGGGCACGAGCCTCGGCGGTGCGAAATCGGATCCGATCGCGGTGACGATCGCAGACAACGCCGCGAGGATCCGCGGTCGGGCGGCTGCGAGCCGGTGGAGGACCGTGTCCGCATCGACCGCCTCGGCGCTGGTGGCCCCGGCATCGGAATCGGTGACGAAGGAGAGGTTGACAATGCCCATTCCCAGCTCCTGGGCGAGCGCGGCCTCCGGATACTGGGTCATGTTGACGATGTGGGCGCCGGATTCGCGCAGCAGGCGGGACTCGGCGCGGGTGGAGAACCGTGGGCCTTCGATCACTGCGGTGGTGCCGCAGTCGGGAACGTCCTCGCCGAGGCTGCGGACGGCTGCGCGTGCGGCGTCGACGAGTTCGGGGGTGAACGGATCGGAGAAGGGAAGGTGGATGAGCATACCGTCACCGGAGTATGTCGCGGTCCGCCGCACGGTCCGGTCGAGCATCTGATCGGGAATGACGAAGGACCCCACGGGCACGTCGGGGCTGATGCCGCCGACCGCGCTCGAACTCACGACCGCGCGCACCCCGAGGGAGGCGAGCGCCCACATGTTCGCCCGATAGTTGATCTCGTGCGGAGCGAGCGTATGTCCGGCGCCGTGCCGGGTGAGAAACGCGATCCGTCGACCGCCGAAATCTCCCACTGTGACCGTGCCCGAGGGCGGGCCGAAGGGAGTCGACACATCGAGTTCGGTGCGCGAGTCCTCGTCGAGGAGGTCGTAGAGGCCGGAGCCGCCGATGACGGCGATCCGTGGTGGCTCGTTCGCCTCGGACCGTTCGCCGAGGTGGGGGCCCTCGCCGAGGTGGGGTCCGGTGCTCGTCGATCGCGCGGTGTCGTCCATGTGTGCTCCCTCTGCCGAGCCTGCCGCTCGGCCGTGGTCGTGTCTGCTGTCTCTGTCGTCTCTGTCGTCTCGCCATTGTGTCGTGACCACCTGCCCGAGGACCGTGCGATTTGCTTACGAGACGATGACAGAGGTGGAGCGTCGATGCCTGAGCCGACTCGACCGGGCCGAGTCGACAGAGGCGGTGTCCCGTGCCCGCTGTCTTCGGACCGTAAGGAAATCGGGGCACATAACCGGCGCCGGATCCCTACGGTCGAATCATGCCGCGACGACACACCCCCGGCCATCTGCCGAACGACCGTCTCACCGAGCTCCGTTCCTCGGTGCGCGAGCGCCTGGGCGCGCCGAGGCCGCAATCCGTACACGAACACACGCCCGACTCAACGCACGAGCAGACGACATACTCCGCGCAGAAGCAGACCCACGACTCGGTGCGCGGCCCGCGCACGGCCGTCGTCATCGGCAGGCTGCTCGGCCTCACGTTCGTGCTCTGCTTCGCCACCGGGATCTGGAGTCACTACCTGCAGGACCCGCTGCCGTGGATGCGGTTCCCCACCCGCCCGGCCGTGCTCTACCAGGTCACCCAGGGGGTGCATGTGGCTGCGGGACTCGCCTCGGTCCCGCTGCTCCTCGCGAAGCTGTGGACCGTCTACCCGCGCCTGTTCACGTGGCCACCGATCACCTCGGCGATCCATGCGCTCGAACGCGGTCTCACCGGCGTCCTCGTCGCCTCGAGTCTGCTCGAGCTGACGATCGGCGTGATGAACATCTACCACTGGTATGCGTGGCCGTTCTCCTTCCGCACCGTCCATTACGCCCTCGCCTGGGTCATCGTCGGCTCACTCCTCGCCCACATCGCCTTCCAGCTGCCGACGATCCGCCAACATTGGAGGTCCCGACCCTCGCCGAGGCGGGGCGACGCAGCCGTGGACGTCAGCGAAGTGGACACGGGCCCCGCACCGATTGACCGTGTGCAGACTGACCATGTGCCGGCTGACAGTGTGCCGGCCGACCATGTGCGCACGGCAGGGTCCGATCGTCGGGCGTTCCTCGCCTCGGTGGCCGCGGCGAGCGTCGCCGTCGTCGGCTTCACCGCCGGTCAGTCGACGAGGTTTCTCTCCGCGTTCAACCTCTTCGGTCCCCGCCGCTACGGGGACGGCCCGCAGGGACTGCCGGTCAACCGCACCGCCGCGGCCGCCGATGTCCTCACCACTGCCGCCGATCCTGCCTGGACGCTCGAGGTGAGGGGCAACGGCATCGTCCACGGCTTCAGCCGATCCGAGCTCGAGGCGATGGACCAGTCGACCGAAGACATTCCCATCGCGTGCGTCGAGGGCTGGTCGACCTCGGCGAGGTGGACGGGAGTCCGCGTCCGCGATGTCCTGACGCGGTCGGGAATCGACCCGCACTCGCGATTGCGGGTCACGAGCCTGCAGACCCGCGGGGGCTACGCAGTCAGCGAGATGGGCCCCGAGTTCGCCGCCGACGAACTCACCCTCATCGCCCTCGGGCTCAACGGAGAACCCCTCGACCTCGATCACGGATATCCGGCCCGCATCATCGCGCCCGGACGCCCCGGAGTGCTGCAGACGAAATGGATCAGCACGATCGAGGTGATCGGATGAGGCCCCCACTGCGCTCACGCGACATCACCCGCACGGCGCTCGTCATCGCCGGAATCGGATTCGTCGCCTACGGCGCGTTCCTCGTGCTCACGACCGTGGGGACAGCGAGCATCGTCGGGCTCGGCCTCTGGCTGGCCGCCGCTGTCATCGTCCACGACGGCGTCTTCGTCCCCGTCGTCACCGTGCTCGGGCGCATACTCTTCGGACCCCGAACCGCCCCCGAGCCGGACTCCGCAATGACATCGGAGTCGGCGGAACATGCTCGTGGCCACCGCATCCTCGCCGCGCGCCGTCGTCCGCCTGTCCGGAACGCGCTCTCTGACCGAACTGCGCTCTTCGGTCACCGCGCCCTCGCAGTGACCCGGGCACTGTTGGTGGCCGCGAGTCTCGTCTCTGCTGTCGTCGTTCCAGAGATCTGGGCACAGGGCCGCGGGGCCGCGAACCCGACCATCCTGCCCGGTGATTACGCCGGCAATCTGCTGGTGCTCTGGGGCGTGGTCGCAGCGGCCTCGGTCATCGTGCTCACGATCGGCCTCATCGCCGCCCGTCGACGCCGGTGAGGGCGAGGAATGTGCGAGCCTGATGACTCCACGTCTCCTCGACGCGCAGTCCCACCTCGGCGGCGGTGCGAGCGAGGGCCGTGCTGCCGATCTGTGCCCAGGGGAACGCGGCACTCGTGCGGCCGCACCGGTCACGGACCTCGGCGAGGAACGATCGCACTTCGTCCTGGCCCGCGGAGGTCTCAACGATGATGCGACCGCGAGGGTCGAGGAGTGCTCGCACACGGTCGAGCAGCCGCGCCGGATCTCCGCCGATGCCGATGTTGCCGTCGATGAGCAGTGCCGTCCCCCACCGACCTTCGAGCGGGAGGACGGCATCGATGTCGCGGCACAGCACCGGCAGACCGGCGTCCTGAGCGATGGCCACGGCCGTCGGGGACACGTCGATTCCGAGTGCGAAGTGACCGGAGGCGATCGCTGCCCGCACCATCCGCCCCGGTCCGCAGCCGAGGTCGATGACGGCACCCGCGGCTCGGCCGATGGCCGTGAGATCGGCGGCGTCGGCATCGCCGGCATACCGGTCGACATCCATGCGCGTCGGCGCACGATCGTCGCTGATCCCGTGGAGGTAGAGGGCGCCACCCATCACCAGCGCCCGATCATACGGGCGGGCTCCGCCGTGGCCGAAACCCACGGGCGCCGCACTCACACTCATGATGCCTCCGCGCGGTCGGCAAGGCTTGCGCAGTCGGCGAAGTCTGTGACGACGTCACCGGTGCTGACGCCCGCGCGGACGGCAGCGCCCGCCCGATCAGCGAACTCAGCGAGCAGCGTGCCGGGCAGCAGCTGGGCGGCGGCGTCGAGGTCAGCGACCGTGTCGATGTCACGCAGCACCGGCAGCAGCGTCGTCCTCAGTCCGGCCGCGCGCAGCCGCTCGAGTTGGATCGCGCCCGTGTCCGCTCGGGACATCGGCACCCCTCTGACCAGGTCACCAACGGGTTCGCGCAGGCCGAGCGCCCAGAACCCGCCGTCCGCGGCCGGGCCGAACCAGGCGTCGCAGTCATCCGGCCACTCGGTGCTCAACAGATTGAGCACGCCCCGGTCGAGCTGTGGTGAGTCCATGCCGATGAGCACGGTCGGGCCCGCACAGGCGTCGAGCACGGCGGCGATCCGCTCGTCGAGGTCACCGTCTGACTGAGCCACGATGTCCCACCCGGTGAAGTCCCTCGGCAGCCGTGTCCCATCGAGGCAGAGGACCTTCCGGGTCCAGCCGAATCGGTCGACGGCGTCGGCGGTGATGTCGATGCAGGCGGCGGCCACCTCGGCGGCGGCGGTGAGGCTCAGCGGAGGACTGAGGCGGGTCTTCACCTTTCCCGGCACGCATTCCTTGGCGAGCATGATGAGCGTGGTCATCGTGTCTCCTCTCTGATCAGGCGGGACATGTCGGTGATCGCGGTGAGGGTGCCGCGCAGGGTGCCGGTGACCTTCGATCGGCCCACCCGCGGCCGGTAGGTGACCGGGACTTCGCGGATGCGCAGGCCCGCGGTTCGGGCGCGGAGCACCATTTCGAGCGGATAGCCGCTGCGCCGGTCGGAGAGGTCGAGCGCGAGCAGGTCGTGCCGGCGCATCGCCCGCATCGGTCCGAGGTCGCCGAGAACGATGCCGGTGCGCAGCCGGATGAGTCCGGCGAGCGCACTGTTGGCCAACCGGGCGTGCAGCGGCCAGGCGCGCGGGCTCACGGCTCGCCTCCGACCCAGGACGAGGTCGGCCCGGCCCGTGAGGACGGGACCGGTCACTCGGTCGAGTTCGCCGAGATCGAAGGATCCGTCCCCGTCACAGATCGCGACCACCTCGGCGGTGGCGGCACGCACCCCGGCATGCACGGCGGACCCGAAACCGCGCCGGGGTTCGACGACCACGTGGGCACCGTGGGCGCGGGCCACCTCGGCGGAGGCATCGGTCGAGCCGTTGTCGACGACGATGGCCCTGATCCCGTCCGGCAGGCCCGCAAGCACCCCGGGCAGGGCGGCCGCCTCGTCGAGGCACGGGAGGATCAGGTCGATGCGGGCACGGTTCGTATCGGCGCTGTGTGTATCGGCGCGGTTCGTATCGGCGCTGTGCGAGTCAGCACTGTTCGGGTCAGCACTGTTCGGCAGAGCCTGGTGCGGAGGTGATGTCGGCATGGTCCGAGACTAGGGACGACGGTGCCGCCTGAGACCGGTCGAATCCTTACGAAACGCGGACAAAGCGGGCATGCGGACGGTTTTCGTCGGCCGCAGACCGCCGCGCTTCCTACACTGGAACCATGACGCAACCCCCGCCCGACTCCGCCCTGCGCGATCGGCGGATCCTCCTCGTCGAGGATGATCCCACCGTCGCCGAGGTGGCCCGCAACTACCTGCGCAGCGCGGGATTCCTCGTCGACGAGGTCACCGACGGCTTCCAGACCATCGATTCGGTGACCGCGGTCCGGCCCGACCTCGTCGTCCTTGACCGAAAGCTGCCGGGCATCGACGGCACCGAGGTGTGCCGCCGTCTGCGCACGTTCACCGACGTTCCGGTGCTCATGCTCACGGCGCTCTCGGCCACGGAGGATCGCATCGACGGGCTCGAGTCCGGGGCCGATGACTACCTCACGAAGCCCTTCTCCCCGCGCGAACTCGTCCTCCGGGTCCGTTCGATCCTCAAGCGCACCGTGGACGAATCCACCCCTGAGGCACCGTTCGCGCTCGGGCCGTTCCGTCTCGACGCCTCGGCGAGGAAGGTCAGCCGAGGAGGCGATCCGCTCGAGCTCTCCGCCCGGGAGTTCGACCTCCTCGCCTTCTTCCTCAAGCATCCGAATCAGGTCTTCGACCGGGAGACGCTGCTGCGGTCGGTGTGGGGCTGGGAGGTCGGTGACCTGTCGACGATCACCGTCACGGTCCGCCGCCTGCGAGAGAAAATCGAGGGCGATCCCTCACACGCCACCTTCCTCACCACGGTCTGGGGCGCCGGGTACCGCTTCGACGTCGAGGAGGCCGACGCCGAATCCGCTGCCGAGGGAGTGCGCTGATGCTGCTGCCTCTGCCCGACTCGGCGACGATCTTCGTCGTCGCGTTCGGCTGCTCCGGCGTCGTCGGTGCGCTCGGGCTCCTCGCCCTGTGGCTGGCTCGGCGCCGCACCCTGACCATGCGCCTGGCCATCATCGTGGCCACGACGCTGTGCTCCGTGCTCGCGGGAATGGTCGCGATCGCCTCGGCGATGTACCTGTCCGAACACGACCTCTTCGTCTTCCTCACCGTGGCCGCCGCCTCACTCGTCTCGACGGCCGTCGTCACTCTGGTCCTCGGCCGCGTCGTCGCCAGGGAGCACCGGGACCTGCGGGCGCTGACCACCGAGGTGGGTCAGGGCCGCCGACTCAGCGTGACCCCCAACGCGAAGGATGCCTCAGAGACCGCGCGGCTGCGAGCCGAGCTCGTGGCCATGAGCAACCGGTTGGCCGATGCCCGCGACGAGGCGGCCGCGCTCGATCGTTCGCGACGCGAGCTCATCGCGTGGATCGCCCACGATCTGCGCACGCCGATGGCCGGCCTCAAGGCGATGGCCGAGGCCCTCGAGGACGGCATGGCAGACGATCCCCAGCGCTATTACGCGAATATGCGGGTTCAGGTCGACCGGCTCTCCCGCATGGTCGATGACCTCTTCGCCCTGTCACGGATCCAGTCGGGCAGCCTCGAGCTCGAATCCGTCGAGGTCGGTCTCTACGATCTCGTCTCCGATGCCGTGGCCGACCTGCGTCCCGTGGCCGCGTCCAAGCAGATCACCGTCGAGGCGCGCGGACTCACGGACCTCACCGTCACGGGCGATCCCAAGGAGCTGACCCGCGTCGTCGAGAATCTGCTGATGAATGCCCTGCAGCACTCCCCCGACCACGCCGAGGTGGTCCTCGAGACGAGCCGTCACAGCGACGGTCACGCCGTGCTCACGGTCTCCGACACCGGCGGGGGCATCCCCGCCGAGGCACTCACCGAGATCTTCACGACCGGGTGGCGCGGAACCCCGTCGCGGACCCCAGACGACACTTCCGGGAACCACGACGTGCTCACCAGCGGTGCGGGGCTCGGGCTGGCGATCGTGCGCGGAATCGTCGAGGCCCATGCCGGCACCGTCGGCGTGACGAACACACGCGTGGGAGCCTGCTTCGAGGTGCGGTTGCCGGGGGCTGCTCCGCTGGGGTGAGTCAGTGCCTCCGCGGTAAGTCAGCCCCGGTGGGATGAGTCAGCCCCGCTGGAGCCGTTCAGGCTCGGCGCGGTGACGAACTAGACTGAACCGGTGCTCAAACCCATCCTGTGGCCGGTCCTCGCGCCGTCTCTGCTCTTTGCCGTCGGACTGGGTGCGATCATGCCGATCCTCGTCCTCGGCGCGCTCACCTTGGGTTCGACCGCATCGTTCGCCGCCGCGATCGTCGGCATCATGGGGGCTGTGTCGCTGGCGGCCACGGTCCCGGCGGGAATACTGATCGACCGCCTCGGCGATTTCCGGGCGATGCTCGTGGCCACGCTCGCCGCCGTCGTCGTCTTCACCGCCGTGGTCGCGGCCTTCGTGTGGGACTCCCCGTATTCGCTGCTGATCTACACGATCGCGCTCATGCTCTTCGCCCCGGTCTCCGACGTGTGGAGTCTCGCCCGGCAGGCCGTCGTCGCCGAGGTCATGCCCGCGGCCGACCTGGCCAAGGCGATGACCGCGCTCGGCGGCACCCAGCGGGTGGGCAACCTCGTCGGCCCGATGGTCGGCGCCGGACTCATGCTGTTCATGCCGATCTGGTCGGTGTTCGTCTTCTCCGGCATCACCGCCGTCGCCGCGATCGTCATCATGGCGCTGCCGATCGCCCGGATCCCCGGCTTCGACGATCACCCGAGTCCCGCCTCGGCGGAGGATTCCGGCACAGGCACGGGCACAGAGGCGGCCCCCGGCCAGCCGTCGACCGATCCGACCGACCCCGGCCGGCACTCCGCGGGTGAGGGCCCCCTCGGTGAGCATTCCTCCGCCGAGGCGGCCCGGGGCGAGCGCAGGAAGAAGCGGGAGCGCCGCCCGCCCTTGGATGTGCGGTGGAAGTCCGTCGTGCTCGTCGGCATCACCATCATCACGCTCGCGGCCGCACGCGCCGCACAGCCGGTGGTCATCCAGCTGTGGGGCGTGGAGATCGGCCTGCACGAGTCCTCGATCTCGCTCATCATCGCCTTCGGGGCGGGCCTCGAACTCATCGTCATGTTCCTCGGCGCCTACATCAAGGACCACCTCGGACGGATCGCCACCCTCGTGGGGTGCCTGAGCATCTTCGGGACCGGATTCATCATCATGGTCGTCCTTCCCGATCTGTGCGGAATGGTCATCGCCGCGGCCGTCATGGCCTTCGGCAACGGCCTCGGCGCGGGAGTGAACATGACGATCGGGGCGGACCTGTCCCCCGCAGTCGGTCGCCCCCGCTTCCTCGGCATCTGGGCGATCTTCAACAACGGCGGCAAACTCGGCGGACCGAGCCTGCTCTCCCTCATCATCACCCTGACCACGCTGAGATTCGGTGTGCTCTTCCCGGGACTCTTCGCCCTCCTCGGCGCGGTCTGGGTGCTCGTCTGGGCACGACAGATCGGACTGCCCGGTCGGCGACGCCGGGTCTGACCGTCGCGCCTGAGCGTCGGCGGGTCTGCACGTCGGGTCTGCACGTCGGGTCTGACCGGCGGGTCTGACCGGCGGCGGATCCGACTCCGTGCCGTATCTGACTCCCGCGCAGTCGCCGCTCCCGGCTCCGGGCGCTGTCATCTCTCATGACCCCGAACCCCTGCACCACGCCCGCTCGCAGGTCCGCACCGACGGACTAGGCTGGTGGTGACCGTTTCGACGAGGTTCGGCCGAGCGTCCGAAGCTGCCGGCCCGATCAGGATCAGGAGAGTCATCGATGGAAGCCCTGGACGTCGGCGGATACGTGCTGGTCAGCCTGGCCGCGCTCGTCTTCCTCTTCCTCCAGTCGTGGTTCGCCGCCACCGTGGTCCGCCGCGTCGTCGGTGTTCCCACCGGCTGGCCGCGCACGCTCGCCGTCGGCCTCGTCATGAGCGCCGTCGTGGCCGTGACCGTGCAGTACCTCTACCGGGCCGGCACCGGGCAGAATTCCACCGGCCTCGACGTCTCACCCGGAGTGGCGGTGCTGTTCACGGTGCTCGCCCTCGGGTGGATCTTCGCCCTCGGCGTCGGTGCCCTCGTCATGCTCGAAGCGGCCTTTCCCACCGGATCCCTGCCGAGCCCGCAGTCGCTGTTCTTCGGGTGGAAGTCCCGCCGTCGCCGCGCCCGCCGCTACGCCCAGGTCGTGTCCATCGCGGTCCGGCACGGCCTCGGCTCCCAGCTGCGCGGATTCGGCGGAGACTCGCCCGGCCGCGAGGTCAAAACCGCGCGGGCCCTCAAGGAATCCCTCGCCGAGGCGGGGGTGACCTTCGTCAAGCTCGGACAGATGCTCTCGACCCGGCGAGACGTCCTCCCTCCCGTCTTCGTCCGTGAACTCGAGACGCTCCAGACCGAGGTCACGCCCGAACCTTGGTCGGTCATCGAACCCGCCATCTCCGAACGTCTCGGGAGACCCATCGGCGACGTCTTCGCACGGATCGGCTCCACCCCGCTGGCGGCCGCCTCGGTGGCGCAGGTGCATGAGGCGACGCTGCTCGACGGCACGGAGGTCATCGTCAAGGTGCAGCGGCCGAAGGCCCTCAACCAGGTGACCCAGGACCTCGACATCATCCTGCGGCTGGCGGCGTGGCTGAATAAGACCACGTCATGGGGCAGGGACCTGGGCGTACGGTCGCTGGCCGCCGGATTCGCCACCACGCTCGAGGAGGAGCTCGACTACCGGATCGAACTCGACAACATGGCCAGCATCGAGTCTTCTCTGCGGCGTTCGGGGAAGTTCGACGTCACCGTCCCCCACGGCTATCCGGAGCTCAGCGGCGAACGGCTGCTGGTCATGGATCGGCTGCCCGGCAAGCCGGTGTCGCGCGCGGGGGCGCTGCTGTCCGAACTCAGTGATGCCGAACGCTCACGCTTGGCGACCACGCTGCTGGGTGCCACACTCGAGCAGATCATCGGCGACGGGATCTTCCACGCCGACCTGCACGCCGGCAATATCTTCATCACGCCCGACGGAAAGCTGGGTCTGCTCGACTTCGGTGCGGTCGGTCGCCTCGATCCGGGCACGCAGACGTCGCTGGGGCTCATGCTCTATTCGATCGATCAGAACGACAGTGCCGGGGCCACCGATGCCCTCATCGAACTGCTCGGTCGGCCCGACGGTCTCGATGACCGCGAGGTCGAACGTGCCGTCGGCGAACTCCTGCTGCGCTACGGCGGCGGCACCCGCGCGTCACAGGGGCAGAAGCTCTTCGACGACCTGTTCAACCTCGTGCTCGCGCATCGGTTCTCCGTGCCGGCACCGATCAGCGCCGCCTTCCGGGCGATGGCTTCGGTCGAGGGTGCGCTGCTGACGATCGATCCGAGCTTCGACATCGTCGCCGTGTCCAGGCGAGAGGGCAACAGACTCGTGCGGTCGAAGCTCAAGGGCACGAAGATCACCGATGAGCTGCAGCGTCGGGCGCTGCAGCTGATGCCGATGATCGATCGCATGCCCCGGCGCATCAACAAGATCACCGAAGACCTCGAGCAGGGCCGGTTCTCGATGAACATGCGTGTGCTCGAGAATCCCTCCGACCGCAGCTTCCTCACCAGCCTGTTCCAGCAGCTCATCGTCGCCGTCCTCGCCGGTGCCGCCGTTGTCGGTGCGATCATGCTCATCACCAGCGATGAGGGACCGCTGCTGACGAAGGACATCAACCTGTACTCGTTCTTCGGCTTCGTGCTGCTCTTCGGAGGCTTCGTCTTAAGCATGCGTTCCCTCATGCTCGTGTTCAGACGCGACGGCGGCGGCTAGGGGCGTCGGTGGGCAGCGGCGTCAGTGGGCAGCGGCGTCGGCGCTGCCTCACAGACGGCTCGCTGGCGCCGGTGCCGAACTCAGCACGTGGTGCGCTCGAACTTCTCGCACCCCGCCCCGACCGTTGCGTGACTGTACATCGGAAGTGTGTACGCACTGATTTTATGCAGTACGTGTGCACATCCGACCTACAGTAGCGAAACCGCCCCCTCGCAAATGCGTCCAGCGGCACGACGACATCGATACCGTGGCGTCGAGTCTGGACCGAGCGAGGACCGATATGAAGTGTGGGCAAAGTGTGGGCACGCCGCCACAGTGGGGCATAGAAGAGGCCCCGCGTTCCGCTAGTTCTAGCGGATCGCGGGGCCTTCCCAGATGGAGCCCCCTGTCAGACTCGAACTGACGACCTTCGCTTTACAAGAGCGTCCTTGCAGTCGGGTGCGGTCCGGCGTGTTATGCAACATTGGCGGCTTGACGTGGGATTATGCTCGTTTCGTCACATTGATGTTGCATCGCTTAAGGCGTGGTTGGGTGAGTGGATGTTAACGACGCTGTTAATGGCGCAGGTGGGGGTGATGACCTTCGCTTCATATGCAACACCAATGCAAAAGAACCCCCGCAACCCAATCAAGGGTTGCGGGGGTTCAGTGTTGCGACCGTGACAAAAACCTGCGTATAGGTGTGGCCGCGTGTCCCAGTGTAATGGCTTGTCGAGCTGGTGTGCGTGCGTATACGGGGTGCGTCTACATGAGCAGTGTTACTTGGGCGGGCCGGAAAGTAACTATAACGATTCGGTTGCTGTATCGTCCTACACTATTGCGTCAAGCCCCCACCGTAGGTTTATACTACTGCGCCGTCAAGCGATCCACGGAACCAGTACGCAAACACGCGAAGACCCCCCCGACGCCGAAAAAACGGCGACATGGGTCTCGGGGTAGAATTATCCACCACGCGCAAAGGGGGTAGCACCATGGACGAATACGAACTCACCCACCGGCTGGGAGACCGCCCAATATCCGAAGAACAGGAACGACTACTAGCCACAGTCATAGGCGCAATCGAAGAAACACCACTAGACCACGACGCACGCGAACGAACCATCCGTGCAGCAATAGACGCGGCAGTAGGGGACGTTGAGGTTGAGGAAGCGGTCGAAGACTGGCCAGAGATTAAAGCCAGCCTCGACCGAATCCGGGGCGCGCTGTCCTTCCATATGGCGGGTGGCGAAACGGTGGAGAACCTGGCCGAGTTCACCGGGATCAGCACCGACGACATTCTGTACCTGACGCGCGGCTAACCGATCACGAACGACAGCGCCACGGGAAGCCACGACGCGGCAGAAATAGTGCCCGAGTTATAGTTCACGATCTTGATGTAACCGTTGTTGCCAACATCGCAACGCCAGTATGCGGAACCGTTCGATACCATCTGAAAGTTCGTGTTCATTTCCGGCCTATAGCCTGCTGGCAGGAGGCCAAGGTTCGCGCTGCCGGAGATTGAAGCAATGCCCTTGAACGCGCCTCGAACGAACACGATTGGACCTTCGCGCCGGTACTGGGGGATTTGCGTCTCCGAGTATGCAGTCACTCCTTCCGCCAGCGGTAGAGTTTTCCACCCGCTAGAGTTCGACATGGGAACAGTGTCCGTGTCCACTTTCGCGCTTGAACCTACACCGTGCACCGTGATGTACACGTAGCGGTGCAAATGGTTCATGGTCGCAATGCGACCGTCCCTGAGGGGGAACACGCCCTCGTTCTCGAAAGAAACTTCGTTCGGGATGGTGTCGGATGGCCGCTTCTGCTCGGCCAAAACCCGACGATAATCAGCCTTGTTCAGAACCACGCCCGAAACTATACGCCCGGTAGCGTTATACACGCGCAAGTCCAGCCGACCCGTCGTATCATCATTCGCATCACGCTTACCCGCCGACAGGTAAATGAACCCGTCATTTACGGCAAGCCCCTGAGGTTTGTTGTCCTGAGGGAGCGGCCCAAACTGATCCAGCTGAATTTCATTCACCAACACTGGCGCACCATTCTTGATCGACTCAAGCGAATAAACGTAGACAGTCGTCAGGATTGCCCGATCCGGGTCGGCATAGGCGCAGTAGAAATATTTGTTGTCTGCGAACAGTTTCGACACACCCAGAACGGGCATTGCCGCCGAAAGGACTTTCGTCACACTGTTGTAAGTGCGAACGTACCCTCCCGGATCAATGCGCAGAATGAAACACAGCTGGTCGGATTCGTTGTAGTAGAACGGGCAACCTTCCGAATAAGCAATGTTTCCCGGCAGCTCAATATCATCAGTGCGCCACTTCAGCGACCCGTCATATTTGCGGCACTCAACCCACTGTGCGTTATCGAGATACACGGACACGTAAATTTCTTCCGTGTCCTCGTTGATGGTGAACCCTTGAGTCCATGCCCCGTTGGTTTCTGCGTATGAGTCCCAGGAGGTGAAATAGTCCATGTAGTTGAGACCCTGCCCGACCGGGTTCGGGTGCAGTGATCCGTCGTTACGGATGCTGGCCGTTGCGGCTTCAATATCAGACTGTGTGGGGTACTCGGCCAGCCGCCCCGTCGTGTAGTTCGCCAGGTTCGCGGGCGTCCATACGCGCGGGTTGTTGGATACACCGTTGTTGAGTTCAGATAGTGACCCGTTGATTGCGGTGGCCCCGGCTGCGAGGTCGAGTGCATCTCTCGCCGCACCGGCTGTTGCGGCGAGCATAAGGTTTTTGCCGGTGGGTGTTGCGTCAGTGATGTTGCCGACGAGTAGGTCTGGGATTTCGCCCGGGTCACCCTTTTCGCCTTGTGGACCCTCCGCACCGTCCTCACCAGCTGGTCCCTGTGGACCTTCTGGACCCTGCACGGCTCCAGGAATCGGCACCGTGGACTCTTGACCATCCGAGTAAGCGAACACAAGCTGCCCATCAACAGCAGTAATGTTTTCGAGTCCTGCACCGCGTGGCCCTTTAGTCACATCCACAGTGCCACCGGACTTGAGTGGTACGAGTTCAGTCAGATCAACCGGGCCGCTACCGTCAGGGACACGGAACGACCAGGCAGGGATCTTCACATACTCATCCGACGCACCAATCAGAATCTCATAGAACTCGGCACGCCACGACCACACCTGAGACGCTTCATCATCAACCGTGACCATGAGCGTGAGAGGCTGAAGAACGATCTCCTCATCATCACCTGTGCCTTGTTTAACCTCAACCTGCACGAACCCGTCAACAATGCGGGCGTGAATCGTGCGCGGGTGAGCAAACTCGGGTGGCACCAGTTCCGGGAACGCAATCACACCACCCGTAAACACGGGAGTGAACTTGACGCGCCCGTTCATTGGTGCACGGTCGGGAACAACATCTGAGTCAATACCGTCAGGAATGTAGCCAACGAACTGGCCCGTGATCTCGCGGAATTTTGGCACTCTAGCCTCCAATGATGTGCGGGAGTGGCCCGCGAAAAAATGAATAGGGAACGCCCACCCGGAACAGTCACGGGTGGGCGTTAAAGTGGGGCGCGGTGGTGGGTTAGGTGACGGGAGATTCCCAAATCTTCGACCAAGTAACCTGACCCACCGCACCATCTACGCTGATTTTCTTCTCAGCCTGGAACTGGCGAACCACCTTCTGCGTGGCGGGGCCAAACTTCCCATCAGCCGTGATCTTCCAACCACGAGCCTTCAGTTTGTTCTGAAACTGCTTAATACCAGCCTGATCGGACTTGTAGTAACCGGAATGGTTCTTCTTGTTCTTCGACTCCACCCCGTACCAGTGACCCTTAGGCAGCGGGAATGCAGGTGCCTTCGAGGTGACCTTGCCCGACGAAGACGAACCAGACGATGAGCTGGATGACTTGCCGTTGATTTTCGCCCACGTCTTCGCGCCAACAATCCCATCGGCATCCAGTCCGCGCTTCTTCTGATATGCCTTTACAGCAGTCTGCGTGTCCTTACCGAAGTAGCCGTCAACTTTCACGCCGACGGCCTTCTGGATGCGCTTGACGGGTTCGCCCTTGTGATACAGCTTCACGAGCGGCGTAGACCCCGTAACGGTCGTGTACGTGGGAGACGATGAACCGCCGCTGGATGTTGCACCACCGGACGGTCCCGGCTTCTTGCCCGCCTTGATTGCTTTGGCAACCTTCGCAACAGCCGCAGTCCCGGCGTTAATCTCGAAGTGCATTTCGTCCTTGCGACCGTTGTAGTTGCCGCCCCATCGGACGACACCGCCACAGTCGGCAAGGATTTTCTTGATGCGGCCCTTCTGCGCGGACGAGAACGTGCCCACCTTCCCCAGCGGGTGGCGGGGCGCGTTCAAGTCAATCGCCGTACCGGACGCATGGTTAGACAGCGTGGTTGAGTTGCCGCGAATGGTGCGCTCGGCGTACCCCCAGTTCCCCGGCCAAACAAGCAGTTCAACCTCGGAGTGGAAGCGGTTCGCAACATACGACAGGACCGTTGCAACGTCACCCTTGCGCATAGCAAGCTTCCCACCGGGCACCGAATAGGATGCGATGAGGGATCGGTCATTAGCGCGATACCCATTCTGTGAGGTAGCCATCAAACATCACCGTCCTCGAACAGGTTCACATCAACGTCATGCCGCGCGCTGAGCGTGTCGGCAACGTCAAGGTCATTGTTAGTGTTTGCGGATGCGGTGAACCCGACGGCACCGGCCACGAACGGGAACACGGCCAGGACCACGAGCAGCCATTCAGGGTTCGCGGCACCAATGGCGGCGATACCAACCTGAATGGCACCAATAATCACACCGGCGACAGCGAATGCACCGTAGATCGGTTTCCGCCAAGACGCGGGGATGTAGGACGAAATGTTCATAGGTGTCTCCTTTAGATTCGTGGCGGGATGGGCGGAATGGTTCCGTTCGTGATCCCCGCAATGAGCACGTCGATATAGTCTTCAGCTTTTTCTAACTGGTTGACGCGTTTCTCCAAACGTTCTATTTGGATGTTTTGTTGCGCAACAATCGCATTGAACTCAACCGTGTATTGTGCGCGTGCTTCTGTTTCGGATTGTGATTTGTTTCGTTTCGAGTTAACGAACGCGGTAATGATTGCGGCAAGGGTGGACGAACCCAGTACTGCGGCAATCAACGTGATTACTGTCCCGATGCTCATTCATCTAACCCCTGCCTCCGCTTAAACAGCAGTTTCAACGGCCCATCGAGAAGTTGGTTCAGGGAGAACCATCGGGCGGTAAGATATGAGAACAGGGCGATCATGAGGAACAATGCGAGACCTGAACCAGGGTTTTCGCCGGTCGCTACAACGTTAGTGATCGCGGCCACGTAAATGAGTGTTCCGGCAGCCATTGCGGGAATGGTTGCGTATTCAATCAAATACAGTCCACGCCATGCGGCAAATGCGGCAACAACACCAGACCCCATGAACACGCCCCAAATGGCGAGTTGAATAGGGTCGGCGGCGATTGCTACAGATACTGGTAGGGCAATGAAAACACCCCATGTTCCACCGAGTAGAAACATGAGGTGCCCAATACCGCGTGCAATACGTTCAGCGAGCGGGGGTGAATACTTAGTCATCACGACCCCACCGTGTAGCAAATACCGTCCCACGAAACCCAACTACAATTCACATTCGGGTAAACACGAACCGCACCATCAGAACCAATATTCACCGTCGCAGTATTACTGTTATTGTAATTCGGGGCCTTAGTCAAAAAACGGTGCTCATACGCGGGCCGATACTCTTCCGGCAACGTCGCAACATAATACCCATCCGAAGTAGACGCATAAAAATCATTACCACCAGTACGCGCAATCCGACCCTCAAGAACAACAATCTGCCCCTGACGAGTAGCACTCGGCCTAGAACCAGTCCCAGCCCACTCATACAAATCCGCATCAGGGCGTTCATAAACCGACGAAACGGGTAACCATGCGCGTGGCCCATCCTCGGACGCACCACCAGCACGGTACTCGGCCTTAATGTCATCGACCAGGCAGCGAGTACCCCACAAGACGTTATTAGCAGACGGCATATGATCGCTCGTGTCTACCGTAATCACCGGTGTGATCTTCGGGCGCACACGCTCAACAGTCGCCGACGTCAACAGTTGCGACGGTGTGCGGGTCAGCTTCCACAGCACAATATGGAAACGCCCCATAGTCGTAGGTGGTTCACCCGCATACATTTGCAAACTGATCGGACCACCAGAAGTAGTTGTCGCAGCCGGATCATACGTTAAACAAAAATGATACGTCGTGGTTGTTGAAACAGCCTGGACAGTGAATGTTTTATCCTCAGTCAACCTGTGATAAAAACCACGAAGCAAAGCCTGAGCAGTGTTCCTCGTGGTAGACACAGTAATCTTAACCGTGTCATTCTCATTCTCACGACCACGCAACCAATACGGTTGACCACCCTCATCAAGCACCCCGTCACCGAGACCGAGCGTGACGTACTGCCACATCTCATCATTCATCGGCTGATTAACAACCGGATAAGAAAACTCAGAACCAGAAGGCGGCTCATAAGTCGTAGTGATAAGTTCCTTCAACTCATCAATCTGCTGCTGAAGTTCTTCGGGCGTAGGATCAGCCATAATCGCCTCCCAATTATCGTGTCTGGTTACGGCGGACTTCCGCCCATATCTTCTTGTAAAGTTCTAGAACGGTCCCAGTGGACTCGTTGAGTTTCGATTCGTCAGCAACGGGACCGACCTGCATTTTCGTGACCCGGCCCTTTTCGTCCCACGACATTTCAGCAACCTGCAAAGTGTCCTGGATAAGTGACTCGTCAAGGTTCACAGTGATCTTGTCGCCAACAACATAGTCGCGGCCATAACGGAGGCGGGGAATATCGTTAGCCTCGAACGTGACCGATGCCTTCTCGCCCTTGTTTTCGAGTTCGTTTTCGGCAGCCTGTTGCAACTCGTCTTCATCGGAGGTTGATTGCCGGTCAACGAACTTTGTGACACGCCGGTTCCAGTCACCAACCTCGCTAGGGACACGCCACATTTTGCGGGTAGCACCAGAACCGACACCGCCCACGATTGCTTCCGTCGCTTCGGGGGCTTTGCGTTCCGTGGAGTACTCCCCCACCGCCCCGTTGTGACGTGTGAGGCGCACCGCTTTCGTGAGGTCTCGTGGTTCGCTGATACGGAACTGCAACTCTTGACCGGCCTGCCTGACCGTGAACAACAGTGACGCTGTGGTTGCTTGCGCTTGTAACACTTCGAGGATGTTCGTGAACCGTTCCGACACAGACACTTCGGCACCACGCCCACCGTCTGCCATGACAACAAGGTCACTGATTCGATAGTCGTCGGGTGCTGACGGTCCGATTTGTTCGTTGACGAGTTTCCTCATCACTGTTTCCGCCGCGCCCGTTGCTTTCCAAAGATCACTGTCGGCTTCGGCACCCTCCGTCGGGTTTGGTATCACCAGTGAGTCAGACAAATACGTGTCATCGGATACGCCAGAGATGGTGAGTGTGCGTGTACGGTTATCGCCCGACACGACGGTTTTCATTTCCGTGGCCGGACCGGATAGAACCTGGTTTCCGAACGTATCGAAGATTTGGATACCCCAACCAGGCTGGAAACGTTCAGAACGAACATTGTTCCCATCCACGGTCAGGGACCAGGTAGATACGTCGTTATTACGAATAACGCACGACCCTGCAATAACAGGGAGAGTACCCCGATGATGGAGAGTGGTGTCACGCATGAGAACTTTCACGATTCACCACCCCGTCAACCAAGTCTCCGAATACCGCAAACGCACAACACTGTTAGGGCGTGCGTTAACCATAGTTACCTTCACCGAGTTCAATCCCGGCGTTAAAGGGAAGAACGAATAATCATCATTTACCCGCGACCACAACTCACCATCAATAAGAGTGTCCGTGTAAATATCAGCAACAGTAGGCCGGTGATCCACTGTCACATCCTCATCGAATTCGCCCTCAATGAAAATGTTCTCTTCCGTGCCAGTGTTCTCGATCAGCAAATCCTCGCCGGGGCCGCTAATCTCCCACACCGGCCATGCGTTCGCATCACCCGAGATTTGCAACTGGTAAGCACCAGCCACGGTTGAGGATGCGAGCATGACCGGGAAGAACGGGATAGTGGCAGGCCCATCAAACGATGTAATGAACGGTTTACGCCCCGCATCAACCTTCCACTCAATAACCTGCTCAGCCCCGTACCACATGGGGTCAGGTGCTAGGAATTTGATTTGTGCATGCCGCCAAGTGAAATGCGAATCCGAACCACCGACAGCACCCTCTAACCCTTCCGTGTAGTACACGAAACGGCGGCGAACGGTGCCCAACGCCGGTGCCTCAACAGCCAGTTCAATCGGGTCGTCCGAGGCCGGACGTAGAACGTTTTCCAGCATGCGCGCGAGGAAAGCAACGGACGACGGATCATTGCCGCGCACCGAAATCGGTAGCATAACTTCCGATTCGTCGAACCGTTGCGAACGGAACACCGACCCATTAGCGGACGGCAGCGGGGTAGACTCCACCGACCTGCTAGGTAAACCGAAACCACGCGCCCCGTCCAACAGTTTGAACGGGGCCGTATGGTCATGAGTAGACAATTCAATCTCACCCACGGAAGACCGCAGAAACACTTTCAAAAACGGGTCCATTTATACTCCCATCGTGTAAAGTGCCTGCTTATCCGCAAACTCCTGAACAGTCTTCTTAGCAATACGTTCCTCAATGAGACCCGCATTATCGTTATTCACCACAAGCGACGGCGGCAGATTAGACACCACGGCCTTAGCCAATGCGTCATAATCGAGACCGCCACCCGAACGAGTATTCGGAATGAACGTGCGATTATCAGCAGAAACCAGGCGGCGCGTATCGGCAGCGTTCTTGATCTGCTCACCGCCGTTTAGGCGAATCGCTTCCGGCCCCTGCTCGCCAACCAAAGCCCAACCCGACTGGGCTGACTCGGTGCCGTTCGCGTACCAGTGATTGCGTTCCCAGAACGACCGGGCACCCTTAACGTCGCCGTAGCGTTGCTGAATGTACTTCAGTCCGTACTCAAGCTGCTTACGCGGATCAGAGGTCTTAGAACCACCGACACTGCCCCACGTACTGTTAAGGAACTGGAACAGGCCATACGCTGTAGACGTTGGGTTCTGGGCCTTCGGGTTCCAACCAGACTCACGAGTCAGCAACCAGTTCAGGTCACCGAACTGGTCTTCCCAACCCATCTGCTTGAGCATGTCCTTAGCCATTGTCTTAACCGGGCCGGAAGCAACATTCGAGAAGTCAGCCGAACCGGCGTTCTTCCCGTACTCCACGGCCTTCTTGACCAGACCCTCGGACACCTGCGACATGATGCCCTTGCCCAACTGGCCGAACTCACCAGAAGGCAACAGCTTCGAATACTTGCCGTAAATATCGGCGGTCAGTTTCTCAGCGGCCTTCTTGTACGATGCCTCAAGGTCAGTTCCGGCAGACACCTTCGCCCTGTCCAAGAACGGGTGTGACATTTCCCCACCCATACCCGGCAGACCACCAGCCATCGCATCCGACAGCGCCTGCAACGCGGCAATGTGGACGTGGTTATAGTGCATTGACTTAACCGCACCCGTGTACGTGTAATTCGAACCATTCTTGATCTGCTTATTCCCAGCCGGGGAATAAATCAGTTCGGCCAGATTCGCACCGTACTTATTGCGCCAGAAGTTGAAAATATCCATTGACGGGTTAACGTCAATAGCATTACCTCTAGCATGGTGGGACGTGTTACCCGAAGCCGTAATAGAACCGCCACGGTAAGCCGAATTCAGTGTTGCGTTCGGGAACTTCGCTTTAGTAATAGCCCACAGATTCCGCCAAACACCAGAATCCGCAAACGCATTCACACCAGGAACACGCCCATAAACACCACCAGTAGCGAAATGACCAGATTCCTGCATATGCAACAGGTCATCAAACCTGCCTTGACGCGCAGCATCATTCTGAGCCTTAACACCACGTTCGCCACCCATAGCACGCGTCCACTCGGGCCGCATGATCGCTTCCCCACCAGACAAATGCAACTCACCCGCTGTTGGTGAAACGAAACGGTGAATGTCAGCACCCGGCGAATAACCCGGCATCACACCACCCGAAGCGAACTTAATCGCCTGGGGTGACTTGAGCTTCACACCCACATCACCAAACGCTTTATTCACCGATGCAGTGAACTTAGACAGAACACCAATAAGCGAATTCAGGCGGTTACCCATCTCCGGTTTAGCCGCAGACATTTCACCGTCAATACCGTCACGAACAGCTTCCATGTTCGCGTTCGACGTTTTCAGAATCGACTCAAACCCGCGACTATTCAGACCCTTCAAATCGCCCAAACGAGAATCGTAATCCCCGTAAATGTTCGACATGGTAGTGTCCGTCGCAGTACGCATGTCACCGAACTTCAGCCCGGTAGTCTTCTTCAGCGACTCGAAATCCTCAGCAGACTTCTTCTTCATCTGATCCTGCTTATCAATCAGCATCAGACGCATAGATTCCTGCTGCTCTTCAGCCGCAGTACGCTGACCGGCCTGCTTCCTCGCTACCGTAGACCGCATTTCCTCCTGCTGAGTCTGCGTATCCAACAGCATCGCCGCATTCTGAGTCTGCGTGTTAAGTAGCATTGCAGCCTGCTGAAGTTGCGTATCAGTCAACTGCCCCAGATTCGATTCCTGAGTAGCCAACAACATGCCCGCCTGCGTCAACTGAACGTTCGCCAACATTCCAGCAAACCCATCAGAAACAGCCAGACCCATCGCAGCCATAGCCTCAAGCGTCGTAGCAGACATATCCTGCAACGCCGTACTAGCAAGACCCTCATCCGAATCCGTTACAGGGGCATCACCCGTAGACACATCAACAGACACGCCAGTAGTTGGGATAGCAGCCAAACCAAGCTCATCCGCCGCAGACTCAACATCCGCAACACCACCAAGCATGCCCTGCACAAGACCCTCAGCAGTAAACCCACCAAGTTCAGCCATCACCCGCGACGGCGAATGAATGCCAAGAACAGACTTGAACGTGGCTTCCATCGACTTCGCCAGGTTAGCGATAGCCTTCTCAACATTCGACTGCTGAGACTCAAGACCCTTAACGACACCATTAGCCGCATTCAGGCCACCGTCATAGAAACCCTCAGTAACATACTGGCCCGCAGCATTAGCGTACTTCTCGTAATCGTTCCAAGCACCCACATACGACTGAACCTCAGCATCCGACGCATCCAGGAAAGCATCAGCCATAGTCGAGCCTTCCTCGACACCAGCCTGCGCAATCTCCTGAATAATCGCACCAGGAATACCCTTAGCGGCAAGTTTCTTCAACTTCCCCGCGAACGCCTTCATAGCGCCCACATCAGCCGTCAAACGTCGAGTAGCACCAGAAACACCCGAATAAGTGGACCACTGCCCATTCTCGAAATTCTGATAATCCCCAACATCAACGCCACGACCATTAAGCAACGACGAAGAAACAGAATCACTAATGCCCTGAAGTTCAGTAGCCTTATCCTGAGCGGCCTTCAGTTTCTCATCAAGCTTCTCAGCCTTCGCATACAACTTCGTAAGAGAAGCCTCAAACTTACGAGCCGACGAATTAGCCTTCGAACGAGAAGCCTTAGACAAATCCTCATTCGAACCCAGACTGAACAACTCATCAACCTGAGACAAACCACCACTAAGACCAGAAGTAACAGAATCGCGGATCGTGCCACGACGAACATCAGTCCGCAAATCAGACTGCAACTCACCAACACGAGCACGACGCTCCTGCTCTTCCTTCTTCTTCTTAGCAGCAGCCTCAGCCGCCTCCTTAGCCTCCTTAGCCGCCAACTTCGCAGCCTTCTCATCAGCCGCTGCCTTAGCCTTAGCCGCCTTCAAAGACTTCTTAGCAGCCGCCAACTCATCCTCAGCCGCACGAACACGACGAGTAGCCGCAGCCTTAGCCTTAGACGACTTCGCATCCTGCTTCGCACGACGAGCATTCTTCAACGAATCAGAAGCCGAATCAACACGAGACTGAGCGGAAACAACACCACCCGAAGCCATAAGGTCAAGGCCGGGCATACGCTTCATGGCCTCGCCAAGAATCGCCATAGAACGACGAGAACCATCCAACGGGATATACGCTTCATCCACATCGGAACGGTCACCCACAACACGCCACGTATTCGGGTGAACCATCTTCGCAACCGGGTCCATCGGGCGCAGACCACCACCCGCATAGAACTCCATGATCGACCCAGCGGCCTCAAACGTTGACCCATGACGAGACGTTTTGTACTTAGTCTGGTCGCCTTCCTTGCGGACATAGACCTCATTGACCTTGACCCAAACAGTCTTGTCCTTGATCTTGTCCATCCACTCTTTGGTGGTCTTCAGCTTGGAGACAGCGCCTTCAGAGTTGAGCTTGATGTCGGTTTTGATCTGCTTGGGCGTCTTGAGGACCTGATCCACATACGCCTTGGCCTTCTTCTCCGAACCGAAGAAAGCCGTAGCCATGCGGATCATCTCGTCACGATTCGCCTTATGCTTCTTCGTGACCGAAGCAACAGAGTCACCGCGCTCAATGTTCGCCGCAGTTTCCTCGTTAATGTTCCGAATCTGAGCATCCAGCAGCTCGTTGTTCTTACGCCCCGCCTCGGTGCTGTCATCGAGCGATGTTTTACCGCTCTTGATGGCTTCCGTCAGGTCGTCCCAGCCAGCCTCAACTTGCCGTGCGGCCTCGCGAGCACTGAGCGTTTCCGAACCGAACCCGCGAATCTCATCAGCCAGCGCCGCCAGCTTCTCCTTGGTCGAGTCCGCCTTGTCGCCCATGCCCGAGACCGCTTCGGCCACCGCATCAGACGCACCGGAAACAGAAGCCAGCGCAGGTGGCAACTCGCCGGACGCCATCCAAGCAAGTTTTTCCTGCTCGGTAACAGCAACGCCCGCCTCGTTAGCAACACCCATCAGGGCTTTCTCGTATTCGGGGAAGAGCGCAGCAGCGTCCTTAACCGAATACCCCTGCGCCTCGAACGAATCAGCCACCTTGGAGAACGTCTCCGCAGCGAGTTCGCCGTTACCGGAACTAGCCAGATTGGCTACAGCCTCATCCAGCTCATAGAACTGGTCGCGGGCCTTGCTTGTCGTACCGAGAGCCTTGTTGATGGCGTCCCCGCCAAGGCTCTCGTTGATGAACTTGTTGAACGGGTCGCCCTTGTACATGACAGACTCAATGGCGCTGTCAAGGTCGCGGACGTTACCGGCCAGCTTCCCGCCATCTTTAGCCTGGAACAGTTTGTCCAGTTCGGTATTCGTGTGGCCCGATTGCTGAGCCGCCTTGATGAGCGCATTCGTAATGTCCTCGACGCCCTGCACGGCAGGCTTTGTCGAAATTGCGTTATACGCAGCCGCCGCAAGCTGAAGCCCAACCCAAGCGCCAGCCGCGATTCCCGCAGCCTTACCAATGTTCCTTAGCGCCGTGGCAGTCTTCCCGCCACCGCCAATGGCCGAGAGCGTCTTATCGAGTGTCGTGGAGGAATTGCGCAGCGTGTTGACGGCAGTGATCGTTTCGACGATCCGGGGTGCCAGCACAAGGAATCCACCAGCGGCAAGAGCCAGTGTTCCGACAACACCACCGATGGCCGCACCGAACCTCAGTACGGGTTCAGGCAGGTCTCCAAACCACGATGCAACACCAGCCAGCGCCTGCGCGACACCTGCAATCGCGGGAAGGAACGTGCCGCCAATCGTGATGGCAGTATCCTTCAGCGAGTTACCGGCCATTTTGATCTTGGAATCAGCAGTTTCGTAACGCTTCGCGGCTTCCTGGGCGAGCGCGGTCCCGCGCTCAAATTCATCGTTGCCGGTCTTCAGCGCATCGGACAGAACATCCCCGGACGCGGAGAGGCGCAGCAGTGCATCAGACTCACGGATGCCGGTAATTCCAAGATTGGTGAGAGTCCCGTTGACGTTCTCGCCCTGCGCCTGTGCGTTTCCGAGGCCCTGAATGAATGAGTTAAGTGCGCCACCAGCATCATCGCGCCAGGCGGCGGAGAAGTCGTCAGAAGACATCCCCGCGATGCGCGCGAACTCGGCAACCTTGTCTCCTCCGCCGGCGACCTCGTTGCCGATCTTCTTCATGACCATCGAAATGGCCGTACCGCCAGCCTCCGCGTCAATGCCCACCGAAGACAGCGCCGTCGCGAGGCCGAACACGTCGCCCTCAGTTAGACCAGCCTGCTTACCAACGCCGGCAATGCGCATCGACATTTCAACGATTTCGCGCTCAGTCGTAGCAAAGTTGTTACCCAGCCCGACGATGGAGGCACCCATCTTGCCGAAATCATTCTGGGACGTGCCCATAATGTTCGAGAGGCGGGCAAGGGACGTGGCGGCATCTTCGGCAGACAGGTTCGTCGATTCGCCCATGTCGATCATCGTTTTCGTGAACGACACAACATTCTCAGTCTTGATGCCAAGCTGACCGGCAGCCTCAGCGACAGCCGCAATCTCCTCGTGCGACGCAGGCAGAACCTTCGTCAGCCCGCGAAGCCCTTCCTCAACCTTTGCCAGTTGACGGGGTGACCCGTCAACGGTTTTCAACACACCCGCGAAAGCGGACTCCCACGACATTGCCGCCTTTGCCGACAGGCCCAGCGCACCCACGACGACACCGCCGAACGTCGCCATAGCAGTGCCCGCCGTGGTCAGTTCACTGCTGTAGCGAGTGATCTGCTTCATGGCGTTACCCGTGCGGGTGTTCGACTTATCCCAGGCGGTCTCAGTCTTCTGCGCGGCATCAACTGCCGCCTTCGACGCGGCCTGCATGTCCGCCTTGAAAGAGTTCACCTTCGCAGAAAGTACTACGCTTACAGTACGCGATTCGGCCATAAGAGATTGCCCCCTGCTAAAAAGTGAGTTAGAATAAGCGGCCAAGAGGCCAAAACAATTTAGGGAGAAGCCATGAAGACAAAGCCGTCAACGAACCTGTTCCTGCTCGCCGCAGCAATCCTCATATTCGGGCTGGTCGTGAACACCGCATCGACAACAAACACCGTCGTCGCAATCGGGTTCTGCGCGGCACTAGTAGTGGCTCTCATCGCCGCGTTCGTAAAAATCCGGGAAAACAAGAAGATCAATCGTCCTTAACGACGAACGTTTTCTCGCCCTTCTCGGGTTCCCTCGACCCTTCCCGGAACATCTCCAACTCCGCACACCCAACACACGTCGTAGTGCGAACGTCGTAATCATGCGGATGATCCCCAGACGTGAGCGACATGGGTTTACCACAACCCCCGCACAGGTCCGCCTCATACACGGTCAACGCCAACGCGAACGCACGATCCTTGCCTGTGAACTTCTTCCCAGGCTTACGCTCACCCCGCAGCACGGACACGGGAACACCCCACGCCCGTGCTGTACGGGTTTCCGTCAGACTGTTCAGCCCGCGTTCGTTCGCCCAGGCTTCAGCGATTTTGGGACAAACGAACCCGGATCAGTCGAAGTCAGGTCATAAAACGCGCCCTGCAACTTCTGGAACTGGGGCGCACCCAGCTTCCCCGCCGCAACACGCATCTGATCAACCGTGAACACCGGCGCACCAGTCTCATCAACAACAGCAGCCGTCAGAATATGCAGACCCGTCTCATACTGAAGAATGGCGGCAGAAGCATTCGACGAAGCCCTCCGCACCGATTCCTTAATCTCCTTCGGATCGCCCACCTCGGACCGCTTGCACTCTTCGCGCGCATAACCGGCAGCTTCCTTCGCCGCCTCATCCGCACGATCCGCAGCAGCCTTACGAGCTTCCTTCGCCAGCCGGTCAATCGTTTCCTGATCGAGAGCCTGCACAATGAACTCAACAGCCGATTCCTGAAGCTCGGCCTGTAGACGCTCCTGCTTCTCCACCAGTTCGGCACGCTCAGCACCAGCAGTCATATCCTGCTCGGTATCGTCGTTGGTTTCGAAGGCGGCGAGGTCTTCCTCAACCGCAATCAGCTCACCAGCCAGATCGGCCCGCTGGAAAATAGTTACCTTCGTCTGCGCAGTACGAATACCGGCCAGGAAGTCATCAGGGTTGAAACTTGCGCTCATAATCATCATCTCCATGTGTGATTCTCCATGAGGGTATGACTCTCGGCACGGCCATGGAGGAACCGTGCCGAGAGGGATTTTGGGCACAGAAAAGGCACCGGGTAAACCGGTGCCTTTTCTAAACGATTGAGTGGCTAGTCTTTATCGCGGTCACTGTGGGTAAACAGGTCCAGCCGCTTCGCCCGAGCCGCTTCAGCCGCTTTTTCGGCGGTGTCGAACGTCCCGACGTAAACCGTTCTCCCCTTGTGGCCGACGCGCGCAACAAACTTGTTCCGTTTTATCGTTACGCCACGGAAGCCTGTGGGAGTATTCGAGTTGGATGAGACGCGATGCTCGCCGTTCTGCTTGTGGGAAATAGCGCGCAGATGCTCAGGGTTGACGCAAGTCCTGCTGTCGCAAGTATGGTCGATCTCGGTCCCCTCGGGGATCGTGCCGTAAGCAAGCTCGAAAGAATATCTATGTGCACGGACCATCTTGCTCCGTGCCGGTGAGAAGTAGCCATATCCGCTACCGGTTACGCCGCCAGTCCATTCCCAGCAGTCAGAAGATTTATCCACCTTCGCCCAGAACCTGGTCCCTGGCGGGATTGGGCCGGGCATAAATTCTCCCGCGATCTTAGCGCGGCGGTAGTGCATTGGGCATAAGCCCCGCCCGGTACGCTTCTTTGCGCAACCTTCGATGATGCATGTATAATCAGCCATAGCCACTCCTTACAGTGGTCAGCCCTCGGTTTAGTGTTGCAAGCACTGCCGGGGGCGTTATTAATTTGTGCTACCGCTGTACCACAGTGGCACTATCTTCTGTAGTGCCACTGTGATTATGTGGGAATAGATCAGCCGCCAGCGACGGGGCCAACTTCACCATTGACCCAAAGGTCCTGGTAAGCGCCCGTCACCTTTTTCTTTACATAGCCGGTGCGGTCGACCTGCTGGGGGTTATCAGTGATGAACTCGAAGCCGTCAACCTCGTCACCGACCGCCCAATCGTCCGTGGACTTCTTGGAAGTCTCACGCTGGTAGAGCCAAAGGCGGGTGCCCTTGAACTTGGTGGCCTGGAAAACCGCGTCACCAATCTCGTCAGCCTCAGTTTCCTCAGCGGAACCATCGGTGCCGAAGTAACGGAAAGGGGTGAACTCGATAGTTGCGTTCGAGGGACCAAACGCGACCGCGTTTCCTTCGATGCAGAGTTCCTTTTCCTCGACGGTTTCCGAGGCGGTTGCGGTGACATTGTAATCTGCCGAGTTAATGCGGCAAGATGCGTCGATGCCAGCCGTCAGCTCTGCAACCGTGGGGTGCAGAGGATCGGCAGGCTTGGTAGAGAGAATAGCGACCTTTGTGTGACCGTCAGCCAAACTTTTCGGCAATTTGATCAGCCTTCCTTTTCAGTGTTAGAAGAAATGAAGTCGGGGATTTTCGGTGCCTCGACTGGCTTAGGCTTAGCCGCCCGCGCCTTGGGAGTTGCAGAAAGATTCGGGAAAATCTTTAGGTGAGTCTTCGGAACCCGCCCAACCTTCTTCCCGGTCGTTTTGTCGTACGCTTCAACGAAAGCGTCTTCATCGAATGTGTGAGCCAACTTGTCTCCTTTAGGGCATAAGAAAAGCCCCGGCAGGAGACCGAGGCTAGATAAACGGGTAATGGCCTATTTGGTTACGTCGTAAATGTCCACACAGAACGCAGGATGACGACCGGAACCAGTTATCACTTCGTCACGATCCACCTGGGTTGGTTGATGGTCACGAATCTTCAATGTGAACCCGGCAACCTGAATCGGGAACCCGTTAGGCTGCAACAGTGAGCGCACCTGCTGATGCACAATCCGCACACCCGCAGCAGTACCAGCAGCAACGGTGACACCAACACGGTCGGAAACTCCGTCAGCTTGTGAGCCGAGGTTCTGTTCCGCGTGCGGGCGAGAATCACCGCCCCAAACAAGAATGTAAGGGAACGCGGGTGATGCGTCGGTTACGTCAGTGTCGTATACCTGGTATCCGAGTGTTCGCAGGGTTGCGATTAGTTCAGAGAACATTTTTGAGTATGTCTCCTATCGCTTTCTCGAACTTCGGTGCCTCTTCGTTGACGGGGCCAAGGAAGTCCACGGTTCCGCCGCCGCGAGATGTTCCGAAATAGGCGACGTTCGCCAAGTTTCCCGGCTCGCCCCGCCCGCGCCTGGGGCCAATCTCGGCCTCAACGGCGTTCGGGGTTACGTTCATGTCGAAGTCAACCGAGTATTTCAGGCCCTTCTTGTTCCCGAAGTATGTGTGACCGTCAAAGGCATCTTGCATGCCCTTCTTGACGTTCATGGCACCCTTGAACACTGATTTTTCAACCTCTTTGAGAGCTTTGTCTCCAACTTTCCCGAGGTCGTGCGAGAGTGTTTCTAGTTCTTTCGCGTTAATGTCCATTTACGCCGCCTTGAAATCAACGAACGCCCTGTATGCTGTTGCGAGGGATTTGAACGGCGCATCCTGGGTGATCCGATATTCGGTGCCGACAAGGTTCGCGTCGAAGGAATCGACACACACCGCCACATGATCCACCTGGGGGCGATAACCACCGACCGGCAAATGCAGTGACATGCGCTGAACGGTAGACGTGTGCCCAATCGTTTCCGGGTTACGTTCATACCCTTCGTACGATTGCAGCTTGCCCTTGCCCTCATACACGGTGATCTGCTGGTCGGGTCCAGGTAGGCCAGTCAGGTCATCTACAGCACCTTTTTCGACCCTGTAGATGCGCCACTGGTCAACCATGAGTGATTCCGCTAACCGCCGCCCTTGTAGGATTGCGGCGCGGGCGCTCATAGTGTCCTCACAACATGCGTGGACTGCCCGTAACGAGACTTCAGTGCGTCTTCCACCCTTTGGGGTAGAACGAACCCGCTAGAGTCACCACCGGCCTGCCAACCTTTCCGGTAGTCATCAATCGACACGTAAGCGACACCACCAGAGTGGAGCGCGCCAAGGTCGTCAATGGAAGACAGAACATCAGCGGCAAGGACACATGCCCACGCCTTCAGTTCATCCGGTACGGTGGCGTAACCAACCGTGTACGTGACCTCGACCAGCGAATGCCCGCGAACCTTCACCGCATTATCCAAATGCAGGAAGTCCGCGTCTTCACCGTCGACAGTCACCGACTCGACGGACACAATAGGCGAACCCGGCAGATGCACCCATTTTTCGCCCGCACTCAAATAGTCACGCACAGTGACCTGTGCGGGCGGGCTTACCTGCGCACCAATAACGCCACGCAGGTAAGCGGTCGCATCCGTTAAAGCGAACTCAGCGATCTGACGTTCGCCAGATTCGAGGGTCCGCCCAAGCCGCGACTCAAGATCATTGATAGTTGCGAACATGGTCACCCTCCAATCAGGTCAGGTCAGCCTTCGCCGCCGCCCGTAACAGCCGGGGTGATGACCGAGAACGGGTAAGGGTTCTCTCCACCTTCACGGGTGAACTTCGGTGCGGCGGTGGCGAAACCAACACGGAACTTGAAGCGGAGGGCGATCATGTCGCGCTCAGCAAGGTTCACAGCGTTCGCACCAGTGCCGAGGGTGGCCTGGTCGAGGAGCTTCACTTCCATATCCGAACGGATACCGATGATCGCCTTATCGCGGTCACCGACGAGAGCAACCGACTCTTCGCGGTCCCACGAACCGTTACGAACCCAGTAGAGTTCCTGCCCGAAAATCTGGGCGGTGTTGTTGTCCGAGCGGAGACCATCAAGGTAGATGGGGTTGCCGTTCGCGTCGCGGAGTCCACGGAGCTGACGGCGAATGTTGCGGCCAGCGTAGGCAACGTTTACGTCGAAGCCTTCGTCCTCGACCTGTCCGAATGCTTCGTTGAAGTCATCGGCAAGATCAACGCCAGTACCGGCAACAACCTGGTTTCCGGCAGCAATAGCGCCCGGAACAAGTGCGTCATCAGTCCAGGTGGCGGGCTTGTCGGTGCCGTAGAACACGGCCTCGTCGAGCTTCCGACCGAACGCCTCAGCAACGAGCGGGCGGACCTGGCCCCAAATGTCGAAGTCCTGGTCCTCAATCACGTTCTCGTGAATGGGGATGATGACGGCAAGCTCTTCGGCGGTGAGGTACTTGTTTTCCCAGTTCACCTTCGACTGGGGCTTAACGTTCCCGGCTCCGGTTGCGCCTTCACCAACGAACCCAACATCAGGGAGGGCCGCGAGAACCGGCATGCGGTGCTGCTTGGCGGGCATCCGAATGTTACGGAAAGTAGAGAGAGCGGCAGAAGACTGGGTAGCCTCCTGAATGATGTCGCCAACGCTCGCTTCCTTCAGAAGCGCGAGAGCGTCAGCACGAGTAATATCAGCCACAGTGTGGCTCCTTTCGTGTGATTAGTTCTTTCCAGCAGCCGACCGCAACAGGTCGTTTAGAGTCGGCTCGCGCTTCGCGGAGTCGTTGCGACTACCACCATCCGCGCTGTCTTGAAACCGTTTAGCCGGTGCGGCCAAATAGGGTTTCTTTTCCAGCAGTCCCTTGATCGCGTCGGCAATATCAGTTTCATCAACTGAACCGTCTTCGCTCACGTCGAACTGTGAAAGATCAATGAACGCGAGTGCATCGTTCGGGTCCGCAATAAGCCCCTTAGCGGCGGCTTTCACCTCCGTGCGGATAATCCGTTCAGCAACCTTCGCGTTAGCTTCCTGGACCGCCTGAGCGCGTATAGCGTCAGTGTCTACAGGGTCCGGTTCCTCCTTCGACGCTTCATGCTCTCGGAGCTTCTGCGCCAGTTCCCGACGTTTAGCTTTCTCGGCCTCGTAGGCTTTGAGCAGTGCGTCAGGGTTCTTAACCTCCGTCGTTGATTCCTCAGTCTGTTCGGTTTCGGTTTCTTCAACTTCGGGGGTGGTGTTTTCTTCCGTCATTCTTTCCTCCATTGCGGGCCAACCATTGCGGTCAGAGAATGTATTTGTAGAACCGCAGAAGCTCGACTGCTTCAGCGGGGGTTTTAGCGTTCTTGAAGATCGTTTCCGGGGTCATACGCGCCCCCCGGCCTGTGCGACCGTAAGAACCGCGACGGGTAATTCCCTCGCGCGTGTATCGTTCACCGCCAGCCGTGTAGACACCGCCGCGATTAGTGGCGTTCACGACCTGGAAAATATCGGCACCCTGCCGAATCGCTTCAGCGTTCGCCTGCCCGAACCGTTCGTCTTGTTCCTCGCGAGTCATGGACTCGAAGGCGGCATGCGGATCGGTGGTAGGGTCGTCGTCTTTGTTTTCTGCGGCGGGAATGTGCGTGCACTTGCATCCGGGGTGCCGCAGGAATGCTTCTTGTGATTGGTAGCGGCGACCGGCGAGGATGATGCACCGCGAGCATGCACCTGGGGACACCATGCGCGTGTACCCGCCAACCCAGCCTTGTTTCAGGCCAGAGGCGCGTGTACCCATTGCTGTGGCGGTGGATTGCCTGGCCTGGTCGGTGACGGTGGTGATGATCGAGTTTGCGAACCGTGCCCGCCCAGACTGCAATGCCTGGGCGGGCGACCAGCCCTGGCCGATTAACCCTTTGACGGCACCAATGGAGCCGCCAAGGAACGCGGCCAGGGAAATGCCCGACCCGGTGAACTCACGAAATGCGTCAGCGTTCACCCGACCAGCCGGGGAATCAGTGACACCATGCGCACCGGCCATGCGCGCCAGATACGTGTCAGACTGGGCGGCAGCGGCAACCTGGGCGGCACCCACCAACGCAACCGCCGAAGGTGCCACCAAACGCCACGACGCATCCAGGTTGTCAACATCAACCATCCGCCATGCTTTATCCGCCTCATAGACGGCGGCAGACGTAATATTATTGACCGTCCGCTGGTGGTTCTTCGCTACCGTCTCCACGCTCACCAGGAACCTCCACATTCGGATTCTCAGCAGCCGCAGTAATAGCGTTCATGCCCTGCTCAATCGCCGCTTCCTGTTCCTTATCCCGCATAGCAATAATCTGCTTAATGTCTTCCGGTGATTTACCGTCCTCCATCAGCAACCATTCGAACGGGTAACCAATCTGCTTCTTCTTAATCAGTGAATCGGCCAACTGGTTTTCGGAACGGTTCTCAGCGTTACGCCACAAAACATTTCCACGACGCGCTTCATCCGCGAGAGCTTTATTGCCCCGAACCAAAGCGATTTGACGGAACACGCGACGAATAGCAGGTGAGAAGAACATTTGCTGTTCCTGCACCTTCTTCGCCAAACCAGTCTCGGCTGCAACAAGGGCATCACCAGACAGGTTAGATAGACCCTTATTCGCTACAAGGTAGTGGGGCGGCGTGCGGGTTTGGGCCGCAATATGACCGACCGCTTCTTCAATGACCGCAGTGAACACATCGAGCTTCGCGGCATCGAACTGGTCAATCTTCGTAGTCTGCCCCGTCAACCACAGCAAACGCCCATTGGCAAGGTCATCAATCTTGACCGTCTTCTCGCCCACAACACTGCCGGAAGCGTCCATGATCGGCATCTTCGGGGGTTCCTGGCCCATCACAACACGGGCAGGGAACGACGCATGATCCGCAGCCGTAAACAGATACGCCCACAACAGGTTAATCGCGTTCTGCATAGACATGGTGCCCTCAATATCGCTAAGGGGAACACCACGCAGAGTGGGCCGGTTCGGGAACTCCGTAACCGGCACCTCACCCAACGGGTTAGGTTGCGGGTTAGGGGCATCACCACGTTCACGCAACAGCCACGTACCAGCCAACATGGCCTGACGTTTCTGCTCCGGCCACGAACGCGCATCCTCAACAGTCTTCGACGGGCGAGAGAACTTCCACACCTGATCCGCCGTGAACAGAGTTGCGAACTCTGTTTCATCGTCACGCCACACCTTCAACGCGGCAGTGTAAAGACGGGGATTCTCATAGTCGTATTCGGCCTCAACGAACGCCGGATGCTCCCACGTGACAACCGGCTCCCCATCCTCATCGCCCCACACGAGAACATGAGAACGTTTAGACACAATCGAACCAAGAAAACCCTGCGACGATTGAATATCCATCTCATTATCAAGCCAGTCACGCCACAACTGAGACTCAGAATCCGTAGCCTTAACCGTTGACGTGTCCAACTTGAACCCATCAACATGCAAACGCTCAGCCGGGGCATTAGCAACCACACCACACCAGTTATCCGAGAACCCCGCATACCTGTTCTGGTGAAACTTGCGCCACTCATCCGAAGCATAAGCCAACGGTTGCTTACCCTCGTAATATGCCTCTAACGTCTCAATAGACGAAGACCTATGCGCAATCCGGTTATACAGTTTCTCCACCCTCAGACGGGCGCTATCAAGCGTTTCCACACGCCCTCCTAAGCGAAGTAGACATAAGAATTAGTAACCGCATTCGCACCAGCCGCAATCGCGTCACCAGCAGCCTCATGAGCCAACGCGGAACACATTGCAAGGTCAATCTTTTGCGGCTGAGAAGCCTTACCCAACAGGTACGTTTGATTAGGCCTTGGGCGTTCAACAGCGTTACGAACATGCGCCTGCGTCTGCTCACAACCGTCATGAGTGAACCCCGAGTCAGGAGACACAACATCAGTCTTCAAGCGCTCCAATGCCGCATGCATCTGAGTGGGCCGATACGTTGCCCACTGAAAAACCTTCTTCTCCCAGCGACCTGCCCAAGCATCAACCTCGGACTGCCAATAAGGCGGGTCACAATACATGCGGATCACGTCATAACGGGCGAACAGTTCCTCAACCGCCGCGTTCACTTCCGAACGCGGAACACGCCCACCATGAGCGGCAGGATTCCAGATAGTCAGCCGACCGCCAGCAAACGTTGGCGTGAACTGGTAGCCGTCAAGCGTTTCCGCACGAATGCCCGTCCAGTCATCAACATCAGAACCGTCAAAGCCAAGACAAATACGCGCACCATCAGGCACGGTCTGCTTCTCGGCTTTGACTTCCCACCGGCCAATGTCCAACCATTTACCGTCACCGGCAACAATGCGGTTACCAAAGAACCGTTCAGCCTCAGCAGGAGACTTCTCTAACAGCTCCGCAGCTTCAGCCTCAATCGCATCAATATTCACCCACGGGGCACCCGCGTAATTGTGCTTAAAGATCTTGCGGCGATCCACCTTGAGCGAAAACTGCCACTTATTCGGCGGGGTGCGGAAGTCTTTGTAAATGTCCTTAGACTGAGACTCAAACGTCTGCTGAGCCACACTGTCTTCTGAAGGGTCCCATGCATTAGTGGTCTCAATCGAACGACCACCCATACCAGCCAAACCACGACGCTGAGTAGACGCAACCTTCTTCATTCGGGCATCAACCCAAATGCCAGTCTCATCCTGCACAACAAACGTGACACGCTGACCAAGCCGTGAAGTGGCCTTAGACGTGACAACATCAATCCGACCACCACCAGGCAGGCGAATGAATTCCTCACCCGTCCTAGGGATCACGGACGCAAGCGGACCAGCATCAATCATCGGCCTCAGCGCGTCATAAGTGTTCTCAACCTGATCTTCAGTAGTAGCAGTCAACTGAATAAGCGGAGTCGGCCACTGAGTGCCCTTAGGCTCACCCGGCTCATACTCACGAACCCACCCACAACCACAACCATGCTCATCACACGCATACACTTCGCCCGGTTCAGCAAACCCATCAAACACGACAGGGCCAACACCCTCAGCGCAAATGAACGCCGCAATCAGGGGCGACTTCCCCCACTTCTGCGCCCGGATGAGCGTGGACCTACGATGCACGAACGCCGTAGCAAGATCACCAACCATCGCGGAATCCTTCACCGCATAATGATTCGCAACAAACACAAGCTGCTCGTCCTGCAGCATGAACGGGTCACCCTTAGAGAACCCATCCGGCACAACACAATGAGCCTCAATCCAGTCAGCAACCAAGAACCCGAGAGTAAGCTCAGGAATCATTGCCCACCGCCTTCAAACGATCACGCGCAGAAGACTTAGCGACCGGCTTCCTCCGCTCCGAAACCTCGTCGTGGGCAATAAGCCAACCGTTCTCCTTCAAGCCAGCCGGAGTCATCCCAATCTGATCCGCCAACCGATGCAACTGACCAATAAGTGTGGGTGCCGCATCCGGTGCTTCGGTGCGCACGAACAGGCGCGCGTACATACCGACCAGGGGCCAACGCCATTCCTCAACAGCCCACGCCGCAGCCTGGGGTGTTTTCCACAGTCGCGCCCACGTTTCCAGTTCTCGTTCAGACGCAAGCGGTAGAGGGAACTCGGGTGCGTCACCGTCGAACCCGCCTGACGGCAAATTCACATACGTCATCCCGGACGAACGAATACTGTTCGGGTCTTTCGACGGACCGCTACGGTTCCGTGCACCACCTGAAGCCACATGAATCACTCCTGACAACGGCATTGCGCCGACACCGGAAAAGCCAAGGAACATTGCGAACCGAGGGCATTGAAAGTAGTTGAAAATGAAGATGTTTGAACCCGCCGCTGACAATATTTGCCTCTTCGGCGATCTTTTCGAGCAAGTTGACCTGGGGTATGCCCCCGCCTCGATGTGCTCAGTGTTTGCGCGGGTTGCGCGGTGATCCCCCGTCGAAAATGTTTCGTGTGGGACGGTTCGCACCGGTTATTGTTGGAGGAATCCGCCTGGTTGGTTGCGTGCGGTTTCTTTTGAGTGGCAGTCGTGGCACAGGCCGCGACCGTTCTCGGGGTCGTTTGGGTCCATTCCGAGTAGCACCAACTGCTTGCGGTCGATGGGGTAATGGTCTGCGTCTGTGGCCACGGCTATGTCACATAGGACGCAGATGGGGTCGCGTTGTAGGACTAGGGTACGGAACGCCTTGTGCCCTGCCGTGTTGTATCCCTTGTCCCTGGTGGTATATCGCTGTGCCTCACGCTTCTTTGTGTGGGCTTCGCATTGCTTGGCTTGTGTTAGCTCAGGGCACCGCGCAACATTGCATACGCGCCAAGTCATGATGCTCGATCAAGATCGTTGTGAGTGAAGTACTTATTGCGCGCTTCGATCACTGCGTCATTGGCTTCATTGATATCATTGAAGTATCCAACATGTATGCGCTTTCCATTGTGCTTAATGCGAGCACACCACTTGCGTGCATGCTTGTGCCACGTCACGCCTTGATATCCGCTGGTGTTGTTACCTTGCAGTGCGCTCACGTTCTCCAGGTTCTGCTTCCGCGTGGTGATGCGCAGGTGCTCCACGTTGACGCACTCCTTGTTCCAGCACATGTGGTCAATGTCCATGCCTTTCGGTATCTCTCCGTGCGCGGCGGAGTATGCCCACCGATGCGCGAATACCGGGCGCGTGCCGTCCCAAAAGTACCCGTATCCTTCGCTGTTCGTGCATGCAACCCAGCGGTGGCATCCGTCTGCGTCCATGCGAACCTTGGCGTTAAACCGTTCTTCGATTGTCTTGCGTGCCATGCGTGGCTCCTATGTCGGTAGGAATAGATAGTCCCCACCGCGATAGCAGCTAACTATCCGTGGGGTCTCGGTTCCGACAAACCGAGCAGATCAGTTGTTTACGGTCGGAAGTGTTTGGGTGTGGTCTTTGCGTCCGCACCATGCGCATGTGCCGTTGGTGTATGCGTGTGCACCGTTCATGCAGTAGAGGGCGTTGTCTCCTGCGTACTGCTCGACTTGACTGTGCACATCACTCATCGCCTTTGGTTTGTGGAACTCAGCCCCACCCAGATGAAGGAGGTATCTGGATGGGGCGAGCCTTCCATTCCGCGCACGCTCCGATGGGTGCCGCGATCAATGGAAGTGTTGGGGCCGCAGTTGGGTTACTGCGAGGGGTTGCGTAGGTTGCGTTTGATTGTTGCCCTGTCGCGTTTGTTCTGCTGTTTCTGGTAACTGTTTCCGCAGCAGTGGCATCGTTGTTTATCGTCGCGGCCTTTGGGGTCGAGACGCATTTGGTCGGTATCCCAGTCGTAGCGCAGGTGTTTGCGTGTTGTGCGGCTCATTGTTCGCATCCTTCGCATTTGGTGATGCGGCCCACATCGTGCACACCTCCATCAGATAGTGCGACGGCGAGGAAAGAATAGGAATCGGCCCCGCATTGTGTGCATTCGCCGATTGTGATGCTGCCGGGTGATAGTTCGAAGCGGGCGGTTTTATCCATCAGCATCATCGCCTAGGTCGACTTGCCCGTTGGTTAAGTACACCATGCCGTCTTCGGTTTGGCGCGTGTCTACTTTTGCCTCGAAGTAGGTCATGATGAGTTGGAAAGTCTCGTCTTTGTCGAACCCGCCGTCGAGCAGTTGTTGGCGGAACGCTATGAGTTCTGCTGACTCGGAAAACATGTTCCACCGCCTTAATATGTTTAACCCCGTCGTGGCCGCTCGAATTGTTTCGCAGCGAGTCTCGCGACGGGAAGAATGTGTGGTGGCGGCGAAGGGGCTGTGCTTGCCACTGTTCTCATCGCTCTTATCTGGCACCTGGCCACCCATAAGACTCCAGCCCGCATCGTAAAGTGTGGCCACACCTGTTGCTACGACCGGGCTGAATGGTGTGACCTCCCCGAGATTCGAACTCGGACTGTACGCATTTTGAGTGCGTTGCCTCTGCCTGTTGGGCTAGAAGGTCTGTGCCGGTTTTGTTGAGGTCCGGCAACTCGGTAACCACTCACCCGTCAGGTAGCGAATCTGCCCGGTGCCGTGGTTGGTCTTTTGGGGTTACAGGACGCTGTTGATCTTAGCGAAGGCTTCTTTTACTTTGCTCAGGTCAACTTCCGGTCTCAGGTTGACCGTGATGGTTCCTGTTTCGTCATCCGCGCCTTCTTCTTTGCGCTCGAATACTTCGTCCTGCAGTGAGTCGGTATCTTCTGCTTCAGCGATTAGCGCCTTGAGGAAGGTGTTGCTCATTGACGCCACTTCGGTGGGGGTGAAGTGTGCGGACTCTAGTTCGTCGCGGAACTTGATGAGTGCTTGTGTGATTTCGTACATGGGTTCTCCTTCGTGGCATAGAAAAAGGCCCGATTCGCCTGAACCGGACCTTGACACTTTTTCCACTATGACAAACAGTACATGATAGTTGGCCGTTTGTCAACTCTTGTAGTGATTTATTTTCAGCATAGTCTGTTGAGTACGTCCCATACCCGGTAGATGTTGCTGTTGCCTTCTTTGCGGATGGGTTCTAATCGTTTGCCTTCCTTGCGTGTTTTATCGTTCCTGTGGGCGACTGTGATTTTTTGCGGGGTTATGTCGTGTCCGAAGAATGTTTTAATGATTTCGGCTACGTCTGATGCGGTTCCTTCTGTGTCGAGCATGTGTGCTGCGTTGTATGCTCTTAGGTCGGCTACACGGTGGGTTTCGCCGTCTTCTAGGGTGACTTCGGTTTGTCCGTCGCGTATGTAGACGTTTCCGCCGCCGTAGAACCCGATGTATTTTTTCCCTGCTCTCGGAAGATAGGGATTCTCCAACTGCTTCGTGAGCACGGTGATTTCGTCGAGGAAGTCTTGCGCTGTTTCGTGATTAGCTAGGAACTCGGCCCGCTCGCCAGAACCTAACCATTCGAGGCGTGAGTGTTCGTCGAGGTCGTATGTGGCGACTACCTCTAACCCGTCTCTCACCAAACTGCACCAGTCGGCCAACCAGTCTGCGAGTTCCCGTTTCGCGCTTATTAGCCCCACTGGCAGCGGTAATGGTGCTTCAATGGATGAACCCCCACCGCCGCCGTTTTGTGGCTTTGGTGAGGGTTTCTCGGTTGCTATGAGTAGTGCGTCTTGGGTTCTCCGGCACGCTTGCGTTATGTGATGGGGTTGGATCATCTAATACCTAGCTCTCGTTCGAGGTCTCGGATGTGTTGTTCGCGTTCGTCCATTTCTCTTTTGCGTGCGCGTGGGTCTGTGGAGTCTACTGCGGTCGTGAAGAAATTGATGGCGATCATGACCGGCCAGACTGTGAGGACGCCCAGGGTTTTGAGCATTACGTCTTCGCGTATCCATCCCTCTATGCTGTGCGTTCCCTTCATCGACGGAAATCTGCTCTCATTCTTCAGCCTCGCCTTTTCCCAGCGTCGGGGTAGTAGCTTCCAGGCTGAGTATGCGCCGATGGTGAAGTATCCGGTTATGGCTGTTGCGATTATTAGCCCGATCATTCGACTTCTTCCCAGTCGCTTATGGTCCGTTCGACGATTAGCCAGTCTTTGCCCATTTCTTTTGCTTGGTTGATTGCGTCGGTGAGTGTTCGTGATGGGATTACGTAGTTGTTTGGGTTGCGTGCGATCCCGTATTCGATGCGTGCGGTCATTAGGCAACTCCTGCTAGTAATGCGAAGGCGAGTGTTGCGAATGCGATTATTGCGTCCACCTGCCAGACTAGGGGTCGGTCTTTGAGTTCCCTTTTGGTTGCCCATATTCCTGTGGCGTGTACTAGTGGCAGGCCGATTGCTCCGACTGCTAGAACGATTAGTGCGCTTTCCCAGTTCATTGCTGCTCCTTCTTGCGCTGGAACTCTGGTTCGTCGCCAGTCTTGAATTCTGGCTTGAACACTTTTGGTCCGCCATATCCGTTTTCTTTAGCGATTTCCCACTTGACGTTTGATATACGGTTGCGCTGCTCGCCCGTCTGCTTCCGGAGTGGTGCGATTATCAGTGCCACGCTTTTATGCGGCGAGATGATCCACCAGTCCATGACGGCCAGGCTTGCCGCGAAGTTCGCTTTGATGCCGGAGTCTTTGGTCTTTCGGAAACGCCACTCACGGGCTAGAACGCCGAGCAGCCGCCCCCCGAAGTAGAAGATACCGAGGACGATTAGTGCGGCGATGAGCAGTAGCGGGAGGGCCGCCACGCCGATCCAGAATGATCCCCAGTTCATCAGTCCTCCTCGACTACGCGGATGCCGATTGGTCCTCGGTATCGGTTTGGTGTTCTGGTTCCTAGGAATTTGTTTTCTTCCCAAGTGGTTTCGATGTCTGCTTCGATGGCGGCGATTTTTGCTTCTCGTCCGGCTCGTTCTGTTAGTGCTTGGATGAGGTCTTGTAGTTCGCCGAGGGTGTTTGTTTGGGTTGTGTAGATGGCTTCTTTTCTCATTCCCCTGTTCCTTCTTTTTCGATGCGTGCGGTCATCCTGTTCCTTCTTTCTCGGCCCGGTTGGCTTCTGCCTCGGTTTTGTCTGCGAGTTTTTTGAGTTCGACAACGTAGAGTGCACCGGCGCGAATAACTGCAATATCAATGAGTTGTAACGCGTCTTCAAAGTCGGCGTCTATGGCTTGTTTGATGGTGTCGTCGGCGCAGGCGCAGTAGGCGTGCCATACGTCGTAGATTCGTTTGATGCCGTCGTAGAGTCGGTCGCGTTGTGTTTCGATTTGTGCGGCACGATCACTAAGCGCGGTCATGCTTCATCAACCTCTGCTCTTGAGTTCCAGCCGGCACCGAGCATTCCTAGACCGACTCCCATACCGCCGAAAAATTTGGAAAGGTTGTTGTCGAAGTTGAAAAGGATGATTAGTCCAGCGACCACTATCAGCCAGCAGATCATTACGGCCACGAATCGTCCCCTCATGTGTCCTCCCGGTATGGGTTCTCTGTCAGGTATGCCTGTTTTCTGGCGTGGTCGTTATCAGCCACTTCGTTGAGCGTCCACTCAACGGCTTCATCCCACACCTCGGCGCGGACTCTGCGCAGCATTTCCCCGAACCGCCGGTCTGCTTCTGTAATGTCGTGGAGCCCGATGCTTTCGAGTTGGCTTTTGACGAGGGTCAGGTAGATGCCTCGGATGCGGCCAACACTGGTGAATTCTTTCTCAGTCATTCATCCTCCTTGCCCGGCGTGATGTTGAGTTCGATGAGCGATTCGACTCCGGTTGCGTAGCGTTGTATGTCTCGGAGTGTAGGGTTGCTGTCGTAGCGTTCGAATTCGTGGACGAATTTTTCTGAGACCCCCATTCGTTCGGCCAGCTCTGCTTCGGATAGTCCGAGCCGGTTGCGTTGGTATCTGAGCGCGGATCGGAGGTGCAGGCCTTGTAGTGCGTTGGCTTTTGCGCGTTCCCTGATGCGGCTGTTCATGTGTCCTCCTTGCCGTTTTCGGGCACTAAAAAACCGCCCGTAGGCGGTTGAATTGTTGGCTGCGGTTGCCTTCTTCGTTTAACCCACATGTAGGCGTGGAGTGGCCAGATTATGAGTGCGCGTTCTATCTTGTTGATGTTGCGGTCTTTCAGGGGTCGTGTGTTGTGTCGGTGCAGGTTGAACCAGAAACGCATTATTGGGGGCATTCGGGTTCCCATTCCCATGCTCCTGTGATGCGTGTCATGCTGCGTTTTGCTTCGGCGGCTGAGTGTGTCTCCACGGTCAGCCCGAACTCGTCAATGATTGCCTGTGCGGCTGCTGGTGCGGTTCGCCCGAGGATGATGGACGTCAGTCTTTCCCGCAGGTCGGCCTGGTCAGTCATGGTTGATCGCCCCTTCGATTACACGAACCGTCGGGCACGGGTACTCGAGGTGGTATACGTGCCAGTTACCGTGATGGATGACAGTGCACTCCCCGCACTCTCCGTTCTGGTCCGGCCGGTGCACTCCGAGCACCGCCTCAATGGCTGTCAGGGCGCGGGGAAAGTTGGCGCGGCTGTCCCGGTCAGAGAACGGGACTCCCGAAGCTTGGATTGCTCGTCGTTCCTCGATCCACGCCTTCACGGTGTCAGTCATTAGTGTCCTCCTTGCATTCTGGGCAGAAATCGTCTCGGTGCCTTCCCACTCCGGTCGCCCACCCGTAGTATCGGGCTGTTATTCTGCATTCTCTTGCTGTGTGGTTGAACCCGGAGTCGAATATCTCTCCGCACCCGTCACAGGTGAGTGTCCACGATCTATCCGCACTCATTGCCGCTCCTTCTGTCATCGTGTGGGCCTATTATGCGTCTGATTTCCGCGATTTCGTATGCGAGTGCGAGTAGTGCTTGTGCTTCTGGGCCGCCTTGTGCTCCGTGTATGGCGTAGGGGTTGTTGGGTAGGTGTGGTGGGTAGTTCATTTTTCAACTTGTCTCGGGTCGGGGGTGCGTGTTTAGACGCTCCGGCCTGTGGAGATTTTGGCAATGGGCAGGCCTTCTTTGGTTTTGATTGTCCATCCGTGTTCGTTCGCCGCCACCACGTATGGTTGCTGGTCGAGTCGGTGCGCCCATTCGCGGAGGATGGTTGCGATTCTTGTCTTCAGCGTCATGCTGTTCTCCTTCGGTGCCGGGCGGGTGTTCACGAAAAACTGAACACCCGCCAAATGTGCGCACGCATACGGTGGGCGTATACGTGCGCGTTTTTCATAACAACGTGTGCCCGGTTTTATGACTTCAGAAGGGTGCTTCTGCCTGCCCGTTGGATGCTGCCCACGGATCAGACTGAGGCTGCGTCGGCTGATGCTCAGCATTAAAACCAGCAGGAGCAGGGAAACTACCACCGCCGCTGTTCCGCCTCGGCACGATCCCAACCTCCCTCGCGTTCAGCTCCAACGACTGCCCCTTACCGCTGCCATCCTTCTTCTCAAACTCACGAATACGCTCCTCGCCGGTCACGATGACACGCATACCCTTGCTGAGGTGTTCGGCCAAATGTTCGCCCTTCTTGTCCCACACGGTCACCTTCCGCCATGTGGTGCCGTCATCCTGCCATTCCCCCGACTGATCCTTACGGCGATGGTTCTGAGCCAATGAGAAGCCGAGGACGGGCTTACCTGCGGGGGTGAATCGAAGCTCGGGATCGTTGATGGTTCCGATAACGGTGACGTTACTCAAAATGCTTTCTCCTCCTGTTTCGTTGCATGAAAATAGCCCTCACCATTTTTGGTGCGGGCCGGGGTGTTGCGGGGTGGCGTGGGTCAGTAGCCTTCTGATGCTTCCCCGAGTGGGCGGAAAACGAATCGGCGCTCACGGGGGACGTTGTTTTTGTCAAACACGTCAGCGGAGAGCACGTAGTTGCCTGCGCGCCCTTCTTCGAGGTAGAGGCTCCCCCGGCTGACGCTGGTTTCTTTGACTCCTGCAATTGCCCAGATCATTCCGAACAGTGCTTCTCGGTCGCGTCTGTCGAGTCGTGGTTCAAGTTCTGGCATTACCTTCTCCTTACCTGTATGTGCGGGTGTGTGTGGCGTCTTGGAGTTTCTTGGTGCTCCTGATCCAGTGGCCGCAGTTGTCGCACTGGTATGCGGCGTACCTTTGCACGTGGGTGTATGCGTCGCCCTTTCGGTTTGTTGACACGTCGGGGTTTCCGCAGTTCGGGCAGCCCCAGATTTCCCCGTTGTGCATTGAGAGGTGCGGGTGATTCTTAATGAAGGGTCGAAGCCGGTCGTAGACGGCTTCGGTCGCGCGAATATCTCCCTCGTTGTACCGGGCGATCTTGCGTTGCGCCTTCTCGTCGCCGTTTACTGCGGCTTGGGCGACGTCGGCACTGTACTTGTCGGTTTTTGCCGATACGCCGAGCCGCTTAGCGAGTGCGTCGAGCGTGTTGGATTCGAAGTTCAGTTCCGAGCGTGCAACTTTCAGTGTGTCCACGACGGCCCACGGTGATGGTTGAACCCACCCGTATTCGGCCCATCCTGATCGGACGTGCTTCACATCGAAGGCTGCGGCATTGTGTCCGATGATGAGCGCGGCGGAATCGAACCATTCCCACATGGTGCGCATGAACTGTTCGTGTCCGCCTTCCTGCCATTCTGCGGCGAACATGACTTTGCTTTGTCCGTACCATCGTCCGGCTGCGCAGATGGTTCGCGGCCAGGACACCACATCGTCGGCGTGGATGCGTCTGCCGATTGTGTGTTTCCATCCGCCCAGGTCCCAGAATTCGCCTTCGATGGTGAGTCCGCGATGTTTGATTTTCGCGTGTCCGGGGATGCGTTCTATGTCGAAGGTCAGTACGTTCACTGATTGGATTGTTTTCTTTGTGATTCGTGGTTTAACGGTTAGCGTCATTGTGTGCCTCTCTGGGCGATGAAAATAACCCGGACGAGAGTATGTCCGGGTTTGGTGTGTTAGGCGCCTCTAGGCACCATTCTGTGCGTTTCAGAGGTTCCTGCGCCTCCATCCGCGTACTGCCATTTCGGAAATGCGGTAACCCAACTCGTTTGAGAGTGCTTCTGCGAGGTCTACGTGTGTGTACATGTCGGGTCGTGTCAGGTAACCCAACGCGTCTTCTCGGTCGGCGGGTGTGCACTGGTCGAGGTAGGTTTCGATGATGTTGTTGCGTTTTTTGGGTTCGGTAACTGTCAGTGACATATCAGTTGTCCTTCACGGTGGGGTGTTTGTGTTGGCTGCGGCAGTCGTCGCAGCGTCGGTATGGGAGCGCTGTCCCGGTTGCGCGTCCGAGTGATGATGCCCAACCGTTTGCGGTGTCTCCTCGGAAGTCGATTGCGTTGACGGCCCATTGTGTTTCCCCAGTTGCGGTCCTGAAGCACACCGAACATTGGGTGGTTGCGCCGGGGTGGCTGCGGTGATGGTTGGGCCATGTTGCGATCACACCGACCGTCTTGCCGGGTTTCGTTGGGAGTGGTTTACCTGGGTCCGCCCATTCGAGTGTGGTGGTCAGTGACATATCGATCTCATTTCATGTGTGGGGCTGCGAGTCCAACCCAGGTCGCAATGTTGAGGATCAGGAGTGGGGTGATGAGTAGTGAAACCCAGAGCCGTTTGTGTGCGTAGAGCATGATTTCTCGGCCGAGTAGGAGGAACAGTCCTATTGCGGTGCAGAACAGCCCGGATAGGGTGAATGCTGTCCAGTCCATTAGTGTCCCTTGTGTTCGGTTTCGGTCAGTGACATATCAGTTGTCCTTAACTGTTCGGTATGGGTTGTCTGGAACCTCGGGATTAAACAAGTAGTCAAGGGAACTTTCATAATTACTCCAAGCCATGAACCCTTCATCCCATGCGTCGGCTAGGCGCGTGCGGAGGAATGCGCGTGTTGCGCATCTGTTTCATCGTCGTATCCGTAGTATTCGTCGTGCGCAACGCACCACACGATGTAGTCTTCGTCAATATCGTCAGGATTAAACATCAGTTGTCCTTCACGTTGGGTGGGGTGATGCCTGCTGCGTCGAGTGCTTCGGCCCATGCTCTTACCGCAGCCTCGTCCTCTAGGTATTCGCCTTCGTGTTCTTTGTTGATCGCCCACAGGAGCTGTTCAAGCTTCTCCGCATTGGTCGGTTCAGGGTCGGGGATGATTTCGCCGCCTGCTTTGGTGAATCCTCGCAGCCACGCCTGGGCAGCTATTTTTCCCCAGCCCGTTCTAATCTCTTCTAGTTCGCTTTCGGTGATGGTGGGTTTGCCCGGAACAGGAACCCAACCGTTGTGGGCCATGTTTGCATCGGAGTGGTAATCTTCCAGACTCTCCCATGGCTCTTCCAAATGCGGGTTGACCCTCATTGCGATTCGTCCGTCTTCGTGTTCTGCGAATTTAGCTTGTTCGAAGTCTTCGCTCGTGTATTTCATTTGTTCTCCTTGGGCGCGGTAACGCCGTGATCGTTGAGGTACTTTTGCAGGCTCAGCGTGGCATCGGCTGCGTCGTTGAAGTAGTGATCGAGCAGTTCCTTGAGCCGTTCCGTGTTGGTTGGTTCCGGGTCAGGGATGACGGAAGCGTCGAGCACGGCCAGCGCGGTGCAGAAACCCCATCGGAACCCCCATGGTTCATCTTTCAAATAGCGGGCTTTGACGCTTTCGGTGATGGCGGGTTTCGTGGGCACGGGAACCCAACCAGCGTTAGCCATTTCCTCGTCACTGAGAACGAAATTATTGTTTTCCCATTCATAATCGCTTTCCGGTGCGCACCTAGCAATTACCCGCCCGTCTGGGTGTTCTGCGAATCGTGCGTTTGCGAAATCAGCAGCAGTGTACTTAGTCATCGTTGTTCTCCTTCAGCTCGAATCCCCGAACTTCCGCAGCTCGGCGAACAGAAAGGGCAAGGGTTCCCTCCTGAAGTTCGTTCAGCATCTTCAGCGCCCAGTTGGGGTCGTCCAGGTCGTATCCGCCGCCGATCAGATTGATTGATGACCGCACCACACCTGGCGGCACCGAGTTCCTGGTGAATGTCCAGCCCGTGAGGTCAACGACCGTGTACACGTCTGTGCCCTTAGGCTTAAATGCCGCCTGCCGTGAGGCGATGATGTACCTGGGGTTCCGTGCGGCCACGTTCCACCAGCGTTTGGTGTCGTGTGGCGTGAATCGAATCTTTGATCCCACGGCTACTGTTTCGAAATCTTCTGCTGTCAGTTTGCTCATTTCGTGTTCTCCTTCACTCGTCGGTCGTATTCTCGGATCAACTCATCATTGGATGGGTTGATGATGCCTTGCTCTTTGAACTCACGAACTATCCGCGTGTACCCCATCACCATTTGTTTGTAGTTGGCTGGTCGGGGTACTGCATTGGTTGGTCCAGCTTCTAACCCGTGCGAATCAGAACGCCTGTTGAAGCGACTCTTGGCCGCATGCAACACGTCCCCAGCTTTCATGCGGCGTTGCTGTGGCTGACTGTGGTAGTCAACGATCCCCGCCTCGTAGTCCTCGTTCGTGAGATGCGGTGACCGTGCCATTGCCATTGCGAGCGCTTGAATCTCGAACTCGTCGGATTCACGCTGCTCGTAGGCAACGATGATTCTCATTGCCCGATTTGCTTGGGCGAGGAATCTTGGGTCCAAATGTCACCACCAATCTGCCGATTGATGTGCTCGAACAACTGGTTGCTGTTCTGGATGCGTTGCTGATCGAATGTGACCCCCGACTGAGACTGTTGTGGTCTTCGCATTTGGGCTTGCATGGTTTCGAACTTGTCTCGGAACTTTGAGAAGGATCGAATGTTGGTTCGCCAGAACTCGTTGCTCAATGCCCAGTCCATGACTTCACGAATCACAGGCGGTGGGTATTCGTCGCGGGTGAACAACAGTCGTGCAGCATCCCGGTTCGCTTTCGTATCCGCTGGCCGTTTGAACCCGTTCTGCTTCACCCGGTCGTTGAAGTAGTCGAGTGCTTGGGCGGCCTCTGGGTGAGCGTCAGCGAAACCTGAGGATGTATTTATATCTGTCTCTGTCTCTGTCTCTGTCTCTGTCTCTGCTACGTTTTCGCTAAGGCCTTTGCTAGACGTTTGCTTAAGCGTTTGCTGTAGCGGTTGCTTAGCGTTTGCTTTAGCGGTCGCCATTTTCGCCAGTCCTCCCTTCCGTCCAGCCTCCCGCCGCTGCTGCTGTCTTTCCTTGATCTGATCCGACGTTTCCTGCATATCCGCATACCCGTGAATCGTGATCGTCCCGTCACCGTTCCGAGAAATTGAGGGCTTGTCCGAGTCGTTCGACGCAAGTTCATCAAGCGCCGAATCTTCGAACCGAGATGCAAACCTCTTCGGAATCTGTCCGTCAGTCCCGTACTTGCGGCTATAAACGATCATTTCCAAATGCGCCACGATTGCCTCAGCGGACAGTGCCATGATCTTCGGATGATCGAAGTAATCCAACGCAAGCCGAGCGAACAACTGCCCCTTCAGCTTCGCCACTCATTCCACCTTTCGTCCGGGGCGGAACTCGTTGAGGATCACAACACCAATCACGATCACGCCCACACCAATCACCCCGCGCACTGGCGTCTCAGTCATCATCGGGCCAAGAATCTGCCAACCACCGATGCAAACCAGAACACCAATCATTGATGCAATAAACCTCACGAATCCCCCTTTGGCGCTTTGATTCCGTCTGCGTCAAGACTGTCTGCGAGATAACCAATGTTCATTTCCTCGACCCGGAAGTTGAGCCAATTGAACTTCTTGAACTTCTCTTCCAAAATCGTTTCGAGCCGGTCAGCATTTGATGGCGTCGGCTCCGGGTCCTTAAGCACTGGTATTCTGAAATGGCTCAGCGCGTAAATGAATCCTGCGACGCGGGCTGGACTGCCGAGGAAATTGAGAATCTCGTTGTACTTGGTTTTGGTAATCCCCAGCGCATTGGATTCGGATCGATCATTCAGCTCGGCCCGTAGTTTCTTGATTTCTGCTTCGTACTGCCACACTCGATTCCTGTGTCCGTGCGCCTGTGCGTCGAAGTTGGCCTGCAGGTTCCTCTGCTTCTGCTCAAGCTTCCGGATTTTCGCCTCAGCGTGCTCGATTTCTTTGTACTTGCTCATTCGATTTTCCTTACTTTCACGCGCACACCAGCCTGATGCCCGTCTTGTCCTTCTATGTCGTGTGTCCAGTGTTTTTCTGCCCGCCACCGGACGATTCGTGCGTCGTTGCGGAGTACACCTGATTGTTCGAGTGCATCACCGGCGCATCTCTGTAACTTGTCAAGATCAAGCCCGGTTGCCGCGTTGTCGAGTCGTGGTTTCTTCGGGCGCGGCAGAAAGAAAGTCGCATGCACCTCGACGGGCTCATCCAATGCTTCCCACCCGCCGAACCATGTGCCCGCCCACTGCTCGAACACACTCGTCATGTGTTTACGCCACGCCACCATGCCCTTACCGTGAACCATGCGACCATTACCCACATGACGAAGGCTTCCTTGTGCCTTCGGGTCACCAGGGACAAAGACGTTAAGAAACCACTCACTCACGTGTCCTCCTGAACGGGTTGACGGGTGCGACGAAGACTCCTGGACAGTCGGCAATACCGGTCGCGTAGCCCACGTCCCACCCGTCTGCCATTTCTTCAGCCAGCCATGTGCAGAATCCGTTGTGGGCTTCTTTTTCGGTTATGCCTTCTGGCCTGCTGTTGATCCACAGTTCACGGATATGCCACCGCGTGGGCGTGTAATCGCTCATGTGTCCTCCACCGCTCGGACGATTATTGCCGCCCAGTCAATAAACTCTTGCTGGCATTTCTCGCCAATAGCGTCCCACTTCTGCCGTGTGTAGAAAGGCTTGCGGCGTTCAGTCCTTTGCTCAAGCACGCGATGCATCTCTTTCGCACCAATCATGATCTTGTCTTCAGTCCTCAACGTCTGCTCCTTCAGGGCATGTAAAGCACTTTGAGATTGTTGATTCCATGTCGCCGATGCCTTCATCGTTCATTGCGGTTAGCTTGAAAACATAGAGTGAGTCACAACCGCAGTCGGGGCATCTTTCGATTTCCGGTTCGCCGTCGATAATGATGTGGTGATCACTCATTCACGCACCGCCAATGCACGAGCAGCAGACATGGCTTCCGGGAGGGTGCTGAACCATTTGCCGATGTAGTTGTCGCGGCCCATCGAGGCAAAGCCCCCTTGTGGGCATCTATGCAGCGGATAGACAACGGGCACTGGGTGGTCGTGGCAGTTGTGGAGTCCCGGGCACTCGTCCCTGTGCTGGTCGCGTATCTTCTGAAGCTCTTCTCTATCCATTTCCGGCAAACTCTCCCCACAGCTCTTCTCGCGCCAGCCTGATAGCGTCAGCGGCATCCTCCAGCGACTCGAAATTGCCAACCTGAATCTTCTTGTTCCCTAAGACCAGGCGAGCCTCATAGCGACCATTTGGCCTCATAGTTACTCCGCGAACGCCCGTCGATGAGCGGCGGTTGGGTCCGCTCTGACTCCGCTGGTTCTGGCTAGGTGTTGCCAGCCGCAAGTGATCCGGTCGAACGCATGATCTGTTCCAGCACATGTGGTCCACCACCATCCCCGGCGGGATCGGGCCGCTGTTCCACTCGAACGAGAGGCGATGGACTAGCGTCGCCTTTCCGTTAACCCGCATCTGCCCATACCCGTCTCCCCAGGACGATCCGCCCCATTCCCAGCAGCCCTCTGACTTACTGACCTGCGACCAGAATCGGGCCTCATGCATCTCCTGGCTTGAGCGGAGGGCCATGTGTCCTGGGTTCACGCATCCTGAGTTAAAGCACAGATGGCCGAGTCGTTCGCCCTTCGGAAGTGGACCGTTGGCGACTTCGTATGCGTACTTGCTCGCGGCACGGTTCCTGCCTTTGATGCGGACGCGGCCACAGCCAGATGAATCGGTGGCCGCGTTCCATGTCCAACAGTCGTTCGGACCGAGGATCGTGACCTTTGATCCGAACTCGGTTGCGAGGATTTCGTCAACTGAGGTCATCGCGCGCCCATTTCTTTGCGGATGCAACGAAGTCAGCCAAACGTCCTGGGTTGAATCCTGCCCAGTGTGATTCGGCACCGGATGGGTAGCGAACAAACACGACCGGCGCGGCACGATAACCGAGGTCTTTAGCAGCAGCCAAAGCGAGTTCGTCTTCTTCGAGGCTGATTTCCTGGTATCGAGTGTTGTGGTTGTTCAGGTACTTTTTCGTGGCCTCACACTGGAAGCAGTTGCTCTTTGTATACAAAGTTAGTACTGGTTTTGATTCACACATTGTCATTCTTCTCCTTCGAAAATGTACGAGTAATCAAGTCGGCTGAATACGCCAATAAGGTCGGGGTGGTTGCAGTCTGCACAAAATACGCGTTCCGATTCGGCCCATAAACCCATATTGATTCCGCAACGGAAACACGACACGTATTTGTCAGCATCGACTACCTCCATTCGTATTGCCATTCCCGCCGTTCGTTGTTCACCGTCTGTGGCGTGCAACCGATACGGCGTGCTGCTTCAACACCCGTGAGGCGAAGGTCGAGTGCAATGGACATGTCGTGTTCGTCCCATTGTTTGCGCGGTTTCACTTCGGGTTTCGTGCGGCCTGCTTGTGCCGCGTTAATGAATTCCCGCAACTCATTCACGCTGTCCCTCCTTTCGGGTGTTCGCATTGCCGACAGCATGGTTGTTTCGTGTCGCGTGCAAGCAGTCGGCACACAAGCTCCGTACCCAAACAATGCGGGCAGCGACGCGATTTCGTGTCCGTGGTGTCTTTCTTCTTCGCCACGTTGATACCTTTCTGGCACCAAAAAAGGCACCCACAAAACATTGGGGTGCCTGCTTGTTAGAAACTGTTAGACGGTTACGGGTTGTTCGACTTCCATTCCCGGTGAACTTCGTCGAGCAGTTCGCGTTCATCCGAGGCCGCAATGAAACCGTCCGGTAGTTGCCCCAACCATTCCACCAACAAAGTGATGTTCATGTCATAGGCACTTGCCCCGCCATAACATCCAACTCGATAGTTTGCGTGGAATTTGTAGCCGTCCCAGGACACGTTCAATTCTTCATAGGACGGCCCGCATGTTTCGCAGTCGGTCGGCTCGAACGCACTGTCGATAGTCCATTCAACTGTCCTGTAAAGACTCATGATCCAGCCTCCTTCAGCCGGACCAAATATGTTTGGTCTGCTCCGTCTTCCGTTGCCTGCTGCCAGATCGCGTTCTTCTCGCCACCCGTAGACGCAGAAGCCATGAGTGCCAGGAAATCCTGCGACGGGGTGTAAGGGGCAAGTGGTTTGACAGTGTGCAGTTTCTTCTTCCCGCGCGTGGCTGTGAGTGACACTTTCAAATCAGCGTCAATGTCGCTCATGTGGGAGATTTCAATTCCTCCCACTTCGTCCTTTCCGAACCGGATTTTAGGGTTGCGGAACAGGGTGAGGCGTTTCCCCGCATAAGCGTTCGCGTCCTTGCCCCACGCCGTCACCATCACACGCCGCATACTCTTACTCGGCTTGTATGGTCGGCCAGGTGTTTCAACAGTGTTCACGTTCACCGGCTGCTCAGCATTCCCCTGCGTAACCTCGGTGATCGTGACAGTCATAGGGCCGGTGAGCAGGTCATCCGCATTGAGCTGGTCAGACCTCGGCTGAATCGTACTCGTCATATCCATTTAGTTATCCTTATCTGCGACAGTCGGCCCTGGAATATCTTCGGGATGCTTGTCGAGCCACTTGAGAACCGAGCGCCTATCGCGTTGCGTATCATCGTCCGGGTAGTAGTGGCTCCCCCTTCCGGGAACGTGGAGGTTAATTTCGTCTGCCAGGTCTTCGTACTTACTTGCTCTACTCATTGCTAGAACTCCATTTCGTCTTCTTCGAACGGGTCGAAGAACTCGGTGTGTGGTCGGTTGTTTGCGCGGCCTGTGGTGTAGTAGGTGTGGAGCATGCCGCGAATCTGTGCCTCTGCGTTGGTTACCGCTGTGTCGATGGTTTCGAATGCTTCCGGGTTCGGGTAGACACGCTTCACATAGAGGTCCATACCGGGGCAGAAGCTGACGAAATCAATCCAACTGCGCCCGGTAACGAACAAACCAACCTGTAGCTGCCAGTCGTAAACGGTCGGCTGAATATCAGCCAGGACTGTGCGTAGGTGTTCCTTCGGGCCAGGTGACTTGATTTCAAGTAACCCATCGCGCTCGACCAACCCGTCAGGCGAAAACCCGAGTGCGTACCGTTCCGTATCGAGCCTGATGAATCCGACTTCTTCAACGGGTGCGTAATGTTCCGCGTACAAGTCCCGAGCAAACGGCTCCAACATTGTCCCCCGCTGCATTGGCCGGGTCGGGTGCGTGTACTCGGGAACACCAATAATGCGTTCCGTAGCCAACTGCCGAACAAACCCGCGCGACGTATCGTTGTCGGCTGGTTTACCTGATGCGGTGACAAGGTTACGCATCGTGGACGCGGTAACGATGCCGCACCGGGCTTGCAACCATTCGTCGGTGCCTTGTTCTAGTTCGTTGAAAAACGTTCGCTTCATCGCAACCTCTCGTACTCATTTACAATGTTGGTCACTGCGCACTTAGCTGCCCAGTCATCCTCGGCCGCATCAATTGCCGCACGCATCCGATCCCGGAACGTCGGCACCATAGCCTCACGGAACGACTCAACGAACCCCGACATTGCATTGGGGCGATAGTTCTTGGAAACCCGGTCGGGTCGGGAGCGGGTCACGTAACTAGTGCCCACAGCCAGGGCAACTATCACTGATTCGACCTCACTCCTGGGGATATAGATTGCGGCATCATTTCCCTTGTGAGCTATCAGTGCGATTTCCGGGTCTGCGTGACCACCAACCATGACTGTCCGGTCTTCGTATAGCGGGTCTGGGTACTCGTGGTGGTAGAACAGGCGTTCGCCTTTCTCCTTCATTCCTCTTCCTTCTCCTTCTTGAATGCAACATGTGGCACCCCGTTAATCCAGATGGGCGGCAGCATTGTGTAATCGTGTTTGCGTCCCAGCCGTTCGAGCATGCGCACGACTTTGAGTTTGTGTCTAATTGGTTTGGGTGTCGCTGCGATCTTGATCGCCTCCCCGCCTGCGCTCGCCCGCGATCTGTGCGGCATCTACTTCTTCATCAGACGGCCAGTAGTTCATATCAGGTTCACTTCATGGCACCAGCATGTACAGTTTTGGTCGTCGTGGTGTGGGTTGTCGTTTTCGTCCCATTCGATACAACCGTCATCCATGGGTTCTCCTTATGTGTGTGATGTGGCTCGTAAGTGGGGTTAACGGGTTAGATGATCCCAGTTATTCGAGGATTAGCCACTAAAACCAGACCGAAGCATAAGCGGCAGTGCAGATAATGAAACCGCCAACACCCCACACAATGGCGCGGCATGCGTACATGATTGCGAGTTCAAGCCTCATGAGTGCGCCTCCTGGTAATCGCGCTCGGCCTGCATGTAGTCCTCGTACTGCTGCGAGTAGTCGATGCGTGGCGCGAAAACGTAATCTGATGGGTACAGCCGGAGCAGTCCGAGTCCTGCGCGGCGAACGTGCCCGTCATTGCTGAGGATCGGCTTCGGGTCTAGTTGCGTTTTCAATCACTTCCTTTAGCCGGGAGATTTCTTCCAGATTGAAGAACATTGCAAACGACACATCCCCCCGCGCAACCGCAAAATACACACCCTCAGTATCGGGATAAGTAACAGCATTAAACGTTGCATTAGTCATCGTCGCCTCCCGGTGCCTTCACGCCAGCCTCGTCGAGCTTGCTCGCCAGGTGTTCGCGGTATCCGCCTGTGCTGTCTCCGATTGCATCCAGAACGGCTTTCAGCTTCTCCGCGTTCGTCGGCTCAGGGTCCGGTCGGTCCAAGAGGAACCAGTCGCAGGGGTCATCCTCGGGTCGAGCTGGCGTAGCCTCTGCTGTGTACTCGGCGATCCGGCCGCTCGGGGAAGCAAACCGCACCCGGTCGCCCTTGCGGATGTCTGCCGGGTCGATGGGCTCACCAGGGTTACGGAGCCAACCCTCAGCGTCTATGGCGTTGACGATCCCGTCGGCCATTCGGTGTGCCCAACCCTCGTCCGCGATCTTCTTGATCAGTTCCTGCTTGTTCATCACTGCCTCCATGCTGTTTCGCCGTCCCCGTATTCGTCGCTGTAACGGTGTTTGTCTAACTCGATTTCGCGTTCTTCCATGCGTTCCGTGTAATGCTGTAGATCAGTGAGCAGATCGAGCGCGTCTTCGAAATCAAGTGGTGTGACTGTACTGTCTGTGACGACTTTGAGAATGTTGTCTGTCCAGTCGTGTTCTATAGTCAGCATCCGTTGTCTCCTTCGAAGTGTTGGCATAGTGGGCAGCGAACGTATTCTGGTGTTGCGTACGCGTCTTTCCGCTGGACGCTGGTTGTCAAGCACGCCCCGCATTCATAAGTGGCAGCAACACCATCGTCAGGGTCACGCGTAAGTGGTTTAACTTTCAACAAGATCATGGTTGGTCCTTGTGTTGTGATTGCCGGTGGTCGTCGCGTGCCTGCTCATAATCGCCAAAACCGACCAAAGCGAGCGTTCCGGCGATTACAACCGCCACGAGAGTAACCGTCAAAAACACGTTCTGTCGTTGTGCCCTATTCATCGAACAATCCTTTGCGTCGAAGAATCGCAATTGCATCACCAGACACTTCGTAACCGCGCACAGGAATCCATGCAGCAGCCCGTTCCAATTCAGCGACCGTTGCTGTCCCGTGGTCGCGCATACGTTGCATATCGCACTCGCGAAGAAAAGCAGGAGGCATGTTCATTTCCGCCCCCTCGTGAGCCTTGCAGTAACGTCAGCATCAAACCAGTACGTGTCACGCGAAAACCGTTCCGGGTACATAGCCGGAATCACAGACGCAACACGCACATCCAAATCAGACCAAACCGCCGACGTAGTAAACAACGCCGCCTCACGAACCTCCAAAGGCGTCGCAACCGTAGTCCGCGCCACCACATACTCGGGATTCGCGGTCATGACAGTTTCCTATGCAGTGCGGCCAGAAAATCATCAGCATCACGGACAGGCCGTTCTTCATGCTCACTGATATGCCAACCGCCAGACCCATTATTCATGCGGTCGTCCCAGTCATAATCAAAGCCATTTGCAGTCATTGCTCTTCACTCCCTCGTGAAATCCGTGAAGCCGTTCAGCCCCACCTTGTAACCCAATTAGTCATATACCCGTGCTCTTCACGAATATCCGTCTCCATGCGTGCCATTGCTTCCTGCGCGGTAGGATCACCACCACCCTTACGACCGTTCAAACCCTCAGTCCGAACAACCACATCCAGGCCATTAAACGCATCCTCAACAGACACACCGGCACCCACCAGTTGCTTCAACCGGTTATGCACCTTCGCCCGATTCGTATTCGGCGAATTCGCCATGATCCGCTTAACCGCATCCTTAATCGTCATTACAATTCGTCTCCCGTAAGTAGGTATTAGAAAGCCCCGGCCCACGCTGCCAACGTGAACCGGGGCTTGTTTGGGTGGTGCAGTCTTAGTGAGTGGTGCGTTCCAGGTTGCGAACCGCGTCGCGGGCGGTCGTGTCCGTGGTCATGCCGAGAATGCGGAGGGACTCATAGAAGTCGAACTCTTCGCTCATCGCATCCATGCGACGAGCCAACCGGATACTCAACTTCCGCGCCTTAGAGTTCGAAATCTCGATACCGTTATCGAAGCAGAACCGGATGATCCTGTTCTGGAACCCTGAGGCCGTCCCTCCCGTGTGCGAAACTCGGCTGAGGTCTGTAACTGTTGCGGGACTCATCTCGCACCCGCCAACCATGCGGTCAAATCCATCTCGTCAATGAGGTACTTGCCGCCCTTGACTCTCTGAACCGACTTCATTTCGCCCCGATACACGGCCTTCCTGATCGTGTCCGGGTGGTACTTGGTGCGCTCTGCTGCTTCCTTCACCGTGAACTTGATAGTCACCTTGTTCGGGTTGACCCCGATCAGTCGTTCCGGGTCCATGCCGAGCATTCGGGAGATTGTGCCGATGTACTCGGGACGGAACCGGGACTTCCCGTTGAGGAGTCGCGTTGCTTGCGAGTAGGAAACGTTGAGTCGTTCTGCGATGTTCTTTGCGGTGTAGCCCTCGGCGTTGAGAGCCTTTCGGATGTTCTTGGCTACTGTGCCTGTCGTGGTGTTCATGGCTACTAAGCTACCCCACGGAACACGGCTTATGCTGGTGAGCATAGAATTGCATCAGTGTGATTTGGCTGGTTACCATGCGGTATGTGGGTGTTCATGCAGGTCAGGCACGGACCATGCTCAGGAAAATAATTTGTAACTTTCTTGCATAGTTGGGCGTGGCGTGCAATGCTGGACCCATGAACGCCCAAGTATCCCCAGAAGCAAACGCCATCGCGCGCCTCATCAAAGCGCAAATGGTGATAAAAGGCGTGACCCAAACCAAACTCGCGTCAATCCTCGGCATAAGCCAATCCCACCTATCCCGACAGCTGCGCGGACAGGCACCCCTCGACCTGGACCAAATCTTCGTCGCCTGCCATCACCTCGGCATCGACCCGCAAGAAGTACTAGTGCGCGGCATCCGAATGGCACAGGGTTCCGACGAAGACCACTTCAGCATCATGGACGCGGTGAGTGAGTAATGGCGTGGGTTAGACAACTAGCGAACGGTGAATACCGGGGCGGATACCGTGACGCATACGGGAAGCAGAAGACCGCGCCCGGAACGTTCACTCACCGACCGGCAGCACTACGGGCAGCAGCGAAGAAGGAAGCCGAAGTTCGTGAAATGCGAACAAAGGACACACCCGTCACGTGGGGCGAATGGTCGAAAGAATGGCAAGCACACCGGGACATAGCCGCATCCACGAAACTCACCGATGAACAACGCATCGACCTGCATGTGATGCCAAGGTGGGGAAAGACTGCACTATCGGATATCACCCGCGCCGACGTTAAGCGATGGGTTGCCGAACTAAAGGCGAACCACAAACCCACCACGGTCAACCGCATAGTCGGCCTACTGAACACGTCATTACGCGAAGCCGTTGACCACGAACTGATTCACGTGAACCCCGCACAGGGAGTCAGGTTGAAAACTGGTGAGGTCACACACGAACGGTTCCTCACCAAAGCGGAAGTGGACAGAGTGTGCGCACATTTGTCCCCGCAGTGGGCGAAACTGACATACCTGCTCGCCTATACGGGCCTCAGGTGGGGTGAAGCGGCAGGGTTACAGCCGCATCGGTTTGATCGTAAGCGTGGTGTGATTCTCGTTGCCGAAGTGTGGGATGAGAAGAACGGGCAGTTGCTCGATTATCCGAAGGGGAAGAAGCGTCGTACCGTGCCGGTCCCTAAATGGCTTCATGAGTCGATAGGGGGCACGGACCCGGTGATTCTGTCGCCGCGTGGCGAACGGCCCCGCAGCAGGTCTTTGCGGCGCGCTCTGGATGATGCGGCGGTTGCGGCGAAGGTTGAACCGTTCCGCATCCATGATCTACGCCATTCGTTCGCGTCGTGGCTGATTCAGGGTGGTGTGCCGGTGGAGGAAGTTCGGCGGCTGCTTGGTCACACCAGCATTCAGACCACGCAACGGTATGCGCATCTTGCGGAGGTTCCGAATGAGGATGTGTTGAACGCGCTTCTGTGAATGATGGTGAATGTGAGAGAACCCCCGACCGTGTTTGGTCGGGGGTTCTCTGTGTTGCGTGTTGATGCTCTGTTAACGGTGACGCAATTCGTGTCCCGCTTTTTCCGTGTTGTGCCTGGTGAGACTGTGAGCCCCCTGTCAGACTCGAACTGACGACCTTCGCTTTACAAGAGCGGTGCTCTACCAACTGAGCTAAGGAGGCGTGGTGCAGACCGAGCGTCTGCGCCTACACGATAGTAGTCCATGGCCCGTGCCCGCCACAAAACTGCGGGGACGGCGAAGGCCAGCCACCACCTCCGCGGGGACGACGAAGGCCAGCCACCACCTCCGCGGGGACGGCGAAGGCCAGCCCCCACCTCGGCGGGAACCGGCCTTCGCAAGCGATGCGCTCAGCTGAAGCGCCTCGGCGATCAGCCCTTGACTTCTCCGGTGGCCTTGAGGATCTCGGTGGCGAGCGCCTGCGGGTCACTGGTGTTCTCGGTGTGCTTGCCGTTGATGAGCACCCACGGGGTGGCCTCGACCTTGTCGTCCAGGGCGCTCTGGCTCGACTGCTCGACGAACTTCTTGAACGTCTGGTCGGTGACGCAGGACTCCACGGTCTGCTCGGGATCGGCCTTGAGCTTGGCCGAAGTGTCGATTCCGGCGTCCTTGGCCACCTTGAGCAGCTCGTCGTCGGAGCGCCCCTCGGTGCCCTCTTCGGGCTGCTGGGCGTAGAGCGCATCGAAGAGGTCGATGGCCTTGTCCGGCTGGCTGTCGACGACGCAGGCGGCGAGGTTGGCCGAACGGGTCGAGTACTCGTTGCCGCTGGACATGCGATCGAGGAACGACACGGGCTTGTAGTTGATGACGATCGTTCCCTCATCGGCGAGCTTCTTCAGCATGCCGGAGTTCGACTCTTCGAAGGCCTTGCAGCCCGGGCACTGGAAGTCGAGGTAGACCGTGACCGTGGCGGCGTCCTTCTTCGCGCCGGCGTCGGTCGCGGCGGGAAGGTCGGACTCCTCACCTTCCGGCATCTTCAACGGCTGGACGAGAGCGTTGTCCTTGGAGACCGTGATCCCCTCGGAGACGTAGTTCTCGGGATTCACCGCCGGCTTGTTCTGCTGGAATATGAGCACACCGACCACGGCCAGGACTACGACGATGACGACACCGATGCCGACGTACAGAATCGTCTTGGCGGTCTTCTCCTTCTTCGCCTGATTCGCTGCGATCTGGCGGGCGTTCTCACGCGCCTTCTTGCGCTTGTCATCTCCGGAGCTGTTCTTCGCCATTGTTCCTCACGTTGGATCGTCTGACATCGGTGCGGCCTGCGGCCCGAAGCGTGCGGGGCGGCTGTGGCGACCCGACGGCACCACTGTACCGAAACTGTCTCCGCACCGGCTCCCAGAAATATTCAAGGTTCAACTAGAGCCCGTCACTCGCTGCGCTGCCCAGACCGAACCCGCCCGAGAGTCCCCGCGCTGCCCAGACCGAACCCGCCCGAGAGTCCCCGCGCTGCCCAGACCGAACCCGACCGAGAGTCCCCGCGCTGCCCAGACCGAACCCGACCGAGGGTCCCGCGTGCCGGGCACGCCCGGCAGGCTTCCCTGGCAAGGTGTCCAATCGCTTACACCGGCCCCGGCAGGTAGTCGAAGGGATTGATCGGCAGCGGCCACCAGGACATGGCCGCTCCCGACTGGATGACCATGACCGCGAGCACTACGAGCAGTGCCGTCACCGCCAGCGCGATGAGCCGCCCCAGGTGGTTCCGCGTTGCGCCCGAGACGACTGCTCTGGAGCCGTAGCGCAGGCTCGACGCTCCCGGACCGACCCACAGCACGAGCGAGCCCGCGGCCCCAGCGGCCCACACCGACCACTGTTCGGAATCGCCGCTGGGCACGATCCCTGCGATGTCGAGTCGCGTGAGCACGAGCATGGCGACGGCCGCGATCGTCGGCAGGATGAAGGAGGCGATCGATGTCAGGACCGATGCCAGCACCGCTCCCGGCGCCGAGGCGAGCGCCCGCCCGAATCCGCCCGATTCCATTCCGCGTTCGAACCGGTACCGCTGGACCTTCCGGTCCAGACGCGTGCCCGTGCGTGCGAGCACCGACCAGAGCAGCGCCACGACACAGATGACCAGCGGACTCAGCGGCATGACGGCTACGGCGAGGACGATGAGACCGAAGACGACCCATCCGCCGCTGCGCACCCGCCGGTAGGTCATCGGGGCCCACGGATATCCGGGCTGCCCGCCCGGCTGCATCGCCTGCCCGTCCGGTCCGCCGGGCTGGCCGATCTGCCCGCTCTGGCCTCCGGGCTGCATGATCTGGCCGCCGGCACCCTGATTGCCCGCACCATGGCCTCGGGCATCGGGACCGCTCTGACCGGACCACGACCTCTGCCCGTTGCCGGACTGGACGAATCCTGACCGGCCGAGGTCGGCGCCGGCCATCCGAGATCCAGGAGCGGCCTGGATGCTGCCGTTCGGATTACCGACCGGCGGCGCCGTGCCCTGCCGCGTCGGATCGGACGTCTGCCCGGGTCCGTACCCCGAGCCGCCGAGGTGGCCGGAACCTCCATGATTCGTCGGACGACTGGAACCCGGGTACTGCGGCTGTCCGGCATGGCCCGGACCGCCGACACCCGGACCGCCGACACCGGGCCCGCCGTCAGCGGCTCCTGGATAACCAGACCCCGAATACCCCGAGCCCGGATACCCCGATCCTGCGTAGTCCCCGCGCGCTCCGCCGCGCCCGTCGGCCGCTCCGGATCCGGCTCCCCCGGGCCCGGCCGCACCGTAGCCGGCAGCGCCGCCGGCCACTCCCCCGGCCAGCGCACCACCGGCAGCGCCGAGAGCGCCGGCCCCGAGGCCACCGCCGCCGGAACCACCACCGGCAGCGCCCTCATCCACGGCAGGCATGACCGCGGTTCCGCTCGGGGAACGATTGATGCCGCCCCCGGGCCCGGCACCGGATCCTCCGCTGGGCCCGGAGCCGAGCTGCGGCATCCGTCCGGACTCGATGTCGACGAGGGCGTCAAGGATCATCTGCCCTGAGGGGCGACGTTCGGGCTTCGGGTCAAGGCAGGCGGCGATGAGGGGCACGAAGTTCTTCGGCGCCCCATCGAGATCGAACTTGCCCATGGCAACTCGTCCGAGCACCGCCTCGAGCGGTCCGGAACCGTAGGGATTGCGACCGGTCGCGGCGAAGGCCATCGTCGCGGCCCACCCCCACCAGTCGGTCTTCTCGCTCGAGGCCCTCCCGTCGGCGATCTCCGGCGACAGGTAGCCGGGCGTGCCCATGACGAGTCCGGTCGCGGTCACCCGCACCTCATCGGCGACCTGGGCGATGCCGAAGTCGATGACCATGGGCTCTCCGTCCATGATCATCACGTTCGCGGGTTTGAGGTCGCGGTGGATGACACCGGCGTCATGGACGGCGTTGAGGGAGTCGAGCAGCGCATGCCCGAAGTGGACGAGTTCGTCCTCGGCGAAGGGGCCGTTGTCGCGGACGTCATCGGACAGCGTCTGCCCGTCGACGAATTCGGTGATGATGAACGGCTGCGCGGAGTCGAGCTCGGCATCGAGTACCTCGGCGATGCGGGGGTGGCGGATGCGCCGCAGGGTCCGTGTCTCCCTGGCCAGACGCTTGCGCGCAGTCTCGTCATTGGCGATGTGGGGGTGGAGGACCTTGACGGCGACCGGGTTGTTTCCGCCGTCGACACCGAGGTAGACGACACCCATGCCGCCCGAGCCGAGCTCCTCGATGAGGCGGTAGCCCCCCAGTTCCTGAACCATCACCTGGCCAAGCCTAGTCGAGCGGGTACAGTTCATTCCAAGGACCGACACAGGAGGAAGCGCAGATGAGCACCGTCGACTCTGCCGAGCCGAGCACCGAGACCCCCACCGACGGAAGCGATTTCGTCGTCGTGGCCAACCGTCTTCCCGTCGACCGCGACCCCGATGATCAGCACGCGCAATGGCGCACCTCACCTGGGGGTTTGGTCACAGCGGTGGCTCCGGTGATGAAGTCCCAGGAGGGCGCGTGGATCGGGTGGACGGGGGTGCCCGATGAGGAGTTCGAACCCTTCACGATCGACGGCATGCACCTGACCCCGGTGTCCCTGACGAGTGAGGATGTCCTCAGGTATTACGAAGGGTTCTCCAACGCCACACTGTGGCCGCTCTACCACGATGTCATCGTTCCGCCCGAGTACCACCGCACATGGTGGGACGCGTATGTGCGGGTGAATGAGCGCTTCGCGGCCAAGGTCGCCGAGGTGGCCGCGCAGTGCGCGACCGTGTGGGTCCATGATTATCAGCTCCAGTTGGTTCCGCAGATGGTGCGGCGGCTGCGCCCCGACCTCGCGATCGGCTTCTTCAACCACATCCCGTTCCCTCCCTATGAGCTCTTCGCCCAGCTGCCCTGGCGCGATGAGATCCTCCGCGGCCTCCTCGGCGCCGACCTCATCGGGTTCCAACGGCCGGCGGACGCGGCGAACTTCCGTCGCGCCGTGCGCGGGCGACTGGGATATTCGACGAAGGGGTCGACGGTCTCGGTCCCGCCGGGTGACTTCCTCCCCGCCCACCTCGTCCGCGCCGAGTCGTTCCCGATCTCGATCGACACCCCCTACCTCGAGGAGCTCGCTCGCGATCCGAAGATCCTCGAGCGGGCGAAGCAGATCCGCGAGGAGGTCGGCAATCCGCGGGTGGTCATGCTCGGCGTCGATCGCATGGACTACACGAAGGGCATCCGACACCGGCTCAAGGCGTTCGGGGAGCTGCTCGCCGAGGGCCGTCTCGAAGTCGAGGACGTCGTGCTCATCCAGATCGCCACGCCTTCGCGCGAGCGGCTCGAGCAGTACAAGATCATCCGCCACGACGTCGAACTCGCCGTCGGTCGGATCAACGGCGAACAGGTCGACGTGGGCTCGATCCCCGTGCGCTACCTCCACCATTCCTACCCGCGCGATGAGATGACGGCGTTCTTCCTCGCCGCCGACGTCATGTTGGTCACCGCTCTGCGCGACGGAATGAACCTCGTGGCCAAGGAGTATGTGGCCTGCCGCAGGCGAGACGACGGAGCCCTCGTGCTCTCCGAGTTCACCGGGGCGGCCGAACAGCTCAAGGGCGCGGTGATGGTCAATCCCCATGACATCGCCGACCTCAAGGCGGGCATCCTCGAGGCCGTGCAGATGGACGAGAAGACCCGCTCCCGTCGGATGAAGCAGATGCGCAAGCGGGTCGCCACGGACACCGTGAGCCGGTGGTCGCAGAACTTCCTCGCCGAGCTCGAGCACATCAAGCACAATCCCGAGGTCATCGTCCCCGATGGGCCCGTGGTGCAGAAGAACCGGACCGCACCGCCACCGGATGTGCCAGCCGCCCCCTCCGATCGCGCCGACCGACCCGATGATGCCGAGTGGACAGACGACATCTCCACCGCCCGCTAGGAGGCGCCGAGTGACATCGAAGCCGACCGTGCTCGTCCCTGCCCTGTCGACCCCCGCCGAGGTGGACCTGCGTGAGCTCGCCACCGCCGATTCCCTGCTGGTTGCTCTTGATTTCGATGGAGTGCTCGCACCCCTGCAGGACGATCCCGAGACCTCGCAGATGACCGCGGGATCGGCCGCGGCGATCGCTGCCCTGGCCAGGCTGCCGCACACCCGGGTGGCGTTGGTCTCCGGCCGTGACATCGCGACCCTGTCACGGCTGACCGAGACACCGGAGTCGGTGTGGATGATCGGCTCCCACGGCGCCGAGGCGGCGCTCGGCTCGGGCATCGAGAGTGACCGTGCCGGAATCGCCCCTGTCGGAGACGACGGCGCGGACCTCGCACACGGCACCGGGGCCTCGCACTCCCCCGAGCTCACCGCGGCCGAGCAGGAGAGGCTCACGGCCATCGATGCACACATCGAGGCCTTCGAAGACGCTTTTCCGCCGACAGCACCGGAGATGCTGACGGACCTGCTCGTCGAGCGCAAACCCTATTCGCGGACCGTGCACACCCGCGGCTTCGACCCCGAGGTCGCCGCTGCCCTGCACGAGCACGCCATGCAGGTCGCCGAGGAGTTCCCCGACATCCGGGTCATCGAGGGCCACGACATCACCGAGCTCGCGGTCAAGCAGGCGACGAAGGGCGACGGCCTGCGGCTCCTGGCCCGCGCGGGAGCGCCGACGGCGATGGCCTATCTCGGCGACGACGTCACCGATGAGGATGCTTTCGCCGCCCTGCACGATCTGTCAGCCGACCAGACTCTCGATTCCGGCCCGACTGACAAAACCGGCCAGACTGACAAAACCGGTCTGCCTGACGAAGCCGGCCCGACTCTCGACGCCGGCCTGACCGTCAAGGTCGGCACCGCTCCGACTCAGGCGAGGTGGCGGATCACCGGGCCCGATGCCGTGGCCGATCTCCTCGGCCGACTCGCAGCCGAACGTGCGGACCACCTCGGCGCGGAGCACCTCCGTGCGGAGCACTTCGGCACCGAGCGCGGCTGAACCGCCCCGGCGGATGATGTCCGTCGATCTCCGGCCCTCGCCCGGCCGCCTCGGCGCGGTCATCCACCGGTCGATCCGCGATCATCGGTCGGCCGCCTCGGCGAGGGCCTTCGCACTCCCCCGCGGTGCCCACGCCGCTCAGCGGCGCTGCGGGGGTACCGCACTGGCGCGCAGCACGAGATCGGGGTTGACGGTGTAGTCGACATGGACACGGTCCTCACCGGCGGCGATCATTCCGCGGATCTCGTCGATCGCGGACTGTGCGACGGTCGCCCAGTCGTAGACGACCTGCGAGAGCGGGGGTTCGATGACATCGGCATCGGGCACGTCGCCGACCGTGAGCACGGACAGATCGCGGGGCACGTCGAGGCGCAGACGCTGAGCGGCCTCGAGCAGACCGAAGGACAGCGACGGGGCGCACGCGATGACCGCAGTGCACCGCAGATCGATGAGTTCGTCAGCGGCGGCGACTCCGGCCATCGCCCCTCCTGCGGCCTCGACGACGGGGGCCTGATCGCGGGTGGCGGGAATGTGGAGGATGCCGGCCATCGACCGGCGGAACCCGGCGATCCGGGCCGGTGCCGCGGAATCGCGCAGCACCGCGAGTCCGATCCGACGGTGCCCGAGGTGGACGAGGTGGGCCACAGCAGTATCGATGCCTCCGGTCGCGTCGAGGTAGATGCGCGAGATCCCGTCGTCGTGACGGGCATTCGAGATGCGGATGAGCGGCAGCCCGCGCTGGGCGAGCACCCCCGCGAGCACTCCGGCGGCACCGCCGCCGACGACGATGGCCCCGGAGACCCGCGGGCCGCCGCGTCCGTCGTCGAGGATCGTCTCGGCGAGGGTCTCATTGTGTTCGGCCACGGCTTCGATGTGGACGACGGCGATGCGCAGGCCGAACATCCGGTTCGTCAGAATCTCGGCCAGCCGCGAATAGGGGTCGACATTGCCCGCGGACACCGCGGGTTTGATGAGAGCGATGAGCGGTTCTCCGCCCGCGGGCTCCGAGGTGCGCGAACGCCCGGAGACCTGCGGCTCGAGACCGTGACCGGCCGCGCCGAGGATGGCCAGCGCCTGCTGCACCTTCTGCCTCGACGACGCTGAGACCGAGTCGGGATCGCGCAGGGCGCGAGAGGCCGTGGCCTTCGAAACCCCGGCGGTGCCGGCGATCTCGGCGAGACGGACGTGCCGGTGCTCGGGCGTGAGCGCGTGCCCAGCGCTGTTCTGTTCGCTCACTGCCGGGCCGCCGTCGTCGAGGTGCGGGCGATGAGGCGGGGCCGGAACACCGGCGGCACTGTCGGCACCCCTGTCGTCGAGATCCGCAGAGTATTGAGAGTCGCCGCGACCAGCGCGTTCGACAGGCCCTCGATGTCGAGGCCGAGGACCGTGGCCGGCGGACCGGTGAACTTCATCGTCGGGGAGTCGCCGAAGCCGACGATCGACATGTCGCGAGGCACCTGCAGGTGCCGGTTGCGCAGTCCGTAGAGGGCGCCGTGCAGCTGCAGCGCCGACTGCACGATGACCGCGGTGCAGGTCGCGTCCTTGAGCTCAAGCACCGCTCGCGAGCCGCCGGAGAACGACTTCGGCACCCGTGCGATCCAGTCCTCGAGGTCGAGTCCGAGATTCCGTGCGGGGTGTTCGGCGAGGAAGCGGCGGATCAGCTGGACGGCGAGTTCGCCGCTGTCGTTGCAGATCAGACCGATCCGCCGGTGACCGATCGCACGCAGATGTTCGAACGCGGTGGTCATTCCGCCGCCGAGGTCGAGCCGAGCGGCGATGAGGTCGGAGCCGCCGAGGTCCTCACCGTCGCTGGCGGACTGCTCGTCGACGCGGATACAGGGGATCTCGGTGTGCAGGCTCGTCAGCGTCGGCGTCACCAGGGCCACGGCCCCGGCGTCGATCGCGACCTGCAGCGGTTCGGGATCGGTCTCCACCAGGGGGCGGGTGACGAGCAGATCGTGCTCCTGCAGAGCCTGGGCCACACGGGTGCACACCTGGACCTGCCAGTATTCGGGGTTGCCGGGGGCACTGACGGCCACCAGCCGCCTCGGCGCGTCGTGGAGCAGCGTCGAACGCGAATAGCCGAGCTCATTCATCGCCTCGAAGACCTTGGCACGCGTCGCCTCAGCAACGGCACCGCGCCGGCCGAGGACACGGGAGACCGTGGCCAGGGACACTCCGGCCCGGGCGGCGACCTCGTCGAGCGTGACCTTCATGCGTGCCAGTCTACTTTCGGCTGTTGTGTGCGTCGGCGCAGAGCCATCGTGCTGAGAATCACTCTACGCTTTGTCGAATAGACTGAGCACCCGCCCGATCCACCCCGTAGGATGAGAGGGACTGAGCATCCCCGCCAGGTCACCGACGACCAGCTGCTCACCGAGTTACTTAGAGGAGGACTTATGTCAACGGTGTCGTTGAATGGCCTCAGTCATGTCTACGAGAACACGACGTCCGAGTCCGTGCATCCTTTCAACCTCTTCGTCGACACGGGCGAATTCCTCGTCCTCTACGGCCCGTCCGGGTCCGGCAAATCGACGATCCTGAGGATGCTCCACGGGCTCGAGACCCCGAAGACCGGGACCATCCTCATCGATGGCGTCGACATCACCCACACCGCAGTCAACGACCGCGACGTCACCCTCGCGCTCGAGAGCTACGCCCTCTACCCGCACATGAGCGTGCGCGACAACCTCGGCTTCGCGCTGCGCGTCGACGGCCTGCCCGTCGAGGAGATCACCGACCGCGTCGAATCCGTGATGGAGACGATCGGGCTCACCGACATCCTCGACTCCGTTCCCGGCGACCTCACCCAGCTGCAGCGCCAGACCGTCGCGCTGGCACGTGCCGTCGTCCGCCGGCCCAAGGTGCTCATCATGGACGAGCCCGTAGTCAACCTCGTCCCCGAGCAGCAGGCCGAAACCCTGTCGCTGATCAAGGAGCTCCAGCAGGAGTTCGAGCTGACCACCATCTATGCGACCTCCGACCTCGCCGATGCGAAGGTCCTCGGCGACCGGATCGCCTTCCTCGACCGCGGCAGGCTCATCGGAGTGGAGAAGCCCGAACTCGCCGAGGCGCTCGTGTCCTCCACCGACCCGGACTCGGTCTCACACACCGACCCGACCTCGACCCCGGACGAGTAACCCGTGCCGGGCATCCCGTCCCAGCCTTCGTCCGCGGGCACAGCGGGCGCGCCCGGCACGACGCCCGAGCCGGGTTCAGCATCGGAGCCCAGCACGGCGCCCGAGATCCACACGGTCCGCCACGCCGATCGCACCGCTCTCGCCGAACTGCCGTGGCATCTGCCGCTGGCACAGTGGCCGCAGAAGCTCCTCGGCGGACTCCCCCGCGGCATCTCCCGCCATGTGGTGCGCTATGTCGAGATCGGCGACGAAGTCCTCGCGATCAAGGAGACCGAGGACAAGCAGGCGATGCGGGAGTTCGACATCCTCGGGGCACTGGGCAACCTCGACGTGCCGCTGGTCGAACCGCGTGCCGTCGTCAGCGGCCGGACCACCGCAGACGGGCAGAGGCTCAACGGCGCACTCATCACCGCCTACCTCGAATTCTCCCTTCCCTACCGGGCGCTGTTCTCCCGGGATCTCGCCTCGGACACCGGCGGCCGCCTCGTCGACGCTCTGGCTGTGCTGCTCGCCCGGCTCCACCTCGTCGGGTTCTACTGGGGCGACGTCTCACTGTCGAACACCCTCTTCCGCCGTGACGCCGACGCCTACGCCGCGTACGTCGTCGATGCGGAGACCGGGGAGCTGCACGACCAGCTCTCCGACGGGCAGCGGAACATGGACCTGCGGATCGCGCGGATGAACATCGCCGGTGACTTCCTCGACCTGCAGGCCGCGGGGCTCGTCGATCCCGAGACCGATCCGATGGCCGCCGGGCAGCGCCTGTGCGAGTCGTATCAGGCGCTGTGGACGGAGCTGACCCGTGTCGAGGAGTTCAGCGTCAACGAACGCTGGCGCATCGACGAACGCATCCGCCGCCTCAACGATCTCGGCTTCGACCTCGGCGAGGTGACAGTGACGACCGACCTCGACGGCATCAGCCTGCTCGTCGAACCGAAGGTCGTCGAACCCAATCACCATTCCCGGCGTCTGCTGCGCCTGACCGGCATCGGGGCGAACGAGAACCAGGCACGGGCGATGCTCAACGACCTCGACTCGTTCCGCTCCGCCCCGGAGATCGCCGAGGTGGACGAACTCGACGAATCCGAGGCCGCCCGACGCTGGCTCGACGAGGTCTACAAACCCCTCATCCAGGCGATCCCGGAGAACCTCACCCGCAAGCTCGAGCCGGGACAGATCTTCTACGAATTCGCCGAACATCGGCGGACGATGGCCCGCGCCCGGCAGCGCGACATCCCGACCATGGAGGCCATCGCCTACTTCATCGTCGACTACCTCGCGAACCTCCCCGACGAGATCCGCTACGTCGACAGCGAGAAGTTCTGACCCTCGCCGAGGCGGCCCGCCCCGCTGCACGGACGTGCCGATGGGAGGGGCGAACAATCGATTGGGGATGTGCAAAGGACTTCATAAAGTTGGTACTCCGTGTCGAACCAGATGGGTCGTCACCGAACGCAGCGGCGGCACCTCGCTGAGACTACGTAAGGCTACTCATTCGAAAACGAGCGACCTGGCAAATTGCGAGCCAAGTACTCTGCACCAGTACTTCCAGTCTCAGCGGGGAGCCGCCGTTCGGATTGCGCGAGGCCAACCTGGCTACGCCAATAGATCGACTTGGAGCCCTGCAGTGACGGGTTCAAATAGCAGGAGTCACGCGCTATTCGAATCCCGGAGGCGACGAAAGCGCTGAATCAGCAGGATAACCATTCCTGCAAGCGCGACCAGCGGGAACGCCAACCCAAGAGCGAAAGACGCAGGCCCACTGTGAGCCTCCGTGAAAAATAGCATCCCTCCTACTGCGAAGGTCATACCTAGTGCAAAAGCTCCAATTAGCTCTCCCATGCCGACTCCTGTTCCGCTTTCTCGACTCATGGTTTCCCGCCACCACAGGGAGGGCACACTTGGCCGCCGACTTTTTCGCAGCAATACTTGATCGCTGCTCCGCAGCCACTAAAGAGGTATGTGGCACAACCCACGGTCCCCACGCCTGAACCGCAGGCGGCTACGCAACCCGCGCAACTTGACGCCGCAAAGGCACAATCGAGCACCTTATTCGTTTTGCACGTAGGACCCACAGTGAGTTTAGTTGCACTGGTACACCCGCCGCACGGGTCAGATTTCTGAGCCGCTATCCCTTCCGGGAGCGGCTCCATGCGAACTCCATTCGAGCTGGCATCAACGAGCTCTGCTTCCCCCTCCTTGAAGTCGACCGCGTACCGTTCGGCTCGCACATCAGTTCCGCCATTACTGAAGTTGACGGAATACACCACGCCGACACTTTCAAGGGTAATTGCGAGAGTCTCGATTGGCTCCCCGTCTTGGTCTTCCCCTGACGACGCCTGCACTAGCGGGTCGCTGTCAGAGTATGACTGTATCTCGATACTTTCTGAGCCCAGCTGGTACTGAAATTCGGCCAGCTGAGATCGCGCCGACAAACTTCCGGCTCTCATCTTCGCAAGGGTCGTATCATCGGCGATATTGACAAAGTCAGCGCTGTCGATTGCCGTCTTCACCAATTCTCCGACACGCGACCGCGATGCGATCTTGCTGGGCTTAATGGCAGACGCCGAGGCAGGGCGTGCACCAGCAAAACTGGCTCTTCGCAATTGAGAGTGTAGATCTGTGATTCCAGGACACGGCGTGGCGCTGCCTGGATAGACGTCGAGGTCTTCCGATGATGGAAGTTCTCACACAGTCCATCCGAAAGACCTCGACGTGGCCAAGCCTACTTTCTCGACCCCTGACCTCACGACATTCTGCCGACTCGACACCCTCGACCTGACCTGTATTGGCCAGCACGTCACCGGACACAAAGCCATTCTGGAATGTTCGCCGAACACTGCAGATGACTGGTGCCGTCGGTGTGGTGGGCACGGGATCGTCCGCGATACCGTCGTCCGTCGTCTGGCCCACGAGCCTTTCGGCCACCGACCGACCACGCTTCACATTCGCCTCCGCCGCTACAAATGCGTCGAGTGCGGCTGTGTATGGCGTCAAGACACCACTGCTGCGACACCCCCACGAGCGAAGATCTCGCGCACCGGATTGGACTGGGCACTGCGCGCCCTCGTCATTGACCACGACACCGTGTCCGTGATCGCACGCAAACTCGCCGTGTCCTGGCACACCGCGAACTCCGCAATCCTCGCTGAAGGTCGCCGGCTGTTGATCAACGACCCGACCCGTTTCGACGGGGTCAGCGTCATTGGTGTCGACGAGCACGTATGGCGGCACACCAGGCGCGGTGACAAGTACGTCACCGTCATCATCGACCTCACCCCGATCAGTCAGGCAGCAGGCCCGGCGCGGTTGCTCGACATGGTGTCCGGACGGTCGAAGCAGGTGTTCAAGGAGTGGTTGAAAGCCCGTCCGAAAGACTGGCGTGATGGCATCGACGTCGTCGCGATGGACGGGTTCTCCGGGTTCAAGACAGCCTCGGTTGAGGAGCTGCCCGACGCTGTGGAAGTCATGGACCCCTTCCACGTCGTCAAGCTCGCCGGTGATGCTCTCGATGATGTTCGTCGTCGTGTTCAGCAGGCGACCACTGGTCACCGCGGCCGGGCGAAAGACCCGCTGTATCGGGCGAGGAGGACTCTGCACACCGGAGCTGATCTGCTTACAACAAAGCAACAGGAGAAGATCGCGGGCCTATTCGCTGATGCGAACTTCACCGAAGTCGAAGTCACCTGGGCTGTTTACCAAGACATTGTGAACGCCTACCGAACCGCCGACCGCAACGAGGGCAAGAAGCTCTTGAGAACGGTCATTGACGCCCTGACGACGAACCTGCCCACAGAGCTCATTGAGCTCAAACGGTTGGGACGGACCTTGAAGCGTCGAGCTACTGATATCCTCGCGTTCTTCACCCGACCGGGAACGTCCAATGGTCCGACTGAAGCGATCAATGGCAGGCTCGAACATCTACGGGGGTCAGCGTTGGGCTTCCGTAACATCACCCACTACATCGCCAGGTGCCTGCTCGAGTCCGGTGGCTTCAGACCGGTTCTACACTCTCATTTACGATGAGCCGCAAAACTACCTGCGGCGAGAATCCCGAAACTAGCGGCAATGCCTCCAGCCACTTGCGCGAACCCACGCCTAGACAACAGCCCAGCTTGACGGTCACGATTGCGCCCAGATCGCTCAATGCCAAGGATCTTTAATATTTGAAGTGAGCTTTCGAAACCAACTTCGCGCGCAACCAATGGTGCTATTCGCGCACCGGTCCACGCTCGCGGCTCACCTTGCACAACTTTCAGGAAAGTAGGCTTGTGCGGCATGTCTTCGCCGAACACTTGACGCCGGGCACGTAGCGCAAAGTCCGAGTCAAGCGGAAGTACTGCAAGCTTACCTTCCGTGGCTGCTTCTAAGTCTTGTGAGATCCGGGTGCATGTTGAACAATGTGCGTCGAAGAGCAACCAGGTGCCAGTTACTTCGTCGCCCAGCATTTGGCTGATTCCGGGCTCGCCTTCACCATATTGCTTTGAGAGCATGAGTTCCCTTGATCGCCGAAATCACTTGCACAACGCAACTTACCAAAATGGGAGAGCTCTGTCAGCAGGAACGGCTTCTCGCTTCTATACGCCGTATCATGGCGCTCTCTGCTGGGAGCCGAACGGGGGCGGGTCGTTCCCGCCGGGACGAACAATTGATTTGGGATGTACGACTAGAATCTCAGCGAACACACATGCGGAGCAGAAACCCGCTAGGGCAGCACGTTCCATACACCGTTGCGGATCACACATCTGAGCTGAAGACTAGCGCTTCCGATGCGGCAACGCGACCTGGTTTCTATCGCTCTGTCCCAGCCCTATTACGACGATTGACAATTCCAACCATCCGCCCCCGGAGTGACCTGGTGCCGATCCTAAACGCTAATAGTCGTTGCGAGAGCATTGCTGGCACGTGACCACTCGACGGAACTCATGGACCTTCGCGGTGACCGCTGGCCCCACCGTTGGGCGGCCCCACCGAGGGCGGGCACCACCGAAACCGGCGGCTGCGGCGGAGCGAGGCGACCCGCCCCGCCTACGTTCCACAGGGTGAAACGATCACGGCACGACCGCCTCGGCGGGCATAGCTTTGATCTTAGCGGAGGGACGATGTCGTTCTTCCCGGTCGAAACCCCACGGAAGGATCCCTGATGACCGCCACCGAGCCGATGCCCACGAACGAGAACAACCCGTCGATCCCCGGCCTGTTCGACCTGACCGGTCGCACTGCGGTCGTCGTCGGCGCCGGGTCCGGCCTCGGTCAGGCCAGCGCCATCGGTCTCGCCGATGCCGGAGCCCATGTCGTCGCCGCCGACCTCAACCTCGCCGGAGCCGAGGAGACCGCTGCGCTCATCGGCGACCGCGGCGCCGGATCCTCCGAAGCCGTCGCCGTCGACATCACGGACACTGATTCCGTCGACGCCCTCGTCGCGGCTCAGGCCGAGGCGCAGGTCCTCGTCGTCACCCCCGGGGCGAATGTGCGCAAGCGGCTGACTTCGACGACCGATGACGAGTTCGACAGGGTCATCGACATCAACCTCAAGGGCACCTACCGGCTGATGCGCGGCTTCGGCCGGGAGATGGCTGCTCGGGGCCGGGGTTCCATCGTCACCTACGCGTCGTTCAGGGCGCTGGCCATCGAACCCGGTCAGGGCCTGTACGCAGCGGCCAAGGCCGGGGTCGTGCAGCTGACGAAGACGCTTGCCAGTGAGCTCGGCGGGCAGGGTGTGCGGGTCAATGCGATCCTGCCCGGGCCGTTCGACACCCCGCTGACACAGCAGATCAAGGCCGACGAGACGTGGTGGAACGCGTACGCTGACAAGACTGCTCTGGGCCGTTGGGGTCGTCTCCACGAGATCGCCGGGCCCGTCCTCTTCCTCGCCTCGGACGCTTCGAGCTACATCACCGGGCACTCGCAGCTCGTCGACGGCGGGTGGATGGCCCAGGACGGCCGGTTCACCCCCGACGTGTGAGACGGGTGGTTCGGAGCCTGCCCGGCGGCTCAGCTGGGTGATTCGGAGGCTGACAGGCGGCGCAGCAGGGTGCGGCGCGGAGCCTGCCCGGCGGCGCGGTACGTGTGAGATCGGCGACGCGACGAGCGATCGATCCCCGTGATCGCGGGGAACCCGGCCGAGAAGATATACAGCATTATGCAAAAATATTCATATGACCGATTCTGATACGCCCTCCGCACACCCGACAGCCACCTCGGCGGGGGTGCTGCGCCAACTGGGACGACGCAAATCGATCGGCTCGATGGTCGCGGACGCACGGACCGACGCGGACGCACGGACCGACGCCGAGGCCCGGATCGACGCCGACGCCGAGGGAGCGGGCCGCCTGCGTCGGACGTTCGGCGTCTTCCAGTTGACGATGATCAGCGTCGGGGCCACCCTGGGCACGGGAATCCTCGTCATCCTCGGTGAGGCCGTCCCCGTCGCCGGGCCCGCGGTGTGGCTGGCGTTCGTCCTCGCCGGCGTCACCGCTCTGCTCTCGGCGGTCAGCTACGCCGAGATGGCCGGCATGGTGCCGGTGTCGGGATCGAGCTATTCGTACTCGTACGCGACCCTCGGTGAGGGTGTGGCCTGGGTCTGCGGCTGGTGCCTCGTCCTCGAATACGCGGTCTCGGTCGCCGCGGTCGCCGTCGGCGCCGCCGACTACGTCAATGAGACCCTGCGGGTGTTCGGGCTCGAACTGCCCGCCTCCCTGACCACCGGGCCCGGGGTGGCGGACAATCCGGGCGGGGTCATCAATGTCTCCGCCCTCGTCGTGGTGGCCCTGGCGACGGTGCTGCTCATGCGCGGGGCCAAGGAGTCCGGCATCGTCAACACGATCCTCGTGTTCGTCAAACTCGGGATCCTCGTGTTCTTCGCGATCGTCGCCTTCACCGCGTTCAGGGCCGGCAACTTCGCACCGATGCTGCCGATGGGCGCGGCCGGAGTCACCGCGGCCGCCTCGAGCGTGTTCTTCTCCTACATCGGCTTCGATGCGGCCTCGACGGCCGGCGAGGAGGCGAAGAACCCCCGCCGCGATCTGCCGCGGGCGATCATCCTCTCGATGCTCATCGTCACCTCGATGTACGTGCTCGTGGCCGTCGCCGCGATCGGGGCCAGGCAGTGGCAGTGGTTCTCCGGCGCAAAAGCCCCGCTCGTCCAGATCGTCGAGGAGATCACGGGTTCGAACCTCGCCGTCCTCCTCTTCGCGGTGGCTGCGGTGCTCGCGATCTTCTCCGTCGTCATCACCGTCCTCTACGGACAGTCGCGGATCCTGCTGACGATGGCCCGCGACGGCATGGTGCCGAAGGTCTTCGGCGTCGTCTCCCGGCGCACCGGCACTCCCCTGGCCGGCACCCTCATCGTCGGCGGACTCGTCGCGATCACTGCGGCACTCATCCCGCTCGGCGAGCTCGCCGACGCCACGAGCATCGGCACCCTGTTCGCGTTCTTCCTCGTCAACCTCGCCGTCATCTACCTGCGGGTGAAGCGTCCCGACCTCGAGCGGTCGTTCAAGGTGCCCTTCGGCCCGGTCATCCCGGCCCTCGGCGCGCTCGCGTGTGCGCTCCTCATGGTCAACCTCGGCGGGACGACCTGGGCCGTCTTCGGCGTGTGGATGGCCGTCGGCGCGCTCGTCTACTTCGCCTACAGCCGCCGCCACTCGGTCGTCGGTGCCATGGACGAATCGACCTACCGCACCACCCTCAACCCCTAATTGCTACCCGACGGCGGCCCAGCAACCTCGCGCGTGGTTGCTGGGCCGCCGTCGGGTAGCAAATGGGGCGTTCAGGCGCGGCGGGCTCTGGCCACCTCGTAGAGCGAGACGGCCGCGGCGATGCCGGCGTTGAGGGATTCGGTCGTCGCGGCGATCGGGATCGAGACGATCTGGTCGCACTTCTCCGAGATCAGTCGGGACAGTCCCTTGCCCTCGGAGCCGACGACGATGCACAGCGGGTCACGGGTGAAGCTCAGCTCGGGCAGCTCCACGTCGCCGTCCATGTCGAGGCCGACGACGAAGATGTTCTGCTTCTTCAGCTCGTCGATCGCCCGGGCCAGGTTGACCACCTGGGCGACGCGGATCCGTGAGGCGGCTCCGGCTGAGGTCTTCCACGCGGCTGCCGTCATCGAGGCGGCGCGCCGTTCCGGAATGATCACCCCGTGACCGCCGAAGGCCGCGGTCGAACGCACGATCGCGCCGAGATTGCGCGGATCGGTGATCCCGTCGAGCGCCACGAGCAGCGGGGTCTCGGCCCGATCGGCGGCGAAGTCGAGCAGATCGGAGGGGTCGGCGTATTCGTACGGCGGGACCTGCAGGGCGATGCCCTGGTGGATCGCGTCGTCGGTGAGCCGGTCGAGGTCGGGCTTGCTCGCCTCGAGCATCGAGATGCCGCGCTGCGTGGCCAGGGTGATCGACTCGCGGACGCGGTCGTCGGAGTCGATGCGACCGGAGACGTACATCGCGGTCGCCGGCACTCCCTCGCGCAGCGCCTCGAGCACCGAATTGCGCCCGGCGACCATGTTCGGGCCGAGCTCCTTCTTCTTCCGCTTCGCCTGCGCCGAGGCGTTGGCGGTCTTGCGGTTCTGCGCGGCTTTGTGTGCCTTGTGGTAGACGCGGTCCTCGGCCTTGGGTGTCGGGCCCTTGCCGCGCAGTCCGCGCTTGTTCTTACCGCCCGAGCCCTTGGTCGGGCCCTTCTTCGAACCGCCGGAGCGGGGAGTGGAAGCCATGTGATTCCTATCAGGTGCGTAGAGGCCGCGGGCGTGTGCCCGTGGCCGAGATTCGTGCGTACCTCAGCCCTCGCCGAGGTGGTAGCGGTACCCGTCGGCCGTGTCCTCGATGACGACGCCGGCCGCAGCGAGTTCGTCGCGGATCGCATCCGCGGTCGCGTAGTCCTTGTCCCGCTTGGCCTCGGCGCGTTTGTCCGCCAGGGTGGCGACGAGGGAGTCGAGTGCCGATTCCGCCTTCTCATCGGTGGCCGAGCCGGCCCAGACAGCAGCGCTGGGATTGACGCCGAGGATGTCGAGCATGAGTTCGACCTCGGCGACGATCCTCGTCAGACCCTCGGGATCGCCTCCCGCATCGAGCAGCTTCGCGCCCTCGGTGACCTGGGCGAAGACCACGGACAGGGCCCGCGGAATGCCGAGGTCGTCATCGAGGGCGGCGGCGAATTCGACGGGCACGTCGACCGTGCGAGTCGCATATCCGTCGCTGACATCCGGCAGGACCGGAACGCTCGCACCGAGTGACTGCCGAGCCCGCTGGAGGAAGTTCGACAGTCGTTCGAGCGAGGCCGCCGAGCGTTCCATGGCTTCCGGTGAGAAGTCGAGGATCGACCGGTAGCTCGCCCCGGTGAGGAAGTAGCGCAGGGCCAGCGGACTGAAGGACTCGAACAGGTCGGAGGCGAAGACGGAGTTGCCGAGCGACTTCGACATCTTGTCCCCGCCGACGTTGAGCAGTCCGGAGTGCATCCAGACGTTCGCGAAGCGGTCGCCGGCCGCCCGTGACTGGGCGAGTTCGTTCTCATGGTGGGGGAAGCGCAGGTCGAGTCCGCCGCCGTGGATGTCGAAGTTCGACCCCAGGTACTTCGTCGACATCGCCGAGCATTCGATGTGCCAGCCCGGACGACCCCGCCCCCAGGGTGAGGGCCAGGACGCGGTGATGGGTTCGGTCTCCTTGTGCGCCTTCCACAGCGCGAAGTCCCGAGCGTCCTTCTTCCCACGCAGTTCGGCGCCTTCGGCCAGCTCCATGTCCTCGAGCTTCTGGTTCGTCAGCTCGCCGTAGTCAGCCCACGAGGCGGCGTCGAAGTAGACGTCGGCGCTGCCGTCGAGAGCGGGATAGGCATGGCCTGCCTCGATGAGGCGCGAGATGAGTTCGATCATCTCGGTGATGTGCCCGGTCGCGCGAGGCTCACTGCTCGGAGGCAGCACGTCGAGTGCGTCGTAGGCATCGGTGAAGGCCCGCTCGTACTTGTAGGCGTGGGCGAACCACTCGCGGCCCTCTTCGACGGACTTCGACAGGATCTTGTCGTCGATGTCCGTGACGTTGCGGACCATCGTCACCGCATAGCCGCTGTAGAGCAGCCAGCGACGAAGGGTGTCGAAGACCGATGCCGAGCGCAGGTGACCGATGTGCGGTTCGCCCTGCACCGTGGCACCACAGACGTAGATCCCCACGTGTCCGTCGTTGACGGGACGCAGTTCTTCGGTCCTGCGGCTGGCGGTGTTATAGAGCGAGATAGTCACGTCCTCAAGTCTACCGGGCCGCACCGAACTTGCCGTCAGTCCGGTTTCGATACGGGACTGTTATGCACCTCACGTGATGCACCGCACATCGCACAGCGAATTCCCAGTAAAGTGGACGCAAGCACAGCAGACCGATGCGAGAGGCATTCTCGCATTCCGGACTCCGCGCGAGCCCGCCGGTCTCACAGACGAGACTGCGGGGGCTGAACTCGGTCTCGAATCCCCGCGACCGACCAAGAAAGGACACCATGTCTCCCAAGACATCACCCCAGAGGGAGGTCTTCGCCACCCGCGGCGCGTTCATCTTCGCTGCCATCGGCTCGGCGGTCGGCCTCGGCAACATCTGGCGCTTCCCCTACGTCACCTACGACAACGGCGGCGGCGCCTTCATCATCCCCTATCTCGTCGCACTGCTGACGGCGGGCATCCCGCTGCTGTTCTTCGACTACGCGATGGGCCACCGCTCACGCGGTTCGGCACCCCTGTCGTTCCGCATGGCCTCGAAGGTCGCCGAACCCATCGGCTGGTTCCAGACCGGGGTCGCCTTCGTCATCGGCATCTACTATGCGGCCATCATCGGCTGGGCCGGCTGCTATATGTTCTTCTCCCTCAATCAGGCATGGGGAGACGACGCCACCACGTTCTTCACCGGCGAATTCCTCAAGCTCTCCGACCCGGGAATCTCGATGGAGTTCGTCCCCGGCGTGCTCATCCCCGTCATCCTCGTCTGGGTCATCACCATCGGCATCCTGCTCATGGGCGTCCAGAACGGCATCGCCGGGTTCTCGAAGATCTTCATCCCGCTGCTCGTCGTCCTCTTCCTCGCTCTCGTCATCCGAGCCCTGTTCCTGCCGGGTGCGGCCGAGGGCCTCAATGCGCTGTTCACTCCTGACTTCGGAGCACTGACGGATCCGACGGTGTGGATCGCGGCCTATGGGCAGATCTTCTTCTCGCTGTCGATCGCATTCGGCATCATGATCACCTACGCCTCGTACCTGAAGAAGAAGACGAACCTCACCGGTTCGGGGCTCGTCGTCGGCTTCTCGAACTCCGCGTTCGAGATCCTCGCCGGCATCGGCGTCTTCGCAGCGCTCGGCTTCATGGCCGCGGCTCAGGGCACCCAGGTCTCCGAGGTCGCCGATTCCGGCATCGGGCTGGCGTTCATGGCCTTCCCGACGCTGATCTCCGAAATGCCCGGCGGCGGACTGTTCGGCTTCGCCTTCTTCGCCTGCCTCGTCTTCGCCGGGCTGACCTCGCTGATCTCGATCGTCCAAGTGCCGATCCAAGCACTGCGGGACAAGTTCCGCCTCGGCAACAAGACCTCGACCGTCCTCGTCGGCGGTGCCATGGCGGTCATCTCGATCCTGCTCATGCCCACCGTCACCGGCCTCTACGTCCTCGACACCGTCGACGCCTGGGCGAACAACATCGGCATCGTCGGTGCCGCTGTCGTGGCTCTCATCGTCGTCGGCTGGTTCGCCCGCAAGCTGCCGGTGCTGCGCGATCACCTCAATGCGATCTCGAGCTTCAAGGTCGGCTGGTTCTGGATGATCATCCTCGGCGGTGTCACCGCCCTGGTCCTCGCCTACATGCTCATCACGCAGATCATCACGTACACCACCGAGGGCTACGAGGACTATCCGACACTGCTCACCGGCGTCATGGGCTGGGGCATGATCGGGCTGCTGGTCGTGGCCTCGATCGTTCTCACACTCATCAGATGGCCGAAGCAGACGATCGACGAGGCGGAGGCGGCGATCGCCGATTCCGTGGCCGCAGAGAACCTCCGCAACGAAACCAAGGGAGTCTGACATGGGTACCTCAGCAATCGTCATGATGATCATCGCCATGGTCACCGTGTGGGGCGGCTTGGGCGCTGCGATCCTGCACCTGCGCAAGCATCCCGATGAGGAGACCGCCGAGTGAACTCACCCGGTGCCCCGGACGGCGATTCCGTCCGGTGATCCACACCGGGTGACCCTCGCCGAGGCGACCCCCACCGAGGCGGCCCGATGCACCATGCATCGGGCCGCCTTCGTCGTGCGTGCCCAGCTGGTCTTCGCAGTCCGCGGCAGGCCGCTCTCCTCACTCGGGTCCCGCTCACTCGGGCCCTCGCGTCTCACTCGCGAATCGCCGCTGGTCGACAGCCAGCGGCTTGGTTAAGGTGGGGCTGTGAGCTCCCCGACCAGGGGTGCACTCGGTCCACTTCGGGCGTCGGCTTCTGCGGATGTCCGCTGCCGAAGCCAGGACACCCGCGAAGGAAGACACAAAGGAGACGCAATGCCACAGACTGTCAAGGGCGTCATCTCCCGCAGCAGGGGAGCCCCGGTCGAACTCACCGACATCGTCATCCCGGATCCGGGACCGGGCGAGGTCATCGTCGATGTGAAGTCGTGCGGCGTCTGCCACACCGATTTCCACTACCGCGAAGGCGGCATCAGCGACGACTACCCGTTCCTGCTCGGCCACGAATCAGCCGGAGTCGTCTCCGAGGTCGGTGAGGGAGTCACCAACGTCGAGGTCGGAGACTTCGTCATCCTCAACTGGCGCGCCATCTGCGGCGAATGCCGTGCGTGCAAGCGCGGCGAGCCCTGGTACTGCTTCGCCACACACAATGCTTCGCAGAAGATGACCCTGCCCGACGGCACCGAGCTCGAGGCCGCACTCGGCATCGGCTCCTTCGCCGAGAAGACCCTCGTCGCCGCCGGCCAATGCACGAAGGTCCCCGAGTCCGATCCGGCCGTCGTCGGCCTGCTCGGCTGCGGAATGATGGCCGGCATCGGCGCCGCCATCAACACCGGTGAGGTCACCCGCGGCAAGACCGTGGCTGTCATCGGCGCCGGCGGCGTCGGCTGCGCAGCGATCGCCGGTTCGGCTCTGGCCGGCGCGGGAACGATCATTGCGCTCGACATCGACGAGAAGAAGCTCGAATGGGCAAAGGACCTCGGCGCCACGGCCACCGTGAGTACCAAGGGCATGAGCGAGGACGAGGTCGTCGCCGCGATCCAGGAGCGCACGGGCGGATTCGGCGCCGATGTCGTCATCGACGCCGTCGGACTTCCCGCGACCTGGCGGCAGGCCTTCTACGGCCGCGACCTCGCCGGCACCGTCGTCCTCGTCGGCGTGCCCACCCCGGAGATGGAGCTGACCGTGCCGCTGCTGGACGTGTTCGGCCGCGGCGGCAAGCTGAAGTCCTCGTGGTACGGCGACTGCCTGCCCGACCGGGACTTCCCGATGCTCGTCGACCTCTACCAGCAGGGACGATTCCCGCTGGAGAAGTTCGTCACCGAGCGCATCGGGCTCGGCGACGTCGAGGCGGCGTTCGAGAAGATGGGCCAGGGCAAGGTCCTGCGGTCGGTGGTGGAACTCTGATGACGTCCATCGACCATCTCGTCACCTCCGGGACGTTCTCCCTCGACGGGGAGACCCACAACGTGGACAACAATGTGTGGATCATCGGCGACGATTCCGAGGTCATCGTCATCGATCCCGCCCACGACATCGATGCCATCGCCGAGGCGGTCGGATCGAGAGAGGTCAAGGCCGTTCTGCTCACGCACGGTCACGATGACCATGTGGGAGTCGTCCGCGACTTCGCACAGCGGGTGGGCAATCCCACCGTCTACCTCAATCCCGATGACTATGTCCTGTGGGACATGACCTATGACAGCTACCGCCCCGACGGTCAGATCGCCGACGGCGATACGTGGACCGTCGGCGGTATCCGACTCAAGGCGCTGCACACTCCGGGCCACTCCCCCGGTTCGACGTGCTTCTTCGTCGAGACCGGCCTGCCCGCACCAGCCACGGCCGGTGCCGGTCGCGCGGTCGGTCCGGTGCTGTTCTCCGGTGACACGCTGTTCAACGGCGGTCCCGGCGCGACCGGTCGGTCGTACTCGAGCTTCGAGACGATCATCGAGTCGATCCGCGACGTGCTCTTCGAACTCCCCGAGGCGACTGTCGTGCTCACCGGGCACGGCGATGCGACCTCGATCGGGGCCGAGCGTCCGAGCCTCGAGGAGTGGATCAGGCGCGGGCACTGATCGTCCTGCCTGAACATCTCCACCCGACTCGCGGCCCCCGGTTCATAGCGAACCGGGGCCGCGTCGTTTTCGGTGGAGTTGCGGCGGCCGCTGACCTCCCTTTCAAGAGCACCCAGCATGCATCTTCTGCACTGCCGACGGCTACACTCGACGGGTGCCCGATTCACTCTCACAACAGCCCTCCGACGCGTCATCCGCCTCGGCTCGCGGCGCCTCCGACACCTCCGCAAACGCCACCGGCCTCAAGGTGGGGATGAAGCCCCGCCACCTGGTGATGATGAGCCTCGGCTCGGCGATCGGCGCCGGCCTCTTCGTCGGTTCCGGGGCCGGCGTGCAGGCGGCCGGCCCAGCGGTCCTCGTGTCCTATGTCGTCGCCGGCCTCATCGTCATCTTCGTTATGCGCGCCCTCGGCGAACTCGTCGCCGCGGATCCGAATCCCGGAGCGTTCTCCCACTACGCGGGCAAGGCGATGGGGCCTGCCGCCGCGTTCGCCGTCGGTGCCCTGTGGTGGGTGCAGCTGTGCCTCGTCGTCGCCGCCGAGGCCACCGCCGCCGCGCAGATCGCCGCCTCCTACGTTCCCGCGGTCCCGCAGTGGGTCATCGCCCTGGCGATCATGCTCGTCTTCACGGCCATCAACCTCACCACTTCAGGCAGCTTCGGTGAGTTCGAGTTCTGGTTCTCACTGCTCAAGGTCGCCTTCGTCGTGCTCTTCCTCGTCCTCGGAATCGCCTATCTCCTCGGCTGGACTCCGGCCGAACCGCCCGCGCAGATCTTCTCAGACGGGTTCATGCCCACCGGGATCTCGGGCATCGCAGCCGGACTGCTCGTCGTCGCTTTCGCCTTCGGCGGCATCGAGATCGTTGCGGTCGCCGCCGCCGAGACCGCGAACCCCGAGCGCAGCGTGAGCCAGGCGATCAAGACCATCGTGTGGCGCATCCTGTTCCTCTACATCGGTTCGGTGGCGATCATCGTCCTCGTTCTGCCGTGGACGGACGACCGCCTCGGCGCGTCCCCCTTCGTCGCTGTCCTGCAGACGGCGGGCCTGCCGTTCGTCGCCTCCCTGCTCGCCGCCGTCATCGTCATCGCCCTGCTGTCATCGATGAACGCGAACATCTACGGTGCCTCCCGGATGGCGTTCTCGATGTCGCAGCGGTCCATGCTGCCCCGCGGGCTCGGTCGCACGACCCGACGCGGCGTGCCCGTTCCCGCCGTGCTCGCAACCTCGGCGTTCGGCTTCGTGGCTGCGGCGCTCAATTACTTCTGGGCCGCCGAGGTGCTCGGAGTCCTGCTCAACATCGTCGGCTCCACGCTCATCGTCACCTGGGTCGCGACTTTGGTCTCGCAGATCGTGCTGCGTCGCCGCGCCCAGGCGGCCGGGGACCCCCTGCCACTGCGGATGTGGGGCTACCCGTGGCTGTCGTATGTCACGCTCGCCGGCATCGCCGTGATCATCGGCCTCGGTCTCACCGTCGCGTCCGTGCGCTTCCAGATCATCGGGACGCTCGTCTTCATCGTCGCGCTCTACCTCGTCGGCCTCATCGTCACCAAGCGCCGACCCGCTGCGAGGGCCTGAGCCGGTCGGGCTGGGTCAGGCAGGGCTGGGCCACACTGGACTGGGCTGAGCCGGTTCAGGCTGGGCTGAGCCAGATTGAGTTGGACCTGGCAGAGCTGAGCCAGACCGAATCCGACCAGGCTCAGCCACAGGCTCAGTCGACAGCAACCGCGGCGTCAAGCGCGGCGATCTGCTCCCGCAGAGCCGTCGTTGCCGAGGCACCTGCCGCCCAACCCGAGAGCATGTCCCGAGTCTGCCCGACGTGACGGCCGAAGTGCCGACCGGCGTAGGTGGTGACGTCGATGGGAAGCACCGCCTCCATCGCCTCGAGCACGGCCCGGGCGACCGGCGCCGATACGGCCTTCGCCACCGATGCAGACAGGGGAAGGGGCAGTCTGCTGCGTGCCCGCACCGCCTCGGCGGCGGCCCTCGCCGGACGATTCAGGTGCGACTTCAGCTGAACCCAGGAGCCGCCGCGGATGCTCAGTTCCGCGACGTAGGGGATGAACACTGTCGGCGGCAGCGCGATCGCGGAGTGCGGCACCGGCATGACGAGTCGGCCGAGCTCACGGACCAGTCGTTTCACTGTCTCGCGCCGTCCGCTGACGAGGAACCTCGGCGCGGCTGGCGGGGCCCAATAGCGCACTTCGTGCCCGGTCGCGGCGTCGCCGTCGGCGACGCGTTCGGACACGAACGCAGGACCGAAGACGGCCACCTCGGCGTCGGGGAACTGCGTCCGCGCCCGGTCCAGGTCGCCATCGACCTGGCTGGTGATCGCGATGACGGGGGCGCAGGTCTGACGAATCGCCGAGGCGACCGTCGGGTCGAGGTCACGCGGACGGGTGGAGAGGACGATGAGGTCCCACCGCCCGGCTTCCCGCGCCCGGTCCCAATCGGTGACCGTCACCCTCCTCGTCGCCGCCACCCGCGTCATCGCCCAGCCGGATGAAGCCTCGACAGAGGTGTCGCCATCCGCATGTGCACGGGGCTGCGCACCGGACCTGTCGTTGACGGGCCTGCCGTCGCCTGAACTGCCGTCGCCTGAACTGCCGTTGCCGGGCTCGCCGTCCCCGGGTTCACTGTCATCGGGCTCGCCGTCGCCGGAACTGCCGTTGCCGGGTCCGATCGGGCGCTGATCACCGCTCGGATCGATGACACTCACTCGGCGCGGATAGGCCGCTCGCGGCCGCGCGGCCGGCCTACGAGACACGACCGCAACCTCGTGGGCATCGGTGAACAGCGCGGCTCCGGCGAGGCCGATGGCTCCGGCTCCTTGGAAGAGGATTCTCATCGTGCGCCTGCCTCTCTGTTCGGGTCTCTCAAGGCTCGTGTCTCAGTTCTCGTAGACAAGTGCAGAGGCGATGGCAGCGATCCCCTCGCCTCGGCCGGTCAGCCCGAGTCCGTCTGTCGTCGTCCCCGACACCGAGACCGGGGCGCCTGCGGAGGCGGAGAGGATCTGCTGGGCTTCTGTGCGGCGGGAGCCGATCTTCGGTCGGTTGCCGATGACTTGGACCGCGATGCTGCCGACCTCGAAGCCGTGGTCGCGGACGATGCGGGCCGCCTCGCTGAGGAGGTCGGCACCCGAGGCACCGGCGAGCTCCGGACGATCCACCCCGAAGTGCTCACCGAGGTCACCGAGGCCGGCAGCGGAGAACAGCGCATCGCAGCAGGCATGGGCCGCCACGTCGGAATCCGAATGCCCCTCGAGTCCGCGTTCTCCCGGCCACAGCAGACCCGCAACCCACAGCTCGCGCTCGGCATCGACGGAGAACGCGTGCACATCGACACCGATGCCGGTGCGCGGAATCATCGTGCTCATCGTGGGTCTCCTTCTGTCCCGCTCCCCGAGATCTCACCGTTCCTCGAGCTTCCAATGCTTTCGGAACTCCCAGAGCTTCCAGAACGCCCAGAGTCAGTGCCCGCGTCTCTCAATCGTGCAAGGTGTTCGCCGAGGATGCGGTCGAGCGGATAGGTGATCTTCAGTGCCTCTTCGTCACCGGCGACGGCGACGACCTCGATGCCCAGACGCTCAACGAGGCCGGCATCGTCGGTGGGGACGGCCGCGCGCACCGCGTCGAGGTCCTCGCCCGATTCCTCGCCCTCGGCAGTCACAACATCGTCGGTCCCATGATGTTCGTAGGCGCGCAGCAGAGTCATAGCGCGGAATCCCTGCGGGGTCTGGACCCGTCGCAGGTGTGCCCGATCGAGATCTCCGCGCACCACAGCGTAGGGCCCGGCGGTTCCCACAACCGCTGCCGGATCAGAATTGTTTGGTCGATCCACCGTGGTTTCGGCGACAGAATCGCGGCGGATCGACCGAACAATGCCGTCGGAAGTGCGATCCACACCCGTGTCATCGCCGGCGGTCGTGCTCGATCCCGTCGCGGGGTGAACAACTGCCCGCCGGACGGTATCGATCATGGGCAGAACGGGGACGACAGCCTCGGCGCCGGAGAGCACCGCGGCATGCACGCGACGGAACACATCGGGCGGGGTCAGGCACCTCGCCGCGTCATGGACGAGCACGACCTCAGCATTACTGACATGTTTCAAGGCGATTTGCACCGAATCAGTGCGGTCTTTTCCACCTGCTACGGCTGTGATTGGAATAGAGGTATTCATGCGCTCGGTTACCGAGTCGATTTCCTCACGTGCACGCAAAAGAAAATCCTCGGGAGCGGCCACCACGACTGTGGTGGCGACTCCCGAGGAGATGATCGTCTCGAGGCTGCGAACCAGAAGGCTCCGCCCGTGGATATGGGCGAAGGCCTTCGGCTCTCCGCCGCCCAGACGAGAGCCCGACCCCGCGGCCGGGATGATGACACAGGTGCTCAGGATGCGAGCACTTCGTCCAGCAGGGCCTCTGCCTCGGACTCTTCCTTCTTCTCGGCCAGGGCGAGTTCGGAGACGAGGATCTGACGTGCCTTGGAGAGCATGCGCTTCTCGCCGGTCGACAGGCCGCGGTCCTGCTCGCGACGCCAGAGGTCACGAACGACCTCGGCGACCTTGATGACATCGCCGGACTGCAGCTTCTCAAGATTCGCCTTGTAGCGGCGGGACCAGTTGGCGGGCTCCTCGACGAATTCCGCGCGGAGGACGTTGAAGACCTTTTCCACGCCTTCCTCACCGACGACGTCTCGCACACCGACGAGGTCGCAGTTCTCGGCCGGCACCTCGATCACTAGGTCGCCGTGGGCAACCTGGAGCTTGAGATACAGTTTCTCCTCACCCTTGATGGATCGCTTCTTGATTTCTTGGATTGTCGCTGCACCGTGATGTGGATAGACAACAGTGTCGCCGACCTGGAAACTCATATTCTCTTCAAACCCCTTTCGCGGAATCCCAGTTTACCATGAGGCGCGCCACAGAAATCGCTCAGGGTAATGATTCTTCATGCTAGGCTCCGCCCCTCATCCTCGACCGAGGGGGCCACTCAACCGCCTCGCCAGCGGGGACGTCGGCATCGGTTGTCCTGTCGCACCTGCGGGATTCGCCGACGATTCCCCGTCTGCGACGAGGAATGAACTTCGTATGAACTCACGACACGCGCGAACCTGCAGAACCTCCCGAGCGACACCCCGAACCTCCCGACTGCCACCGGCCACGCCCCGCCCATGGCGACCGGTCGCGGACTTCACCTGCGGATCGGGCCCGGTTCTACAGCAGGTCAAAAACCGGGTAGTATACAGACTGATCTTGTATTGCCACTTCAAGGAGCATAATGAAACGGCACAACCGCGCGGCCCTCGCCGTTGCCGCACTCGCTCTCGTTATCCCCGTCAGCGGATGTGCAAGCCTGCTGTCTCCCCACCAGACCGCGGAATACCACTACAACGGCGGCGACGGCGCCTCTGGCACGGTCGGTGACGTCGAGGTCCGCGGACTGATGCTCATTATGGATGAGAAGGGCGAAGGCCCGGCGCAGCTGTTCTTCACCCTCCTCAACAAAGGCGACTCCACTGCCGATGTGACGATCGAGGCCTCGGGCACCACCGTAGACGAATCCGTCAAGGCCGGCGAGACCTTCGTCCAGGATCCGAAGAGTCCCGAGACCACGTCCAAGGACGTCGTCACGGTCGACAAGCTCGACGCTCAGCCCGGCGACCTCGTCGACATCACCGTCACGGTCGGCGGCGAAGAGAAGACGATCCGCACCCAGGTGCTCTCGGACTCCCTGCCCTACTACGAGGAGTACGTGCCGACCGAGTCGCCGTCGAGCGTGCCCAGCGACGATGCGACCTCATCCGAAGGTGCCGCGTCATCCGACGAGACGACGTCCTCCGATGAGGGCACCGCGACCGAAGGCGCAACGGCCAACGGCTGATCTGCCCGACCGCCTGCCGAAGCAGGCGACTCAGGCGAACCAGATGAAAGGAGCCGCTCACATGATGTGAGCGGCTCCTTTCGCATTCACTGCCGTTCCGGGCCGACCGCACCCGTGAGACCGCGCCCGCGAGCCGCGGCCGGTCCGCGAGTTCCGCCCTGCAGACCGGCCCGGGACCCCGAACCTCCTGCCCTGCAGACCGGCCCCGAACCCCGCACCTCCTGCAGTGGAGAGGACCTCAGGCTTCGAACTTGTATCCGAGCCCGCGGACGGTCGTGAGCAGTCGCGGCTCCGAAGGGTTCTCCTCGACCTTCGCGCGCAGGCGCTTGACGTGGACGTCGAGGGTCTTCGTGTCACCCACGTAGTCCTCGCCCCAGATGCGGTCGATGAGCTGACCGCGGGTCATCACACGCCCGGAGTTGCGCACCAGAATCTCGAGTAGTTCGAACTCCTTGAGCGGCATGGACAGCTCTTCGCCGCGCACGGACACGACGTGGCGTTCGACGTCTATGCGCACTCCCCCGGCCTCGAGCACGGACTCGTCCTCGAATCCGTCGGATTCGACGTTGCGCCGCAGCACCGCACGCACCCGGGCGAGCAGCTCACGTGAGGAGTAGGGCTTCGTCACGTAGTCGTCGGCGCCGAGTTCGAGCCCCACGACCTTGTCGATCTCCGAGTCCTTTGCCGTGAGCATGATGATCGGCACGTTCGACTTCGCCCGCAGCTCACGGCACACCTCGGTGCCGGAGACGCCGGGCAGCATGAGATCGAGGAGGACCAGGTCGGCGCCGCTGCGGTCGAATTCCGCGAGAGCCTTCAGCCCGTCATCGGCGACCGTCACCTCGTATCCTTCCTTCCCGAGCAGGTACGACAGCGGGTCCGAGAACGAATCCTCATCCTCGACAAGCAGAATACGAGTCACGTTGTGAGCTTCCTTTGTTCGCTTTCATCGGTCAGTTCATCAGTCGAGCCGTCACGGTCGGCCCGGGCGACGTCGCCGTCTCCATTATCACCGGCGGAAGGCGCGTTGTCCTCTGCACCGTCATCGTCGACGTCGTTCTCACTCGCCGAGGCGGCGCCCGCCGAGTCTGCAACGCCGTTCGAATCCGCGCCCTCCTCAGGTTCCCCGGCCGCGACCGCTGCCGGTGCCGGGTCTGCGGAGTGCTCGATGAGCACCCCGTCGGGGGCCGAATCGCTGGCGGCGTGGTCGGGGGCAGTGCCTGCCAGGGGCAGCACGATCGTGAAGGTCGATCCCTTGCCGAGCTGACTCCAGACGCGGACCTCACCGCCGTGGGTGGCGATGATGTGCTTGACGATGCTCAGGCCCAGTCCTGTGCCGCCGGTGATCCTCGACCGCGCCGGGTCGACGCGGTAGAAGCGTTCGAAGACCCGCTCGGTGTCCTGGGCGGACATGCCGATGCCCTGGTCGGTGACGGCGATCTCGACGCGTTCGTCGACGAGATCGACGCCGACGCCGACGCGGGTGCCGTCGGGTGAGTAGTTGATGGCATTGTCGATGAGATTGCGCACCGCATTGACGAGGAGCTCGTAGTTGCCCTCGATGAGCAGATCCGACGGCGGGGAGATCTCGATGTGGATGTTCTTGCCTTCGGCGCGCGTGCGGGCACGGTCGGCGGCATCGTCGACCACCTCGGCGGCGGAGATCTTCTCCGTGGTCGCGGGGGCGGCGTGATCCTGGACGCGGGAGAGGTCGATGATCTCCTGGACGAGCTGGGTCAGTCGCTTCGACTCACGCTGCATACGTCCGCCGAAGCGTTCGACCGCGGCGGGATCGTCGGCGAAGTCGGTGACCGCCTCGGCGAGGAGGGCCATCGCTCCGATGGGGGTCTTGAGCTCGTGCGAGACGTTGGCGACGAAATCGCGGCGGACGGCGTCGACGCGCTTGGATTCGGTCTGGTCGTCGCAGAGGACGAGGACGAAGGAGGTGCCCAGCGGTGCGACGCGGGAGTGGAGGAAGCGGAGCACGGAATCGGAGTTCTCGCGCTTCTGTTCGAGGTCGATCTCCTCGATGAGGCCCCGGGCGCGCACTCGGCCGACGACGCGCAGCATCTCGGGCGAGGCGAGCGAATGACCTCTGACCAGGCCGAACGTATACGCGGCCGGGGAGGCTTTGACGACATCGTCGCCGGCGTCGATGACGATCGCGGCCGACGAGAGGACGGCGAGCACCTCGGCGATGCCTTCGGGAAGGTCGTCCTCGGAATGCAGATCGGCAGCATCGCGGGAGCGTTCGCTGAATCGGAACGCCAGAATGCCCGCTATGCCGAGGCCCAGGCCGACGACGCCGGTCAGGACCGCCACTACCAAGAGATCCACAACCTCAAGCTTAGGTGCACTCCACCGTCCCGGCGCACCGAATTCACCTTGCATGGGCCCATTTGCCGAGGAATTCACCTTCCCGACAGGCGACGTTCATCCGTCCGTGCGAAGCTGACGTCTGTGTGCCTGCGCTCCCCCGCCCTCGGCCGCCGACCGGTTCACCGGTCCGTGACCGGATTGCCTGTCCATGAACGGACTTCCGGTTCATGAAAGACCGAGGACCGGATGCGCGCACCAGCAGTCACCCCGATGAACCCCCTCGCACGATCGAGAGTAAGGAAGAGCCGTCAATGCGCGAAGTCTTCAAGAACGAACTGGACGATCTGGCCACCCAGCTGGTCGGCATGTCCACCAAGGCGCTCGAAGCGATTCGGCTGGCGAATCAGGCGCTGCGGTCCAATGACCTCGAACTGGCCGAACAGGTCATCGAGGCCGATGCCGTGATCGACAACATGCAGTTCACCCTCGATCAGCAGGCCGCGGAGATGCTCGCCCTGCAGGCCCCCGTCGCCGCCGACCTGCGCGCCGTGATCGGCTCGCTGCGGATGTCCGCCTCTCTCGAGCGGATGGGCGACCTCGCCCGACACATCGCCCAGCAGGTGCGCATCCGCTACCCCGAATCGGCGATTCCCGAGACCTTCGAGACGACCTTCGCCCGCATGGGTGAGTCCGGAGAGAAGATCGCCGAGGCGACGCAGCGGCTGCTGTCGAATCCCGGCCTGTCCGCTGTGCCCACGATCAACGCGATCGATGAGGAGCTCGATGAGCTCCACCTCAGCGTCTTCGCGAAGCTCGCCGAGGCTCCCGCAGGATCGCTGGCCCCGCGCCACATCGCCGACGTCACCCTGCTCTCGCGCTACTACGAGCGCTTCGGCGACCACGCGGTCTCGGTCTCGCAGAAGGTCGAATACCTGCTCACCGGCAACTGGGAGCCGTACCTGTCGAAGAAGTGAGGCAGGCCCGCAGAAGCGAGGCACACTCTGAGAAGTGCGGCAGTCTTCCAGAACTGAGGCGCCGGCAGGACGCCCGGACGACGATCGCCGAGGTGGTTCTCCCACCTCGGCGATCGTCGTTGTCGCTGCAACTGCTGCTATTGCAGCCGGGCTCTGCGCCCCTGGTTCGCGACCTGGCCGATCGCGTCGGCGGCGGCGTCGGGGTCGAGGTAGGTGCCTCCGGGCCGGACCGGAGTGAAGTCCTCGGTCAGCTCGTAGTGCAGCGGGATGCCGGTGGGGATGTTCAGTCCCGTGATGTCGGCATCGGAGATGCCGTCGAGGTGCTTGACCAATGCACGCAGCGAGTTGCCGTGGGCGGCGACGAGCACGGTCTTGCCGACGGTGAGCTCGGGGACGAGGACGTCATACCAGTACGGCAGGAGGCGGTCGATGACGTCGGCGAGGCACTCGGTGCGGGGCAGCGAATCGCCGAGGTTGGCGTACCGTGCCTCACCGGCCTGCGAGAACTCGGAGCTGTCGGCCAACGCAGGCGGCGGGGTGTCGAAGGACCGGCGCCAGGTCATGAACTGCTCTTCGCCGAACTCCTCGCGGATCTCCTTCTTGTTCTTGCCCTGCAGAGCGCCGTAGTGGCGCTCGTTGAGCCGCCAGCTGCGGTGGACGTCGAGCCAAGAGAGGTCGGCGGCCTCGAGGGCGATGTTCGCGGTGAGGATCGCTCGCTTGAGACGGGAGGTGTGCACAACGTCGGGGATGAGGTCCCTCTCGCGCAGCAGCTCTCCGGCGCGCTGGCCCTCGGCGCGGCCCTTGTCGGTGAGGGGCACGTCGACCCACCCGGTGAACAGATTCTTCTGGTTCCATTCGCTCTCGCCGTGGCGCAGCAGGATGAGGTTATACGTCATGGCACCATTTTTGCACGACCGGTCCGGGCGGTCTCTCGCGACCGCCATCTGAGTGAGACGGAAGCAGTCGTCCAGCCCGGTGACAAGTGGGGCGCCAGATTCGCTCTTCGGTCGCCACCGTTCGAAATCTCAATATTCGACAGAATGTCTCGCATCGCAATACAAGCGGAGTAGTCTGACCTCATGTCAGACACACCGACGCCTCCAAGATCCGCGAGCGCAGACGCTCCCACTGCCGACCGCAGTTCGATCATCGCCGTCACGGCCCTGCCCGTGCTCGTCGTCATCGCCGGCGTGCTCGGGTTCCTCCTGCCCGATGCCTTCACCCCTCTGGCCCCGACGATCACATGGGCTCTCGGTGTGGTCATGTTCTTCATGGGGCTGACGCTGACGCTTCCGGACTTTGCACGCATCGCCAAACGCCCCTGGGTCGCCGTGCTCGGCGTCGTCACCCAGTTCGTCGCGATGCCGCTGCTCGGCCTCCTCGTCGTCACTGTGTACGACCTGCCCGCCGAGATCGCCGTCGGCGTCATCCTCGTCGGCTGTGCTCCCGGGGGCACCGCGTCGAACGTGGTCACCTATCTGGCCAAGGGTGACACGGCACTGTCGGTGTCGATCACCACCCTGTCGACGCTGCTCGCTCCTGTGCTCACCCCGCTGCTGACCCTGTGGCTGGCCGGTTCGTACATGGATGTGCCGTTCGGGTCGATGTTCGTCTCGATCTGCCAGACGGTGCTCGTGCCTGTCATCGTCGGAGTCCTCGTCCGCGTCTTCGTCTCCAAGGTCGTCGATGCGATCGCCCCGGTGCTGCCGTGGCTGGCGTCGATCGCCATCGCCTACATCGTCTCGATCGTCGTGGCCGGTTCGGCCGGGTCCATCGCCACGGCCGGTGTGCTCGTGCTGCTGGCCGTCGTCACTCACAATGTGCTCGGACTGGCTGTCGGCTACGGAGTGGCGACGGCCTGTCGCCTCGATACTCCGACGCGCAGGGCCCTGTCCTTCGAGGTCGGCCTCCAGAACTCCGGGCTGGCTTCGACCCTGGCGACTACGTACTTCTCGCCGCTGACTGCTCTGCCGGGTGCGGTCTTCAGTGTGTGGCACAACGTCTCCGGTGCGCTGCTCGCCTCGATCTTCGCTCGCCGCCCGTACGGCAAGCCTGCGGTCGATGCGCCCGAGCGCGTCTCCGTAGGCGCATCCGCTGACGGCGGTGCGGACCGATGAGCACCGAACGTTGGGCACCGACCGATCATCACAGGCCGTTGAGCGCCGACCGATGATGACAGGCCGATGAGCGCCGAGGCGGCTCCGGGCAGAGGATTCGAGTCCTTCGCCGGCGAATCGATCGAAGTGAAGCGACGACGCTTCACGATCCGCCGCGCGGTCGGATCCGATCTGCCCGCCCTCGTCGCGCTGCTGCGTGATGATGTGCTCGGTGCCGCCCGCGAGGGCAGCGCCGATGTTGCCGAAGCCGTCCCGGGTACTCGCGAGGGCAGCGCCGATGCCGGCAACATAGCCGGCGATCCGTCAGCCGCGTCCGTCGCTGACGATTCGACTGCCTACGCCGAGGCGTTCGCGCTCATCGCGGACGACCCGAATCAGCTGCTCGTCTCCGTCGTCGAAGGCAGTGCTGCCGACGAGCACACCACAGACGCACCCGATGCGGATGGCCGTATCGTCGGCACCCTTCAGCTCAGCCTCGTGCCGAGCCTGTCGCGCCGCGGGACTCTGCGCCTGCAGATCGAGGCGGTGCGGATCGGTGCCGCCGCACAGGGGATCGGCCTCGGCACCGCGGTCTTCGAATGGGCGCATGACTGCGGTCGTCGCTTGGGAGCCGGACTCGCGCAGCTGACGACCGACAAGTCACGCGCCGATGCGCAGCGCTTCTACGCTCGCCTCGGCTATGTCGCCAGCCACGAGGGTCTCAAACTCCCTCTTGGCTGAGCGGTGGGCTCCCCTCACCGACCTTCTCACCTTCGGTGAAGGTGCCGAGGAATTCGTTGTCATCACCGCTGAGTTCCTTCTCGAACGCGGCGAGGTTGCGCGTCGATTCTCCGCGGCTGACGCGCCAGGCCCATTCCCGCTTCATTCCGGTGAGGAATCCGATGAGGAGGAGTTCGTTGAACGAGGAATCGGCAGCCTGGAGCATGGCTCCGAGCAGCCCGTCGAGTTCGGCGAGCAGGTGCTCCCTGGGCACGCTGGCGCGCAGATAGACGTCGCCGAGGCTGTCGATCGCGAACGCGACAGGCCCGGGCTTGAGATTCTTCTGCAGCAGCCACCTATTGAACTCGGCCGCATTCTCGTCGGGGTGGCGGATGACGAAGGCCTGCAGGTGGGCGGTGCGGGCGAAGACGCTGATGGCGACGTTCGTCTTCAGCTTCTTCTCGCCCGGCAGGGTGACGACGATCTCGGAGTCCTCGACGGAGTCGACGGGCACATCGTTGCTCTCGGCCCACGTGCGCACGCCGGTGAGGATCGCCTCGGTGTCGGTGCTCATGCTCTCACGCCTTTCGTTCGACTCTCGTGCTCACCGCCGACTCTAGTCCTTCAGCAGGCGGCGAAGTCCTTCAGCACGCTCCGAGCGCCGCGGATCGCGAGCGTACTCCCGCACCTGCTTGCGCTTCGTCGGCAACCGCCGAGTCAGCAACCGCCGAGTCAGCAACCGCAGAGTCGGATGCCGCGGAGCCAGAGTCCGGGAGGGCATCGAGGACGGCGACGACGGTGCGTCCCCAGTCGAAGCGTTCGGCGCGGCCCACGGCGTGGACGCCGAGTTCGCGACGCAGCTCGCCGTCGCGCACCAGAGTCTCGATCGCCGTCGCCCAGTGGCGCGGATTGTGGTCGGCGATGAGCAGTCCCGAATGGCCGTGCTCGACGATCTCCGGCAGTCCGCCCACCGCCGAGGCGATCGCGGGCAGTCCGGATGCTGCGGCTTCGGCGGCGACGAGGCCGAAGGATTCGCTGCGGGAGGGCACGATGAGCACATCCGCGGCACGGTAGTAGTCGACGAGGACGTGCGCTGGCACGGGCAGCCGCACCTCGACGCTGGGTTCTGCGGCGATGGCGGAGGTGAGATCGCGCAGATACGACGAGGAGACCGTCGCGGGCACGTCACCGCCGCCCGTCGCTTTGGGGTCGACACCGGAGGCTGCGCCGAGGAGGATTCCTCGGGTTCGGGAGGCCAGGTGCGGGTCGCGCTCGCGCAGTTCGGCCAGGGCGTCGACGGCGACGTCGGTGCCCTTGATGAACTGCATACGCCCGACGTAGAGGACGATCGCTTCGTCGGTGTCGAAACCGAGTCGGTCCCGGGCAGCGGTCTTCTCACCGGGCCGGTAGAGGGTGTGGTCGACGCCGGGTCGGGCGATGACGACCGAATCCGGTTCGGCGCCGACTTCGCTGATGAGGTCTCGCCGCTCGACCGGGGTGCCGGCGACGAGGAGGTCGGCCTCTGCGGCGATCCGCTCCTCGGCCTGCAGGCGCTGGGGTCGTTCGTGGCTGGTCTCTGAGTCGCGGTTCTTCACCGCGCCGATCGTGTGCATGCTCACGGCGATGGGTGCGTCCCCGGACGCAGATGCGATCTCGGAACCGGAGGTGAACCCGGCGACGGATGCGGATTCGGGGCCTGCACTGGGAACTGTGCCGCGAGTGTCCCCGGTGATCTCACGGGCGCGCAGGGCCGCCTCGGCGGAGATCCAATAGTGGGCCCAGATGAACTCGGCGGCGCGGAAGTCCGAGTGGTCGTTGAGCAGGCGCGCGAGCTCGTCGATGGCGTCGGCGAGTTCGTCCTTCGTCGTTGCAGCGGTCGGCAGGTGGTGGAGGGTGATGGACTCGGCGATCTCCATCCGGGAGCCGTCGCGACCTCCGGTGCCGTGATCGTCCCCGGTTCCCGCATTGCTCCCAGCATGCCCGGTTCCATCCAGCCCGCCGGGATCGGCGGTGAAGACGTCGACCATGTGCCCCGCCTCGGCGAGGGCGCGCACCGACTGATCGACGTAGACGTTCATTCCTCCGGCGTCGCCCTGGCCGGGTTGAGCGGCGGGTGACGTATGGAGGGAGAGGACGGAGATGCGCACGGGGACAGTCTAGCCAACGCCTAGGCGAAGAATTCGCCGAGGATGCGGCGCACCTCGTGGCGTCCGCGCCACAGGATCGACCCGGCCGGGAGCACCTCGAGGCGGGAGTTCGGGATGGCTCGGTGGATCGCCTCGGCGATGGGGACGGGATGGGCCGGGTCGTCCTCGTGGGTGAGGATGAGGACCTCGCCGGGGAAGGTCCGCAGGTTCTCTGCGGCTTCGGCTGTGTCGTCGACGGCGATCTCGAGGGCGAGGCCGAGCCCGTCGGACATGTCCGTGTGGACGAGGTTCTCCGCCTTCGCCTTCGTCCATGCTCGCGCTGGGAGCATCTCGGCCACCTCGGCGGGTTCGCGGGAGAGCATGAGATCGACGATGCCGTCGACGTCCTCATCGGCAACCAGTCGGCGCAGTCGCTCGAGGTAGGAGCGGTTGGCGGCGGTCACCTCGGCGGGGAATCCGGTGAAGGAGGCGGGGAGGACGAGGGCGAGCTTCTCGAGATTCGCGATCGCCGGGTGGGCTGTGCTGAGCAGGTGGAGCAGACCGCCGGCGGACATCGATACCCCGAGGGCCCGCGTCGCCGAGGTGGTGCGCAGGGCCTCGGCGAGCGCCTCGGCGATCTGCGGGTAGGTCCATCCGGGGCCGGGTGAGGGTCGGCCGCCGTGGCCGGGCAGGTGAAGGAAATGGCGGGCGCCGGAGACGCCGGTGCCGAAGGGGCGGGTGTCGCGGACAGCGCCGGCGAAGCCGTGGCTGAAGAGGGTGTGCGGTCGGCCGGAGCCGAAGGTCGCGATGTAGCCGGTATCGGGACCGGGAAGGTTGAGGTCGTCGCTCATGCGGTGCGCGCGGTCCTGGAGTGCAGCGCGGACATGGTGCGGGGTGTGCTCATCAGGTGACGGGCCTCAGCGGTTGCGGTAGCGCGGGTCGACGGCCCTGACCTTCGGGCGGACGTCGGTGAGGTAGACGATGCCGGCGACGAGGGCGATGATGTTGAGGAAGATCATGCACATTCCCATCGGCGGGAGTGCGATGAGCGCGAGCGCGAGTCCGACGCCGAGGAGGATGACCCAGAACTTCTTGCTCTGCTTGTCCACGGCACGGTAGTTCTCGTCTTTGAAGCGGAGACAGTCGATGAACGCCCACAGCTGCACGACGAAGGCGGCCACCGTCAGCGCGAGAAAGACGAGACTCTGAAAGCCCGCAATGTATTCCATTCCCCCAGCCTAGCAAGCACCGACCGCTCGGTCAGGTTCGCACGACTGATCCTGGGCATTTGCCCACCCTCGACTCACCGCGCTCTCAGAGGATGCCCGTCGTGGCACTCAGCGGACGCCGTCGTGCGGTCCCTCAGAGGATGCCGGTCGTGCGGATGAGCGCGCACACGCCCATGCCGATGACCACGGCGAGGAGCATCGGGACACGGACGATCGCAGCGAGCACGCCGACCCCGACGCCGATGAGGCGGGCCGGATCGGCGAGGTCCTGGCCGTCGAAGATCGCCGTCGTGGCGAACACGGCGCCGATGAGCACGACCGTCGCACGATCCATCCACATCGTCACGCGCTCGGTCGAGGCACCCGAATCGCCCTCCCCCGCCGAGGTGGCGTCGGCGGAGCCGTCGGTCGCCGAGGTGGCGCTTGATTCGGTCGCCACCGCCGGGGAGGTGCCTGATTCGGTCGCCACCGGCGAGGTGATGCCTGCATCGCCGGCTCCCGCCGAGGTGGTGCCTACAGTGCCTGCTCCCGCCGAGGTGGCACCCGCGGAACCGCTGGTCACCGGCTGACGGCGCCGGCCCTTCGTGGCGATGGCGCCGCCGAGCTTCACTCCGGCGAAGCGCATGAGGTAGGTTCCGATGCTCAGCGCCACGAGGGCGATGAGGAAGCTCCCGGCGCTCATCGTCGCCCCTCTCCTGCGTTGATGGGTCGGTCCGAGTTCCGTGTACGGTCCGATTTCTGTGGATGTGAGGTTCCAGCCCTCGAGACGTCGACACTTTCGCTCTCGGCGGGGTCGGAACCTCCGCTTTCGGCGCCGCCTCCGCTTTCGACGCTGCCTCCGCTTGCGACGGGGTCGGCGCCTTCGCTCTCGGCTGTGGCCGCACCCCCGCCTCGGCGATGGTCTGCGGTTCGGCGCAGGCGGATCAGCGAGCGCACCGCCCGGCCTGCCGCGACGAAGACGAACACGGACAGCGAGGTCACCGCACCCAGCCCCAGCGGCAGCACAGGGGTGAGGAGCACTGCGATGAGGACGCCGACGAGGGTCAGCGACAGGGTGGCACGGTTCTTCAGGTCGCCTCGGATGAGGCAGAAGAGGATGATCGGGAAGGCGGCGTCGAGGCCGAGGAGATCGGCGTCGATGACGTTGCCCAGCCATTGGCCGAGCATGGAACCGCTGGGCCACATGATGGCGATGGCCGCACCCATGAGGAGGAAGGCGTGCCAGCGCGCGCGGTCGTTGTGCCCGGTGCGTGAGAGCGCGGTGGATTCGTCGTTGATCCAGTGGGCGGCGATGAGCGCTCGCCAGTCCTGGGGGAAGAAGGGGCCGACGGCGACGCCGAAGGCGAAGTTCCGGGAGTTGACGAGCAGCCCGGCGAGCACCGCGAGGATCGGAGCACCGCCGGCGGCGATGACGCCGACGAAGGTGAACTCGGCGGCACCGCCGAGGGCGAACATCGCCAGCAGCAGCGTCTGCCACCAGGCGAAGCCCGAGACCGCCGAGATCGCACCATAGGACAGCGCGACCGCAATGATCGTCACGGTCACGATGGCGATGGCACGGTAGGTCGATCCCGGAAGCACGCGCTCGGTCGGGCGCTTACCCTCCTGCGACCGCCGGCGACCGGGCAGCACATTCCCAACCGTGCGAAATAGTGAACTCATGTTCTATACACTGCACCTCGCGTAATCGTTCGTCAACCCGAACGACATTGCCGGTATGCTGAACACATGAGTTCTCAACCTCAGCCCGATTCACAGGCCGATTCACAGGCCGATCCGCTGGTCGACACCCAGGCAGATCCGAGCGCGGACTCCAGTGCCGAACCGGACTCCAGCTCCGATCCGGACTCCGCCGCCACATCCGGCTCTGCCCTGTCCCCCAGCGAGCAGATCGCCGCAGCGCTCAAGCGCGAGCGGCTGCGTGCGGGCCTGTCCCTGTCCGAGGTCGCCCGACGGGCAGGCATCGGCAAGTCGACGATGTCCGGGCTCGAGACGGGTAGCGGCAATCCCAGCCTTGAGACGATGTGGGCGCTTGCCGCCGCTCTCGACATCCCGCTGGCGCGTCTGCTCGACCCTCCGCCCCACGAGGTGGCCCTCCAGCATGTCGGCGACATGCCGAGCCTGCCCTCGACGACGGCGAACTATGTGGCCACCCTGCTCTCGCCTTCGCCGACGAACGCCCGACGTGACATCTACTTCATCCAGGCAGAACCGGGTGAGCCGCGGATGTCGCAGCCGCATCCGCAGGGGACGATCGAACACGTCATCCTCGGCAGCGGGGCGGCGCGCATCGACGTCCTCGGGCAGTCCTTCGAACTCGGCGTCGGCGACTACCTCACGCATCCCGGCGACCAGCCGCATCGCTTCACGGCACTGAAACCGAGCACGAACGCCGTCTTCGTCGTCGAAAGCAGCTGAGGCTCAGCCGAGAGCAGCCGCGTCGTCGACTGCAGCCGCGTCATCGTATGCAGCCGCGCTGTCGAGAGCCGCCGCGTGGTCGACTGCAGCTCACGAATCGCCCGAAGCAGCCGAGCAGCCGGGCCCCTATTCTGCGACCGGCCCGTCGCCGCTGCCTGCGCCGCCGTCCAGCGGCGGCATCCGTGACTGGGCTTCTTCCCTCGTCAGGCCCGCAGCCTGGAGGAGGTCGACGGCGACGGTGCGGAGCAGCAGGACGAGGGATTCGTCGTGGATGTCCCAATCGGGCTTCGCCCGCGGATCCAGCGTGCTCGCGGCCTCGGACAGCGCCGCCTCGGCGAGGGATCGGTCGGTTCCTCTGCGCAGGGCGATCTCGAGCTTCTTCGCACCGTCGGCCAACGATCCGACGTAATCGGCGATGACGGGCTTGTCGACGTCGAGCTCGGTGATGCCCACGACCCGGCGGGCGATCACGCGGATGGTGCGCATCGCCCGGTCGGAGAACTTGTGGGCTCGGGAGAGCCGGGTCACCTCGGCGGCGTGACGACGGGCCCGGGCGTTGATCTTCGCCGCCTCCCGGGAGATCCGCAGCGATGAGCCCCACGAGTCGATGATGTCCTGGGTCTCGCGGGCGCGCTCGAGGGCACGAGTGGCCAGCGCGGAATCGGAATCCTGAAGTGCCCGCCGCATCATCTTGAGGACGACATCGATCTCCTCGAGCATGTCCGCGGCCAGCCGGCGGGGCGCTTTGCGGGCGTCTCGCGGGATGAGGAAGGCCAGGAGGATCGCGCATACGGAGCCGGCCAGGGCGTCAAGGGTGCGTGGGAACGGCGAGCTCGACGCGGTCGCCGGAACCACGACGACATAGACGGATTGGACGGCGATCTGGGTGATGAAGATGCCGCCGGAGTTGAGGATCGTGCCGATGATCAGACCGATGATGAGGGTGACGGCGAGCTGCCAGATGCCGGAGCCGTAGACATTGACGAGCAGCTCGCCGACGAGCACCCCGAACGTCGCGCCGATGCCGATCTCGAGTGCCCGACGGAGGCGGCGATCGGCGACGGGGCCGATTCCCACCGCCGAGGCGACGGCGGCGAGGAACGGGTAGGGATGGCCGAGGACGTAGACGCAGAACGCGTAGGCGGCGGTGGCGGCGATGGGGATCTGGATCAGCTGGCCGGAGTTCGCCCAGAGTCGCTTGAGCCCGAGGCGGAGGCGGTGACCGGCGACATGGACCGCCCGCCGTGGCAGTTCGCCGACTCGATTCTCCGCCATCAGTCCCCTCTGCCGCTCACTGTTGCTGTACTCAGAGTACCGGAAATGTGGCATGCTAAAGTCGGTGCGCCGAGGAGGCTATTGAATGACAACGAATCTCACCCGGAACGAAGCGCAGAGTCGCACACAGCTGCTCAAGGTGAAGACCTACACCGTCCATATCGACGTCAGCAACGCCGAGACCGAGGACGAGACCTACTTCTCCCGCACTGTCGTCGATTTCAAGGCTCGTTCGGCAGGTTCGACGTTCATCGACCTCATTGCGGATTCCGTCAGCCTGGTTGAGATCAATGGTGAGAGCCTCAACCCCGCCGAGGTGTTCGACGGTGCCCGTGTCAGTTTCGCCGTCCGTGATGGGAAGAACACCCTCACGATCGAGGCTCGCGCCCGCTATTCGACTTCGGGTGAGGGCCTGCACCGATTCGCCGATCCGGCCGACGGCAAGGTCTACCTCTATACGCAGTACGAGCCCACCGATGCCAGGCGAGTGTTCGCGAACTTCGATCAGCCCGACCTCAAGGCCAAGTTCGTCTTCTCCGTCACGGCTCCCGCGCACTTCCAGGTGCTGTCGAACCGGGAGGAGACGGGTCAGGAGCCGGCAGTCGCCACCGCGGATCCGGCGGCGCACGGTGCTGGTGCATCGTCTGCGGCTGGTGCCGCCGCCGTCACCCACCATTTCGCTCCGACGCTCAAGCAGTCGAGCTACATCACCTGCATCACCGCCGGGCCCTACGAGGGGGCGACGGAGACGTGGACGGATCCGAACACCGGCGAGGTCGTCCGGTTGGGCGCGTGGACGCGGGCCAGCCTCGTCGATCATCTCGATGCGGATGACATCTTCAGCGTCACGAAGGCCGGACTCGATTTCTTCACCGCGGAGTTCGACCACCCCTACCCGTGGGGCAAGTACGATCAGATCTTCGTTCCGGAGTACAACCTCGGCGCGATGGAGAATCCGGGGCTGGTGACGTTCACGGATTCGCTCATCTTCCGTGACAAGGTCACGGATGCGCAGTACGAGTCGCGCGCGAATGTCATCCTCCACGAGATGGCGCACATGTGGTTCGGCGATCTCGTGACGATGAAGTGGTGGGATGACCTGTGGCTCAAGGAGTCCTTCGCTGACTATATGGGTGGGCTCGCGCTGGCCGAGGCGACCCGGTTCACCGACGGCTGGGTGACGTTCGCACTGCGGCGCAAGGCGTGGGCGTACACGCAGGATCTGTATCCGACGACGCATCCGATCGTCGCCGACATCCCCGATGTCGAGGCCGCGAAGCTCAACTTCGACGGCATCACGTATGCCAAGGGTGCGTCCGTGCTCAAGCAGCTCGTCGCGTTCGTCGGCCGGGAGGCGTTCTTCGCCGGGTCCCGGCTGTACTTCAAGCGCTTCGAGTACGGCAATACCGAACTCGCGGACTTCCTCGAATGCCTCGCCGAGGCGGCTCCCGACCGTGACATCGCGAACTGGGCGGGCGCATGGCTGGGCACCTCGGGCGTATCCGAGCTGACCTTGGATCTGACGACCGACGCTGACGCGTCGGCGGCGGGGGCAGGTGGCGCTGCTGGCGCAGGTCGCGCGTCCGGGACGGCCGCGGTCACAAGCACCGCGTCGGGTACCGCTGCCGGAACAGGTGTCACTTCGTACGGGACCGGGAACGGGGTTCGCATCTCTTCGAGCGCGGGTGCACGGCTGCGAGCCACTGCCGACGGCGGCGGTGGCGGTGGTGTGGCTTCGGTCGCGGGCTCGGTGGCGGGCCGGCCTTCCGACTCGGGCAGTGGGTCGAACTTCGCCTCGAGTGCCGATGCCGGCGCTCAGGTTCAGCCACCTCGGCGACGGACGGGGTCCGAATCGATCATGCGTGCGACCATCACGCAGGCCGATTCGGCCGAAGGTGCCGCCCTGTTGCGTCCGCACACCATCGAGATCGCCACGCTCGGCAGGTCCGGTCGCGCGATCGTCCCCTTGGACACGTTCCGGTTCGATTTCGCGACCGAATCCGCCGAGGTGCAGCAGCTCGTCGGGCGCAGCGCCGGGGTCATCACGCTGCTCAACTACAACGATCTGGACTATGCGCGGGTGCGGCTCGATCCTGCCTCGATCGAGGCGGCGGTCACCTCGGCGTCTCGGATCACCGACCCGCTGTCGCGGGCGCTGGTGTGGTCGGCGCTGGACAACGCGGTTCGCGATGGCCTCATGCCTGTGCAGAAGTACCTCACGGCGTATGCGCGCAGCCTCGGCAAGGAGAGCCATGCGGGAATCATGGCCGGTCTCAGCCAGACCGCGCTGACCTGTATCGATCAGTGGGTGGCGGATCGGAATTTCGATGCTGCGATCAGTGGTCTGCTCGGTGCGGCGCTCGATGCTCTGGCAGCGGCGAAGTCCGGCTCCGATGCACAGCTGAATCTGGCGAATCTCGTGCTTGCGCTGACGTCGCGGACGGCGCGGTGTGCGGCCGGGAGCTCGGCAGTGGCGATGGGCCGCAGCTTTGCTACTCAGATCCTCGCGGTGCCGGTCGGTGAGGAGATCGACCGGATGTATCCGGAGGTCCTCGGCGAAGGTTCGGACTCAGGCGGTGTTGCCGATGTGAGCGGGACAGCCGGTGTCGGTCGTGCCGAGCATTCGGCGGCGGCGCTTCCCTTCCGCGGTCTCGTCAATGATCATGCGCTGCGGTGGAACGCGCTGACGGCACTTGTGTGCCTCGGTTGGGCGGACCAGACGGACATCGCGCGGGAGAATCAGTCGGATCCGAGTTCGTCGGGTCGGCTCCATGCAGAGACGGCGAGTGCCGCCCTGCCGTTGCCCATCGTCAAGATTCGGGCGTGGGAGGCCATCCGCGAGGCCAGCGCGCTGAGCAATGATGTGCTCTCGGCGATCATCTCCGGGTTCATCGCACCGAGTGCGCTTCCGCTCATCGAGGACTATGTCGACGAGTACTTCGACGGGCTGCTGGGGTTCTGGACGAGCAATTCGATCGAGATCGCTCGCCGTCTGGTGCTTGGTCTCTACCCGCGGTGGTCGGTCGATGAGGATGCGGTCGTCGAGAAGACCGATGCCTGGCTGGCTGCCAATGCTGAGGCTCCAGCGGCTCTGCGTCGGTTGGTCATCGAGCGTCGGGACGATCTGGCCCGCGCGATCTTCCTCAAGTCGACACAGAGCTCGCGCCACTGATATCGCGCTGGGCATCGCCCGACCGCTACCTGCCCACCTGACACGTGCCCGACCGCCGCCTGCCCACCTGACACGTGCCCGAAGATTGTCGGCGCAGCGGCCGGCGGCCACCGTGACCGCCGCTCGTCCGCATTTTGGCCTATAGCCCGCGTACGCCAAAGGCCGGCATCCGTACGTCGGGTGCCGGCCTTCGAATTCGCGCGCTGCGTGATCAGAGAATGCGGCGGGCTCCAGAGAACTCGTTGCCCGTATCCCACTTCTTCCAATCGGTGACGTAGACGTCCTTCGACGCGTTCGGCGAGTGGATCATCTTCCCGTCTCCGATATACATGCCGACGTGGTGCACGGTTCCTGAGCTGGTGGAGAAGAACAGCAGATCGCCGGCCTTGAGGCTCTTCGAGGACACGGCCTTGCCGACCTTCGCCTGCTCCCCCGAGTCACGCGGAAGGTCGATGCCATGTGCTCGGTAGATGCTGTAGGTGAAGCCGGAGCAGTCGAATCCGTATGCGGAGACGCCGGCCCACAGGTAGCGCAGTCCGTCGAACTGCTTCGCGGTCTTCACGAGGTCCTTGCCGCTGGGCTTCGCCGGCTTCTCGCCGACGTCGTAGACGTCGACGTCGTCGGCATCGATCCAAGCGGCACCGCCGCCGGGGAGCGCGACGCGAACATCATCGACGTCCTGGGCGATGAGGGGCAGATCGACGTTGAAGCTGACGTCGGCTCCGGTGTCCTTGGTGAACTCGATGCCTTCGAGTTCGCTCTTGGGCTTCGTCACGACGGCGCGGGGCTGCTCGTCACGGAGCTTGGTGAAGCGGTCGTTCTCGACGAGCTGCTTCGTCGGCAGCCAGCCGGGGTAGCCCTTCTTGTTCTTCGGGGTCTTCTGGTCCTTGACGCTGACGTAGGACCATTTGCCCTTGGTGTCGAGGACGGTGACTTCCGAACCGTAGGTGGCTTGTGTTTCGGTCTTGCCGGTCAGACCGCGCCGCACATCGGTGCTCTTGAGGTTCTTGTTCCACTTGGCGAGGTCGACAGGGTGTCCGAGGGCAGGTTTGTCGGCCTTGCGTGGTGCGTCTGTGTCGGTCCACAGGGTGGCCACGGTGACGTCGACGTAGGCGGTTTCGCCTTTTTCGATCTTTCCGTCACTGATTCGTTCGAGTTCCTGACCGGGGACGACATCGGCTGAGATCTCGGCTGACTTTGCGGCATCGGTCGAGGTCAGACTGCTCGCGAGTGCGGGAGCACCGGAGCCGAAAACCAATCCGACCCCAAGTGCTGCCGAAACAGCAATTTTGGTACGCATTATTTCTCTTTCGGTCTGCGGGCGGCAGGCCCGCGTGGGGGAAGTCTCCGAAGATGCGCGAACGCATTCGGCGTACTTGCCTCGTCACCGACAGGGATTCCCTGATGGGGAACCTCGTTGGTGCCGAGACGGTGCACGGTGTCGATCATGCTGGCTGTCGAACGACTGGCAGCATTCATGACACTGTGACAGGATAGCGTGCTCTGTCGAAGGTTTGAAGTCCACTTGCCCGATTCGATGCTGAGCTGAGACCTCAGCAGGGAACCTATTGAACAGTCGTCAGACCTCCCGACCGTGACTGTGGACCGGTGGAATCAGCCGCAGAGTATTGATTCACCGTGCTGTCAGCGAACGCCAGGTCGTCAGCCCTTGAGGAATTCTCCGGCGAGCAGTTCGAGCGTCTGAATCCGCCCGGGATCCTCACGCAGATCTTCACCTTCCATCGCACCTGCGACCGGCTGGATCATGATCTCGTCGACGTCGAATCGTGCCGCGAGCTCTTCCAGCTGCGAGGCAGCGGATTCCGTATCACCGACGATCCAGTTGGCCGACAGTTCTTCGCCGACCATGCGCTGCTGATCGGTCATGACGGATCGGACGTCATCACCGGTGAGGCGCAGCTTCTCCATCGGACCACCCGTGCGCAGTCGAGACATCTGCAGCATGAAGGGTTCTGACCGCAGCTGCGCTTCCTCGGCGGTGGGCGCGACGACGACGTTGGCCGTGACGAAGGTCTGTGGCTTGTCGCCGTAGGCTCCGGGGGTGAAATTGTCGCGATAGATCTTCATTCCGGTCGTGGCCCCTGCCGCGAAGTGGTTCGCGAAGACGTAGGGCATGCCCAATTCTGCGGCCAATCGAGCAGAGTAGCCGGAGGACCCGAGCAGCCATGGCAGCGGTTGAGTGCCCGGCATCGGGTCCGGTGTCGCCTTGAGTACGTGCTCGCGGCCACCGTGCAAAGGCACGCGCAGACCCTCCGGCCGCATCAGGCTGAGGGTATCGATCACATGCTGCGGGAACTGTTCGACTGGGTCGATGGTCTGACCTTCGCGATCGACCATCCGACCTTCGCCGAGGTGGCCCCTCATAGCCGCAGAGGTGATCGGGTCCGTACCGGGAGCACGTCCGATGCCCAGGTCGATGCGATCGCCGTAGACAGCGGTGAGCAGCGCGAAGAGTTCGGCAACGGCCAAGGGCGCGTGGTTGGGAAGCATGACACCGCCGGAGCCGAGCCGAATGCGTTCGGTTCCCTGACCGAGGTGCATGAGTTCCGGCCCTGGCATCGTCGAGGCGATCGAGGGCATGTTGTGGTGTTCGGCCACCCAGTAGCGAGTGAACCCGAGCCTGTCGGCGGTGTCGATGATCTGCTTGGACGCAGCGAACGAGTCTGACGTGGTCTGTCCCGCCCGGACGGGGACGAGGTCGAGAATGGAAAGCTTCATATCCGAGCAACAGTGCGCGCGACGGGATCATTCCGGTTGTGGCCGGAAGTACAGCCGAGCCGGTTGGCACGGTCGGTTGTAGGTTCGGCCGGCGGGTCGACTGTCAGCCCGGTGCCAATGCGGGCACTGGGTTGAGCCTCGATCCGGTGTCGGGGCTGCGGTCGTCCGCAGTCCCGAGGTCGGTCAGCCGAAGAGGGTCTCTCCGATCTCCCGCGCGATGAACCGCGCATGCAGGATCGGTGTCCGAGCCGCGTCGACCGATGTCGGAGGCACCCATGCCGGGCGACCGTCCTTGAGCATGATGCAGTACCAATCGGACTTGTCGATCAGGTGGTGGTGGGCCGAACATGCCAACGTCAAGTTGTTGACGTCGGTCTCGCCTTCTTCTGCCCAAGCGACGATGTGGTGTGCTTCGCACCATCCGGGAGGGGTGTCACAACCGGGGAATGAGCATCCCTGGTCGCGGCTGGCGAGGATCGCCAGCTGCTTCTCGGTCGCCAGTCGCCGTTCGGTCGCGAGCGCCAACGACTTGGTCTTCTTGCCCATCAGGTGGAAGAACACCGATCCGTTGAGTCCTTCCAGAGCGGCCGAGGTGATCGGGAATGGTGCCTCGACCTCGGTGGCGGCTTTGCCGGCCTGCGTCGCGAGGTCCTCGGCCTTGGCCGTGACGACCAGGGCGTAGGCGGCGCCCGCCTTGATGCGGTTCATCTCGATACCACCGACGAGGCTGGAGAACCGTTCGTAGATCCGGCGGCGAACGCTCGGCTGCTGTGCAGCCATCGCGACCAGAGTGCCGTCTTCCCTGACGCCCGCGCCCTGCGGGATCTCGCCGTTGTCGCCGACCTGCGGCTGTGAGAAGTCGAGTGAGGGGTCGAGGCAGTCGGAGCGATCCCCGCGCAGAACTTCGGTGAAGGTGTCGACGATGGCCTGATCGCTGTCTGCCTCCGCGGCGCCGGAGGCGGCCTCAGCAGCGCTGTCGGCGAGCGTCCCGGCTTGGGACTCGGAACCCGCAGCGCCTTCCGTGCCGGCACTGGCAGTATCGTCGGCGCTGCCTTCCGCACACGGCGCGTCGGCTTCCTCGTCCGATGCGTTGTCGGCCTTGATCCGGGAGGTGAGCAGTCCGTTGAGGACTCCTCCCGTCTCTGCGTCGAGTCGGCCCTTGAGGGTCCAGGTGCCGTCCTTGAGCTGGCGCAAGTTGACGTTGAAGTCATCGCGATCGGCCGCTTCTTTCGGCTCCCGCCCGTCCGGGTCGATCCAGCCGCAGATCTCCTCGAAGAGGGCGTGAATGTCTCGCACGCGAACGGCTGGCGCCTTGTCGACGAGCAGCCGTTCGGCCATGAGCTTGTCGTCGTCGGAGACCGTCGGCGGAAGACTCTTCAGGCACTTGATGATGGTCGACGCCTGGTTCGACGACAGGATGCCGTCGCGCAGGGCTGCCGACAGTGTCGCGAACTGCGGTTCGATCGATTCCCCGCTCATAGCGGTTCGCTTGCCCAGATGCTCGGCGAGCTGCGTCCTGCGGTAGGCCTCCTGAGAAGACAGGTTCAAACGATTCTGAACCAGCGCTTTAGTCGTCTTCGCCCCGTAGTCGCGTGGCGTTCCGACCCGGTCGAAGACCGAAAGGGTGACGACTGACAACGACTCGGTCAGTCGGTCGAGCGTTTCGAGCCCGTCGAGCACCGTCACGGCGTCATCAGGCCCCATGGGCCGCGCGAAGTCGCGGAGTTCGCCCAGCAGGCGCTGGAGCTGTTCGACGCTGTCGGTGACCTCCGGCGCGATGTGCTCGAGGTCTGACCAGCGATACTCGTCGAGCAGGGGGTGACCACCCGCCGTCGGCGTGGCGTTCTCGGCCACGACTCTATGGCGCTCGGCGCGCTCGAGCTCGGCCTCGCGTGCCGCCTCCTGCGCCTTCTGCTTCTCCTCTTCGTACTGGTCGAACCGTGCGTCCAGTTCGGCGCTTTCGCGTTCGCAGTCCTCACGGAACTGCTGCGCTTCGCGTTCGTCGCGCGCTTCACGCGCCTTACGCTCTTCGCGCTGTTCCGGTGTCTCGCTCTCTTCGCGCTTCTTCTTCACCCACGCAGCCTGGCGCGCTTCGGCCTCCGCGATATACGCCTTGACATCGTCTTCGGTGCTTGGCTGAACGGGCTTGCGCGACCACAGCCCTTCTGCGTCTCGCAGGTCGCTTCCCTGCAGAGTCGACGGGGTGACAGCGAAGTCTTCGTCGTCGGTCGCGTCGTCGGCGATACCGTCGAAGCGGTCAGCCAGGGGATGACCGGTGAGATCGAGGCCGGCCCGTTCGAGAAGCTCCCGATAGGACGGCGCGGCGGTCTCCGGCCCTTCGGAAGGGGTCGGCATCGGGGTGTCGGGTCGAAGCGGGGTCGACGAAGCCGAGTCGGATTCGTCGTTCTGTTTGTCGTGCCTACGGTCGGGGATGAGAGCCATGTTCTCTGTGTCCGTTCATCATCGTTGATGTCTTCGGCTACCTATATTCTAAATCAGGATTAGAACACTGTCTATAGTTCTGTACTATTTGTATTCCTTTCTCTTTTCCCTCTTCGAAATTCTTCTATTCCTTGACGTCATTATGAGACTGAGGCCCGGCAAGGAGTGGATCGTCCTCAGACAATCCTCGAAGTGCCGGACCGCAATGCCGATAAAGCCGTCATGCATCGCGCTTCCCTGCCGGGCAGAAGAAGGCTTCCCAGCCGGGCGGAAGAAGAGGGAAGTCGCAGCGAATCCCGGAAGAGAAGAACCGAGGAGGCATGGTCTCCAATGCCTGCATTCAGACTACATTTCGGCACTGACACCACTTCGGGGTCTTACAGGAAGCAGCAGTGAGCGGCGCACAGGAAGCCGGTCCACACCAGCGGACCATACCGGCAGCAGAGAAGGTTTTGCTATTTCTGCAAATAGTATTGCAGATTCGCAGGTTCGCACCACAGACTGTCCATATACCGATCCACGGCAGCCACGAATTCATCGCACCAACCGATCCACGGCAGCCACGAATGACACCTGAGGAGAACTATGGCCACCACAACGCCCGCAAATCCCACAACACCGACCGCCCCCGGATCACCCACCGACGCCCACACGTCCGCGCACGACACTCAGACCGTCGAGGTGGCCATCGTCGGCGGCGGTGTTGCCGGCTTGGCAGCCTCGGTGGCACTCGCCCGATCCTTGCGCTCGGTCGTCGTCATCGACGCTGGTCAGCCCCGCAATGCGCCGAGCGCGCATGCGCACAACGTCCTCGGCAACGAGGGCATCAATCCTCTCGAACTCGTCGCGAAAGGCCGTGCCGAAGCGGAGGACTACGGAGTGGCCTTCCTCGACGCAACTGTCACGGAAGCCCGCACAACCCACTCCCCCGAGGCGGGCCCGGGGCATCGGTTCGAACTGACCACCTCGGTGGGGATCGTCGTCCGCGCCCAGCGGATCATCATCGCCACCGGACTGACCGACGAACTGCCGGACGTCCCCGGCCTCGCCGAGGGCTGGGGCGAGACCGTCCTGCACTGTCCGTACTGCCACGGATACGAGGTCCGCGGGCAGCGCCTCGGCATCATCGGGACCACCGCGATGTCCTACCATCAGGCGATGCTGTTCTCCCAGCTCAGCAACGACGTCACCCTCATCCGACACAACGCTCCCGAGCCCGATGACGACCAGGTCAGGATGCTCGATTCGCTCGGCATCGAGTACATCGATGCCCACATCCCCGAGGTGGACCGCACCGACGCCGGCACCGTCCTATCGCTGAAGCGACGGACAGTGGATGCCGTGGCTGTCGTCGAAACCCTCACCTTCGATGCCCTCGCCGTCGGCGGCTACGCACGCGCGAACTCCGAGCTGTTCGGCCAGCTCGGCGGCGAAGTCGACGAGCACCCGAGCGGAATGGGAACCTACATACCCACGCAGATGGCCGGCCAGACCGCGGTGCCGGGCGTGTGGGCGATCGGAAACAGCGCCGACATGTCGGCCATGGTCGTGGCGAGCGCCGCGAGCGGCGTCCTCGCCGGTGCACACGTCAACGCCGATCTCATCATGAGCTCGGTCGGCTGATCAGCCGGACGATGGCCTCAGTGCGCGAGGCATCGGGCACGGTCCCCGTCAGCGCACAATCAGCCTCAGTGCGTGGCCTTCACGCACAGCACCGGAACTTCGGCGTCGAGGATGACCTTCTGGATCGTCGAACCGAGGAGGAACTTCCCGACCGGGGTGCGCTTCCGGGTGCCGAGCACGATGAGCTCGGCCCCCACCTCGGCGGCGGTGTCGAGGATCTGCTCGGCCGGATCGTATTCGCTGCCCATGGTCAGCACTCGGTATTCGACCTCTGACCGTGACAGATAGTCCTTCACGGACTTCAGCTCACCCTCGCCGAGGCGGTACGAATCGTTGCGCTGAGCCGACCGGGAGGCGTTGACGACGACGAGCTCCTTGCCGTCCTTCTTCGCCTGCGCGATTCCGGAGTCGAGTGCGGCATGACCGGCAGGATTGTTGACGTAACCGACGAGAATGCTCATTTATTCACCTTCGCTGATCTGAGCGCTGATAGTAGCTGGCTGAAACGAAACAGAACTGAGCGGGCGGGACGGTGGCCCCACCTCGCGGTGGCCCTGCTTCCCAGGATAACGGTGCCCCACCTCGGCGGGGGTTCCTCACGTCAGCTCCTCGGGATTGCGGAAGCGGGTGCTCGTGCCCTTCGTCGAACGGTTCCACAGCCAGGTGATGGCCCACAGGACGACGCCGATTCCGACGAGCGCGACGGCGATCTGATACTGGATGAGGTCGTCGAGGCGGGCCCACGGGCCGACGAGGAATGCGCAACTGAAAACGCCGATCCACGGCAGGAACGTCGGTGCTTTGAAGTGCTCGTGTTTCGCCGGCTGCCTGCGCAGGATGAGCACGGCGACGTTGACGACGGCGAAGACCGCGAGCAGCAGCAGCGAGGTGGTGCCGCCCAGCGATGCGGTCACCGATTCGGGCAGGATCGTGGTCACCGAGATGATGAGCGCGTAGGCGATGAGCGTCGTGAAGATGATCGACACCCACGGCGATCGGCGGCCGGCCAGCACCTTCGCGAACACCGGCGGGAGCACGTTCTGCTTCGCCATTCCATAGAGCAGGCGGCTGGCCATGAGCATGTTGATGAGCGCGGAGTTCGCGACGGCGAACATCGTCATGAACGGGAAGATCGCGTCGATCGGAATCCCGGGCGCACCGGCCCGGACGACGTCGAGGAGCGGGGTGTCGCTTTCGGAGAGCTGACCGATCGGAACCGCCGCGACCGCGACGATGGACACGAGCACATAGATCACACCGGTGATGGAGAGTCCCGAGAGCATGATCTTCGGGAAGATCCGCGGGTCCTTCGTCTCCTCGACCATATTCACCGAATCCTCGAACCCGACCATCGAGAAGAAGGCGAGCGCCGTAGCACCTGTGATCGCGAGGAAGACGCTCTTGTCATCGGCGGTCTCGAAGATCATCACCCGCGAGAAGTCGGCGCTGCCGGACCCCAGGGCGAAGAATCCGACGACGATGACGAGCAGCAGACCGGTCAGTTCGATGAGTGTGAGGACGACGTTGAACCAGACGCTCTCGCCGACCCCGCGGAGGTTGATCGCAGCGACGAGGGTGAGGAATCCGAGTGCAATCCACATCACGCCGGTGCCCGAGATGTCCCAGCCGAAGCCGGCGACCATATTCGCCGCGAACACGTTCGAGGCCGTCGACGCCGAGGTGATGCCCGAGCTGAGGACGGCGAATGCGACGAGGAAGGTGACGAAGTGGATCCCGAACGCCTTGTGCGTATACAGGGCGGCGCCCGCGGCCTCCGGGTACTTCGTGACGAGCTCCATGTAGGAGAAGGCCGTGATCAGGGCGATTGCGAAGGCGAGGATGACCGGTGCCCAGCCGGCACCGCCGACCTGCCCCGCCACCTGGCCGGTGAGCGCGTAGACGCCCGTTCCGAGGATGTCGCCGACGATGAACAGGAGCAGAAGCTTCGGCCCCATGACCCGCTTGAGGGTCTCGGGCTGCTGCCCGTCACCTGATTCGACCGTGGTCGTCGGTCCCTTGTCGCTCATGATTCCTCCGGTTCGCCGCGGCCGGTTCGCCGCAGCCGGTTCGCCGCGGCTGGTTCACCGCAGTCCTGGCAGTCCTGGCAACTCCGACGGTGGTCAGAGCCTGACCCAGTATGCCTCAGCTCCGCACAACATCGAGAAACGCAGTGAACAGTGCCTTCGCATCACGTTCGCTCTCAGGCCCGAGCTCCGTCGCTTCATCCAACAGCGTAGCTTTATCGAACCCGAGTGTCCGCAGTTTCTGCCCGTCCCACCGCAGAATGTTCTCCCGCGTCGATTCCGGGTGGAACTGCGTCCCCCAGGCCCGGCCGACTCGGAACGCCTGGAACTCGCAGGCCTCGCTGCGGGCCAGCAGCGTCGCCTCCCCCGGCAGGGAGACGATGCGGTCGACATGGCTTTCGACGAACGACGTCTGCGTCCGGATCGCGGAGAACACGGGGTCGTCGGCCGCCTCGGCGGTGGTGTCGATCCTCGTGTACCCCTTCTCCGGGGCCCCGGTCTGTGCGCGCACATCGCTGCCGGTCACGTGCGCGATGAGCTGCGCTCCGAGGCAGATGCCGAACTGCGGCAGGTCCGCTTCCAGCCCACGCCTTACGAGCGCGGCCTCATCGGCCAGCCACGGTGCCCGGTCCGTCTCATCGGGCATGTATCCGCCGCCGAGCATGACCAGCCCGTCATATGCGCTGAGCGCGTCGGGCCCCGGCAGCGGCGAGATACCCCCGATGCGCAGGTCGAATTCGACGTTCTCGCTGATCATCCACCGCGTCAGCTGCCCCGGCTGAGACTCGATGTCATTGACGATGACGAGCAGGCGGGTCATGATTCCGACCCCGCCGAGGCGGCTGTGCCGTTAGGAGCGGCCTTGCCGGTGGGTCCGGCCGTGCCGGTCTCAGCCGGCACCGAGGCGGTCGTGCCGGTGGGTGCCGCTGTGTCGTCGGATCCGGCTGCACTGTCGCTCGTCCCGAGGAAGGCGGTGTACGCGTCCTCGTGCGCGTCGAGGACGCGCATCGCATTGTCGAAGCCGAGCTTGCGCAGATCGGCCTGCGACCAGCCGCGGGAGGCGAGCTCGGCGAAGAGATTCGGATACTGACCCGCATCGCCGAGCCCGGTCGGCAGCTCATCGACTCCGCAGATGTCGCCACCGAGGCCGATGTGGTCGATGCCGATCCTCTCGCGTACGTAATCGCAGTGGTCGGCGACCTGGGCCACGGTCACCTCGGGGGCGGTGCCGTTCTCCCCGGCCTCGACCCATTCGCGACGTTCGTTCGAGACGAACGAGGGCACGAACGTCATCATCGCCACTCCCCCGTTGTCGGGCACGCGATCGAGGACGTCGTCGGGGATGTTGCGCGGGTGCGGGTTGAGGCCGTACGCGCACGAGTGGCTGAAGATCACCGGCAGGGTGCTCAGATCCAGCGACTGGTGCATCACGGACGGTGCGACGTGGGAGAGGTCGACGATCATGCCGATCCGGTTCATCTCGGCCACGACCTCACGGCCGAAGTCGCTCAGGCCACCATGCTGCGGATCGTCCGTGGCCGAGTCGGCCCACGAATGCGTCGTCGACCACGTCAGCGTCATGTACCGGGCGCCGGCGCGGGCGTAGGAACGCAGCAGAGCAAGCGACTCGTCGATCTGCTGGCCGCCCTCGACACCCATGAGCGAGGCGACCTTCCCGGCGGCGCGGGCGGAGCGGACGTCGGCGGCGGTGCGGGCGAAGGCGAGGCGTTCGGGGTAAGCGCTGACCACGCGACGGACGGCGTCGATCTGCTCCCACGTCGCCTTGACGGCATCGGCCCCGGTGATCGAGGAGTGGACGTAGACGGACCAGTACTGCGCGGCGACGTGCCCGGCCGCCAGCTGATCCATCGTGGTGAACGGCGAGACGGCCGGGTCATTGAGACCCTCGACGCTGTAGTCGCGCTCTTCGCGCAGGAACCAGGCGAGGTCGTTGTGTCCGTCGAAGACGTCGATGCTCATGTGCTTCTCCTTGTCGTGGGGTGACGGTGGGGTGCGGGCTGGGCGGTCGTGGCCTGCCCGCTGGGTGTTGGTGGGGCGCTGGCAGGGTGCTGGTGGCCTGCCCGCTGGGTGCTGGCGGGGTGGTCCGAGTGCCAGGCGTGGTCCGGTCTGTCACTGATCGGTTCGGTCGAAACTCGCGTCGCCGGGGACGTGTTCTTCGACCGCAGCGATAAGTGAACGTGTCGCCGCCCCGACCCGGCGGCCTAGAGGAACCGGTGGATCGCGTCGCCGGCCTCGCGCATGATCGGCATGACGTCGACGACGCGGTCGGTGCCCGGCTCCCAGTTCGCGAACACCGCATAGGCGACGCGACGCTGCGGGGTCATGACGATTCCGGCGTCGGCGCGGATCGTCCCGTTCGTGCCGGTCTTGTTCCACACCCACACGTCGCGCTGGTAGTTGTAGTGGGCGAGCGGATCGAGATCGAACGCCGAAGCGACCATCGACGTGTCCGCGCCGGCGCCCAGCCAGCGGCGGAAGACCTCGTTCGTCGACTCGTCCCAGAACTCGTCCTTCGCATGTCGGGCCATGAAGTCGCTGATCTCCGCGGCCGTGCCCGTCGACAGGGTCCGCGGCGCCTTCGCCGGTCGCGGCCAGCGCAGGAAGTCGTGCAGGCCCGAGTTCGAGTACCCGAGCGTCTTCACCTGCGCCGCAACGTTCTCGAGTCCGACCCGCCGGATGAGGACGTTCGTCGCGAAGTTGTCGCTGAAGGCGCCGATGAGCAGCGCTACGTCGAAGATGCTCAGATCGTCCTGCTCCATGAGGTACCAGATCCCGGACTCGTCGACCCGCTCGGACGGCCGGCGGTGCAGGCGCTCCTCGAGGTCGAGCGTGCCGTCCTTGTACATCTGCAGCGCCGTGTGCAGCAGGAACACCTTGCCCATGCTCGCAGTGTCGAGTTCATCGTTCTCGTGATGGGCGAACACCCTCTCCCCGCTGTCGACGTCGAAGGCCAATGCACTGAAGCGCACCCCCGGCAGTCCGTCGAAGTTCAGTTCGCTCATGATCGCGCTCCTGTCAGTTTCGTGGTCGTCGTGGTCGTCGTATTCGTCATCTCGTCACCCGCTGCCGTGTGGCCCTTCTGCTTCGGTGCACCCGGCTGGTGCGGATTGCCACCTCCACAACGACCTCATGTGTCCTCCGCCGGGTGCACCCACATCCGCGGCCGACCATCCGCCGGCGCTTCGAGCGTGACAGCGACACCGAGCGGCACACTCGGGGCATCCGGGTCGTGTCCGAACCCCATCTCGCTGACGATCGGGATGCCCGCATCGCCGAGATAGTCCATGATCAGCGCCTCGACATCGTCGACCGGCGCGCAGTCCTCCCACGATCCGAGCACCACCGCATCGGCAGAGGCGAACCACCCGCCGCGGTCGAGCTGAACCATGAGGTTGTCGAGCCGATACAGCTCCTCGTCGACGTCTTCGAGCATGAGGATCGTCGGCCCGTTCGTCTCGCGCCACCGGCTCGCACCGAGCAGTTCCGGACTGCCGATCCCTGCCGCGACAAGACTGAGGTTTCCCCCGCCGAGGCGGCCCTTCGCCTCACCCGGAACCAACGTCCGCGCCCGGCTGAGCGGGCGAGACGCCACGGCAGTTCCCTGCCGGGTGGTCTCCAGCGCACCAGTCCCCTGCCCAGCGGCTTCTCGCGCACCAGTCCCCTGCCCAGTGGTCTCCAGCGCACCAGTTCCCTGCAGATCTGCCGCGGCACCTTCTTGGGTGAGCGAAATGGTCGGCTGCCCAGCGGATTCGTCCGACCGTTTCGCCCACCTAAGCGACGGCTCGGCGGAGGAATCCACGCCAGCGCCAGCAGCAGGGTCCGCTTCCGAACCGGCAACGACGCCCGCATCCGCGCCGCCGATACCGGCAGGGGAGCCGACACCGGCCGGGAAACCGAGTTCGCGGCCGCCCCAAGGGTGGAACAGCCAGGAGGCCACCTCGGCGGGGACCACTGTCGAGCTCTTGAACGGGTCGTTGCCGACCATCGGGCAGAACAGTGTCGCCACGCCCAGGTGGTGCTCCCATGCCTGGTGGAGGGCGGTGATGTCCGAGGATCCGGTGAGCAGCTTGGGTCGGCCGTCTCGGCGTCGCAGGTGCCGGCGCATGAGGTCGAAGTCGATGCCGTCGAGCAGCCGCATGGCGCCGTATCCGCCGCGCAGGGCGATGACGGCGTCGGTGTCCGGATCGCACCAGGCGTCGACGAGGTCGCTGCGGCGCTGCTCATCGGTGCCGGCGAGATACGTCACCCGCGGATGCCGGGCGCGGACGTTCTCACCAGGCACGACGCGAAGCCCCCAGGATTCGAGCTGGGCGATGGCGCGTAGCAGCGACTCCTCGTCGGTGGGCCCGGACGGCGCGACGAGGCGGACCGTGTCACCGGGCTGCAGGGGCGCGGTGTCGAGGTACGGGCTACTCATTCCTCACCAGACTCTGACTTCCCAGTCGCGGAACCGCGGCGAGCAGTTCCTGCGTGTAGGCGTGCTGCGGGTCCTTCAGGACCGTGTCGACATCACCGTATTCCACAATCTCGCCTTTCTTCATCACTGCCACTGTATCCGCGATGTTCCAGGCCAGGCCCAGGTCGTGGGTGATGATGAGTGCGCTCATGCCGAGGTTCTTCTTCAGCGCGAGGAACAGCGACAGGATCTCCCCGCGCACCGAGGCGTCCAGGGACGCCACCGGCTCGTCGGCGATGAGCACCTGCGGGTCCAGGGCGAGCGCCCCGGCGATGACGACCCTCTGCCGCTGTCCGCCGGAGAGCTCCTGCGGGATCGACTCGAGATAGTCCGCGGCCGGCGTGAGCTCGGCGGCTTCGAGGGCCCCGACGACCCTTTCGTACTCGCGGTCCCTGATCCCCTGCACGCGCAGCCCTTCGACCACCGCCTCGTAGACGCTGCGTTTGGGGTTGAGGGACCCCGACGGGTCCTGGAGGATCATCTGCACCTGTCGGCGGAAGGTCCGCAGCGCCTTCGCCTTCTTCGGCAGCGGCTTGCCCGCGAACGACAGCTGCGAGTCCGGCTCCACCTCCTGCAGCCCCAGCAGCGACCGCGCCAGGGTCGTCTTCCCCGAACCGGACTGGCCGACGACGGCGAGGATCTCTGCCTTGTGCAGCGCCAGGTCCACGCCGCGCACGGCTCTCTCCCGACCATGCCGGGTGTCGAAGGAGACGCTGAGGTCCTTCGCCTCGAGCACCACCTCGTCACCCATGGTGTACGGCTGCGCCCGGGTCACCTCGGCGGGCTTGAGGGTCCTGGGATTCAGCCGGGATTCGGGGTCTCCGATCTGCGGGAACGCACCGGCGAGCTGCTTCGTGTACTCCTCCTGCGGGCGCAGACACACCTCGTCGCTGGGGCCGTATTCGACGAGCTTCCCGTGCCGCATGATCGCGAGATTCGCGCACACCGCCGAGAGCACGGCCAGGTCGTGGCTGATCATCAGCAGCGAGATCCCGCGCTCGGCGACGAGGGCGGCGAGCCCGGACAGGATCTGCTTCTGCACGATGACGTCGAGGGCGGTGGTCGGTTCGTCGGCGATGATGATGTCCGGTTCGCACGCGAGCGCCATGGCGATCATGATCCGCTGCTTCTGTCCGCCGGAGAGCTCGTGCGGGTAGGCGATGGCCTTCGACCGGTCGAGGTCGACCTCGCTTAAGAGTTCGAACATCCGATCCCGACGCTTCTCCGGGGTCGTCCACGTATCCTTCGCATGGTGTGTCAGCGCCTCGATGATCTGGCCCCCGACTTCGCGGACGGGGTTGAGCGAATGCAGGGCACCCTGGAACACGATCGAGGCCTGCGCCCACCTGACCGCGCGGATCTGCCCGAAGTTGAGGTCCTGCAGGTCCTTCCCGCCGAGGAGGACCCGCCCGTCCAGCCGGGCCGACTTGGGCAGCAGCCGCAGGGCCGACATGATCAGCGTCGACTTCCCCGACCCGGATTCCCCGGCGATGCCCAGCGTGGCTCCCGCGGGCAGGTCGAGGCTGACATCCTTCACGGCCACGACGTCGCCGCGGTCGGAGGACGAACGGTACGTGATCGAGACGTTCTCGAAGCTCAAGTCAGTCATCAGCGGCTCCTCAGGGCGGGGTTGATGATGGCCTCGAGCGCGCGGCCGACCATGGTGAAGGCCAGCACCACGAGGAGGATGGCGATGCCGGGGGTGAGCACGTACCACCAGTAGCCCGACGTCGCGGCCGAGACGTCCATCGAGTTCTTCAGGATCGTGCCCCACGACTCCTTGCTCGTGTCCCCGAGGCCGAGGAACGACAGGGTGGATTCGGCGATGATCGCCCCACCGACGGTCAGCGTCGTGTTCGCGAGCACGAGCGGCATCACCGACGGCAGCAGGTGCCGGAACAGGATATGCCGATGCCCGGCACCGAGGATGCGCGCCCTTTCGATGTAGAGCCGGGACTCGACGCTGAGCGTCTGCGAGCGCACGATGCGCGCGGTCGACGCCCACGAGGTCAGCCCGATGGCGACGACGATCGTGAAGACTCCGCGTTCGAGGACGGAGGACAGCACGATCGCCAGCAGCAGGGACGGCAGCACGATGAAGAAGTCGACGATGCGCATGATGATGCCGCCGAAGAGTCCGGTGAAGTGACCGGCGGCCAGGCCCATGATCGTGCCGATGACCATCGACATCACGGTCGCGGCGACGCCGACGAGGATGGACACGCGGGCACCCCAGAGGATGCGCACCCACATCTCGCGGCCGAGGTCGTCGGTGCCCAGGGGGTGTTCGAGGCTCGGCGGGGCGTAGCGGGGCACGTCGAGCTGTTTGGTCACGTCGAGCATCGACTCGGGCGCGATGAGCGGGGCGACGACGGCGATGACGATGAAGAAGAGGAGGACGACCGCCCCGACCATCGCGGGGATGTCGGAGCGGAACAGCGCCCAGTTCTTCTTCGCGTTGTTCAGCCGGCGTTCGCGGACGAGCTTTGCGCCGTCGACGACGGGGGCGGATCCACGCGGATCCGAGCCACGCGGATCCGAGCCGTTCGACGGGGAGCCTGCGCCCGATGGCTTGCCCGGGGCCGCCTCGGCGGGGGTATTCGCTGGCATCATGCCCTCCTGACGCGGGGATCGAGGAATCGGTAGACGAGGTCGGCGGCGAGGTTCATGACGATGATGATCGCCGAGAACACGACGAATGTGCCCTGCAGCAGCGGCAGATCGGGGCCGCGGATCGCTTCGAAGGTGAGTTTGCCGAGCCCCGGCCAGGAGAACACGGCCTCGACGGTGACGGCGCCGGCGATGAGCCCGCCGATGTGGAGGAAGACGACGGTGACCGTCGGCAGCAGCGCATTGGGCACGGCATGCTTGCGACGGACCTCGTCCTCGGTCAGCCCCTTCGCGCGGGCGGTCGTGAGGTAGTCCTCGCTCATCTCCTCGAGCAGGGAGGCGCGCATGACCATGAGGAACTGCGCGTAGACGACGGCGACGAGGGTGATGACCGGGAGGATGAGGTGCTTGATGACGTCGATGACCGCGGCTGCCGACCACGGTTCGAGGCTCGGGGTGACCATGCCGCCGGTGGGCAGCCACTGCAGGGTGCCGCCGAAGATCATGAGCAGGATGAGGCCGAGCCAGAACGTCGGCACGGACCAGAAGATCAGCGAGGTCGACGAGGCGACCTTGTCGAAGAGCGAATTGCGTTGCCATGCCGAGAGCTGACCGAGCCACAGGCCCAAGGCGATCGCGATGACCGCGGCGGTGGCGGTGAGCAGCAGGGTCGGGCCGAGGTACTCGCCGATGAGCGAGGCGACGGACTTCCGGTACACGTAGGACTCGCCGAGGTCGCCGGTGACGATGCCGACGAGGTAGTCCCAGAATTGGACGATGACGGGTTTGTCGAGCCCGTACTGACTGCGCAGCTCGGCGATCTGGGCCGGACTCATCGGCCGTTCCTTGGCGATCTTGAGCACCGGGTCGCCGGGCAGCAGGCGGAACGCGAAGAAGCCGAGGAGCACGACGAGGATCATCGACGTCGCCGCCCCGCCGAGCTTGCGCAGGAAGTACCGCGCGAACGATCCGCCCGCCGGCGGTTCGTCCATGTCCTGGTCGGGGCCGGTGAGGGCGGCCCCGCCGGAGCCGGACGCCGAGGCGGCCGATCCCGTCGCCGAGGCGGCTCCCCCGCTCGCAGGGTCAGTGCCCTTGCCCGCGGAACCGGGTCCCGCTCCGGTGGTGCCGGGTCCCGACCCGGTGGGACCCTGATTCGGGTCCCCCGGACGGGAATCGTCGTGGGTGGGTGTGCTCACTGTGGTGCTCCTGGTGCTGAAGGGGAGGGGCCGGGACTGCGTCCCAGTGGGGCTGCGTCCCGGTGGGGCTGCGTCCCGGTGGGGCTGCGTCCCGGTGGGGCTGCGTCCCGGTGGGGCTGCGTCCCGGTGGGGCTGCGTCCCGGTGGGGCTGCGTCCCGGTGGGGCTGCGTCCCGGACGCCGCTTGTGCGACGCCCGGGACGACGGTGCCGCGCTGCTATTCGCGGTCGTCGGACTTCTTCCGACGGCTGAGCAGCCAGCCGCCTCCGCCGAGGACGACGATGACAGCGGCGCCGATGCCGATCCATCCGCCGGTGCCGATTCCGCCGCCGCCAGCGGCGTCCTCTTCGCTCACCGGTTCGACCGAGGCGTAGCCCCAGTAGCCGACCTGGTTGGCAATCGCTCCGCCGTCGGTGGGCTGCTTGGTGAAGTTGTCGAACCGGTCGGAGCGGTAGGCCTCGAGCTGGTTCGGGTACCACAGCGTCACCGAGGGGGTCTCCTCGTAGTGGATGGCCAGGGCCTTCTGCACGAGATCCTGGCGCTTGGCCTGGTCGAGTTCGACATGCTGTGCCTTATACAGCTTGTCGAACTCCTTGTTGCACCAGCCGTCCTGGCTGGTGCCGCCGTTGCCCTCGGCGTCGGGGCGCTGGCCACAGGTGTTGATGCTCAGCTGGTAGTCCGGATCCGGGTTGATCGACCAGCCGGAGAAGTACATGTCGTAGTCGCCCTTGGTCGTGCGTTCGGACACGGTGTCGACGTCGGTCGATTCGTTCTTCAGGTCGATGCCGATCTCCTTCATCCACGGAGCCAGGAACTTCGCGGTGCTCTGCTCGATCGGAGCGTCGGCGTCGGTGAGGAAGCGCAGTGTGAGCTTCTTCCCGTCCTTCTCGCGGATGCCGTCGGAGCCTTCCTTCCAGCCGGCGTCGTCGAGCAGCTTCTTCGCCTTCTTCACGTCGAAGCCGCTGATGACCGGGTTGTCGGACTTGAGTGCCCAGTTCGGGTAGACGGCGGGGATGAAGCTCGTCGCCGGCTGCGCGTAGTCCTGCATGACCTGCTTGCGCAGCGTCTCGACGTCGATGCCGGCGCGGATCGCCTGCCGGACCTTCTTGTCCTTGAGCGCCTTCGCCCCCGTGCCGAATTCCTTGCCCTTGGCATCGGCGACTCCCGGGTTGATCGAGATGCCGTTGAAGCGGCGGCCGTGGCCGTCGTTGAGTTCGACGTTCTCGGCTCCGTCGAGGGCGGAGAACTGTTCGGGGCTCAAGCCCGTGATGAAGTCGACCTCGCCGGAGCGGATCGCCTGCACCTGGGCGTCGGAGTTCGTGTAGTAGCGGTACTGGATCTCGTCGAGCTTCGGCTTGCCGCGCCAGAAGTTCGGGTTCGCCTTGAGTGTGACGGACTTGTTCGCCTCATAGCTCTCGAGCTGGTACGGGCCCGAACCGACGGACTTCTCGTCGTTCTTGAAATCCCCTGGCTTGTCGATCTTCGACCACACGTGTTCAGGGACGACGGGGATCTCCTGGCCGGGATTGTTCGCCTGCGGCTTCTTCAAGGTGATGACGAGGGTGTCGTCGTCCGGCGCCTCGACCTTGGCGAAGTTCTCGACGAGGCTGCCGTTGGCGACCGCCATCCCGTCCTTCTCCATCATCTGGGTGTACGTCCAGGCGACGTCTTTCGAGGTCAGCGGTTCGCCGTCGGACCACTTCATGTCCGGTCGCATCTTATAGGTCCAGACCAGGCCGTCGTCGTCGGTGTTCCATTCGGTGGCGAGACCCTCGGTGACCGAGCCGTCCTTGGCGTCGTTGGCCACGAGGTTCTCGTACATGTACCGGAACGTGTTCGTCGGCAGCAGGTAGAAAGAGGTGAAGGGGTTGAATGAATCGATGAAGCCGTCGGTGGCGATCCGCAGCACGTTGTCGTCGCCCGGGGCCTCGGAGGTCGCCGCCTGAGCGGGCGTGGTGGCCAGCGATCCGGCCAGCGCCAGTGCGGCGACGCCGGCGAGGCACCTGCGCCACCCTCTGCGCAGTGTGGGGTTGGTGAACATCTTTGCCCTTCTGTCATTTCCGTGATTCGGTTATAGATATCTGCAGGTGAGACCCTGCTCACACTTCATCCTAAGTCGATCTGACCTCAACTTCGGATAAACGCGCCCTGTTTGTCTGCGTCGCGCTCACCGTCCTTCCCTGCGGTGCGGGAGGGCCCTGTTGCGCGGGAGGGCCCGCCCGCGGGCGGTGCAGTGAGGTCCAGCTCCCCTGCCTCGGCGAGGACATCGTCGATCGTCTGCCCGGCCCGGATGAGGAAGAACTGCGGCGCCCCTTCGCCGAGGTGCCCCCCGGTGCCGCGTTCATCCGGGGATGGGGATGGTCCGGTCGGGACAGTGTCGGTCGGCTCGGCGGCGGAGGCCCCTGCGTCGGCTGGGCCGGGTTCAGTTTGGTCGGGTCCGGCCTGGTCAGATCGGGCATCTGTACCACCGGGGATGCGGTAGCCGTAGACGGGAACGCGCGGGAGGAGATTGTAGGAGAAGGGGTTCGAGAAGTAGTACGCGCCGGTGTCGGGGACGGCGACGAGGTCTCCGGCGTCGAGCCGGGGCAGCATCCGATCGCGAGCGAGCAGGTCCCCGGCGAAGCAGGCGGGGCCTGCGACGTCGGTGGGGACCGCCTCGGCGATCTTGGGTCTGCCCTGCGGGTCGAAGGGCAGGATGCGCAGTGGCCAGTCGGCGGGGGCGTAGGCGGTGCGGGTGGCGACCTGGACGCCCGCGTGAGTCATCGCGATGCGGCGGCCGCCGGTGGTCTTCGTGTATTCGACGCGGGTGAGGATCGTGCCGGCCTTGGCGAGCAGGGCGCGCCCGAATTCGGTGACGATCTCGAAGTCGAAGATCTCGGGGATCCGGGCTTCGAGGGCCGCGCGGTAGTCGGCGAAGGTCGGAGTGACCTCTTCGCCGTCGAAGTTCACGGGAAGTCCCCCGCCGATGTCGATGCGCGTGACCTGCCGGCGGTTGACGCGGGTGTTGATCTCTGCGGCGAGCTCGACGGCCACGGCGATGCCCTCGGCAGCCTGGTCGAGGCCGATTCCCTGCGAACCCGAGTGGACGTGGATCTGGGTCAGCCAGGGCCGGGCGAGGTAGGCCCCGATGACAGCCTCACGAGCTCCTTCGTCGGTGAGGCCGACGCCGAACTTCGAGGTCCGGGTGGCGGTGCTGAGCGCGCCGATCGTGCCCGTGCCCGACTGCGGGTTGATGCGGATCCCGACCCTCGCCGAGGCTGGGGTGGGGTGTCGTTCGTCGAACAGGGTGTCGAGTCGGGCGAGCTCCTCGAGGCTGTCGATGTTCATCGACACTCCGAGTTCGACGGCCCGGCGCAGCTCGGTCCAGGTCTTCGCGGGAGAGTCGAAGACGATGCGGTCGGGGGTGAACCCTGCGGCGAGCGCGAGTTCGAGTTCACCGGGGCTGGCGACCTCGCAGCCGGCTCCCGCCTTGGCGTAGAGGCGCAGCAGCGGGCGGAGCGGCACTGCCTTGCAGGCCACCGCGTGGAGGACGTCGTGGTCGGAGGCGAAGGCCGAGCTCAGCTGAGCAAAGGCCTCGTCGATGTGGTCGAGGTCGATGAGGCCGATGACGGGATGTGCGTCACTGAGGGCGGGAGCGTCGCCGCGTGTCGGATCGTCACTGAGAGTGGGTGCGTCAGTGTGGTCAGAGTTGTCGGCGACGGCGGAGATCGCGCACGACCGCCGGGCAGGGGTCGAGGAAGTGTCGTGTCTGGTGTGCATCATGTCCTTCGTCAGCGGCATGAATGCACTCTAGAACGCTGGCGCTATGAGGTTCGGACACTATTGCGCCAAAGTTCACGCGGTCTCGTTGTGATGAACCGACAATCAGGCTCAGCGGCTGCCGCTTCGATTGCTGCCGATGGCGGTCTCCCTGTCGACGACGAGCACCGAGAGTTCCAGCCACAGTCTCTCGGCGCGTTCGGAGGTCGACAGCCCTGTGATCTCCTCGATCCGGCCGAGCCGGTGGCGCAGCGAGTTCGTGTGGACGTGCAGCCGGCGGGAGGCCTCGGCGGAGTTGCCGACGGTGGCGAAGTAGACCCGCAGCGTCTCGAGCAGCTGTCCGTGGTGCTCCGCATCGTGGGCGGCGAGCGCCCGCGCCGGCGCCGAGATCTGCGGGCCCGCGGCAGGTGCCCCGGACTGCGGGCCCGCACTGCGCATCGAGACCTGCGATCCCGCGGCGCGGAGGGCATCAGCCGTCATGAGCCCGATGAGATCGGCGGCGACGTCATCGGCGGTGGCTCCGATCGCCTGCGCGTTGTGAGACGGCGACGTATCATCGGTCGGCGCACTGCGGCTGAGCAGCGCATCGACGATGTCGACCGCCTCCCTCCAGGCCCGCTGCACATGATCGAGCCTCTCGACGGTGGAACCCACCCCGAAGAGGAGCATCTCGGACGAGGGCAGCGATCGTTTGAGTGCCGTGACCACGCGGAGCTTGATCTCGGTCGCGGTGAGGTCCCCGTCGATGTGGAGGAGCACCGCGAGCCGACCGGTGCGGTCGTCGTGGGCGAGGACGGCGTCGGCGAAGGCCGCACGCAGGTGGAACCGCAGCGCCGGTTCCCGTTCGGGGGCCACCTCGGCGAAGGCGAGGGCCGAGTAATGCCCGGAGAAGGGCAGCGCGAGAAGCGTCGCGGCCGGACCCAGATCTGCGGCGCCGAGGAGGATCGACCCGAGAGCTTCGCGGCGGATGCGCTTCTCGAACGGTGAGCGCCGCAGGGTGCGCAGCATCACCGGGAGTGCTGCGCGGGCCGCTTCGCGCAGCACCTGGCGCAGAGATTCCGCGGGCACGGTTTCCGGGTAGGCGGCCCAGATCGTGCCGATGAGTTCGCCTTCGCTGCGCAGTGCGATCACCGAACGCGCCGGGGTCGCACCGTCGGCGGGACGTTCGACGACGTCGGTCGAGCGGCGCACGGTGTCGAGGAATCCGGACTCCTCGAGTTCGGCGATGCGCCAGCCCGGGATCGCACCGGAGAGGATGGTCTCGCGGCGGATCTCATCGAGCTCATCGCCGAGGTTGGCGTGGGCGAGGACGCGGGAGGCCGGGTCCTCGATGGTGATCGATGCGCCCGTCGACTCCGCGATTACCGCGGCCAGCGCGCTGAGGTCGTCGACATCGGGCCAGGCCAGGGCGCTCGCGGCGCCCTCTCGCAGCTGGCGGAGGTGGACGAGCACTTCGGACCATGTCACGGCTGCGGACCGTTCGAGAAGGGCCGGTGCGGTTCCTCCCTCGCCGTAAGCAGGGGTGTCGGTGAGGTGGTCGTGGGCTCCGGGCGAGAGGATCAGGGCCGCCGCTCCACGGTGGGTCTCGATCAGCGCATCGAGTCGGTCGGAGCTGCCGACCGCCTCGGCGATGAGGACGACCGTGCCGGTCAGCGCCTGTGTATCGGCGGGCAGGTCGAAGTCGAATTCGACCCGGGTGACCAGGATGTCGTCGGCCACCTCGGTGAGCGGCAGGAGGAAGCCCTCGGTGTCCCGGATCAGGTGGGACAGGCGGGGGCTCACGGCATCGGTCATGGTTCCCACTGTAGTAGGCGGGCAGGTGGCCTCGAGGGATCCCTACTCCGGTGAGTAGTACTTGAACTGGAGGGCGCGGACGACGAGCTGGGCGAGGTTCTTCGCGCCCAGTTTGATGCGCAGGTTCTTCGCATGTGTCTTCATCGTGCTCATCGTGACGAACTGCGCTTCGGCGATCTCGTCGTAGCCGTGGCCCTGGCAGAGGAGGATGAGCAGCTCGAGTTCCCTATCGGTCAGCTGAGGCGCGGAGGTCGGCGCCTCGGGCAGCTCATCGCCGCTGATGCTGATGTCCTCGGCCAGGCCTTTGAGCAGTTCGGGCGACTCCCCTGCCGAGGCGGCCCGCACCACCGAGACGAGCTCCTCCTCGCCCGCTGTCTTATTCACCACGGCGAGCGCACCGGCCTCGAGTCCGCGGGCGATTCCCGGCCCCGGTGCCACGGTGGTCAGCAGCACCACGCGGGAGTCGGGGTCGTGCTCGAGGATCGCAGCCGTCGCGTCGACGCCGCTCATTCCCGGCGGCATGTTGACGTCCATGAGCACGAGGTCAGGACGGTGCGCGGTGAAGGACTCGACAGCCTCTTCGCCGGAGTGGACCGGGTCGAGGACCTCGAAGTCGCCGTTGTCCCGCAGCGCCGCCGTGACCGCGCGGGTCGTCCAGGAATCATCGTCGACGACGAGGACCGATGTCACGCGTCGACCTTGTTCCGATGACCGGCGGAGTCATCGCGAGTGGGACGGTCGCCGCCAGGGCTGTTCGGTCCGCCGGAGCGGGCCGTCTCGTTCGCGTGGTTCTCACCGCTGGCGGCGGGAACCTCGTTCGGCTCCGGAGTCCTCGACTCACGGTCGCCTTCGCCTGTCGCCGACGTGGTCGGCTCGCCTTCGGCCGTCGCCGAGGAGGCCGAGCCGACATCGGTCGACGACGACTTCGATCCGCCTCCGTCCGATGCCGACTCCGACCCGTCTCCAATCGTCGTCGAGGCGGGCGAGCCGCCTCCGTCCCATGACGCGGACAGCACGTCGTCGCCGATGACATCGATCATGTCGGCGTCGGTTCCCGCGGCCCCGCGGTTCGCGACCGCCGTCGCGGACGGCGAACCCGCGGACTGCGATCCTGCGGTCGGACGTGCGGACGGGGCGCCTGCGGACGGTGAGAGGAAGCGGACGGGCAGGGCCACCTCGACGACGGCTCTCTTCTGTTCATCGGTCTCGACTCGGCAGGCCCCGCCCACTGCGGTCGCGCGTCGGGCCAGCGATCGCGGCACCTGGGTGAGTTCAGCGGGGGTTTCATTGGTGCTGCGGCAGATCAGCTCGGCCCGGTCTCCGTGCTCACCGCGGATCTCGACCTCGATCGACGCGGGAGTCGCCGGGGTGGAATGGCGGATGACGTTCGTGGCCAGTTCGAGCATGACTGCGCGGAAATGGTGGCCCAGCGTGCTCGAGGAATACGCCGGCAGCGGCGACAGACTGGTCGTCAGCGGCACGGAACCGGCCGTGCATCCGTCTTCGATCGCGGTCGTCAGCTGCTCGGCCTCGGTGCGGAAGCGGATGCGGGAACTGCGCCGGTCCCCGGTGCAGCTCTCGGCCTCCCACGTGCTCAGACTCGTCACCAGCTGGCGCAGCCGCTTGGTCGCTTCGGCGTTGACGAGCGAGAGCTCGGCCAGCAGTCGCGCGGCGTTCTCCGAGTCGGTCTCCCTCGCCAGCGTGCGGATGATCGCGGACTCGGTGGTCAGGGAGTGCGAGATGGTGTCGTGCATATCGCTGGTGAACCGTGCGCGCATCGCATCGAGGGTCTTCTGGTGTTCGACAGCGGCACGTTCCCGCCGGTCGATCTCGCGGCGGATCCGGACCTCGACGAAGCTCGCCGACAGACCGAGCAGCGCGTAGGTCAGCCAACCGTAGCCGAGGTCGGTCAGCCCCTCGAATCCGGCGTCATAGGCGCCCAGCCGAGTCGCGACGATGAGGTAGGCGGCCAGGCCCACGGTGCCGAGGGCGAACCCGATCCACCGGCGACGGCTGATGAGGACCGCCGTGGCGAGGATGAGTGCCTCGGGGTACATGTTCTCGAGGCTCGGGTAGAGCTGGGAGAAGACCATGCCCAGTCCGGTCGTCGCGATGATGATGGTCAACGGCAGGAATGCGGCGAGGACGATGAGGCCGTAGGCGAGGATGAGGAACGCGGCATAGCGGGGTTCGGCGATCTCGAACGACCCGGGCACGAGGATGGTCAGGCCCATGATGAGCGCCAGCAGGCGGATCGGCAGGTCGATGAAGCGCGGCCCCCTGAGGAACTGCCACACACGGGCCGGAACGCTCATGCTCGAGCCGTCGATCGCTGAAGTCATGGCCTCTATTGTGCTACATCCCCCTCCCCCGAACTACCTGACGGCGGCCCAGCAACCTTGCGCGAGGTTGCTGGGCCGCCGTCAGGTAGTAATTGGAGGGGTTAGGCGGGGAGGAGTTCGGCGAGACCGGCCTCGATGACGTCGAAGGCGTCGTGGAGCAGCTCGTCGGAGATCGTCAGCGGCGGCAGGAAGCGCAGGATGTTGCTGAAGGTTCCCGTGGTGAGCACGAGGACGCCGTTCTTCGCGCAGTAGTCCGCGATCTTCTTCACCAGGTCCGCATTCGGCTCGATCGAGTCGTGCTCGACGAACTCGGCGGCGATCATGGCTCCGCGGCCGCGGATGTCGCCGACCTCGGGGTACTTCGACTGCAGCTTGGTCAGACGGTCGACGATGATCTCGCCGATGTGTCCGGCCCGATCGGCCAGCCCGTCCTCCTCATACGCGGCGATCGCGCCGAGGGCAGCGGCACATGCGGTGGGGTTGCCTCCGTAGGTTCCGCCGAGGCGGCCCGGTCCGACCGAGTCCATGATGTCCGCACGACCGGTCACGGCCGAGAGCGGCAGACCGCCGGCGATGCCCTTGGCCGTGGTGATGAGGTCGGGGACGATGCCCTCCCATTCGGAGGCGAACATCTTGCCGGTGCGAGCGAAGCCGGCCTGCACCTCGTCGGCGACGAAGACGATGCCCTTCTCGCGGGCGTACTCGACCAGCGTGGGCAGGAAGCCCTCGGCCGGGACGATGAAGCCGCCCTCACCCTGGATGGGTTCGATGACGATCGCGGCGACGTATTCGGAGCCGATCTGCTTCTCGATCATCGTGATGACGCGCTTGGCCGCATCCTCACCGCTGATCTTCGTGCCGGCCGCGTCGTTGTCGCGGAACGGGTAGGACATCGGTGCCCGGTAGACCTCACCGGCGAAGGGACCGAAGCCGGCCTTGTAGGGAGCGGCCTTCGCAGTCATCGCCATGGTCAGGTTGGTGCGGCCATGGTAGGCGTGGTCGAAGACGACGACGGCGTCGCGGCCGGTGTGGGCGCGAGCGATCTTCACGGCATTCTCGACAGCCTCGGCGCCGGAGTTGAGCAGCACGGTGCGCTTCTCGTGGTCGCCCGGGGTGAGGCGGTTGAGGGCTTCGGCGACCTCGACGTAGCTCTCGTACGGGTTGACCATGAAGCAGGTGTGGGTGAAGGCCTCGATCTGGGCCTTCGCGTTCTCGACCACGCGGGCGTTCGAGTTGCCGGCGGTGGTCACGGCGATGCCCGACCCGAGGTCGATGAGCTGGTTGCCGTCGACGTCCTTGAGGATCGCACCTCCGGCGGCCACCACATAGGCGGGAAGGCTCGAACCGACACCGGTCGCCACGGCTGACTTGCGACGCGCCTCGAGTTCACGGGACTTCGGTCCGGGGATCTCGGTGACGAGTTGACGTTCCTGCGGCAGAGCTTCGCCGCCAATTTCCAAAGCTGTCATAAAGGGAAGAATAGGGGTTCGCGACGGTTCTTGTCACTTGCCGTCCGCGGGATGAGCAGAACATCACGATCCGCTCGTTGACAGGTGCGGAATCCGTTGCGATTCGGGTGCCGGAGATCAGCTGGTCCGGCAAGCGACGATCGGGCGGATCAGTGGCAGGAGACCTGCCGAATCGATGGCAGGAATCAGCGGTTGCGACCGCGTGCGTCGACGTCGCGATTGCGGCCCGGCAGTTCGCGTTCGTGTTCGCGCACGGGGACCACGATGGTCTCCTGGGCGCCGACGACACGGTCGCCGTCACTCATTTCGAAGCTCAGTCTCGCTTCGGGCGAGAGATTGCGTTTGACCACGGCGAGGCCGATCGGGCCGAGCTCCCAGTGCACGGTCACCGAGGTCAGCGTCCCCACGGATCGTTCGGATCCGCGGACCTCCGCGAGCACCTCGGTGCCGGGGTCGGGGGCGATGTGCCCGGACCCGTCGAGGTGGACGAAGACCATCCGCCGAGGCGGCTGACCGAGGTTGTGGACCCGTGCCACTGCCTCCTGACCGCGGTAGCATCCCTTGGCCAGGTGGACGGCCGTGCGGAGCAGGTCGAGTTCGCCGACGAGGGATTTGTGATCGATCTCATTGCGTCCCGGTCGCCAGGCGGCGATCCGCAGCGCCTCCCACGCGTCGAACCCGGCCATGGCGAAATCGTTCGCGGACAGCCCGGCCAAGTCGGTGCGTCTGACGATGCCGATGACGAACGGAGTCTCGAGTCCGGGATGGTCGGTGCCGGCGACCTCGAGGCCGAGGTCGACCTGGGCGTAGGACGCCGAACCGGCGCCGATGTGCGGCCACGGATCGGACCACAGCTTCGTCACCGGCAGCTTCTCCGGCAGGGCGGTGACGGCGCCGAAGCACTGGTAGTCGTCGCTGAGATCCTCGATTTCGACGCGCATCATGAAGACCATCCTGCGGAGGAAGTCGAGGGTCTCATCGGTGTTGAGGTCGCTGATGGCCCACAGCGCCTCGCCGTCGTCGACGATCTTCAGCCAGCCTTCGATGCGGCCGTTGGGGTCGAGGACGAGGGTTTCGGTGGACACACCGGGTGCCAGGGCATCGATCTTCTGCGTGGTGATCGAGTTCAGCCACGTCAGACGGTCAGGGCCGCTCAAGCGCAGCACCCGCAGATGGGCGAGGTCGACGAGGCCGTCCTTCTCTTGAAGGACGCGCTGTTCGCGCAGGGATGCCCCGTAGTGGATGGGCGTCTGCGCCAGCTCTCCCGCTCCGAGCACCGCGGTCGAGCTCAGACCCCGGGCGAGCGAGGAACGACGCGCCGCCTCGGCGAGGGCATCCGTCGAGGTCTCGACGGCCTCAGGTGTGCCGGCCGGAGCCTCGGCGGGGGTGTCGGGAGTCTCCGGCGACGACGAATCGGAGACGTCAGAGTTCGGCGACACGGGATCGGTCATCTTAAGACAGCTTCTTCAATCTGGCGGAGGAGTGGGAGGCGAGTTCGTGACCCATGGCCGCCATATCCCAGGCCCACATCAGTTCGCCTCCGACGAGTCCGTACATCCGCGTCGAGGCGGTGTACTCCTTCGAGGTCTTCGTGCGGGCGACGACATCGGTGGCGAGGTCGATGCGCGGGCCCTTGACGGTGCCCGCGTAGAGTTCCATGACTCCGTGCGGGTGAACGATCTCGGCTTCGATCTCGAACGCGTCGTCATTCGTGCGCAGTGTTTCGACGGCCGCGGCGGAGGTGAAGCTCTGGTCGGCGGTGGGCACCATCATGCCCGGTCCGACGTCGCCTTCATCGCGCTGACGCACGAGCTGCCAGATGCCGGTCTCGAGCGTCAGGGTCGATTCGAGCTCCCCGCCCTCGGTCAGCAGCCACGCATGCGCGGTGTACTGCAGGTACGGGGTGCCCTCGTGGGCGACGAAGTCGACGCGCTGGCCGAACTGCTTCTCAGGCGTATCCGCGTAGCCGACGACTCCGACGCCTTCCCACGACCCGATCAGCCAGGACAGGGGGACGAGCTCCGGATGGACCGAGGCGTCAAGTTCGATCATCGGTCTCAGCGGTTGTCTTTGAACAGCGCGGTGACGACCTTGACTCCCACGCCCAGGGCACCGAGTGCGGCGATGCCGACGAGGCTGGAGAAGACGATTTCGAGAGCAACGAGATTTTCCATGCCCTCAGTCTACAGTTCCCGGCAACTCGTTGTGCATCCGGTTCGCTGGCACAGAAGTCCGCTGCAGACCCGGATGGGGAGGTGCTCAGAGTGCGATGCGTTCGAGGGCGTAGACGACGACGCCGCCGAGGGCGATCGGGGCAGCACCCAGGGCGAGCTGGACGGCGAAGCTGCGCGCCTTCTCCACGTTCTTCTTCAGTTCGATGTTCTGTGAGGCCTCGAGGCTCGCCGCCTGGAACTTCGCGAACGCGACGAGTCCGAGCATCCGATCGACCGCGGCGACGAGCAGACCCATAACGATTCCCAGCACGAGCGCGGTCGGCCATGAGATCGCATGTTCGAACACGAGCACGGAGAGGATTCCGGCGACGGCGGTGGCCATGACGATAGCCAGGGGCGAGGTGTAGATCGCCGGCCACGGCAGCGCGGTCATGCACTGGGCCATCAGCAGAGCGAAGAGGCCGACGACGATGGCTTCCTTGTCACCGGGCACCGTGATCGCCGCGACCCAGGTGCTCGCGGACAGGACGATGACGAGGCCGGAGACCTGCGCGGAGACGTTCGCCACCGCGTCCGAGGCGCCGATTCCGCGGGTGAGGTTCTGCACGAACGTCCATAGCAGGCCCAGGCCCGCGAGCACCGGCAGCCAGTCGAGGTATGGTGCGGAGTCGTCGTTCCATGCGGCGAAGAGACCGGCCACCCCGAAGAGGGCGAGCATGATCGACGTCGCCCGCGGCTGCGGGGAGTCCGTCAGGCGCGGCCAACCGTAGGCCACGCCGAAGACGATGAGCCCGGTCGCAAACAGGAACAGCGTGTAGCCCCAGTACACGGAGGCACTCAGGGCCAGCACCAGCACCAGTGCGACGGCTACTCGAATCCATCTGATCACAGCACTATCGTGCCTCATCCGGTCACGGCTTCGCGATTTCGCACTCGCTATACTTCTACTCAGACGACACACACCGAGGAGGTGGAGGCAGCACATGCGGATCCTGCACATCTGCCCCACGGCTCGCGTCGAATCCCCCATCGCCCCCGAATCGCTGCAGTACCTCGGTCACCAGGTCAGCCGCCTCGGCGCCGATGCCCTGACCACCGCCGACCGTGAGTCGCTCGACGCCGACGTCGTCATTGCCGACGCCTGCCTCGACCTGTCCCTGGCCCCGCGGATCGCCGAGGTGCTCACCCACCGCAGCGTCACCGCGCCGGTCATCGTCGTGCTCGGAGAGGGCGGACTGGCGACCGCCTCGGCGAAGTGGAACGTGTCAGATTTCATCCTCACGACTGCCGGCCCCGCCGAGGTGGAGGCGCGGCTGCGCGTGGCCCGTGATCGTCAGCGTCAGGCTGCGGCCTCCGGCCCCTACTCAGGCGGGGCGCGCCTCGGCGGCCCGTATCTTGCCGGCGCCGGCGGCATGGGGGCGACGGTCAGCGGCATCGGTCGGGGGCCGATCCGCACCGGACGCGGTCCCCTCGATTCCGGGCGCGGCCCGGTCGCCACCTCCCGGGAGGCCGGTGCGCAGGGGTACTTCGGCGAGGGGGTCGAGGGCGGTCCGTGGAATGCCGACGGTGAGCCGATGATCGTCGTCACCGGCACTCTGCGCATCGACGAAACCGCATTCACCGCCGAGCTCGGCGGTCGCAGCCTCGACCTGACCTATCGCGAGTTCGCGCTGCTGAAGTTCTTCGCAATGCACCCCGAACGCGTCTTCACCCGCGACGAGATTCTGCTGGCCGTGTGGGGTGACGACTACTTCGGCGGCACCCGCACCGTCGACGTGCATGTCCGACGCCTCCGTGCGAAACTCGGCAAAGACCTCGAGAACGCCATCCACACGGTGCGCAATGTCGGTTACCGATTCAGCGCCGACAGCGTCACCGAGGACGAGGATGAGGGCGAGGAGAACGACGCGCCCGACTCCGCGGAATCAGGGAAGGAGTCCTCGACTTCCGCGGGCAGCGGGCACCCCGAAGACGAGCATCCCGACTCGGGAGAGACGACGAGCACGGAGGACGTGAAGGTATGACGATTACGGCCAGCGGAGCGGTCACGGGCACCCCCATCGACACCCTCACCGAGGCGGAGCAGGCATTCCTCGACCGCGTGGCTCTCGCCGACGGCGCTGCCGAGATCTCCGGCGTGCTCATCGCCATCGCCACCGGTGAGGACACCTCCCACGAGGCGCAGACCGCCTCGAGCGTGTGGCGTGTGTACGCAGACGGCGGCAGTGCCGCATCTGCCGCCGACGCGGAGGTCGCGACTGCCGGCGGAGGCGCCGAGCTCATCGGCTTCGGCATCCGCGCCCTGCAGGGAGAGCGGCACGCCGCCGAATTCCTCATCGCCCCCGAACACCGCGGCACCGGACTCGGCGAGAAGCTGCTCAGAACGATCCTCGACGAGCAGCCCGAGGCCTGGTGCTGGTCCCACGGCGACCACCCCGCCGCTGCCCATCTGGCGAAGAAGTACGGACTCGGCCGCGACCGCGTCCTCTACCAGATGCGCACCGAAGAAGGTCTGAGCCTGACCGACCTGCCCGAGACCGATGCCCCCGACGGCGTCGAGATCCGCTCGTTCGCCCCCGGCGACGAAGACGGCTGGCTGGCCGTGAATAATGCCGCCTTCGACTGGCACCCCGAACAGGGTTCGCAGACCCGTGCCGACATCGATGCCATCGTCACCGCCGACGACTTCGACCCGGATACGGTCATCCTCGCCGTCCGCGACGGAGAGGTCATCGGCTTCCACCAGACGAAGATCACGGACACGGAGACTGAAGGCCGCCTCGGCGAGGTCTATGTCGTCGGGGTCGACCCGCACATCCACGCCAAGGGGGTGGGCAAGGCGCTCACGGTCGAGGGCCTGCGACGGATGGTCGCCGACGGGGCCGGGGTCATCGAACTCTACGTCGAATCGGACAATGCTCCGGCGCTAGGCTTGTACGAGCGGTTGGGCTTCCACGTCGCGATCGCGCACGTGGCCTATGCACCCGCAGGCGAGAAGGAGTAGAGCGTTGTACGACATCGCAGCAGCCGGGCAGGAGCTGAATCTGCCCGACCCGGCCGACCGATTCCTCGACCGCGAACTCAGCTGGCTCGCGTTCAACGAACGCGTCCTCGACCTCGCCTCCGACCCGGAGATCCCGCTGCTCGAGCGGGTCCGGTTCCTCTCGATCTTCGCGACCAACCTCGACGAGTTCTTCATGGTCCGCGTCGCCGGCCTCAAACGCCGCATCAACACCGGTCTGGCCGTGCCGAGCGTCACCGGCCGGATGCCCGCGCAGGTCATGCACGACATCGGCGTGCGCGCCTACGAACTGATGAGTCGGCACGCCGCCCTGCTCAAGGACGACATCGGCCCCCGCCTCGACGCGGAGTCGATCACGAAGGTCCAGGTCGATGATCTCACCGAGGACGAGCGCGCCCGCGTCGACGAATTCTTCTTCGGTCACGTCTTCCCCGTCCTCACGCCCCTGGCCGTCGATCCCGCGCACCCGTTCCCCTACATCTCGGGCCTCTCGCTCAACCTCGGCGTGCTCCTGCGCTATCCGGAATCCGGCAAGGAGCTCTTCGCCCGGGTCAAGGTGCCCCCGCGCCTGCCCCGGTTCTTCAACGTCGCCGAGGCGACCGACCGACCCGCCGGACGCGACGTCCCAGCCCGCTTCGTCGCCCTCGAGGACATCATCGCCGAACACCTCGGCACGCTGTTCGAAGGCATGGAGGTCATCCACCACTCGACCTTCCGCGTCACCCGCAACGAAGACCTCGAGGTCGAAGAGGACGATGCGGAGAACCTGCTCAAGGCCCTGGAGAAAGAGCTGCTGCGCCGCCGCTTCGGACCGGCCGTGCGGATGGAGATCACGGAGAACATCCACCCCCGGGTGCTCGAGATGCTCAAGGACGAACTGGGCATCCACGAATCCGAGATCTACCATCTGCCGACGCCGCTCGACCTCTCCGGCATGTCCGACATCGCCGATGTGCCCCGCGATGATCTGCACTATCCGAAGATGGTTCCGCAGATGAACAAGGACCTGTCCCTGCGCGAATCCAGCGATCAGGTCGACGTGTTCTCGGCGGTGTCCAGCCGTGACATCCTCCTCCACCACCCCTACGACTCGTTCTCCACGAGTGTGCAGGCCTTCCTGGAACAGGCCGCCGCGGATAAGAACGTGCTCGCGATCAAGCAGACGCTCTACCGCACCTCCGGCGATTCGCCGATCATCGACGCCCTCGTCGACGCCGCGCAGGCCGGAATTCAGGTCCTCGCCGTCGTCGAGATCAAGGCCCGCTTCGACGAGGAGGCCAACATCACGTGGGCGCGCAAGCTCGAGCGCGCCGGCGTCCACGTCGTCTACGGCATCGTCGGTCTCAAGACGCATGCGAAGCTCTCCCTCGTCGTCCGCCAGGAGGCCGAGGGACTGGCCCGCTACTGCCACGTCGGCACCGGCAACTACCACCCGAAGACCGCACGCGGCTACGAGGACTTCGGTCTGCTGACCAGAGACACCGCCGTCGCCGACGATCTGACGAAGCTGTTCAACCAGCTCTCCGGCTACGCCCCGCGCTCGGAGTACTCACGCCTCCTCGTCGCTCCGACCCAGGTGCGCACCGGGCTCGTCGACCTCATCGAATCAGAGATCGCCATCGCCGAGGCCGGCGGTGCCGGGCAGGTGAGGATCAAGGTCAACTCCATCGTCGACGAAGCCATCATCGACGCCCTCTACCGGGCTTCCCGGGCCGGGGTGAGCGTCGAGGTGTTCGTCCGCGGCATCTGCGCCCTGCGTCCGGGCATCGAAGGGCTGAGCGAGAACATCACGGTCCGCTCCGTGCTCGGTCGATTCCTCGAACACTCCCGCGCCTTCGTCTTCGGCAACGGCGGGGACCCGATCGTCTACATCGGTTCGGCGGACATGATGCACCGCAACCTCGACCGGCGGGTCGAGACCCTCGTGCAGATCGTCCAGGACAACCACCGGGAGGAGATCATCGATCTGTTCGATCTCGCCTTCACGGAGACCACCTCGGCGTTCGAACTCGCCGCAGACGGCAAGTGGACCCGGCGCACCCACGATGCCGACGGCACCATCCTCATCGACTATCAGACGGAGCTCATCCGCCGTCACCGCAGTCGTCGGCGGATCGGGGACGAGGCGTGAGCGGCCCTTCACCGGTCGAAACCGCGCAGGCGTCGTCGCGTGTCGACGCCGATGTGCTGGCAGCCGGTGCCGTGTGCTGGCGTCATGGGGCCGATGGCCTCGAAGTCGCCCTCATCCACCGTCCGAAGTACAACGACTGGTCCTGGCCCAAGGGCAAGGTCGAGCCTGGTGAGACGCTGCCCGAGGCGGCCGTGCGTGAGGTCAGGGAAGAGACGGGATTCGACATCCACCTGGGCATCCCCCTGCCCACCGCCGAATACATGGTCGGAGGGAAGAAGCTCAAGAAGGTCTTCTACTGGTCCACCGAGGTCAAGGGCGATCCCCCGTTCGCGCCGATGAACGAACGCGAGGTCGACCGGGCACAGTGGCTGCCGGTCGAGCAGGCGCGGACGAAGCTGACCTCCTATGCCGACCGCGATCAGCTCGATGCCCTGGAGAAGTACGATTCGACGGAGGCGCTGTCCGCGTGGCCTCTCATCCTCGTCCGCCACGGCAAGGCGTTCCCGCGGTCGAAGTGGTACGAGACCGAGCATGTCCGCCCCCTGCTCAAGCTCGGCACCAGGCAGGCGATGGCGCTGACCGGGCTGCTCGGGGCGTGGGAGACGAAGAAGCTCATCTCCAGCCCATGGAAGAGGTGCATGGCGACCCTGGCTCCGCTGTCGGCGGCGACGGGCAGGTCGATCAAGAAGGTGACGACGCTGTCCGAGAAGGCCACGGCGGCGAACCCGGCGAAGACCGCACGGTGGATCGAGAAGATCCTCGAGAAGGGCAAGCCCGTCATCTACTGCACCCACCGTCCGGTGCTGCCCACGATCTTCGAGGTCTACCGTACGCACGCCCCGCAGCGGGTCGTCGAGAAGCTGCCGAAGGAGGACCCGTACCTCAAACCCGGTGAGGTCCTCATCGCCTACGTGCGTCCGGGTCCGGTGCCGCGCATCGTCGAGATCGAACGCGTCCGCCCCATCGACGGCTGACAACGATCCTTTCACGAATGCGGCCGGGGTTGTGATCGGGCACTCAGAAGTGCGCGGATCCTTCAACCGTCATTCACCTCCCATTCACGTTTCGCCTCCTTGCACTTCACGCGTGATCCTTAGCGTGGACAGCGAACAATCGAGAACTCTCGAGCTGTCTCCACAACATGAAAGGCATCTTCGTGAAGATGAAGCATCTCGCCCCCTCCGCAGCGATTCTCGCGGTCGGCGCTCTCACCCTCTCAGCCTGCGGCGGAGCCTCGGCAACCGGAGAGGAAGCCAGCGGCGGCGACAGTGACCTGCAGGGCACCCTCACCGGCATCGGCGCCTCTTCGCAGAAGGCTGCCATGGATGCTTGGACCGCCGACTTCACCTCGGAGAACTCCGGCGTGACCGTCAACTACTCCCCCGACGGCTCGGGTGCCGGTCGTGAGCAGTTCCTGGCAGGCAACGCCCAGTTCGCCGGATCCGACGCTCACCTCGATGACGATGAGGTCGAGGCCGGCAAGGAAGCCTGCGGCGCCGACGGAGCCTACGAGTTCCCGGTCTACATCTCCCCGATCGCCGTGACGTTCAACGTCGAAGGCGTCGACGAGCTCAACCTGTCCCCCGAGACCATCGCGAAGATCTTCAAGGGCGACATCACGAAGTGGAACGACGAGGCGATCAAGAAGGACAACCCGGACGCCGATCTGCCCGATACGAAGATCACCGCCGTCCACCGTGCCGACGACTCGGGCACCACCGAGAACTTCGCCGAGTATCTCAAGGCCACCGCCGAGAAGGACTGGGACGCCGAGGTCGACGGAAACTTCCCGAAGGAGTACGGCGGCGAGGCCGCTCAGGGCACCGACGGCATCATCCAGACCGTCTCCGACACCGACGGAGCCATCGGCTACGCGGATGCCTCGGCCGTCGGTGAGCTGAAGACCGCCAAAGTCAAGGTCGGCGACGAATTCGTCGAGCTCTCCCCCGAGGCCGCGACCAAGGTCGTCGACGCCTCCGAGAAGGTCGAGGGACGCGGCGAAGGCGACCTCGCCTTCGACCTGGCCCGCGACACCACCGAGTCGGGTGCCTACCCGATCGTGCTCGTCTCCTACCACCTCGTCTGCTCCTCCTACAAGGACCAGGAGACCGTGGACATGGTCAAGGCCTGGGAGAAGTTCGTCATCTCGGAGGAGGGACAGAAGTCGGCCGCCGATTCGGCCGGCTCCGCCCCGCTGTCGGACGACCTGCGCTCGCAGATCGAGAAGGTCATCGACTCGATCAAGGTCGCAGAGTGAGCCTGTCCGAATTCCATGATCGTGGTCTCTGACCTCGAAGAATAACCAACTGGGAGCGGCGCAGAGGCCCTGCGCCGCTCTTCGGTGCCTGTGGGACCACCCGGGTTCCACCACAAGTCACGTGAGGAGTACTTGTGCCGACCAGCACACAGACCACCGAGTCAGGCCCCACCGGGCCGAGCTCCGAACCCGAGGCCGGGCAGCAGATGCCGTCCTCGAAGCCCGACGGGCGCGCACCCAAGGCCGTCGTCCGTCCCGGCGACCGGATCTTCTCGGCCGCCACACTCATCGCCGGCATCCTGATCCTGGTCATCCTCGCCGGTGTGGCCCTGTTCCTGCTCGCCCAGTCGAAGGACACGATCGAAGCGCAGCTGACCGATCCCTCGCAGATCACCGGCGGCAAGGGGTTCTTCTCCTACGTCTGGCCGCTGGTCATCGGCACGCTCATCTCCGCGGCGATCGCGCTCGTCGTGGCGACTCCCTTCGCTTTGGGCATCGCGCTGTTCACCACGCACATGGCGCCGCGCAAGCTCGCCCCGGTGCTCGGATACGTCATCGACCTCCTCGCCGCCATCCCCTCGGTCGTCTACGGCCTGTGGGGCATCGCGCTGGCCGGCAACCTCACCGGCTTCTACCTGTGGCTGTCACAGTGGTTCGGCTGGATTCCGATCTTCGCGCCGGCCGCCGACGGCTCGGTGTCGCAGACGGGCCGCACCCTCCTCACCGCGTCCCTCGTCCTGTCGATCATGATCCTGCCGATCATCACCTCGCTCACGCGTGAGATCTTCCTCCAGACCCCGCGTCTGCAGGAGGAGGCGGCCCTGGCCCTCGGCGCCACCCGCTGGGAGATGATCCGGATGGCCGTGCTGCCGTTCGGCAAGTCCGGCATCGTCTCGGCGACCATGCTCGGCCTCGGTCGCGCACTCGGTGAGACCATGGCCGTGGCCATGATCCTCTCACCCGGCGTCCTCACCGCCTCACTGGTCGTCAGCGGCAACCAGACGATCGCCTCTGAGATCGCGCAGAACTTCCCGGAGGCCGCCGGCCTGCGCCTGTCCGAGCTCATCACGGTCGGACTCGTCCTCTTCGTCATCACCCTGCTGGTGAACATGGGAGCCCGCGCCATCGTCGCCCGTACTTCGGTGAAGGGAAGCTGAGAAGAATGACCACTGCAGATACCGTCGTCTCCAAGCCCGCGAAGCTGACCTCGAAACAGCTGCCCAAAGCGACCCCGTGGGTCGTCGCAGCAGCCTCGATCATCGCGGCGATCGTCATCAGCTTCATCGCCTTCGGCGGCTTCAACATCCCCGTCGCCGCCGTCCTCGCCGGCCTCATCAACCTCATCGCCGTGTTCGTGCTCTCCGCCTCCTACGAAGGCCGCCGCAAGGCCGTCGACCGGGTCGCGACCACGATCGTCACGTCGACGTTCATCCTCGCGTGCGTTCCCCTCGTCTCGCTCCTGTGGCTGACCGTATCCAAGGGCGGGGCCGCGATCAGCGGCGACCTGCTGACCCGGACCATGCTCGGCATGAAGGGCGTGCTCGATCAGCAGTATGTCGCCGGCGAGGCCACCCTGGCCGGCGGCTTCTACCATGCGATCGTCGGCACCGTACTCATCACCGTGGCAGCATGCATCATCTCGATCCCGGTCGGCGTCCTCACCGCCATCTACCTCGTCGAGTACGCGAACAAGAACCGTCTGGGGAAGGCCATCACCTTCCTCGTCGACGTGATGACCGGCATCCCCTCGATCGTCGCCGGTCTCTTCGCCTTCGCGCTGTTCTCGACGGTCGCGAACCTCATCATGCCGGCCTCGGCGGGAATCGCGAAGACCGGCTTCACCGCGGCCGTGGCCCTGTCGGTGCTGATGATCCCGATCGTCGTGCGCAACACGGAGGAGATCCTCCGTCTGGTGCCGATGGATCTGCGGGAGGCCTCCTACGCCCTGGGCGTGCCGAAGTGGAAGACGATCGTGAAGATCGTGCTGCCCACCTCGGTGTCGGGGATCCTCTCGGGCGTCACCATCGCCATCGCACGCGTCATCGGCGAGACCGCTCCGATCATGGTCACCGCCGGCTTCGCGAAGACGCTGAACTGGAACCTGTTCTCCGGCTGGATGTCGACGCTGCCGACCTTCATCTACGACTCGCAGCTGCGCCCGGTCTCCCCCGGCGCAGCCGCTCTGGCCAGCTCCGAGCGCGCCTGGGCCGCCGCCCTGGTGCTCGTCGTGCTGGTCATGGTCCTCAACCTGCTCGCCCGCATCATCGCGAAGGTCCTCGCCCCGAAGGCCGGACGCTGATGGGCAGCTTTCGATTCTCTAGACTCATCAATATCCACGGATAGGAAACACAATGTCCAAGCAGATCGACATCAAGGATCTCGACATCTTCTACGGCGACTTCCGCGCCGTCGACGGTGTGCAGATGCAGATCAAACCCCGCTCCGTGACCGCCTTCATCGGCCCCTCCGGCTGCGGCAAGTCCACCGTGCTGCGCACGCTCAACCGCATGCACGAAGTCATCCCGGGAGCCAGCGTCTCCGGCGAGGTCCTCATGGACGGCAACAACATCTACGGCGCCGGCGTCGACCCCGTCAACGTCCGCCGCGAGGTCGGCATGGTCTTCCAGCGTGCGAACCCGTTTCCGACCATGAGCATCAAGGAGAACGTGCTCGCCGGGGTGCGCCTGAACAACAGGCGCCTGTCGAAGTCCGAAGCCGACGACCTCACCGAGCGTGCCCTGCGCGGAGCGAACCTCTGGAACGAGGTCAAGGACCGCCTCAACCTGCCCGGCTCCGGACTCTCCGGCGGTCAGCAGCAGCGACTGTGCATCGCCCGCGCAATCGCCGTCGAACCCGAGGTCCTGCTCATGGACGAACCGTGCTCGGCCCTCGATCCGATCTCGACGCTGGCGATCGAGGACCTCATCAACGACCTCAAGGACAAGTACACGGTCGTCATCGTCACGCACAACATGCAGCAGGCCGCACGCGTGTCCGACAAGACCGCGTTCTTCAACATCGCCGGCACCGGCAAGCCGGGCAAGCTCATCGAGTTCAACGAGACTTCGTCGATCTTCTCCAACCCGGACAAGGAAGAGACCGAGAACTACATCTCCGGCCGCTTCGGGTGATGTGAGGCCGCGGCCGCGACGGCTCGTCGTTGCGGGCGTCCGGTCAGTCTTTTGGGCACACGGTCAGTCTTTTGGGTGCACGGTTCGTCGTTTCGGGCCGAATGCACTGGCAACACGTCAGTGTTTGGTCGATCCGGCGCGTTCTGCTCGTCAGAAACACGGTGGATCGACCAAACAATTCTGTTTTTCGCCGCGTCCGGCTCACTCTGCCGGCGGGCGCACCCTGCCGGCTAGCTGCCGACTGCCTCGTCGAGCGGGGCGCGGAAGGCCCGAACGAACTCGGCCAGCAGGCGCTGGTCGCCGCCCACTGTCACGGTTCCGGCCGCAAGCGCCGCCTGTGCATCGCCATCGGCGAGGAGATCCCACAGTCCGGATCCGCCGACGAAGAGCTGCGCGTGCGGATCGGCGCCTTCGGCCAGGTCGACACCGGTCGCGGACACGGCGGCGTGCGCGATGGCCGGGCCCGCGGTCACCTCGACGGTGAATGGCTCGACTGCGTCCCCCGTGCGGGACGTCATCAGTGCGGCGGCCAGGGAGCTGTTCGTCGGCGCCTCTCCCTCTCGCGGGGCACCGAGGCGGCGAGAGCCCCATCGTCCGAGTCCGATGAGCACCGGCCCGAGGTCATTGCCGTAGTCGCTGAGCCGGTAGACGACGTGGCGCCCTTCGAGGCTGCGTTCGACGATCTCGCTGGATTCGAGTTCTCGCAGCCGGGTGGTCAAGAGGTTCGACGGGATTCCGGGGATGCCCTGACGCAGCTCGTTGAAGCGTTTCGGCCCGATGAGGAGGTCACGGAGGATGATGAGCGACCACCTCTCCCCCAGCACCTCGGCTGCCCGAGCGAGGCCGCAGTACTGTCCATACGATTTCATGATTGACAGTGTAACCACATCGGTTCATTATTGAAATAGTAGTTCAGTTTATGAACCATTCAAGAATTGCTGTTCGAGCATCACTGCACTGAGCCACACACACTCAACGAGGAGTACATCATGAGCCGCACAGTCATCGCCGCCCTGTTCCAGTCACTCGACGGCGTCGCATCGGACCCGTTCAACTTCCAATTCGATTCCTTCGACCAAGAGATGGGCGAATGGATGACCACAGCCATCGGAGGAGTCGATGACTGCCTCCTCGGCCGGGTCACCTATCAGGAGTGGGAGAACTACTGGCCGAGTCACACCGAGGGCGAAGACTCGCCGTTCGCCGACTTCATCAACGCGACGCCCAAGCACATCGCTTCGACGACTCTGCGGTCCGAAGATCTCAGGTGGGAGAATTCGAGCCTCATCGACGGTGACCTCGTCGAGTTCGTGCGTGGTCTCAAGGCGGCCGACGGTGGGAAGATCGCCGTGGAAGGTTCCATGTCGGTGGTCCGTCAGCTCGTCGAGGCGGGGCTCGTCGATGAGCTGACTCTGGCGATCCATCCCGTCGTTGCGGGCAGCGGACGTTCACTCTTCGAAGGCGGAGCGACGACTCGGCTGGAGCTGCGCGATGTGCAGCGGACGAGCAAAGGCAACCTGCTCACCACGTACGGCCCCCGGCGCACATGACGTAATCGCGCCGAGGCAACGGTGGAACGCCGAGGCAACGCTGTGTGCACAGTGGTCTCGGCGCTCAGCCGCTGTCTCGGTGCTCAGCCTCCGACCTGCGGCGATGAGGTCGCTTCGGGAGCCTCGGCGTCCTCAGCCGCGGGACTCGGCCGCCTGGCGGCGTTGCGGGTAGGCGAAGGTTGCCCAGCCGAGGGCCACGGCCCAGACCGGGAACAGCAGCGTCGGACCGATCGTCGCCCACCAGCTGTCGGCGAAGACCTCGGCCGGCCCGGCGAAGACGGTGCGCATCAGGCCGATGCCGCCGGTGAAGAGTGCCAGGGGCACGATCGTCGCGGGGATCGTCGCCAGCGTGATCGGCAGGCGCCTGCCGCCCAAGGGACCCAGCCATGCCGGCAGGCGCTCGCGGCAGGTCAGGGGTGGTGCCCGCTGCGGAGAATTCCTCGTTACGACATCCATCCGCGGTCGGGAGGGCTCCGAATCACCGGTGACAATGACCATTCCGTCGAAAGGACCGTCATGACCACGCCGCGTTCCGCTTCACCGTCCGACTCCCAGTCATCGCGCACCGCCACCCTCAGGCAAGGAGGGCGCACCCCAGTGCAGGTCGTCGCCGGCATCTTCGGCGCCGTGTTCCTGCTTGTCGGCATCCTCGGCTTCATTCCGGGGATCACCGCAAATCTCGGGACCATCATGTTCGCCGGGCACCATTCGGAGGCGGCTCTGCTGGGCATCTTCCAGGTCTCCGTGCTCCACAACGTCGTCCACCTGCTCTTCGGTATCGTCGGCCTGCTGGGCCTGCGCTCACGCGGGCTGGCGAAGAGCTACCTCATCGTCGGCGGCATCGTCTACGCGGTGCTGTGGATCTATGGACTCGTCGTGCCGATGGAGTCGATGGGCAACTTCGTCCCGCTCAACACCGCCGACAACTGGCTGCACTTCGTCCTCGCAGCCGCGATGATCACGACGGGGTTCGTCTTCGGCCGCAAGTCACGAGGCTGATACCCCGAGGCCGAACCCGTGCCGTGCCCGAGGCTGGCACCGCGCTGGGGCTGGGTCCGCCAGGGCCGGCACCGCACTGGGGCCGGCCCCGCGCAGTGGCGGCCCGGCCATCGGTACGAGCCCGTGCGGAACGCGTTCGTATTCGTCGAGGAAAGCGAGTTTCTCATTGATGGTTAAACGTGGGCGGTGTTGCTTGGCCATGACTTTCACCTATTCCCCACCTGCTGTGTCAGGCTGTCTCACTACAGCCTGACACAGAGGGTGTGCGCCGTTGTCTCGGCGCGGCGCCGTTGTCTCGGGCGGCAGACACAAACAGCAGTCACATGATCGTGACCCTGACGATCCCGCCGATCATCACGGCCAACAGCGCCGCGGCCGGGATCGTCAGCAGCCACACACCGAACATCGGCACGAAGTAGCGGGCCCGAGCGTGGCCCTTCCGGCCCGCGTACTGGGTGCCGAGGATCGACGACCCGAGCACGAAGGTCAGCGACACCGGCACGCGCATGACCAGGGCCGCAATGTACATGAGCACCGAGGCGGCCCCGTCGGCCACGGCCGATTTGAGCGGGTCGAGTCGGACCATCCGCACCGACAGGGTCCGCACCACTCGCCAACCGCTCAGCCCGGTGCCCACTGCCAGCGCGGCGGCGATGAGGATGCGCACCGGCCATGAGATGTCGACGACCGAGAGACCATCCTGCGCGGTGGAATCGGCCGCGAGGATGGCCACCATGACCAGGGCCGCGACCTTCTGTGCATCCTGGACGCCGTGGACGAGTGACAGCGAGGCCGTGAGCACGGAGTCGACCATGCGAGCACCTCTGAACATCGGTTTCGCTGGTGTCGAGGCCAGCAGCTTCGACACCAGCAGCGTCAGCGCCCAGGCCAGAGCGAATCCGAGAATAGGTGAGAGCAGCAGCGGCCACACCACGGAGTTCATCGCCTCGGCACCGTTGACCGAGAACCCGAAGACCACGCCGGCGCCGAGCAGACCGCCGATCAGACAGTGCGTCGAAGACACCGGAAGCGCGAGGAAATAGGTGAACAGACTCCAGATCGTCGCTGCGACGAAGGCGATGAGCAGACAGGTGAGGATGAGGGAGTCCGAGCCGGTGAACAAGACGATCTGGTTGGCCACGACGAGGGCGATGCCTTCGCCGAGCAGCGCCCCGATGAAGTTGAAGACCACGGCCAGGCTGAGCGCCCAGCCCGGTTTGAGTGCACGCCCGACAACGGCGTTGCCGATGGTCAGAGCAGCGTCGTGGAAGCCGTTCGAGCCGGCGAAGATCACCGCGGCGATGATGACACCGGCCAACAGCACCTCCACGGACTACGACTCCTTGATCGCGATGGCGGCGACGACCTTGCCGAGCTCGGTGAATCCGTGGGCGGCCCGGACGAACGCCTGCCCGAGCTGGGAGACCGCGGCCATGTAGGTCAGCCCTCGTTTGGAGTTCGGCACCGCATCCGACATTCGCCACTGCAGGGTCTCGACCTGGTACGTCAGCCGATTGATCGCATCGACATAGTCCCACTGGTCGAGCTTGCCCGGCAGCCGACTGATCAGGCGGGAGGTGTGGTCGGTCTGGTTCGACAGCACCGCGAGGGTCTCCGGGACACCGGAGGGCAGAGGATCGAACGCCTCGGAGGCGAGGACGAAGCCGACCCCGTGCAGGCGGTGGCAGATGTCGCGCATGTGATGGCTGAGCAGGTACAGGTCGTTGCGGTCGAAGGGGGTGATGTAGTTCTCCCGCAGTGCCCGCAGCATCGCGCCCATGTCTTCGTCGGCCTTGTCCCCGATCTCGCGGAGGCGGTCGGCGACGTCACGGCGGGTGCCGACATCGATGCCGGAGAGTTCGGCGAGCACCAGATTGCATTGCCTCATCTGAGAGACGAGATCGGACAGCCGCTCATAAAAGACAGTGTCCTGCGGTACTCGCTTGAGCCGCATGCGCTCCTCCTGCCCGGGGCCCGGTCGCGCCGGACGAATGTGCATGATGCCTCAATGATATGTGCCGAACGCTGGACCGAGAGCGCCTCTCGGCGGAAGGCCGCTCGAAGCGGCTGAATTTGGAGCCCGGGGCTTCAGCGATCCAGCGTCCGGTGGCCCGAAGGCCACCCCCTACGATACTCGTTCACACTGATGAGTCCACCGCCGAGGCGGCCCTTCGTGCGTTGATAATCTCACAGTCCCGATGATGGCCGGGCAGGAATACGATCCCGAGGTCGGCGAGACGGAAACGAGCGTGTGTGAGATGGTCGGGGCCACCTCGGCGAGACTGCTTCCGGGGGTCACCGGTCAGTCGAGGCCGCCTCGGCGATGGGCGACTGCGGCGTCGGTCAGGTCCTGGGAGAGTCGGCGCAGTCGGGTGCCCGTGTCCGCGTCGTCGGTGCCTTCGGCGCAGATGCCGACGAACGCGGCGGCGCGCAGCAGGGCGATGACGACGTCGCCGCGGAAGGCCCCGGCGAGGATCTCGTCGATCGCGCGGGCGACCTCGTCGGGGCCGGCGGGGAGCTCGACGCCGGCGAGGATCTCCTCGTAGCCGATGCCGCGGTCGATGCGACGCTGTCCGTCAGAGAACATCTCGGAGAGTTCGCGAGGCGCGGTCCTGATCCACTGGCGCAGGGCGTAGAGGCGCCAGAGGGCACCGGGTGCGGAAACGGCGGGGGCGGCCGACCACATCTCGGCGATGAGCTCGAAGCCGATGTCATCGGCGAGGTCGATGAATCGCCTGGTGGCCGCCTCGTCGCGGTTGCCGTCGGCATCACCGAGGAGCAGGGCAGCGGTGGCGTGGGACGTTTCGGAGCGGGAGACGGGGTCGTCGGAGGCGCCGACGGAGTCGAGGTCGGCGAGGGGAACGGGGCGGTGGAAGGGGCGCTGTGTCATCGTCACGGCAGTCTAGTCCCTGCAAGTGTGCGCCGACCAGGGCGCAGGTCACAGTCCGGCTTTCGTTCGACGGTCAGGATCCGCTCGTTCGACTCACAGTGGTCGCTACTAAGCTTGGCAGTGATTCGCGTCTGCGACCCGCAGGTGCGAGTGACCGAAACGAGGAGGAACTCTCGTGACAAAATCATCAGTGGCGAAGAAGGGCATCGACAAGGCGGCGCAGCTCGCGGTCAACGACGATGGCACCCTCAATCCCCGCGCCCAGTCGATGTTGTCGCGTCTGCTGTCCGTGCAGCGCCCCGTCGCCCTGGCCTATGTGCGCAGTCTGCGCCGCAGGCACCCCGATGCGACTCCCGAAGAGCTCATCAAGATCATTCGCCGTCACTACCTGACGCTCACGACCTCCGGCGGAGCGGCCGTCGGTGCCACCGCGGCCGTCCCCGGGCTCGGCACGACCGCAGCTCTCGGCGTGGCAACCATGGAGACCGGAGGATTCCTCGAGGGCACCGCTCTGTTCGCGCAGTCGATCTCTGAGATCCACGGGCTGCCGGTCGCCGATGCCAAGCGTGCGAATGCCCTCGTACTCGGCCTCATGCTGGGCAAGGACGGGAAGAACCTCGTTCAGCGTTTCAGCAAGAAGAACGGCGGCGTGGATTCCATGCTCGGCAGCTGGGGCTCCACGGTGACCAAGCAGCTGCCTGCTCCCCTGGTCGACCTGCTGGTGCGCAAGCTGCGGAAGACCTTCATCCGCAAGTTCGCCGCACGCGCCGGCGGCTCTCTCGTCGGCCGGCTCCTGCCCTTCGGCATCGGCGCTGTCATCGGCGGTGTGGTCAACGCGCAGATGGCTCGACAGGTCGCGAACGAATCGAAGGAGGCCTTCGGTGCCGCACCCTCGGTCTTCCCGATCGAGACCGACCCCGAATACGTCGCCCCGAAGAAGGATCGCAGGCTGCTGTCGGGGCTGAAGTACGTCTCCGCGTTGGTCGGGAAGCTGAAGAAGGACAAGGCCATCGAATCCGACGTCATCGAACCGACCGACCCGGACGATCTCGAGTCGCCGGACGCTCTGCCTCGGACCGACGGCGGTGAGGATCGCCCCGAACTGGAGAAGTGATCGTCAGCGTTCTGCAGTGATCTGCACGACGCTGATCCGAGGGACTCTCGGAGCGGGGCCGACGGTGATGAGAGTCGCCGTCGGCCCCGCTCTTATGCTCCTGAGTCTGGTTTGAGTAATGAGGTCGCGAACCTCTAATATGAGTGAGTCTCCAACTGCTTGTCGCGGGCTCTGTCCTGCGGTCGTGTTGGGGCGGGGCCTCTAGCTCAGTTGGTAGAGCAGCGGACTTTTAATCCGCGGGTCGTGGGTTCGATCCCCACGGGGCCCACCGATGTCGAGAGAAGGCCTCACATGAGTGCGAACTTCGGGAGTCCGGCCCACGCCGGGATCCAGGACCACGCGAACGGGACACTGCGCAACGGACAGCTGCTGCCCCCGGCCCCTGCGAGTCGGCGGCGATGGGCGAGAGTCCTCGACGCCGTCTTCGTCCTCGCGCTGACCGCTCTCATCGCGACTGCGGCGCTCTCGCTCGAAGGCGCCGGCGTCGTCTCGATCGATGCCGCCACGGCCGCGGCGCTCATCAGCTACCCGTTCGCTCTCCTCGTCTTCGGGGCACTCTACGGCTGCACGGTCTCCCCGGGCCAGGCGCTGACCGGAGTCGTCTCACTGCAGAAGGACCTCGGCCGACGCGTGGGCTTCGGGAGAGGGATGGGCCGCTACCTCGCCGTCGGGTTCTTCCCGATCGTCATCGTGCTGGTCATCTGGACGATCCTCGACGCACCGACGATCGACACGGTACCGATCCGGGTCTATCGTCGGGTCCCGCAGACCCGGTAGTCGAGATCGCCGACAGTCCGACGGTCATGCCCGATCCTCAGCTCCCGGGCCTCCCATAGGCCTCCAGAAGGCGCAGCCAGACTTCGCTCATCGTCGGATACGACGGGACAGCGTGCCAGAGACGCTCGATCGGTACCTGACCGACGACCGCGATCGTGGCCGCGTGGAGCAGCTCTGCGACGTCCTGCCCGACGAACGTCGCCCCGATGACGACGTGCCGATCCTCGTCGATGACGAGCTTCGCCCGCCCCGCATACCCATCGGCGTGGAGAGCGGCACCGGCGACCCCGCCGAGGTCGACTTCGACAGCAGCGACGGCCAGTCCCTGCTCACGAGCAGCCGCCTCCGTGAGTCCGATACTCGCGATCTCGGGATCGGTGAACACGACGTGCGGGACCGCCGCATGATCGGCACTCGCAACGTGGCGTCCCCAGACTCCGTCGTCGACGGGACCGCCGAGGATCCGCGCCGCAATCGCCTCTCCGGCCGCCCGGGCCTGGTATTTGCCCTGGTGGGTCAGCAGGGACCGGCCGTTGACGTCGCCGACGGCGTATAGCCAGTCGGTGCCCTCAACGAGCATCGTCTCATCCACGGTCAGTCTCTCCGTGAGCCCCACCTCGGGGAGGCCGAGGCCGTCGGCGTCGGGACGACGCCCAGTCGAGACGAGGATCTCCTCGGCCTCGATCGTGGAGCCGTCGTCGAGGACGGCACACACGACTCCGTCATCGCCACGATCCACGCGACTCGGTGACGCCCCGAGGCGGACGTCGACTCCCGCCTCGGCGAGGCCCTGTTCGAGCATCTCCCCGACGAACGGCTCCTCCCTGCCCAGCAGCCCGCTGCGCGCGACGACCGTGACAGCGGATCCGAGTGAGGCGAAGGCGGAGGCCATCTCGACACCGGCCACCCCGCCGCCGACCACGATGAGGCGCGGGGGCACAGCCTCCGCCGACGTCGCCTCCCGCGTCCCCCACGGATGTGCCTCGGCGAGGCCGGGAACGGGCGGCAGGATCGGCACCGAACCGGTGGCCAGCGCCACAGCTCGCGCGGAATAGGTCCGCTCCCCCACCCGTACACTGCGCTCACCGGCGAGTTCACCGCGGCCGCGGATGAGGTCGATGCCCGCGCCCTCGAGCCAGGCGACCTGCCCGGCGTCCTTCCACCCGCTGGTGAAGGAGTCGCGCCGGGCGAGGACGGCGGGGACGTCGAGGCTGCCGGCCATGGCTTGACGGGAACCGTCGACGCGGCGTGCCGCACGCAGAGCCTGACCGCTGCGCAGCAGCGCCTTCGAGGGCATACACGCCCAGTAGGAGCATTCGCCGCCGACGAGCTCGGATTCGACGACTGCGGCTCTCAGCCCGCGCTTCGTCGCATAGTCGGCGACGTTCTCACCGACAGGGCCGGCACCGATGACGATGAGGTCGTAGTCGGGGTGCTCACTGATCGTCGTCATGGGTGCCTCTTTCGCATCGTGTGGGTCGATTCCTCGTCCTGCTCAGTGGTTCCTGCCGCCTCCGCGTCGACTGCGCCGCTCACCCCGAGGTCAGCGACTGTGTCCCGACGACGCCGAGCAGTGCCAGCTTATCCGCAGTTTCGGTGCCCTCGAGCGGGAAGAACACGAGCAGCGAGATGTCGTCATCGGGTGTGAGCAGAACTTCGCACCGGAACTCGAGCAGGCCGATGTCCTTGTGGATGAAGTTCTTGACGTCGGTCCGTCGGATCGCGACGTCGTGACGCTCCCACAGCTGTGCGAACTCGCTGCTGAGGTCGATGAGATCGGCGACGAATTCCCGCACCTGCCGGTCCCCCGATCGGCGCGCGAACGTGGCCCGCAGGTCACTGACGTGCGCCGCAGAGATCCGATCCCAGTCCTCCTGCGGCATGGGTCGCGACTGCGGATCGTCGAACCATCTCCAGATCAGGTTCCGATCCCGGCCCGGTCCGACGGGCAGGTCGGCGAACAGAGCCCGCCCCATGTGGTTCTGCCAGACTACCTCGCCGAGGTCGGTGATGATCACAGCGGGTACGTCGACGAGACGGTCGGCCACGGCGATGAGCCCCGGACGGATGTGCCCGTCGCCACCGCGCCGCGGGACCGGATGACCCGCGAGATGCAGCAGGTGATCTCGCTCATCCCTATCGCATTGCAGGGCTCGGGCGACCGCAGTGACCACAGACGCCGAGGGCGTCGCTCCGCGACTCTGCTCGAGTCGGGCATAGTAGTCGACGGAGACACCTGCCAGCATCGCCACCTCTTCGCGCCTGAGCCCGGGGGTGCGTCGCCTGGCCCCGCCGCCGAGGCCGACGGCATCGGGACGCAGGCTCTCGCGACGACGGCGAAGGAAGTCCGCGAGTTCCAGGCGATCAGTCATCCGCCCATTATCCTCCCTCGGCCATGGCCCATCCAGGTACAGGTTGTCCGTGGATCAACTGAGCCTTCCCGCCGGGGTGGTTCCCCACCAGACTCGAGTCCATGACAACACACAGCGAAACACGGGCCATCGACCACCGCCGGCTGGGAACCGCAGGACCCTTCGTCACCTCACCGGGCCTCGGCGCCATGAGCATGTCCGGCGCCTACGGACCTGCTTCCGACGAGGAGGGCACCGCGGCTATCCGCACCTACCTCGACGCTGGTGGGAACCTCATCGACACCGGCGACTTCTACGCAGCCGGCCACAACGAGATGCTCATCGGGCGAGCACTGGCGGAACGCGATCGCGACGACGTCATCCTGTCGGTGAAGTTCGGCGCGGTGCTCTCACCGGATGGAGCCTTCATCGGCTTCGATTCGCGGCCCGACGCAGTCCGCAACTCTCTGTCCTACTCGCTGCGCCGCCTCGGCACAGACCATATCGACATCTACCGCCCGGCACGACTCGACCCGAATGTGCCGATCGAAGACACCGTGGGAGCCATCGCCGAACTCGTCGAGGCAGGGTACGTCCGCTCGATCGGACTGAGCGAGGTCGGTGCGGAGACGATCCGCCGCGCGGCCGCCGTCGCCCCGATCAGCGATCTGCAGATCGAATACTCACTGCTCACCCGTTCCATCGAGTCGAACGGGATCCTCGACGCCTGCCGCAAACTCGGCATCGGAATCACCGCGTACGGGGCACTCGCGAAGGGGATGTTCGCGGGCAAGACCGACGGGAACCGCGCGATGTTCCCCCGGTTCCAAGGGGAGAACCTCGTCCACAACCAGGGGATCACCTCGGCGCTGGGCGAACTCGCCTCGGCGAGGGGGATCACACTCCCCCAGCTGGCGATCGCCTGGGTCGCAGCGCAGGGTGAGGGAGTCGTCCCGGTCGTCGGATCGCGGACGCCGGACCAGGTCAGGGCGACCCTGTCCAGCACCGAGGTGCAGCTGAGTTCCGATGATCTCGCCGCCGTCGCCGAGGTGCTGGCGGGCACAGAGGTCCGGGGGGACCGCTATCCCACGGCTCTCATGGCTCAGTTGGACAGCGAGCGCTGAGGACGGCAGCCGCCGAGGCGGCTCCGCCCAGCGCTCGAGGCGCGCTCGCGCGCCTACTCGAGCGAGCGGCCGCCGAAGACCTGCTGGAGCGGGATCGATCCGTCCTGCCACGGCGTGAGGATCCAGACGACGACGTACGCGCCCAGTCCGATGACCGGAAGCAGGAACGAAGCGAGGACGAGCAGGCGCATCAGCCAGACGTTGATGCCGGTCACCTCGGCGAGGCCGCCGGCGATGCCGCCGAGGATGCGGTCGGGACCGCGGCGGAAACCGATTTTGCGGATGGAGTCGAATAGTGAGTTCATGTCTTCGACTCTACTGATCCGCCGTCAACGCGGCACTAGTGCTGACCGTCGAGGCCGATTGAGGAAAACCGGAATCCGCGCCGATCCAGTAGCGGCGTTTCGGCGGTCCATCACTGTTGTCGCGCACGTCCTCGAGGACTCCCCCGCGCCGTTCGATCACACTTGCCGAGGCGATGTTCGTCTCATCGCACGTGACGAGCACGCTCTCGACTCCGGCCGAGCGCAGCCGTTCGACCGAACGTGTCAGGATCTGCTGGGCGTATCCTCGGCGACGGAATTCCGGGGCGACCGCATATCCGACGTGCCCGCCGAACTCGAACACGAAATCGTTGAGTTCGTAGCGGATGGACGTGCGTCCGACGGGTTGTCCGGCCACCTCGGCGATGAGGAATTCGGCCCGTACTCGGTCAGGTGGGAGGTCGATTCCGCGGGCCTCGCGGGCGATCGTTGAGAGGATGTCGTCCCACGACCCCTCGGCCAGGAGGAAACTGAAGTCTTCGGCCCGCAGCTGCTCATGGAACTGCTGCAGGGTCGCCTCGTCGTCGCGGTTCGGTGCGCGCAGCAGCAGCTCGGCAGTCATCGGTTCCTTTCCGCTGGTGCCATCGGCTCGTTGTCGTCGACTCCTCATTGTCGCTGATCGATCAGATCGGGCTGGGAGCGTTCCGGGCGGCGGGCGAAGTCGGGGGCATGCTCAGGGGTGATGCCCATTCCGAGAATCCGGGCGGGGATGACGGTGAGCGCGGGAAACTTCTTGAGCAGCCATTCCAACGCGGCGGGCGGGTGGATGTCGCCGCCGTGATGGACGACGGGTTCGACCATGCGGTGGATGCCGGCCTGCAGGAGCTCGACGGCCTTCGTCGTCAGCAGTCGGCGACGCTGTACTCGGCGCAGCTGCCTCGGACTCACCGTGCCGGCGCGCAGTGATTCAGCGAGCAGTCGGGCCGTCGCAACGCCGTCCTGGACGGCGAGATTGACCCCGACTCCGCCGAGCGGGCTCATCGCGTGCACCGCATCGCCGATGCAGAGCAGACCGGGGACGAACCACCTCGGCGCTTCGTTGCGGCGCACGTCGAGGAGTTTGACGTCGTCGAAGTCGATCGCCCCGACATCGTCAGCGAGGGCCGGGAAAGTGGCAGCCACAGCATCGCGCAGCGCTTCGATGCCCTCGGCGCGGAGGCGTTCGTCAGCGCCCTTGGGAATGAGCCGGGCCATCTGCACATGCCCGTCTCGCGGAATCGCGACGAAGACGTTTCCACGCTCGGATCGCGGGGCGACGGAATCGGGAAGCACCGCCTCGGTGTCGATGCGGAACCACCACACGTCGATCCCCGAGTGAAGTTCGCGAACGGGCAGGCCCGCCTCCTCCCTGGCGATCGACCACCGCCCGTCGGCAGCGATGACGAGCGGGGCGCGCAGCTCGTGCACGGACTCCGGACCGTCGGTCTCGTCCGGCCCCTGCATTCTCACGCCGACGACCCGAGCGCCGGGCCCGTCGTTGGGCAGACTGCCGTGCCTGTCGGCGGGTGGGCTGCCGGGTGGGCTGCCCCGTTCGCCGACTCTCTCGTCCTCCCAGATCAGGGAGGTCATCTCGGCACCCATCCGCAGGTCGAAGCCCGGTTCGTTCCTCCCCGCTTCCGCGAGCAGATTGAGGAAGTCCCACTGTGGCGCGATGGTCATGAAGGGATGGGGAGCCTTCAACCTCGAGAGGTCGCCGAGGACGAAGTCCTTCCCGGACCGGTCCATGAGGCTGATGTTGGACACCTGGCGATGCGCGATGCGGGCAAACCGGTGGTAGAGGCCGAGTTCGTCGAGCAGCCGCAGCGTCGACGGGTGAACTGTGTCGCCGCGGAAGTCGCGGAAGAAATCCGCATGCTTCTCCAACACGACCACTTCCACGCCCCCGCGTGCAAGCAGCAGCCCGGCGACGACTCCGGCCGGACCGCCTCCGGCGATGATGCAGTCAACGTGCTCGGTGTCGGCCATGGCACCCTCCTCGATTCGCGACTCGAAGGACTCACCCACCAGCCTAACCCTCGCGGTGGACAGTCGGTATGGGGCGAGGGGAGTGGGACGTCGGACATGGGGAGTCAGATGCGGCAGGAAGCGCCGGCATTCATACTCCGGTCCGTGGCATCCCTCCGGCCATCTTCTCCGTGACGTCGAAGCGTTCGCGGTAGCGGCCGGTGAGCAGGCACCACTGCGAATACAGTGCGGTCGAGGAGTTGAACACGAGCAGTGTGAGCGGATAGAGCAGCCACTGCAGCCACATCGTCAGGCGGCGTTCGCGGGGAACGTGGATCGGCCGCGGAGGCAGCAGCGCATTGAACACGAGGACGGAGACGACGAGCCCGATCATGCCGATCTGCTGCACGATGCCCACCGTCATCGGCATGCGCTCCACCACCGAGGTGACCTGCCCCGTCTGCGCGGCCACGGCGAAGGGGATCCAGCCGCCGATGGCGATGATGATCGAGATCGAGGCGAGGCTGACGTGGCCTTCGAGCAGGGAGAAGAACCGGAGGACTCCCGGCCAGAACGGGGACCGGGCATCGGGGGCGAAGACCCGCACCCCGACATAGGGCACATCGGAGGCGCCGTAGGACCAGCGGCTGAGCTGTTTGAATTGGGCGACCATCGTGTCCTTGAACGTCCCGGCCTGCACAGCGTCCTGGAAGATCGGGACGTGGATGGGCACGACCCGGTAGTCGCCGTCGAAGTGGAACCAGCTGCGCCAGTACTGGTGGCCGTCCTCGACGATGGTCCGCTTCGACCAGAACCCCATCTCGACCAGGGCGGTGAGCGGCTGCGCATGGGAGGCGAAGTTGCGCAGGGCAAGCCGGCGAACCGTCGTCGTGAGGTTCCAGAAGCAGTTCGCGCTGGCGACCACCCGTGACGGTGCCGGAACGTCCCAGATGTTCGTGATGTAGAGGCTGATCGGCTGGAACGACAGCCGCTCCCGGTCCGGTGCGATCGCGTATTCGTAGGCGACGCAGTCGAAGTAGGACTCATGCGGGATGTTGTCGCAGTCGAGGCTGGTGACGATGACCCGGCGCGGGTCGATCGCCTGCTCGCGCACCCATTCGGCCAGGCGGTGTCCGGCGAACGTGATGTTCGCGCCCTTGCCGGCGATCTCGTCGGGCAGGTCGGCCGGATGTTCGACGAGGACGAAGGCTCCGAAGCGGTGCCCGTATTCGGCGGAGAGGCGGCGGGCGGTCTCGGCCATGGCTGGACCGCCGCGCTCCTCGTGGGCGAAGAAGACGAGGAGCTGTTTCGGTGACGTCGACGTGTGCAGCAGGGTGCGGATGGTGTCGGCGATGACCGGGTACGGCTCGTTGTACGCGGCCACGACGACCGCATGGAGCAGGGTCGAGGGACGCATGATCGATCCCGGATCGCCGGTGATCTGCTCGACAAGCACCTTATGCTCGGCAGCACGGAAACCTCCTCGCGGATGCGCCAAGGAAGGGCGCCCATCCATGGCCCGCTCGAGATCGGTCAGGCGGGCGGCCCAGTCCACCCGGGCGGCACGCCGATAGCGGAGGAACCCGCGGGTCACGTCGATCGCCCCGAGCATGGCTCGGGCGAACATCAGCCCGACGATCGAGAGAACATAGACTGCACCGACCATCGCATCGATGAACGGAAGAACGAAGACGAGGCCGACGGCGGTGAAGCTGATGATCGCCGGCAGCGCCTCGAAGAACCGGTACGCGGGAGTGCGCGGTCCCAGCGGCAGTTCGAGATCGTCGGAAGTCTGTCGAGGACGTGGTCCCTCAGAGGGAACTGGTTCAGACGCAGACTGGCGATTGGTTCTCACTCTGTCGATCCTGCGCGCCGAGGCTGGCCGCTGGTTTGTGCGCAGGTGCAGGTCAGATGAATATTTCGTGCCGACTACCAGTCAGAGGAGTCGCCCGACAGCATGTGTTGTCCGGTAGCCTCCTGTTATGGCCCATATCATCCGCACTCCCGTCCCCGACGATGCCGCGGCCATGGCGCGTGTCCACGTCGACACGTGGCGCGAAACGTACCGCGGGCTCATGCCCGATGACCTCCTCGACGACCCCGAACTCATCGAACGGCGCAGTCAGATGTGGACGAATGTCATCACCGAGGCGGACCCGCACAAATACGCCTGCGCCGTCGCCGAGTCCGACGGCCGCATCGTCGGCATCGCCATGGCCGGTCCCCCGGAGGCGGACGGCGGGGCTGAGGACCGACACCTCTACATCCTCTACGCCTACCGTGCGATGCACGGCACGGGCGCCGGTCAGGATCTCCTCGACGCCGTCGTCGATCCCTCCCTGACGACGGCACTGTGGGTGGCCGACCCGAATCCCCGCGCCCAGGCGTTCTACATCAAGAACGGCTTCGTCGCCGACGGCACCGTCAAAACCGATGATTACGACGGGGTCCGCGAAGTGCGGATGATCAGGGCTTGAATTCGCCTCAGGTCACGCGAAGCTCGAAAAGGACGTCGCCGGCGACGACTTTATCGAGTTTCGCGTGACCTGACGCCCTGTCAGATCCAGACGACCCGATCCTGTGGACGGATCCTCCCACCCGCGCCGAGGTGGCCGAGCGTGAGTGCTCCATCGAGTGGTCCGCCGGCGGGCTCGACGATGGTGGCGTGCGGGTGCAGGCGGGCGGTTTCGGTGCGGAATCCTTCGACGAGGTGGCTCCCGGCGGCCGTCACTCCCCCGGTGAGTGCGATACGCACCGAGGAACCGGCAGCGTGGGCGGCCGGTTCCGCGCGAGTGCCATCGTCTGCGGAGCGAACCGTCGACGCATCATCGGCACCGGCGGTCCGCGCCGCGGCGACGGCGCTGCGGGCCGACTCGTGACCGGCCTGTCTGAGCAGCTCGGCCGAGGCTGCGTCGCCGGCTCGGGCACAGTCGGCGATGTCGGCGGCGAATCCGGCGAGCAGTCCGGCCCTGTCCCCCCGGGTGTAGAACTGTCCCGGCCAGGAGGCGGGAGGCCCGAAACGGCGGGTGGCCGCCTCGAGCAGTGCGCGCCCGTGCTCATCGAGCCCGTCATGGGTGCGCAGGGCGAGTTCGAGGCCGTGACGGCCCAACCACGCTCCTCCCCCACGGTCGCCGAAGAGATGCCCCCACCCGTCGGCACGCGACCAGTCGGACGACCATATTCCCGTCTCATCCGGACCCGGGTGGGCGATGGCGATGGCTCCGGTGCCGAGCACGCTGATCGCTCCACCGGCCCCGCCGAGGGCGCCGAGGTGCGCGGTCACGGCATCGATGGCGGCGACCGCCGGCATACCGAACTCGGCAGAGATGTCTGCGAGCGCATCCGAAGGGTCCTCGGCGAGCGACGCGATGCCCGTGGCGCCGACGCCGATGCCGGCGACCTCGGAGAAACGGTCGGCCCACGTATCTGCGGCCGATCGCACGAGTTCCCGTACAACGCGGAGGACGGTGCTGCCGCTCGGCCCGATCTCGATGCGGGGACCAGTGATCTGGTCGATGATGCGTGGGCCCGAGGTCACCTCGCCGAGGGCGGCCCGGCTGCCGGTTCCGCCGATGTCGATGCCGAGAACGAGGCTCATGTACCCACGGTACCCGGGCCGGTGAGTTCGGCGATCGCGGCCCGGACCGAACCATCATGTGACTCCAGGCTCGACGCCGCCAGGGCGGGGGCCGCCTCGGTGAAGGAGACGACGATGGCGGTCTTGAGGTCGCCGTCGCAGCGCTCGAGAAGTGCCCTGGCGTCGGCGTCGGCGAGGTCCGCGGCCTCCATGAGGATGCGCACCGTGCGCTCGCGCAGCTTCTCGTTCGTGGCGACCACGGAGACCATGAGGTTGTCCCACGTCCGGCCCAAGGCGACCATCAGCGCGGTCGAGAACCCGTTGAGGGCGAGCTTCTGCGCGGTGCCGGCCTTGAGCCTGGTCGATCCGGTGATGACCTCGGGGCCGGTGTTCAGCAGGATGTGATCATCGGCGCTCTCGGCGACGGGGGCGTGCGGGTTGTTCGAGATGAGCACGGCGTGGGCACCGTTCGCGTGCGCGGCCTCGAGCGCCCCGCCGACATACGGCGTCGACCCGCTCGCGGCGATGCCGATGGCCACATCGTCCGGGCCGAGTTCGGCTCCGGCCGCTCGTCCGTCAGCCCCGGAGTCCTCGGCGTTCTCCACGGCGTTGACCAGCGCGGCCTGCCCGCCGGCGATGTGCCCGACGACCCGGCCGGGTTCGAGGTTGAAAGTCGGCAGCAGCTCACTGGCGTCGAGGACGCCGAGCCGGCCCGAGGTGCCCGCACCGAAGTAGTGGACACGGCCGCCTCGGCGCATCCGCTCGGCTGCGATGTCGACGAGGTGGGCGAGCTGCGGCAGGGCGGCGGAGACCGCCTCGATGACCGCGTGGTCCTCGGTGTTGAGGACCCGGAGGACGCCGAGGGCGTCGAGCTCGTCGAGACCGGCGCTGGCCGGATTGCGCTGCTCGGTCGGTGAGAGCGGGCGTGGGGATTCGGAGTGGGACTGCGGGGATCCGGACTGGGTCTTCGGGGATCGGGAGGAGGTCATCGGCGGGTGCTGCCTTCCACCTCGGCGGCGGTGGCATCGGTCGATGCGGGCGCGGGATGGCGCAGGGCAAGCAGCCCGCCGACGACGAAGGTGACGATGACGCCGAGGGCCGGGTACCACTGCCAGGCCACCCACACCTCACCGGTGACGTACTTCTCCATGACGAAGAAGAAGGCGTTGACGGCCACGGCGAGCGCGAAGCCGATGTTCGCATCCACGGCGTTCGCACGCTTGTTGACGATGCCGAAGACGAAGGCGCCGAGCAGCCCGCCGTACGTGATGCCGGCGATGCCGAGGGCCAGGATGACGATGCTACCCGAGTCGGATTCGAAGATCGTGGCCGGGAGGATGAAGGCGATGCCCCAGCCGATCGTCGCCCAGCGTCCGACCTTGAAGCCCTGCTCGTCGGTCATCGGGGTGCGCTTGAGTTTGCCGTAGACGTCATTGACCGTCGAGGACGACAGGGCCGACAGCGACGAAGACAGGGTCGACATCGCGGCGGCGAGGATGCCGGCCAGCAGCAGTCCGGAGATGCCGGTGGGCAGACCCTCGATGATGAACTTCGGGAAGATCTCGTCATCGCGGGTCAGTCCCAGGTCTGCGGGCAGGGCGTGATCGTAGTAGGCCCAGAGTGCGAGACCCACGGCGAGGAAGATCGCGAACTGGACGACCACGACGATGCCGGACCAGATGAGCGCCTTCTGCGCCTCGAGCTTCGACCGGCACGACAGCAGCCGCTGCACGATGAGCTGGTCCGAACCGTGCGAGGCCATCGCGAAGACGGCGCCGCCGAGGAAGGAGGGGATGAACGAGGCGTCCGCGGAGATCGGGTTGCCTTCGAAGACGAAGATCTTCGTCTTCCCGGCTTCGACCGCCTCGGCGAGCCAACCGCCGCCGACCGAGGCGGAGATGATGATGATCGCGAGGATGCCGCCGACGACGTAGAGGAGCATCTGGGCGACGTCGACCCAGACCACGGCCTTGATGCCGCCGATGAACGTGTACGCGATCGTGACCAGGGAGAGGACGACGATGATGACGAAGTAGTTCGTGTGGATGCCGAGTCCGTCGAGGATGACCTTGACCGGGATGGCGCAGGCGAGGACGCGGATGCCGTCGGCGAGCAGGCGGGTGAAGAGGAACGTCACCCCGGCTGTGGTCTGCGTCGAGGTGCCGAAGCGTTTGCCCAGGTAGGCGTATGCGGTGACCATCTCACCGTCGTAGTAGCGCGGGAGCATGAAGTAGGCGACGATGACGCGGCCGAGGATGTAGCCCAAGCCCAGCTGGAGGTAGTTGAGGTCGCCGAGGTAGCTCATCACGGGGATGCCGATGACGGTCAGGGCGCTCGTCTCGGTGGCGACGACGGACAGGCACACCGCCCACCACGGCAGGTCGCGACCGCCGAGGAAGTAGCCCTTGAGGTTCTTCTGCTTACCGCTCAGCGCCAGTCCCAGCCACGCCGTTGCGACGAGATAGGCGATGATCACCAGGAGGTCGATGATCTGCATTGGTCTCTCCTTGATAGAGGGGATCGAGTGTGGGGGTCGGTTCGGGTTCGGGTCAGTCGGTCAGTCGGGTTCGGGTCAGTCGGTCAGTCGCAGCCGGGTGGGCCGTCGGCGGAGGGGCTCGGGCAGGTGCAGCGGACCGTCACCGGGGGTGAACCGTCCGGCGATGCGCGGGCCGCTCGCCCCGGTCAGGCTCGGTTCGGTGCCGTCGAGACCGTGCCAGCTCAGCCATCCGATGAGCGCCATGAGCAGCGCTTCCTTGCTTCCCTCTGGCAGTCCCAGAGCGGCGTCGGTGCTGGTCAGCTCGACGTTCTCGCCGAGTTCTTCGCCGAGGCGACGCATGAGTTCGGGGTTGCGGGTGCCACCTCCCGACGCGATGACCGTGGTGACGTCGAAACGGCGGGCCGCCTCGGCGATGGTCCGCGCGGTCAGCGCCGTGACCGTGGCGATCTGATCATGCTCGCCGAGGTGGGGGTGGACGTCGAGGAACGAGTCGAGGTAGGCGGCGTGGAAGAGTTCCTTGCCCGTCGATTTCGGGGGTTCCTGACGATAGTAGGGCTCGGCGAGGAGCGCGGTGAGCAGGTCGTCGTCGACGGCGCCGGCTGCTGCGAGCGCCCCGTCGCGGTCGCACGCTCCCCGGCCGTCGGTGATGCGGCGGGCGAGGATATCGATGAGCGCGTTGGCCGGTCCCGTGTCGAAGGCGATGGGTTCCTGACCTGGGGCGACGACGGTGATGTTCGCGATCCCGCCGAGGTTGAGCACCGCGGTCGGGGTCTCGACGTCGCCGAGGAGGAGGGAGTCGAGGAGCCCGACGAGCGGGGCTCCCTGGCCGCCGGCGGCGACGTCGCGGGAGCGGACGTCGGAGAGGACGGGCGCTCCGAGCGCCTCGGCGATGAAGGCCGGCTGCCCGAGCTGGAAGGTCGAAGTGACCTGCCCGTCGATGATGTCGTGTCGGACGGTCTGTCCGTGGGAGACGACGAGGTCGGGGGTGACGGCGGTGTCCCGGCAGAGCTCAGCGAGCGCCTCGGCGGAGAATCGGCCGAGACGGGCATCGACGCCGCTGACCAGGGACAGGGGGACGTCGGCGGGTTCGAGGAGGTGGAGTATGTCGGCGTGGAGTTCCTCGTCGAAGGGGGTTTCACGTTCGGCGAGGATGCGCACGGTCAGGGTCGTCGGGTCCGCGCCGACGAGGTCGGAGCCGACGGTGGGGTCGGGGAGGAATTCGGCGATGACGAGGTCGAGTCCGTCGGCCGAGGTTCCGGTCATGAGTCCGGCGATGATCATGGTTGGTGTCCTTCGGAGGGGGCGGGGATGGTGCGGTCGGGGACGGTGGCGGGAGCGCCTGCGGCGGAGTCGGCTCTGTCCGCGACACCGCGGTCGGGGACGGTGAGTTCGGTGCAGATCTTGTAGCGGTCGCCGCGATAGACGGAGCGGACGAATTCGAAGGGCACGTCGTCGGCGCCGCGGGAGGTGCGTTCGAACAGCAGGGCCGGGGAGAGTTCGGGGACGTCGAGGTGCTTTGCCTCGGCGGCGTCGAGCAGGGTCGGCTCGATCGTCTGCACGCTGTGGCTGAGTCTGATGCCGAACCGGTGGCGGAGCAGTTCGTAGAAGGACTGATCTTCGAGGTCAGCGGCGTTCAGCCCGGGGACGAGGGCGGAAGGGATGTGGAGTTCCTCGAGGGCGATCGGTTCGTCATCGGCCAGCCGCAGTCGCAGGATGGCGATGACGTCGTCGCCTTCGGCGAGGTGGAGGCGCCTGCCGATGTGTGCCCCGGCGGCGACGGTGTCGAAGCTGAGGATGTGGGAGCCGGGGCGCATTCCACGGGCGACCATGTCTTCGGTGAAGGAGCTCGCGGCCAGCGGCTGGTCGAGCTTCGGGCCGAGGGCGAAGACTCCGGTGCCGTGTCGTCTGCGGACCATGCCTTTGGCGACGAGTTCGTCGATCGCGCGACGCAGGGTCATCCGCGAGATGCCGAGGGTCTCGGCGAGCTGCCGTTCGGGCGGGAACTGCTCGCCGGCGGCCATGCCTTCGAGGCGGTCGAGGAGCTGATCGCGGATCGAGTGGAATTTGGTCACGACACCATTGAGTCACAGGACACACTCAATTTCAAGACCACTGGTCTACTTTGCACCTAGGCGCCGGACTCTCTCGCCGCTCAACTCCTCTCGATCAAGGCGGAGCTCTTCCATAGAGTCGTCGACAACTCCGAATCTGCGTTTCGCCTTGATCGACGGAAAGCACGCCGCTCGACTGCTCTCGATCAAGGCGGAGCGCACTTATCGAGTCGTTGACGACTCCAAATCTGCGCTACCGCTTGATCGACGGAAATCAGATGTTGATCAGATGAAGAAGAGCGAGAGCAGGAACGCGAAGATCAGACCGAAGACGCTGACGAGAGTCTGGACCATCATGTGCGTCTTCGTCGCCTGGCCCAGTGTCATGCCGAAGCTCTCCTTGACGAACCAGAATCCCGCGTGGTTGACCCAGTTCAGCCCGATCGAACCCGAGCCGATCGCGATGACGACGAGGGAGACGTAGGCGGCAGAGTGATCGCCGATGAGTGGAGCGACGATGCCGGTCGCCGAGGTGATGCCCACCGTCGCCGAGCCCGTCGCGAAGGACAGCAGAATGCCGATGAACCATCCGAGCAGCACGAGGTTCATCTCCAGGTGCGAGGTCGCGCCGACGACCGCGTCGCCGATGCCCGAGTCCTTGAGCACCTCATTGAAGGCCCCGCCGCCGCCGATGATGAGGATGACTCCGGCGATGGACTTGAGGCTCTCGCCGAAGGAGCTGCGGATCCGCTCCCCGCCCATGCCCGAGGTCCAGCCGAGGGCGATGGCGGCGAAGACGACTCCGGCGAGCATCGCGATGACCGGGTTGCCGAGCACCTCGGCGACGGGTTCGAACGACGAATCCGGGGCCACGAGCTGCACGACCGTGTGCACGAGCATGAGCACGACGGGCACGAGGACGGTGACGAAGGCGAGCCAGATGGGGATCGTGCGCAGGGGACGATCGGCCACCTCGGTGCGCTGTCCGGTGTACTGATCGATGAGGTCATCGCTCGGTTCGAGCTTCACCCGCGGGGCGATCCACCGCGCGTAGACGGGGCCGGCGAGGATGACAGTGGGAATCGCGCAGACGAGCCCGAGTCCGATGGTCAGCCCGACGTTCGCGCCCAGTCCGGACACCGCGATGAGCGGACCCGGATGGGGCGGGACCATACCGTGGAGGCAGGCGAGCGCTGCGATCGCCGGCACGAGGATGCGCAGGTACCACAGATTCTTCTGCCCGGTCTTCTTCTCCAGCTGCGAGGCGACCGCGTAGATGACGGGGATGAGGACGACGAGGCCGACCTCGAAGAACATCGGGATGCCGATGATGAAGGCCACACCCGTCATGATCCACGGCGCAGCCCGCGGTGAGGAGTGTTCGATGACGAGGTTCGCGATCCGCTGGATGGCGCCGCTGTCGGCGAGCAGGCGACCGAGCATCGCCCCGAGGGCGACGACGACACCGGTCTCGCCGAGGGTGTCGCCGGCTCCCGCGATGAGGGTCTCGGGGATCTTGCCGAGCTCCTCACCGGCCGCCAGCGCGGTCAGCCCGGCGGTGATGAGCAGCGCCAGGAAGGGATGCAGCTTCGTCTTCCAGTTGATGAGGAGGATGAGCAGCGCGATCGACGCGAAGAGCAGCGTCACGAGGTATGCGGTTGAGCCAAACACTGTGGCAACGTTACGCCCCCTGCCGCCCGAGTCGGGCAGAGGGTTGCACCGCAGAGGGGTTCACCGCAGAGGGCGGGAGGGGTTCACGCCGGACACTTGAGTCCCTAGCATGGGTCCATGACTGCATATACCGGACAGAAGCTGCTCGACGCACTCGATTGCCAGGGACTCGGCGACTGGCAGGGCCTTCCGGACTGCATCAAGTCCCGATTCCTCACCGGGGACTTCGCCACCGGGCTCGATCTCGTGGCTGAGATCGGATCCCTCGCCGAGGCGGCCGGCCACCATCCCGATGTCACGCTCACTTTCCCCCACGTCGACATCCGCCTGACCAGCCACGACACCGGGGCGGTGACCGAACGCGATCTCGACCTCGCGGGACGGATCAGCGAGGCGGCTGCCTCGGCGGGGGTGAGCGCGGATCCCGATGCTCCCGTCGTTCTCGAGCTCGGACTCGACACTGCGCACCAGGATGCGATCGCTCCGTTCTGGGCCGCACTGCTCACCGGCGATCAGAGCAACGTCTCCGGTCCCGATGTCGTCGACCCGTCGGGGCAGGTCCCGCTGCTGTGGTTCCAGGATTGCGAAGAGCACGAGGTGCCGCATCAGCGCCTGCACGTCGACGTGTCCGTGCCGGCCGCCGTCGCTGCGGATCGGATCAAGGCAGCGGTCGATGCCGGAGGCACGATCGTCGACGAGGAGGAGGCGCCCTCGTTCACCGTGCTCGCCGATGCCGACGGCAACCGCGCGTGCGTGTGCACCCTGGCCGCTCGCCAGTAGCTGACGTGCGCCCGTAAGCTGGGACACGACCTCTTCCACTCAGTTCAGGAGAATGCGTGTACCAGGCCGCGGAGAACCGCTACGACTCGATGACCTACCGCCCGGTCGGCCGCTCCGGGCTCGTCCTGCCCGCCCTGTCGCTGGGGCTGTGGCACAACTTCGGCGATGACGTCGCGTTCCAGAACCAGCGCGACATCGTCCGCAGAGCCTTCGACCTCGGCATCACCCACTTCGACCTGGCGAACAACTACGGCCCTCCCCCGGGATCGGCGGAGACGAACTTCGGTCGCCTGCTGCGCGAGGACCTCGCACCCTACCGCGATGAGCTCATCATCTCGACGAAGGCCGGCTGGGTCATGCACCCCGGTCCCTACGGCGGTCCCGGCGGCAGCCGTAAGTACCTGCTGGCCAGTCTCGACGCGTCGCTGCGCCGGCTCGGCCTCGACTACGTCGACATCTTCTACTCCCACCGCCCCGATGCGACGACTCCCCTTGAGGAGACCATCGGCGCCCTTGATGCCGCAGTCCGGTCGGGTCGTGCCCTCTATGCGGGCATCTCGTCCTACTCTGCCGCGGACACCGCCCGTGCTTCCCAGATCGCACGCGATCTCGGCACTCCGCTGCTCATCCACCAGCCGTCCTATTCGATGGTCAACCGGTGGATCGAGGATGACGGACTCCTCGACACGACGAGCGACGAGGGCCTGGGTGTCATCTGCTTCTCCCCGCTCGCGCAGGGACTGCTCACCGACAAGTACCTCGGCGGAGTGCCCGAGGACTCACGCGCCGGCAAGGCCACGCCCTCGTTCAAGGACGGATTCCTCTCCGAGGACAACCTCGACCGCATTCGGGGGCTGAACGACATCGCCTCCGCCCGCGGACAATCTCTGGCGCAGATGGCGCTGGCTTGGGCGCTGCGCGACGGCCGTGTGTCCTCCCTGGTCATCGGGGCCAGCCGCGTCGAGCAGCTCGAACACAATGTCGCGGCGCTGGACTCGGCTGAGTTCAGCGACGACGAGCTGCGGACCATCGACGAGTTCGCCGTCGACTCCGGCGTCGACATCTGGGGAGACGCCCGCCGCAGCACCGCAGAGTGAGGCCGGCGGACTCCGTCAGCACCGCAGAGTGAGGCCGGCGGACTCCGTCAGCACCGCCGAGTGAGGTCAACCAGCCCCGCCAGCCGAATCGAACCGGTCAACCGAATCGATCCCGTCAGCCTCGCAACGACCTGGCCGTGTCGAGCAGCCACCCGGTCCGGTTCCGCCACGCCGGACGGAAGGCGTAGACGCACGCGAGTCGGATGAGCGTGGCTCGTTCGTACACGCTCACCCGGTCCGGGCCGATTCCCACCGCCGAGGCGGTATGCGCGATTTCGTCGATGACCACTGCCGCCTGAGCAGGAGTCCACAGATTCTGCTCGGTGCGCCACCGGGCGTGCGCTCGGAGGTTGCCGAGGTCGAGCGCACGTTCGCCCCGGCAGGCCGTGTCGACGTCGAGCAGCCCCGGTCCGGCGACCGGATCCCACATGATCTGTTTATCGTGCAGGTCCCGATGGATGAGGCCGAACGGTTCTTCCCTCGCCGAGGCGGCCCCACCGATGAGTTCGGCCGAGACTTCGTCGATGAGTTCGTCGAGCTCGCCCAGTTCGACCGGCGGCTCGCCCCGGCTGGTTCCGCTGGCGTCCGGTAGGGACCAGGCAGTGCCCCGAAGAGCCCTGTCCGCGAGCACGGGTCGTGCGCGATCGCGCCATGTCGTCACAACCTCGACTTCGGCGGCGGCATCGTGGATCGGCAACGTCGATTGCGGCGCGGGGCCGGGTCCGGGAACGCTGTCCCCCGCCTTCGCCCACGCACCGAGCACTTCCGCCCAGGCCCACGCCCAGTCCGCGCCGAGCGCGTGAGGGTCGTGGAGTTCGACCCCGGGCACCACACCGAGCACCACCGTCGAAGTATCCGACCGCAACACCTGCGGGAGGATGAACCCGCGGGCGAATCCTTCCGCCCTCTTCTGCCCGGTGAGGACATCGTCGGCTCGGCCCTCGCGGACGCATTTCGCGAAGCTGCCGTCGAGCAGTCGGACGACGGCACGCCTGCCCGGTCTGTGCGAGACCAGTCGGCCACCCTCGTCGAGCAGCCCGGCGAGGCCCGGCAGCTTCGGATCCCTGTCCGGCTCAAGGAGTTTCGGCCCCGAATCGTCGAGGTAGCCTGCCCGGATCCCGAAGTCGGCGTGCGCTGCTTCCCACGCGATGCGCCCGCGGCCGGCGGGCCATGCTCGACGGACCGGCCACTGCGTCCCGTCGATGGTCATCACATCGGGGATGCTCAGCGCGGTCTCCTGGTCGATGTTCATGCTCACGTTGATTCTCCTCGTGCGTGCGCGGCTGTGGCATCTGCGGCTATGGCGTGTGCGGTGTCGCCGACCGCTCCGTCCCGCACGACACCTCGTGCCGCGTCGATGATCCGCAGCGTCTCGTCCTTCCAGGTCTCGGAGCAGCTGCGCCACGGTTCAAGCCCGGCCACGAGCAGTGCCCAGGCCGTCCACGCGCCAAGGTCGACGTCCGAGCCACCGGCACCGCCGGCCGCACGGTGCCCGTCGAGGAAGGGCTGTTCGAGGTCGTGCAGTTCGGGATGACGTCGGCACGCGGCGGCCCACCGGCCCAGATCCATTCCCATCGGCCCGATCGCGGATCGGTCGAGGTCGATGATCCGGCACTCGGAATGACCGAGGAGCACCTGGTCGGGACTGAGGTCACCGTGGATTTCGCGTGGTCCACCGGCAGCGGCCCGTCCCTGCAGACGCGAACGCAGTTCGGCGCGGAGTTCGTCGAGGTCTGCTGCGCGTTCCGGCAGCAGTCGGGCGAGTGCTGACGCGGCGGCCTCCGCCTGGTCGATCGGGTCATCGACCGCCCGCTCGCTCGACGGCTCCGGCAGTTCCCGGTGCAGTTCGGCGACGATCACGCCGACCTCCTCGGCCACGCTCGGGTCCGGATGCTCGTGCAGGTCACCGGTCCCCCACCACGGTGACCGGGTCGCGGTGTGACGCCGACCGATGAACTCGACCGGCAGGCTCGGCAGCTGTGCCCGCTGCCACCGTTCGGCCGCCTCGGCGAGGTGACGTTGGGATCCGGCTCCGATGCGCACGAATTCCGGCGACCCGTCGACCGGGGTGTGCTTGAGCAGCAGCCGTCGTGCGGGGTTGTAGCCGATGATCTCGATATCCCCGCCGAGGTGGTCGAGCGTCCGCGCGATGTGTTTCCCGATCCGGGGGTCGGCGAGCACTCCGCCGCTGATCAGCACGGCACCGGTCGCACCCGCCGCCTGCGGATCGGCGGCCTCGTGGACGGTCAGCTCCTGACCGTGCCGGGCCGCCCGCCGCTGCGCGTTGGCGAGCTTGTCCGGACTCGTCATCACCGCGGTGAAGCCCCAATCGTCAAGCGCGCCGAGGCGGCCGGCGTCCTCCCGCTGCCACGCGACGATGGCGCTGCGCCCCTGCTTGATCCTGATGCGACGCGGCCGGACCGGGAAACGCAGGTGCCGGGACAGCACGGCCGCCGAGCGCAGCTGTCCGATAGAGGGCAGATTCGCGAAGTCCGTGTCCACCTGGTCGACGTTCAGCATGGTCATGAGGAGGCTCCCATCTGCACGGCCAGGCTCTCTGAGTCCTCGGCCTGCGAGCGGATCCACCGGGCGAACCGCGTGTTCGCGTCTGCGGCAAGAGCGTTCGGTGCCCCGTCCTCGACGATCCGTCCGCCCTCGAGCCATACGACGCGCTCGAGCCCGCGGATCATCGCCACGTCGTGGCTGATGACGATGCTCGTACGTCCCTGTGTGAGCGCGGAGACGGAGTCGGCCACCTCGGCGCGGGTCTCCGGGTCGAGCCCCGTCGTGGCTTCGTCGAAGACGACGACCGGGGCGTCGCGGACCAGGGCCCGGGCGATGGCCAGGCGCTGCCGCTGCCCGCCCGAGAGAGTGTCCCCGCGGTTGCCGAGTTCGGTGTCGTAGCCGTCGGGAAGGGCCCGGATGAACTCGTCGGCGCGGGCGGCGCGGGCGGCGGCGACCACCTCGGCGTCGGTGGTGTCGAGCCGGCCGTAGCGGATGTTCTCCCGCACGCTGGCGGCGAAGAGCACGGATTCCTGGAGGAGGACGGACACGTTCTGGCGCAGGGAGGCCCGGGTGACGTTGCGGGTGTCGTAGCCGTCGAGGTAGATCGATCCGGCATCCGGCTGGCTCAGTCTCAGCAGGCAGCTGACCAGGGTCGATTTGCCCGCCCCGGATGCCCCGAGGATGCCGATCTTCTGTCCGGCGGGGATGAGCAGATCCAGATCGTCGAACAGGGGCCTGCCGTGACCATCTTTCGAGGTGATCCCGGTGAAGACGACGTCTCCGGAGACCGGGCCCATGGTCACGGCTCCCGGGGCGTCGGCGATCTCGACGGGTTCGTCGAGGAGGTCGGCGATCCGCTCCCCCGAGGCGGCCGCGCGGGCGATGCGGCCGGTGTACTTGGCCATGTCCCGCAGCGGCTTCATCGCGATCTTGAGGTAGAGGAGGAAGAGGACGAGGTCGCCCGGGGACATCGCTCCGCGCAGCACCTGCCATCCTCCGAAGGCGAGCACGAGTGCCTGCGAGATGCCGACGAGGACATCGGTGGAGCGTTCGAGTCCGGCGGCCAGGCGGCGCGCCCGGACTCCTGCTTTCAGCGCGCGTTCGTTGCCCTCGGCGAAGTCCCGGGCCACGGTCTTCTCGAGTCCGTAGGCCTGGACGACGCGGATGGCGCCGAGCGCCTCGGCGGCGGATCCGACGAGTCGGCCCTCGCCCTTACGGGTCGACCGGGAGGCGCGCGTGATCTTCGGAGTCGTGACCTTCGACAGCAGCCCGTAGACGGCGGCGGTGACGAGCACGATCGCGCTGAGCACGGGATCGAGGATGACCATGACGACCAGCAGCACCGCAAGGGTGACGACGTTGCCGACCAGCGGCAGGCCCGCGGTCACGGCGACTTCCTGCAGGCGTCCGATGTCGCCGACGAGTCGCTGCGAGGTGTCCCCGATCGACGCTTTCGAGTGGTACCGCAGCGACAGGGACTGGACGTGGTCGAACACGCGTGAGCGCAGCTGGGTGGCCACGCGGGCGCCGACGAGGGCGAAGGAGATCGTCGATGCGTAGTTCGCTGCGGCTCGTCCGCCGACGATGACAGCCAGGCCGATCGCCACGACGGCGAGCGTCGTGCCCACACCCGCGTCGAGACCGAACGTCGGGGCGATCTGTGCGCCGATGGCCGCGGTGACGGCGTCGACGGCGAGCTTGATCGGCCAGGGTTCGAGGATGCGGAAGACGACATCCGCCAACAGTGCAAGCATGCCGCCGACGATCAGCCACGTGTGCCCGGGCAGGTGCGGGGTGATGATCCGCAGGGTCCGCCGCAGCGCGGAAGCGGAGATCTTCTTCGCGCTCATACTCTCACCGCCGAGGCGGGGCGCCGTACCGTCACGGACGGTCCGGTGTGGGCGGCGTCGGCGTCGGTTTCTGCGAGGGCGGGCCCGGTCACAGGCGCGAGGATCTCCCGACATCGCCGTGTCCAGGAATGGCGGGCCAGTGCTTCGGCCCGGGCGCGCGCACCCATCTCGGTTCGCAGATCGACATCGTCGATGAGCCGCTGCAAGGCGCTGGTGAGGTCATCGGTGTCGGTCGGGTCGGTGAGGATCCCGGCCCCGGAATCGGCAAGCACAGTGGGAATCGATCCGACTCTCGATGCGACGACGGGCAGTCCTGCTGCCAGATATTCGTAGATCTTGAGCGGGGAGAAGTAGTTCTCCCCGGCCGGATACGGGGCGACCGCGATGTCGAATTCGCGTAACGCATCGGGCACAGCCTCAGGGGCGAGCGCCCCGTGGAAGTGCACCCGGCCGGTCAGATCGAGTCCACGCACCTGGGCCTCGAGCGCTTCGGCTTCGGGACCGTGACCGACGATGTCGAGACGGAAGTCCCCGGTCAGCTCGGCGCAGGCGGTGATGAGCCGATCCGTGCCGTGCCAGGGTTTGAGCGTGCCGACGAAACCGATCCGGACCGGTCGCTGCCCGCTGGGAACAAGCGCACCTGGGCCCCCATCGCCGAGGCGGCCGTGACCGAGTATGACGTCGCCGAGGCGGCCGTGACCGAGTATAACGTCGCCGAGGCAGCCCTCACCGCCTCGTGGGGTGATCCGATCCGTGTTCACCCCGTTGGGGACGACGCTGACATCGTCGAGGCCCGGATAGTCCGCGCGGACCCAGTCGGCGACGAGTTCGCTCACACATACGATGCGATCGGCGCCAGCGAAGCTGACTGCAGTGGCACGGGCGGCATGCTCGGCGTGGACGAGTCCGCGGTGGGTCCGCTGTTCGTCGAGCAGAGGGGCATTGACCTCCATGATGAGAGGAACCCCGAGGCGTTCGCTGATGCGGGCGCCCGCGGTGGAGAACAGCGAATAGCGTTCGTAGACGAGGTCGAAACCCTGCCCTGAGGCGGCCGTGGTCTCGGTGACGAGGTCGGCGAGCATATCGGACAGCCGCAGCAGCGCGATCTCCCGCTGCGAGCGGTCGAGTCCGCGCGGCACCTCGAGCCGGGTGACGTCGAGGTCGGCGAGATCGGCGGGGATGTCGTCGTCGGTGCGGGTGCAGAACATGCTGACTTCGTGGCCGAGGGCTCGGAATGTGCGCACGATCTCTTGGACGTGGACGCTGGCACCTTTTGTGCCGAAGACCCCGATGCCGGGATCGAGGAGGACATAGGCGATTCTCATAACACTGACTCCAGATCGGTCTGACGTGCGGTCGACGGCGCACCGGGCTCGGATGCGCCGGGGTCGGATGGGCCGGTCTCCACGGCGTTCGCCGCTGCATCGGCCAGGCGAGCGAGTTCGCGGGCCTGAACTCTCGAATCGTGCATTCGGCTCACTCGGTCGCGGGCGGCGTCGGTGACGGCGCGGATGGCCGCGGGATTCGTGCGGAGGGCGGCGGCCACCTCGGCGATGGTGGAGGCGATGTTCTGCTCATCAGACCCATCGATGAGCCACCCCGTGCGGCCGTGGTCGATGACCTCGGGTACGGCCGTGACCGCCCCGGCGATGCCCGGGATGCCGGTGGCCATGCCCTCGAGGAGCACGGTGGGCAGACCATCGGCGTTGCCGTCGGAGCCGATGACGAACGGGGCGACGAGGAGGTCATGGTCGGCGAGCATGTCGCGGACCTCGGCCTGGGTGAGCGCCCCATGGAAGGTGACGAGATCGTCGAGGCCGAGCGCGCGGGCCTGAGATCGCAGATCGTCCTCGAGTGGGCCGGTGCCGACGAGGTCGAGCCGGCAGGTGGTCCCCTGCGCGCGGAGGAGGGCGAGGGCGTCGAGCAGGTGGGCGAATCCCTTCTTCTCGACGAGGCGGCCGACCGCCAACAGCGAAGGTGCCTCTCCCGTCGCGCCCTGCTTGGGCCGGTAGGGGAAGCGGTCGAGTTCGAGGCCGTTGCGCACGACGACGACCCGGTCGGCGAGTTCGGGACCGAGCACCCGCGAGAGGTAGCGCCGGTTGAAGTCGCTAATGGCGATCACATGGTCGGCGTCGGCGGTCTTGCGCGCCAGATCGGTGAGCACCACGTCCTCGTGGAAGATGTCCTTCGCGTGTGTGGTGAACGAGTACGGGATGCCCGTGAGCGCCGAGGCGGCCTTGGCCACCGTCGTCGCCACCGAGGCGAAATGCGCGTGCAGGTGTGTGACTTCGTGGTCGAGTGCCAGCCGGGCGAGGGTGAGCGCTTGGATCGCGTCATCGTGGCTGAGTTCCGCCAATGCGCCGAGGTGGCCCGGCAGGGACGTGGTCAGGTGCGGATCCGCTGCGGCCTCGGTGAAGGTCTGCCAATAGCTGCGAGCGCTCGACGGGCGGTCGATGTGGATGACCTCGGCGCGGACGCGGGCGAGTTCGGGGTGGAAGCGGGTGTCGGTACTCGGCCGCAGGGAGAAGATCACGAGGTCTTCGCCGGCGGCCTCGCGGGCAAGGATCTCGGAGACGATGAAGGTCTCGGAGAACCGCGGGTACATCTTGAGCACATAGGCGCGTCGACCGGCCGACTGTGGGGCGAGCGTTGTCGGCGTCGACCGCACAGGGTGTGTGGGTTCCACCGTCGGCGGCGTCGTATCAGACAGCATGACTGGTCTCCTCGAGTGTGGTGGGCAGGTGGTCCGACGCGGCCGGGAGCGGTGTCAGCGCGGCCGGGGACGGATTCGTCGCGGGATCTGGCACCGGGGTCGGCGCCGTCGCGTGGTTGCCTGCGACAAGTCGGGCGGCCAGCCGGGGAACGGCACCCAGCCCCGTCAGGTCGATCTGTGAGCGGTCGGTCCGCTGCCCTGCTCGAGTCGCGAACCAGTCGCCGAGAGCTTCGGCATCGAGGCCGTCGATCGAGCGGGCATCGACCGCTCCGGCCGCCGCCAGGGCGAAGGCGCGCCGGGGCTGTTCGGCCCGGTGCCCCTTGCGGGGGACGACGAGGGCCGGGGTGCTGGTGGACATCAGCTCGGCCAGCGTGTTGTACCCGCCCATGCACACCACCGCCTCGGCGGAGGCGACGAGTCCGGGGATGTCGTGACTGTGGCGGATGACGGTGGTGGTCTCAGCAGCGCGGGCCCGCAGTCGGTCGAACTCCTCGGCATCCATCTGCGGTCCGGTGACGATGAGGTGGCGGTGCCCGTCCGGCGGTCTCGCGTCGACGGCGATGGAGGCGAGGCTGCCGCCGTCGGAACCTCCGCCGAGGCAGGTGAGGACGAAACGGTCGGATCCGACGGCCGCCGGCGTGGATCCGCCGTCGTCGGGGCGGTGGTGGGAGAGGTATCCGGTGGGGACGGCTTTGGCAGCCAGCACGGCCGGAACTTCGCCGGTGGCCCGCGGATCGTAGACGTCTGCGTCGCCGTAGATCCAGACGGCGTCGAAGGCTTCGGCCACACGGTCCGCTCCGCCGGCTCTCTCCCATTCGGCGGCGATGACGGATGGTGTGTCGAGGACTTCGCGCAGGCCGAGGACGGTGCGGCACCCGTGGTCGCGGACCTGGTCGATGGCGGCTGCCAGTTCTCCGCCGATGCCGAACGGGTGCCGGTCGACGATGAAGAGCTCGGGTCGCTGCTGGTCGAGGATCGCCGAGATCGCCGCGGTGCGCAGGGCGCTCAGCCCTGCCATCGAGGAAGCGAGCGCCCGCGGGGCATAGCCGCCGTCAGCAGGAGTGACTCCGGGCAGGATCACCCAGTCCCAGCCTGCCGGCAGGTCGAATCGCGCGGCTTCCGGACTGCTGGCGATGAGCAGACCTGAGACCTTTCGGCCGGTCAGCGCCGGCAGCTCACGGTCCAGGGCGAAGGCCAGCGCGCGATTGCGGCGGATGTGCCCCAGTCCCAGCGAGTCGTGGGAGAACAGTGCGATTCTCAGTCGTCGTCTCATACATCTCAGCCTGTCGGCTGCGATTAAGATGGACTTAAGACGCGGATGAGAAGACTCTTAGGTTCAGTCCACCCGGTTCGGTGACCGTTCAGTCCACTCGGTACCCGAAGCCGCGGACGGTGGTGACGAAGTCGGTGCCAAGCTTCTTGCGCAGATACCCGATGTAGACGTCGACGACGTTTGAGCCGGGGTCGAAGTCGAATCCCCACACATGGGAGAGCAGCTGTTCGCGGGAGAGGACATTGCCGCAGTTGCGCAGCAGGATCTCGGCCAGGGACAGCTCCCGTGCGGAGAGTTCGACGAGACTGCCCCCGACCCACGCCTGCCGCTTGAGCAGATCGATGCGCACCTCGTCGCGAACGAGCTCCGTGACCTCCTGCTCCTGCGGGCTCTCCTTGAGCCGCAGCCGGACCCGTGCGAGGAGTTCAGCGAAGCGGAAGGGCTTGATCATGTAGTCCACGGCCCCGGATTCGAGAGCGTAGATCGTGTCGTCCGGGTTGTCCCGGGCGGTGAGCACGAGCACGGGCAGCTCGGGTCGCTGTGCTCGGAGCTGCTTGAGCACACTGAAACCGTCGAGCCCCGGCAATCCGATATCGAGCACGACGAGGTCGAAGTCCCCGGTCAGAGCCAGGTCTCGACCCGTGATCCCGTCGGCGGCGATCTGCGGGCGAAAGCCTGCGGCGGTCAGGCCCTTGGAGATGAATGCGGAGATCCGCTGTTCGTCCTCGACCACGAGAATGCTCTTCACTTCTGTCCTTTCGGCAGGCTCTCCTTCGGCAGACCTCCGTGCAGGGGCGGCGCCGTCGGCAGGATCATGCGGAATTGGGCGCCGACGGAGGTCTGGTCGAGCACGACCGTGCCTCCGTGCGCCTCGGCGATGGCAGAGATGATCGAGAGTCCCAGACCGAAGCCCTGGCCCTCGGTTGATCCGCGACGGAAGCGGTCGAAGATCTCGGCGGCGATCTCCTCGGGGACACCTGAGCCCTCGTCGCGCACCCAGATGTGGACGTCGTCCTCATCCCGGCGGGCACCGAAGATGATCGCCTGACCCGCCTCGGTGTGGCCCACGGCGTTCGCCGCCAGCTGGAGCAGGGCCTGGGTGAGGCGCTGCCGGTCGGCGGAGAAGCTCAGCGTCTCCTGCACATCGAGTTGCCAGTGCCGGTCTCCGAGGCCTTTGGCCTTGGCCAGCGACTCTTCGACGAGGGCGCGCAGATCGACGGTGTCGAAGCGGACGAAGTCGGGGCGGCCGGCGCGGGCGAGGATGAGCAGCTCTTCGACGAGGCGGCCCATCCTGTCCGTCTCGTCAAGCAGCATTGTGCGTGTCTCGTCGACGTCGGCGACGTCGCTGGAGTCCATGGTCTCGAGGTGTCCGCCGAGAATGGTCAGCGGAGTGCGCAGCTCGTGTCCGACATCATCGAGGAACTGACGCTGGGTTTCGAATGCGGCCTCTAACCGGTCGAGCATCTCGTTGAAGGTGTGCCCGAGTTCGGCGATGTCGTCATTGCCCTTCGTCGCCAGCCGGCTGCTGAGGTCACCGCCGGAGATCGACTGGGCAGTCTGCCGCAGCTCGGTGACCGGGTGGAGGAGCCGGCGTGCGAGGATCGCCGAGATCCCTGAGATGAGGAGAGCTGCTGCGAGCGCGACGATCATGTAGATCTGCATGAACTGGGAGAGGCCGGAATGACTGGCCGTGACATTGTGGACGACGACGAAGGCACCGCCCCCGTTCGTGTTGCCCGGTTGGCCGACACCGTCGATCTCTCCCACATCGGTTGGATTCTTGCTGGGGCCCGCCGAGGAACCAGGCGACCGGCTCTCACGTGGTGTCCCCGAGGTCGCCGACGATCCCGACTCGGCATTCGCACCGGTGTCCGAAGTCTCTTCGGTGCCACCAGCGATGGGAAGTACATAGCCTTCGTAGCGGTCCCCGTCGACACTCAGTTCGATCTCACCTCCCTGGGCGGCGGCCCCGGCGACGGCTTTCTCCAACCCTCCGGAGGCGGTGATCAGCCCTTCCGGCTCACCTTGGTAGAGCACCCGCCCATCGGGAAGGAACGCGAAGAGCGTCTCATTCTCATCGGGCTGGTTCTGCGCAAGGAACTGGGAGAGGATCTGGTCGACCGAGCTGAAGGGCCGGTTTGTCTCAGGGTCGACTCCGTTCTGCGCGAACGACCTCATCTCAGCGATCTCCTGCGCCATGGAGGCCGAAATCCGACTGCCGACACTATTGGACTCGACGGTGTAGAGGATGACTCCGACAACGGTCAGGGTGAGTACGGACAGGGCTGCCACGGCGATCGTCAGACGGTTCTGGACGGTCAGCCGGATGCGACGGTCAGTCGTCATCGTCGTCGTCCACGTCGTCGTCCACGTCGTCGTCATCATCATCGTCCGCGTCGTCATCCACGTCGTCGGGGACTTCGCGTGGAGGGTTCGGCACCGGCTCGTAGGAATGCTCGATCTCACCAGGGGCTTCGGACCCGTCGGATCCCGTTGATGTCGAGCCAGAATCAGGTCCGTCGCCGGAGCTGTCAGTGTTCGTGCGGTCATTCTTCGGCTGACCGGACCCGTCGGAGCCGCCGCTCGACTCGGTGGGCTCGGGTGTCACCTCGACAGGGGTGAGATCCGGGGGTTCGGGCTGAGCGGTGCTGCGGACGATGATGAGCGTCAGAGCAGCGAGCACGACGACGAGACCGGCGATCACCCAGCCGAGAATCTTCGATTGTCCACCCACGTCCTCCACATTGCCCAAGCCCGTAGTCTTTGTCGAGCCGCGGCCGATGAGAGTCTTCTTAGATGGGCCGTTCGGGTGCTTGTGATAGCGTGAGCGCCGACCTCTCAGACGACCGGCAGGAGCCCGATGAGCGACGAGCGCGTGGACCGCGACGAGGCCGAGGACCAGCCGAAGGAAAGTCCCTGGGCGGCGATCAAACCGTGGCAGGGCAAGGCAGCCGGGCTCGACAAGCTGCTGCTGTTCATCATCATCGGAGTCCCGCTCATCTACCTCGGACTCATGCCGCTGCGGCCGTGGATGCTCGTCCACGCTCCGGTCGTGCAGGAGTTCATCAATGGGGCGAAGACCTCGATCGTTGCGGCGGCCGCCTATGCCCGCATCGGCGAGATCCCGCTGTGGCTGGTCATCGTCGCCGGCTTCATCGGCATGGCCAAGCTCGACTGGGCGTTCTGGCTCGCCGGTCGCCGCTGGGGCGATGGAGTGCTCCGGCTCTTCGCGCAGAACGAGCGTCAGCTCAAGCGCATCAACCAGCTGAAGAAGATCCCGAATTGGGCGCTGTTCCTCATGACGGTGATCTCGCGCTGCCCGGGCATCCCCGGCACCCTTGTCTACATCGTCGCCGGCTGGACCCGGATGCGTCTGTCGCTGTTCCTCATCGCCGACCTCATCGGCTGCCTCCTCTTCACCCTCATCTGGACGGTGCTGGGCTATCAGCTCGGCGAGGCCGCCGTCGACATCCTCGAGATCGTCGACAAGTACGCCTGGTGGCTGACGATCGCCCTCATCGTCGGCATCTTCGTCCTCAGCTTCTACCGGGAGTACCGGAAGCAGAAGAAGGCGGAGGCAGCCGAGGAGGCCGCCGAGGACTGAGTCAGACGACCCGGGACTGAGTCAGGCTCCGAAGGACAGGAACGTCTCACGCATCCGCTGCGGGTCGGCCTTCTGTCCGCTGAAGAGTTCGAACGCGTCGATGGCCTGATTGACGGCCATCCCGGAACCGTCGAGCGTCCGGCATCCCTTGGCCCGGGCCTCGGCGAGGAACTGTGTCTCGAGTGGGAAGTACACGACGTCGGCGATCCAGGTGTCGGCGCCGAAGACCGTCGTGTCGACGGGGGTCCCCGGATAGGCTTTCATCCCCACCGGGGTGGCGTTGACGATCCCATTCGCCGAGGCGGCCGCCTCCTCCAGCTCATCGAGTCCGATCGCTCGCGCCCGGGTTCCGACCGAGTCCACCCGTCCGATGTCCGCGGCCAGGCCGGCGGCACGATCAACATCGGTGTCGGCGATGATGAGCCCACCCACGCCGAGCTCGGCCAGGGCGAACCCGACGGCACGACCGGCTCCACCCGCGCCGATCTGCACGACCGCCTCGGTGGCGGCACCGTCGAGGCCGGCACGGAATCCGGCGGCGAACCCGGTGACGTCGGTGTTGAAGCCCTTGGTCGCACCGGTCTCGTCGATGACGACGGTGTTGACCGAGCCGATGCGAGCGGCCACCGGATCCACCTCGTCGAGGAGGCCGATGACCTGCTGTTTGAACGGGTGCGTGATGTTGAGCCCGTCGAATCCGAGGCGGATCGCCGCGGTCAGCAGCTCCTCCAGGCTCGCGTCGGCGCGCTTCGGTTCGGTGACGTCGATGGTCCGGTAGATCGTGGGGATGGAGTGCGCGGCACCTTCGTTCTCGTGCATGCGCGGGGTCCGGGAGGCGGAGATTCCGTCGCCGATGAGTCCGAGGAGGAGGGATGAGGTCATGGTCTCGCTTTCAGGAACGGATGAGGGGTGGTCAGGACTGCTCGCCGAGGAGGTCGATGAGGACCTCCAACGCGTGGACGTAGCCTTGCGCGCCGGCTCCGGCGATGACGGCTGCGGCCAAGGGTGAGAGGTAGGAGTGGTGTCGCACGGTTTCACGGGCGTGCGGGCTGCTCAGGTGCACCTCGATGATGGGGTGGTGATACGACTTCAGTGCATCGTGGAGGGCGAGGGACGTGTGCGTGTACGCTCCCGCGTTGATGATCGCTCCGACGGTGGAATGCCTCGCCTCGTGGACGGCGTCGATGAGCCCGCCCTCATGGTTGGACTGGATGCAGCGGGCGGACAGCCCCGCCTCGGCGGCGGCATCGGAGCACATCTGCTCGATGTCGGCCAAGGTGGTGCGGCCGTAGATCTCGGGCTCGCGCTCACCGAGGAGGTTGAGGTTGGGTCCGTTGAGGATGAGGACTTCTTCCATGGTCACCTCGGGAATCGGGCGGCGACGGCCGCGGCGGTCTGGGTCAGTTGGGGCACGAGTGTGATGAGTTCGTCGAGGCTGCGGCGGAAGACGGGGGCGGCCAGCGCCAGTGCGGCCAGCAGCCGGCCGTCGAGGTCGAAGACGGGTACGGCGAGAGCGTTCATGCCGATGTCGTTCTCCTCGGACTGTCCGGCCCATCCGGTGTCGCGGATCTGTTCGAGTCGGCGTCGCATCTGTTCGGGGTCGGTGATCGAGTTCGGGGTCCGGGCTTCGAGGTCGATGGCGTCGATCGTGGCGTCGGCGTTCTCATCGTAAGCGAGCAGGGCCTGGCCGATCGCCGAGGTGTGCAGCGGGGATTCGTCGCCGGGATCGGTCGTCGTCCGAAACTGCGGGCCGTCGACCGTGAGCACGGTCAGCGCGGCGTTTCCGCGGCGGACGGCGAGGATGCTCGACTCCCCCGTCGTCGCGGTGAGGTCGACGAGCAGGTCCTTGGTCGCACCGGAGAGGCCGCGGCGGTGGGCGACCTTCTGTGCGAGTCGGAACACCTCCATGCCGATGGTGTAGATCTTCGTGCGCGTATCGAAGTCGGCATAGCCGGATTCGACGAGGCCGCCGAGGAGTCGGTAGGCCGTCGAGAACGGGTGGCCGGTGGTCTCCGCTGCCTGCGCGGCGCTGATTCCCTCTGGGTGGGCACCGAGGAGATCGAGCATCTCGAAGGTCTTCGTCACCGAGTTCGAGCCCTTGGGCGGCATGTCTCGCCTCCTTGCGTTGCTGCTGTTGGTGGGTGATCGGCTGCCGTCAGCGAGGCTGTTCCTCACTGACCCACGTTGACAGGCTATGTCATGTCGATCACACTGTAAACCACAATGTAACAACGATTGCCACACTATGGCAATCGACAGTCCGTATCGATGGCCCACCGACGGTCCACGAGGATGAGAGATGCGAGGAAGCATGAGCGAAGCGATCGAAGAAGCCCGCCCGACGAAGACACCACTGCGCGCGGCGTTGTCGAGTTGGACCGGCTCAGCCCTCGAGTACTACGACTTCGCGGTCTACGGGACCGCAGCGGCGCTGGTGCTCAACACTCTGTTCTTCCCTGAGACGACTGCTCCGGGAATCTCCATCCTCTTGGCCATGGGCACCGTCGGAGTCGCCTACGTCGTCCGCCCCCTGGGCGCGCTCATCATGGGCCCGCTCGGCGACCGCTTCGGCCGCAAGTTCGTGCTCATGCTCACGCTGTTCATGATGGGCATCTCGACCTTCCTCGTCGGCTGCCTGCCGACCTATGAGCAGGTCGGCATGCTCGCTCCGATTCTGCTCGTGCTCTGCAGGGTCATCCAGGGGCTGTCGGCCTCGGGCGAGCAGGCGAGCGCGATCTCCGTCTCGCTCGAGCACTCGGAGGAGAAGAAGCGGTCGTGGACGACGAGCTGGACGCTGCACGGCACTCAGGCCGGAACCCTGCTGGCCACCGCGGTCTTCATTCCCTTCACCGCATTCCTGCCCGAGGAGGCACTGTTCAGCTGGGGCTGGCGCGTGCCGTTCTGGCTCTCCGCGGTCGTCGTGTTCACCGCCTGGGTGATCCGCCGCGGCCTCGAGGAGCCGCCGGCCTTCAAGGAGTCCCGCGTCGACAACCCGCCGCTCATGCAGGTCTTCCGCTGGCACAAGGCAGCAGTCGTGCGTGTCGCCGTGTGTGCCATGGTCAACACCGTGAACATGGTCTTCACCGTATGGTCGCTGTCGTTCGCCACCTCGATCGTCGGACTCGAGCGCTCGACGATGCTGCTCGTCTCGGTCACCGCCAATGGTGTTGCACTGCTGGCGATCCCGACCGCGGCTCTGCTCTCTGACAGGTTCGGGCGCAAACCGGTGTTCATCACCGGCGCCGTCGGGTCGGGACTGATGATGTTCCCGTATCTGGGTGCGGTCTCTGCCGGGAACTGGACGCTGATCTTCGTCTTCGGTGCCATTATGTCCGGCTGTGCGTACTCGCTGGCGAACTCGATCTGGCCGTCCTTCTACGCCGAGATGTTCCCCACCACGGCACGAGTGACAGGATTGGCCCTGGGAACCCAGGTCGGATTCGCCGTCTCCGGCGGCCTGGCTCCCGTGCTCGCCTCTGCCGTCGCCGGCGCAGGAGGAGAGAATTGGGTATCGGTCGGCGCCTTCACCGCGGGTGCCTGCATCGTCGTCGGACTGGTTGCGATGACGGCGAAGGAGACGAAGGGACTGAGCTTGGAAGAAATCGACACCGCCCATGAGGAAAGGTCACGATGAGAACATCGATTGCCACGGTGTGCCTGTCCGGCACACTCGACGAGAAGCTGCGCGCCGCCGCTCAGGCGGGGTTCGACGGGGTGGAGATCTTCGAACAGGATCTCATCGTCTCCCCTGACTCCCCCGAGGCGATCGCCGCCCAGGCCGCCGAGCTCGGACTCACCCTCGACCTATTCCAGCCCTTCCGTGACTTCGAAGGCGTTGACGAGGAGCAGTTCGGTGCCAACCTCGCCCGCGTCGAGGCGAAGTTCCGACTGATGAAGCGCCTGGGCATGGACACGATGCTCCTGTGTTCGAACGTCGGCACCGCCACCATCGGCGATGACGGCATCGTCGTCGAGCAGCTGCGACGCCTCGGTGACCTGGCCGAGCGCTACGGGATCGACGTCGCCTATGAGGCGCTTGCCTGGGGCCGGTTCGTCTCCGAGTACGACCGCGCCTGGGACCTGGTCAAGGCTGCCGATCATCCGCGCATCGGAACTTGCCTCGACAGCTTCCACATCCTCTCCCGCGGCACGGATCTGTCCCGCATCGCAGAGATTCCGGGCGAGAAGATCTTCTTCCTCCAGCTCGCCGACGCCCCGGCTCTGTCAATGGACGTACTCAGCTGGTCCCGCCATCACCGGGTCTTCCCCGGCGAAGGTGCCTGGGATCTCACCGACTTCCTCACCCGGGTGGCGCTGACCGGGTACGCCGGGCCGGTCTCACTCGAGGTGTTCAACGACTCCTTCCGACAGGCCGATACTCAGCGCACCGCGGTCGACGGCCTGCGGTCCCTGCGTTGGCTCGAGGCGGCGACCGCGGATCGGGTGGCGGATCGGGGCGCGGCGACCGGTGCAGGGTCGACCGGAACTGCCGCGGTCACTGACGGCCCGTCCGAGCAGGACGACCCGGGCCAGGTGCATCTCGATCTGCAGCGACTGCCCGAGGTCGCCGAACCTCGCGGCGTCGACTACGTAGAACTCGACACCGACGACCTCGGTGCGCTGACCCGACAGATCCATCAGCTCGGCTTCCGCTTCGTCGGGTTCCACCGCACGAAGCCGCATGTGCAGCTGTGGCGTCGCGGACAGGCGCGCATCGTCGTCACCGAGTCGACCAGTACCGATGCGATGAGTGTCGATCCGGCAGTTTCGACTGCGCCCTCCTCGTCGGCAATCTCGACCTCGTCTGCTCCCGGCACTTCTGCCGACGTCGCCACGGCACCTATCGGCTCGGGGACCCACCTGCGCGGGATCGGCTTCGCTGTGGCCGATGCCGATGCCGCCATGGATCGAGCGATCCTGCTCCAGGCGACCGAGGTGCCCCGCGATCAGGCTCACGACGAGGAGATCCTGCGCGGAGTCTTCGCGCCCGACGGTTCCGAGGTCTTCTTCGGCGACGGGACGGGCGTCGACCCGACGTGGACCGAGGAGTTCGGCAACGTCCCGGATGACCGCCGTTCGGCCATCGACCACGTCAACCTCGCCCAGCCTGCCCACCACTACGACGAGGCCGTGCTCTTCTACACCTCGCTGCTGGCCCTCCATGCTCAGGCCTCGAACGATGTGCCCAGCCCCTCGGGTCTCGTTCGTTCGCAGGTGATGGCAAGCTCCGACGGCGCAATCCGGATGCCGCTCAACCTCGCACCGCGGTCAGCCGAATCCTCGGCGACCGGCGACTACCCCGAGCACGTCGCTCTGGCCTGCGATGACATCTTCACGGCAGCCGCAACCGCAGTCTCACGAGGTCTGGACTTCCTGCCTGTCCCCGAGAACTACTACGAAGACCTCGAAGCGCGCTTCGACCTCATGCCCGAACTTCTCCAGCGGCTGCAGGAGAACAACATCCTCTATGACCGGGACGACCGAGGTGAGTTCCTCCATTTCTACACCTCGACGATCGGGTCGGTGTTCTTCGAGATGGTCGAACGTCGCAATGACTACCAGGGATACGGCGCCCCGAACGCCCCGGTGCGGTTGGCCGCACAGCACCGGCGCAACACGGGGCGCTGACCCGGCCGGGTCGGAACGACACCGAACCCGGTCGGCGCTCAGCCGTTCGTCCTAGTCAGAAGGGGGCTGCGCCGGTCGTTCCCGGCAGCGGATACGGCGCTGCCCAGTCAGGTTCGTCCTCGTCTGCTGGCGCGAGCTCTCCCTTGGGTTCGAACGTTCGCTGGGATTCGAGCGCCTCCTCGGATTCGAAGGGGGCAGTACTGTATTCGGGTTCGAAGATCGACGCCCACTCATCAGCTTCATGGCGAACTTCGGGGTCATACGTCCCAGACCACCAATCCGGCTCCTCGTCGAGTGCGTCGTCCAAGAAGTATGGCAGAACGAGTTCCTTGCGCTTCGGGTCCGGCCGGAGCCGACGATGCGAGATCTGCCAGACGATCTGCTTGACCACCCTGTCGTCGACATCGAGGTAGTCAGCCGTCGCTGAGATCAGTTCGAGCACCTCGTCGTCCGTCATCCGAGGGTAGCTGCCGAACGGCCAGCCGAAGAATCCTCTCACCCGGTGGTCGATCTCGAAGTGATCGGACCCGGCGACCATGAGCAGTGCTCGCCAGGAGATCCCCGATTTCTGACTCGGCAGCTCCCTCCAGGCACGGGCCACCTCGTTGGCATGCCGCCCGGTCGACGGTTCGTCACCGACCGCGGCGAGGAGGTCGTCGACGGTGTCGATGCCGTGATCGGCCATCAGCCGTGTGGCACGGTCGACGACCTCGGCCCTGAGCATCGCTCCGGGTTGGGTGTGGGCGGGCTTAAGGTTGCAGATCACCTCATGCGCCCACTTCTCAGATCCTCCGGCTGCGGCGATCGAATAGCGCAGCGACTTCGCCCCGTCGGTGCCGCCATGCCTGGCGGTGTACCGGCCGACGACGTTGTCGATCGCGGTCGGATGGGAGCCCGTCATGAAGAGCGCGTCGAGGATGCACAGCGCGAGGCTGTTCGGGTAACTGATCGAGCGCGGCTTGCCGTTCTCGTCGAGGAATTCTTCGCAGCGATACGCCAAGCTGCGGATGCTTCTGGTCCTGATCTCCATTGTTCTGACCTTCCGTCATGCGCCGCACCCTGCGACGCGTCGCTTCCGACTCCGATGACGGAAGCATGAGACGAACATTAGACGAAAGCACTGACATGGCCTGCTCGCCACAGAATAGAACATCAATAATTTATAGTCTCATCTGCGACAATACGAATTCTCGAATTGCAGCGCGCAGCGATCCCGCCTCACTGCAGTCACCGAAGTGGGAACTGCAGGCGGCCCCAGTCTTGGCACGCATGAACGCCTCTGGCATGGTTGAGGCATGAGCACAGACGAGATCATCATCGACGGCCCCCTGGCCCGCGCAACCCGGATCCTCTGCCAGATCTCGGCGAAGCATGTGGCGGCCCAGGCCGAGATCGAGAAGTCCCAGCTGAAGGACTACGAGAAGGGGCGCGAGGACCTCACTGCAGAGCAGGAGCGTCGCCTCATTCTCGCCCTTGAGTACTACGGTGCGCGATTCATTCCCGACGGCAAGGACGGCGGCTACGGCGTGCGATTGAAGTTCGGCCGCGCGAAGGTCCGCGCCATCGAACGCTGGGAGGACGAAGGCGGCACACCCGGCGCCGACGACGTCTGAGCGTCGATCGCAGGGGAAGAGCCGCCTCGGCGAGGATATTCGGCCCTGAAATGACGACTGTGGCCTCGATCCTGCTCAACGCAGGCTCGAGGCCACAGGTGCATCCGTCGGCACCGGGGAACAACCTCGGCGACGATCATGGTCACCGGCGGATATCCGCCGGTGAAGTTCAGTTCCGGCCGATGAACTCGAGGTTGTCGACGACGCGGTTGGAGAAGCCCCACTCGTTGTCGTACCAGGCCACGACCTTCACGTGCTTGCCGTCGACGCGAGTGAGCGCGGCATCGAAGATCGACGAGGCTGCCTGACCGACGATGTCGGAGGAGACGACGGGCTCGGTCTCATAGTCGAGGATGCCCTTGAGCTCGCCGTCGGCGGCCTTCTTGTAGGCGTCGAGGACCTCATCGCGGGTGACCTCGCGGGACACGGTCGTGTTGAGTTCGACGATCGAACCGACCGGGACCGGGACGCGGATGGCGTCGCCGCTCAGCTTGCCGTCGAGCTGCGGGAGGACGAGGCCGATGGCCTTGGCGGCGCCCGTCGAGGTGGGGATGATGTTCTCGGCGGCGGCGCGGGCACGACGGGGGTCCTTGTGCGGGCCGTCCTGGACCATCTGGTCGCCGGTGTAGGCGTGGACCGTGGTCATGAAGCCCTGCTCGATCCCGGCGACGTCATCGAGGACCTTCGCCAGCGGCGCCAGCGCGTTCGTTGTGCACGAGGCGTTGGAGATGATCGTGTATTCGGGCTTGTAAGCCTCGGAGTTCACTCCGTAGGCGAGGGTGACGTCAGCGCCCTTCGACGGGGCGGAGACGAGGACCTTCTTGGCTCCCGCGTCGAGGTGGGCACGGGCCTTGTCGGCCTTGGTGAAGCGGCCGGTGGACTCGAGCACGATGTCGATGTCGAGCTCACCCCACGGCAGCTTGGCCGGATCCTTTTCGGCGAAGACCTTGACGGTGCTCCCGTCGATGACGATCGAGTCGTCAGTGGTCTCGACGTTGTGGTTGAAGCGTCCGAGAGTGGTGTCGAACTTCAGCAGCCGCGCGAGATCGTCGACGGGGCCGAGATCATTGATGGCAACGACCTCGAGGTCGCTACCCCGTTCGGTGAGGGCACGCAGGGTGGCGCGTCCGATGCGACCGAAACCATTGATGGCGATGCGAGTCAATGTCACTCCTTGAACACGGGGTTTGTTCTGATATCTCCATCATGGGCCGTTCGGGAGCTTGGCAACAGTGGCCAGACAGACAATCTACGCAAGGTTCTCGCCAGTTCATTTGCCAGAAGTCGCAAGTATCGCGCCAGCGCGACTGAGGTCACGCTTCGCCGGCCCCGGTCCACTCGTGAGGCGCCCCCGGGATCACCCCTGAAAGGAGTGCCGGTAGTCGTTCGGAGAGGTTGAGAGGATGCGTTGGAAGTGCATGCGCAGGTTGGCTCCTGTACCGAGTCCCACCTGGTCAGCGATCTGCTCGATGCCCAGGTCGGAGTTCTCCAGCAGCTCCCTGGCCAGATCGACGCGAGCACGGAGAACCCACTGCATGGGCGTGTATCCGGTGTCTTCGACGAAGCGACGGGAGAAGGTCCGCACGGAGACCCCGGCAGTGGCGGCGAGTTCGCGCAGGGTGATCTTCTCCCCGATGTGCTGCAGGGCCCATTCGCGGGTATCGGCGAAGTCGTCGCCGAGCGGGTCGGGCACGCTGCGCGGGACGTATTGGGCTTGGCCGGCGCTGCGGTAGGCGGCGGCGACGAGCCGCCTGGCGACCTGGTTCGACAGTCCCACGCCATGGTCGCTGCGGATGAGGTGGAGGCACAGATCGATCGCCGAGGCGGCTCCGGCCGAAGTGAGCAGCTGTCCTTCGTCGATGAAGAGGACGTTCTCGTCGACCTCGATCGAGGGGAACCGTCGCACGAGTTCTTTCGCCGTCGACCAGTGCGTAGTTGCGCGGCGGCCGTTGAGCAGGCCGGTGCGGGCAAGGACGAAGGTTCCCGTCGAGATCGCGGCGATCCGCGCGCCTCGTTCGAACGCCGAGAGCAGCGCACCGATGACGGCGGCGGGTGGTTCGTGTCCGACCGCCGAGGTGGCTCCGGGCACGACGACCGTGTCCGCGGTCTCCAGCGCCTCGAGTCCGCGAGCGACGAAATAGCCGAGGCCGTCCGGGCCGGTGACCGTGCCGGCGGTGACGCCACAGATCTCGACCGCATAGGGCCAGATCCCGGCGGGGACCGCCCCGGCTCGCTCGCCGACCGGCACTGCCGATGGCAACTCCCCCACGACCGCGGCAGCCATCTCACCATCGACTGTGGATCGGGCGGGTGGGGCCACCTCGGTGCGGGTGCGTGCCGTGGCGGCATTCGATTCGGGGCCGAAGACCTGGACGGGGACGCCGAGGTCCATGGCAGACACCCCGTCCAGCGCGAGCACGACGATGCGGTGCGGGCGCGAACGGGGTGACCTGCGTGGGGTGGTGCGGGGCTCGTCAGTCATGATCGCCTCTCAGTGTAGCGATCCGGCCTTGCTCCGGGCCGCGACGTTTCCGGTGGTGACGGCACCGCCGAAACCCGTCCGGGTCGCGATGGCCGGGAACGATAGCTCCGCGCCGAGGTGAGCCTCAGTGTTCGTGGGTGCCGGTGAGCTTGAAGCCCAGGCGACCGTGGGCGAAGGCTCCCCCGGCTCGGATCGCCGAGGCGGTCCACGCGGTCTCGGCGAGTTCCGTTTCGGTGGCGCCGGCCTTCACCGCGGCGTTGGAGTGCGCGTCGATGCAGTAGGCGCACTGGGTGGTCAGACCGACGGCGTAGGCGATGAGTTCGCGGTACTTCAGCGGAATCTCTCGGCCCTCGGGAGCAAAGACGGCGTTGTTGAACTCGCCGAAGGCCTTGAGGATATCCGGGGTGGTCTCCTTGTACGCCTTGTCGTACTTGCCGTCGTTCTCACGGTCGAAGAAATCGGTCATCGTGGTGCCTCCTGTGATCGGTGTCATTCCGATCCTCACGCTACCCAGTCACCGAGGCGACCGCCATGGGTTCGTCACACCGAATTTCGTCGACCTGCTGTGGCCCCTCGTCTGACCGTCGACCGATTGTTTGGTCGTTCCACCGCGTTTTCGGCGACGAAACCACGGCGGATCGACCAAACAACTACCTTCCGCGAGGTGGGCGGAGACGAGAGGGGCGTCAGTAGAGAGTGGTCTGGGCGATGAGCGGAGTCGCGTCGAAGTTCGGCGCGGGCGGAGTCTGCGCCGCCGGAGCAGGAGCAGTTGCCTCCGGGGCGGCAGCCGCTTTCTCCCAACCGGGAGCAGAACCTTCCGGAACCACCTCGCCGGGCCCGACCGCCTCGGTGATGGCTTCGAACATGGCCAGGGTCCCGTGCTGGGCGGCCAGGCTCACCGGCTCCGGGTCACTCGAGAGTTTGACGCCGATGGTCTGGGTGGCGCGGTCGATGTAGAGCATCTGGCCGTGGATGCCGATGCCGATGACGATGTCGCGGTTGGCCGACGGCAGCCAGAACTGGCTGCGGTACATCCCGCCGGGATACGACCGCCCCGATGGGGAGGCGGCGAAGACCTTCGCGGAGTCTGCGGCTCCGGTGAAGATGTCCTCGACCCATTCTGCCGACAGCACCCGTTCACCGCCCGAGGTCGTGCCGCCGCGGGCGATCATCTCGCCGAATCGGGCGAGGTCGCGCAGGGTGGTGCTGATCGCACCGTCGGCGATCGATCCGCCCCACCGGTCCTGGCAGACCTGGGCGGCGTGGGCGGCGCCGATCTTCGACCAGACGAATTCGCTGGCGACGATCGAGAACGGTTGGCCGGTGACCGCCTCGGCGATCCAGGCGAGGACGTCGGTCTCGCAGCTGCGGTAGACGAAGGCCGCTCCGTGTTCGCGTTCGCTGGTCAGACCGGTGAGGAAGTTCTTGATTCCATTCGCCGAGGTGGCCGTCCGCGGCGCGAAATCGACCGCCTCGAACAGGGCCCGGATCTCCGAGCCGTCCTCGAGGTATTCCTCGGAGAACTTGATGCCCGAGCGCATGTCGAGCAGGTCCCGGATCGTCGCTCCCGCATACCCGGACTCGGACAGGGCGGGCACGTGTGTGGTGACGAGTTCGGTGGGGCGCAGCAGGCCCGAGTCGGCGAGCGCGCCGATGACGGTGGCGACGATGGACTTGCTCACGGAGAAGAGCATGTGCTGGCGGGCGGGCTTCATCGGCCAGGCGTATTCCTCGGCCAACGCCACTCCGTTCCGGGTGACGAGCCAGGCGTCGGTATGGGTGTTGGCGAGGACGTCGCCGACGGTGGTCCAGTCCTCGTCGATGGCCGGCCATTTCTCGCGGTCGATAGTCAGCGGACGGAAGTGGTTGTCCTCGGTGACGTATTCGCGGACCGGTCCGATGCCACGCGGGATTCCGCCGGTCGGGAAGATCTCCTGCATCCGGGTCAGTGCGAAGGCGAAGTACTCCGGCCACTTCCAGGTGTCGAGGTCGATGCTTTCGAGGACCGGTTCCGAGGGGTCGACGATGGCATCTTCGCTCGCCGAGGCGAGTTCCCCGACGTGCGGGAGAGTGTTGTCCACCGGCGCCGAGGCGGGGCTGGCGGGTGCGGCAGGATCGCCGGAAGCCGCGGTGGCGGCACTCTCACTGGCATCAGCACCAACACTTGCGTCGATGCCCTTCGTATTGCCCGACAGTGCGCCGATGCGACGGTTCGGTGGGGTCGCCGGACGAGGCGGAAACGTTTCGCCTTCGCCTGCCATGTCACCTCCACTGCATCGATCCGAACGGGGTCTGCACGTGCGCAGGGCTGTCCCGATGCGCAGGGAACAGACTACCCGGAGGAGGTGAAACTCCGTAGCGGAGTCGAGTCGATCCTGACGACGCAGCAGGTCTCGACCCGGCTCTGTCGGTGCCCTCACCAGGTGCGACGTCGCAGACAATTACCAATCAGTTATTCATCTGACATTCTGCGCTCGGCCGTCGTTTCGGTCGGCGGCGCTCTCCGCTAGTCTCGACTTCAGAACGATGCGCGCCGCTGCTGTTGCGAGGAGGACTGCCGATGCCGCTGAGAGGGATCGAGATCGATCGTGTCGCTGACAGTCTGACCATGGCGTGGGCTCTGCCGTCTGCTCCGACGGATGTATGGCGGCATCTGCAGAATGTCGAGTCACTCGACGAGTGGCTCGGCCGTCCGCTCGTCTTCAGTACCGAGGTCGGTGGCGAGATCATCATCGATCACGCCGACAGCTACCTGTGCCGCTCGGAGATCCTCACGATCGACGATTTCGCCGTGGAGGCGACGTGGGCGTTCCCCGACGAGCCGACGACAAGGATCGCGATCCAGCTCGCCGCGACTGTCGCAGACCGTTCCAACGGGGCGGGCGGATTCGCTTCCACCGAGGTGACCACCGAGGCGATCGACCAGACAGCCAGCAAGACGGCCGACGAGGCCGTCACAGAGGCGGCTGCTGCCGATGGTGCGCCTGCCCGTGACGATGCAGAATCGTCCACGACGCTGGTATTGCGTCATGATGGTCTCGGTTCGCTGATCGATTCGTACGCGACAGGCTGGTGCACCCACCTCACGTTCTTCGAGGCCTCTCTGGCGGGGATTCCGATCCCGGGCTCCCAGTTCTGGCCGCTGTGCACGACGTTCGATCAGCTGCTCGCACCTCACACGGAGTCGCAAGGCTGACAGCGTTCGCTGCAAATCAACGCGTTGCCGCGTGCAGGTCAGGCGGCAACGACCGCCCACATGGTCGTCGACTTCTCACCGGCGACAAGAACAGTGCTGTAGCCCGAGGTCAGCTCGTCGTACTCATCTGCTTTGTGCTCATCGACGAGTTCACCCGTCTCGGATTCGTAGAAGCTCGTCTTCTTATTGTCGGTGATGCGTGGTGGACGTGAGCAGGCCGAGCAACGGAGCCCAGAATGACAGCCGGCGCTACACCAGCCCCTGATCCTCGGCGACGCGGATGGCTCGGGCCCGCGAGTCCACCCCGAGCTTCGTGAACACGTTGACGAGGTGGCTCTTCACCGTCGCCTCGGTGACGAAGAGTTCCTGAGCGATCTTCGCGTTCGAGGCTCCGGTAGCCAGCAGTTTGACGACGTCGCGCTCCCGCCGGGTGAGCTTCGGGCTCGGATTGTGCATCGCGGCGAAGACCTTCGACGAGATCTCCGGCGGCATATAGGTCTCCCCCGTCGCTGCCCTCTCGATCGCTGTCGAGATGCCGCCCGGGTCGATGTCTTTGAGCAAGTAGCCCGAGGCCCCGGCATTGAGCGCGGCCACGATCTCAGAGTCGAGGTCGAAGGTGGTGAGGATGAGCACCGCCGGCGGGTTGTCCTTGGCTCGCAGCCGCTTGGTCACCTCGATGCCGTCGATCCCGTCTCCGAGCCGCAGGTCGCACAGGACGACGTCGGGGTCGAACTCGTCGACGACGGCGATGTGCTCGGGGGCGTCGATGACCGATCGCAGGCCCCGCCCGCACGACCGGGTGGTCGTCGACGAGGATCACTCGAATGCTCATGCGTTCTCTCCTGCGTCCGTATTCATGTGCCGACGATTGCCACCCTCGCCGAGGTGGCCCGTCGTGTCCGCGGCCGCACCGTCAGCAGGGGTACTGAGTCCTTCGCCGCGGGTGTGCAGCTGGGATTGGCTGGGCAGGGTCGCGGAGATCGCGAAGCCGGAGCCCGGGTTCGATTCGATGACGAGCTCCCCGCCGAGTTCGAGCAGAAGCGCCACGATGACGATGGTGACGATGAGCAGGGTGAAGTCGGCACCGTTGAACGCCGAGGCGATGTCCGCGCCGATCGCCGGACCGCCGGTGACCAGCAGGGACATGCCCGAGTCCTCGAGCTGACCGGCCTGTGAGTCATCGGCGATGAAGTCGCGGAGTCCATCGACGGTGTCCGCGGTGTCGGCGTTGTTGAGTCCGACCTCGATGGGGGCCATGAGCAGTGCGGCCCTGCCGTCGTCGCTCATGATCGGCCGGGCGCCGGAGCTGCCGGAACCAGCGTCACCGGAGCTCTTGGCGTCAGAGTCGCCGGAGTCCGACTTCTGCTGATCGGCGTAGTCGCTCAGCGTCGTGCCGAGTGTGCCCAGTTCCTTCTGCTCGTCCGAGCTGATGGCGGAGTCGTCGTCCTTCGAGGCGACGACAATGACGGACTGTTCGTCCGCATTCGGGAACTTGTCGAGGGTCTGTTGGACCTGCGTGGATTCGGAGTCGGTCGGAGCGGTCTCGTTGGCCCGGTCCTCCCCCGCTCCGGACAGGAGTCCGAAGAGGAGCGCGATGAGGACGACGACCCCGCCGAGGACGAACCAGGAACCGCGCTTCGATGTCAGTGTGCGTACGGTTGTCGCCAGCTGTCTGTTCATGACTCAAGTCCATCAATTCGCGGACCTGGGCACATCGCCGAAGAGTTCGGACCTGATCTCCAACTTTTGATGGAGAAATACTGCTGACCTCGGGCGATGCTTGAGGTAGAAGCTGCAGGGGCAGGGCGGGAGGATTGCGGGAAGGGCGGCGCTTGGCCGCCTCCGGGCGCGGCACCGAGGAGGCTCTGGGGACGTTCCGGGCGGTTTCGGGGAGACTCCGGGGAGGCCCCGAGTCTCACTTATCGGTTAAGTCGAAAAACATGTCGTGCACGACGCGTTCTTCGGGCTAAGCGATCAGTGAGAGCTCGTAGCCGCGCGGAGGAGTGGGTGCGTTTAGAGGTTCCGCGCGGACGAGCAGCGTTTCAGGCGAGCTCTCCGCCCGCCGCCTCGATCTCAGCCAGAGCCGCCTTCGACGAGTCTTCCCCGACGCCGACGACGAGGTCGGTGAGGACGCGGACCTTCACACCCGAGTCCAGTGCGTCGAGGGCGGAGGCGCGTACGCAATGGTCGGTGGCGATGCCGACGACGTCCACCTCGGTGACGGTGAGGTCGTGAAGAAGCTCACCGAGGCTGCTCCCCGTTTCCGTGGTGCCCTGGAAGGCCGAATAGTCGGGTCGGCCCTGGCCCTTGCGGACGTGGTGGGTGATGGGCGCGGTGTCGAGCAGCGGGTCGTAATCGGCCCCGGTGGTGTCGGCGACGCAATGGACGGGCCAGCTGTCGACGAAATCCGGGGTGTCGCTGAAGTGGCCGCCGTTGCCGCTGTCCGGATCATGCCAGTCGCGGGAGGCGATGACGCCGGCGTAGTCCCCGGCATGAGCGGCGAGGTGGCGCGTGATGCCTTCGGCCACGCGGTCGCCGCCGGTCACGCCGAGCGCGCCGCCTTCGGTGAAGTCGTTCTGGACATCGACGATGAGGAGAGCCTTGACCATGCTTCGAGCATAGGCGTTTCCCGCCCGATTGCCAGGGGTGCGCTGGGATCAGAGGTCCGTCGGATTCAGCGGCGCGTTGGAGTCAGATCCAGCCTCTGCCCGCGAAGATGCGGTGATAGATCTCGCGGAGCACCGACTGCTTGCGGGCGTTGTAGTCCGTGACGGTCTCGCCCGCAGCGTTCGCCTGCGCTGCCGAGGCCAGCTTCGCCGCCTGATACCGCTCACGATCGTCCGGGTGTGTCCGCAGGTGGTCGCGGAAGAGTCGCATGCGTGCCACCTCCGCGCAACGGGGCCCGAAGACGTGGACATTGCAGTGCATCTGACCCTGTGCCGGGTCGAGGCGTTTGAGCAGGCGGTGTTGATACCATGCCGACTCCCGGACGGTCAGGTCGAGCCCGATCGAGTTGAGCGCGGGTACGTAGTCGTCCTCGTGGCGGGGCTCGGTGACGACGAGCGCGATGTCGAGAATCGGCTTCGCCTTCAAACCCGGCACAGAGGTGGACCCCACGTGGTCGATGCCGACGAAGGAACCGGTTCGCGCGAGTAAGTCGCGAATACTGTCCGCGATTACGGCGTAATGTTCGGCCCACGCCGGATCATGTTCGACGATCTCGATCGTGGCCGGAGGTGTGCTCGGGCGGATCCAGAGGTCCGGTTCCGGAGCCTCGATGAACGTGACGATGTCGGCCACCTCGGCGAACATCGGGTCCGCGGGCAACGGATCGGTCGACTCACCGCCCGCTGACGTGGTCTCACGGCCGGGACCCCGGTCGTCTGATCCGTCAGCGGGCGGCTGGTTCATCGACGAGTCTCAGGCCTGCTTGAGGGCGCGCTTCTCGGCTTTCTTCGCAGCCTTCTCGATTGCCTTGGTGTTGTCGCCGTCTCCGGCGATGAGGAGCAGACCGCCGAGGGCCGCGAGGTTCTTCGAGAACTGGGTCTGATGAGCCTTCGCGTCGCCGCCCTCCATCTCCCAGAAGGAGTGTCCGGCCAGCGTGGTCGGGACGAGGGAGCCGGCGAGCGCCAGCGCCGAGAGCCGCGGCTTGATGCCGAGCAGCAGGGTCGCGCCGGCAAGGATCTGGACTCCGCCGTTGATGCGCACGAGCAGCTCGTTGTCATCGGGCAGTGCGGGAACGTACTCGCGGATGGCATCGAGCGTCGACTCGGCCATCGCCGCCTTTCCGGCCGGATCCTTGATGGCCGACAGTCCGCCCGTGATGAAGATCGGGGCGGTGAGCATGCGTCCTGCCGTCTGCAGCAGCGATGATCCAAAAATCACAAGAGACTCCTTAGGTCTATGGGATTTTGAGCCTAACGGACGCCGGGGGCGTGCCTCAATTTCGAGGTCGGCCCCAGCGGCGCGTTTCGCTGATGATCACGCGTTCTGCACGTGGGCAGTCGGCTGCGGGACAGCCTCGGCGAGCTTGGCCTTCTTGATCCCCAGCTCCGGCTGCTTGCGGAACTGCCCGGTCACAACGAGCACCACGATGACGATGGCAGAGACGATCCACCCGGAGACCCCGAGGAATGCGATGAGCGCCGGGTCGGGAGTTGAGGCGCCGGAGTCCATGAGCAGCCCCAGCAGCATCGCATTGGACCCGTTGAGGGCGGTGTGGGCGAAGACTGCGGGCCAGACGGATCCGGTGCGCAGACGCAGCCAGCCGAAGAGGATGCCGAGCATGACGCAGCCGCCGACCATGAACGCCAGACCGGTGATGTCAGGGCGACCGAAGTTGTAGCCGAGCAGAATGAGCGGCGCGTGCCACAGGCCCCAGACGGCACCGACGATGAGAATGGCTGGCCAGGTGCCGAGGGGACGGAGACTCGTGAGCAGCCATCCGCGCCACCCGAGCTCCTCCCCGATGGTGACGAAGGCGGTGGCCACCGAAGCTGCGAGCATGAGCAGCAGATAGCCGAGGACGGCGACCGCCTTCGGCACGGACTCCAGGCCCGGGAGTGTGGCCAACTGCTCCTTGAACGCGGACAGTCCGGTGATGTCGAGGTCGAGCCAACCGAAGGCAGCGCTGAGGAGGTAGCCGAGGACAACGAGCACCATGATGCCGAAGAAGGCGGTCACGGTCATCCAGAGGACTCGACCGAAGGGCCGCAGCGGCCAGAAACCGAAGTAACGGGGTGCGCTGGCCATGGCCTCTCCCCTTGCGCGGGCTCTCCGACGCTGAATGATGGAGGCGACGATGCTGGCGACCACGGGGGTGAACATCATCAGTCCGCCGCAGAGCTGCACGGCGAGCGGATCGCTGAGTCCCTCTCCCGAGGTCCACAGCGGCAGACATGCGAGCCAGGCGAGGCCGCACGCGATGACGGCGAAGAGGCCGAGCTCGAGCCAGGGCACGCGGCGGGGCACGACCGCGAGCGGACGCCCCTTCGCATCGACCGCCTCGGCGGTGGTGGAGATGCCGGGAGCCTCCGCGGTGGTGTCGATAGTCGCAGGGGCGGTGGTGGTGTCGATCGTCGCTGATCCGGGCGTCGTATCGGTCGGTCGGGTCGCCTCGGCGAATCCTGCCTGGTTGTACGTCTGCGTGTTCACGATTCCTCCTCATTGCTGCACGGTGCCTGCCGTTTCATCAGCGGTCCGTGCCTGTGATTCCACGCTATGACGCATGTCGTTCCGGCACCTCCGCCGCGAGGATGAAATCACGGTCAACCGCGCGGGCGAGATCGGAGTCGCGGCAGGGAATCGGGCTGGTGGGACGCGTTCGAACGCATTCGTCTCCAGGCCGGGGAATCGGGGTTACGATGGCCGACAGAACCAGGATCAACGACGATTCGTATAAAGGAACATCACCATGTCCGATCACCTCTCCGACGCCCATCACCCCTCGGGCGACCACAGCGCCACCGGCGGCGACCGCGCCGAAAGAGCAGGCCGCACCGCCGGCGACCGAGGCGACCACCTCTCCGATTCCGATCACCTCGCGGTCCTCGGCTACGGGGACTCGTTCGAGCGATCGATGAGCCCGTGGGCGAACTTCGCGCTCGGCTTCACCTATCTCTCTCCGCTCGTCGGCGTCTACTCACTGCTGGCGGTCGCGCTGTCGACCGGCGGTCCACCGTCGATCTGGTGGATCGTCATCGTCGCGTGCGGGCAGCTCCTCGTCGCACTCGTCTTCGGCGAGGTGGTCTCGCAGTTCCCCATCGCCGGCGGCATCTACCCGTGGGCACGCCGCCTGTGGAGCAAGCGGTATGCGTGGATGGCCGCCTGGGTGTACATCTGCGCGCTCATCGTCACGATCACCTCGGTGGCGGAGTTCGGAGCCGGATTCCTCGCAAGCCTCTTCGGCCTCGCGCTCAGTCGCAACACCACGCTGGTCCTCGCGCTGGTGCTGCTCGTACTCGCACTGGCAATCAACTTCTCGGGCACGAAGTGGCTGGCCAGGATCGCGCGGATCGGCCTGTTCGCCGAGCTCATCGGCGTCATCGGGCTCGGCCTGTTCCTCCTCATCTTCGAACGCAAGCACAGCTTTTCCGTCTTCTTCGACACCATGGGCACCGCCGGGGACGGCAGCTACCTGCCTGTGTTCATGGGCGCCGCAGTCGCCGGACTCTTCCTCTTCTACGGCTTCGAGGCCTGCGGTGACGTCGCCGAGGAGGTCTCGAACCCCGCGCGCGGCATCCCGAAGGCAATGCTCATGACGATCTTCGTCGGAGCGATCTCGGCCCTGTTCTCCTTCGGCGGTTACGTGCTCGCCGCCCCGAACCTCGACGAGATCGTCGCCGGTGAGGTCGAGGATCCGATTCCCTCGATCCTGGCAGGTAGCCTCGGCGATGTGGGGGCGAAGATCTTCCTGCTGGTGGCGATCCTCGCGTTCATCTCCTGCGTGCTCAGCCTGCAGGCCGCGGCCTCACGTCTGATCTTCAGCTTCGCCCGCGACGGCATGATGCCCGGTCACCGGTGGCTCTCAAAGGTCACCGACGGCACGAAGGTCCCCCGCAATGCGCTCATCGTTGCCTGCACCGCACCGGCACTCATCTGCGTGCTCATCTGGTTCAACGACGGGATCCTCGTGGCTGTGACCTCATTCGCGATCCTCGGCATCTACCTCGCCTTCCAGATGGTCGTCCTCAGTGCGCTGCGGCAACGCTTCAAAGGCTGGAAGCCGGCCGGACCATGGTCGCTGCGCGGATGGGGCATCGTCGTCAACATCGCGGCCCTGGCCTACGGCATCTTCGCGATGATCCTGCTGTCCCTGCCAGGCGACTCCGGGTCGTTCTTCGCCGATTGGATCGTGCTCATCGGTCTCGTCGTGGTGTTGGGCGTCGGCTTCATCTACCTGTTCACCGCGCGCCCGGACCGGAAGTCCGACGCACCCGAAGACGACGCGATCGCCGTCGCTGAGGCGATCCGGGCACACCGGGCGAAGCGGTAGGGGTTGGGCGGGCGCAGCAATTGGGTGCGGCGGGTGCAGCAATTGGGCCTGCTGCACGAGGCGGCGGGCCGCACTCCCATGAAATAGTGGTCACAAATGAACGTTGCCCTCGAATATAGGTCACCATCGGATATTCTCTAGGGCGGAGAATGTCCGATGGTGACCTATGTTTAGGTCCGAAAGTCCGATGGTGACCATCATTTCGCGCCCACTTTCGCACTCACGCCTGTGCAGAACTTCGATGAGACTCCCATCGCCACACCCGAGAGTTCCCCTGAACGCGCTGGCCACGCCGACGGTCTCGCTCCACCCACCCTCAGCTGGTTGTGGACAATGGTTTGACTCAGACATGAGCACCCTGTGGACGCTCGACTGCTTCGCACAGCCACCTAGGGCGGGTCTTCCCGCAATGTGAGTCCAAGTGAACGATCTGTGCATGAAGCATCCTCTGAACTATGCCGACTATCCAGCAATCCTCTCGGTCTCCGAGGCCCGCTCACGAGGTGCCTCCGACTACGACATCCGTTCCGGCCGCAACTTTCCATCGGCAGCCTGGGGAATTCGCTTTGACGATTCCACCCCTACCCAATTCCCGGTTCCCACATGGGCGGACGACGTTTGGCTCGGTGAGGCGAAATTGCTCCGAGCTCTGGCCCACCGGCACCCGGGCGTCGTCGCATGCAGAGAAACTGCGGCACGACTGTTCGGATGGCCGCTGCCGCCGTCCAGCAGAAGCGACAATCTCCATGTGGCCGTTTCGGACACCAACAAGCGCATTCGCAGGAAGGGCGTCACCCTGCACAGGATGAGAGTCCTCAGAACTGTCACGTGGTTGGGTCTGCCCGTGTTGAGACCGTTGCAGGTCTTCAGTCAGCTTGCTTCCGTGTGCTCGGTGGAATCTCTGGTGAAGATCGGAGACGCAGCAATCGGCGATTGGAAGAGCCCGCCCCAATTCTCACTGGAGAACCTGACCGCGCACATCTCCGGGACAAGGCGCCTCAGAGCCAGACCAAAGCTCCAAGTTGCGGTCGGCCTCATCAGAGAGGACGTTGACTCACCGATGGAGACCGACCTCCGACTCTGGGCTATCGCCCAAAATCTTCCTGAACCAGTCGTCCATCCTGCTGTGTACTGCCCGACGATCAATCAGACCCTGCATCCTGACCTCGGGTACCCGAAGGAAAAGCTTGCGCTGGAGTACGAAGGAGACCATCACCGAACCTCCGAATACCAGTGGGCAGCCGATATTGATCGAGTCAATGCGCTGAAGATAGCCGGCTGGACCGTTATTCGAGTGACGAAATCGACCAATCGCCGTCAACTCGAACGCGATATCCGCCAGTACCTCGGACTGCAGTGAAGAACTCAGGTCACCATCGGACATTTCTGGGGCCGAAAAGTATCCGATAGCGACCTAAATTCAGGCGCAAATGTCCGATGGCGACCTCAATTCGCCGGAAGGCGCTGGGCAGCCGCCCCGCTTCGCCTCAGACTCCGAATTCGGGGGCGAAGGACAGAGATCCGGCTGGCACGTCGCCGGCCAGCGGCATCGCCATGAGCGCCTCATCAGGGACGTCGACGTGCAGCGTGATGCCGAAGCCTGAGGCCGGGGTGAAACCGAAGCGCGGATAGTACTCGGCGTGACCGAGGACCACGACGAATGGTTCACCGCGCTGGGCCGCCTCGGCGAGGAGCGCTTCGATCACCGCAGTGCCGGCGCCGGTGCGCTGGTGCTCGGGCCACACGGAACAGGGCGCAAGGCAGACCCCGGGAACCTCACCGACGAAGCACCGAGAGAGCATGGCGTGGGCGATGACCTCACCGTCGAGGATGCTAACGAACGACAGACCTTCGATCCCATTGCCGGACGCGCGGAGGGCGTCGACGAGTTCTGCCTCGTCAACCTGGCCGAAAGCAGCCGCCGTCAGCGCGTGGATCGCGTCGATGTCGCCGGAAGCCTCTGGGCGGACGGTGAACCGAGGTGCGGGAGGATTCGTCACCCACACACGATAGCAATCGGCGAGGCCGCATCCGTCCCCTCACCCGCCCATTGACATAAAAATACAATCCTATGCATAACAATTCGACAGACAGTGGGCGATGACGTTACGCTGGTGTCATGTCGAAAGTACTGTCTTCGCTCCCAGTCGGTGAGCACGTTGGAATCGCCTTCTCCGGCGGATTGGACACCTCCTGCGCGGTTGCGTGGATGCGCCACAAGGGTGCCGTCCCCTGCACGTACACAGCCGACATCGGCCAGTACGATGAGCCCGACCTCGACGGTGTGACCGCTCGCGCCAAGGAATACGGCGCCGAGATCGCCCGCTTCGTCGATGCCAAGCGTCTGCTCGTCGAGGAGGGCTTCGTCGCCCTGCAGTGCGGTGCGTTCAACGTCCGCTCCGGCGGCAAGACCTACTTCAACACCACTCCCCTGGGCCGCGCCGTCACCGGCACCATGCTCGTGCGGGCCATGAAGGAAGACGGCGTCGACATCTGGGGCGACGGGTCGACCTATAAGGGCAACGACATCGAGCGCTTCTACCGCTACGGTCTCATGGCCAACCCGAAGCTGCGGATCTACAAGCCGTGGCTCGACTCGGACTTCGTCGAGGAGCTCGGCGGCCGACAGGAGATGAGCGAATGGCTCGTCGAGCACGGCTACCCGTACCGCGACTCGGCCGAGAAGGCCTACTCCACCGACGCCAATATCTGGGGCGCGACCCACGAGGCCAAGACGCTCGAGTTCCTCGACGCCGGTCTCGACATCGTCGAACCCATCATGGGCGTCGCCGCCTGGCGCGATGACGTCGAGGTCGCAACCGAAGAGGTCACCGTCGGCTTCGAGGCCGGCCGGCCCGTGTCGATCAACGGTGAGAAGTTCGACGACCCCGTGGCACTGGTCTACAAGGCCAATGAGATCGGCGGCCGCCACGGCCTTGGTGTCTCCGACCAGATCGAGAACCGCATCATCGAGGCGAAGTCCCGCGGCATCTACGAGGCACCAGGCATGGCCCTGCTGCACGTGACCTACGAACGCCTCCTCAACGCCATCCACAACGAGGACACCATCGCCCTCTACCACGAGGAAGGCCGTCGCCTCGGCCGCCGCATGTACGAGGGACGCTGGCTCGACCCGCAGTCGCTCATGCTCCGCGAATCCATGCAGCGGTGGGTCGCCTCGGCGATCACCGGCGAGGTCACCCTGCGCCTGCGCCGCGGCGACGACTACACGATCGTCAACACCACCGGGCCGAACCTGTCCTACCACCCGGAGAAGCTGTCGATGGAACGCGTCGGCGACTCCGCCTTCGGGCCGGAGGACCGCATCGGTCAGATGACCATGCGCAACCTCGACATCGCCGACTCGCGCGCTCGCCTCGAACAGTACGCTGCCATGGGCATCGTCTCGGGCCCGACCTCGGAGCTCGTGGGCTCGCTCGAGGCCGGCGGCGCCGAGGAGATCGCGAACTCCAACGCCGAGGTGGACGAAGCCGGCGATCTGGCTGGCCTCTCCGCCGCATTCGACGCGGGCACGGACTGAAGTTCCGCGCCCGGCGATGACAGACTTCCGGAGCTACCGCGCTGCATGAGACTCGCGGCCTCCGGTTGAGAACAGAGAACGGCCGGCAGACGACCCCTGGATCATTGCGATCCCGGGACCGTCTGCCGGCCGCTTCTTTCATCCACCGCAAACGGTCGGGTGTTCTGGCGTGAGTGCCGCCCCGGCTCCAGCGCGTGCGCGCCGAAATCCACTCCGCGATCGTCCGCACGCCGCCCAGATGGGATGATTCTTCCCATGACCTCCGATTCCGCGGGCACCATCCCCACCCTCGCCGAGGTGATCGAGCGGGAGCTGCGCGCCCGCGGCACCCGTGAGCGGGCCGAGAAGGAGAGGGCCTACCTCAAGAGCGAGATCGATCACTACGGAGTCAGCGTCCCGGATACCCGCTCGGTCGTGCGGGCCGCGCTGCACGGGGCGGAACTCGGCCGCGACGAGGCTATCGACCTCGCACGGGAACTGTGGATTGTCCCCGTCCACGAACTTCGCGCCGCGGCGACGATGCTGCTCATCCGAACGCAGGACCGCCTCGGCGCCGGTGACGCCGACTTCATCGAAGGATTCCTGCGAGAATCCCGGACCTGGGCGCTCGTCGACCCGCTCGCCGGTGACCTCGTCGGGCCGCTGAGCGAACGGGACTCCGGCTTCGATTCGGTGCTTAAGCGTTGGGCGGTCGATGAGGACTTCTGGATCCGACGCTCGGCGCTGCTGGCGCATCTGCGTCCGCTGCGGCAGGGGTGCGGAGACTTCGACCGCTTCGCACGGTTCGCCGATGAGATGCTCGAAGAGAAGGAGTTCTTCATCCGCAAGGCCATCGGATGGGTGCTGCGCGACACCGCGAAGAAGCGTCCGGATCTGGTCTTCGAATGGATCCTGCCGCGGGCACACCGGGCCTCCGGCGTGACGATCCGCGAAGCAGTCAAGCCGCTGTCGCCTGAGCAGCGGGAAGCAGTGCGGGCCGCACGGTGATCCACGCGGCGCGATGAGAAGCGTTGGCACGATGAGTACCGCCGAGGCGACTCAGGCAGTCAAGCTCTGAGAACCGTCAGCAGCTACAGTCGGCGCGCGAATTCGAGCAGAGCCTCGTTGAAGGCCCCAGGCTGTTCGATGTTCGCGGCGTGCCCGGCCTTGGGCAGAACGACGGACGAGCCGATCGGCGCCAGGCCCGCCGATGCCGATGCATGGGTCGGCGGCCAGTACTCGCTCTCGGCTCCGGCGACGAACAGGACGGGAACCGCGCAGCCTTCGATGACCGGCCTCCAGTCGGCCTTCGCATGGTCACCGAGCAGGGCGAGTTCGCCGTCGCTGATGTCCCTGTCCACGCCCTTCATCGCCTTCACCAGCCGCAGGACCCTCCGGCCGCGCCGCCACACCGGCGTGCCGCGACCTGTGTTCGGAATGCCCTCGGCGAAGTTGTTGTCGATGTTCGTCGCATCGTAGTCGTAGAAGCCGTGCGGCCAGTCGTCCGTGTTGAGCATGGCCGGGGTCTGATCAACGATGACGATTCCGGCGATCCGCTCCGTGCCGCTCAGGGCGATGTGGGACCAGATCGTGTTTCCGCCCATCGATCCGCCGACGAGCAGCGCGTCACGGAGATCGAGAGCCTCGAGCACCTCGTCGAGATCGCGGCCCCGGCGCTCCATGGTCACACCCGATGGCGGTCGGTCTGCACGACCATGACCGCGCAGGTCGACGGCCACGACGGAGTACCCGGAACGCTCCAGGGCATCGACCTGATACAGCCAGCTCGTGGCCGGGGCTCTGAACCCGGCGAGCAGCACGACCGGGCGACCAGTTGGTTCCCCGGTCCGGGTGTGGTCGAGTCGGACGCCGTCGTCGCAGATGATCGTGGCCACTCCACCATGGTATCGCCGAAGCGGATACCGTTCCCTCGCGCGATCACCAGTCCGCTACCACTCGGCGGCTGAGGAATCTACGTGAGATATCACTCCGGCTGAGGGTACCCTCAACAGCCTCACATGGGTCTATTGTGATACCGGATCACGCAGAACCGGGCTCTTCGCCCGCCCCGATCCCGCCGAACGCCGTCGCTGTCGCCGCCGACAGCGACAGCCGCCGGCACAACGCGAACGCAGAAGGCATCAGGCGCGTCCCGAATGAGAATCAAGGAAGCCCCATGCCCAGTCAGTCCAGCACCAGAACGCTGGAAAAAGCCGCGGCGAGCCAGTCCCGCGCCCATGCCCGCCTATCGATGGCGGGGAAGATCGCAGCGGTCCTCGCCCTCACACTGATCATCTACTTCATCCCGGCCCCGGAAGGCATCGACCCACGCGGGATGCACATGGCCGGAATCTTCGCCGGAACCATTCTTGGTCTGATCCTGCAGCCGTTGCCGACGGCCTCGGTGGCGCAGATCGGGCTGGCCGCCGCCATGGTCACAGGCACGATGGACGCGAAGACCGAGGCCCTGCAGGGGTTCGGGAACTCGACGATCTGGCTGATCGTGGCCGCGTTCTTCATCGCCGACGGATTCCTGCTCACCGGTCTGGGGCGTCGAATTGCGCTGCTGTTCGTCTCGTGGCTGGGCCGTTCCTCGCTCGGGCTGTCCTACGGCATGGCACTGACCGACCTCGTGCTCTCCCCGGCCACACCGTCGAACACGGCACGCGCGGGAGGCGTCGTCTATCCGATCGTCCGGTCGCTGGCGTCGGTCAATGACTCCCACCCATCCACCGATGAGTCGCGGAAGAAGTTGGGCGCCTATCTCTCTCTGACCTCGGTGCAGGTCAACACCATCACCTCGGCCATGTTCGTCACGGCCATGGCCGGCAACCCCCTGGCCGTCGGCTTCGCCGCCGACGCCGGAGTCGACATCTCGTGGGGCGCCTGGGCTCTGGCCGCGATCGTGCCCGGACTCGTCGCGCTCATCGTCATGCCCTGGTTCATGGCCAAGATCTACCGACCGGGTCTGACGAAGACTCCCGAGGCTCCTGCCCACGCGCGTGACGAGCTCAAGGAACTCGGCACCATGAGCCGCGGCGAGTGGACCATGCTCGCGACGTTCGTCCTCCTGCTCCTCCTGTGGGTGTTCGGCGACATGATCGGTGTGGATGCCACCTCGGCGGCCTTCGTCGGCGTTGCGATCCTCCTCATCACCAAGGTGCTGACCTGGAAGGACATGGCCGCCAACGGGGGTGCCTGGTCGACGCTGATCTTCTTCTCCGTGCTCGTGGGCATGGCCACCCACCTCAACACCCTCGGGGTGATCGGGTGGATCGGCGACGAGGTCGCCGGACTCGTCGGCGGGATGCCGTGGATGGCAGCGTTCGCCGTGCTCAGCCTCGTGTACTTCTACGTCCACTACCTCTTCGCGTCGAACACCGCGCAGATCGTCGCGATGTACTCCGTGTTCCTCGGCGCTGCGATCGCCACCGGCGCTCCCCCGCTGTTCGCGGCGCTGGCTCTGGGCTTCATCGGCAACCTCATCGGCGGGCTCTCGCACTACGCCTCGGGACCCGCGGGCGTGATCTATGGGTCCGGCTACGTCACGACAGCCGAGTGGTTCAAGGTCGGCTTCCTCGCCTCCGTCGTCAACATCCTCATCTGGTGCCTCATCGGCGGCGGGTGGATGTCCCTGCTAGGCATGTGGGGCTGATCCCCTCGCCGAGGCGGCCACCCGGCCGCTCTGGTAGCCGAGACGGCCCGATGTTCGCTGACGTCGGTCATTGTTCCGGTTACCGCGCTCAGCGGTCGCGGACCGGAGGATGGCCGGGGAGCTGGCGGGCCGCATCCTCGGGGTTGCCGCTCAGCTCGACGACGCCACGTGCAGTGGCCGCCTCGGCGAGCTGTGAGAATCCCGCCGCCGAGGCGGTCCAGGCGATGGCATCGATCGCCGACTTCGCGGGCTGCCGCCCGGTCCCGGCGAACCAGATCCAACGACCGTCGATCGACCGCGGAATCGGGTCGAGCGCAAGCGTGAAACGCCTGCGTCCACGCCGGGCATCCTCGGCCGAACAGGCAACGAAGTGGACGCCATTCCTCGTCCACCACGACGCCCTCAGTGTCGACTGCGACATCTGCCCCTGCAGCCCGACTTCTTTGAGGTACCTGTTCGCGCCGGCGACTCCGGCAATGCTGCCGGGCGTGATCTGCTGATAGGGAATGGCGTAAGGACGCAATCCGGGAGCCACGGATCCGACGATGAGCCCGCGCGCACAGACGATGAGTCGCTCGCCGGATAGATAGAGCAGTATGAGTCCGACGATCAGGGCGAAGATGATGCCGGGTGCGATCGCCAAGACCAGCGTCTCTCCCGGGTTGATGAAGGTCAGGCCTGTGCAGACCACCCAACTGAGGACAAAGCCGATCACGGTTCCCGGGCCGGGCCGGTCCGCGAAGACGACAACGACGTCGCCGAGCTCGTCGCGGTGACGACGGGCCTTTCGCATCACAGAACTCAACAGAACCCCAACCTTCGGATCAATAGTCAGCCGCACAAAGCCCCGAACGGACGGTGACTGTGCATCAGAAGTGTGAGCGTACTGATTTTCATCACTACGTGTGCACTTCTGGGATACAGTCGCGGACTATCCCCGCGCTGGGGACGCAATCCCGCCAACCGACGGAAGTCGGCTCCCGATACACGAAAAAGTCCCTCACCAGATATCATGCCTGGTGAGGGACTTTCCTTCGGTGCGCCACGAGGGATTCGAACCCCCAACCTTCTGATCCGTAGTCAGATGCTCTATCCGTTGAGCTAGTGGCGCATGTTGACCGGACTTCCGCCCTGCAACTCGAACAACTATACACACCCGCTTCGCTCAAGCTCAAATCGTTCCCGCGTGCGCTTCGCCACATTCGCACGGAACCGCAGAGCCGCCTCGGCGAACTGGGGATGACCAGCGCGACAGCCTCGGCGAAGAGGGGGTGAAACCGCGGACTCAAGCGCAAATCCGGCACTGAAACAAACCATCATTCTGTTGAAACAATACGTCATATCAATGACGCTTCCGCGTCATTGATGCCCTGCTTGTGATCCAATGCACATCTTCGCGTGACCGAAACGGGCGATTTTCTCTTTGCTCCCCATCCTACGGTGGATGTGTACCAACCGCTCGACGGATCGACCAGCCGCCCGAGTCCAAACCCTCGCACACGACCCACAGGAGACCACTCATGACTGTCCTCGACCATGATGTCGTCGCTGACCAGCTGAAGAACGCACCGACCGAGAATCAGTCGGTGCTCTCGTTCGTCGGCCGGATCGCCTCCCTGACCACGCCGGACGAGATCGTCTGGATCGACGGTTCGGATGAGCAGAAGAATCAGATCGCTGCGCAGCTCGTCGAGGCCGGCACCATCGTGCGCCTCAACGGCACCAAGGACTCCTACTATGCGGCCTCTGATCCCGAGGACGTCGCCCGCGTCGAGGGTCGCACCTACATCTGCTCCGAAGAGGAGAAGGACGCCGGCCCGCTGAACAACTGGGTCGCTCCTGCGGAGATGAAGGAGACGCTGAATGGTCTCTTCGAGGGCTCGATGCGCGGACGCTCCATGTACGTCATCCCCTTCGTCATGGGCCACGCCGAGGCGGACCAGCCGATGTTCGGCATCGAGGTCACCGATTCGGCCTACGTCGTCCTCTCGATGCTCGTCATGGCGCGTTCGGGCAAGTACGCCCTCGACGCCATCGACGCCCAGAACGCGAACTTCGTCGAGTGCGTGCACTCGGTCGGCGCCCCGCTCGAGCCCGGTCAGGACGATGTCGCCTGGCCCTGCAACACCACGAAGTACATCACGCACTTCCCGGAAGAGCGCTCGATCTGGTCCTACGGCTCCGGCTACGGCGGCAACGCCCTGCTGGGCAAGAAGTGCTACGCGCTGCGCATCGCCTCGGCGATCGCCCGTGACGAGGGCTGGCTGGCCGAGCACATGCTCATCCTCAAGCTGACGAACCCCGAAGGCGTCGTCAAGTACGTGGCCGCCGCGTTCCCGTCGGCCTGCGGCAAGACCAACCTCGCGATGATCGAGCCGACCATTCCCGGCTGGAAGGCCGAGACCCTCGGTGACGACATCGCCTGGATGCGCTTCGGTGAGGACGGCCAGCTTTACGCCGTCAACCCTGAGTTCGGTCTCTTCGGCGTCGCCCCCGGCACCGGCTACACCACGAACCCGACCGCGATGCGCGCCATCGAAGAAGGCGGCAACATCTTCACCAACGTCGCCCTGACCGACGACGGTGACGTGTGGTGGGAAGGCAAGACCGACGAGGCTCCGGCCCACCTCACCGACTGGAGGGGCAACGACTGGACCCCCGACTCCGACACCCCGGCCGCTCACCCGAACTCGCGCTTCTGCACCCCGATCGCGAACGTGCCGACCCTGGCACCCGAGTGGACGAACCCGAACGGTGTGCCGATCTCGGCCATCCTCTTCGGCGGTCGCCGCAAGACGACGATGCCGCTGGTCACCGAGACCAAGGACTGGACGCACGGCGTGTTCATGGGCTCGGTCCTGTCCTCCGAGACCACCGCCGCCGCGACCGGAGCCGTCGGCGTCGTCCGCCGCGACCCCATGGCGATGCGCCCGTTCATCGGCTACAACGTCGGTGACTACCTGCAGCACTGGCTCGACATCGGCAACACCGAGGGCGCCCAGCTGCCGAAGATCTTCTACGTCAACTGGTTCCGTCGCGACGATGACAACTCGTTCCTGTGGCCCGGATTCTCCGAGAACTCGCGCGTTCTCAAGTGGGTCTTCGAGCGCGTCATCGGCACCGCCGATGCTCAGGAGTCCCCGCTGGGCCTCACCCCGGTCGATGGCGGCCTGGACACCCAGGGCCTCGACTTCACCGATGAGCAGCTGCGCAAGGCACTGGCCATCAAGCCTGAGGAGTGGGAGACAGAGCTCGGTCTCATCGAAGACTGGTACGCCGAGCTCGGCGATTCGGTTCCGACCGAACTCCGCGCCGAGGTCGACAACCTCCGCCAGCGCCTCGGGCTTGCCTGAGACAGACGGCCCACCCTCGACGGAGGTCGGCTGCCTCTCCGGACCTCGACTGCCTCACCCGAGGTCCTGAGTCTGCACGACTGAGTACGACGATCCCCCAACTGCCACCTCGGCGGTTGGGGGATCGTCGTGTTTCCGCATCCTGCAACACTAGCCGCACCGTTCCCTGCCTCCCGCACCATCAGCGGCACCGCCTACAGGGTGCCGCAGCACGTCCTGGCAGCGACACTACGCAACGGTGCAAAGGTGCGAGCTGCCGCTTACGGTGAGGGATGGTCAGCTGAGGGAAGCGGTTACGCGAGACGAGATGCGCGACGGCATTCGTCGAGCACCCTGCGAAAACCAGCAACGCCACGCCGAAGGTGCCACCCGGCACCCAGGCCGCCGCGTTACCGAGAGATCAGGCGCCGTGGAGGCCGCCGCGCTGCCGAGAGATCAGGCGCCGTGGAGGGCCGGGACGATGAGGTAGACGCCGAGGAGGACGACCAAGCCGCAGATGCCGAAGACCGCCCAGTACCCGAGTCGAAGCAGGGAGTTACCCTGGCCCTCAGCAGCCTGGTCGACGTGGACGGCGCGCATGCGCACTGCCACGGAGAAGAGAGTGATGACGACGACCGCCGACACCCAGGTCGCGGCCGCGACGATGAGGAATGAACTCCACTCGATCATTTGCTGTCCCCCTTGTCACCGGTTTCGTCCGACCGCGCCGACTTCCCATCGCCCTGCCCGGCCGGCACACTCGCCGAGGCTGAGCGCCGTGCCTCGGATTCCGAGGCCTTGCGCTCGTGCGAGGCCCGTCGCTCCTGCTTCGCCCGCTGCTTCTCTTCCCACGCCTCGCGGCGTGCCGCCCGCTTGGCTTCGGCGCGCTTGCGGTTGCGGTCCTTGCGCAACTTGCGCTTGCGTCCGCGGATGTTGACGGCCTCACCGACGGCATCGAAGTTCGAGAGGTCGGTCTCCTCGACCCGGCGCGAGGTGAGGAAGATCCAGAGCACGGCGATGACGGCGATGACGGTGTCGATGAGGACTCCGACCACCCCGAAGTGGGCGATGCCGGCCGCAGCGGCGCCGACGATCGCGGCGGCCGGAATCGTCAGCAGCCACCCGGAGGCGATGCGCCCGGCCGTCGACCACTGGACATCGGCGCCCTTGCGTCCCAGACCGGAGCCGAGCACCGATCCGGAGGCCACCTGGGTAGTCGACAGGGCGAAGCCGAGGTGGGACGAGGCGAGGATCGCCGCGGCCGTCGAGGTCTCGGCGGACAGACCCTGTGCGGGCTTGACCGTGGTGAGCTTCGTGCCGAGGGTGTCGATGATCCGCCACCCGCCGATGTAGGTGCCCAGTGCGATCGCGAGGGCGCAGGCCGTGATGACCCAGATGTGCGGGCCGGTGCCGTGCGCCTGCATGCCGGCCGAGACGAGGACGAGGGTGATCACGCCCATCGTCTTCTGCGCGTCGTTCGTGCCGTGTGCGAGAGCGACCAGGGACGAGGAGAAGATCTGACCGAATTTGAAAGGAGCACGATGGGCGGTCTTGCCCTCATCATTGCGGCGAGTGATCGCGTACGCCAGCTTCGTGCACAGATAGGCGCCGAATCCCGCGATGATCGGGGCGGCCAGCGCCGGGATGACGACCTTCGAGAGGAACACTCCGAAGTCGACGGAGTTGAGTCCGGCACCGACGATGGCCGCACCGATGAGGCCGCCGAAGAGTGCGTGGGACGATGATGAGGGCAGACCGAATCGCCAGGTCGCCATGTTCCAGATGATCGCACCGATGAGTCCGGCGAGGATGAAGTCGGGAGTGATCTGGACTCCCCCGCCGCCTTCTTTGATGATGCCGCCGGAGATGGTCTTGGCCACCTCGGTGGACAGGAATGCGCCGACGAGGTTGAGGACCGCGGCGAGCGTGACCGCCGCTTTCGGCTTGATCGCCCCGGTTGCGATCGGGGTGGCCATGGCGTTGGCCGTATCGTGAAAGCCGTTGGTGAAGTCGAAGAACAGTGCCAGTGCTATGACGAGCACGACGACGAAGATGATTTCCACTAATCGACCTTGGGTGTAGACACTATTCGGACCGTGGATGATGCAGCTGGCGGCCAGCGATCACTATCCCGCAGAAGTCTACCCACAGATTCAACCGCTCTTCACCCGCAATTCGACCCTACTCCACCTCGTTCACCTTTTGTTCACTTCTGACGTGCGCAAACGGACCCCGCCCGGACGAGAGTGCAAGAGCGCTCACATTCCGAACGGGGCCCGAGCACCCGACAATAGCCGAGGCGGCCGGCCCGGTCAGAATGCAATCCCGCCGAGGCGACCGCCCCGTTCACGTCCGACCTCGCCGAGGCGACCGCCCCGTTCACGTCCGACCTCGCCGAGGCGGTCGCCTACTCCGTGACGTACCGATCCGCGATCTCGAGCGCCCGGTCCAGGACGGCGAGCCCGAAGCGGACGTCCTCATCCGGGGTGTTGAGCGGCGGGACCACATGGATGCGGTTGAAGTTCGCGAACGGCAGCACGCCCTCGGACTTCATCGCGGCGATGACCTCGTTCATCTCCGGCGAGCTGCCCCCGTAGGCCGCCAGCGGCTCCTTCGTCTCCCGATTGCGCACGAGTTCGACGGCCCAGAAGCAGCCCATACCGCGCACATCACCGATGGACGGATGCCTCTGCGCCATCTCACGCAGCGCCGGACCGATGATCTCGGCACCGAGGCGCTCGGCATTGTCGACCATGCCTTCGGAATCCATCGCGTTGATCGTCGCGACCGCCGCCGCACACGCCAAGGGGTGACCCGAATAGGTCAGTCCGCCCGGGTAGACCCGGTCGCGGAAGGTCTCAAAGATCTCGTCCGAGATCGCGACACCGCCGAGCGGCACGTACCCGGAGTTCACGCCCTTGGCGAAGGTGATGAGGTCGGGGGTCACTCCCCAACGATCGACGGCGAACCACCGACCGGTGCGGCCGAATCCGGCCATCACCTCGTCGGCGATGAAGACGATTCCGTACTTCGCCGTCAGTTCGCGCACGCCTTCGAGGTACCCGGCCGGAGGGCCGTAGATTCCCGCGGTGCCGGGCACGGTCTCCATGATGAGCGCCGCGATGTTGCCCGGGCCTTCGAGCGTGATCATGTCCTCGAGGTGCCGCAGTGCCCGGGCTGTCTCCTCCGCCTCGGTGGTGGCATTGAAGTAGGACCGGTACTGGTAGGCGGGCATGAAGTGGACGATGCCCTCGGCCGAGTAGTCATTGGCGAACCGGCGCGGATCACCCGTGACATTGACGGCCAGCTGGGTGCCGCCGTGGTAGCTGCGGTAGGCCGAGAGCACCTTCGTCCGTCCCGTGTGGAGGCGGGCCATGCGGATCGCGTGTTCGTTGGCGTCGGCGCCGCCGTTGGTGAAGAACACGTGGTCGAGGTCGCCCGGGGTGCGCTCGGCGATGAGCCGCGCGGCCTCCGAACGAGCGTCGTTGACGTGCTGCGGGGCGATCGTGCACAGCTTGCCTGCCTGCTCCTGGATCGCCGTCACGACCGCCGGGTGCTGGTGCCCGATGTTCGTGTTCACCAGCTGCGAGGACATGTCGAGCAGCTTCCGCCCCTCCCCGTCCCAGACGTACGCGCCTTCCGCGTCGACGATCGTCATCGGCTGGAATGGTCCCTGCGCCTGCCAGGAATGGAAGACGTGGGCGCGGTCGAGCTCATGGGCCCGTCGCCCGGCGGCGAGGGCGTCCTCACCGATGCGCGGCTGGGGCTCCGCTGTCGAACGCGTCGAGGCGGCCGCCTCGGCGGGGGTGGTGTCGATCGTGGTCATGTCAGTCCTTCTTTCATCGGTGGCCGATGTGCCCGCCGTTGAGCGCGTCGGCCGCCGAGGTGGTTCTGTGTGGCGTGGGTGTCAGTCGTTGGTGGGGAATCCGAGGTTGAGTCCGCCGTGGCTGGGGTCGAGCCAGCGTGAGGTCACGACCTTGCCGCGGGTGAAGAAGTGGACCCCTTCGTCGCCGTAGGCGTGGGTGTCGCCGAAGAGCGAGTTCTTCCACCCGCCGAAGGAGTAGTAGCCCACGGGCACGGGGATCGGCACGTTGATGCCGACCATGCCGACCTCGACCTCGTTCTCGTACCGGCGGGCCGCGCCTCCATCGTTGGTGAAGATCGCGGTGCCGTTGCCGTAGGGGTTGGAGTTGATGAGTTCGAGGCCCTCGTCATAGCCGGGCACGCGGACGACGGCGAGGACGGGGCCGAAGATCTCGTCGGTGTAGATCGACATGTCGGGGGTGACGTTGTCGAACAGCGTCGGGTTGAGGAAGAAGCCGTCGGCCCGGGTGTTCTCGCGGCCGTCGAGGACGACGGTGGCTCCCGCCTCGGCGCCGGCGTCGATGTAGCCTGCGACCTTGTCACGGTGGGCCGCGGTGACCAGAGGTCCCATATCCGGCTCGGTCGCACCGTCGCCCACCCTCAGGGTGCGGGTGCGTTCGGCGATCTTGGCCACGAGGTCATCGGCGATGGAGTCGACGGCGACGACGACGGAGATCGCCATGCAGCGCTCACCGGCGGCACCGTATCCGGCGTTGACGGCGGCATCGGCGGCGAGGTCGAGGTCGGCGTCGGGCAGGACGAGCATGTGGTTCTTCGCTCCGCCGAGGGCCTGGACGCGCTTGCCGGTGGCCGTGCCGTTCTCATAGACGTACTTCGCGATCGGGGTGGATCCGACGAAGGACACCGAGGCGACATCGGGGCTTTCGAGGATCGTGTCGACGGCCTCTTTGTCACCGTGGACGACGTTGAAGACGCCGTCGGGCAGGCCGGCCTCCGTCCACAGTTCGGCGAGCCAGTTCGCGGCCGTCGGGTCCTTCTCCGAGGGCTTGAGCACGACGGTGTTGCCGGTGGCGATGGCGACGGGGAAGAACCACATCGGGACCATGGCCGGGAAGTTGAACGGTGAGATGATCGCGGAGACGCCGAGCGGCTGGCGCAGGGAGTGGACGTCGATGTTCGTCGAGGCGTTCTCGGTGTGGCCGCCGCGCAGGTGTCCGGCGATGCCGCAGGCGAATTCGACGACCTCCTGGCCGCGTGCGACCTCGCCGAGGGCGTCGGAGACGACCTTGCCGTGTTCGGCCGTGATGATCTCGGCCAGCTCCTGCTTCCGGGCGTTGAGCAGTTCGCGGAAGTTGAACAGGACAGCGGTCCGCTTGGCCAGGGACGTGTCGCGCCAGCCGGGGAATGCCTCAGCTGCGGCAGCGATCGCCGATTCCACGGTCGCCTTCGACCCGAGTGCGACCTGTCCGCTGACGACGCCGGTGGCGGGGTTCGTGATATCGCCGAGGCGGGTGTCGCCGTCGGCGGTGACGGTCTGTCCGTTGATCCAGTGGTTCAGGGTTGCCATGAAGTGTCCTTCTGCGTCGTCGGGGTGTTCGCTGTCTCCATCCTCGGTCTCCGAACTCCATCCCGGTAGTGTCAAACTGTCAGAATATTTCTCTCCGGCTTTACACTGTGTCAATGGACTCTGCGAAGGAAACGGATGGTGCGTCGCTGAGCATCGCAGGCCTGCTCGAACTCGACGAGGTCTGGGCGGCCGAGCCCGAGGTGCTGGCGAGCGCGGCGGGTCTCGACCGGGCTATCCGGTGGGTGCACATCGCCGACTCTCATCACGTCGAACGGTTCCTCGAAGGCGGGGAGCTCGTGCTCACCACGGCCTCGGCCTTCCGCCACTCCCCTGCGGCGATGACCGAATTCCTCGATCAGCTCGAGCGAGTCGGAGCCGCGGGCACGATCATCGAACTCGTCGATGAGGACTCCGCCTTTGACGAGGCAGCGGGATCGGTTGTGCGGGCGGCTGCCTCGGCGAGGGATCTTCCCGTCGTCATCCTCCCGCACCGGGTCAAGTTCGTGCGGATCACGGAGCACGCACACCGCCGCCTCCTCGCGCAGCAGATCTCCCGGCTCGAGCATGCGCGGGAGATCCATGAGACGTACACCCAGCTGAGCCTCTATCGGGCGGGGGCACAGACGATCGTGGAGCGCACGGCCGAGCTGCTGGGAACGCCCGTGATCCTCGAGGACGTCGCCCACCGAGTCCTCGCTCATGCGGGGCGGGGGTCGGCCGCGCTTGCGCAGAAGTGGGCGGATCTCGTCACGGGGGCGAGCACCGCGCCGGGCGTGGAGGCCGCGCGAGATTGGCGGCAGACTCCGGTGGGGATGCGGGCACGCCGGTGGGGGCGCCTCGTCGTGCCCGGCCCGGCGGAATCGACGGCAGCGCTCGACCAGATCATCGAACGGGCCGGAGAAGCGCTGACGCTCACGCGCATGGCCGACCGTGACGAACAGGACCTGCTGCTGCAGGCGCAGAGCGGCCTGATCAGAGAGATCGCGGACTCCGAGGTCATCGATGAGAGCACCGCACGGGCACGTGCGCGTTCCCTCGGCTTCGCTCCCGTCGAAGATGCGCAGTTCCTGCCCGTCGTCGTCCGGCTCGATCGGGATGCCGAGACGGGGCCGACGCGGATCCAGCTTCAGGAGCGGGGGCTGACCCAGGAGATCGTCGCGGCCGCGGCACGTCTGGATCTGTGCGTACTCACGACGAGCCTGCAGTCGGGAGCCTTCGGGTTCATCCTGGCCCCGACCGAGGCCAGGGCGGCGGGCGCGAACAAGCGCAATTCGAGTCGGCCGGGCGGCTCCGGGCCGTCGGGCGGGCCGGACGGCACCGGCGATCCGGGTCGGTCGACCGGCTCCGATGCCGATGCCCTCCTGACCGGGCTCCTGCGGGAGGTCGAGGAGTATGCGGCCAGCTGGGTGGTCGGCGTCGGGCGGGGCAGCGCCTCCCTGCTCGATGCGGTCGCGCGCCTCGACTCCGCATCCCAGGTCGCCGAGGTGGCGTCGACTCTCGATGTGCGCGAGCGCTCGTTCTACCGCTCCTCCGATGTCCGCCTGCGCGGGCTGCTCTCGCTGTTTGCCGACGACTCGCGGCTGCGCGCCTTTGCCGAGGGCGAGCTCGGCCCCCTGCTCGGGTCCGTGCACGAGGGCGCCGATGCGGAGGATCTGCTCGGGTTCCTCGAGCTCTACCTCGCCCACGGCGGGAACATCTCCGCGATGGCGCGGGCCGGATATCTGTCCCGGCCCGCGCTCTACGCACGGATGACGAAGCTGCAGAACCGCCTCGGCGTCTCCCTCGATGATGCGGAATCACGCACGGCACTGCACGTGGCGCTGCTGTGGTGGCGGATGAACGGGTGAGGTCAGTCGAGCAGAGCGCGGATCGTGTCGGTGATCGGGATTCCGCGCTCGGCGGCCTCGGCGCGGTTGGCATAACGGCGATCGCCGGGCTGACGATCCATGCCCGCTTCGCGGAGCATATCGACGAACCCCCTGACCCGGCCCAGGAAGGCATCGTTGCCGCCCCGCTGGGGATCGATGACGATGAAGAGCTGCCCGGTGCGGAAGGTATGGGCGCCCTCCGGCGCCTCGGCGTCGATCTCAAAGGTGAAGGCCCCGCCGGTGAGGCCGGCAGCGAGCGTTTCGATCATGAATGACAGCAGCGCACCCTTGTGACCACCGATGGGACGGATGCCGCCGCCGTCGAGGATGTCCCCCGGATCCGTGGTGTCCGCTCCGATCGAGTCGACTCCGGTGCCGGGCGGAACTTCCCGGCCCTCGGCGCGCAGCAGCTGCAGGTCGCCGTGCGACATCGACGATGTCGAGAAGTCGAAGACGATCGGATCCGCCTCAGCAACTGGGGTGGCGAAGCCGAAGGGGTTCGTGCTGAAGACCGGCTTGGTCGCCCCTTCGGGGACGACGGCCAGCTTGCCGCTGGCGATCATCCCCAGTGCCACACACCCGCGGCGGGCGAACGCTTCCAGGTCCGGCCACAGGGCGGAGAAGTGATGGGTGTTGCGCAGGGCGATGACCGCGACACCGGTGTCGACGAGCGCCTGATCAACCTCCGCTCGAGCATCGGTCAGGGCGGGTTGTGCGAAGCCGTTGTGTCCGTCGATGCGGATGAACGAGGGACCGACGACGTCGACGCTCGCCTCAATGTCGCCGTCGGCCCATCCGCGGTTGAGCGAATCGAGGTAGCCGGCGACCCGGAAGACCCCGTGGCTGAGCGTGCCGTCTCTCTCACAGGTCGCGCAGTTGGTTGCCAGCACCCGTGAGACCGCCGGGGAGGCTCCTGCACCGACGAGCTTCGCCTCGATCGCGGCGACGAGTTCGTCGAAGGAGATGCGGTCGGATTCATTCGTCATTGTGCGCTCCTCATGTGCGGCGATTCGCTTCGGGTTCGACCATTGCCTGTCCCCAGCAGGCTACCGTCGACTCAATCGTCGGTTCCGGTGGTCAGCCAGTCGGATCAACGGCCCCAGATGTCGCCGATTGTGTAGCCGAAGGGGAAAGGGTCGTCGGCTTCGAGGACGAGCTGCTGGAATCCCGTGATCCATCCCCGTCCGCTGATGGAGGGGATCACAGCAGGCACCTCACCGACATACGTCGTCTCGTTCACTTCGGCTGTGAAGGTCGTTCCCAGCATCGATTCGTGGACGAACTCCTCCCCCAAGGCGAGTTCACCACGGACATATTTTGCGGCTACACGAGCGCTCGTGCCGGTGCCGCACGGTGAACGGTCGAGCGTGCCCGACCACGTGGTCGGATCGTTGAGGTCGACGGTTCCATTGGGCAGAACCACGGCGTTGCGACCGTCGGTGCCCGGTGCCACCGCGGGACCGTGGATCATCGGCAGCCCGATCGAATCGATCTCAGGGATAAGCGGGTGCCGCACCTCGAAGGTCTCGTTCGCCGCTTGGAGCAGGACGCTGCCGGCTCGGATGATCTCCTTGGCATCGCCCGGATCGAGATCCACGCCGAGGCTGCTCGCCGAGGTCTGGACGTAGAACTGACCGCCGAAGACGATGTCGACAGGAATCGTCCCATAGCCGGGGACCTCGAGAGGGAGGTCGAGACCGTGGACGAAGGCAGGCACATTGTCGAAGGTCACCTTCCGCGCGCGACCGTCGACCACCTCGGCGCGGGCGGTGACGACTCCGGCGGCCGTGTCGATGCGCAGGTGGGTGACCGGTTCGGTGACGTCGACGGATCCGGTCTCGACGAGGGCCGTGACAGTGCAGATGAGATTCGACCCCGACATCGGCTTGAACCCGCCCTGTTCCATGACGATCATGCCGAAGTCACAACTGGGGTCCGTCGCTGACACAACGATCGGTGAGCACAGCCCCGGGTATCCGCGCGGCTCGTGAAGAATGAGAGTGCGGAATTCGTCGAGGTGCTCCTCGCAATAGCGCAGCTTCTCGGCCATCGTCGCACCTTTGACCTTGAGGTTCGACCCGAGGAGAACCCGGCCGGGCTCTCCTGCCGCGTGAACATCGACGGCCTGGATGATCTGCCTGTTCTTCACATCTCCTCGATTCCCGAACGAGTCGTCCGTCGACCGCGACATCGGCGTCGCGAAGCGGCCCGGGGAGTACGACGACGGACTCCGCGTCGACACCGACGAGAGTCATCTCCGTCCTGATGGCGCCAGCATAGTTGCACGACAGGAGAAAGGCACTCACCGGAACTGGCGGCTGAGGCGGAGCGGGTATGCCGAGGGCTCAGAAGCGGTTCGGAGAGATGCGGGCGAGGAGCTCCTCAGGCACTGTCGACGTTCCGTCGGCCATGAGGCCGGCGAGCAGTCGCGCCGACCCCGGGGCCAGCGTCAGGCCGAGCATCGAGTGGCCGGAGTTGATGAAGACGTTCGCCGCCGCGGCGAGGCGACCGATGACGGGGAGCCCGTCCGGGGTCATGGGGCGCGATCCTGCCCATGGGGGCTGCTCACCGATACCGCCGTCCCAGCCACGGAAGGCTTCCTGCGCGGAGCGACGGATGGCGCCGACACGGGTGTCGTTGACGCGGTCGTCCCTGCTGCCGAATTCCATGGTTCCAGCCAGTCGAAGCATGCCATTGAGCGGGGTGACGGCGACGCGAGCGTCTTCGAGGGTCAGAGAGGTCTTCAGCTCGATTGGAGCCGGGGTGTAGTCGATGCTGTAGCCCTTGCCCGAGTAGATCGGGATCTTCTGGCCGAGTTCGGCCGCCAGTGCTCCGGAGGGGACTCCGGCGGCAATGACGAAGGCATCGGCGCCGATGACCTCGGCGTCGGTGGTGACCACGGCGGTCACCGTGCCGCCGGTGCGGACGAACCGACCGATGCGTGTGTCCTCACGGACATCGACGCCGAGAGCGGACAGCTTCGTGAGCATCCCCGACGTCAGGGAGTCGGGTTCGAGCTGGCGGTCGGCGGGGAAGAAGAATCCGTGGCGGATACGGTCGCTCAGTGCCGGTTCGAACTCGTAGACCTCATCATCGTGCAGGCGCTGGGGACGGTGGCCCGCGGCCTCGAAGGCAGGCAGACTCTCGCAGTGTTCATCGAATCGTTCGCGGGTCGCGAAGGCGAGCAGCACTCCGCGGTCGTGCATTTCGAAGTCGATGCCCTGCCGTCGGTACTCGTCGAAGAGGTCGTTCGCGTCCTCGCCGAGGCGCAGGAGGAGGTCGAGTCCGACGGTGAACTCACGGGCGTTGCAGTGAGCGGCCATGCGCAGCAGGAACTTGAGGTACCCGGGGGCCAAGGACGGCCTGATCGACAGCGGACTGTCGGGTCTGAGCATCCAGCGGACGCCCTGCAGGAGCACTCCCGGCGCGGGGACCGGTGTGCTTTCGGCGATCGCGATCTTCGCCGCGTTGCCGTGGGAAGCGCCGGCGCCGCAGCGCTCGGCCTCGATGACAGTGACGTCATGGCCGCTCAGAGCCAGTTCGTATGCGCTGGTCAGCCCGACCACGCCGCCTCCGACGATGACAGTCCTCATCCGGCCACCTCCATTGGTTTCCCGAGTCGGCGGGACCGTGATCGGCATTGGCGTCACATTTCAGACTGCCACTATCGAGGCCCCGTTGTATGACAATACATTGGCAAGTACGCTACGCAGAGTTCGAGGAATCGTCAATGCCGCCTCGGCGCAGATCGGGCCCTCAGTGTCTGTCGACGCTTCCGGAGACGAGCAGGGCAAGCTCCTGGGCACTGTCCATCGTGTGCACGTCGAGTGCGGTGCGAATGCGAGCACGGTCACCGCTGCGAATGGCACGCATGAATGCCGCATGGATCGCATGAGCACGGCCGGAATCACGCCTGGTGAACTGGTCATAGGCGAGGACGATCGTCATCTGAGCCTCGACCACGGGCCAGATGCGCATCAGAAGGTAATTGTCCGCGGCCTCCCAGATTCCGCGGTGGAAGCAGATGTGGGCCTCATGTGCGGCAAGCGGATCGGCCGCACTGCTCTCACTCTCGAAGCGCTTCCAGATCTCCTCGAGACGCGCCAGGCGCTCTCCCGAGGCATCGTCGAGGATCTCGTCGATGGCTTCGGTGTCGAGTGCCACACGGACACGCGCGATCTCGAGCAGGGACTCGACCTCGATGTTCGCCACCCGCAGGCCGCGATAGGCCTCCTGGATGAGGAAGCCGTCCCTCGCCATCTGGTTGAGGGCCTCCCGAGCGGTCGGGCGGCTCACCTCAAGCGACGAGGTCAGCTCCGCCTCGATGATCCGCTGCCCGGGGGTGAGCTCGCCGAGCACGATGCGACGTTTGATCTCATCGATGACGCGCTGGCGGCGTTCGGTGTTCGAGACAGGCGGACGCGCAGATGAGTAGTGGACTGCGCGACCAGTGCGATTTCGCTCGACTTCGTCACCGCGCCCCGACTCATTGCCCTCGGCGACCGCTCCCATTGTTACGCTTCCTCAGACCGCGAGGATGCGGCCGGTGACGTTGCCCTCGACGGAGCGGACGAATGCAGTGGCGACCTGCTCGTCGGTCACCGGCACCATTCCGGCGAAGGCGTCGTGATAGTGCGGGGAGTTCGCGAGCACGTTCGGACTGACGGCGTTGATGCGGATGCCGCGCGGAAGCTCCGGAGCGGCGGAGATGACGAACGACTCGACGGCGCCGTTGGCCATGGCCGCGGCCGCCGCGGTGGGCACGGGTTCGCGGCTGAGGACACCGGTGACGAACGTGATCGAACCGCCGTCGCTGAGGCGGTCGAGGCCCTGGGTGACGAATTCGATCTGGCCGAGCGTCTTCGAGGTAAGCGCCGCGGTGTAGTCCTCACGCGTCAGCTCGGTGACCGGCTTGAAAGCCGCAGCTCCCACTGCAACGATGATCGCGTCGACGGTGCCGACGGCCTCGAGGAGACGAGAGATCGAGTCGGCATCAGAGGTGTCGACCCCCGGATCGGTCGATCGGGTGACACCGAGGACTTCATGGCCGCGCTTCTCGAGCTCGGCACGGGCGACGCCTCCGACATGTCCGCCGGATCCCACCAACAGAATCTTCATCCTGACCTCCTTGCAGTGTTCGGACGATCGCATCGGCGACCCGACCGATGACGAGCTTTGTCAGACATTCCTATATTGACGGACAATGCCGAGTCTAGGGGATGCGTTCCCATCCGACCAGCCTGCCGGTCAGCCGTTGTAGCGGATCTCGACGCGGCGGTTCTTCGCCCGGCCCTCAGGGTCGTCTTCGCCGCCCTTCTCGTTCGCAGCGACGGGCTCGGATTCCCCGTAGCCCTTCGCCGTCACGTCGAGGTCTTTGTTCTCGGCGGTGAGCACCTCGGCGACGGCCTCGGCTCTGTCTTCGGAGAGCTTCTTGTTGTAGTCGTCCTCGCCCTTGGAGTCCGTGTGACCGCCGACGGTGATCTCTGAATCCGTCGGCAGGTCCTTGACCAGGTCGGCGATCTTCTTCTTCGCCGCGTCGCTGAGCTCGGCCGAGTCGAAGTCGAAGAGGATGTCGGTATCGAGGGTGACCACGGTGGAGTCGCCGCTGACTTCGGTCGATTCGAGATCTTCGATGCCCTTGTCGAGGTCGTCGATTCCCGGATCGAGATCGACGATGCTTTCGTCGATCATCGACTGATCCGGGTCGGTGAAGTCCTCGGGTGTCGGGGTGCCCCTGTCAGCGACATCATGCGAAGTCACGGAGTTCGCGACTGCGGATGCGGCGGGCCCGGCGATCGCGACGCCCACGGCGAGCGCTGCTGCGGAGCAGGCGATTGCGATCTTCACGAGATCTGCGCTCCGGCGACGAGGTTCATGCCGTCGACGACCGAGACCTCGACTTCTTTGACGTCTGGCGGCGGAGCAGCGAGGACGGCGAAGGCATAGTAGGTTTCACCGGGTTTGAACTTCGGGCCCTGCACCTCGGTCTGCGCCCGATTGATGCTCTTCTTCAGCACCGAGTGTTTGCGCAGGTTCTGAGAATCGACGAGAAACGGGTCCCACCCTGAGTCACCGAGGTAGCCGTACAGCCAGTCTTCCTCGGTCGAGCTTGAGTTCACGGTGAACCCGAACTGACCGACGACGGTCTCTCCCTGTCGTTTGAGCGCGAAGAACTCGACGGTCATCGTTGCGTCGTCGTCCCCCTCGACTGCGGCGGGGATGTCCTGGGCGGCGATCGGATCGGGCAGGTCATTCAGGTCGAGGCCGGCCGCCTCGGCGGATCCGGGTTCACCCTTCGAATCGGAGCCGTCGGCTCCGCCGGACTTCTGGGCGGTCTCCTGAGACTCGGCACCTTCGGTCTTCGACCCGTCCGCTTCGTCTCCGGACGAACACGCGGTCAGGGTGATGGCCAGAACGCCGGCGGCTGCGGACAGAACAGTCCTGCGGATGGAGCGCATGGTGATGTCGGTTCTCCTCGTATGTCGCCGTCCGCCGTTCGTATAAGTGGCCTCCGGCGGCTCTGCGGGTGGACTCATTTCACCCTAGCCCGAAATACTCGGACTTTCACTACAGCCCTTGTCGTGACCGATGAAGTTTCGGTGAACCGGTCGGCGCGAACTCCGGGCCGGAGGGTGATGGTGCGTGCTGGGACCGACACGTGCCGGGCTGCCCGTGTCAGCCCTCACGCGGACATTGGGTAGATGACTGTGCATCAGAAGTGTGAGCGTCCTGATTTTCGTCACTACGCGTGCACTTTGGGCATACAGTCGCGCTGACGCGTGCGGACCAGGCCGGAACGAGAAGAATCCCCGTGGTCCGATATGTCATCGGATCGCGGGGATTCATCACTACGCGGAGTCGGTGGGATTTGAACCCACGGTCCCCCGTTCGGAGGACTTCACCTTAGCAGGGTGACGCTTTCGGCCGCTCAGCCACGACTCCTTCTGCAATGCTCTGGTCGCCTTCGGCGCAATGTTCGTCGACAGACCTGCCAGCACTACGGATAACAGCCTAAGGGAAAGGAGCCATCCAGAGCAAAGTGCAGGCGGCATGAGTGGGCTTCGTCATAGAAGGAGCGACCCATGATCGGCGGAAATCCGGGCCGATCGTCCCGTTTCTTCTGCTCCTCCACACCGGAATTCCAGCATTCATCAATGTCCGGGCGTAAAATCGGCGTGATGTGCCTTGCGGTCTGCTCACCTTTCCTTCCGGGAAACCAGCCGGGAAAGCCTGCATCCTCACGATGCACCCGACGCCGACGGATGAGAACGACGAGCGGGCCGCTCAGCACGAAATGACAGTTTTTGAGGAGTAGACAACTTGCCAGAGTTTCCCCCTGACAAGCACGGACCGCATGAGAACGACCCCGATTCTCACGCCGCCGGGCGTCGACTCCGCGCCTCCGCTCGCCCGCGTTTCCGTGGCGACACCGCTGCCAGCGACAACGGTCCGGCCCCGCAGGGGAACGCCGGAGGCTCCAGCGGTTCTCGGTCGAGCAGGAAGCAAGACGGCAGAGATTCATCCGGACGCTCATCCGGCAGTTCTGATTACACCAGTGCCCGACCAGCCGATGGACGGTCCGGACCCCGCTCGTCATCGGATTCGACGACGGATTCCGCCGACCACTCATCAGGCGGTCAGCATCCTGCTCCGACTCCGCGCCCGGTAGCCCCGCGCACTCGCCGGGAAGCACGCATGCTGCGCGCCGCGGCCGCCAGCGGAGCCTCTGCGGCCGGCGTGGCCGCGGCCGCGGGATCGAACACCCCGCCCGACAGATACTCCGATTCCTCCGAGTCCGCTGGCCCCTCCCGGTCCGCCGATCTCTCCCGTTCTGCCGACCGTCGAGCCGACCACGATGCCCCGCGCACCTTCTCGGACGACCACACGGCCACCTCGGCGAGGGGCGCCGACGACGAAGCCCCGACCACTCGGCGTGATGCTCGCGAACGACGCGCCGCCGAGGACCGCAGCCGCGGTCGCGGCAGGAACGCCGCCCGCAATGCGGCACGCAGTGCGGACGGAGCAGGCGCAGTCGGCGCGGACGCGGCTGGGGCAGGTGCAGCCGACGCGGGCGCAGCCGAACGTCCCCAGAAACGCTCACCGAAGTCGGACGGTGACTCAACCGGCCACGGACCTGGGCGAGCCCGCCGACATTCCTCCCGCCTCGGCGAAACCTTCCCCAGCCTCGTCGGCTGGACCTCGCTGAGCACGCTACTGCCGGGCGTCGGACTGCTGCGCACACGCTTCCGTCCCGTCGGCCTCATCGTGTTCGGGCTCTTCGTCCTCGCCCTCCTCACCGGGCTGATCTATCTGCTCGTCAAGGGGCCGGTGCGTGCGGTCGCAACCGTCGTCTCCAGCCCGTCTCTGCTCAACTTCCTCGCCATCGGCGCGATCCTCGTGGCCGTGATCTGGATCCTCGTGATGATCGTGTCCCACCTCGGGCTGCGGCGCGGGCACCGGTACCGGCCCTGGCAGAACAAGCTCGCCGGCGTTCTCGTCGTCTCTCTCGCGCTCATCATCGGCATCCCTCTGGGCGTCGGATCCGTTTTCGCCAGGGTCCAGTCCTCGACCGTCGCAAGCCTCTTCGGCGACAGCACCGGCAAGTCCCAGAACGCCGAAGATCTGTGGGCGGACAAGCCCTACATCAACGTCTTCCTCATGGGGCGTGACAACGGCGACGACCGTGAGGGCACCCGGCCGGACACGATGCTCGTGGCCTCGATCGACACGAAGACCGGCAATGCCGCGCTCATCTCCGTCCCCCGCAACCTCGCGTTCCCGATCTTCCCCGAGGGCAGTGAGCTCGAGAAGCAGTGGCCGGACGGGTTCCGCCCCTCCGGCGACTCGTCGCAGGACCTCATCAACGCCGTGTGGCAGTGGGGCGATCAGAACAAGGACTCCATCGGCGACACTCACGGCCTCGAGCCGGGGATGTGGACGACGATGCAGGCCGTCGAAGGCTCGCTCGGCCTCAACCTCGACTACTGGGCCTCGGTCGATATGGCCGGGTTCGAAGACGTCGTCGATGCCATCGGCGGTGTGAATATCGACGTCGAGCGGCCCATCCCGATGGGTGGCGGCAAGTCGATGAACGGGGTCAAGAACGAGATCTACGGCTGGGTCGATCCCGGCCAGCAGAACCTCAAGGGCAAGGACGCGCTGTGGTATGTCCGCTCCCGCGAAGGCAGCGACAACTACGACCGCATGTGCCGTCAGCAGCGGATGCTCAAGACCACGCTGGAGCAGGTCGATCCGCAGGAGATCGCTTCGGCGTATCCGAAGCTCGCGAACTCGGCGACGCGGAACATCGCGACCTCGATTCCGCAGAACGAGATCCCGGCCTTCATCGAACTCGCCCTGATGATGCAGAAGGGCGACGTCACCTCGGTCCAGATCAACAACGACGTCACCCCCACCTACGACCCCGACTTCGACGTCCTCCACAAGTGGATCCTCGGCGAGGTGAAGGGCGCCTCCGACGGCGAGGAGACACCGCAGCCGACCAATGACGGCAGCAAGTCCCAGGACTCCGGTGAGGACAAGGAATCGTCGTCCGGCACCGACGAGACCACCGACCCCACCGAGGCTGCCGACTCCACCGACTCGAGCGAATCCGGGTCCGGGGACGAGGAGGGCGCGGCCGCCTCGTCGACTCCGGGTGAGCCCAATGCCGAAGGCAAGTGCTACCCGAAGGGCTACAAGCCCGGTGACGACTTCCCCGGATACCCGGGCAACTCCGGTGAAACGGCTGGAACGGAAGGTGCCGGCGGAACCGGCGAGCAGGGGTGAGTGCGGCCGGTCGGACGCAGGCTCCCGCGGTCGCGATCATCGGTGTCGGCCCGCGCGGTCTCACCGTCCTCGAACGGCTCGTGGCACTGGCCGCGAAGCGCTTCGACGGACGCGAAGGTGAGACCGATCCCGCGCTGACCATCCACCTCATCGACCCGTATCCGCCCGGGGCCGGCATCGTCTGGCGCACCGATCAGCCGCAATCCCTGCTGATGAACACGACCATCGCCGAGCAGACCGTATTCCCCGACTCCAGCTGCTCTTTCCTTGACGAGGGCGAGGAACCCGCCGGCCCGTCGATGGGCGAATGGTATGTCGCCGCAGGCGGCACCGAACCACTCGACTCGACCTTCCCCAGCCGCGCCCTCTACGGCCGCTACCTCCGCGACTCCTACGACCGCATCCGACGCATTGCCCCTGCCTGCGTCGAAATCGTCGAACACCTCACGAAGGCCGAATCCGTCATCGACCTGCCCGCCATGGACCTCCCGGAGGCGGCGCCGGCTGCGTCCGGGACAGGTCCCGCTGGTGCCGGGAGCGCCTCCGAGGCCGGGGCCAGTGTGGCCAGCGCCGACCCGGCTGACGCGGCCGCCAGCCCCGGCAGGTCGAGGGAACCGATCCCTCCCGAACAGCTCGTGCGCTGTCAGGACGGGACGACGATCATCGCCTCGGCCGTCGTTCTTGCCGTCGGCCATATCCCCAGCGCCCAGCCCGAGGAGCGCGCCCGCCTGGCCGCCTTCGCCGAGCGCAACGGCGGACTGTACCTGCCCCAGGGTCTGCCGGCAGAGACCCCCGTCGCCGAGGTGGCCCCCGGCGACCGTGTCATCGTCCGCGGTATGGGGCTCAACTACTTCGACCTGCAGACCCTGTTCACCCATGAACGCGGGGGCCGCTACGTCCCGAGTCCGACTTCCAAGGGCGAGCTGCGCTACGAGCCCAGCGGCCTCGAACCGCACCTGGCCCTGGGCTCCCGCCGTGGGATCCCATACCGCAGCAAACCGATCTGCGGGGAACACCCGAAGGCGGATTGGCCTCTGCGCTATTTCACCCGTGAGAACATCGCCCTGCTGGCCGGTCTCGACGACCTCGACGGCGACCGTTCCGCCGAGGCCCGGTTCAACGACCAGCTGTGGCCACTCATCCTCGCCGACCTGCGCCTGGCCTACTATCACACGCTCTCCCAGGTCCGACCCGAGGCATTCGCCGGGGACCCTGGACAGCTGCGCGAGGCCATCGCCGAGGCGGTGTCACGCCACCTGACCCGCCGCACCTGGCAGGAGACCCACCCGCAGGGGAATACTGCCGGCCCACGTGCTGCTGCGAGTGCGACGGCCACCGAGGATGCCGCCCGCCAAGGTCGCGTCACCCGCGAAGCGTTCGCGTGGTCGGAGATCGAAGAGGCACTCGTTCCCGATCCCGCCGATCGTATGTCGCTGCACGAGCTGCTCAACCCGCTCGAGGGCGAGCTCTTCGTCAGCCGTGAACCCGGGGAGCCAGGTTCGCTGCATGAGTGGATGCTCGATTTCCTGCGCACCGACCTGCGTGCCTCGCTGGCCGGTCCGACCGGCAGCCCGGAGAAGGCGATGTTTCCGGTGTTGTGGCAGTCTCGGCTGCTGCTCAAAGAGCTCATCGTCGCCGCCCACATCGACCGAGTGAGCATCGATATGGAGATCATCGGCTGGTTCGAGGGCTTCGTCTCCGGCATCTGCGACGGTCCTCCCCCGCAGCGCATCGCCGAACTCCTTGCCCTCGCGGAGGCCGGCGTCGTGACTTTCATCGGCCCCGACATGCGCATCGAAGAGAACCCGGCTGCCATCTCGGCAGGCGACACCTCGGCAGGGGTCACCTCGACAGGGGGCACCCCGGCGACGGTCACGAACGCGGATATCTTCACGGTCACCTCGGCGCAGGCCGCCGGCCGAATCACCGGCAACGTCGTCATCGATGCGGCGTCGCCGACGAACTCGGTGTCTCGGGCCGCCGATGTCCTGCTGCACGGAATGCTAGAACGCGGACAGCTCACCGCCGCCCGTCTGACCTTGGACGACGGTCGAGAGAAGTTCCTCAACGGACTCGCGCTCACCCCGCGCCCCTACCGAACCATCGACGTCGAGGGTCAGGTCCATCCGCGCCGATTCGCACTGTCGATCCAGCTGTCCTCGCGGCAGTGGGGACTGGCGATCGCAGCGAACCCGGGAGTCAACGCGGCCACGCTCAACGACTCTCACGCCGCCGCCGAAGCGATCCTCGACCTCCTCTGAGAGTGCGCCTCCCCTAACTGGATCCCCAACCGCGACGGTCTGTGCTCGCAACACCGCAGCTCCCGTCGTTCAAGCCGGAGCGCACTTGTGCAACGGTGCATCTATCCACAAGTGCGCTCCCGCTTGAACGAGGTCGAGGCCACCTCGCATTAGCCGTCGTTCAAGCGCCAGCGCATTCGTGGAACGGCGTACCTATCGACGAGTGCGCTCCGGCTTGAACGAGCGCATTACCGGTCGTCGCGCTCCGGATTCGGCTCGAAAAGGCCGTTTCGCCGCGGACAATGCGAAAGCGGCATATTCTGCGCTGAGCAGCCCAGTTTCGGAACTGGGCTGCTCAGCGCAGAGTGTGCCGCTTTGCGTTCGGGCGGCGCAGAACTGCCGCCCCGCGCGACGCCTTAAGCCATCTCGAGCGCGGCTTCGGGCTTCGTGGATCGGGCGCGGACGATCGCGAGCAGCGACATCACGACGCCGATGACCGCCCAGGCCAACAGCCCGCCGTACGCCGCACCTACACCGGAAGTGCCCGCCGCGATCGCTGCGAAGCCGTTCATCGACGGCGTCAGCGGCAGGATCGGAGCGACGAAGTCGAAGAACTGCGGCACCGCGCCGATCGTCCGCCCGGCCACGGCCAGGACGACGGCGATCACCGACAGGAATCTGCCCACACCGCCGAACCACGCCACGAGTGCGAAGTTGAGGATCATGAACACGATCGCGGAGACGAAGGTGAGCACCGCGATGTCGAAGCCTTGGATCGCATCGATGTCCATCACGCTCACCGCGAGGATCGAGAGCACGAGCGCCTGCAGCACACCGACGACGACGCCGGGCACCAATCCGCGCGCCCACACGGCGAACGAGGACTTCGTCGAGAGCAGGGTCGAGGCAGGGATCGGTTTGAGCACGGTGTAGGTGACGAGCCCGCCGACCCACAGCGCGAGCATGATCAGCAGCGCGATCGTCGAACCCTGCAGCACGTTCGTCAGACCGTCGGTGCTGGGTTCCGCGATGTTCGCCGAGGCGACCTTCGCCAACCGATCACGCTCGGGTGCCGTGTAGGAGGGCACCTCATCGGCGCCGTCCCTGACCCCGTCGGCGAACTTGGTCACGCCCTTCGCGTACTTGCCGGTGCCCTCGTCGAGCTCATCGAGTCCCGAGGCCAGCTCCGAGGTTCCGGTTGCAGCCTCGGAGACGCCGTCGGTGTACTTGCCCACACCGGTGCTGTACTTGTCGAGTCCGTCGCTGAGCTGTCCGGCGCCGTCGGAGAGCTCGGACGAACCGTCGGAGACCTTCCCGATGCCCTGCGACAGGGCGGGCATGCCGTCGGCGAGCTGTTGGTTGCCGTCGGCGACGCCGGCGGCTCCCTTCCGCAGTCCCTTCGAGGCCTCGAGAAGCTTCGGAGCGTTCTTCGAGATGTCCTTCATCCCGTCGGCGAGGTCACCGAGGCCGTCCTCGAGTCCCGTGACGAACTTGCTCACTCCGTCGGAGAGCTCCCCTGCGCCATCGGCGAGGTCATCGGCGCCGCCGAGCAGCGAGGAGCCGTTCTGCTCCTGCTCGAGTCCGTCGACAGCCTTGTTCAGACCGCCCGAGGTGCCGTTGAGCAGTCCCTGCGCATAGGCCTGCTCGATGCCCTGACAGACCTCGTCGGGCGTGCCCTCGGGGCACATCTGGGCACGTGCCTGCTCGGCCTCTTTCGAGGTCATGATGCGGGCAGCAACGAGCGCGTCGAGGTCGGGCTTCGACGCGGCGAGCTTGTCAGCACCGTCAGCCTTCTTCTTCAGCCCGTCGCGGTACTGGTGCAAACCGTCGGAGAGACCGGACGCCCCGTCGGAGACGCCCTTCGCGCCTTTCTCGAGCTTCTTACCGCCCTTCGTGAGGTCACCGAGCCCGCCCTGATCCGAGTCACCGGACCCGGCGAAGCCCTTGATGATCTGGTCGATCGACTTCGTGTACTGGTTGACGCCGTCGGAGAGTTCGCCCGAACCGTCGGCGAGCTTCTGCGTGCTGTCGGGCAGCTTCGAAGTCTGCTTGTCGAGCTTGTTCAGGCCCCCGGACATCTGCGAGGCACCCTTCGACAGATCCCCGGCGCCCTTCGACAGGTCGGCGGCACCGGACTTGAGTTCACCGCCGTTGTCGCCGAGCTGCTGCATGCCCTTCGACAGTTCGGCGGCGCCGCTGGCGGACTTGTCGGTGCCTTCCTTGAGACCCTTCGCGCCCTTGTCGAGTTCCCCGGCGGCGTCGCCGAGGTCCTTCATCTGGTCGCCCATCTTGTTGAAGCCGAGGTAGATGTTGTCGAGGTAGTTCTCGGTCATCTTCGTGTTGAAGGTGGTGCGGGCGACCTCGGCGACCGACCTGGAGATCTGCGTGTCCGTGGCCGGGGCGGTGCCCGAGACGTCGACGTCAATCTGCGTCTGCGTCGCCGATTTCGCGTCATCGACCGAGGTCACGGCGCGGGAGAAGCCTTCGGGGATGGTCAGCTTCGCAGCGTATGTGCCGTCGGAGAGCCCCTGTTTCGCGTCCTCCTCGTCGGTGATGACCCAGTGGATGTTGTTGTCCTTTTCGCCCACGAGCCCGCTGGTCAGCTGCCGGCCGATCGGCACGGTCTCACCGTCGACCTTCGCACCGTCATCGTTGTTGACGATGGCGGCTTCGATGGTGTCGAGTCGATCCCCGCTCTTCCAGGTGGCGAGGATGAAACCGGCCGCCACGATGATGGGAATGAGGACGAGGCCGAGGATGGAGAGCCAGTTGACCGGCCGCTTCGAGTTCGCACGTTCGAGTCTCACGACTGCACGCCTTCCATGTTGGTGCTGCCGGCGGCGATGGTGCTCTCGCCGCCGTATTCGCTGTCAGTGTCGCCTCGCTCGTCGGGTCTGGCCTCGTCGAGGTCGAGGTGGAAATAGTTCGTTTCGGGGCTGAGGATGCCCGCGACGTCCCCGTCGGGCAGTCCGAGGACGACGGTCGTTCCCGCGTCGACGAGTTCGGGCAGGAGGTCCCGCAGTTCGCGCGCGGATTCTGAGCCGAGGTTCTCCGCTCCGTCGATGACGAGCAGATCCGGCGCCGAGGCGGCCAAGCGTGAGATCTCACGCGGGCTGACCGCCCGGTCGGCTCCCTCACCTGCCAGATCGAAGTAGGGGACCTGGCGGCGGACGCGTCCGGCGTGTTCGGGCAGAACGTTCTGGCCGATCTTCATCTCCCCGGCGCTCAGGCCGACGCGGCCGGAGACGGCCAGCAGCAGAGCCCGACGTGCCGCGCCGCTGGCGACGAGGATCTGACCGGGCAGCAGCGAGATGTCGACGCGGGCGAATCCGCGGGAGCCTGAGTAGACGCCGATGCCGCGACCGTAGACCCGGTAGTCGGAGTTCGGCTCCGGCCAGTCGCGCAGGGCCACCTCGTGGGCGAGTCCTTCGCCTTCGACGTCGAGGCGCGGCAGGATCCGATCGAGCCACTTCGGCAGCCACCAGGCCTTGTCGCCGAGCAGCTGCATGATCGCGGGCACCAGGGACATGCGCACGAGGAACGCGTCGACGAAGATGCCCGAGGCCAGGGCCAGGGCGATCGATTTGATGATCGGCTCGCCGGCGGGCACGAAGGCCGCGAAGACGGAGAACATGATGATCGCCGCGGCCGAGACGACGCGGGCCGAGGAGGCGAAGCCGGCCTTGATGGCGCCCCTGGCCGAGGAGCCGTGGACGTAGGCCTCGCGCATTCCGGAGACGAGGAAGACCTCGTAGTCCATGGCCAGGCCGAAGAGGATGCCCATGACGATGATCGGCAGGAAGCTGATGACCGGTCCTGTCGAGTCGATGCCCAGGGGCGCGGCGAAGTATCCGTCGTGGAAGACGAGGACGACCGTGCCGAAGGAGGCGAAGACGGACAGGAGGAAGCCGCCGGTGGCCTTGAGCGGCACCGCGATCGAGCGGAAGACCATCATGAGCAGGATGATGGAGAGTCCGACGACGAAGATGCCGAAGGGCAGCAGCGCCTTGCCCAGTTGGTCGGACACGTCGATCTGGATGGCGGTGGCGCCGGTGACCGCGGTGTCGAAGTCGTAGTCGTCTTCGATGTCCCGGCTGAGATCACGGAGCCGGTCGACGGTGTCGAGGGTTGCCGGATCATCGGAGGCGGTGGTCGGGATGATCTGGAACAGAGCGGTCGTGGCGTCACGGTTCGGGGTGGCCATGATGACCTGCTCGACGCCCTTGACGTCTTCGATGCGCTTCTCGATCTTGTCGACGTCGTTGAGCGGGTCGTCGCTGGTCACGATCTGGCTCGTCATCACGAGCGGTCCGTTGAATCCGGGTCCGAAGTGCTTGTCGATGAGGTCATACGTCGTCCGCGCCGGGGTGCCCTGCTCCTGGTCGCCCGCCGTGGGCAGGGACAGCTGGAGCTGCGTGGCGGGGATCGCGAAGAGAGCGAGTCCGCCGACGATGACGACGATCGTCAGCAGCGGAATCTTCGTCACGACCTTGAGCCAGCCGGCGAAGAACCGGTTCATGATGGTCTTCGGGTAGGGCTCCCCCGCCTCGGCGCGGGCCTCGTCGGCGATCCGGGTGCGCGTGGCCGGATCGCTCACGACCGCCTTGGTGCCGGTGTTCGCGGCGGTCGCCTGGGTGGAGGACTCCCCCGCCGAGGCGGCCGTGCGTGCGTTCGCCCGTTCCGTGGCCGCGGAGAAGGCCTTGCGGTAGCGCTTGGTCGGCTTCGGGGTGATCTTGTTCTTCACGAGGCCGAGCAGGGCGGGGATCATCGTCAGGGAGATGAGCACGGCCACGGCCACCGAACCCGAGGCGCCGATGCCCATGATGGTGAGGAAGGGGATGCCGGCCAGGGAGAGGCCGAGCAGGGCGATCATCACGGTCATGCCGGCGAAGACGACGGCGGAACCGGCCGTGGCGACGGCGCGTCCGGTCGCCTCGATCGGGTCATGCCCTTCGGCGAGCAGGGCTCTGGTTCGGGAGACAATGAAGAGGGCGTAGTCGATGCCCACCGCCAGGCCCAACATCAGCGCCAACATGATCGACGAGGAGTTGATCGTCGCGAATGCCGTGGCCCCGACGATGAGGAGGACGGAGATGCCGACGCCGATGAGCGCGGTGATGAGCGGCATGCCCGCAGCGCGGAAGGAGCCGAGGGTGAGCAGGAGGACGATGAAGGCGATGACCACGCCGACGCCTTCGACCCAGGAGATCTCGACACCGGTGATCTGGAAGAGTTCGCCGCCGCCTTCGACCTGAGCTCCGGGCAGGTCATCGCGCAGCGGGTCGAGTGCGTCGATGAGGTTGTCTCCGGCGTCCTCGCCGACCTCCTGCTGGGTGCCGTCGTATTGGACGGAGATCATCGCGGCCGACTCGTCCTTGCTGATGGCACCCTTGACGAGGTCCGAGTAGGGAGAGGTCACAGTGTCGACGTGCGGCAGGTCCTCGAGCCGGTCGACCTCGTCTTCGATCGCATCCTTGTACTTCCCGTCCTCGACCGAGTCACCGTCGGCGGCGACGACGATCACCGAGGCGGAGACTCCGGACGCCTCGGGGAAGGTGGCCTTCATCGAGTCCAGGGCGGTCTGCGCCTCTGACCCCGGCAGGGTGAAGTCGTCGTCGAAGTCTTTGGCGAAGGCGGCGACTCCGGCACCGACGAGTGCGAAGATGATGAACCACGCGGCGATGAAGCGCCACGGGGTGCGATACGCACGACGACCCAGGGCGTAGAGGAAAGTTGACACGAAAACCTCGATACAAAAGTGTATTGGATACAGTATTGTATTGTTGTTGAATCCTCACGTTCTATGCAAATGCATCCCAGGAATTGCGAGGATTCTCATGAGATGTTCAGCCGCACCGACCACCTTCAGGACCCACGCCGCGACATGACGATGAACACAGACGAGCTCAGTCCTCGCCGCAGGCAGACCCGCGCGACGCTCGTGCAGGCGGGCATCGACGTCTTCGCCGTGCGCGGCATCGACGGCGCCTCGATCGAGGAGATCTGCGAGGCCGGCGGACTGACCCGCGGTGCCTTCTACTCGAACTTCTCCAGCCGCGACGATCTGGTGCTCGTGATCGTCGAAATGCGGATCTCGGAGAATCTCGACCGACTCGATGAGACGATCCAGCGATGGACCGAGCGCCTGGCCGCCACAGAGGCGCCGGAGGTCAGGGAGCTGATGACGACGTTCATCGACGACGTCTTCAACGAGAAGAAGCAGACGGTGGCCGAGACGATCGCCGAGCAGGAGATCGAGCTCTACTGCCTCCGGGTCCCCGAGCTCTATGCCCGCTACGTCGAACTCAACGCCTCTCAGCTCGATCGGCTGGCATCCCTGGTGACCACGGCTCTCGACGTCGCGGGAGCCTCGCCGAGGCAGCCGTTGCCGGACTTCCTCACGGTCATCATCTCCGTGTTCAACAGGATCGCGCTCACGGCTGCTGCCGGGCGGCCGATGCACGAGCATGTCGACATCGACCCGAGCCTCATCGTCGAGGTCCTCCTCCACCTCATCGACTTCGCCCCCTGTGAGCCGGACTGAGGTTCAGCCCCTGCGAAGCGGAGTGAGCTTCAGCCCATGCGAAGCGGACTGACTGCTGTGGCCTGAGGCACTAAGGTGGAGGCCGTGAATGAACTCCAGCGCGAATACTCTGCCTTCATCAACAATATGGACGTCCGCCTCGGCGCGTTCGTCCTCGCCGATCTGCCCGAGACCTTCGAGAAGGAGGACGGGGAGACGGTGAAGTTCCCGAAGGACTTCGGCGCGAAGTCCCTGCCGATGCTCGAGCTCTTCGTGCTCTCGAAGTTCCCTGACACGGAGACGATTCTCAAGGCCGAGAACCGACGTTTCTTCGAGGGGCTCATCCGCTACCTCGGCGAGACCTATCTGCGTGCGGTCGGCGGGGTCTGGGATCACGACGAGACGACAGGCAACGGCATGCCGTTCATCCGTCCCGACACCGCGGACGGTCCGGCCGCCGGTGAGCCGATCCCACTCGTGGCGATCGCGCTGACCGCCGTCGATCAGCGCAGCGCCGAGGTGTTCACCGCGGTCCTCGACAAGGCCAGGGAGCAGCTCGGCGGCGACGGTTCGCCGCGACGTCAGTGCACGGGCCTGTCGCTAGGCACGCTCACAGCGGAGAACTCGAGCGAGGAAGAGGTCGAGTTCCTCACCCGCTTCATCGGCACCGTCGAGCCGGGCATCGCTGCATGGACGCAGGAGCAGGCCGATCCCGCCTCATGGGGCTTCGATCGGGAGAGCCTGGCCCGGCTGGGCAAGCAGGTCGCGGTCCGCTACGACTCGCGCGAGGACATGATGACCGAGGAGGAGACGCCGTTCATCGCCGGTGCGATGCGTTTCATCGGCGAGACAGTGCGGCGGATCGGCTTCGGCCAGTGGCGCTACGGCACCGACCTCGAACGCGATGATCCGCGGCAGAAGCAGCCCTACATCCGCTTCGTCATCGGCGATCAGAACCTCGACCTCGTGCCCTGGCGACTCATCCAAGCAGCACTGGAAGACGGGAACGCGATCGCCTCGGCGCTCGACGCCGTCATCGAGATGCGGGAGCAGGAAGCCACCGAGGCGGCCGCGAGCGCAGATGGTTCGGAAGGCTCCGCGGGCTCCGAAGGCTCAAAGGGCGCTGCAGACTCGGACGAGGACTGAGTCGCTCGGATCTGAAAACGACACGGGAGGATCCGTGTCGGGTGGTTCTCGTCAGAGCTGGAAGCTGCGGTTGCCGTGCAGACCCTCGATCGGCGACCCGGGCGCGAGGTCGATCTGCTTGCGAGCCGGGTCGATGCGCACGCTGACTAGGGTTGCTGAACGGTTGCCATAGGTGGCCCCGGGATCAGGAGTGCAGCACACGGGCGCTTCTCCCGGCTCGGTGGTCAGCAGTGTCGTGAGATCGCCGACGGTCACGGGCTGCGCCGTGTCGGCGCGTTCAGCCGCCGCGGCCGATGACGTTCCAGTCGGACCCGCACCACTGTCACGCACCTCGAGCCGTGCCGTCTCGAAGCGCGCGACCGCCTCGGCGAGATGTCGGTAACGGGCCTGAGAGGTCGAGTCCGGGCGCAGTTCGAGCGCCCCGTCGAGCAGATCCGGGTGCAGGAAATGATTCGTGTGGATGAGAAATCCACTGTCACCGACGGCCAGATCCCCACGATCCGCGGCGACCCCACCGTTCCCATCGCTGCCCACGCGGCGTTCGCGTTTGCGGTCACCGGCGATCTCGATCTGGACGGCCGCCTCGGCGGTGATGACCGTGATGATCGACGAGGACGAGGTCGGCGCCGAATGGATGATCTCGAGCGCCTCGGCGAGGGTGTCGGCTTCGGAGAGCACGCGGTCCAGGATCGCGTGGACGGGCACTCCCCCGGGACCGTCGGCGGTGTGCTTGAGGATGTTGAGCAGGACTCCGACGCCTGACTCGTTGAGGCCGATCTTGCCGAGCATCCCGAATTCGGCGATGCCGGCATGGCGGCGCTGACCTGGTACGGCACCGACGTCGTTGATATGCCACAGGGAGGAGAAGTCGGCCGCCCAGTCCCAGTTCTGCGCGGCCACAGAGGCGCCGGGTCGCGTGTAGCTCACGGTCGAGCATTCGGTCGGGGCTGCGGCCGCCTGGGTCATGATCTCGGTGCGGGAGATGATCTCCATGAGCTCGGCGACTTCGATGCCCGCGCCCTCGGCCACGGCCGCGATCTCCTCGGCGGCGGTCGGCGACCACGCCTGCAGACGTTCGAGGCTCGACGTCGCAGCTGTGCGGACGGCCGCCTCGGCGATATTCAGATGGGCGAAGTACCGGCGATAGGCGGCCAGAGTGGACGCGATCCCGGTGCGCAGCTCGGCCCCACGCCGGCGGCCGCGCTCACGATGGTCGGAGGCGCGGACGGCGAAGGTCACCGGCCGGACTTCGGCGGCGGGGACGAATTCGGTGCTCATGTCGACTCCTTCGTCTCGGCTCCTGCCGACTCTAGTTCACTTCTCGCCGGGTCACGATCGCTATCCGGCGGTCGACTCATTTCTCGCCGACCAGGGATCCCACGCCGAGGTCGATGCCGAGGTAGTGCATGTGCGCGGCGGTCTCGGCGAGGGCGGCGAAGAGGTTGAAGTTGTGGAGGCTGTCGAATCCGCGCGACCAGTGCAGGCCCTGGGCGATCGAGTAGACGCTGTGGTCGTCGGTGGCGTCCATGCGGGCGCGGATCTCGTCGAGGCGTTCGTGGTGGTGTTCGACGAGTTCGACCTTGCGGTCGTGGAGGCCGGTGAAGCGGAAGCCGTGGGCGGGCAGCACCGCGACATTCGCGTCGAGTTGGGCCAGCTTCTCGAGTGAGCGCAGATAGTCGCCGAGGCTGTGGGTGATCGCCCCGGAATCGAGGCCGATGTTCGGGGTGATCGTCGGCAGCACGTGATCGCCGGAGAACAGCAGGTCGTCCTCGGGTCGGACGAACGTCGAATGCCCGTAGGTGTGGCCGGGCGTCCACATGGCTGTGAGCGTCCCGTCGGCCAGCGGCAGGTCGGTGCCGTCGTCGAGGACGTGGATCGTCTCCGGCAGTCGGCTCATCGACTGCCGATAGAGGCTCATCGGGTCAGTCGTCTCCCCCGCTTCGGCAGACTTTCCCGTTCTGGCAGATCTTCCCGTTTTGGACGAGCCGACCTGGAGGCTCTCGACCTCGGCCCACCGGTCTTCGGGGACCCCGTAGGCGCGGGCGATGTTGAGGTTCGGGTCGACTCCGGTACCCATGTCGACGGCGTTGGTGTAGAACCGTTTGATCGAGCGCAGGTCCTCGCCGTGCATGGCGACCCACGCGTCCGGGTTCTCGGCCAACAGGGCGGGGACGAGCCCGATGTGGTCACGGTGGTAGTGCGTGATCGCGATTCCGTGGATGTCTGCGACCGTGAAACGCAGGTCGGCCAGCGCCGAGGTGAGCGCCCGGTACTGGTCCTTCCCGTCCCAGCCCGGGTCGATGAGGACGACGCCGGAGCCGTCGGCGATGGCATAGCAGTAGGTGTAGACCAGCGGGTTGTTCGGGATCGGGACCGGAACGGCCCAGACTCCCTCGGCGACCCTTTCGACCGAGGGCAGGACCCGGTCCTTCCACGCCGCCGACTGCCCGGCGCTCAGCGATTCGATCGCCATACGTCTCTCACACCTCTCCGTGGGGCAACTTGTCCGTTGGGTGCAATCTACTCCGTTTCGGCTCATTACTGAAAGGTCATTCGATTTATGGTCGGGGGCAGACGGCAGGCAGACCGGCGGCATGGGCAGCGCAGATGCGGCGTCGCCTCGACTGGCGGGCATCGCAGACGCGGTGTCGCCTCGACGGTGGAATGTCTCCGCCGATCCCCGCGAACGCGACTGATTTCGTCATCTGCGCTTGCTGAAATCGTCGCCCCTGCTTACTGAAATCGTCATCCACGGCAGGTTAACCTACTGATTGATCTCATATTCGGCACACAAGGTTTCGTTTTTCGCAGTCGAAACGCTAAGATCGTGACGCACATCACCGCTGGGCCGATGCTGCGCATCACCCTTGATCCGCATCGTGACTCATGGCCCGGCGGGCGGCACGACTCCAATCGGGAGGATTGATATGGCAGCTTCCGGCTCGCTGAAGCGCAACCTCGGTCTGTGGTCCATCGTCGGACTCGGGCTCGGGTACATGACGCCGACCGTGGTCTTCGATACATTCGGGATCGTCTCCGAGCAGACGGACGGCGCGGTCCCGGCAGCCTACCTCGTCGCTCTCATCGTCATGGTCTTCACGGCCTTCAGCTACGGCAAGATGGTCAAGATCTTTCCGACCGCGGGATCGGCGTACACCTATACGCGTGAGACCATGTCGCCGGCGCTCGGCTTCCTGGTCGGCTGGACATCGCTCATGGACTATCTGCTGCTGCCGATGGTCAACTGCCTCATCATCCGCCTCTACATGGAATCAATGGTCCCGGATGCACCGCCGTGGGTATGGGTCGTCGTCTACACGATCGTGATGACCGGGATTGTACTGTCCTCGATGCGGGGGACGGCGAACCTCAACGGCATCCTCCTCATCTTCGCCATCATCCTGGTCGCCACGTTCTGTGTCCTCGCGATCGGCCAGCTCAACGCCGGCGAAGGAGCAGGCCTGATCATCAGTGCCGACCCATTCATCCACGAGGGTGTCCACCTCGGCGCGGTGCTCACCGGCGCCACCGTCGTCTGCTTCTCATTCATCGGCTTCGACGCGGTGACGATGTACACGAACGAGGCCAAGCATGTCAGCCTCATGCCCAAGGCGATCATGCTCACCGTACTCGCCGGTGGACTCATCTTCCTCGTCGCCGGATACTTCGCACAGCTGCTCTTCCCCGACAACTCGCAGTTCACCATCGTCGACGATCCACTGCCCGAAATCGGCATGCTCACCGGCGGTCACGTCTTCCAGCTCTTCTTCGTCGCTGCCGCCTTTGCGGCCACCGCCGCCTCGGGCCTCGCCTCGCACGCGTCGGTCTCCCGCATGCTGCTGGTGATGGGACGCAATGGCGTGCTGCCGCGCAGGGCCTTCGGCTACATCAATCCGAAGACGCACACTCCGGTGTTCAACATCGTGCTCGTCGGCGCCGTGTGCCTGCTCGCGATGTCCTTCAGCCTCGAGCTGATCTCGGCGCTGATCAACTTCGGTGCGCTCATCGCCTTCACCTTCGTCAACCTCACGGTCATCGCCCACTACGCGTTCCGGACTCGGCAGGTGGTCGACTTCAAGACGACGTTCAGCTATGTGATCATGCCCGCGGTCGGCGCGATCCTCACCGGTGTGCTGTGGGCGAGCCTGCACAGCACGGCCCTCATCGGCGGCCTCGTCTGGCTGGCCATCGGCATCATCTATCTGGCAGTGATGACCCGCGGCTTCCGCCGCTCGGTGCGCAGCTTCGACGACCCCGAGGCCGACGCCCAGATGTCCGAACCCGAAGCGCCCGTCGACAGCTGAGGACGGAACCGATAAAGGCCCTCGCGCAGTCCAGCCGGCGGCCTCGTATGGCGGTCGGTTGCCCGATGCGATTTCGGAGGTGAGCGAAGGGACGCCTACGGCCACTCTCACACGACGAAAACACCCCGAGCTCCGCGCAGATCAGCGGGTCTCGGGGTGTTCCACGTGGCGGAAGCGGTGGGATTCGAACCCACGGTGCGGGGTTGCCGCACAACGGTTTTCAAGACCGTCTCCTTCGGCCGCTCGGACACGCTTCCATCGGTTCACTCTCGGTCGGCACACTCGTGACGACTGGATCGAGACGAACCCGGCCTGCCCGGCGCAGAGCCGAGCCACCATAGTTTCTCACAACCGCATCAGCAACTGCCAATCGCTGGCACCGGCCGCGGATCGGCTCAGTTCTTCTTGCGCTTCTTGTCGATTCGGTTGCGCTTGCGCTCGGTTCCCAAGAGGTCGTCGAAGACCGAACCTGTCGACGAGCCTTCGTTCTGTTCCGACTGCCCGGCGGACTTGTCGACGCCCTTGCCGGACCCTTCGTCATCGTGTGAGCGTTCGCTCCACGTCTTGCCGAGCTTGGGTGCGGACTTCGGCTTGGCCGGCTGCACGTAGTGACCGTTGTTGTCGGCATCCTCGGAGGTGGCGCCGCGGGCAGCGAAGGTTGCGGGCACGCGCTGGACCGGGATCTCCTCCTCCGCATCGTCGGCGAATTCGTCGTCGTCCTCCGGCGGAACCACAGTGGAGTCCTCGACGTCGTCGATCCCTGGATCCGCGGTGGCGTCGACGGTGTTCTCGGCGGTGTCCGCGACCGGCGCAGGATCCGGCTCGGCGTCTGCGGTGACCGGCGCAGACTTCACCTCGACGACATCCGCATCCGCGGCACCGCCCACGTCGGTGTCTGTCGCCCCGGCGGTGGAATCGGTCGCAGTGTCATCCGCCTCGGCGGTGGCATCGGTAGGAGCGGATTCGTTCTCGGCACGGCCGGCTTCATCGCCACTCGAGTGCGCAATCGCGGCGGCGACAGTTCCAGCCGTTCCGCGCGGTGCTGCGGCGACGGACTCCGAATCGGCGGCTGTGGTCTCGTCGGCGGCTGCCGCCGTGGCGAACGCGTCGCTCGGCTCAGCCTCGGCGGACGGACCCTCCGAACGATCCGCACCCTCGCTGCCCGAACCTGCTGCAGCACTGGATGCGGCAACAGCGGAGTCGGCAGCGCGGGAGCCCTCGGGAGCGTTGGAGTCATCGGCCGACGCGGCAGCCTCCTCGGCGCGGGCGGGCTTGCCCTTGAGCACAAGGGTGAGCGTAGCCAAGGGCACGGACAGCCAGTTCGGGCGGTTGCGCAGTTCGGTGACGACCTCGACGAGGAGGCGGTCGACGAGCGCGGCTCGCAGCACCGGATCGCCCAGGCCGACGGATTCGCCGCGAGCACGCGAGTACCCGGACAGCAGCGAGTTCTGCACCTGCGAGGCCCACAGGTATTCGGGCGAATCGAAGATCGCCCGCAGCGCCGACGGATCGTTGCCGAAACCGTTGACGACCAGCGATCCGTCCTCGGAGTCGAGCGCATCGGTGCGCTGCAGGCGGGCGAACCCGGCCGCGTAGTCGATGCTGCGCAGCAGCGCCACCAGGTCGAGTGCCGCCGGCTTCGGGTCCGAATTCGTCGAATCGGTGAACTTCACAACCGAGTAACCGTCCGACGGCGAACTGACCACGTGATCAAGAGTGAGCTCGCCGTGGATCTTCTGCAGGGTGCCGATGGTCTCGAGCCCCTGCACCTTCGCCCGGTGGGCGCGCAGTTCCGACACCAAGGAATCCAGTGCCAGCGGCGCCCTGCCCAGTGCCCAATCGACGCGGTCGATCCACTTGGAGACCAGCTGCTTCGTCGGTTCACCGCTGCCTTCGACGACCCCGAACTCGGCGGCCATGTCCGTGTGGAGTTCGCCGATGCGCCGACCCATCTCTGCGGCGTGAGCGTTGTAGGCTCCGATCGACCCGGAATCAACGGCGCAGACGGTGTCCACAGCCTCCCGCCACGCGGGTTCGGCCTCGACGTCGGCGTGGGAGAGCAGCGCCATCGGCGCCTCCATCTCCTGGACTTCGAACATGTCGTACCAGCGGCCCGAACCCCAACCGATGACCTCGGGCACGCTGCGCGAACCCGCCTCGGTGAGCAGCACCGGGATCGTCAGCGACGACGGCATCCCGTTCTCGAGCACCCGGAAGAAGGACAGCTCCATCGGCTCGTATTCGTCGTGGATGACGACGGTGGACTTGTGCGCACCCGAGTCCGAGACCTCGATCGGACGGATCTCGACGGGCAGCTCTTCGGTCTCCCCCACCGCGAGGTCCGATTTCGACGGCTTCGGTGGGGCCGCCTCGGAGGGGGTGGCATTCGTTCCGTTCGCCGAGGCGGCCGCACCGTTCGCGGTCACCGGGAAGGGCATCGGCGCCCGGTCCCTGGCCTCGGTCTTCTCCTGGCTGTGGCGCAGAGATTCGGTGGACAGCTGCCCGCCGTCGAAGACCTTCCGCTTCGTGATGGCGTCGGCCATGAGGTTGACGAACACGGGATCGGCGGCGCCGTCGTAGACGTGGACGGGACCGAGCGCGAGGTCATCGACGCGGCCGATGAGGGCGTGGCGCAGATGGATGTCTTCGGTGCCGCGCAGGGTCAGTGGGATGTTGAGGCGGCGCAGCGTCGCGCCGTCGCCGACGGAGATCACGGTCACGAGACCCGCAAAACCACCGAGCTCCTCGGCGGTGTAAGTGAACGCGCGGGCCACCGACATCGGGGTGATGTCGGGATCGGTCCCGAAATCTGCCGCGAGCTTGGGAAACCACGGCTGACGAGGTATCCAGCTGGCTAACAGTTGTTCGAGCTCACTGCTGATGGCCATGACGTCTCCTAGAAGGGATTACGGGCATCCTCCATCCAATCATGATAGGGCGTATTCGCGGTTCAGGGCGCACCCGAAACCCGGAAGTCCACAGCGGATTCGGGCTTTCGCGACGGCGGGTGGGGCTGTTCGGAGCGGATGTGCGAGGCGATGCGGGGTGGGTGCGCGGGGCGCCGAGTGCGTCCTTATGTCGATACGAGTTGCCAAATGGCAAGACAGAGGGCGCACAATAGTCTGGTGGTTGAAACAGACATGACATCCCAGAAGCTCACACTCGCCGACGAGGTCGAAGCGGCCGCGTCGCGAATTTCCGAATCCGTCATCCTGTCTCCACTCCAGATCTGCGAGCGGCTGACGGCCGCGACCGGTTCGACGATCTACCTCAAGCGCGAGGACCTGCAGATGGTGCGGTCCTACAAGATCCGCGGAGCCTTCAACTTCATGCTCCAGCTCGACGCGGACGAACGGGCGCGCGGAGTCGTGTGCGCCTCGGCGGGCAACCATGCGCAGGGCTTCGCCCGCGCCTGCAAGGAGCTCGGCATCCAGGGCACGATTTTCGTGCCCAAGACGACACCGAAGCAGAAGATCGAACGTGTCCGCCACTTCGGCGGCGAGCAGGTGACCATCGAGATCGCCGGCTCCACCTACGATGATGCCTCGGCGCTGGCCTACCGCTTCGCCGACCGCAACGACGCCCTCCTCGTCTCTGCCTTCGACGACCGCCGCACCATCGCCGGTCAGGGCACCGTCGCCGCCGAGATCCACTCGCAGCTCGAGACCGATCCGGACTACATCGTCGTGCCCGTCGGCGGCGGCGGAGTCCTCGCCGGAATCGCCGCCTACGCGGCCGAGCGCATGCCGCACACGAAGGTCATCGGCGCCGAACCGGCCGGGGCCGCCTCGATGATCGCAGCGCTGAAGACCGGCCATCCGGTGACCCTGGAGAACATCGACCGCTTCGCCGACGGCACCGCCGTCAAGCGCGCCGGCGCCCTGACCTTCGAGGTCGTGTCCGAACTCGGGCTCGACGTGCGTCCCGTCGCCGAGGGCGCCGTGGCCACGGAGATGCTCGACATGTACCAGGTCGAAGGCATCATCGCCGAACCCTCCGGCGCCCTGGCCTCGGCGGGAATCGGCGGCCCCGACTCCGGCAAGCCGATCACGATCGAGCCCGGGTCGACCGTGGTGTGCCTGGTCTCCGGGGGCAACAACGACATCTCCCGCTACCCCGAGATCCTCGAACGCTCCCTCGTCCACGAGGGCCTCAAGCACTACTTCATCGTCGACTTCCCGCAGGAGCCCGGCGCCCTGCGCCGCTTCCTCAACGAAGTGCTCGGGCCCGAGGACGACATCGCGATGTTCGAGTACGTCAAACGCTCCGACCGCGAGACCGGACCGGCGTTCGTCGGCATCCAGCTCGGCTACGCCGAAGACCTGCCGAATCTGCTCGAGCGGATGGAGGCATCGAACATCGAGGTCGAACGCGTCCACCAGAACTCACCGATGTTCCGGTTGTTCGCCTGAGGGCGGGCCCGGCGGCCAAACGTAGGTCACTATCGGACACTTCTGGGCTCCAGAACTGTCCGATAGTGACCTACGTTTGAGTTGCGGTGTCCGATTGCGACCTAGGTTTGGACAGAAGTGCCCTGTGCCGCTGCCCCGACGTCTCGCGCACCACTGCCCAGACACCCCTGCCCCGCATCGGCGCCACCCACTACAGTGGGGGCATGCGTGCTATCACGATCTCCTCCCCCGGTGACCCCGAGGTTCTGCAGGTCACCGACGAGCCGACACCCGACATCGCCGCCGACGAGGTGCTCGTCCGCGTCCATGCCGCCGGAGTCAATCGAGCCGATCTGCTCCAGCGCCGAGGCTTCTACGATCCTCCGCCCGGAGCGACGACGATCCCCGGCCTCGAGATCTCCGGCACGATCGTCAGCCTCGGCGCCGATGTCACCGGCTGGTCCGTCGGCGACCGTGTCGCCGCCCTCCTCTCCGGCGGCGGCTACGCCGAGTTCGTCCCCGTCCCCGCAGGTCAGCTCCTTCCCGTCCCCGACGGCTTCGACCTCACCGAGGCGGCCGCGCTGCCCGAGGTGCTCTCGACCGTATGGTCGAACATCGTCGGTCGTGGGCACGTGGAGGCCGGCGAATGGCTGCTCGTCCACGGCGGCGGTTCCGGGATCGGTACGGCCGCGATCCAGATCGCGAACCACCTCGGCGTGAAGATCGTCGTCACCGTCGGGTCCGAGCGCAAGGCCGAGTTCTGCCGCAACCTCGGCGCCGATGCCGTCATCAACTACCGCGACGAGGACTTCGTCGAACGCGTCCGCGAGATCTGCATCCACGAGGACGGGACGACCGGGGCCGACGTCATCCTCGACATCATCGGCGCGAAGTACCTCGAACGCAATATCAAGGCACTGAACACCGACGGCCGGCTGGTCATCATCGGCATGCAGGGCGGGACGAAGACCGAGATCAACCTCGGCTGGCTCATGCAGCCGCGCAAATCCGTGTCCGCGACGACCCTGCGGGCGCGGCCGAAGGAGCAGAAGATCGCCATCGTCGCCGAGGTGGCCGACCGGCTGTGGCCGGGCGTGATCAACGGTGACATCCGCCCGATCATCCACGAGACCGTGCCGCTGTCCGAGGCCGCCAGAGCTCATCAGATGCTCGAGGACGGGGCGAACATCGGCAAGGTTCTGCTCATCGTCGATGAGGAAGGTGACAAGGGATGACCGAGAACCCCGAGGACGGTGCAGCGAACCCCGAACGCAGCACCGCGGATGCGGAGTCGGCAGGCATACCCGAGTCCGACCTGACCAGGACCGAGACCGACCGAGCCGAGACCGACCGCGCCGAGAAGGATCAGGCCGATGTGTCGTCGCCGGCGAAGGTGATGCGCATCGGCACCATGGTCAAGCAGCTGCTCGAGGAGGTCCGCAGCACGGACCTCGACGAGAAGGGTCGGCAGCGACTCGCGGAGATCCACCGCCGGTCCATCGAGGAACTCGAGGACGGGCTGTCGAAGGACCTCATCGACGAACTCGAACGCCTCGATCTGCCGTTCGACTCCGCCGACGGCCCGCCCACGACCTCGGAGCTGCGCATCGCTCAAGCCCAGCTCGTCGGCTGGCTCGAAGGTCTCTTCCACGGCATCCAGACCGCGATCATGGCCCAGCAGGCGATGGCTCAACAGGCCGCCGGACGCGGTCAGCTGCCTCCGGGCATGGTCGCACCGGTGATGACTCCGTCCGGCTCTGCGGCAGAAGGGCCCGAGAAGCAGGAGTCGGAGCAGGGCGACCGCGGCACCGGCAACTATCTGTGAAGGGCTTCCTCGCCAGATTCACCAAGGCGGGCCGGTCGCAGCAGGTCAGCGATGACGACCGCTTCGGTACCGGTCTGTGGCGGCACAACCGCGACCGGTTCCTCCGCGCCGTCGACCGCTACTACACGACTGCCCTCGCCCTCCACGAGGCACGCAACTCCGGTGACATTCCCCAGCCCGGCCCTGCCTCGGCGGTGGAGGATCCGAACCCGGCCGATGACGGGAACGGCGGAGCCGCCTCGGCGCAGGAAGAAGGGAACGGCGCATCCACGGACCCGATCGATGTCATCGTCGACGGCACACACCGGCTCAACGCGCTCGTGCCCGTCGTCGACGACATCACCGCGGGCCTGCACGCGGCACACCCGGTGACGGGCCAGATCGTTCCCGGCCCGGTCCGGCGCGCCGTCGGCGACGCTCCGGAACTGCTGACGAAAGCCTCATCGAAGGTCGCCGAGGCGGTGCTGGCCGCATCGATGGCCCGCGCCGAGGCACCGGCCGGGAAGCCGAACGACTCGAGCGCACGCGCGACCGAGCGGTTCATCTCCGATGCGGCGGACCTGTTGGAGCGGGCTCGGGCGGAACTCGCTAGGCTGGAGCGATCATGACTGTGACCATCGGACCGGACCGTCTGCCTCCTGACGACTTCGAACTCGGCCTCGTGGCCAGCGACATCGACGGCACTCTGCTGCTGAACTGGAAGCCGATCTCCACAGCGACGATCGATGCGATCCACCGCTGCCAGGACGCGGGCATCCCCTTCGTCCTCGTCACCGGCCGGCCCATCCGCTGGCTCGCCCCGATCGCCGAGCAGATCCCGGATCTCGGTCGGGTCGTCTGCCTCAACGGCGCCGTCGTCTACGACATCGCTGCGCAGTCCGTCGTCGACGCCCATACCATCGATGCCGACACGATCGGGGAGATCACCTCGGCGATCAGGGCTGCTCATCCCGAGGCCGGATTCGCCTATGAGACGCTCACCGCGGGATTCATCGACCGGGAATTCGCCAACCGCCGATCGCGCGAGGCCCGCGTCATCGATGACGTCACCGAGTTGCGCGGCCAACAGGTCGTCAAGGTGCTCGTGCGGCTGGGCACGAGCGATTCGCAGGCTATGCACGACCTCGTCGACCCGCTTGTCGAGGACACCTGCCACGCCTCGTTCTCCGAACCGGACAACGGACTCGTCGAACTCGCACCGGCCGGGATCACGAAGGCGAAGACGCTTGAGGACCTGTGCGACCACCTCGGCGTGGCCCGGTCGCAGGTGATGGCGTTCGGGGATATGCCCAACGACATCGAGATGCTCTCGTGGGCCGGACATGGAGTGGCGATGGGCAATGCGCTGGGCTCGGTGAAGAAGATCGCCGCGGCCGTCACCGAGGAGGTCGATGAGGACGGCGTCGCCCGCTACCTCAACGCGGTCCTAGACACCCACACCCACCAAACCCCTTAATTGCTACCCGACAGCGGCCCAGCAACCTGGCGCGAGGTATCTGGGCCGCCGTCGGGTAGCAAATGGGGATCAGGGGCGGGTGTTGGTGGAGCCTTCCGCATCGAGGAGGGACTCGTCTAAGTCGAAGTAGTCGACCAACGCAACGGCCAGGCCGTCATCGTCGATCGGGTCGGTGACCACGGAGGCCAGCACCTTGAGTTCGTCCTTCGCCTGACCCATGACGATCGCGTGTTCGGCCCATTCGATCATCTCGATGTCGTTGAGTCCGTCGCCGGCTCCGACGGTGTGCGCGTGGTCCACGCCGAGTTCGGTGGCCACGAGCGAGAGACCGCTGGCCTTCGAGATCCCGTCGGGGGCGATGTCGAGCCAGTTGCTCCAGCCCACGGAATAGCTGACCTCATGGAGACCGAGCGAATCCACGGCGGCGGCGAACTCCTCGGCCGTTCCGTTGACCTCGCGCATGACGATGCGGGTGGCCTGCTTGGTCAGCAGCTCGTCGAAGTCGACGATGTCGAGGGTGTCCGATTCGGCGAGCTCCCCGGCCGGGAACGCTCCCGATGCCCACCTGTGCAGGTCCGGGTCCTCGACGAGGAAGAGCGCGTTCGGCAGTGCCTCGTGCATCTTCTCCAGCGCATCCCGCGGGTCGAAGGAGACCACATGGTGCATCTCCCACCCCAGCGGCAGGTCGGGGTCGAGGCGGACGACGACGGAGCCGTTCGAACACACGACGAACCCGCGCTTGAGCCCGAGGGCATGAACGACCTCGAGCGCACCCGGCAGAGCACGGCCGGTGGAGATGACGAGGTGGTGCCCCGCCTCGGCGAGGCGATCGAGCACCTGCTTCACCGCCTCGGACAGTGATCCGTCGTAGCCGACGATCGTGCCGTCGACGTCGAGTGCGATGAGGTGCGGGGCCAATGTGTCTCCCAACGTGGATGTGCGGTGTCCGTCTCGGTGAGCCTGCATGTTCGACGCTGCGCGTCCTGTGCTGCTGGCCCGGTGCCAGGCGCTCAGCGGCCGACGCTCAGTAGCGCGGTCCCTCCGGTCCCTGTGCGGTCATCCCGCCGAGGTAGGGCCGCAGTGCCGCAGGCACCGTGACCGAGCCGTCCGCCTGCTGGTGGTTCTCCAGGATCGGCACGAGCCAACGGGTGTTGGCCATGGTGCCGTTGAGGGTCGCGACCGGGCGGGTCGCCCCGTCGTGGCGTTCGCGGATCTGCAGGCGGCGAGCCTGGAACGTCGTGCAGTTCGACGTCGAGGTCAGCTCCCGGTAGGTTCCCTGCGTCGGCACCCAGGCCTCGCAGTCGAACTTCCGCGCCGCAGAATCGCCGAGGTCGCCGGCCGCGGTGTCGATGACCCGGTAGGGCAGTTCGCACAGACCGAGCATCTTCTCCTGCAGGCTCAGCATCCGCTCGTGTTCGGCTTCGGCGTCCTCGACCTCGACGTAGGCGAACATCTCGACCTTCTGGAACTGGTGGACGCGGATGATGCCGCGGGTGTCCTTGCCGTACGAACCGGCCTCCCGGCGGTAGCACGAGGAGATTCCGGCGTAGCGCAGCGGCCCATCGGAGAGGTCGATGATCTCGTCCATGTGGTATCCGGCCAGGGGCACCTCGGAGGTGCCGACGAGGAACAGGTCGTCGGCTTCGAGGCGGTAGACCTCGTCGGCGTGCTCGCCGAGGAATCCGGTGCCGCGCATGACCTCGGGACGAACGAGGGTCGGGGTGATGGTCGGGTTGAACCCGGCCTCATCGGCGACGTCGCGGGCGAGGTTGAGCAGGGCCATCTCGAGCTTCGCACCGAAGCCGGTGAGGTAGTGGAAGCGGGAGCCGGAGACTTTCGTGCCGCGGGTGGTGTCGATGGCTTTGAGCTTCTCGCCGATCTCGAGGTGGTCGAGCGGTTCGAACCCGTCGACACTGAAGTCGCGGGGCTCCCCGATGGTCTTCAGGGTCACGAAGTTCTCTTCGCCGCCGGCCGGGATGCCGTCGATGATGAGGTTCGGAACCTTGGACACGAGCTGGTCGAAGGCGAAGCTCGCCTCTTCGGACTCGGCCGACAGCGCCTTCACGGTCTCGGACTTCTGCTTGCCTTCGGCGATGAGTGCGGGCTTGTCCTCTTTGGCGGCCTTCGCGATCTGGGAGGAGAAGGACTTCTGGTCGGCACGGGCGTCCTCGTAGGCGGTGATGGCCGCACGGCGCGCGGAGTCGGCGGCCAGGACGTCGTCGATGAGTTCGACGGATCCTCCGCGAGCCTCCTGCGATGCCTTGAACAGGTCCGGGTTTTCTCTGAGAAGCGCTAGATCGATCACCCCATCAGCTTAACGGCCCGGGCGTGTTTTCGATATTCGGCGCCCTGCCCCGCCGCTGTCGACGGGGCCGCGTCCCACGCCCGGCACCACTCAGCTGACACACGAGGACAGCAGGGTAGATTTGGCACATGACCATCGCGCTCGATCCCCTGATGACCTGGGTCGTCATCATCGGCGCCCTTGTCGTGCTCGGACTCGTGTTCCTCCTCGGTCGCCGCTCCGGTGCCCGCCGCACCCTGAGAACGGTGCGACGCTACTCCCATTCGACGAATCTCTCCGACTCCGACGGAGAGGTCAGCGACTCCGCCCGCTACCGTGCCGCCCTCATCGTCAATCCGACGAAGACGGATGTGCGCAGGCTCGCCTCCACCGCCGAGGCGATCTGCCGTTTCGAGGGCTGGAACCCTCCGCTCGTGCTCGAGACCACCGTCGAGGACTCGGGTGAAGGTGCCGCAACTCGCGCACTTGACGAGGGGGTCGACGTCGTCATCGCCGCCGGCGGTGACGGGACCATCCGCGCGGTCGCCTCGGCGCTGGCGGGCACGTCGACGCCGATGGGCATCGTGCCGCTGGGGACGGGGAATCTGCTGGCCCGCAACATCGACCTCGTCCTCGACAAGACGGAATGGGCTCTGCGCATCGCGCTGTGGGGGCGCAATCGGGAGATCGACGTGGGCACGGCGAAGATCGCCGAGGACGGCGACGCCCATATCTTCACGGTGATGACCGGTCTCGGGTTCGATGCCGCAGTCATGGCCGACACGAGCGATGAGCTCAAAAGCCGCCTCGGCTGGCTGGCCTACGTCGAGGCGGGGTCGCGTAAACTCGTCGGCAGGCCCAGCCAGGTCAAGATCACCTTCGATGACGACTACCGGATCTCGGCCAGGGTCAGGTCCGTACTCGGCGGCAACTGCGGACGCCTGCAGGGCGGGATACAGCTGCTCCCGCAGGCGGTCATCGACGACGGCATGCTCGATGTGCTCATCGTCAGCCCGAAGAACCTCGGCCAGTGGGTCGGCGTGCTCGCGTCGATCGCTGGGCGCAGGGTCTCGCGCGGACTGCACACGAACACGCGCAAGTGCCAGAAGGTCGTCATCGAGGCCGGCGAGGACCTCGACGTCCAGCTCGACGGCGACCCCCTCGGACAGTCCCCCTACCTGGAGATGGAGGTCAGGCCCTCGGCGCTGACCGTCCGCGTGCCGACCGTCGAACAGCGCAAGCAGATCCGAGCCGAAGCCTGGCCCGTGTGAGCTCGGGCAATGCGAAATACCCGCGCCGAGGCGGCCCGGCCGACCCAGCGATTCCGCGCTAATCGCACGGAAGAGTTCCGCCCAGATCAATCGCCCGAATTTACCGATTAGTAGATCACAGGGAGATTACAGAAATTCACCGAGGCGTTACAACATCTCAACCTGAACAAAACGTACAGAAATAGTTGAGAAAATCCTCAGAGCCTAAAATGAGTGCCGTATCACACCCCTCGAACACGAAAATGAAGGCATTCCAATGAAGAAGATCATCCTTGCGCCGGCAGTAGCCCTCGCATTCACCGGACTGGTCGCCGGTCCGGTCGCCGCCGCCGAATCCCCCTCCTCGCAGTCGGCATCGGAACAGAAGGTCGAGAAGCAGAAACTCGAGAAGGAAAAGGCCGAGAAGGCTGCGAAGGCCAAGGCTGAGAAGGAAGCTGCGGAGAAGAAGGCTGCAGAGAAGGCCGAGGCCGCGAAGAAGGCCAAGGAGAAGGCCGCCGCGGACAAAAAGGCCATGGAAGACGCCGCCAAGAAGGCTGCGGACAAGAAGAAGGCCGCCGAGGACAACGCTGACAAGAAGAGCGACGACAGGCCCAAGCCTCCGAAGAAGGTCGATCCGAAGCCCGCGCCTACCCCCAAGGACGAGGACAAGGACACCAAGGACGACGACAGCTCCGAGGACAAGGTCAACCCGATCAACGCCTCGGTGCAGGTGACCTCCGGTGAGGTCACCGCCGAAGAGCTCGCGGACGAGGGTGTCACCGTCAAGGTCACCGGTCTGGAGAAGGGCGACAAGGTCGCGGCGAAGTCCGGCCTGACCGGCCCGTCGACGACGGCTCAGGGCTCGACCGCCACGCTCAAGCTCCACTCCGCCAAGACGGTCACGCAGGAATCCGTGGCCTTCGCCGTTCAGGTGCAGCGCACGGGGACAGCAGCTCAGTCCCTGCCGAGCAGCCTCACCGTCCAGTCCGACAAAGTCGACCCGATCGACGCGTCCCTCAAGGTCTCACCCGAAGAGATCACCGCGGAGGATCTCGCTGACGAGAGCAAGGGTGTCGACGTCACCGTCAGCGGGCTCGAAGAAGGCGATACGGTCAAGAACTCCCTCACAGGTGATACCGAGACCGCCGATGCCGACGGCGCCCTCAAGCTCCACCTTTGGTACGAAGGCAACCCGGACAAACTCGAGGCCGGCAAGGTTCCGTTCAACGTCACGATCAACCGCGAAGACACCGAGTCGAAGTCCCTCAACGGCAACATCAACGTCGTCGACGATACTGAAGTCGACCCGACGGTCAAGGTCGACTCGAAGGAGATCTCCCTCGAGGACTTCAAGAAGGACGGCCTCAAGTTCAGCGGCTCGGGCTTCTCCCCGAACGGCACCATCAGCGTCCAGGGCGAGGCCGTCTCGACGCAGCGAGCTGCGGCCCCGCAGGCCGACGAACTCCGGGCGGACGAAGACGGCAACGTCGAGGGCGCCGTGATCGCACCCGAATCGCTCGAGGCCGGCAAGTACTCGCTGACCTTCATCGACGACGATTCCAAGAAGACGAGTGACCCCGTCGAGGTCACCGTCACCGAGGACGACGCCGTCGACCCGATCGACGCCTCCCTCAAGGTCGATCCCAAGAAGATCACCGCCGAGGACCTCGCGAACAAGGACAAGGGCGTGACCGTCACGGTCTCGGGCGTGAAGAAGGGCGACAAGATCAAGGACTCCCTTACCGGGGAGACCGAGACCGCCGACGCCGACGGAGACTACAAGCTCCACCTCTGGTACGAAGGTAACCCGAAGAACCTCGAGGTCGGCAAGGTTCCGTTCAGTGTCGCCATCGATCGCGAAGGCACCGAGTCGAAGACACTGAACGGCAACATCAACGTCATCGACGATGAAGCCGAAGCCCCCGCCGAGGCGACTCTGAAGGTTTCGCCGAAGACGATCGAGGCCGCGGACTTCGCCAACGACAAGAAGGGCGTGACCCTCGCCGTCGAGAACTGCGAGCCCGGCCAGGACGTTCACTTCGAGGTCAACCCGAAGGGCATCAACGTCACCGCCTACGAGAACACGGTCAAGGCCGATGACGAAGGCAATGCTTCGGTCAACGTCTTCGGAACCTCGTCGAACGCTTCGGCCTACGTCGGTGCATACACCGCGACCGCCACGTGCGGCGATGACACCATGAAGGACTCCTTCACGGTCACCGGCGGCGCCAACGGCGGCGGAGACAACGGCGACAACGGCAATGCCGGAAACGGCAGCGGCGATGACGGCAGCCAGCTGCCTCGCACCGGTGCCGACCTCGGCGGACTGACCACGGGGGCACTGCTCCTCCTCATCGGTGGGGCCGCGATCGCAGTCACCGGACGCAAGAACAAGTTCGGACAGAATCCGATGAGCTTCTGATCTGAAGTCATCGGTCGATCTCGACCGGCGTCGAGGGGCGGTCCAGCGCATGCTGGGCCGTCCCGCTTCGTTGTGTGGCCCTCCCGGCATTGGAGCGCCAGTTCAACGTGAATGGAGAATGAACTCTGCGGCCGAGTCGCACTCAGAGCTGAACAAAATGACCACAACTATGTGTGTGGTGAATGTTTCATTACCGTTACATTCGTAATACTTCACACCCAGCTGTAATTTTCGAAGGAAATACATGAAGAAGCTCGCCCTCGCACCCGCCGTGGCCATCGCCATCACAGGCCTCGCCGCATCCCCGGTCATCGCTGCGCCCGAGGCCCCCGCCTCGATTCCGTCGGCCGATACTCAGCCCGCAGCCAAGCCTGCCTCCCTCCAGAAGGCCTCCAACCCCGCGCAGGCCCAGGCCGACGGCGAAAAGGAGCTCGTCCTCTCCGCCGATACGATCTCGCTCAAGGACTTTGCCGACAAGGGCCTCGGCATCTCCGGCTCGGGAGTCTCTGCGGACACTCAGTTCCAGCTCACCGTGACGCCCACGAGCGGCCAGAACGTCAACACCTACGAAGCATCCTTCCGTTCCGATGGCAACGGCGAGTACGAGACCGGTGTCGGCGGCACTGACAATGAGGCTTTCGTCGGCACGTACGACGTGACCGTGACGAACCTCGACGACAAGAGTGAGACCTTCTCGTCCTCCTTCGAGGTCACCAAGGGCGATGACTCCGACGAGCCGGACGCTCCCGAAGTCGACCCGAAGGTCTCGCTCAACACCGACAAGCTCACCGTCAGCGAATTCGCGAAGAACGGCGTCAAGGTCACCGGCGAAGGCTTCACCTCCGGCGGCAAGGTCACCGTCGTCGGCGGAACCGCACAGTCACCCTTCGCCACCGTCGAGGTCGACGCCGACGAAGAAGGTAAGGTCTCCGCGACTCTGAAGACCGACGGCGACGACGATCTCCCGGCCGGCGACTACTCCGTCTGGGGCGTCGACCAGGAGTCCGAGACCAACTCTGATGCGCAGACCTTCACCATCACCGAAGACGAGACCGAGGATCCGACGACCCCGGCTGCCGAAGCCAAGCTGACCGTCTCCCCCGAGACCGTTTCGCCTGCTGACTTCGTCAAGGAAGACAAGGGCGTCACCCTCGCCGTTGAGAACTGCGAACCCGGCGAGGACGTGCACTTTGTCGTCAACCCCAAGGGCGATTCGAACGTCACCGCCTACGACAACACCGTCAAGGCGGACGACGAGGGCAAGGCCAACGTCAACGTCTACGGCACCAGCGCCTCCAACGCCTCGGCCTACATCGGCGACTACGATGTCACCGTCACATGCGGTGATGACGAACTGACCGGTGACTTCTCGGTCAGCGATGACGCCAACGCCGGTGGCAGCGACGGAAACGACGACGGCAACGGCGACGGCGGAAACGGCGACGACAACGGCAATGGCGGCGGAGGCGACCTGCCTCGCACCGGTACCGAACTCACCGGCCTCGTCGGCGGAGCCGGCCTCCTCCTCATCGGCGGAGTCGCCGTCGCCCTGACCATGCGTCGCAAGAAGGTCGCTCAGGATCCCGCAGAGATCTGAGATCGATGACCTGAGCTCACCCGAGCTCGGCGTCGATTGACCGATCAGCGCCGTTCATCAGCGCATCTGAAAGGAGCGCGAACCCGAACCCGGGTTCGCGCTCCTCTCATCTGTCGAGACATCCTTCTGTCCGGTCGCCTCAAGCGTCATGGCAGGCCGCGACTCCCGGCTCTCAGGCGATGACGCTCGCTTCGACGGATCGGGCCCCACGCACCCGGCGGACGGTGAGCGCGGCCGCCACGGCGATGAGTGCGAACAGGGCGGTCGCGACGATTCCCAGATAACTCGTGTCCACCTCGGGCAGGGCGAACGTCTCCGTCTCTGCCCCCACCTCGACGACTCCCGCGATGACCACCAGGCCCGCGACGACCACGGACAGGCCGGTGATGACGATGTTGTATCTGCGGAAGCGGTTCCTGCCGCGCGATGCCCACCCATAGAGATTCGACATGAACAGACTGTCCGCGGTATCGCACACGGCCATGCCCACAGCGAACAGGAGCGGCAGCGAGAGCGCCAGCGCGGCCGAGGAGCCGGCCGCCGTCGTTCCTGCTGCGATCATCAGACCGATCGTCGCAGCGGTGTCGAATCCGAGGCCGAAGAGCACACCGATGGGAAACATCCGCCGCGGACGATCCACGGCGCGAAGCAGCCGGGCGAAGGCGATCGTCAGCGGCCCGTCGGGCGCCGAACCGGCTTCATCGTCCTTTCGCCGCAAGAGACCGATGAGCGAGACCAGATTGACGATCCCGAAGACGGCGACGACGAACGTCGCGAACGACAACCCCCACAGCCCGAGTCCGAACCGCGCAGCCGAATCCTCGGCAAGCACGAGGTCGCGTGCCAGGCCCGCACCGAAGGCGACGAACACACCGGTGACCACCACGACCGAGGAGTGGCCCAGGGAGAACCAGAAGCCGACGGTACCGGCAGGAGTCCCCTTCGCCGACAGGCGCCGCGTGACGTTGTCGATGGCGGCGATGTGGTCGGCGTCGAAGGCATGTCGGGCTCCCAACAGCACCGCGGTCAGCGCCAGGCCCCACGCCACCGATGGTGCGGTCTCCCGCAGCGAGACGATCACCAGAAACACCCCGATGATCGCGATGCCCGACAGCGTCAAGACGTGGGGAAGCATCGTCCCGTATGCTCGGGTCATGTGTGTCCGGGTCATCTGTGTCCGGGCCAGTTCAGTCATCACTCTGTTCTCCGTTCTGCTCTGTTCGTCCAGCGGCGCCATCGGACGTCGACGTGTGCCGCGTGGGTTGCTGAGCCGATCGCTCTCGCAACAGCACCGGGCCGGGCGAGGACCAGCACCTGCCCCTCGTCCGTGTCAGACGGCGCCTCCTCCTCAGGTTCGGCGCCGACCATGATCGCCGTGTCGAGCACCCGCGACCGTCCCAGCACACCTGGTCGAGGATGCTCCCCGTCAAGAGACAGCTCTTCGACGAAGAACGGCGTTCCGTCGACGTCGCGGATGTCGGTGGTGCTGACGATTCTGCCGCCGGCCTCTCCGGTCCGACCCAGCACGAGGGTCTCCCGCAGGCACACCTGCGCGTCCGCTCCCCTGCGCACCGTCGTGCGGCGTCTGACGTGGGCACGGTCGGCGACGACGAAGGGAAACGATTCCCACACCAGGACTGCCCCGTCACCGACGACCGCATCGACATTCCAGTCGGACGGCCTTCCCGTCGAGGGATAGGCGACTGTGCCCCCGATGTCTTCGATCCGCAGTGTGCATCCGGCGCCGACTTCGACCCTGATCGACACCGAATCCCCACCGAGGAGCGTCGCCCCTCCCGCAACCAACGCGACATGAGCGAACCTTGCCTTCCGGGTCACCAGCCTCGGTTGCAGCAGCCCCGGAGTGAGTCGAACCTTCGGCGGTCCGCCCGGTGCCGCCTCGGCGACCGCAATGGTCGTCATACCCGTACATGTTGATGGCTGTGCTCTTCGCCCTCGTCATCATGGGTGTGCACATAGCCTCCCTCCTCATCGGCGTGGAAGTGCGGAGCCATCGGTCCCGGATCCTGCGGCTCATGCGCGCCGGCACGATGAGAGGCCAGGAGCGCGAGCAGCCATTCGCGCAGTCGCGCCACGGAAGCCTCGTCGGTGCGGGAGAGAGCGAGCACCGGTTCCCCTTCGCGCGCCTCGGTGGCGTCGCTGACCATCTGTTCGACATCGACTCCGACGTAGTCGGCGAGGTCGGTCTTGTTGACCACGAGCAGGTCGGCACGCGCGATCCCGGGTCCGCCCTTGCGAGCGACGTCCCCACCGCCGGCGACGTCGAGGACGAAGATCTGTGCGTCCACGAGCGCCGGTGAGAACGTCGCCGTGAGATTGTCGCCGCCCGATTCGACGAGGACGAGGTCGAGTGGGTAGTAATCATTCTCCAACCGTTCGACGGCCTGCAGGTTCGCCGTGACATCGTCACGGATCGCGGTGTGCGGGCAGGCCCCCGTCTCGATCGCCCGGATCCGGTCCGGGTCGAGGACTCCGGCGGAGCGGAGGAGCCGGGCATCCTCGTCGGTGTAGATGTCATTGGTGATCACGCCGATGCGGATCTCATCGGCCAGTGCGCGGCAGATGAGAGCGATCAGCGAACTCTTTCCGGTTCCCACGGGCCCGGCGACGCCGAGTCGCAGGGATCTTTCGGATGCAGGGAATTCAGGCACGGAACAGCCTCCTCGGTAACACGGACTGGACTTCTGCCCAGTCCTCGATCAGTGGGGCACCCGAGGCGGGAAGCGCCTCGGGGCGGGTGAGTCGGGACAATTCGGACACGGAGTCCTCCATCGCCGCGCAGGCGTCGAGCACCCAGCCGGTGACGCGGATCGGATCCGTGGGTTCGAGCTTGAGCACCGCGGCGGCGACGGTCTGCGCGTCGTCGTAGGCGACGAGGCGGACGAGATCGGCCGCCCCGATGCCCGCGCACGCGGCGATGGTGCCGAGCACGATGGGACGCGGCAGCGGCGTGGGCCGGAGCACCGCAGCCGTCTGCGGCCAGATCCTCTGACCGATGCGGGCCAGTCCGGCACCGAGGGCGACGGCGATCTCCCGCAGTGCCGCACTCGGGGTGCGGGCAGCCCATTCGGTCTCGAGAACACCGAGGCGGTCCGGCACGACGGTGTCCCGCTCCGGAGCGATGCCGTTCCGCTCCGGACGGAAGGAGTCCCGGTCCGGATCGCCGGAGCCCTGCTCCGTGTCCGCGGCGCCATCGGCCGATGGACGTACGTCCGCCAGGTGTCGGGCGATCACGGCCGCTCCCGCTTCGACGCGGACGACCGTGGTCATCCTCGTCCGCATGTAGTCGGCCACCTCGTGCGCGGCGAGACCGTGACGCAGTCCGGCCTCCAGGCCGTTCGAGGACACGTGGGCTCCGGCTGGCAGGCGCGAGTCGGCGAGGAGCATCGCGAGAGTCGCCGAGGCGTTGCGCCGGGTGGGAAGGTCGGTTGAGGTCACGGTCATCAGAACATCTGGTAGAGCCGGGCCAGCGGCAGCGTCTGCGCCGGTTGGGCGGTCACCGGTTGGCCGTCGATCGCGATGGCGAAGGTGTCAGGTTCGATGTCGATCGCCGGTCGTGCGTCATTGCAGCGCATATCCTTCTTGCCGATGTCCCGCGTCGGCGCGACTGGTTTGAGTTCCCGCTTCAGTGCGAGCTCGTCGCGCAGCCCGTTCTCGACCGCGGACGGGGCTGCGAACGACACCGACAGCCGTGCTCCGTCCGAGGCTCCGAAGGATGGTCGCATCAGGACCGGCTGCGGAGTCGGGATGGAGGCGTTCGGGTCGCCGAGACCGGCCCAGGCGATCGCCCCACCCTTGATGACGAGGTCCGGTCGGACCCCGAAGAAGCGAGGATCCCACAGCACGAGATCGGCCATCTTCCCGACCTCGATCGAACCGATGTGGGCATCGACGCCGTGCGCGATCGCCGGATTGATCGTGTACTTGGCGACGTAGCGGCGAGCGCGTTCGTTGTCCGCCGGCAGGGTCTCACCGAGGTCGCCCACCCTGTGCTTCATCACGTGGGCGACCTGCCAGGTTCGGGTGATGACCTCACCGATGCGCCCCATCGCCTGCGCGTCCGAGGACGTGATCGACAGGGCTCCCATGTCGTGGAGCAGGTCCTCTGCCGCGATGGTCGTCGCCCGGATGCGGGATTCGGCGAACGCGAGATCCTCGGGCACGGCGGGGTTGAGGTGGTGGCAGACCATGAGCATGTCGAGATGTTCGGCGACCGTGTTCGCCGTATGGGGCAGGGTCGGGTTCGTCGAACCGGGGAGGATGTTCTCCAATGCTGCGATCGAGAGGATGTCGGGGGCGTGTCCCCCGCCGGCGCCCTCGACGTGGAAGGCGTGGATGCTGCGACCTCCGATCGCGGCGATCGTCGATTCGACGAACCCCGCCTCGTTGAGCGAGTCCGAGTGCAGCGCGACCTGCAGTCCGTGATCCCCGGCGGCCCTCAGCGAGGCGTCGATGGCCGCGGGCGTCGCACCCCAGTCCTCGTGGACCTTGTAACCGGCGGCACCGCCGAGTGCCTGTTCGGCCAGCCCTTCGGCTGAGACGGTGTTGCCCTTGCCGAGCAGGAGGACGTTCATCGGAAGGTCGTCGAGGGCGCGGTGCATCGCGCCGAGGTGCCAGGCTCCGGGAGTCACCGTCGTCGCCTTGCTGCCCTCGGAGGGGCCGGTCCCGCCGCCGGCGACCGTTGTGATCCCGGTGGCGAGCGCTTCGTGGAGCTGGGAAGGTGAGAGCAGGTGGACGTGGGAGTCGAAGGCGCCCGCGGTGAGGATGCGGCCTTCGCCGGAGATGACGTCGGTGGACGGTCCGATCTGCAGGTCCGGGTGCACTCCGTCGGCGATGTCGGGGTTCCCGGCTCGCCCGAGCGCCACGATCTGTCCGGCCCGGATGCCGACATCGGCGCGGATGATCCCCCACCAGTCGAGCACCACGGCGTTGGTGATGACCGTGTCCGGTGCGCCTTCGGCAGTCGTGGTCGTTCCCTGATTCATCGATTCGCGGATCGATTTCCCACCGCCGAAGACGGACTCCTCGCCGCCGAGGGTACGGTCCTCCTCGATCTCGATCCACAGGTCGGTATCGCTTAGGCGCAGCTGATCGCCGAGGCTGGGCCCATAGAGCGCGGCGTAGCGCTGGGTGGACAGTCGCGCCATCACGGATCGCCCGCCTCGGCGAGGGGAAGCCGGATCCCGGGCACACGCCTGTGCCCGCGCAGGGAGACGATCGGCACGGTGCGGGAGGCGCCCGGTTCGAAGCGCAGGGAGGTGCCGGCGGGGATGTCCAGCCGGAACCCCTCCGCCCGGCAGCGGTCGAAGTCGAGCGCGGCATTGGTGTCGGGGAGGTGGATGTGGGAGCCGATCTGGACCGGCCGGTCTCCGGTGTTCTCGATCGTCATCGTCGCCGTCTCGTCCGGGTTCTCGCGCACGTTGAGTTCGCGCTCTCCGGCGCTGACTCGAACGGCGCCCGGCCCGCGGTCGCGTGTTCCTGCCACTGTCAGGTCCTTCAGTCGATGGGGTTGTGGATGGTCACGAGCTTGCGCCCGTCGGGGAACGTCGCCTCCACCTGAACGTCGCTGAGCATGTCGGCGACGTCCTCGAGGACGTCGTCACGGGTGAGGACCTCGCGCCCGGTGGTCATGAGCTCCTCGACGCTCGCACCTTCCCTGGCGCGTTCGATGGCCCAGGTGCTCAGGAGCGCAACCGTCTCCGGATAGTTCAGGCGGATGCCCCGGTCCCGTCGGTCCCTGGCGACCATTCCCGCCACGGACAGGAGCAGCTTGTCGGTGTCGGCCGGAGTGAAGTGCATGCGTCCCCTCAGCCTTTCGTCGGAACGTGCGGGTTGTCCGGGCGATCGTGTGGGGCGTCCGCGCGAGCGTGCAGGACGTCCTCACGGCTGCGCGGGACATCCGCGGGCAGCACATGCTCGCCGAGGCGGTCGGTCGAGAGCGCGAGGGAGCTGAGGTAGAGTCGCTCCCCGTTCTCCCCCGTCTTCGCCGAGGCGATCATGTCGGGACGTTCGAACTCCAAGTCCGTGACATGGCAGCGCAGGGTCTCGCCAGAGGGGTTGCCGTGCTCGTCGAACATCGGCAGCTCGATTCCATCATCGCTGCGTCGCAGGTAGTACCGGCCGCGGGTGATGATCGCCATGAGCGGGGTCGCGACGATGGCGATGCCGACGGCGAAGAGAGGTGAGAACGGCTGGACCGTCGCCCCGAAAGCCCCGAAGTAGATGGCGATGGAGACCCCGCCGGCGAGCACCAGCGAGACGATCCCGACCGGGTTCCAGTCGTAGAGCATGCCGCGTCGGAACTCGGGGATCTTCGGGGAGAGCTTCAGCAGGTATTTGTTGATGGCGATATCGGCGGCGACGACGCAGATCCACGACATCGCGAGGTTCGCGTAGAAGCTGAGGATCGCGTTGAGGAAGTCGAACATGTTCAGCTCCATCAGCGCCAGGGCGATGAGCAGGTTGACGACGAGGAAGGTGATCCGGCCCGGGTAGCGCTTCGTGATCCGGGTGTACGAGTTCGTCCAGGCCAGCGATCCCGAATAGGCGTTGGTGACGTTGATCTTCACCTGGGAGATGACGACGAGCACCACGGCCAGAAGCAGAGCGAGCCATTGCGGCATCATCTGCTGGTAGGTGGCGAGGAACTGCTGGACGGGTTCGTTCGCGAAGCTCACGGCACCGGGAACATTGGCGATGAGGTAGACCGCGAGGAACATGCCGATGATCTGCTTCGTCGCCCCGAAGATCACCCAGCCGGGTCCGGCGAGGATGACGGCCGCCCACCAGCTGCGGCGGTTCTCCGGAGTACGCGGGGGCATGAACCGCAGATAGTCGATCTGCTCGGCGATCTGGGCGATGAGTGAGAGGCAGACACCGGCGGCGAGCATGACCGAGGCGAAGTTCGCGCCCTCGCCCTCTTCGCCCGTATAGGCGAAGAAGTCCGCGACCGAATCCGGCTGCCAGGCGATGAGATAGCCGACGGGGATGACCATGAGCAGCAGCCACAGCGGGGTCGTCGAGACCTGCAGTTTGGCAAGGACCTTCATGCCGTAGATGACGAGCGGGAAGATGAGCACCGTGGACACGAGATAGCCGATCGGGCGGGGCAGGCCGAGGCCGAGGTAGAGCCCCTGCGCCATGATCGAGCCTTCGAGGGCGAAGAAGATGAAAGTGAAGGTCGCGAAGATGATGTTCGTGATGACGGACCCGTAGTACCCGAAGCCCGAACCGCGGGTGATGAGGTCGAGGTCGAGGTTGTAGCGGGCGGCGTAGAACGCCAGCGGCCACCCGGTGAGGAAGATGATGATGGCCGCGACGAGGATGCCGAGGATGCCGTTCGTCGTGCCGTGGGCGATGCCGATGTTGGCACCTATCGAGAAGTCGGCGAGGTAGGCGATGCCGCCCAGCGCACTCGTCGCGACGACTCCGGGCGCCCATTTCCGGTACGACCTGGGGGCGAAGCGGAGGGTGTAGTCCTCGAGGCTCTCAGATGCCGCGAGCTGTGCTTCGTTTCGCGGCTCGGGAAGTGCCGTCCTGCTCGGAGACAGTGTCATTGTGGGTTCCTGACTTGTGCGTCGACCGTGATCAGGACCTCATCTTTGCAGGCGATTGTTTCCGCACATGTCGGTTCTGTTTCGGGCAGATGTCGACCGGGGACTTTGCCGGCGGAGTCGCCCATCAGCGCAGATGCGAAGAGCGCGAACCCGCATTCGGGTTCGCGCTCTTCGCGTCGTCACTTCTCGATCGCCGCAGGCGACGGATCTACCGCCGCCGGAATCTGTTGTAGAGCACCATGGCGCCGGGTTCGGGCCGCCCCTGCGGGCGCCTGCCGCGGGCGATCGATACGACGTCCCCGGCTGTGCCGGCGGCGAAGACACGCGCATCGCGTTCCTTCGCCGCCTGCTGCGTCCGGATCTCGTCCTCGAGCTCGTCATTGCGGTGCTGGAGGGCGTCGACCTGATTCTGCAGGTCGATGATCTTCTTGATCCCGACGAGGTTGACCCCCTCGTCCTGGGACAGCTGCTGGATCATCCGCAGCTTGGCGATGTCCTGTCCGGAGTACCGCCGACCTCTTCCCGCCGTGCGTTCGGGAATGACAAGACCGAGACGGTCATACTGTCGCAGCGTCTGCGGGTGCATTCCCGCCAGATCCGCCGCCACCGAGATCACATACACCGCCGCCGTCGACGAAATATGCATCGTTCATCACCACCTCAACTGGCCTTGGCCGTCTCCAGCAGGCCGTCGCGCGGATCATCGTCCTCGGTGGCCGCCTGGAACGCCTCGACCGCAGCCTTGGCTTCCTTCGACAGGTTCTTCGGCGCCACGATCTCGACCTCGGCCAGCAGATCGCCGGTGCCCTTCTTCGTCTTCACGCCCTTGCCGCGCACCCGCAGGGTCCGCCCCGACGGGGTGCCCGGTGCGATCTTGACCTTGACCGGCATTCCGCCCAGGGTCGGGACCTTGACCTCGGCGCCCAGGGTCGCCTCGTCGAAGGTCACCGGCAGCTCCATCCGCAGGTTGTCCCCGTCGCGGGTGAAGACTGGGTGCGGCTTCACATGCACGGTGAGGATCACGTCACCGGTCTCACCGCCGTTGGGGCTGGCCTTGCCCTTGCCGGCCAAGCGAATCTTCTGTCCGTCCTTGACCCCGATCGGGGTGCGCACGGTCAGCGGCTTCCCGCCGGGCATGTTGAGCTTCACCGAGGCGCCGTTGATCGCCTCGGTGAACGACAGCGTGGTGCTCGACTTGATGTCGCCGCCTTTGACCGGGGGCGAATAGCCGCCGCCGAATCCGCCGCCGTAGCCGCCCCCACCGCCGCCGAATCCGTTGAGCAGGTCGGCGAGGTCCGGGGGAACATCTCCCCCGCCGCCGTAGGTCGTGCGGGTCCGGGTGCGACCGCCGCCTCCGAAGAGGTCGGAGAACACATCGTCGAATCCGCCTCCGCCCGCTCCGCCGGGTCCTCCGGCGCCGGCGCTGAACCGGGCGCCTCCGCCCATGGCGCGGACCTGGTCGTACTGGGCGCGGGATTCCTTGTCGGAGAGCACCTGATGTGCCTGTCCGATCTCCTTGAACTTCTCCTCGGCCTTCTCATCTCCGGGGTTGGCATCCGGGTGATACTTGCGCGCGAGTTTGCGATAGGCCTTCTTGATCTCGGCATCGGAAGCATCCTTGGAGACGCCGAGGGTCTTGTAGAAGTCCTTATCGAACCAATCATTCTGAGGTCCGGTATTCACCTGGCACCTCCTTTCCTTCCAATCATTGCACTCATCGATCTATTCACTTGTCTCCTCACAATCCGCATCCCCGGGGTGTGACCCCGAAGATCCGGACCGCCGCCGAGGTGGCCCCCAGCCCCGTAAGACAGTTCACTTCTCGTACGGGACCGGCGGCCGCCTCGGCGAAGGTGTCCGTTCAGTCCTCCGGCTGCTGGACGCCGACTCGGGCCGCACGGATGATGCGGTCGCCGAGGCGGTAGCCCGGCTGCATGACCAGGAAGATCGTCGGTTCCTCGACCTCGTCGGAGGGCTGCTGCATGAGCGCCTCGTGGAGGTTCGGGTCGAACTCGTCGCCGACCTCACCGTACTGTTCGACGCCGACCTTGTTGAGCGAGTCGATCAGCTTGTTGACGTGGGTCTCGAAAGGCCCGGAGACGTCGCCGTTCTCGCGTGCGAGCTTGACCTCGTCGAGCACGGGGATCAGGGCCTCGACGACCTTGATCGTGCCGCCGACGGCTGCGCGTTCGCGTTCGCGATCGGCGCGCATCCGGTAGGCGGCGTACTCGGCGTTGATGCGCTTGAGATCCGCGAGGTGCGCGGCGGCTTCGGAGCCCGGTTCGGGCTCGGGGGCCGCCTCAGTGTCCTTGAGGCTCGAGGCATCGGCGGGGATGTCGACTCCGAGGTCGCTGGCGTCGGCGGCGGGGTCGTCGGCGGCGGATCCCTCTGCCGCCTGAGCGGCGTTCGGGTCCGTGACCTGTTCGTCGCCGACCCCGGCCGAGGCCGACTGGGCGTCGGCCTCGGGACGGACCTCACCGGTGTTCGGGTCGACCCGGCGCTTGTCACTGAAGGTGAAGCCTGGCTCCTCGGACGACTTGTCGTTGCCCTCGGCAGTCATTACTTCTTCTCCTCATCCTCATCGTCGACGACCTCGGCATCGACAACATCGTCGTCGGCACCGGAAGCGGCATCGGCTTCGCCCTCACCGGCGGCGGCGCCTTCGGCACCACCCTGCTGGTTGTAGATGGCCTCGCCGATCTTCTGCTGGTTGGCCACGAGCTTGTCGTAGGCTTCCTTCACAGCGTCGTCGTCTTCACCCTTGAGGGCTTCCTTGACGGCGTCGACGTCGCCCTGCATCTCGGTCTTGACGTCGTCGGGCAGCTTGTCGTCGTTATCGGTCAGCAGCTTCTCGGTCTGGTAGGCGAGGTTCTCCGCGTTGTTGCGGACATCGGCGGCCTCACGGCGCTTCTTGTCCTCTTCTGCGTGCTCCTCGGCCTCACGGACCATGCGCTCGATGTCTTCCTTCGGCAGTGCGGAACCGCCCGTGATCGTCATCGACTGTTCGGTGCCGGTGCCCTTGTCGGTGGCCGACACGTGGACGATGCCGTTGGCGTCGATGTCGAAGGCGACCTCGATCTGCGGCACGCCGCGCGGAGCCGGCGCGATGCCGGTCAGCTCGAAGGTGCCGAGGTTCTTGTTGTCGCGAGTGAACTCGCGCTCGCCCTGGAAGACCTGGATCGACACGGAGGGCTGGTTGTCCTCAGCGGTGGTGAAGGTCTCCGAACGCTTGGTCGGAATCGGGGTGTTGCGCTCGATGAGCTTCGTCATCACTCCGCCCTTGGTCTCGAGTCCGAGCGAGAGCGGGGTGACATCGATGAGCAGAACGTCCTTGCGCTCACCCACGAGGACACCGGCCTGAACGGCGGCACCGATCGCAACGACCTCATCGGGGTTGACTCCCTTGTTGGGCTCCTTGCCTCCGGTGAGTTCGGTGACGACCTGGGTCACGCCGGGCATACGAGTCGATCCGCCGACGAGAACGACGTGGTCGATGTCCGAAACGGACACGCCGGCGTCCTTCATCACAGCGTGGAACGGGGCTTTGGTGCGCTCGAGGAGGTCCTTGGTCAGGTCTTCGAACTTCGCCCGGGTGAGGGTCTCATCCAGGTGGATCGGTCCGTTCTCGCTCATTGACAGATACTGCAGCGAAATGTTCGTGCTGGTCGCCGAGGACAGTTCTTTCTTGGCCTGCTCGGCAGCTTCCTTGAGGCGCTGCAGAGCGGTGGCGTCCTTGGTCAGGTCGACACCGTAGTTGTTCTTCACCTGCTCAACCAGCCAATCAACGATCCGCTGGTCCCAGTCGTCACCGCCGAGGCGATTGTCACCGGAGGTCGCACGGACCTGAATGGTGGAAAAGTCGTCTTCGTCCTTGCCGACTTCGAGCAGCGAAACGTCGAACGTTCCGCCGCCGAGGTCGAAGACGAGGATGAGCTCGTCTTCCTTGCCGCGCTCGAGGCCGTAGGCCAGGGCAGCGGCGGTGGGCTCGTTGATGATGCGCGAGACGTTGAGTCCGGCGATCTCACCGGCATCCTTCGTGGCCTGACGTTCAGCGTCGTTGAAGTAGGCCGGAACGGTGATCACCGCGTCGGTGACCTTCTCCTGCAGGTACTCCTCGGCGTCGTGCTTGAGCTTCTGGAGGATGCGGGCCGAGACCTCGGGAGCCGTCATCGACTTGCCGCCGATCTCGGTGGACCAGTCGGTGCCCATGTGGCGCTTGACCGAAGAAACGGTGTTCTTGATGTTCGTGACAGCCTGGCGCTTGGCGATCTCGCCAACGAGGGAGTCGCCGTTCTTGTTCACTGCGACGACAGACGGGGTCGTGCGACCACCTTCGGCATTCGCGATGACCTTCGGCTCGCCGCCTTCGAGGACTGCGACGACGGAGTTCGTGGTTCCGAGGTCGATTCCAACTGCACGTGCCATTGTGTTCTCTCCTTTGTTCGTGAGTTCCTTCGACTCGAATGTGAGCGTTCGGGCGGCGCCGCCGACCGAACGCCCCCGGCCTTGACTGCCGCGGGGCGAATGCCGGAACCACTCGACCGCACACATTGAGTCAACTGGACTCAAGTATTGTCTTCGAGGTTTCGACCGTCAAGTCGAACCTCACCAAACTTGCGTACACTACACTCAACTTTGATGAGGTCGGCTTTATTCCGGCTGGAGAGAAATTCTTCGATGACACTCCGTGTAGGATCTCGGATTTCGTGTCGGAATCTCAATTTCGTGTCGGAGGCGTGTCGGTGTTCCCAGTTTCATGTCGGTGCGAGGATGCTGGAAACATGACAACGACGACGTTGTTGGACACGGAACTGTTGTACCTCACCGAGGAGGGCACATCGGTAGCCACCACTGTGGGCGCTGTGGACAGCACCCGACTTTCGAAGGGACTACCGGTCCGGTCGCCCAGATCATACGCGCGTCAACGTCACTACCCCGGTTTGTTCTGGTCCGCGACCACAAACGACCATATACCGTACGAAAGCCGGTTAGAACTCGATCGATTGTGGTTGGCGGACTTCGACCGACAAGTCACCTGGATATCCGGACAGCCAATGTGGTTAAGCGGGCGTGACGGGGAAGCGATTCGTCGGCACGTACCCGATTTCTTACTGACGTCACCAGATGGCCGATTGACCGTGGTCGATGTGAAACCCGCCGAATTCGTCAGCCGACCGAAGGTCGCGGTCGTATTCGCCTGGACTCGGCAGGTCTGCGAAGCGGCAGGTTGGCAATACGAGGTCTGGTCAGGAGAAGATCCTCAGCGATTGGCGAACATCAAGGCGCTCGGAGCAACTCGCCGTCTCCAAATGTTCGGGCCACAAGACGTACTCGAATTCGACAGCGAGACTGGCATGTCGTTCGCTGATCGCTATCGGGCATGGTCTGAGTCATACGAGGCAGCCGTCGCGCACCGAATGGGGACATACCAGCGTGCGGAAACGACATTTGAGGAGATCACCGATGACGTCGGTTGTTGAACTTTCGGTGGGCAAACAGGTCTGGTTCGAAGGGGAAACGTGGGGTATCTCTTCCATGTCTGCGGCGGCGACGCAGTTGACTCGTGGCGACGTGTTCCGTTCAGTGGAGACACGATCCCTGTTGGAGACCGCGAAAATTATCGGTGACGATTCTCAGTCTGCAGAAGAGAAAGAGTTTCGGCCTCCCTCGAATGTTGTGTTGAGTGACTTGAGCCCTGCCCAACGGGCGAAGTTCGACCAGCGTGCTGCCCTCGTCCGCCCGCTGCTGGAGTATGACGGTGAAGTCTCGTTGCAGCAGCGTCTGGGAGAGGCAGCGGCTTCGGCTCGCGTGTCGACGCGCACTGTGGAGCGTTGGATGACGGGATACCGTAACGGAGGTCTGGCCGGTCTTGCCGACAGCCGAATGACTGGACGCTACGCGACGGGTATCGATTCCCGCTGGGATGCTGCCTGCATCGAGATACTGGCGGAATACTCGAGGCGGTCGACTCCGACGATGGGTGTTGTTTTAGACAAGGTCCAGCAACGGGTTGACGTGCTGCACGGCCCGGGAGCGGTGAGCGCTCCGTCCCGGTCCAGTGCTTATCGTCGCTTGAAGGAGCTATCTAAAGGGAGGCACGCCTTCGGCAGTGGGAAGCAACGAAGGTCGGTCGCCGATCGTCCTCGGGGTCCGTACGGGCGGTTGCGGGCGACGCGGCCGGGTGAGTATGTGGTGTTGGATACGACGCCATTGGACGTGTTCGCGATGGAACCGGTTACTTTGCGGTGGGTGCCTGTCGAACTGACTGTTGCGCAGGATTTGTTCACTCGCTGCATTCTGGGTCTGCGGTTGACTCCCGTCTCGACGACCGCAGCAGATGTCGCAAATGTGTTGTACCAATGCGTGGCTCCGCAACCGAACGGTGATGACGACGGTAATTGGCCTTTTCATGGGGTCCCGCGCAATGTGTTGGTCGGTACCGAAGAGCCGGATGGTGTGTCTCAGGAGCGAGTCGCTGGGTTGCCGGCATGCTTGCCGGAAGCGATCGTTGTCGATCATGGGAAGGTTTACTTGTCTTCGCATGTGACCTCAGCATGTGCTCGATTGGGCATCACTATCCAGCCAGCAATTCCTCACAAGCCCACAGATAAGCCAACAGTCGAGCGGTTCTTCAAGACACTGCGCGAGGGACTCTTGCAGCATCTTCCCGGGCACAAAGGCCCGGACGTCTATAATCGCGGCGCTGACATCGAGGATCAGGCTTTCTATTACGTAGCGGAGCTTGAACAGATCATTCGCGAATGGGTTGGCCAAGTCCACCACCAGACCAAGCACCGAGGGTTAAGTGTGGGGCTCCCCGCAAGTCGTGGACACGTGAACCACGTCACGCAGCCTGCGTAGACGCTTCCTCCTGAACCCGGCCGGCACTGTGCTCGACCAGAAGAGCCTCTTCGAACTCCACCGGCGGAACCATCCCCAACGCCGAGTGCAACCGCCGCCGGTTATAGACCACCTCGATCCACCGAGCGACCTCCCGCATCGCCTCAGCCCGAGTCTGCCACACGCGCCGCTCGAAGAACTCCGTCTTCAGTGATGACCAGAACGACTCCGACATCGCGTTATCCCAACACACTCCAGTCCGACCCACTGTATCGCCCCGGGGATAATAGAGGCAGGGAGATTGGAAGAAGGAGATTCTCTCTTGCCAGTGAAATACACCGACGAACTCAAGGCTCGTGCCGTCGAGCTCGTCATCCATGCCCAGGCCGATCCGGACACCGCGAACGGAGCGATCACCCGTGTCGCCGGCGAGCTCGGCCTGAGCAAAGAGACCCTGCGAGTCTGGGTGCGTAAGCACAAAGACTCCGGCAAAGCCACACCGGCCGAGTCGGTCGATTTGGAAGCGGAGAACCGTCGGCTGCGGGCGGAGTTGGCTGAAGCGAAGCGGGCCAACGAGATCTTGAAGAGAGCGTCGGCTTTCTTCGCGGCGGAGCTCGACCGCCCATCGAAGTGATCGTCGCCTTCATCGACGACAATCGTCACGAGTTCGGAGTCGAGCCAATCGTACGCGCCCTGTCCGGGACTGCGGCACGGATTGCTGTGAGCTCGTATTACGCGTTCAAGAAACGCGAACCATCGGCCAGGGCCCGCCGAGACCAGGCGCTGATGGTCGTCATCCAGGATGTCTATGAGGCGAACTACTCGTGTTACGGGGTGCGGAAGATGTGGAAGGCGATCAACCGCGAGTACGCCGATGAGTTCGGTCCGGTGGCCCGCTGTACGGTGGAGCGGTTGATGCGCCAGTTAGGCATCGACGGTATTCGACGCAGGAGGAAGCGCCCGAAGACGGCTTCGGCCAGGGCTGAGGAGTGTCCGGAGGATCTCGTCGAACGTGAGTTCACAGCACCTGGCCCGAACTGCGTTTGGGTCGCTGACATCACCTATGTGCCGACGTCTGCTGGGTGGGTGTACACGACGTTCATCCTCGATGTCTTCCACA
>NZ_JABKDE010000019.1 GCF_013623835.1 Brevibacterium oceani | reverse complement strand
TCCGGTATTCCGGGGTGTAAGAGCGACGCTGTCGCTTCTGATCTGACATATTGAACATCCTTCCAGCAGGACTGCGAATCCCGCTAACTTGGGTGTCCACTATTCGAGGGTAGCCTCAACTCCCTATCCGGCGGGCGTTCGGGGACTATCGATGGGAATCGGAGGTTACCCCAGGCTTCGGGGGCAAATCGGGCACTGCTCCCTGTGTACTCCGCCCACAGCCACAAGCGTTGAGCGTCAGTCCAGTCTGACTCGGGAAACCGAGCGTCAAGATCAGCCGGAGTGGCGAGTTCCTCCCGTCGTTGCTGATAGTCGATCGATCCGGGATTCAGCGCTAACTGAGTAGCGATAGTCACTATCGTTTGCCGCAGCTGCGGCCACCCGCAATGATCGCTGAGTCTGGCCCAATCATGGGTGACTCGCGCTGCTTGAACTTTTGGTGCACCGAGCTGTTCGGCCGCCGACGCGGTCGTGATGTTGCGGCCAACTGAAGCTATGGCAATGCTGACCGCGAATCGACTCCGCTCGTTGGTGAACGGGTCGATTCCCGGTAGGCCTTCTTCCCAGTAGAGCTGCGGAATCACGCTGAACGGTGCCGGTGGTAGACGCCAGTTCTCGTAGAACGTGGGTGTCGGAGTGTGACGGTGGCGGAGCTTATTCGGGGTTCGTGGCCAGTCGGACCCGATACGGAACGGTAGCTGAGTTCCCGGCGGAAGATGGTCGCGCAAACTGTGGAGCCGGATGGCGTGTAACACCGGGTGAAATGGATGATCACGCAACGCCTGGGTTGGACCGATTGCCGCGAAGGGGCCGCCGACATCAAGGAGGTGATAGTGATCGACGAGGGCACCAGCCGACGTTAAGTCCGGGCTCATGAGTACTTCGTAGGCGTGCTCGAGAGCTGTCGCTTCCTGGGCCACTGTCTTTGCTGTTCGATCCTGAATGTCGAGAGCGTCAAGAGTCAACAGGATGAGGCCGTCTCTGGCCTCTGCCCGAGTGGCCGGTAGTCCAGCCAGTGACCAGTCCTGACCTGACCAGTTCTCGTCCTCGAGCAACAGTTCAGTGGCAGCAACGAGGTCCTGATTACCTGTTGTGGTTTGGGCTTGGCTGAGATCAGCGTCGCATGATGTCCTCCACTTACGCGTGCTCGTATCCCTCGGGAGATTCTCGGTACACCGGGTGTTCTCTCGCCCACGCATCGCCCATGCCGGACTGGAAAAAGGGCGTTCACCACAGTGAGGACATGTATCCACGAGCATCACCTGGTGGTGAGAACACATGGTGACTAGTGGGCTCCGCCAGAGCCCGGACCAGGTCCCGGTATCTGCGAGACATAGGGGGCAGAATCGGCTCCCAAAGGCCGGTTTCGAAGGGAATGCCGGTACGTGGTAGCGCGTCGTTACGCTTGATAGAAGGTCTGAGATTCGTGCTTGTGCAGTGTGAGCTCGAGCTCTGGTCGTGTTTTCGATCCCGGTTCGAACACTCAGCGGTGTGCTGGACCGTGCAAGCCGCTGTTCAACTCTCCACGGCGTGTAGGAGCCCATCCGGAAACCAATTTCGCGAAATAGGGCCGCCGGAGAAACACCAAAACGGTAGGCAATACGGGCCCACCAGCTCGAAAGGGTTTCGTCGGGTTCTATGGGCAACGTCAAGGGCCATGCGTCGAGGTCGTAGCCAGACGTGATTCCGCGCAAGCGCGTCGAAGTGCGCGTTCGGTCAGGCTGTGCGGGCGCTGGTTTCGGCTGCATTATCGATCGTGACCATGGACAAAATCTCTGCATTGATGGTTTCAACGCCGGTGGTGATTGCGAGGTAACTGGCGCGGTCGAGCAGGTTGGTCAGAGAACCGATATGACCTTGAGTGCGGCGGTGTAACTCCGTCGCCTGGCGCAACAACATGCCAGGTTCGCGATCCACGAGTAGCAGATGCTCTTCGAGCTTCGTCAGCAGGTGCGACCATGCACGAGCTCCGGCATTCGTGTTGTGACTAAACGGTGCGACCGGAACTCGGGTCGAGCGACGCGAGGTCTGCGCATACGCCGCATCTTCGCCCAGCAGTCCTTCGTCGAAGAATCGCTTTTCGGCCAAACGCACCCCCACATAGACGAACGTCACCGGCATCTCGTTCGCCAGTCCTTTCAGATGGTTACTGACTTCGCGTCCATGGCGATGCTTGAAATCGATGAAGTGCAGATCGTCGAGGACAATGAGTTGGGTTTCACACGAGCGCACACAGTCCACCGCCAGAGCACCCAGTCGCGCGGTTGTCGCACGATGGGCTCCAGGATGACCGTAGAAAGCGAGGATCTTCTGGTTCAATCCCTTGAGCGTGACACCCGCATCCAATGGGATGAACGCCACCGGCAGCCGCTGGTGACCGGCACCAGTCTTGCCACCGAAACGGCGCAGCGTCTTACGGTGGAACTCTCGGGCGAATCGAGTCGCGATCGTGGTCTTGCCGAGTGCTGGGGCAGCATCGATGACGATCGATCCTCGCAAGCGATCTCCATCGCGCCGGTTCGAGGCCATCACCTGGTCCATGATCGAGAATGCGCTACTCAGTTGGGCAGTCTTGACCGCCGGAGGATTAGCATTCCACACCATCCGTGCTTCGTCGTAATCTTCTCGTTCCTCATCAGTCAGTCGGTCCAACTCCGTTCGGGACAAATGTTCCAAAGCCGGACGCGGGGCAGATTGAGCGAACGCGTCCCAGCCCTGCTTGGTCGCCATATTGAACCGCTGCGGCTGATGCTCCCGCAACCACCGTGCCCACCGATTCGTCATTCGTCGAACACCTCAAAACCGTCCTGGTCAGGATGCTCCTCGTAATAGCGGGCGAATACGTCATCGAGATCATCGACGAGATCCGGTTGCTTTGCTTTTCGACTCCGAGCCGCAAGCAGATCGATCACACCGGGCACCGATGCCGCCTCGCGTCCCTCATGATGTATCGCCCCGGGGATAATAGAGGCAGGGAGATTGGAAGAAGGAGATTCTCTCTTGCCAGTGAAATACACCGACGAACTCAAGGCTCGTGCCGTCGAGCTCGTCATCCATGCCCAGGCCG
>NZ_JABKDE010000018.1 GCF_013623835.1 Brevibacterium oceani | reverse complement strand
AATATTGCGGCAGTCACCTACTCTCCCACAACCACCAAGTTGCAGTACCATCAGCGCGAATGGGCTTAGCTACCGGGATCGGAACGGTTAACCGGGCGTTTCCCCACCACTATCACCACCGCAAAACCAACAGACCACCACCACAAACCCCAAAAGAGGCCTTCAGGCAGTAATGGTCCAAGAACCGCACAGCGAACGCGAACACCCATCGACACAACACACGCACACCCCACAAAGGCGAACGCGGATTCTCAAGCAATCACTCAAAGCAACAAAACTCGCACACACACCAACCCCAAAAAAGAAGATTAAGTGAGTGATCGGTGTATTAGTACCAGTCAACTCCACACCTCACAGTGCTTCCATACCCGGCCTATCAACCCCATCATCTATAGGACACCTCCCCCCACACAAAGTGGGTTGGAAATCTCATCTCGGAGCAGGCTTCCCGCTTAGATGCTTTCAGCGGTTATCCATCCCGAACGTAGCCAACCAGCCATGCTCCTGGCGGAACAACTGGCACACCAGAGGTTCGTCCGTCCCGGTCCTCTCGTACTAAGGACAGACCTCCACAAATTTCCTACGCACGCAGCGGATAGGGACCGAACTGTCTCACGACGTTCTAAACCCAGCTCGCGTACCGCTTTAATGGGCGAACAGCCCAACCCTTGGGACCGACTCCAGCCCCAGGATGCGACGAGCCGACATCGAGGTGCCAAACCATGCCGTCGATATGGACTCTTGGGCAAGATCAGCCTGTTATCCCCGAGGTACCTTTTATCCGTTGAGCGACCACGCTTCCACAAGCCATGGCCGGGTCACTAGTCCCAGCTTTCGCTCCTGCTCGACACGTCCGTCTCACAGTCAAGCTCCCTTGTGCACTTACACTCGACACCTGATTGCCAACCAGGCTGAGGGAACCTTTGGGCGCCTCCGTTACTCTTTAGGAGGCAACCGCCCCAGTTAAACTACCCATCAGGCACTGTCCCTGAACCCGATCAGGGTCCGAAGTTCAGGAATCCACTATGGTCAGAGTGGTATTTCACCGATCGACTCCACCCACACTAGCGTGCAAGTATCCCAGTCTCCCACCTATCCTACACAAACCACACCGAATCCCAATACCAAACTATAGTGAAGGTCTCGGGGTCTTTCCGTCCTGCTGCGCGTAACGAGCATCTTTACTCGTAATGCAATTTCGCCGAGTTCGTGGTTGAGACAGCAGAGAAGTCGTTACGCCATTCGTGCAGGTCGGAACTTACCCGACAAGGAATTTCGCTACCTTAGGATGGTTATAGTTACCACCGCCGTTTACTGGGGCTTAAATTCTCCGCTTCACCCCCAAAAGGGTTAACAGGTCCTCTTAACCTTCCAGCACCGGGCAGGCGTCAGTCCGTATACATCGACTTACATCTTCGCACGGACCTGTGTTTTTAATAAACAGTCGCTTCTCTCTGGCCTCTGCGACCACCACCAGCACATCACCAAGCACGTTGGCTTCACCGGGATGGTCCCCCTTCTCCCGAAGTTACGGGGGCATTTTGCCGAGTTCCTTAACCACGATTCTCTCGATCACCTTAGTATTCTCTACTCGACCACCTGTGTCGGTTATAGGGTACGGGCAACACACACCCTCACGTCGATGCTTTTCTCGGCAGCAGAGGATCACCAGATCACCCCACCAACGTGGGGCGCCCATCAGCTCTCACACCAAATGCGGGGACGGATTTGCCTACCCCCACGTGCTACAACCTTAGACCGTGACTACCATCGCACGGCCTGGCTACCTTTCTGCGTCACACCTCACGCTTACCGACTCCACACTCAGGTCCCACAAACGCATCCAACCACAGATCCGAAGACCTGACGGGACACGCTCATAGTTAGTCTCATGTGTTTTGGTACTGTCGGTTGTGTGTCGGTACCAGAATATCAACTGGTTGTCCATCGACTACGCCTGTCGGCCTCGCCTTAGGTCCCGACTTACCCAGGGCGGATTAGCCTAGCCCTGGAACCCTTGGTCATCCGGTGGACGGGTTTCTCACCCGTCTTTCGCTACTCATGCCTGCATTCTCACTCGAACCGCCTCCACCACTAGTTCACACTGCAGCTTCACCGGCGACTCGACGCTCCCCTACCCAACACCACACCATTACGGAATCACGTGATGCTGCCACAACTTCGGCGGTGTACTTAGCCCCGCTACATTATCGGCGCTCAATCACTTGACCAGTGAGCTATTACGCACTCTTTCAAGGATGGCTGCTTCTAAGCCAACCTCCTGGTTGTCTTCGCAACTGAACATCCTTTCCCACTGAGCACACGCTTAGGGGCCTTAGTTGATGGTCTGGGCTGTTTCCCTCTCGACAATGAAGCTTATCCCCCACTGTCTCACTGCCACGCTGAACCTTGACTGGCATTCGGAGTTTAGTTGACGTCAGTAACCCGGTGGGGCCCATCAGCCATCCAGTAGCTCTACCTCCAGCAAGAACCACGCAACGCTGCACCTAAATGCATTTCGGGGAGAACCAGCTATCACAGAGTTTGATTGGCCTTTCACCCCTAACCACAGGTCATCCCCTCCATTTTCAACTGAAGTGGGTGCGGGCCTCCACGCGCTCTTACACACGCTTCACCCTGCCCATGGCTAGATCACTCCGCTTCGGGTCTAGGACACGCGACTGACTCGCCCTCTTCGGACTCGCTTTCGCTACGGCTACCCCACACGGGTTAACCTCGCCACGCACCGCTAACTCGCAGGCTCATTCTTCAAAAGGCACGCCATCACAGCCATCAAGATGCTGCTCTGACGGATTGTAAGCACATGGTTTCAGGTACTCTTTCACTCCCCTCCCGGGGTACTTTTCACCATTCCCTCACGGTACTATTCCGCTATCGGTCATCAGGAAGTATTTAGCCTTACCAGGTGGTCCTGGCAGATTCACACGAAATTCCACGAGTTCCGTGCTACTCGGGCATCTGCACACCATGCGCAACCACTGTTTCGTCTACGGGACTCTCACCCACTCCGGTCCTGTTTCCCACCAGGTTCGACTACACCAATCACACACAGCCCGGTCATGCTGAACCAGAACATGCACACCCCACAACACCCACGCAGCAACACCAGCACGCTCTCACGCTACGAAGGTTTAGGCTCATCCAGTTTCGCTCGCCACTACTCCCGGAATCATTATTATTTTCTCTTCCTGCGGGTACTGAGATGTTTCACTTCCCCGCGTTCCCCCCACATGCCCTATATATTCAGACACGGGTCACCACCCTCACAGATGGCGGGGTTTCCCCATTCGGACACCCTCGGATCAACGCCCGTTTATCGGCTCCCCGAGGCTTATCGCAGATTTCCACGTCCTTCATCGGCTCCTGATGCCAAGGCATCCACCATGCGCTCTCACACACTCACCCAACCCCCAAACGGGGCCAGCAAAATGTGTGCGCGAATTAATTTTCATCACTCTAAGATGATCACAAGAAAATCACATTACATCACACCACACACAAACATGTATGCAGTATGGATGCTCGCGTCCACTATACGATTCTCAAACCACTACCAAACACCACCCACAAACACACCAGATGCTCTGGCTGCTTGCGGTGCAGGTCGGTCCTGTTGGTTGAAACCACACCCAACACCACAGTGTTGAGGCTTGTGATTCCAGGACCCAATAACGTATTCGTTCTAGCCCCGACCACACCACCGTCATCACGGCAGTCACCGGACAACGCTGGTAGGTACGAGCGGGAGTTGTGATGTTCCACCCTTGAGCTCTCATGATGACCACACGCGGGTCATGCCATGAGGATCTTAATGTGTGCTCCTTAGAAAGGAGGTGATCCAGCCGCACCTTCCGGTACGGCTACCTTGTTACGACTTAGTCCCAATCACCAGTCCCACCTTAGACGGCCCCCTCCCACAAGGGGTTGGGCCACCGGCTTCGGGTGTTACCGACTTTCGTGACTTGACGGGCGGTGTGTACAAGGCCCGGGAACGTATTCACCGCAGCGTTGCTGATCTGCGATTACTAGCGACTCCGACTTCACGTAGTCGAATTGCAGACTACGATCCGAACTGAGACTGGCTTTAAGGGATTCGCTCACCCTCACGGGTTCGCCTCTCTCTGTACCAGCCATTGTAGCATGCGTGAAGCCCAAGACATAAAGGGCATGATGATTTGACGTCATCCCCACCTTCCTCCGAGTTGACCCCGGCAGTCTCCTATGAGTTCCCACCATCACGTGCTGGCAACATAGAACGAGGGTTGCGCTCGTTGCGGGACTTAACCCAACATCTCACGACACGAGCTGACGACAACCATGCACCACCTGTACACCAGCTCCAAAGAGAAGAACTGTTTCCAGAACGGTCCAGTGTATGTCAAGCCTTGGTAAGGTTCTTCGCGTTGCATCGAATTAATCCGCATGCTCCGCCGCTTGTGCGGGCCCCCGTCAATTCCTTTGAGTTTTAGCCTTGCGACCGTACTCCCCAGGCGGGGCACTTAATGCGTTAGCTACGGCGCGGAGAACGTGGAATGCCCCCCACACCTAGTGCCCAACGTTTACGGCATGGACTACCAGGGTATCTAATCCTGTTCGCTCCCCATGCTTTCGCTCCTCAGTGTCAGTTACAGCCCAGAGTCCCGCCTTCGCCACCGGTGTTCCTCCTGATATCTGCGCATTTCACCGCTACACCAGGAATTCCAGACTCCCCTACTGCACTCTAGTCAGCCCGTACCCACTGCCCGCGCAACGTTAAGCGTTGCGTTTCCACAGCAGACGTGACCAACCACCTACGAGCTCTTTACGCCCAATAATTCCGGACAACGCTCGTACCCTACGTATTACCGCGGCTGCTGGCACGTAGTTAGCCGGTACTTCTTCTGCAGGTACCGTCACTTTCGCTTCTTCCCTGCTGAAAGCGGTTTACAACCCGAAGGCCGTCATCCCGCACGCTGCGTCGCTGCATCAGGGTTTCCCCCATTGTGCAATATTCCCCACTGCTGCCTCCCGTAGGAGTCTGGGCCGTGTCTCAGTCCCAGTGTGGCCGGTCGCCCTCTCAGGCCGGCTACCCGTCGTCGCCTTGGTAGGCCATTACCCCACCAACAAGCTGATAGGCCGCGAGCCCATCCCCAATCGAAAAACTTTCCACCAACCAACATGCGTTGGAAGGTCATATCCGGTATTAGACCCAGTTTCCCAGGCTTATCCCGAAATCAGGGGCAGGTTACTCACGTGTTACTCACCCGTTCGCCACTCATCCACCCGAAGCAAGCTTCGGGCTTCAGCGTTCGACTTGCATGTGTTAAGCACGCAGCCAGCGTTCGTCCTGAGCCAGGATCAAACTCTCCATAAAAAAATTATGTTACGAATGAATCCCAGCAAGACAGCCAACCCCTCACGGGGTGAGAAGGTTGACCACTAAAAAACAACCAAACACCCGAATGTTCACCCCGATGATCGCGGGAGGTTCGGCGAAGAACCACCCACACAGGACGAACACAGATGCTCGATCGTGTGATTGTCTCACCAGAAA
>NZ_JABKDE010000017.1 GCF_013623835.1 Brevibacterium oceani | reverse complement strand
AGAACCGTCTTCGATGTCGGCTGCATTTGCAGGTGCGACGGGGCTCATGAGCGCGATGCCCAATGCACCTACTCCAGCTACGCCGAGGATACGGCGCAGTCCCTTAGTCTTCTTTGGCTTCATAGTGCTCTGCTACCTCTACATGTAGGGATTCCAAGAACGGAGCCCCGTGAGTCACCTGCCGAGTCGACCTGGAGGACCAACTGCCATGAACTGCCCGTTCAGGAGACTCACGAGGAATTCCAAGATTGAGCCTAACAAGGAAGTATTCATTTTGGCAGACTGAACGCAACATTTTTGTTATTGAATATTTATGCGGTCTACGGTCGGGCGTCAGGTAGAATCATTGGCATACCGAACGTATATTCATGCCTAACAGTGAATATAATTACGATGCTGTCCTGTGACCAAAATGACCAAAAGGTGACCGATTGATGATCGGGAGGACTGGTCGGCCATCGGCAAAATGACAGAAGCCGCGGTCAGTGCCGGGCAGTGTTCTGCATAGATGAATGCAGCAGTCCCGGGCGCTACCTGCCGAGCGATGTCGCCTAAACGAAGCTTGAGCGCGTCGCGTTGAACGCTACTGAAGCTCGATATCCCTACTCAGCGCCCTCTTAAGGTTCCGGACGGATCCGAAACCGGACCCTGCTGCGGCAGCAGCAAGATCCGCGTCCTCTTTCAGCAATCTCTTCGCACTCACCAGACGTTCGCGCATAATCTCACGAGAAGGACTCGTTCCCTGAGCTTTGAACGCACGAAGGAGGTAAGACCGAGAAATTTCTAAGTCCTGCGCAATTGACTCAACCGTCGTCTTCTCATCTGTTGCCGTTGACCCAATCAACGCCATCCCCCTGACGTACATCGCTGTCAGCGAGTCGGATTCCAACCCTGAATCAAGATTCGCGCCGACAGCAACGGCCTTGGCCAACTCTTCCAGGCCCCTTTGAATCTGGGAGAACCCGGGACCAGGGTGGTCCGGAATGGTGTGCAGCAGCGACGAGGCGGCCGCGTTAAGAACCCGCAGGTAGACCTCATCAGACTCTCCGGCAAGCATGGCCTGGTACTTATCGGCATCAGTCGATGTGTAAATGACAAACAAGCTCGTAGCCGTGGTTTCGCACTCGGCGCCAGTGAAGTTTTCCGGCATAACTCTGATGATGCTCATGGGATTGAGCACTGCTGAACCAGTCGTTGAGTGCAGAGTCTCCGACCCGCTAATACATGCGTGAATCATGATCCTGTTGCCCTTCGGCAGATCATCAGGAGCCCGGTACTCCACTACTCCAGGGCCATGACTGTACCGGGCGACAACGAAGTCATCGTTCATGATGACATCGCCCTGATAGTCAAACACGGTGGGGTCAGTTTTCAAGTGCCAGCCCATGGATGCGAGGAAGTCGATCGAGCGCGGATCACCAGCCTGGATGCTGATGTAGCCCCTATGTCGACTCTCGTCACCGGTCCCCGATGGTGCGTTCATATAGTCCTCCCACGGTCAGGTGAAGTGATCACCTCGGCGCTGCAAGCGGGAAGGCGCTCAGGTTTGTCTGTGTACAGAAATTTTAAGCCACTAGGAGTGCCCTCAATAGACCGATAGCGCAGTTCCACACCAGTCGAAGCAGGGATCCGATACTCCTTTACCGCGCGCGTCTAAGTGCGTTCACCGTTTAATGCAACTCGCCTTTGCCCATCATCACCAACGCACGTTGCCTCAAAATTTGTTTCGCGGCCTCTTGCGCGGTTGCAGCGATGTGTGTTGATATTGGTTCTGACCTGGTCAGATGCCGGCAATCTCAATTGCGCGGGTCTGGCTTTCGAGGCGAGGACCAACAACACACACGTTTGAGAGTTGGTCTATGCTCAGTGGTCTACTGCCCGAGTGGAAGCCCGAACCAGGGCACACCACTATCTGGCGGGCAAGTGATGAATCTCGCACCGCGATCAGCGTTGCGCCTGTCCATGACGCGTTCCCCAGTTATATTCAGCGCCGACATTTCAACGATGCACTCCAGTCATCCAGCGAAGACGGACAGCATCGCTCCAGCTTCGCTGTTCTCAGCTTCGAGATCGATGAAGCATACGATGCGGGCCTGCTCGAATCAGTCTTCGTCGAACATCTTCGCCGTCACGGTACCTACCACACCTGGGTATGGGAAACCGACAACGGCTACCACGGTCGAACCATTCACCCCCACGACATCACTTTGACCCGCATCGTCGATTCAGACGACTCAATCGACATCCGCGATGTCATCACGGCAGAACTCCCCGACATCACTGACTGGGACATGTTCCTCTTCGCCGCTACCGGCACAGAAAACGCACGCCAGGACTCACCCGAACCTCGATTCCGAGTGATCTTCGCAGTCGACCATTTCTACACCGATGGCATGTCGTTAGGCATCATCATGTACGAACTATTAACCTCATATCGGCGCCTGTTGCGCGGTGAAGACGTTGACCTGCCCGACGTCGAATCGTATGCAGACTACTGTGAAGCCGAGGCTCGGCACACCAACGAACTCCATCTTGAATCTGAAGACGTTCGCGGCTGGATATCCTTCATCGAAAACGCGTCCTGGCAACTCCCCTCCTTCCCACTCCCCCTCGGCCTGGAACCAGAAACCCGAGCCAAAGGGACATCGACGATTCTCACCGAGTTCGCCACAGCTGACGAGTGCGAGGACTTCAACGCAGCGTGCAAACGCTACGGAGCGAACACCAACTCCGGCATCATGGCCCTCGCCGGGATCATCCACCAGGCTGCGACGAACAATCCCGTCTTCTCAATGCTCACACCAGTCTCAACACGTCTCACCCGAGCACAAATACTCTCAGTCGGCTGGTACACCCGCCTGGTGCCCGTCCAGTACAAGCTCGACAATGCTGCACCAGATTTTCAATCCGTCGTAGCAGCAGCACATGCAGCAGTCCAGGAGTCGAAGAAGCTCATACACACTCCCCTCCACCACGTCGCTAAGCTCCTCGCTCCTCTCGCCCCAGAGGCAGTACCAACCGGATTTGCTGCACCGATGATTTCGTACCTCGACACCCGGAGCATGCCCGGCAACGACCTCGTCTCACGAAACAACATGACCGTCCATGGCAGCGTCGACGACTCCCGCGAAGTATTCCTCTGGGTCAACCGCACCCGTGAAGGCATGGATCTCAACTTCATCCACCCCGACACCACAACCGCACGTGAGTCCGTCGCAATCTACGCCGAGACGTTCTGCAACCTCTTCCACCACATCGCACAAGGCGAGGGCACCACTACTCATCTCACCACACTGCTGGCCGACCTCAGAAGATACTCACCACACACAACAAGTCAGCCAGAACCGGCCCTGGTCCATCACCCATAATGGACACACACCAGGACTCACTCAGTCACACTCCTCCTCGGCACCGTCACGTTGCAGTCGCCTATTTGGGCGCTTATGGGTTTTCATCGTTGGGAAACTCAATCATGACGATTGCCCTTCCCATCCTGGCACTCCAACGGTTGGGCTCTCCGACGCTGGCGGGCCTGGTCGCAATCAGCGCCGGAGTCGGTTCCCTGCTGGGCGGAATCTTCATCGGCCCAATTGTTGACCGAATCAACCGCCGAACCTGCGCAATAGTCTCCGACAGCATCTCGGCTCTCGCAGTAGCTGCACTGCCACTCGTCGATACCGTGTGGGGATTGAACTTCCCATGGCTCCTCATCCTCGCAACCCTCGGCGCGATCGGCGACATACCTGGACTCACCGCGCGAGAAGCTCTGCTACCAGCAATCATCGTCGCAACGAACACGCCAGCACACACAATGACAGGCATCAGAGAAGGCGTCTCGGCAACAGCCATACTCATCGGGCCAGCAGCCGCCGGCATCATGCTTTCAACCTTGAGCTCACCAACACTTCTCTACATCACATCTGCCACCTCTCTCGCAGCCATCATCATCACCACACTGATCCCACACCAGCTAGGGTCCATCCAACTCTCCACAGACCCCGCCAATCGGTCGCAGTGGCGACACATTCACCTCGGTTGGAAAGCAATAGTTCAAGATCCGTTCTTGCGCACGCTCACGCTCATCACCACGACGATCATGATGGTGATCTCAGCGCTACAAGCCCTTATCCTTCCCGTTCATTTCTCCGCGACAGGACACGAAGAAATGACCGGATTCGTCCTTGCCGCATTCGCCGCGGGCGCACTGGTCGGGGGCACCACCTACGCCCTAGCCGGACATTTCGGCAGACGAGAATGGTGGATGCGCACAGGGCTTGTCCTATCAGCCATAGCAATCGCTGTGATAGGAATCCTTCCACCAACAGTCATGCTCTCCTCAGCAGCCACCGTGCTCGGAATAGCCACGGGGGCCCTCAGTGGGCTCGTCGGGGTCCTCATGATCGAACGAATTCCCGGCCAGATGCGTGGACGAGTCTTCGCTGCCCAGAACGCGCTCCAAGCAATCGCTCCCCCACTCGGAATTGGTGTCGCGGTCCTGCTCATCACAGTCAACAACGTCAACCTCGCCGGACTCGCAATCACTAGCATCTGGGTCGTCACCGTCTTCTTCGCACTCTTCTCCCCTTCCTTGAAGACACTCAAAACAGCAGCAACGGAATCGACACACGCCCTTGACGAAGCGAGCTGACCCCTTATGGCCGGAGATCCACGATGACAAACACCCCTGACAAACTACGGGCTGCGCCCCGTCCGGTGATCAAGAGAACGCTCATGGTCATCGCCATGGCGATCACGGGCTTCCACCTCTTCGCGAGCTTCCTGTGGATCGCCCCGTCCTCGGCGCTGCGGGAGGTGATCCCCGGCGATCTGCTCTCGAAGTACATGATCCCGATGTGGGGTCAGTCCTGGAGCGTCTTCGCCCCCGAGCCGATCAACGGCGACTACTACTTCGACGTCCGCGCCGTGATCACCACCGACAACGGTGAGGAGATCACCGAATGGGTACGTGCCACCGATGTCGAACTCGACCACTCGACGTACCGGCCCTTCCCGCCGCGCTCGGCGGGTCTGGGCATCGGTGTGGCCTCCGAACTCAAGGGAGAGTGGGAGGACCTGCCCGATGATCAGAAGGCGATCGTCAAACTCGACTACTTCAAGGGTGAGGATTCCGCGAAGCGCCTGAAGGCGAAGCTCGACGAGTACGAGGACCCGAAGAACACCGTGAGCTCCTATCTGGACAGCGAACACACGGCCACGGCCTATGCCACCCAGGTCGCCAAGGCGATCTGGGGCGATGATGTCCAGCGGGTACAGTACCAAGCGGCTCGGCAGAACGTCGTTCCCTTCTCCGAGCGCAACGACAAGTCCGCCGAGCGACCGAAGATCCAACCTGTCCCAGTCGGATGGAGGGCGCTCGTGACCGAGGAGAATCAGTCGGAGGAGGAGTTCGCGAAGTACTTCTGCGCTTCCGATGAAGTGAGGTGCGTCGGTGAGCAGTGATCAGACGTCGCGAGACGACCCCCAGGGCACGGAGAGCCCGGATTCTCGGACTCGTGGGCAGAAGGCCTCGCACAGCGAGAGCACGACCACGATGACCGAGAACCGCGAGTCGCAGCGGGAGGACGCCGGCAGGCGCGATTCGGCAACCGCCTCGGCGGAGGAGCGCCTGCCGATCACGACTCAGGTGCGCACCAACCTCTCCCGCGGCTGGAACTGGCTCGAGCAGATGCTCACCGGCCGCTACCACGCGAGCTACGGGTTGGCGGTGACGCGGATCCTCATCGGCATCACCGGGCTCGGCCTCATCCTCACGAACTTCAACGCCAGGCACTACACCTTCGGTGTGGGCAATGCGTGGAGCGGGGAGATCGCCGAGCCGCAGAGCGATTTCCCGAACATCTGGCTCTTCTCCCTGTTCCACCGCGCGGTGACGACTCCGCCGCTGTTCACCGCGATGATGATCGCACTGGCCCTCCTCGCCGTGGTCATCACTCTGGGGTGGCATACCCGCATCATCCTGCCCTTCTACCTGGTTCTCTGGGTCAGCTTCATCGAGCTCAACGACGGTGCCGGAGATCAGGGCGACAACGCCTACCGCATGTTCATGATCGCGCTGCTCTTCGCCGACACGACCCGGCGCTGGTCGCTGGATGCGCGCAGGCGCCGGCGCAGCGCCGACTTCCCCGACTCCGACGGCGGCGGGTGGCGGTGGGCGCTGATCATGGCCAACAACCTCGCGATCGTGGTGCTCGCCTTCCAGGTCTGCGCGATCTACATGTCCGGCGGCCTCTACAAGGCCGGCGGCAACGCCTGGCAGCACGGCTTCGCCGTCTACAACCCGCTGCACACGCAGCAGTTCGGAACCTGGCCGGTGCTCTCCGACCTGTTCACCGCGTGGGGTCCGGCGGTCGTGGCGATCTCGTGGGGATCGGTGCTCTTCCAGTGTGCGTTCCCGTTCATGCTCTTCAACCGCTACACCCGCATCATCGGGCTGCTCGGCATCCTCGCCTTCCATCTGGGCATCGCGCTGCTGATGGGTCTGCCGTGGTTCTCGCTGACGATGATCGCCGTGGACGCGATCTTCATCCGCGACCGCAGCTTCGCCAAACTCAGCGCGTTCCTACGACGGAAGAATCAAGAACTTCAATCACGTCCGGCATCAACAAGCGAAGGTGAAAATGTGTGAACATGCACCGGAGCGAGTCAATTACGCGAACACTAGTAACCGTGAATCGCTTGTTCGCAGGCCCCCGCTCACGCGTCTAGAAGAACTCCATCAACAAGCCGCTACCGCCGCTGAGGTGATGTTTTACGAAGTGCTGCGGAAACACCGAGAGGGAGTCTACCCATACGGAACACATCACCCCGGGACCGCGTGCGGGCGACTAATCCGCGAAGCAGCTGAGAATCACAGTATTGGACAAGCAGCTCTCGTCGCACGTGCCTACATGGAACGCTACAACGAACTGCGTCGACGACAAATCCTGCCAGAGTTGACAGTGGTCGAGGTCGTCAAAGGACTCGACTGGGTTATGCCCGGCGCACCAGCCGAAATGGTGGAGCAAATTCAAGAAACCCTGATGCGATGGAGCGAAGAACACCAACGGCGGGCGCTCAAAGATCTCACCCGGACGGACTAACCCGTACACTCAAGCGAATCGTGGGACCTAACTGACATGTTCCTTAGACGATCGTTTGCGATTCGACTGCTCGTATGGCGATGTAGCGTTGTAATCGTCAACCGCCGGCGCGTTGCCATCGCACGACGAACTCTCCGTGACTACGACGAGTCACCACCGAGGTTGCGCGTTGTGCTCCGAAAGCAGGAAGTTGATTACGCTGAGTGTCAAGTCTCGGATGAAAGCAGCCTCGGACATGCTCATAGTCGCCATAACTGTGCGACCGTGCCCCGAACCTTGATCGTTGCGAACTTTCCGAACAGCCTCCGCTATCTTCGGGACGCTCTGGTTGATAGTGGCCAGTGCTTTGGAAGCTTCACTGCTCACATCGGCGGGGCGTGTGCTGATGCCAGCCAACTTCATCGCTCTATTGAGGAGAGCTTCGAGCGACTCGTCGGGCTGGTATCTCTCTTGCCGCTCTTCGAGGACGAACTTAGCTCCCGCCTCTAATGAATCTTTCGCCGCGCCGAGAATCAACGAAACATCGTCACCCGAATTCCGCAGACGCTGGATTTGTTGCTCGAGCGCCTCGCGCCCGCCTACCTGCACATCGATTACCCCCAGAGGGGCGAGGGCGCCTGCCGGGCTTAACTCCCACCCGACGCGCGCCAGGTTTCTGCGTAGCTCGGCCAGCAGATTCTGCGTAACTTCGTCGTGCGTCTTTTCAAATACCCGCTTTGCAACGAGCGACGAAATCAATGCACGGATCAGGCCGTCCACTTTGCCTTCGTCTGCCTGATCGAACGCATTGGTGATCCGGCGTGCTTTCGAAATCGAAAAGATGCCGCTCCCTGGCGCGGATTGCGGGGAAAGAACCCTCGCACGCCTAAAGGCAACATCCATATCGCTGTGTGTTGGAGGCGATTCCACCGCGAAGATTTCTCCGAACGATGCCACGACAGCCCATATGTCCTCTGCGCTCATCCAGCAAGTATGCCCTTGTGTCGCGTAAGATCGCGAAAACCACGAGCCGATTACGACCGCAATCGGCCCAGCGCAAGCGCGACAGTTACTGTAAACCTGTTCGTCCGTCGATCATATTCGGCGCGCTGAGTTTACCCTCACCCATTCCTCCCCCTCAGAGCTGGAGATCCACCACCGCTTTAAAGCTCCGTTGAGTTTCTCAAAGCTGTGGTCACGGATGAAGATCGCGTCCACAGCGATCATCGTCAGTGAGAACCACGGCAGACCCATGAGCAAAGCGATCCCCAAGTGGAACGAGAGGATGCCGAGCAGCCCGATGATGCGGGTATAGCGATTGAACAGCATGAACGGGAACGCGCACCATCGCAGCATTAAGAGTTGTGAGTTCAGGCTTTGGGCACCCGACGAATGGCAAGCACCTCAACGTGGCACGCCACGCCGAAGAACGCTTCGGACAGGGGCCGTAGTGGCCATAGATTCGACTCGAGGAAGCGGCATCGCATTTGGTCTCTGCTCCGGGAAATTGGCCATGAGACATGGAGGCACCTCCAGTCGTGTACGCGGCGGCCCTTGCTCCCGACTCAGAGCCTTCACCCTACTCACATGGAAGCATTTGTCCAGGTCAGCCCAATATCAGCACGGGACGCTCAAAATACAAAGCAGCAGAAGAGCTCGCCGCTCATCCAAGAACTTCTGATATCACGCTCTGGGACACGCTTGCCACTTCGGGCACCCGGCACCTGGTCTGTATTCGCGCGCCCTATTAGCTGTGATGGAGAAGGTCGGGTCAACCTTTCCATCAGCCGTTGTTCCGAATTTGTTGACGTTTACCAAGTAAAATTCGGTATCACATAATGAGATCTGGTGCCCTTCCTGTTTAAACGCGCCCAGATGGACGTGCTCATTGGCATCGGGAGGAAGAATGGACGCTTCACAAGACGACGATCTGGATCGACATAGGGGGTATACGAGCGTAGGCGCAAGCCCCTCAAAGGCAATCAAGTTCCTTGCCGCCATGGGGTTTCATCTCAGGTCCGACCCGTCGACGCTCAACTTCAAGGGCGACACCGTCCTCAATGATGATTTCGTTGTTGCCCGATACAGCCACGACTCAGCTGTTTTCGACTACATCCCGCCTCTCGGGCAGTCATTCAGCAATCAGCTCCTGCTCTATGTCTGCCTCAGCGGCAGCATAGTGTTGCGCTCAACGACAGGCTCAGCGAGTCTCAAACCCCTCGACATCGCGTTGGTCCAGCTCGAAGAGTTTAGGGGGGCCGTGTGCGAATCGTCCACGGCCGGCATGTTCATCATCTACAGATCGACTGAGGCCAGCAAACATTATGAAATGCTGGCCGGGCCTTCAAATGTGGTCTACCTGCGCATACTCAAGGCCGCAGCATTCTCTTTGCTGCAAGACCTCCCGGACCGCCTTCAGCCCGGCTTTACCCAGATTCAGCGGGGCCTGGAAGAGATCGCGAAGGCGACCACAATCGGAGCGTACCTCTACACCGATGCCGATATCGACTCTTTGCGAAAAGTGTATGTGCGCGGCCTGGCACTGATTAGGTCAATGGCGACAGACGTGAACACTAGCATCGAATCAATTGCGCAAGACCTCCAGGTCTCGCGCTCGTATCTGCTTCGCGCGTTCAAATCCCAAGGAACGACCCCCTCAGTGGAGCTGAGAAAGGCGCGCCTCCATGTCGCAAAGCGCCTCCTCGAGGAGGGCACATCCACTCACGAGGCTGCCGTGACGGCCGGATTCGGCTCACCACGAAACCTCAAGCGAGCCCTCCAGCTCGATAACTGAGCATTCAGCAAAAGAGACCAGCTCACACCAAAACGTCAGCCCATCGGCGAACCTCGTCAGTATCTACAGCCCCTGAACACTGTCTCTGAGTATTCGCTGCTCACCATCTGGTCACATTCTGGTCATTGTGGTCACGTACCCGAAACGTATATAGATCCACCATGACGTATGTTTATACGCGCATCCGCCTAAAGCTAGGGGCTACGAACTCCAACACGAGAGCAACTATATTCATTCGCAAAAATGTTGCCTCTCCGCACCCAAAATGAGAACTAAATCGGTAGGCTCAGTCTTGGAGTTTCTCGTGAGCCTGCTGTGTGGAACTTTCATGGCAGTTGGTCCTCCAGGTCGATTCAGCAGCAGGCTCACGAGGACTCATTTTCGAAACACCTACATGTAGAGGTAGAGAAATATGAAGCCAAAGAAGACTAAGGGGTTGCGCCGGGTCCTCGGCGCAGCAGGAGTCGGTGCCCTTGGCATCGCCCTGCTCGGCCCAATTGCACCCGCCAGCGCGGCTGACGTCGAGGACGGTTCG
>NZ_JABKDE010000016.1 GCF_013623835.1 Brevibacterium oceani | reverse complement strand
TGGGCCAGGACCCGGTGGCCACTGCCGCCTCGAACAACCCGATGCTCACGACCCTGACCAAGGCTGTCTCGGGCAAGCTCAACCCCGATGTCGACCTCGTCGACACCCTCAACGGCGACGAATTCACCGTCATCGCCCCGGTCGACGACGCCTTCGCCGATGTACCGAAGGATGACCTCGACGCGCTGGCCAAGGACTCGGACATGCTGACGAAGGTCCTGACCTACCACGTCATCCCCGGTCAGCTCTCCCCCGATGAGATCGCCGGCGAACATGAGACCGTCGAGGGCTCGAAGGTCAAGATCTCCGGCGAGGGCGAGGACATGAAGTTCGACGATGCCGGACTGGTCTGCGGCGGAGTCAAGACCGCCAACGCCACGGTCTACATGGTCGACGCCGTGATGATGCCCAAGGACTGACATCCCATACTCCTCGCAGCACCGGCCAGGGATCGATCAGACATATCGCGATCGGCCCCTGGCCGCCCCTCTTTCCTCTCCTCACCACCGGAGAACGTGCCAGGCACTGTTCGGGGGATGAGAAGATTGGTGCATGAGTTCAGACGATCCGACGACGTTTCGACACAGTCCACCGGGGTCTGCGCCACAACCCCGGCAACCGGCCCCCACCTCGACGGACACCACGTCTGGAGTCTACGGTTCGGCCGATCCCAGCGGTCAGCTGTTGCTGAGGATCAGCGAGGGTGACGCGGCGGCGTTCGAGGAACTCTTCACGAACCAGTCCAGGATCCTCATGGCCGTGATCGTCCGGATCGTCAAGAGCCAGTCACTGGCCGAGGAGGTCCTGCAGGAATGCTTCACCGAGGTGTGGACTCGGTGCTCGGCCTTCAATCCCGCGAAGGGAACGGGCCGGGCATGGTTGATCACCCTGTGTCGCAGACGGGCCATCGACTGCGTGCGCAGCGTCCAGTCCCAGCAGGACCGGGACCTCGCCGATGGACTGCGGTCCACCGCCGAGGCGGGTGATGAGGTCGAGCAGACCGTGATCGACCGGGCGGAATCGGACCGGACAGTCTCGGCGCTGAAGGGACTGCCGGAGGATCAGAGCAGACCGATCGTCATGGCGTTCTATCAGGGTCTGACCCACGCTCAGATCTCGGAGAACCTCAAGGTGCCGCTGGGCACCATCAAGTCACGGATCAGAGACGGAATGAAGAAGCTGCGAAAGGAATTGGAGGCGAGTCGATGAGCACCGATCGTGACTATCTGGCCGCCGGCCTGGCGCTCGGGGGACTCAGCGATGCCGAACTCGCCGAGGCACAGGCCCTCGCCGACTCCGATGCCGATTTCCGCGCCGAGGTCGCCGCTTATGACGACACGATGTCTCTGGTCGCCGAATCCGATGAACCCGTCGAGATCAGCGCCGAGACCCGCGCGGCGATCCTCTCCATCCCCGCAACCCATGCGCAGGAGAATTCAACGGCAGTGGACCCGGTTGAACCCGCACCCCCAGCCTCCCTGGCTGACCACCGCGAATCCCGTGAGCGCAGCGAGTCTCAGGACAGCAGCGAGTCACACGAACGCGTCGACGGCAGCCACAGCACTGGCCGCGAATGGGGCGGTGGCCGCGGTCCGAACCGCCGAACCAATGCTGGGCGTCGCAGTTCGTGGCTTCCCTATGCGGCCGCGGCGGCAGCCCTCATCGTCATCACCGGTTCCGGGGTGACGATCTGGCAGCAGACCCAGGAACAGAACCAGCTCGAAGAGGACCTCACGGCTACCCAGCAGCAGCTCGACGAGTCTGCACGGTTGATAGAAGCCGACGACCTGCAAACGCGCACGAAAGACCTGCCCGAGGGCGGAACGGTCACGGTGCTGTCCTCGGAGTCCGAGCAGCTCATCCGCTTCAGCCCCCATGATGTCGGGCAGGCTCCTGCCGGGAAGTCAATGCAGATGTGGGTCATCGGGATCGATGGACCTGAAAGTGCGGGACTGATGACCGATCAGCCGGTGACGATCACTGACCATGAGTTCGCCACCGGCAGCGTCTTCGGCATCACCGTCGAACCCGAGGGCGGTTCCGAGCAGCCGACCACGGACCCGATCATCGCTATTGGCCTCTAGACCATACCGCCGTACCGCGCAGAATGGCCACACTGCCGCAGACCAAGAAGCTGCACACTTTGAGTCAGAGAGCTCTGGTTGCAACCAGTGGTCTCTGACTCAACCGGAGTAAGACCGCGCTCACCGTCTTCCAAGTGATACCCCAAGACTCGACTATCGTACTGCCGCAGCAGTGGTTGGATTTATACTTCACCTAGTGAAATACTAGCTAGGTGAATGAAATTCTTGAATCGCCGGCGCGCGTCCGCTGGATCGCCCGCATCATCGTTCCCGCCGCACTCATCGTCGTCTGGTTCGTCGTCTTCGGGTTCGGCGGAATGAGCTTCGGGTCGATCAGCGAGGTCGCCACGGATGAGAGAGCGTCATTCCTCCCTTCGAGTGCAGAGTCGACGAAGGTGCAGAACGAGATTGCGAGGTTCACGGGTTCGGATGCGATCCCTGCGATCGTGATTGCCGAACACGGAGGCGGACTCACCGACGCCGACCGAGAACAGCTTGAGACGTTCGCCGACCAGGCCGGCGACATCGTTCCCGGCGCTGAGGCCTCTCCCGTAATCCCATCGGAGGACGATGAGGCGGCCGAACTCGTCGTCTCAATCCCGTCCGACGCCGAGATCGGAGACGTGGTTGAGCAGCTCGAGAGTGATGCCGACCAGACGTTGACGGACATGAACGTGTGGGTGAGCGGCCCCGCAGGATTCACAGCCGACCTGCAGGAGGCCTTCGGCGGGATCGATGGAATCCTTCTCGTCGTCGCACTGGCCGTCGTCTTCGTCATCCTTGTCGTCGTCTACCGCTCACCACTTCTGCCGATCCTCGTTCTCCTCAGCTCGATGACGGCACTCTGCGCGGCGGTGCTCATCAACGTCGCCCTGGCCCGCGAAGGCATCGTGACCCTCAATGGTCAGGTCCAGGGCATCCTCTTCATCCTCGTCATCGGCGCCGCCACGGATTACTCGCTGCTCTACATCGCTCGATACCGTGAATCGCTGAGAGACAGCCGCTCCGCCTCCACCGCGGCGTGGACGGCGATCCGCGGGGTCGTCGAACCCATTCTTGCCTCTGGCGGGACAGTCATCGCCGGCCTCCTGTGCCTGCTACTGTCCGATCTCGGCTCGAACTCTGCGCTCGGTCCGGTCGCGGCCATCGGCATCGCCTGCGCAATGCTCGCCACGCTCACCTTCCTCCCTGCCATGCTCGCCGTCTTCGGACGCGCGGCATTCTGGCCGCGCAGCCCCCGGTACGGCAGCGCCCATCCGGAGCTGACCGGGCCGAATGCCACCGGGCTATGGCCACAGGTGGGACGCTTTGTCTCCGCGGCCCCACGACGGATCGTCGCGGGCGTCGCCGTCGTCCTCGTCGCCGGCTGTGCAGGCCTCGTGCTCCTCGACTCCGACGGTGTGCCGCAGAGCGACTTCGTCCTAGGACAGAGTCAGGCTCGAGACGGGCAACAGGCCATCGACCGGCACTTCGCGGCCGGATCGGGCAACCCCGCGTACGTGCTCGCGCCCAGTGACGAACGACGAGAGGTCGCCGAGGCGATCTCGTCGACACCTGGAATCGACAGTCTCAGCCTCGTCGCTCAGGATGCCCTCTCGGGAACAACCCCGGTCGACGACGACGGCGCTGTCGCCACGGATGGATCAGCAGGCCCGCCGCCGGCCGAACCGACCGAGATCGACGGACAGATCATGTTCTCCCTGACTCTTTCCGCTCCCGCCGACTCGCTCGAAGCCGAAGGCATGGTCGAAGAGCTGCGCGAGAATCTCACATCGACTCAGGCGCTGGTGGGAGGCAGCACGGCTGTTGATCTCGATACGAACACCACGTCATCGAAAGACCGGGCAGTGATCATTCCTATCGTCCTGGCAGTCATCACCGTCATGCTCGCCTTCCTCCTGAGATCGCTGCTGGCACCCCTGCTGCTCCTCGCGACCACGGTCCTGAGCTTCGGCACAGCGCTGGGGATCAGCGCACTCGTTTTCCGCCTAATCGGGCAGCCGCAGTCCGATCCGTCGGTGCCGCTGTACGCTTTCGTCTTCCTCGTCGCATTGGGAATCGATTACAACATCTTCCTGATGACCCGCGTTCGCGAGGAGACGCTCACCCACGGGACCTGGGAAGGAGCACTGCGAGGGCTCTCGGTCACCGGTGGCGTGATCACGAGTGCAGGAATAGTTCTTGCGGCTACCTTTGCCGCTCTCATCGTCATCCCGATCCAGTTCCTGCTTCAGCTCGCGATCATCGTCGCGATCGGTGTCCTCCTCGACGCGCTGATCGTGAGGACCCTTCTCGTCCCGGCACTCACGCTGTGGATCGGAGACAGGATCTGGTGGCCATCGCGCCTGGCGAACCCCGCCAAGCACTGAAGTTCCAAGGAGAGACTTCAGCGGCCATTGCTCGATGGCTCAGGTCCGTGGGTCCTCGGCGACCTCCTGTTCGCTGCCGTCGCCCTGGGAGAAGTCCGGGTCCGTGAGATCGCGTTTCGTCTCTCGGAGGAAGCGGATGACGACCTCGCGCTCACTGGAAGTCAGTCGGGCGGCAGCATGAAAACGCCTGGACTGGGCCCGCCCCACCGTTTCGATCGCCGTGGTGTAGGTGTCCGTAGTGATGCTGATCGCCTGTGCCCGACGATCGTTGGGGTGAGGTTCACGCACGATGTGCTCACCGCGCTCGAGCCGATCGAGCAGCTTCGTCGTCGCCGAAGCGGAGATGCCCAGGTGTTCGGCGATGCCTCCAGGCGTCCCCACTCGCTGCTGATTTCGGCAGATGATGAGATAGTGGATCGCCCGCATGTCGGTGGCGTTGAGCTGCATGTACTTCTGCGACTCCTCCGACATGGCCCGCTCGGCTTCGCGCAGCTCGCCGAATGCTGCCATCAGCTCCCCGATCTGGGCGATCGCTTCGGGGGACAGCTCGGAGCGGTCGACGAGGTGCTGCTCGGGATCGCTCGAGTCGACATCGTAGACCGCCGACTTCGCGATTTCCGACACTCCGCACCTCCAACCTGGGCTACCACCGGCGCGAGCGATCTGTCCACAGCGCCATCTTTGATTCTAGACGCCGCGGCAGCTCAGCGGTTCACCTCACGATTCCCACATACCCGCATCAGAGACTCTGCGCAATGCCCTGGTCACTTCCCCTCAACCCCGGAGGTCCCAACAAGGGCTGTTATCCTCGTGAGAAATCCACAGATTTCGAAAGCCACCGATGAATACAACGACATTGCTGGTCGGATGCGGGAAGGTCGGCATCCGGCTGGGCCGGAGCCTGATCGCGCGTGGAGAAGCTGTTGTCGCCGTCCGCAGAGACCCCGCATCTCTTCCTCCTACCTTCACGCGTATCGCAGCCGATCTGGCACAGCCGCCGATGCGTGAGATGCCTCCGGTCGACCGGCTCGTCATCACCCTTCCGCCGCCGGTGACCGACGGGGGCTACGGTGTTCTCCTGCGCAACCTCGCGGCGGTCATGTCGGTCGCACCCGAGAGAGCGGTGTTCGTGTCATCGACTCGCGTCTTCGAAGGGTGGGGCCCGGGCCGCATCGTGACGGAGGACACTGAACCGTATCCATTGTCGGACAGAGCCAGGATGCTCCTTGACGGGGAAGATCGCGCACGCGAGCTCTTCGATGCCATTACTCTGCGCCCTGCTGGAATCTATGGGCCCGGACGCGGACGTCTGATCGCCGCAGTCAGAAACGGCCGAGCAGTCGATCGCTTGCGTCTGACGAACCGCATCCATGAGGTCGATCTCGTTCGCACCATCGAGAAGCTGCTGCTGTCCGCGGATCCGCCGAGCCTGCTTCACGCGGTCGATGGTCATTGTGTCCGACAGGGGGACGTTGTCGACCACATCGCTGCTCGACTCGGGGTCGGATCTCCCCCGGGAACCCACAGCGACGCCGCCAGCGGTCGGCACCTCGATGGCACCAAGCTGAAGCGTTTCCTCGGGTCGTTGGACTATCCGACCTATTCCAGCGGATATGATGCGGTACTGCAGCCCGGCGCGCGCTGACCGGCAGCCCCAGGCGGGCCAGGGTCAAGAGCCGATCTTCGTCGGTTCAGGGGGTCACGTCACAGCAGCACTTCGATGAGTCGAGGACCTGGCTCGGCCAGCGCTGAGAGAAACGAATGGTGCAGCTTCTCAACCGTTTCAACCCGCACCGCCGGTACTCCCATACCCTGGGACAACGACACCCAGTCGATATTCGGGTTGTCGAGATCGAGAAGGGACTGTGCCTTCGGGCCGAAGTCGGGCACGCCGACATTGGCCATCTCGTTGCGCAGGATCTGGTACTTCCGGTTGGAGAAGATGAGGACGACGATGTCGAGCTGTTCCCGGGCGTAGGTCCACAGCGCTTGCGGCATGTACATTCCGGAGCCGTCGGATTCGAGGACGATGACCTTGCGATCCGGGCTCGCAATCGCCGCACCGGCACCGACGGGAAGGGCCCAGCCGATCGACCCGCCGGTCCCGCCGAGGTAGTCGTGCCGGTGGGAGGACGCGGTCCGCGGGTAGAAGTCCCGACCCGTGGTGATCGATTCGTCGACGACGATGGAGTCCTCCGGAATCGCCCCGGACAGCCATGCGGCGAGATTCGACACCGTGATCGTGCCGCTGGGCACGGTGGCCGGGGCGAACTCGGCTCGCTCGCTCGGGTAGACGGCCTCGGATGCCGCAGCCGCGTCCGGGCCTGCCCCGAGGCTGTCGGCCAGCGCTTCGAGGGCCGTCGCGGAGTCCGCGCCGATGGGGCTGAGCGGGTAGAAGGCGGTCCCCGGTCGGGTGAGGACGCTGGGTTTGTCGGGGTAGGCGAAGAAGGCCACGGGAGGCTTCGAATCGATGAGGATGATCGAGTCGAAGTGCCGGAGCACTTCGACAGAGGGTTCGACAGGATAGGGGATCTTCGTGAGCGCAACCCGGCCGGCCCCGCGTTCGGTGCGCGGCGCGAAGGTCTCCGCCAGCAGGCTTGCCCCTGTTGCCGCCGCGATGCGGGCGGCGACGTCGAGCTGCTCGGTGCGCAGGGCACGACCGCCCAACAGGATCGCGGTTCTGCGTCCCTGCGTTCGCAGACGGTCGGCAGCGGCGTCGACGACGTTCTCGTCGATCGTCAGCGCCGTCGGCGGCTGTGCCGGCACCGGTCCGGTGTAGGCATCGGCAGTGTTCCAGGCGGTGTCGGCGGGGAGGATGAGCGAGCTGATTCTGCCCGGCAGGCTGAAGCCGATCGCGTCGGCGGCATCGGAGGCGATCGTGTTCGCCGAGGGAGACGTTCGGACCCAATCGCTGAAGGGGCGCAGCGCGCCTTCGATATCCGAGGTCAGGGGAGCATCAAGCCCTCGGTGGTAGCCCGCGTGGTCGCCGATGATGTTGACGATCGAGGATCTCGCGCGCAGGGCGTTGTGGAGGTTGGACAGCCCGTTGGCCGCCCCTGGGCCCAGATGCAGGAGGGTCGCTGCGGGTGAGTCAAGCATCCGCGAATACCCGTCGGCGGCACCGGTGACGACTCCTTCGAAGAGTCCGAGCACTCCACGGATTCCCGGTTGTCGGTCGAGCGCAGCGACAAAATGCATTTCCGACGTTCCTGGATTTGCGAAGCAGACTTCGATCCCGTTGCCCGTGAGCGTCTCGAGGAGGCTTTCCGCACCGTTCATGACATCGTTCCCTTTGCGATCGGCCGGAAAGGACTTCGGCACCCGTGCACAGCAGTACATCCGTCGTATCACATTCGGCGCGCGTTCCGCTCGATCGTCTGCGCGGCACCGACGACACGAAGGGGTCCACCGGTGCGCCGAGGTCGGATCGAGTCTCATCGAGGCAGGAACCTGTCCGCATCCCCTCCCGCCGAGGCGGCCGGACCGCGTTCATCGTAGAGATGGAGACACCGCCGTCAGAGGAGAGGAATCACCGTGCCTCAGCGTTTCGTCAGTTCCTCGCTCGCTCCCGTCCGGGGAGCTCCGGGTCTGGCGGTGGCGATGGGCATGGGCCGGTTCTTCTACACCCCGGCGCTGCCCCTCATGGTCGCGGCCCTCCATTGGGGCTCGGCACCCGGGGCGTGGGTCGCGACCCTGAACTATGTCGGCTACTTCATCGGCACCCTCGTCATCGCCCAAGGCTGGGTCGAACCCAACCGGTTCGTCTACCGCCTCAGCCTCATCGTCTCCACAGTGGGTCTGGCCGCGGTCGCCCTGACTCCGAACCTCATCTGGCAGGGCAGTATCCGCACGATCGCCGGTATCGCCTCGGGGCTGATCTTCGTGTGCGTGACCCAGCACATCCCCGACAACTCCCGCCGTCCGCGCGATGGCGGCCTCTCCTACGGCGGAGTCGGCTTCGGCATCCTCGTCTCCGGGACCATCGTGCTCATCGCCGGAAGCGTCGTCGATTGGCGGGGCCTGTGGCTCATCTGCGCGGCCGTATCCGCGGTCTTCACCGTCATCGCCTGGACCTGGCCGATGCCCGTGCGGATCCCTGTGCACACCGCCACCGAGGCGGCCGACCCCATCCGATCCGATGGCCCGACCGAGGCCGACCCCCCCGCCGAGGCGGTCACCGCGTTCGAGACCAACCGCCGACGAGCCATGGCCGTGCTCTCCATCGGCTACTTCTTCCAAGGCGGCGGCTACATCATCATCGGCACCTATCTCGTCGTGCTCGCCGGCCCCGTCTTCGGCACCACGGCGGCCGCTTCGACGTGGCTCATCGCCGGGATCGCCACGGCGGCCTCTCCCCTGTCATGGTCAGCAGTCATCTCCCGCATCGGCACGGTGACGGCTTTGACTCTCTGTTATTGCCTCCAGGTCTTCGGCGCCCTGCTCGCCGTCTTCGGCTCCTCCCCCGCCGTCCTGATCATCGCCGCGGCCCTGAGTCATACCATCTCCGCAGCCTTCATCGCCTCGGCGGTCGCTCTGGCCATCGCCATGGCTCTGACGCTCGTCGGCGTCGTCACCGCGGACATATCCCGCCGATGATTCGACGCGCGAACAGGACAGCCGCACCGGGACTGCAGTAGGACGGCAGTGCCGATCAGGGTGGCCAGGGTGCTTGTCCGTTCTGGGCGACGATGCCATCCGAATGCACAGATAGAGCGCGTCAGAGGAATGCGCCGCCGGATACCTCGATTCGTTCGCCGGTGACCCAACCCATCTCCGGGGATACCAGAGTGGACACGGCATTGCCGATCTCGGCAGGGTCGGCGACGCGCCCGAGTGCAGTATGCGAGGCTATCTCGGACCTCATGTCGGCGTTGTCGCGCATCGCACCGCCGTTGAAGTCTGTTGCCGCAGGGCCGGGGGCAATGCTGTTGACGCGGATTCCTCGCGGCCCGAGCTCTCCTGCCAGGCTGCGTGACAAGGTCTCGACTGCGGCCTTGGAAGCAGCATAGAGGCCTGTTGCTGGAGAGACGTGCCGGGTGAGCGAGGTGGAGATGTTGACAACGTGACCACCTCCGTCGAGGAGGGGCAGCAGCGCCTGTATGAGGAAGAAGGTGCCGCGAAGATTGGTGCCGAGCTGGGCGTCGAAGTCCTCAGGCGTGACGGCCTCGAAGTTGCCGAACACGCCGATGCCCGCGTTGTTGATGAGCACGTCGAGGTGAGAGAGGCCCCACTTCTGCGCGAGCATGTCATCGACCGAGGCGGCGGCACTCTGCAGGGCTGGAACATCAGTAAGGTCGAGCGCGATCGGCAGCGAATCAGCACCGGCTTCTGCGATGAGGGTCAATGTCTCCGATATGTCGCTTCCGGGGCGATGGGCGGCGACGACTCGGTGTCCGTTCCGGGCGAGGGAGACGGCGATGCTCTGTCCGAGGCCGCGGTTGGCTCCGGTGACGAGAGCGGTGGGTAAGTGGATCATACTGGCATTCCTTCCAACGGTGTGACTTGCAAGAGCGGACCATCGGCTGTCTGCTGCACGAGCGGAGATGCGCTTGGAGTACCTCCGCCCTCATGCCGGGCGTCACTAGTAAGTGTTTATTTACTTGTAATCTAGATCAGTTGACGGGAACACGTCAACTGGTCGGAAGAACAACTGGTCGGAAGAAGGGGATGGATCTTGACGTCAACACGGGACCCCGATGCGACGCGAGCGCGGATCTTGGATGCAGCGCTGACCGAGTTCGCTGCAGTCGGACATGCGGGCGGGCGTGTCGAACGTATTGCCAGAGGCGCAGGCACGAATGTGCGGATGATCTATGCGTACTTCGGCAACAAAGCCGGTCTGTTCGATGCGACCGTGCGATCCGCGGTCGAGCGCATGGCCGCCGAGGTGCCCCCCGAGCCTGAGGCGCTTTCACAATGGGCGGGACGCTTATTCGATCATCATCAGGCAGATCCGACCGCGCTTCGGGTGAGTCTATGGGCGCAGTTGGAGCGGCCCGAGCTGGCGGGTGAGCCGATGGAGACCTACCTGGCGAAGACAGTCGCAGTGGCTGAGGGGCACGACGGTGCGGTGTCCGCGGTCGACCTTCTCGTCATCATCTACGCGATTGCTCAAGCGTGGACGCTGACACCCGTCGGTCTACTCCGCGCCGACGGCTCCGACCCCTCGTCCCCTGAGCGGATCGCTCGACACCGACGCTCGGTAGTCGCGGCAGTCGCGGCGATCGCTGCACAGTGAATGAGCTCTTCTGCGTGACGGCAGCAAGAATGAGATGGTTCCGGCCAATGTGACAATGCCGTGAACGACGGTGAGAGCAAGATCGCTGCAGTCGCGTCGGGCACTTCAGGCAATCCGAGTCTCAGGGCTCCCTGGGGCCGGCAGCTCAGCGGTCTTCACTGTGCGGACATATCCCGCCGTTGATTCGGGACGCAGCACCAGCTACTGACGTCGTGCGGTGAGCACGGCCAAGGTCGCGGTGACCGCGAGGACGCAGAGGCTGAGCACCATCACCGGCAGGTGGTGGGCAGAGAGCAGGGCGCCCACGGTGATCAGGCCGAGGACTCCCATGGCGATGAAGCGCGAGCGCGCCAAACTGCCGAAGCGGGATTTCAGGAAGAGCACGTTGCCGATCAGGTAGACCAGCGGACCTGCCGTTGTCACCAGAATGCTCGCCGGCGTGAGATGATCGTGGGTCAGCCGGAGTTCGATGGAGACTGCGACGAGGATCGCGCCGAGGACCATGAACGCGTGCGCATACGCATATGCCGAACGCAGCGCACCGGTGGAGGCATCCCCACCGGAGGTCTCGGGCCCGGCGAGGGCGAAGTAGTTCCACCACAGGACGAAGAGCGAGGCGAAGCCGACCAGGGCGCTGAGGGCGAGAGACCCGGTGAGGTGACCGTGCTCGACGATCGATCCGCCCATCAGCAGCACCGACTCGCCCAGAGCGATGATGAACACGAGGCGATTGCGCTCGGCCAGGTGTTCGGCGTCGGTGTCCCAGGTGTGCATCGGCGCGGCCCCGATGCCGGGGATCCGGTAGTGGGCCAGGGGCGCCGCGTAGTCGACGACCAATGCGATGAGCCAGAGCAGGAGTCGCCACTCGTCGTCGAACGCGGCCCCGGCCGCCCAGAGCACGCCGGCCATGAGCGTCCACAGAAGCAACATGCGGTAGTTCGCGGCCAGCTGCTGGCCGCGGTAGGCGATCATCATGAACACCGGCCGCAGGATTCCCATGAACAGGTAGCAGCCGACGAACAGCCAGGCCCCGTCCGCGAATGCGGTCGGAATGGCGATGGCCGTACCGAGCGCGGAGAGCATGAGCACTCCGGAGAGGAGCTGGACAGGCGTCCGGGTCGGATCGAGCCAGTTCATCGCCCAGGCGGTGTAGTTCCAGCCCCACCACACGGCGGCGAAGACGATCACCGTCTGTGCCGCGCCGGTCCACGAGAGGTGCTCGATGAGCAGGTGGGAGATCTGGATGATGGCGAAGACGTAGACCAGGTCGAAGAAGAGCTCGACCGGTCCGACCTCGGAGCGGCGGTGGCCCGTCCGAGCCAAGGGGGCTGTCGTCATGTGGTGAACCTCGTGCAGGGATGGATGAACGGATGGTGACGAGCGTGCCGAGCCGCCTCCGGCTCACCGGAGGCGGCTCGGGCGGGGGCCATCGGTCAGCCTTCGCGAATGGTCATCTGAGCAAGTCGGCCGTCTGCGACCTCGAAGACGAACTTCGAGCGGCCGTTGGCGTGGTTGGAACGCCAGTCGCCGACGACAGTCACGGTGCTGCCGGCGGCTTCGACCTCTGCGACGGCGAGCGTGCCGCGGGAGCCGATGAATTCCTCATCGCTCCACGCTTTGATCTGTTCACGTCCAGTGAAGGTGCGACCCCAATCGTCGACGACCCCGTCGTCGGTGAAGGCGTCGAGGAATGACTGCTCGTCGTGGGCGTTGATGCGTTCGAGCAGCGTGGCTACCGGTTCGGGAATCTGGTGGTCGGTCATCTCTGTGCTCCCTTCAGCGAGTAGTGTAGCCGCCATTGGCGAAGATGGTCTGACCGGTGATCCACCAACCGCCTGTCGCAAGGAACTCGACGATCGGAGCGATGTCCTCGATCTTCGTGAGCTGGTTGCCCATGGCCTGGGACTTGTGGAACTCGACGCGCTCGGGCGTCTCCTGGCCATAGAAGAACGGTGTGTCCATCGGGCCCGGAGCGACCGCCGTGACAGAGATGCCGCGGTCGGCGAATTCCTTCGCCGCAGCACGGGTGAAGTGCTCGACGGGCGATTTGCCTCCGGCATAGGTGGAGTATCCGTCGGTGAACGCGGCGAGCAGTGCGGTGACGATCGTGATGATCTTGCCGCCGTCTGCGAGGCGCTTTCCGGCCTCCTGAATGAAGAAGTAGGCCGCCTTCGCGTTGATGTCGAACATCGAATCGTACTCGGCCTCGGTCGTCTCGACGATCGGCTTGCGCAGCACCTTGCCTGCCGTGTTCACGGCGATGTCGATAGTGCCGAGTGCGGCCTCGGCGTCGGTGAACAGCTGGGACACGTTGGCCGGCACCGTCAGGTCGCCTTTGAACACCGCCCCCTTGGCTCCTGCCGCTTCGACTGCCGCGAGTGTGTCCTCGGCATCGCTGCGACTGGAATCGGAGTTGTAGTGGATCGCGACGTTGGCCCCGGCGGCCGCTGACTGCCGGGCGATCAGTCCGCCGAGGTTCTTCGCACCGCCGACGATGAGGACGTTCTTGCCTGAGAGTGTGTGCTCCATGTTCCGCTCCGTTCATATCAATGCTATAGCTCTGTATCTCTTCGATACATGCGCTAATATAGCACTATGCCAGAATCATCGACAAGCGATACACGGGAACGGCTGATCTCGTCGGCCGCCGATCTCATCGCAGCCTCTCCCGGCGAGGACTTCTCGCTGCGCGCCGTCTGCGATGCCGCCGGGGTGAAGATGCCGACGCTGTATCACTTCTTCGGCTCGAAGCAGGGACTCATCGATGCGGTCGTCGCTCATGGCTTCGATCTCTACCTGGGCGAGAAATCGGCAATGGAGTCATCCGGAGATCCGATTCAAGACATTCGGGCCGGTTGGGACGCCCATGTGGCCTTCGGCCTGGCCAATCCCGGCTTCTATACCCTGATGTACGGAAAGGTTCGGCCCGGCTACTCCCCTGCCGCTCAGTCACGACCGAGTGAGATCCTCCGCGGTCTCGCTGACCGGGCGGCCGATCAGGGCAGACTCGTAGTGCCGCCGGAGCAGGCGGCAGCGCATGTGCTCGTCACCAACATCGGAGTCACCTTGCGCCAGATCGTCCTCGCCCGACCGGATCCTGCGCTGTCCGCAGCTGTGCGCGAAGGGACGATTGCGGCCATCACCGGCACCGCGGAGCGGCCGGCCGCGCCGCTGACCACCGCGGTGGAGATCGCCGCAGCCCGACCCGAGATCCTCGGCAGAACCCAGACGCAGCTCCTCGTCGAATGGCTGACCACGATCGCCGCGCATCAAGAAGATTAGGGCCTGCAGTCAGATCCGAGTGCATGGTGCTGCAAGTTCCGTTGACAGCACAGCCGCAAGGTCGTCAGACCCTGCAGGCGTGTCTCGTTTTCAACGTCACCCGCAGAACTGGCAGCCGCTCGTGGGCCGCCACTTCAAACTTGATGCGACTCCGGCTACGGGGTGACGATGGCGAAATTCGGGTCTCCACCAGAGACGACGCTCAGCAGACTTCTCAGCACGCCGGCGTCGCCTACCAGCTCGAGGTCCGAAATCGAGAGCCCTCCGGCCAGCAATCGCATGAGCCCGAGCCGACTCACGGTCACAGTCACTGAGGCCGCCTCGGCTGATTCGTTGAGATGACGATGGATGAGCACTCCATTGCGCAGTGTCACACGGTGCCTCTGCCCAACATCTTCGAACACGAAGTCAAGTTCCAGGTCGAGCGTCCAGGCTTTCGGAGCCTCAATGGCAATCGCCAGCGAGTCAAGGAGCTGGGACACTTCGACGTGCTGTGCCAGCGACTTGGTGCCCGCTTGAGTCGGCGTGCCGAACTGCCCCTGCCGCAATTCGAGAGCACCACCCAGATAGAAGTTGCGCCAGATCGCATTCTCGCTGCCGAAACCAAGCTTCTCGAGCACATCTGCCAACTGACTCTTGACGAGTGTCTGGGTGTCGTCGGCGAAAACTGCATGGCCCAGCAGAGTGGCAGCCCAGCGCAGGTTTCCTTCGCTGACAGCCGCGGCGGCCAGTTGCTGCACTCGCTCGATGCCCCCGAGCGCGTCGACGTATCGGACTGCCAATGCTTGAGGCGGGTGCGGCCACAGATTGACCGGGTTGCCATCGAACCACCCCATGTACCGCTGGTAGATCGCTTTGACATTGTGACTCACTGAGCCGTAGTAGCCGCGTGTGCTCCACTCCTTGTCGAGAGCAGGCGGCAGTTCAATGAACTCGGCGATCTCTGCCCCCTGATAGCCGAGGTTGATGTAACGCAGGTGAATCGCCCCGGGGATAATAGAGGCAGGGAGATTGGAAGAAGGAGATTCTCTCTTGCCAGTGAAATACACCGACGAACTCAAGGCTCGTGCCGTCGAGCTCGTCATCCATGCCCAGGCCGATCCCGACACCGCGAACGGGGCAATCACTCGTGTTGCGAACGAGCTCGGCTTAAGCAAAGAGACCCTGCGAGTCTGGGTACGTAAACACAAGGATTCCGGCAAAGCCACTCCGGCCGAGTCGGTCGATTTGGAAGCGGAGAACCGTCGGCTACGGGCTGAGCTGGCTGAAGCGAAACGAGCCAACGAAATTCTGAAGAGGGCCTCGGCTTTCTTCGCGGCGGAGCTCGACCGCCCATCGAAGTGATTGTCGCCTTCATCGACGACAATCGTCACGAGTTCGGAGTCGAGCCAATCGTGCGCGCCCTGTCCGGGACTGCTGCACGGATTGCTGTGAGCTCGTATTACGCCTACAAGAAGCGTCAACCATCAGCCCGGGCCCGTCGGGATCAGGCACTGATGGTGGTGATCCGGGGCCTCTATGAGGCGAACTATTCCTGTTACGGGCAGCGGTTGATGTGGAAGGCGATCAACCGCGAGCACGCCGATGAGTTCGGGCCGGTGGCCCGCTGTACGGTGGAGCGGTTGATGCGCCAGTTAGGCATCGACGGAATCCGGCGGAAGCGGAAGCGTCCGAAGACGGCTTCAGCCAGGGCTGAGGAGTGCCCGGATGATCTCGTCGAACGCGAGTTCGCAGCACCGGCCCCGAACTGTTTGTGGGTCGCGGACATTCCCCCGCAAGCGGGAGGTGCCCCCTCCTATGTGCCGACGTCTGCTGGGTGGGTATACACGACGTTCATCCTCGATGTCTTCCATCGGGAGGTCGTCGGGTGGCAGGTGACGAACCATATGCGGGAGTCTCTGGCCAGGGACGCTCTGACGATGGCTCTCGCTGCGAAGTACAGGGCTGGCGAAGACGTCTCCGGGCTTGTCCACCACAGCGATCGCGGGGTGCAATTCCGGTCGATTCGCTATGGCGAGACCCTGGCGGAATCCGAGGTAGTTGCGTCTGTGGGGTCGCGTGGGGACTCGTACGACAACGCGATGGCCGAGGCCCTGAACTCGGTGTACAAGGCCGAGCTCATCGACCGGAAGACATGGTCGGGATTGATTGAGGTGATGTCGGAGACGTCGAAGTGGGTGGCTTGGTACAACCAGTCCAGGCTGCATTCAGCGATTGGCTACCGCCCGCCGTTCGAGGTTCATTCTGAATGGATCAACCAGTCCGCGACAGAGTCCGCGGCTGCTTAGGAAACCAAGAAAATGAGCCTCTACGAAACCCGGGGCTTGACACAGGGTTTCATCGTGCAGATATGCGTAGATGTCACGTTGGCGTTCCAGGAACTGGCACACACGGGCAGCACCCCATGTGGGCCAATGATGTGAGGCAAAGACCACGTCGGATCGTTCACCATAACGATCGACCGCCTCCGTCAAGTATCCCGCCCACGACCTCGAGTCTCGAACCAGTGCACCGCGCAGAGTCAGTACATTGTGCAGCGTATGTGTCGCGTTCTCAGCGATGCACAAAGCCCGATACTGAGGGTAATAGAAGTGAAACTCTGCAGGTGCTTCAGAATCTGGAGCAAGTTGGAACTCGATCTCCACGCCATCGACGACGATTGTCTCTCCGGTCTGGGTGACTTCCCTTGTCGGTGGTATGACACCGACCTCCCCGGTCGATGTTGTGTGCCCGAGCCCGGCACCGACACTTCCCTCAGGGCCCCGCTCGAGCTCAGCTCCGTACATATACGCCGCACGGCGCGCCATGGCCACTCCCGCATACAGATTCTCGCTGACTGCGTGCGAGAGGAACCCTGCAGGTGCGATGATTTCGACCTCACCGCGATCGACCGCTGAGGCTACCCTCGAATAGTGGACACCCAAGTTAGCGGGATTCGCAGTCCTGCTGGAAGGATGTTCAATATGTCAGATCAGAAGCGACAGCGTCGCTCTTACACCCCGGAATACCGGATCG
>NZ_JABKDE010000015.1:267-45228 GCF_013623835.1 Brevibacterium oceani | reverse complement strand
CCATGGGAGGCCTCCAGGCCGACCTGGCACTTGCTGCAGTCCCTGTCGTGGCACCTGATGGTCTCGGAAGCCTCGAACTCGGATTCGAACGCGCCGATGTCTTCGCGGACATCTCTGAAGGCGGAATCAACTGCACCGACGACGGCGGAGACGACTCAGCCTCTGCTGACGACAACGGCACCGACACAGCCTCCGCCGACACCGACGCCGACGGCACGGATGCCGCTGAAGCCACGGCTGACGACAACGGCACCGACACTGCCGACGCTTCGACCGACGCTGACGCAGCCGGTGCCACCGCTTCGGCTGACGCTGATGGAACCGACACGGCATCCGCTGATGACTCGGCTTCGGCTGATGACAACGGAAACGTGAACGCAGCAGCATCGGCTTCGGCATCTGCAAATGCCGACGACGACGGCAACCCCGCCGCTGAAGCAGCAGCAGAAGCAGCAGCTGACAACGATGCCAACACCACCGCATCGGCAGCAGCTGACAACAACGCTGAAGCAGCAGCTGAGTCCGCAGGCGCTGAGGATGCATCCTCGGAGACCTCCGCAGATGCCACCTCGGACCCGAACGCCTCGGCCCAGCAGGCAGCCAACGCTGCAGCCAATGGTGATAACTCGGATTCGACCAACGCTGATGCCTCGTCTGCAGCCGATGCAGACCCGACCGCAGCAGCATCGTCTGCAGCAACTGCTGATTCTTCGTCCGAAGCTTCAGCTGACGCCAACGGAACCGACACGGCATCCGCTGATGACTCGGCATCGGCTGATGACAACGGAAACGTGAACGCAGCAGCATCGGCTTCGGCATCTGCAAATGCCGACGACGACGGCAACCCCGCCGCCGAAGCAGCAGCAGAAGCAGCAGCTGACAACGATGCCAACACCACCGCATCGGCCGCGGCTGACAACAATGCTGAAGCAGCAGCTGAATCCGCAGGCGCTGAGGATGCATCTTCGGAGACCTCCGCAGATGCCACCTCGGACCCGAACGCCTCGGCTCAGCAGGCAGCCAACGCTGCAGCCAATGGTGACAACTCGGATTCGACCAACGCTGATGCCTCGTCGGCAGCCGATGCCGATCCAAGCGCAGCAGCATCGTCTGCAGCGACTGCCGATTCGTCCTCCGAAGCATCGACTGACGCCAACGGAACCGACACATCCGCTGCAGGAGCAGGTAGCGCGGCTACCGGCAATAGCGACGGAGCTAACGCAGGCGGAGATCTGCCTCGTACCGGTTCAGATGCAACGGCACCGCTGCTCGGAGCTGCAGCAGTCCTGCTGGCTGCTGGTGCAGCAGCAACTTACTTCACGCGCCGTCGTGCCACGAAGTAAACAAAGGTAATAACTCCTGCTACTCGCGGGCACAACGGCGTTTTCTCCACGCGCCGCAGTGCCCGCGCGGTAGCAGGCCCCGTGGTGGGGGCCAAGCTTGGGCAGCTCTGGCTCCCACCACACTACTCTTTGTCGGCTACCTGTCTACGTTTCCATTGACAGGTGGGGAGGATCCGCTCAAATGTCATCCACCACTTCAGTCCGTTTCACCGTGCTCGCAATGACGGTATCTGCCTTCGTCTTAACTGGTTGCCAGGCCGCTCCCCACTCAGACGAAAGGGAAGTTCCTGCTCCCACAGAGGCATCAACTGATACCCCCACCCAACCCACGGAACCGTCAGAAGCCCCGACTGCGACAGAAGCCGCACAGGCTTCTTATACCGACCCGTCGAAAGCTGACACGTACTGCACAGCCATCGAAGATCTCATCACCCTCAACGACGAGGCCAGCAAAGAAGACGAGAAGACGACAGTCACAGCGTTAGGAACTCGCCTCGACCTGCTTGTATCGGGCACTCAAAACATCAGCAAACTCGCTCCCAACAACGACGCGGAACACGACTGGGAATCGATGAGCACCGACTACAAGAAGGCCGCCGACTTGTACAAGAGCAGCGGTAACCAAGTCTCCAACACGGATTTTCTGCTTCTTCTCTCCGAAGCAACAACGACCGCGAACACAACATACAGACATCAGTCCAAACAGGTCGAGCAAGACTGCGGCGTCGATATCACACAGCTCATCGTGGAGGAGAAATGAAGAAACTCACGACCTTCACCATCGCCGCGGTCACCGCCCTGAGTCTCAGTGCGTGCTCAAATTCTGACAGCGCAGTAGACGCTCACGTCACTTCAGTTGATGCTGACGCTGAAGCCGCAGCAATGGACAGGTTCTCGACCTTCAAAGACGATTTGAAGTCGATCCACAGCTATCATGCTCAGGGAACAGTGAAAGCCGAAGACGGCACGCAAAGCACCGACTTCATTTTTGATCGGAAAGCGGACGCTTTCGAAGGCCAGGCATCTATCGAATCAGGCTCCGTCGACCTCAGCATCGAGTTGGTCCGGGCCTCGAGTCTGCTGTGGATCAAGGGCCCGAAAGAGTACTGGGAGTCATTCGGCTACGACGCGACACCAGCGATCGGCAAATACGTCGTGTTCAAAGCAGCTCAAGGCGACAGCATCGCCAAGACCTACGATTACGACCGACTTGTGTCAACAGTCGAAACGATCGGACTGGATGAAGTAACCGTGGAAGGCGAAGTCGAACAGAACGACGTCGAATACATGCGCTACAAGCTCGGAGAAAAGAAAAAGTCGACCTCTCTCGACATTCCCATATCAGGTGAGATTGACAGTGCCACTCTCGTTAGTCGCGCCGAGGGCATCGATGCGACCGTCGCCATCAACGACTTCGACGCTGACGTGGATATCTCTGCACCCAATCCAAGTGACGTCGCTCAGCCTCAAGATTAATCAGAATGACACTGCAATTACATCTTAGAATCCCACTAAAAGCAGTTATCAATATCTGGAATATCAAAAGTCAGAGCGAAGGCTAAAAGGTGCATTTATGTCAAATCGAGGCTGCGTAGAGGATTCGCATCTGGAGCAGCTACCCGACTCAACGACGAGGATCCAACGGTGAACAAGACAGTAAGAAACGTTCAACCTAAAAATGCGCGGAATACGATCGCGCATAATATTCAGAACGAGCTCTCACTTACCCTTCGAATGCTGTCAGATAACGTCTGGATAATGGCTAGCCCAGTCATTATTATGGCGGTCACTGCTGCACATGCCTCGCAAATCTACAACGCTTCTGCGCTAAGCCTCATCTTCGCAATAGCATGGGCTCTTTTGCTGGCCTACTTGTTCGATGCCGCCAATCAGGCAGTCGGGGCAGAAGAAGACCGCATAAACAAGCCCTATCGACCAATCCCAAGCGGCATGGCGACGCCAAGGGGGATGTGGTTTCGCACTTTCATTTCCAGCTTCTTGTTCATGGTACTTGGATTTACGGGCGGAACCATCTCGACTATCGTTTCTATTCTATATATAGCAACCGTTCTGTGGGTCTATCTTGTTGCGCCCAAAAAATGGTATTGGGCCTGGAAGCCAATCGCAAATGGAATCGCAATTTCATGCCAAGTCAATGGGGCCTGGGCTATTGCAGGGCAATTTAATGAGCAAATCTTTTATGTATCAATTGTATGCGCTTGCGTTTGGGCGATACCAGGGCAGATAGAGGATGCGCGTGATGTCGCTGGAGACATAAAGCAAGGTCGAGTGACTCTAGCGACATTGTTTGGAGCGCGCTTTGTAGCACTGTTTTTCGCCTCAACTGTATCGTTAGTCCCCGTGGTTGCGGCTATAGTTTTGTGGCGCAATTCTGCATACTCGACTGGCCCTGCAATCCTGCTGTTAATAGTTTGCGGGTTGGCTTGGTTCGTCACGTTTATTTCTTTTAAATCAAAATCAAACAAAGCATATCGGCGCCTATTTCAACTCTTTTGCCTAGTCCACATTATTTTTACCACGTTCTATTGCGCAATCCTATGGTGAACAAATTGCTGAATAAGAATCTAGTCTCCTGGAGAAGGATCCTGTCTTGATAAACGATCCCAACGCACCTACTGGCGTTGCCCGCACTCACGACTGCCTGGCCGAAATCCGAGACGCGATCACTCCCATCATCGATACTTCTATAACCCAACTCGACCCGGCATTAGCCAAAGTGGCCCGCTATCACTTTGGGGGAATCGAGTCAGATCAAGACCAGATAAAGGTATCCATCCAAGGAAAGGCGCTTCGCCCAGCACTAGTTACACTTGGACGGCCCCTCAGCGCCCTGCCCGCGGAGGTTCGAGAAGGTGTAAGTGTCACCGCAGCGGCTGTGGAAATGGTCCATCAGTGGTCGTTAATGGAAGACGACATCATCGACGGTGACTCTGTCAGACGAGGGCGACCGTCTACCTGGGCGATACACGGCGTTCCACTGACGTTACTGACAGCTGATGCTATCCAGGCTCAGATGGTGCGAATGCTTATGAGACTCCGCAGCAGCACCCCTGTAGAGATCCTCCTCGAGACAATACTGAAGCTGGTATCTGGTCAAGCACGCGAACTGGTTGTCGCGCAAGGGGCCGAGAGTACCGACATAGACAAATACATTGGAGTAGCAGCGTCCAAAACAGGAGCTCTTCTCTCTACCTCTTTGGCACTCGGTGTCGCGCTGCAAGGAGGTGACGACGATGCTGTCGAGGCAGCGACACGCGCAGGACACCACTTAGGACTGTCGTGGCAGGCAAGTAACGACCTAGAAGACATCTGGTGCGACTCGACGCAGACAGGGAAATTGAGTGGCTCTGACTCGCAACAAGGTAAATCCACACTTCCAGTGATCTTTGCTACCGAAGAGTCCGGAAGCACATCCCCTACTACTCATGCAAGAGTGCCCTTCGAACAGGTCCTTGACCACAGTCGAAGCATAGAGATTCGCAATAGAACCATTGAGTTCAGCGACCGTGAGCTAGATATGGCGCTTGCCGCCTCAGAGGAAATTGATTTCCTCGGCTACGACCAGAGCGACCTGGCCACATTGCTCCAGTGGATCGTACGTCAAAGCCAGGCCAAGTACTTGCCAGATCGATTGCTGAGATGAGCACAGTCGAAGAAATCGGTGTCCCAACTCTTAAGGAGAGAAAATGACAGAGCTCATCAGAAATCGTTACGAGCATAAACTCGACAAGCGCTTCGAAGAGAAGACTCAAGATCATCGTGATCGTGGCGGAGAAGCCGGTTGCTGGCCTTCGCAGTTTTCGACTGTTGCAGTGCAGTGCCAGTTTTCATTTGATCCAATGGAGGACTCGTATGAAGGTAGATGACCAAGTGGTGTTGGTAGATAACGATGGAGCGGATATCGGCGTCGCTGATCGAGCAAGCGTGCACACCGCTGAAACCCCGCTGCATCGCGCCTTTTCTCTGTATTTAATCGATGAAGAAGGACGACTGTTGCTCACGCGTCGTGCTCTGTCTAAAAGGAGTTGGCCAGGCGTCTGGACAAATTCGTGCTGTGGGCATCCCCGGCCCGGCGAGGATGACGTCGATGCAGTTTATCGTCGCGCTAAGGAAGAACTCGGCGTGGAAGTTCGTAACATCTCTCCGATACTTCCAGATTTTCGCTATTCGGCAACAGATGCCTCCGGCATAGTTGAACGAGAGATCTGCCCGGTCTACCGCGGGACCATCGACTCCAGAGATCTCAGTCCCGATCCAGAGGAGGTCGAAGAGTATTTTTTGGTCGATCCCGCAGCCGTAATGGAAGGTGCGGAGATTGTTCCCGTTCTCTTGAGTCCGTGGTCAGTCAAGCAACTCCGACTGATGACGGTCAGTGATTTGAGCAATGGCAGACAAGAGCCCCTCCACACCGACTATTCACTCGAGAGGTTACTGTCTGACGTCAACGACTGTCTGTCTGACTGCATTGTTGCACTCGAGCAACTGTGGAAGAACCTATCGCGCAGCGCGGTTAAGGCAGAAGTCTTGCCCGATGCTTTCCCAACATGGCTCGCCCGAGCTGGGCTCAGTGGGGGCAAGAACTTTCGACCCCAGATGGCCTACTGGGGATTCGTAGCAGGTCCGGCGGAGAGCCATTCCAGAGTCGCCTACGAACAGCTGGTGCAAGTTGCGTCTGCAATTCAGCTGGTCCATGCTTTCGCAATACTTCACGACGATGTCATGGACAATTCGTTGCATCGTCGCGGAGTATTGTCGGCACATGCTGAAGCCGCGCAGACTCACCGCTTGGCGAAAGGTCTAGGGGATTCTGCCGAGTTCGGGAAAAACACTGCAATTCTTTTGGGCGACCTTGCCCTGACCGAAGCTGCTCGATTGGCATCTGGCCTGCCATCGAATATGCATTCTGTGTGGACAACAATGCTCATAGAACTCCTTCTCGGACAGAGTATCGACCTGAAGGCCGCAGCTGATCCAACCCGAGGAGCTTCGGACGCTCAAGAAATAGGCAGACTCAAATCTGGTTCCTACACCATCACGCGACCGCTCGAACTTGGAGCACTCGCCGCCGGCGCACCATCGGAAACTGTGGCGGTTCTGCGACGGTATGGAGAAAAGCTTGGCCAAGCGTTTCAACTACGCGATGACTTCCTTGGTATCTGGGGAGATCCTGAACTCACAGGTAAACCGAGCGGTGATGACTTGAAGCTCGGAAAATCCACGAGAATCTTGTCACTTGCCGGGATTCATCTACAAGGTAGAAGTCGGCTTCTGCTCGAGCGGCTCGAAGCAGGGAATCTGTCCGATTCGGACGTCGAAGAACTGCGCGACGCAATGGACCAGGCAGGAATAGCGGCGATGGTTGAAGACGAAATCGCCTCGCTGGTCAATGATGCTTGCGCTGCTCTTGACTTTGGTGCCCTGACTCAGGAGGGGATTACGGGACTACGATCTATCGCCAGCAAAGTTGCATGGCGTGATCACTAATCGACACGGCTCAAGCGTTAGGGTGATGTCCCTACCCTTGCCCAGTGTGTAATGTGTTCGACCCTGCGAGACCTCGCCGATCAGGCGAGGTCTCGTGCACCTAGTGGGTATGGCTATTCGCGGCCCGGCGGGACTACCCATCGGGATTCGATCCAGTATCGCGTCGTCTCCTGCTCGTATCAGTGACTCGTTCACGCTCAATCACGTGTTCCATTCGGGCCAACGCAGCCATAATCGTAAACCGTGCCCAGGAGGCGTCGCCGTCTACGGCGCGTCCACCCCGGTTAAGCATTCGTTTCGGTCGAGGCATGAACACCTACTAGTAGAAGGTTTGGGGATTAAAGGCATGGGGCCATCACTCACTAGGAAAGCTCTCATCGTGGGCCTGGGTATCGCCGGAATGACTGCCGCAAAACAACTTGCAGAAAGCGGTTGGGCCGTCACAATTGTCGAGCGTTCGCCAGCACGCCGCCAGGGCGGCCATGTCGTTGCCCTGTTTCCTACTGGCTGTAGGTCCGCCGAACGTATCGGAATTCTGGATGCTCTGCCCTCTCGTGCTGGAAGTGGGAGCTCAACCTGGCAGGTCAATCGCAAGGGCCAGGGCAGGCCGGGATTGAATCTCGCTACCCTCCCTGGTGCACCTCGGATGCTGTTACGCAGTGACGTCGAAAAAGCGCTCTTCAACGCGCTACCGGAATCCATGGATATACGGTTCTCCACCACGCCGGAACGAATCATACAGTTCTCTAAAGGTGCTGAGGTCACATTGGCCTCAGCCACTGACAAGACCACAACAGAAAGATTTGACCTGGTTCTGGGGGCAGACGGCGTCCGCTCGACCGTCCGACGTCTAGTCTTCGGTCCCGACGCAAACTTCGTGCATAACCTCGGCTACATGATCGGGGCCGCCCAGATGAACACCAATGTCACCAGCTATCCCTGCAGCGATTCGGTCATGTTGACTGAGCTGGGACGCACCGCTATGACTGTCGCGTACGCCAACTGTGGCCCAACTGTCCTGTTCTCTTATCGCACAGTCGACGCTCAAGCAGAACTGAATAAACGTCCCAGTGAGGCTGTCCAGGCTGCTTTCGGCCCCAAACCGTTCGGACACGTGCTCAACGAGCTCCTAGAAGGATACGCGAGTGCCGGCCATCAGTGGCTCGATATCGCTCAGCAAGTACGGATGAAACAGTGGCACTACGGGCGAGTAGCATTAGTCGGTGACGCTGCCTGGTGCATGACTCCCTACACCGGGCTCGGGGCATCAGCCAGTATTGCAGGAGCCGAGCTTCTTGTCCGTACCCTAACTGCACACGGAGACGACGTAAGCAGTGCTCTTTCCGATTGGAACACCAGGATGCACCCTTTCGTGGACTATCAGCATCGGAGAATCGAGCAGTCACGCGCTCTTATTGTGGCGGGCTACCGGAAAGAGCTTATTAAGCAGCACATGATGATTCGCCTCATGTCTCACCAGGCCGCTGCCAAGGTCATAGGCCAGGCCATGAGTAGAAATACGACTCTTGCGACGAAGCACACCGACCTCGGTGTGCTCTAGCTTCGATGTTTCATCGAGCCCGTGGATATGACCGTTATCGGAACTTGCCTGGACGGGTAGCTGGCATTTCCACAAGGGGCCGGCAGTGAGGGTTACGCAGCGCTGTCTGCTGCCCAGACAAGCCACCGCTGATCGTTAATGGAATTGGTGACGCTGATTCCTGCGCGGCCGTCCACCACCTCATCAAGAGACCAGGACGTGACGCTTACACCTTCGTAGGTGTTAACCCACTGCTCAGCCTGTTTCAAGGCATGGGCGACGGCGGCAGCATCGTTGTTGTCGCGTCCCGATTGGTACTCGTCCCAAATTTCCTTAGCCTCGACGTTCGCTTGCTGCTCGGTCTCGTACGCTCGGATGAGCGTTGGCAGGCATTGGCACGGCTCCGAGACTTCATGATGGTAGCCGATGCAACGACCGTCAGGGCAACCGCACTTGTCGCCGCTCCATGCACTGCTACCACTGTGGCGTCTCGCCCATGCGGCGACACTGATTTCTGCCACTTCGAGATGCTGGCGGGCTTCTTCGTTGAGCTTGGGCATGGTGTCCTCCTGAACGTGCTTAGGCGAGCTGCTGGACGCGCTGCCGAGAAATGCCGAGAACGGCGGCCGCGTCAACTTGCGACACGTCATCGGCTAAGAGTGCGCGCACGACCTTGCGGCGAAGCTGTGCAGCTTCATCGAGTTCTGCCCGTCCTCTCGCTTCCAGCTCCTCAGCGGTGTGCTGCGCGGTAGTGATCTCCTCGGGTAGAACGAACGTCACCGAAACCTCGAAGTCCTCGGCGTCGCCGTCCTCCCAGAGAGCGGCGAGGCCGCGGGCTTCTTCGGCCACTTTCGCGGCCGCGCGAGTCTGACCAACGGGCATCATGAATGCCCCGTTGCCGCTGGGGGCAGGCGCCCCCAGCTCGGGAATCTCGAAGGTCCACCATTTGCCCTCGCGGTAGGCCTTAACGCTGATCTTCCTAGTCATTACTTCCACTCCCTCGGGATATTCGGTAGAACCGCCTCCAACTGACGAAGAACACCGGGGCTGACTTCCCCATGTCCAGCCGGAATGCTGAGCCGGTCGCCCGTCTGCGGGTCCCCCCACAGCTCATGTGAGCCTTTCCCGTCTCGCAGAAACTCCCAACCCTGAGACTTGAGGAACTTCTTCACTGCCTTGGTCTTCTGCGGTTTCATAATTATATGCTACCCCCTCTAGCAGTGTCTACGCAATCCCCCCTGGCATATTTGGGATAATTCTTCTAAGGCACCTGCTGAGGAGTGTCCATCTGCCCTTATTCTGCTCATCTGCCAGAAATTGCGCCGCCGGCTACTGGTCATCACGCATGGCAGCCCTCTGCTGGTCACTGCTTTGTGAACGTCGCGCAGACCGCAACCACTCCCTCCGGTGCGGCAGTTGTTCTTTTCAGGGCAACCGAAATTCCGGAGCAAAGCGGAGGGATTTTGGGCGGCAGTCGGGCTGCCCCCTCTCAAGCACATAATAGAACTCATGAACTAATTTGATGATTGGAGACCGGCACCTGGCGGTATTGGCAACGGATCCGCAATCAGGAGCCGGCACGGCCCTCGTTCCAGACCGTCCCGCTGTTGCAGTGCGTGTTCGCGTCGAGTGGGAGAACGATGGTGAGGAATGGGTCGAAGCCACTGCTACGTGAAGAGTGTTCGATGGTTCGGTCTATGTCGAGATCAAGGATCGTCGCTGTTCGACGCTCGGCGACTGGTGCTTAATCCGCACCAGTGGTTATTGTCCTTGACAAACACAACGAGGGCCTGCGAGTAGTTGAGGTCTTCCCCTGCAGGGTCGCGGCGCTCCCGGGCGCGGTGAGGTCGTGTCATTGCCCATATCCCTTTAATGAGCCCTCTCCTTTTAGTCAGTCCGTGTCAGCTGTCGAGCGGTACTTGGTCGCCGTACTTCTCTTCGAGGATGGGCCAAATGAGCGATTCGAGCAGTTCCTGCTTTTTCATGTCTTCCATTTCGACTGCATAGTCGAGGAGACGACCCTGACTCTTGTTGTAGCGGAAGCTGGTTCCCGGCCCCTTGGTGCCGGTCTTCGCTCGCAGACGGTGCCTGGGTAGATCAGGTCGCGCAGTGGAGACTAGTGGCTCTTCGGGCGTGGCCACGGTGTTTTCGGCTGCTGCCGCAGCGAATTCTTCAACGGCCTTGGGGTCCATTTCGCGGGTGGTGTTGCGGCGGCTGATCTTGCCCATTAGTCGTCTCCCAGGATCTCGTTGGTCAATACTTGCATGGCGGCTTTGGCTTTGCCGGGGATTTCGACCACTCCCCTGCCTTCTGATCGTGCTTTGTCCCATGCTTTCGCTGTGACTAGGACAGTTCCAGCGAGGTCGAATTCGGGGTAGTCCGCGATATAGGCCTTGGCATCAGCGACCTCGTTGGCTTTGCCTTGGGGTGAGACTCGGTTCAAAACGACAAGGACGTGGAGTCCGTCATTGAGGTCTCGCGCCGCGGCGACGGAAGACGCGAGCTTTTCGAGGCTGTCCAGGTCAGCCTGCTGACCGGAGGTGGGCGCTACGAGGAGGTCGCTTGAGACCGCTGCGGTGCGAAGCTCGGTGGTATCTCCGCCTTTGACGTCGATAATGACGTGGTCGTACTGGTCAGCGAGGGATTGAATAAGTTTGACGAGGTTGCCTTCGCCGCTGACAACGGGCAGGACGGGGAGGCCTGCGTTGGCTCGATCGTCCGCCCAGAGGCGTGCTGTTGCAAGGGTGCGGTCCGCGTCGAGGACAACGACATTCTTGCCGCGCTGCTGTATGTCAATGGCGAGATTCATGGCGAGAGTGGACTTGCCGACACCGCCTTTTCCTTGCCCAACTGTAATAATCATACTAATACGTTATCGAACCGTAAGCGGTATGGCAACACTACACAACCGCTAGCATATCGGCTCATAAGCAGTGTGCTATCGGTCCGGTGTCGACGTGCTACCGATGTGCTATCAGTCGCTAAACGCTGCAATCCTGGTTCGATTAGCTGCCGGTCGCGTACCGATACCATGTAGGTAGCGTAACGATACGCATTCGCTAGCATATCGCTATTATGTATCGATGACCGCGCCTCATCCGGGTTTTGCTCGTTCGTCGACTGCTTCGGTGTACGTGTTCCAGCGGGGGTGAGGACGTTCAGCCAGTCTGGCGCCACGCACGATGTCAGTTCAGCGATAGTTGCTGTCGATACTGACAGAAGAGCCATTCCACTCGGTAAGGTTCCATGCAACTGTGAAACCTATGGAAGGCAGTATGGGAAAGAAAAATCGCAAGTCTGAGGCCGCACGGGAACGGTTGATTGAGAAGCGACGACAGAAAAATGCTCAGGCTGACGTCGCGATGCTAGAAGAACGAGTCTACGATCCGTCCTTTAGCCCCGATCAGCAATTATCAGCACTCATCGAGTCCTACAAGATGCAAGGCAATACTGAAACTGAGCGCGCAGTGGAACAGGTTCAGCGATTGCGTGATGTTCTCAGTGATAGCGGATGGAAACTGGATTTGGTGAGCCACGAAGGAATCCTCTGGGGAGCTGAAACCTCAGCAGGGGAGCGAAGCGTGAGCACCAACGTTCTAGTCTCCGAGCCCAGCGTGAGGTTCGAGGCGGTTGAATTCGCACGGAATGGCGCGATAGTGGATGTGATGGATATTGTCGAGCGAGTGAATCGCTGCTACCCGGACGCAGAACACATCAGTCAGTACGCAACTGACCTTCTGACCTTAGAACTTTCCGAACTAGAAGAGTGCCTTCCTGAAGGCGTGAGTGATACGAACGGGAGCGGTCGCGAAATAGGTGTTCCGGCCCAGTACCAGCTGATGATTCCAGACGAACATCTCGACTAGAACACAACTATTCGCAGCCTGGTGGCCAGAGACCTGGTCCAACGGCTTGGTGGGCGGCGCTCTGAATCTGAGCCAAGAGGGCCCGTTCGGCCAACCATGCCCACCAGGCAAGGCGCTCGGTCCGATAGCGGAGAATAAGCGCGGCCACGATAGCTGTGGCTCCGAGTCGTTCAGCGGCATCGACGAGATCCTGACTCGTGGTAACCGACCAAAAAGTGTTTCCCCCGTGGTGAGATGTCTTTGTCAGACCGTGGGTGTAGAGAAGCCCGAGTGCTTCGAGCACTGTGGTGGGTGATAGTCCAGTGATGGCTGCGACGCCGCGGCCTGAGTTAGCCCCGTGAAGCTCGAGCGCTTCATAAACGGCTGCCGCCGTAAGTCCCAGCACCCTAAAGGCAGGGCGGAGGATTTGCACGGGTTGGCCGATCTTCCAGGGAGAGCGGTCTGGAGTCGCCGCGTCCGGGGGGAGGAGCGTGTAGGCGGCGGCCTGTTTGCCATGAGCGTCAGTGACCTTTCGGATGAGGGGACGGGGCTCAGCACAGAGGGAGTCCAGCACTGCCGGGATCTTGGTGCGGTCGATGCCGCTAGTGAGCGCAAGGTTCCGGCAGCCACGAGCGATTGTCAGGGACCTATCCTGGTGGGCGGCCGCGAGGAGAGCCCGAAGGAGGAAGTAGCGGCGGCGTGCGGCTGCCGAGTCGGGCGCCGGCTCGGTGTGGGCGAGGTGGTGTTCAAGGCGGCGCAGTTCCTCGTGCGCCAGGGGCAGTTTGGTTGCAGGGTGGGGGACCCCCCCTGTGACTTGAGGGCTAGTGGTGCCAGACTGGACACTCGATTTCCCGTGCGTGCTGAGCCATGTTCGAGCTTTCTTCCAGTCGCGGAGTAGCGCAGTGCGACGTTGCCTGTAGCGGGCGTATTTTGACGCGAGTCCTGGCCATATGCCGGTTTCGATGCGGCGAATGACTTCGACCTGGGTGAGTCCAGCCCGTACACAGGCCGTGACGACGGCCTGACGGGCCTCAGAGTCGCTGGCATATCGGGTGGTGTCGTACATGCCGGTACGAGCGATTCTGGCGATCCTGGGGGACACCTGGTGCTGAGTGTCAGGAACGTATGCGGAGACGTCGACGTCGACGTCGACGTCGACGTCGTTCTCGGCCGAGGGCGGTGGTGAGGCTGGGATTCCAGCGAGGAGGGCGTCGATCATGCTTGTGGGGTTGCGCAGGGTTGCGGCAGCAATCGCCTCTTTAAGGTCGGTGATGAGACGCTGGTGGCCGCCGCGCTTCCACACGCTCCCTGGAGGCCGGATGCACCCCGTGTCAGCCGAGTAATGAGGGTTGGGATCGACACTCGGGTGCCGGGTGGCTAAGCGTCGTGCGACGTCGGCGAGAACCGTGTGCGGAACGTCATCGTTGAGGGGGATGTAGATGTGGCGGCCGCCAGACGGTGAGGCGTCAGCGAACCACAGTGCGCCCGTGTCGTCGAGGGTCTTCGTCAGTGCCGTGTAGTCGTCGTCGACGTTGCCGGCGGCCTGGTCGAGGTCGAGGACGAGAACGTGGCCGCATCCGTGTTTGTCATGGAGGTGAACGGCGGCCGGCATCAGCGGGAGAGAGTCGGGCTGGAGCTCGCGGACCCATTTGTGGGGATAGGTTTTGCCTCCGTCGCGGGAAACGCGCACGACGGGGGAGTGAGAGATTAGTGGTGCTAGGGCTTTCCATTCGACCTGCGCCGCTTGCCGGTCGTGGAAGTCTGGGAGTTCGTCAGGACACGCAACTGAAATATTGAATTCCGATTTGGGTGTGCGGTATCCTGAACTCGACTTATTGAGCAAGTTGAGTCCTAACGGATTCAGGTTGAGCTGGTAACTCAACCAAATATTTGATTAGAAGGCTCCTCGGCGGCAACCGGGGAGCTTTTTACTTGTTGCTATGCAGATTTGAGCGAGAGCACCCCCTGTGGATGGGAAGCTTCCGGGAGCTTGGGGGCGTCATCGGGCATACCGAGCTGCTGCGCCACGAGATATGACACGTACTCGCCGTATGGCATCCCGAGTTCGTCAGCCTGAGCACGGACAATCTTGTCGACTGGCTTGCGCAGGCGCGTAGAGATTGATTTCTCGGCCCGGTTGGGCACGACAGGGCGTCCGATAGTCATACAGACAACATATCTGTCCAGCACATTCGTTTCTAGAAATTCACTCGCGTGTCGGCAGACTTCTTTCGGGCTATTCGGTTTGTCCTCGAACTGCGGTGGCGAGTGCTTCGATGCTTCGCTCAATCGACGCCGCATTCGCGGAGTACCGAACACGCTGCCCACTCTTTCGAGAGTCGGGTGGTGGATCCGAAGAGACGTGGCCCAGCCGCTCAAGGGTTCGAAGATGCATTTGCACGGTGCCTTCAACAGCGTCGAGGCGCTTGGCGATTTCTCCGCGAGTCCCGGATCCGTCCTTTTGCAGGGAGCCAAGGATAGCGACGCGAACGCGGTTTCCGAATGCTTCAATGGCAGCCTCCACTGGCTCTGAGTGTGCGGGGCGCGCATATTTTGGCATGTGTCCCATCTTGCCTGAATCTGCGCGTCGTTTCTTCTCGATCAACTCTAGCGGGTAGTTTAACTATTCGCTAGTATGGAACCGTTGCGTGGTGGCAACGAAGCAAAAGGAGCGGGGTCGGACACATCTGCCAATGTGTCCGACCCCGCTCTATTGCGTCCGCCTCGCTCCTACAGCTTCACGTTGAGGTGCTTCGCGGTGTCTTTAAGGACCGTGCGGATCCTCGCCGGGTTGAGCGTGTACCTGACTGCGCGGCCGCGTCGCTCAGTCGGAGCGAGATCCCCGTGAATGAATCCGAGGTCTTCGAGGTCTCGGAGCATCCGGGAGAGCGTGGTTGCTTTGATTCCAGTCTTCTCAGCGATCGTCGATGAGAACACACCGGCATCTTGTTGGCTGAGGAACTGCATGATGATGAGGCGTTCCTTGGATGAGGTGAGGCTGCGGACGGAATGTAGCCATTCGTCGGTGGGCATTAATCCTGCTTTCGTGGTGGCGGACGGGGTTTCAGAGAGCATCCACGATGGATGCTCCGATTTCCAGGAAGGCCTGGCGCGTAGCGGGGCGGAGTTCGTCGAGTGAGATGAGATCGCCCTTGCCGATTTCAGCGTCGAAGGGGACGATGTGGACGTCGCGGCATAGGTGCTGCAGCGTTTCGATGATGGCGTCTCTATCCACGTCCTTGCTGGTGGCTCCGGTATCGGTGAGGACTACGATAGCGTTCTCGGCCAGGCTCTTGTAAGCCCCGTCGTGGGCTTCGTGGAGCCAGGTCAGGGTGCGTTGTGCTCGCTTGGCTCCAGTCACGGCCCACCCTGAAGCCACGACGATCTGATCGGCCCGTTCAAGGATGCCTTTCATCGCCGGATGGGTGACTCCGGTGCCACAGTCGGTGAGCGTGATCGGGTAGAACCGGTCGACGGTGTCGCGGACGGCATGGTACTGATCGGCGGTGAGTGATTCCGACACGTCGGGATCTTGCTCTCCAGCGATGAAGTGCAACCGCCCTGATGTCTGCGTGTAGCGGTTGAGGTCGGTGAGGTTGTCGATCTGGTTAGCGTCGAGGGCAGACACCAGATCGGTGATTGTCCGGGGACTGGTTGATTCGACCTGGTCGTGGCCGAGCAGTCGGTCAGCGAGGTCGCCGGCATCGGGGTTGGTATCAATCGCGAGGACCGAGTCAGGACGGTATTCAGCCAGGGTAAGGCCGACCCCGCTCGTCGTCGACGTCTTCGAGATTCCACCTTTAAGACACATATAAACGATGTTGCGAGTCCCTGAGATTGGTTTCGCGACTCGACCGTGAAGCTCCCGTCGGTGGATTTCGCGGCGGCTGGGACCGGTGTTGAGGAGTCCGCCGGTGGCTTTATAAACGACGCCGCGGAATCCTTCGGCAGGTACGTCTTTTGCCTCTTTGACGAAGCTGCGCCCAATTGGGGCCTCAACGGCACGAGCGCCGGTGCCGACCGGGCTACCGTCGCCAAGAATGAGTCCAGAACTCGGGGAGTGGGCGGCCGGCGCCTGGAAAACAGTCTCCTGCAGGGGTTCTTCAGCGGGTTCGTGTGAGGGCATTACGGATGCCGCCTGCGGCGGTGGTGCTGACGGCCTCGGGGGAGTGGCGGCCACGGTCTGCGGGGCCGTGTCCACGTTGCTGTGAGTTGCCGGGGCTTCTTCAGCACGGTGCATGATCGGTTCCTCCTGTGGTGGTGCATCGAGTTCGTTGATGGTCCCGTTGGGCTGGACCTCGAGGATCACGGTTCCCTCGGTGGCCGTCGTCACTGAGGCGTTCAGGATCCGCCCGTTCGTTTGAGCATGGTTGGTGAGAATGGTGATGACCTGACTGCGGGCCTCGGACAGAGAGTCCGCAGTGATCCTGCGCGTCCCGGTCGGGAGCTGGATGTGCCCGTTGCCTTCGGTGTCGAGCTCGATGGCGATCATGGTGTTGTTTCCTCTTCCTGGCGGGGTGCGCGGTAAAGAATGGATTGGTCGACTTTCTCTGCAAGAACATAGGCCGCGTCGGGGGCAACAGCGGCCGGAGGTGGATCGTCCGGGGCAAGTGGTTCCCACGCGGATGGAACTACTTTGTCGCCGCTGACTTTCAGGTCAAGTGGTCCGTCCTGGTTGGTGGTGTAGACGTGGTTTCCATCGAGAACAGCGTCCCTGGAGGCCACGTCGAGGTCGACGATCTTGGGCTTGTCCTCGTCGTAGCGAATGAAGTAGGAACCAGCGAGTGCGGTGCCGGCCGTCTCGTCGATCTGCGGGAGTTCTTCGACACGGGGGGCACGCCCGTCGGTCGTGGCGAGGACCTTGCCCTTCTCGGTATCGACTAAGGCCGTGGTCTCCGTTTTCTCGGCCTTCCACGTCACGACCGCGCGTGTCGGAGTCAGGCCAATGGCCGAGGTGGGGGCACCTTTGGTGCCTTTCGGTCGCTCGAAATCGGTCGTTGTCGAGGTCGCCTTGGACGTGAACGCGGTCTTAGCGATGGTGTTGTCACCCACGGAGACGATGATGTCGTTTCCTGCAGCCACAGGGTGCGTGCCAGGTGGAACGGAGACGCGTTGGACCCCGTTCTCGGCGGGCACGGCGACGGTGTAGTCGCCGAGGTCGATGAGCGGAGCTGTGCCTGCATAGGTGACGTCGGCTTGTGCGTTGAGGTCGACCTCGACCGCTGGAACGTTGCTGTTGTCATCGAGATCAAGGGGCCAGAGGGTCAGCGCACGGCCGGTGGCCGACGCGAGGACTGGCCGGTCGGTCCACGTGGTCTCGACAATTGGTGTGGTTCCATTCGGCACCGTCGAGGACGACCAGACGGTTTGAGCGCGCTTCGTCTCATGAATCTCGAGGCGATCATCGGGTGTCGTCAGAAGCACCTGGCCGTTGTTCATCACAACGGGCGGTCGGCCATCGGCGACAGGTAGGGACCAGTCGGCAGTGCTGTCGAAACCAGCCGGCAGCCCGATTGGGATAGCGGCGTGCTCGCCAGGGATCGGCGGAGGGGCCGCCGCCACAGGTTCAGTGTTGGCGGCCTTGATGGCCTTGCCGACAGCGATGCCGCCTCCGGCGAGAAGAGCGAGGGTGAGAACTGCGGCCCCGATGATGAGACCGCGTTTACGCCGTGACGGCGTAGTCGGCTCGTCTGAGGGCGTGATGTCCTCTGCGTCGCCCTCGGAGTTGACGATCATCAGGTGAGTGCCGTCCGGGGTCACCACTCGGACACGTACCGCGTCGAGGCCCGCGTCGCTCGCTTTGCGGGCGACTGCCTGTAAACCTGCCTCGGTCAGCTCCTGACCGACGGCGGGTTCGACGATGACTTTGTCCAGCAGAACCGTGTCCCCGTCGTATTCGAGTGCGTAGACGGGGAACGGGGGGACGTCTTCAGGATTCAGTGTGCTCATTTGTCCAGTCCGTAGTATTCCCAGTGCCAGGCTTCAGCGTTCTTCTGCCCCTCACGTGCCCATTCCGGGTGCTGCCACCCGTACTTCCCGGCGTTGTCTTTCATCCACTTGTGCTGAGGCGTGCCGAACCGGTTGATTCCGGTTCCGTAGTCAACGGCCAGCGCCCAACCATGGTTTGATTTGCCGGGTGTGGCGGCCATGCCCGGCGGTTTGGTCTTGTAGAGGTATTCCTGTTCCTCATAGTCACGGTAGGCGTCGGTAATGCCCATGTCGGTACCGAACTTCTTTTTGAAGTCGTTGTTCATTTTGATCAATGCGTCTGTGGCATCGGAGCGCAGATACTCATCCTTAGCCCAAGGGATTGCTTTGAGCTCGTCGGTGGGGATGCGGCCGTTGTCGTGTCCACCCCAGGGTCCGGGCTTGTTCTTCCCGCCTTTGGGCGCATCGTCACCGCCGCCTGCCGGGCATTCGTCGGGCAGGTCAACGCTTCCTCCGCCCTTGGCTTCTCCAGGGTCTCCATCGTCACTAGCGTTGAAGGAGATGTGAACGTGGTCCTTGTGGTTCTGGGTATCGGACCCACGGTCATCCATGCCTCGCCACTTCGTCTCTCCACGGTCGACGTTCATGATCCGCTGGTACCAGATGAGGTATTTGACGTTGAGTTCTTTGTGGTTGTCGATGACGTACTTGGCGACCTCGTCGCCTTGCTTCTTGCCCTTGTCGTCGAGGGGGACCATGACGTCGATCGCCAGGCCGGCAGGGTGACCATTGGGGTCGCGGGAGCCGCTGGAGCGGTAGCCTCCAATGTCGGTGATCCCGAATTCTTCCGAGATGACCTCGGCGGCTTCTTGGACGTGTGGCTTGACCGGCCCGAGGTTCAGATCGCTGTTCTTGTGCGGTCGAACAACGTCACCACCGGCCTGTGCATCAACACCTTTCGGCTGCCCGCCGACGTTGGTCTTCTTGATATCGAGGCCACCCCACCGTTTCGCCCACTTCGTGATCTTGGGAATGTATGTATTGCGGGTGGAGTCCGGAATGTCGGGGTAACTCTCCACTCGACTGAAACCGGCGTTGTGGGCGACGAGGAGCAGCTCGAGGTCCGAGGCTTCCGCCGCACCGGAATCGGGGTTGTCTTTCTTGAACTTGTGAATTTGATCGATCTGTTCGTCCCAGAGTTTCGCTGCGTATTCGGCGTGGATCAGCGGATCTTCGATGTCTGGGGTGCCGTTGCCATCTTCGTCAGCGTTCCAATCGTGCCCATAGATGTGCTTCCAGTTGGCGTTGTTGATCTGCGTCAGACCTTTTGTGCCCCCGTTGGAGTCCCCGACTGCCGCCGCCGGGTCGAATCCGGACTCCGCGAAAATATCGGCGGCGACAAACGCGACAGGGTAGCGATACTTTCCCGAGTTCGCGGCCTTTTCCACCCATGGGACTGCCTTTTCTGGGATCTGGTCGGCACCGTTGCCGATGGCATCGTCTTTGAGCCCAGGGTCAGATGGTCCAGGCTCGGCACCGTCGGCGCAGCCGCCACCGCTGAAGAGGATGACGACGAGCAGGGGGATGACGAGGATGATCGCGACGACCCCGACGACCGCTTTCTTCATCAGTCGTACTTTCCCGATCCTGGGGACTGTATTTCGTCGACGACGTATGCCCCGCCGGAATCGCCTTCAAGGACAAGGATCACCGTAAACTGGCCGATGCTCGTGTCGACGAAGTAGCGCAGCCCCGTGGCATCGTCAGACACCAATTGGGGAGTGCCGGTGACGTTCCCGTTAGGAATGTTCTTGATATTTGCATCCTCGTAGAGGTACTGAGCCTCCATGCTCAGATGCGGTTCGAGTGCCGCGAACCATTCGTCAGATGAACGTTTGGTGTCGAAATATTCCGTCATCACCGTTGTGACGGTCTTCGCTGCGTCGTCATACGCACTCTGACGTGGGGCGGGAGTTGTGGGCGGATCAGTGACAGACACGGTGGGTGTTGACGACGCAGCATCCTGTGATTTCCCTGCGTCAGTGCATCCCGTTATCGTAAGTCCGAGTGTGAGGATAACCACAACAGTGGTTGCCTGCCTGTTCCAGTATGTGCGCATGGTGCAACAGTACGCGGAAAGCGCCTCAACCGTCAATAGTTTAAACATGAATGAACGTATCCAAAGAACGCGCAGTATCTATTGACACTAGGCCGCGTTCCCGTAGACTGGGACTGGAAGTCGACTAGAGAAATCAGGTTCGAATGCCCAGCAATCCGTTCATTCCGCAGCCGGCGGAAGCGCCACCGCAGGAGGTGGATGTCGCCGACGATCTGTTCGGTGACCGCATCACCATGAGTGGACCGGAAACCCCTGAGGCCATCAACGCGACTACTCCTGCAACGGAGCCGTGGCCTCGTCAAGAGGTCACCGATTGGGCACCGGTTGTTGTCATGGGCCTCCACGGCGGGGCCGGAACTTCGACTGTGGCGAGCTTCTTCGGAGACCAGGCCACAGACGTGGGACTCGGGTGGCCGATCGCGGGAGGTTGGACACGGCCGAGGCCCGAACTGAACGTGGTGGCCGTGTGCCGTAATCACCGCGCAGGAATTGAAGCGGGGATGGAATTCGCCAAACAGTGGGCGAGCGGGTCACTGCAAGATTCACGCCTCCTTGGGATCGTGATCGTCGATGACGGTCCGAAGTTGCTCGAGGCACAGAAGAAGGCGACCAAACGACTTGGGCAGATGACTCCACATGGATGGCATGTGCCCTGGATCGAGGAATGGCGGATCAGCCCTCCCGATACTCAGCGGCTCCCGCGCCGCATCAAGCAGACCGTGAAGAAGATCCTGTCGCTGACAGAAATTAAGGAGAAGAAGTAATGTTCGACCTCATCGCCTCGAGCGCTGACACGATTGCAGCTCTGCCAAACCCCAACCCGGAGCAGCCCCCCGGCACAGATGGGTTCACAACACTGCTGAACTGGATTGCCTGGGGCGTCATCGTCCTCGGCCTGGCAGGCTTCCTCGCCTCTGCCGGCTACCTCGCTTTTGCCTCGTTCACTGGCCGCGAGATCAACGGGTTCAAGGGCCTGGTCATCTGCATCATCGTCTGTATTCTCGCCACGGCTGCCGGAACGATCATCGCAGTATTCGTCTAAGCAACACCCACTGGGACCGAGGGAGTAGGTCATGGCAAGAGAAGAACCATTCAGTACGAAATTCAACGTGTGGTGGGTTCTATCCGCCGCGCTGGTAGCCCTCGTATTAGTCGGTGGAATCGCTCTCGGCTTCTTCGCTGGACGCAACCATGAGGATGACCAGGGAGAATCACAGCCAGAGTCCTCCGAAGCGGCAGATACCGATACGTCCAAAGCCGGTGGTGCTTGCGGGGTGCCGGCAGACGACCAGGACTACCCGGTCGAGGCACCAGAGTCAAAGTGGGAAGCCTACAAGAATGGCATTACCGTACCGACCTCTCAGACATATGGCCCGACCAAACGAGACGGCAATTTTTGGAAATGCTATGCGCATTCCCCCACGGGGGCGCTCTTTGCGGCGTTCAACCTGTCACAGGCGTTCCTGAATGGCGGTGTTTATGAAGCGGCAGTCGACTCGCCGGAAGCCAAAGAGTTCTTCGATGAGGAGAGCTCGGTTTCGTCCGAGGACAAGACGATGGTGGAGCTTGCAGGATTCCAAATCGTCTCGTACGAAGATGACACGGCCAGTGTGGATTTGTTGCTTCGCGGCTCCGACGCCAACGCAAGCCTGGTCATCGATCTAGTGTGGGATGAAGCAGAGGACGATTGGCGCTGGGACGCGGGAACCGTCTCTCCGCCAGAGGCTGTGGAAGACACGTCCGCTTACACTTCCTGGAGCCCCCGCAATGGCTGACAAAGATTGCGATTTCCTCTCTGATCCGCTCGGCTTTGCCGGGTGCAAGGCCGGAGAGGGAATCAAGGACCTCGCCAATGACGCAGTGGCGACAGCGGCAAAATCGATCAGCGACGCGGCAGCGGCAATGATGAAGTGGCTGAACACCTGGTGGATGGAAGCTCCTCAACCGGACCTTAAAGCTGACCCAGTCAACCAGGTCATCGGCGACTTGACGTGGTACACAGCCGCTTTCGCGATTCTGGGTTTCCTGTTCGCGCTGGGGAAAATGGTGTTATCGCAGGACTTCAAAACCATGATTGGTGGAGTCCAACCCGTCGTTAACTTGATCATGGTCACCGCATGTTATGCAACAGGCATCACACTGCTGCTAACTGCAGGCGACGAACTGTCAACGTGGTTGCTGGATCGAGCCGCCTCGGCGGGAAACAGTGAAGGCGACATTTCCGCGCTGGCTGTAGTGACAACGTTCGGCAGCGTGCTCGGCAGTGGCGGATGGCTGATATTTGCGCTGATTGAGTTGCTCGGGTCAGTAGTCAACTTCGCGTTCATGTTGTTCCGAAATATTCTCCTGCCCGTGTTGATGGTTTTTCTTCCGACACTGGCTGCAGCAAGCGGCACCGAGGCAGGTAAACAAGCGTTCACAAAGGCGAACGGTTATCTCATCGCCTTCATCTGTTTCAAACCTGTTGCCGCAGTCATCTACGCGTTGGGCTTGTGGTTCATGAACACCCCTGTGGTCAGTGGTGTCGGCAAGGAGGGGGCTAAGGTCGAGGATCTTGCCGAGGCAGTAGTTGGAGTGTGCATGGGCACCGGGATCATGATCCTCGCAGCTTTAGCCCTCCCGGCCCTCATCAAATTTGTTGTGCCTGTTGCTTCGAAAGGGGCAGGCGCATTCAGCGGAGGTGCGGCCATGGCTGGTGCCGCGACAGTAGCGGCGGGCGCAGCAGTGATCGCCGCTACGGGCGGAGCGGGCGCTGCCGCTGGAGGCGGCGCAGTCGCTTCGGGTAGCGGCGCGGCAGCGGGTGGCGGCGGTGGTGCGGCAGCGGGCGCGTCGTCGGCCCCGGCAGGTGGTGGTGCGGCAGCGTCTGGTTCCTCAGGAAGCGCTGGCGCCGCCGGGAGCGGCGGCACATCGGGCGGTGCTGGAGAATCTGCGGGTTCAGGTGGATCAGAGCCACGGGCCGGCGGTCAGCCGGACGGAGCAGGTTCTGCATCCGACAAGTCATCCGAGGGTTCTGGAGGCTCCGAAGGAGCTTCGGCGTCGGGCGATAGCGGAGGCAGTTCTGCCGGTTCGAGTGGAGCGGCGGCAGGTGCCGAATCTGCTGGAGCTGAGCCGAGCGGCGGTAGCAGTGCATCCGGCGCAGGTTCGTCGAGCGGTTCATCATCCATCGGTGATGCCGCAAACGCAGCTGGCCTGATCTCGGACGGCACAAGTGGTGCCGGAGCGAACGTCGAAAAGGCAATTGAGGACGAGTGAGCAGTATGAGCACAGAGACGAAGCCACAGCCTGGAACGTTCGGCAATATCTCTAAGCCTGGTCGTTCGGGGATTCTCGGACTCCCGCTAGGAGTTTCTTTCGCCGGTGTTCCTTTCATCATCATCATTGTGCTCATGATGACCCGCCAGTGGTTCTGGCAAGCGCTGATTGTGGCGCTCGTGGGCATCGTGTCCGCAGTACTTATGGTTGTGACCCGCAAACACGGGCGATCACTCTATGGACGGAGAATGTTGAAAATCGCACAACGTCGCAAAGAGAAAGCAGGCAAGCATGTCTATTTGGCTGGCCCTGCTGGCAAGACGCGAGATGGGCGTTGTCGCCTGCCGGGCCTACTGGCCCCCTCAGAGCTGAGCGAGCACACAGACGCATACGACAACCCATTCGGCCTCATCCGAGTCGTCGGGCAGGGCGTGAAGAACTACTCGATCGTGCTCATTGCCCACGCGGACGGTGACGAGCTGCAGGCCAAAGAACGTGTGGACTCCATGGTCGCGCACTGGGGAGCATGGTTGGCGCAACGAGGAACGGACGAGGGCGTGCGGGGTGCCCAGGTCACAGTCGAGATTGCACCCGATTCCGGTCTGAGGCTTCGTCGGATGATGCGGCGGAATCATGTCGATTCTGCTCCCGAGTTTTCTTCTCAGGTCGCAGAAGCGATCGAGTCTGAGTACTCGCATGGATCCCCGCAGATCTCGACATACATTTCCGTGACCTTTGACGGGCGCGCGATCGACGGGTCCGGCAAAGACCGGGGCACGGCCGATATGGCCGAAGAGATCGGCAACCGCCTCGGAATGATCATCAGTGGCCTCTCAGACACCGGTGCCGGCACCGCGGTGCGCGCAGCCACGGCCCAAGACATCATCGACTACACGCGCACTGCCTATGACCCAACAGTATCGACCCAGATCGAAGAGGCCCGCGCCGACAGTGGAACGGGCCTAGACTGGGAGGATGCGGGGCCGACGTTCGCTCTCGATGCGTTCGATCACTACCGTCACGATCGGGCGTTCTCAAAGTCGTGGACGATGTATGAGGGCCCGCGCGGCCTGTTCTACAAAGAGTCCCTGCGGCGGGCAATGGAGCCACCGAAGGACGGGATGTTGCGCAAGCGCATTACGATGCTCTACCGGCCCATTCCCTCTGATAAAACCACGAACGTCGTCGAGCAGGACATCAACGATGCTCAGTTCGCCGGCTCTCAGCAGCGGCGTCCGACCGCGCGGGCGCAGATGCGTCGAGCCGCGGCCAAGAAGTCTGCCGATGAAGAGGCCGCCGGTGCTGGTGTGACACGGTTCGGGATGATCGTGACCGTCAGCTGCGCGGACACCAGTCGGTTCAAGCAGCTCGAGAAGCGCATTCCCGGTCTGCTCACTCCTGCGAGGTTGAAGATCCGCGAGGCTCTGGGCAACCAGGCGGTGACGTTCCAGGCGGGTCTGCCTCTGGGCCTGGTGGTTCCCGACCACATGATGCTGCCGGACCAGCTACGGGATTGGATGTGATGAGATCATGATGCGTCAGATGATGAGCCGAAGCGACAAGAACAAGGTAGACGCGGCCCACGACGACCTGAAACTGACTCTCTCCCGGCGAGAGCTGCGTGCCATGAACCGACAGGCAGCGAAAGAGCAGAGGAACGCCGACAAGACCGCGGGCCCGATACAGCAGTGGCTGAACAATGTTCGCGACGCCCGATCGACAACTCGTGAGAGGCCCGGCCCGCGCGGGTGGAACACAGCCGGCGGCGGGCATGTGAACTACATCGAAGCCCCGGTCGAGTACCAGGGCACCTCGGTGCAGGTGTGTGGGCTGTGGCCATTCATCGCCGGCTCGTCCAACCCGGTCGTGGGTGCGCCACTGGGCTACCACCTCGAGCGGCAGACGATTGTGTGTGCCGATCCGATCTTCTGGTTCCTCGCGAACCTCATCCTCAACCCCTCCGGGTTCGTTCTCGGCCGGCCCGGTCTCGGGAAGTCCTCGCTCATGCGGCGCATGGTCACGATCCTCGCGGCCTGGGGTGTCATCCCCATGGTGCTCTCGGATACGAAGCCTGACTATGCCGAGCTGATCGAGGCCATGGATGGGCAGGTCATTAAGATGGCACGCGGGCGTGGCCATCGGAATCCGTTGGATCTTGGCCCGGTCATCACTCGTCTGCGTGGAATCGAGGATCCCGATCGCCGTCGGCAGGCTCTCGAAGAAATGCGTGGCCGTCGGTTGACCACGATTTCGGGACTCCTGGAACTCGTCCTCGACCGCAAGCTGAAAGCGCACGAGAGCACGATCCTCTCAGAGACTCTGCGCCAGCTCGATCCAGACTTCACCACGACGCGACGCGTCGACGAGCTGCGCGACTACATTGCCTCCCGTCCGGCCGCACTGCGGTCGATCGCTCTGGCCACAGATAGCGATGAGAAGTACGACGAGCGTGTTGGTGGGTTGCTCGATGGTCTCATTGCCTTGTCGGCCAACGGGCAGTTCGGTGATCTGTTCTCGGAACACACCGATGAACACATCGAGACCGGTCGGCCCATGTGCTTCGACATTTCCGGCATTGATGACGCTGACGCGAAGCTCGGCGCAGCGGTGCAGTCGGTGTGCTGGGCACACGGATCCGCGGTTGTCTCGGCCGAGAAGCACCTGGCTGATGCCGAAGGCCGAGAACAGACTCACTACCTGCTCATCATGGATGAGCTGTGGAGGATGCTCAAAGCCGCCGAGGTCATGGTCCACTTCCTTGACTCGCTGACCCGCCTGAACCGTCAGCGTGGTCTGGCGCAGATGATGTGCACTCACACGATGAGCGACTTGAAGCTGTCCTCTCCGCACCTGACGGAGATCGCGTGGGGCTTCGTGGAGCGTTCCGCTCAAGTCTTCCTCGGTGGTCTCGCCGAGCGCGAGATGGGCAACCTCGAGGAGGTGTTCGCGATGACGGCCAAGGAGAAGTCGATGATCACCGACTGGTCGGCGGAGGCCATGATCAACCCCGACACAGGAACCGCTGCCGAACCGCCCGGGTTGGGGAAGTTCCTGCTCAAGATCGGTAAGAAACCGGGAGTTCCGTTCCGGACGGTGATGACGAGCGTGGAGATGGATAGCGGTGTTGGTGATACCAACAAGGCGTGGAGAAAGGCGGCCTGACCATGGCGCAGCAAGCAGGGCGAAAGAACCAGCCACTCGATGGTGACACCGGGTGGATGATCATCGGGGCACTGATCGCCCTGCTAGCCGTGCTCTTCGGCATGTACTGCGTGTCAGTGATGGTCGACCCCACGATTCGAGAGACCGCCGGCTCCGCGAACCCGTTCGCCGTGGGCATCGGCCAAGCCACTGGGGACGTACCGGTCACCGGGCTGCAGATTCTCGTGTTCCTCGCCCAGTTGCTCGTTCTCGCTGCTGTGGCTGGTCTGATCGTGTTCGCGTGGAAGAAGAACCGCCACACCAGCAGCCGCGTTGACGACCGGGCCCGGGACATGACCCGGATCAAGGACGTCGACGAGCTCACCGAGAAGCAGGCGTCAAAAGACGCCGAACGCCTCGGGGCCACTGGCGCGAGCCTGGGGGTTCCGTTGGGCAAGCTGGTCAACAACATGAAGCCGTTGTTCGCATCGTGGGAGTGGGTACAAATCTGGATCATGGGACCACGCGCCGGCAAGACCTCGTGTGTGTGCGTGCCCCAGATCCTCGAGACCGAAGGCCCAGCACTGGCCACCTCGAACAAGCGCGACATCGTCGACCTCACACGCGGGCCGAGGTCGCTCAAAGGCACTGTGTGGGTCCACGATGTGCAGGGCATTATCGGTGAAGAACCCTCCTGGTTCTGGAACCCGCTCACGTTCGTCCGCGACATGGAGACCGCCGAGAAAATGGCTGACGTCTTCCGCACCTCGGCCACGGCCAAGGATGCACGCGAGGACGCCTATTTCGGGCCCACAGCGAAGACTGCCCTGTCGCGCTACATCTACGCCTGCGCGCTCGGTGAGCGGCCGATCACGGACGTGTACCGGTGGGTCAACGATGAGAAGGACTTCACGGCTGAGCGGATCCTCCGCGAGGCCGGCCAGGGCTCGATCGCCCAAGCCTTGGAGAAGGACCAGATGGTCACTGAGAAACAGCGTGACGGTGTGTATGGACAGATTCGCACCTGGGTGGGAATCCTCGGCAACCCGAAGGTTGCCGCGTGGGTGCGCCCGAACGCGCGCAAACGTCCCGAGCTCGACCTCGAGAGGTTCGTGGCCTCCACGGACACGCTTTATCTCATCTCCCGCGAGGGCGGCGGCAGCGCCCGTGCAATCACCGCGGCCCTCGTCATGGCTCTACTCACGACGGCCGAAGAGATCGCGGCCCGTCAGCGAGGCGGGCGGCTATCGACACCGTTGATGGCAGTTCTCGACGAAGCGGCGAACGTCGTGCGCTGGCACGAACTGCCCGACGTGTACTCGCACTACGGGTCACGCGGCATCGTGGTCTCCACGTTCTTCCAGTCCTACTCCCAAGGCATCGAAGCCTACGGGGAGTCAGGCATGAACAAACTCTGGTCGGCCGCGAACGTGCGTGTGGCCGGCAGTGGTCTGTCCGAAGATAAGTTCCTGCCGTTCCTGGCCTCGCTGATTGGCGATCGCGACGTGACGAAGCGGACGACGTCGACGCAGCGGGGAGGCAGGTCGACGACCACCTCGATTCAGCGAGAGCGGATCTTCGATACTTCCGATATTGCGCAGCTGCCACGGGGGCGGGCAATCATGACTGCCTCTGGTAACCCGGCGCTGCTGCTGGCGCTGCAGCACTTCTCGACGAAACCGTATGGCGATGACGCGAAAGCCTCGCAGGAGTACTACGAGTCAGTGATTGGAGAGACCACCCATGGATGAAGCCGACTTCGCCGAGTCCCTCGAGGGCGAGGAATCAACCGAACCGGAGACCGTGTACGACAACGTGGGCGAATGGGTCACAGACTGGCTGTTGCCCTCGTACTCGCGGCCACTCGATGACGTGGCGAAGTTCCGGTGGGATCCACAATGGTGGCGCTATTCAGAAGTGGTGATGCGCCTCGAGGCGCTGTGGATCTCGTGGGAGAAGATGCGCCTCGAGGGCGGGCCGGCGATCGTGGTGTTCTTCCGCGACTACCTCGACCCCATGATGCGCACCATCATGGATCCCGACGGGCCTTTCCACACGTACAACCCGCACAAAGAAGATCGAGATGGTCCGCGGGAACACCTGCCTGAACCCTTGCCTCACTCAGAGATGCCTTCCGGGCTGATGGAGCTGCTCTAGACGCGATGCTGGTGGAATTCAACGAATGGGTATCAGCCCAGGGAGGGTGGGTAGCCCTTGCTGGGCTCGCAGTGACCGCTGGGCCTTTGGCCTGGCGTGCAATCGTTCGGTGGTGGGCACCGATTCCCGTAAGTCGTCGTAAGCGTGCGTGGGAGCTGCTGACTCGCTTGGGAAAGACGGATCCGCCCGCACGTGTTGAAGCTCATCGCGGCACCTTCGTCGATAGTGTGCAGCGTCTGGCTATTCGTGAAGAGGCGTTCGACGCAGTGCGCCGTAGATTCGGACTGTTTCTCGCGGCCTGCTTAATCGTGTATCCGCTCGGAGCAGCGTTAATGTTGGCTTTGGCTAACGATCCGAAGATCGCTGGAAGTAGAGAGCAGTTCGCATACTTCGGGTACTTGGTTCTTCTGATGACACCGATCGGAGCGTTCGGCGGGTTCCTCGACGCGCGCTGGAACAAGAAGGCGTTGGCCACCATTGATGAAATCTTGGTCGCCCAGTCGGTAGGGAATGACGTTCTCGCGCGACTGCTAATTAACCCTGCCGAGGCCATCTCTCATCAGTGTGTGCATGCGGACCGCAAAGATCTGATGAACGGAACGTTCAAACAGTATCTAGAACGAAGGGGCTCTGGAATCCGTCGCTTCACCCGGTCAGTGTGGGGCCGCGCAGTGCGGGGGCCAGAGCGCGCTCATCGGTTGCGAGTCTTGATCAAACGCGATCTGATTCTGCGTGCGAGCAGAACCGCGTGGCAGAACCGAAACAAGTGACAGCTAGCCGGACCACCTGCAGTTTTACCGTTAGAATGCAGTCACTTACTAAGGTGCGGATCTGCCCGCAAACGGTTGCAAAGGAGCTGCCATATGAGTTGGCAAGACATCTATCGTGAGCATGAACTGTGGGACGTGACTGCGGAAACTCTCGCTGTTCTAGAAGAGCTTGATTCTCCTTCCGATGAAGTGGCTCAACTTAAGGCATTACTCACCCGCATCGGTGCTTTCCGAAAGAAGCCTGACCCGACATTAACTGTGCACGCGTTGAACATCGTCCTGCAGAAGGTGCGAGACATTGAGGGACAGACTCCGGACGTGGATCGAATTTTTGCAGCAAATTCAGGCCGCTCCGACCGCGCGAGCTTAATGGACGAACTGGCTCGGAGCGTGCGCTCATGGCCGGATTCAGCCCGCGCTCGCATAGATTCACTCTCCAGCGAGGTCGAGCACGCTGAAGCAGCTGCCACCTCATTAGGCGAACGTGTCATCGAGGCCGAGAATGAAACCCGCGAGAAGATCGAGAAATATCGGCAAACGGCGTACGAGACCATCGATTCAACCTTGGACCAACTCCGGGCTGCGCAGGAAGACATTCGAAAGGAATCCGCAGAAGTGGTGGAATCTTCGCGGAAGACCGCCGCCGAGGCCGCTGATGAGTTCCGCGCTGATATTCAGAGCCTACGCGAGCAGACTGCGGGGGTTGAAGACACAGTTGAGAAGCAAAAAACTCGTCTGGACGACGCGCTGAATACAATCCAGGAGAAATTCGACAAGGAGGCAACCAGCCGCGATCAAGCTTGGGACCAACACGTCAAAGAACGGGAGAAGAAAGCCGAGGGCCTCTTCTCCAGCCTCGAACAAACCAATAAGGAAGCCCAAGGTATTCTTTCCGCGTTGAGTAAAGACTCCACGTCGTCGTACTACAGCTCATATGCGAATGTCCAAGCTGGGAAGGCTGACTTTTGGCGCAACTTGGCTGTGGGCGCGTTCGGTCTTGCCGCCATCATCTTCGTCGGCATGACCGTAATGTCATTTGCCGGCTTGGGCGCAGATTTGTCCTGGTGGGAGGTCGTCGGCCAGAAGGTTGCAGCTCCAGGCGGGTTCGCGGCCGTGGGTGCCTTTTGCGCACGTGAATCAGGGCAACATCGTAAACAGGAGCGAGCGGCTCGTGAGAACGAACTGATTCTCACGGCGGTCCATCCGTTCATCGTGCATCTTCCCGAGGAGATGCAGGAGGCCATTCAAATGGAGACGGCTCGAAGGCTGTTCGTTAAACCCATCGAAAAAGATGCATCCCCCGGGAAAGAGTAGAACAAGGTCAGCGCTGGTGAACCTGCTCGCGTGCAGCGTTCTGCTTCTGCCCTGCGGCCTTGCGCGGGGTGGCTTTGGAGTCCATGGACTGCTTCACGTAGTCCTTGCCTGGTCCGGGGACGTTCTTCAGCGCCTGGCCACGTGCGTGCGCGGCCTGGGGATCCTTCTTGGCGACACCCGCGAGGTGCTTATCCATCGCCTGCTGATGGTCTGACTCCGGCAACGCTTGTGCAGCCCGGGTCAGATTTTCCCCTTCCGACTTCTGCGCCATGGCCGCATCATCTTTCGCCACCTCAGCTTCAGTGTCATAAGTACGCTCCGGAACCTCAGAGGCCTCAGCCTGGGCCTTCGCGTGCTCGATGCGCCCGTCCCGTTCTGGTGAGTCCTCGATGCCCCTATCAGCCTCACCAGACAGGGTCTCGCGCTGCTCGTCAGTCAATGAGTCGAGATACGTCTCCACGGGCATCTTCGCGGCGTCTGCTTCGTTGGTGGCCGCGGTGAGGAGATGGTCGGAATACTTCTGTTCCTCAGCCGGTATCGAGTTCTCCACATCCTGCTTCGACTTCGCCGCCGCGAGGTCCGCCTCTTCGGCTTCCTCACGGAGCCGGCCTGCAGCGTTGTGGTCATCGAGGGCGGCCAGGAGGGCGTTGTGGCGTTCGGTGCCGTTCCCGGACCCGTTCATGATCGCCTCGAGGTTGATGCCGTGCTTATCGCGCAGCACGTCCGATGCCGTCATGTACGCGGCATCAGCTTGCGGGTGTTTGCCCGCGAGCTCCTGAGACACCGATACCAGGTCAGCAACTCTCTTGTTGGTGGCGTGGTTCCAGAACATCGGTGACTGCACGTCGCGCTGGACTGCGCTGGCGACCTTCTCGTTGCGCTGGAACGTCTCGCGCGCTGCCACTTGCTGTTCCCCTGCGGTCTTCTCAGCCTGGCGTTCCTGCTGTTGCTTGCGCCGTTCCATGCCTTCCCGGACCTGCATGCTGCCCATCATCGCGGTGCGCAGGACGCGAGTGAAACCCTCGGCGACCTCGGATTCGTCTTCGTTCATGTTGATACTCATGGTGCTCATCCTTCCCTATCTCTCGCGGCCTTGATCATGTCCACGATCTCGCCCCGGTGGCTGGTACGGCTTCGGTGTTACGGGTGGTGCCTGCCCGGTGCTCGGTGTTGGTTTGTTCCCGCGTTGGGCCCGCAACAGTGACTGCATCCGATCCAGCTCCTGCTGGGTCATGCCACTGCCACCACCAGACGCCGGCACCCCAGTGCCCTGTGTCTGAGACTCCGTCGCCGCCATGGCTTCACGTCTGGCGGCACCGCGTGCCGCTGCCTCATCGAGGCGGGTCTGGGCTTCGGCGACGACCATGGCCCCGAGTGCGACACTCGTCGCCGCCAGCTGGGGGCGATCGCCACCGAACTGGGTGTCAGCCATGACCCGAGACAGCCTGGCTGCTTGCATGAGGATGGCGTTCCACCCTTCCGAGGCGTTCTTCGATCCGGCGCGGTTGATCTGTCGGGCCATGTATCCATAGGCCGGCGGATTCGCAGCGACCTGTGCGTGTGTCTCACTCATCTGCGCCAATGGTCCCGGCTTGTCGATCTCGTACTTCATCGACCCAGCCGCGAAGATCTTCGCGAGATCGGCGTGCGTGACCCGGCCTTCCTGCACACGTTCGCGTAGACCCTGATCCATCGCCCCCATACGTGGGCTCGAGGAGGCACGGGCTGACCGATGGTGTTCTTGCCACACACCCAGAGCCTGCGGGTCACCATTCGAATAGGTACCCAGAGTCTCGCGGACCTTCGGTAGTGACAGTGACTTATCGAGCTTCGAGGGTGCGTAGAAGATCGGTGCCCGGTCGCTGCCCTCTGGTGACGGCAGGGCCACACTGTAGCCGGTGACTTCGTTCGTGCGACCCTCAGCGAAACGGGGACGGATGATCACACCCGCCTCATACACACGGGCCACGAAGTTCGCCTCGGACTTGGACCCAGCCAGAGCGGCACGGAGTCGGCGGCGCAGCTCGATCTTCTCAACCCACGGCGCCTGCTCACGCTCAGCCCGGCGCTTCTCTCCTGGCTTCTCGGCCGAGAGAACCTGCCCGGTCTCGCGGCCCTCAGTGATTGCCAGGCCGTGTTCCTTCTCCAACTCGCCGCAGATCTTCTGGGCGCGTTTGAAGTCGTTGTGAGTCCGCGCCTTCGACCCGTCCTCGGTGACCATTTGCGCCACGAAGTGGATGTGGTCATTACCGTTCTTCGACGCACCATGGTGGATGGCCACCCACCGGGAGGACTTCGCCCCATCGGGGTCGACGAAGCCCATGCGGGTTGCGAACTCGTTCGCGATCGTCTCCCACCCGGCATCAGTCAGCTGACCTTCATCGGCTCGCAGTGACAGGGAGCAGTGCCACACGTGTGAGTCCTTCCGACCCACCGTCTCCCGCTTACCCGTTTCCTCGTTCCACTCCTTCACCGGAGAGGTCACCTTCGTCCCGAATGCCTTTCTCGGCTGGTCGAGAGTCCGGGCAATATCGAGGGCATCATCGTGGGAGAGCTCCACACCAGCGTCAACCATCACGGCCACGTGATCGGACCCTGCCACGATGTGCGGGTTCGTGTGCTCGTTCGCCCGCCCCGGACCGGCCAGGTACATGATGAGTCCGGGCATCTTCCCGCCACGGGTGATGTTGGGCATCATGCTTCTTCAGCCTCCGCAGCGAACAAGGTGACAACCTCGTCGACGGCGCTGATCTTCTCCCGCACAGCGGCCAGAGTCGCACGCAGATCAGTGTCGACTTCACCCTCCGCGTTGAGCAGCTTCGCCATCTGGTTGACGTTGTTACCGATCCGGGCGAGTTGTTCGCGCAGCTGGAACAAAGCGAAAATGTTCTCGCGTCGTTCAGTCTCCGTCTGGTAGCCGCCGGCCTTTAAGCCGGCCTCGACCAGGAACGCCGGCACCGTCCGTCCGGCACGCTCGGCGGCCACGACGAGCTGCCCATCCTGGACGGGAGTCAATGTCACCTCACGGCGCACCTGCCGGCCGCCGGTCACGTTTGCTTGGCGCTTGCGCTCTGACATTGACTTCACCTCCCTGGCCTAGTGCAACGACACACTTTCAGTGTGACAGCGGCCCAAGCGCAGCGCAAGGGTCCGAGCTACTTATCCCGGGATAAGTGTATAGCTCGCTCCGCCTGGGGCACCTTTCGGTGGTGAGGCGGAGCTTTCGCTCAGCCGGGTAAATCGAGGATTCGGTCTTCCGGATTCCGTTGAAACGATTCTGACCACATGAGACACTGGGATCATTGAGCAAACACCGAAGGAGTTGATCATGAGCACCGACACGACTGATCCGTTGGCAGTCGCCGAAGCAATGATGAAAGAACGCCGCGACACGGTGAAGTCGTTGGCGAAGCTCGGTGACGAGAAAGCGACACTGCAGACGAAGATCAGCGAGATCGAGCAGCAGGAATCGGACGCGTACGAACTGGCATTGGCCTCCGGTTGGTCGCAATCGGAGTTGAAGAAGATGGGCTTCACTCGCAAGAGTGGTCCCCGCAAGTCCAAGACCAAGTCGGACACCTCGGCGTCGGTGACACCGATCGACGGTCAAGAAGTGTCGGCGTAGACGACACCCTCACACCACGAAGGCCCGCACCAGTTGGTGCGGGCCTTCGTGGTGCCGAATCACTTCGGCAGCCCGATCAGTTTGTCGGGCCGGTGCCCTGACCAAGCGTCATCAGGAGTAATGACGACGGGAGCTTCGAAGAAGCCTCGGGCCTTCGCCTCGTCGACGAGACCGGGCTCGTCATCGAAGCTACGGTAGGTGATCGTCACGTCCCGACCGGCGAGAACTCGTTCGGTGGTTCGGCACCTTGGGCAGTTCGTTTTGGTCCAGAATTCGATGTTCATGATGTCCTCCTGTGCTTCAAAGTGGGTGATTGCACGAAGCGCCCGGAGGTAGGCGTGCCGGTGGTGTCACCGAGGGAACCCGACGGAGACGAAAAGTTTTCTCTAGCGAGGAACGAGCGTGAAGGAGAAAAGTTCTCGGCGTAGGAGGGCACCCAGTGCCGACATTGACACCACCGGCACGCCTACCTCAGCATCGTGGAAGAAATCACCCGCAGCACAGGAGTCTCAGCCACATCAAGACCAAGACAGCCGCAGCGTAAACACCACAACTACGGGAACTAGGCGGAACGTTTCTTCTTCCCCACCTCGGGATTCGGTTCGATCTCGCCACGCAACAAACGGCTCACCGCTGACGGACTCACACGCACAACTTTCGCGATCTGCCGGACCGTCCACTGCTCTGCGCGAAGCTTACGAATGTGCTCGGCAGCCTCCGGACTGATGTTGGACTTTCGGCCACCGTGCCGACCATTGGCCCGCGCGGCCTCCAGGCCGGCCTGGGTGCGCTCAACGATGAGCGCACGCTCAAACTCCGCCAGAGCGGCGAAGATCTGGAACACGAGATTGCCTGCCGGCGTCGTCGTATCGACCGGATCAGTCACCGACTTAAACGCCACTCCCCTGGTCTTAAACATCTCGATCGTCTCGATCAGATGCTGAGTCGACCGACCCAACCGGTCGAGCTTCCACACGACAACTTCATCACCCTCGGTGATCGTCTCCAGAAGTCGATCAAGAGCGGGACGGGTCTTCGTCGACCCGGAAATATGATCGACGAACATGTGGTCATCATCAATCCCTAACGCGCGCAGCGCGTCAAACTGCAACCCCGGATTCTGATCCACCGTGGACACCCGAACGTAACCATAGGCCGTCACCAAGCCACTCCCTCTCGTAACAATCTGCCGCCTGGATTCGCTTCGCTAGAATCCAGTTGCCCTCACAAGAAAAACTACCGCGGACAGTCACGGGGCAACCGATCCACTCAAGTTGCACATGCCCGTGAACTATCCGCGTGATAGCTGTCCTTACCCCCAGTTGGGACGACTCTTCATCGATCAGCAGCAGTGAGGTGCTGATCGTCACCAATCGGATCTGGTTTCGCGTTGCACCCCGGAATCATGGCCACGAGAGAACCCACCCGCCGCGTCTGCAGCGCTGCCCCCGGACTGCGTACGGGCATTCAAACCAGACTTCACCCCACCCGGCGGCCGATTCTTCATCGCCTGACCAAGAGCACCCAAGGCCTGATCATCTGGACGCGACTGCCCAAAAGCTCGTCGCTCCTCGCCGCGTGACTCTCGATCAACACGTTCGACATGCGTCTCGAACGCATCCGAAATCTCCTGGGTCACCTGGCTCGCCGGCACTGGTCCACGGCCCTCAACCTCGTTGCGACTCGTGGCGTTGTAGGAGCCGAGACTCCACTGACCATCCGGAGTGAAATTCGCTTTGAACACAGACCCAAGATCCTCACGCCCCGTCGCAACACTAATGTGCCGCCCATCGGCGACCGCGGCTGCCCGGAACGCGTCGAGAACGTGCTCAGCAGCAACCGAACCATCAACATTGAGCAGAAGCGGCGCATCATTGTCTGCACACAGACCACCATCAGCATTGAACACCGAATGATGCTTCGGCGGCATCCACGCAAGATCATTCTGCTCGTGGAGCACAGTCTCGAGCGCCTGCGTCAACGTCGAGTGCACCGACTGCCACCCACCATGATCGAGGTACACGCCACCTGGACCACCCGCAGCAACCGGGGAATGCTCCAACGGTGTGCGCTGCCCATAGAACCCATGCGGCCGGTTAAGAGTGAACTGCTCGACCGTCACCGACCCACCCATCGGAGACTCCTGCTCGTCAATACCCTCGTCGAAGGCCTCCACATCCTCCGGGGGCAGGAACCGCAGAGAATGAGTCAACGGAGTCTCGGTGGCAGCGTCGTTGTCATACTCCTGAGTCAGCTCAGCGGCATAACCATACTCCACGGCTTCTTGCGCCAAGCCACGGTGAGCTGTCCAGTCCCCCACCGGAAGCTCATCGGCCTCGAGCTCAAAAATATGAAGAGTCCTCGGACTGATCATGATCGTGCTCCTAACGTTCAATGCCTTGATCGGTTGAGCGTTGCTGTGGTGGTCGATACGCCGACGACGATGGCGTCTCCGGCGTGGCCGGCGCCGCCGAGTTGGCGGAGCCGGGAGCATGGTTCTTCCGAGCGTGAGTGATCGCTTCGACAGCTTGAGCATCATCGACACTGCCGGCGGCCGCCGAGGACTGCCCACCACGTGTGCTCTCACGATCTTGTGTCGGGGTTTCAGCGATCGCGGACGCACGCTCCGACTGGGTCGAGTACCATAACCCGCGCGTCGACGTCTCGAGCGCTTTCGTCTGCTCGGCTTCCAGGAAGTCCGCGGTGTAGGGGATGTTGAACTCGACCTCACCGCGGCGCGGTGACACGATCACACCTCGATTGATCAGACTGTCGCGGAACACACCAGCATGAGACGTCGGGACACCCATTTGGTCGGCCACCGTCGCAGTCTTCACCGGCCCGCCGCTGGTACCCATCGCCGCCACATACTCCCGCTCACGTTCCGGCAGGTTCGCCAGCGTCGGTTCGTGGATCTGGCGAAACATTGTCTCCGTCGCCGACGCTGCCGCCTCACGCACATGATCAAGCGTGATCTCTTCCGCCGATCCCGCCGCCCGCCATGAATTGTCACCGATCAGCTGCACCAGGTACGGGTAGTTCGACGACGACTCCACAGCCGCCGACAACGCTTCATCACCAATATGCTTACCGGCCGCCTCGATCGGAGCTCGTAGACCCGCAGCGGCACCCTCGGGCGAGAGGTTGCCAAGGTTGACCCTCTCGGCACGGCGGAGGAACGTCGAGACATCATCGTTGACGAGACCGTTGATCGTCTCTGGCAATCCGGCAGCCGCGAATGCGAATGGTGCACCGTCAGCGACGGCAGTGGAGAGAGCATCAGTGACTTCCTGCAGCTCTTCCAAGTGCGACCGGTGCACTTCATCCAAGGTCAGCAACAGCCCCGTCCCGTGCTCATCAAGGATCTCGAGAGTGCGCATGAGCTGATGGTGGAAATCCGGCTTCACCGGAGCCGTGTTCTCCGTCTCCGTATCCACACTGCCACCGAACCCCAACGCCGAGAAGCTGCCGCCCTTGACACGGGTGCGCGTCGTATTCGCGGTATCCAGCTGCGTAAGAGCCTCCGGCAGGCGAGCAGTCGTGAGCCGATCGACAAAGCCGGCAGTGGCCCGTGCACTCACCGTCAGCCACTGCCTGGAATCCGCGACGTCGCGGAAGACGCGAAGCATCACCGACTTGCCCACACCACGAGTGCCGGTCACCAGGGTTGCCCTCCCCCGCGCACCAGGTCCACTATCAAGGGCATAAGCGAAGTCGTTGATCAGACTCTGCCGGTCAGCCAGCAACGGCGGGATCGCACCGAACGTCGGCGTAAACGGTGACTTCTTGGCAGACTCGTCAGGCACCGGCGGGATCTCAAACGGAAGACTCATCAACAATCACTCCCTGAAACTCATGAATACTGTTTATACAAGTTTATAGAGTTTATAGAGGTTTATAAAGTGAATTATTTCTGTTGCCCATGGCCGGCCACCTCTGGCCGCGCGCTGCATCTGCTCGTCGCTAGACATCGGCGGGTCGGAGTTCACCGAATCGGCTCTCCCATAAATCACGGACTCGGCCTTCGAGAGACAGTTCCGGCCACACAGCAATGAGTAACTTCCTGTTCAATAGCCGAGTTTGGACTTCAGCAGTACCCTCTGAAAGCAGCGCCTGATAGGCCATACGCAGCCCACCCGGATCGCCGACGTCGACGTCCCCATCGGACTGCCATCGAACCCACCGAGGAAGACTGATGAGACCTCGTGCAGGCCCACGCAACTCGTCGAGGCTCGCCACGACATCGTATGGCTTCAAATCTCTGAACCGGACACGTTGCCGATGCCTATCCACGCTCACACTGCCCGCCTCCCCGGTGGTCACCGATAACACATTTTCGGAATCTCAAACACGGTTTATAGCAGTTTATAGAGTTTATAGAGCCCTTTTTGACGCATCTATCGTTCCATCCCGCGGTCGGTTGAACGTTGCTGTGGTGGCCGGTAACGTGTCGCCGCCGCTTCTGGCGGCGTGTATCCGTGCCGCCGACGGGCCCCGACAACGCGATTTTTCGCTGCCTGGTCGATCACCTCGGCCGCTTGTGGATCCACCTCCCGCAAAGCCTCCAATCGAGCCTCACGACTGTCACCACCACCAGTGTGATTCTCCTGCACTCGGTCCACAGTGATCCGGTCAAACACCGCGAAGAGGTTCTGTGGCTGTGGCTGCCATTGCGTATCCGCCGCCGGCATCGACAACATTGAGGCAGTATTCCACTGGTCCGGTGTCACTCTCGAAAACTCGAACTTCCACGGTGTCGACTCCGCGAACTGATTGAGAACAACTTTCATGGTCCGCCCGTTGCCCTCCCGGAACGGATGGGCGTAGTTCCATCGGGACGTCGCTTCGCAGGCCGCGGTAACGAATGCCTCGCGGTCCCCTCCGCTCTCCAAATACTGCTTGAAGTAGTCCCCTGCCTCAGACAGTGTTAACGCGATCTGGTCATACGGGGCGAAGTCGATGAGTCCGTCGCTGAGGGGCACCTGCCGGCACTCCCCCGCCCACTCATAGAACCCTTCGAACAATGCCCCATGCACTGCCCGCGCATGATCAACGTCGAAAGTCGCAGGGACCGAGATTTCACCGGATCTCAGATCGAAGAACCTCTGCTCGACGTGCGAATACTCCGCCCGCTTCCACTCCTCAAAGTCAGTGATTCCCGGAATGTTAGACAGAACCCGCCGGTCTTCGTAGGAGAAGTACGAATCCCAGCGGGCCTGCTCCTCGGGCGTGAGTGGCGACATGCGTCAGAGGGAGCGGGACGGCGGCAGTCCCTCGAGGCGGCGGTACTCTGCTCTGGACAGATCCCCCCGGACAAGGGCAGCCAAGCGAGCAGTGTGTTCACGCTCCGGTTCCCGCCCCTCATGCCAGCTCGACGCAACGGTCTCCACGACATCGCTCACCTGACTTGCAGTCATGCCCTCGAAAATTTCCGGCCATTTCGCCTCGAGGTCAAGCGCCTTCGCTGGGGCGTGGGTTATTGCCATGATCGACACCCTCTCTCAACGGTTCTACCTGTTAGTACTATTAGTACTATTAGTACTATTTTACCGCCGATGTGCCGAAATAGACAGCGGAAACGCGAATACGGGACAGTCCATTCGGGACACTAATTTCGGCACAGAACAGTCGCCCTCGCGCATAGTGTCCCGTAGACGTTCGTTTCCGGCGCGGCTTGCGTGGGCTCAGTCTTGCAGGAGAAAATCGCGTAGCTCGCAGGTCCATTGCGCGAAGGCGTCTAGGTGAGCATCGTGGGATGCGTTGATGAGGTCGCCCCGCTTAACGTTTTTCCCGCGAGCTACGAACTCTGTCTTTTGCTCTTCGGTGAACATGCCGTCGTCCGCGTAGAGCACGAGCGTCGGCGCGATGACACTTTCCCATTCGGACCATCGCGGCTCAGCAACTGCTGAGATCGTACGGACCATCGTGTCGGCATCGAACCGTGGATAGAAGCCGTCTTCGCGCTCCTCCAGATCGGCGATCCATGCTTGCTCAAGGGGGCCATCGCCGAGGTATTCTCGTGCTCTTTGCCGAGTAACAAAGGGCGCTTCCCAAGACCGGAAGTAGTTACCGAGAGCTTCGTGTTCCTCTGCCGAGCCACTGCCCTCGTTGCCTTCGAGTAGAACGAGACGACGAACCATCTGTGGGTATGCGGCGGCAACGAGCATTGCGGTGTGTGCTCCCATCGACTGGCCGACAAGGTCCACCGTTTGCACCTCTTCTGCCTCGGCAACTCGGGCCACGTCACTCACGAACGCTTCACGCGAAACGTCTTCGGGCTCAGTCGTGCTGAGACCGTGCCCCCGTTGATCGATCAGAACCACTTTTCGAGGAGAAAGTGCACGGGCTGTCGGAATCATCTCGCGGCCACTGCCAGCCAATCCGTGCAGGATTACAACCGCCGGTTCTGCGCCGTCGCAAACCAGATATGAGATCTTCGTGCCGTCCGAGGCTGCCACTGATCGTCGTTGCTCATCCATCCGTCAAAGATACAAGCGAGCTGCGGGACAGCACTCACGACCTCACTGATCAACCTGGGCCCTCGCCGTAATCGATCGTTTACGGCCGACCGCGCACAACGGTCGACATGCAAAACAGCGGCGAACTCCGACACACAGTTGTCGCAGCGAGCGGCGAGACTCAACTCATGACAAAAAACAATGACATCTAGGACGGCAGAGGCACACTATACATGGGCATTATTCGCTATCATCATTCGCATCCGCCGAAGGAGACTGCGGGTTGCCCGTATCATCTGGCGGATCAGTCGGTTTGGGGTCTTGGGTAGTAGGCGCCGAGGGAGTCTCTGGCGGCGCCGGGCTCTCTGGCGCAGACGGGGCAGGGCCGTCACTCAAGGTGGGGTCAGGATCCGCGGGACTTGTCGAGACTGGATGTGATGGCTCGCTCGTTGACGTTGAAGCTGGCCTATCGGGGTGAGATTGCGACGGGGTACTGGCATCTGTCGGCGGAGCCGTCGCTGAACCCCTGCTGTTCTTTTCAGACGCATGCTCCTCCGCCGGCTCCTGGTGGTTAGTCGTCGCATCATCGGACGGCGTAGCCCCCGATTCGTTCCCAGTGCTCGAGTCGGCACCTGTGCCGCGTTTCTCAATATGAGACGATTCGGACGATGAAGAGGACTCTCCAATGGGCGTTCCTGCCGGGCTCATAGGCGCTTGAGACGTGTTCCACGGAGAAAAGATCAGTCCGATCACGCATGTGCATAAAGCAGCTCCTGCAATCGATACAGCCACCAGGGCGGGGCCAGGCACGCCCCTGCGAGTTCGGCCCGCAGTTGCACTGTCCAACCTCACATGACTCGCCTGGACCGTGTGGTCTTCACGCTCGTCACCAGCAGGTTCTTCTTTGTGAGTCGGGGTGGAGGCGGTGGCTGTCATATTTGCCCCAGCGCTCGTGCCGAGCGTCGGCCCTCCGGTAATCAAATCTACGTGTTGCTCGAGGAGAGTTGGGGAACTGAGGACGATGTGGATAAGACCAGTTCCCAGATTTGCGCGCATGACATCAGCCCTGCCTGATAAACTCGTTGAGCGCGCTTGCTCTGCAAGGCTTAGACCGCCAGGAGTACGACGGCCCTCATGTCCGACTCGGGAACGCCGACGCTGAGAAAGCTCCCGTGTAGCGCGTCGCGCTAATCGCTCGACCTGACGGGTTTCGTTCCCGAGTTGCGACGCGACCCTAGCCACAGGCAATCCTTCAACATGCTTAAGCCACAGGATTCGTTGCCAGTGATTAGGCAGTGAAGCAAAAGCCTCGGCCAGGTTTTGAGTATTCCCTACATGGCTCGTCGAATGGCCCCACCCCTGATCAGCCACTAAGTAAGCGTCGTCGTCTTCAACGCAGCTCTCACCTGTTGCGACCTCGCCAGCGACTCTGTCTACGAGGTCCAAGACATCGCCGGCGGCGAGTTTTTCCGTACCAGCGATGAGAACCTTCAACACAACGAGGAATGCTGAAGCCGTGACATGTTGAGCCTGGTGCCGCGCAAGGTAGTCGAATCTCTCGGCAACGCGGCTTTGGACGTCACTGGCGTGGCGGACGTAGAAGGTGGTGAATGCGCCGGTTGTCCCTGCGTTGATCAGGATGAGAAGCTCATCGTCGGTAAGGGCGAGGGTGTGGGGACGCGGGGCGTGTGCAAACGGTTCGTGAAAGTCGGTCATTGTTTCTGGAATCCAAACGTCGTCGCTTACGACCCTTGAGGTTGGGTGACTTCATCAGGGTCCGGGGCCGAAACGTCTGTTTCGACGTCGAACTCATCGATGACGATGGTGGCGTCCACATCGTCGGCACGACTGACGAGCGTCGCAGTGCTGATATCTCCTCCTGCAGGAAGATCAAGAAGGGTTGATCTGCCTTCCTCTCCGAGCATGTATCGGATCGATTCACTGTCTTTGACCTCGACTTCACCTTCCACGGTCACTTCTCCTGTGCTCATTGATTCCACGGTGGAGACTAGCCGGTCGTAATCGTAGGTTTTTGCGATCTGGTCCCCCTGTGCGGCTTGGAAGACTACGTACTTTCCAAGGGCAGGCGTTGCGTCGTAGCCGAATGACTCCCAGTACTCTTCCGGGCCTTTGATCCAGAGGAGCCCTGAGGTTCTGATCAGTTCGATGCTGAGGTCTAGAGAACCAGAGTCGATTGAGGCCGCACCTTTGAAAGCGTCCTTCTGACGGTCGAAGGTGAAATCAGTTGTCTGTGTACCGTCGTCAGCATCAACGGTCCCGGTTGCGTGGTAAGAGCGAAGTGACTTCAGGTCATCTTTGAAAGTCGAGAACCGTTCCATTGCTAATTTTTCGCCGGCATCATCGAGTGGCTTGACGGGCGCGTCAGCGCTTCCAGAAGAGCTACAGGCGCCAAGCGTCAGCGCGAGTGCGGTGATGGTCGCGGTCAGCGTGAGGCGCTTCATTTCTTCTCCTCTGCGATGAGTTTGGTGATATCGACCCCACACTCTTCATCAACTGCGTCGGATTGGCTCCTGTAGGTTTCGTTCGCAGTCTGTGTTGCTTCGGACAAGAGCAGAAGAAAGTCCGTGTTCGAAACTTGACCACCGCTGCTTTTAAAAAGGTCGGTCGCTTCGTTGTAGCCGTTACTGACCCTCTTCCATTCTTTGGCGGTCTTCGTATCGGGTGCAAGCTCTCCGATTCGTGAAGTCCCTGTGACTAAGAGGTCGAGTCTTGTACCCATCTGGTTGACTGTCGTTTCCTCATCGTCTTTGCTGGCTTCATCACTCAACTTCACCAGGCCGTTGATGGCATCACAGTAGGTATCAGCTTGTGATGGATCAGTATAGGTCGGTGTAGCTGGTGACGAAGGCGGCTGTTCGGTTTGAGTGGGTACATCAATGTCGGCATCTGTGGGTGCCGGCGATGAGTCCGCGGTAGGTCGTTGGTTGGCCTGACAACCAGTCAAAAAGATGGCGGAGACGGCTACGGTGGCGAGGAGTCGTTTGATTGATGCGAGCTTCATAAGTTCTTCCCCTCGAACGAGAGTCTGGCGTGGCTTGTTCGTGCGCAGTTCAGTGCAGCGCAGGAACACATTCGTGGTGGGAGCAAGTAGTTCTCACTACTTGCTCCCACCACGCTAATGTGTGATTTGTCTACTGGCTGCGCAGTCTCAGATCGAGCTGCGTCGGCGGGTGAAGTAGACAGCTGCCGCACCAGCGGCCAGCAGTGCTACACCAACTCCGATCAACGGCACCGAGGCGTCGGAACCAGTTCGCGGAAGGTTCCCACCAGCGTTGTTATCATCGCTATCACCCGAGGCGTTTGCCGAGGCGCCAGAGCCATTGGCACTGCCATTGTCTGAACCACTGTTATCAGCGCTTCCGGATGCGGAGTTATCGGCTTCCGAGGAGGCTGAGGCCGAAGAGTCGGCAGTAGCTGCCGACGATGCAGCCGCTTCGGAATCAGCGTCGGCAGCAGCCGACGCGTCAGCGTTCGTCGAAGCCGAATTGTCAGCGTTGGCGGCAGCGTTCGCTGCCTGCTGGGCCGAAGCGTTCGCCTCCGAGGTGGCATCGGCCGATGTCTCCGAGGATGCATTCTCGTTGGCCGCCGACTGCGCGGCAGCTTCGGCGTTGTCGTTCGCACTGGCTGAAGTCGAGTTGTTTCCGTCGTCATCAGCAGCAGCCTGAGCAGCAGCCTGGGCAGCCGGGTTCGAGTCGTCATCGGCATTTGCCGAGGCGGAGGCCGAGGCGGCAGCGTTCACATTCTCGTTGCCGTTATCGTCGGCCGATCCCGCGGCGTTGTCATCAGCGGTAGCCGAGTCATCAGCAGTCGCGGTGTCGGTTCCGTTGTCATCAGCGGTAGCCGAGTCATCAGCAGTCGCGGTGTCGGTTCCGTTGTCATCAGCGGTAGCCGAGTCATCAGCAGTCGCGGTGTCGGTTCCGTTGTCATCAGCGGTAGCCGAGTC
>NZ_JABKDE010000015.1:0-167 GCF_013623835.1 Brevibacterium oceani | reverse complement strand
ATCAGCAGTCGCATCGTCATCATCGTCTTCGGTGCAGTTGATTCCACCTTCAGAGATGTCCGCGAAGACATCGGCGCGTTCGAATCCGAGTTCGAGGCTTCCGAGACCATCAGGTGCCACGACAGGGACTGCAGCAAGTGCCAGGTCGGCCTGGAGGCCTCCCATGG
>NZ_JABKDE010000014.1 GCF_013623835.1 Brevibacterium oceani | reverse complement strand
AGCGATTGACTACCGACCGCCGACCGAGGTCCATTCCGAATGGATCAACCAGTCCGCGACAGAGTCCGCGGCTGCTTAGGAAACCAAGAAAAGGAGCCTCTACGAAACCCGGGGCTTGACACTACGCCGCTGACGTCGACCTGAATACTGGTTCGAACAAGCCGGTCACCAAGAAATGTTGATCGGAAAGAACACGCTGACCTGATTATCTGATCATTTCAACTCGTGTGGAGCCCGGCATGAATTCGCATGCCGGGCTCCACCGTTGGGCTGCCTCGGCAAGCACGCTTGCCTACGCCAGCCCGCCCACCTGAGCGCCCCCTCAAGACCGCGCCCGCGCGCGTGTGACAAGATTGAGGGCGTGTCGAAAGTACTTGAGATCCTGACCCCGGAGGGTCTGCCGCCGCTGGCCGAGAAGCCCGGCGTCTCCTACATCATGCCGGTCCTCAACGAGGCCGAGCACATTCGGCAGGCGATCATCACGATCCTCGCCCAGGACTACGACGGGGACAAGGAAGTCGTCCTCGCCCTCGGTCCCTCGACCGACGACACGAACGCCATCATCGCAGCCATGGCCGCGACCGACTCCCGGATCCAGACCGTCGACAACCCGCAGGCAGCGACCCCGATCGGACTCAACCTCGCGATCGGCGCGACCCACCACCCGGTGATCATCCGCGTCGACGCGCACTCCGGACTCAGCTCCGACTACACGCAGCAGGCCATCGACACCCTGCGTGAGACGAAAGCCGCGAACTGCGGCGGGCTGATGCTCGCCCGCGGCAAGACCTCCTTCCAGAAAGCCGTGGCCCGGGCCTACATGTCCCCGGTCGGCCTGGGCGGTCCCGCCTACCACTCCGGCGACGAAGCCGGAGAAGCCGAATCCGCCTACCTCGGCGTCTACCGACGCGAGGTCTTCGAAGCCCTCGACGGCTTCGACGAAGGCATCAAACGCGGACAGGACTGGGAACTCAACCTGCGCATCCGCACCGCCGGCGGCCGCATCTGGTTCAACCCGGACATGCAGGTCACCTACTGGCCGCGCGGAACCTGGTCGAAGATCGCCCAGCAGTTCTGGGCCACCGGCATCTGGCGCGCCGAACTCATCCGCCGCTATGGAGGGAAGAACTCCCTGCGCTACTTCGCCCCGCCGATCCTCGTGCTCGGCATGGGTGCCGCCGTCATCGAAACCCTGCTCCAGCTGAGCGGTACGACGAAGAAGTGGCCGAAGTTCCTCCGCCGCTTCACCTCACTCATCCACGTCCCCAGCTTCGGCTACATCGCGGGAATCCTTACTACCGCCTCGGCGGCGAAGGACTGCGGACGTCGCGAACGATTCTGGTTCGGCATCGTTCTGCCCACCATGCACCTGTGCTGGGGTGCCGGATTCCTCAAAGGCCTCGTCACCGGCGCCGGAGCCACGAAGGACAGCAGCCGATGAGCAAGAAGAAGCGCAGGCTGGACAAGGACCGCTACGGTCGCAGCTTCACCGATCCGCTGCCCTCGGTCGACCCCGAAGCACGCGAGCGAGTCCCCGTGCCCGACCGCCCCGAGCCGAAGAAATTCAACGCACCCCTGTGGGCCGGCGGGATCGTCGTCCTGCTCGTCATCGGCGTCGTCGCGGTCAACGTCTTCGGATCGAAGGATCGGCTGACCGTCGATTCGCTCAACCCGCCGGCCGTCGCCGCGCTCGACGGCGGGTCCGCGGTGTACCCGGCGAACTCGAAGCGCGCCTTCACCGAGAACGTGAAGTTCGGCTACCTGCCCGCCCCGACCCTGACCGCGCTGGGGGACGGCACGATCGTCGCCGCGAACCCCGAGACCGCCACCGAGACGATGGGACTGAAGACGGGCCTCGACGAACTCACCGCCGCCGAATTCGCCGACGCCACGATCACGCCCCCGCGCAAGGACACAGAGTCCGGCGAGACGATGACCTGGGACGACCTCGTCGACGAGGTCGGCGGCGACACCGTCATCATGCCCGAGATCGACACCACCGAGGTGGCCGGCCCAGCGTTGACGACCATCACCGAGGCGGAGCTTGAGGACTCGGCGATCGTGCGCACCGATGACGCCGAGGTGGCCCGCGCCGCCGCCGACGCCGGCATCGACGCGATGTTCACCGGGGACTACGCCATGAGCTCAGCCGAAGACCTCAACTCTGCTGGATACTCGGCCGTGGCGGTCAAGGCCGATGACGTATCGACCTGGGCTGAAGAGGACCTCGACGTGTGGGCCACCGACGCGAAGGACAAGAAGCAGCTCGACGGACTCGCCGACGAGGGCGCCACCGGTGCGCTGAGCACGAACCCGTACACGGTCCTGCCCTCTGAGATGAAGACCGACTGATGCCGGTGCTGGGGCGGGGAGCAGCCTCGGTGCAATGATGACCACGACCCTGACGACGAACCTCGACGAAAAGGAGACGCTATGACCCAGCCGATCGGAAACCCCTCGCACATCGGGAACCTGGATGCGAGCCAGCTCGGCCCGCAGCCGACATACCTGCCCGAGGACCACCCGGATGTCGAGGCGAAGAAGCGCATCGACGCCGGTGAGGAGCCCATCGACGTCGCAGCGGTGCTTCCCGCCTCATCCCTGGCGTGGGCCGAACTCGCCGATGATGCGCACAAGGAAGGTCGCCTCGTCGACGCCTACGCCTATGCGCGCGTGGGCTACCACCGCGGACTCGACGCCCTGCGTGCGGCCGGCTGGCGCGGAGCCGGTCCGATTCCGTACTCGCACGAGGTCAACCGCGGGTTCCTCCGCGCGCTCTACGCTCTCGGTCGTGCGGCCGGTGCGATCGGCGAAGGCGAGGAAGCCGCCCGCATCGAAGAGTTCCTCGCCTCATCCGACCCGACGGCCGTCGACGCCATCGGCCGCGGGGAGTGAGCGGAGGCCTTCTTCGAGCGGACGGCTAGATTTCGGCACAGTCTGCGACAGAATGCCCTGGTTGCGAACCGGGCCATCTGTCGCAGACTGTGCCGCTTTTCTTTGAGAGATGGAGCCTGTGAGGTGCCGCCGCGCAGGCTCGCGGCGATGCCGCTCAGGTTTCGGCGCGCTCGATGGCCTGGGCCGCGAAGACCGCGTCGAGGAGACCGGGGAAACGGGCGTCGAGGTCGTCCTTGCGCAGAGTGTTCATGATCTTCGTACCCTCGTACTCCTGCCGGATCACACCGGCCTCGCGCAAAGTCCGGAAGTGATAAGTCGCCGTCGATTTCGACACGGGAAGCTCGAAGGTCGCACACGCGTGATCGCCGAAGGCGTCGTTGAGCTTGCAGGCGACGGTGCGGCGAACCGGGTCGGCCAGTGCGGCCAGGACGGTGTCGAGTCGCATCTCGTCCCGACTGGGGTGTGCCAGTGTGCGCATTCGAGGGCCTCCTTTCGCCTGTGAGGTCGCTGTTCTCATCGTGTCGGGGACACTCCGATCGTCTCGGAAGCGGTCGCAGTCGTGTCTGCTTCTGCCTCCATTGTACGATATATTTGGTAGTACGAATTATCTCGTAGTATCGTGTCAGTTCGAAGTACGAAGATTCTCAAACTCCCAACCGAATACTCCCGCACGAACTTCTCGACACGATTCCGAGGTCTTATGTCTCATCTGCTGTTCGAACCGCTCACCCTGCGCGGTCTGACTTTCCGTAATCGGATCTGGGTCCCGCCGATGTGCCAGTACTCGGTGACCCGCGAAGACGGCGTCCCCGCCCCCTGGCACACCGTCCACTACGGTTCGATGGCCCGCGGCGGAGCAGGCGCCGTCATCGTCGAGGCCGCCGGAGTCGTCCCCGAAGGGCGAATCTCCGCCCGCGACCTCGGCCTGTGGAACGACGAACAGTGCGACGCCTTCGTCCCCATCGTCGACTTCCTGCACTCACAGGGCGCTGCCGCCGGCATCCAGCTCGCGCACGCCGGTCGCAAGGCCTCCACCTTCCCTGAGTGGGGCACCGACCGGTCCGGCAGCCTTCCCGAGAGTGAGGGCGGATGGCAGACTGTCGCCCCGTCGGCGCTGGCTTTCGAGGGGCTCGCCGAGCCTCGCGCGCTCACTGAATCCGAGATCGCCGAGGTGGTCCAGGCCTTCGCTGCGTCGGCTCGCCGATCGATGGAGGCCGGGTTCGACTTCGTCGAGATCCACGCCGCCCACGGATACCTGCTCCACGAATTCCTGTCGCCGCTGAGCAACACCCGCACCGACTCCTACGGCGGCTCGGCGGAGAACCGTGCCCGGCTCCTCCTCGAAGTCGTCGACGCCACCCGCGCCGAGGTGGGTGACGAGGTGCCCGTGTTCGTGCGCCTGTCCGCCACCGACTGGACCGAAGGCGGGCTGAGCCTCGACGACACCGTCGAACTCGCCGGCTGGCTCAAGAGCCACGGCGTCGACCTCATCGACGTCTCCTCCGGCGGCAACGTCCTGGCGCAGATCCCCGTCGGCCCCGGCTACCAGACGGCGCTGGCCGCCGGGATCCGCGAGCGAGCCGGTATCCCGGCTGCCGCGGTCGGGCTCATCAATGAGCCGTTCCAGGGCGAACACATTCTGGCCACCGGTCAGGCCGACGCGATCCTCGTCGGACGCGAGTACCTGCGCGACCCGAACTTCGCCCTGCGGGCCGCCGATGCCCTGCGCTTTGACATCGACTACCGGCCGGCGCAGTACCACCGCGCGTACAGCTGAGCGTCTGACTCAGTCGGCGGCAGAGCCGTCGTTTCGGTCCCCGTGGTGGTGAGCAAACGCACCACGGGGACCGATTGTGCCCAGACCCGAAGCGGAGTAGAACAATATGAATGGGTAATGTTTCTGAGTCCGTGATGTCAGCTGAGCAGCGCAAGATCCTCGCGGTCATGCTCGTGCCGATGTTCATGTCGCTGCTGAGTGTGTCGATCGTCAACGTCATCCTCCCCGACATGCAGCGCTCGATCGGCGCCTCGAACTCCGCGATCCAATGGGTGCTCTCGGGCTACACCCTGGCCTTCGGCGTCTTCCTCGTCGCCGCCGGTCGCGCCGGCGACCTGTTCGGCCGCGGGCGACTCTTCGTCATCGGCGTCGGCGTCTTCGCCGCAGGTTCCCTCATCGCCGGACTCGCCCCCGACCCGCTCATGCTCAACCTCGCCCGCATCGTCATGGGCATCGGCTCCGGCCTGCTCAGCCCGCAGGGCGTGGGCATGATCCAGCAGTACTTCCACGGCAAGCTGCGCGGACGCGCCTTCGGCATGTTCGGCACCATCGTCGGCGTCTCAGTCGGCATCGGACCCGTGCTCGGCGGGGGACTCATCGCCATCCTCGGCGACGAATGGGGCTGGCGCTCGGCCTTCCTCATCAACGTCCCGATCGCACTCATCGCGATCATCCTCGGCCGCCTCTGGCTGCCGCGCAGCGCCTGGGTCGGCAGCGACACCGCCGCCGATTCCGATACTGCGTCTGCCGATGCTGTCTCGAACGACACCACCTCGAACGGCACTGCCTCGGATGAAGGTGCCTCGCCTGACCGTGCACCGAACGGCGACGACCGGACGCGCGCGGACTTCGATCCGATCGGCATCCTCCTCCTGGCCGTCGGCACCCTGCTCGTCATGCTCCCGTTCCTCGAGCGCAGCCTCGGCGCCTGGATCTACGCCCTCGTGCCCATCGGCGCCGTCGTCGTCATCGTCTGGGTCCGCTGGGAGAACCGCTACGCTCGCCGAGGCGGCTCACCGATGGTCGACATGCAGCTCTTCCGCACCCGCAGCTTCGCCTATGGCGCATCATTGTCCTCGGTATACTTCGTCGGCATGCCCGGAGTCTGGGTGATCGTCGCCCTCTACCTGCAGAACGGACTCGGCTTCCCCGCCCTCGAGGCCGGTCTCATCGGACTGCCCTCGGCCCTGCTTTCGGCAGCCGGTGCGCAGGCGGCCGGTCGGGTCGTGCTCACCTTCGGACGTAAGATGGTCGTCCTCGGAGTGGGGATCGCCCTGACCGGGGTGGTCGCCTCGGCGCTCATCGTGCTCGCCCACGAAACCTGGGGAATCAGCATCTGGTGGATGCTCGCCTCCCTCGGCGTGCTCGGCATCGGGCAGGGCATGACGATCAGCCCCAACCAGACGCTCACCCTCGCCGAGGTGCCCGTCGAATATGCGGGCACCTCGGGCGGGATCATGCAGACCGGACAGCGTGTGGGCACGGCGATCGGCATCGCCGTCGTCACCGCCGTGTTCTTCGCCTTCCAGTCCCTGGCCGGCTATTCCGCGGCCATCATCGCCGGGTTCACGGTCATCGCACTCATCATCATCGCGGCCGGGATCATCGGAGTCATCGACCTGGGCCGGGGGCGGAAGAAGGCCGCGCGCGCCGAGGAGCTCGCGAAGAGCTGAGCACCCGGCCGTCTCGGTGCTCAGGTGCCGAGCGAGGCGCGGATGCGTTCGATGAGGTCGTCGAGGCCGTCGTCGAACTCGCGGTCGGAGTGGTCCTCGGCGAGCAGATTCTGCAGCCGACTGACGGTCGCGAAGTCCTCGAGGTCCTCCTCCGCGTCACCCGCCTCGGGGGCCGTCGGGGTGTCGACGCCCATCGCGGACACCTGGAGGAACAGGTCGCCGAGGAGGAAGCTCGTGAACGCCTTGTAGGCGTCCACTGCTGCGGCATCAGAGAATCCGAAGTCCTTGAGCGAAGAGAGGAAATGCTCGACCCAGCGAATGCTCCGCAGCGGCGGGCGCAGCCATGGCGCTTCGGGCGGCTGCGTGATCATCAGCGGGAACATCCGCGGGTGGGTGAGAGCCATGCGGCGGGTGGCGTTGGCCACGCACTGCAGATACTCCTCCCACGAGTCGGGTTCCCGCTGCATGAGGTCGTCGTCGAAGAGCGCGTCGATGAGCTCGCTCACCGCCGCGGAGATGAGCTCGTCCCGTCCGGGAACGTGGCGGTACAGTGCCATGGCCTCCACATCCAGTGCTGCACCCAGACGGCGCATGGTCAGTGATCGGACCCCGTACTCGTCGATGTAGGCGACTGCGGCCTGAACGACATCGCTGCGGCTCAGGCGTCGGCGGGCCATGACCTCTCCTCACTTCGCTGATCTGCGGAAGGCCGCGAGTCTCAACTGACGGCGGCCCGTTCCAGCGATCCTACACTCAGCAGGATCGCCGGCGGCCGCCTCGGGGGAGGAGGCGGCCGATGCGTGGGGAGTGCTCCGGGTCGGTCGCCGAGGCTGCCGTCGGGGAGTCCGAGGGGGTGGACTTTCAGTGAGCATGACCCTGTCGGGTCGGCTCAGTGGGGTTGCCTCTGCAGGGTCGCCTCAGCGTGCCGCGCGACGTGAGCGGCCGGTGATGAGTCCCCATACGATGAGGACGATGATCGAGCCGCCGATCGCGCACAGCCAGGTCGAGATCTCGAAGAACGAATCGACTCCGACGCCGAAGAGGGCGCTGCCGAGCCATCCGCCGAGGAGGGCGCCGATGACTCCGATGATGAGCGTGCCGAGCAGCCCGCCCGCCTGCTTTCCCGGCAGGATGAGCTTGGCGATGGCTCCAGCGAGGAGTCCGAGGATGAGATAGGCGAAGAAGCCCATGGTGAGGTCCTTTCGATGATGGTCCTCCGAGTGACAGAAGTGTGTCCGGATGCCGAAGGTATGTTTACAGTGTAATCGACATTAACAGCGAGAATTTCACATGGCAATCTCGCTAATCGTTCACCGTACTGATAGCGTCGATCTGGTTGCTATAAAATGAGATTACAACATAAACATCATTGATCTGGAGGAACGGTGATCGAGATGTCCGGACGGCATCGCCTCGTGATGGTGTCCCCATGGCTTCCTCGCCGCAGCAGCGGCGACGACTGTGCGATAGGCGAGGACTGGGCGTCCGGTGAGGAACGGGCGTCCGGCGACGACTGGGCGACCGGTGAGGCGATCATCCCCGCGCTCATGGCTCTGACTCGCGCCGAGGACGGTATCTGGGTCGGCGGGAGCACACAGCAGCCGTGCCCGGAGGGTCCGGAGAGCCCGGACACCCCTGCGAATTCGCAGAGTCCGGATCTGCCGATGCGGTCCGTGCCTCTCGACGAATCGGCCGGCTTCATCGAGGCCGACGGTCTCGGTCTCACGCGCGGAACGCTCTGGCCGCTCTACCACGATGATCTTTCCGGGCTGCGCTTCTCCCAGTCGTGGTGGACGGCCTACCGCGAGGTCAACACCCGGTTCGCCGAGGCGGCCGCCGAGGTCGCCGATACCCAGGCGACCGTGTGGATCCACGGCCTCCAGCTCCAATTGGTGCCGCGGATGCTCAGACGCCTGCGGCCCGATCTGCTCATCGGCTTCTCGCTGCACGTGCCCTTCCCCGGTCTGCCGACCTTCTCCCAGCTGCCATGGCGAGAGGAGATGCTCGGCGGACTGCTGGCGTCCGATGTCCTCGGCTTCCAACGCGAGGGCGACCGCACGAACTTCGCCGATGTCGCCGCGGCGCTGGCGCCGGTGACGGATCTGCAGGGCAGCTCGCTGCCGTCGCTGACAGTGGCCCCGACTGCGATCGACGCAGAAGCGGTCGCGGCAGCCGCGGACACCGTGGTCGACCGCGGTGAGCATCGGCACCTGCGCAGCCACCTCGGCGATCCTGATATTCTGCTGCTCGCCGTGGATCGGCTCGATCCCACCTGCGGCATCATGCACCGCCTCCACGCGATCAGCTCCCTGCTCGAAGACGGCAGGATCGACCCGCAGGCGGTCAGCTTCCTCCAGGTCGTCCTCCCGCCGTGCGCCTCGGATGCTGCCGGGGATCGGCTGCGCGAGGACATCGAGAGGTGCATCGGCCATATCAACGGACGCTTTGCGGGGCTGGGCCGACCGGTTGTGATGTACCGGCACAGGGACGTTCCCGTCGACGAGCTCATCGGCCTCTGCCTCGCCGCCGACGTCTTCCTCTCCACACCGCTGCGGGAGGGAATGGGTCTGAGCGCCGAGGCGTACGTGACCGCCCGACGGGGACGTGGGGGAGCGCTGGTGGTCTCGGAATTCGACGGGGTCGCCGATGTGCTCGACGGTGCTGTCGTCGTCAATCCGCACGACGGTCCCGGGTTGGCGGACGCGATCATGAGCGCCATGACGCTCGATCCCCGCGACGCTGCAAGGCGTATCGACGCCATGGCCGAGACGGTAGCCTCGGATGAAAGCCAGAGATGGGCGGAGACGTTCCTTGCGACCCTGCGCGGACGTTCGTCATGATGCCCAGTCGTCGAGCAGAGGAGACCGCTGTGCCCACCCTGTCCTCCGATCATTCTTCCGCGGGAATCGCTCATCGGTTGGCGGGCTACGTCCGGCGTCCCGAATTCGTCACCGACCTGTTCCAGATCCTCAAGACCGTGCTCGCGGCCACGCTGGCATGGTGGCTCTCCGGCGCGGTGCTCGATTCCCAGATGCCCTTCCTCGCACCGTGGACCGCGCTGCTGACCGTGCATGCGACCGTCTACAGGTCGCTGTCGCGGGGCATCCAGTCGACGGTGGCGTCGACGATCGGAGTCGGCATCTCCTTCGTCATCGGGCACTTCCTCGGGGTGAGTCTGTGGACCTTCGCGCTCGCGCTCTTCGTCGGCATGCTCGGATCGCGCGTGGGCTGGCTGCGCGACGAAGGAGTGGCGATCGCGACGACGGCGATCTTCATCCTCGGCTCCGGATTCGACTCACAGCAGCCGCTGCTGCTCGACCGCATCCTCGAGATCGCCCTCGGCGTCGGCATCGGACTCGCCGTCAACCTCATCGTCATCCCGCCGGTGCGAGACCAGCAGGCGGCTCGGTACATCGACAGCATCAACGAGCAGATGGGCGAGGTGCTCATCGACATGTCGCGGGAGTTCAGCCGGTCGTGGGAGACCGACCAGGCCGAGGACTGGTTCGAACGCACCGAGGCGATGAGCCGGGAGATCGACTCCGCATGGGGTTCGGTGCGCTTCGCGCGGGAGAGCCGACGCGGCAACCCCCGCATCGCCGTGCCCCGGCCCACCCGGCGGCATCAGGTCGAGGCCGACCAGGCATCGAATGAGAGCTACGAGAACATCCTGCAGCGCGTCGACGAAGGCATCTCGCACCTGCGCAACCTCGCCCGCACGCTGCGCGAAGCCTCCTATTCCGACGGTGACTGGGACACACGATTCCGTGAGGAGTGGTCGGCGATCGTCGCCGACGCCGGTCGCTCGATCGCCGATCCCGACGCCGAGGTCGACCCTGTCTTCGACCGCCTCGAGGCTCTTGCCACGGACCTGTCATCCGATGGGAACCTGCCGGCCGCATCCTGGCCGCTCTACGGTTCGCTGCTGACCAGCCTGCGTCACATCGTCATCATCGTCGACGATGTCGCGTCGGCACGGGAGGCCCGGGAAGAGGGCTGAGGGGCGGGCCGTCTGCGGTTGATCCGAGCAGAGGGCAGACGCTGCTGCGTCGCGGGAGGGCCGGACTCACCAGGCGATGCCGCCGAACCACAGTCCCAGCCCTGCCGCCGCGGTCGCTGTGATGAGCGTGCCGAGGCCGTTGACGAGGCTGATCGCCCACTTGCGCTCCTGGAGCAGGCGCACCGTCTCGACGCTGGACGTCGAGAACGTCGTGTACCCGCCGAGGAAGCCCGTGCCGATGACGAGATGCCATGATTCGGGCAACAGCGCCTGCGCGGCCAGGCCTGTGACGAATCCGAGGGCGAGCGATCCGGAGACGTTGATGATGATCGTGCCCCACGGGGTCGGACCGGTGGTCCGGGACTTGATGAGCCCGTCGAGGACCATCCGCATGCCAGCCCCGAGTCCGCCGGCCACGGCGATCGCTGCGAACAGGAGAATGCTCATCGCGGGCCTCCGTTCTCGGCGAGGTCGGGATCCACAGGAACCTCGCTCGCATCCGGGCGGCTCCGTCTGAGAGTCCCGAGCGCGATCCCCGCCCAGGTGGCCAACCCGCCGAGGACGACCGTGGCCAGACCGTAGCCGATCCCGATCCCGGCACGACCTTCGCCGAGGAGGCTCGCGGCATCCGTCGCGAGCGCGCTGTAGGTGGTGAACCCGCCCATGAACCCGGTGCCCACGAGGATGCGCAGTCTCCTGCGCCCGCCGACGTCGGGTCCGCAGCGGGCCAGCGATTCGAGGAGGAGTCCGAGGAGGAACGCGCCGAGTATGTTGATTGCGAAGATCGCCACGGGTATTCCGTCGATTTCGGGCACGGCGAGGCTGATGCCCTCACGCGCGGCGGTGCCGATCGTGCCGCCGGCAACGGCGAGACCGAGGTAGGTGGCACGCAGGTGAACCGGGCGGCTCATGCGCGGTCCGCCTCGGCGTCCTTCCCCGGATACGCCTTCCGGCGTCGGTCGCGGTCACGGAGCGGAACGACGACGAGCGGGCGATGCTGGTTCTGCGCGAGCTGGATCGCGACGGAGCCGTTGAAGAACTCGTGGAGGGAGCCCTTGATGCCGGATTTGCGCACGCCGATGATGATCATCGCGGCGTCGACCGCCTCGGCGAGTCGATCGAGCTCCCACATCGGTCCGCCGGCAAGCGTCCGAGTCGTCCACTCGACATTGCGGCCCTCGAGGGTGCGGGAAATGTCGGCAAGGAGGTCGGCGTCGAGGTCGTCGGCAGCCTCGGTGGTGAGATCGGGGTCGATGGGCATCGTGACGAGTTCACCATCGGGCTGGACCTCGACGGTGTACCGGGAGTCATCGACATGGGCGAGGATGAGCTCGGCATCGAAGCGCTCGGCGAAGGTCGCGGCCGTCTCGAGCACCTCGGCGGGCTGATCGGGCACGAGGCCGACGACGATGCGGACTCTGGGTTCGGATTGCGGGGTCATGTGTTTCCTACCTTTCGGGCATGCTGACGCCGGTTGAGGTAGGGACTGTTGTCGACTCTCCGGGTTCGGAGCGTCTCTCCGGGTTCGGAATTCGCAGAAGCCGAGGTTGGGTGCGGCGAGCCCCACCGCCGCGACACGTCTGCGCCGGCAACGACGCGCACGAGTCCCTTTCATTGTGACACATGGGCTGTGGCACATGGGAGAGGTCAGGTGGAGGTGCGGCCAGCGGAGGTGGGCCGGGTGGAGCGGTGGGCCTGGCGGAGGTCAGACCTGGGTATGATGCGGCGGATCAGCCGACCCCACTAGCATGAAGGCCATGGACTCCCGCACTCTCTCGGCCACCGCCTCGTCGGAGCACGACACGGGACGTTTCGGTGGTTCTGAACGTCTGCGGAGGTTCCTCACCGCCCGTCCGTGGATCCTCGACTCGCTGTTCTGGGCACTGCCCGTCACGTTCTTCGGAGTCCTCACCGCCGTGTCCATCGCGCAGACGAACGTCGTGTCGATGGTGCCGTCGTTCGTCCAGATCGCCATCGCCGTGCTCGAGACAGCACCGCTGGCGCTGCGACGCACGCGCCCGCTGCTCAGTTCGTCGCTCATCGCCGCCGGCTTCCTGCTCGGCGTGCTCACGATGACGGGCCCCAACCTCGGCATCGTCGCGGTCCCGCTCACCATCTTCTCGACGACGGCATGGGGCAGCCGCACGCACGGACGCATCGTGCTCGGACTCGGACTGACCGGCTCGGTGATGCTGGGCGGGTGGATGTACCTCGTTCTTCTGCAGTCGACGATCGGACCCGGGTCCCGACCTCTGGAAGCGGGATCGTACCTGCTGCTGGGCACGGTCGTGGCGCTGTCGGCGGCGATCGTGCTCATCGCCTGGCTGCTCGGCGGGGTCGGCTACCGCCGGCGCCGGGAGCTCGAGAGCATCTGGGAGCGCAATCGTCTCCTCGAACAGGAGCGCGAATCAGAGACCCGTCTGGCCGCGGACGCCGAACGCATGCGCATCGCCCGCGAGATGCACGACGTCATCGCCCATTCGCTCTCCGTCATCATCGCGCAGGCCGACGGCGGGCGGTTCGCCGCGAAAGCGGACCCTGCCAAGGCCGCCGAGGTGCTCGAGACGATCGCCGGGACCGGCAGGGACGCGCTCGCGCAGACCCGATCCCTGCTCGGCTTCCTCCGCTCCGATGAGGACTCCGGCCGGTCAGCGGCACCGCTGCCGGGCATCTCGGATCTCGATTCACTGGTCAGCGATCTGCGTTCGGCGGGACTCGCCGTCTCACTCGTCGGGGTCGAGACGGTGAAGAACGACCTGCTGCCCGACGGTGCGGCGCTCGCCGTCTACCGCATCGTCCAGGAGGCGCTGACGAACGTGCTCAAACACGCCGGCAGCGGCGCCCGCGCACACGTGTCGCTGCAGCTCGACGGCGACGAACTCATCATTCGCATCAGCGATGACGGAGGCGGCGCTGGCGGCGCGAACGGTGTCGGCGGCGCAGGTGCTGCCGATGGCGGAGTCGAGAGCGGCCGAGGCCACGGCATCGTCGGCATGCGCGAACGCGCCTCGCTCTACGGAGGATCGCTGACGGCACGCCCGATCCGGTCGACCGGCGTCGGCCGCCCGGACGGGAAGGAATCGGGACCGGGCGCGACCGGTCGGGGTGACTCCCGTCGGAACACAGTCGCTCGGGATGACTCGCGTCGGGATGTTCCCGGGTTCGCCTCAGGCAATGTGCCTGGTCACGCCTTCGGATCGACGACCGGTTTCCTCGTCGAGGCCCGCTTCCCGCTGTCCCGCCGACTGAGCACTGCCCAGGCCTCCGACGACGCTGCCTCTGCCCTTGCCGCTGTCGTGACTCCCGACGATGGCGAGACGGAGGGTCGATGATGAGTGAGAACACTGACGCGGTGCTGCGCGTCGTCCTCGTCGACGATCAGTCCCTCGTGCGTGCCGGCTTCTCGATGGTCATCGACTCGCAGCCGGACCTCAGGGTGGTCGGACAGGCCGCCGACGGCGCGGCCGGAGTCGAGACGGTTCGGGCGGAACAGCCCGACATCGTGCTCATGGACGTGCGGATGCCGCGCGTGGACGGGATCGACGCCACCGAACAGATCCTCGCGCTCGCCGACTCGGGACGGATCCGGACCCCGAAGATCATCGTGCTCACGACCTTCGACGATGACGACTATGCGCTGCGAGCGCTGCGCGCCGGGGCCTCCGGATTCCTGCTCAAGGACACCCTGCCCGAGGTGCTCCTCGACTCGATCCGCACCGTCGTCGACGGGGGAGCGGTTATCGCCCCCACCACGACGAGACGCCTGCTCGACAATCAGCTGCTGCCCCACCTCGGCGGCGGTGGTTCTGCGCCGACGAAGCCTGACGCATCTCGGCCGACGGAGGGACACGGGCCGGCGTCGGACGGGAACTCTCCGACCGGGCATAACGGGGCCATGCCGACGGAGTCGAACCGGGTGCACACGCCGCTGCTCGACGATGCCGACGCCCGCCGTCTCGCATCGCTGACTCCACGGGAACGGGAAGTGCTCGTGCTCATCGCCACCGGGCTGTCGAACACGGAGATCGGCGAACGTCTCTTCCTCGCCCAGCCGACGGTGAAGACCCACGTCGGACGCATCCTCATGAAGCTCGAGGCTCGCGATCGGGTCCAAGCCGTCGTCCTCGCCTACGAAGCCGGGCTCGTCGGCCCCGGACAGTGACCCTGTCCGGCGCGCGCTCGCACACGTGTCATCCCCAGGTATGACACCCCATCGCCGAGGCGGCCGCTGAGTCCCTCGAAGACCATCCTCCGGTCCGATGCGCCCAGGTGGGGGCGGCGACGAAGCTGGAGGCATGAACACATCACCGACGAACCACGACACCCGCCAGTCCCCGACCGCCGCCCCCGGCACAGCCCCCGCGGCGCCCCCGATGTCGATGAACGCCCCGGCACGGCCGACCGCGATCCAGGCGATCGGTCTGCGCAAGACCTACGGCGAGGGCGACGCGACGGTCCGCCCGCTGGACAACCTCAGCCTCGACATCGAATCCGGTCGCTTCACCGCGATCATGGGCCCCTCCGGATCCGGGAAGTCGACGCTGCTCAACATGCTCGCCGGACTCGACACTCCCGATTCCGGTGAGGTCTTCATCGGCGAGACCCCGCTGTCGAAGCTCAACGATCGCCGACTCACCGCGATCCGTCGCGACCGCATCGGCTTCGTCTTCCAGTCCTTCAACCTCGTGCCGGCGATGAACGCCGAAGAGAACATCCTCCTGCCCTCGCAGCTGACCGGGGCGAAACCTGACCGGCAGATGTTCCGGCGCATCGTCGACCTCCTCGGTCTCGGGGAACGTCTCAAGCACCGACCGCACGAACTCTCCGGCGGTCAGCAGCAGCGGGTCGCCGTCGCCCGGGCACTGGTGGCCCGGCCCGATGTCATCGTCGCCGACGAACCCACCGGCAACCTCGACTCGAACGCCGGCGAGGAGGTGCTCGGCATCCTCCGGGCCTCGGTCGACGAACTCGGCCAGACCGTCGTCATGGTCACCCACGACCCGCGTGCCGCCGCCCGCGCCGACCGCGTCGTCCTGCTCGCCGACGGTCGCCTCGCCGGGGAACTCACCGAACCGAACCCCGATTCCGTGGCCACCGCGCTGATGAACGTGACGAATGCGGGAGGTGCCCGATGATCCGCATCGCCTGGTCCAATCTGCGCGGCGCCTCCGGGCGGCTGGGCGCGGCGGTCATCGCGATCGCCGTGTCGGTGGCCTTCATCGTCGCCGCCCTCCTCTTCTCCCAGGCCTTCGGCGACACCCTGCGCAACCAGGTGCAGGCCGAATGGGCCGGCGCCGATGTCGCTGTCACCGCGACCGAGAGCGACGATCCGGGAACCGCGGGTGACGCGGAGGGAGAATCCTCTCCGCTCACCGACGACCTCGCGGCGACGATCTCCGAGGCCGACGGTGTCAAGAGTGCTCAGCTCACCGAATCCTCCTTCGTCTCGGTCACCTCGTCGGGAACCTCGGTGTCGGGGACAGCGACGAACGTCCCCGAAGGTCAGCACGGCCTCCTCGAGGGGTCGACCCCTGCCGACGATGACGAGGTCATGCTCCGGGAAGCTGATGCGAAGACCCTCGGCGTCGGCGTCGGCGACACCCTGACCCTCGGGACCTTCGACGGGTCGGGGCGCAGCTCGGACGACGGCCCGACGCTGACGGTCTCGGGCATCATGCCCGGCTCCTCTGCTTCGGGGCTGAGCCTCTACCTCACCGACTCGGGGCTGAAATCGGCTCCCGGGGAACTCGTCCCGGATTCGATCCGGGTCGTGGCCGCCGATGGAACCGATCGGACCACACTCGCCGAGGCGGTCACGAGTGCCGTGGCCGGTGCCGGGGCCGGTGATGCGGCGACGGTGCAGACCGTCGACGAGGTCGTCGAGGACCAACTCGAAGCGCTCTCGGACTCCACCGACATACTCTCGACGATCGGCATCGCCTTCGGTCTGCTCGCGGCAGGAGTCGCCGCGCTCGTCATCTCGAACACCTTCAACGTGCTCGTCGCCTCCCGCACCCGCGTGCTCGCGCTCTTCCGTGCCGTCGGGGCCTCCCGGTCGCAGGTGCGTGGGGCCGCTGTGCTCGAGAGCCTCGGCCTCGGCGTCATCGGATCCGTGCTCGGCCTCGGCCTCGGATTCCTCCTCGGGTGGGGGCTCTCGGCAGCCGCGCGAGCGTTCTGGATGCCCGAATTCGGCGAGGTGGCCGTGACCCCAGCGGCCCTCATCGTCGGTCCGGTCGTCGGCATCCTCGTCACCGTCGCGGCGGGGCTCATCCCGGCGATCCGGTCCTCCCGGGTCTCGCCCATCGAGGCGCTGCGCCCGGTCGACGTGCCCGCCGCTGCTCCGCGGATCCGCTGGGTGCGCCTGACGCTGGCGGTCGTCGTCGGCGCGATCGGAATCGGTACCTGCCTTCTCGGCGCCTCCTCCCAGTCCGTGGTGCTCGGCATCCTCGGCTGCTTCGCCCTCTTCGTGGCCCTGCTGCTCGGCACCCGGGTGTTCGTGCCGCCGCTCGTGGCCCTCCTCGCCCGGATCCTCGGGGTCTTCACCCGGCGCTCACCGAGCGTGCAGCTGGCCGGACGATCGGCGAGCACAGCAGGCGGACGGACCGCCTCGACGACGGGAGCCCTGCTCATCGGCATCACGCTCGTCACCGCGGTCGTCGTCGGTTCGGCGAGCCTGCAGCGCACCCTCGAACTCGCGACTGCGAAGGACACCCCCGTCGACCTCGTGGTCTCCGAAGCCGGCCCGGCAGGGTCGGGATCTGGTGCCGGGTCGGGATCGGAGCCCGGGATCGGGAAGAAGGCCGAGTCCGTGCTCGATGACTCGCCGATCGTCGAGGACCGGGTGAACGTTCCTGCCGCCTCCGCCTCATTGGAGGTCGACGGACACGAAAGCTCCGATGATCTGTCGATCACCAGCGCCGAGGCGGCCGCCGACTCCGATGTCGTCCGCAGCGACGGCTACGACGTCGACCAGGGCACGGTGATGCTCGACCCGACGTCGGTCGGCATCGATGACTCCGCAGACGACATCGACGGCGGATCCGCGACGATCAGCATCGGTGGGAAGGAAACCGTGCTCAAGGTCGTCACCTCGTACGACGTCCCCGCGGGGACGGCCCTCGTCAGCGGGGCGGACGCCGAACACATCGATGCTGCCGCCGGGGGCGACCTCGGCGAGCAGACCTGGGCGAAGATCTCAGACGATGCGTCGACGTCGCAGATCGAGGCCCTGAACTCCGAACTCGACGCCGTCGGAGTGAAGGCCGACCCGGAACCGGCACTGAACCGCGCGCAGTTCGCGTCGATGTTCCAGGTGGCGCTGGCCGTGGTGCTCGGACTGCTCGCGGCCGCCGTGGTCATCGCGGTGATCGGGGTGAGCAATACGCTCACGCTCTCGGTCATCGACCGACGTCGGGAAGGTGCGCTGCTGCGCGCACTCGGATTCACCCGGCGGGCGATGTCACGGATGATCACCATCGAATCGCTGCTGATGACGGTCATCGCCCTCGTCGTCGGGGCCGGCGTCGGAACGTTCTTCGGCTGGGTCGGGACGGCTTCGATCACCCCAGCGGGCTCGGAGCCGGTGCTGTCCGTACCGCCGGGTCAGGTCGGACTGATCGCGGTGGCCGCGATCCTCGCTGCGGTGCTCGCCTCGGCGATCCCGGCCCGCTCGATGTCGCGGATCGCTCCGGCCAAGGGTATGAGCATGGAGTGAGTGACAGGGAATCGATCCCGGAATGACCTCCGGGAGCGGTACGCGGCGCGGCACCGAGGCAATCGGGGCCGCGCCGCGTCGGTGCGGGCGGGCGTCGTCACGTGATCGTGCGCGTCCGCGCGTGGGCGAGGCGGTGCGGTTCTTCTGCCGTGCGGCCGCCTCGGGGACGGGCAGGGTCTCAGCCTCGGTGGCCGCCTCGGGGATGGTCAGAGCCGCGGTGGCCGCCTCGGCGAGGGTCGGAGACTCAGCCTCGGTGGCGGTCGAGCGCCCGACGCAGACGCTGCAGGCCCTCGTCGATGCGGTCGGGGGTATTCGAGGCGAAGCACAGGCGCAAGGCGTTCGAGAAGTGCCCGGCCGGGGAGAACGCAGGGCCCGGAATGTAGGCGACGCCTTCCTCCAAGGCGGTCGGCATGAGGGCCTCGGTGTTGATCGATTCGTCCTCGAAGGTCACCCACAGGAAGAACCCGCCGTCGGGATCGGTGGCCCGGACCTCGCCGGGAAAGTGCCTGGTCAGGCCGTCGGCCATGGTGATCTTGCGCTCTCGGTAGGCCTCGCGCAGGGTCGACACGTGGGAGTCCGCGCCGCCCTCGGACAGCCAGCGGGCGATGAGGTGCTGGTTGGGTACGGGCGCGCACGTGTCCATCGTCTGCTTCGCATTGACCGCGAGGTCGCGGACGGACGGGTCGACGTCGATCCAGCCGACCCGCAGACCCGGGGCGACGAACTTCGAGAAGGTGTGGACGCCGAAGATGAGGGGATCGTTCGGGCTGAGATCACTCAGCGCGGGAATCGACTCACCGTCGAACCGGAGCATGCCGTAAGGATTGTCCTCGATGATGACCGAGCCGTGCCGGTGGGCGAACGCCAGCAGGCGTTCGCGGCGGGGCAGGGACATCGTCACCCCGGCCGGATTCTGGAACGTCGGGACCGTGTAGATGACCTTCGGCGCGCGACCGGTGCGGGCGGTGTGCTCCTCGAGAGCCTCGACCTGCATGCCGTCCTCGTCGACGGGGATCTCGAGGATCTCGGCCTCGTAGCTCATGGCTGTGGCCGAACCGTTGGTGTAGGTGGGCGACTCGCAGGCGACGAGGTCGCCGGGGCTGACGAAGAGCTTGAATCCGAGGTCGAGGCCCTGCATGCCGCCGGAGGTGATGAGGAGGCGATCGAGGTCGCCCTGCTGTTCGGCGGGGATCTGCTCGGTGGAGGCGAGGTATTCGTGAAGAGCGTCGATCAGGACCGGTTCGCCCTTCGTCTCCCCGTAGGTGAAGTTCGCGGGGGAGAAGACGTCGGCGGCGATGCGCGCGAAGTCATCGGCCGGCAGCATGTCCGGGGCGGGTGCGCCCATCCCGAACTTGACGATGTCGTGGTCGTAGGCGGCCAGCAGCGTGGTGGAGGCGTCGATGACGGATCCGACGAGCTTGTCGCGACGGGTGGCGTAGGGCAGGTCCGGGTGCTGCGAAGAATTCGTGGCCGGATTCACTGAGGTGGTGGACATGAGCGACCTCCTTTGAGCGGTGATGCCCTGAAGTCGACTGCTCCGGCGACGTTCAGAAGGCTCCTGCCCGAACGACGGGTTACGTGGTGACCTCAGCATAGGGCCGGGTGACCTGCCGAACAAGGATGTGGATCGCGGGAGTCTGCGGGCGAGTCGGCGATCGGGTCCGCCCTCCCTCGCCGAGGTGGCTCCAGGCTGGCGAGGGGATGCTCCCACTGACGGCCGTGTCGGTGTGACCCAGTAGACTTAGCGAGTAATGACATCCCCCTCTCACTTCGAGGTGAAGCACTCTCATGCCAGCAATCGTTGTCGTCGGCGCTCAGTGGGGCGACGAAGGTAAAGGTAAGACCACCGACATCCTCGGCACCAGCGTCGACTACGTGGTCAAGCCCAACGGCGGGAACAATGCCGGCCACACCGTCGTCGTCGGGGGAGAGAAGTACGAACTCAAGCTCCTGCCCGCGGGAATCCTCTCACCGAACGTCACCCCGGTCATCGGCAACGGCGTCGTCGTCAACCTCGAGGCGCTCTTCGAAGAGATCGATGCACTCGAATCCCGCGGTGCGGACACCTCGAAGCTGAGGATCTCGGCCAACGCCCACCTCGTTGCGCCTTATCACCAGACGTTGGACAAGGTGACGGAGAGGTTCCTCGGCAAGCGCGCCATCGGCACCACGGGCCGCGGCATCGGCCCGGCGTACATGGACAAGATCGGACGCCTGGGCATCCGCGTGCAGGACGTCTTCGACGAGTCCATCCTGCGGCAGAAGATCGAGGGTTCGCTGCGGCAGAAGAACGAACTGCTGGTCAAGGTCTACAACCGTCGCGCCGTGTCCGTCGATGAGATCGTCGACTACTTCGAACCCTTCATCGAACGACTGCGCCCCTACGTCGCCGAGACCGAGCTCATGCTCAATGAGGCGCTCGACCGCGGAGAGGTCATCGTCATGGAGGGCGGCCAGGCGACGATGCTCGACGTCGACCACGGCACCTACCCGTTCGTCACCTCCTCGAACCCGACAGCCGGCGGCTCCTGTGTGGGGACGGGCATCGGACCGACGCGGATCAACCGCGTCGTCGGCATCGTCAAGGCCTACACCACGCGGGTCGGTGCCGGCCCGTTCCCGACCGAGCTCTTCGACGAGATGGGCGAGTACCTGCAGAAGGCCGGCGGAGAATTCGGCGTCAACACCGGACGCCCGCGCCGGTGCGGTTGGTACGACGCGGTCATCGCCCGCTACGCGGCACGGACCAACGGCTTCACCGACTACGTGCTGACCAAGCTCGACGTGCTCACCGGCATCGACCGGATCCCCGTCTGCGTCGCCTACGACGTCGACGGGCAGCGCGTCGACGAGATGCCGGTGTCCCAGACCGAGTTCCACCACGCGAAGCCGATCTTCGAGTACTTCGACGGCTGGACCGAGGACATCACCACGGCCCGGACCTTCGACGACCTGCCGGAGAACGCGCAGAAGTACGTGCTGGCCCTCGAGGAGCTCTCGGGCTGCCGGATGTCGGTCATCGGCGTCGGCCCCGACCGCGAACAGTCGATCGTGCGACACGACCTGCTGGACTGAGGGGTTGCCTGGGCACGTCCCAGATCGGACCAATCGTCGAAGGGCGGAACAGACAGTGCGTCTGTTCCGCCCTTCGACATCTGCCCGTCAAGTGGGAACACCTGGCGAAGTACTCAGGTTGCTTGTCTCATTCTCGCAGGGTTCATTGAGGCTTGACGCCGCTCCGGGGTAACGTGCCGGTCATGCTCCACTTCGGATTCCCAATGGCGAGAATTTCCTCCCTGAAGCGAACACTTGTACGCGTCGCCGAGGATGGGGTACTTCGACTACACCGTGGTCACAGAGACCTTCGAGATGCGTGTGCCGGGTGCCGATGGGGACGCACAGGCGGGGCTGTCGGGGAATCCGACCTGAGTCAGCTCGCGTTCGTCTCGTGAGTGGGGCCCGCGCCACAGTTCTGGGCTGTCGGGACTCAAAGATGGCAGGGTTATGCCATGGTCAGGAATCCCTTGCCGAACGGGTCGCGAAATCGACGAGGTAGTCGTTGAGTTCGTAGGCGGCCGCCTCGGCGGACTCAGGGTCACGGTCTGCCGCTCCGCGTAGCATCCTAGCGTGGCAGGCAGAACTTGTGGTGATCTCCGGGGCGGGGTCGATGATGTTCGAGACCCAATAACGCCGGGAGAGATTCTGCAGCGGCAGCATGGACTCAACGAGGTAGGGGTTCTTCGTCGCATCTGCGAGCAGCTGGTGTGTCTCGCGGATGGTCTCGGCGTAACTGGCGAGGTCGGCGTCGAGGTGATCGAGCCGTTCGGCCATGGCCCGCATCTGGCTCCGCTGGTCCTCGGTGGCGCGCTTCGCTGCCAAACGGACGGCGACGACGTCGAGTTCGCGTCTCACCTCGAGGATCCGTAGCTCGGTCTCGAAGTTGAGGATGGGGATGTAGATGCCCTTGCGCGGACGGATCGTCACCATGTGTTCGTTCGAGAGTCGCTGCAGCGCTTCGCGAATCGGGGTGCGCCCCAGGCCGACCTTCTCGATGATCTGATTCTCCGTGACATAGGACCCGGCTTCGAGTCTGCCGTGGATGATCATGTCCTCGATCGCACCGTAGGCCTGTTCGGAGAGTGTCAATGCAGGGGGAACCGTTCGTCGAAGTCTGAGATCCGTTGGTGCGATTTTACTTCACGACGGTCGCCGAGGCGGGTCTACACTGACGACATGTCCGCGGTGCGATCCGATGACCTTGTTCGTGCCCCGCACCCGCGCCTGCGACCCTTCGTCGGCGATTACGTCGGCTACGACATCTCAGGCGTCCCCGCGGGGACGCACCTCGGTCTGCCCTCGGGAGCGCTGGCATTCATCGTTGCGATCGACGAGCCTCTGTGCCAGGTCGATCCAGGGACGGGGGAGAGCGAGAGCTTCGACGTGCTCCTCGCCGGCCTCCACCTGCGTTCGACGCTCATCCGGCACAGCGGCACGATGGCAGGCATCCAGATCAACTTCGGCCCATTCGCCCCGCGGGCACTCTTCGGCATCCCGGCCGCTGACTTCGCCCATCGCACCTATGACCTCGACGTGGTTTCCCGGCCTCTTGCGGCCGAGCTCCATGACAGGGTCAATGCGGCGCAGAGCTGGCCGTGCCGGTTCGACGCCATCGATGATGTGCTCATCCGGTGCCTCGGCGACCGGAGGAATCCCCGCGCCGAGGTGGTCGAATCGTGGCGACAAATCGCCGTCGGCCGTGGCGGACTCCCCGTCTCTCTCATCGCCGACCGGATCGGGTGGAGCAGGCGTCACCTCGCCTCTCAGTTTCGATCCGAGCTCGGGATCGGCCCGAAAGACGCCTCCCGGGTGCTGCGCTTCGACCGCGCCCGCCGGCTCATCGCTGTGGGCAGGGTCCCGTTGGCCGAAATCGCTGCGACCTGCGGCTACGCCGACCAATCTCATCTCAACCGGGACTTCAGAGCGCTGACCGGAACCAGCCCGCAGGGATGGCTGCGTGGTGATGACGTGGCGCGATTGTCCGCGGTCGATGACTCCGTTGTCGATAACCATGCCGCTCACTCAGTTCACGTTTGAGCGGAACTCGGAGCCGCCTCGGCGAGTTCCCATTTCTCCAATACGCGGCGCACGAACGTCGCCGACGATGGTGACAGCGGCCGGGCGCACAGCTTCGGCCCGATGAACAGAGGGAAAGGAATCGCCATGTCGGAGACCAACCAGGGAGCCAATGTCTGGCCCACCTTCCGCTACCGCGACGCCAAGGCGGCGATCGCATTCCTACAGGAGGCGCTCGGTTTCGAGGTCGCAGCCGAATACACGAATCCGGATGACCCGGGCCGAGTCGAGCACGCCGAGCTGCGGTGGCCGGCCGGTGGGGGAGTGATGTTCGGCTCCGCCCGCGACGAGGGAGTGATGACGAAGGCAGGAGTCGCCTCGGGGTCGGTCTACCTGGCCGCGGACAACGTCCGCGAACTCCACGCCCGAGCGCTCGCCGCTGGTGCCACCGAGGTCATGGGACTGACCGAACAGGACTACGGATCCCTCGACTTCGCCATCCAGGATCCGGAAGGCGTGCTGTGGTCGGTGGGCACCTACCGCGGGGCGGATTCGGAGTGAGCATTGAGACGATTTGAAAGACTGTGCGGGGTCAGCTGCCGACTTCCTAGGTGCTGAAACAGTCCCGTCCACCAGGCAATATCAATGTCGGTGCATTCGTCGTGAGGTCTATTGTGTCAATCGGGACGGCGTTTCTCCGTTCCGATTGACACGAGAGGAGATCACTCGATGAAAGCGATCGTGTTCGACAACTTCAAGACCTTCCCCACTCTTAAGGACATTGACACACCGACACCTGGACCTGGCGAAGTTCTGCTCAAGGTCGCTGGAGCCGGAGCTTGCCATTCTGACGTTGCTGTCTACAACGATTTTGAAGAAGGCGGTCCCGGATCGGTGCCGCCTCCATTCGTCTTAGGACATGAGAACTCGGGATGGGTCGAAGATCTCGGCCCTGGAGTATCCGGATTCAGCAAGGGCGACGCGTACCTCGTGTATGGTCCGATCGGCTGTGGTCGCTGTCGCGCGTGCTCGCGCGGCCAGGACACCTACTGTGAGAACGCCGCAACAAACCCATACCTCGGCATCGGACTCGGTCGTGACGGCGGAATGGCCGAATACGTCACCGTCCCTGCCCGCAACCTTGTGCCGCTCGGAGATGCTGATCCGGTGGCTGCGGCGCCACTCTCCGACGCCGGCTTGACCCCGTACCACGCGATCAAGAATTCGCTGCCGAACCTCGCGGGCGGTGGGCGCTTCGCTCTCGTGATCGGTCTGGGTGGACTCGGCCAGATTGCGGTGCAGATCCTCTCGGCGCTGACCGGTGCGACGATCATCGCCACGGACATGAAGCCTGAGGCCATGGCCAAGGCAGAAGCGGCCGGCGCGGTCACCGTCGGCGGCGGTGATGACCAAGTCGCCCGAATTCGTGAGATCACCGGCGGTCGGGGCGTCGACGCGGCTTTCGACTTCGTCGGCGCCTCGGGAACTGTGGCCGTTGCCGCACAGACGATGGCTCGAATGGGTCGTTGCACGATTGTCGGCATTGCAGGCGGCTCATACGAATGGTCGTTCTTCACCAGCCCCTACGAGGCGACGTTGACTAACACTTACTGGGGCACGATCGAAGACCTCCATGAGGTCGTTGACATGTACAGGGCCGGACAGATCGTTCCCGAGGTAGAACGCTTCAGCCTCGATGACGGGCTCGAGGCCTACCGTAGGCTCCAGGCCGGTGAACTCTCCGGTCGAGCCGTCGTCGTCCCGCACGGGGACTGACCATCACTCCACCCGCGCGCTCACCCCGTCGGCCCACCGGTAGGGCCGGGTGGCGAGCAGGGCACCGATCGAGCGGCGGAGGCGGGACACCTCGGCGCGGACGGTGACCACATGGTCACAGTCGCCGTAGAGATGCCGGCTCAGCTCGGCGGCGCTGATTCCGGCCGCCCCCGCCGAGGTGACCGCCGCCAGAATCTGCGCCCGCCGCGGCGTGAGCGGAACGACGAACGGATTTGCTCCCGAATCGATGTCGAGCACGGGTGGATCGGCGGCGGTCCGCAGGATCACCGAGGCGCGACGGTCGCCGGTGGGCCGCAGCAGCCAACCGCCGGTGATCCGTTCGGGCAGGCACAGGCCCGCCCCGGGGATGAGGATCGAGCGGTCGGCCACAGGCGCCTCGATGCGGTCTCGGCTGCGCACTCCCTGCTGATAGGCCACCCAGCCCTCATCGTCGACGACGAGCGCCGGCCCGGGTGAACCGGCGAGCATCGCCGACATCCGGTCGCGCAGACTGTTCAGCTGCTCCTGCTGGGCGATCATCAGCCGCGCCTCGGCGAGTCGGACCGCCGTCGTCACCAGGGACTGCACCGCAGGATGGAGAGTCATGGCCGGCCCGCTGATGTCGACGATCCCCAAGAGGGCGCCGGTGTGCGGGTCGTGCACCGGCACCGCGCTGCAGTACCAGGGGTGCTGGGTGGATTCGAAATGCTCGGCGGAGAAGAGCTGGACGTCGGTCTCCTCGGCCAGAGCCGTGCCGATGGCATTCGTACCGACGACGGACTCCGACCAGTGCGCTCCCTCGACGAAGCCGAGGCTATCAGCCTGATGCCTCGCCGAGGCGGCCCCGTCTCGCCACAGAATGACCCCGTCGACATCGGTGACGACGAGGATGAACGGTGCGGCGTCCGGAGCGCGAAGCAGCACCGAGCGCATCTCCTCGACCACGAGCCGCAGCCGCGAGCGCTGCCGGCGCGATTCGACCTCTGCCTCATCGTCGACGACCCGACGATTGGCGCCGGCCGGATCGAGGCCCAAGCGCAGCATTCGGTCCCACGACCGCTTGACGAGCGCGCGCGGTTGCACCGGCGGCGAGGCCCCGGTGATCACAGCATCGTGAATGCGTGTCAGATCCCTGGCAAGATGCGCCAGATCCGGCTGAAGCATGCCTTGAGTATAGGTGCGGTACGTCCACCTGGCCATGGGCTTCGTTTTCCTCGGCGCGGGGAGGCGAAGCACGACCGGAGTACGGCCGCCGGACCACGTATCCGCCGTGCAACTCGGTGCAACTCTTCCGGTCTCCTTCTGCGCGGCATAGCGTGGACTCACTGAACTCAACGAGGAGGAATGAGAGATGACCACGACGATCGAACGCCCGCAGCAGACGGCCGATGACATCGCCACAAAATGGCTGGAGGACTTCGAATCCGCTCTGGCCACCCGCGACATCCCCGCCGCGGCCGGCCTGTTCGCCACCGCCAGCTACTGGAGGGACCTCGTGTCCTTCACCTGGAACCTCAAGACGGTGGAGAATCCCGACGGCGTCACCGATCTGCTCACCCACAACCTCGACCGCGTCTCACCGTCCGAATTCGAACTCGCCGAACCGGCGGTCACCGACGACGGGGTCACCGAAGCCTGGTTCACGTTCGCCACCTCGGTGGGACGGGGAAAGGGCCTCGTCCGCCTCATCGATGAGGACGGCACCAAGGCCTGGACCCTGCTCACCTCCCTGCAGGAGCTCGCCGGCCACGAAGAGCCGCGCGGCCCCCGAAGGATCAAGGGAGCCGAGCACGGCGTAGACCCCGACCGGAAGAGCTGGTCGGAAAAGCTCGCCGAGGAGGATGCCGCTTGGGGTCACACAGCCGACCCGTACATCCTCGTTGTCGGTGGGGGACAGGGCGGAATCGCCCTCGGCGCTCGCCTCCGGCAGCTCGGGGTCTCGTCCCTCGTCATCGACCGGTGGGATCGGCCCGGCGACCAATGGCGCTCACGGTACAAGTCCCTGTGTCTGCACGATCCGGTCTGGTACGACCACCTGCCGTATATGAAGTTTCCGGACAACTGGCCGGTGTTCGCGCCGAAGGACAAGATCGCGGACTGGTTGGAGTCCTACACGAAGGTGATGGAGATTCCGTATTGGTCGGCTACGAAAGCCACCTCGGCGAGCTATGACGAGGAGGCCGGCCGGTGGACGGTCGAGATCGACCGCGGCGGGGAGAAGCTCACGTTGCACCCGACGCATCTGGTGATGGCGACGGGGATGTCGGGCAAACCGAACATTCCCACCTTCCCCGGTGCGGACGTCTTCAAGGGCGAGCAGCAGCACTCCTCCCAACACCCGGGACCGGACGCTTACGCGGACAAGAAGGTCGTCGTCATCGGCAGCAACAACTCGGCCTTCGATATCTGCGGAGCGCTGTACGAGCACGGAGCCGATGTCACGATGGTTCAGCGCTCGAGCACGCACATCGTCAAGAGCGATTCGCTCGTGGACATCGCGATGGGCGACCTCTACTCCGAACGTGCGTTGGAAAACGGAGTGACGACGGAGAAGGCCGATCTCATCTTCGCGTCGCTGCCGTATCGGATCATGCACGAATTCCAGATCCCGCTCTACGACCAGATCCGGGAACGCGATCGCGACTTCTACGAGCGGATGGAGGCAGCAGGATTCGAGCTCGACTTCGGCGACGACGACTCCGGTCTGTTCCTCAAATACCTGCGCCGCGGCTCGGGCTACTACATCGACGTCGGGTCGGCCGAACTCGTCGCCGACGGCAGGGTCAAACTCGTCAAGGGGCAGGTCGACCACCTCACCGAGGATGCCGTCGCGCTTTCCGACGGGACGGAACTGCCGGCCGACCTCGTCGTCTATGCAACCGGCTACGGTTCGATGAACGGCTGGGTCGCCGACCTCGTCGACCAGGAGACCGCGGACAAGGTCGGCAAATGCTGGGGACTCGGCTCGGAGACGACGAAGGACCCGGGTCCGTGGGAGGGCGAGCAGCGCAATATGTGGAAGCCCACGCAGCAGGAGAACCTGTGGTTCATGGGTGGCAACCTCCACCAGGCCAGGCACTACTCGCTCTATTTGGCGCTGCAGCTCAAGGCCCGCTACGAAGGGATCGACACTCCGGTCTACGGCCTGCAGGAGGTCCACCACCTGAGCTGAGGCGCGGTGCGGGTGCCTGGTTCCGGCGAGTTCCGGACGATGTGTGCGGGAATTCAGCGCCGATTCCCGCACACATCGTCCGGAACTTGCTGTATTTTGGGGGCCTGATGCGCTCGAACAAGGTACATCTAAGCCTTGTGCGGCTCGGACAGCCCCAGATGATGACGGATCTTCGTCTCTAGCTGCCGGTAGTTGACGGTGCTCGTCACATGGAGGACGGTCCACCCCTCGGCGCGCAGTCCTTCATCACGGTTGAGATCGCTCACACGCTGCCGCTTCGACTGGAAGTGGTGGGCACCTTCGTATTCCAAAGCGAGCTTGGCGTCCGGGTAGCCGAGGTCCGGTTCGACCACACGCCCAAGAGTGTGGCAATGAACCTTCGGATGGACCAGGGGTTCTGGGAGGCCAACCTCGACGGCCCACAGCCGGAGGTCAGTCTCCGGTGGAGAGTCGACAGATTCGCGGACGCAGTCGAGGGCATCGACGAGCCGTTGTCGACCGCGGACGAACGGTCGATTGCGCACACAGCTGCGCAGCTCGTCGAGTCCGATCTGGGGCGGGCCGTGCCAGTTGCCGACAGCCGCATCGCCGAGTTTCACCAGGTCGCGGTGGAGCAGATTGCTGCCGAAGCCGATGAAGATGTCTTCGGGGGAGAGGACCGGTAGGCCGAACCATTGCCTGACCGACATCGACGCAGTGCGGTGGAGGGTGACCTGGGCGAGTCGGATACGTGAGTTCGGATTCGCGGTAGCAAGGTGGAGTTGTGGGGTGAGCCAATTCGACGGCAGCGGCCATCCGTAGAGTCGAGCGGCCATCGCATGACAGGCCGCGATGCCCGGATAGAGGAGGAGCGCTGCTCGGAGTCTTTGGGCGTCGAAGAGCCAATCTGCATCGGCCCAGATCGGAGTCGGGCGTCGGTCGAACCTCTCCATGTCCATGCGCACGCCAGGGAGCACTTCCTCGTAGCGTGCGGAGTGGTAGACGCTGTGTCTGGTGATTCCTCTCGCGCCATGATCTCGGGTACGAAACACTTGCGCAAAGTCATGCATCTGCCAGCGGGCACCATTGGACATAGGCATTAGCATCGTTCATCTGGCGCGAGAACTGAACGGTGAGATTTGGCCCTGTGGATGAAGTTTCGCTGTCCACAGGCTATCGCGCTTGAGTCAATAGGGTATTGTCAGCCGAGTTCAGGACGATGCGTGCGGGATTCGTGGGTGGAGTCCCGCATGGATCGTCCTGAACTCAGCGCTCATGACGATTGAGAGTCTGACGAATGGGATCTTTGCTCACAGGCCCAGACGCGTGAGGATGCGCTTGACGTGCTCGAGGGCCTCATCCTGTGAGAGCCCGAAGTTCTGATTGAAGTACATGCCGTCGCCGATGAGCTGGATCGTCATCGCCAGATCCGCATCGCCGAGGTGCTCGTTGAGTGTGTCGAACCACGCTTCCCGGGTCTTGCGCAGCGCCGCCTTCGCGTCGTCGTTCTCCAGTGCCAGGCAGCCTGCGGCGATGAGGCTGCGGTCGAGAGGCGTGCCGACCTCGGCCGAGGTCTCGAGATAGTAGTAGTGGAGACGATCGCCGGCGGCCTTCATCTCCTCGACATCCTCGGCGACGAGGCGGTCGAGCCGCTCGAGACTGCCCTTGATGAGCTCGGCCTTCGAGCCGAAGTGATAGAGCAGGCCGCCCTTCGAGACTCCGGCCTTCGCGGCCACCGCATCGAGTGTGGTTCCCGACGTGCCGTGCTCGTCGAGGAGGGTGTCGAAGGCGTCGAGCAGCTTCTCTCGGGTCTCGGTCGGATTGCGTGCCATACTCACGAGCCTAGTCGATGGGACCGCCCCGGCCGCCCGGCACGACGAAGCCGGTCCAGGCCCTTGGATTGAGCGGACCCGCTTTCGGGACAATGCCTCGTGTGACTTTCCTGACCTGGCGAGCTCTGCCCTTTAAACTGTACCGTCCAGACGGTACAGTTGAGCGTATGACGACGACACTGACTCCTCAGCTGCGCGCCGGCCGACGCGAATGGGTCGGCCTGGCTGTGCTCATGATCCCCGTGCTGTTGATCTCGATCGACAACACGGTGCTCGGCTTCGCCATCCCGGCCATCAGCACCGGGCTGCACCCGACCGGAGTGCAGCTGCTGTGGATCGTCGACATCTACCCGCTCATGCTCGCCGGTCTGCTGGTGGCGATGGGCAGCCTCGGCGATCGTGTCGGCCGTCGGAAGCTGCTCATCATCGGCGCGAGCGGATTCGGCGCAGCCTCGCTGCTTGCCGCGTTCTCGACATCGGCCGAGATGCTCATCATCGCCCGTGCCCTGCTCGGCCTCTTCGGCGCTACGCTCATGCCCTCGACGCTGTCGCTCATCCGCAATATCTTCGACCACGACAAGGACCGCCGGATCGCGATCGCCACCTGGGCTGCGATGTTCTCCGGCGGTGCCGCGCTCGGGCCGATCCTCGGCGGCATCCTGCTCGAGCACTTCCACTGGAGCTCGGTGTTCTTCATCAACCTGCCGCTGATCGCCCTATTCATTCCTGCGGCTGCCGTGCTGCTGCCCGAATCCCGCGACCCGAACCCCGGCCGCTTCGACCCGTTCTCCATCGTCCTGTCGATGCTCGCCCTCGCCCCGCTGGTCTACGCGATCAAACACAGCATGTCCGAAGGCATCGACATCCTCTTCTGGGCCAGCCTGTCCGTGGCGATCGTCGCCGGCGCGAGCTTCGTGCTGCGCCAGCTCGCCACACCGAACCCCATGCTCGACGTCAGGCTCTTTGCCAACCGAGTCTTCACCTCGGCGGTGGCCTCGAACCTGCTCAGCGTCATGGGCCTGGCCGGATTCCTCTACTTCGGCACCCAGCTGCTCCAACTCGTGCTCGGCCTCTCCCCGGTCGAGGCGGCCCTCGTCCTCATTCCAGGGCTGGCGACCTCGATCGCGGCCGGCTACCTCGCGGTGCCGATCGTCGCCCGCTTCGAACCGCGGGTCGTCGTGCCGTGCGCGCTGGTGCTCAACGCGACCGGAATGGGCATCGTCGCCTTCACGCCCGATCATTCGGTGGCGGGCATGATGCTGGCCTTCCTCATCCTCGGCATCGGACTCGGTACAGCCGAGGTCATCACGAACGACCTCATCCTCGCCGCGGTGCCGGCCCGCAAGGCGGGGGCCGCCTCGGCGATATCGGAGACCGCCTACGAATTCGGGTCGGTGCTCGGCACCACCGTCCTCGGGGGACTGTCAACCTTCGTCTACGGATCCGCACTGCAGTCTGCGATCGGTGACCGCGCGGGCCGCTCGGAGTTCGACACCCTCGGCTCTGCCCTCGAACAGGCCGAGAGGATGAGCGCTGCTGCGGGGGACCGGATCACCGAGGCGGCCGTCTCCGCCTTCGACCTCGGCGTGCAGTGGGCAGCCGGCGCTGCCGTCGTCCTCGTCCTCATCGCCGCGGTGCTCACGAGCTTCGGGCTCAAGGGGGCGGGTCGCCTCATGCCCGGTGCGAACGCCGAGGTGGGCGAGGAGGCCGCCGAGGAGGCAGGTGCTCAACGCTCGCGGACGTGAGCCGCGGGAGACGGTCCACGAGGTCCGGTCCACGAGGTCCGGTCCACGAGGTCTTCTGGGGGCACCGTTCGGGCGGCCCAGACTTCCTCAATCAAGACGAAGCGCGGATGTCGAGTCGTGTGCGACTCGACATCCGCGCGTGGCCTTGAACGACGGCCCGGCACCGCGCGTGGCCTTGAACGACGGCCCGGCACCGCGCGTGGCCTTGAACGACGGCCCGGCACCGCGCGTGGCCTTGAACGACGGCCCGGCACCGCGCGTGGCCTTGAACGACGCCGCGGCACCGCGCGTGGCCTTGAACGGCGGCAGAGATCAGCTCTGTGACGAGTTCGCCGGGGCGAGGACCTCCTGCGTCGTCTGCTTCTGCCGCTTCCGCGCCAGTACCCGTCCGATGCCGGTGTAGACGAGGGCTCCGATGAGGACGAGGTAGAGCACGATCGTGATCGGCGAGGACACGAGGGTCGCGGCATCACCGCCGGCGGCCAGAAGCGCATCGCGCAGGTTCGATTCGGCCAGAGGCCCGAGCACCATGCCGATCATCAGCGGCGCCAACGGCACACCATAGCGTTTGAGTACGAAGCTGATGATGCCGATGCCCAGCAGGATGAGCAGCTCGAACGTCGAGGCCGACGTCGCGTAGATGCCCAATCCGCAGAAGACCGCGATGCCGCCGTAGAGGTAGGGATCCGGGATCTTCAGCAGCTTCGCCCACAGGGGAGCGAAGGGCAGATTGATGATGAGCAGCACGATCATCGCGATGAAGAAGCTCGCCAGCAGACCCCAGACGAGCTCGGGGGAGCGGTCGAAGAGCAGCGGTCCCGGCTGCAGACCGTACTGACGGAACGCCGCCAACATGATCGCCGCGGTCGCCGAGATCGGCAGACCCAACGACAGCAGCGCACCCATGGCGATGCCCGTCGTCGCCGAACCAGCCGCCTCGGGGCCGGCGAGTCCGCGGATCGCACCCTTGCCGAACTGCGGGTCCTTCCGTCGGGAATCGAGTTTGCGCTCGAGGCCGTAGGCCATGAACGTCGGCACATCGGCGCCGCCGACGGGGATGACTCCGAAGGGCAGACCGATCGCCGTGCCGCGCAGCCACGCCGGGAGGGCCTCGCCGAACTCCTTGCGGGACAGGTACGGGCGTCCCGAAGCGTTGATCGTGTTGTCGTTGACCTTCCGGCGGATCCGGGAGGCGATGAAGAACACCTCGCCGAGCGCCAGGATGCCGACCGTCACCGTGACCAGGGAGACTCCGTCGAAGAGCTCGGGGACTCCGAAGGTGAAGCGCTCGGTGCCCGAGACCGAGTCGATGCCGATGACCGAGATCCCGATGCCCAGCACCAGGGCCATGAGCCCCTTGAGTACCGAATCGGCAACCACCGAGGACGTGGCGACGAAGGCGAACAGCGCCAGCGCGAAGTACTCGGCCGGGCCGAAGCTCGTCGACAGGTCCGCCAGAGCGGGAGCGACGAAGACGACGAGGAAGCAGGAGATGAATCCGCCGATGAACGCGCCGATCGCAGCCGTGGCCAGAGCCTGCGGCGCCCGGCCGGCCCGTGCCATCTTGTGACCTTCGAACGTCGAGGCGATCGCCGAGGCCTGGCCCGGGGTGTTCATGAGGATCGCCATCGTCGAGTCGCCGAAGAGACCACCGAAATAGACGCCGGCGAACATGATGAACGCGCCGGTGGGGTCGAGTGCGAAGGTCATCGGCAGCAGCAGGGCCACTGCCATCGACGAACCCAGACCCGGCAGCACGCCGACGGCGGTGCCGAGGAAGCAGCCGACGACGACCCACAGCAGGTTCATCGGCGTCAGTGCGTGAGCGAAGCCCTCGAAGAGGGACATGAGTGCGTCCATCTCAGAACCCACCTCCCAGGATTCCCGAAGGAAGATTGAGCCCCAGCATCACCGCGAAGGCGATATAGACCAGGGACGAAAACGTCAGTGCCACGGTGAGGTCGAACAGAGGCTTCTTCGACCCCATCGATCGCGCCACGCACCAGAACAGGAGGGCCGCTGCGATGATCCACCCGGCGAATTCGAGGATCAGGGCAAAGGCGGCGAAACCGCCGGCGCCCCAGGCCAAGGACACGAAGTCGCTGTGAGTCCGGTGCTTCGCATCGGCGGCCTTCGCCTCGGCGAGTGCCCTGCGGTCCGCGGCCGGCTCATCCTCTTCGTGCGGTTCGAGTCGGGAGGCGGCCACTGCCGAGGTGACCGGCGTCGAGAACGCCCTGTCCTCCTGTGCCTCGGCGGGCTGCTCGTCGTCGACGTCGACCGGTTCGGGATTGCGGATATAGGCGATGGTGAGCAGGATCGTCAGCGCGTAGCCGACGATCATGATGATCATCGGGAAGAACTGCGGACCCGGCTTGTCGGCATCCTCGGCGACCTCCATGGTGAGGATCCCCACGAGCAGATACGTCGAGAATGCCCCCATGATGAGCGGAACGAGGAGTCCCGATCGACCCTGCCACCAGGTGCCCTCGCCGAGGTGGCCCGTCCTGGCCGTGTTCGTGTGCGTCTGCGTGCTCACAGTCCCAACTCCTTGAGAAGCTTCTCCACCCGTGAGGTGTCTTCCTTGACGAACTCGGCGAATTCCTCGCCGGTCTGCCACACATCTGTCCATTTGTTGCGCTCGAGGGCATCCTTCCAGGCTGCGCTGTCGCGGGTGGCCTGGAGGATGTCGAGCAGCTGGCTCGATTCGTCGCCGGTGATGCCTGGCGCACCGAGCCACCCGCGCCAGTTGGTCAGGGTGATCTTGTAGCCCTGTTCGGACATCGTGGCGACATCGTCGAAGCCTTGGACGCGTTCGGGGGCGGCGACTCCGATGGCTTTGACCCTGCCGGCTTCGATCTGGTCGGAGACCTCGTTGAAGCCGCAGGAGGCGAAGTCGGTCGTGCCCGAGAGCAGCGTCTGAATCGCTTCGCCGCCGCCGGACTTCGGAATGTAGGTGATGTCCGAGGCGGGGATCTTGCCGAGCAGTGCGAGCTGGGCGATGGTGAGGTGGTCGACGGAACCGGCCGATCCGCCGGTCCATACGAAGTCCTTCGGCTTCTTTTTCCACGCCGCGATGACGTCGTCGACGGTGTCGTACGGAGCATCGGCAGGGGCGATGAGCACGTCGTAGTCCTCGGCCACACGGGCCAGCAGCGTGGTGTCATCGAATCCGACGGGCGACTTGTTCAGCGCGATGCCGCCGACCATGGCGGTGCCTGTGGCCAGAATGGTGTCGGCTTGGCTGTGCATCGTTGAGAAGCTGCCCAAGCCGATCGTGCCTCCGGCGCCTGGAATGTTGACGACCTGAGCGTTGTTGGCCAGCGCTTCGACGCGCATTGACTGCTGGGTCTCTCGGGCGAACCCGTCCCACCCGCCGCCGGCACCGGCCGGTGCGATGAGGGTGAGGTTCGAGGACAGATCGCCCTTCGCCGAGGCGGCCCTGACCGAATAGGTCGTGGCGGTGCCGATCGCGGCTGCCGCGATCACCCCGTAGGCGATGCGGCCGAACATGCGTCGGGACGGATGTGAGGATCCGGCAGGGGAGTCTGCGGGAGTTCCCGCGGAAACATCCCCGGGAGGTGGCGCCTTTGGCACGGACTTCTCCTTTGAAGACAAGTGTGATGTGAGACTCACCTTAGAGGTTCCTGGGCATGAACTGCTCGCTTGTGCTCACTCAGCGCATTCTGCGCATTGAGTGCGTTGTGTGCATTCTGATCAATCGCTGGTTCTCCGCTCGCTTATCGCTGTGGCGAAAGAACTCGTCGTGCACGGTGTGATCGTCAACCGCAGCGGTAAGTGACGTTTGCCGCAGTCGATAGGGTGGTGCCATGACGCATTCCGACTCACCGCACACGTTACCCACGGCAGACACCGACGCGGCTCCCGCCTCGGCGCCGGTGGCCAAGAAGGTCCCCTTCGAGCGCACGCATCACGGGCACACCTTCGTCGACGACTACGAGTGGATGCGGGAGAAGGAGTCCCCGGAGGTCATTGCCCACCTCGAGGCCGAGAATGCGTGGACGAAGACACAGACCGCCCATCTCGAGGGACTGCAGGAGTCGATCTTCACCGAGATCAAGACCCGGATCAAGGAGACCGACATGTCCGTGCCGACCCGGCGCGGAGACTACTGGTATTTCTCCCGCACGCAGGCCGGACTCGACTACGGCATCAGCGTTCGCGTGCCTGTCTCCGGGCCCGACGACTGGACCCCGCCGGAGGTCGGCGACGATGCACTGCCCGGCGAGGAGGTCGTCTTCGACTCGAACGTCGCAGCCGAGGACCAGGAATTCTTCTCGCTCGGATCATTCTCGCTCTCCGACGACGGCACCCGGCTGCTCTACGGCGTCGACACCAGCGGCGATGAACGCTACACCCTGCGACTGCGCGACCTCGCAACCGGTGAGGACCTCGCCGACACGATCGAGGGCACCTTCGCGGGAGCCTCCCTCGACCCGACCGGGCGCTACGTCTTCTACACCACCGTCGACGATGCCTGGCGGCCCGAAAAAGTCTGGCGCCACCTCGTCGGCACCGACAGCAGCGACGACGTGTGCATCTTCGACGAGCCCGATGAACGCTACTTCGTCGGAGCGGGCTTCACCCGATCGGGCAAGTACCTCTTCGTCGTCACCGGGTCGAAGACCACCACCGGCTACTGGAGTCTCGAGGCCGACGACCTCGAAGCCGAACCGCGAGTCGTCTGGCCCCGCGTCGACGGGGTCGAGTACTCCGTCGAGCACGCCGTCATCGGCGGCGAGGACCGATTCCTCATCACCCACAACAGGGACCGGGCCGACTTCGAACTCATCGACGTCCCCGTCGCCGAACCCGCCGCACCAGGTCGACCCGTCATCGACGACATCGACGGTATGCGCATCGAAGACGTCGACGCCTTCGCCGACTTCATCGCGGTCAGTTACCGTCGCGGTGGCTTCGCCCGCGTCGGCACCGTGCGCCTCACCGCACCCGCAAGCGGTGGTACAGCGTCGACCGACACCTCCTCCCCATTCGGTCCGCTGCGCGAGCTTCCCTTCGACCGGGAGACCGGCACCCTCGGACTCGCCGGCAACCCTGAGTTCTCACAGACGAGCATCCGACTTCTCTTCACCTCCATGTCCACGCCGACTGTGATCTATCAGCACAGCGCCGCAGACGGCACTGACACGGTTCTCAAGCGACAGCCCGTGCTCGGCTCCGTCGATCTCAGCGCCTACGACGAGGCCCTGCTGTGGGCCACGGCCGAGGACGGGACGCAGATTCCGATCTCCCTCGTCTATCGCAAGGATCTCGTCCCACTCAGCCCCGCCGCACCCGACGCGGGAGCGACCGCCTCGGCGGGGGACGGATCCGACGACACCGGCACGGACACCGGTCAGGGCAGCACCGCCTCGGCGAACGACCCGGCACCCGGTGGCCCGGCACCGCTCGTGCTCTACGGCTACGGCTCGTACGAGGCGAGCATGGACCCGTACTTCTCCGTCGGGCGACTCTCGCTGCTCGACCGCGGGGTCGTCTTCGCGATCGCGCACGTGCGCGGCGGTGGGGAGCTGGGTCGGCACTGGTACGACCAGGGCAAGACCACGACGAAGCGGAACACGTTCACTGACTTCATCGACGTCGCCCGTCATCTCGTCGACACCGGGTGGACCGCACCGGAGAGACTCGTCGCCACGGGAGGTTCGGCCGGTGGCCTGCTGATGGGGGCCGTGGCGAACATGGCGCCCGAGCTCTTCGCCGGAATCAGCGCGCACGTCCCCTTCGTCGACGCTCTCACCTCGATACTCATGCCCGAACTGCCGCTGACGGTCATCGAATGGGAGGAGTGGGGTGACCCCCTGCACGACGCGGAGGTGTACGAGTACATGCGCTCGTATTCGCCGTATGAGAACGTCGCCGAGGTGGCCCACCCGAAGATCTTGGCCGTGACCTCCCTCAATGACACTCGGGTCCTCTATGTGGAGCCGGTGAAATGGGTCGCGCGTCTGCGTGAGGTCGGTGCCGATGTGCTGCTCAAGACCGAGATGGTCGCCGGTCACGGTGGTGCCTCGGGCCGCTACGACACCTGGAAGGAGACGGCGTTCGACTTCGCGTGGATGCTCGACGTGCTCGGACGATCGGATGTCGAGATCGAGCCGTGAGGGACGTCTGTCGCTTGAGATAACGATACTGGGACGATTGTCTCCAAAAGCCGGAATCGGCGCCCGGTGTCAGTGCCGCATCATAGAGTGGATATCATCACAGTCGAAGTGATGCGCGTCGGTTTGCCGCGCGAAGGCTCTGCGAAGGCTGGGAGCCTTCGTGGGCAGTTCAGAATGATCTGAAGAATCGACGCATCGCTCATCTGCGTCGACCGCGTCTTCGCGCAGAGCACTCCTGTCTTCGGAGGCTCTGCCGGTGGCGTTGGAGCCGCACGCAGATTTCGTGACGGTTCCGCACGGGCGGACCGCGCTTTCAAAGGGGAGAAGCATGCGTCTGAGGAAAATGGCCACAGCGATGGTGGCGGTCGGTTCGATTCTTGCGGTTTCGGCCTGCTCCGGCGGTGACGGCGGCAGCGGCGAGGGGGACTCGTTCAAGATCGGCATCTCGCAACTGGTGCAGCACCCGGCTCTCGATGCCGCCAGCAAAGGCTTCAAGAAGTCCTTCGACGATGCCGGCGTCGAGGTCGAGTGGGACGAGCAGAATGCTCAAGGCGAACAGGCCAATGCGACGTCGATCGCGCAGAACTTCGCGAACGAGGACCTCGACCTCGTCCTCGCCGTCGCGACCCCGGCCGCTCAGGCCGCGGCGCAGGCGATCACGAACCAGCCCGTGCTCTTCACCGCCGTCACCGACGCGGAGGAGGCAGGACTCGTCGACAGCAATGACAAGCCCGGCGCCAACGTCACCGGCACTTCGGACCTCAACCCGGTCGAGGAGCAGCTCAAGCTCGTCAAGGACGTCAAGCCCGATGCGAAGACCGTCGGCATCGTCTACAGCTCGGGTGAGGTCAACTCGCAGGTGCAGGTCGACCTCGCGAAGAAGGCCGCCGAGGGACTCGGCGTGAAGATCAAGGAAGCGACGATCGCGAACTCGGGCGAACTCGCGCAGGCCGTGGACTCGCTCGGCAAGGTCGACGCCTACTACGTGCCCACCGACAACAACGTCGTCTCGGCCGTGTCCACCATGGTCCAGGCCGCCGAGAAGAACAAGGCTCTGCTCGTCGGCTCCGAGGCCGGACAGGTCGAATCGGGTGCGGCGATCACGCGCGGAATCGACTACACGAAGCTCGGCGAGCAGACCGGACAGATGGCTCTGAAGATCCTCCAGGACGGGAAGAAGCCTGCGGAGATGCCGGTCGAGACCAGCTCGGACCTCGAACTCGTCGTCAATCCCAAAGCCGCGAAGGCCCAGGGCGTCGAGATTCCGCAGGACCTCATCGACGAAGCCGACAACGTCATCGAGTGATCGGCCGTTGAAGCCACCGGCACCGAGGTTGCCGACCGTCAGATCGGCAACCTCGGGCCACCCTGAACCACCTCACCACCCTATGAACGGAAACCCATGTTCGGAGCATTGGAGCTCGGGCTCATCTACGGCGCGATGGCGCTCGGGGTCTATCTGACCTTCAAGGTCCTCAACTTCCCCGACCTCACCGTCGACGGAAGCTTCACCACGGGAGGCGCCACCGCGGCCTCCCTCATCATCGCCGGGGTCAACCCCTTCCTGGCGACCGCCGCAGCCATCGGCGCGGGACTCGTCGCCGGCTACATCACCGGGCTGCTGCACACCAAGGGCGGCATCGACGGACTGCTCGCCGGAATCCTGACGATGATCGGTCTGTGGTCGATCAACCTGCGGATCATGGGCAAAGCGAATCTGCCGCTGCTGCGCGAGGACACCGTGTTCACCCCGCTGCGGGAGAACATGTGGCTGGGCTCGTGGATCTCGATCGCGATCCTGCTCATCTTCGCCCTCATCCTCAAGTTCGCCATCGACTGGTTCCTCACCACCGATCTGGGTCTGGCCATTCAGGCCACCGGCAACAACCGGGAGATGATCCGCAGCCTCGGCGTCAACACCGACAACACGACGATGCTCACCCTGGCGCTGTCGAACGGATTCGTCGCCCTCTGCGGCGCGCTCATCGCCCAGTACCAGGGCTTCTCCGACATCAGCATGGGCATCGGCCTCATCCTCGTCGGACTCGCCTCGGTCATTCTCGGCCAGGCCGTGTTCGGCAGTCGCAACATCTTCGTGGCCAGCCTCGGTGCGCTGCTCGGATCGGTCATCTACCGGCTCATCATCTTCCTCGCTCTGCGCGCGGGCCTGGACACGAACGACATGAAGCTGACCACAGCCCTGCTCGTCGTCATCGCCCTCCTCCTGCCCAGATGGGGTTTCCTCAAGCGGATCCCTTCGCTCAAGGGACGCGGCAACCGCGCTCCCGCCTCGGTGCCGGCAGGCACGACAGACATGAAGGGCCCCGCCGAGATCGCCGACGTCTCGACGACCTCCGGCGCAGGCGCTGGGAAGGAAGGCTGAGGATCATGCTCACGATCGACAACGTCTCCAAGACCTTCTTCCCCGGAACGGTCAACGAACGCAAAGCCCTCCAAGGGCTCGAGCTCAGACTCGAGGAATCCGATTTCGTCACCGTCATCGGTTCGAACGGCGCCGGCAAATCGACCCTGCTCAACACCATCTCCGGGCGGCTGCCCATCGACTCCGGATCGATCACGATCGACGGCGCCGAGGTATCCCGGATGCCCGAATACAAACGGGCGAAATACCTCGGCCGGGTCTTCCAGGACCCGATGGCCGGCACCGCACGGGATCTCACGATCGAACAGAACCTGTCCCTGGCTCTCAGGCGCGGACAAGCACGCGGTCTGGGGCGGGGAACCACCTCGGCGCGGCGGGAGCACTTCACGGACGAGCTGGCCACACTCGAACTCGGCCTCGAGAACCGACTGAAGACGAAGGTCGGACTGCTCTCCGGCGGTCAGCGGCAGGCGCTGAGCCTGCTCATGGCCGGATTCACCCAGCCCCGGATCCTGCTGCTCGACGAGCACACCGCAGCCCTCGACCCGCAGCGGGCGGCGCTGGTGACGACGCTGACGAAGAAGATCGTCGAAGCCGACGGGCTGACCACGCTCATGGTCACCCACAACATGGAGCAGGCGATCGCGCTGGGCAATCGGCTGATCATGATGCACGAGGGTCGGATCATCTACCAAGCCACGGCCGAGGAGAAGAAGGACCTGACCGTCGAGACCCTGCTCGGGGAGTTCTCGAAGCTCAAGGGTGCGAGCCTGGGGGACCGGGCACTGCTGAACTGACGTATCTGACCTAACTGACCTAGGCGCCCCGGCTGACCCGACTGACTGTGGCTGACCCGCCTGACCTCGGCGACCTGGCCGACTTTACCAACCGGATGGTAAAGTTCCGGGCGTGGTTGCAGATGCGAAGACTCGGATCCTCGAAGCGGCGAAGGCCCTGGCCGAATCGAACGATTCGGTCCAGGGCGTGACGATCTCGCTCGAGACGGTTGCGCAGGAAGCGGGGCTGACCAAGCCGGGGCTGATGTACCACTTCCCGTCGAAGGAAGCGCTCATGGTCGGCCTCGTCGACCGTGCCGCCGCGCACTGGGCGCAGATGCTGGGCGAACACACCGGGAAGTCGGCCGAGGAGCTCTCGAGCTTCGAGCGGCATCGCGCCTACGTCGCCGTCGCCACCACCGCCGAGGTCTCCCGCGCAGACTATTGGATCTTCTCCGACGCGCTCTACCACCCCAAGCTGGGCCAGGCGTGGAGAGACCACCTCGGCCCATGGTTCGACGTCGACGGCCTCAACCCTCCCGTCGTCTCGCTGCTCACGACGGCGCGCTTCTGCGCCGACGGCGCCTGGATGTCCGAGGCCACCGGGGTCTTCCCCGCCGCTGATCTGGCCGCTGTGCGCGAGCACGCGCTCGGTCTCATCGACACCGCTGAGGCGGAGGAGGCCGCATGAGCCCCCGTCGAATCCTGCTCCTCACGGGGGCGATCGTCGCCGAGGTGGCCGCCACCCTGATGCTGCGCGCCTCCGTCGCCGATCCGATCTGGATCCCCGGGGTCGTCGTCCTCTACGCCGCCGCGTTCTTCATCCTCGGCCTCACGCAGCGACTCGGGATGCCGCTCGGGGCGGTCTACGCCACCTGGTCGGCCAGTGGAGTCGCCCTCGTCGCCGTGCTCGGCGTGGTGTTCTTCGGGGAGCTGCTGAGCATCGGAGCGATCATCGGCATCGCCGTCATCATCATCGGCGTCATCCTCGTCGAATCCGGCAGCTCGGACGATTCCGGCACTCCTGACGATGCCGGCACTCCCGACGGTCCCGTCGCCCCTGGCAGCGGATACACGGAGGTGACCGAATGAGCTGGGTCTGGCTCGCCCTGTCGATCCTCAGCGAGGTGGCCGGTACCCTGTGTCTGCGCGCCAGCGCCGGACTGCAGCGCAGGGTCTGGTTCATCCCGGTGGTCATCAGCTACACTGCGGCCTTCCTGTTTCTCAGCCGCACGCTCGCTGCCGGCATGCCGCTCGGCGTCGCCTACGGCCTGTGGGCCGCTTGCGGGGTGGCCCTGGTCTGCCTGCTCTCACGCGTCATCTGGAAGGACTCGCTGACGCGTCGCGCGCTCATCGGCATCGGCTGCATCGTCGTCGGCGTCATCCTCGTCGAAGCCGGATGACACACCTTGCCGAGGTCGGATGACCTACCTCGCCGAGGCTGGATGACCCCACCCGCCGAGGGGTAACCGACCGTCATCGTGCAGCCGACCCCGCCTCTTGTGTGAAGCGAACCTTTGAGAAGCTCTCAGCAAACTGTTATGGTCCGAAATTATGGCATACAGAGGTTTCACTGCGGCAGCTGACCGCGGTCGAACCCGCCCGGCCACCGTCGCACCGCGCCCGACACAGGGCTATGCCAACGATTCGTGGGAAGGCGCGGCGATCGGGTGGTGCGGCAGCGAACCCTGAGCGATCCGGTTGCTTTCGATCATCCGTCACGTCTGAGTTCCAGACACTCCTGCGAATGAGAAAGGACCATCGCCCATGTCCGATGACTCCACCCCCGGATCCGAGGAACACTCCTCGGATGTCAGACCACGCGCCACCGCACGCGATGCCGCCGACCAGGCGAACGCAGCCTCCGCGCACGACAACGCCACCGCGACGAATGCCGCCGAGCAGGCGGACTCCGCCGCAGCGGCGAACGACAAGGCCGCCGAGGCGAACGGCAGCGCCGAGACGCACCCGAACGACCGTCGCGTCTCCCGGGAGCGGATCAAGGCCGACGCCCGTCGAGTCGGCGCCGACGCCAAGCGTGTCAGCCGCGAGACCGGCAAGCGCCTCGGCAAGCTCGACTACGCCCGTCCGCGTTACCCGTACGGCGAGAGCCCCCAGGACGGTTCCTCGACCGAGACGAACACGCAGTACCCGCACAACACTCACCCGATCCTCGTGCCCGGGATCGCGATCGACGAGCAGCGCCGTCGGTACTCCCTCGACAAGGTGATCTTCGCGATCGCCGGCTCGCTGACGGTGGCGTTCGTCATCTGGGGGATCACGGACTCCGGCAGCGTTGCCTCGGTGGCGAAGGCCGCGTATGACTGGTCGACGATGAACGTCGGCTGGTTCTTCAACCTCGTCGCGATCGTCGTCCTCGTCGCCCTCCTCATCCTCGCGTTCTCGCCCTACGGGAAGATCCCGTTGGGCAAGGACAGTGAGAAGGCCGAGTTCAGCACCTTCTCTTGGGTCGCGATGCTCTTCGCGGCCGGCATCGGCATCGGCGTGCTCTTCTTCGGGCCCTCCGAACCGCTCACGTACTTCATCAGCCCGCCGCCGCTGACGAACGATCCGGAGACGACCGAGGCCCTCCACGGTGCGATGGCACAGACCTACTTCCACTGGGGCTTCCACGCCTGGGCGATGTATGCCCTGGTCGGCGGCGCGATCGCCTACGCCGCCTACCGTCGCGGCCGGTCCCTGCTGCTGTCCTCGATCTTCGTCTCGCTCTTCGGCAAAAGACAGACCGAGGGCTTCGCCGGCAAGCTCGTCGACATCTTCGCCATCGTGGCCACGCTCTTCGGCACGGCGGCAGCGCTGGGCATCGCGGCGATGCAGATCGGCACGGGCGTGAGCATCGTCTCCGGAGCGGGTCCGATGACGAACAACATGCTCGTCATCATCATCCTCGTGCTCACCATCGGCTTCATCATCTCCGCGGTCTCGGGCGTCTCGAAGGGCATCCGCTACCTGTCGTCAATCAACATCGTCCTCACCGTCGGCATCGTCGCGCTTGTGCTCTTCCTCGGCCCGACGCTCTTCCTGCTCAACCTGCTGCCCTCGGCGCTCATGGAGTACTTCGGTTCCCTCTTCGACCTCATGGGCCGGTCCCTGTCGTGGGGCACGGAGACACAGGAGTTCCAATCGGTGTGGACCGTGTACTACTGGGCCTGGTGGATCTCCTGGTCGCCGTTCGTGGGCACCTTCATCGCCCGCATCTCCCGCGGGCGTTCGATTCGCCAGTTCATCCTCGGCACGATCTTCATCCCCTCGACTCTGCTCTTCGTTGCCTACGGCATCATGGGCGGGACCTCGATCTCGATGTACCGGGACGGTGCGGCCGGCTTCACCGACAGCATGGAAGCCCCCGAGGTGTTCTTCACCCTCATCGACAACCTGCCCTACGTCGAATGGCTGCCGTTCGTGGCGATCATCGTCCTCGCGATCTTCTTCATCACCTCGGCCGATTCCGCCTCGGTGGTCATGGGCATGCTCACCAGCCGCGGTGATCAGGAGCCGAAGAAGTGGGTCGTCGTGTTCTGGGGTCTCGTGATGTCGGGCATCGCTGTCGTCATGCTGCTGCTGGGCAACGCGAACGCGCTCGAAGGCCTCCAACAGCTCGTCATCGTCACGGCGGTGCCGTTCGCGATCGTCATGCTCTTCATCATCTTCGCGTGGTACAAGGAGCTGCGGACGGATCCGCTCGCGTTGCGCCGCCAGTACGCACTCAATGCCGTCGACAACGCCGTCGTCGACGGCGCCGATCGCTATGGCGACGACTTCGCCCTCCAGGTCGTGCCCACCGAGCCCGGCGACGGCGCGAACGGCAGCATCGACTCCGAGCACGAGGACTACACCGACTGGTACCAGCGCACCGACGAGAACGGCGATCCCGTCGGCTACGACTACGAGACCGGGACCTGGGACGACGGGTGGACTCCCGAATCCGACGCGAACCCCACCGCCGAGGCGGACGGCCCCACCACGGAGGCGGACCCCGCCGACCCGGACGCCACCTCGGCGGATGATACCGACCCTCAGGCCACCTCGGCGATGGACGCCGACTCCGCCTCAGAATCCCGCTCCTGAACGAAAAGAGAACCACCATGACCACCCCGAACATCGTCGTCATCCAAGCCGATCAGATGGCGGCGCAGGCACTCGGCACCTACGGCAACGGCGCAGCACTGACCCCGAACATGGACGCCCTGGCCGCCGATGGTGCGGTCTTCGACCGCGCCTACTGCAACACCCCGCTGTGCGCGCCGTCGCGGGCATCGATGATGACCGGGCGGATGCCCGCCGATGTCGACTGCCTCGACAACGGTGACGACTTCGCCGCCTCGGTGCCGACCTTCGCCCACCGTCTGCGCACGCTCGGCTACCACACGGCGCTCATCGGCCGTATGCACTTCATCGGCCCTGACCAGCACCACGGTTTCGAACAGCGTCTGACCACCGACGTCTACCCGGCCGATCTCGACATGGTCCCCGACTGGAATCGCCCGTTGGAGGAGAAACTGCAGTGGTACCACGAGGCCGACCCCGTGTTCACCGCGGGTGCTGCGACGGCGAACGTGCAGCAGGACTTCGACGACGAGGTGATCTTCAAGACCTTGCGCCACCTCAACGACCGCAAGCGCGCGAACCAGGCGGCCGGGGCCGACCAGCCGTTCCTCATGGTCACCTCGTTCATCCACCCGCATGACCCGTACGAGCCGCCGAAGGCCAACTGGGACCGGTTCGCCGAGGTGGACATCCCGGACCCTGCCCATCCCGAGGTCCCTGACGCCGCCGTGGATCCGCACAGCCATCGGCTGCGCACGATGTGCGGCTTCGATCAGCGGGAACCCGGCATCGAGGACGTGCGCAGGGCCCGCCGCGCCTACTATGCGGCGGTGAACTACATCGACGACCACGTCGGGGCGATCAGGCAGCGGCTCGAGGAGCTCGACCTGCTCAAGAACACCGTCGTCATCGTCACCAGCGACCACGGCGACATGCTGGGGGAGAGGGGCCTATGGTTCAAGATGTCGCCCTACGAGCAGTCCTCGCGGGTGCCGATCATCGTCAATGGCCCCGCCGAGGTGGTCACCCCCGGCCGCTACCAGAACCCGGTCAGCCTCGTCGACCTTGCGCCCACCCTGGTCGAGATCGCCCGCGGGAGCGCGAACGGTGCCGGCGGGGCAGAGAGCACGGCCGCCTCGGCGGTGGGATCTGACGTGGAGGGCACGGCCACCTCCGCGGTGGACGACGGCCTCGTCGGAACGTCCCTGCTCGAATCGGCTCGGCGGGAAGCCATCGGGGAATTCGGCCCTGAGGACCGAGACGTCATCATCGAGTACTTCGCCGAGGGCACTTACCGCCCGCAGGTCACACTCGTACGCGGGGACTGCAAGCTGACCCTGTGCCCGGGTGATCCTGAGCTGCTCTTCGACCTCGCCGCGGACCCCGACGAGCTGGACAATCGTGCCGACGATCCTGCGTATGCGCAGACGCTGGCGGCGATGCGGTCAGAGCTCGAATCCCGCTACGACCTCGACCACCTCGAGGATCATGTACTCGGCTCGCAGCGCAGCCGACAGCTCGTCGCCGATGCGCTCAAGGTGGGCACGGTCCGTCATTGGGATTTCGATCCGGAACCGGAGCACGGCTATGTGCGCGGTGACTTCTGGTCGGCCTTCCGCTTCGGGAAGATCCCCGCAGCCGAGGGGTGAGCGGTCGCCGCTCCGTTGCTGTCAGCTGACTGGAGTTCGGTCTGCAACTGTCGGCTGAGTGAGGGTCGGTCCGCAACTGTCTAGTGGATGTGCCAGCGACCTGATTTAATGCTGGTCTCCTGCACATTCACTAGACAGTAACGCGGCGCCGACTATGGTCCGGTGCGGACTGCGGCGCGGCTCCGACTGTGGCTTAGCGCGCCTCCGACCGTGGCCCGGTGCGGACAGTTGCCCGGTGTGACGACTGTGACGGCGGACAATTCATCTGCGCTTGGGCGCGTTGTCGGTCACACTCTCAGAATCCGGTGGCATCATTCGAGGTAGGAGGGATGCCATGACCATCTTTGAGTCGACATCTGAAATTCCGCTCGGCGCGGAGACCACGTACGACTGGCACGCTCAGCCAGGTGCTCTGACCAGGCTTTCACCGCATTGGGCGCAGGAGATCGTCGAGGAGAGCTACCCCCCGATCGCCCCTGGTTCGGTTGCGCAGGTGCGCACGAGCGTGCCCGGCACGTACGGCCTCGTGCGGCGTCCCTTCAGCTCGGTGCATTCGGAGGGCCCGTCGCGGTTCTCCTTCGTCGACGAGCTGAAGAAAGGCCCCCTGAGCCAGTGGAAGCACACGCACGAATTCACCTCGGTGGCGGGCGGAACGAAGATCGACGACCACGTCGAATTCTCCATGGCACCGCAGGGCTTCGACGTCATCGATCGCAGCCTCACCCGCTACCTCGAGGCCACCTTCGAAGCCCGGCACCGGCGCATGCTCATGGACATCGACTTCCTCGAATCCACGAACGCGCCCCTGCTGACCCGGAAGAAGGGCAAGCACATCCTCATCGCCGGCGGCAGCGGACTGATCGGCCGGCAGGTGGCCGCACTGTTCTCCACCGCCGGACACTTCGTCCGCCTCCTCGTGCGCGAGACCCCGAAGTTCCCGTATGAAGTGCACTGGAACCCCGACCTGGGAATCCTCAACCCGCGGGACCTCGCGTGGGCGGACGCGGTGGTCCACCTCGGCGGGCGATCGATCGCCACACGGTTCACCAAGCACGCGAAGGACGAGATCTGGTCCTCCCGCATCGACTCGACGAGGCTGCTCGTCGAAACGATGCGCAGCCTGCCTGAGGCGAAGCGGCCCTCGGTCTTCGTCTGCGCCTCCGCGGTCGGCTACTACGGGTCGAAGGCGGATGAGCCGGTCGACGAATCAGGGCCGGTCGGCGAGGGATTCCTCGCCGAGGTGTGCCAGAAGTGGGAAGAGACCGCGGCCGGAGTCGAGGACGCCGGGATCCGGCGAGTGTCGATCCGCACCGGGGTCGTGCTCAGCTCATTGGGCGGACTGCTCAAACTGCAGGCGCCGCTGTTCCTCGCCGGTGCCGGCGGTCGCTTGGGCAGCGGTGAGCAGGCCCTGGCCTGGATATCCCTCGACGACGTGGCCCGTGCCTATGTGCATGCGGTGCTCTATGACTATGTGCGGGGTCCGGTCAATGCCGTCGCTCCCGAACTCGTGTCGCAGGCGGAATTCGCCGAGGCGCTCGCCGCCCACCTGCGCAGGCCCGCGTGGATTCCGACGCCCGGTTTCATCACCGAGCTCATGCTCGGCCGTGACGGTGCGAAGGAACTCGCTCTGGCCGATCAGCGTGTGGTGCCGGAGAAGCTGCAGGAGACCGGATACCGCTTCGCCCAGCCGACGCTGTCCGACTGCTTCGACGAGGAGCTCGGCCACGGGGCGTGAAACAGCCATCTCCTCTGCCTGGCCCTAAGGCTGGGTGGTGGCCCGAGAACTGCAGAAGTCCCCTCCGTTCGGTTGGTACGCCGAACGGAGGGGACTTCTGTTGGTGGAGATTCCGCTGATCGAACTCTGACCGCAAAGTTCGATCAGCAGAGTTCCGTCTGCAGACCTGAGTCAGAAGCGCTTCGAGGCGATCTCCGCACCTTCGGTCAGCGACTGCAGCTTGGCGATCGCGATCTCCGGATGAATGCGGCCACCCAGACCGCAGTCGGTCGAGGCGACGACGTTCTCGGGTCCGACGAGCTTGGCGAAGCGTCCGATGCGTTCGGCGACGAGTTCCGGGTGCTCAACGACGTTGGTCGCATGGGAGACGATACCGGGGATGATGTACTTGCCCTCAGGCAGCTTTGTCTCTTCCCAGATGCGCCATTCGTGCTCGTGACGGACGTTCGCAGCCTCGAAGGTGATGCCGGCGGCGTTGATCGAGAGGACCTGGTCGACGATCTCGGCGAACGGCAGGTCGGTGACGTGCGGTCCATGCCAGGAACCCCAGCAGGTGTGGATGCGAACCTGGGCCGGGTCGATGCCGCGCAGTGCATGGTTGAGCGCATCGATGCGGATCTGCGTGAAGGCCCGGTAGTCGTCGAAGGACGGCTCGGGGTTGATCTGGTCGAAGTTCTCGGCCAGCGACGGATCGTCGATCTGGACGGTCAGCCCCGCCTCGGTGATGGCGAGGTATTCCTCGCGCAGCACATCGGCCCAGGCCCAGATGAACTCCTCGTCGGAGGAGTAGTATTCGTTGGCCACGCGGGAGGCGGAACCAGGGGATAGGGCGTTGATGTAGCCGGCGCGCTCGTCGTATCCGGCGGCGGCCAGACCCGCCTTGAGATTGGCGATGTCCTGGGCCACGGCCTGCTGACCGATGTAGCTGATCGGACCGGTGGCCTTCGGGAACTGGACCTGCTCGCCGGTGGACGTGCCTGCTTCGGGGTCGGCGTACACGTTCGGAAAGAGGTGGCGGTCGCGACGGTCAGGGAAGCTCGTCAGGACGATCGAGCCGTCGGTCGAACGGTTCGCAGGAGTGTCCCAGAGGTTGTGATCGGCGAGTTCGAGCCCACCCGTGCGGTGGAACGAATAGTGCCACCAGGCGCCGTAGTCGAGATCCGAGGCCATCGCGTGGCCGTATTCGCCGTCATTGGGAAGCGAAAGGCCCAGGGCCTTCTGGCGCTTGACGAGGTCGACAACACTGGCGGCGAGGAGCTCGTCGAACTCCTGGGCCTGCTCGTCGGAGACCTCCTGGCCGGCGAGGCGAGCAGTGTTCTGCGCCTGCTTGACCTTGTTGGCCTCGATGAGTTCGGGTGTGCGGGGTAAGGATCCCGCGTGGGATGTGCGAATCGTCGCCATGTCTGACTCCTCTGGTCGATCGTGCGGTGTGGCCGCGACGGTTGTGCCGCAGCAGTTCCCTTCAGGCAATCACATTCGTGATTGCGCATGTGTGTTCGCTGTCATCTTGGGTCACGTGTGTCGGCGGTCGAATCGTAGGGTAGGACCATGAGCTATGGACAGAGCAGTCACAGCAACGGCCCTTGGCAGAGTCAGCCGGCGGCAGGATCGCCGACTTACCCGTCGCCACCACCGCATGCACCGGCACCCCGCGAAGCGCAGGAATCGCAGCATCCCGGATGGCTCGCGCGCTCGCTGTTCTGGGCGGCCCTCATCATCGGCATGCTGCCCGCCCTGGTGCTGACGCCGCTGGCGACGACAGGTGGCACGAGCGCAGTTGTTCTCTTCAGTCTCGGATCGATCATCTGCGCATGTCTGCGGCTGATCCTCGGCACGGCAACCATCCTGCTGGTGAAGAACACCAGCTGGGCGCGGAGACTCATCGGTGCCGGAATCTTCTTCCTCGGATGCGCAGCCCTGCTGATTCTCACGCCCCTGACGGGGATCATCCTTTCGGCTGGGACGGAAGCCGGAGGCTCAATGCTCACCCTCAACATCATCCAAGGGGTGCTCAATGCGTTCTTCCTGGCGGCGGTGTTCTGCGGATGGAACATCGCCCGCAATCGACGGTGGTGGATCCTCGTCATTGCGGTCGCGCTCGGCTCAGTGCTCGCCGTGCTCAATATGACCGTCGCCGAACCTTTGGCCGAGAACGTCACGACCGGTGTGATGGCCGGGGTGCTCGTCCAAAGCGTGTGGTTGGTGCTCGTCTTCGCATGCCTCGGGCTCTTCCATCTGCTCGGCCGCAACCGTGGGGCGACGGTGCCGTCGGCCTCACGAATCGCACCGTGAATGACTCAGGGCCACCTCGGCGAAGATCATCCGGCGATGCCGGGGAACTCCACGAGGTGGCCCTTCGTCCGATCTGGACGCTCAGTCGGCGACTGCCCTCACACGGCCCCTTCGACCGCGGCGGCAGCGGCCGAGCCGAAGCGCTCTGCCAGCGTGCCTTCGTGCGCCTGGCCGAGTTCGGTCAGTCCGATGGAGAAGTGGTCGACGATGTCGAGGGAGGGATCCGGGTCGCCGGCATCGGTCATGCCGATGCGCACGAACGGGAATCGCCGGGCGGTGCACATGTCCTTGAACCGGACTTCTTCGGATCGCGGAACGGCGACGATCGCCCGTGCCGTCGACTCGGAGAACAGCGCGGTGAACACGTCGATGCCGTCGCGTTCGCACACCTCGTCGAGCCAGATGCGCGCGCCCGTGCCGTAGCGCAGGCAGGATTCGACGAGCGCCTGGGACAGCCCGCCCTCGGAGAGGTCGTGCGCGGCGTCGATCATGCCGTCGCGCGAGGCGTTGATGAGGATCTCGCCGAGTTCCTTCTCCGTCTCCGGCTTGTACTGCGGAGGAATCCCGCCGAGGTGGCCGGCAGTGACGTCGGCCCACGCCGATCCGTCGAGCTCGGCATCGGTGGTGCCGAGCAGGTAGATGGTCTGGCCCGGGTCCTTCCAGCCGCTCGGGGTGGCGCGGGTGACGTCGTCGAAGACGCCGAGCACACCGACGACCGGTGTCGGGTGGATGGCCACCCCGCCGGTCTGGTTGTACAGGGAGACGTTGCCGCCGGTGACGGGGATGCCCATGTCCTGGCAGGCCTCGGCCAGCGCCTCGACGGATCGGGCGAACTGCCACATGATCTCCGGGTCCTCGGGGGACCCGAAGTTGAGACAGTCGGTGACCGCGCGAGGGATGGCCCCGGCGGTGGTGACGTTGCGGTACGCCTCGGCCAGTGCGAGCTGGGCACCGCGGGCCGGATCGAGGTAGCCGTAGCGGCCGTTGGCATCGGTGGCGATGGCCACGCCGAGGCCGGACTCCTCATCCACGCGGACGACGCCGGCATCATCCGGGTAGGCCTGAGCGGTGTTGCCCTGCACGTACTTGTCGTATTGCGAGGTGATCCACGACTTCGACGCGAGGTTCGGAGAGCTCGCGAGCGCGAGCACGGTCGAACGCAGCTCATCGTCGGTCGTCGGTCGCGCCAAACCGGCGGATTCGACGGTGTCCGCGGCCACCTCGGCGGTCCATGAGGGCACAGCCATCGGACGGTTGTACACGGGGCCGTCGTGAGCGACCGAGCGCGGCGGCACATCGACGATGACGTCACCGTGCCACTCGATGACGAGGCGATCGGTGTCGGTGACCTCGCCGAGCACGGAGGTCTCGACCTCCCACTTGCCGACGATTTCGAGGAACTCCTCGAGGCGGTCGGGACGGACGACGGCCATCATCCGCTCCTGCGACTCCGACATGAGGATCTCTTCAGGGGTCAGCGTCTCATCGCGCAGCAGCACGTCGTCGAGGGCGATGTGCATTCCGCCGTCGCCGTTCGAGGCCAACTCCGAAGTCGCGCAGGAGATGCCGGCCGCGCCGAGGTCCTGGATGCCTTCGACGACACCGGCGTGGAAGAGTTCGAGGCAGCATTCGATGAGCACCTTCTCGGCGAAGGGGTCGCCGACCTGCACGGCCGGGCGCTTCGAGGGCTTCGTGTCGTCGAAGGACTCCGAGGCGAGGATCGAGGCCCCGCCGATGCCGTCGCCGCCGGTGCGGGCACCGAAGAGCACGACCTTGTTGCCGAGTCCCGAGGCGTTGGCCAGGCGGATGTCCTCATGCCGCATGACTCCCACGGCCAGGGCGTTGACCAGCGGGTTTCCCTGGTAGACGGAGTCGAAGACGGTTTCGCCGCCGATGTTCGGCAGGCCCAGGGAGTTGCCGTAGTTGCTGATGCCGGCGACGACGCCGTGGACGACGCGGGCGGTGTCCGGGTGGTCGATGTCGCCGAAGCGCAGCTGATCCATCACCGCGACCGGGCGGGCGCCCATCGAGATGATGTCGCGTACGATGCCGCCCACACCCGTGGCGGCACCCTGATGGGGTTCGACGTAGCTTGGGTGGTTGTGGCTCTCGACCTTGAAGGTCACCGCCCAGCCGTCGCCGATGTCGACGACGCCGGCGTTCTCGCCGATGCCCACGAGCAGGTGTTTCTTCATGTCCTCGGTGACCTTGTCGCCGAATTCAGACAGGTGGACCTTCGAGGACTTGTACGAGCAGTGCTCGGACCACATCACCGAATACATGGCCAATTCCGCCGAGGTGGGGCGGCGTCCGAGGATCGTCCTGATCTGCTCGTATTCGTCGGCCTTGAGGCCGAGGTCGGCGAAGGGCTGTTCGACGTCGGGGTTCGCCGCAGCGAACTCGACCGTCTCCTTGACCTTCTTCGAAGCGTTCTGCACGGAATCGACCTCCGCGGATTCCGCGGAGCTGAGGTTTGACGTCATGTCCTCTTCGGGGCCCTTTCATACGACACGGCACTCGGGGCCAATCTTAGCCGGGGTCGCACCGACGGGGCGAAGCGCGTCCACAACGGGCCACCTCGGCGACGGTCGAGCGGGCGCACCCACTTAGAATAGGGGTCATGGCAACTCCCAAGATCGTCCTGTTCTACGTCTTCACGCCGCTGCCCGACCCGGAAGTGGTCAAGCTGTGGCAGCACACCCTGACCGAGAGCCTCGGGCTCAAGGGTCGCATCATCGTGTCCAAGGACGGCATCAACGCCACTGTCGGCGGGGATATCTTCGACGTCAAGCAATACGTGCGGGCGACGAAATCCTATGCACCGTTCAAGAAGGCCGACATCAAATGGTCGAACGGTCAGGGTGATGACTTCCCGCGGCTGAGCGTGAAGGTCCGCGACGAGCTCGTCACCTTCGGCACCCCCGACGAGATCACGGTGACCGAAGACGGCGTCCAAGGCGGCGGCCGGCACCTCAAGCCCGGAGCCCTGCACAGACTCATGGACGAACGCGGTGACGACGTCGTCTTCTTCGACGGCCGCAACGCGATGGAAGCGCAGATCGGGAAGTTCCGCGACGCCATCGTCCCCGACACCGACACCACCAGGGACTTCATCGCCGAGATCGAATCCGGCAAGTACGACGAGCTCAAGGACAAACCGGTCGTCACCTACTGCACCGGCGGAATCCGCTGCGAGGTCCTGTCCGTGCTGATGAAGAACCGCGGCTTCGAAGAGGTCTACCAGCTCGATGGCGGCATCGTCCGCTACGGCGAGACCTTCGGCAGCTCCGGCTACTGGAATGGCTCGCTCTACGTCTTCGACAAGCGGATGCACGTCGAATTCGGCGACGACGTCGAATCGATCGGCCACTGCGTGAGCTGCGGCACGAACACTCCGGAGTTCGTCAACTGCGCGAACCTCGCCTGCCGCAAGCAGTACCTGCGCTGCACCGAATGCACGGAGCAGGGACGGCAGCCCTACTGCGCCGAGTGTGTGGAGCAGGGAATCCCCGCCGAGGCGGCCGCCGGCTGACGCGGTTCCGCGCGGTTCCAGTCCTGCTCACGTCCGACAGGCGATTCTGACCAGCAGTTCCGACCGTACTTCCGGCACGCGTCGACACGACTGCTTGGTGAACCGACACCGGCTTGGTCCATGCACCAGGCTGGTGTCGGTTCACCGAGCTGGTGCAGAGAGTTCATCGGCCTGAGGGCGAGATCAGCGCAGCAGATGCTTCGTCGCCGCCTCGATATCGGTCCACCGGAAGTCGAAACCGGCGGCTTCGAGGCGTTCCGGCAGAACCCAACGGCTCTTGAGAACGAGCTCCGATTCCTGCCGCAGGACGATCATCCCGAGTTCCAGCAGCCACCTCGGTGCGGGGATGCCGATGGGCATTCGCACTGCCCGACGCAGGGCAGCCATGAGAGTGACATTGTCCGTGACCTGCGGGTTCGAAACGTTGATCGGTCCGGAGAGCTCCTCGTGGGAGATGATGAAGCGGACGGCGCGGAGCACATCGTCGATGTGCACCCAACTGAATCGCTGCCGCCCGTGCGTTGGTGGGTGCTGGTGCCACACGGTCGGCCCCGAGGCTTCCGGGCCGATTCCGCGACAACGCCGATGCGGGAACCAGCGGCCCTCGTGCTGGGGGCCACCGGCGCCGAACCTCGCCGCCGTGGCGAGCATGTCCAGCGCGGCGCCGTCTCCGAGCACGATCGCCATCCACAGGGCCACGCGTCGGGTTGCCGGCAAGCTGCCCGCGAAGAACTCCTTCTCCCAGGCCTTTGCGATGTCCACGGAGAATCCCTCGCCGATCTCCCCGCCGTCCTCGGTCTGCGGACGATCGGTGGCGTGGCGATAGATTGTCGCCGTGCTCGAGTTGATCCACAGACGCGGAGGCGCCGAGGCGGCTCCGACCGCATCTTTGAGCGCTGAGGTCGTAAGAATCCGGGAGTCCCAGATCTCCTGCCGATTGGCGTCCGTGTACCGGCACCCGACGCTTCGCCCGGCGAAATTGATGAGCAGGTCGGTGCCGTCGACGAGCTCGCGGATACGTGAGGGGTCCTCCCAGGTCGCATCGCAATGAGTGTCGGCGCGACCGATCGTGCGGGTCTCGTAGCCCCATGTCCGCAACGCGGTCAGCAGCTGTCCGCCGATGAAACCGGAAGCACCGGCGATCACCGCGATAGGAGCGGGAGGGACAGGAGGGCCGGAACCCTCGGACACTTGGTCATCTGGGCGGATGCTCATAGTGGGACGCTAACACCGGGGGACAGTGGGAGAGGCATCTCGGCAAGTTCCACAATCGCAGGGAGGGCCTGTGCCGGGTGACGGCCAGACCTCTGTCACGGGCTCCGGCATGGGCCCGAGCGAGATGTGGTGGGTGTCACGTGGTTGGGGTGGGGTTTGGATTTGCGTGGTCGGGTTCGCCTGGTCTAGAGTTATATCTCGTTGCCCCGCCGGAAACGAGGTTCTCAGAACAGAGTTTCCACCGGGCCTGACCAGGACAAACAGGGTTTGTCAGGTGGTTGGGACGGATGGGGTGGCCAACAGAAACTGATACCCCCAGTGAACGCGCACTGTTGTGTGTGGTGATGGGTGTGTGTTTGTGGTTTGAGAATCCAATAGCGTGTTTGTTTGAACAAGTTGTGATGCCAGAACATTTATTTTCTGGTGAGACAATCACACGATCGAGCATCTGTGTTCG
>NZ_JABKDE010000013.1 GCF_013623835.1 Brevibacterium oceani | reverse complement strand
AGGATGGTGGCGGTGCGTGTGCGAAGCAGTGTCTTCATTGTTCTTCTCCTAATCAACAGTGATGCGTATTCGCGCACAGCTGTGAAGTGATCTCCATTGCTCGCTGTGTACTGGGTATTCGGTGCGGTGCCCGGTCCGGATGGGCGGATGGAGAAGAAACCTGAGTAATCCTTCGCGGAATCGGCTGCAATCAGCCGACTCCCAAGCGGGCGAAGGCATCGCGGAAGATGGTCAGCGAATCCAGACCCGGCAGCTTCTGGACGCTCTTATCGAGCTTGTCCAGTTCGTCTGTGTGATCCTGGAAGAGATGACTCATCACGTGCTTGACTTCGGCATCGTCCATCATCCCTGAGCCCACGGGCTTCCACAGCTTCCCCAGCGCCAGGCGCACGATCTTCTGAGCTCGTGGGTTGTCCTCGAGCCTCTGTCGTGCCTGAGTCGTGTAGAACGCCACATGTCGAGTCTCCTGCTTGGCGATGCGCTCAAGCAGCGGAGAGAGCACCGGGTGGTCCTGCATCGCCGCCATCCTGCGATATCCGGCTGTGGCGGAGAGCTCGTTGGCCGCACCCCAAGCCATATGCACGGCAATGAAGTCCGTGCCCACCATGTTCGACAGCAGCGACTGCTTTGCAGGCCCGAGAGCGAGTTTCCACCCCAAGCTCATCCGCTTGGCTTTGACCTCGTCGTAATCGACGTGGATTCCGTGTTTCTCGAGCACGGCGGCCAATGCCTCGCCGTGCCAGAACTCCTCACGGTTCCACATGGTCATGAATGCCGCCGTGGCGTCCTCGCTGTGTGAAGGAGTGACGAGCAGCTCCCTGACGAAACATGTGGTGTGGTATTCGACGTCGCACATGTATCGCACCGACCGGAGAGTGTCTCTGTCCAAGGGCATGTCATCGAACACATCGAGATCCAGATCGGTCCAGTTCACCGCCTCGGACGTCTCGGCGTACTTGTCGAAGTCAAAGGCCATGGTTTCTCCCTGCTTGAGCATGGGCTCTGCGCGTCGAGCGCAGCGCCGCCGTCACTTGGTTCATCGAAGGCTGAGGGTTCCCCAGCAGGAATCGTCCGATCTCGGCATCCGAGTCGATCAGGCGTCGTCTGTCGGATGCAGAAGCGAAGATGCTTGTCAGAGCGCTGGCTTCATCCGGTTCGGGCACTCCGACGATCCGCAGGGGAGCCCACGGCCGCATGAGGTGAGCACGAGCGGTGACTGCTTCGATCTGTGATCGTCGGATCCGAGCCACCGCCTCCGAACGGAAGAAGCGGATGATCGCCTCGCGCCGGTCGATGATTTCGGTCAGGACGCGAGCGGCTTCACCGCTGAGTCGTGTACGCACTGCCCGTTCAGCTGCCTGGAGGCCCGCCTCCTGGATCGCGAGCCTGGCCATGTGCCCGGCGGTGAGAGGTTCCTTGACCAGTCCGCCGACGACAGGTGCGAGGATCGGCAGGCCCCGTTCGACCCACATTCCGCGCAGTCTCCGTGACCTGCCCCCGCGAAGGTCCTCAGGGCTGAGGGTGGTTTCGAGCATGTCGCGCAGTGCCCGCGCCAACCAGTACCGTTCGTAGCCCCATCCCGTCACGAAGGCTGTGATCCGCGCTTCGTTGGAAGTCCAGGAGGCAAACATCGCTCGGGTCTCGGCCAGCGCCGAGTTCTCCAGTCGCCATAGGAAGCCGAGATCGCGTGCCACGTCTCCGGTCACCTCGATGCGCTCTGAGTCGACTTCGATGCGTCCTCGAGCGTGAGCAAGATAGTCGTCGACATCGAATGCTGTGCGGAGCACGATGGGATGCTCTGCATCGGAGAACAGTCGTCCTCTGACATGCCCGGGCGGATGTTCGACGAGGGGGCTGCGGAGTGTTCTGTCGCTTGTCACCATTCCATCACTTTCCATCGCTTCTTCAGTGCCAGGCCGTAGAGACCGAGATCCGGAGTGACGGCAACGGGACTGCCGACGAGTTCGAGCCATGCGGCATCGCCCAGAGAGTCGCCGTAGCCGGTCGAACGTCCCAGATCGGCGCCCACGGTGTCGGCGTATTTGCGCAGCCAGTTCGCCCGAGCTTCATCGACCAGCGGAGGGCTCGCGAGGAACCCCGAGAGAACACCGTCATCTGTGACGTCCATCCGGGTTGCGACCACCTCGTCGAAGAGATCGGACAGAGGTTCGACGAGGACGTCGAGAGCGCCCGTGAGCAGGACCGTGCGGTGACCGGCCGCGCGGTGCTCATCGATGAGCTGCCGAGCCTGGGGGCGGATGGAGTCGCGGATCGTCTGCCCGAGGCGGCTGGTGACGGCCGCTCGGAGCTCATCGAGGCGAAAGCCCTGATATCGGCGATTGACCATGCGGATGAGGTCCGAACGGTCGCGGTACTCGGCGCGCAGCAGTCCGGGGACGACTCCGGCCATCGTTCCCATCATCGCCGGCCACTTGTAGATCGGCTGCGTGGCGCGCACGACCGCCGCGAACTGCTGCACGATGTTCGCTGAGATCACCGTCCCGTCGAGGTCGAAGACGGCCAGAGCCTCGGAAGTGGGCGGCAGGGGACGCGGAGTGGGCGTGGCCTCGCTCTGTCGGCGTCTGCGCGAATAGCTGCGGGTGAGTTCTGTGATCGCCGGGATGTGGACGTCCTGGAAGTATTCCGTCCAGTCGATCTCGGTCACGTCGAACCTGCGATTGGTCGGGCAGTCCTCCGGCAGCCGCTCAAGCAGACGTCTCGTGTTCGCATCGTCGAAGATCATCTCCGTCTTCGTGTACTGCTGGTACAGGTCGGCGAACTGACGCAGTGACTTCAGTTTGGCGTCGGTCTTGCGCAGCCGTGAGGTCAGGGCGCGTGTGCGCGTCGAGGCGGGCAGCCGCTCGACGACTTCGCGGCCGACGCCCGTAGCCAGTTCCTTCAGCCGGATGCGCTGTTCGATGAGTTCGGAGCTGGGGAAGCTCCATTCGGGCACCGCCATGGGAACACCTTCGCTGTCAGGCAGCGGATGGTCGAGGAAGTACTCGCGGACGGTTCCGACCATCTGGTGGAACGGCAGGGGATTGCTCATGCCCGATACGACCTGGTAGTAGTCCGAATGACCTCGGTCCGGCTGTCCGGAGCCGCTGTCGTGGTCGGCAGGCTGCCGCTCGAGAGGACCTTGCTCGGCAAGGGCGAGGATGACATTGACGACATAGTCGACGGGGATGATGTCGAGCACCGAGTCGGCGTGCCCGGGGAATTCCGACAGGCTTCCCTTGGCGTAGGCCATGATCAGCGGATCCGCGACCTTGAAGCCGTCAATCCAACCGGGGCTCGGCCGGCGGAGGGCAGATTCGATGATGGACGGGCGAACGAAGGAGACCTGATGGCCTGCGGCGGCCCACTCCTCGCCGATGCGCTCGGCCAGAGCCTTGGTGAAGGTGTAGATGTCCGTCCAGCCCAGCGACTGTGCCCGGGTGCGCCCGAACTCCACGAGCCGATCCCTCACGTACTTCTCCCGGGCAGCCTCTGCGCCGGCTGCGACGGATTTGGGGCCCATCCGAGAGCTCTGTGCTTGAGCCATCTGGATGAAACGGCGCAGCTTCTCGGGTTGCCTGGACTCTGCCTCGACGCTCTCCCTGGCCAGTTGTGCGGCTCGGAACTCACCGTCATGATCGACGGTGTGACCCAGCCGGGACTCCTGCACGACACCTTTTGCGATTCCTCCGACATAGGCTGTTGAGACATGGATGACGTGGGGATCCTGATTCGATTCCGCCAAGGCGGCGTAGAGTCGCTTGACTCCGCCGACATTGGTGTGGAAGGCCTCGTCAATGGCGGCGTCGAAGGACACGCTCGACGCGGAGTGGATCACGACGTCATAGCGATCGGTCAGTGGCGGCAGATCAGCGAGATCGCCCTCGAGGACCGTGACACGTGAATCGAAGGCCTCATGCACTGCCTCCTCGCCGACCTCAGAAATCCAGGAAGCGAAGACCGGCTTACCGAGGATCCGCTGCAGACGATCATGTCCTGACCGGTCCCCCCGGGGACGCACGAGTGCGGTGACGCGCACGTGGGGATCACTTTCGAGCAGGGCTTGAAGCACCGCTTGACCAAGGAACCCGGTGGCACCCGTGAGGAGATATCGACTTTGTTGCATTCGGGAACCTATCGGAGAGAGGACAGTGTGGCATGGACGGACGCAGCGGTCATCAGTGATTCGGTGCGGTCGCATTGATGGATGCCTGTATCGTAGCAATATGAATGTGGCTCTCATCACCGGTGGCAGCGCTGGCATCGGTGCGGCATTTGCCCGCGCCTTCGCCAAGCGCGGCGTCGACCTTGTTCTCGTGGCTCGAGATCCGATCGCTATGGAAACCTTCGCAGAGCAGATCCGCAGCGATTTCGGGGTGCACGTCGCAACGATGGTCGCCGACCTCGCGGACAGGCAGGCCCAGGCTGAGGTGGCTGCGCGGATCGAGGAACCCGGTTCCGAACCCGACATCGACATCGTCGTCAACAATGCGGGCTTCTCTGTGCGTTCGAGCCTGCTCAGTCACGATGTCTCCGACCACGATCGGGGGTTCGAAGTGATGCAGCGCGCTGTCCTGGTCATCGGTGGAGCCGCCGCTCGGGCGATGAAGCAGCGGGGACGTGGTTGGATCATCAACGTCTGTTCTGTCAGTGCGAGTCTGACCCAGAATAATTACACCGCCATCAAGGCGTGGACGCAGAACTACTCGGAGGCGCTTGCCGTGCAGACCTCGGGCATGGGAGTGAACGTGACCGCTCTGGTGCCTGGTTGGGTGCGCACCGAATTTCATTCCCGAGCCGGTATTGCCGGAACATCGATTCCCGGGTTCCTCTGGATGGACTCGGATATGCTCGTGGAGGGATGCCTTCGAGACGTCGCACGTGGGAAGAGGATCTCCGTGCCGCAGCTGCGATGGAAGGTCATTTCGATGACGTTGCGACTGCTACCGCGTCCGGTGATCCATCACCTCTCTGATGCACTCACTTCCCGACGGCAACAGGAGGTCTAGGGCGACGATGTTCAATACTGGAAGAACTCACTCGGACTCCGGTGATCATTGCGAGTCACTTTCGCAGCCGGTCGCCGCGCGCCAGATACGAAGAATGTCGTCGGAATGCCAATCCATCAGTGGTGTCGGCTCCGAACATTCAGTGATGACTGATCACACTCTCCCACAACCGGCGCCGACGAAGTACCGATCCCGCTCGCGCGCAACACTGAGATTCCTTCTCCAGCGTGTCCTCTTCCGCGGCCTCGTCCGTTCGACGATCACACAGACGGTGACGATTGCGCCGGCAGTACGCCGGCTCGACGGAGGCTTCCTCGTCATCGCCAACCACACCTCCCATCTCGATGCGCCGATCATCGCGCAGAGCCTGCCGCGGAAGCAGTCGCGCTTTCTGGCAACCGGAGTCGCCTACGACTACTTCTTCACCTCGTGGCACAAGCGGCTCTTCGTCCGCTGGCTCTTCAATGCCTTTCCGATCTATCGGGAAGCTGCTCGCGGCAGTGCGAAGGTCCCTCGCGCCCTTCTGAGGTCTGGGGTGCCGGTCCTGCTGTTTCCCGAGGGAGGCCGCCAGAAGAACGGCACGATCGCCGATTTCAAGGCGGGGTCGATCAAACTGGCTGTCGACGCAGGGGTCCCGATCGTGCCGACCGCCGTGATCGGCGGCTTCGAAGCGATGCCCAAGGGACGATCGTGGCCTGTTTCGGGCAGGCCGCCCGTGCGTGTGGTCTTCGGTGAACCGGTCACCGCCCGAGACGAGGAATCGCTTTCTGAACTCACCGCGCGGGTGCGGCAGCTCGTGGCGGAGCTCTTCGCCGCGGGAGCCGATGACATCGGTGTCGGCAGTGAACACGCTGAATCGCCGGAAAGGACGAAGAAATGAGCGAACCCATGAGAATGCAGGACGTCAAACGGCACCGTTGGTGGGGCTGGGGAGCCGAAGGAGTCGACTTCCGGTGGGAGACCAAACCCGACTTCGCCGCGATCGCCAAGGACAAAGTCGGTCTCGACCTCTGGAATGCTCCGCGGCCGACCACCCCGGTGCTCAGCGATCTGACCATACCTGAGTCGCGAATGTCATCGACGCTTCTCGACGAGCTCGGCGCCGTGGTCGAGTCGGACAATGTCAGCGTCGACGACGAACTGCGCGTGATCCATTCGTTCGGCCGCTCCCTGCCGGACCTCTACCGGGTGCGCCACGAGCCGATCACCCGCCTCGTCGACGCCGTCGTCTACCCCGGCAGCGAGGATGAGATCGCCGCTGTCCTCGCTCTCGTCCTCGACCGCGATCTCGTGCTCATTCCCTACGGCGGCGGCTCATGCATCTCCGGCTCAGTGACCCCGAGTCCGGATGAGGAGCGTCCCATCGTCTCGCTGAATCTCGGGAGGATGCGTCGAGTCATCGACATCGACGAGTATTCGGGCCTCGCGCGAGTCGAAGCCGGAGCATATGGCCCCGACCTCGAGGAGCAGCTCAATCTTCGCGGATGGACGGTGGGTCATTTCCCCGACTCGTTCAGCTATTCGACCCTCGGAGGATGGGCGGCGACCCGGTCATCGGGAATGCAGTCGGACAAGTACGGTGACATCGAAGACATCGTGCGGGGTCTTCGTGTCGTCCACCCTCGTGGCGTCATGGTGAGCAAGCCCATTCCGGGCCGCGATTCGGGTCCTTCGGTGCATGAGATGGTCCTCGGCAGCGAAGGCCGTCTCGGTGTGATCTCGGAATGCACGGTGCAGGTGCATCGGCTGCCGAAGGTGCGGCAGGTCATCGCCTACCTCTTCCCCGATTGGGCTAGTGGAGTCGAGGCCATGCACGACATCGCCCGTTCCGAGGTCACGCCCGCGTTCACCCGTCTCTCAGACGGGCCCGAGACTCGGTTCAGTCTCGCGATGGTCTCTGAGCCGAAGGGTGTGAAGGCAACGATCGCGGCTCGCGGTCAGGACGCCCTGTTCGCCTACCTGCGGTCCAAAGGGTGGGACACGACAGAAGGCATGTGCCTGTCATACGTCTGCTTCGAAGGGTCGAAGGAGCGCGTGGCACGTGAGAAGGCCGAGGTGAAGGAACTCATCGCTCACCGAGGCGGAATCAGCCTCGGCTCCGGGCCCGGCGCCGTCTACGATCAGAAGAAGTTCGACACCCCGTATCTGCGTGACTTCCTGCTCAACTACAAGGTCTTCGGCGATGTCTGCGAGACGGGAGTGACGTGGGGAGATCTCAAGAACGTCCATGCTCGGGTGCACGAGCGATTCCGCCAGACCCGCAGCGAGCAGGGCGGACCGGGGTTCATGTTCTGCCATCTGTCCCACAGCTATCACGGCGGCGCCTGCCTGTACTTCACCTTCGCGATTCCCTACACGGACGAGGACACAGCGCTGGCGGAGTATCAGGACGTCAAGGACAGCATTCAGCAGGAGTTCATCGACTCCGGTGGAGGCCTGTCGCACCACCACGGAGTCGGCACCGAGCACCAGCCGTGGCTCGTCGACGACATCAGCGAGCCGGGGGCATTCATGGTCGATGCCGTATTTCGCGCCACCGACCCCGGACAGAACCTCAACCCGGGGAAAGTCCTCGGCGATCGGGCTCTGTCCTGAGGAGGCTTGTCTCGCTGGGCTGCATGCACCCTCACCGTCCGGCGAGAATCTCCTGCAGACCGACAGCCTCGACGGGCATTCGAGCGGCACTGCACAACGCCGCGACATAGGGTCGAGGGCACGTGAGCCGAGAGATGTTGAGTGCGTCGAGTTCGGAATATCCGGGGGCTGCGATCGCGGCCGTCCATCGTCCGCGCGGGCTGATTCCTGATCGCCGGTCGGCAACCTCGGTCACCGTGAGATCACCGGGCGGCACGGACAGCCCATGCCCGGTGGTCTTCACCGCGGCTTCCTTGCACACCCAGACGTCGATGCGCCGACGCACGGAATCGCCGCCCTCGGGCACAGTCTCCGTCGGGCCGAGTACGTAGTCGTCGAAGCCGGAGAAGACATCGGGCGGGACCTGTTCGATGTCGACTCCGATCGGTGAGGTCCCAGGCGCCGAGGCGATCGCCACGGCCCCGTTCGACCGAGACAGGCTGAGTTCCGCCCCGGGGATCGCCGGCTTGCCGTGGGGGCCGCCGCATGTGCGACAGCGGCGTATCAGCTCCAATTCGCCGGCCTCGTCGAGATCGATGCCGAGGCGGCGAGCCGCCATGAGCCGAAAGATCAGATGCGCCCCTCGGAACGTGGCCCGATCGGCGGGTCTGCGAAAACGGTCCGCGCGAGCATCCTCGTCCGGTGACAGCAGCGAACCGAGCCACGGGTGATCGGCGAGCACCCGTTCGATCGCTGTGATGTCGCTGATGAGGTATTCGATCGCGGCTCTCGTCATCTCCGACTGATCCGACGGTACTGGGAGACGGCGATGGGCGAGAAGACGGCGATGACCGCGACGCAGCTGAGGAGCGCATAGATGACGGCGTTGTCGGCCGCCCAGCCCGTGCTGGTGACGAACCCTGCCGGCGGTGCGTTGCCGAACAGCTCTCGGACGCTGGTGGCGACCGCGGTGATCGGATTCCATGCGGCGATCGTCTGCAGCGGGCCCGGAAGGGTGTCGATCGAGACGAAGGCTCCGGAGATGAAGGTGACGGGGAAGAGCCAGATGAGGCCGAGGCTCTGTGCCACCTCGACGCTCCTGGCCGTCAGTGCGATGACCGCACCGATCCACGACATGGCGAAGCTGAAGAGCAGCAGGAGCGTGACGCCCAGCAGGGCCGAGCCGAATCCCTCCGTGATGCGCCACCCGATGAGCAGACCGCAGATCATCGTCACGGCCACGGAGATGAGGCTGGTGACCAGGTCCGAGGATGTTCTGCCCAGAATCACGGCGACCCGTGACATCGGCAGCGAACGGAAACGGTCGATGAGTCCGAGCTGGAGGTCCTTGGCGAGATAGACGGCGGTGAAGGAGGAATTGAAGGTCAGCGTCTGAGCCAGGATCCCGCCGATGAGGAACTCCCGGTACGGCCCACCGCCGAGGCTGCCGCCGAAGACGAATGCGAGGAGGAAGACGAAGATCACCGGCTGGACGACCCCCGTGACCAGGGCCCCCGGAGTCCGACGGACGGTGAGCAGATTGCGCCAGGCGATGACGGAGCTGTCGCGAGCGGCGGAGACGAGCGTGGTCATGCTCCCACCTCGGCGGTGTCGGCCGGTGTCCGTGAGGGCCTCGCCGAGGTGGGCTGTCCGGTGAGATCGAGGAACACGTCGTCGAGCGTCGGACGGCACAGGGCCGCCTCGGTGACGGAATGCCCCTCGTCTTCCAAGGCGGCGAGGACCTGCAGCAGATCCCTCTGTCCCAGTGGTGCGGACGCGGTGATGCGCAGTCCCGACGCGTCCGTCTGCGGGTGGGCGGAGTCGCCTAAGATGCGGTCGAGGATCCGCAGGGTTCTGTCGAGGGAGTCGCGGTGGGTCAGCGTCAGTGTGATGCGTTCGGCACCGAGCTTGCCCTTGAGGTCGGTGGAGGTTCCCTCGGCGATGACCTGTCCGGAATCGATGACGGCGATGCGATCGGCCAGTTGGTCGGCCTCCTCCAGGTACTGGGTCGTCAGCAGCACGGTGGTGCCGCTTCTGACCAGGGTGGTGATGACCTCCCAGGTGTCGAGCCGCGCGCGCGGATCGAGCCCGGTGGTCGGTTCGTCGAGAATGACCACCGGCGGACGCACGACCAGGGCCGAGGCCAGGTCGAGTCGTCGCCGCATGCCTCCCGAATAGGCGCCTGCGCGTTTGCCTGCGACGTCGCTGAGACCGAATTCGGCCAGCAGCTCGCGGGCACGGCCCGCCGATTCCCGGCGACTCATCCCGTAGAGGCGGGCGACCATGACGAGGTTCTCGTACCCGGTGAGCTTCTCATCGACGGCCGCGTACTGGCCGGAGAGGCCGATGCTGCGGCGGACGGCCGTGGGATCGGCGGTCACCGAGTGACCTGCGACGACGGCGGTGCCGGAGTCGGGGCGGATCAGTGTGGACAGAACCTTGACGGTCGTCGTCTTCCCGGCCCCATTGGGGCCGAGGAGACCGAAGATCTGTCCCTCCTCGATGTCCAGGCTGATGCCGTCGAGAGCCCGAAAGGCCCCATAGTTCTTCCTCAGATTCTCCAGGCGAATCACTATGAGGCGATCTCGGCGAGCCGGCGCGGAGTGATGTCCGTCCAGTTCTCCTCGACGAATTCGAGGCAGTCGTCGCGGCTGGCCGGTCCGAACACGAGGACCCATCCCGCGGGCACATCGGCGAACGACGGCCACAGCGAATGCTGCTGCAGGTCATTGACCAGCACGCGGAAGGTCCCTGTTGTGTCATCGAAGGGATTATTCACGGGTTTTCAGCTCCTAGTGGTGTTGCTTGGCGGGGTTTGGTTCCAGGAGTGGATGGAACTCATCTGTGATTCGGCGGCCTCGTCCATGTGGATGGACAGGACGGGAAGAATCTCGTCGAGCGCCTCGGCACTCAGCATGTCCGAGTGCCGGGCATCGACCTCGGTGACGTGGATGTCGCCGGTGACGAATCGGCGCCATGAGTCGGGGCCGGGGGTGCCGCTGGGAACGTCCCGGGTCGCGGTGAAGAGCACCAGCTCACCGTCGAACGTCTCCACCGGGGCCTCGCGGATCAGTCTGGCCAGGGTGAAGAACCCGCGGGTCATCGCCTCTATGGTTGTCGGTGCCACATTGCCGAGGGGATCACCGTGTGCACGCAGGATCTCCAGGGCCCGTTCGTCATCGAGACCCTCCGTCGTCTCCGTGATCGCCGGATGATTGGCGCCGAGGTAGTTCGCCCACAGCTCGGACCCTTCGCCGACATCGGCGTTGCGCTCCTGCCCGGTGGGGAAGGCGTCGAGAATTCCGAGGAACGCGACGGACTCGCCCTGCTCCTGAAGGCGGGTGGCCAGACGGTGGGCGAGGACGCCGCCGAGAGACCACCCGATCAGGTGGTAGGGGCCCGATGGCTGAACCGTCTGCAGATGGTCGATGTAGTCGTCGGCGAGCTCGGTCAGCGTCCGGGCAGTCATCTCCGCCGGGTCCCCGGGTGAGAGGCCGGGCATCTGCAGGCCGATCAGCGGACGATCCGGATCGAGGCCGTGGAGCATCGCGGCGAATCCCCAACTGATGCCCGTGGCCGGATGAACGGCGAACAGCGGCGGCTTCGAACCCGCGCAGCGCAGCGGAAGCAGGCGGTGGAGGCTGTCGGCGATGGAGTCCGCACCGCCTCGGCCGACCTCGCGAACGAGCTGTTCGACGGTCGGTGAGCGGAACAGGGCCTGGACCGACAGATCGGCCCCGAAGGCCTCGTTGACGGCCGCGATGAAGGGCCGGGCGAGGAATGAATGCCCGCCGAGTTCGAAGAACGACTCATCGATGCCGACACGCGGCAGGGACAGTACGCGCGCGAAGATCGCGGCGACGGTCTCCTCCTGCGGCGTGCGCGGCATCAGCCGCGATCCGACGGCCGCTGTCGACGGATCGGGCAGGGCCGCCTCGTCGATCTTGCCGTGAGCGGTGAGAGGGATCTCGTCGATGACGACGAGGTGCGAGGGCGCCATGTATGAGGGAACGAGCGATCGCACATGGTCGCGGACCTCATCGGCGAGGAGGTCCCGAGACGACGTCCCGGTTGCGTCTTCGGCGAGCTCGGCGTCGGTCTCCGTTCTCGCGCCGGCCCCGGCGACGATATAGCCGACGAGCTGGATGGTGGCAGGGTCCGTGCCGAACGGGCGGACGACGGCGTCCCTGACGCCCGGTGCCTGGCGCAGTGCGCGCTCGACCTCCCCGAGTTCGACCCGGTATCCGCGCAGTTGGATCTGATCATCGCTGCGACCGATGAACACGAGCTCTCCGCTCTCGTGCCGGACGACGAGGTCACCGGTCCGGTACATGCGCTCGCCCGGGCCGCCATGGGGGTCGGCGATGAAGCGTTCTGCGCTCAGCCCCGGTCGGCCCCGATACCCGTGGGCCAACTGCTCACCCGCCAGATACAGTTCCCCGACCGTGCCGGACGGCACATAATGGAGGCGTTCATCGAGGACGTATCCGCGCATGCGCTCAAGCGGTGCCCCGAGAATCGGCGTCGGGGAGGCGCCCACAGGCGCGGCGAATGCGTCGACCGTGGTCTCTGTGGGTCCGTAGAGGTTGTGGGCGATGATGCCCGGGTGGTCGCGCAGCCACTGCCAGAGATCGGGATCGATCGCTTCCCCGCCGAGGGCGAGGATGATCGGAGAGTCTTCTTCCGCGGCCTCGGTGATCATGCGCTCGAATTCCGGTTCGGTGGTCAGCAGGCGAAGGTAGCTCGGTGTCGTCTCCCAGAACCCGATGTCGAGTCTGCGCAGATCGGCCGCCAGCTGCTGTGGATCGCGTTGGACGGTCTCCTTGGCGATGTGAAGCGGATGCCCGACCACCATCCACAGCAGGGGATCCCAGGCGGCGTCGAAGCCGATTCCGGTGGTGTGGGCGACCGGAATCCGATCGGCCTCATCGCTCGGGGTCGGCAGGAGCCGTGTGCGGTGGGAGGCGAGGAGGTTCGCCAGGGCCGAGTGGCCGACCTCGACGCCCTTGGGTCGACCGGTCGAGCCGGAGGTGAAGGTGACATAGGCCGCCGAATCATGATGAGGCGTGGGCGGCATCGCGGTCGTGGTCGCAGCGGTTCCCCTTGGGATCGGCGTCCCCTGAGGAGCAGGCGAGGTGCGAACCGAACCGTCGGCCGGCGAGATCTCGACGATGCTCGGGGTGATCCCGGCATCGGCGAGGAGGGGCGCGAGCTCTGAGGGGCCGCCCGGCTGTGTGATGACGATGAGCGGTTCGGCGTCGGTGAGGATCGCCGTGGTGCGGCCACTGGGGTAGTCGATGTCGATCGGGTTGAAGGCGGCACCGGACTTGAGCACGGCCAGCGTGGCGACGATGACGCCGAGGCCGCGACTCAGTCGGACGGAGACCGTTTCGCCGGCACCTGCTCCCTGGTCGATGAGCTCGTGCGCCAACTCGGACGAAGCCGCGTCGAGTTCGCGGTAGGACATTGATGTCTGGTCGGACCGGACCGCCATGGCATCGGGCAGTCGGGCTGCCGTGGCGGCGAAGACGTCGAGCACCGGTGGTGGCGTGTCCGCGGGCACCGGGCCGGTGAGGGAATCGATCGCCGTCCGCGTTTCGACCGGGTCGAGCAGGGCGATGTCATTAAGCGGTCGTTCGGGATCCTGCACGGCCTCATCGACGAATCGGGAGAATCGTCGGCAGATGCCGGCTATTGTCTCCGCGTCGAACATCGATGAGTTGAAGTCGAGGACCACCGCGAGCCCTGCCTCGGCATCGCTGCGGCGGAATGTGAACGAGAGGTCGAACTTCGCGTCACCGGTTTCGACCTCAGGTTCGAGGCTCGTGGTCACCCCGGGCAGCTCGAGTTTCGGTGCTGCCGACTCCTCGAGGGACAGCATGACCTGGAACAGGGGATGGCGTCCCAGTTCGCGAGGCGGATTGACCGATTCGACGAGACGCTCGAACGGCACGTCGTCGAGTTCCACAGCATCGATGACTGCGGCGCGGGTGCGAGCCAGGAGCTCGCGCAGGCCGGGGCCCGCCGAGGTGTCGGTGCGGATCGGAATGGTGTTGACGAAGAGTCCGACCATGTCTTCCAACGCCGGGTCCGAGCGGCCGGCGCTGGGGGAACCGATGACGATGTCCTCACCGGCACCGAGCCTGCTGAGATAGCCCGCGAGCACGGAGTGCAGCGCCATGAACAGGCTGGCCCCGTTCTCCGCGGCCACCGCTGCCAGACGGGCAGAGGTGCGGGCGTCGAGGCTGAAGTGATGGTGACGACCCGACTGCCTGGCGGTCGTGGGACGGGGACGATCGGCGGGCAGGCTGATGTCGGTGGGAATCCCCTCGAGCCGGTCGTGCCACGCCCGGACCTTTCGTTCCAGGAGCGGGGCCTCCGCTGCCGGGGCTTCCTCGCCCTCGAGGACATGGCGCTGCCAGAGCGCGAACTCGGCGTACTGGACCTCGAGGGTCCGCTGCATCGGATGGGCCGAGCCGCGCAGTGCGGCATAGGCGGTGGACAGGTCCTGCGTCAGAGGTCTCAGCGAGGCGCCGTCGGTGGCGATATGGTGCATCACCAGGTGGAGGACCCACTCGTCGCCTTCAGCGAAGAGGCTCGCACGAATGGGAAGGTCGCGGCTCAGGTCGAATCCGACGGCGGCCTCGTCCCGCATTCGCTCCGCGGTCTGCGTGCGAGAGGTTGTGGTGCGGCGTGCCATGAGACCCTCGCCGGCGTCCGGGGGCAGGATCTGCTGGACGGGGCTGCCATCGACGCTGGGGTAGACGGTGCGCAGGATCTCGTGTCGGGCGATCACGTCCGTCAGCGCCTGGCCGAGAGAATCCGCGTCGAGCTCTCCGGAGAATCGGACAGCCAGGGAGATGGTGTAGTCCGAGGCATCGGTGTCGAGCTGATTGAGGAAGTGCAGCCGCGCCTGCCCATAGGACAGAGGGATCAGCTGCGGGCGGGTCTGCCCGTGCGACCGACTCCACGCGGTGAGGCTCAGGTGCGGCGCACCGTCGGCCGATTGGGCCGTCATCGCGGGCTCCTCGGCGGGTGCCGGCTCGGTGCGGCCGCGAGACTCGAGTCGATTCAGCAGTGCAGCCGGGGTGGGGGAGTCGAAGATTGCGCGCAGCGGCAACTCGGTGTCGAAGGCAGTGCGGATGCGGCCGATGAGGGAGACCGCCAGCAGCGAGTGCCCGCCGAGGTCGAAGAAGTCGTCGTCGAGGCCGATCTCATCAGCACCGAGCACGGACGAGAAGACTCGGCACATGATGTGTTCGTCCGCGCTGCGCGCGGCTCTGGAGTCCGTGGTCCCCGAAGCAGTGGGGGCAGGCAGTCGGGAACGGTCGAGTTTGCCGTGTGAGGTCAGCGGGATCGAATCGAGACCGATGAGGATGTGGGGGACCATCGGTGCCGGCAGCTGGGCGGCGAGGTGATCGCGGAGGGCGGCCTCGTCGGCGTCCCCGGTGTAGTAGCCGATGAGCCGTGCCGATTCGGGATCCGTGGGATTCTCGACGATGGCCGCCGCCTGGGTGACGCCGCTGCCCGAGACCAGGGCGTTCTCGACGTCTCCGAGCTCGACCCTGTATCCGCGCAGTTTGATCTGGTCGTCATCGCGGGAGACGAAGTCGAGGCTGCCGTCGGGATGTCGGCGCACGAGGTCGCCGGTCCGGTACATCCGAGCGCCCGGTTCGAGAGGATCGGCGACGAATCGCGTTGCCGTCTCCTTCGGCCTGTTGACGTAGCCGGAGGCGATTCCGGCGCCTGCGAGATAGAGATCGCCGACGACTCCATGGGGCACCTCACAGAGATGCTGATCGAGGACCATGGTTCGAACATTCCTGATCGGATGACCGATGGTGGGCCTGTCTCCCTCGACCGCGGCGGTGACGGAATCGATGGTGAATTCGGTGGGACCGTAGAAGTTGTGGGCACGCACCGCGGGGTTCTCGGCAAGCTCCTGCCAGAGATCCTCGGGCACGGCCTCTCCGCCGAGGGCGAGCGACAGCGGGACGCGGTCCACACCGGTGTCGTCCTCGAGCAGCCCTGAGATGATGAGCTGCCTGACGAACGACGGGGTGGTCTCGAGGGCCCGGATCTCATGCTCGCTGCAGAATCGGACGAGTGCTTCGGCATCGCGCCGGATCTCGTCGCCGACGATGTGCAGACTCGCTCCGGCCACGAGCCAGAGCACCGGATCCCAGGCGGCGTCGAAGCCCAAGCCCGCCGTGTGCGCCGCCTGGACCGGTCCGACGTCGAGTCCCGCCTCGGCGAAGATGGTCTCCCGATGATGGGCCAGCAGATTCAGCAGAGCACTGTGAGGGACGGCCACCCCCTTCGGGGTGCCGGTCGAACCCGAGGTGTACATCTCATAGGCGCGGTCGCTCGGGACCGGTTGGTCGGCCCCGCGGCGACCGAGTCCGGCGGTGTGATCGTCACGTCGACCCACCTCGGCGGTGTGGAGTTCGGCGGTGCCGATCGCTGTGCCCGGGCGGACCGGGAGTTGCATCTCGTCGGTGATGACGGCTGCGGGGGCGCTCGCGTCGAGGATCAGCCGGATCCGCTCTCCGGGGTAGCTGAGGTCGATGGGCACAGCGACTGCCCCGATCGAGAGCACGGCCAAGGGTGCCGCGATGGCGTCGGCGGACCGGGGAAGGGCAATGGCGACGCTGTCTCCCGCTGTGATCCCTCGGGCGGCCAGGACATGAGCGATCTGGTCGATGCGTGCCCTGAGGCAGGCGAAGGTCAGTTCACCGTCGTCGGCGATGAGCGCCCGACGTTCGGGATGGCTCCTGATCGTCGACTCGAGGACGTCGAGGATCGTCGACCCGGGTGCGACTGCGTCACGGCCCTGACCCTGAGCGCGGATCTCTGCGAGCTCGTCCGGGCGCAGCACCTCGAGTTCGCGCAGCGGTGTGTGCGGGTCGGCGGCGAACTGGTCGATCACACGGACGAATCGTGCGGCGATGGCTTCGGCGGTGGATTCGTCGAAGAGCGCGGAGTCGAACTCGAGGGACCCGGTGATGCCGGCAGCCTCACTGACGGTGTGCATGTCACCCGCCGCGTGCGTGTCACTGGCCTTATGAGCCGCGCCGTCGTTCTCGCGTTCGGTCAGGTCGAGGAGGAGGTCGAACTTCGCCTCCGACACCTGGGGCCCGGGTGCGGGTTCGACGTCGAGGTCACCCATGTCCAGGGCCGCCGGGGCAGTGTTCTGCAGGGTCAGCATGACTTGGAACAGAGGATGGAGCTGGTCCGAGCGTGGGGGAGCGAGTTCGTCGACGACTCGTTCGAACGGCGCATCCTGATTGGCATAGGCGGAGAGGTTGGACGCGCGGACCCGATCGACGACATCGACGAGGCTGGGGTTGCCGGAGGTGTCGGTGCGCAGGACGAGGGTGTTGACGAAGAAGCCGATGAGGTCGTCGAGTTTCGTCTCCGTCCTGCCGGCGACGGGAGTGCCGATGGGAATGTCGCTGCCGGCACCGAGTCTGCTCAGCAGCACAGCGAAGGCGGCTTGCAGGACCATGAACAGACTGGCGTTGCGCTCGCCGGAGAGCCGGCGCAGACCGGCGTGGGTCTCGGCGTCGATGTCGATCGGAATCCTGCGGGAGACGCGGTCGGTGTTCTGCGCGCTCCTGGGTCGATCGACGGGAAGCCTGAGTTCGACCGGAGCTCCGCTCAGCGCGTTCTTCCAATAGGCCAGCTGGTCGGCGATCTCGCTGTCGGGGTCTTCCTCGGAGCCGAGAGCCCTCCGCTGCCACAGTGCGTAGTCGGCGTACTGGATCGGCAGCTCGGGGAGCGTGGGGGTGGTGCCGCGAGCCCGAGCGCGGTAGGCATCGGAGAGGTCCTTCGCCAGGGGTCTCAGTGACCAGCCGTCGGCGGCGATGTGGTGCAGCGTGAGCAGCAGGAGATGATCCTCGGCACCGAGTCTGACCAGCAGGGCCCGGATCGGCAGCTGCGTCGAGACGTCGAAGCCGCGTGTCGCCTCTGCATCGACGGTGTGATCGACGAGGTCCTCGCTGATCTCCACAATGGGCAGGGCGATCTGTACATCGTCGGCGGCGCGGATCACCTGGTGGGGCTGACCCTCGGTCCACGGGAACACAGTGCGCAGGCTCTCGTGCCGAGAGACGACATCATTGATCGCAGCACGCAGAGCATCGGTGTCCAGATCTCCGCGGATGCGCAGGGTCAGCGGAATGTTGTAGGCCGCGGACGTCGGGTCGAACTGGTTGAGGAACCACAGACGGCTCTGCGCGTAGGACAGGGGAATGGTCGCGGGACGGTCTGCGGCGACGAGTTCGTCTGCAGGCTCTTCCGCCGTGTCGCCGAGGTCGAGCCCGGCGCTGAGTTCGCGGACGGTGGGATGGTGGAAGATTTCGCTCAGGGCGGGTGGGGCAGCGAATCGCTTCCGCAGTGAGGCCACCAGCTGGGTGGCGAGCAGGGAGTGCCCACCGAGTTCGAAGAAGTCATCGTCGATGCCGACGGTCTCCACTCCCAGCACCTGGGCGAAGGCCTCGGCCACGGCCTGCTCTTCGACTGTCCTCGGTGCCGCGGATCCCGATCGCGTCGACTCCGGTTCCGGCAGCGCAGCCCGGTCGAGCTTGCCGTTGACCGTGAGGGGAATCCGCTCGATCTGCGTGATGAATGAGGGGACCATGTAGTCGGGCACGCGCGTCTTCATGTGTCGGCGCACCTCGGCGGCATCGATCTGCTCATCGGCGGTGATGTAGCCGAGCAGCTGACTGTAGCCGGCCCGGTTCTGTCCCAGGACGACCGCGGCCGACCGGATCCGGTCCTCCGACTGGAGGGCGAGCTCGACCTCGGAGAGTTCGACGCGGTAGCCGCGCAGTTTGATCTGCTCATCGGCCCGGCCCAGGAACTCGATTCCCCCGGCCAGAGGTCTGCGGACGATGTCGCCGGTGCGATACATCCTGGAGCCGTCGTCGGCGAAGGGGTCGGCGATGAACCGTTCCGATGTGGTGGCCGGCCGGCCCACATAGCCGCGCGCCAGATTCAGCCCCGCAATGTAGAGCTCCCCACGCGCCTGCGCGGGGACAGGGGTCAACCGGGAGTCGAGGACATAGTGCCTGGTGTTCGCCACGGAGCCGCCGAGGTCGGGTGACGCGCCCGCGACGATGGGTGCGGTGAGACTGTCGACGGTCGTCTCCGCCGGTCCGTACAGGTTGTAGGAGTCCACCTCGGGCAGAGCCGCGAGCTGGTCCCAGAGCCCACGTTCGACCGCTTCTCCGCCCAGGGCGACGACGCTGGGATGCTCGGTGCCGCTGAACGTGCCGTGGGCGAGAAGAGCCTTGACGAATGAAGGCGTCGTCTCGATCGAGTCGATGCCGTGGGTGGAGAAGTAGTCGGTGAGGGTTTCGGGATCGCGGCGGGTGACCGAGTCGATGAGGTGGAGTTCGTGCCCGGCGAAGAGCCACAGCAGCGGATCCCAGGAGGCGTCGAAGGAGATCCCGGCCGTGTGTGCCACGCGCAGTCCTCGTCCGAGTCGACGGGCGGCCGGATCGAAGATGGTCTCCTTGTGACTGTGGAAGAGATTGAGCAGTGATCGGTGTTCGACCCCGATGCCCTTGGGTCGACCGGTCGACCCGGAGGTGAAGATGACGTAAGCGAGGTCGTCGGGAGCAGGTGTCGACCCGGTCTGGGTCGACTCGGGCGCGGGCGCTGCCGACTGCGGTACCGCATCGATGTCAATGACGGGACGGTCGGTGGTCATGTTCGTCTCTCCGGCGGGACCCGACACGGTTGAGGAATTGATGACGAGCACCGGCGCTGCGTCGGCGATCATCGCTTCGATGCGGTCGGCCGGATAGTCGGGGTCGAGGGGCACGTAGGCGGCACCTGTTCTGAGGATTCCGAGCACGGCGACGGGCAGCGTGGTGGACCGGCCCAAGCGCGCCGCGATGCGAGCCCCGGGCCCTGCACCGAAATCCCGAAGGCGGTCGGCGAGCTGAGTCGAGCGGCGGTCGAGTTCGCCGAAGCTGATGTGCCCGTCCTCGGCGACGACCGCGGTGGCGAATGGGGACCTGCGGGCGTGGCGGGAGAATTCCTCCACCACGGTGTGGCGGGGAAGGCTCTGCTCGGGTCCCTTGCCCCCTGCGATGAGTTCGCCTGACTCGTCGGCAGCGATGAGGGAGAGTCCCGCCAGGTGCTGATCGCCGCTCGGATCGAACTGGCACAGGACGGAGAGGAACTGCCGCAGGTGCTCGGCGAGGCTGTGCTGATCGTAGAGTTCGGCGTTCGCCTCGAACCGAACGATGGCCGGGCTGCTGCCGCCTTCGGAGCTGGGATCGGCTCCGATGCCGTGGATGATGATCGAGAGGTCATCGACCGGGCCGGTCGACAGCAGGTGCAGCGAGGCGGTCGTCATTCCGAAGTCGATGTCATCGACGTGCGGGAAGATGTTGACCGAAGGCCCGATGTAGTCGCTGTCGGTGCTCAGCTCCTGATACTGGAAGCGCTGGTGGATGAGCGTTTCGCGCAGCGTCGCGCCGGCGCCGGCGACGAGATCCGCCGTCGTCATCTCCGGTGCTGCCTGCATCTGCACCGGCAGGATCTTCGACATCATGGACGGCACCGATTTGGACAGGGCGCTGCGACGGGCAGTGACCGGAAGGCCCACCGAAATGGACTCTCGTCCGGTCATGCGGTGCAGGTAGGCCGCTGCGGCGCTGAGGATGAGCGTCGGCGCCGACCGCGAACCGGCCAGGCGTGATGAGAGCTCCTGGGGGATGTCGGCGTTGCAGGTGACAAGCCGTCGTGCCGGTGATGCCGGACGTTCGGCTAGACTGGTGGCCGTCTCCGACTCGGAGCGCACCTGCTTCCAGAACTCGGCGTCGGTGGCGAAGCGCTGCGAGGAACGATACTGAGCCTCCTCGGCCACCAGATCGTCGAGGCTGCCGAAGGGCCAGTCCGAAGGTCCTGTTCCCGGCTCGGCCAGCTCTCGGTAGACCTGGGATTCGCGGCGGAGGACGAGGACGGCGGAATAGCCGTCGACGAGGAGGTGGTGGGCCCGCTGATAGAAGATCCAGTGGTCGTCTCCGAGGTGGAACAGCTGGGACCGGAGCAGGTCACCCTCATCGACATCGTGGACGGTGTCGAGATCCTCCTGCATCAGCGCATGGGCCGAGGCTTCGGGATCCTCGCTCGACTCCGTCCGCAGGTCACGGACCAGGAGGTGGCTGCGTGCCGGTCCGAGCTGTTGGAAAGGTCCCTTTTCGTCCTCACCGAAGACGACGTTGAGCGAGTCGGCTTCGGCAACGGTCGTGGCGACCGCCTCACGCATTCTGTCGACATCGAGCGGCCCGCGAATGTCGACATAGAGCCCGATCTGGAACGTCGGGTTGTCGGGTTCGATCTTCTGGGCGTACCAGATTCCGCGCTGTGCTGAGGTGAGGTCGATTCGAGTGTTCTCGTCAGTCATCGTGTCTTTCGCAGTGGGTGGGGGTTTCCTTGAGCGAGGTCTCCGGCGGCAGGGAGGCGCGCGGGTGCTCAGCTCAACCCGGTGGTCGGATCACGTGAGCACGGCGGCAGAGGATCGGTCGTTACTGGAACTGTCCGATGTTGATATCGCCGAGGAGGTCGCCCAGATCGATGATCGGGCCGTTGATGAGTGCCCCCGAGGCTTCGGTCGAAGAGGCCGGAGAGGTCTCGGCAGCGGAGGCGCTCCCGGGTGCGGCCATAAGACCGACGGCGATGACGATGGTCGCGAGTGTGGCACCGGAGACGGCGCGGGCGTTGATGAGCTTGAGATTCTTCATGGTCCCTGTCCTCTTCTGACATCGGCTGCAATCGTCCGTATGGGGACGGACATGTGCCATTCGGAAGGCTCACGCACGTGGATTGGCCGGCCAGGAGTTTTTCTTGCTCCGATGATTCGAACCCCTCGTCACAGCAGTACGTCAGGCCAGGGCCACCTCGGCGAGGGGAGACGAAACACCACGGGTGCCGGCGTCCTCACGATGAGGACGACGGCACCCGTGGTGGTGTGAGTCGGGACTCGACGGTCAGCTCACTGTGGCCTTCTCCTTCTCGCCTTCTTCCGCGGCTGTCGGGGCCGGGCCGTGGGCGTCGGGCTGGAGCGAGAGCTCATCGAACGGGCTCTGGCCGGACAGCGTGGCGCGAGCCTGGTCGAGGTCGATCTCGTTCGTCCACTTGCCGATGAGCAGGGTGGCCACGGCGTTGCCGGTGAAGTTCGTCAGGGCACGGCACTCGGACATGAACTTGTCGATGCCGACGATGACGCCCATGCCGTCGAGCAGCTCCGGGCGGTGCGACTGCAGGCCGGCGGCCAGAGTGGCAAGGCCGGCACCGGTGACGCCCGCCGCACCCTTCGAGGCGATGATCATGAACACGAGCAGCGAGATCTGCTCGGGGATCGACATCGGCATGCCCATCGCCGAGGACACGAACAGCGAGGCCATGGTCAGGTAGATCGCGGTGCCGTCGAGGTTGAACGAGTAGCCGGTGGGCACCGTGATGCCCACGACCGGCTTCGAGACACCGGCATGCTCCATCTTCGCGATCAGACGCGGCAGAGCCGATTCCGACGAGGAGGTGGAGAAGATGAGCAGGAACTCTCGGGCCAGGTACTTCAGCAGCAGGAAGATGTTGAGCCCGGTGACGATCTTGAGCAGACCGCCGAGGACGATGACGATGAACAGCGCGCAGGTGAGGTAGAAGGCGCCCATGAGGGTCGCCATCGCACCGATCGCGGCCCAGCCGGTCTTGCCGACGACCGCGGCGATCGCACCGAAGGCACCGACGGGAGCGGCCCACATGATCATCATCATGAGCTTGAAGACCACGGCCTGGATGTGCTTGATGCCGTTGAGCACGGGCTCGCCGGCCTTGCCCATCGACTGCAGTGCGAAGCCGACGAGGAGCGCGAGCACGAGGGTCGGCAGGACCGGGATGTCGCCGGGGATGAGGCTCATGAGGAAGGCGACCATGCCGCCTTCCTCGCCACCGGAGGCCTCTTCGTACGGCTGGAGGTGCAGGCCTTCGCCCGGGTGGATGAAGTTGCCGACGATGAGGCCGATGACCAGGGCGAAAGTCGCCATGACCAGGAAGTAGATGAGCGCCAGACCGCCGACCTTGCCGACGGTGGCGGCACGGGCGACCGAGCCGACGCCGAGGACGATCGTGCAGAAGATCACCGGGGCGATGATCATCTTGATGAGAGCGACGAACGCTTTGCCCAGGGGTTCGAGGGCGATGCCCGCATCGGGGGCGAGCAGACCGATCGCGGCACCGGCGATCACGGCGACGATGACCATGATGTAGAGCCAGTGGGTGCGGTCCTTCTTCCGCCGCGCATAGGTCGTGGCGTGATCCGCGGCGGCGTTCCCGAAGTTCTCTTCGGAGCGTGCCGGATTGTTGTCATTCGGTGGCGACGTTGCCATGGTTCCTCCATGTCGTGTTCACGTCAGAGCCCTGCGATGGACCCGGACGTCCGCGACTGACCGGCCGCGGTGGTGATGTACCCGACAACTCTGGCAGGAGATGTGACCGGTGTCTCGGTTGCGTTCATAGTGTTCACAGACACAGTTCGCGACTACTGTGGAGGTGTCAGGACACCAGATCAGAAGGAGCACTTTCGTGAAGATCAGCACCGCACTCCTGCGCGCAGTTCCCGGCGCTTTCATCCTCAACTCCGGCATCGGCAAGCTCGGCATGGACGAGGACACCGCCGCCGGCCTGCAGCAGATGGCCGCCAACGGTGTGCCCTTGGTCGAAAACATGACCCCTGCCCAGTTCGGGAAGTTCCTTTCCTACGGTGAGATCGCCGTCGGCTCCGCCCTGCTGCTGCCGTTCGTGCCCACCCGCATCGCCGGGGCCGCACTGACGACCTTTGCTGCAGGCCTCGTCGCGAACTACTTCTCCATCGATTCGATGACCAAGGACGACGGCATCCGTCCGTCCGAAGACGGCACCGCGGTGGCCAAGGACACGTGGCTGGCCGCGATCGGCCTGGCACTCCTCATCTCCGGCGGCAGCAAGAAGAGCAAGAAGAAGTGAACTCCGCCCCGGCCCCACTACGGCGGGGCCGGGAACGCTTCCGGGCTCGTCGAAGCGGGCCCCTGGCCCGCCGGCTCTTCCTCGTCCAGCTCGTCCTCATCGTCATCGTCTGCACCGCCCTGTCGGTGACCAGCTACGTGACGACGTTGAACAACATCCGCCACGCCACGGGCGAACGCGTGCTCTCCATCGCCGAGACCCTCGCCCACGACCCCTTCGTCACCGAGGCGGTGACCGGGGACGATCCCACGAAACGTCTCCAGCCCTACGCGCTGACCGTGATCAACACCGCCGACGTCGACTTCATCACGATCATGGACCGCGACGGCACCCGCTACACCCACCCGGACCCGGAACAGCTGGGCGGGAAGTACCTCGGCAGCACCGCGAAGGCCCGCGCCGGGCAGGCCGAGACCGAGGAATACGTCGGCACGCTCGGACCGTCCGTGCGCGCGATCGTGCCGATCGAAGATGCTGACGGCGAGGTCACCGCGATGGTCGCAGTGGGGGTGACGCTCGAGACCCTGTCCGTGGCGCAGGCGGCGTCGCTGCCGCAGATCATCATCGTCGCGCTCGCCGCGCTCGCCCTCGGCGGACTCGGATCCTGGCTGTTGGCTCGGTATCTGCGGCGGGTCACGCTCGGCTACGGGCCCGAGGAGCTCAAGCGCCTCTTCGCGTTCTACGATTCCGCCCTGCATTCCCTGCGCGAGGGGCTCATCCTCGTCGACGACTCCGGCCGGCTCGTCCTCTACAACGACGAGGCCGCGGCCCTGCTCGGACTGCCTCCATCCGATGAGTCGACCCCCATCACCCTCGCCGAGGTGGCCCTCCCCGAATCCGTGCGTGACCTTCTCACCTCCGGCCGGGTCGCAGTCGATGAGATCCACCTCACCGACGACCGTGTCCTCGTCATCAGCCAGAAGCAGGCGAGCCAGCCGCGTGGTCATGACAGGGGCGGCAGTCACGGATCCGGCGGGGGAACGGTCGCGACCCTGCGCGATCGCACCGACATTCAGGAACTCACGGGGGAGTTGGCGACGATGACGACCCTGTCCGAGGCGCTGCGGGCACAGACGCACGAACACGCGAACCGGCTGCACACGGTGTCCACGCTCATCGAACTCGGCCGCAGCCAGGAGGCGCTCGACTTCGCGGTCAAGGACAAGCAGGAGGCACAGCGGCTGACCGATTCGTTCGTCGGCTCGCTCGACGAACCGTTCATCACGGCGCTGATGATCGGCAAGGCTGCGCAGGCGCACGAACGCGGGATCGAACTCGAGGTCACCGCGACCGGGGAGCTGCCGCCGGAGAGTCTTGACGCCAAGGACCTCGTCACTGTGGCCGGCAACCTCATCGACAACGCCCTCGACGCCGCAGCCGATTCGGTCGAGAAGCATGTGTGGGCGGACTTCGTCGCCGCGGATTCGGAGCTCATCATCACGATCGCCGATTCCGGGCCGGGGGTCGACGTCGACGAGATCGACGCGCTGTTCCACCTCGGCGCTTCCGCGAAATCAGACGTCGAGGGCCCTGGAGGGCGCGGGTTCGGGTTGGTGCTGGTCAGGCAGGCGGTGCGCCGCCTCGGCGGGGATATCGAGGTCGAATCCGACGGTGGGGCGATCTTCACGGTGACCCTGCCGCTGGGCGATACGATCGTCGAAGGAGGTGACCGACGTGGATGATGCCGCGCTGCGGGTGCTCATCGTCGAGGACGACCCGATGACCGCGCAGGCGCATGCCGACTTCGTCGAGCGGGTGCCCGGATTCGAGGTGGCCGGGACCTGCCTGAGCGGCCACGAGGCGATCGAACGATTCGACGAGCTCGACGCGGCCGGCACGCCGGTCGACATCGTTCTGCTCGATATGAACCTCACGGATTCGCACGGGCTCGAGGTCGCCGGACGGCTGAACTCGCGCGGGAAGGACGTCGACATCATCGCGATCACCGCGGTGCGGCACCTGCAGGTGATCCGGTCGGCGATCTCGGCGGGGATCACGCAGTACCTCATCAAGCCGTTCACGTTCGCGATGTTTCGGGAGAAGCTGGAGAATCAGCGGGAGTTCCGGCGCGGGCTCACCGGATCGGGGTCGTTGGCGACGCAGGCATCGGTCGACAATGCCCTGTCCGCCCTGCGCTCGGTGTCCTCGACCCGGCTGCCCAAGGGGCTCATCGCCGAGACCCTCGAGGCGGTATCGGCCGAGGTTCGCGATTCTGCTGTTCCGGTCTCCGCCACCGAGGTGGGTCAGCGTCTGGATCTGTCCCGTGTCACCGTCCGCCGCTACCTCGAGCACCTCGTGTCGACGAAACAGGCGATCAAGCAGCCCAGGCATGGGACTCCCGGTCGGCCGGAGTACGAGTATCGGTGGGTGTGACTCCTCACAGTGCCCGTTCAGTACCGATGCGCGCTGGCTGAGGCGTGTGACCCTCGCGCTGGCTGAGGCAGCGTTGAGGTTGCGGGCAGAGGGAACTCAGCGTTCGGCCGAAGGACGCAGCTCACGTCGGAGCTGAATGAAAGCATCGATTCTTCGCGATTAAGTCATGGATCGTAATATTACATTTTTGTCATCACCGCCCTTGTCTTGAATTTTCAATGAACATAAGGGCGATGGGCTGCGGCGCTCTCGGGATTCGGGCGATCGCCGAGGAATAGGCGCAGATCAGGACCGATGAGGGCCTTGAAGTGTCTGTGCATCAAGCATATATCCTTGTGGCATCAGTTCGCATCGTGAACTCATCAGATTTGCAATATAACGGAATTATAACGTTGCCGATTACTGAATGATTACTAACGAATGATTCCGTAATGTTGTGCGGGATCTGCCAGGAAACTGCATGTTTCCGTCCAGGCTGCTGTCTGCGATTGATCAAGAACATGAACCGATGTGGAGGACTATGAAGATGCTCGGAGGCCGGCCCACTTCCGGCCGCAAGATCGCTGCGGGAACGGTGGCTGCCGCGACCGCAGTCGGGCTGACCCTGTTGACGACGTCACCAGGTGCAGCCGATGAAAAGAACCCGAAAGAGGATTCAGAGGCTTTCGGGCAGCTGATCGATGCGGATCTGCTGTCCGCGGACGCCGTCGATGCGCTCTCGGCCTACAGCAGCTCCCCTTCCAGCGATGCGGAGGACAGCACGCCGCTGAACGCGGAAGTTCTGCAGTCTCTCGGGGTCGAACTTCCGGGAATCGATCTCCCGCTCATCAGCAACGAGGGCGGCGACGGTCTTCTCGAGCTCGGCGAGGCCGGTGCCCTCAATTCCTACGGCCACGCTTCTGCAAGCAATGCGGCAAAGGCCAGTGCCGGCGCCGTCGGCAAGGACGGCGCCCTCAACCTCGACGACATCAACAACGGCGACTTCGGCAACGCCAAGGTTGATCTGACATCGGTCTTGGGCCAGCTGAACCTCGACGGTGTCAGCGATGAGATCGTCGACGAGCTCAGCCTCGAGCTGGGCGCCATCGGTTCAACTGCCGAAAGCGATGGCGAGACGACCGACTCGGAGTACGTCGTCGCCGACGGAACCCTCACCGTCTCCAGCCCTGCGGTGGACGACCTCTCCGGTGCGCTCACCGATGCCGTTGACGGTGTCGGTGGTTCCCTCGACGACGCCATCGGCGACGAAGGCCTGGTCAACGAACTGGCCGGTCTCGGACTCGACGTCGATGCAGGCCTCGCCTCTGTCAAGGTCGGCGGAGAGGACACGAAGGTCTCGGTGGACACCGGGGACGCGCTCAACAGCGTCGTCGAAAACGTCGTCAACAAAAAGCTCGAGGACGAATCAGGCATCGTCTCGATCGATCTGGCCAACGGCGACATCAAGATCGACCTCGCCAAGGTCGTGAAGGGTGCCGACGGTGAGGACCTCAATGGTCTGGATCCGAACACCCAGGCGCTGACTGCCGATACGACGAAGAAGATCACCGACGCCGTTGCCGATGCCCTCGGCACGCTGTCGGGGCGGGTCAATGAGACTCTGACCGATGCACTCAACGATGTTCATCTCAACATCGCGCTGCCCGCCAGCATCACGGCCGCCGGAATCCCTGCAGCCGACGGCAAGGTCACCGTGGATGCCACGCTGGGCCAGCTGGCCGGCACGGACGATTCCGAACCGGTCGTCGACACCGATCTTTCAGTGGCCGGCGTTCCTGTCGGGACTGTGGTCAACGCCATCACCGGTCCGGTGGTCAAGGCGGTCCTCGGAGTCACGAAGCCGATCATCGGGGAAGTCCTCGACTCGACGACGGAAGAGGTGTCCGGTTCTGTCACCGACATCGTCGACCCCGTCCTCGACGGACTCGACCCCGTCTTCGGCGGACTCAACCAGGTCGTCGACCTCACGATCAACGAACAGTCGCCCAACCCGTCGGGTGAACAGGCCTCTGCTCAGTCCTCATTGGATTCGAGCCGGGTCGATGGAGACAACGGTCCGGGATTCACAGTCAACGCTGTGAGCCTGGAACTGCTCCCTGAATCCGATGCGATCGACGTCAACCTCGCCTCGTCTTCGGTCCGTGCGACCGCAGACGATGCCCCGGGTGACGACGACGCGGACGCCGACGACAGCGCTGCTGCCGATCAGGACGATTCGGCGGATTCCGACGCTTCGGCTGACCCCGACGCGGACGCCTCGGCTGACCCGGATGCTGCGGCTGACCCCGATGCTTCGGCATCTGATGATGCCGACGCGAACGTCAACGTGAACGCGGCGGCATCGGCCTCGGCGTCCGCCGATGCGGACGACGATTCGAACCCTGCGGCTCAGGCAGCGTCAGAGGCGGCTGCCGATGACGATGCCAACGACGCGGCATCGGCAGAAGCTGACGCAAACGCCGAAGCGGCCGCCGAATCGGCAGCTGCCGAGGACGCGTCCTCGAACACCTCGGCTGATGCGGCTTCCGATCCGAACGCCTCGTCACAGAAGGCGTCGAACGCCGCTGCCGATGCAGACAATTCGGATTCGACGAACGCTGAGGCCTCGGCTGCTGCCGATGCCGATCCGGCCGCAGCCGCATCTGCGGCATCGACTGCTGACTCGTCCAACGAGGCTTCGGTTGAGGCTGCGGCCAATGCCGACGATTCGGCCGCAGCGGACTCGACCGACGAGGCAAACGCCTCGGCGGCGTCCGATGACAACGCCGATGGTGCGGAAGCCAGCGCTTCGGCCGACGGCGACGAGGCAGACGCTTCGTCCGATGAAAACGCCTCTGCCGCCGCAAATGCGTCGGCGGACGTCGAAGCGGGCGCGAGCGCAGACGCTTCGGACGACAGCGACGGCGGAGATCTGCCGAGGACAGGTGCCGAGGGCACCCTGGCCATGGCCGGATTCGCAGCGCTGCTGATCACAGGTGGCGCGGCCGCGGTCTACGCCGCTCGCCGTCACCGCAACCGCAGTGGTCGCTGAACCAGATTGAGCCACTGATCGCACCGGCCAGGTGGTGGGGGAGAAGTCTTCACTTCGCGTCCACCACCTGGCTTCGTGCGTGAGACTCGCAGACGAGCTGGGACACACAGACGAAATCATCGACCAGAATCCGGATGTGCCATGGACGAGACGACGACAGAGACCGAGGCTCGGCGTCGTCCGGTGGTCAGGCGGACGCTGATGGTCATCGCGGTGGCGGTCACTGGATTCCACCTGTTCGCGACCTTTCTGTGGATCGCACCTTCATCCGCCCTGCGGGAGGCGGTCCCGGGGGAACTGCTCTCCAAGTACATGATTCCGCTGTGGGGTCAGTCGTGGAGTGTGTTTGCGCCGGAACCGATCAACGGGGACTACTACTTCGACGTGCGTGCGGTGATCGACACCGGGGGCGGAGAAGAGGTCACAGAGTGGGTGCGGGCCACCGATGTCGAGTCGGATCATTCGACGTACAGGCCGTTCCCGCCGCGATCGGCCGGTCTGGGTATCGGCGTGGCTTCGGATCTGAAGGGATCATGGGATGATCTGCCGGCTGATCAGAAGGCGATTGTGAAGCTCAGCTACTTCAAGGGCGGCGACTCCGTGAAACGTCTGAGGGCGAAACTCGACGAGTACGACGACCCCGATGGTGCGGTCGGCGGGTATCTCGACAGTGAGCATGTGGCTGCGGCGTACGCGACCCAGGTCGCGAGAGCTGTGTGGGGTGAAGACGTGCCGCGGGTGCAGTTTCAGGCGGTTCGCCAGAATGTCGTCCCGTTCGCCCAGCGCAATGATAAGGACGCCAAGCGCCCGAAACTTCAACCGGTGCCGGTCGGGTGGCGGGCCCTGGTCGTCGAGGACGATCAGTCCGAGGAAGAGTTCGCGAAGTACTTCTGCGCCTCCGACGTGGTGAGGTGCGCCGATGAGCACTGAGACCACACCGACCGAGGTGGATGCCACCTCGGCGAGGGCAGACTCTGCGGACCGGGACCAAGCACGCACCACCTCGGCGAACCCGGAGATGGTCCCGTTTCCTGCTCAGGTGCGCACGGTGATCGCGCGAGGTTGGGATAGGCTCGAGGTTCTGCTCACCGGGCGATACCACGCGACCTATGGGCTGGCAGTGACCAGGATTCTCATCGGGTTGACCGGACTCGGCCTGATTCTGACGAACTTCAATGCCCGTCACTATGCGTTCGGAGTGGGCAGCGCCTGGAGCGGCGAGATCGCGGATCCGAAGAGCGACTTCCCGAATATCTGGCTCTTCTCGCTCTTCCACCGGGTGGTGACGGTTCCGCCGCTGTTCACAGCCATGATGATCGGCTTGGCGATCCTCGCCATCGTCGTCACACTCGGCTGGCGTACACGGATCGTTCTGCCCTTCTACCTGATTCTTTGGGTCAGCTTCATCGAGCTCAACGACGGCGCCGGTGATCAGGGCGACAACGCGTATCGGATGTTCCTCATCGCTCTGCTCTTCGCCGATACCACTCGGCAGTGGTCGCTGGACGCCCGTCGGCGATCTCGTCGACACCGTGATGACGGTGGTGAGGCGAGCGATAGAGCCGGCAACGACCCCGAGGTGCACGGTACGACCGGCGGAAGCCGATGGCGGTGGGTGATGATCATGGCCCACAATCTCGCCATAGTCGTGCTGACGTTTCAGGTGTGTGCAATCTACATGTCCGGCGGCCTCTACAAGGCCGGTGGTGCCGCCTGGCAGCACGGTTTCGCGGTATGCAACCCCCTGCACACCCAGCAGTTCGGCACATGGCCGGTGCTCTCTGAGCTTGTCACAGCGTGGGGACCGATGGTCGTGATGATCTCCTGGGCATCCGTGCTGTTCCAATGCGCGTTCCCGTTCATGCTCTTCAATCGATGGACGAGAATCGCCGGGCTTCTCGGCATTCTGTCGTTCCACCTGGGGATCGCGCTGCTGATGGGACTCCCGTGGTTTTCGCTGACGATGATCGCTGTCGACGCGATCTTCATCCGCGATCGCACCTTCGCCCACCTCGGTGCACGACTGCGCACTTGCCTCAGTGCGGGCCTGCACAATCGGCGGCACTCCACCTCGGCGATGCCGAGGCCCGGAGCGCCGCCCTGCCCAAAGGAGACGAACATCCGGCAAAGCCGGGTGTCGCTTGAGCCCTGAATAATTGACAAATAGGGCTGGTCTATTTGAATTTCTCCTTGACTTTTAGTTCTCGTTTCTGTGCGCAGGAAAGTTACTCAACCTGGATTGTATGAAAAGTTCTTGTCCGGCAAATTCGTTCACGTATCGCAATGCGGACAGCAGTCAAAAAATATTTGCTGCATATCGAACGTGTTCAGCGTCGAGAGGCGACGGTTCCAGAGTGCTCTTTGAGTCGGTTGTTTCCCGTATTCTAGGGGGAGTTGTGTGATGTCTGAGCGAGATCCCCGAGCGTGCCGAGGGGTGATGAACCTGTGCGTGAGCTTCATCCGGAGTTGAAAGACTCTAGACACTGACTGGAAGTTTCGACAGAATTGACCCCGGGTCACGTTCGTTGGATCAAAATCCGACATCTGAGGGAGCGGAACCTTTCAAATGAGTAAATTTGGAGGTTAAACGTGTCTCAACACGTCCATTCACGCCGTTTAGATTCCATGAAGAAGACTCGGCGAAGAAGAATTCCACGATGGGCACTTTCAGGGTTGGCGCTTGGCGTTGTCGGCGCGATGGTCGGTACGACCAGCGCCTCGGCGCTGGGGCTCGACAACTATCCCGACGATCCGACTGAAGCCGAGGCGAGTGTCGCCGGCATGAGCCTTGATTCCAAGGATCTGATCGCTGCGGCACAGTCGAAAGCCGGTTCGCAGTCGGATCCGGGGCCGAACCGTGAAGCATTCAACGGTGCAATCGGCGGGGACGAAGTCATCGACTTCGGCGCGGGCTATCAGATACCAGTCGACGACTTCATCGACTTCGGCCAGGCCGGAGCTGTCGAAAGCGAATCGACTGCCGCCGATGCCAAGAACGGCAAGGCCGTGTCCGGCATCGTCGGTGCCGATGGCGGTCTCAGCCTTGATGGGAAAGACAGCGATTTCGGAACAGCGCAGGTCGACCTGCTCTCCATCGTGGCAGCGAGCGGTTCATCCGATGTCACCGATGGCCTGATCGACCAGGCCGATCTGAGTCTCGGCCTCGGCGGTGCCTGGGTCGAAGCGATCGACGGCGAGTTCCAAGATCCCGACTCTGTCGGAAAGTATGGACAGTACAGAGTCGGCGATGCCAAGCTGCAACTGCACTCCCCGGCGATCGACGATGCCGGCGACGGTGTCTCGGATGCGGCCGGAGAGATGGAGGGCGAAGTCAACGATGCGCTCAACGACGCGCTCGGACTGACCGATCTCCTTCCGGGCATGACTGTGGATACCAGTGTCAAGAGCAGCATCAAAGATGACGTTCTTGATGCAATTCTGCTCGAACCGATCAGCACTGATGACGGTCTGGCGACGATCGACCTCGGGGAAGGGTCGATCGAAGTCGACGTCGGACGGATCGGCGGCAACGACGACGGTGTGATCGATCGGCCCGTGGGGATGAACAATCAGGATCCCAATACCGAACTGATCGATGACGAGACCTACCCGTTCATCGCCAGCAGTGTCCACGACGTCATCGAGAAGGTGATCGACGTTGCCGTGGACACGGCCATCGAGTCGCTGCGCAGCGCAACCGTGAACGTGGACATCACGGCTCCGGATGGCACGAAAGCCGGATGGGATATGGACCTGACGGGCAAGGTCAGCAATGACTTCTGCGACGCGGCGGGTGCTACCGGCACCGTCACCTGCGGAACGATCAACACCGTCATGAAAACCATGGATACGGTGATGGGCCCGATCTACGACGAGCTGTCCGATCCTTCGGGCCTGTTGTACAAAGCGTTCACCACGATCAAGACGGACATGATGACAGTGCCCATCCGTGCGGCACTTGACCCATTCCTCAAACTGATAGCCGATAACCTCGTCTCGCTGCAGATCAACCATCAGGAGACGACGGACTGCACCGCGGCCGACGGTTCGACCACGGTCAATGGTGTGGAAGTCTCTGCACTGAGCCTCGGCGTCGGCGATGGCACGGCACGTCTGGGCATCGGCAACGCGGGCGTTCGCACCGACTCATGCGATGATTCCGCTGACGGACCGTCGATCGACACCTCGTCGCCCGCCCCTGCGGGTGGAGAGACGACGCTCGACTCCACTGGTTGGGCACCGGATACTGATGTCACTGTCGAGCTCAACGGTCCCGACGGCAAACCGGTCGGTGAACCCATCACGGTGACGACCGATGGCGACGGCAACTTCCCGAAGGGCACGGTTCTTCCGATTCCTGGCGATGCCGCCCCCGGTGACTTCACCATCGTCGGCACTGACCCCGACGGGAATACCGGAAAAGGCGAAGTGACGGTCTACGCACCTGGTCTGACCGTCGCGGGCCCCGTCTACCCGGGTGATTGCGCTGCAATCAACTCGGACGGATGGACTCCTGATTCGGAGGTCACTGTTCAGCTGACTGACGCGGACGGAAAGCCGGTCGGCGACCCGGTCACGGCCATTGCCGACAAGGACGGCGCTCTGCCTGATGACACCTGCGTGACGGTGCCAGAAGGCACCGAGCCCGGTGATTTCACCGTCGTCGGAAGTGATGACCACGGAGCGAACATCGATGCGCCTCTCACCGTCGCCGAGGCGGGTACCCCGATCGTATCAGCCACCTCTCCCGCCCCGGCAGGTACTGACATCGACGTGACTTCACGTGGATGGTCTGCCGATAACGACGTGACCTTCGAGCTGACAGATCCCGATGGGAATTCGGTGGGCGACAAGGTGACGGTCACAGCCGACGGAGAAGGCAATGTGCCGGAGGGAACGACACTCCCGATTCCCGACGACGCGGCTGCCGGGGACTACACGCTGACGGCGAACGATCCTGACGACAACTCCGCGAAGGCGACAGTGACCGTCTACACTCCGGCGGTCGAGACAACGTCCCCAGTGGTTCCCGGACAGGACACGGCAGTGAAGGGCACCGGCTGGCTTCCGACGAGTGATGTCAAGCTGCAGCTCGTCGACCCCGACGGAGAAGACGCTGGTGACGCCGTGAATGTGACCACCGACGAAAAGGGAAGCCTGCCGGAAGGTACTGTCCTGACGATTCCCAAAGACGCCGAACCAGGCGACTTCGCGGTGCGAGCGACCGATGACAACAAGGCCGAGGTCGATGCATCCGTAACCGTTGCTGAGCCCTCGATCGATGTTTCTTCGCCGGTTCCAGCAGGCGGTGAGGCATCGCTGAAGAGCGTTGGTTGGGAGGCGAACACCTCAGTCGAACTGAAGCTTGCGAACGCTGATGGAGACGAAGTCGGCAGCCCAGTGATCGCCACGGCCGATGCGAAGGGTGCTCTGCCCGAAGGTACGAAGATTCAGGTACCTGATGACACCAAAGCCGGAGAACTCACAGTGACCGGAACAGCGTCGAACGAGACGACTGCCGAAGGCACCTTTGAGGTCTATGCTCCGTCGATCGAGGCGACAACACCGGTTCCGGCCGGTGATGAAACCGCAGTGACGAGCAGCGGCTGGCTGCCTGATTCCGAGGTCAGCATTCGCCTGGAGACGCAGTCAGCGAAGTCCGACGACGCATCCAGCGACCTCGGCGAGGCTGTCACTGTGACGACCGATGGAGAAGGCGACGTCCCTGAGGGCACGAAGCTGCCCGTTCCCGCCGAGATCACAGCCGGAGACTTCGCCGTGGTCGGCACCGATGACAATGGCGCCGAAGCCGCGGCGTCCATTGAGGTGACCTCCGCTGAGGCCGACGATGACGCGAACGCTTCGTCGAACGCTGGTGGCGATGACGCGAGTGCTTCGTCGAATGCCGGTGGCGATGACGCGAGTGCTTCGTCGAATGCCGGTGGCGATGACGCGAGTGCTTCGTCGAATGCCGGTGGCGATGACGCGAGTGCTTCGTCGAATGCCGGTGGCGATGACGCGAATGCCTCGTCGAACGCCGGTGGCGACGAAGGTGTGAGCAGTGATCTGCCGCGAACCGGTGGCGAGATTGTGCCGATCTTCCTGGCTGCCGTTGCGCTTATCGCTGTCGGTGCAGCTGCACGTTACACGTTCAGAAGCAAGTCGACCGTGTGACGCTCATCGTCGAGATGAGATGAGCTCGGGTGCGGTGATCATTCGCTCACATGATCACCGCACCCGTCCACTATTTTTGACTTTCCGCCCGTGTGGGGCGGCTTCCTCTGAGGATCGATACCGAAGTGAAAAGACGACTGACACAGATCGTTGCCGGAGCTTTGTCTCTCTTGCTCATTGTCACGGCCTGCACCCAGGGTGACAGCTCTCATTCTGGACAGCAGGGCACGAATGAACAGATCACTGCTGACATCTCCTGCGAGAGTCCCAAGCAGAAGGTCTCGCAGTCACTGTCCAGCGGAGCCACATGGACGATATGTTGGGGTGTCCATCCGGACTTCGGACTGACGCTCTCTGACATCTACATCACTCCACCGGGTGAAGACCCGACCCGTGTCATCGACACGATGTCGATCTCTCAGCTTGAGGTTCCCTATGACACCGGCGAACGACTCACCTCCGATATCACTGAATCCGGATTCGGCGGACGCAAAATGAAGACGCTCAGCGACGACGCGTGTGGTGGAAGACTTCAATCAGCAAGCATCCCGAAGATCGGCGATGGTTCATACGGCAAATCTGAGACGAGGGAGGTCCTCTGCTCCGAGGTCGTCGATGAAGGGCTTGCGTACCACTCCAGCGATCTTGTCGCTCCAGCGAGTGCCCGCAAGAACGGTTGGCAACTGTCAACAGTCTCTCGGGTCGGCTGGTACGAATACGTCTCGCAATACACATTCGGTGCAGATGGATCGATCAGCGTTCAGCTCGGAGCAACGGGAGACTTGTCTCCAGTCGACTACACCGATGAGGATCACGGATGGGATGTCGGTGACCACGAGCACGCGGCCAGCCATTCACATAACGCCGTCTGGAGAATTCGGTGGGGTCTCGGTGGCACTGGAGGCATGAGCGCACAGCAGTTCGACGCCGATGAAACAGGGGACAGAGGTGCCGAGTCGCCCAAGCTCACCGGCAAGCTGAAAGACATCGACCATCCAACTACGGCTCGGTGGCAGGATCGCCGGTGGTGGCGAGTGCTCAACCCGAACCGCCTCAACGATGACGGCCACCCCATCTCCTATCAGATCGATGTCGGCAAAACTGACTCATTCGAGTTCGTCGACGATGCTGAGCATTCGCATACGCACGAAGATGACATCGGCTACGACGTAGGTTTCACGAATCACAACGACTGCGAGCTCTATGCAACGAAGAATCGAGGCGACTGCGGACGGGGAGTGCAGGAGTTCGTCGAAGACGGAAAGGACCAGGACCTCGACGATGTCGTCTCGTGGGTGGCAGTTGGATTCCATCATGTGCCCAGAGACGAGGAGCAGTCACCAATGGAGATGCATTGGCAAGGTTTCACCCTGCTGCCTCGGGATCTCACCGCGCAGCGGTTCGATCTGCCGAAGGGTCACGAGGGGGTCAACGGGGTGCCGGACTCCGAGTGGAACCAGGAGCCCATCAATTGATCACTGGGCACGATCTGATGTGCGCCGCGCCACCGAAGTCATCAAAGCGTCATATAAAAGGCACGATATATATACTATGAGGCGTTCAAGCGCAATGGAATTCCTTTTGAATAATAGGTGGAAGCAAGTTAGTATGTCTTTGTCGGTAAATCTCATGAGTACATCGGCGCTTGCGTGACGGCATCCTCAGTGCGGTCACGTGTCCTCTCCTGGGCGTGTGTGAGCGCGCGCCTGGGAGGGGGCATTCAATTTCTGTGAGTCGACATTGGATTCAATCAGGACCAGTTGCCATTACTTTTGTGCGAGTCTGAGTAACTTCCTCCCGCTGGCTCACTCGACCAATACCAAAGAGCGAAAAGCAATCATGGATTAGTCATCTGAGCGGCAGAAAAAAGTCATGGGGATGCAACTGATCTTGAAAACCTACGATAAACTGCTGCGATGAGAGTACGACTTCGATCGGAGGCTCTGGCGCTTCCAAGCAGCGCGGCTCCTGCGACCTACTTCTGTCGAGACCGATGAGGACCGAATAGACGTGCATGAACATCAGCCTGACGAGAATCTCGCCGATTTCACCAATGAGGAAGTCCTCCAGCTCATCGACTCCGGAACTGTCGGCGCGTTCTCCGAGATCTATCGTCGCCGCATCGACGACGTGGCGAATGAGAAGTCGATACCCCGGGCGATCCATGACGTTGCGCTGTTGGCAGTCCTCAAGCAGGTTCTTGATTCCCCGCCCCTGACTTCGGAGGGGCTCGAGGCGCTCATCGAGAGTGCTGTTGAGGAGGAAACCGTCCGGCACGACGTGACGGAGGAGTTGTCGAACGTCTCGACGTCCTGGGAGCGGCACAGCAATGTGGCAAACGTCTTCTCGAGCCTTCCTGATAATTGGCAGCGGATTCTGTGGCTGAGGGAAGTCGAGGACTTCACGCCGACCACAGTTGCCCAGAGGCTGAACGTCACCGTGCACACCGCGACCCGTCTGACGGTGCGCGCTCGGCAGGAGATGAAGCGACAGTGGCGGAAGACGCAGGGTGAATCGGCTCCGAGCGCGACCGAGCTGCGCGCCGCGCTCATTCCTGCGCTGCTGATTTCGCCGATTCTTATCGAGCGATTCGCTGACACGCTCAATGATCGATCACAAGCACACATGGCATCATCGGTTCCCACCGCAGCGACCGCGGCGGAAAGCATCTCCACGCCGGAGGCGGATGGGGAGGCAAGCTCTGAATCAGCAGCGGAAGCAGCGGAAGACTCGGGCGCTGCAGAAGACGAGGTCGCCGAAGAAGACTCAGGGGTCGAGAAAGGAGACTCACTCTTTCACCTCCCTAAACCTGTTCTCATTCCAGTGGCAGCGGCGTGTATCGGGCTTCTCGGATCGTTGGTCGGCCTATCCATCTCGCCCATAACCAGCGAGAATTCGGGGTATCGGACGGATGTCGGGCCATCGTCCGCCTCAGCGGGGAAGGAAGCAGGGAGCCAGGGCGGCAGTGTCAGCGAGCACAGCCCATCGTCCGGGCACTCATCCGACGATGGGCACGCAGGGTCATATTCCCCCAACTCGCCTAATCCACATGATCCTGCGGCGTCTCAAGACGTGGGCGGAGATCGATCTGGGCCTCCCGCGTCGCGCGGCGCTGGTGATCGCACCGATGGAAAGTCCTCGAGCGGCAAGCGGGCGGGTGACCGACCAGGAACGCCCGACGAGAGCGGTTCTGAAGAGCCGGGCGTACCTGACCGGCCGAATCCGACGAAGCCTGATTCGCCCACACCGTCGGAACCCGACGAGCCGGACGCTCCTTCACCGTCAGAACCTGACGAGCCGAATGAACCGGCTCCGTCGGATCCCGACGAGCCAAGTGATCCCGCTCCATCGGATCCCGACGAGCCGGATGCGCCCTCACCGTCAGGGCCTGAGGAACCAAGTGATCCCGCTCCGTCGGATCCCGACGAGCCGAACGACCCCGAGCCGTCGGAGCCCGACGGTGCTGACAGCGCGAGTTCGACATCCGTCCAGTCAGACGGTGAAGGGTCAGTGGGGGCGAATGAAGGAGGCGATAGTTCGTCGAAGACGACTGCCCGTCGCTCCAGTCGCTGATTGAGGCAATTGAGGCTCAGCTGAGCTGACAGCGGTACACCGGTCGCATTGCAGCGCCGGCAGCTTTCCGCCCGGAAGCAGGACCGATATACGATGAGGAACGGGCTGCCGAGCCATTATCTCGACAGCCCGGTAAGTTTGCTGTGCTATACATGAATACGTAGCACCGCACATCTCCCCTCACCTTGGCAGTCCCCACTGCCACGGCACCCGCCGACAGCACAGAGAAGATCCCATCATTGCCTATCAGTGAACCCAACCGCGGCAACAGCGAGGAATCATCCCCTCCTCGCCGACAAGACGCTTTCGAAGTCTATTTCGGCCCCCGAATCTCAGACCAACGTTCATTCGCGGAAGCGCTCAATCACCGAGGCGCTCTCGGCTCTATCGGAATCGAGCACATCTTTCGCTGCAGCGCCGGTAGAATCGACATTGCGCAGTCTCTCGTGGACTCCGCGCATCGTGCCGGAATTCGGGTAACTGACGTCGACCAGACCCAGATCGACGCGTTGCTTCAGCCCTCGCTGACTCCGCGCCTCTCGACCGGAGGAGCTCAAGCGCAACCCTTGTTTCTGCTGGCTCTCTTCTCCTGGCTCCCGAAGATCACCGCGCCGACGATTGGGCTCGTTCACGACGCCTATGATCTAGCTGGGGCCAAGACAGCAGTTCCCACGACGTCCACGGAGCTGGTCTCCGAACTTGTTGCCGCGGGTCTGCTGGTGGTCGAATCAGGAGAAGAGGGAACGCTGACCGTTCCTGGTCTCATTCGCTCATTGATGCGACGAATCACGGGCCCCTGGGCAGGCGAGTTCCACAGAAGTCCACACGAAGCATTCAGCATCGCCATCGACAACTCTTACGCAAGGGCGAAGGCGAGCGACGTGCCGGGACACGACGAGATCCTCGACCTCGTTGTCGAAATCGAAGAATGGGAACTTCTTGAGCAGATGTGGACCCGACGGTCGATCAATGTGTTCGACGACGTGGTGAACGCGGTCGACGCATTTCTCGCAGTGCCCGCTTCTGTCATCACCGCAAGGCCGATCCTCGCGTTGGCCAGGAGTGCCGCACGAAGGATCGATTCGATGCGCAGTCGTCTCGGTACCGAGGACAGTACTCGCTTAGTGCCGTTGACAGATTTCGACAGCGTAATCGTACCGAGCCTCCACGGCATGCTGTCGGCCGGTCATGACACTGCCCGCAGTGTGGATGAGATCGTTGCACTCACCACGGCGGAGGCGCGCTTTCATCGCTCGAACCGTGACTACGAGGCGGCGTTGCAGACGATTGACTCGGGACGCGAACTGCTTCGCAATCGCGATCTCGAGGGGTCCGGCCCCACGGCTATGATGCAAGCTGGACTCAACCTTGAGCATGGAAAGAACTTGATTTCAGCAGGACGGTTCGCTGAGGCATTGCGGGTTCTCCAAAGGGTCGTTCAGTTCTCCGAAACCTACGCGCCGAACTCATGGCACCCGATGCTTGCCGGCTATGTGGAGACCGCGTTGGCCAATCTCGGGCACGGGTACGGCAAAGAGATGGGTCGCAATCTCACTCTTGCTCGGGACAAGGCGCAGTCATTCGAGATGGAGACCTTGCCAGGCGAGCATAAGTGGCAATGCCTTGATGCGATGAGGAGCCTCGACAGACTCGACCTGTCTGCAGCCGGCACGGCTCTTGCGAAACTGAGAAATGCGGGAACCGTGAAGGGGCTCGGTTCGCTGCCCACAATTGCCGAGAGTCTCTACCGCGTCTACATCGGCCGGGCCTCGATCGCAGCCAAAGAGCTGATCGACAACGCCGCCACTCGGAACTCTCCGATGACGAGTTCGTCGAATACCAGGTACTCCGGGATCGTGAATATCGCCAGTTTCGTGTATCTGGCCGCCGGAGAGACGAAGCCGATCCAGGACCTTGCGACCCAGTTGCCTCCGACTCATCCCGCGTATCACTTGGTCAAAGCGCGACAGAGCTTTGTCTTCGGGCAGCGGGAACAATTGTGGTCGAGCACCGCTCGTGTCCTCAATGGTGCCGATGGCCCTCGGCTCAAGGGCTGTGCTGCGGCACTTCGCTCCGCGTTCCTGCATCACGAGGGTCAGGAGAGCGCGGCAGTGGACAGCTTTGGCCACGTTCTCGACTACTGCATCATCGGAGCGACACTGATGCCGATTGCGCAGATGTCGAAATCCTCGAGGTCGGCTCTCATCGAGGCTACGGCCTCTCACTCGGCCTGGACTGATCTGGCTGAGGCATTCGACGATCCGAGCCATTCGGCCGCAGATCTGCAGCAACGGCTGCTGGACCTTCCGGAAGCTCTGCGCGTCACCGTCGAACGTGATGTCGAGCTGTCTTCTGCAGAGCTTTCGCTGCTCTTCGCTATCGACTCCCAGAAGCCGGTTCCACAGATCGCCCGCGAATTCGGAGTGGTCGTCGGGACGTTGAAGAATCGCCTGTCCGCGCTGTATAAGAAGTTCGGTGTGAGCAGTCGGGCCGAAGTGCTCGAACACGCGAAGCGGAACGGGTACCTCTCATCGGCAGAAGTGCCCGGGGGTGGCTCGGCGTCTTCGGACTGAGTTCGCTGTACGCGTGACGAGACCTCTTCTCCACGGCCGGGACGGCTGACCCGGGTGGCCCGTCTGAGGCCAGGAACGCAGTGCGCACCTGCCCCGCGTCATCGCGTTCAGCTCCAAGGAACCGCCTGCAGCCGGCGAGAACTTCTGTTCGATCCTGATCTGCTTATGTGATCCCGCGCCGGGCCCGGAGGCCGCGGTTGCTGGTGTCCATCTCGGTGTGGTTCGTCGGTGCGACGGCGCTCCGTTCTCCTCGGAGCCAGGAGCCTTTTGCCATCTTTGATGCTGTCCGCGACTCAGGCCCGCCGTCGGCCGCCGTCGAAACAGTCGACGATGGGATGGCCTGGACGGTAAGCGCGGTGCGAACGACCTGACGGTGCGCGTTCGGTTCCGAATCAGCACGGGAAACTGCGTTGGGGTGTCGTTGGCCCAGTAGTCGGGGCGGGGGCCGGGGCCGGTTCGACCAGTTTGCCGAGGCGTCAGCGGTAGGTCGCGTTCTTCGGTGACTGGTGGCCGTGGTCGTTGAACGAGATGAGGCTGGTGCCGCCGCGGCCGGTGATGATCTTCGTGATCCCGGTGTTGATGGTCACCCGGTTGAACGCCATCCACTGATCGAAACCGCCGCCGATCAGTCGCGCCGCTGTCCAGGCGATGGCGCCTGCGCTGGAGACGACGATCGTCGACTGTCCTGAGCCCATCGTCTGGACCACCTCGTCGAGGGCGCGGTCGACTCGAGAGGTGAACTGTGTGTAGGACTCCGAATAGTCCTCGTCATGCTCGCCCGATGCCCAGCGAGCGCACCCGCGTTCGAGTTCGGCCTGGAAGATCTTCGAATCGTGCTTGGCCCGTGGATCGGTCTCCGTCAGAGCAGCGGTGAGCTCCCACGCGTTGTACTCGTTCCAACCTGGATTGATGTCAGGGGTCGGGAGGGAGCCGGTTCCGAGTCCGAAGCCGTCGAGGAGGCCCTCAGCCGTCTGTCGCTGCCGCAGCATCTCACCATGGACGACTCGTGCAGGTTCGATACCTTGTGCTGCGAGGAATCGCCCGGTGATGCGGCTCTGTTCCCTGCCGAGATCGGACAGTCGGTCATAATCGTCGGTGCCGAATGAGGCCTGTCCGTGCCGGACCAGATAGAGCACGCTCATGAATCACCACATCCTCGTCGTGATGCTCGAATTACTGTTCAATCGATCGTTCACTGACCCTGAGTCTACGGGACGCTCGACGGAAGTCGGGTCGGCGGACATCATTCAGTCTGGCCGGCTGCCATCATTCCGTCGGAGTCGGGTGGGGGAACAGCTGCTCGGCCAGACGCAGAACCTCTCGCAGTGCCGGACTGTCATCGTGCCTCCGCCATGCCATAAGCAGGGGAAAGGGGCCCTGTTCGTCATCGAGCGGGATGAACGTGACGTTGGGGAACGTGAAGTTGCGCGGCACTGAGGACACTGTGACCGAGCATCCGAATTCGGCTCCCACCAGCGACAGGATCGTCCAGCTGTCCGGTGCCACTTGGGCGACATTGGGGTTGAACCCCGCCGCCTGCGAAAGCGAGTACAAACGTTCGATGGTCGTCGATCCCGGGTTCGACGGCAGGGTGATGAAGTCCTCGCCCTCGAGCTCGGCCATGGACACCGAGCTTCGGCCTGCCAGCGGATGACCGTTGTGGACGGCGACGACGAGGGCCTCCTCGGCGATCATTCGCGTCTCCACGGTCTGGGGAATGAAGGGCCAGTGCCCGAACGCGATGTCGAACGAGCCGTCGACGACTCCCTCGATCGACGGCAGTGCGAACGTCGCACTCTGCAGGCTCAGCTGAATCCCAGGGTGCGTGTTGCGGACCAGCTTCGCCAAGCGCCCGACCAGCGTGTGGGTGGCGATCCCGGTGAAGGCGAGTCGCACATGCCCGACTTCGCCTTGGCCGGCGGCCTTGACGGCCGCCTCGGCGAGCTGATTACTCATGAGTATGTCTTGCGCAGGCTGAACGAGCGCCTCGCCTGCTGCGGTCAGCCGCACCGACCGGGTGCTGCGGTCGAAGAGCTGCGCCGACAATGACGTCTCCAGATTCCGGATGAGCCGGCTCACCGGCGGCTGCGTCATCTGCAGGCGCTCGGCGGCTCGACCGAAGTGCAGCTCCTCGGCGAGGACGAGGAACGCTCTGATCTGCTTGGCATCCATGTTCGGGCCCTTCGTTCTGCTGTGTTGTCCGCTGTGCTCGTTGCGCTGCCGTGCTGGTTGTTCTGTCGTGCGGGCTGTTCTGCTGTGCCGACCGCGTCTTATTGTTTTATGTCAAGTGAGACTTAATCTGCGATACGAAATGTATTGGACCAGCATAAATCAGTTTGACATGATGACTCAGGTCACAGACGTCAGAGGTTCGAGGAGGAACACGATGGACAAGACGCTGAGCCTTCCGCGGGCGATCAGCACCTACCTCAGCGATGGGGACACGGTCGCGCTCGAGGGCTTCGGACACATCGTTCCGGTCGCGGCCGCCCACGAGATCATCCGCCAAGGGTTCACCGACCTCATCCTGGCCAGGATGTCCTGCGACGTCATCGTCGATCAGCTCCTCGGCGCGAACTGTCTGCGCGGCCTCATCTCCTCTTTCGTGGCCAACAGCTCGGCCGGGTCTCTCCATGAGCTCAGGCGACGAGTCGAGAAGTCCGATCCGGAGCCGCTGTGGTTCGACGAATACAGCCACGGGGGAATGGTCGCCCGCTACCAGGCCGGTGCCTCGAAGCTTCCCTTCCAACCCATCGCCTCCTACCGGGGAAGCGACCTGGCGGCGAAGAATCCGCGTATCACGTCGGTGCCCGATCCGTACGGGGGTCCGGACATCTACGTGGTGCCCGCCCTCAACCCCGACCTCACGATCATCCACGCACAACGAGCCGACAAGCACGGAAACGTTCAGGCCTGGGGCATGCTCGGCGTTCAGACTGAAGCCGCGTTCGCCGGTCGTCGACTCATCGTCACCGTCGAGGAGATCGTCGACGAGGACATCGTCCGCTCCGATCCGAACCGGACGATCGTGCCCGCGCACGTCGTCGACGCCGTGGTCGCTGTTCCCCGCGGCTCGCATCCGCATTCCGTCCAGGGGTATTACGACCGCGATGATGATTTCTCCCGACAGTGGTCGGCGCTCGCCCGGGATCCGGAGGCGGTTCAGAAATGGCTCGAGACCAACGTCCGCGGCACGAGCGACCATGACGAATTCCTCGCGAGTCTCGGATCGGACCATTTCGAGACGAGCACGATCCACGACGCCTATTCGACACCTGTGAACTATGGAGGCCGAGCATGAGCTTGCGTACACACGAAGAAGCCGACACCGGGGTACAGGCGGTCGGCGCCGCGGCGCGGGAGGCCAGCACCGGGGTACAGGCATCACACGACGAGGTCACAAGCAGCGAACTTCTCACCGTCCATTCGGCTCGGGCATTGGCAGGGCGCAATGTTGTGTTCGCCGGGCACGGGCTGCCGACGCTGGCTGTGTCGCTCGCCCAGCACACAGTGGCACCGGACGTCGAGATCGTCTACGAATCGGGAGTCACCGGAGCCCGACCGCCGGCCATGCCCCGCAGTATCTCGGACTCGATTCTGGTTCCGGGAGCCGCCTCGGTGATGCCGATGACCCACCTGTTCAACTATGTTCTGCAAGGTCAGCGCATCGACGTCGGATTCCTCGGTGCCGCGCAGGTCGACAAGTACGGCAACCTCAACTCCACGCTCATCGGTGACGATTGGGAGCATCCCGACAGCCGACTGCCGGGGTCGGGCGGGGCCATCGAGGCGATGGCCGGTGCGGCCGAGATCTTCCTCGTCATGCGTCGGCACACCCCGCGTACCTTCGTCGAGAACCTCGACTTCGTCACGTCGCCGGGACCGCGGAAAGCCGCCGAGGCGGAGGTCGGTTCGATGCCGGCGGGAGCCGGGGTGACGCATGTGATCACCGACCTGGGGATCATGACGCGGTCCGCCCGGGACGAGGAACTCACCCTGACGGCCGTCCATCCCGGCATCGACCCCTCCGAGGTGGTGCGGCAGACCGGCTGGAACCTCCTGGTCTCGCCCGACCTCGAAACGACGCAGCCGCCGAGCGCCGCCGAGCTGTCGCTGCTGCGAGAACAGCTCGATCCCACACGCATCTACCTGCGCTGAAATCCCAAACGCATCCACCTCCGTTGAACCGAAGAAGGTTGAAATCATGTCAATGAAGACACACAGCTCAACTGCCTCTCCTCCTGATCCGAACGTGACTCGTCCTGAGCTGCGCCGGGCCGCATGGTCATCGTGGCTCGGCAGCTCGCTGGAGTACATGGACTTCACTCTCTACACACTCGCCTCAGCCCTGGTCTTCGGACCGCTCTTCTTCCCCAACGAGACTCCCGCGATCGCGCTGATCTCCAGCCTCGGCGTCTACGGGTCCGGGTTCGTCGTCAGGCCGATCGGCGGATACGTCTTCGGCCGGGTCGGCGACAGACACGGGCGGCGGATCGTCCTCATCGTCACCTTGTCGATGATGGGTGTGGCGACGATGGGCATCGGTCTTCTGCCGACCTACGCGCAGATCGGCGTCTGGGCTCCTCTGCTGCTCGTCGTTCTCCGACTCGTGCAGGGGTTCGGAGCCGGTGCCGAACTCGCGGGTGCCTCGGTGCTCTTGGTCGAATCGTCGCCGGTGCGCCGCAGGGGACTGTTCGGAGCGATCGTTGCAATGGGCACGAACAGCGGAATCTTCCTGGCCACGGTCCTCTGGACTCTGCTCACCCTGTTGCCGGATGATGCTTTCCTCAGCTGGGGTTGGCGGGTTCCGTTCCTGCTGAGCATCATCACCACATTCGTGGCGCTGGCGATTCGCACGAAGGTCAAGGAATCCCCGGTGTTCGAGGAAGCCAAGGAACGCCGCGCCGAGGTGGCTGCGGACAAGGATGCCCAGCCGAGCATTCTCGTCGAAGCGCGCCGGTCGACGAAGTCGTTCCTGCTCGCGCTCGGTATCCGCATGGGCGAGAATTCCGCAGTCTACCTGGTCAAGGGGTTCATGGTCGGATGGGTGGTGACCACGACGGGTATCGATTCCGCGGTGGTCACGACCGGCATCATGATCGGCACCGTCATCGGATTTGCGACCGTGCCCTTCTTCGGCAAACTCAGTGACAAGCTGGGCAGGCGCCCGGTGTTCCTGGGCTTCACACTGTTCCAGATTTTCTTCTCGATCCCAGCCATGCTGCTCATCGACACCGGCAATCCGATTGTCATCGCCGCGGTCTTCGCGATCTTCGTCGGCGGCCCTCTGCCGAACCTCTACGGCGTCGAATCGAGTTGGTTGGTCGAGATGTTCGGATCGAAGCACCGCTACACGTTCATGACCACGATCAAGGAAGTCGGATCGGTCGTCTCGGGCGGGCTCGCGCCGGTGATCGCGGCCTCGCTCGTCGCAGTGATCACCGACTCCTGGTGGCCTGTCGCCATCGTCCTCATCCTCTTCGCCGGCTGCGGACTGCTCGGCGGACTCTTCGCGCCCGAGACTCGCGGTCGTGACCTCACGGTCGAAGTCGATGCGGTGGATGAGCCTGTGCTCTCTTCGAGGTGAAGACGCAGAGCCAGCAGTGACTCTGCGGGAGGGACGCTGTGTGAAGGGATTCTGCGAGTGCCAAACCGGTGCGAGCGGAGCCCGCGATACGATCGCCGCTTAGACTCAGTTCATGAGTCTGGTGGACCCTGGGACACTGTGGTGGAACAAGTACGGCATCCGACGCGCGGGCGCGTGGGCATGCTGGGTACTCGCGGTCGTCGCTGCTTTCGTCGGCTCGTGGATCACCTGGGTGGGAGACGCGACTCCACTCCCGCTCCCCATGTGGGTAGAACTCACTGGGTCGATCATTCCGCTTCCATTGCTCCTCCTCGGGGAGTTCCTCTGGATCATCGGAACAGGCCGCGGTGACTTCGACATCCGGGCGATCTTCATGCCCATCGCTGCCTATTTTGCTGCGCTTGGCCTGGGCGGAGTACTTGGTCGGTATCAGTCAAGCGAGCAGATCGAGGTTACTTATGCCGTCTTTGCTCTTGGTGGACTCCTTGCTCTCGTCATCATCGAAATCCTCGTCCGTCGGCATCGATCCGCTGAGGCGCTTCGGACCTGGGTCGAGCGGAATGGGACCGTTACGACCGGTCGAGTGACCCGCGCCAGGACCTATTCGTCGAACTATCGGCCAATGACTCGAGTGACGGTGAAGTTCGTTGATAGTGAGGCAAGAGAACGCTGGGCCAGTCAGTCTGTGCCCGGCGAATTCAGCACCAACTCCCGCCTGCAGGTGAGGTATTCGCAAGCAGATCTGGGTCGCCGAGCGGCCGTGCTCATCACCCGGCGCTGACCAGAAGACCTTGGCCGGGTTGATCTGCCAGGGCCGCAGACCGCGGTCAGAACGGCGGGGGATCGGTCTCGGGATCGTGGTCCCAGTTCACCTTGGGCACATAGTGGCTATCCCACGGGTCGTTGGTTCCGGCGCCTTCGGCCTCCCGAGCATTCCTGGGGCCTGTGGCGGCATCCGGATCCGAACTCTCCTTGGACTGCGCAGCGGTATCGGCCGAGTCATCAGCCTTGGCGGGGGCGTTACGGTCGATCTTGACCTGGGCGTTGGCTGGGGCGTTGGGGTCGAAGGAGATCGTATCGATGTCGACCCCCGCAAGACGGCACCACTAGACGGCCTGGGCATACTTGGCGTTTCCCGTCAGCTGCTTGGCCGCAGCGGCAGGGTTGCTGCCCACGGGCAGGCAGGGTTGGAAGACAGAGTTCTCCCAGTCGAGGCAGCGCTCGAGTCGCAGCTTCTGCCGCGCGACCCGCTGGGCCCTGAACGCCTCCGACAGCTGACGCTGCCTGGCCTCGCGCTCCTCTCGGAGGCGCTTCTCCTCCTCGCGGCGACGCTTCTTTTCGTCGCGTTCGCGAATCGTCGACTCGCCGGGCATGAGTTCGAGAACCTGCGGAGCGGCAGGGACCATCGATGTGGGCAGAGTCCACCGCTCGAGGCCGACGTGTCCTAAGGCAGCGAACTCGAGGACCTGTGCCACGTTGATCGGCTGCTCGGGAGCCGACACGCTGGCCGAGATTCCGTGCCTGAACTCGTAGTCGAGCACACCGGATTTGGGCATAGTGACCCCATACCGCCCGGCGGTTTTCAGCGCGTGGTGTCGTTTGCAGAGCGGATGAATGTTCCCGAATCGGGTGAGCCCGCCCTTGAGTGGATCGAGGTGGAAGAACGGCTTGACGTGGTCCATCTCCGACTTCTCGGCCCTGCGCGAGCAACCGGGAACGGTGCATACCGTCCACTGCTCGATCAGTGTCTTGCGCAGGTCCTTCGGGACCGTGTAGCTCGTTGCCTTTGCGTCGATGGGAGTGCCGGTTGCGGGGTCGGTGAGGATCCGCTGGATGGTCTTCGAACGGCCGGCGATCGTGCGGGCCACCTCGGCGGGGACCGGTGAGCCGCCAGCGAACGTGCCGGGCAGATTGGAGTCGCCGGTGAGGGTGAGGAACGGGACCGTCACGACCGTGGCAGCCTGATTGGCCAGCCACGACTGGCTCGTGGGCATACGCAGCTTGATCGAGTACTCGAGCGGGCCCCGGTCGGCCTCGTCTGTGCCTTCGGGGTCCGGTACAAAGGCGGATCCGGCGGCACGGTCGCGCGCGGCCGCTGTGTCGGCCGCTGTGTCGGTCTCGGGCGAATCGAAGCCGGCGGCGTCGTGCCCAGTCTCGGCCGCCTCGTCGGCGGGCGGCTGTTCGGCGACGTGCTTGGCGTAGTCGGCGAGGCCGTCGTCCGAGTCGAGGCCGGGGATGAGGTTCCCATCGGCATCGAGCGCCGGCGCCTCTGTGGCGGTCTGGATGCCGGTGACGGGGTCGACGGAGACGACCTTGACGCTCAGTTCGGGGACAGGGCGGATGAACAGGTCGTATTCCAGCTGGGAGACCGAACGCTCGTCACTGATCTCCATACCTGCAGGCAGGTTGAACGTCGACTTGTTCTTCCCGTGGATCGCCAGCGCCATGGCCTGGATCCGGTTGAAGCAGGAGAAGATCTCGGCGGACGGGCCGCTGACGGTCAGGCACGCCGAACCGTCCTTGAAGCCCTCGACGTCGATGCGGCGACGCTTGGTGGCAATCTCGCTTGCATCGGTCGGAGGAACGAGCAGGGCGATGTGCTTCGACAGCGCCCGGCGCAGCGAATCGCAGGTGACGTCGGCCTTCTTAGTGGCCAGGAACGCATCGAGCTTCGGGAGGAACTCGAACGCGACGTTGGCACACTGCTGAGCCGCGACTTCTACATGGGCGCGCGTGAACTCGCCCGCGCGGACGCGGTCGACGAACCGGGGGAGTCCGTAGACGATCGTCATTGCGGTCGACAGCTGGCGGTAAGTGCGGCCCGAGTTCGTGCCCAGCACCGTCGAGATTTCGACGAGGTAGTCAGACGCCACATTGTCGTAGACCCACTTCGAGAAGCAGACGCCGGAATCGAGCTCGGGGAACTCCGGCAGCAACTTCCGTGCCGCTTCCTCGGCGCTCGTTTCATCCAGCGTCGTCTCCGGCTTCTGTCCGACGGTGGCCTGTGCGGCGGCTTCAGGCTCGGCCGCGTGCTCGGACTCCTCGTTGCGGCGTTCGAACGTTCCGGCGATCGTCTCGCAGCGGAAGGGATCAGTGCCGTCGGGGACGGGAAACTCGTTGTCGAGAAAGACCTGTTCGAGTACCACTGCCGACAGCGACTCGAGGACGGAGAAGTAGGCACGATCGGCTGCCGCGGCCTCTTCGGCGAAGCGGGTGACGTTCGATTCGAAGCGGATGGTGAACCGCGGTGATGACGGCGTCGTCGCGGCCTCCTCGGCGTGTGCCGGGGTGGAGCTGTTGGTCGTGCCCTTCATTGCGTTTTCACCTGCCTCTGACCTCGTTGTCGGGGGAGTGGAGCTGATTTGAAAAGCTTGTAACACCATGATATTCGATCAAAGTATCGAGTACAATAGAAAACAGAAAATAGTTTCGAATAGTTCTCGATGACTGTGGTTGCCTGATTGGGTTGTCTATCTATCGTTGCATGCGACACTGACATGAGATGCCAGCTGCTCGTTATATGGAGAACCGGTGCCCGTCACCTGGAGAAATGGGGCGCCTCCCTCGCCCGTGAACGGTCCCAAAGGTTCGGGCGAAACGGTTCCAAAGGTTCGGAGAACATGCCACCGAAACGAGGGGCAACCTCGGTGAGGGTGGGATTTTCGGGTGAAACAGCTCACCTCATCGGTTATGCTGATCGGGTTGCCGGATGCGACCCATGAGGTCGGTACTCGCCTTCATGCGAGCCGTATCCGCACAGCGCGCAACCGCGGCGCCCTTCACCAAGGGTGATGACCACGGCTCGCGCAGGCGTCACCGCACCATCCTTCACTGGTGACCAGTTCTTCGTTTCGACCGCCTCGGCGCGCCCAATCGGGCGAGTCCGACGTCGTGCCATCGATGGCCCGACATCGTGCCGGCTGAGCCCGACATCGCGCGAGCGATGGCCCGCGGTCAGACGATCACTGTCGGCAGCAGAGCATCCGCACTGTCACCGCATCAACCACGAGGACCAACCATGACGACCACTGCCTCCAACTCCACCTCCGCCGACCAGAGTGCGCAGTCGCCCATCACCGATGAGGAGATCTTCGCTGCGCACGAGGGCGGGAAGCTCTCCGCCGAGCTGACGAGTCCGCTCGAGACCCAGCGCGACCTCTCGATCGCCTACACTCCGGGCGTAGCCAAGGTCTGCACCGCGATCAAGGACGAGCCGCAGCTGGCTCGCACGCACACCTGGACCGGCCGCCTCGTCGCGGTCATCTCCGACGGATCGGCCGTGCTCGGCCTCGGTGACATCGGCCCGGCCGCATCGCTGCCGGTGATGGAGGGCAAGTGCGCCCTGTTCAAGTCCTTCTCCGGGCTCAACGCGATCCCGATCGTGCTCGACACCAACGACACCGACGAGATCGTCGAGACCATCGTCCGCATGGCTCCGACCTTCGGTGCGATCAACCTCGAGGACATCTCCGCCCCGCGCTGCTTCGAGATCGAGGACCGGGTCAAGGCGGCCCTCGACATCCCGGTCATGCACGATGACCAGCACGGTACTGCCGTCGTCGTCCTCGCTGCCCTGACGAATGCGCTGCGCGTGGTCGACAAGCCCTTCGATTCCATCCGCGTCGCCGTCTCCGGGGCCGGCGCCGCGGGCGTGGCCGTCGCGAAGATCCTCGCCGACGCCGGGGTCAGCGACGTCGTCGTCCTCGACTCCAAGGGCGTCATCGAATCCGGCCGGTCCGACCTCACCGAGACCAAGCAGGCCATCGCCGCATCGACGAACCCGCGGGGAATCTCCGGCGGAATCGGCGAGGCCCTCGACGGCGCCGACGTCTTCATCGGCGTCTCCGGAGGCACCATCGACGAGGTTCACCTGGAGAACATGGCCGACGACGCGATCATCTTCGCCCTGTCGAACCCCAACCCCGAGGTGGTCCCCGACATCGCCGCGAAGTACGCGACCGTGGTGGCCACCGGGCGCAGCGACTTCCCGAACCAGATCAACAACGTCCTCGCGTTCCCCGGGATCTTCCGCGGTGCGCTCGACGCCGATGCCAGCGAGATCACCGACGATATGAAGCTCGTCGCGGCCCGTGCGATCGCCGATCTCGTCGGCGATGACCTGGCCCCGGGCTATGTGGTGCCGGGTGCGCTCGACCCGCGGGTGGCGCCTGCCGTCGCCGAGGCGGTCGAGAAGTCCGCGCTCGAAGCGATGACCGAGCGCTGACGCTTGGTTGGGTCGGGTGAGCCTTCGGTGGGGTCGGCCTGATCTTCGCCGAGGTAGCCGGACCGTTCCGGTGAAAAGGGCGGGCGAGGAAGTTTCGACTTCCTCGCCCGCCCTTTTGGGCATCCCTCTCCGTTGGCGCCAATTCCACCCGGTAATGGAGCATCACTCACCGTGAGCGTCAAAACCTCCCGCAGAAACGGGACGGGGTGACGCTAATGGTGAGGGATGGTGTCGGTGGGCGGGAGCTCGGCGCGCTCGACTCGCAGTCGAGGGGGCCAGATCGGGACCGAGCCTGAATACGACCGAGGGGCGGGTGAAGATTTCTCTTCGCCCGCCCCTCGGCTCTGTTCGGCGACGGTCAGTCGTCGGTGACGGTGATGGTCACGTCGATGTTGCCGCGGGTGGCGTTCGAATACGGGCAGACCAGGTGGGCCTTGTCGGCGAGTGCCTGGGCCTCGGGCTTGTCGAGGTGCGGGAGGGTGACCTCGAGTTCGACGGCGAGTTGGAACCCGCCCTCATTGTTCTTGCCGATGCTCACGCGTGAGCCGACGGCCGAGTCGTCGACGTTCGCATTGGCCTGACCGGCCACGAGGCGCAGCGCCGAGTGGTAGCAGGCGGCGTAGCCGACGGCGAAGAGCTGTTCGGGATTCGTGCCGTTGCCGCTGCCGCCCATCTCTGCAGGCGTCGCGAGATCGACGTCGACCTTTCCGTCGTTCGTGCGACCGTGGCCGTCGCGGCCTTCGCCGGTGGCCAGGGCTTCTGCGGTGTAGAGAGCCTTCATGATTCTTCCTTTCATCGGTGGTGCAGTGTGGGTTCAGGGGGTGGGGGCGTGATCTCCACGGAGGTTACCCGTGAGCGTGCGCAGAGTTTCCAGCAGCCCGGGCAATGCGTCGGGATCGAGCTGCGTGCGCGCCCCGATTCGAGCAGGCACGCATTCGGCACGCTCCTTGGCCGCCGCCCCCTCGGCCGTCGGGCGGACGAAGACGCTGCGCGAGTCTTCGGTCGACCGGTGTCGTGTGATGAACCCGAGCTTCTCGAGCCTGGAGAGGAGAGGTGAGAGCGTGCCCGAATCCAGCTGCAGGCGCTCGCCGAGGCGCTTGACCGTCACGCCCTCCGGCTCAGCATCGTTTTCCCACAGCACGAGCATGACCAGGTACTGCGGATACGTGATGCCGAGTTCGGCGAGCAGATCCTTGTACGACGCAGTCATCGCACGCGACGCCGAATACAGAGCGAAGCAGAGCTGCCTGTCGAGATCGAGCGGGTTCATATGGCAATGGTTGCACACAATTCAATTGTGCACAACCAATGGATCGAGACGACCTTGATTTCATTGAAAGGCGGGAGTGGGTGGCGCTGAATACGGCGTGCTGAATGCGACTGAGGGGCGGGCGAAGATCTCTCTTCGCCCGCCCCTCAGTGGCCTGGCGTGCGATGCTCCTGAGGCTATCGCCCGCTCGGCCCGTGAGGCGGGGTCAGCGGCCGGTCACTGCTGCGGATTCTGCGGCGGCTGACCGTTCGGCGGCTGCTGGCCGTTCGTCCACTGCTGGGCGATCGACTGCGCTCGCGACTTCAGCGACTGCGCCTCTGACTGGCCGGAGCCTTGACCGTACCTGTCGCTCGATCCGTGGCCGGAGCCCTGACCGTACCCCTCGCCCGCGCCCTGCCCGGACCCGCTCGAACTCGGCGGTGTCGACGGCTGCGGCGGCACGCTGCGGCGCTCTGAACCGTGGCTCGAACCATACCGGCTCTCTGGCGCGGCCAAGCCCGCCCCATCCTCGGCGGCATTGGCGGCGAACAGGGCGTTCCTGATCTCCTGCCCCATCTCACCCAGGCCGCCCGGGTTCGAGGGCATGAACAGCACGTTCGACCGCCCCTCCTGGGCGACGTTCTGCATGGTGTCGAAGTACTGGGTCATCATCAGCAGCTGCTCGGCCGTCTTGTCGATGCCCACCTCCTGCAGCTTCGCATACTGCTCGGCGATGCCGGTGGCGATCGCCTTGCGCTGAGCGGCCACACCCTCACCGTGCAGGCGCATCGCCTCGGACTCGGCCTGAGCCTGCGTGACGCGCTTGATCTTGTCCGCCTCGGCGAGCGACTGCGCGGCGACCCGGTCGCGCTGGGCGGCGTTGATCGAGTTCATCGAATCGCGCACCTTCGGGTCCGGGGTGATGTCCGTGACCAGGGTGCTGACGATCTTGAAGCCGTAGCGCTTCATCGACTCGGACAGCCGACGCTCGACGTTTTCAGCGATGTCGTCCTTCGATTCGAACGCCGTGTCCAGGGTCAGCCCCGACAGAGCCGAACGGACGGTGTCGAAGACGTAGGAGCGGATCTGCTCCTCGGAATTCGCCAGCCGGTAGTAGGCATCGGCGACATTGTCTTCCTCGACGACGTACTGAACGGCGACGGGAACGGTGACGAAGACGTTGTCCTTCGTCTTCGACTCGATGTTGACCTCGAGCTGCTGGACGCGCAGCGAGATCGGGCGGCTGAGCGTCTCGATGAGCGGCAGCTTCGTGTTCAGCCCCGGCTTCGCGACCTTCTTGAACTTGCCGAACCGTTCGACGACGACGTTCTCCTGCGTCTTCACCGTGAAGAACATGCTCGTGCGCAGTTTGCCGAAGAGCAGAACGGCGACGACGAGGATGACGATGACTATGGCGATGGTGACCGCGAGTCCAGTCATGACTACTCCCATGGGTCGTGTTTGTCGGCCGCGCGGCGACCGCTGATGTCTACCACCCTAGTAGTCCGACGCCTTCCCGTATATGACAAGGCCATATGCCGGGACTGCGGGCAAGGGCGAGATTGACGTGAGGATCGGCCGGCGGCGACCGGGAATCGTGTCTGTGGATTCGGCCTCACTCAAGCAAACATCTGATGTCAGACGTATACTGGAGACTCAGTCCAGAACGATCGGCGGAGGGTGCCCATGACGGAGACGACAGCGACCGGACGGAAGGTCACGACCTCCGATCGGATCAAGGATCTCATCCTCGCAGACGGACTGCGCCCCGGCGACCTCCTGCCCACCGAAGGCGAACTGTGCACCCGCCTCGGCGTTTCTCGATCCAACGTCCGCGAAGCCATCCGCAAGCTCACGACCCTCGACATCGTCGACGTCCGCCATGGTCACGGCACCTACGTCGGCCAGGGGTCCCTCGACGCCCTCGTCGAGGCGCTCGTCTTCCGGGGAGTGCTCAGCCCCGGCGACGACCTCGACGCTCTGCGCGACGTCGTCGACGTCCGCACTGCGCTCGACCGGGGGATGTCCGACCAGATCGTCGAGGCTCTGGCCGGCACCTCGAACCCCGACCTGCACGCTCTGGTCGACGAGATGGTCGCCATGGCCGCCGCAGGCAAGAGCTTCCCGCAGCAGGACCGCGCCTTCCACACCGGTCTGCTGGCCACGCTGGGCAACTCCCTCGTCGGCCAGCTCGTCGCCGCGTTTTGGGACGTGCACACCGCCGTCCTGCCGCGACTCAACGTCGCCGTCGCCTCCGACCTCGAGCAGACCGCCCGGGCGCATGGACTCATGCTCGATGCGGCGGAGGCCGGCGACGCGGACGCCTTCCGCGCCGCGATCACCTCCCACTACGAGCCGATCGTGCGGGCGCTGGAGAACGAGACCGGGGGAGCGGCGTCGCAGGACGAAGAGACGCTGGGCGAAGTAGAGACGCCGGCGCAGGCAAGGGCTGAGAACTGATGGAGGTCGTCATTGCCGAAGAGCGCACCCTGGCCGAACTCGCCGCCGACGCCGTCGAGAGGCTCCTGCGCACAGAGGCGGCACCGGTTCTCGGTCTGGCCACCGGTTCCAGTCCGCTGCGCATCTACGACGAACTGACCAGCCGACACACCAGCGACGGCCTGTCCTTCGCTCATGCGCAGGCCTTCATGCTCGACGAATACGTCGGCATCGCCGACGACCATCCCCAGCGCTACCGCAACGTCATCGACGCGCAGATCGCCGCTCGAGTCGATTTCGCCCCGCGAGCCGTCCACGGACCCGAGGGATCGGCTGCGGATCTCGCGGCCGCCTCGGCGGAGTATGAGGAGGCGATCGCCGAGGCAGGTGGAATCGATCTGCAGATCCTCGGGATCGGCACCGACGGTCACATCGCGTTCAACGAACCCGGATCGTCGCTGGCCTCGCGGACGCGAGTGAAGACGCTGACGAAGCAGACGCGTCTCGACAATGCACGGTTCTTCGACGGAGATGTCGACCAGGTGCCCCCGCTGTGCCTGACCCAGGGGTTGGCCACGATCATGGAGGCGAAGCATCTCGTCCTCATCGCCACCGGCGGCGCCAAGGCCGAGGCGGTGCACCAGATGATCGAAGGGCCGGTCTCGGCGATGTGGCCGGCGACGGTGCTGCAGATGCACCCGCACGTGACCGTGCTCATCGACGATGCGGCGGCCTCACGGCTGCAGCTGGCCGACTACTATCGCCATTCCTACGCGAACAAGCCGGACTGGCAGCACCTCTGAGAGATGGCTTCTCAGCCTTCGACGGCCTCGGCGAACCAGGACGAGATCGTCGCCGGGTGGGTGATCGCGGTGCCGACGACGACCGCCTCGGCGCCGGCTTCACGGGCGGCGGCCGCCTGCGCGGGGGAGTGGATGCGGCCCTCGGCGACGAGGAACCGGCTCAGCCCGGCATCGCGGATGTCGCTGATGAGCTCAAGGTCTGGTCCGTCGGTCGCCCCGCGCTCGCCAGTGTAGCCGGCCAGGGTCGTGCCGATGATGTCGGCGCCCGCATCCGCTGCGGCCAGGGCATCGTCGAGGCTGCCGCAATCGGTCATGACCAGCGCATTCGTCCGGTCGTGGAGGCGGCCGATCGTCTCGGTCAAACTCAGGCCGTCGGGGCGTTCGCGCCGGGTTCCGTCGAGGGCGACGATGTGAGAGCCGGCCAGAGCCACGGCGTAGGCGTGCTGGAACGTCGGCGTGATGACGACGCCTTCTCTGCCGTCTTTCCACAGTCCGATGACGGGAACCTCGACGGCCGATCGCGTCGCCTGGATGTCGCCGAGACCCTGTACGCGCACGGCTGCCGCACCTCCGGCTACCGCCGAGGCAGCGATCTGCGCCATCGTCTTCGGATCGCGCATGGGCTCGCCCGGATAGGCCTGCACGGAGACGATGAGCCGCCCGTGCAGCGCCGTGAGTATCTCGGTCTTCGACAGCATCAGTGAGACTCCTTCTTCGTGCCGGTGCGTGGGGTGCTCGTGCCGGTGCGTTGCGTGTACGTGCCGGTGCGTGGGGCGAATCCGTCTGCCCACAGTCCTGCCGCGCCGATGAGGGCCGCGTCCTGTCCCAATTCTGCCTTCCGCAGGCTCAGGCCGGCTGTGGCGGGGGTGAGTTCGGCGGCGAAGGCATCGCGGAGGGGTGCCCACCAGGTCTCGTCCATCTCGGCGAGGCCGCCGCCGACGACGATGACCTCGGGAGAGAGGACGTTCGCAATGCCGCCGAGTGCCGATCCCAGGGCACGTGCCCCGATATCGAAGGCTCGAACGGCGAGATCATCCCCCGCCGAGGCGGCCGCCGCCAATGCGCGGGTGTCGGCCGGCGCCGAGGTGCATGCGCCAAGCTGCGCCGAGGTGGTGGTGTCTTCGTCTCGCACCAACCGTCGGTAAGCGGCGAGGATGGCCGGGCCCGAGGCGATGGCCTCGACGTGTCCGGTGCCCCCACACGGGCAGGCCAGCCCGGCAGCAGCGGCGACCGGGACATGCCCGATGTGCCCGGCAGCGGCATTTCGCCCGGTGAGCAGGCGTCCGTCGGTGATGAAGCCGCCGCCGATGCCGGTGCCGGCCGCGACGAGCAGCGAACTGCTCGAGTAGCGGGAGGCTCCGGCGCTTGCCTCACCGAGGGCGTGGGCGTGGACATCGTTGACGGCGCGGACCGGCAGCCCGGTGCGAGCCGAGAGTTCGGCGGTCAGTTCGGTGCCGGCCCAACCGGACAGCGAATCCGTCGCCGAGACGACGATGCCGCTCGCGGGATCGATGACCCCGGCCGCACCGCCGCCGATACGCCACATCAGGCCCGACTCGGCGGCGGCACGCGCACTCTGCGTCTCCGCGATGACGGCGGCGGCCACCTCGGCGATGGTGTCGAGGACGGCTTCGGCGCCCGCGGTCGCCGGGGTCGGCACGCCGCGCACGTGCGCGAGACGTCCGTCGATGACGGAACCGGCACGGATCTTCGTGCCTCCGACATCGACGGCGACGGTGGCGGGCAGGGTCACAGCAGTCCTGCGGCGGCGACGATCTCGCGGACGCGCTCGGTCTCGGCGGCGTCGAGGGCCTCCATCGGCTCGGCCATCCGGTTCGAGCCGATGACGCCCATGAGCTGCAGGGCGGTCTTGAACCCACCGAGCCCGGCGGCACCGGCGGACACGCGCCCCGGGGTGGCAGCCCCGGTGATGCCGAACAGTCTGGCCACGCGATCCTGCTCGGCAGTCGCGGCCGTCCAGTCGCCGGCCTTCGCCGCGTCATAGATGCGCACGTATCCGGCGGGGTCGACATTGCCGAGGCCGGGAACGATGCCCGCCGCGCCGCCGAGCATCGCACCGTCGGTGACCACCTCGTGGCCAGTGAACACGGCGAAGTCGGGCAGGTGCTTCGTCGCCAGCAGCAGGCGGCGGAAGCCGACGTCGTCACCGGAGGAGTCCTTGACTCCGGCGAGCACACCCTCCTCGGCGAGGCGGACGAGGACGTCGAGCGGCATCTTCATGTGCGTGCGCACGGGCACGTCATAGGCGAAGAGGGGGACGTTGATATGGGCGGCGACGGCGCGCAGGTGGCGCTCCACCTCGGCGGCGTCGGACAGGGCATAGAACGGCGTGGTGACCACGGCCGCGTCCCCGCCGATGGCCAGCAGACGGTCGGCCTCATCGCGGGTGCGGGTCGTCGTCTGCTCGCTGATGCCCACGAGGACGGGCCCTCGGCCGTCCGCGGCGTCGATCGCCGTCGACAGCACGAGGTCGCGTTCGGCGTTCGTCAGGTACGGGACTTCACCGGAGGAACCGAGCGCGAAGATGCCGTGCACCCCTCCATCGACGAGGTGGTCGACGAGGGCGGCGATGCCGGCACGGTCGATCTCACCGCCGGAGGTGAGCGGGGTCAGCAGCGGGGGGATGATTCCGTGGAAGTCAGTCATGGTTCTTTCCTTGCGTATCGTTCGTGTGTGCCGTCGCCGAGGCGGCGGTGGCCGGGGAAGCGGTGACCGCCTCGGCGGGGGTGGTGGGCCGAGTCGGGACTCGGCGGGTGTAGGCGGCGCGCTTGCCGTAGATGGTCAGCGGCAGCACATCGTGACCGGTCCGGCCGCGCCGCATCGCGCCGGTGAGCAGCGAGACCAGGTAGCCGAAGACCAGGGCGCCGATGAACGCGACGGTCGAGACCATGAACGGCGTGAGCCCAGCCTGCTCCTGGACGATCCATGCCAGGCCGGCGCCGAGGATGAGCCCGCCGAGCACGCCAGAGGTGTTCGCCCGCTTCGTGAAGATGCCGAGCGCGAACACTCCGGCCAGCGGGACGCCGAAGAGCCCGGTGATCGAGAGGAACAGGTCCCATGTCTGAGCCTGGTCGGTCGCCGAGAGGTAGAGCGCGGCCCCGACGGACAGGGCGCCGACGATGACGATGACGGCGCGGGAGAATCCGACCCCGGTGCGGGGCGCCCCGTCCTTGGGAGGGAAGAAGCGGTCGCGGATGTCGACGGTCACGCATGCGGAGATCGAGTTGAGGCTCGAGGAGATCGTCGACGGTGCCGCGGCGAAGATCGCGGCGATGAGCAGACCCGAGATGCCGGCCGGCAGTGCGGTGACCGCGAAGTAGGGCACCAGCGCCGAGGTGTTGAAACCTTCCGGCAGGGACTCCGAATGCTGGTAGAAGCTGTAGAGGACGGTGCCGATTCCGTAGAAGAGAGGAATCGTCAGGAGCGCGAGGAAGCCGTTGACGATGAGCGAACGGGCCGTCGACTTCGGGGAGTCCGTGGTCTGGTAGCGCTGGACGACGTCCTGGCTCGCGGTGTACTGGTGCAGGTTGTTGAACACCGGGCCGAGGAAGACGATCGGGATCGCCGCGGCCGCTCCGCCGAACTTCCAGTTGTCCGCGGAGATGAACTTGTCATCGGCTGCGGCGTCGGCGGCGACCGTGGCCAGACCGCCGTCGAGGGCCATGATGCCGAAGACGAGGATGACTCCCGCACCGACGAGGAGGATGATGCCCTGGACGACATCGGACCAGATGACACCCTCGATGCCGCCGAGGAAGGTGTAGACGACCGAGAGCACGCCGACGGCCCAGGCGACGAGCGCTGGGTTGATGTCGGTGACCGAGGTGATGGCCAGGGTCGGCAGGTAGATGACGATGGCGACGCGGCCGATGTGGAAGAGGACGAAGAGGACAGAGCCGAGCACGCGGATGCTCGGCCCGAATCGCTCCTCGAGGTACTCATAGGCCGTGGTGACCTCGAGCTTGCGGAAGAAGGGGATATAGAAGATGACGAGCAGCGGGACGATCGCGAAGATCGCGATGTTGCCGGCGGCATACGACCAGTCGCTGAGGAAGGCCTGCTCCGGCGTGGACATGTAGGTGATCGCCGACAGCGTCGTCGCGTAGATCGAGAAGCCCGCCGCCCATGCCGGGATCCGCCCGCTGGCCTTGAAGAACTCCTCTGTTCCTCCGCTGGCTCGCCGGGTGAACCAGACGCCGATGCCGAGTGTAGCGAGCAGATAGATGATGATCACGGCCCAATTGAGGCCGCCGAGTCCCGGAGCGTCCATCCTCCCTCCTCAAATTCGTAGGGGACCGAAGCGCGAGGTCCCGACTGATACAGCAGACACCGATACATAAGACGTATGATGTCCTATGTTTAGAATCTACGGGAATGTGCCGTGCGGCACAACCTCGAATCGCGACGGCGAACCGTTTATTCAGGTGTGGCGAACTGTTCGCCCGGGCGAGGGCGGGTGCGCCGTTCGCCCGGGTGAGGGGGCGCTGTCAGGCGCATCATTGAACTGCTCACCGGCTTCATGTACGTTCGTTCAGGACCGGCCTGTCAGAACCGCTGATCCTCGGTTCGGATGAGGCACCTTCGCGACGAGACACCTTCAGCGAGGAGGGTGACGCATGACGTCATCGACAACCGATGGGAACCAGGATGGGGCGCCGTCTGGCGGTGGGAACCGCGACGAGCACCGCCTTGGGTTTCCGTTCGACAATGCCTCAGTGGCAGCGCGCCTGCAGGAGCTGCCCGCTACGGCTGCGGCCGAAGCGCTCACGGTGACGACGTCGCAGGGGGAGTTCAGCGCCTTCCGAGCGACACCGGCGCGGCCAGCCCCCGACCTCGGCGATGCGGTTCTCGTGCACGGGTGGCCGGAATACGCCTCGTGCTGGGAGGAGACGGCCGCGGGTCTCCTCGCGCAGGGGATGAGTGTCTTCGCCTATGACCAGCGAGGATATTCGCCGGGCGCGCGTCCCGGCGGCGTCGAGGATTACGCGGTCTCGCAGCTGGTCGGCGACCTCGCCGAGGTGACCCGCGCCGCCGGACTCGTGCGTTTCCACCTCGTCGGCCACGATTGGGGCGGCGTGGTCGCATGGCCGTTCGTCGCGAACCATCCGCAGCGTCTGCACACCTGCACCGTTGTCTCGACCCCGCATCCTAAGGCGCTGGGGCGGCAGCTGAAGACCGATGACGAGCAGTATGCCCGGATGGATTACATGCGCTCGATCCAGGACCACCCCGAGGCGGTGGCGAACTCCCTGCTGCGCAATGACGGTGAGCGGCTCATCGGACTCTATGGCGGCGCGGTGCCTGGCGACCTCGCCGTCTCGTATGTTCAGCGCTTCTCCGAACCGGGTGCGTTGGTCTCCGTGCTCAAGTACTACCGGGCCATGGCGCTTGACGACCAGATGCCCAGCACCCCGATCACCGTGCCCACGAGTTTCATCTGGGGCAGTGAGGATGTCGCCTTCACTCGGACCACCGCGGAGCTCAGCGCCCATTGGGTCGAGGGAACCTACCGGTTCGTTCCGCTCGAAGGTGCATCGCACTGGCTGCCCGAATCGCACCCGGACGACATCGTCGCGGTCGTGGTGGAAGGGGCGCGGGAGCATGCGCGGGCCGGTGGGAGTGATGGCCTTGCAAGCGGCGGGAGCCAGGCGGTCGGGGCGGTCAAGCTGAGCGAAGGAGATCAGGAACGATGAGCACAAATCAGCCCCTGGACGGAATCACAGTGATCTCGCTGGCGGGCAACCTGCCCGGGCCCTTGGCAGCAGCGCGTCTGAGCGCCCTCGGGGCACACGTGATCAAGGTCGAGCCGCCGGCCGGCGATGCCCTCGAGGCCGGCGTGCCTGCGTACTATGCGGAACTCACTGCAGGGCAGGAGATCCTGACGCTCGACCTCAAAGATCCAGCGGGAATCGGTCGGTTGGGGGAGCTCGCCGCCGAGGCGGACATCCTGCTCACCGCCATGCGGCCGAAGGCCGCTGTCGCACTCGGCCTGCCGGGGCTCGTCGACGAGTATGAACTCGTCCATGTCGAGATCGTCGGCTTCGCCGGTGACCGCGCCGATGTCCCCGGCCATGACCTTACCTACCAGGCCGCGCACGCCACGCTGGTGCCAGGGCACATGCCGACGATCCCCGTCGCCGACGTACTCGGCGGTGAGCATGCTGCTCTCGAGGCGCTCGCCGGTCTGCGCGAGCGAGACGTGCGGCGGGGCGTGGGTGCTCAAGTTGGGGCCGGCAGATCGGGCAGTACGGGCTCGGCCGGCGCGGGCGCGGGCAACGCGAGCGCGGGTGGCGCGGGAGACGGCACTGCACGGCGCGGGATCGTTCGGCGGGTCGTCCTCGACGAAGCCGCCGGATGGGCGGCAGGGCCTGCACGGCATGGTCTCAGCTCACCGGGCGGCCACCTCGGCGGGGGAACTCCCTTCTATCGGACCTACGCCACGGCCGACGGTCATGTCGCGGTCGCCTGTCTGGAGCCGCACTTCGCGAAGGCGCTCGCCGCGGCCCTCGGATCGGATCATGAAACGCTCGAACGCGCCTTCGCCGCAGAGCCGACAGCCCACTGGGTGGCCTTCGCGGCAGAATACGACCTGCCGATCGAGCCGATAATCGAAAGGTGAGCGACAAGCCGGTCCTCGATCGGCCAGCGATCGGACGTACTGCATGTGATGTATTTGTGACCGAAAGTGTCTTGTCGACCCTCGAGTGTGATGATTTACTGAGTTCAACCTGAACCGGGAAAGACGATACTTCCGCAGCTGAGAACTTCCCTCTGATGTTCCGCAACTGATGAGCGCGATGACCCCGGGTATTCCTTTTTCGCGAACATTCTGTTCATCTGACCCGGGGGATCATCATGATTGCCATCAGCAAGCGTGCCGTCATCGGCATTCTGCTCGTACTTGCACTCGTCGTCGGTATGGCCGGACTCTCCGTTGCCGAAGCCACGGTGTCCGCGTCGCCGGCGGCAGCGAAGTCAACGAAAGCACCAATGAGCCAGAAATCCTGGCCGTGCTACCAAAAGAAGAACCAAGTCTGTGTCAAGCAATTCGGGTACAAGAAGAGCACGACCGCTTGGGGGTATCCGAAGGACAGGTACGGAAACAACTGCACAAAATATGTGGCTTTCAGACTGTCCAAGATGAAGATGAAGAATCCCGGCAATATGGGTGACGCCTACAAATGGGACTCAAACGCTAAGAAATACGGTCTCAAGGTGACCAAGACTCCGGCGGTCGGTGATGTGGCTCAGTGGAATACAAGCAGCAGGAGTCCAAGAGGGCACGTTGCTTATGTCGATTGGGTCAGCTCGGACAAGAAGACAATCTACGTGTCGAGTACCAGCTATGACGATTCAGGGGTACATAGCTACAGCGGTCGCGCGGTTCTCAAAAAGGGCAAGACGATGAAGGGGTACTCTGAAATAACGTGGCCCTCGAACTTCATCACCTTCAAAAAGGCATCGACCAATAAGCCCGCACCCAAGGCCGTGACCGCCAAGGTGATGGCGAAGACGCAGAAGATGTCGAAGGCGACGTTGAAGTCGACGCAGAAGGGTTGGTACGCCAAGGGATCCAAGCTGACGCTGAAGTGCTATGTGCGTGGACAGAAGGTGAAAGGCTACTACAGCAAATCCTTCAAGGGCGGATGGGACGACCTCTGGTACAAGGTCTCCGACGGCTACTATGAATCGCCCCGGGGATAATAGAGGCAGGGAGATTGGAAGAAGGAGATTCTCTCTTGCCAGTGAAATACACCGACGAACTCAAGGCTCGCGCAGTCGAACTCGTCATCCACGCCCAGGCCGACC
>NZ_JABKDE010000012.1 GCF_013623835.1 Brevibacterium oceani | reverse complement strand
CGCCGGTGGAGTTCGAAGAGGCTCTTCTGGTCGAGCACAGTGCCGGCCGGGTTCAGGAGGAAGCGTCTACGCAGGCTGCGTGACGTGGTTCACGTGTCCACGACTTGCGGGGAGCCCCACAGTGGGGTACGGGGTCGGGTTCGTGTTGACCGAATGCGGGTTCAATGGCCCGTGGCAAGTGCACCGAACGTCAGGGTAGCTCTATCAATTCCGACACGATCGTTCGGCTCACCAGCGAGCGGGTCCAAAACCGGCGGAGAATTGCGCCATGACCCACTTCGCCGTCAAGAACAAACTGTGTACATCCCCGCTGGACTTCACAGAACACGCTGATGCGTGGATCGGCCAACTGGAGGCCGAGCTATCGAAGACCTATCCTGACGTCTCTCTCTGCTCGAGTACACGTTCTAGCGAGTTCAAAGGGGCGTTCGTCGACCTCGAAACAATTGGGGTCAATCGTGAACTTAACATTGGGCTCGGACTGCTTGTCGAGCAGGAAGGCACCCGCAATCAGTTCTTTGTAGTCAGTGACATCCCCATTGACGGCGACCTTTTCAAAACGTTGAGGAAAGCTGTTCAGCGAGCGTGCCAGAAAGCGGCGGCGGCAGCCACTGATATCGAATGGTCGGCCCTGCTGGTGCAAACCCCGAAAATTCTCAGTCATCCGTCCCGGTTGGAGGGTACTCTTCGCATTGGGAAAATGACGCTGAGCGCTTCGGAAACTGACTTTACGGATGTCGTCTACCACTACGATTCCGGCAGCTCGATGTCGTCGGGCTACAAGTGGCAAATTTCTCGCCCTATCTGCGTGGCTGGACATACAACTGCGTCGTCGAAGGAAAGTGCTATTAGCCGGGCGAGGCGAGAATTGCGTCGCCTGTGTGGCTTGCTTGCTGTTTCTTGGGGCGTACCTTATGAGATCGCGCACCCTCCAATGCCGCAATACGATCAGGAAGGGCCGCCCCAATACAAAGTTCGCCCTGGACTCAGGCTCCTTCAAGAAGCACCGGCTGTGGAGAAATGGGAGGCGCATCCAGTGCCAAGCTGGACGGCAGATGCTTGGCGCCAAGCTGAAAGAGTAGAGCTCACAGCCGCCCTCGACATGTTCCTCGAAGCGGAGTACGTCACTGCTCGTCATCCGTCCCTGTCCGCCGTCGCATACGTTGCGGCGATCGAAGCGATTGGCGACGCGCTCTTCACCGTCGAGCAATGCAAGTGTTGCAAGTCGATTCCGGGAGCGACGAAGAAGTATAAGGCGACCATTCGACTCGTAGTATCAGAACCCATTGCTCAGAGACTAGACCGCGTGTACGGCTGGCGCTCGACCACAGTTCACCGGGGTTCACTTCATTCGACGGAAGTGAATGCGAGCCGTGGATGGGCGCATATGCTCAATCCTCGATACTCGGAAAATCTGACCGCCGTCTTACCGGAATTAAGAGAAGCCGCTCGGTCGCTGATAGAGCGCGGTCTCGACAATCAACTGCCCGAGTCTAGACCACTACACGACATCGGATGAACGGAAAGCTAGCTTCTCGGCTCACGCGTTGTCGCACCGTTGCGGAGAGGCCTTATGCTTCCACTGTTACCTCTATCGACGACGTGGGAGTAGTGGCCCATGTCGTTACGCTCCAAGGTCATGTGCCCTGAACGGTTGGACAACGTAGACCACTTCTTCTCCTTCAGACTAGCTGTCCGCCCCACCCGCAAACCGCGCGAAGTACTCCAGCGCCTCAAACGAATCCACAGCATCCGGATTCGCCACCTTCTCCAACGAATGCCCCTGGATGAGCCGCTTCACCGGGACCTCGAGCTTCTTGCCGGTCTTGGTGTGGGGGATCGCGGGCACGGCGATGATGTCATCGGGCACGTGCCGCGGCGACGCCTTGGACCGCAGCTCCCCGGCAATCCGCGACCGCAACCCGGAATCTAGCGAAGCTCCGTCAGCCAACACGACGAACAACGGCATCCAATACCCGCCGCCCGGCTGCTCGGCACCGATGACCAGGGATTCGGCCACCTCGGGGATGCCGTCGACGACATCGTAGATGTCGGCGCTGCCCAGGCGCACGCCCTGCCGGTTGAGGGTGGCATCGGAGCGGCCGGAGATGATGACGCTGCCGTGGTCGGTGATGGTGATCCAGTCGCCGTGGCGCCAGACTCCAGGGAACATCGAGAAGTAAGTGTCGCGGTAGCGCTCACCGTCGGGGTCGTTCCAGAACTTCACCGGCATCGACGGCATCGGGGCGGTGATGACCATCTCCCCGACCTCGCCGACCAAAAGCTGACCGGAGTCATCCCATGACTCCAACGCCACACCGAGGACCGGCCGCGAGAGCTCCCCGGCCCAGATCGGAGCGTTCGGTGCGGACCCGGCGAAACCACTGACGACGTCCGTGCCGCCGCTCGTCGAGGCCAGCTGTACGCGTTCGCCCACGGCATCGCGCACCCACGGGAAGCAGTGGGCGGGCACCGGGGCACCGGTGGCACCGATCGTCCGCAGCGCGGAGAGGTCGAATTCCGTGCCGGGTTCAAGCCCGGCCTTCATCCCGGCCAGGATTATCCCGGGACTGACCCCGAGCACATTGGACTTCGTGTCCGCGGCGATCTCCCACAGCCGGCCCGGCCCCGGATAGAGGGGACTGCCGTCGAAGCACACCGTGGTCGCACCGCCCACCAGCGCCGAAGCGACGAGGTTCCACATCATCCAATTCGTGTTCGTGTACCAGAAGAACCGGTCACCCGGCCGGATGTCGAGGTGGAGACCCAGCAGGCGCAGGTGATCGATGACGACCCCGCCGTGGCTGTGCACGATCCCCTTGGGAATCCCCGTCGTGCCCGAGGAGTACAGCACCCACAGCGGGGTATCGAAATCGACGCGCGCGAACTCGGGTTCAGCATCCCTGGAGGCGATATCGTCCCAGGCTGTGAGGGGCGTGATCTGACCGTGTTCATCGACGAATTCTTCGCCGAGGTTGCCCACCCCGACCACGGCCCGCAGGCTCGGCATCCGGCTGGCCAGGTCCTCGACCTGGTCGCGACGGTCGAAGGACGTGCCGTTCCATAGGTAGCCGTCGGCGGCGAAGAGAATCTTCGGTTCGAGCTGGCCGAGTTTCGTCGCAGCACCTTCGGCGGCATAGTCCTGGGCACAGGCGGACCAGATGGCCCCGACGGAGGCGGTCGCGAGGAAGGCGATGAGGGTGTGGTGGGTGTTCGGGAGGTAGCCGACGACACGGTCGCCTTCTTCGACTCCTTGGTTGCGCAGCCAGGCGGCGACGGATCCGACTTGGCGGCGCAGTTCGCGCCAGGTGGTCTCAGTGCGCTCGCCGGATTCTTTGATGGTGATGATGGCCGGTTCGTCGGCGAGTTTGTCGTCGAGGCCGGCTCGCAGGGCGTGTTCGGCGTAGTTGAGGCGGGTACCGGGGAACCAGATGGCGCCCGGCATGGACCGGTCGGCTAGGACTTCGGTGTAGGGCTCGTCGGCGATGACGTCGAAGAAGTCCCAGACCGCGCCCCAAAATCCGTCGAGGTCGCTCACCGACCAATTCCACAGATCGTCATAGCCGTCCATGGTCTGGCCAGTACGTTTGTTGGCGAAGTCGATGAAGTCGGCAATCTGCGGTCGCGGGGTCTGATCAGGGTCGGGAAGCCAGATCGGTTCAGCGGTCAATTCTTCTCCTCAGCACAGCGGTGGGCGACAAGCGTGGTCTCCACCAGCTGAAGCGATGCACAATCATCCCGCAGTGGAGACTTCGAGCCCACCTTACGCCGCCGACGCACTGGCTCTTGCAAGCAGTCTAGAAAGCGACTGCGCCGCTGTGTATTCTCAACGGCGCAGTCGATAGATAGGGGAGTGGGCTCAGCCTCAGCCCCACACCCCGCGCGTATCGTGGACGATCTTCTGCGTGAGCAGGGTCCGGTCGATGCGGGTGAACTCATTGTGGTCGACGAGCAGCAGCACGATATCGGCAGCGCGAATGGCTTCGTTCACCTCAGTGAGAGTGACGTTCTCGCGTTCCTCGAGCTCCGAAGGCAGGCTGTCGATATTCGGCTCGACAGCCATGATGTTCGCGTCGGGGAGCGCATCGGCGAGCTGTCCGACGATCTGCCGGGCCGGGCTCTCGCGCAGGTCGTCGATGTTCGGCTTGAACGCCAGTCCAAGTGCCGCGATCTGCACATCCTGGATGCGACGAGCCTGGGGAAGGAGCTTGTCGAGCACATACCCGGGCTTCGAGTCGTTGACCTCACGCGCGGTGCGGATCAGTGACGACTGCTCGGGAGCGGTGGAGACGATGAACCACGGGTCGACAGCGATGCAGTGGCCGCCGACACCGGGACCGGGCTGCAGGATATTGACGCGAGGGTGGTGGTTCGCGAGCTTGATGAGCTCCCACACATTGATGTCGAGACCGTCGGAGATCACCGACAGCTCGTTGGCGAACGCAATGTTGACGTCGCGGTAAGCGTTCTCGGTCAGCTTCGCCATCTCCGCGGTGCGAGCATCGGTCATAAGGAACTCGCCCTCACAGAACAGCTCATAGAGATCGCGGGCACGTTCGCCGGCATTGCCGTTGAGGGTGCCGACGATGCGATCATTCGTCCGCAGCTCGATCATGATCCGGCCGGGCAGCACCCGCTCAGGGCAGTGCGCGAAATAGACAGTCTGTGCACTGCCGGGTTTGAGCGTGAGATCCGGGCGTTCCTTGATGATCGTCTCGGCCAGGAACTCCGTTGCTCCGGGAGGCGAAGTCGATTCGAGAATGATGAGCTCATTGCCCTCGAGCAGGGGTGCAATCTGCTTACCCGCAGTCTCGATGTAAGACAGGTCCGGTTCGTGCCCGTCCTTGAACGGCGTCGGCACGGCGACGATGTAATTGTCCGCGTGCGGAGTCTCGGTCGTGGCTCGCAGGTAACCCTGAGAGACGACACCGGCCACCGTTGTCGCCATGTCCGGCTCCACAAAGGGAACTTTGCCGGCGTTGATCGTGGCCACGGCATCGGCGTTGATGTCGACACCGACGACCTCTGCGCCCGAACTGGCCAGAACAGCTGCGGTCGGAAGACCGATATATCCGAGTCCGATGACGGCGACGGAGGGGCGTTGAGAGGTGGCGGTGGGCGGCATGTGTGCGATGCTCCAAACTCGAGATGAACGACTACTGATGTTACCCGAGAGCTTCCCGAGGCAACCTGACCACAATGACTCATGAAATGACCGCTGACATGACTTCATCATCAACTTTGAGTGAATGCGCTGTGAAGGTCTTCTGATTCGGTCAGCGAAGGCGGGGTCGTCATGATGAGATGAATGAAGTCGGTATGTCCAAGTTCTGCAGAACTGCATACCATTACCCACATCGGCATTGAAGCGAGAACCCTGCCTCGCCGAGGCGGCCCCCGTGGTTCTCCCGACCAGGAGTTCGTGCGTGACCCCCACTGTCCTCACCGTTTTCGGCACCAGGCCGGAAGCCATCAAGGTGGCCCCTCTCATCCGGGCGATCGAATCGAGTGCGACCCTGCACTCCCGCACCGTCGTCACCGCCCAGCATCGTGAGATGCTCGACCAGGTCAACGATCTGTTCGGAATCGTCCCCGACGTGGACCTCAACATCATGTCCCAGGGACAGACACTCAATGGGGTCGCCTCCCGCGTCATCGGCGAACTCGACGCAGTTCTCGCTGACGAAACTCCTGCCGCGGTGCTCGTCCAAGGAGACACGACCACCGTCATGGGTGCCTCCATCGCTGCCTTCAATCGGGGAATTCCCGTCGTTCACCTCGAAGCGGGGCTACGCTCGGGCAACCTGCTCAGTCCCTTCCCCGAAGAGGCCAACCGAAAGCTCACCAGTCAGGTCTCGGCACTCCATCTCGCTCCGACCGCACGCTCGCGTGACAACCTGCTCGCCGAGAGCATCAACCCTGCCGATGTCGTCGTCACCGGCAACACGGTCATCGACGCCCTTCACATCGCCGTCGATATGAACGTCGCTCCCACCGACCAGGTCGTCGCCGACTACGTCGCCACTGACCGACCGAAGCTGCTGGTGACGACTCACCGCAGAGAGAACCTCGGCTCATCGATGGAGAACATCGGCGATGCACTGGCCGAGCTGGCCGCGGCACGCCCCGAGCTGCTCATTCTGCTCCCGGCCCACCGGAATCCGCTCGTGCGCGAAGCAGTCCTGCCCCGCGTCGAGAAGTTCGACAATGTGCTCGTCACAGAGCCGTTGTCCTACGGCGAGTTCACCACCGTCATGGCCGCCTCCGACGTCGTCCTCACCGACTCCGGCGGAATCCAGGAAGAAGCCCCGAGCCTCGGTAAGCCTGTCCTCGTTATGCGGGAGAACACCGAACGCCCCGAGGCCGTCACCGCGGGATCCGTCAAACTGGTCGGAACTGATAAAACCGCGATCGTCGCCGAGGTGTCCCGTCTCTTCGATGATTCCCTGGCCTACGAAGCCATGGCGAAGGCGGTCAACCCCTACGGTGACGGCCGCGCCGCCGAGCGGTCCGTGGCAGCCGTCGAATCGCTGCTCGGCGTCGGCGAACGGGTTGCGGAATTCGCACCGGACGTCGCCTACGCCGACTGACGCCCTATGCCGACCTACGTCCTAAGCTGACTGATGCGAACCGGCACCAAGCGATTCGGCAGGATGGCATGCTTCATCCAAGAAGACAGGTGCGATCATGTATTCGGCTCTTTGTCGATGGCCTGCAGCGCCTGAGCCACACAACCGTTCTCCATTCGACGCAAGCCCTCCCGGTATAGCAGCGCCACCGCTTCGATTTGAAGCGGTGAAGAGTCGAATGACTGTGACCCACCGGGTTCCCGAGCCTCGGACAACCACCGGCGAGCCAGGCTTCGGTTCGCTCTGATTCGGTTGTGGATCTCGTCGATGCCCCCGCGCGCAGTAGTCAGCGCAGCGTCGACCTCCTGTCGTACCGACGCAATGGTTCGATCATCCAGTCGCACGGCACAATCGGCGAATTTCAGGAACTCGAAGAGTCCGGGCATCTTGTGTCCATGAGTCTCCGAATAGACTCCGACGCTCGGGACGGCCTGAGCGGAGGCGAGGATGACCGAATGGAACCGGGAGGTCACCAATGCGCCGAGGCGGCCGAGTTCGTCGACGAAGGTCCGGAGCCCCTGCGGGTCGATGAGTTCGACCCTCTCACCTCCGGCGACAGTGCTGAGGTGGTCGGTCAGTGCCATGGAGATCTCACGGTCGGCTCGAGTCTGAACGATGACCTTTACCCGCCCGCCGTCAGCCAGATGAGCTTCAGCGACCGAAGCGAACAGCTGGAACGCTTGGGAGTGTTGGAACTGCGATACGCGAAGCTTGTTCTGCACGAATGCGGATCGTCGTGACCCCGGACGGATCCCCATGTCCTCCGGGCGCACGACGATTCCGAGGACATCCGTATCCCGATCTGCTTCCGCCCGCGCTCGCAGTCCCGGGACGAAGAAACCAGGGTCGAGCAGGACCGGAAGTTCGGGACGCAATCGTGTCGATTCGAGCCGTCGGGACTCGGTATCGCGGAACGCCGCAGCGTTGAGTCCCTGATGGAGGAACTTCTCCAGCGCGGTTCCGAACGCCGTGCGGAAGGGCCCGACAGTCGACGGGAGCAGAATGACCGGTTTGTTCAGCGCTCGCGCGGCGAGTGCGGGGAGGATGCGCCAGACCAGGTCGACGAGGTTCTCGCCGGTCGCAGATTCAAAGAGATGCTCACCGGCGTTGAGGACGACGAGGTCGACATCGGTCATGCCGGTGTCGTCGGCGAACCGCTGCGGATGGGCGACATAGTCGATGAGCAGTTCGATCTCGTCCTTACCGCCTCGCGAAGTGCCATCCGTCGGGACCGTCGTCAACTCCATCCCTTTGAGGGTGAAGCTCGACTGTCTGCGGAACTTGTCGGAGGGAGCGAGGAGAACCGCCGTCGAGTTCTCGACGTCGATATCGGCCCGACGCATCAGCTCGAGTGCTCCGGCGTTGATGGCGAGGTCGCCCCAGTTCGAGGCGACATGCCCGTAGAACAACATCGTCCGTGTCATGACGTCAGCCTAGCCAACACCGAGTCCATGACCGTTCCGACGGCTTCCCAGCTTCGTTCCGACTCCGTCCACGCGGCCGCGGCCTCGAGTCTGTGCTGGGTCGCAGTCGGATCGACGATGGCGGCCGTGATCGCCTCGGCGAGGGCCTCTGGTTCTCCGCTGGGCACGACGAGACCGCGCTCGCCGTATCCGACGATCTCCGCCAGCGCCGGAACGTCGGAGACGATGACGGACTTCTTTGCAGCCATCGCTTCGAACGGTTTGAGCGGGGAGACCGCACGGGTCGCCGGTGTGAGAAGCCGCGGATAGGCACAGACATCGATGACCGAATAGAGGTCGGCGACCTGCTCATGTGAGACCCGTCCGGTGAAGACGAGGGTCGACTCGTCGAGACCCAGATCGGCCGCTAGGGCGCGGACCCGTGTCGACTCGGATCCGTCCCCGACGAGCAGTGCACGCATAGGGAGGCCGCGACGGCGAACGAGGTCGACCGCACGGACAAGGACATCGAGTCCTTCGTAACCGACGAACGAACCGATGTACCCGATGACCGGGTCGTCGGTGCCCCAGCCGAACTGTGAGAGCACGCCGAGATCTTTCGGCCGGGCTGCGAAGGTCGAGGTGTCGACTGCATTGGGCATGATTGCGATGGGGCTGCGCGTTCGCACCCGGGTGTCAATGAGGTCGCGCATCGCCTCTGTGATCGTGACGACGGCATCCGCGTGCTCGAGCACTGCATTCTCCAACGCCACGGTGCGGGCACGACGTCCTTCCATGCGGTCGGTGTTCGCGGCCTCATAGACGAGTTCCCACATACCAGAGACCTCGTAGACAACGGGAAGCCCGAAGCGTTTGGCCGCAATCAGCCCCGGAAGCGCCGACACATAAGTCGAGCGCAGATGTACCGCTGACGGACGTTCGCGTCGGATCACCTCAGCGAAATGGTCGACGGATTCGTGCATATACGCGAACTCACCGTCTGCTCGGGAGCTGTCGCTGCCCATTCGCAGGTAACGGATTCCGTCGTGAGCCGCCTCGGTGACGGAGCCCGGTTCTAAAACATTTGTGGATTCTGGGAACCCTGGGCGGGTGAGCGCGGTGACGGTATAGCCGCAGGCGGCGATGGTCTTGAGGACGCTGTGGGCGCGAACAGCATAGCCACCGCTCTGCTCGGGCGCACTTGCGTGCAGGATGGTGAGCACCTTCCCCGGAACGGGGGAGAACGGGATCTGAGTGTTCTCGGCCACCTCGGCGAGCTCAGCCAACATCGCCGACGCAGCCGTCGCCTCACAGATGAGAGGCTTGTCTGAGGTCGAAGCGGTGGCCGAATCGGCAACAGCGGCGATCTCGTCGAACCTGCCTGTGCCGTACAGCGCCCGAACCCGCCGTGCCCGAAAGACCTTTCCCCGCTCGGAGGGACGGGCAATCTCGACAAGACCCAACGCTTCGTCATAGAAGCCGGCAGCCAGAAGATGGCCGGTCAGAAGATTCCTCACCTCTGCCGTCTGACCTCGAGTCCCTCGGAAACGCAGCAGCGAAGTGAAGAAGCGGCCGTTCGAGGACAGCGGCAGCAGGCGGGACGACTCCACGCGGAAGGCATCGACGACGATTCGAACGTGTCTGTTCAACGCCGGAGAGTCGATGATTCCCACGAGTCCGAGAGCCGCGGCCAGAGCCGTGACCGCAGTGTCCGTCGGGAGCACGAGGCCGGTGGTCGGACCTGCATCGAGCAGTTCGACACCGCGAACGGAGACGATCGCATACCGTCCGGATCGGTTCGGGGTGAGCAGCACGGTCCGTGCCCGATCGAGCAATGTCGCTCCCACCAGCTCGGAGATCGCCGACGCCGCATCGATCGATTCTGCGATGACGGCGGAAACGACGGGCAGGACCGCAAGACGCTCGAGCACCGACCTCAGTGAGGCATGAGCCGCCGCAGTCGAAGCGCAGCGGATGCGGACGACGTCATGGTGGATGCCGACCGGAGCGTCATCGAGGTGGCTGATGAGTGTGCTGAACCAGGGAGCGTCGGCCTCCACAGGCGACGAACGATCGGGGTTGCGGATAGTGACGACGCCGTCGGTGGTGACGGTCAGGTCGAACCTCGTACGCACCCCTTCACCGAAATCGCTGCTCGGCGCTTCCTCCAGCAACGGTTCCAAGCGTAGTTTCTGCCAGCGCTTGGCACCGTTGGCGATCGCATGCTCGGACACGAAGCGGGCCAGTCGACGGTCACCGTGGGTGGAAAGGTGATCCGCTACGAATCGTGACCTCAACGACGATCCCTCGGCCACCGCAATATGGAACAGGGCTCGACTGATCGTGGCCGAGCCTGTGAAGTCCTTGAGCTCGGCGCAGACTCGCCGCGCGGCCGTCCCGATATCGTCGGCATGGTCGGTCAGGGTCCGTGCGGCGGCTTCGAGCCCAGACACCAAGGAGTTCGATTCGGGGGCACTGACAGGTTCAGGGGCATCGATCCTGGTGGTCTCAGTCATCAATGGCTTCTCTGAGGATGGTGTTGATCGCGGTGGTGGTGGCGAGCCTGGGCATGGGATTGTGCCCGGCTCTGGCATCGGAATACAGGGACACGTCGAAGCAGGAGAGCTCCCCCTTCTGTGCAGGGAGTGCGTCGACGAGCGCCGGTAACTGGGCCAACGCGTCATTTCTGCTGGCGGCGTTGATGAGACAGCGTGTTCGCGGAGTATGACCGAACGATGCGAAAGCGTGGGCGACCGAGGTCCTGTCCGGGTAGTCGACGGCGATGTCCTTGGTCGGTCGATCCCCGTAAGAGTACCGGGCGATCATTCCGACGAACTTCTCCATATAGAGCGTCCAGTCGATCTGCGGATTGTTCACCAACGCTCGGCTGCCCTCGTCACGGGCCGCGGCTTGAAGCGCCTGAAATCCTCCGGCGCTGGTGCCGAAGTACAAGCGTGCGGCAGCGGGTATTTCGAGGCATTCCGCAACGAAGCGAGCGATCTGAGCCATGGCGGGAATGGCATAGCGTCCCGGTGTCCCCTGCCCCCACCCGATGCTGATCCGATTGTCGGTGCGCAGGGTCGGATCGGCGATGAAGAGGACGTCGGCATCGATGTCATCGACCCAGGTTCGGCGTTGGAAGATCTCCTGTGGGTCCTTTTCCGGTGAGCGTCGGACGGCTCCGTTGAAGGCGATGACCAGCCGGTTCGTCGCCTCTTTCCGAGACCACAGCAGCGCCGGAACCCGAACCGTGCCCGCGCGGAAGTCGAAGCGTTGGAAGACTCCGGGACGACGCTCGATGCGGTCTCCGGGCAGCAGTGTGCCCAGTCTCTGGAACGGCGGTTCCTCGGCAGACCCATCCCCATCGGTCTGTAACTGGGGTTCTTCGGTCAGTTGGGCCTCAGACATGCGTCACGGCATGGAGTTCGGCGAGCTCCGAGTCCGTCCACGTCGTCTTGCCGTAGAACTGGGTGAGTCGGCGGATGAGGTTCTTACACTCGTCGATGTCCTCATCGGCGGCGAAGGCGAGCTTCTGGACGAACCATCCCTTGACAAAGGGCTCAAGCCGTTTGGTGTTGTAGTCCTCGAGCAGTCCGACCTCCCGCAGCCACGCCGACCTGTCCTCCTCCAGGGGCAGGTACTTCTCGTAGAAGCGCGGACCGATCGCATTGACCGTCGAATTCGTCACCGCCGCATAGTAGGTGTGGATCGGTGTCGACGTCAGACCGATCCTCCGGGCATGAAAGAGCATCTGCTGGAAGAAGTAGGAGTCCTGTCCGACAGCGCCGATCGGCTGATAGATGCCGAGGCTCTTCAACCACTCGGTGCTCGCCACGAGCGCCTGAATGCTCATCGGCTGGAACTTCACTCGGGACAGAGCATTGTCCCCGAGCAGACCGTCCTCGCCCACGACGGGGCGCAGAATGCCTGCGTTCTTGATCATGGTCCGTTTGTCCTTGAACCGCACCATGTTTCCGATGGCGAAGTCGAAGCCGTGTTCGTCGACCATCTCAAGCAGCAGTGCATAACCGTCGTTCGTCTGCTCATTGTCCGGATCGAGGTAGGTCACGTACGGGGTTCGCGTGAGTTCGAGACCCTTGTTCCGCGGACGTGAGGCGCTGCCCGACCCGCCGGTCGGGAAGCGGTGGACTCGAACGTTGGGGTAGGCACGGTCGAGTTCGTCGAGTATCGCCGGCGTTGCGATGTCGGTCGACCCGTCATCGATGAGGAGGATCTCGCTGCGGTCGAAGATCGAGGACCGGCGCAGGGATTCGAAGCACTTGAACTTCAGGTGTGGGCCGTTGTTGTACACCGGCACGATCACACTGATCTCGGGTTCGGCCGTGACATCAATCGTCTCGATCCGTTCGAGGACGAGGTCGGAGGCGATCGCGAGCGTGGTTCGTTCATGTCCAACACCATCACTGAGGCGACTGCCGGCAGGGTGCCATGTGGCAGTGATCTGCTGGTCGGAGTCGATCGGATCGACGTACTCGTAGAGATCCTCAGTGGTATCGATCGGCAGAATCCGGACCTCGTCGACATCGGTGTAGCGGAAGGCGTTCACCGCGTCCTGAACGAGGTTGGGGCCGAAACCGGAGTGCCCGGTGAGATCGATGACGACGTCGCCGTCGGACTCGACGATCCTGTCGTCGTCCTCCAGCGCGACCATCGGGCCGGTGTAGGTCTGCGTCGAACGGAACTCCTCGAAACCGGGCTCGGACAGTCCGGCGACGTGCACAGTGTGTTCGGGAGCTCCGGAATCGAGCCCCATCGCCTCGGCGATCGTATCGATGCGGTCGAAGGCCGTGTTCGCTGTGAAGGCGGCGCGAATACCCGCGACCTGAGCTTCGCGGATGCTGCGCTGCGTCAGAGCCCGATACGACTGCTGCATGTCGAGCGACGAGTCGGGCATACACACCTGCGGATAGAGGGAATTCACTCCGGCGTTGTAGTTCGACACGACGAAGGTGCCCATCGCCTGCAGCTCGATGATGCGATTGGCATACATCGATTGGGAGTTCACCACCGAGTTGAGGTTGATGCCCACCGGCAGGAGCCGCTGCAGGTCGAGCAGCGCCTCATGATCGATCGGCCGGTGCAGATGCGGCAGATACCGTTCGGGGAACAGGTAGCGCTCGGTCTTGGCGAACTTGGCGGTGTCGAGCTCGAGGTTGCGGTCGACGATGGTGAGATCGGCCCCGGCGGACAGGAGTCCGTCGAAGATCCGCTGCGCCGACGACTTCCGTTCGGGATATTTGTGTTCGAACCAGGATCCGGCGAAGACGAACTCGCGTCCGGTATGGCGCATGCTCCCGAGCGGGTGGTGATGAACGAAGTTCACCGCGAAAGGCAGAACCGACACCGGCACTCGGTCATTGAGATACTTGCGGTATTTCGGAACGCACTCGACGGCGCTGGTGAACACGTGTTCGGCGAACTTCGCCAAGGACGCGAACTGCACGTAGTTCGGCGGATCCTCCTTCGAGTAGAAGGCGATCGGAATACCGTTCTCACGGGCGAAGGGCACGACCTTCGATTCGAGGTACTGACGTGTCGGAGAACCCGATAAGGCGACGTTGAACCATTCGTCGTTGAGACCGCGCCAGGCGGATGTGATGAGCAAGAGGTCGATGTCTGCCATGTCGTCGGCGTAGGTCTCAGGATCGATCGGCACCACGTGGGCGGCGTCTTTGAGCGAATCGAAGAGGAATCTGTCGGCGATGATCCCGATGCGCAGCTTCCGGCGAGGATCCCAATGCTGGCCGGAGGTCGTGGGCAGCTGCTCTGCCTCTGCCATGAGGGCAGAGATCTTGTTCTCGACCGGAGCGGCGAAGGCACGTTGGCGTTCCAGATACTCGTCACGGTCAGCCGCCAGGTCGATGTAGGGATGCCGCCCGAGAAGCCCGTCGAGGAAGTAGTCCGACTGCGTGTGCACGTGCAGTGACTTCTGCCGCGTGCGGGTCGATTTCAGCTGCTTGATTCGGGAATCGAGTTCGGACTGCCGCTTTTTGATGTCCGCTTCCTTCATCCTCGACCCCCTGACTGCTGCGAGCTGCCACGCTGGGGACGGCGAAGACGCCAGTACGCACGCTGAACCTGCATCGCCTTCGACCCGAGCAGGCGTTCGAGCCGCTCATTGACCGATGCGAGCTTCGCATCCCGCTTCGCGAGTTCGATCTTCAGCCGAGCGATCTCCCTCTCGCGTTTGCCGATGCCGCCGAGGAGCTTCGACTCGCGGTCATAGGCACTGATGAGCTCCTGGGCGAGGTCGGCATTGAGCGATGCGGTCTCATCGATGACGCGAGAGACATTGTCGCGGACGGAACCGATGTCCTCGGTCCCGGTCGGGGTGGTCTTCAAGTGAGCTCCAGTTGTCCAACGTGCACAGCGGAACCTTCTGAATCAAAGGCGTTCCACTGCCAAAACTTCACAGCTTGAAGGTCACGCTACTGGGCGCCGGAGGACGGAATCCCCTATTTCACCAACCGTTCACCTGCCGCATACGAAGAGTTCCGCAGGCGCGCTCAGAAGCAGTAGTGCCCCGGCGCGAACCCGAACACATGGACGTCCCCGTTGGCCAGCAGAAGATCGTCATCGACACTCCACGTGTGCGCATGGTCACCGCGGACCTGGACGAAGTTGAACCGGTCGGCCGAATAGATGCGAGCGCCACCTGCGACGAGCCGCTGCTGCAGTTCTGTGTCCTCGCCCAGGGTACGTTCGGCGAAGGGATTGTCCAGCAGTGTCGACCGGTAGGTCATCAGGGTCGGGCCCATGACGAGGTCCGTGAAGCGATGCTCGCGTTCGGGGAACCGGCGGATGACGATGTCGCGACCGCGGATGTGCAGATAGTGCGCCTGCTTGCCGACGAGATCCGCGTTCGAATAGCGCAGCGCCGCGAGCTGATCGCCGAGATAGTGCGCCCCGTAGATGTCGTCGTCGTCCATCTTCGCGATCACCTCGCCGGAAGCCGCTTCGATGCCGCGGTTGAGGCAGACGCCCAGCGGCTGTGAGGAGTCGACTTCGACGATCTGCAGATGATCGATGCCCACGTTCGCCGCCCGAGCCTGCAGATCTGCGGGCACCTCGAAGCCGTGTGTGACGAGGACGAGTTCCTTGTCCGCGTGCAGCTGTTCGGCATGAGTAGTCAGAACCTCGCCGAGGTGGTCCGGCCGGTTCGTCGACACAACCGCCGACACCGATGTGGGGAACGGCCGGGCGTAGTCGAGACCGAGCGAATCCATCACCGTCATCGCCCGGTGCGTGTAGGTGTGTCCGGCCCAGATGCGTCTCTGGGCGAGGTGGACGCTGCGATCGCGCAGCTCCGGGCTGCGGACATAGGCGCGAAGCACCCATTCCGCGTCCTCGGCGGTCTCGGGCTGCGGCACCTCGTCGGTCGGGAAGAACTCACGGGTGGCCGCGCTGGGAGTGGTGACGACCGGTGTGCCGGCGGCGTTGATCTCGAAGATTCTGCGGGCACACATGCTGGGGGAGTCGGTGACGGAATTGACGTTAAGGAAGACCTTAAAGTGCTTGTAGGCGGTGAGCAGATTCCGGTACGGGAGCGAACCGACCACCCGCTCAGCCAACGCGCCGGGGAACTGGTAGCGCACATCGTCGCCGAGGAACCGGGAGAAGATCTCGAGGCCGTGCTCCATCCTCCCGGACACAGCATCGGCTGCGCCTAACAACAGGTCCATCTGTTCCCGGCGCTCGGGGTACTTGTGAGCGAAGTACATTCCGGCGAAGGCGATGTCCCTGGCGCCGGCGTTCCTGGCGGGCCGGGACGGGTTGTGGATCGCGGGTTGTGCCGCGAAGGGCAGCGCCGCGACACGGTCGTGGCCCAGCCGCGACCGATACTCCGGAACCAGCCGGACATCGCTGGTGAACACGACATCGCAGAGAGCCGCCAGCGGCAGGAAGTCCTCGAAATGCGGGGGATCTTCCTTGTTCCAGAAGACCGTCGGAATGCCCCGGCTTCGGCATTCGTCTAACAGCTCGGTGACCTCGGAGCTCGGGCCGGACGGGCCTGTGAGCTTGAACTTCCACAGCCCGCCGTTGCCGTTCCACGCCGATTCGAGAAAGACGAAGTCGAGGCTGTCGAGCTCGTTTGCCCACCCGGTCGGCGACAGCGGTCGGGTCGACCACTCGAAACCGAAGCTCTCGGCGGAGAACTCATCGAGGATGACACCGACCTGAAGCCGGTCGAAGACGGGTGTGCGCTGCGGCAGCGGCAGGGGCGGGAACAGCTCGGCGAGGACTTCTGCCGACAGGCTGCCGGTTGCCACCTCGGCAGAGGTGTCCGCTGCACTCTGAGTGATCGACCGGCGGCGTCGCCACTGTGACATCTGCGACAGACCGCCCTTGCGCAGGTGCCACACAGCGGTCCTCAGTGTGCGAAACGGTGTCGGTGACACGTCATGAGTCCTCTCGGCGGTAGCCAGTGTGCGGAAGCGGGGAAGTGAATCGCAGGCAGTCGACGGCCTTCGACGCTCAGAGTTCACAACGTCATTTCTGTATGAAACCTGTTAACGCCAATAGTACAATCGGAAAGTTGCAAGTGGCTCCGCGAAGCCGGACGAGGAACCAGAATGAAAAGAGGACAGTGGGAAGCAATCCTGAGCCCATTCCCTCACGGACCCCAATGAGACGTCATGGCAGGGCACTGGCGCTCTCGCTCATCGACGGTTTCGTCTTCGCCTTCCTCGTCGTGGCGATGACACTGGTGCGATACGACTTCCATACATACATGGTCAATGCGCCTGGGATGTTCGTCTGTTCGGCGATCGCTCTGGTCGTCTTCCTCATCGGCGGACCGCTGGCCATCTATCGCGGCCGCTACCGTCGCGGATCGACCGACCAGTTCGCAGCCATCGTCGGAACGGTTGCCCTGGGCGTGGGCCTCATGTGGGTGGCCGAATTCGCCTTCGCCGACAGTCTGCTCATTCCCACCAGCGTGCCGATCGCCGCCGGTGCGCTGATGATCGTGGCCAAGAGCCTCGAAAACTGGGTGCGCCGCAACCTGCGGCAGCGAACTCTCACGTCATCGGGGTCCTCACGGCCTACCCTCGTCGTCGGTGCCGGCAATCAGGGGACACTTGCCCTCGACATGATCGCGCAGGACACCCGGAACGAATACGTTGCCGTCGGCATCCTCGACGACGACCCAGCGAAACGGCACCTGCGTTATAACGGCACCCGCGTTCTCGGGCCGATCAGCGACATCGGCACACATGTCGACCGCACGGGTGCCGGCGTGGTCATCATCGCCATCGCCGACCTTCCGCCGGAAGAACTGTCTCGGATCGCATCGAACCTCGAATCCCGCCCGGTCGAGATCAAGATCATGCCGAAGCTCTCGGACACCCAAGTCTCCCGGCCCGAACCAGACTCTCATGACGTGGCCGACCTGCGCCATCGCGGATTCCGCGACGTCAGCCTCGAAGACCTCATCGGACGCAAACCGATCTCGACGAACATCGACGACATCGCCACAGCGATCACCGGCAAGGTCGTCCTTGTCACCGGCGCCGGCGGTTCCATCGGCTCCCAGCTGTGCCGCCAGGTCTTTCGCTTCGACCCGGCCAGACTCGTCATGACCGATCGGGACGAATCCGGTCTGCACGCCACGGAACTCGGTCTCGAAGGGTCCGCGCTGCTGACCAGTGACGATCTCGTCCTCGGAGACCTGCGCGACCCCGCGTTCGTCGATGCCCTCGTCGCAGAGGCGAAGCCGGACATCATCTTCCACGCCGCGGCGCTCAAACATCTCACGTTCCTTGAACGCTTCCCGGAACAGGCTGTGCGCACCAATGTGGGAGCCAGCCTCGATCTCCTCAACGCCGCCGTGGCCAACGACGTCGATTCCTTCGTGCACATTTCGACTGACAAGGCTGCCGGTGCAACCTCCGTGCTCGGGCGGACGAAGTTCTCCATCGAGCGGGCGGTCGCCTCGGTGGCCGCGGAGACCGGGCGACGGTACATGTCTGTGCGGTTCGGCAATGTGCTCGGCTCCCGCGGTTCGGTGCTCGAGACGTTCGTGGCACAGGTGGCTGCCGGTGATCCTGTGACGGTCACCGATCCTGAAGTGACGCGCTATTTCATGACCGCCGATGAGGCATGCGAACTCGTGCTGCAGGCGGCCGCCATCGGCGAACCGGGTGAGACACTCGTGCTCGATATGGGCGCACCGATCCGGATCGATGACCTTGCCAGGCGAGTCATCGCACTCTCGGGCCGCAGCGATGTGCAGATCGTCTATACGGGTCTGCGCCCGGGCGAGAAGCTCACCGAGGCACTCCTGTCACCTGGCGAGGTCGACAACAGGCCCAAACATCCTCTGATCACTCAGGTGCCGATCTCCCCGATCGATCTCGCCGCGCTGAGAGACCTCGTGGCCGAGTCGCGCGATCCACGTGTCTTCACGAATCGGCCAGAGCTCGAAGCACACCTGACCGGACTCATCGATGCACCCTCGGTCGAACTCTTCGCTGATGCCCAGGACACCGGAGCCGGCCACTGATGGACCTTCAATCGCTGCTGATCGTCGTCGCCGCCGCGGTGGCCACGGCACTCAGCGCGCTCATCACCTTCCCGCTTCTTCGCAGGGCCGGCATCGTCGACGTTCCCTCGCACCGTTCCTCTCACACCCAGTCGACGGTGCGCGGCGGTGGGATCGCCATCGGTTGCGGCATCACCGTCGCCACTGTGGTGGCGATGATCTGGAGCATCATCGAACACGGGATGTTCGGAGTCGGCAGCATCCTCCTGCCGATCGGATTCCTGGTGCTCACCTGGTGCTATTCGGCGATCGGGATGAGCGACGACCTCGACTCACTGCGTCCGGCCGGACGTCTCATCGGACAGGTGGTTCTGGCACTGATCTTCAGCGCGACCATCGCGATGTTCTCCACTCAGGGTCTCGCCCATGCGCTTGCCTTCGCCGTCATCGGAGTCGGCACCGTCAATGCGGTGAACTTCGTCGACGGTCTCAACGGCTATGTCGCCGAGTGGACCATCGTCACCACCGGATGGTTCGCCTTCGTCGGCGCATGGATCGGTGAGAACGACCTGACTCTCCTGGCGTTGGCGGTGGCCGGCGCTGCCATCGGATTCCTGCCGTTCAACCTGGGCCGGGCGAAGGCGTTCCTCGGAGACACCGGAAGCTATGGAATCGGTGCTGCCGTCTTCGTCCTCGCTGTGTGGCTGTTCGTCCAGGGCGTGCCGATCGTCGTCATCGTCGCGCCGATGATCTTCGTGTTCTTCGACGTCGGGCTCACCCTCGTGCTGCGGCTCTTTCGGGGCGAGAACATCTTTCTGCCGCACCGCGAACATATCTACCAGCGCATCCAGCAGGCCGGCTGGTCGCACGGCGCTGTCTCCCTGTTCCATGCCGCGCTGAGCGTGCTGGCGTGCATTCTCTCCGTGCCGACGTTGGTGGGCGGCAACACGGCTTCGACGTATCCTTCTCATGTGTTCTGGGTCTTCCTGCTCGGGCTCTATACCCTCGTGCCGCTGTGGCTGCGCAAGCGCAATTCCGTCGAGGCGGTGCACGCATGAGAATCGTCCTACTCAGTCACTACTATTACCCGGAGGTCGGCGCCCCGCAGCGGCGGTGGCGGATCCTCAACGATCACCTGCGCACGGCCGGACATGACGTCATCACCGTCGCCCCGCACCCGCACTACCCCTACCCGGACCGGGACGGGTTCTTCGGCTCCAAGGTCGGTCGGGGACGCCGCCGCGTCGACGTGCGCCTCGGCGGAACCTGGGATGCCGGTGTCGACGGAGAACGAATCCTGCGTGTGCCCTATCTGCACAGCGGTTCCTCGATGATCCGTCAGCTGCTCGACCAGACGGTCTCGGCCACCGGTGCCTGGTCTGCCGTCGTCGACCGGCTGCGCGGTCGAATGAAACCCGATGTCATCGTCTCCACGACACCGGCCCTGCCGTTCCTGCTCGCCGGGGACGCGCTCTCGCGACTGCTGCGGGTGCCGCACGTCGCCGAGGTGCGCGACGCCTGGCCTGATCTCATCTCGGAGATGAACCTGGTCACCGGAGCTCTCGGTCGGTACCTGCCGAGCTCGATCACTGGTCGTTTCGAGCGGGACGTCCTGCCGAATCTCTTCACCCGTGCTCAACGGCGGGCCGCCGTCGTTGTCGTCACCACTGACGGCTTCAAGCAGAGGCTTGAGGCCCGTGGCGTCACCGCCGAGGTCGTGCGCAGCGGCGTCTCTCCGGCAGAACTCGCCGGTGCCTCGGGACTGACTGCGACCGGCGCGATTCCCGTCATCTCGTCCGAAGCTGCGGAACTCTCCGCATCTTCCAGCACTGCGAAGAAAGACAGAGAGGGGCGCAGCGGCCTCAATCTGCTCTATGTCGGCACCGTCGGGCGATCCCAGGACCTGTCCACATCGATCCGCGCCTTGGCGAGGGCTGAAGGGGTTCGCCTGCGCATCGTCGGCGACGGTGTCGACGCGGCGGCGCTCAAGGATGATGCCGAGATCAATCGCGTCCCCGTCGAGTTCTTCCCCCAGCACGCGGGTGCAGAGCTCGCCGCGCACTGGGAGTGGGCCGATGCCGGACTCGTCAGCCTCAGTCCGCTCGATTCCTACGAATACACGGTCCCGTCCAAGCTCTATTCGCTCATGGCCCGGCGGATACCCGTCCTCGGCGTCGTTGCAGGGGAAGCTGCCGACATCATCATCGGCACTGCGGCCGGCGAGGTCGCGAGCCCCGGCGATGTGGATGCCGTCGCATCCGCTATGACGGTGATGCGCGACCGCATCGAGTCCGGTGATTCCTTCGGCCAGGACGCACCCGACGGCATGGATCCTCGCGAATGGGTCATCCGTCATGCCTCTGCCGCGGCGATGGGCCATGGCTACGAACGCATCCTCAGGCAGGCGATCTCGTGAACCTCAGCTTTCTCGCCCGCCAGATCACCAACGTCGTCACGACGACGGCTGCGCACATCACCGACGACCGCGTCTTCTTCGGTATGCAGCTCGCCCGCCGCCTGCCTGGGCCGGCTTCGAGAGTCGTGGGACGAGTGATCGGCCGGTTTCCCGGAGATGCCGGCCAAGCCGCGTCTGCATGGCTGCTCGGTCAGGAGACGACCGCCAAAGAACTTGTCAACTGCTCGCGAACACCTTCCCGACTGCTCGGCGAGATCGCCCTCAACCTCGGTCTGCTCGACGAGGCCGAGACCATCGCCGAGACGGTTCCACGAACCGCAGCACTGTCCTCGCGCATTCGGTGGACCAAGGGAGACATCGACGGAGCAATCGCCGTGCTGCCTGCAGGCGCTCGCCGAACCCGGCTCATCGAAGAGAGACGGAGTCTGCAGCCCGGCTGGTGGCCAGAAGTGAACAGCCACATCACCGCACGCCCGTCGCGACCGACGAAGCCGAACCCGCTGCCCTCGGCACTGTACGTGCTGACGAACTCGCTGCCGCACACCCGTTCCGGTTACGCCTACCGTTCGCACGCCATCCTCACAACGCTCAAGGAGGCCGGACACGAGGTGGCTGCGGCGACCCGGCCCTCCTACCCGGTGACGATCGGAAGGGTGAGTTCGGGTCCGATCGAGACCGTCGACGGTGTCGACTATCTCCGGCAGATTCCCCTCCGCCCGCTGTCCACCCCGACCGCGCGCCTCGATGATCAGGCGAGCTGGCTCGCAACTCAGGCGCAGAACCGCGGAGCCGAGGTCCTCCACACGACCACGCACCATGTCAACGGACTGGCCACCGGTGCCGCAGCAAAGGTGACCGGACTGCCGTGGGTCTACGAGGTTCGCGGCGTCCTCGAAGAGACCTGGGCGGCCGCTGGAGGCACCCCTGCAGAGCGTAAGGCGCGTCGGGCCAGTCAGCGCTTCGAACTCATGCGGGCCAAAGAGATCGAGGTCGCCTCGGCTGCCGACGCCGTCATCACCCTCGGCGAGACGATGCGCGAGCACCTCATCACCGGGGGAGTGCCGGCGGAGTCGATCACCCTCATCCCGAACTCTGTCTCCGAAGCCGTCGTCGACGCCGACGTCGCACGGACCCCCTCCGAGGTGCGGACCGGCTTGGGCTTGCCCGAGGCAGGCATCTGGGTGGGCACCGCAGCCTCGATCGTCGGATACGAGGGACTCGACGACCTCGTCGACGCTGTCACCGTCGCGCGCAGCCAGGGGGTCGACCTCAGGCTGCTCATCGCCGGAGACGGTGTGGCTCTTCCCTCACTGCGCGAGCGTGCTCGTGCGTTGGGGGAGCACGCAGTGTTCACCGGACGCGTCTCCCAAGCGGAAGCGGTCGAGCACCAGCTCGCCCTCGACGCTATCGTTGTCCCTCGAAAGGACGAACCGGTGTGCCGACTTGTCACCCCGATCAAACCCATCGAAGCCATGGGGCTGGCTCGACCGGTCGTCATCTCGGACCTGCCGGCACTGCGGGAACTCATCCCGGACTCTGCAGGAGTGTGCGTGAGCCCGGAAAATCCGAGAGAATTGGCCGATGTGCTGTCGGAGCTGGCTTTCGACGAAGGTACAAGAAAGAGTTTCGGACAGAACGGACGTGAACATGTTCTCGCGACACGGAGATGGAAGGACATCGGTCGCCGCTATGGTCAGGTCTATTCCCAGCTCGCAGGAGTCGCCGCGCAGTGAGTGAGAAATCGCAAACGGTCGAGACGAAGAACCCTCTCGGCCTAAGCACGATCCCTTCGGTCTCGAGCGAAGGGCTCGTTCCTGTCGGCCGACGGACCAGCCTGCGAAGCTACCTGGCGGCCCTGTGGAATCGCCGGCACTTCATCCTCGCCGAATCACGGGCCAAGATGAGCGGGTCAACGAGGAAGAACCTCCTAGGCTACGGGTGGCTCTTCCTCAACCCGCTCCTGTCGGTTCTCGCGTTCTGGTTCATCTTCGGATTCATCCTCCAGTCCTCCCGCGGTATCGACAACTTCCTCGGCTACTTGGTCATCGGAGTGTTCTTCTTCCAGTTCACCGGAAAGTCGATGACGGGTGGAACCGGAGCGATCCGCTCCGGAGCATCGATGATCAAAGGATTTCAGTTCCCGCGTGCTGCGCTGCCGATCTCGGTTGTCGTCCGGAACTTTCTCGATTTCATTCCGACTCTCGCCGTGATGATCGTTCTCATCTTGGTACTTCCGGACCTAGAAGTCATCACGTGGAGAGTCGTCCTCGTCATTCCCGTCATCATCCTGCAGACTATCTTCAACGTCGGACTTGCCTGTTTGCTAGCTCGAATCGGCCACAAGATTCCTGACCTCACGAACTTCATGTCGATTGTCAGCCGATTCTGGCTCTACGGTTCTGGCGTCTTCTTCTCCATTGAAGACCGGCTGTCGGATCACCCGCTCCTTTTGGCTGCGATGCAGTTCAACCCGATGCACTCCTACCTCACGATCGTGCGCAATTCCCTGCTCTACGGCGTCGACACGGACCCATGGCTCTGGTTCGTGGGAATCTTCTGGGCGTTTGGACTGCTCATCGTCGGCTTCCTGTTCTTCTGGAGAGGGGAGGAGAGCTATGGCCGAATCTGAGCTCCAGGAACCCAATATCATCGCCGAGAACGTTCAAGTTCGCTACACCGTCAACACGAACGACCCGAGTCAAAGGGCCAAGGGCCTTCGCCGATTGACGAACGCCGTTGCAGGACGTGCTGGCCAGACCACGGTCCGCGCTCTGCGGGGAGTGAACTTCGTCGCGCGTGAGGGAGAAATGGTCGGTATCGTCGGTGCTAACGGCTCTGGAAAGTCGACATTCCTCCGAAACGTCGCCGGTGTCGAACAGCCTGATCGTGGTCGAATCCTCGTCCGCTATCAGCCGTTGCTACTCGGCGTCAGCGCTGCACTCCAACCTGCGCTGTCGGGCAGTGAGAACGTGCGTCTCGGCTGCCTGGCGATGGGGCTATCGCCCGACGAAGCAGCTGAGGCCTTTGACTATGTCGTTGAGCTTTCGGCGCTGGGATCGGCAATTCACCGGCCCATGGGCACGTACTCTTCGGGCATGGGAGCTCGTCTGAGGTTCGCCATCGCCTTGGCCGCGAGACCGAAGATCCTTCTCATCGACGAAGCGCTGTCCACAGGTGACGCGACCTTCGCCGAACGCAGCGAACGGGCGATGGACGAACTCCTCGCCGAAGCTGGCACGGTTCTGCTCGTTAACCACGCAGCCAAGGTGATCCAGGAACTCTGCACCCGCGCCGTGTGGATGCATCGCGGCGAGATCCTCATGAACGGCCCTGCGGAGGCGGTGGCGGAGAAATACCGTTGGTGGGCATGGAACGTCGCCAAGGGCAAAGAAGATATTGCCGACAAACTTCTCGCAGACGTGGTGAGCAACGCGGTCAAAGAGGAGATCAACATCCTCGAACCCGAGCTCATCAGCAACCCGATCCCGCGCCACGCAGCGCGTCAGACTAAGCAGAAGATGGTTGCTGCACGCCATGTGAAGAGGCAACATGAAGTCGACGAAGTCGAAGAGACTCCGACGCCGATGCTGGCAGCCGCCGAGGAGCAGGTCTGGCCGAGGTCCTTCGATGACGAAATGCCGAAGGCCAAGTTCCCATCGCTGCCTAAGCCTGCGTCTCAGGCAGTCAGCGCCCCGCGAATCTCCGATGCTCCGCCGTTGCGACTGAATCCTAGTAAGAAGCGTGTCGTTCTGCGGGCGGCGAATCCAAGTGATCGAGCGTCGTCCGTTGCTGCTGCCGACGACTTCACCGGCCGCAGGCTTGCCTCTCGCGCACGCCAGATCGCCGATGAACGCTACAAGGAGCGACAGCGCTTGCGTCAGGAAGACAATGCTCCTGCCGTCCACCAGGATTCTGGCCGATGAAGATCGCCATCTTCGGCTCCTGTGTGAGCCGTGATACTGCAGAATTCATGCCTGAGGCTGAGGTCGTGGCCTACGTGGCTAGGCAATCAGTGACGAGTCTGGAATCGCCGCATGGAACGACCGGTATTGATCTCAGCGATCTGAATTCGGCATTCCAGAAGCGCATGGTCACCAGTGACCTCAAGGGAACCGGCATCGCCAGGATCCTCAAGAACGCGAATGACCTCGACGTCGTTCTTCTCGACCTGGTCGACGAGAGGCGCGGATTCTGGAAGTTCCCCGACGACACCACCATGACGAACTCGCTTGAGATCGAGGCCTGCGGAGCCGCTCGGGTTGCACGTCGCGAGGGAGCTCGGTTGATCGAGTTCGGCACCGACGAGCACTTCTCTCGGTGGAAATCAGGCTTTACGATGCTGATCGAGGAGCTCAAAGCTGCGGGACTGTGGGAGAAGACCATTCTTCTCGACATCGAGTGGGCCGGCGCGGTCGACGGGGCGCCTCACCCACAGAACGACGGACTCGCGAGGCTCGGCCGGGGATGGCGGCGGCTCCAACGCGGAGCACGTGAGGCCGGTCGTGGTCTTTCAAACGGTCGCGGTGTCAGCGAGGCATGGCAGAGCCTGCGAACCGTGAAACCGACCGAAGCAGAGGAATATGCCGACCGTGCTCTGTCCGCGAATGCCCACTACATCCGGTATCGTAGAGAAGCACAGTCACTGACAATGTCGTCCGTGGTGAGAGCAAGCAGTGACGTTCGGATCGCAAGAGACCATAAGTGGGGACCGCAACCCTTCCACTACCGCAATGCCGACTACGAATCGATCGTCGAAAGCATTCGTGAAAAGGTGGCAATGAACGGCAGTGAGACCCCGTGAGCGGGCAGCGGTGGCGTAAGTCGCTGTGGCATCTGCGCAACGGTGGGGTCGAAGGTTTCAAGGACTTCCGAAGGAGATCGAAGTCCGGTATCGATTCATCTCCACATGTCGACACGACCACAGGTACCGAGGAAGACTCCGGCGCAATCACACTGAGTGTCGTCATTCCGGCTTTCAACGCCAGCGAGCACATCGAGTCCTGCTTGCGCAGCGTTCTCAACCAGAAAGGACTTGCTCTCGACGTCATCGTCGTCGACGACGGTTCGACCGACGACACCGTTGAAAAAGCTCGCACTATTGCCGAGCACGACACACGTGTCTCGATCCTCGAAGGGGAAAACGAAGGGCCCGCTCGTGCTCGCAACAGGGGTGTAGACGCTGCGCGGGGGAAGTACATCGCCTTCGCCGATGCGGACGACGAGGTTCTGCCGGGAGCCTACTCATCGCTGATCGATTCGCTCGACCGAACGGGATCAGACATCGCCACTGGCTCATACATTCGCATGGGAAAGACCGGCCGAACACGGCCAAAGCTCACCGCGCGGGTGCATTCGCGGCAACGCCTGGCGGTTCGCCTCGATGACATGCCGGAGCTGTTGGAAGAGCCGGTCCTTTGGAATAAGGTCTATCGTCGTGATTTCTGGAACCGACATGTCGGCGAGATGTGGGGATTCTCCAATTACGAAGACCAGGAGCCTGTCTATCGGGCGCTCGTCGGTGCGGCGGCCATCGACGTGCTCACCGAAGATGTCTATGGTTGGCGATTGGCGGAGGGCCGCGACACCCGTTCACAACGGAAGGCAAAGCTGACAGATCTCCAGGCCAAGCTCGAAGTCATCGAGGCCTTACGGTCTGCATTGGACCATGCCCCGGAGAACGTGCTCGAACGAGCTTACGCGATCTGGATGGGCACGGACTTGAACATGCATGCTCAGTTCCTCGACACTGCGAACAAGCGATTCAGGAAGACTCTGTGCGGAGCCGCGAACGAACTGAAGAAGGCAATGCCGAAAGGCGCATGGACGCTCATGCCGGCGCAAGAGCGCCTCTTCATGTGGATCGTCGCTGCTGGACGACTTGACGACATCGAAGAGATCCTCGGCACCCGAACGGAGGAGACGGCTGCGGTGCCTCTTGAGTACCTTGATGGGACGTGGTTCGTTGCCCCTACCTACATGGGGAGACTTGACACGAACGTCCCGAAGCGTCTGTTGAAAGCGCGAGGTGTCGATTTCGTTCCCCAGCTGAAGATCCGCAATGCGCGCTGGGTGGACCAGCGCGTCATCGAGCTTCAAGGCTGCGCGTACCTTCCCGGCATCTCTCCGAGTGATGTCGAGTTCCACCTCCAAGGCATCATGGACGGGTCAGTGATCTTCGACGTCGGCGTCGAGCACGTCAATGACAATCGTGTTGATCTGGAGGTCGGCGATCCTTGGCGGAGCTATGCCCCCGGCGGATTCCGCGTCAAGATCGATCTGTCGGAGGCGAAGGACCTGTCCCCTCGTGGAATTCTGCTCGCTGGGAGATTCGACATCGCCGGTGCGCAGTTCAACATAGCGGCGCAGTCGACCGCAATTGTGGGCATAATCGGCCCGAGCCCGGTCGTGGACAACCGACGCATGACGGTTGTCGCCGACGGTCATGACGAACTCTCAATCCAATCAGTCGGGATGCCTACTCGTCCGATTCTTGCTAAGCAGATCTCCTGCAGTGGACGTGATGTGACGATCACGCTGGACGGCTTCACCGACGTCAAAGGCCTCACTCTGCACGGGGCGGGAATGACAGCCCCGCTCAGAGCACAGGGACGTTCGATCTTTGCTGGAACATTGCCGGAGCTGCCGGAGAAGTTTGCCGCCGGTGGTGAACGGTTGTGGTCGGCATTGGCAAGGACGACGGACGATCGAACTGTCCCGGTTCATCATGCGGCCGTCGACTATCTGCTTCCGGACACCTCAAGCGTGCGCCTCGCGCCGAACCTGGCCGGAGCCGTGCAACTGAGCCAGCGTTTCAGGCGGGTCACTATCACAGGTGCGACGAACGACCGAGACCGCCTACTCCTCACAGGACGAATTGACCCGCCTGCCAAGCTTGCTGTCGTTCTTAAGTCGTCAGAACAGACTGTCGCTCCCGCCGAGTATTCTCGTCACGCTGATGGCAGCTTTACTGCTGTCTACGATCTGACGACCACCGGTGCTGAAGGTGGAATAGTCGCCGCAATGTCCGGTGGCTACCACGTCCGTTTCGGAGAGACCGCCGAGACCGCAGAGCGCTGGGCGCGTGCAGCCGGCAAACTCGCGATCCGTCCCGTCGACTGCTTTACAGAATGGAACACTCTCCGAGTGGAGTCGCAGCAGTCTGAAGCAGTTGCGATCACAGCTTCGCCCCCGTGGTCAGTAAAGGAGAGAACCAAATTCGGCCGGTTTGCTCTACGTCGGCAAGATTGGGGGCCTCTGCAGCCGGGTATCGTTTTCGAGTCTTACAACGGAAAGTCAGCGAACGACAACCCACGGGCACTGTTCGATGCTATTCTCTCGGAACGTTCGGACATTCCCCTCTATTGGTCGGTTCGTGATCGCCGGGTAGACGTCCCAGAAGGCGGAATCCCGGTCGTCGAAGGAACTGCTGCCTGGCACCGCGCACTGGCGACGAGCAGAGTTTGGATTAACAACAACAATTTTCCGTACTACGTTTCCAAGCGTTCCGGACAGTACTACTTGCAGACCTGGCATGGGACTCCCATCAAAAGATTGCTCTGGGACATCCCCGCTCGAAAAGTTCCTTTGAGCTATCGCAGGCTAATGCTCAGACAAGTAGCACAGTGGGATACGCTATTGGCGCAAACGGAAGAAGCGGCAAACCGTCTGCGCAGCGGACTCGGGTACAACGGTGAAATTCTCGTTGGCGAATACCCGAGAAACCAAAGACTCTTGAAAGGCCTTTGCGAACCAGTGGCCATACGCCGACGATTGGGCATTAGCCCTGATGTCCCATTGATCCTGTACGCTCCGACATGGCGCGAACGCCACAGAGTCGGCTCCGCAGTGAACTGGTCGGAGTACCTTGACCCTCGTAAGTTGGCAGAAGAGACAGGTGCGACGGTGCTCACTCGTTCACATCATATAGCTAAAAATCGTTCCTCGAAAATGGCAGGAACACTGGATGTTTCCGCCGAACCGCATGTTGAAGATTTACTAGCGGTATCCGATATTATGGTTACCGACTACTCATCGGTCGCCTATGATTTCAGCTTGACGGGCCGTCCGATAGTGCTTTTTGCCCCTGATGAAGACGCATATTCGCAGGAGCGTGGTGTTTATGAAAATATCGAAGACTATCCGCGCCACACTAATTGTACAAGTCCCGATGAGGTAAGCCGATTCTGTGTTGAGGAAATCGCCAAAATATCTCACGGAGGCGAGGGGGCGGATGAAGTTTTGCCCATTCTTGCAGGGAGTGAGCGCGCATCATTGACTGACACGTGCGCAGATAAAGTTTTCAAAATCCAGCAGCAACTGCAAATGACAGAGGAATGAAACAGTGAACCGCATCGAATTATTGGCAAAGTCGGCCTACCGGAAGTCACGTTCCGCAGCGGCTCGGGCCAGGCGATCAACTGCGTCAATAGTGCGTAGTCGCAAAAAATCGGCAAAATCTGTGATTTCGACAACGAATCATGCCGACGTTAGGCACCTCACTTATAAGCCCAGTGACCCTCAACTCGCAGTGATTGTGCCGGCATATAACGTTGACGGTTTACTCGAAGAGTGCGTTCAATCAATTATTGAGCAAACTTATAAGAATTGGGAAATGTTCATCATCGATGATGGGTCACCCGGGCGTACAGGTGAAATCGCAGATTATCTAGCCGAGCGGGACCCGAGGATCACCGTCGTCCACCAGGAAAACCAGGGGCTTGGCGCCGCGCGCAATACGGGTATTAGAGAGTCCACCGCCCCGTACATCACTTTCATTGATTCGGACGATGTCATACCTCCAGGGGCCTTCTTCCTCATGATGAGTTCATTGGAGGCGTCGGGCTCTGACGTCGTCATTGGTTCAATGGACCGATTCAACTCCGCTCGGAGATGGACGCCTTTTTGGGTTGACTTGGTTCACGATGAGAATCGCTTTGGCATTACTGCGGTTGAACACCCACCGGTCATGTGGGACGTGTTCGCGTGCAATAAGGTGTTCAAGCGATCGGTATGGAATGAACTTGTCGGAGAATTCCCGGTTGGGACGCTTTATGAAGACCAGGAGTGCACTGCGAAACTGTTCGTGGGTGGCGCAACACTGGATATTCTCACTGACGTCGTCTATCACTGGAGGCTACGCGACGACGGTCAGTCCATTACACAGAACAAGGCGGAGATTCGGGACCTGGAACAACGCCTTGCTGTCGCAGAGAAGGTTCGTCGAGTCGTGGAAGACGCCCCGCAATCATTCGTCGACTACTGGTATACGAAGTGTCTGGGCGAGGACTTCTTCTACTACTATCGAGAAGTTCCCCGAGCTGATGACCGATTCTTTGAAGTTTTGCAAGACGGCGTTCGGCGTTTCTATGAGTATTCTCCTGAAAAGGCTATTGAAGATATTGTTCCTGAAAGACGTTGGTTGGCGTACCTCGCGTCTTATGGAACAAGACAGCAGCTGACAGAACTCCTGGTGGCGTTTGACTCCTATAGAACCTATTACAGCGCATACTCCGATGGTGGGAGACTGTTGGGAGTCGTGCCAGGACTGGAATCATTGTTCGAAAAGATTCCTGATCGTCTAAAGGTAGTATATCCTTGGCAGCTGAGTGCGCAGGCAGTCATTTCATCGATAGACAGCGGCGAAGATGGTTCGCTCGTGATTGGCCTGTTTGCATATGTTCCTAATCTCGCCGAACGGATTGCATGCGCGGCGCGACTGGTGCTTTCCACAGGTGAGGTGCTCGCGGTATCAGAAGCTCGCAACATTCCAGGTGCGGTTGGTCATCTGACTGCTGACCCGTACAACGAACACCCGACTTCTCATTTCGAAGTAGTCTTCTCTAGCCAGGATGTAGACAATGCACTGCGGGACCTAGCGGCCACGGAGAGCGAGCAAGTCGACGTTGTTTTCAGTGTCAAGTATGGCGATCAAGTCTGGGAGATCAGAAATCCTAAGCGGTTGAGTGAAGGCTCATCGGCGTGGCCCTTGCCCGGTGAGATCACTGAAGGTGGGAACCGATTTGTCATCATGGGGGATCCGAGAACATCCACTTCGGTGAAGTTCCTTAAACCCCGCTTCCAGGTGCGTAAGGTGCGACTGGCTGATGGTCACCTTAGCATTGAAGCTCAATTGCAAGTTGGAAACGGGCTTCCGCGGCATGAACTGTTTGATCTGAACCGTGCTCAGTTTAGACTGAGAGCAGGATCGGAAGTCGTAAAAGCTGTAGGAGCCGAAAAGGATGGCAACGCAGTCATCGGTCACCTCCCAGTGGCGGGTTTGCGCGGACCTTCTCGAAAACTTCTCTCGGAGACATTGGCGTTGGAGCTCGTTTGTGATGAACGGTTCTCTGCGCCACTTGGTGTAGCAGGGAGCTTGCTTCAACAGTTTGAAGGGCTTGGTAGGCTAGTCCCGACTTCAAGTAGTTATGGATACCTCCAGCTTGATGTCCGGAGGATCGGTGCGGAAGTTCGATCCGTTCGTGTGGACCAAGAAGCTCAGCTGTTAGTGGTCACGGGGTACTTCTACTCAGATCCAAAACGATTGCGAACATTCTGTCCCTCCCTGACTCTTGTTGGTCGGAACTCATCCTTTCCAGCAGCACGAACGAGCTGGAGCGCTGAAAATCGGTTCTTCGAAGTCGCTTTTGATCTGGGCTCTGTCGGCGCAGAACCTCAAGTGTTGCCAGCTGCTAGTGACGAATTCATCCTACAGGCACTACTTCCTACCGGGCAGCCCACGCCTGCGACAATGTGGGTGCCAGTTGAAAAGGGTATGGCAGCGAATCTTCCTGCGGAAATGCAATCGTCCACGCATAGTCTGCGTTTGGTCTGCACTGGAAGGAGTAGAGCGCTGAAAGTCATCGTGACCGGCGCTGGAAACACGCGCTCATTCAACAGTGCTTTCTCCGTTCGACGTTGCACTATCGAGAAGTTTAGTGATCCTGACCGGGAAATTGTGCCAGGAACCATGTTCTTCGAAAGTTTTGGCGGCAACACTGTTTCTGGCTCTCCCAAGGAGATAGACCGGGTAGTCGCTTTGCTTGCACCCAAGGTCCAACGCGTCTGGTCAGTTCGAGACAACTCAGTATCTGTACCCGAAGGCGCGCGGAGGGTCGTGGTCGGGTCAGAAGAATGGCTGCGGCATCTCGCCACTAGCGAGGTGTTGGTGAACAACAACAACTTCCCACACTATTTCAAAAAGGCGAACAGGCAGAGGTACATCCAGACCTGGCACGGTACACCGTTAAAGCGGATTGGCAATGATGTTCCGGGGGCAAACCTTTCGCTTCGCTACCGCGCCCTAATGCAAAAAGAGGCCGAGCACGAGTGGGACCTGCTCCTAGCACAGAGCCCATGGGCGGCTGAACGGCTTGCGGAAGCGTTCGCATACGAAGGCCCGATATTTGCTCAAGGTTATCCTCGGAATGACGCGCTAAACGATCCTGCGAGGGTGGCAAGCGCGCGGCTCCAGCTCAATGCCCTGTATGGTATTTCTGACGCTCAAACAGTTGTCCTGTATGCGCCCACTTGGCGAGATAATTTGAAAGATGCTGACGGTCGATACAGCCGAGTTGACTACCTGGGGCTCGATTCTGTGAGATCAAAGCTTGGTGAAGACTATGTGATCTTCTATCGTGGTCACGCCAATTCGGTGTTCTCTGAAAATAAGCTCAACTCTGCCGGCGTCATTGATGTCTCACTGTACCCCGATGTCAACGACCTCATTTCTGCTTCCGACATGTTGTTGACTGATTACTCCTCGATAATGTTTGACTATGTCGTAACAGGTAAACCAATAGCTTTCATTGCGCCAGACCTGGAGCAGTATCGGGATGAAACCCGTGGGTTCTATTTCGATTTCGAGTCACAAGCTCCAGGTCCCGTCCTGCGAGATGGGCCTTCGGCAGTTCGTTGGATTAAGGGCGAGGATCGGGGCAGCCACGAATATTCCGAAAAGTATGCGAGCTTTGTCGAGAAGTTCGCGCCTATGGACGATGGTCGAGCAGTCGAACGTCTGATTAGGGAATACAGTAGCCTGTTAGGTCTGGATAGCATTCCAGAAACAAGGAACATCTAGTCATGGTCGTGGACTACATTCGATCACCCGACCGCAACTGAACTAAGGATTTTGATATGCCGCGTGCCGATGAAGTGAGGCCTGGAACGACACTCGCGCGGGCAATGTTCCCCTCATTGGGATTTTTCGGTGGAACTTGGGCAGATTGTCTTGCATTGCCTTTCGACGGGACGCTGACTCGACTGCGAGTCGAGCGTGCTAGCGAGACCCCCGGCTTTCTGAACCTTAGGGGTATTCTGCTTCGGAAGAATCGTCGTCCGGCAGCAACCGATGAGCACGACCTTATAATCAGCCAAAGCTCGGACAGACCAGAGAGCAATTTGGCACCTCAGGGAGTGACTCGGTTGACAGGGATACATTCTTTGAAGGAGGTTGGGGCCTGGTGGCAGGCAGAAAGCCGGGATGGGGTGGTGACTGATCAAGTTTTGATATTCAACCGTCCCGATGGCATGGGTATAAGATCTAGAGAACTCCGAGTCACAGCCTGGAATAGTCTGGGACAGAAGGCTACTCTGTACGACTCGACTTCACCTGAGCATCTATGTGAGACTCTCCGCCAAATTGAGCACTTCGTTGGTGGGCAGATTTCAGCCGCGACGATTGACACGGTAGCGCGTGCTCGGCAGTGGCGGTCGGACGTGGTTGGTCGAATAGCCGAGTTGGTCAGGCGAGGCGAAATTCGAGTGTCCGCACGTACGTGGCTTGCTCTGGCTGCTTTGCTTCCTACGAAGAGGGGTCGACATCCGGGGGATGACTTGGAAGGCAGTGATTGGCTAGTACTTGCATATGGACTGTGTTCCCAGCTTCAGCGAGATGCTCGATCGAGGTCGGGTGTGCAAGCCTATGCACGCGTGCTTGACTCGACCGCCAGGTTAGATCGTTTAGAAGTCGAGTTTGATCGAGCGACAGCCGCATTAGGCACATCCCCTATGCATCATGTGCGTCACGGGATAGAATTTCGCGGTCAGCTCAGAGATCGTGCACCGCAGATTGCTAAAGCAGTTGGAAAGCTTTCTGAGGATTTGGCCTCAGATGGTCTTGTTCCTTTGCTTGCCTATGGCAGTCTGCTTGGAGCAACTCGGGAAGGTCGCTTGCTCGATCACGATGACGATTTTGACTTATTCGTAACTCTAAGGGCTGGCACTGAAGGAGAATTTTATGAGCGTCGACGTGCATTGCATCGCGTGTTAGAGGCACGAGGATGGACTGTTGAGCCAAATGGCAAGTTCAAAAACGCTCATGTTTGGAATAGTGAAGAGGGGTCCAAGCTGGATCTATTTTCTGTTTGGGATGACGGCGTTTCGGCTTGGACTCACATGGAGAGGATGAAGTGGCGGTCGATGCCCAGGCACTGGTTTCTCGAACATAGCCCAATCGAAGTCGACGGAATCCGCTTGGAAGCGTCCGACTACGCGTCTGAGTTTCTGGCCGAGAGGTATGGTCCGAACTGGGGGACTCCAGACAAATACTACGACTGGAGATGGCCGCTTAACAACTGAACCTTACGGTTAATATGTTCGGATTGGGCTTGCTTGCGGGCGTTGAACTGGCGGATCAGACTATCTTCTATTTTGTCCCGTGTCGTCGCGTGAGTCTTGGCAATACTTTCGCGGTTCACTGGCTCTCAGACCGTTACGGTTTGAAAGGGCAAGCTTCGTACAGACTATCGAGGTCGATGTTGATGGGTCGTTCGTCGAAATCGATAGCATCAATGAGCTGGTTGGCGGTGAGCCCTGGCGCATGCAACTTATAAGATTGCGGGTGTCTGACCTTATCTACGCTGATAAGGTAGTCCCAGTATTTGAACTCCAGTCCTTTCGGAGTTTTCGAGTCCAGCCAGGCATTAGGGATTCCGTATGCGTCAGCAATTATTAGACCATGTAGAGATGTGGTGAGAATTTTCTCGCACTCTAGAAAGCTCCGAATTGTCCCCTCGATGTCGTCGCTGCCAAGATGTATCGGTTTAACGCCCGGGATGTTGTGCTGATTTCGTTTAGTTTCTGACCAGCGGAGAACTATCCCAAGTTTATGTTTTTTCTCCACATCGGGATGGTAGAATCGAGGTGTCAAGAGCGCAGGGTCACCGTAGATTCTCGGGCAATCAATCTTGTTCGTCGTCAACTTGTTCCGGGTTAATGGTCCTCTGACAGCCCGGTAGTCAGCGTCACGTGCCAACTGGTTCGTTGTCTCCGTTCCAAACGATCCAGTTCCCCAAACTGTACAGCCATCGCTGACGTGGCTGAGGATCGATCCAATTGTCACGTAGGCGGAAGAGCCGCGCTCGGCGAATTCAACCTCGCGACCTGAAATCTTCTCGGCTAACCAAGGCGCGAGTAAATCTCCGAAGTTGATTTCGTTAGTCCACCAGTGCAAGTTGATCTTGCCGTCCGGGGTGGTGTGCATAGGGATCCTTTGGTCGCTTGTGGACGATCGGTCAGTTGGTGAACTACGTTACTATCTTATTGCATTCGCCGTTGAACGGAATGAGGGCTGCGTAATGGCGTGGATGATCCGTCGTCATCCACCCATGGTATGTTCGGCTCGCCTGGGAACGGATCAAGAGACCGCCTACTGATACCTGGATACCTGATAGAAACCGGAAAGATCCGCACGGAATTCTGTCCATCTCCTCATCCGTCTGAAACTCAATAGCCCAGCGATGCCAGGTATCGGAAGAAGTCCGCGAGTTCGGTCCCTGCCAGTGCCTGTTTGAGTGCCGGCACTGCCTCCGGGTCGAAGTCGACCCTGACGGCGCCGTCGTCTTCGCGGCGCGAGTTTGCTGGCACGGTGACCACTGCGATGTCATTCGATTGCAGGGTGCGGAGGCTGTTACCGATTTTGCCGAGCTCGACCGTGGTCAGCTCAGCATTGTGCCGAATGCCCGCAGCGAAGTGTGCGAGGACGGCGGCACCCTTGTTCGGGTCCTTGACCAGTCCACCGGACTTGAGTGCCTGAATGAGCGTCCGGAGGACTGCACGCTGGTTGCGGGTGCGAGTCTGGCCAGCATCGTCAATCGGGTCGGTAGCGGTGAAGATCTGTGTTGCCGCTCCGTCGAGGTTGTTCGTGCCTTCGACGAACTCGGTTCCAGCCATGCTGAAGGCTGTGCGACTGTAGACCTGAAGACCGCCGAGCTCGTCGATGACCCGACCCTGGGCCTCTGATTCGACCTCGGCGATGTGGTCGATGCGGATGCCGAGGAACTCTTCGGCCATGGCGACGATGACCGGCCAACCGCCTTCATCGGCGATGGCACCGAAGGTCTGGCCTGACTCGATGAGTGTCGATGGGTTGAACACGAGAACCGCTGCGAAGTCGGCGGTGCTGGGCACATGAAGGACTGCGAAGGTGTCACCCTGGCTGTTCAGTCGGGACTGCGGGGCCGCCTCGGCGAGGGAATCATTGTTCTTCACCCGCAGCAGCAGAGTGCGAGCCTCGCTAACGGCTGGGCGGACGTCGTCGGGAGGGAAGACCGCCTCGGCGGGGATGGTCTTCGAGGGATCGTCGAACTCGGCCCGGGCGGAGTTGAGGTCCTTGAGGGACCCGATGGCAGAGACCACCTTCGTCAGCTTGGCCATGGCAGTCCCACTTCCTCTGTCTGGTTAGACGGTGATGATCACAATAATAGCCGCGGGTGGGATCGGTACGTACACCGATCCCACCCGCGGTGAGGACTGCTGTGGAGGCTTGTTCGGCTCAGCGGAGGCCGAAGAGCTTGCCCAGCGGCTTGCCGGACGACTGCTCCTTGGGCTGCGGCTCGACCGGCTTGTCAACTGGCTGCCCGACCTGCTTTTCGGCGGGTGCGACGGGCGGTGGGGGAGGGAGGATGTCGTCGGCCTTCGGGGTGGTCCGGGTCTCGAGGTCCGACTTGGGTGTGTCCGTTTCCGGCGCGGGAGGCGCCTCGGGGGACTGTGCTTCGGCCTTCGGATCGGGAGCCGCCTCGGGGGCGGGCGTCTCGGCGTCCGCGGACTCAGCGTTCTTGGATCCGTCTGCGGGCTCCGGGGTCGGTTCGTCAGTCGGGGCCTCGGCGGGGCTGGTCTCCTCCGAGGGTGTGGTCTCTTCCGAGGATTCGGCAGCATCGTCCGCAGAATCGGCGGTGGCCGCCTCGGCGGTCTCCTTGATCAGGGAGAGTTCGAACTCCAGGGTGATCTTGTCGCTGACGAGCACGCCACCGGAATCGAGCTTCGCATTCCACGTCACGCCCCAGTCCTTGCGGTCGATGCGGCGGCTGCCCTCGAGGCCGGCACGAAGATTGCCGAAGGGATCGGACTCGATGCCGATGAGCTCGAGCGGAACCGACACGGTCTTCGTCATGTCACGGATCGTCAGCTCACCGGTGACGATGAAGGAGCCTTCGTCCACCTCGTCGATGGCCGAGGAGGCGAAACGGATCTCCGGGTAGGTCTCCACGTCGAAGAAGTCCGCCGAACGCAGGTGCTCGTCGCGCCCCTCGCTGCGGGTGTCGACGCTGGCGGTCTGAATGATGACCGCGGCGGTCGAATCGGCGAGGTCCTCGGCGATGCCGGCGAAGCCGGAGACATCGTTGAACGCTCCGCGCACACGCGACACCATGGCGTGGCGAGTGGAGAAGCCCAGTCGAGAATGTGAGGGATCGATGTCCCAATGACCTGTGATCCCGGGTGCTGCTGACATGGGGTAGCTCCTTCGGTTCCTCCGCACTCCGTATGGGGAGGCTGTCGTTCTCGCATGATCGGTGAAACGGCAAACGCCTACGTAGTCTTACACGCGCGGGCGTCTGTGTGCCACCTCACCGAGGCGTGTTTCGGGGTGTGGGCGGACAGCGGTCGGGGTTCGCGGTGCATCCGTTCGAAGTCAGTTCTGATCAGTCGACAGTCATTGCATATGGAACTGCATAGAGCAACAGCATCGCGAGCCCGCAGAGCATCAGGATGATGACCGTTCCGATGACCCACGTGCGCGTTCGTCGATACTTGCGGGGATCACGGTCTTCCTCCGGGATCACCATGAGTCGTTCGCGGAACGCATTGCCCAGACGTGATGCCCGTGTTCCGATGTTGCCCAGCAGGGTACCGCCGATGGATGCCACGAATCCGAGAATCGTGGGATTAAGCAGGTCCGGAAGTTCAATCCCAGCAAACTCTGACAGCGACTCGAAGATCGCAACGACGACGAATCCCGCAATCATGCCCACCGCGGCACCACGTGCAGAGAGCTTTGTCGACCGCACGCTCCAGAAAGCGATCAGGCCCCAGGACGCGGCGAACAGAGTTGCCGCGAAGTAGCCGATCGTCAGGACCGCCGGAGGTGCGACCCAGGTGATCACGAGCACGATCAGGCCGGCAATCACCATCGTCCACCGAGCAACCTGAAGGCCGTGGATGTCATTGTCACCCGATGCAGCGGTTGAATCAGTGGGCGGTCCTCCCGCCACGGTCGCGATGTCTGTTGCCGGGCCGGACGTACCGGCGGAAGTACTTGCTGGCCCCGCTGAGGCGAACGCTGGGCCGGCTGACGCGGTCGAGGTCGTTGCGAGTTCGGGTTCTCTGACACGTTTGCCCGTCAGGTATGGCATGACGTCATTGGCCGCAGAGAATCCGATGAGAGACAAGAAGGACGCCGCCGATGACAATCCCGCTGCCACGATTCCGGTGACGGCGATGACGCCCAACAGCGACGGCAGGACATTCTGCCCGGCCCAGATGAAGGCGATCTCGCTGGGAGTGATGCCGTCGTTGAACAGGTTGATGGAGAACCCGCCGAAGGTGAGGAAGAGGTAGGTCACTGCCAACGCTGCGGTTGCGAAGAGTGCCGACCGGATGGCGACATGTTCGTTCTTCGCCATGAGGAATCGACTCGACTGCCACGGGCTCACTGCGACCACGGTGCACCATACGATGCCGAAGGTCACCGCGTAGATGACCGCCTGAGCCGGTGTGCCGAGATAGTTGTCCGCGCCGGTCAGCCCGTGCCACGAGATGCCATCGGGTTTGCTCGTCAGCTCCGCCATCTTCTGCATCGCGGTCACCGGTCCACCTGAAGCGCCGATGATCCACCCCATGCCCAAGATTGCCGCGACGGTGAAAACGACGAACATGATCGTGTCGTTGACGAGGACTCCTTGGGAGCCCGACATGAACGTGAAGATCGTGTACGAGGCCCACACGATCACGAGGAGCACCCACTGTGGAATGTCGATGAGCTGTCCGACGACGAGGACCAAGCCTTGTGTCACAGCGACGAGGTACAGGCCGATGCCGACGACGACCATGACTCCGGCCAAAGCTTGGAGGCCCGGCGAGTTGAAGCGCTTGCCGAAATACTCCGGCACTGTCAGAGCAGAGGAACGCCGCAGATAGCGGCCGAACAGCATGACTCCCAGAACATATCCGGAGATGTTGAACGCAGTCAGCAGCAGCATGACCACGGGATATCCGTCGTAGGAGAAGCCGAGCTCACCCATGAACGAGACAGTGGACAGGCACGACGCGACGAGTGTGCCGGCGACGAGGAAGGTCGGAGCCGCTCGGCCCGCTACGTAGTAGTCAGATTTGTCCTTCACCTTTCGACCAACGACGGCCCCGATGACGAGGTAGAGGACAAAGCTTCCGAAGATGGCAGCTGCGAACATTTCAGTTGCCTCCCTTGTCGTTTGAACGAGACAGCAGATCATTCGGCTGGTCATTCGTCGCAGTGTGCTCAGTGGGTTTGTAGTCTCGACGGATGAGACCGAACCCGATCAGTACACAACAGGTCGGTACGACGGCGTACACGACGGATACTGCTATAGATCCCCACATCAGATGTTCCTCCCTTGGATCAATCAGTCGATGTTTGAGGTGGCATATGGCGTGTGCGTTTGGGGGTGCGTTGGCGTCTGCCCGTGTGGCGCCGGTCAGGTTCCGGTCAGGCGTCGCCGAGGTGGTCGATCGGCTCTTGTGGAGCACCTAAGAGGACGCGTGCGGTCCGCTGCAGAACCGACTCGATTCGTTCGACGTTTGTGCCGGCGGCTCCAGTGGCGTGTGCGATTTCGAAGCCATCAAGCTGTGCCAGCAGGGCATCGATCGCGGTCTCCGCTTCCAGCTGGGGGACGAAGCTCCCGTCGGCGATCCCTGCTTCGACGATGCGTCGGATGACCTGTTTCCACGCGAGGAAGACCTCGTCGAGCAGGCCCCGCAGCTCGTCGTCTCTGGTGGCCGCTGCCACGAACTCGATCCACAGGCGCGTCCGGTTGGAGAAGTCGGCGACATGGAAGAAGTCGTGGAAGGTCTGAGCCAGGCTGGTCCACGGGTCTGTCCCTTCGCGGAACGATGCCCTGACCAAAGCGATGACGTTCTGCGAATGCTGCTGATAGGCGCTGAGAATGAGGTCTTCGCGCGAGTCGAAGTAGTACTGGATGGTCCCGACCGAAATACCCGCGGACCTTGCGACATCCTTGAGGCGGATCCCCGATGTGCCGCGCTCGCTGATCAGCTCCAGCGTCGCCGTGATCACTGTTCCCCTGCGGTCGGCGATCTCCTCCTGTGACAGGGAGGGGCGCCCAGTTCGGGCACTCATCAGGCGCTCGCCCGGGCTTGGTTGCCAGTGCCGAGGATGAAGTCATTGGCAGCTGTCAGGCCCTCGTAGACGGCCTCTTCGACGGTGCGCGGGGCTTTGCAGTCACCGATGCGCACAGAGGGAATCCCGCCGAGGTCGACCTGCGGGGTCTCTGCGCGTGGCGCGTGGTTGACGATCGTCGTGGCGATGTCCTCCACTTGGATGACCTCGTCACACAGCGTTGACTGCAGGTAGACCGTGTCCTCATCGACTCCCGCGAGGCGCACGTCATTGATGAAGGTGACCTTCGACCGAATGAGCTCGGGCATGAGCGCGGTCCTTGTGTACTGCTGGATACCGGCACCGGGGAAGTTCGCCGAGGTGGCCAGCGTGACCGGTCGCTTGCGCGCGAGCATGATCGCTACGCCCAACCCAGCCCAATCACCTCTCCAATCAGCGATGAGGACTCCGCCTTGAGGCAGTTCCGGTGCGTCGGCCAGATACTGCCTCGAGGTGAGGATCAGCGGAGAGTCGACGATCTCAAAGTCCGGGTCACGATCCGCAGAACCCGTCGCGAAGACCACGCGGTCAGGGCACAGCTCGTCGAGATGAGCCGACGAGAACTCGGTTCCGGTGCGGATGTCGACCCCGGCCCGCACTGCCTCTGCGGTCAGGTTCGTCGCGGCACCGCCGAACTCCGAGCGGTGCGGCAGCTTCTCCGCCAGGAGCACCTGCCCGCCGAGTGCCTTGTCGCGCTCGAGGAGCGTGACATCGGCGCCGGCCTCTGCCGCCACCGCTGCGGCCTTCAGGCCGGCAGGCCCGCCGCCGACGACGAGGAGGCGTGAAGCCTCTCTGATAGTCGGGCGGGGGAGGAAGGTGAGTTCTCTGCCCGATTCCGGGTATTGAATGCAGCTGATGCCCACGCCCTGTTGGAAATGGCCGATGCAGGCTTGATTGCAGCCGATGCAGGCACGGATCTCGTCGACGGCATCTCGCTGGGCTTTACTCGCGATCTCGGGGTCGCAGATCATGGCGCGGGTCATGATGCACAGGTCTGTCTGGCCTTCGGCGATCGCCTTCTCCGCTTCATGCGGCTGATTGATGCGGCCGGCGACCATCACCGGGCGATCCGTGAACTTCTTCACCTGCTCAGACAGTCGTCCGAGGTAGGCCGGTTCGTACTGCATCGAGGGGACGATGTGCTGGGCTCCCTGCAGTGTCGATGAGTCTCCGCCGGTGACCGAGATGTAGTCGACCATTCCCTGGTCTTCGACCGCCTTGATGATCTCGAGGACTTCGGTATCGTTCATGCCGTTGCTGGTGAGTTCGTCGCCCGAGATGCGCAGGCCGACGACCTTGCCGTCTCCGGCACCGCGGCGGGCACTGGCGATCGACTCGAGGAGGAACCGCATCCGGTTCTCCGGGGATCCTCCGTACTTGTCGGTTCGCGTATTCACCGACGGGTTGATGAATTGGATCGGCAGATAGCCGTGGCTGGCGACGACTTCCACTCCGTCGATGCCGGCGTCGCAGATGAGCTCGGCGGAATGACCGTAGCCGTCGACGATCTCTTCGATGACCTGTGTCGTCAGCGTCTGGGGGACCACGTGGAAGCGTTCTTGGGGCCGGTCGCTGGGGGCTACCGCCTGGGGTGCCATTCCTTGTTCCCCATCCATGACCTCGCGGCCGGGATGGAACAGCTGAGCGACGATTCCGCATCCGTGCCCGTGCACTGCGTCCGCCACGGCTCGGTACCCCTTCGCGGATTCCGGGTCTGTCGCCATAAGCACATGACTGGTGTAGCGAGCGGTTTCGTGCACTCCGGAGACCTGCAGGACGATCAGTCCCGCCCCGCCGGCGGCACGCCGTTCGTGATAGGCGACGAGTTCGGATCCGATGAAACCGTCATCGGCGAGCATCGTGTCGTGACCGGAGGACACGATGCGGTTGCGCAGGCGCAGCGGGCCCAGTTCGATTGGGCTGAAAAGGTTCGGGAACAGCGAGGACATCAACACCACTCCTCATCATTGAGACGGCTTAATATTACGACGATAATAATATTGTCCGAACGCGATTGCAATGGTTCCGGGGGAGCGCCACCTCGGCGTCGGTCAGCGGTCGATGTTTGCGGTGAGCACGCCGACGAGAGTGAGGGCCATGGCGACGGCCAAAGCGATCGCCGAGGCGATGAACAGCACGATCGGGGTGGAGCCGAAGACGGCGAGCAGGGCGCCCAAGACCTGGAGGCAGTAGCAAGTAGTGAGTGCCTTGACCGTGCCGATGCGGGCAGCGACCGCCGACCAGGTCAGGGGAGAGACCGCCGTGGCGATCCCGGCGATGAGCCACGTCGAGGCGGCCGCCGTGGCCCCGAAGACAGGACCGGCGAGGACGACGAGGTAGGTGCCGATGATGATGTAGCCGCCACCTTGGAAGAAATAGCCGGTCGACAAGATGGCCATGGCTCGGCGGCGGTTGGCGTCGAAGGGGGTGGCCACCTCGGCGGGGGAGCGGTCGGTGTCGGTCGGGTCGGCTGATTCGGTCGGGTGGGCCGCCTCGGCGGTGGCGTGTGGTGGGATCCGGGTCGGGATTGGCCATGTCCAGGCGATGACGGAGAAGATGGCGGACACGGCCGCGCAGATGAGCCACAGCTGACGCCAGTCGGCGACGTTGCCGGCGATGAGTACGATGGCTCCGGAGACGAGGATGCCGAAGCCGACTCCGCCGTAGGAGAGGCCGCCGTCGCGGGGTTTGGAGGAGTTCGCGGGGATCCGTTGGATCACGCACACGAAGATCAGCCCCGAGGTGATCCCGGCGATGGTGCGGATGCTGCCCTGCCAGACGAGGTTCGGCGTTAGTGCCACCGCGGCCAGGCCGAGGGTGGAGACGATGAGGCTGAGGCGGTAGACGAAGCGGTTGGGTTCGACCCAGCCCTGGGCGATGACGAGGGTGCCGATGAAGTAGCCGACGTAGTTCAGGGTCGCGATCCACGCCCCGGGTGCCGAGCCCCGGTGGAGGGCGGCGACCATGAGGGGCAGCGCCGGGGTGTAGAAGAACCGGCCCATGCCCATCGCCACCGACAGGCCCAGGGCCCCGCGGATGGGGTGAGCGGGGTGAGAGGGGAACTGGTGGTGCTGTCGGGCACGGTGTTGCCTCTCTGCGCGGTGGCGTCGTCTCCACCCTTACGATGTCATGGCTTGGGGGCGGGCGCCTCGGCGGGTGGGGAATCGGACAGTGGGCGTCGTCGCAACGGGGTGGACGGTGTATCGGTTTAGGGGGTATGTCAGTGCGCACGTAGAAGTTGTTGATTCTGCGGGGACAAGGAAGAGCTGTTGCCGTGGGCATCAGTTTTCAGGGCGGAGTTGTGGCGCTCGCCCTCGTGCTGCCGGGGTGTTCGTGGTCCGAAGCGGACAGTTCGTCGTCAGCGGGCCAGTCCCCGGAACCAAGCCCTAAGCCGAACGAAATCGAGCAGTCTGTCGCTCGAGATGTCTTCGACGATGATGCGGTTGTCACTGCGACTACAGGCCAGCTGGGCCTGGGCCTCACGTCAGGCGAAACGGCAGGCCCGATCTCCGGCGGGCAGATGTTGCCAACCGAACTCGAACCCGTGATCAAGCATCTCCGTGCTAGGTCGCCGAAGGACGCTGCTCGACTCATCCGCGTTCCACGGTGCTCGCGCGCAAGTCGCGGGCGGTCTGCTGAGCCTGTACTGGTCGATGTGATTCGACCTGCTATGGAGTATGACCCCTCAGCATGAGCGTCTCCGGCCGCGTGACGGTCGATTCGGCAACAAACCATGAGCGTGCAGGTGACTGCCGACTGCACCGGACGAGTGTGTGACCTCTTCCATTCAAGAGCAGTTCGAAAAAGTTGGCATCAGACTCTGGTCAGCGAGTGCCTTCCTTTGCTAATCTCAAGATACGTCAATAGAAAATATATATATGTCAAGTAATAATTGACATCGACAAAGGACAAGTGCAACGTGGCACAGACTGATTCGACAATCCCTTTCGACCCGCACACAGTGATGGACCCCCGAAATCTCGGCGCAATGCAGCCGACCCGGCTCTCCGCCTCGCGTAGCTTCATGGCGAAGATGATTCGCGAGAAGTGGACGATCGAGAGAGAGCTCTTCGAACTCGATGCACGGGGAAATGGGCAGATCCGTTATGCCGTGACGACGCCTGGAGGCCCGCTCACATTCATTGCCTTCCTGCAGGAACCACAAGGTAATAACCGAACCGGCCGCATCATCGGAACCAGTTGGGACATGATCGGAGCCCTCTTGGACGGAGTGGCGACGGCAGAGCAGGTGCGTGCGACTCGGGAAGAGATTCCTCGCCTATACGAGGGTCGTGCGACCCCGAACACCCTCGTGTGGTTCCGGTCGAATCAGAGCCTGCGGATATTCCGAGAAGTACGCAACGCGCTTTCGGAGGGGAGGCAGCCGGACGCCAAGGAACTCCATAAGGTCGGTTATCTCATGCGCAACACCGGCTTGGATGGTAACGGGACATTCGGGACGATCCCGTTCGTCGCAATCCCCGATGGGCATCCATTGGCAGCGTCGTATCATGCGCAGATGCTCTCTGCGTACCTGATGCGCGAACTCTCAGTCGATCTTGTGGAAGAGCTGGCAAGGATCGATTCACCGAGCACGGCAGTGAGGCTGGACAGGGACGTGAAGAGGATCCTGGGCGTCGGCAATGGCTCGGCGCTCGGTCTGGCCATGTTGTTCTACAATCGACCGATTCTCATCAATTCCTATATCTCCGCTTATAGCGACATCCTGGCGCATATCCTCGAAGACCCGGCCGCGAGCACGCCGGAGAAGCTCTCCCTGCTCGAAGACCACCTCAATAGGACAATCCGATACAGGGCGTTCCTCACCACTTCGTATCGGTTCTTCACCAGCAATATGGAGATCGTGGCTGATCTGCGACGCATTCGCGCAAAGGTTCGGGCTGGTGTACGCGGCGATATCAACGTCGCGGATGGAAAGACGGTGCTTGGTGCGATCCATTCGGAAACTGCGATACAAGTGAGCAGCGAGGCCCTGCATACATTCAATGCACTGCTCATGGAACTCGACCCCGACTACTGTGACGAGATCGCCCGTTCCCGCCTGACTTTCGACGAGCGCCTGGATTTGGACCCGCAGATGACACTCGAGGAGGCGCGAAGTGTCATCGAAGGGCCGTTTCGATGGGCGCTGGAGATACCACTCAATGACCAGGGCAACCGCGATCGTGTGTGGTACCAGTCTCGAGCCGCCGAAGAGCCGAGATCCGGACCGCGTGAGGAAGTGCCGGACGCGCATGAGCTCGTCCAGAGCTATCCCGACCAGGTGAGAGCGCTCAGAGATGCCATCGAGGAAGCCGACGATGCGTCGACTACGACGATCGGTGCTCTCGTCGCTGACCGGCCGGAGCTCGAGTACATCGCCCGGCTGGTCGTGGCGCTGGCCGACAAGCCCTATGCCACGGCCCACGCCGATCCTCACGACACGGACTTCGTACCGGTCTGGGTGATCCGCTTCATCAATTCCTTCATCCACGGTCTGGACCGCACCGAAGACCACATGGGCAGGGATGTGCGCGGGCTGATCTTCGAAGGTGCACCATATCGGGACGAAATCGCTGATGCGGATCCAGCCACTTGGTGGTGGTCGTACTCGAAGCCCGCTGCTGCTTCTGGCCGTTCCTCTGCTGCCCAGCCTCCATCGCCGAGTGCGATCAACACCTCGACCCCGGCGCATGGGGCTGATGCGTCTGCACAGACGGTACCTGGTGCGACCGTCGTCCTCACTCCGACACAGTCGCCCATCTCGCCGCCATGTGAGCATGCGACAGAGACGATCGGATTCAAATATCGCGAAATGCGACTGATGGTCGGACGTGCCTATCAGGCGCTCAACCTACCTTTGGGCGCATGGCACGGCGCCCGAGAGTTCTTCAACACGGCGCTGGTCGCCGATCTTCGCACAGCGACCGCTTTCGGAGAGCTCCTGATGCGGGACGTTGATTCGGACACGGGGCAGGCCGGACCATGGCGCGCTCCGAGCAGCGAGGACGGCGACGACAGCCTCATCATCGATAACCACGGTCAGAGCCTGCTGGTCACCGGCCACGTGCTCGTCAACCTCCTCGGAGCACACGCAGATCGCCGAGGTCGACGTTTCACCATCCGTAATGCACAGACCGACCATGCACTTCCGGGTCTGCGACTTGAGCTGCACCGCTATGGGATCGAACTCGATATCGAGGCAACCGCCGGCGAGGCGGCCGGCACTGTCCGTCTCGGTGACTCTCCGCAGATCGCTCGGCAGGAATATCACACTGCAATGGACGAGTACTTCGCGAACGGGCGGACGATCGAAGCGGAAGCTTTCTGGAAGATCTACTATCGGGGCAACGCCGGTCTCGATGTTGACACGCCGATTTCACGCCAGCACACCGGAGGGACCGTCCTCGACGTCATCCGTCCTGGAGAACGGATCACCAAGCAATTCACCAGCGAAGAGCTCCACCTGCTCACGGACCCAGATGAACTCGACAATCAGAACCTCGTCCACTTCATCGCTGTCAACTGACCGAATGGTTGCACCGCTGCAACCGAACGCCACGCACAAAGGACACGAAATGCTCTACGTCGACAGCCTGCTCTGCACCCCACTCGAGAAGGAGAAGCCTGACCATCGCCCCGCTTTGGAAGAGATCGCGGCCGGAGGAGTCGGCTGCGTCACAGTCACTGTGGGTTTCTGGGAGGACGCGACCGAATCGATGGATCAGATCGTCCGCTGGCAGCACATGGCCGAGGACAATTCCGATCTCGTCGAGATCGCCTACACAGCCGATGACATCGAGCGAATCGCGGAATCAGGACGCTGCGCAATTCTCCTCGGTTTCCAGAATGTGGCCTTCCTCCAGGGGCGCCTCGGCTATGTCGAACTCTTTGCCCGAATGGGGACCCGGGTTGGGCAGCTGACCTACAATATTCAGTCCGATATCGGCGGATCCTGCTATGAGCCCCACGACTCGGGGCTCTCCCGCTACGGACAGTACGTGGTTCGAGAGATGAACCGATGCGGAATGGTCGTGGATCTGTCCCATGTCGGCAACATAACGAGCATGGACGCTATTCGACACTCTGCGGAGCCAGTGGCTATCACACATTCGAATCCGGCTGAGTTGGCGCCGCACCCGCGGAACAAGCCCAACGACGTTCTCGATGCGCTCAAGGACAACGGTGGTGTCATCGGGCTCTCCGTGTATCGCAACATCGTCGGCGAGCATACGACGCCGGAGAAGTGGTCGGAGCTCGTGGCATGGACGGTCGACCGGATCGGCATCGACCACGTCGGCATCGGAACCGATTTCGACCAGACGGGCGGGATGGCTTATCTCGAATGGATGCGTCAGGGCCGGTGGGCAAGGGAGATCCAATACGGGGCGGGTTCGAAAGCCAACTCTGGTCCGCAGCCACGTCTGGGGTGGTTTGACGCCCCCTCCCAGTTCCCCAACGCGGAGAAGTGCCTGCGCGACCGCGGGTTCACTGACGCCGAGGTCGCGAAGATCATGGGCGGCAACTGGCTGGACTTCTACCGCCGCACATTCAAGTCACTCTGAGGGGACCGACGCATGACCGTCACACAGCCGTCAGCTCACATTACGAATACTCACGAAGGGTCGTCTGCCATGGCTGGACCATTCGTCTCAGCATTGGCACTGAGCAAGCAGTTCGGCGAACATCGAGCCGTCGACAACGTCTCTCTTGACGTTTCGAAAGGTGAAGTCATTTCGATCATCGGGCCCTCGGGCGCTGGAAAGTCAAGTCTGATCCGGTGTCTCAACCTCCTCGAGGTTCCTGACGCCGGAAGTTTGAGAATCGGTGATACGACCATCGATTTCGACAGCGGCAGACCAGGCAAGGCGCAGGTCGCCCGATTGCGGCGCTTCACCGGGATGGTCTTCCAATCGTTCAATCTCTTTCCTCACTTCACTGCTTTGAAGAACGTCGCGCTTCCACAGATGCGCGTGCATCGGCGGTCTCGAGCGGAAGCCGAGGAGCGGGCAATGGAAGAACTCCGCCGAGTCGGTCTCGCGGCCAAAGCGGACGCATATCCGGCTCAGTGCTCCGGTGGTCAGCAGCAGAGGATCGCCATCGCGCGAGCCCTTGCCATGGATCCGGAGCTGATGCTCTTTGACGAGCCGACATCGGGCCTGGATCCCGAGATCGGTGCAGAGATCCTTCAGGTGATGAGGAAACTCGCCGCCGACGATATGACGATGCTCATCGTCACTCACGAAATGGAATTCGCGCGGCAGGTCTCCAACCGGATCGCTGTGATGGTCGATGGCGCAATTATCGAACAGGGCAGCCCCGAGAAGATTATGTCCGACCCCGAACAGGAGCGAACGAACCGATTCCTGTCAGCCGTCCTGGGGCGCTGATATGGGGGAGATCATCGCGTATATCGCCATGGGCACCGGGTGGACGGCTGTCATGACCTTTGGGTCGGCGGCGATCGGAATCGTCCTCGGTCTGCCGATGCTTGCTCTGGCTCAGAGCAGGTTCAGCGTGCTCCGCGGAATCTACCACGCCATCGTCCATGTCGTTCGCGGAGTGCCGACCATCGTCTGGCTCTTCATCGCCTTCTTCGGGGTCGGCCAGCTTGGCCTCACCCTCTCGCCCGTGGCGGCTTCCCTTCTGGTGCTGTCGATCATTGCTGCGGCATACATGGCCGAGATCTATCGCGGAGGGATCCAAGCCATACCGGCGGGTCAATGGGAGGCCGCCAATGCGCTCAATCTCGATCGACTCTCAACTCTGCGCTTCATTATCGGGCCGCAGCTTTTCAGAGCAGTCAGTCCGTCCGTCGCTACTCAAATCATCGGGCTTCTCAAGGATTCGGCTCTAGTGTCGACGATCGGCGTCGCTGATCTCGTGTTCCGGGCCGGCATCATGACCCAGTACCACGCGCATGGTCTCTACATGTTCGGAATCGCGGGATTGATCTACCTGGCTTTGAGTCTTCCGATCGCAGCGTTCTCACGTTCCATCCACGCCCGCATCACGAGGAGGTATGCCCTCGCATGAGCGATTTCTCCTGGCTCTACGACTGGCCGCAGTTCATTCCGGATCTCCTACCGGGGCTCGGCGTCGCCATCATGCTCACATTGTCCTCGTGCCTCGGCGGTTACATTCTCGGGTTCTTCCTTGCGCTCGGAGTCGAGTCGCACCTGAAAATCGTGCACTATGCCGCTCTGGTCATCGTCGAACTCGGTCGAGGGGTTCCGATCCTGGTGCTGCTCTTCCTCGTCTATCAGGGGCTGCCCCAGCTGGGAATGATGCTCGATCCCAATCCGGCAGCATTGGCGGCATTGATGTTCTCAGCCGCTGGGTACTCCTCGGAGATGATTCGTGCCGGCCTCAACTCCGTGTCGGCCGGCCAGGCCGAGGCGGCGAATTCTCTATCAATGTCATCGGCGGACACTTATCGTTTCATCATCATCCCGCAAGCTGCTCGAATCTCGATTCCGCCGCTGGTCAATCTGACGATCATCATCTTCCAGGCCACGTCTTTGGCCACTGTCATCACGGTGCCTGAAATCATGCAGCGTGCCGGAGTGATCGGCGCGGCCACGTTCGAATACATGTCTGTGTACACCGCAGCAGCAGTGCTGTACCTGTGCATCACCATTCCCGGGGCGGTCCTCAGCGGCTATCTGGAGAAGACGATGGGACAGAAGAAGCGTTCGAAGCGGAAGGCTGTGAAAGCTCTGCTCTCAGGGAGTCCGACGCAATCTGCCACCGTCGCCTGACGCGTCCTAACCACTATCTCAACAATCACTATCGACAAAGGAGTCGCAATGAACAAGAATCTACTGGCAACTACGGCAACCGCCTTGCTGCTCGCCCTGAGCGGATGTGGCGGGACGCCTCCCGGTGCACCACAGTCCGTGGCTGAAGACTGCACCCCACGGGATGAGGGACTGAAGACGCTCAAAGAGGGCTTTCTGACAGTCGCCCAGTACGAGTATGTGCCGTTCTCGATGTCGGATTCACCCGGTAGTCTCAGCGGGCTCGAGGGGGACGTGCTCACAAAGTTCGCAGAACTCGAGTGCCTCACTCTCGAAATCAACAAGGGCGATTCTCCTGCGATGATCACCTCAGTAGCGACGGGGCGGGCAGACACGACGCTTGGTTCGTGGTATCGGACGCAGGAACGCGCAGAGAAGGTGCGACTTTCCGCCCCGGTAGTCACCTCGCCGTTTTCGTCGGTCACTGAAGAGGGGATCGACAACTTCGATGATCTCAAGAATCTGGAGATCGGCGTGGGGCAAGGCTTGATCGGAGTCGACGATATGAAGAAGGTCTTCGGTGGTCAACTCAAGATCTATCAGAATGACGACGCGGTATTCGATGACATCGTCGCGGGCCGAATCGACGGGTCTGTCCAGGGATACATAGCAGGCACACAGTATCTCAAGAAGCACGAAATCGAAGGCTTCACTGTCACGCCGCTGAAGCCGGACGAGCGAGTGCCAGCTACCAGCGAAGCGGGTCAGACCAACTTTCCAGTCAACAAAGACAATGAAGAACTTGGTAAGGCTCTCGACGGTGTGATCAAGGAGATGCGTGAGTCGGGTGAGCTCGATGAGATTGCGAAGAAGTATGATCTCGATCCTCAGGTGATGCATCCAGGCGAACCGAATCTGCTGTGATTACCAGCACGCTGTGCCCTGAAAACGTGCGTTCTAGAGCTTGCCTCTCGAACTAAAGGAATAATGAGGTGGTATGAGCCTGCAGTCCGTGAGCAAAACGATACTGGTATTGGAAACTTTTCTGACCTTCCCCGACGGCTTGGCCAGCGTGTCACAGCTCGCCAGAAAGCTCGACTGGTCGAGGGCAGCGACCCACCAGTATGTCTCCACTCTGGCTGAGGTCGGCTGGCTGGTTCAGAATGAGAAGCGAGACTACCAGCTGTCTCCCAGAGCTGCATTGTTCGGTCGGTTCGCCATTGAGTACTCGGGGGTTCCTCATCAGGTCAGTCAGGCGATGGCAGAACTGGTCGACACGCTCAATGAGCCGATCTCCTACGCGGTGCTCAATGGCAATGAAGCGATCATCATCGAACGGCATGAACCCAAACGACCCTTCTCAATGACCGCGGAGCCCCATCTGGAGCTGAGGACTTCGGCGTCCGGGATGGTGCTGTTGGCATTCGACGCGCACTTGGACAGGAATAGATTCGCTGAGATGACCGAAACGTTCGACACGGTTCGCGCACAGGGATACGCACAATCCCATTCAGAATGGCTCGGTGACGTCGTCGACGTCGTCGCCGTACCGATCATGTCGCGAGGGGAGTGCCTCGGCGCGCTGAGCGTGATCGCGCCTGACGGCCGTTTGGACATACCCAGAGCACGGAAGGAGCTACTCGCGGCTCGAATGAGAATCGAAGAGGCGGTCGATACCACTCAGACGTCACCCGTGTGACGCTGTCACTCAGCATGGAGGTGATGGATCTGCGGATCAGACCAGGTGTCATGGTGCTTCTTCATCGCCTACGCAGGCTCCTTGGACCGTGTGAAGTGAGTGGGACGCAGCAGTCCACGATCAGTTGAGTCGGATTTACGGTCTCTGGGTTCCGACTGCGATGGTGGGCGGCCCGGTGGTAGTGCTGTTCGGTCGAGCTGGCCTTCGTATGCCCGACCCAGTCTCAGATCCTTCGGCGCTGCCACTGACGGACCCAGGCGCGGCCGTAGTCGTTGCCGTTGGGTACCCGCATGAGCGTATGCACATGGAAACGTTGGGGGACGTCGTAGTCGAGGAACACTCCGCAGTGGTGGTCGAGTTCGACGATGAGCACCGGCGACTGGAATCGGTAGTAGAACACATCTCCCGGCTCGGTCCCGCCGATCCAACTGAAGTACGACTCGTCCAGGTGTTCCCTGACTTCGCGCACCTTCGCGCGCCGCGGCCCCTCGGGCAGGATGTTGAGGAAGGTCGCGACGAGGTCGATGACGGCCTCCTGCGCCCGCACATCCAGTGTGTCCACCCGTACCCCCTCATAGGGGATGACCCGGTTGTCCTGGAACGCTCCGGCAAGATGGCGCTCGTCACCCGGATGAATGCGGCCCTCGGGCATCGCCGGATCGACGATCTGCTCGTATATGACTGCCTCGGCGCGCTGACTATCACTCAACAGAGCCATGAGGTCGGTGCCGGCGTCGACACGATCGTCGAACGAACGCAGACCCGCGTGCGGTCCCGCGTCGATCTCGTTCGGCTCGGCCCCGTGGAAGACGGGTGAGACGGTCATTCGCCCCTCGACGACGAGGCAGTTGACCGCACAATGATGACCGTAGAGCTGCCATCCCCAGGGAGCCGTGAGATCCGGAGTGCCGTAGACGGCGAAGTTGTACGAGAACTCGCCGAGGATGGTCTCCAGTCCCACGACCTCACCGAGGAATCCGTTGATGAGCATCATCGCATGGGTGAGTTCGAACCCTTCGTCGCTCAGGCTGGCTCGAACGAGGTCGAGTGCGGCCTGCTGTACCTGTTCCGAAACGAACTCGAGCCGAAGGCCGGTGTCGAACTGCATGAACTCGGGATTGGCCCAGGTCTGCCATTCGACCGCGTCGACCGGATAGCGCAGCTTCTCCTCCTCATCGGCTGAGCAGGCCGCGAACAATGCTTCGGCCGCCTTGCGCATGTCCGCGACAGGCGCTTCCTCGCCCGGCTCTGCCGGAGCCAAGGGGTAGAGCCCATCGATGATCTGTCCGTCGGCCGTGACTCCGGTGAATTCGTTGAGGTAAAGCGGTTCCCAACCAGCGATCAGACCTCCGGTGAACGTGCCCGGGGTCTTCGCGACCTCACGGTAGTCGTAGGCATCGAGTCCTTTGAGGTCGTCGATGCGCGGGTGGCCCGGTGGGTACATGAACTGTCGGAACGCGGTGGGGTTCTCATCGGTCATCTGCGTCTCTCCTTCGACACTCAGCTGCGTGAGGAAGCGTGGTCGGCGACGGCTGCGCGCACTGCCTCGAGGTCACCGGCGGTGATGGCGGCGACGAGGTCCTCGTGCACCTGCAGTCGGGTGCCCCAATAGCTCGCGTCGACTTCGCCGTCCTGCTCGGCGTGAGCACTTGAGAGGAATCCCAGGGTGCTTTCGTAGACCGGGCGGGCCATCGAGTTCGGGCAGATCGCCGCGATGGCCGCGTGAAGTTTCCAGTTGCACTGCATGAAGTCATCCCAGGTCTGTGCTGCACGCATCTCGCTGAGGACAGCCTCGAGCTCCCGGCAATCGGCAGCTGACCGGTGAACGGCCGCCTTCACTGCGATGAGCTCCTCGAGCGACTCGCGCAGTTCGATCGCGTCCGCGGCCGAGGCCGGATCGCCCTCGACGCGCATGAGTGTATGTCGAAGGCGCACGATCGGGGTTGTCTTCGCCACGAAGAGACCTCCGCCTCGACCTGGTCTGACGACGAGGACTCCGCGATCGCGGAGGAGCTTGACCGCCTCGCTCACGGTGGTCCGTGCCAGCCCGGTCTCTTCGCGAATGGTCTCGAGTGTGCCGAAGAAGTCGCCGGCGCCCAGTTCCCGTTCACGGATGGCGTCGCGGATCGATTCGGCCAGGTGCTCCCCGCGCGACAGCGGACGGGAACGGGTGCCCGATCGGGGGAGGAGAGCCTCGGCGGAGTTCTGGACATCGTCGGTGATCTGTGCCATATTTCTATTTAACCATACAAAACATACATATGTTTAAGCTCTTTACCCTGCGAGGAGATGCAATGAAGCTCATCGGACTGGAAGCTCCCGACCACACCACCTACGTGGCCGACCGAGTGTCTGCGACCGAGGCGCGTGTGATCGGGGAACTCCGGGAGTTCTGGTCCGATGCCGATGCGCACATCGCGGCGACAGGTGAGGCCGAGCGCGGAGGAGCCGGTGAGGTCGTCGTCATCGCCGAGTACCGTGTCGTGCCCCCGGTGCTGCCCGAGGCCCGAGTCATCTGCATCGGGCTGAATTATCGCGCCCACCACGCCGAGGGCAGCTTCAAGGAAGAAGCTTTCCCGGAGCATCCGACGCTGTTCGCACGCTGGACCCGCAGCCTCAGCGTCGACGGTGCTGAAATCCCGGTGCCCGCCAATGAGCGCGGCCTCGACTGGGAAGGTGAGATCGTCGCGTACGTCGGCGCCACCCTCGCTGACGCCGATGAGGACGAAGCGCAGGCTGCGATCGTCGGCTACTCGACATTCAACGACCTCACCTCGCGGATCGCGCAGAAGCTCACCTCCCAGTGGATCCTCGGGAAGAACGGTGACAACTCGGGGCCACTCGGCCCGATTGTGCCTGCCTCCGAAGTCGGCAGCCTCGCCGATGGACTGCGCGTTCAAACCCGAGTCAACGGCGAGACCGTCCAAGACGGCAACACCTCCGATATCGTCTACTCTCCGGCTTCGACGCTGTCGCTCATCTCGCGCACCTTCACTCTTCGGCCCGGCGACCTCCTGGCCACGGGCACACCCGACGGCGTCGGTTACACACGAGAACCGGAATGGCTCCTCCACCCCGGCGACACCGTCGAAGTCGAGGTCGACAAGCTCGGCATCCTGCGCAACCGCATCATCGCGCGCTCGAACTGAGCCCGCGGCATTCTCCACCCATCCTGTCCGAGTCCACTACTTCAAAGGCGAAGATCAATGACACAGCTGCGAACCCCCACCTGGGCGATACTCCTCATCTGTTGGATCGCTCTCCTCTGCGATGGATACGACCTCTACGTCTACGGCGCCACCCTGCCCGGTTTCCTCGGCAATCCCGACTGGGGCGTGACCAAGAGTCTCGCCGGCACCGTCGGGAGCATCGCCCTCATCGGTATGCTGCTCGGCTCCCTTGCTGCCGGAACACTGACCGACAGGCTCGGCCGGCGACGGCTGCTGATGACCTCGCTCGGCATCTTCAGCGCCGGCATGATCCTGTGCGCCCTCGCCCCGAACTTCACGGTCTTCGCAATCTTCCGGTTCATCACGTGCATCGGGGTCGGCGGAGTCCTGCCCACCGCCGTGGCAATCGCAAACGAGTCCGCGCCCAAGGGTAAGGTCTCCCTCGCCGTCGGAGCAGTGCTCACCGGGCCGCCGGTAGGCTCGCTCGTGGGAGCGCTGACGGCCACCGCCCTCGTCGTCGACCATGGCGTGCGTCCGGTCTACGCTCTCGGCGGGCTCTCACTTATCCTGCTGCTCGCCGTGTGGCGGTGGCTACCCGAATCCGAGGTCTTCCTCGCGGCCAAGGCCGCTCCCGTCACAGCAGGTCGTGTCCGCGCTTCGGGGGTCTCGCGACTGTTCACCGCACGTCAGCTCGTCCCGACGCTGCTGTTCTGGATCGTGTGCGCAATCAGTATGCTCACAATGTTCGGGATCACGACCTGGCTGCCCGTCATCATGCAGGGTGCCGGATTCGCCGCACAGTCCTCCATCGCGTTCCTGTCGATCTACTCGCTGGGCTGCATCATCGGTACCGTGGTCATCGCATGGATCGCACAGCAGTCGGCACCGAAGTACATGGTCATCCTCGGTTTCTCGATCGCGGCACTATCGCTGTTGGCAGTGTCGATGACCCAGAGCCATCTCCTGCTCTTCGCCGCGATCTTCTTCGCCGGTGTCGGAGGAATGGGGACTCAGAACATGATCAACGATCACATCGCCCAGTACTATCCGCCCGAGGTCCGCGCCACAGGGCTCGGCTGGGCGCTTGCCGCCGGCCGTCTCGGCGCCATCGCCGGGCCCACCTACGGTGCAGTCGCCGCCACCGTCGGCGGTTCACCGGGAGCCGCGGCCCTGTGGTTCGCAATCCCCGCCGTGCTCGGCGTGGTCGCGGCCATCGCCATGCCGCTGCGTGACAGAACCGCACTCGCCACCACGTCCACGCCTGCTGAAGGAGTCTCTGCGTGACCATCGTCCACGGACTCGACCGGGTTCCTACCCGCACGACCGTCGCCATCGCCGGCGGCGGCCCGAGCGGAACCTATCTGGCCCTGCGCCTGGCAGCCGCCGGCATCGACTCGGTCGTCCTCGAACCGCGAGTCGAGATCGACCGGCTCCGACCGCGTGCCAAGACCACGAATGCGCGAACCATGTCGCTGCTGGCCGGCATCGGACTGGCTGAACGAGTCCGTGAGACGGCCGCTCTGCCTGTCTCCTACTCCCAAGACGTCATCTTCTGCACGAGCCTGAGGGGCCACGAGCTCAGACGCTTCCACCAGGCGTTCCAACTCATCGACGGAGACTACGATCTCTCCCCGGAATGCGGTCAGCAGATTCCCCAACCTCAGGTCGAGCAGGTGCTGCGGGAGGCGGCCGCACGCAGCGACCACATCACTTACATCACCGGAGTGCGAGCGTCGGGTGCGAACCCGTCGGCTATGACCCCGTCGACCGCGACCCTCAGCGTTGCCCCGGCCGACGATGCGGACAACGGCACAGTCGAACTGGAGGCGAAGTGGATCATCGGGGCCGACGGTGGGACATCGCGAGTGCGCAAATCCCTCGGCATCGCCTTTCAGGGAACGAGCGCCCCGCGCCCGAACTTCAACGTCGTCTTCACCTCGGCGAGGCTGCGCGACCACGTGAGCATCGACCCGGCCGTGCAGTGGTGGATCATCAACGAGTCCACCTCGGGGATGATCGGCGAACTTGACCGCGACGGCACATGGTGGGCCATCCTCCAGGGCTGTGAACCGATCGACGACCCCGCCGAGGTGGCCGCAACGATCCGGACGATGGCAGGCGTCGGCCCCGACGTCGACATCGAGGTTCTCGCGACCGATTCGTGGACCGCGCGGATGCTGCTCGCCGATTCCTACGGAGGCCGAGAGAGCAACGGTCGCGTCTTCCTCGTCGGAGATGCGGCGCATCTCAATCCGCCATGGGGCGGACACGGATTCAATACCTGCATCTCCGATGCGGAGAACCTCGCATGGAAGCTCATCGCCGTCCACGACGGGTGGGCGGAGGAGGGTCTCCTCGACAGCTATGAGGAAGAAAGGCGTCCCGTGGCGGCCCGGATGATCGCCGACGCTGCGGCGAACGGCAAAGCCCTTGCCTATGACTTCGTCGACCCGATGCTCGACGAGGTCGGTGCCGAGGGCGATGAGGTGCGAACGAGGGTCCGTGAAGCTTTGGCGGTTAAAGCCAGTGAATTCCACTCCGAAGGGCTCGTGCTCGGATACGAGTACGCCGGGACCTCCCGCGTCGCTCCTGGTCCGGTCCCCTTCGTCGATGCCGTCGAATACCGGCCCCAGGCTCTGCCCGGCTGTCTGCTTCCGCATTTTCGCCTCTCCAGCGGAACGAGCGTGTACCCCGATGCGCGCGGCTTCACCGTGTTCGTCACCGACGACGCTTCCACATACCTCGCTACCGAAGCACTTGAGCGCACGGCCAGAGAGCACTCGATCCCACTTCGAGTCATCCGATTGTCGGGAACCGATGCCGAGGCAGCGCGTGAGCACTGGGGTGCCGAACTCGTGCTCGTGCGGCCGGACCTCCACATCGCGGCCACTGCGTCGGCAGCTGCCGAGAGCTACGACGTGGCTGCCGACGGTGCTGGCACCGACGACGCTTCACCGGACGCAGTCCTTGCAGCGGCGCTGCTGACGGCGGTCGGGGCTGCGCCGGCAGGAGACCGATCGAGCGAACGCTCGGACGACTCGGCCCCGCGAGACGCGAACCATCAGAGGGAGGCCACATGACCCACACCATCGCATTCGACCCGAGCCATCCCGAGCTGCTCCTCGACCTCGACGTTCCCACCGGCCTGCCACCGGAGTTCGGATGGCCGGTCATCGTCTGGGTCCACGGAGGCGGGTGGCGACTGCAGGACCGCACCGCCCGTCCCGACTTCTCCCGACACTTCTGTGCGGCCGGTTTCGCGATGGTCTCCATCGACTATCGGCTCGCCCCCGAACACCCACATCCGGCTCAAGTCCTCGACCTGCGGCAGGCGCTCCGCTGGCTGCGCAGGCATGCCGGCGAATTCGGCCTCGACTGTGAAGCGATCGGCCTGTGGGGCTCTTCGGCAGGGTCGCACATCGCGGCGTTCACGGCCCTGAGCGCGCACACACCGAGGTTGCCCGGCGAGACGATTCCCGCCGACGATGAGGAACTGAGCACCGAGGTGGCCTGCGTCGTCGACGGCTACGGTCCTGCAGATATCGCGGCGTTGCTGCCCGGGTTTCCCACTCCCGCACCACGACAGGAGGAACCAGGACAGGAGCCAGAGCCGACACCGGGCGAACGACGCGCGACCACGCCAGAGGAGGACCTCCTCGGCGGACTTCCTCCCACTGCTTCCGCATACGAGGGTCTGCGTGAGCGTGCTCGCGAGGCGAGCCCTGTGCACCTCGACGTCAGCGACCCGCCGCCCTTCTTCATCCTCCACGGGACCGCGGACACCGCGGTTCCCGCTGATCAGTCGCGGATCCTTCACGACTATCTGAGTGCACGTGGCGGAGAGTCCCTGCTCTACCTCATCGAAGGTTTCGGTCATGGGTTCTTCAACCCGGGAGAAGTGCTCGAGCTCGGTCCCGGCATCCGACTCGACAACGGCCGCCTCGAAGCCGAACCCGAGACTCCCTTCGCCGCCGACAACCGCGGCAGCTTCGACCCGGAAGGACGTCACCCGTCCTTCGCGCTCGTCCGTGACTTCTTCACCCACCACCTCGGCGGGCTCGAGCGCTGATCGGGCACCACGCCGAACCCACGTTCCACCACTGATGAAAGGCCGACAATGACCACTGCATTCGACTGGGAGAGCATCCAGAAGACCGCTCTGCTGCGTGACGAACTTCCCGGGGAACTCGCCCCGTTCGCACTGTCCTCGGGCGAAGGCCTGCGCCACCACCTCGGCGACTGGCACGTGACGACGATGGCGAGGAACGCGGACACCGGTGGGGAGTTCTCGCTGTACCGGATCGCCCTTCCCGGCGGGTCGGCCACTCCGGCTCTGTCGGTTCCGGGGCACTCGTTCGTCCACGTCATCGAAGGCGAGGTGACTCTGACCTTCGACGGTCGAGTCCACCGACTCATCGGAGGGGATTCGGCATCGATCCCTGCCGGGACCGGGTTCTCAATCTCCGGTGGGGCGACGCTCAACTCGTTCTTCCTCTATTCCACCGAGGAGTGGCTGCACCGTTTGGCCAGCGAGGCCGGGGAAGCGACGGGATCGCACATCTTCTCCAGGCGTCCCGCCTCGGCGGTCTCCGAACTGCTGCGCAGCGAGCTCAGTGATGGGTTCGGGGTCACGATCCACGACGGAAACGGACCCTCGAACGGCGAATCTCTTGTCGGGGGCGAATCCTCGGTCGGGGGCGCCGAAGCGAAGCGGCCTGGCAATCATCTGCCCGAGGGTGAGGTGCCCTTCGTCAACGCGGCCGGGCACGGCGACAGGTTCGAGACCTTCGAACAGATGAACGCCTACCCGGTGCGCGCCCGCAACACCGGAGGCAGGTTCTTCGCCATGGACACGCGGGGCGCCAAGACGCCCTACATTCCGCTGCACTTCCACCGGGAGCATTCGGAGAACTTCCTCTGCCTCGGCGGTCGGGTCAAGCTCCATGCCAACGGCGAAGAGGTGGTCCTCGCTCCCGGAGATTTCCTCCATGCGCCGGCCGGAACGATCCACAGCTTCTCTCTGGCCGCGAACAACACGCACATGCTCGGCCTGCTCACACCCCCGGTGTTCGAGCCGTTCTTCGAGTACATGAACGAGCCCACCGACGAGTACGTCCACGTCGAGGGCGGAGAGCCGCACTTCCCGGCCGCAGGATTCGCGAAGGCCCAGGCGGAGCTCGACCTCGTGGTGGTGGGACCGCCGCCGGAGTCCTGACTTCTCTGGTCGACAATGCAGTGCGACGCTGGTCGGAACTGCGGGAGTTGGCGATTCGGGAGGAACACGGCAGAGTTATTGGCATGAAGATCAGGAGGAGGGTTCTGGGTGGCGCGGTGGCGCTCGCCTTCGTGCTGTCGGGCTGCTCGCTGTTCGACCCCGACGGGTCAACGTCGTCGAGCCAGTCACCGGAACCGAGTCCGACCCCGACCGAATTCGAGCAGTCTCTTGATGGTTCCGTCTCCGGCGAGGCGGCCACGGTCACTGTCGGTACCAAGCGGACCGGCGCTGCTTTTGCCGCGGACAACATCGGGGTCTCGTTCGAGGCCACGGACCTCGCCGATCCACGACTCGATCCCGCGAAGTCCAACCTCGACGAGCAGCTGAAGTCGCTCGGGTCACCGGCGCTGCGGTTCGGCGGCAATGCCCTCGACCGTCGGACGTTCTGGACGTCGAAGGGGGAGAAACCCACGCACGACGAAGAGACCACCGTCACCCCCGATGATCTCAAGCGGCTGAAGAAGCTCGTCGATGCCACCGGGTCGACGGTCACCATCGGCATCCCGCTGGGCACCTACGATCCTGGTCGCGGAGCGGACATGGCCGCGCACGCGGTCGACATCCTCGGCGATTCTCTGGTGGGGCTGGCGATCGGCAACGAACCGAACGGGTACACCGTTGATGATGTGCCGAGCGGCGCTGTGCGCGGCAAGGGCTGGAACAAGAGCAAGTATGTCGAGCAGCTCGAAGCGTACACCAAGGCCATTCATGACAAACGGGCCGAAGCGCCGATCATCGGCCCCGACGTCTATGACGGGGCGTGGATGACGGCGTTTGCGGATTCGTCGGTGAAGAAGAAGGCCGCGATCTCGCAGCACTGGTATCAGCTCTACGAATGTGACTCGACTCAGGTTCCGGGTCGCGGACCGCAGGCGGCGAACCTCATCGACCCCGTGGCGAAGCAGGCGGCGAAGAAGAACCTCGGCATCGGCAAGGACAAGGCTGACACGGCGGATCTGCCGCTGTGGCTCGAGGAGACCGGGCCGACGAGCTGCCCGGGCACGAACGACACCTCACTGACGAATGCCTCGGCGCTGTGGGCGGCTGATTACACACTGTATGCGGCGACCCTCGGCGTCGAACGCATGGCGATGCACTCGATGCTCGGGGCCTGCAACGGGGGAGCCCCGATGTCGCTCATCTGCGATCCCGCAGACCACGGGCAGAAGTCAGACAGTTTCGCTGCGCGCCCCAACATGCTCGGGTTGCGTGCTCTGGTCCCGAGCCTCGGCGGCGTCTTCACGAAGACGTCGATTGCAGGCGGAGGGAACATCAGCGCCTACACGGTGTCGAAGGACGATGGGAAGACCGTGGTCACCACGCTCATCAATGCGAATGACGCCGCGGAGGTCGGCGGCAATCCGGTGACCCTGTCGATGCCCAAAGGGTTTTCCGTCGACGAGGCCACCCAGGTCTACGGAGCTTCGAATGATGCACAGAGCGCGACGACGGTGATTCCTGCGAACCCGCTGCCCGAGGAGATTCCCTACAGCGGGAAGCAGGCGAGCGCCAGCTCGGAGGCGACTGCGGCAAGCTCGGAACTCAACATCGACATCGCCGGAAGTTCGGTGACGGTGCTCATCATGCGCAAGAGGTAGCGATGCGCATGCCCAAGATCTCTTCGGTCATGCCTCGCCGCTCAAGGATGGCAGACCCGCGACGGGGGACAGGCGGGAGCCGTCGACGATGTTCCAGTTGTGTTTGACGGTGGCGAGGTTGGTCGACAGGCTGACATCGGTGATCCCGGTGGCGTTACCGAGTCCTTCGGTGACGAAAGTGTACAGGTCGGAGTCCCCCTTCATGTTCGCCTGAACGACCAGGGAGGCGACCCCGGCAGTCATCGCGGCGAAACGGACATTCGGGTGAGCTCCGAGCTCGGTGACGAGGTTCATCGTCAACGACGGGGTGCTGCGGATCTGTGCGAACACTTCCACGGGGAAGCCCATGAGTTCGGGCTCGACATCGACTCGGGGTCTGACCAGACCGCTGGCCAGTACGGTCTCGAGCGCGCGGGCGGCAGTGGCGCGAGTAATGTCGAGTGCCTCGGCCGCCTGCATGACCGTGATGCGTCCGCTGTCTGCCAGCAGATCGGCGACTCGGAGTTCTGTTCTCCGCAGGGGCCGGCTCCGATCCTCGGCGTGTCCGGCCTCCAATGAAGCAGTCGCAGCAATCGCCTCACCCTCGAGAAATGCAACCTGATCGGCGCTGAGCACTCCAGGAGCCTTCCAGTCCCCGCTTCGCGCTGAGGTCGCGAGGATCCGGTGGCTGGCGATGCGTTCCACCCCTGGGATATGCGGGATGACGTCGAGGGCGAGTTCGCCGATGTCTCCGCCTGCGGTCGGATGAAGCAGACAATGGATGTCTGTATCCCCGGAGACGATGTAGACGGACTGGGCCTGCGGCAGCTCTGCTATTCGGGACGCGACCTCTCGGGTCGAGGCGGGGGAGGTCTGGACCCACAGGATGGTGGGATGACCGGTCTGACGCAGCGACCAGCTGATCGACGCGGTGATCCGCAGCAGCCTGTCATCGAAGAGCCGGGTGAGTCGACGGCTGACTGTGCTGGCAGAAGTCTCGAGCACCTCGGACAATGTGTTGATGGGTGCACGTGGAGCTTGCTGCAGTGCGGCGACGAGAGCGACATCGAGGGGGTCCACCTGCACACTATAACCGCGAAGTCGGTTTTGCGATTACCGATACCCACGACTTGACGTTTCGTGCATAATAGATCTGAAAAGTGAACTAAATCACCATAAGGGGATTAAAGTGTCTACTGAAACGTCAATCCGCGAGAGCAGGGGCTCAGGACTCTCCTCGGGAGTGCTGAAAGTGCTCGAAACGGTCGACCGTGTCGGCAACAAGCTTCCGCACCCGTTCTGGATCTTCGTCTGGCTCGCTGCCATTGTCGCCGTACTCAGTGCCGTGCTCTCGGCATTAGACGTCTCTTCGACGAACCCAGCCGACGGCAAGACCGTCGAAGTGCAGAACCTACTGTCCTTCGACGGTGTGCAGATGGTCTTCGGTGATGCGATCACCAACTTCGTCACCTTCCCGCCGCTGGGCCTCATCATCGTCGTCGCCCTCGGTGTCTCCATCGCCGACGCCTCCGGGCTCCTGCCTGCGCTCATGCGGGGAATGCTGGCCCGAGTCTCGCCGCGCTACGTGACCTTCACGATCGCGCTCACCGCCATGGTCGCCCAGATCGCCTCCGATGCCGCGTTCGCCGTGATGATCCCTCTGGCGATGATCGCCTACCGAGCAGTCGGGCGCAGCCCCATCATCGGAGCCGTGGTCGCATACGTCTCGGTCGGCGGTGCCAGCAGCATCGGCCTCCTACCGTCGGGCAGCGATGCGGTGTTCGCCGGCATCTCGACTGCAGCGGCCCACACCATCGATCCGAGCTACTCGGTCAGTCCACTGTCGAACTACTACTTCTCAGCCACCTCGTCGCTGGTCCTGGCCGTGAGCATCACCGTCGTCGTCGAACTCATCGTTGCCAAGCGAGTCGCGGCCCTCGAAGCCGAGGAACCCTCCGTCGATGGGGAACCGCTGCCGAGCATGGGTCTCGAGAAAGAGGAACGCCGGGGCCTCATCGCCGCGGGCGTCGGCGCACTGGTCTTCTTCGCCGCGGTCGTCCTGGCGGTACTGCCTGCAGGCTCTCCTCTGCGCGGCGAAGCCGGGTCGATTCTCGATTCGCCGCTCATGGACAACATGGCGGTGTTCATGATGCTCTTCTTCGCCGTCGTCGGCATCTGCTACGGCGTGGTCAAAGGCAGCATCACCTCCGCTGGCGACATTCCCGGCCTCATGGCCACCGGAGTGCGCGAGCTGGTGCCGGTGATGGTGCTCTTCTTCGCGGCCTCGCAGTTCCTCGCCTACTTCAAATGGACGAACATCGGGCAGGTGCTCTCCATCGAAGGCGCTGGTCTGCTCGATTCGATGGGCGCCTCGCCCGTACTCATCTTCATCGCAGCCGTGCTCCTCATCAGCTGCATGAACCTGCTGCTCACCAGCGGTTCGGCCATGTATGCCTTCGTCGCTCCGGTGCTCATTCCGATGCTTATGCTGCTCGACATCGCCCCGGAGACCACCCAGGCGATGTTCCGCGTCGCTGACGCCCCGACGAACAGTCTGACGCCGATGAGCCCCTACTTCGTCATGGCACTGGGATTCATGCGTCGATACCGGCCCAGCGCCGGCATCGGCACACTGATGTCGCTGGTGCTGCCCATTGCGCTGGTCAACCTCGTGGTCTGGCTCACCCTTTTCATCGTCTGGTACCTCCTGGGTCTGCCGCTGGGACCGGGGGTGAACGCCTGATGAGCGACTTCACCTCTCTGCTTCCGGTCATGCGCGCCGAGGTCACCGCAGAACACGTACGGACCCTCGAGCACCTGCGCCGCCTCGTCGAGATCGAGACCCCGAGCTCCGATCGTGAGGCACTCTCCGCCTTCGCCGCTCAGCTGCTGAGCTGGGTCTCGGCAGAGCTCGGACCACTGAGCCGGGCGGAAACGACCGAACATGCCGAACACGGCCCCACCCTGATCGCCGAGGTGCCGGGAACTCTGCCGGGGCGCGTGGTCATCGTCGGCCACTATGACACCGTGTGGCCCCTGGGCACTCTGGAGTCGATACCGTTCTCCGTCGATGACGGCATCATCCGTGGCCCGGGTGTCCTCGACATGAAGGCGGGCCTGGTCACCGGCGTGCACGCAGTGCGCCTGGCGATCAGGCACGAACTGGCATTGCCGACCATCACCTTCGTGTTCAACGGAGATGAGGAACTCGGGTCCCCATCGTCGCGACCGATCATCGAGGCCGAGGCTGCCGGCGCCAGGGCCGGGCTCGTCATCGAACCCGGGGTCGACTGGGACCTCAAAGCCGAACGCAAAGGTGTCGGCGTCTTCGGCATTCATGTCGACGGCATCGAATCCCATTCCGGCAACGACCCCGCCGGGGGCGCCAGCGCCATCGTGGCACTGGCCGAACTCATCGACCAGCTTGCTGCCGGCACGGACCTGGACGCAGGCACCAGCCTCAACGTCGGTGTCATCAGAGGGGGATCCGCACGCAACGTCATCGCCGGCTCTGCCGAAGCAGATATCGACGTCCGCGTCACCAGTAGTGCCGAGGCCGACCGCATAGATCGACTGTTCGCCTCTCTGCATGTCTCGGACGACCGGGTCGCCTTCCGTGTCAGCGGTGACTGGAACCGTCCGCCGATGACTCTCTCCGAAGGCAGTCGTGCTCTCATCGCCCGTGTCCAGGAGGTTGCAGTCGACGTGAGGGGCGAGCTGGGTCTGCGCTCCGTGGGCGGGGGCAGCGATGCGAATTTCATGGCCGCCCTCGGCCTTCCCGTCCTCGATGGTCTGGGTGCCAGCGGCAATGGCCCCCACGCTCGTTCGGAGCACATCATCGAAGCCGATATGGATGACCGGATACTGCTGCTGACCGGTATCCTCTCCGAAGCCTTCACCGACCATGCGCCGTCGGCAGATCGCTGAGTACAGCGATGGGAACCGCCGGTCGGCGCTCGATGCTCGAGCACTCCACTGGGCGATCGAACGCCACTGGCGGTCTTCGGGGGTTTCGTTCAGTGAAATCTCAGTCTTTGATTCAACTGAACGGCGGTGCAGCAGAGTCTCTAGGCTTGCATGCCATGTCATCGAATACTGAGAACGCTGCACTTACCGACGACACCCACACGTCTTCCCCGGCCGACCGCTACCGCCAGGATCCTCGACCGGTTCGCATCATCGAGCACACACGCATCCCCCTGAAAGACGGGGTCGAACTCGCCGCCCGGGTCTGGCTGCCCGCCGATCTCGGAGACACGGAGGTCCCCGCAGTCCTCGAATACATTCCCTACCGCAAGAACGATATGACCGCCGGTCGCGATGACACGATCCATCCCGAGTTCGCCCGCGCCGGTTACGCCAGCGTCCGCGTCGACATCCGCGGCTGCGGCGACTCGACCGGAGTCATGACCGACGAATACTCGGAGACCGAACTCGACGACGGTCTGCAGGTGCTGGCCTGGATCGCCGCACAGGACTGGTGCAGCGGCAAGGTCGGCATCATCGGCAAGTCGTGGGGCGGCTTCAACGGCCTGCAGCTCGCCGCACTCAAGCCACCGGAGCTCGCCGCCGTCATCACCATCTGCTCCACCGACGACCGCTACGCCGACGACGTCCACTACAACGGCGGAACCATCGTCGGCGACCAGATGCTCTCCTGGGCCTCGACGATGTGGGCCTACAACGCCCGCCCGCAGGACCCCGCCGTCATGGTCGAAGGCTGGAAGGACGACTGGAAACGACGCATCGATGAAGCGCCGGTCAACATCGAGGACTGGCTCGGCCACCAGCGTCGTGATGACTACTGGAAGCACGCGTCGGTGTGTGAGACCCCGGATGCCATCGAGGTGCCCGTCCTGGCCGTCGGCGGACTGCTCGACGAATACCGGACCACCCTCTTCCGCCTCATGGACAACGCGAACCGACGTCGGGCCATCGACCCGGAAACACCTGCCGTCCACGCCCTGCTGGGCCCCTGGGCCCACAACTACCCGCACCAGGCGGCCCCCGGGCCCGGCATCGACTTCATCTCCGAAGCCGTGCGCTGGTGGGACAAATGGATGAGCGGGATCGACAACGGTGTCGAACAGCAGCCGCAGCTGCGCGCCTACGTTCCCGACAGCGCCCCCATCTACTCCGACCGTGAGACCCGACCGGGTCGCTGGATCGCCGAGGCGACCTGGCCGAGCCCGCAGATCGCGGACACTGTCATGCCGGCCGATGAGGCACAGATCGCCGACCGGACCCCGCTCGATTCCACGGCGCTGCTGGGCTACCAGGGAGGAAGCTGGCTGCAGTTCGGCGAAGCGGCCGGCATCGCCGGCGACCAGGCCGCCGATGACGCCCGCACATTCACCTGCGACTGGGACGTCGAGACCGGTCTTGAGATCGTCGGCACACCCACGGTGCGCGCAACACTGACCTCCGACCAGGACCGCGGAGTCATCGCCGCCCGCCTGTGCGACGTCGCCCCCGACGGCAGCTCACGGCTGATCACGATCGGACTGTTCAATCTCACCCACCACACGAGCCACGAACACCCCGAACCGCTCACACCGGGCACTGCCGTGACCGTCGACTTCCCGCTGCTGGCCACAGCACACCGGTTCGCTCCCGGTCACCGGCTGCGCCTGAGCATCTCCGCAAGCTTCTGGCCCAACCTCTGGCCCTCACCGAAGACCACCCTCATCACCGTCGACTCGACCCCCGAACTGACACTGCCCATCCGCACCGTCGCCTCCGCTGACGAGGACGCCCGCACTTCCGCCGAGGTGACCGCACAGTTGGGCACAGCACCCACCCAGCCGATGTCGACCATCGACGCATCCGGTGCGCCGATGACCCGTAAACTCGACTGGGACCTCGTCGCCCGAACCACGACGGTGACGACGGTGACCGAGGACTGGCAGACCGACCTCAGCGACGGCCTGTACTACTACACCAACGAACGCGACTCCTACTCACGCAGTGAAACGGATCCGCTGTCTCCCGTGGCGACGTGTGAGAGAACGATCATCTACCGGCGCCCGGCGCTGGAAGTCGGCGCGCATCACGCCCAGGCGGCTGCAACCGCAGCAACCGATGCGGGATGGGACGTCGAACTGCGCACCCGATCGACGATGCGCGGGGACGAGGAGAACTTCCTCGTGACCAACGAACTCGTCGCCTACCTCGACGGGCGGCCCTTCCACACTCGAACCACCTCGGCGAGCATCCCTCGCCACCTGAACTGAGGCGGAATGGCCATACTCGGACAAGGACATCTCAACAGACGCCAAGCGCTGACCGGACTCGGCAGAGGCCTGCTGGGCCTGGGAGCGCTCGGCGCAGCCGGAGCGTCGCTCAGCGGCTGCACGAGCAGCCAGCAGAGCGACCTGACAGGCCCGAAGAAGAAGGGCAGGAGACCGATCACCGTCGGCTCCAAAGGCTTCGCCGAAAGCTGGATCACCGGTGAACTCTACGCCCAAGGGCTGCGGAACCTCGGCTACACCGTGGACCTGAAGACGAACGTCGGCTCCAGCGACATCATCAACACGGCCCTGCTGTCGGGCCAGATCGACCTCTACCCGGAATATACCGGCGTCATGCTGGTGACCTTCATGGGCGAGGACAAACTCATGGACTCCGCACAGCAGACCTTCGACCTCGCCCAGACCTGGGCCGAGGACAACCAGGTCACGATGCTGCGAGCCACGCCGTTCGAGAACAAGAACGCCGTTGCCGTGCGCAAGGACTTCGCCGACAAGCACGATCTGCAGACCATGTCGGATCTCAAGGGAATAGGGGCCTTCACCTATTCGACCTACCCCGACAACGTCACCGGCGCACAAGGGTACGAAGGAATCGTCGACACCTACGATCTGAAGAACATGAAGCTCAAAACCCTGAGCATCGGATTGAACTACCAAGCCATCGAACGCGGTGAGATCGACGCCGCCGATGTCTTCACCACCGACCCGCAGCTGCTGCGCAGCGATCTCGTCGTCCTCGATGACGACAAGAAGCTCTTCGGCTTCCAGAACGTCGTCCCCCTCATCCGGGACGACGCCTTCGCCGAACTCGACGACGACGCGTCGGAGTTCCTCGACACACTGCAGTCACTGCTCACCCTGGACGCGATCCAGGCGATGAACGAGGCCTCCGCCATCAACCGGCTCGACCCGGCGAATGTGGCGGAGATGTTCCTCGACGAGAACGGATTGATGTGAAATGACCCAGCACTCCACCGGCACGTCGATCACCTTCGACCGAGCCACGAAAACCTACCCCGGTGCGGCCGTGCCCGCCCTCGACGCCCTCGACCTCGAGGTCGAAGCCGGCGAACTCGTCTGCCTCGTCGGGCCCTCCGGCGGCGGCAAGACCACCGCCCTGCAGCTGGTCAACCGCCTCGTCGACCTCACCAGCGGCGACATCCGCATCGGTGATCGCTCGATCACCGACCAGTCGGCCATCGCACTGCGCCGAACCATCGGCTACGCGATCCAACAGTCCGGCCTGTTCCCGCACTACACGGTCGCCGACAACATCGCCACCGTCCCCGTCGTCCTCGGCTGGGACAAGGCACGAATCCGCACCCGCACGGCAGAACTGCTCGAACTGGTCGGACTCAGCCCGGTCGAGACCTGGCTGCCGCGGTATCCTGCTCAGCTCTCCGGCGGGCAGCAGCAGCGTGTGGGCATTGCTCGGGCGCTCGCCGCCGACCCGCCAGTCATGCTCATGGACGAACCCTTCGGCGCACTCGACCCGATCACCCGGGTTGCCGTCCAAGACGAATTCCTCGCCATCCACCGTGCGGTGGGCAAGACGACGCTGTTCGTCACCCACGACATCGACGAGGCGATCAAGATGGCCGACCGGATCGCCATCCTCAAACCCGGCGGCAAACTCGCCCAGTTCGACACCCCCGCGAACGTGCTGTCCGACCCGGCCGATGACTTCGTCGCCGAATTCCTCGGAGCCGAGCGCGGCCTCAAACGCCTCGCGCTGACGACCGTCGGCGAAATCGTCACTGCGGGCACGACCGGCGCGAAGGCCGCAACGACGGACGGCGCCCGTCCGAGCACGACCGGCTGGCCCGACGTCGAGGCCACGATGACTCTGCGCGAAGCGCTGTCCGTCGTCTCCGCCGCTCGAGCGGACGGAGCCATCGTCCATTCCGACGGCAGCCGCCTCGGCGAGGTGAGCCTGCACGATCTCATCGCACCGCCGGCTGCCGGAGAGGACCGGGAAGGCGTGAGAGCATGAGCGATTTCGCCCCCGCCGGCGATCCCGTCATCCCCGACTATGGGCAGGCCTCGGACTGTGTGATCAACAACGGAGCCTTCTGCACCGACTGGTTCCTCAGCCAATGGTCGACGGTCTTCTGGCCCCCGCTGGTCAGCCATATCGTCATGGTCGCCATCGCCGTGTCGATCGGCTTCGTCATCGCCTTCGGTGCCGGGCTGCTCGCCTACCGGAAGAAGTGGCTGGCGGGACCGATCGGCATGGCCGCCACCTTCCTCTACACGCTGCCGCCGCTGGCCCTGTTCCAGCTGCTGGTGCCCTTCACCGGGCTGAGCCTGCTGACCGTCGAGATCGCACTCGTGTGCTTCACCCTCATCATCATCTTCCAAGCCGTCCTCGTCGGACTCTCCGGAGTCCCCGACGATGTGCGCCGGGCCGCGACCGGCATGGGCCTGGACCGGAACCAGCTGCTGTTCAAGGTCGAACTGCCCCTGGCGCTGCCGTCGATCATCTCCGGGCTGCGCATCGCCACGGTGCTCACGGTGAGCATCGCCACGATCGCCGCCTTCGTCGTCGACGACGGTCTGGGATCACCGATCATCAAAGCGGTGTCCTCACCGTTCAACACGCAGTTCGTCGGAGCAGGAGCCCTGGCCGTGCTGCTGGCGTTCGCGCTCGACGGACTGCTCGTGCTGCTGGGCAGAGTGCTCACACCCTGGACGAAAGCGAGGAGCTGATGGACGTCGTCTTCGGGTCCTTTCCCTTCATGATCGACCACCTCGGGCTGCTGCTGTCGTCGACCGGTGACCACCTGGTCATCAGCCTCATCCCGCTGCTGGCGGCCATCGTCACCGGTGTGCCCATCGGCGTATGGCTCGGCCATGCCCATCGTGGGGAGTTCCTCGCCGTGAGTGTGACGAACATCGGGCGTGCGCTGCCGAGCCTCGCGCTCATCGCGATCCTCATCGGGTTCGTGGGCATCGGGACGCTCAATGCGGTCATCGCCCTGTTCCTGCTCGCCTTCCCACCGATTCTCAGCTACTCCTTCCAGGCCGTCGACTCGATCGACCGCGATCTCACACGGGCAGCCAGAGGAATGGGCATGTCACCGCTGCAGGTGCTGCTCAAGGTCGAACTGCCTCTGGGGCTGCCGATGATCATCGCCGGCATCCGCACCTCCGCGGTGCTGACCGTGAGTTCGGCGACCATCGCCACGATCGCCGGCAGCGGCGGTCTGGGCGATGTCATCCTCAACCAGGTCGCCTATGGGATGGAGGGCGTCATCGCCGGTGCCATCTGGGTGGCCGTGCTCGCCATCCTCATCGACCAGGCATTCGCGCTCCTTCTGCGCATCAGCGCTCCGGCCGGAGTGAAACGGCTGCAGAGCGCGAACGCCGCGTGAGGACGGCCGCACCGACTGCGGCACTCCAGTTCTGCTCCACCCACAGAAGAACACAATCGAATAAGAGGACAACGTGAAGAAGCAACTCATTGCAGGAAGTCTCGCCGCCACCACGGCGATCGTCTTGACCGGGTGTACGCCGCCAGGCGGCGAGGACGGCTCGTCGACCGGTGCGGGGTCAGTGCTCAACATCGGATGGAACGAAGCCTTCCGTTCGATGAACGACATGACCACAGACGGCAACGCCGTAGCCAACACGATCGTCGCCTATATGAGCAACGACAGTTTCAAGTACTACGACGATGACCTCGAACTGCACGACGGCGCGCTGGGCGAAGTGGAGAAGGTCTCCGAGGATCCGCTCAAGGTCAGGTACACGTTCGACGAGGATGCGAACTGGTCGGATGGGACACCGGTCGATGCCGCAGACCTCGCTCTGACGTGGGCCGCGCGATCCCAGCACTTCAACACCGTCGACGACAACCGAGACGACGACGGCACCCTGCAGGACAACCCCGACGGAACGGTCTACTTCGACTCCTCGGCAGTAGGTGCTCCACTGATCGAAGATTTCCCCGACATCAGCGAGGACGGCCGATCCGTGACGTTTACGTACTCGAAGCCCTTCGCCGACTGGGAGACCGAATTCGGGCTCGGAGCCTACGGGTCGGGAGTGCCTGCGCACATCGTGGCCAAGAATGCTCTGGGCACCACGGATCCGCAGGAAGGCAAGGAAGCGATCCTCACAGCGATCAAGTCCGAAGACACGGCCGCCCTGACGAAGATCTCGAACTTCTGGAACACCGGCTTCGACTTCACCTCGATGCCGAAGAACGAGGACCTGCTCGTCCACAGCGGACCCTTCGCGATCACCGACTTCGAAGAGGGCCAGTACCTGACGCTGTCGCGCGACGAGAACTACACGGGGCCGGTCGAACCCAAGGTCGACACCGTGACCATCCGCTACAACGGCGACCCGATGGCCATGGTCCAGGCGATCGAGAACGGCGAGGTCGACCTGACCCAGCCGCAGTCGACGGCCGATGTCCTCTCCGCGGCAGAGAAGCTCGAGGATGTGTCGATCCTGCCCGGCGAGGACGCCACCTTCGAACACGTCGACCTCACGTTCGACAACAACGGGCCCTTCGACCCAGCCAGCTACGACGGGGACGAAGGGAAAGCGCTCAAGGTCCGGCAGGCGTTCCTCAAGACACTGCCGCGTCAGGAGATCGTCGATCGGCTCATCAGACCTCTCAACAAGGAGGCCGAGGTTCGCGATTCGTTCAATCAGGCCCCTGACTCCCCGCTCTACGACGACATCGTCGCCGAATCCGGAATCTCTGACTACGACGATGTCGATATCGATGGAGCGAAGAAGCTGTTGGACGAAGCCGGTGCCGAGGCACCGACCGTGCGCTTCCTCTACGACAATACGAACTCGAGGCGATCCCAGCTGTTCGCGCTGATCAAGGAATCAGCGGAGAAGGCCGGATTCGCGGTCAAAGACGCCGGCGATGTCAACTGGGGCAGCCGCCTCGGCGACGGAACCTACGATGCCTCGCTGTTCGGGTGGGCGCTGTCCACGACGGCGGTCACGGAGTCGGACTCCTACTACCGCAAGGGCGCGCTGAACAATTACAGCGGGTACTTCAACAAGGATCTGACGAAGACGCTCGATGAGATGCTCGTGACCATCGACCCGGACAAGCAGGCTTCTCTGGCCGAAGAGGTTGAGGAGCAGCTCGTCGACGACGCCTTCGGGCTCCCGCTGTTCCAGCATCCGTCCCTGACGATCTACGGGGACAAGGTCTCGAACGTGTCGACGACGACCCTCGACCCGTCGATGTTCTGGAACTACTGGGAGTGGGAGACCAACTAGACCCCTATCGGGCCGCCCGGCTCAGCGCAGCAGCGCCCTGCGCAGCGGGTCGAGTCCGATCGACCCGAGGTTCAGTGCACGAGAGTGGAATTCCTTGAGATCGAATCCCGCGCCCGCAGCGGCGCGGGATTCGTCTCTGATGTCCTCCCACAGGCGCTGGCCGATCTTGTAGCTCGGGGCCTGTCCGGGCCACCCGAGGTACCGGTCGAGTTCGAACGCGAGGAAGGTGCGATCCATCGCGACGTTGCGGGTGAGGAAATCCCATGCCTTCGCACGGTCCCAGGTTCCCCCGCCGAGGTGGTCCGGAGCCCTCAGTCCGAGGTGGAAGCCGATGTCGACGATCACCCGTGAGGTGCGCAGGCGCTGGGAGTCGAGCATGCCCAGGTAGTCGGCCGGATCGTCGAGGAATCCGAGTTCGGCCATCAGGCGTTCGGCGTAGAGGGCCCAGCCCTCTCCGTGCCCGGACACCCAGCAGACGTGGCGACGCCATCTGTTCAGCGAGTCCGCCAGATAGGAGGCCTGACCCATCTGCAGGTGGTGGCCCGGGACGCCTTCGTGATAGACGGTCGTCTTCTCCTGCCACGTCGCGAACTCGGTCACACCCTCGGGCACTGACCACCACATCCGGCCCGGACGGCTGAAGTCCTCGCTGGGCTGGGAGTAGTAGACGGCTCCGGTGGCCGACGGGGCGATCATGCACTCGATGGTCCGCAGCGGTTCCGGGATGTCGAAATGAGTCTTTCCCAGCTCAGTGATCGCCTCATCGGCGACGCCCTGCATCCACTCCTGCAGGGCCTTCGTGCCGTGGAGGGCACGCCGTGGGTCCTGATCGAGTCCGGCCATGACGTCGAAGAGCTCAGCTCCGGGCTCGATGCGGTCGGCGACCCGTCGCTGCTCCGCATCGATCGAACCGAGTTGGTCAAGAGCCCAGTGGTAGGTCTCCTCGAGGTCGACCTCCGCGCCGAGGAACTCCCGGGAGAAGAGGGAATAGTCCTCCCGGCCGCAGGCCTCGTTGTCCGGAGCGTGGTCGGTCAGTTCGCCGCGGAGGAAGTCGGCGAGGCCGCCGAAGGCCTCTGCCGCGGCCTCGGCGTGAGAAGTCAATTCGCGGGCGAAGGTGTCGGAGACCGCTTGGGTAGCGTCAGAGGCGAGGGCGGCGAACCGGCTATCGGTATCGCCGAGCGCTTCGGACTGGGCGGCGACTCGCCCAAGCTGCAGTCTCGCGGGTACCCGGTCGAGGTGGTCCCGGGCATATCGAAGCGATTGCCGGTAGCCCTCGATCGAGCGAGGCAGTGCCGCCATGGTCGCAGCGACGGTCTCCCACCCGCCTGCGCTATCGGTGGGAATCAGATCGAAGATGTCGCGCATCTGCTGCACCGGGGATTCGATGACATTGAGCACCGTGTGCTGCAGACCCGCCTCGAACAGGTCGGTCGCGGTGCCCAAACGCTCACGCATCGCGTCTATGGTGACGAGGTCGGTCGCATCGAGGCTGTTCGCCGTAAGACCGTCGGCCTCTGCGGCATCGATCTCGGCCAAAGTGCGAGTGCGCAGGTCGTCGGCGGCCTTCAGGCCATCGGGGGAGTAGTCGTCGAAACCGTGTGGGTTCTCATTGCCGAGGAACAGCGAGATCGACGGCGAGAGGACGCACAGTTCCTCGAAGTAGGCATCGGCGATGGCATCAATGGCCGATGGTTCTCGGCGGGCAGACGATTCGGCATGGGAAGTCATGGAGCGACTCTATTCGAGGCTGCTGGAATCGGCCGATCGGTACCACACCTCGATACCGTCAGTCCGCAGGTCAGAGGCCCGCGCGGTGATGGGCTTTCCTTCGGCCGCGATCGTCCGCAATAATTCGAATGCGTCGACGATCGGTGCCGTCGCATGATCGAAGGGCAGTAGGCATGTCTGAAGAGGTTCAAGGGCGGCTGCGTGCGGCACCGCACGTGTGGATCGGCGTCGCGATCTGGTTGGTCTATGTCATCGTCATCTACGTCGTGCAGCTGTCCACCGACATCCCCTATGACGCATTGGGTGACAGTGCCTCCAACCTGTTTCTCGGCGCGGGCCTCTCACTGATCGCCGGCGCGGTGCTTCTGGCTATGACGGCGACTCTGTTGGGGTGGTGGCGGCCCGCACTCTTTGAGCGAGCACATAGCCCACGCTGGCCGATCGTCGTTCCAGCGCTCATGGCGTTCGCCATGCTGCTGAATCTGGCATTGACCGACTGGGCTTCCTACGACGGGGCGTTCTTCGCCGCCTCGTTGGTATTGCTCCTCGTCGGGTTCACCGAAGAGATGGCGACGCGAGGTCTGCTTATCGTCGGTCTGCGCAGCAGGTTCAATGAGCTTTCGGTGTGGTTCATCAGCACCACTCTGTTCGCGCTGATGCACCTGATCAACGCCCTCTCGGGTCAGGCGCTGGGCCCAACACTGCAGCAAGTCGGCATGGCTTTCCTCGGCGGTACCGTCCTTTACATTCTGCGTCGCACGACGGGAACGCTGCTGTGGCCGATGCTCCTGCACGGGCTGTGGGACTTCTCCACGTTTGCGGTACAACACGGCACTCCTGGCCGGTTGGCACCTCTTGGCGGCATCGTCAATCTCATTGCCGGCATCGTGGGCCTCGCTGTCGTTGCTTTCGTGATCCGCGGTGCCCACGAGCGCATCTCCGCCCCGCAGCCGGCGACGCGGTAGACGATACGCATCTGGTGCCGTCCGCGGCTTTGACCGCGGTGCGGCACTCGGCTGGGTCGAGCGGTGCAGCGTGGGTGGGACACGGCCTGTCAGCGTGCGGTCACACCTCAGGCCGGCGTAGTAATCGCAGCTGTGCCAGATCAGTTGGATCGGCACCCCGTTAAGGGCCGGTGGTGCAAGGCTCGGCGGAGACCAATGCTCTGCGTCTTGTTGCGACGTGAAAGAAGTCGACGTGGTTCGCCGAGTGCTTAAGGTCGGATGGGCCTTCAGCGATGTGTGCTCAGACTTCTTCGGAAGGTGCTTCGGTCACCTGCTGGCTGGTCTTCTTATGGGCGGTTCTGGCCGCGACTGCCATGGTGATGAGGGTGGCACCGAAGACGATCGTGTAGATTCCGATGATCCACAGCAGGGCGGCGACGGCGGCGGCCGGCGAGGTCACGAGGACGATGACCAAGATGACCGCGAAGATGATGTCGAGAACACCGAGAGCTTTGGACCAGCCCCGGAGCGTCTTCGAGAAGATGCTGAAGAGTCCGCGAACGATCATTCCGCCTGCCAGCAACCACAGAATGAATGATCCGGTAAGGAGAGCGAACATGACAGGGGTCAGCAGGATGACGACGCCCGCGATGATGTACGCGATGCCTGCAGCGAGTTCTAGCCCCCACGGGCGTTTGGACCGGCGCGATGCGTTGGCGTTGAAGATGGTGAGAATGCCGTCGACGATCAGCCAAGCACCGACATACACGCCTAGGGCAACAGTCACCGCAGCGGGTGCGACGAGAATCAGGATGCCGAAAGCCACGGCAAGAACACCGCGGAACACGACCAGCCAGAATGCACCTTTGCCCAAGTCTGCGAGAAAGGACCGCTTGGTGCTCATCGGATCCGGTGTTGCTGACATGCGAACTCCTCTGAATGGAATTGTCGAAATCACGAGTACTATGGCCGCCTGCTGTTCTCCGTTGCCGCAGTCAGCATGGCGGCGTGGCCGGCACGGGGTGCTGTTATCGACCGATCATGCTCTGGCCCCAGATCTGTCGAGGACCTGACGGAACACCTCTCAGCATATTCAAAGTGTATGGTAATCCCCCACCGACTACATCATGTAGTCCATCCCTTTGAGTGTCGCGCAGGAAATCGTGAATATCGATTGTGTTCCTGAGAAACAAAAGGATCGCAGTGCTGCAGACTTTCCGATCATCAGAAAAGAGGGCCAGGAGGCTATTTCGGCTGGTGGCTTCGACGACGAAGTCACCGTCGGCCCCAATCCGAACTGATGCTTCGATGATTGTGCGCAAACAGGGCAGACGAAGCGCAAGTGGGGCAGTTACAACAAAGTGACCGCTGAGACCGTGCAGCGGCAGACCTCTCAGGGGCCTGCCGACGTCACTCATCACGTGTATGACCTGCATCACAGGACCTGAACGCACAATGTGAACTTATGTGATCGGGTACATCCTGGAGGGGTGAGTGTCACCATGGCGTTGAATGATCTGAGTAACGATGATTTCGCTGATGCCGCACGAGGGTTCATCGGTACGATCGACCCGTGCGTGATCCGTGATGCTGAGGGCTCCGTAGTCTGGGACGGCGAGAGTTTCGCGTTTCTCGACGGCGAGGCCCCCGAATCAGTCCATCCGAGTCTGTGGAGGCAAGGCAAGCTCATCGCACGCCACGGCCTCTTCGAAGTCGTTGAAGGAATATACCAGGTCCGCGGATTCGACTTGTCGAATATCACCTTCGTCGAAGGCGACAGCGGAATCATCATCATTGACCCGCTGATATCAACCGAGACAGCTTCGGCTGCCTTGGAGCTGTATCGTCGGCACCGTGGCAATCGTCGGGTGTCGGCGGTGATCTACACCCATTCTCATGTTGATCATTTCGGTGGCGTGCTCGGAGTCACCTCGCATGAGGCGGTGGGGCTCCCCGCAAGTCGTGGACACGTGAACCACGTCACGCAGCCTGCGTAGACGCTTCCTCCTGAACCCGGCCGGCACTGTGCTCGACCAGAAGAGCCTCTTCGAACTCCACCGGCGG
>NZ_JABKDE010000011.1 GCF_013623835.1 Brevibacterium oceani | reverse complement strand
TGACCACTAAAAAACAACCAAACACCCGAATGTTCACCCCGATGATCGCGGGAGGTTCGGCGAAGAACCACCCACACAGGACGAACACAGATGCTCGATCGTGTGATTGTCTCACCAGAAAGTAAATGTTCTGGCATCACAACTTGTTCAAACAAACACGCTATTGGATTCTCAAACCACAAACACACACCCATCACCACACACAACAGTGCGCGTTCACTGGGGGTATCAGCTTCTTGTCGCCCAGCTGGGAGACCGGATCAAATATTTTAGTATCTGTCCTGGTCAGACCCTGTGAAGAACGCTTCGTTTCGAACCGTTATCGCCGGGGCAACGAGATATAACTCTAGACCAGTTCGGGATGTGCGTGCAACTCGAAACCGGACACTTGCCTGTGACAACGGTCACTCGTGCTGACCGAGTCCTGCACGCAATGGTCACGGACGGCTCCTACACTGGGGCAATGACTCAGAGACAGCAACGCACACGGCTCGGCGGCAACGACCTCGATATGGAGGACGCCCTCGTCGATGAGGCCGCCACAACCGTGACCGAAGGCGCCAAACGGCTAAACCGCAAGTGGCCGGAGCTCATCATCACTGGCTTCTTCGGCGGCGTTGACATCGGGTTGGGCATTCTCGCCATGATCCTCGTCAAGCAGGCCACGGATTCCGACATCCTCGCCGGCATGGCCTTCGGCAGCGGACTTCTCGCGCTCAAGCTCGCACATTCGGAGCTCTTCACCGAAGAGTTCCTCTTGCCCATCAACGCTGTCATCGCGGGACAGGCCAGCTGGCCTCAGGTGGTTCGTCTCTGGCTGGCCACTCTCGTCACCAATCTCCTGGGAGGTTTGGCCTTCGCCTGGCTGATCGTCCTCGGCCTTCCCGACTACCATTCGACTCTGGCCGATATGGCGATCGGCTACACCGATCAGTCTTCGCCGCTCGTCATGGTCGCTCTTGCAATGCTGGCCGGCGCCACCATCACCTTGGCGACCCGGATGCAGCAGGGAACCACGAACGACGTCGTCAAGGCCATCGTGTGCATGATCACCGGCCTGCTGGTCATCGGACTCGGGATGCTTCACGGCGCGATCAACGCGATCGTCATCTTCGCCGCCATGCTCTCGGGCGCCGACATCTCGATCCCCGAATTTCTGCAGTGGTTCTGCATCGTCATTGTGTTCAACATGCTCGGCGGCCTCATCATCATCACGTTGCCCCGCGTCATTCGTACGCACCGCGTGCTCGCTGCAGTGAGGCGGGGAGAGATCTCGCTCGAGGAACTCCAAGACGAGGCAGCCTAGAGTCCCGCTGTTCCGCCGCCCCGCTTGCCGGTCTGTGGCCGGGGCCAACACGCCAGTTGTGGAACGCAGAACAACAACCGAGCATAGCCAAAGAGCGGCGCTGCTTTGCCAGACTCTAGTTCTCGGGTGAGAATGTTGCTCTCGGGCCCGCTGTCTCCCTGACGAAGCGGAAAAGTGTAACAAACGTGATGGCCGCAGCCAACATGAGATAGAAGCTCGGGGCCTGTTTGTACCCTGTGACTACTGTCAGCCATGCAGCGATGTATGGTGCGGTCCCTCCGAGAAGACTGACCGCAACATTGTAGGGAATCGCCATCGCACCCGTCCGGATTCGAGCCGGAAACATCTCTGCCATGATGGCATTGATCGCACCATCGTAGGCAGCTACGGGTAATGCGAGCAGCATCATCGCTGCAATCGCGAGCGGTGCACTCTCCATAGTCATCAGCGTGATCGCAGGCCAAGCGAGCACAAAGAGTCCTACTGCTCCAGCCCCAAGCACAGGCTTTCGGCCGATCCTGTCGGAAATGATTCCAGCGATCGGAATGAGCACCATGACGACAGCCATTGCGATAGTTGAAGCGAGAAACGACTCCGTCATAGTGAACCCAAGGGTGTCTTCCATATAGGAGACCATGAACGTCTGAAGGGTCCAATGTGCTACTCCCTTGAGCACCACGAGTCCTGCCAGCACCAGCATCGCTACACGCGCCCTCTGGAAGGTCTCCCGGAGCGGGGACACCGAGAGTTCCTCATCTGACTGCATCTTGCGGAACACCGGGCTGTCATCCAGCTGGGACCGAAGATAGAGCGCAATCAAGCCGAGCGGAAGCGCAACTAAGAATGGAATTCGCCAACCCCATTCACTGACTGCTTCATCGCCGAGGCCCAATGTCAGACCCAGCGCGAGACCCGCAGAAACAACGAATGCCACAAAGCCCGTGGCAGCGCTGAGACTTGTATAGAAGCCACGCTTATCAATCGGCGCATACTCATAGAGGAGACCGACCGCACTCGACGTCTCACCACCCGCACCAAATCCCTGCAACAGCCGAATGGCAATGAGCAGAAGAGGCGCGAGCACACCGATTGTCTCGTAGCTCGGGAGGATGCCGATCGCAGCCGTTGACAGTGAGGTCAGCGCAACTGTGATGACCAGTACACGGTTGCGTCCGATCCGATCCGCCATAGGACCGAAAACAAGTCCACCGACGGGCCGGATGACGAAGCCGACGGCAAAGACCGCGAAGGTCGAAAGCAGTGCAGACACTGGGTCTGTTGAGTCGAAGAGGTGTTTCGACAGACTCGCCGACATCGTGCCGTATACGCCGATATCGAACCACTCGACGAAGTTTCCAACCGTGGCTGCCATGACCACGCGGCGGGCCGGGGTCTGCTCGGATCCATTTGATGTAACGGTGTTCTGCATTCTCATTTCACTCCATTGTGATAGGGGGGGGGCTTACGGTGTTCAGCGATGTTGCGGCTGTGGACTGAGATAACCCGAGGCAACGCTGATCGTGTCTGCAGCTTCAATGATGATTCGCGCCAGTTCAGTCTCCCTCTCAGAGAGGTTGATTGCCGACAAGGCTCCCGAAAGGGAGATGGCTGCCACGACTTGTCCGGTGAAGTCCCGAATCGGCGCTGCAATGCACGCCCTGCCGAGCGCAAGTTCATTGATCTCGGTACAGTAGCCCCGCTCGGAAGACCGCTGAAGCTCGACCTCGAGATCGGAGTGGCTGACGATCGTATTGGTCGTGTAGGCAGGTAGATCGTCAGATCCAAGAAGTGCCTCGCGCTCGCTGGCGGAGAGATCAAGCATCAGCGCCTTGCCCATACCTGTCGCGTGCAAAGGATTTGTCTGACCGAGGAGGGTGTATGACTTCGGGGCCATTGGCCCTTCGACATTCTGCAAATAGCGAAGAACGGTTCCCTGACGCACGGCAACGTTCGCGCCCAAGCCGAGTTCCCACGCTAGCCGCTGAGTCACCGCTCGCGAATTGTGATAGATCGGCTCATTGTTCAACGCCACCCCACCCAATGAGATGATCTGCTGACCAAGTTCGTAACGCTGAGATTTGGAATCTTTACGTAGGAACCCCGATTCCTCCAGGGTAGCCAGCAAACGCGAGGCGGTCGACACTCCGAGGCCGAGGCCTGAGGCGACGTCCGAGACTCGCAGTGACGGGCTAGTGCTGGTGAACAAGGTGAGGACCGAGAGGGCTCTATCGACGCTCTGGTTGGTTGATCGTTCGGCATTCATATAGCAATTGTGGAACCTGTTTGCATATTATGCAAGTGCAATGCAGTATTGAAGTATGACTTCCACAGAAAGCATCGATAATGCGTATTGAGCACATCGAGACCTACGTCCTCAAGCTGCCTTCACCGCGGGCTTATCTCGGCGTCCACGATGACGGATGGGATCCACGCGGCTCGGCGGAGTACACGGTGAGACCCCCTTGGCGTAGCCTCTATTCCGGAAAATTTGAAACCACGCTGGTCTCGGTTCACACCAACGATGGCATCATTGGTTGGGGCGAGGCATTAGCCCCTGTAGCGCCAGAGGTGCCAGCCGCCATCATCGATAGGCTTCTCGCGCCGCAGCTCATCGGTCAAGATCCCACTGCCGTGAGACCGCTATGGGAGAAGTTGCGTGGTCTGATGCGTGAACGTGGACACCTCGTCGGGCATCAAGCGGATGCACTGGCTGCGCTCGATACTGCACTGTGGGATATTGCCGGCCAGACCCTCGGAAGTTCAGTCAGCGATTTGCTCGGGGGCCGGCACCGCGACACCGTCCCTGCCTATATCTCAGGGCTACCGGTTCCCACCGATCACGAGCGGGCGCAGCTGGCCGAGCAGTGGGTCGAGCGCGGTGCCACACGAATCAAGCTTGCTCTGGGTAAAGGCGTGGTTGCGGACCTTGCCACCTTCGACGCTGTAGCCGAGGCCGCTCCAACGGTCGGATTGGCAATCGATGCGCACTGGGCTTATTCTCTCCCAGATGCCCTTCGGCTAGGTGCGGAACTAGATGCCCGCGGCGCGCTCTTTCTGGAGGCGCCACTCGCGCCGGAAGATATAGATGGCCACGCCGAATTGGGGCGCCGAGTAAGAACCCCGATCGCAGTCGGCGAAGCCATGCGCAATCGATACGAGTTCTCCGAATGGGCAGTGCGACGTTCGCTGGGCCTCGCACAGCCAGACGTCGCACGAACCGGAATCACAGAAGCCATCGACATCGCGACCGTTTTAAGCGCCCATCATATTCCGACAGCGTGCCACCATTCGGTTGGACTCGGAGTTGCGTTGGCTGCCGGAATCCATGTCAGCGCCGCACTGCCTCACAGCCTGTTCTTTGAGTACCAGCCAGACACCGTCGGCGTCGCGCAGTCTCTCTTACGCACACCCATGGCAATCGGACCCGCCGGCTTTCAAGTGCCGACAGGCCCCGGTCTGGGAATCGACATCGATATTGACACTGTTCGCCATCTTGCTGAGGAGGCATAAACATGAAGCTTCACGGTCTGCTGCCAATTCTCGCCACCCCCTTCTCCCCCAACGAAGAGGTGGATCTGGATTCGCTTCGTCGCCTTATCGACTTCCAAGTCACATCGGGAGCTGATGGGTTCGCCGTTTTCGGAATGGCCAGCGAGGGCTTCGCACTGACGACCCAAGAGCGCGAGAGCATTCTCCGCACCGCTCGCAAGGAGGTCGGCGATGGCTTCACTATCATCGCTGGCATCAACGCGACAAGCACGACAACCGCCGTCGAAGCTGGGCTCCGAGCACGCGAATGGGGAGCGGACGCACTCATGGTGCTCCCCCCATATCTCGCAAAGCCCGCCGAGGATCAGCTTGTCGACTTCTTCGTCGACGTCGCGCAGAACACTGAGACCCCGATCATGGTGCAGGACGCGCCGGGACCATCTTCGGTGACGCTTCCAACCGATCGAATCGCAGAGATGTCCGAACGCTCAGGGATATCCGCGGTCAAGGTTGAGGCCCCGCCGACAGCAGATAAGGTCAAGGCTGTCGTCTCCAAAGTCGCTCAGGACTTCCCTGTGCTCTGTGGGCTCAACGCAAGAGAGCTCATCTCGGAATTCCGAAACGGTGCCTGCGGGACCATGCCAGCCTGTGAAATCACTGACCTGTTCAGACCAATCGTATCGGCGTTGCTCGGCGCTGATACCACCGTCGATGTGGGCGAAGAGGTCCGCCGCATTCAACCCCTCCTTGACATCGGAGTCACACCAGGCGAAGCGTGGGCGGTTCACAAGCAGGTCCTCGTGAGGAGAGGTCTCATCGACCACGACACTGTTCGATTCCCTGCACGTAAGCTTTCCGCCTCGACACACGTTCGGCTCGATTCGGCATTGTCCGCGCTTGGCTTGTAAGAATCGCCTTGGGCCGGCAGACGGATCAATCACAAGTGCGTCGATCAACGCCCTAGCTCCGAATTCGACGACCAGATTCTCGCAGACCAGGAACTGCGATCCCATTGTCCCACACAGCACCTTCGTGCCGACCGACAGTTTGTCAGACCCCGCGGTAGCCGGGCATCAGCTGGTTGCTGTCGACGATCGTCTTGCCCAGCGGCATGAGGGAGACGGGGATCAGTTTGATGTTCGCCCATCCCAGGGGAATTCCGATGATGGAGACGAAGAGCGGGATCGAGGTGACCACGTGTCCGATGGCCAGCCAGATGCCGGCGACGATCACCCAGATGATGTTGCCCAGGGTCGTGGCGACTCCTGCGGGCCGGGCCTTGATGACCTCCCGGCCGAAGGGCCAGAGTGCATAGTTGCCGATGCGGAAGGAGGCGATGCCCCAGGGGATGGTGACGATGAAGATACAGGCGATGATGCCGGCGAGGTAGTAGCCGAGCGCGAGCCACAGGCCGCTGAAGATGAACCAGATGATGTTGAGCAGTGTTCGCATTGTCTCCTCGTTTCGACGGGTCTCTGAATTCAGTCTGTGCCATCACGGGCGTCGACGCCATGAAGATAGCCGGATACATCTCTGCGGCCATTCACCCGGCACAAGCGAAACCCTTGTCATTCGGGATAACAAGGGTTTCGCTTGTGAGTCCTGCAGTGAGGACCCGGAGTGAGGGCTCAGCCGACGACGTCAACGGCTCCGAGGGTCTTCTTGCCCCGACGCAGGAGGATCACTCCCCCGGCTTCGGTGGGGAGCACCTCGGCGGGGGTGATGGTCTGATCCTGATCAGCAACCTTGACGTTGTTGACGTAGGCTCCACCGTCCTTGATGGCGCGGCGAGCCTCGCCCTTCGACTTGACGATGCCGGCGGTGACGAAGGCGTCGGCGACGGGCAGACCGTCGGAGAGCTGCGCGGCGCTGACATCACCGCGCGGAAGCTCGGCGGTCGCCGCCCCCAGGGTCGAGGCGTCGAGACCAGCCAGCTCACCACCGCCGAAGAGGGCGGAAGCCGCAGCGATCGCCTGCTCGTAAGCCTTGCGCCCGTGGACGAGGGTGGTGACATCCTCGGCGAGGGCCTTCTGTGCGACACGGGTGTGCGGCGCAGCGCTGAACTCGGCTTCGATCGCCTCGATCTCGTCGAGCGGGCGCAGCGAGAACACCTTGAGGTACTTCACCACATCGCGGTCGTCGGCGTTGAGCCAGAACTGGCTGAACGCGTACGGGCTGGTCAGCGACGAATCGAGCCACACAGTACCGGACTCGGTCTTGCCGAACTTCGTGCCATCGGCCTTCGTGATCAGCGGGGTGGCCAAAGCGTGGACGGTCTTCTGCTCGACGCGACGGATGAGGTCGACGCCCGAGGTGAGGTTGCCCCACTGGTCGGAACCGCCGGTCTGCAGGGTGCAGCCGTAGCGACGGTTGAGCTCGAGGTAATCGTTGCCCTGGAGGATCTGGTACGAGAACTCTGTGAAGGAGATACCGGCTTCGCTGTTGAGTCGAGCGGAGACGGATTCCTTTGCGAGCATCCGGTTGACCGGGAAGTGCTTGCCGATGTCGCGGAGGAAGTCGATGGCCGACAGCTGCGAGGTCCAGTCGAGGTTGTTGACGATCTGCGCGGCGTTGGGGCCGTCGAAGTCGAGGAACTTCTCGACCTGGGCGCGGATCTTCGCCACCCATTCCTCGACGACCTCGCGCGGGTTGAGCGTCCGCTCCCCCGACATGCGCGGGTCGCCGATGAGACCGGTGGCGCCGCCGACGAGGGCCAGCGGATTGTGTCCGGCCTGCTGGAGGCGGGCGGCGGTGAGCAGCTGGACGAGGTTGCCCATGTGCAGGCTCGGGGCCGTCGGATCGAAACCGACATAATAGGTCAGCGATTCCTCGGCCAGGGCTTTCTGCAGTGCGGCCTCGTCGGTGGAAACTGCGACGAGCCCGCGGGCCTTGAGTTCGCTGAAGATGTCGGTCACTTCGGTCCTTTCGAATCTGTATGGTGCGTCGGTGCGACACCGACGGAGTCAATTCTACGGGTTCGCCGAGGCAGCCGTGCCCTTAGTCCGAGACCGCCGCGTTCTCCTCATCAATAGTTGCCTCGGTGACATCGCTGGAGCCATTCCTTGAAACCGGATTCCAGAAAAAGTATCGCCCAGCTGTCGAAATCGCGAACTCAGCCTCGATGTCACACTAGAAGGGCCGAGAGGCGGCCCGCGACGAAAGGCAGAACAATGAAGTACGTCATTCTCATCCACTCGAATCCGCAGCCTTGGGGCCACCCCACCGGCGACTACGTTGCCGAGGTGCAGGCCCTGCCCAAGGAAGAGCGGGAAAAGTTGGATGCTGACTTCGAGAAACTCCTCGGCGAACTTCAGGAGCGCGGCGAACTGATCGGCGGCGAGGCTCTGGGCGACCCCGCAACCTCCACGCTCTACCGGTGGAAGGCCGGTGTGCCGACATCGAACGACGGCCCCTACGCGGAGTCGAAAGAGCACCTCGCTGGGTTCTTCAAGATCGACGTCGAATCGCAGGAACGCGCCGAGGAAATCGCCGCCCGATTCGCCGGCCCCGGGGAGACCGTCGAGCTGCGACCGATCATGGTCTTCGGTGACGACGGAGAATGACGATGACGACAAGCGAGGATGTGTGGCGCCGCGAGACACCGCACATCCTCTCTGCTCTGATGAGGCGATTCGGTGACTTCGCCGCGTGCGAGGACGCCGTTCAAGAGGCACTGTTCGAAGCATCCCAGCAGTGGCCGACGAAAGGTGTGCCAGACAAACCCCGAGGCTGGCTGCTGCGGGTCGCGTCCCGTCGGCTCATCGATGCCAAGCGTCAGGACAGTGCGCGACTCGAACGCGAGCGGCGGGTGTTCACGCGTGATCGTCCTAATCAGACGTCCATCGCCGAGGCGGTCCTGGAGAACCGTGATGCCTCGCTTGAGGTTCTCGCTCTGTGTTGTCATCCGTCGCTCAGCCCCGAGGCTCAGGTGACCTTGGCTTTGCGGGCCGTCCTCGGCTTGAGCACGGAACAGATCGCTGCCCTGTATTTCATTCCGACTGCCACCGCGCGACAGAAAATCAGCAGAGCAAAGTCCACGATCGACGAGCACGGGCGCCACTTCCCACGGCCTGACACGGAGACCGAACGACTTCCCGCGATGTTTCATGCTCTCTACCTCATGTACACCGCCGGACACTGTCGCCCGAACGGCGAGGCTCTCTTCGACCAAGAGGTCACGGACGAGGCCATCAGGCTAGCTCGGCTGCTTCATGCAGCACTGCCCGATGAGACCGAGACAGCGGGATTGCTCGCGCTCATGCTGCTCAGCGAGGCACGCCGACCAGGCCGACGGACCTCAGCCGGCGAGCTGGTGACGCTGCGCAATCAGGATCGCAAGCGGTGGAATTCGACGCTGATCTCCGAAGGAGTCAGCCTTCTGGAGGCCGCACTCCCAGCCGGACCGGTCGGGGTTAACCAGCTGCAGGCTGCCATCTCGGCGGTCCATTCAGAAGCAGCGACCTGGGAGAAGACCGACTGGGCGCAAATCGTCGAACTCTACTCGATGCTCGCGCGCATTGCGCCGTCTCCAGCTGTCACCCTCAACTACGCAGTCGCCGTCAGCGAGGTCCACGGACCCCGTGCGGCCCTGGAGATGCTCGAGCCACTCCTCGCTGACAAGCGCATGAGCCGAAGTCACCGACTGCATGCCGTCCGGGCACCAATGTTGGAAGCACTCGGAGAGCCCGCCGATGCACTGACTGCCTACCGGACCGCCAGCAGACTGTGCACGAACGTCCCTGAGCAGAGATACATCAACGCTCAGATCACTCGTCTGTCGGCCGGCGCAGACTGACGAATCTATTTGCCGTGAGTCTGAGCAACTGGCTCGATGTCGAGTTCTACGACTGATGCCGCTGGATTCGGGGCACTCTCTGAAAAGGGACGGCTCGCCATTACAGCAATCGCCCCGACTACGGCGAAGAGTGCCCAGACCCCTCCGATGAGGTAGGAGCCGACGCCCGGCACCAAAATAAGAGCGGACGCGATCATCGGCGACAGTCCCGCTCCAAGCGCTGCAGCGAGCTGATAGCCGACGGATGCGCCGGTGTATCGCACGGCTGGAGGGAAGAGCTCCGAGACATAGGCCGCGATAGGTCCATAGCACAAGCCCTGGACGATTCCATTACCGAGAATGATTGCGGCTGCGTACTGGTTGAGCTCTCCACTGACGATGAGCAGCACGATCGGAACCGCGAGGACCGCGGCCACGACATGGGCACCGACGAGAGAACGTTTGCGCCCGATCCTGTCGCTGAGACGGGCGACGATGAAGGTGACGATCAGGGTCGTCAACGCTCCGACGGCCTTCCAGTTGAGGACATCGGATCTGTCCTCACCTGCTGCGACTGCGACTGACACTCCCCAGACCGTCGTCAGGCCCTGAGTGACATAGATGGTCATCGTAGCGAAGAGAGCGATCAGCACCTGGCGCTTGTAGTTCTTGAACACGGTGAGCAGCGGGACCTTCCTCTCTTCGCTCTCTTCTTCGAGCTGTTGGAAGGCAGGTGTTTCACTGACTTTGAGACGAATGATAAGTCCAACGACGATGAGGATTGCAGAGAGCAGGAAAGGCAGACGCCAGCCCCAAGTCACAAAGTTGTCCCCGGTGAGCGTCGCAGTCAGTGACAGAATGAGCGTCGCCAGGATCGCTCCCGCCGGACCACCGGCATTGGCAAACGCCGCAGCCAGCCCGCGCCGGGCCTTCGGCGCGTGCTCGAGTGCCATGAGCGCAGCACCGCCCCATTCTCCGCCCACAGCGATGCCTTGGATGATCCGAAGAGTGAACAGGGACGCGGGTGCGATCATCCCAATTGACGCAGTCGGCGGCATGAGGCCGATGATCACGGTGACGGCTCCCATCATCACCATGGAAACGATCAATGCCTTTTTGCGCCCCACCTTGTCGCCGAAGTGGCCGAAGATCACTCCGCCGAGAGGCCTAGCCAGATAGCCGGCCGCCAAAGTGCTGAATGAGGCGAACAGCGACAGTCCCGGCCCGAGTCCTGCAAAGAACAGATTTGCGAACACAATCGAGGACGCCGTTGCGTACAGGATGAAATCGTAGAACTCGATAGCCGAACCGACGAAGCTCGAAGTGAGGATTCGTCGCATCTCCGGCGTCTTCAGGGAGGTTTGGAGACCGTCCTTGCCAACAACGTCTTTGTTGTCATTCATCGTTGCTTCAGCTCCTCATCGCGGCTTGTGCTGCTGTAGTGATGTTGATGGTGTCGAGGTCCTCTGGCACCAGGAATGTTCCATCGAATCCGGAGTGCCCCTTGTGCCAGACGGTGTCATCGGCGGACCCGGGAACAAGGTGGTGCAGGGCCAGTGCACGAGCCTGTGCCGCCGAGGCAATGCGAATAGCCCCATTGACCGAGGTATGTGACTTGTAATGGTGGTCGCGCGAGGCGCGGCCCTCATCGTCGTCACGGTTCGCATACATCTGGTCGACCCAATCGAAGTCGATCGCTTCGTGAAGAAGCAGGTCCGTTCCCTGCGCAAGTCTGACGAGGTTGTCGGTTTCGCAGGTATCGCCCGAAATGGTCACCGAGCCGTGCTCGCTGTCGAACCTGAAGGCGAAGGCTGGTGCCACGGGCGGATGTTCGACGAGGATCGCAGTCACGGTGACAAGATCATCCTGGAAGATGACGAAAGGCTCCATAGCCGGAGTCGCAGCCGTGTTCGGGTGATATCCGATGCCCTCTGGGATCTCGATGTCGCGGGGGTCGAAGAGAGCTTCAGGTGACGGACGCAGCGAATCGAGCACGCGGTCGTTGAGGTCTGTGGCAAACGCCCCGACGATACTTGTGAACATATCGGCGATGCCAGGGGTGGGGTTCGCAGGTGCCACAGGTCGAGGCGGGACGACTGCCCGCGGAGAGACCGGAGGCAACGCGCGGCGATCGCCGGGGCCGAGGAGGGGGACCGGATTGTCGGCTCTCTGCTGGAGCTCATGCATGCCGAACACCACAAGTGACGGCAGGTCGATGGTGTGATCAGAATGCAGGTGAGTGATGAAGATTCCGCCGAGATCGCCGAGCTCGAGGCCAGCCTGACGAATGCGACGCCCGACACCATGGCCGGCGTCCACGAGATAGAAACGATCCTCAACGACGATCGCGGTTGAGATACCCGCTCGATCCTTGGAATCGCCCTTCCACCATCGCGGGCCACCTGCGGTTCCCAGGGTGACTGCTTTCATCTTCGAATCGTTCATTACCCGGCACTTTCACGTTCTTGCGTCTTTGACCTCCTCAGTCTTTCCCGTTGACATCAAAAAGAAAAGCAAATTTTTACTGGCTTCAATATAGACTCTGACTATGACTGACCTCACACTCCGACAGCTCGAGTATTTTCTCGCCGTTCTCGATCGTGGTTCGGTGAGCGACGCGGCCAAAGATTGCCGAGTGTCACAGGCGACGGTCTCTGCGGCTCTCGCCCAACTCGAAAAGCAGCTCAAAGTCACGCTGATTGCGCGTGGTCCGGCTCGGCGTGCCCGCCCGACGAGCGCTGGCAGGGAATTCGGAGTTCGCGCCAGAGAGATCCTGTCTAATGTCTCGGACGCTGTGGAATCTCTTAACGACGAGTCGGCTGCCTTACAGGGACCCTTGCGCATCGGTTGCATACCGACGGCGGGGCCACGGATGCTTCCAGCTACGGCTGCCCAGTTCATCAAACACCACCCACAGGTTGACGTCAGCTTTGTCGAAGCCCATCCGTTGACCGTTCAGCAGATGGTTCTCAATGGCGAAGTCGATGTTGCTGTCATGTACCGCAAGCAGATCCAGATCGAGGGAGTGACCAGGCACGACCTCGCCGAGGTGCAGCTGCATGCCATCGTCTCTGCGGATCATCCTGCAGCAGACCAGGACGGTGTCGATATCGCCGAGCTCATCGACGACCCGCTCATCCTGCTCGATTCTCCGCCGACCGCGGACCTCTTGATCAGTCAGATCCGCGGAATCGGTTTTGAGCCATCTGTACGCTGGTTGATCCCCAACGCGGAGACAATCAGGTCGATGGTGGGTCTAGGGCTCGGCTTCTCCCTGGCCAATGCTGTTCCTCACCCGAACACCCTGACCTTTCAGGGCATGCCAGTGCGATATCTGCCGGTGACGAACCCGGAATTCGCCAACACGATCGTGGGGGTGACGATGGCCGGAGCGCGGTTGTCGAAGAAGCTCACTGCAGCATTGGACATTCTTCGGAGGACTGCCGCAGATACCGATCCCCATCGGTGGAAACGACAGAGCCGAAAACCGACGCGGACGTAGCGCTAGGCTCGGAACACCAGCTTCCGAAAACTCGCGGTCGGCCGCGAGCAACGCACAACACAGTCACGAAAGACGGACAGTGCTCCGATCGCCGAACGATCAGAGCACCGCTGAAACAGTTCCGATCAGCCGACCGGAGCCATCGGCCGCAGGGACGAGAAGCTCACACGCTCCGAGCCGACCCCGCGAACTCACGCAGGCGTTCGACCTCGGCCCTCGCATTGGCGATCTGCGCCTCGACAGCCGACCGAGCGGTGCCGCCTTTAGCGTTGCGCGAATCGATCGAGCCGAGCGTCGTGAGCACCTCACGAACGGCCGGGGTGAGATGCTCGGAGATCCCCACGAAGTCCTCATCGGAGAGATCCCACAGCTCGACGTCCCGCGACTCAGCCAGCTGCACGCATGCGCCCGAGAGCTCGTGAGCCACACGGAACGGCACGCCTTCACGCACGAGCCATTCGGCGATGTCCGTGGCCAGCGCGAATCCGCGCGGAGCCAGGTACGCCATGCGCTCGGTATCGAACTTCAGCGTCGCCACCATCCCGGTGAACGCCGGCAGCAGCAGCTCGAGAGTATCGGTGGCGTCGAAGACCGGCTCCTTGTCCTCCTGCAGATCCCGGTTGTACGCCAACGGCAGCGCCTTGAGCGTCGACAGCAGACCGGTGAGATCACCGATGAGCCGACCGGACTTGCCACGAGTGAGCTCCGCGATATCCGGGTTCTTCTTCTGCGGCATGATCGACGACCCGGTCGAGTACGAGTCGTGGAGGGTGACGAACGAGAACTCTTTCGTCGCCCACGCGATGACCTCCTCTGACAGACGCGAGAGATTGATGCCGATCATCGCCGTGATGAACTGATACTCGGCGAAGACGTCACGCGACGCCGTCCCGTCGATCGAGTTCTCCACCGAATCGTTGAACCCGAGGTCTGCGGCCACGGCCTGCGGGTCGAGCCCGAGCGACGACCCTGCCAGGGCACCCGAACCATAGGCGGAGACCCCGGCGCGCGAGTCGAAGTCGACGAAACGGTCGACGTCGCGCAGCAGCGGCCACGCATGGGCGAGCAGATGGTGAGCCAGCAGCACCGGCTGTGCGTGCTGGAGGTGGGTGCGTCCGGGCATCGGTGCCTCGGGGTGGGCCTCTGCCTGAGCGATGAGCACCTCGACGGTGTCGAGGACGAGGCCGGCGACCTCGCGGGCATGATCGCGCAGGTACATCCGACCCATCGTCGCGATCTGGTCGTTGCGTGAGCGTCCGGCCCGCAGTTTGCCGCCGAGTTCGGGTCCGGCGATCTCGATGAGCCCCCGCTCGAGCGAGGAGTGCACGTCCTCATCGGATTCCGCGGCAACGTATTCGCCGGTCTCGACGCGGCGCAGCAGCTCATTGAGCGCATCGGTCATGCCGGCAAGTTCGTCCTCGCTGAGCAGACCCGCATGGTGGAGGACCTTCGCGTGGGCCTTCGAGCCGGCGATGTCGTACTTCGCCAGGCGCCAGTCGAAGTCCGTGGACTTGCTCAGCGCGGCCAGGGCATCGGCCGGACCGTCGGAGAATCGTCCGCCCCACAGGCTCAGTCGTTCGCTCACAGCTCGTCCTTTCTCAACCGACACACTCCCGTGCCGGTCCGATCATCATCATGTTGAAGTTCGTTAAACATTGTTCCAGGTCTGGCCGCCGAATCGTCAGTACGACCATCGCCGAGGCGGCGCCCACCCCACGTGCACCGCGAAAGTCGCGCTCAGCCCTCGCCGAGCCCGCCGGCCGCGTACTCGAGGAAGGTCGCTGCCACGGTCTCTCCCCCGACCGAGGAGTCGGCGATGACCAGCACCGTGTCATCGCCCGCGAGGGTACCGAAGATCCCGGTCATCGAGGAGCGGTCGATCGCCGAGGCCAGGTACTGTGCGGCCCCTGGTGGGGTGCGCAGCACGACCATATTGTCCTGCGCGACCGCGGAGACGAGGAGTTCCTCAAGGATCCGCGGCAGTTTTGCGTCGAGGGACTCCCCCGTCGACTGCTGCAGGGACCGGTCGCCGCCCTCACCGGGAACGGCGTACACGGATCCGGCGGTCGAGCGGATCTTCACGGCCCCCACCTCGGCGAGGTCGCGCGACAGGGTCGCCTGGGTGACGGTGATGCCGTCGGTGGCGAGCGCCTCGGCGAGTTCGATCTGGGACCTTACGGACTGGCGGGTGATGAGGTCGATGATCTTCTGCTGTCGGGCCGTCTTCGTCAGCGGGGCACTGTTCGACCCGGAATTCGTCTCGGCCATCATCGCTCCAAGAGGAAGGTCATGAGTGCCTTCTGCGCGTGGAGGCGGTTCTCGGCTTCGTCGAAGACCACCGAGGCGGGGCCGTCGATGACCTCGGCCGTGACCTCTTTGCCGCGGTAGGCGGGCAGGCAGTGGAGGAAGATCGCGTCGTTGCTTAAGCTCATCAGTTCCTGGTTGACCTGGAACCTCGTGAACGGTGAGGCTTCGTCGTCGCGGCCGGCGGCGTCCTGTCCCATGGATACCCAGGTGTCGGTGACGAGCACGTCGGCACCGTGCGCGGCGGCCACGGGGTCGTCGGTGACGGTGAGCGATCCCCCGGTCTGTGCGGCGAGGGCGTTGGCTTCAGCGACGATCGCCTCGGCGGGCTGGTAGTCGGCTGGGGCGGCGATGCGCACGTGCATTCCGGCGGTGACTCCGCCCAGGGCGTATGAGTTCGCCATGTTGTTTGCCCCGTCCCCGTAATAGGTCATGGTCTGCCCGGCCACGCCCCCGCGGTGTTCGCGGATAGTGAGCAGGTCGGCGAGGATCTGGCAGGGGTGGAAGTCATCGGACAGGGAGTTGATGACGGGCACGGAGGAGTGCTCGGCCATCTCTTCGAGGCCTGACTGGGCGTAGGTGCGCCAGATGATCGTCGAGACCATCCGCGACATCACCCGGGCGGTGTCGGCGATGGATTCCTTGTGCCCGAGCTGCGCCTCACCGGGGTTGATGATGAGCGGCTGTCCCCCGAGCGCGGCGATGCCGGCGGCGAAGGACACGCGGGTCCTCGTCGAGGTCTTGTCGAAGATGACCGCGGCGGTCTGCGGGCCGGCCAGCGGGGTCCGCGAGTACGGGGCGGCCTTGAGTTCGACGGCGAGGTCGAGGACCTGCGCCTGTTCGGCCGGGGTGAGGTCCGTGTCCTTGAGGAAGTGGCGTGTCATAACGTGTCCTTCGGTGGTAAGTGAGTGGTGCCGGCGCCGAGGTGGCCCCGCGATCCGTACAGACGCTGAGTCGCGGGACGGCTGAGTCACTGCGCCCGCTGGGTCAGCGGCTCAGCCCGCGATGAGGCCGGGCAGGGCCTCGACGAACGGGGTGAGTTCCTCGGTCGTGATGATCAGCGGCGGGGCCTGGCGCAGGCGGCCGGGGGCGACGGGGTTGATGATGAACCCGGCTTCGAGCGCCCGGGCAGCCACTGCCTTTGAATCCGGGACGTGCCCGTCAGGCCCGGCAGTGAGTTCGAGTCCGAGGAGGAGTCCCTTGCCGGTGATCTTGCCGATGCCCTCAACCGCAGCCAGCTGAGTTGTCAGCCAGTCGTTGACCTCGTTGACGTGAGCGAGGAGATTGTCCGACTCGATGGTCTCGAGCACGGCGAGCCCGGCCGCACAGGCCAGCGGGTTGCCCCCGAAAGTGGTGCCGTGCTGGCCGGCTTCGAGCAGCTTCGTGTTCGCATCCCCGACGGTGATGGTCGCGCCGATCGGCATGCCGCCGCCGAGTCCCTTCGCCGAGGTGATGATGTCGGGGACGACGCCTTCACCGATCTCGGGGTCCTGGTGGGCGAACCAGGAGCCGGTGCGGCCGATGCCGGACTGGACTTCGTCGAGGATCATGAGCGCCCCGACCTTCGTCGTCAGTTCCCGCACCGCGGTGAGGTAACCGGCCGGGTGCGTGCGCACGCCGACCTCACCTTGGATGGGTTCGATGAACACCGCCGCAGTGTTCTCGTTGATGGCGGCCTCGAGCGCTTCGACGTCGCCGTAGGGCACGTGGACGACTCCAGGGACTCCGGGAGCGAAGGGTTCACGGTAGGCGTCCTTCGCCGTGAGCGCGAGGGCCCCCATGGTGCGGCCGTGGAAGGCGCCTTCGATGGCGATGATGAACGGACGTCCCCCACCGGCTGCGCGGCGGGCCATCTTGAAGGCCGCCTCGTTGGCTTCGGTGCCGGAGTTCGAGAAGAACACGGCGGACCCGGCAGGCAGGTCGAGGACCTCATGGAGTTTCTCAGCCAAGCCGATCTGGGCCGGGGAGGTGAAGAAGTTCGAGATATGCCCGAGCGTCGACGCCTGCTCGGTGATGGCCTTGACCCAAGCCGGGTGGCAGTGGCCGAGTGCGTTGACGGCGATGCCGGCAAGCAGGTCGAGGTACTGCTTGCCCGCGGCATCCCACACATAGGAGCCCTCACCGCGGACGAGGTCGAGCTGCGGGGATCCGAAGACCGGAGACAGCACTCGGGAGAAGTCGTCCCGCCAGGTCTGGGCCTGATCCGACTGTGCCTGGTCCGCGGTGGTTGCTGGGGTCGTGTCCGTGTCAGTCATCGGCTGTGTCCTTCTTCGCGGTGTGTGCGTCGTCGTCTGTGTCCTGGTCGACGGCTCGGTGGCCGTCGCCCAATGGCGCGGGTTCGACGATTCCGTCTTCGACCATGGTGCCGATGCCCTCGGAGGTGAAGACCTCGAGCAGCAGCGAATGCGCCATCCGACCGTCGATGATGTGTGCCTGCTGCACCCCGTGCTCGATGGCTTCAAGCGCTGCGGTCATCTTCGGGATCATCCCCGAATCGAGGCTCGGCAGCAGTTCGCGCAGCTTGTCCGGTCCGATGCGGGAGATGAGCGAGGACGTGTCCGGCCAGTTCGCGTAGAGGCCGGGCACATCGGTGAGCATGATGAGTTTGTCCGCCTTCAGGGCTTTCGCCACCGCCGAGGCGGCCAGGTCGGCGTTGATGTTCAGCGGCTTACCGGCCTCTCCCCCGATCTCCGAGGCGATCGAGCAGATGACGGGCACCCGTCCGGCGTCGAGGAGTTCGGTGAGCACGGTCGTATTCACCTGGGCGATCTCGCCTACCCGGCCGAGGTCGACGGTCTGCCCGTCCACCTCGGCGGTGGTCTTATTCGCCAGGAGAAGGTCCGCGTCCTCACCGGAGAGTCCGATCGCGGCGTTGCCGTTCTGGTTGATGCGAGAGACGATGTCGCGGTTGACCTGACCGGACAGGACCATGCGGATGACTTCGGCGGCCGCCTCGGTGGTCACGCGCTGCCCGGCCTTGAACTCGGATTCGATGCCCAAACGGGCCAGCATTGCGGAGATCTGGGGTCCGCCGCCGTGGACGACGACGGGGCGGATGCCGGCGAAGCGGAGGAACGCGATGTCATCGGCGAAGGACTGCTGGAGCTCCGGGGAGATCATCGCGTTGCCGCCGTATTTGATGACGATCGTGGCGCCGGCGAAGGTCTTGATCCACGGCAGCGCTTCGGTCAGGGCTTCGGCCTTGACCTGGGCGGCGGCGAGCCGGGCGGCCGTGGATTTCGTGGACATGTCTACGGGGCTGTTCATGAGGAGTAGGCGCTGTTCTCTTCGACGTAATCGTGGGTGAGGTCAGAGGTCCAGACGGTGGCGGTGTCGGTCCCGGCATGGAGGTCGATGACGACGTCGACCTGTCGTCGGAACTCGACCTTCTCGGGGTCTTCGTACGGCCCCGAGGCTCGGCAGACTTCGACGCCGTTGATGATCACGTCGATCTGGGTGGGATCGAATTCCGCCGAGGTGGTTCCGACCTGTGCGACGACCCGACCCCAGTTCGGGTCCTCCCCGAAGATCGCGGCCTTGAACAGGGCCGACCGGGACACGGAGCGGGAGACCGTGACGGCGTCGTCTTCGCTTGCCGCACCCTGGGTGGTGATGGCGATGTCGTGGTGGGCGCCTTCGGCATCGACGTGCAGCTGGTGCATGAGGTCAAGGCAGACCTCCTTGACCAGGCCCGTGAACTCATCGGTGTCGACCGTGGCGTCGTGGGCGCCTGAGGACATGAGGATGACGGTGTCGTTCGTCGACATGCACCCGTCGGTGTCGAGGCGGTCAAAGGACTGGTTCGTCGCGTTCCGCAGTGCCGCATCGAGCACGGTCTGGTCAACATTCGCGTCGGTGGTGATGACGACGAGCATGGTCGCCAGACCGGGGGCGAGCATTCCCGCACCCTTGGCCATGCCGCCGATCGTGAACCCGGACGAGCCTTCGCGGGTCGCGGTCTTCGCGACGGTGTCGGTGGTCATGATCGCCTCTGCCGCGGCTTGGCCGGCTTCGACGCTGGTGTCGGCGGCGGCGACGAGCGGGGCGAGGTTGTCGACGATCGCGTCGCGGAAGTCCTGGCCGCCGACGCCGATGAGTCCGGTGGAACAGACGAGGATGTCTTCGGGTTTCGTATCAGTGCCGGTCTCGGTGAGCAACTGGGCGGCGGTCTGAGCGGTCAGGGTCGTCGTCTCGTACCCGAAGTCACCGGTGTAGCAGTTGGCTCCCCCGGAGTTGAGGACGACGGCGCGGGCGTGCCCGTCGGCCGAGACCTTCTGCGACCAGAGGACGGGGTTGGCCTTGCACCGGTTCGAGGTGTAGACGGCGGCGACAGCATCTGACGGCCCGGTGTTGATGACCAGCGAGAGGTCTTTGGTGCCGGAGGGTTTGAGTCCGGCGGTCAGTCCTGCGGCTGCGAAGCCGAGGGGTGCGGTCACGCTCATGGGGCGACTCCTTCGAGGGGAAGTGCGGTGGCCTCGTCGAGGCCGAGGGCTAAGTGGATGGATTGGAGGGCCTGTCCGGCGGTGCCGCGGACGAGGTTGTCCAAGGCCACGACAACGAGGATTTTCTCCGCGCGTTCGTCGACGGTGAACTGGATCTGCGCGACGTTCGATCCGGTGGTCGCCGCGGTCTGCGGCCACTGACCTTCGGGCAGGACACGGACGAAGGGTTCGTCGCCATAGGACTGAGCGAAAGCCGTGGCCAGCTGATCCTTGAGCGCGGCAGCGTCGAGCAGTCCTTCGGCACTCCGTGGTGCGGCTTCACCGGCGTCGGCCGTGATGGTGGCGAGGATTCCGCGGGCCATTGGCACGAGTGTCGGGGTGAAGGAGATGCGGGTGGGGCCGTCGGCGGCGTCGGCGCCGAGGGCTCCGTTGAGGTTCTGTTCGATCTCGGGCACGTGCCTGTGGGTGCCGCCTGTGCCGTAGGGCGAGGCGTTGCCGAGGATCTCGGCGGCGGTGAGGTGTGGTTTGAGTGCCTTCCCGGCCCCGGAGACTCCGTTGGCGAGCACACCATTGAGCCCTGCCGGTGCGGCGAGTTCGGCCTGGATGAGCGGTGCGAGCCCGAGTGTCACGGCGGTGACATTGCAGCCGGGCACGGCGATGCGCTTCGTCGACTTCAGCGCCTCACGCTTCTTCGTGCCGTCGGCGGTCAGCAGTTCGGGCAGACCGTAGGTCCAGGTGCCCTGATGCTTGGAACCGTAGAACTTCTCCCAGGCTGCGGCGTTGATGAGCCGGTGGTCGGCAGCGAGGTCGACGATGAGAGTGTCCGGACTCGTGGCTTCGAGCTCGGCGGCGATCTGCCCGGACTGCCCATGCGGGAGCGCGAGGATGACGACATCGTGGCCGGCGAGCACCTCGGCGGTGGACTCTTGGACCACGAAGTCGGAATATCGGGCAAGATGGGGTTGATGTCGGCCGAGCTTCTCGCCAGCAGTGGAATGTCCGCACACCGTCGTGACGTTCAAGTGAGGGTGAGTGCTCAGCAGCCGGAGGACCTCTCCCCCGGCGTATCCGGTGGCACCGGAGACGGCAACCGTAAGATCGTTCATATGTATAACCATACCAGGCAATTAATTTATATGCAGGAGGCGTGATGACCCAGGCAGTGCGTGCGATGCAGGCTGGTGGACCCGAGGTGCTCGAGTTCGGTGAGGTTCCGACCCCGAAGCCGGGCGCTGGTGAGGTGCTCGTCGATGTCGAGGCGGCGGGTGTGAACTTCATCGATACGTATCGTCGTTCGGGCGTGTATCCGATGGAGCACCCGCACATCGTCGGCGTTGAGGGCACGGGTCGGATCGCCGAGGTGGGCGAGGGCGTCGAATCCTGGCAGGTCGGCGACCGTGTCGCTTGGCATGAGGCGCCGGGTTCGTATGCGACGCAGGTCGTCGTGAATACGGACTTCCTGCTGCGGGTTCCGGAGGGCGTGAGCACCGAGGTGGCTGCGGCGATGCCGCTGCAGGGCCTGACTGCGCAATACTTGGCGACGAGTTCGCATGAGATTAAGCCCGGTCAGACGGCGCTCGTCCACGCCGGTGCCGGTGGTGTCGGGCTGCTACTGACGCAGATCGTCAAGCACTTGGGCGGAAATGTCATCTCGACGGTGAGCACCGACGAGAAGGCAGAGCTGTCGCGCAACGCCGGTGCGGATGAGGTGTTCCTCTACGGTGAGGGCGTCGATATCACAGCGAAGGTCAAGGAGCTCACCGATGGTGAGGGCGTCGATGTCGCCTATGACGGCGTCGGCAAGGACACGTTCGATGCGTCGCTGGCCTCGATCAAGCCGCTGGGCTCAATGGTGCTCTTCGGCGGAGCCTCGGGTCAGGTGCCGCCGTTCGACATTCAGCGTTTGAATTCGTCGGGGGGAATCTTCCTGTCTCGTCCGTCGCTGGCGTGGTTCGTGCGCAGCTCGGAGGAGTTGGCGAAGCGTTCGGCGATGCTCTTCAACGGCATCGAACACGGCTGGCTGAACTTCCGCGTGGGCGCGACATTTGCGTTGGCTGATGCTGCGGATGCGCATCGGGCACTGGAAGGGCGGAAGACCACGGGCAAGGTTGTGCTGACGGTTTGAGCTATTCAGCCAATCGGCAAGGGGTCGGGCTCTCCAAGGCTAGAGGGCCTGGATTTTGCACTACCGATTGAGCGCACACACAATTCGACGAATCGATCGCAGAGACCTTTCAATCTCCTCGGGCGGTACGCAGTAAACTACCTACCTTCAGTGACCCTCGCCGCATGTGCAAAAGCATCATTCCATTGCAGGCGCGGAACAATACAAAGCACTTAGAGGTTGCGCGGATAGGGAGTCATCTCCAGTCATAACGCTTGACGGGCCTGGTAGCCCACCGATGCTGAGTCCATGACATCTGCAGCAGTCGTTTGAGGACAATGACCGCATTCGCCAGACTCGCCCACGCTTGTTGGACTCGATCAGCCCGATCGAGGACCACCTGCAGGAGTCCGAATCCGCGAGTGTGCCAGGAGTTCGTCCGCTCGATCGTCCACCTGCGGGTGTGGTTGATCTCAATGTAGGTTCCCTTGGGAGAGATCTTCCAGCCACACCCGAATTCGGCCAACAGGTCGCGAGTGACATACGAGTCGTAACCGGAATCAAGATCGACTCTCATCGTCTCGGGCAGGAAGAACCCAAACCGGGACAGACACTCCAGCGTGGGCCGCAGCAGTGGGGAATCGTGCCGGTTCGCTCCGGCCAGAATGACTCCGATCGGCATGCCGTGGCCTTCGACGAGGACGGACCGTTTCTGCCCGGATTTGCCGCGATCGGTCGGGTTCGGTCCCGTGTTGTCGCCACCGCAGGGAGCTTTCACACAGCAGCCATCAATGCTCAGGGGAATCAGGTCCAGGCCGATGATCTGGTCGAAGGCCTCGAGCACGATCTGTTCGAGGCGGCCAAACACACCGTGGGCGATCCATTCATCGCGGCGGCATCGCAATGTTGTGGCTGAGACCAGGTCGTCGGCATGTTTGGTGTAGGCACCGCCGAGGACGAGTCGGGTGACGAGCTTGTCGAAGATGATCCGATCGGCAACTCGTCGCCGGTGGCATCCGAGTGGGTGGTCGTCGTTGATCGTGGGCAGAAGAGTTTTGAATTGGCACCAGAGAGGGTCGATGACTGAAGATGGAAGTGCTGGCACGGGGAAGCTGTCCTTATGTCTTCGATTGTGATGTTTGCACTTCCATCGAAGCTGACGCTTCTCCGTGTCAGTCTGTTACGACACGCCGGGTGCAGGATACGCACACTCCCTGCCTATCCGCGCAACCTCTTAGATTGATTGTCCCTGAAGTGGCGAGACTCAACGTAAACGATGTAGCGAGGATCCAAACTGCATACTCACGCAATTGCCACCGCTTCGCTACACAGATGCTTTCGAATACCCCCAAAGCTAATCTAGAAGCACCCAAAGTTAATCGAAATCAGCAATCATCGACATACCACGCCAAACGAGCTGTCTAAAAGCTATCCCCTCTCAAGCAAAGGAGCATCTCTTGCAAGAGCACTCCCGAAATACCTTCAAAGCGATAAACACACGTCCAGCTGAACTAACCCAAACCTCTACTCGTGATTGGATGTAGCCCCGGGCGATAACACGCTTACGCTAGTAACCGAAGCTAGTCGAAAAACCGAAAACAATATTCGAGTTCGATAGAACCTCCTCGCCCAAACGTTTAGTGATTACGAATAGTCGGCAATGAATAGACTCCAATAAACTTTGAACAATAGACCGCCAAAGAGAGGATTCGGAGATATAGCCAAACAACGACACGCCACGAATCGACTAAAAGCGAACCAGTTACTGCTACCTAACCAATGGCAAGACCACGATTAGTTATTCGTTGCAGCGTTAAGATTCTAAATTCGTTCGTCCGTGAAGTACGGTAAAGTCAATCGCGTACTTCAAAAACGCCGACGAACAAAATTCCTTCCGCATCCCAGGACTGTGTAGTAGGCTAGCGGGCGTAGCTGACAAAGGTGGCAAATGAAGAAGTCGACTCGAGTATCGGAATATCGTAGCTATTCGTGGATTAAGGAGCAGCTCAAGAACAAAGGCTGGAATCCCGCGAACCCTAATGTAGAATCCAGAGGTCAGGTATGGGAACAAAACGAGGCACAATCTCACCCCGAACTGGCCAAGGGGCTGGGCGCGCAGAAACCTGAGTTCGTTGCCCGGATAACCGATATATCATTCTGGGTGATTGAAGCAAAGCAGTCGGGAGAAATAGGGAATGCAATTGATGAAGCCCAAATGTATGCCGACAACATCAATACAGGTTCCACCATTGTTCAAGCTCGTCTAGCCACAGGTGTGGCCGGGGATGATCAGTCCGGCTATGTAATCAGGACGAAATACCTGAATTCCAGCGGTCAGTGGGAAAAAGTGACTGCTGACGATCAGGTGTACGGCGAGTTGTTGACCAACAGGGAGGCACTCAGAATTATCGCCGCGGATAGCGCGAATCTTTCTGACATCCCGTTAACGGTAGCCGAAGTTGTAGAAATAGGCAAGTATATAAATTCCAAATTTCATTCAGCTAAGGTCACTAAAGAAAGACGGGCGCTTATAGTTGCCTCGCTTTTGCTTGCCCTTGAAAGAGACCCTTCCCTTTCATATCGCAATTCCGATTCAGTTTTCATTGCAGACGTCAATTCTCGAGCACGCGAAGCATTTGCGTACGCAGGCAAGGAAGACCTGTGGGATCGCCTCGGCGTGCTGCCAGAAGGGGATGGATCAGACAAAATCGCTGTAGTGTTATCTGAAATATTGATTAAGCTGAAGTTCCACGATCTGCTGAATACAGCCCGAAGCACCGATCTTCTCGGCTCATTTTTTGAGAGCTTTCTTCGCTACGGAAATACTAGTAAAGACCTCGGTATCGTCTTGACACCGAGGCATCTGTGCTGGCTCGCGGCCGAAGCTGTTGGCGTGACCAAATACGACGTTGTCTATGATCCTGCTGTAGGAACAGGCGGGTTTCTAGTGGCAGCGTTTAACCGCGTTACTGAGTCTGCAACCCCAATGGAGCGTGACGAATTCGCTTCAAATGGGGTGTTTGGCGTTGAGCAATCGGATCACGTCGCCGCGCTGGCATTTGTAAATATGTATTTCCGTGGCGATGGAAAGCACAATTTGAAGATTGACTCGTCGCTGGGATTGCGCCTTAATCTGACAGACGGTTACGAGAAACTATCATTTAAAGAGGGCAAAACAATTCAAGATGATGAGTTTCCTGCGGTTACTAAGGTATTGATGAATCCTCCTTTTTCGCTACCTGATGCCAACGAGGCCGAGATCTTTTTCGTAGATGCGGGATTACGGCAACTAGTCAGAAATGGTTTGTTGTTTGCTGTGCTACCTGCGTCGGTATTGTATGACAGTCAATATTCGGCGTGGCGCGAAGAATTGCTGGAACAAAATACGCTACTCAGTGTTATTGCTTTACCGACTGACTTATTCTACCCCGTTGCGACTGAGACTGTCGGAGTCGTATTACGTAAAGGAATACAACATGGTAGGCAGAATTCAGTGCTCTGGATCCGCTTGACGGATGATGGGTTTAAGAAGAAGAAGGGTTATCGTGTTGAACGATATGGTATTGGATACAAGGAGTTTCTAAGCCCGGTAGCAGCGGCGCTTCGTAGATGGGTTCAGTCGGGAATCGAGACTCTAGAAACGGCTGGGCGTTTGGAATTTCGGCCGCTAGAACACGCTGAATGGCTCCCGCAGGCACATTTGGGTACCGGTATTCTACTGGATGAAGATTTTGAATGGCAGGTGCGTGAGACGTACAGACAAATGTTGACCCAACAGCTGCAAGTCCCGTTTGAAGCGGCTAATGATCACTCCCACGATGATGTCTTCGGCGGTGAGCGATGAGCAAGTTAGTTCGACTCGATAGTTTGTTCCTTTTTGAGGCGGCTCGTTCGCACGGCATAGATGACTACGAACCGGGCATAGTTCCTTTCGTTACAAGCACTAGTTTGAATAATGGTGTTGTCTCTTATGTAGTTCCGCTAATCGGAGACAGAGTTTTTAGTGGGCCTGCATTGTCAATATCTGGTTTGGGAGTTGCAACCCTACAAGTTTCAGATTTTTTGCCAAAAGGCAATGGGGGTGATTCTTTAACGGTCTGTAAGCCGATATCTACTATGAGTGTTGCGACTTTGCTCGGGTACACTGCCGCGTTCAATGCTCTGCATTCATGGAGGTTCAGCTTTGGAAGGAAGTGCTCACCTAAACGGCTGGCTCCGCTTGAGGTTCCCGGGAATATCGGGTCGGTAGTCGCACTTTGGGAGAAGGAAACCGCGTCGGTCCATCAGCGCGCCGATAGGTTGGGATCAGCAGTCTCGCGAGACGATTAAGTCGCTCGTTAGAGGTAGCCTTTGCTTAAACGCTGATGATGATATGCGTAAAGAGCTTCGAGACTGGCCGCGTCGGTGTGGTGGGGTTAGCTGGTAAAGTGCAAGTAAGCAAGTAGAGAATTCTGAGCTCGTTCGTATCCGAAGGGGTGGATTCAGCGTCCAGTATGTTCCGTAGGCGTACACCATTTGCAGCACATATGGGCGACCACTGGCATTCGGAAATCATAGGCTGAACTCCTGCCTCAGTGCTGGCGAAACCCTGGCGTTAACGGAACCGCCGACTTAGATTCGATGACACGTAACATGTTTCGAGTCTGTTCATGTGGTGGTGCTCGGGCGATAACTTTTAAATGGACGGAGGTGTGGCTTACCCTCGTAACGGTGACTGCTTCAGGCTGGTATCTTCGGCCTGAGTTGCACAACTTTAGTTACCCACCGCTGACGCCGGAGTTCACGATCTTTCCAGCGCTTTGAGCATGTTCTCGACGGCCTTGGGCACTTCCGGTGTGAACGTGATGTCCTGACCACTCACGCGGCCGGTGAACTCTCGCAATGGCCGCAAAGTGGTGATGATCTTCTTCAACGACGCCTCAGTCGCGTCCTGCATGAACCTCGACACAGCCAAGGAGGTGAACACGAGCGTCAAGTGCGCCTCGATCGCATCCCTCTTCCGGTGAAAGATCGGCCTGGCCCTCAGATCTGTCTTCGACATTCGGAAAGACTGCTCGACATGCCACAGGTCGTGATAACTGCCGATCACCTCAGCAGCCGACACGACGTCCGCGGGAATGTTTGTCACGTAGCCTTTGAACCCTGTCAACTTCATCGCCCGCTCGTAAGCCTTCTCATCGAAGGCTTTCTCCTCATCCGTGACCTTCACGAACCGGGCCTTCTTCGCCGGCTTCTGCCCGTCGATGATCGCCAACGCTCGGTTACGCTGCAGGTTCAGGGTCTGCTCATCACGCATCGCTCGCTTCCGCCGGTACTGCCACACCACCCGCCACGCATCCGGATGCTCTTCCGCCGACCAGACGGTTTCGCGTCGCTTCTTCACCCGATCCGGGTCGAGTCGCTTCACACCCTTCGGAGTGATCGTGTCGATGATCTGCCCATCGTCGGCGTACTCACCATTCCACCGAAAATGCGTCGCCAGATCATGTGGGGCTTTCGTCTGCCTCGACCCGACGATGAACCGCAAACCGGCATCATCAAGTTCCTTCAGATTCTTCGCCGACAACATGCCCGCATCAGCAGCAACGACCATGTCCGTGACCTGGTGTCGTTCTTGGAAAGTTTTGATCACGGGAATGATCGTGTGAGTCTCGGCCTTCGATCCTTCGAAGCAGCCGATCTCGAGTGGGAACCCGGTCCGGTCGACGAGGAGTCCCACGACGATCTGCGGATCGACGCGGCGTTCTTTCGAGTACCCGACCTGGCGCAGAGCGTCTTCCCTCTCAGCCTCAAAATATAAGGTCGTCACGTCATAAAGGAGCAGACTGATCCCGGTGGTGGCGATACTGTGAGCGAAGCATTTCTCAGCGATCTGGGCCCGGTAGTCGCGTTCGTTGGCCCGGATGAGGCAGTTGAGGAACGTGTTGCGGTGGACGACCTCGACACCGAGTTCGTCGAGGACTCTGACACTGTCAGACTTCGACGTCGGCTCAACCAACCGGGCAACAACGAGCTGGAAGAACGCTTCATCATCGAAGACGTCGAACCCGAGCCTTTCGTTCACGGTGCGGATCGTGTCGATGAGGAGTCCGGATCTGCTGGACTTCACGACTGCTGAGGACACCCGCGGTTTATCGGCGGTGTCGAAGTCGAGTGTGGCCTGTCCAGGGTCCCGCAGCTTCGCTTTGCCAGCCTCGACGAGAGCGGCGAGGTCTTCGGGCGTGTGAGCGGATCCGAGGTGCTCGACGATACGGTACGTCCCGCCAGTCTTATCAGCGATCTGCACGGCCGTGGCGCCCGACGCGGTGGGTACCTTACGCACGAATGGGCTCATTCCCCATAATACGGCTCAAATTAGTTACCCAAATCCCAGACGTGCAACCGCCTGACCAGGGACAAAATGTTCGGAGACCCCGAAAACCTCACCTACTTGTGCAAGTCAGGCGGAGTCGACGGTATCGAAGTCCAGAACGCCTTGGCCGGGGTTGAGGAACTCGCGTGCTTCTTCCATCTTCGCGGCCAGTTCTGCATCAGTTCGGGCCGAACCAATGTGCTTGACGATCTTGTATTGCCCGCTTGATTTGTCCACGATCTGCACAAGCGTGACTCCAGGCCTTCCGGGCACACGACGGACGAACGGGCTCATATCCTCATTCTAGGCGTCCTTGTAGTTACCCACGAGAGGTCATTGCAGCCTACTGACCAGCGCAAACAGTTCGCGAAACAAGGAAATCACCCGAAATTGTGGAAGTCAGGTCTGAAGTGGCGAGACTCAGTATCCGCGACGACGCGAGGTTGTGCACCACTCCATTTCACAGGTGCTAGCGAATGACGCTTCCGTTCACCCGAACTGACACGTGTGCTTGGATATCGGCTCCGACGTCCTCAGTGGTCAACGTCAACTGGTCGTCGCCAAAGGGCTGGAAGCAAATCGTGTCGGAGAACCTTCATAATCGATGGGGCTCCTGACTTGATATGACGTAGCGCCTCTTCGAGGATAAAAGCATTGTCAGCGCTGTCGAGAAAATCCGTTAGGTCATCGAGTTGCTGACCTCTGAATCCGTTTGTTTTCTGAACTCGGTTTAAGAGGACCGCGAGATTGCGTACTGCATCATCAGTCTCAGTTTCTGAGTATATTTCCAAGGTGTGTGAAAATTCCGCCCAGTCGGCGCCCGACTCAACTGGGAGCGGCTTTGAAGTGTTACGCTTCACTTTGCTGAGCCCAAGCACTTCAACGCGCGCCTCCGTGGCGCGTCCGATGACCGATATTGCCTGCTTTACTGCTTCTGCATTCTCGCGTGACGTCGAGGAGCCACCGAGTGCATCACGTAACCCGGCAGATATGAGTTCACGAACGGCCCCCGATTTGGAAGCAACCGACATCAACATGCGAGCGTATCCAGTTACTTCGAAACCTGCGGGTTCATGAAGTGCCTCCAACGCATGGGTGACTAAAGGATGCAGGTACTTTGGCTCTGAGACCATACCGTCGTCGATGATCTCCATCGCCAAGTTCGGTCCAATCGGGAATACAGAACCGAGACGTTCCGAGGCATTCGAGTCAAGATCCAGGATAAGGCTGGTGATCTCCTTCTTTTGGTGTGGTTGTGGCTCGGAGAAGTAACGCCCCGCGGCAAAGAGGAATGTATTGCGCCAATGAGGCGACGCCCCGATTTGACGCAGTTTCGGAATTGTTTCGTCAAGGGCTCCGGTGGTCAGCGCGTGTGCCGCCATCAGTTCCTGCAGAGACCGCACATCGAATCCGTAGCCACCGCCTGGTTTTGGAACGAGCAGAAGCAGACGATGTGTGGCCGCGTTGAGAATCCTATCCAGAAGTATCCTGTCTCTGTTTGACGGCTCATACCCGGCGTCGTTGAGCACATGCCAAGCCACCTCACGAAGCTTATCTGGTGACAAAACTGCATCTGTGCCGGTAGCTGTTTCAGCCTGATGTTGTAGTAGCAAGCCCACTTGTCGGTGCAGGTCAAGTACCTGAGATGAGTGGTCGCGCAGAAGCTGACTGTATGCAAGTTTTTTGTTTTTCTCACGCTGTTCGATCGCTTGGTAGTAGCCCCAGAAAAGCGCGAAACGGCTCGGCGAGAATTGGCCTGATGACTCAGCAATGATCGACATGATGAGAACCTGCAGAGGCGTTCGCAGTAGGTGCCTGACCCGTTCGTCAGCCGCAGCTTCTTTGAGAACACTAATGATCCCGTCCTGCCGGTCCTGGTCTTCGAGAACGCGCACCTTCGTTACCAGCTGTCCATAGCGGACAGCATCTTCAACGGTCAAATCAGCCAGATCGATACGCTCGAAGACACTAGTGGACATCTCGTCTTCGTAGCCAGTCGGTCGAGTTGTGACAACTACGAGAACGTCCCAATTCTCCGATTCAGCTTCTGCAACGAACGCATCAATGTTGGAAATCAAGGTCTGTCGGACTGATGGTTCTGCCACTTCGTCGAGCCCATCCAGCACGATAAACGACGGCCAATGCCTCAACCACTCATCTAGCTCCCAACGCGGGATACTTTTGGAGACAACTTGCCGGTTTACGATGTCAGCTATGCCATTCAGCAGCGTGTAGTCACTGTTCGTCGCCTGTTCTAGAGCAAATTTGGCCAAGTCGATATTGATCGGCCATCGGCGGTTAGCCGGCATTCGAATATCCATGTTTCGAAGCGCACTTTTTGTCCCATCAACCGTTCTTCTATGCTCGTCACCAAGATCTTGACTTTCATCAACGAACGCTGCGCGATACACATGCGTCAGGAACTTGGCGACAGTTGACTTGCCGTTTCCCGGCGCACCAGTAATTACCAGGTGTCGAGGCTTCCCGAACACCGTTACGCTAGGTCTGAGGACTCGCTCGCCACGATCCAACACATAGCGGATAACCCTAGCTTTGGTCGATAGATTGCCCACCAATACCGGCAAGTCGATGACGACGGTCTCGACGGGCACCCCTTTCGTTTCGCCTCCGGCATCATCGAAGTAAACTCGTCGATCCGACATTAGTGCCGAACGCGCGTGATTCCTGAGAGCCTTTCCCAACTGCTCTTGGTCGACGCTTGTCGACAGCATCGAAAGATCGGCAAGAACGTCGCCCGCGGTGAGGAAACTATTGAACCCACGGCGGACTTGTTCGTAAGCGTCGAGCAATCCGATGAGCTGATTACCATCCCAAAGTCGCCATCCGCATAATCTTTTCATCCTGTCACGTCGAGCGTGTCGTCGCGCCCGGGCCTCTCTCTGATCTGAACTTGGGAGGCCGTCCTCTGAAGACTCGTCGTTCAACGTTTCGCGGTACTCGCGGATTCTGGTGTTGATGATATCGAACCCACCGCTACCCGGAACTGGGGTTAAAGCAACGTTCGTAGCGAACACCAAGTAGTCCGGCATCGCGCCGCGCTTAGAACTGGGATCACACCAAGAATCCAACTCAGCTTTGATGTTGTTCCAAAACCATGACAAATCTTTCTGAGGGTCTTGGAGTGTCTCTTTGTGCTTGATCTGGAAGATAGTTCTGCCCGACCAGACTTCGGCGTGTTCGTTATCCTCAGTTGAGGCCCACACGAGATTGCCATTTATCAACAGGTCGCGGCCTCCATCCCGACCACGCCCCATCGGTCGGACGTGCGGGCCGAAAAGCCTAATGGCTAATGCCGCAACCACATCCTGGAAGCCCATTCCGCCGAGGCGTTGCAGATCATAAGTCGCCATTCCACTCCTGCCTCTCATGTCACGTCATCGGATCTCAGTGGTCTCGTCGCACAGCCCGACGGCCCAGCCTGGTGTCCAATCGATGATAGTCGTTTACACGGATTCGTATACCTGTGTTTGCAGCTCAACAAGAGTCTTTTCAGTCGACTTCGGCGACATCGCGCCCATCGTCAGGTCATCTGATTACGTCTGATATCAGGCAACAGGCCTGCAAGTGGATCAGTTTTGAAGATGCTAGTTTGGGCCGATTTTCCCGACGAAAAACTTGCTTCAATCCTGACCATACGGCTCTACACGACTAAGCAATGTCTGAAAAGCCATCATTCATATCTGTTCGGCGGTGCTGTGTACAGAAGCGACTAGCACGAGTCCCGTTGTAGTCAGCTCAACGGTCTCGTATGAGCTCGCATAACAATTGGAATACGGGACACCTTGCAAGCAATCTTAGCCCGGGACCCCTGCAGAGTTCTGAGACAAATTTATCAGCAGGTTGGAAGATGGGAACGTTGGCCGCAGGAATCGCACTCAACTATTCCTCACTCTTATGCCAGAGTTATGTTTCTCCACGGGTACGCAAGATAGACCTATTCTTCGACGCGCTCGACCTTACCGACAAGGAACACATATGACAGCACACCAACGATGGTGACTGCGGCCATGTAGACGAACGCCGGGGCAAAGTCGATGTCGGTGACGAGGAAGCCGATGACGACCGGGGTCGCGATCGATGACAGGTTGCCGATGAAGTTGAACATGCCTCCTGTCAGACCCAAGAGTCGTTCCGGTGCCAACGCGGATACCAACGACCAAGTGATCGAGGCGAAACCGTTACCGAAGAACGCAATCGACATGAAGACGATGACCAAAGCCGACGAGTCCATGTAGTTGGCGCCGAGCATGAACACTGTCATCGCCAGGCCGATGATGATCGGCAGCTTCCGGGCCGTACCCAGCGATAGCCCCTTTTTCACCATGAGATCGGAGACCCACCCGGAGAGAAGCACACCGACGAGCGCGGCGATGAACGGCAGAGAGGCCATGAAGCCCGACTCGATGTAGTCCATTCCGCGATAGTCAACGAGGTAGGTCGGGAACCAGGTGAGGAAGAACCACAGCGTCGAGGTCAGGCAGAACTGGCCGAGATAGATGCCCCAGAGCTTTCGCCGCGAGAGCACGACCTTCACGTCCGACCACTTGAGCTTCGGCTTGGTCTCCTTCGAGGCACCTGATTCGACGTCGACCAATCCCCCGCCTGAGGCAATGAGGTCGATCTCGGCTTGGTTGACTCCCGATTTGTCTCGCGGCTCGCGGTAGACGAACCACCAGATCGCTGCCCAGATGATGCCGACGACACCGGTGAGAATGAACACCCAGTGCCAGGTGAGCACCGTCTGCAGCCACGACAGCACAGGGGTGAGCAGCGCGAGACCGATGAACTGGCCCGAGGTGTAGAAGGCGATCACTCGACCGCGTTCACGCTCAGGGAACCACGCGGTAGCGACCTTGTTGTTGATGGGATAGGCGGGCGCTTCGAACCCACCGACCATGAGCCTGAGGATGATGAGGGCGACAAATCCGCCGGACATTCCCATGAACAGTGTCGCCAACGACCACAGCACCAGGCACGAGACATAGAGCACGCGTGGTCGCACGCGGTCGACGAGCCACCCGCCGGGCAACTGCATTGCGGCATAGGTCCAGCCGATCGCAGAGAGCAGCAGTCCCTGCTGTCGTATGGTGAGGTCGAACTCCTGGGAGAGTGCCGGCATCGCGATGGACAGGTTGGCCCGGTCCATGTAGTTGATGACGACGGTGATGAAGAGCAGAACCGCGATGATGTAGCGGATCCGTGTGGGACGAGTGGTGACTGCAGTGTCGAGTTTCGTCATGACGTCGGGTTTCCGGTTTCTGTTGGGCTGCTGGTCACCCGTATCGGAGCCCGCAGCAGGAGCAGGTAGGCGATTCCCGCAATTACTGCGACGACGGCGCCCAGGAGGAAGGGAACGAGGTATGAGTCTGTGGTCGTCACCAAGACTCCAGTGAGCCAAGGCGAGAGTGAACCAGCGAAGTAGCCGCCGAAGTTCTGGATAGATCCCAGCGAGGCGACGCGACTACCGGTGACCACATCGGCGGGGATCGACCACCCTACGGCGCTCAGTGCTCCGCAGAAGAACAGTGCGAGGCTCATCGCCGAAAGTTGGAGAACAAAGTGGCCGGTAGTGAATCCGACCAAGACTGAGCATACGGCGAGTACGCCGCCATAGATTGCAGCGATCTGTCGTTTGCAGACTAGAGGAGCTAACTGGTCTCGCATCCGCGAATACTTCGTGGTGAACCAGCCGCCGAGGATACCGCCGATGCCTCCGACCGCGAATGGAATCGCCGTGTACCACCCCAGTGCGGCATCGGCCACAGAGTAGATGTCATTGAGCATCAGGGGCAGAAAGGTCACGAAGATATTCAGTGTCCACACGACGGCGACGAATCCCAACACCATCGCCCAAGTTTGGGTCTTGGTGAAGAGCGTCAACCAAGGGATGTGACCAGTCGGGGCATTGTCGTCTTCTTCTCGAGCTCGGATGTGCTCAAGTTCAGCCGCCGAGACCCTCCGGTCGTGCTCCGGGGAACGGTAGAAGACCCAGAAGCCCACGGCGACGATGACACCGAGCAGGCCAAGGATAACGAACATCGCGCGCCATCCGAACCCGAGGATGAGGAATGTGAGGATCGGCGGAGCGACGGCAGGACCCCATTTGCTCCCGGAATCGTAGACTCCGGCCGCCGCACCGCGCTCCCTGGGCGGGAACCACTCGGAGACGATTTTCGCCGAGGTGGGAGACACCGGTGCCTCGAAGACGCCCAAAAGGATGCGCGAGACCATGAAGTGCCACATGTGGTGACCGAATGCCATGAGGGAGGTGGCGATGGACCAGAAGCCCAATGCGATGACGTAGACCGGCTTCGCTCCGAGGCGGTCGGTCAGCCATCCTCCGGGCAGCTGGAAGAACGCATACGTCAGTGAGAATGCGGTTCCCAATAGTCCGATGTCGGCGGCAGTGAGGCCGAGTTCGTCGATCATGTGCGGTGCCGCGATCGACAGTGACGACCGATCCATATAGTTGATCATCATGGCTGCGAGCAGCCATCCGAGAATCCACCATCTAGCACGCCCCGGTGACTTGCCCCGGTCCCCTTCGGGCAACACAGTTGTCTCTGGATTCGTCATTGAATGTCCTTGTCTTCCTCTGTGCTCTCAGTTCACCATTCCGCAAAGGAGCCGTCGGTGTGGCGCCAGATCGGGTTGCGCCACCGATGTCCTTCAGCGGAACGTTCGATAACGTACTCTTCGTTGACCTCGATGCCGAGACCCGGTCCAAACGGGATGTCAATCATGCCGTCGTCGTAGTTGAACACCGACGGGTCGGTGACATAGTCGAGCAGGTCGTTGCTCGTGTTGTAGTGGATGCCCAGGCTCTGCTCCTGGATGAAGGCGTTGTAGCTGCCGGCATCGACCTGCAAGCAGGAGGCGAGAGCGATCGGCCCCAGAGGGCAGTGCAGGGCGAGCGCCACATCGTAGGCTTCGGCCATCATCGCGATCTTCCGCGTCTCGGTGATGCCGCCTGCGTGGGAGACATCGGGTTGGATGATGTCGACTGCACCGGAGGCGATCACCTCACGGAAGTCCCACCGGGAGAAGAGCCTCTCCCCCAGCGCGATCGGCGTCGGCGTGTTCGCCATGACGTCGCGAAGTGAGCCGAAGTGTTCGGAGAGCACCGGTTCTTCGATGAAGAGCAGGCGATAGGGTTCGAGTTCCTTGATGAGGACCTTGGCCATTGGTTTGTGAACGCGACCGTGGAAGTCGACGCCGATGCCGAAGTCCTCACCGGTGGCCTCCCGGATCGCCTGGACGTTCTCGATGACCTGGTCGGCCTTGGTATAGGAGTCGATGAACTGCAGTTCCTCGGTGGCGTTCATTTTCACGGCGGTGAATCCGCGGTTCTTCGTCTCGAGTGCGGCGGCCGCGGTGTCGCCTGGGCGGTCTCCGCCGATCCACGAGTACGTGCGGATTCGGTCCCGGACCTTCCCGCCGAGCAGCTGATGCACAGGCTGGCCGAGCGCCTTGCCCTTGATGTCCCACAGTGCCTGATCGATTCCGGAGATCGCACTCATGAGAATGGGACCACCGCGGTAGAAGCCACCGCGGTACATGATCGTCCACAGGTCCTCGATGTTCGCAGGATCCTTGCCGATGAGCAGGTCGGAGAGCTCATCAACGGCGGCGGCGACGGTTGCTGCCTTGCCTTCGATGATGGGTTCGCCCCATCCCACGATTCCTTCATCGGTTTCGATCTTGAGGAACAGCCACCGAGGCGGCACTGTGTACGTCGTCATCGACGTGATCTTCATGTCTCTGGCCTTTCGTTCGGGTGTGCTCGTTGGTGTATCGGTGTTCAGTTGGTGTGCGCCCACGCCGAGGCGATCGCCTCGGCCCGCACGTGTACGTCATCGGGGCGGTCGCCTCGGCGATAGAGGGAGGACCCCAGGCCCAGGCCCGCGGCTCCGGCGTTGCGCCATTCGGCGGCATTGTCGGCGCCGACACCGCCGACGGGGAAGAGTTCGGTGCCGGTTGGCAGCACCTCGTTCCAAGCTTTGAGGCCGCTGATGCCGACCGCCGAAGAAGGGAAGAGCTTGACCCTGGTGGCACCGGCCTTGATCGCAGCGAAGGCCTCGGTCGGGGTCGCGGCTCCCGGGTAGGGGGTGAGACCCATCCCGAGCGCGGTCTGGATGACTTCAGTGTCGGTGTCGGGTGCGACGATGATGCGGGCTCCAGCTCGCTTGCAGTCGCGAACCTGATTGGCCGTGAGCACGGTGCCGGCACCGATCTCCACGTCGTTGCCGAAGCGTTCGACCAATGCGGCGATCGAGTCGAGAGGGTCGGGTGAGTTGAGCGGAACCTCGATGGCGGAGAACCCGGCGGCGACGATGCCTTCGGCGATGTCGAGGACTTCGTCGGAGCGGACACCGCGGAGGATGGCGATGAGGCCGGAGGGGACAGTGTCAGGCATGTGTGTTCTCCTTGGTCGAGACGAGGCCGGATTGTACGGCGATGCGGAAGAGACCGGTGGCGGCCGCACGTGGATTCGCGGCCACCGCGGGCCTGCCGGCCCGGTCGAGGGCACGGAGGTAACGCTGGGTCAGCTCGGCGGCACCGCAGACAAGGACCGGGGCGGCGGAAACGGGGGTGGAGACCAATTGACCGGTCACCTCGGCGCCAATGATCATTCCCGAGAGATAATCGTTGACCTCTTCAGCACGCAGGCGACCGTCGAGTGCCCAGGTTCGCGCGGTGAACAGGTAGGAGGTGAGTGCTGCCGGATCCTCGGCACCGACCTGCAGCCCCCAATCGAAGGCTTCGGAGTGGAAGCTCTCGGTGGGTTCGGCCAGGCGGGCGAGGATCGACGAGGTGCTGAGCAGGCCGAAGAGCTCTCCGCTCATCGAGGTGGAGAAATCGGTGATGCGTGTTGGCTCGCAGCTCACCCATTTGGTGTGGGTCCCCGGCAGGACCACCGTGTTCGGTTCGTTCCCTTCGGCGGTGAGCAGCCCGAGCAGTTGGGTTTCCTCGCCCCGGATGACATCGGGTGCGGTCGTGACGGTCGCGGTCTTCTGCAGGCCGGGGACGATGTGCATCGTCCCGATGGACAGTTCCACGCTTGTCAGCTGCCCACCCAGAGCGTTGAGGTCGGTCGGCAGCTCACAGTATCCGGCCTCGACGATGCCCTGGGTCGACCCGATCATGCCGCAGGCGATGATGGGCAGCTGGCCATAGGTGGTGAGCCAGTCGCCGGTGGCCGCCTGCGCGATGCGTGAGAAGTCGCCTCGCGGGTCGGTACTGTGCGCACTCACGGCCATGATTCCATCGGTTCCGCCGCGTTCGGCGAGGATGTCACCGTGGTTGCCGAGGAGGAAGGCTCGCAGCGAACTCGTTCCCCAGTCGAGGCCGATCATCGACGGGGCCTCAGATGTTGCGGTTTCTGCCATAGGAGCCACTATGAGCAGTCGATCCATTATGTGCCACCAGCGTCCCTATATGTGGGATTGATGCCATACTGGTGGGATGACCGAGGACTCTGGAACTGTTGACGGCGCGGCAATTCCCCAAGGCACACAGACCCTGGCCAAAGGCCTGCAGATCGTCAGTGCCGTCGCCCACGGGTCGACGACGCTCAAGACCATCGTCGAGACGACCGGCATCGGTCGATCGAGCGCGCACAGGATGATCCAGCTGCTGGTGCACATGGGCTACCTTCGCCATGGCGCACCTGGGGAATTCCGACTCGGCCCCACTCTCATCGAGTACGGTTTCACCGCACTCAATCAGGACCCGCTGCCAGTAGTCGCCAGGGAGAGTCTCGAAGCGCTTGCCGAACGGACGCAGGACACCATCCACCTGTCGGTCGAGGACGGCGAGTCAGTCCTCTACCTGCACAAGATCCCGGGCAGACGGGGTGCGGAGATGCGATCGCGCATCGGCCACCGTATGCCGATGACCCGCACGGGTGTTGGGAAGGCACTGCTGTTGGGGCAGGAGGATCGGTGGGAGAGGATCTTTCTTGCTGAGAATCTCGACGCCGACTCCGCCACAGTGGACGCCTTCGTCACACGGATGCACCGTTACACGCGCGACGGAGCGTCGCTCGATCTGGAAGAGAACGAGCCTGGGATCCGGTGCGTGGCCGCGCCGATCCGCGATGGCAGCGGGGACATCGTCGCCGGCGTCTCCCTATCGGCGACCCGCCCCTATATGCCGAAGGATCGCATGCAGGCTCTCGTTCCAGTGATGAAGGCTGCTGCGCGGGAGATCTCGGTGAGGTTGGGGTATCAGCAGGGGTAGGTGACTGTTGAGTTGAAGCCCCGTTGACATGTTCTGTCCGCATCGCACTCTCGGGCCGAGTGAATTAGCCTTCCTCCAACGATGCGAGGATGCGTTCAGCCGGCCGTAGGTGATCGGAGAGAATCCGCTTAAACTCGACTTCGTCGAAACTGCGCCACGCTTCTATCATCGCGACGTGATGCTCGTCGTACTTCTTTATGAGATCAGGAAAGCGCATCCCGGTCTCGATGCTCACTCGTTGTTGCCTCGATCTGAGGAACTCATAGGTCTCAGACAGTACGGAGTTTCCCGCAGCGCTGACGATCGAATAGTGGAACATCCAATCCGTCTGAGATGCAGTTACTCGCAGTTCTGGGTCGAGGGGCGACTCATGTTGGGCAGTAGTGGTTCGCAACCGATCTTCCAACGCGGAGAGAGCTTTGTCAGTCACCGGAATCTTGGTCTCGCAAAGTAGTTCAATGCTTCGCCCCTCGATCAGTCGGCGCACTTCATAGACTTCGATAAGCTCTTCCGCCCCGATGCCTCTGACTTGTGCTCCGTGGCGAGGGGTAAGAGTGATGTACTTCTCTGCTGCGAGTTGGTTAAAGGCCTCGCGCACCGGGGTCCGAGAAACACCAACAGCTTCGCAGACTGTCGACTCCTCGATGTAATCGTGACCGTGGTAGACACCGGACACAATGGCATTTCGGACCCAGTCGAATGCAAGCGAACGCGCCAGCGGCCTCTTTGCCTCCAACAGGTGTCTCCCTTCGTTCGCACCATCTCGCAATTAGTCTTGATCGATTCTAAGCCCTTGGGCGAACTCTCTGTTATTGCGAGTTCACCTGGGCAAACTCACTTCTCCTCTTCTTCTGCGCCTCCGGGTCTGGTACTGGCGCAGAGAGAACGAGTCGACGTGTGTACTCGTGCTCGGAACTATTAAGGACATCTGTCGCGTTTCCGAATTCAACGAGACGACCAGCCCTGAGTACTGCGATGCGGTCGGCGAGTTCTTCCACCACTCCAAGATCATGGGTGATGAACAAACACGAGAACCCAAGTTCACTCTGCAGTTCTTTGAAGAGATCGAGAACCGTCGCCTGTACCGAAACATCGAGGGCTGATGTCGGCTCATCCGCAATGAGCAGACGAGGTGAGAGGACGAGGGCTCGGGCAATACCAATGCGTTGGCGTTGCCCACCCGACAGCTCGTGTGGGTACCGCTCCCCCCATGAGCTGGGCACTCGGACTCTTTCAAGCATCTCTTCCACTCGTCGACGAACGTCCGATGCACTTAGCTTTGTGTGAAGCTTCAGTGGCTTCGCGACGATCTCCCCAAGTGTCTGCCTCGGGTTGAGCGACGAAGCAGGATCTTGGAACACCATGCTGAATTCGTTCCGTTTGGGCCTGAGCTTCCGTGAAGACATTGAGGTGATATCTGTTCCACACACCGACACGCTACCGGCGCTTGGCTTCAGCAATCCCATTGCACAGCGACCGAGTGTGGACTTCCCGGAGCCTGATTCTCCGACCAGGCCGACAACTTCGCCTTGGCGCACTTCGATCGAGACATCCTCGACAGCTTTGAAATCGTCGGACCCGGCCCTGCCAGAGTAGGTGATCTCGACTTTGTTGAAACTCAATACGGTCGGTTCGGGGACCGCACCTGCGGAGCGGCTCACTTGTGCAGATTGCGGCGGTTCCTCGTTTTGAGTCTTTCCTAGGTGAGGTACCGAGTTGAGGAGGTTCTGAGTGTATTCTGCTTTCGGCGCAGCAAAAAGATCTCCCACTAGAGCTTCCTCCACAATTCGGCCATCGCGCATGACAATGACTCGATCCGCGAGGTCGGCAACCACGCCCATATCGTGGGTGATGAACAGAACCGATGCGTTCAACCTTGCGCCGAGGTCTCGAAGCAATTCGAGAATTTCGGCCTGCACAGTGACGTCGAGGGCGGTTGTTGGCTCATCCGCGATAAGGAGATCCGGGTCGCAGCTGACTGCCATGGCAATGACAATTCGTTGCAATTGTCCCCCGGACAGCTGGTGAGGATAGTGATTGATCCTACGTTCGGGCTCGGGAAGCCTCACCAGATAAAGGAGTTCGAGAGCTCGGCGCTGAGCATCTTTTTTACTCATTCGACTGTGAGCGCGAATAGCCTCGACGATCTGTTCACCAATCGTGTACACCGGATCCAGTGCAGTCATCGGTTCCTGGAAGATCATCGCGATCTTCTGGCCCCGAAGCTGCCGCAGTTGGTCGGGGCTGAGTTCGAGAAGATTCTCTCCGTCGAATTCAATCCTCCCCTGCACCCGAGCATTGGGCGGAAGCAGACCAAGAATAGCCATCGAGGACACGGACTTGCCGGATCCGGATTCGCCCACAATCGCGAGCACCTCACCACGATTGATCGCATACGACACGTTGTCGACTGCCGCCGATCCCTTACCTGACATCTCGAAGTTGACTGAGAGGTCGTCCACCTTCAAAAGAGGTGCACGTACCGAGCTTCCTGTCTCCTCAGGCATTTTGTCTCCGTGGAATCACTTCGAACCTGCGGTTATGCAGCCCAGGATTGAGCGAACGCGTGCGGGCGACAAGATCAATATCGATGTCCACCGTCCCGAATGAGTTCCCTGTTCCCAAGTCGGTCAATTGCAGACCCATCGGATCGAAGGCGGCAGAACGACCTATGGATCGTTCTCCGGCTTCCCCACTTCCGACGATGAAGAAGCTATTCTCGATGGCTCTCGCTCTCAGCAGGGTCAGCCAGTGCTCTTCTTTAAGCGCACCCTTGACCCATGCAGTGGGGATCGTCACCAGTAGGCTTCCCTGATCCGCCAGGACTCGGAATATCTCAGGAAATCGCAGATCGTAGCAGGTTGCCAGACCGATCCGTACTCCGTCGACATCAATGGTGACAGGTTCGACAGGGCCGGCGAGCACTTTGTCCGACTCTTTGTCGGAGAATGCGTCATAAAGATGGATCTTGTCGTAGGTGGCGACGATTTCGCCCCCGGACGCGACAAAGAGTGTGTTCTTCACCTTAGTCTCATCTCCAGGAGTAAACGCACCGGCGACGATTGTCACCCCGGTCTCGGATGAAGCTTCTGCGAGCGCACTGCCGAAACTTCCGTCGGGTTCTTCGACTCGTCCGACCAGTGATTCGTGTTTGTCTGGGAGCCGGATCATCGCCGCCTCCGGGCAGACCATCAGCGTCGCTCCTTCTGCTGCTGCACGGTGAGCATCGTTGACAATGTGCGCGGTGTTCTCAGCAATCGTCGGACTCGATGCGAATTGTGAAATTGCAACCTTCATGTCATCTCTCCTTTCAGTTAGTCGCCGTATTGCGGTCATATTCCCGGACGTACTCGGCGCAGAATCCCATCACTCGGCGAATCCATTCCGCTCCGGTGGCTTCATTGGCAACGCTGACGTCTCCGGTGACTCCGTTCTTGCTCACTTCGGAGAAGTCCCAGTAGACGGTGCCCGGCACGGAGTAGTCTCCGATTTTCGCGTCTGCATAGCTCGTCGGTGTCCAACCGGACCCGCTGCTCAAGCCGCCCGATTCCGCCTTCGACATGTTGACCTGTTCCGGGAAGATTGCAAGCATCGCCGACAACTCGGGTTCAGCGCCGTGCCCGTAGACTTCTGATGCGTCGTCGTAGACGTCTCGCATCAAGCCGTATCCCAATTGCCATGGGTAGACATGACCTATGAGGACGTCGAGATCCCGTCGACAGTCGACGGCTGCGCCCGAAACTGGGCCTACGTTTCCACCATTGTTGTCGACGAGGACGATTCGTTTGAAACCGGACTGCACGAGCGATTCAATGATGTCTCTTACTACCGCTTTCAGGGTCTCGGCGCTAAGGGAGAGATTTCCTGCGAACCCGCGGAAAGTCGGTGAATGGCCGTAGTGCAAAGCCGGCGCCACAAGTGTGTCGACCTCACTATCGGTAAGCTCCGCAATTTTGTAAGCGGCCCATTCGGCAACGATGGAGTCTTCATGCACCGGAAGATGCGGACCGTGCTGTTCGATGGCACCAATGGGTACGAGTACGACTGGATTACGTTCTGCGGCTTCGGCCACCTCGGTCCAGCTCAAGCGGCCCAGGCTCTTGGAGTCGTCAATCATGTGAGTTCCTTTCAATTGGTGGTCGTGTGTTGGATATTGATGGTCAGCGAGCGAAAGCACGCCGAGGATCGAGAACGTCCCTGAGTCCGTCACCAAGAACATTGACTGCGAGGACGATTGCGATGAGCAGCAGGGACGGGTAAATCAGCATCGTCGGCTGCACCTCGAGGAAGTCGCGGCCGGAAGAAATCATCGTGCCAAGGGAGGCGAGAGGCGGTTGAGCGCCTAGGCCCAGGAAGCTCAGTCCCGCTTCTACTTGGATTGCGAAGCTGAGGCTCAAGCTTGCTTGCACAATCACTGTTGACATTACGTTCGGTAGGACTGTCCGAGAGATGATGCTTGCAGTCGAAGTACCGTTGACGCGTTCGGCGTCGACGTACTGAGCGGATCTGATCGCTACGGATTGCGCGTAGACGACCCGGGTGAATCGGGGAACATAGAGGACCCCGATGACTAGGACGACGTTAATGAGGTCTGGCCCGAGGATGGCTACAGCTGCGATGGCCAAGATGACGGCCGGAAAGCTGAGGAGTATGTCCGACCCTCTCATGATGATTGTCGAAGTCCATCCACCGAGGAATCCTGCCAACAGCCCGAGACCGACCCCTGCAAGCAGAGCGATGATGACTGCTCCGACAGCGACGAGCATTGATGTGCGGGTTGCGATGATCAAACGTGCGAGGACATCTCTTCCGAAGTCATCAGTACCGAGTAGGCCGTCCTGAGACAGTGGAATGCCGACCTGCTCCCGGTAGGTAATCGGATAGATCAACGGCCCGATGAGAACGACCAGGACGATAATGATGAAGAAGGCTCCGCTGATGCATGTGCGAGGATTCTTGACGAGACGACGGACGATTCCCCGGGAAACCGGACCGGTCTTTTCCACGATCTCTGTAGAGGCGAGTGCGAGATTATCGGCCATTTCAGAAGCTCTCCGTTCTCGGATCGAGAAGACGAATGACGAGGTCGGCGACCAGGTTGACTATGATGACGAAGACCGATGCGCTGAGTACGACGGCTTGGATGACGGGATAGTCGCGGTCGGTCACTGCCTGCATGAGCATGGAACTCATCCCTGGCCAGCCGAATATGGTTTCAATGAGAACTGTCGAACCGATGAGCGTGGCTAGCTCAACGCTGGTGATCGACACGACCGGCACCAACGCATTTCTTAAGGCGTGGTAGGTGATGACTTTGCGCTCGATCACGCCTTTTGCCCTGACGGTGCGCACAAAGTCCGCGCTGAGCGTTTCCAACATCGCCGATCGAGTCATTCTCATGATCACCGCCGTCGACGTCGCGGCGAGGGCGAGGACAGGAAGAATGATGAGCTGGAGGTGCCCAAGCGGGTCTGAAAAGAAGCCCACATATCTCTGTGGGGGCAGAATCGGCAGCCACACCGAAAACACCAGCAGCAGCAACGTACCGGTAACGAAAACGGGAAGTGATATGCCAAGAACTGATCCGCCGGTGATGATGTGATCAAGTGCACGGTCATTCCGAATGGCCGCAATCCGCCCGAGAACCACTCCCACGACGATCGAAACAAGAATCGCGAGGACGATGATTTCGAGAGAGTTGCCGAATCGAACGATCAGATCCGCAGCTACTGGTCGACCGCTGATCAGCGATACTCCCAAGTCTCCTGTCAGGAGATTTTTCCAATAGTTGAAGAACTGTATCGGGAACGCTTCGTCCAGGCCCATGGTCGACCGCATAGCCGCCACTTGATCATCTGTGGCGTTCTCCCCGAGCACCGCTCGAGCTGCGTCTCCCGGAATCAGACGGATGAGCAGGAACACGATCGTTGCAACGATGACGAGTTGGATTGCTGCCAAGCCGATTCTTCTGATTACGAAGTTGGTCATCGCTCTTCCTCCAGCCAAACTCCACGCAGGCTGACCTGCGTCCACGCTCCCTTTGGTGGATGTGAGAAGCCGCGCACGTATTTGTGGGAAGCTTCGCCTTGGATCCGACGGAGCGTATACGTCAGCGGCATCTCCTCGAGCACTCGCTTCTCGACTTCCATGAAGAGTTCGTTGGAAAGACTGGTGTTCTTCGATCGCCTAGCCTCCGCGAGGAGATCGTCGGTTCGTTTGTCGTTGAAGTCCATGAACTTAGCCCACCGACTGCCTGAAGCTACAAGCTCGCTCAGGGCAGCCGGGTGACCGAATTTCAAAGAGGTTCCCCATGCAAAGCTCGGATAAGTCTTCGCTTCCACCGTCTCCTGGAAGGAGAGCCATTCTTGGCGAGTCAATCGTGGGTTAACCACGGAAGCCTGGAGGGAGGGCAACATCGCTTCGGCCGGCCTCGAAATCACCGAGTAGCTGCTTGTCGTGATGATGCTCAGGTCAAGGTCCTCCCGACCAGCCTTTCGAAGGAGATGCGAAGCACGTTCAGGGTCGTATTCGACCGTGCCTTCAAGCTGTGAAGCATATGGCGCGACCTCTTCAGGGACGAGGCCACCGGTGATCGGTCGACCGTGCCCCAGGTAGGCAGTTTCAAGCGCAGCTTCACGATCAATGCTGTAGGAGACGGCTTGCCTGACTCGTTTGTCATCGAACGGAGGCTTGGTGGTAACGAAGCCGAGTACACCGAAACCGAAGACGCTATCCGAGTAGACCTCGAGTTGGGGATTGTTCTCGATCACATCAACGTGAGTCGATGGAATGTAGTCGATCATGTCTACCGTCGCCGTGCGCAAGGCGGTCACTCGTGCGTAATCGTCTTCCATGGGGGTGAATTCGATGGCATTCAGGTGTGGCAACCCCGGGACAAAGTAGTCGTCGAATCGTTCAATGACGATGCTGACTCCGGGCACCCTTTCGACGAAGGTGAACGGCCCTGTCCCCATCACCTCCAGCAATGGGTCAGCACCCGACTCGATCCACGCTTTCGAAATGACGTTTGCGCATGGGTCGGCAAGTGCGAAGGGAAAGGCTGTATCTGGTTCTCTGAGAGAGAAGACGATGGTGTCAGAGCCCGATTTGTCGACATGCTCAACTGAGCGGAAGAGAGGCGCGGCAGTTGAAGATGTGTCAGAATCCATGATTCTGCGCATGGAAAACACCACGTCGTCAGCATCCATGGTGGAACCATCGTGGAAGCGGACATCGCCACGGATCTTCACTCGGTACGTCTTGTCATCTGTCCAGCCGTGGTCCAAAGCGAGGTCTGTGACGATCTCACCGTCCGGATCGTATTGGAGGAGACCGTTGTACAGCATCTGGCGAATCACGTCTGAGGCCGCACCTGAACTGACATGGGGCTCGAAGTTCACCGGCTCCGTCGAGAGACCGTAATGAAGGACTCCGCCTTGATTCGGCTCCCCGTCACCGGCGCTGATGTCGTTCCATGATTCTGGATAGTTGGTGACTGCACCACATCCTGCAAGGGCAAGTCCCATGCTTGCTGTCCCTGCTGCAGTGAGTATCTTTCGTCGGGTAAGGAATTCTCTAGTCATTGAGACTCCGTCGTAGGCTTCGTTGCACTGCGAATACGTCGAGTATACATGGCGCATTCTTGGAAGATCAATAGCTTTTTTGGGTCACCTTTGTCCCAGCAAGAGACTTGCTTTCATGTCTGCAAGAATCAGACTGAACTTCATCGGTGTCGTCGTTGCCTACCTTCTTCACAATCGACAATCTGAGAGCTCCAGTGACGGGCCCGCGATCCTCAGGCGAAACAGCACTCGATTGACAAACCGTCGTCAAAGCACGCCGCTCACTGATCGGAGGCCACCCTCGGGAAGGGTGCGAAGGAGACAACGAGGCTCCTGTAACGGGCTACGGGCGCAGCGAGAGAAGTTTCGAACATTTTGCGCAACGGAGTGAGACCTGAAGTCCCCGGCTCAAGAGCAAGGGTCTGTTCGTTTCTCAAGTTTCAGGGCTTCCAACAAGCCCGAATAGATCCAATCAGTACCGGCCAATTAGGGACGATCAAGTGCGAGACTCGTTGGGAAGCGTGTATCGGGATCGCTCCAGTGTGTGCTGGATGGCCGCACTTTGGGCAACCGAGTCGTAGCTGAAGGAGTTCCCGATGTTCTCAAGAATTTCAGCGAGCAAAGTTCCCTGAGGTGTCGACGCTAATATAGAGGTCTCCTCGGTAGGCGCCCGGCCCAGTCCTCGGGGCAATAGACGTCAATCCTCGTGTCGACGATGCGCTCCGGCAGTGGAAGATATTTCTCATCGAATGCATCAGCTGAACTGCCGGCCGGCCTCGTAGACTTTGACGCTGCCATCCGGGGTTCCCCGCAGCAGAAGGTAGAGGTAGTACTCATCGCCGCTGCCGGCATCCGGAGTCGTCACCCCGCAGACAGTATCTCCGGCCCGGATCTCGTTCCGTGCGGACAGATACTGCATGGTCTTGCCGTTGCCGAAGTAGTACTCCCCGCCTCCGTAGTCACCATCCTCGTAGGGCTGGATGAGCTCGCAGGTCTCGACTTTCACGCCTTTGGGGAACTGTTCGGATCGGACCGTCGGCGGGTTCGAGGTCTGACCGTCGCCGAGGATGTCATCGAGCGAGGACATCATTTCGGGGGTCGCCGATTTGCTCGCCTCGTCGTCGTTGCCGGCGGCGACCGCCTCGGCGAATTTCTGCACCTCGGCCACAGCCGACGTACGAACGTCACCGGAGGGCACGTGGTAGACGGTGTCCTGGTGAGCGAAGGACTTCCCGTCCCAGCGGTAGAGGACATCGGCATTCGCGGACTTCTCGCACGCGGTGCATCCGTCATCACCGTAGACGCCGATTCCACCGACGTTGAGCTCCAGATACTGCCCCATCGGGCTGATCGAGTTGAAGTAGGGCTTGGGAGCGTATCCGGAGATGTCTGCCGAATTGCCACGATCTTCGACGTCATCCCAGAGCTCGATTGAGTCGAGCAACTTGAGGTCCTCATCGTAGAGCCCGATCGACGGGTAGATGTTGGTGCCCCCGCCATTGCAGCTGATTTCGACGGCAGTCACGGCCTTCGTGCCCATCCGAGTCGTCGTGAACTCCTCCATAGCGATACCGGAGTAGTGTCCGTCGTCGGCACTGGCCTCACCGTCGGAGAAGTCCACCTCGTGCTCGGGCTTCGGGTCCAGCGGGCCGTCACCGAGGTAGTAGTCCTCGTAGGCCAGCCCAAATTCCACGCATCCCGGCGGTGTCGACAGCTTCGCATTCTTGAACGCATCTGCGCCCGGGAACTGCGCGATCGCGCCGCCGTCGCCGAGGTTGTAGCCGGGATCGGCCTTGACGGTGTCGACGTCGCTGGAATCGGCGAAGTCGAAGACCTCGAGGACACCGTCCGACATGATCATCAGATGCGTCCCCGAGACGGTGAAGCTGTCGAGTTCGGCATCGACCCGCCACAGCTCCTGTCCCGAATCGCCGGCCATACCGTGGACACCTGCATCGTCGGCGATGACGAGCACATCGTCCTCGATCGTCCAATTCGGTCGCAGCCGAGGCTCACCGAGGCCGGTCGCCGTCGCCGCCTTCTCATCGAGTTCGGACTTCCACAGCACGGAATCGGCATCGACGGCGATGACCGCCTTGCCGTCCGAGACCACCCAGGGACCGTCGTCACCGGCACCGACCATTCGCACGGTCGCCTTGGGGTCGACGCTCACGTCGGGGTAGGTGCTGCCGGACAGCGAGCTGAGTTTGCCGTCGTCATTGACGGTGACCGGCACCGCCTCGGTGGCCGGGTCGCTCACCTCGGTGGTGGCTGAATCGTCATTGTCCGTATCGTCGGATGATCCGTCCGCCTTCGAGCCGTTCGAGTCCTCGCCCGGCTTGAGGGTGACTTCGCCGTCTTTCAATCTGATCGTGCGGTCGCCGCAGACCGCGGAGTCAGCAGTCCACGTGCAGTCGACGGGTGTGCCGTCGAGCTTCGGGCCGGAATCCTTCGAATCCTCGTCGCCGGAATCCTCCGCGGCCGCCTCGGGGTCCTCGTCGACGAGGTCGGCTGGTTCTGGTTCCGTCACGTCGGCGTGCGGGACCGGGGCCATCCATGTCGGCTGCAGGGTCTCCTCGTGGAGAGCCATGATCACCGACGTTCGGGGGCCGACGACGCGGACGAGCTGCTGGTCATCGTCGGTGTCATCGCCTGCCTGCAGCTGAGTCAGCTGAGCGTTGCGGCCGACGTCGGCGAGGTCGACGGCCGCCTTCTGGCTGGGTGCTTTGTCATAGTTGGAGCCGGAGAGGAAACGGGCTCCGAAGAATCCGCCGGTCACCGCGAGGACGAGGACGAGCCCAGCACCGATTCCGAGCATCCAGTTCCGTTTGTTGTAGTTCCGATTCGGTTGTGGGGGTAAGGACCCTGCGGGTCCGTCTGCTGCCTGCTGGTGGGCGTAATCGTAATACTGTGCCGTGCTCTGTTGCCAGCCTGAGGTCCATCCACGCCGCGCGAGCGCCTTCTGAATGCCTGGATCCTGGTTCGCGGCGAGCCAGGCCAGCAGCTCCGGATCTGTGTTCGGATGGGCGGCGATCCCAGAAAGCAGGTCCGGTCGGGTTCCCGCGATCCTCCGCAGGTCGGATGCGGAAGCATCGGCTGAACGGATGACGTCGATGTCGGGGTCTCTGCCAGGACCAAGCTTCTCACCCATACAACAGATGTTATCAGCGAAGATCAGCGACAACTCTGGCTTCGTGGCACTTCTTCATCATTGGAAAGGTGGCCTGGGAACACTGTTCGATCAATCTGGCTCATCCTCCGCCTCCGCGAACAGCAATCAGTCTTTGTCTCCGACGGCACGATCCCGGATCGGCGGCAGCGCGGCCACTCGTACATCGGGCACGAACACAGCGATCGCGCGGTTTCGCATGAGGGGCTCTTGACTATGACGCGGCGTCATAGTCTTCAATGAGATCTCCAGCCACCACAGAACCTCGGGAGACCTGATGAATATTGTCATCTTCGCCGTCGAAGCGTGCCTGATACTGGCCCTTGTCGGTGTCATCGCCTGGCGACAGGTCAGAGGACAGTACACAGACGCACGCTCGATCTGGAAAGCACCGCTTATCCTGACTGTGGTGGGGTTGACGATGCTGCCGGCGACCGCCGTAGGGTTCCGCGCGATCGATGCCCTCCTGCTGGCAATCGAAGTGGTGGTGTGTGTGCTCATCGGACTCGGAATGGGTAAGCTCACGTCGACTTCCGTCGCCTCTGCCCACGATCGGCGCGGTCGCAATATAGTGATCCGCACCGGCTGGCTGGGCGCAGCGCTCTGGGTCGTGTTCGTTGCCGTCCGTCTGATGCTGCGACCAGTCGCCTTGACCATGCACGCCGAATTCGTCACCTCAGTCGGCGTCACTCTTCTTCTGGTCGCGATTGCACGGGCGACGACGGCGCTCATCGTCCGTCCGCAGATCGAGCGGGCAGTGCCCCTGAGCGAAACCTCGGCGAAAGGAGCCGCGCAATCGTGAACACGTCTGGATGGAGCACCGCTGAAGTGGCCAGACTCGCCGGTGTCAGTGCCCGCGCGGTCCGCTACTACCACGAGGTCGGGATCCTGGAGAGGCCGCGACGCCTGGCCAACGGATACAAGTCCTACGATGTCTCCCACCTGATCAGACTCCTGCGGGTGAGACGCCTGACCAGCCTCGGACTCACCCTGGAGCAGATCCGTGCCCTCGACTCTCACGACATCGATGTCGACGATGTCTTCGAGTCATTGAAAAACGACATCTCTGCACGAATCGGAGAACTCCAGGACGTCCTGCGGAATCTGCGCGGGGTCCTGAGCGGGGAGATCCACGGCGGTCTTCCACCGGGGTTCGACCCCGCTGACATCGGTGCGCGAATGACTGACCGCGACGAAGCAGCACTGGCCGTCTTGGACACGATGCTGCCGGAAGAGAAGCGTGCAGGGTTGCGGCGGTGGCTGGCGGAGTCCAGCGACTCGGCAGCCGACGATGAGTTCGAGGCTCTCTCCGAGAATGCCGGAGAGGACTACCGTGCCGAGCTTGCGAACCGGATGCTCCCCGCCGCGCGTGCCGCAGCGCGAAACCGCGATAGAACTCGTTTCTCCGGCCCAGGATCATCTCGTGACATCGGCATCGCGCTCAGGGGCATCTACAACCCAGCCCAGATGGACGTGCTGACCCGGGTGGCGACGCTTCTCGAGGGCGAGACCGAGGGCGAAACCGAAGAATCGGAGTCCGAGACTTGACTGCTCGCAGCCGACACGCACCAGTCGGTGCACATGGCAATCAGCCGGGCCGGACCGGTAGTCAGCCGGGCTGGCCCGAGTTCGGCATCGGCCTCGCTGTGCTCCTGGCACTTGAGCTCGGACTGGCTCGTATCGCCTTCACCGCCGGCCTGTCCCCCGTGGCTCTCGGGATCTTCATGACCGCGCTCTCGGCCATCGTGGCCGGAGGCGGCTTCGCGGCCGCATTCGCCCTGAGACTGCGCCGCGGTGCACCCTTCGGATTCGTGAAGACAACCCGGAGATGGATCATGATCGCAGCCGCCGGCGGCGTGCTTGCCACGGTGCTCAAGATTCCCGCGACGATGGCATTCACGGCACTGTTCGGCGAGACTGCGAGCACGCAGGACAGCTGGTCATCTGCCGCCCAAGGCGGCATTGTCGCTGTGGCGGCCTCGTTCCTGTTCCTGGGGATCTTGACACCGATCGCGGAGGAGATGTTCTTCCGTGGCGTCATCACCACCGTGCTCCTCCGTTATGGCAGTATCGTCGGAGTCCTTGGCAGCACAGTCGTCTTCGCGCTTCTGCACGGCGAGCCGATTCTGATGGTCTCGGCTGTTCTCGTCGGCCTGCCTGCCGGTGAACTGCGCCGACGAACCGGCTCTATCTGGCCAGGGGTGGCGCTGCATATCGTCTTCGACCTGCTCTCGAGCATCGGGCTGTTCATTTTGCTCCCCTTGCTTGGAGGCTAGAGGCCCGATCGTGCACCCGCCGGCCCTGCATCGCCTGAGCTCAGATGACATCTCCTACCCGACGAACTCCCGGATCGCCGGCAGCTCCCGGCGCGATTGCGACAGTCCCATGCGGTGGGCGGCGGCCAGGCGGGAGAGGCTGCGGGTGCCGTTGTCGACCGGCATGAGTTCCGGGGCGAAGACGTGTGCCTTGCCCTCGGATTCGAGGGCGAAGATCCGTTCTCGAGTCTCGTTGTAGCGTTTCCACCGCGTCAGCAGCGCCTCCCCGAGAGCCGGGTATCGGCGGAAGATGCTGCGGTAGATCGTGGGGAACCGTTGGGGCAGCTTCGTATACGACCGTTCTTGGGTGAGCACGATGACGAACTTCTCGAACCCCTCTCGCTGAGCCTGGCTGAGAGCGATTCCCCCGTCCTCCCCCATCGCGCCGTCGACGTAGACGTGCCCGTCGAGGTGCACCGGCGGCATGAGGCCCGGCATCGTCGACGACGCACGGACTCGGACCATGAGGTCATCGATGTGCGGTGTGTCCTTCTTCGACCACACGACCTCGTCTCCGGACTGGGCGTCGAAGGCGATGATGCGCATGTCTCCGGTGCTCGATCGGAACGACTCCCAGTCGAACGGCAGCGCCTCCTCGGGGCCGCCCGCCTGCTGGTAGATGTACTCGGCATTGAACATGCCCTGTCCGCGGGCGAAGGAGCGCAGTCCGCCGAACTGCTCGTCGGCGGCGAATTCGACGAAGGACCGACGTGCCCTGCGGGCATCACCGGAGAGGTAATTCACCATGTTCGAGGCCCCGGCGCTGATGCCGGCGACCCAGTCGAAATTCAGTCCGGCCTGCAGCAGGGTCACGACCATCGCACTTGTCAGCGAGGCGCGCATCCCCCCGCCTTCGAAGATGAGTGCGGTATCGCTGATCCGTGACTTTCCCGTCGCCTGCTCCCCGTTCGCCATACCAATCATCCTAACGAGGACCGCTTCCCAACCGCGGCCAGGCTCCGCTCTCACTCGACCGCCGCGTGCTCCTGAAGTCGGTCGAACGTCTTGAGCATCTGCTCCGGATCGGCTCTCCGGCCGGTGAACAGCTCGAAGGACGCTGCGGCCTGACCAACCGCCATTCGTGCCCCGCCGAAGGCCCGGCAGCCCCGCGCCTCGGCGGCTTGGATGAGCGTGGTCTTCTGCGGGCGGTAGATGACATCGCCGACCCACAGGTCCGGGCGCAGGAGTTCGAGAGCGATCGGGCTCGCATCGGAGACCCCGGTCATCCCGATCGGAGTCGCGTTGACCAAGCCCACGGCCTCCCGCATGACCTTCGCGGTCTCCTCCGGTGCGCCCACACGCAGGCGGGAGGAGTCGAAGGCCGCGGACAGCCGAGCCTTGAGGGATTCGGCGCTCCCGGGATCGATGTCGATGACCGTGAGTTCGGGGACACCGGCCTTGAGCAGGGCATAGGCCACCGCGGCTCCGGCTCCGCCGGCCCCGATCTGGACGACGCTGCCGTAAGTGGGATCGACGGCGATCGAGGCGAGCGCCTCGGCGAAACCCCCGTGATCGGTGTTGCGCCCGATCAGTCGACCCTGCGAGATCGTCATCGTATTGACTGCGCCGAGCAGCCCCGCATCCTCATCGAGTTCGTCGACGGCGGGAATGACGGCACGTTTGGCCGGGTGGGTGACGTTGAATCCGGAGTACCCGCAGTCGATGGCCGTCGTGACCAGCGCGGGCCAATCCGGCTCCCCGTCGGCACCGGTCACGGACCCCCGCATGAGCGTCGGGTCGAGGGGACGGTAGACGAGTGGGAAGCCGTGGCGCAGGGCTTCGGCCTCATGCATCGGCGGGGTGAGGGAGCCGGCGACATTGGTGCCGATGAGTCCGAGCAGCGTGGAGGACTCAGTCATGGTCGACTCCGGTAAGAAGCGCCTCGGCGGATTCCCTGAGCACCCTGGCATAGGCGAGATCGCCGAGCCGAGTGACGAGCCCGGCATTCGGCACCTCGAGACTCAGCGGCACCCCCTCCGGTACGGCAGCGAGGAGCTCTCGCAGGGGAAACTCACCGTCGCCGGGAACGAGGCGGTGCGCCCGTGACTCGACCTTGCGAACCTCGCCTTCGGCGGTCATTCCGCGTGGCAGCTCGCCCGTGATGTCGATGCGGTCAGGCAGCTCGAGTGGGCCGTCGCAGAGCTGCACGACCGGGATGAGAGAGGCGTCGAGGTCGGCCACCTCGGCGGGGGTGTTGGCACCCCGCTGCAGGTGCAGGGGGTCGAGCATGACGTGCGCTCCGGCCGCGGTGGCGATGTCACGTGCCTGGGCCACTGTGCTCACCGCGTTGTAGCTGATGAGTTCGAGGGCGGGAGTGATGCCGTAGGCGGCGGCGTCGACGACGAGGGCGCCCAGAGTCTCCGTCAGCCTGGGGAAGTCCGGGTCCTGCCCGGCGAGGTTGAGTGTTGAGGCACCGAGTGCCGCACCGGCTTCGAGCATCGGCATCCACTCCTCACGACCGGTGGTGCCGTCGAGGGAGAGGAACTCGATGTCGCGGACCTGCAGTCCGGTGTCATCGAGCCGGACGAGGGTCTCCCGTGACATCCGCGAACCGGGCGACTGATCGGGTAGGTCCTCCCCCGCTGTCGCACCTCGCACCCGAATACCGACGAAATCGAAGCCCGCCCGAGCGGCGACGTCGACCAAGGCGTCGGGGTCGAGGTGGAGCAGGCTGAGGTGGGCGATTCCGATATCGGTCATCGCACGGTCTCCTTTCCGGGGGTCTCGGAGTCGGCACTGTCATCTCTCGCAGCGTTCACGGAGGCGTACTCATCGGGTCGTTCCGGTCGGCCCGAGCGCATGGATCGGTAGAGGGCACTCATTGTGCCCAGGGACCGCAGTGCGTCCTCCCCAGTGACCACGGGAGCTCGCCCCGCATGCACGGAGTCGACGAAGTCGGCGATCTGGGCGGCGTGGAAGGGCATGAGGGATCCGTTGATCTCGCTGAGGGCGCGGTCATCGAGGATCGTCTCGGGATAGTCGAACGAGCGGTCGGCAGGCACGGCCCAGACGTCGTTGATCGCCTCGGCGCCTTCCGGGTACTCGAAGAGGCTCACGGTCGCGCCCGTCGATCCGGTGATCGCGATCCGCTGTCCCAGTCCGGGGGTGAGTGCGGTGGAGGCGGTGAACTGCGCGATGGCTCCGCTGCTCAGACGCAGCGTCGCGGCCAGAGTGTCCTCGACTTCGATGATGTCGCCGTGAGTGAAGGTGTCGGCGGCAGTCATCACCCACTCGACGTCGCCGAGGTACCACTGGAGCAGGTCGACATAGTGGATGGCCTGGGTCATGAGCACACCGCCGCCGTCGCTGGCCCACTTTCCCCGCCACGGTGTGGCCGTGTAGTAACTGGAATCGCGGTGGAGGAGGACCTCGATGCGAGCGAGGATCGGATCGCCGAGTGTGCCGTCTTCGATGGCGGTGCGGATGCGCTGTGCGGCCGGCCACAGCCGCCGCTGGAACACGCACCCGAGAGTGACGCCCGCGTCCCGGCAGGATCGGACCATTCTCTCCGCCGACGCCACGTCGATGGCGATCGGCTTCTCACAGAGCACATGCACGCCGTGATCGGCCGCCGTGACGACGACCTCCTCATGGGTGGGGTGGGGTGTGCACACACTGACGATGTCGAGGTCGAGGTCGAACAGCGCCGGCAGCGTCGTCACCGCTCGCGGGATGTCGTGCTCGGCGGCGAAGGCGCGTGCCCGCTGATCATCGATGTCGAAGCATCCGATGATCTCGACGCCGGGGAGATCCCTATAGGCGCTCGCGTGATTGGCCGCGATCGCTCCGCAGCCGATGATCCCGGCTCGCAGCGCTCTCACCTCGCCTGCCCCTGAGCGGCGAGGCTCACAGTTCTCCGGTCGCGTCACCTCGGGGGTGTTCGCGGTGGTCTGGGGATGGCTCACTCATCTCTCCATTCGTCATGGTTCGTACTCACGGTCATCGAGGTGTGACTTCTCGATCGCCGGCGCCCTGACCGAGCTTGTCTGTCGGTGTGCGGGAAGTTTCGGGGCTGAGGAAGGCGCAGATGCCTGAGACGGCGACACAGCCGGCGGAGAACACTGCCACGGCGACCCAGTTGTGGGCGGCACCGGAGAGCGATTCGGCGATGGCGGGGGTGAAACCGGCGAGCAGCAGCCCGATCATCAGGCAGATCGCCATGCCGCTGTAGCGGACATTGGCCGGGAACTGCTCCGGGAAATAGGCGGGGTAGACGCTGTTCGACATCGAATAGCCGCCGGCGACGAGCAGCATGCCGAGGATCCAGACCACGGCCGTGTTCTCAGGGTCGCCGTTGGCCAGGGCTCCGAGGAAGGCGAAGATGAGCACGATCTGGGCGATCACGCCGAGGATGAAGATCGGCTTGCGCCCGAATCGGTCCGAGAGGTGCGCCCACATCGGCAGAGCGAAGACGGCGATGAGATTGGCGATGCTGATGAAGAGCAGCATCTCACTGCGGGGAATTCCGGAGACGTCGGTGCCGTAGGAGAGCGTGAAGACGTTGACCATGGTGTTGACCATCGTGAACAGGCTCATTCCGGTGACCAGGGCGACGGTTCGCGGGTGGCTCCTGATGAGTTCGAAGACGGGCACCTTGACGACCTCGTTCTTCTCCTTGGTCTCGGCGAAGACCTCGGGTTCGTCCAGCGTCCGGCGCAGGATCAGCGCGACCACCGTGACGACGGCGCTGAGCAGGAACGGCAGCCTCCACCCCCAGCTCATGATCGCCTCGTCGGGCAGCAGCTGGATGGGGATGAACACGGCCGAGGAGATGACGATTCCGAAGGTGATTCCGGCCATCGTCCAGCTGGTGAAGAATCCGCGCCGGTGATCGGGGGCATGTTCCATCGACAAAGCCGATGAGCCCGGGGATTCGCCGCCGGCGGAGAGCCCCTGGGCCAGTCGGAGGACGACGATGATGATCGGTGCCCAGATCCCGATCTGGGCATAGGTCGGAACGAGACCGATGATGAAGGTCGACGCGCCCATGAGGACGAGGACGGCGATGAGGACCTTTTTGCGTCCGAAGACATCGCCGAGGTGGCCCCACAACAGCGCTCCCAAGGGGCGGGAGACGTAGGCGACGCCGATCGTCGCAAGCGAGAACAGCTGTCCGCTGCCTCCGGCTCCAGGGAAGTAGAGATCTTGAAGGTAGAGGGCCGCCGCAGTGGCGAAGATGAAGAAGTCGTAGTATTCGAGTGCGCTGCCGGCGAATCCGGAGATCGCGGCATTGCGGGCGTTCTTGCGTCGCCGTTCGGCCAGTTCGGGGCTCGGCGCGGCTTCCCGCCCGGAGTGATTGGTCATAGTCACAGGGTGTCCTTTGCGTGGACCGGATCAGCACCTCATTGTGTGCTCCGCCGGCAATGGTCTTCTCACTGTCGTCCAGCTGGGCTGGATCTGCGTCGAGGCCCGGACGGTTCGCGCCTCTGTGGTCCTCGTCGCCTTTTCGAGTCTGTGCGACGGATTGTGAAAAGTCCAAGATGCAATCTATCTGAGACTATGTGCGACCTACGCTTAGTAGGCGCGAGGGCCCATCACTCCTCCTCAAGCGGGGGAAAGACATCGTCGAGGATGCTCAGCAGCGCCGCCACAGCGATCGAATCGTTCTCGCTCGACCAGATGATGCCATGACGGAAGGCATGCGGCCGGCCGGCGATCTCAACCCAGACCGCGGCTTCAGGCAGGACGGCGATGACCTCGGATGACACGAGGGCGACACCCACGCCTGCGGCCACCATGCTGAGGATGAGGAACGGGTCGCTGACCGTCTGGGCGACGTCCGGATTGAAGCCGGACTCCTGGCAGATCTGACGGGCCGCGAGCGTCAACGAGGAGTTCCCGTCGACCGGACCCATGACGAAGGGCTCCTGCCGCAGCTCGGTGACCTCGACGGACGTCCGTTCGGCCAGACGGTGATCGGCCGGGACGACGACTCCGACGCGCTGGCGGGAGATCTCGCGTCCCTGCAGCGGCTCGTCGACCTCGCCGACGAGTCCGACGAAGGCCGCGTCGAGCTCTCCGTTGCGTACCCTGCGCATCCCGTCAAGGGTGCGCACTCCGCCGACGAGGTTGAGTTCGACCCCAGGGAAACGTCGCCGCAGCGATCGGGTGAGGTGAGGCAGAGTGTGATGGTTGTGCATGCCCGAGAAGCCGAGCGTGAGCGTGCCGGTGGGAATGCCGTCGGCACTGCGCGTCGCCTCGACCGCGCTGCCGAGCACATTGATGACACGGTGCGCATAGGGCAGGAGCGCCTCCCCCGGAGCCGTGAGACCGACCGAACGGGTGCTGCGGTTGAACAGCGTGACGCCGAGCTCTCGCTCGAGGCGTCGGATCACTTGACTCAGTGGTGACTGCGCCATGTGCAGACGAGCCGCGGCCCGCCCGAAGTGCATCTCCTCAGCGACGGCGACGAAGGCCTCCAGCCAACGGATCTCCATGCGTGAACTCCCTGTGGTCGAGGACGGCAGGCGAGGCCTGACGGCGCGCCGGGCGGCCCGGGCGACGACGCACCAGTTTATGACGCTGATCATACATAGTTTCTGATGGATAGAGAATCAATCCCACAGAACGCTTGTTCTCCGCCTCACCCGGCGGCAAGGATCGTGGCACATCCACTCACCGCCGAGTGCCCGTCGAGACGCTCGACCACCACGGCGGTGAAGGGACCGAGGACGGCTCGTCCGAGCCGTTGATTCCACGAACCACCCAGGAGATCTGCCATGGCGCTCTTCGCCGTCACCTACACCTATGCCCCCGATTCCGAGTCCGGTCGCGACGACCATCGACCGGCACACCTCGAGTTCCTCCAGCGCCTCTTTGATTCCGGCCGCCTTGTCGTCAGCGGACCCACCGACTCTGCAGGGCAGGCGCCTGGCGCCCTGCTCATCATCCGTGGCGCGTCGAGCGCCGACGTCGACACGACGATGGCTGAGGACCCGTTCGCACAGCGCGGATACCTCACGCGGACAGTGACGTCGTGGGAGCCGAAATTCGGCGCCGACCGCCTCGGTGAGATCCGCTGATGCTGGCCGTGCGCACCATCTCCGCGAACACCCTCGACTACATCGAGATCGACGCCCCTGCCCCCGGACTCGGAGAGGCGCTCATTGCGGTCGATCACCTCACCCTGTGCGGAACCGATCTCCACATCTTCGAGGACGACTACACCACCGAGCTGCCGCTCATCCAAGGCCACGAGATCGTCGGGACGGTCACCGCCCTCGGCGACGGTGCCCGCGGCACCGGAGTGACCCTCGGAGACCGCGTCGCCATCGATCCTCTCATCAGCTGCGGAGAGTGCCGTGCCTGTCGGCGCGGGCGGGGCAACGTCTGTCCCGAGCTCGTCGTCCTCGGCTGCTATTGCGACGGAGGATTCGCCGAATACCTCAGCGTCCCCACCGACCGGCTGCACCTCCTTCCTGCCGGCCTGCCGCCGGAACTCGGACCGATCGCGGAACCGGCGGCGATCTCACTCGAAGCCGTGCGCCGCGGGCGCGCCGTCGCAGAGGACACGGTCCTCGTCCTCGGCGCCGGCCCGATCGGGCTGCTCGCCACGCTCGCCCTCCACGACCTCGGCGCTCGGGTCATCACCGCCGATACCGTGCCCGAGCGTCTGACGATGGCGACGGCCATGGGCAGTGAGGCAACGCTCCTCATCGATCCGAATGCCGCCTTCCCCGCCGCGGAACTCGACCGCTTCATCGGCACAGCCGCCGATGGTCCCGACCTCGTCATCGAGGCCACTGGAGTGCCCTCCTCACTGGAGAACGCCCTGCGAGCCGTCGCCCCCGCCGGCCGCGTCGTGCAGGTCGGCATCTCCACGCACCCGACCGCATTCCCGCTCAACATCATTCCCTTCAAAGAGGTCGATCTGCTCGGCAGCCGCAACAGTCAGGGTCTCATGCCCGAGGCCCTGGCTCTCATCGACCGCCATGCCGCCGCCGTTCGGGAGCTGATCACCCATCGGTTCGACCTCGGCGACCTCGATACGGCGTTCGCCACGATGAGCGATCGCAGCCAACGCGTCGGCAAGATCCTCATCGACATGCCGGGGAGGCGCCGTTGATCACCACACCGAGTGCAGACCTGCCCACCGACGTCGATGTCGCCGTCATCGGTTCGGGTGCCGCCGGCCTCACGGCCGCCACCCGGGCCGCCGAGGCTCACACTCGCGTCATCGTTGTGGAGAAGGCACATCAGCTGGGAGGAACGACCGCGGTCGGAGGTGGCGTCATCTGGGCACCGGCGAACCCGCTGGCGGCAGCGGCCGGGTACCCCGACTCCCGTGAAGACGCCCGCGCCTATGTGCTCGCCGCCTCCGCCGGCGCCATGAGCGAGACCGAAGCACGGTGGTACGTCGAGACTGCCGCCGCTGCCGTCGACTACCTCTGCACCGCCACGCGGGTCCGCCTGGCTCCCCTGGCCAGACCCGACTACCGACTCGAATTCCCCGGCGCCACCGAGGGCGGGCGCAGCCTCGACAACGCGGCCTTCGACGTCGGCGCGGTGCCGGGCCTGTCCGAGGTGCTGCGGCCCTCGAGCTACTTTCCGCTGCTGACCATGGCCGAACGCGATGATCTCGACGGCTCCGCTGCTGCTCCCGAACTGCTGGCGCGACGTGCAGAGCTCGGAGTGCGCACGATGGGCGGAGCCTTGGCGGCGAGCCTGCTCATGTCGGCGATCGACCGCGACGTCTCGGTGGCCGTCGATGCCGCTGTGGGCTCCCTCGACCGTGCCGATGACGACCGGTGGCTGCTCACCCTGCACGACGGGACGGCGATCCGTGCCGATTCCGTCATCATCGCCTCGGGCGGGTTCGAATGGAACCCGCGCCTGCAGGCGGCCTTCCTGCCCCACCCGATCACCCCGATCTCGGCACCGTCGAACGAAGGGGACGGGCTCGAACTCGGGCTGCGCCTCGGCGGGGCTGTGTCCGATATGACGAGTTTCTGGGGAGTTCCGGTGATCACCGCCCCGGGTCAGGTCTACGACGGCAGGCCGTCGGGGCGGATGGGCAATGTCGAGATGACGCTGCCGGGGTCGATCACCGTCGGCGCCGACGGCAAGCGCTTCGTCAACGAAGCCCTCAACTACCACGACGCAGCACGAGTCTTCGGCGCCACCGATGCCGCACGGCTCTCACCAAAAGGCGATCCGGCGTGGCTCATCGTCGACCGGCAGTACCTCGACTCATACCCGATCGCCGGTTCCACTCCGGGCAGCCCCGCCGACTGGATGGTCGAGGCCGAGACGATCGAGGCCCTCGCCGAGGCGATCGAGGTCGATCCGACGGGGCTGGCCGACCAGGTCGCCCGGTTCAACGCCGACGCCGCGATCGGCATCGACGAGGAGTTCGGTCGGGGAAGCACGCCGCAGGACAGATTCCTCGGGGACTCCTCCATCACCCCGAACCCGTGCCTGCGCGGGCTGACGAGACCACCGTTCTACGCGGTGCCCGTCCGCTGCGGCGCCCTCGGCACGAGCGGTGGACTGAGCACCGATGCCCACGGGCGGGTCATCGACTTCTCCGGCATCCCGATCGACGGGCTGTATGCAGCAGGGAACGTGTCCGCCTCGGTCTTCCATGGAGCCTACCCCGGGGGCGGCGCCACCCTCGGCTCGGCCGTCGTCCGCGGCTACGCCGCCGGTTCGCACATCGCCGATGGCCGCTGCTGAGATGCCCACGCGGACGTCAGCGGAAGCGAACCGGAGACACCATCGATTATCCTTCAACTCCTATATAGTCTCGGACCGATCGAGAAACAATCGTGCACAAAACTTGAATGGCTGCGAGCCTCCCGGCACGATTCTCAGAGAGGGACATCGCAGGAGTTCCGGGCGGCACGAGGCCCGGCACACCTGCACTGCACGACCACCCCGCAACGAATGGAGCAATGATGCCGCACGGATCACAGAGCACACAGCAGAACTACGATGTCATCGTCATCGGATCCGGTGCAGGCGGGCTGTCGACTGCCGTCACCGCGGCCCATCTGGGTCTGAGTGTGCTCGTCCTCGAACGCGACCGCCGGTGCGGCGGAGCGACCTCACGATCGGGGGGATGGATGTGGACCCCACGCAGCGAGTTCGCCCATGCCGACGGCGTCGACGAATCGATCGATGACATCAAGAGCTACCTCAAAGCGGTCGTCGGCGACGACTACGACGAGGAGCGCACCGACGCATTCCTGCGCAACGCCCCGGAGATGGTCTCCTTCTTCGAACATGAGACCTCCCTGCAGTTCGTGCCGGGCACGAAGATCTGCGACATCTACGGCGACCTGCCCCACGCCGGCACCGGCCACCGCTCGGTCGGACCGAAGCCCGTGAGCGGACGGACCATCTCCCCCGGACTCCGGCGGATCATGTCCCCGCAGTACTGGGAGACCTCCTTCCTCGGCATGGGCATCATGGCCGGGCCGGACCTGCAGGGCTTCCTCGCCGCCGCGAAGTTCCGACCCCACGGGTGGTGGCATTCGGCCAAACGCGTGCTCGGCTATGCCTTCGACCTCGCGACCGCCGGCCAGGGCATGCACTACGTCAACGGTGTCGCCCTCGTCGCGCGCCTGATGCAGTCCGCTGCCGACCTCGGCGTCGACATCCGGGTCAGCCACCGTGTCGACGACCTCATCCAGGACAGCACAGGCAGAGTCGCCGCCGTCGTCGCCGAGACTCCGCGTGGCCGACAGACCTTCCGGGCCGGTCGCGGAATCGTCATCGCCGCCGGTGGATTCTCCGCGAACGCGAGCATGCGCCGCGAGCACTTTCCCCATAACCGCAGCGCCGACGACCATTGGACACTGGCGCCGCAGACGGCCGACGGCTCGGGAATCGAACTCGGGGCCTCCGTCGGCGGAATCCTCGACACCGACGGGGTCTCCCCCGCCGCCTGGTGCCCCGTGTCGCTGTTCCCCTATCGCAGCGGCCGCAACGGCGTCTTCCCTCACATCATGGACCGTGCCAAACCCGGGTCGATCAGCGTCACCCGCCGCGGCCGCCGGTTCGTCAATGAAGCCAACGGCTATTGGGACTACGTCACGGGACTCAACGATGCGACACCGGAAGGTGAGGTGGCCGAAGCCTGGCAGATCGCCGATTCCCGAGCGGTCTCCCGCTACCCCTTCGGCTTCGCTATGCCACGACCCGTGCCGAAGTTCCCATTCCTGCGCTCCGGCTACCTCATCAAGGCCGACACCCTCGCCGAGCTCGCCGAGAAGTGCGGCATCGACCCGGACACGCTCGCTGAGACCGTCGCGACGTTCAACGCGAACGCACGAGAAGGACGAGACCCGCAGTTCCATCGGGGTCAGACTCCGTTCAACCGCTACGGCGGAGACCCGGACGTCACCCCCAACCCCTCACTCGCCCCGATCGAGCACGGCCCCTTCTATGCAGTGCACGTGCGACAGGGGTCGTTCGGCACGTTCGCCGGCCTGCGCACCGATGCCAAGGCACGACTGCTCGACAGCGAGGGCGCCCCGGTGCCCGGAGTCCATGTCGTCGGCGTCGACCAGAAGAACCTCTTCGCCGGCCGCTACCCGGCCGGCGGGGTGAACATCGGCCCGGCGATGACGTTCGGCTACATCACAGGCCGTGTACTCGCAGGCGCCGAGTCCACCACCGCCGACGCTGCCGTCGACGCTGCGACGAGCGCCTGAGCGGTCCACCGTCTCAGTCCGACTTCCCTGAGAGAAACAGGTTTCACCATGACCATGCCACTTGCCACAGAACTTCCGACCGCAGACGGCCAGCCGCCGGCAGCCCTCCACGAGGGTGACGAACTCGATGTCCTCGTCATCGGTGCCGGAGGTGCCGGTCTCTCCGCCGCTGTCTTCGCCGCGATCGCGGGGATGCGCACCGCCATCATCGAACGGACCGAACACGTCGGAGGAACCACGGCCTTCACCGCGGGAACCACCTGGGTCCCGGGCACGACCCACGCCGAGGAGATCGGCGCCGCGGACTCCCGAGCCGAAGCGCGCGCCTTCCTCGACGCCGCCGTGGGCCCCCACTCGCCGGCGGCGCTGCGGGAACGGTTCCTCGAGCTCGGACCCGAGGCGGTGACCGTGCTCGAGGCCGGATCGCACGTGACCTATCGAGCACGGGAGAAGCACCCGGACTACCTCACGCAGCTGTCCGGGTCACGACTGTCCGGACGCGCGCTCGAACCCCATCCCTTCGACGGCGCTCAGCTGGGCGAGCGCCTTGCTCTGGTGAGAGAACCGCTCCCCGAGTTCACGGCCTTCGGCGGCATGTCACTCGAACGCGACGACATCGGACATCTGCTCGGCGCCCACCCTGAGGAGGAATCGCGTTCGCACCTGCTGGCGCTGCGCCGTGCCTACCGGGATTCCTTGGACGCCCACGGGCGCGACAGTCGCCGGACCATGGGCAATGCACTCATCGCCGGACTGCTGGGGACCCTCGACGATGCGAGAGTCCCCGTGCTCACTCAGAGCGAGGTCACCAGTGTCTCCTCGCGCTCACACGACGGCCCCTACCGGGTCGTCATCAGCGAGGCAGGCCGGAGGCAGGCGATCACGGCGCGCAACATCATCTTCGCCAGCGGCGGCTTCAACCGCAGCCCCGAACGCCGGGCACAGCTGCTGCCAGGCCACGACCTCGACTGGTGCCCGGGTGCACCGGGACACACCGGGCAGGCACACGACCTCATCGACGACCTCGGCGGTCGGTATGGTTCTGCCGCCCTTGCTCACACCTACTATGCGCCCGTCTCCAGGCGGCAGCGAGAAGACGGATCGTGGGCAGTGTTCCCGCACTTCGTCATGGACCGAGCCAAACCGCATATGGTCGTCGTCGACCAAGATGGACACCGGTATCTCAATGAGTCGACGAGCTACCATCTCTTCGGAATGCGCATGGTCGGCCACGACAATGAGATTCCAGGGCGGTCGATCCCTTCGTTCCTGATCACCGATGCCGAGGGCATGCACCGGTATGGGCTGGGCATGGTCCACCCGTTCCAGAGTGAGAGTCGCCTGGCCGGACACGTCGAATCGGGGTACCTCTTCCGCGGTGATTCCATTGCCGAGCTCGCCGGAGCCATCGGCGTTCCCGCCACAGAATTGCAGACCACGATCGAGCGCCTCAACGGTCCTGCCAGTGTCGGTGAGGACCCGGACTTCCACCGCGGTGCCAACGACTACGAACGCTTCAACGGAGACGCCGGTTCGCCGACCGGGCACCCGAACGTCGCTCCGGTCGACGGAGGACCCTACTATGCCGTTCGGCTCTTCCCCGGAGACATCGGGGCATCCACCGGGTACGTCACCGACGAGTCGGCAGCCGTGCTCACTGCCTCCGGTGAGCCGATCGACGGCATCTACGCGGTGGGCAACGACATGCAGTCGGTAATGGGCGGGGTCTACCCTGCTCCCGGAATCACGATCGGCCCCGGGCTGGTCTTCGCCTATGCCGCAGTGCGCGACATCCTCGGCCGTCCCCTTCCCGGCGCCGAAGCGACGCGCACGGTGCCGGGGTGGGATGACGACGCCGGGAGCCGGTGACCTCAGCCCTGCTGAGAGCGCTCCCAGGCCAGAGTCGCCAACGCCGCCGCCTGATCGGGCAGGTAGGCGTCGTCGAAGAGGACCTCCGCCGAGTGGTTCGTCGCCGCGGTCGCCGGGTCGACCCCGGCAGGGCTGACGAAGAAGAAGACGAAGGCTCCCGGCACCTCTTCGAGGACGTAGGAGAAGTCCTCGGACCCCATCACAGGATCCGGTGCCTCGACGACGCGGACGGAACCGAACGCCTCGTTGAGAGCACCGAGGGCGAACTGCGCCTCGGCGGCGTCATTGACCGTGACGGGATACTGCTCGTTCCACACCACTTCGGCGGTGCACCCGTGAGCGGCGGCCACGGACTCGGCCAGGCGGGTTGCGAGTTCGGGGAACCTCTTCGTCGATTCGGCCGACAGAGTGCGTACAGAGGCGCCGAGCGACGCAGTGGCAGGGATGACGTTGACGGCATCGCCGGCACTGAGCTGGGTCACCTCGGCGACGATCGGGTCGAAGACACTGAACGAGCCGGTGATCATCGAATACAGGGCCTGCCCGAACTCGAGGACGGGGCGGACCGGGTCGACCGAATCCTCCGGCCGTGAACTGTGCCCGCCCTTTCCGTGCATGGTCACGTGCAGCGTGTTGGCACCGGCCATGATCGTGCCCGGGCGGGTGACGAAGGTTCCCGGCACGCCGGGGGCGACATGGATGGCGTAGGCGGCGTCGGGTTTCGCCCCGATGGTGTCGAACATGCCCTCGTCGAGCATGATCTTCGCCCCGCCCATGCCCTCTTCGCCGGGTTGGAACATGAACGCGACAGTGCCGCGCAGCTCTTCGCGGTGGGCGCTGAGGAGTCGGGCCGCGCCGACGAGACCGGAGACGTGAAGATCGTGACCGCAGGCGTGCATGCTCCCGTTCGTCGATGCGTAGTCCAGCCCCGTGGTCTCGACGACCGGCAGGGCATCCATGTCCCCGCGCAGCAAAACGGTCGGGCCCGGCCGGGCTCCGCGCAGAACCGCCACCACGGAATCGAGGTTGTTGCCGCACGTGATCTCCAGCGGCAGACCGTCGAGGGCTTCGAGGATCCTCTTCTGTGTGTACGGCAGGGCGAGCCCGAGTTCGGGGTTGCGGTGCAGATCACGGCGCAGCGCACTGAGATCGTCGGCGAGAGCGGCGGATTCGGCGGTGAAGTCGATGGTCATTGTCAGATGGTCCTTCGGTCGTTCGCAGTGGTGGAGCTGGGTGGGTCGTCGTCAGTGATGAGTGTTCTCATGTCGCCCCCAGCAGGGTGAGGAGGTGACCGATCATCGCCTCATCGGCCCGTGTCAATGGTATTCCGAAGCCGGTCAGCTGCGGCGGCAGCGGTAGAATGTCCGTGCCTGCATCGATGCCGTCATCCGGGTCCGGGACCGGAGAAATGGGCGTGTCGAGATCGAGCGAGGGCAGGTGGAGGTGATGATCGGTGTGCTCCTGATAGAGCTCGCCGAGCGTGAGTATCGTGTCCTCGCCGGCAGCCCCGATCTCCCCCGGAGTGGATCCGACAAGCTGGAGGGACAGCGGCAGGCCGGTCGAATCGAAGCCCATCGGCACGGCGAGTGCCGGGTTGCCGGTGGCGCAGAACGCCGCCGTGAGATTCCAGTCGTCCTGCGGGGTGCCTCCCCGGAACACATAGGGCGGGGCAGCAGACGGCCACGTCGGCAGGGCGAGTGCGGTGCCGTCGGGCATGACGTCGCTCATCAGGGCGCGCAGCGCTTCGGCCGAGTGCAGAGCAGCCTGGTAGGCGTCGTCCGTGATGAGGGCACCGGCGAAGGCGAGTCGTCGGAAGGAGCGGCCGTAGTCGTTCCATCGTGGGCCGAGCCGGTCTCGATGCACCTCGTACATCTCACGGACCATGATCGTCAGTGTGGCCGCGATGAGTTCGTCGAGGAAGGCAAGGTCCACGGTGGAGGTCTCAAGGCCGAGCCTGTCCATGGTCGTCAGCGCCTCGTCGAAGGCTGCGGCGACATCAGAGGTGGTCCGAGGCGAGCCCAGCACCTGCTTGGGAACGAGGACACGGGCGGGCTGGTCGCGCCGTGAAGACCCGGGCACCTGTCCGCGCATGACCTCGAGCAGCAGCCGGCAGTCCCGGGCACTTCTCGCCAAGGGTCCGACGATGTCGAGGCTCGGGGCCGCCGGCATGATGCCGTCCATGGGCAGGGAGCCTGCGGCCGGGCGCAGTCCCGTGACTCCGCAGTAGGCGGCAGGAATCCGACAGCTGCCCGAGGTGTCGGTGCCGAGCCCGGCGGAGATGATGCCGAGGCTCACGGCAATGGCGGTTCCGCAGCTCGACCCGCCGGGCCAGCGGCTGAGGTCCCAGGGGTTGCGCGGAATCGGGAAGTCGAGTGCCGGATCGGGTCGCCCCGCAGCATGTTCGACCATCGTCGTCGTACATGCGATGGTTCCGCCGGCCGACCTCAGCCGGGCGACGACCTCGGCATCGCGGCCGCGGTGGAAGCTGGGGTCGAACACCCGGCTCTGTGAGGTCGGGACCGCCTCGGCGACGGCGATGTTCGCCTTGATTCCGAGCGGCAGCCCCGCGAGCGGACCCGCATCGTGCTCAGCGCTGCCGACTGCGGTCGCCGCGGATTCGTCGAAACGGTTCAGAACCGCGCCCACCCGGTCGTTGGTGCGATCGACGAGGTCGAACGACGCGGACAGCAGCTCTGCGGCACTGGTCTCCCCGGACCTGATCCGGCTGATCTGCTCGGTGAGGTCGGGGACGGTGGATGTCGTGGCGGCCCTCACTGTGCCAGCAGGGGGCGGACCGGTTCGGTGCCGAACCAGGATTCGCTGTCCTTGACGAGGGCGCCGCCTTGGACGACGGCCTTGACATTGTCCGGCGTCGCCAGCGGTGTGATGTCGGCGAGCGGATCGAAGTCGATGACGATGAAATCGGCGAGCTTCCCCGCCTCGAGGGTGCCGAGGTCTGCGTCGAGGCGAAGCAGTTCGGCTGCGTTCTTCGTCCCTGCCACGATCGCGTCCATCTCGGACAGGCCGAGTTCGACAGCGTGAACCGGTTCGCGCAGGTTCTCCCCGTGGGGGCACACCCCGGAGTCGGTGCCCAGCGCCGTCTTCACGCCAGCCTGCAGGGCGGCGGCAACGCGTTCCCGAGCGATGGTCGACCACTTCACCTTCTTCTCGTAGAGGTAGCCGGGAACCGTCGCAGGATCAGGGACTCGCAGTGCGCTGCTCAGGGTCGGAACGAGGAACGTCCCGTGCTCAAGCATGAGCTCGATGCCTTCGTCGTCGATGCCGTAGCCGTGTTCGACCGAACGCACACCGCCGCGAATGGCGGCTTTGATGCCTTCAGCGCCCTGGGCGTGTGCGGCGACGGGCTGACCGGCACGCTTCGCCGTTTCGGCGACGATGAGGCGGACATGTTCCTCGGGCACGCCGACATCATCGGGGGTGTCGGACGGGCTGGAGACGCCGCCGGTCGTGCAGACCTTGATGACGTCGGCGCCGCTGCGCACAAGCAGGCGCACAGTGCGTCGGACGTCGTCGTCGGTGTCGATGATCGGGCTGATCGGCATGTGCATCGGGACCTCACGACCGTTGGGCATGGTGAAGTCCGTGTGCCCGCCGGTCGGTGACAGCGGGACGATCGCCAGGTGGGTACGGGGGCCGTGGACGAGGCCGGCGGCGATCGCATCTCGGTAGCCGCGGTCGAGTCCGCCGAGGTCACGGGCGGTAGTCACGCCCGCCATGAGTGTCTTGCGGGCGTTGAGTGCGGCCCTGAATGTGCGTTCCGATTCGAATCGGGCGGCGTCAGCGGCCTGGTCCTCGATCGACATGCCGAAGTGGACGTGGGAGTCGATGAATCCCGGGAGGATGGTTCGGCCAGCGAGGTCGATGAGCCTGACGCCTTCGGGCGTGGACTCCCGTGCGGGGCCGGCGTAGACCACGCGTCCGTCCCTGACTTCGAGTTCGGCATCGGTGACCGGGGTGCTGCCGGTGCCGTCGATGAGGGTGGCCCCGCGCAGCAGCAGGTGTTCGTCACCGGCGATCGTGGTGGGGAGGTGTGCGGTGGGCATGGTGATCCTTTCGCTGGGAGTCAGTCGTGGCGGTCGAGAACGGTTCACATGGTCGTCGTCGGATGCGCGGTCTGGCCGGGAAGCGTGTGCGAATCATCGGCATCATTGTCCGTGTGCGCTCGGATGAGCGAGAGGAGGATGGGGCAGATGCCGGTGGCGACGGCGCAGATCACCCAGATGCTGATGTATCCGCCGAGACCCGATGCCCCGGCGTCGGGGATGAGGAACAGTCCTAGGACGACGGCGAACACGGCTCCGGCGAGCGCGCCGCCGAGTGTCTTCACGGAGTTGTAGACGCCGGTGGCGATCCCCGTCTCATCGGCCGGTGATGCCTCCGCCGTGGCGGCGGGGAGCCCGCCGAGGAGCAGACCGGAGCCGAGCCCGGCGAGCGCGATTCCGATGACCACTGTGAACAGTGATGCGTGGCCGACGATGAGCACCAGATGGGCGATCGCCACCGCCGCCGAGCCGAGGATGAGGACGCCTTTGAGGGAGGTCCCTCGTGCAACGTACGAGTAGAGGGCCGCACCGACGGCCGCCAGCAGCATGTTAGCCCCGGTGGCCAGGGAGATGAAGCCGGCGCTGAGATCGAAACCGTATCCGACGATTTCCGGCTTGCCGGCGAGGAAGGTGGTCGTGATGCTCTGGGTTCCGAAGAGCACCATGCCGAAGAGGAATGAGGTGACGTAGACGGGCCAGAGACGGTTCGAGGTGAGCAGACGGAGGTTGAGCGCGGGCGCACTGGCACGCAGCTCCCACCAGACGAAGACGGCGATGAGGACGACGGCGGCAACGAGGATGAGAGCGCCGAGGCCGGGCTGGGCAGTGACGATCTTGATGCCTGCGAGCAGGGCGAGCATGAACAGGGCGAGCAGGATGAACCCGAGCCAATCGATCGTCGGTGAGGTGCGGGTGGTCGACTCCGGGACCAGGGTGAAGACGAAGATCGCCGAGATCGCGACCATGACCACGGGCACGAGGAGCTGGGCGGTCGTCGATGTCAGGATCGACGAGAAGAGGCCCGCGGACAGGGAGCCGACGAGTGCGCCGATCGTCAGTGCCGAGATGAGCATGCCGATCGCTCGGCGGGCCGTTTCTCGTCGGATCTGGTTGTGGACGATCGCCAGTTCGAGCGGCAGCCAGACGGCGAGGGGCCCGCTGAGGCCCCGTCCGAGCAGGACGAGCGGGTAGCTGGGCGCGAGCGCGACGAGTACGGTTCCGATGAGGACTGCGACGATGGCGATGCGCAGCATCCTCCGGTGTCCGAAGATATCACCGAGTTTCGAGAGGATGGGCACGCAGACTCCGGCTGTCAGTGTCTGGACGGTGATGAACCAAGCGATCGATGCGTCCGAGACACCGAGGCTGTCGCGGACCCGATCGAGCAGCGGCACGTAGTATCCCTGCAGGAATCCGCTGGAGAATTCGACGAAGACGAGGAATCCGACGACGGCGAGGAGCCGCTTGCTCGATTTCGCGGCGAGCGCGGGGTCGGCGGAGGTCATCATGGTGGTCCCTTACTCAATGGGTCGGATCGTGTCTCGGCGGTGTCGCCGAGGATCGGCGACACTGTGTCACCGAGGGTCGCCGATGAGCGACCGCACGAGGCTGCGGTAGGTGGCTTTGATTTCATCGTCGGTGCGTACCCGGGTGTCGGGTTTGAGGGTGGTGCGGAAGAGGGTGAGGCCGGCGAGGGTATCGATGATGAGGTCATGGTCGAGGTCGCTGCTCACTTGGCCGCGCTTCACACCACGGGCGATGATCTCGCGCCCCATGGCATGGCGTGCCTGCATGAAGGACTCCGAGATGATCGGGATGACGTCCATGTTGAACATCGCCAGCAGCAGACCGTTGTTCCCGGTCTCGTCTTCCGAGCGGCGGAAGTTCTCGAGATTCTGCCATGCGTGTTCGACGAGGTCGTCGACGACGTCGCCGGTGTCGGGCAGGTCTCCGATCTCAGAGGTGTCGAGGATCGCTGCGGCGACGAGTTCGGGTTTGGTCGGCCAACGACGATAGATGGCGGTCTTGCCGCACCCCACTTCCGAGGCGATCTTCTCGATGCTCAGGTTGACGAATCCGTAGTCTTCGAGCTGTGAGCGCACGGCGGCGAGAACGCGCTTTGTCAGGTCAGTATCGAAGGGCCTGCCCTTGGGTGTGTTCTCGGTCATATGCCGAGCATTGCATATGTCACACGTGTTGTGCAACACAACGTATCGTTTCGTTATTGTTGCGAAGTTCCGCAGGCAGCATTTGTGTCGAAGTTCTACCTCTCGAGCTCCCTGACCAGGTCCAGCCCGCGCCTGGCCCAGGTGATCTCACTGCGGGCGCGGTCGGCCAGACCTTCATAGGCGAAGCGTTTGTACGCAACGGAAGTCGTGCGTTCGGATTCGGGGATCGCGGCGAGCCGACGCACGAGCATCGGAGAGGTCTCGGCCTCGATGGCTGCGATCTCGTCCTCCCAGCATTCGAGTTCGTTCTGCCAGTGCTCGATATGGGATTCGAGGAACTCTCGCACCGCCCCATCGCTGGCGGATTCCAGGTAGGCGGCCTTGAGATGGGCAGCGTCCCGGGTGCGCTGATACTTCAGCGGCTTGTCCATCCAATCGGTGAAAGCCTTCTGACCGGCCTTGGTGACATGGTAGAGCTTGCGCATACCGGCACTGCCACGGGCCTGCTCCTCTGCGGTGATGAGACCGTCGTTGGCCATCTTCTTCAGTTCGGGATAGATCTGCGAGTCGGGAGCATGCCAGACATGCCCGACCGACTGCGAGAACTGCTTCTGCAGCTCATAACCGGACATCGGGCCGATGCGCAGCAGCGCCAGCAGGGCACTTCGCAGACTCACTTCTCTCCTCCGTCTCTCTTGCACCTGCCCGCGCCCGCCTGGACACCGACGCCGAGAGGACCCGGGCGAGACACCCGGGCCCTCTCAGACTATCCTCTTCGCTCCGACCCAGCACGCGAGCGCACTAGGGCTGCAGAGCATCGACAGTACACTTCGGTGCGATTTCAGGCTTCCTGGTAGCCGGTGCGCCATCCGCCCTGGTAGGTCTGGCGAGCGACGGTCGAGTACGGAACTGGGCTGACGACGGCACGCACCTCGGTCTGCTCATGCGGTTCCACCGAGGCCTTCGACGTTCCGCCATCGGGCTCGCCCCAGACGACCTTGAGCTCAGCACCCTCGGGAACGTCCGGGTTGACCGTGGCCAAGGACAGGCCGCGGCGTTCGTTGGCGGAGTAACCGGTGAACATCGAGAACCCGACGACATTGCCGTCGGCATCGACGACCTTGTCGTAGTTGGCCGAGCCGTAGTTGGCCAGTGGCAGATCGAAGTACTTGTAGTTGGGTCCATCGACATTGAGCGGCGAGCTGAGCACAGCACCCAGATCATCGGCATCCCAGGCCAGAGTGACCTTGCGGCGCTGCGCTGCCGGGTCCATCTGCTCCAGCGCCTCGCGGCCGATGAAGTCGTGGTCGAACTTGACGAAGGATCCATAGCCGAGCTCCCACGGGGTGAGGTAGTAGTCCTCGATGTTGTCGGAGACGAACGAGCCTGCCAGGGTTCCGGTCGCTTCGTAGGAATCGACTCCCAGCCATTCGCGGAATCCGCGCTCGGCCTCGCCGGTGTAGATCGCCGGCAGCGGCGAGGGGATCCACCCTGACTCGAGCGTGTTCGACGGGTAGGCGCGCGAACCGACTGGCAGCAGTCCGAATTCGGCGCCGGCTTCGACGATGGCATCGCGGATCTCATCGTGATCGGCATAGGGTCCCCAGATCTCGAGGCCAGGAGCACCGGCCATGCCGTGACGCAGGGTGCGCACCTGCTTGCCGGCGATCGTCATCGTCGACATATTGAAGAAGCCGAGCTTCTCCAGCTCTCCCCCGTTGAGCTTTTCGATGATCGCCCACGCGTTGGGGCCCTGGATCTGGAAACGGTAGTAGCGGCGGGAGACTGCGTGGCCGTAGGGGCGCGAGGGCGAACGACGGTCGACCTCGATGTCGAGATCGGCATAGCCGCCGGTCTCGCCGTGGTAGAGCAGCCAGTTCGAGGCCGGGGCGCGACCGACGTAGACGTACTCGTCCTCGGCCTCACGGAAGAGGATGCCGTCGCCGATGACGTGGCCCGAGGCCGTCGTCGGCACATACTGTTTGGCCTTGTTGACGGCGAACTTCGCCACCGAGTTGATCGCGGTGTCGGAGATCAGTTTGATCGCATCGGGGCCCTTGAGGAACACGTTGTCCATGTGGTGCGACTGGTCGTAAAGGACCGCGGTCTCGCGCCAGGCGCGCTGTTCCTTGATCCAGTTCGTGAAGTCAGCCGGGACGACCGGGTAGATGTAGGAGCCGATCTGCGAGTTGCGCAGCAACTCCACCGGGTTGGTGGAATCGAGGATCTGCTGGAGATTGTCTGCCATGGAAATGGAACCTCTCTGTTCTGGATTGTTCACCGTCCGGATTCGGCCGGTGAGATGGTTGGTCGGTGGATAGGTTGTTTCAGGAGAAGACGATGGTCTGGTTGCCGTGACGAATGACCCGGTCATCGGCGTGCAGACGCACGGCGCGGGACAGGACTTCACGTTCGACATAGGCCCCGCGGGCCTGCAGATCGGCCGCCGTCATCGTGTGGTCGACCCGGGCGACGTCCTGTTCGATGATCGGTCCCTCATCGAGGTCTTTCGTCACATAGTGGCTGGTGGCGCCGATGAGCTTGACCCCGCGTTCCTTGGCCTTGCGGTAGGGGCCGGCCCCGATGAACGCAGGCAGGAACGAGTGGTGGATGTTGATCACCGGCACCTCCACCTCGTCGAGGAATCCTTCGGTGAGCACCTGCATGTAACGAGCGAGGACGACGAAGTCGACATTGCCGGCCAGCAGTTCGAGGATCTTCGCTTCGGCCTCGGACTTGTCCGGGCCCTGGGAGGGCACGTGGAAGAACGGAATCCCGAGACTGCGGACCTCCTCGGCGACGTTCGTATGGTTGGAGATGACAAGGGGAATCGTCACTGGCAGCTCACCGCGCCGGTGCCGCCACAGCAGATCCAGCAGGCAGTGGTCGCTCTTCGATGCGAGCACCGCCATGCGCTTGAGTTTGGACTGCTCGACGAGCTGATGGTCCATTCCGTACGGCTCGAGAGTGCGAGTGAGGTCCTCGCGGATGTGCGGGATGACCGCATTGAGTCCCTCCCGGTGAAACACCACGCGTTGGAAGAATTCGCCGCCTTCAGGATTGGTGGTGTACTGATCGAGGGCGACGATGTTCCCGCCGTGCTCGGCGATGAGTGCGGTCACCGCTGCGTTGAGCCCGGGCTGGTCGGGTCCGGTGACGGTGAGTGTGGCATGGTCGCGCCTGGATTCGATGGTCACTGGCTGTTCACTTCCCGTCGCGGAAGTTCTTCGCCCATTCGGCCGTGGCCAGCAGCCCGCCGAAGGTGTAGAAGTGGATCCTCGTCTCGGACGGATCCGAGACGTTGGCCCGGAGGTCGGCCAGTTCCGTGACGAAGCGATCCGGACCCGCAGTCCCGAGCAGATTGGTCAGCGAGAATCCGTATTTCTTCGCAATCGATGCACTCGTTCCCACTCCGAATCGGCGAGCATAGCCGAGCAGTCGTTTGATTCCGGCAGGACCAGGCGTGCCGATGCGGATCTCGGAGTCGACGCCTCGGCTGCGCACTTCGTCGATCCAGGCACTCACCGCGTCGGCGTCGAAGGCGAACTGCGTGAGGACGACATGGCCGAGTCCCTGCTCACGCAGGGCAGAGACCTTGTCGCCGAGGTGGGACCAGAGGACGTCGTCGGCGATGTCGGGATGTCCCTCGGGGTATCCGGCGATGCTCACCTCCTTGACTCCGTAGGACTGGAGAATGCCGCTGCGGATGACGGTGAGGGAATCGGGATAGGGCCCGGCAGGAACCTCCGGATCTCCCCCGACGACGAAGACGTGTTCGCTGGCACCCACGCCCTGGAGAGCGGCGAGGAACTCCTCGAGCTCGCCCTGTGAGGTCAGCCTGCGGGCGGAGATGTGCGGGACCGGTACGAAACCGAGTTCTTTGACCGCTTTGGCGGCGGCCACACGCATCTGCAGGTCTTCATTGCCGAGGAAGGTGACGTTGATCCGCGTATCGGCCGGGATCGCCGGTGCGGCCTCGCGGAGACTGGCGATGTCTTTGCCTGTCATCTCGAGGGAGAAGTCCTCGAGCAGGGGGGTGTGGTCGGTCACAGGCAGTCCTTTCATGAACACTGCTTCGGGTTCGTGAGATCACTATAAGCAGAATGCTTTACCTATGTCCATAGGTAAATTCTGCGGACATGTCCCCCGGTCCACGAATTCGGGCAGCCGTTGCCACGGCCCGAGCCGACTGATAATCTCCCGACTATACGCTTTACCTACCAACATAGGGATTCGCGTTTCTGCGATCTCGACGTCTCACACCGACAACAATGGAGTATGTGGTGGACCTACGCGCACGAATCAACGACTCACGCATGTCCGGGTACCAGTGGCTCATCGTCGCCATCTGCACCTTCCTCAACGCCCTCGACGGCTACGACGTGCTTGCCATCTCATTCACTTCGAACCAGGTGACCGAGGAGTTCGGCCTGAGCGGAACCGCGCTCGGCCTGGTCATGAGCGCAGCACTTGTCGGCATGGCCGTCGGCGCACTCACCCTGGGCCCAGTGGCCGACCGCATCGGCCGGCGCAGAATGATCATCATCGCCCTCATCGTCAACGGCGCCGGACTGTTCCTATCTGCCACAGCCACCGACGAGGTCCAATTGGGCATCTGGCGAATCGTCACGGGCCTGGGCATCGGCGGCATCCTCGTCGCCACCACCGTCATCAGCTCGGAGTACGCCTCGCGGCGCCGCCGCGGACTCGTCATCGGCATCTACGCCGCCGGCTACGGGCTCGGCGCCTCGATCGGCGGCACCGTCATGGTGGGCATGATCAGCGCCTTCGGATGGCGATCCGTCTTCGTGCTCGGCGGAGCGCTGACTGTCTTCTCGCTCATTCTCGTGCTCCTTCTGGTACCGGAGTCGCCGACCTACCTCTACACCCGCAGACCCGCCGACGCACAGCGTCGCCTCGATGCCATCGCCCGCAGGCTCGGCTGCACCGAGGCCGTTGATCTCTCCGCCATCGACGTCGAGGCGGAAGCCACGGTTGCCGATGAAGGCGTCCCAGCGCTGTTCAATCGCCGAAACCGGCGGGTCACATTCGTCGTGTGGGCAAGCTTCTTCATCATCATGTTCGGGTTCTACTTCGTGAATTCCTGGACGCCGAGGCTGATGAACGAGGCCGGCCTCAGCGACTCCTTGGCCATGTTCGTCACCGTCGGGCTCACCCTGGGCGGAGCCATCGGCTCGGTGGTCTTCGGACTGTTCACCGCTCGCTTCTCGACGCGGTCCGTCCTCATGGGCTTCGCGATCGTCGCCGCAGTGCTGATGGCGATCTTCGTCTTCACCGCCGACTGGGTCATCCTCGCCCTACTCTTCGGGGTCGTCGTCGGCATGTCGATCAACGGCTGCATCGCCGGCCTCTACGTGCTCACACCGCAGTCCTATTCGGCTTCGCTGCGCTCGACCGGCGCAGGCTGGGCCATCGGAGTCGGCCGCCTCGGTGCGATCATCGCCCCCACCGCCACCGGCGCGCTCCTCGACGCTGGCTGGTCCCCGCAGATGATCTACGTCGGCGTCGGAGCGATCATCCTGCTCGCGGCACTCGCGCTTTTGGGAATGCGCGGCATCGATGTGGAAGCCAACCGTCGACCGGCACCGCGCGGTCAATCGATGTCGGCCGTGGATTAATTGCGTGCACCAGCGACCCGACCCTCGGTAGAGCTTTCAGAGACCTGTCTAGCCCAAGCCGTCCCAGACCATCCGTTGCCGCAGGGCCGGGGCGAGAACCAAAGCGGCGATGACACTGCCGACGAGGAGCACCCAGGCACCGAAGTAGGTGAAGAGTTTGAGCTCGGGGGCCAATGCCGGCCCGAAGTCTGCGGCCATGAGGATGACTCCGCCGAGGATGAGCGCGGTGGAGACGATGACCTGGATGAACTGTTCGACCGTCGACTTGAGCAGATTCTTGATCATCGAGATGTTCAGACCTGACGTCCCGACATCGAGCGTGCCGTCCTGCAGGTGGCCGGCGATGCGTGAGAGCTGTCCCGGAAGTTCGGCGAGCTGCGGGGCCGTCGCCGCGGCGTAGAGGGTGAGTTCCTGCCGGTCGATGCTCAGTCCCCCGACCTCGCGCAGCAACATCTTGCCATTGTTCGTCACCAGGGTGAGCAGATTGAGTTCCGGGACCAGACGAGTGATCGACCCCTCCAGAGTGCTGATCGCGCGGAATGCTGTCGCCACCGAGGCAGGCATCGGGAAGCCGAAATCAACGACGAAGTCGATGAGCTCGCCGAACAGTGCCGCCGAGGTCGATCCGGGCAGTCCGTCGCCGTACTTGAGCATGATCTGACCGATCTCACGCTGCAGCTCACGCAGATTGACATCGCTGGGCGTGCCGAGGAGTTCGAGGATCGCGGCCGTGGCTGCCTGCGAATCCTGCGAGTCGAAGGCCATGAGAAGCAGAGCGATGGCGCGTCGATCCCGTTTGTCGAGCCGGCCGACGGCCCCGAAGTCGACGAGCCCTGCCCGCCCTGCCTCGGAGATGACGACGTTGCCCGGGTGGAGGTCGGCATGGAAGATGCCCTTGCCGAGCACCTGCCGGACGACCATGAGGAAGAGATCCTGCGCGATCTCCTCCCGGGCCAGCTGCGAGAGCGCGTCGGTCACCTCTGATGCGTGGGAGAGAGGCACTCCCTCGACGAGGTCCATGACGATGACGAACTGTCCGGACAGTTCCTTGTGGACCCGTGGGATGTGCACGCGCGAGTCAGTTTCCTTCTGTGAGCGGCCGGATTCGTCAGCTAAGCGCAGGGCTTCGATGTGGCCGAGTTCTCCGCGGTAGTCGAGTTCACCTTGGAGCGAGTCGACGAAGCTGTGCGCGAGATTGCCGATGCCGACCTTCTTCGCCCAATCCGTCGTGCGCTCCAGCCGCTCGGCCAGGGTGAGGACGATGTCGCAGTCGGCGCGCACCTGTTTGCGGATCTTCGGCCGCTGGACCTTGACCGCCACCGGGCGGCCCTGCCACGTAACGGCCCGGTGGACTTGGGCCACCGAGGCTGCGGCGAAGGGGACCTCGTCGAACTCCGCGAACACCTCGGCGACGGGTCGGCCCCATTGTGACTCGAGCTGTCCTTTGACCTCTTTGAACGGCACCGGAGGGACGCCGGCTTGGAGGGTCGAGAACTCCTCGACGAATTCTCGCGGAATCATGTCACCGCGGGTGGCGATGAACTGGCCGAGTTTGATGAACGTGACTCCGGAGGCTGCGAGCGCGTCACGGGTGGTCGACGCGATCTCGCGCAGGGAAACCCGCAAGGTGGGGATCCGCGGTTTGAGATAGCGGGCGAGCCCGAATTTGATGAGGATCTTCTGGATCTGTGCGAGTCGGTTGAGACGGCGGTACCAGGTGGGGATCTTCGGCGCGTTGCGGATGAGTGAGCTGAGCGTGCCCGAGGGCATGATGAGTTCGATTGCAAGGAGGACGAACATCTGGATGACGATGAACCACGCGAAGAGGAGCAGGAAGACCATGATGGCGGGGAAGCTCATCGACAGGCTCGGATACTGTTCGGATTCGGAGATGCCGAGGAGCTTGTACGCTTGGAGGGTGATGGGCCAGATCGAGAGACCCATGATGAGGGAGACGATGGTGTTGCGGGCGGCCCCGGTGCCGGTGAGCATCATCCGTCTCACGAGGAATCCGACGATGAGCGCGCTCAGGACGCCCAGTCCGATGGTGTAGAGGATCGTCACCCGCTCTGTCCTTTCGCCGTTCGAACAGGCTCGCCGAGGTTCGGCGCTGCCATCACCAGCCTAGTTGATCAGCGACGGCGAAGGAGGTAGTGAACAGTGCTGCCGACACAGCCAGAACAATCGTTCTGTCCTCACTCCGGCCGGTGCTCAGCCATGACCTTCTCAAACAACTCGTCACCAAGCTTGTCGTACGACGAGTCTTCTGGGTACCACTCGTCGAGTGAGGCGAAATCACCCTTATCGTCATAGCCGAGTTCGGACACGGACTTCGCCCACTCTGTTCCGGCGGTGCTCAAAGTCTTCGGCGCGTCGGGCACTTCGGCTTTCTCCGCGGTCTTGTCCGATAGTGTCTTCGCGTACGTCGCCATCTGCTTCTGCACGTCATCGTCGAAGGGCTTGACCGAACCGTCGTTGTCCTTCGCCTGCTCGACGGCCTGCGCCTTCGCCCCGATGACAACCTCCATCATCGTGGAGAACGTCGTCGACATCGAGTCGAAGATGACCTGCTGATACGCGACCGGAAGTTCCGAATACTTCTTACCTGCTGTGATCGCACCGGCCGAGCGAGCAATTCCGGCGTCCGAGGCCACACCGATGTTCGGGGCGACCTCGAAGGTGCCGGCCTCGACGTTCGGTGCCAGCTGACCGAGATCGCAGTCCACGGTTCCGCGCTGCAACGCCTCATAGGTCTCGGGGAACGACAGCGACACCGGAGTCGCACCCAGGTCGGTCACCTGCTTGCCGGCGGCAGCTGAACCGACGCGAACCTGCTTACCCTTCCAGTCCTGAGCCGAGGTCATCGGCTTCGAGCACATCGTCGCGTAGTCACCGGCGGCGAGCATCGGGATAAGCGGAACGAGGTTCTTATCCTCGAACTCCGCGAGCACCTCGGGCGTCTGCCAAGCCGCCTGCACACCGGCGGCATTCGCCGCCAGGTCACTGGCCACCGGGGAGGACGGCAACGTCGACATGGCCGTGCCGATCGCGTCGAAGGCCGGGTATTCGGCCGGGGTGTATGACGGCAGCGTGAAGGCGAGGTCGACGCGGCCATCGGCCAGGGCATCATCGACGTCGGCGTAGCTGGCGATCGCCTGGCCCCACACGATGTCGACGGTGATCTTCCCGCCCGAGCGTTCCTCGATGGCCTTCTTCACGTCGAGCCCGTTCGGCGCGAGGATCGACTTCTCCGACATCGACGAAGGCTGGAACTTCAGCGTCACTGGGTCAAGGTCGGCCAGAGCTTCGTCGATCTCATCCTGCGAGGCGTCGAAGGCGAAGCCCTCCCCCGCATCATCGCCGGACTTCGAACCGCTCCCACCGACGGAACCGGCGCATCCGGCCAACAGTGCCAGCGACGCGACCATGGCGATAGCGGTGGCGGGACGGCGCGCCGCCGAACGGATGCGCTTCATGGGACTCCTTTGAACAATGCCTGAGAATTACCTCCAATCATAAGTCCGAATGAGGTCACCCTAACCATGACTCCCCTCACACCACGCGCCCGCCGACCCAGGGCTGCAGCCATGGGTCCGAACACTCGCGGGAACAACCTGGCCGCCTCGGCGAGGGTCAGCCGGACATGCCTCCGCTGGTGCGTTCGATGAGGTCAGGCAGCCATTCGGTCATGCCGGGCACCGTGATCATGAGGATCAGGAAGACCACGACGACGGGCAGGAACCACAGCAGGGAGATGAAGATGTCGCGCAGGGTCATGGTGTGGCCGAGGTTGACGTCGGGGTTCTTCACGATGGAGTGGACGATGTAGGGGATGATGCCGACCGGCGGGGTGACCATGGCGAACTCGCCGAGGAGGACGACGAAGACCCCGAACCACAGTGCGCTCACGCCCATCGTCTCGAGCGTGGGCAGGAGGATCGGGATGGTCAGCAGCATCATCGACAGGGTGTCGAAGAACATGCCCATGACGATGTAGAGGACGATGAGGACGAGCAGGAATCCCAGCATGGACAGGCCGAGGCTCGTGATGAAACCGGTGAGGATGGGGGCGAGTCCCGTGATGGCGAGCAGGCTGGTGAGCATGGTCGCGCCGATCATGATGAAGAAGATCGCCGAGGTGGCCGCCACCGTATCCATGGCCGATTCCGCGACCTTGCGCCACGGTGTCTCACTCCGCTTTTCCCACAGGCACAGCAGGAGTGAGCAGAGTGCGGCGGCGGCTCCTGCCTCGGTGGGGGTGAAGATGCCGGAGAACATGCCGCCGAAGAGGACGATGAGGATGATCGCGAAGCCCCAGACGCTGGCCAGCGAGGTGAAGCGGTCGCGCCAGGTGGTGCGGGGGCGGGCGGGGGGTGCTGGGTCTGCTGTTGTGGCTGGGGTGGCTGCGTTGCGGCCGGTGCGGGTGCGGCCTACGAGCTTCGGGGCGATGACACCGAGAGCGAAGATGAAGATGGCGAAGCACACGGCGAGCAGGATGCCGGGCAGGGCACCGGCCATGAGGGCGGGGCCCACGGGCACAGAGGCGATGCCGGCGTAGATGACCATGAGGATCGACGGTGGGATGAGATTGCCGGTCATGCCGGCGACCATGATCGTGCCCACGGCCATGCGGCGGTCGTAGCCGGCCTTGAGCATCTCGGGGATGCCTGCCCGGCCCAGCGCATAGGTCATGCCGATAGTCGATCCGGTGACCGCGGACAGGCCGGCGCCGGCGAAGGTGGTGCCGATGCCGATGCCGCCGGGCAGCCAGGAGAACCAGTGGTCGGCCACACGGTAGACCTTGCCGGACAGCCCGGATTGAGTGAGCAGCATGCCCATGAAGATGAACATCGGCAGCACGCTCATCGACCAATCCGAGACGGCGCTGAACGGGGCGGTGGCGAGGATATTCATCGTCGCCGGGACCCCGCTTATTGCGTAGACGCCGATGACCGAAGGCACGGACAAGGCGATGGCCACGGGCACGGAGAGGAAGAGGAGGACGAGCATCATCGCGGTGCACCACGCTCCCCCGATGGCCGCACTCGGGCTGGTGAAGAGACCGATCAGGCAAGCGGCCACGAGCCCGAAGCCGATGGTCAGGGCGAGGATTCCGGGGCGTTGACGACGGGTGCCGGTTGGTAAGAGGGCGGTTGTGTTCGCGGTGCCGTTGGCGGACGGGTCCGCACCGAGCGTGTCAGTGTTCGGGCTCGCGGGTGGCTTCGGCTGGTTCATCAGTAGCTTCGGTTCTCAAGGTCGGTCTCGGCGGGTTCGCCGGTGGAGAGGTCGAGGTCGGGTTCACCAATGCGGACGATGACGATCGCATCGAGCACGTAGAGGACGGCCAGGAGCATGAACACGACGGGGATGAGGAAGTACACCGGCCAGGTGATGACCGACGAGACATCAGCGGTCCGCCCGATATCCATGTACGTCAGGGCGCGAGTGAACCCGAACCAGGCGAAACCGACGGAGACGAGCGCACCGAGGATGCAGGCGAAGATCTTGAACACCGAGGCTGTCGCCGACTTGGCCCGTTCGATGGCCATGGTCACGGTGATGTGTTCCTTCTGCAGCTGGGCGGCCGGAATCCCGAGCAGGGCGACGATGGGCAGGTACCAGTATTCGACGATCTCATTGGTGCCGTAGATCGGTGCGTCGAACAGCGACCGGGTCAGGGCGTGAAGGACGATGTGGAGCATCATGATGATGATCGCCGCGGCGGTGGTGACCGTCAGGCACCGGTCGAGGACTCTGTTGAAAGTGAGCATCACGAGTCACTGTAGCCGTCGTCCGGGGTGGCGGCGATGGAGTTTTCTGTGACTTGCACCGCTCGCAGTGCGTCGAGGAGGTCCCCGACTTCGGAGGCGTCGGCCAGTCCGTCGGGGATCATCGCGGTGACTCGGCGGGCGCCGGCTTCGTCCATGGCAATCGGGTCGATGCCGGTCACGCGGTTGTAACGGCGGGCACTGCGGGGCAGCAGGGCGACACCGAGGCCATTTGAGACGAGTGATTGGATGGCACCGGGGTTGTCGGTGATGTGCCGGGCCCGTGGTTCGAAGCCCGCGTTGCGGCAGAGGCGTTCGGCGGTAGAGCGGCAGCGCACGCAGCCCATGATCCACGGCAGGTCGGCAACATCGGTGAGGTGTTCGATCTGGCCGGCTCGGTTCCAGCGTTCGGGGACGAGGAGGTCGAGGTGGTCGGCGCCAAGGTCGACGGTGGTGTGCCCTGGTAGTTCGGGCGGGGTTTCGTCTTCGTGGTGGAAGAGAAAGGCGATATCAATTGCTCCGTCGTTGAGCATGCTGATGGCTTCAGGCGGTTCGGCCTCGGCGACTTCATAGGAGTGGTGCTGTGGGGTCTCAGTTCCTGTGCCGGCGTTAGCTTCGAGCCTGCCGAGTGCTGCAGCCAGTGGGCCGATGACGAAGCTGGGGAATCCCGCGAGCCGGACGTTGCGTCCGCCGAGGCCGAAGGCTTTCGCGAGGTCACCACGCAGTCCCGTCACCGAGGCGGCTACTTCGCTGGCACGGATGCGGGCGAGTTGGCCGGCGGTGGTGAGTCTGATGCCCCGTGGGGTGCGGTCGAAGAGGGTGACGCCGAGGTCTTTTTCGAGCGCGTTCATGTGTTGGGAGAGCGCCGGCTGCGACCAGCCGAGGTTGCGGGCGGCGGCGCCGATGCTGCCGGATTCGGCGATGGCACCGAAGATGAGCAGGCGTTTCGGTTCGCCGAGGTCGAGGGCTTGTTCGAACGCATTGGCCATAAGCCCAGCTTATGCCAGAGCAGAGCGAACTGGGTCTACCGAGTGTTGTCGGATCGGGTCAGACTGGAGGTCAAGGACAGTTTCAGGCGTCGACGAAGTCGGCGGAATGAGGAGTGAGAGTATGCGCAGGATCGGTCTGCTGGGTGGTATGAGCTGGCATTCGAGCATCGAGTACTACACGAAGATCAATGATGCGGTGGCGAAGCAGCTCGGCGGTCATCATTCGGCGCGGATCCTCCTCGACTCGACGGACTTCGCCGATATCCGCGACATGCAGGTCGCCGAGGATTGGGCGGGAGCTGATGCCTCACTGGCGGCGACGGCGCAGCGCTTGGTCGATGGCGGCGCCGAGGCGGTGGCGATCGCGACGAACCTCATGCATAAGTGCGCGCCTGCCATTGAGAAGACGGTTGATGCACCGCTCATCCATATCGTCGATGCGATTGCGACAATGGCGAAGCGACGGGGCTACGCGACACTGGCAGTACTGGGGACGAAGTGGACGATGCTCGACGGTTTCTACACTGAGCGACTTGAGGCTCAAGGAATCCGCACCCTCGTCCCAGACGAGGAGACCTGTCTCGAGGTGGATCAGATCATCTTCGACGAACTCACTCAGGGGGTCTTCACCGATGCGTCTCGTGAGCGGTATGTCGAGATCATGAACGATCTCAAGGCCCGAGGCGCCGACGCTGTGGCACTGTCATGCACGGAGATCGGGCTGCTCGTACCCCCGGAGACCGCTCCCCTACCCGCGATCGACTCCGTCGATGCCCATGTGGCCGCGATCGTGAAGTGGATGACTGAGCAGGAGATTCTCTGAACGGCTTTTCCGGTCGGCGCTGTTCACGTATCTTCTCTGAGGTTGTTTCCCGCGGTCTCGCCCCCGTCCACTGCGATCGAGGCGCCGCTGATGAAACGGGATTCGTCACTGGCGAGGTAGAGCACTAAGGAGCTGATCTCTTCTGCTTCGGCGGCTCGGCCGACCGGAATCTGGCCGAAGCCGCGTTTGAGGCCCGCGGTCAGCGGTGTATTGACCGATCCGGGATGAACCGAATTCACGCGGATTCCGAACTCGCCGAGGTCCATTGCGCTGGTCTTCGTCAAGCCCTGTACACCCCATTTGGCCGCGGAATACGCTGCTCGATGTTTGAAACCGACCAGCCCGGCGATGGAAGAGATGTTGACAATCGACGACGACCGGCTTTTCTTCAGTTCTTTCACCGCCGCCTTCATGCCGTAGAACGTCCCTGTGAGATCAATATCTATCGTCCGCTGCCAGTCCTCGACGCTGGCATCGACGACAGATCCCGGCGTGTATATTCCCGCGTTGTTGACCAAGACGTCGAGGTGCCCGAATCTCTCCACGGTTGACGCGACTGCGGCTTCCCATGACGAGTAGTCGGTGACGTCGAGGAAGACTCCGAGCGCCGCCTCACGGCCTTCGGTCTCATTGATCTTCTCCGCTATCGACTCGGCGGAATCTTTCTGCACATCGCCGATGACAACAGTCCCACCCTGCGATGCAAGTAAGCTGGCATGTGATGCGCCCATGCCCTGAGCGGCACCGGAGATCAGCACCACCTTTCCGGATACGCGCCCGAGGGGCAGGTCTGTTGACACGGCGGAGTTCGCTGTTGTGCTCATGACTCCACGCTATGCATGTACGCTGATGCCGACTACCGAGTGTCCCGTTCAACAGATCAGCGGAGTAGGCTCGGCCGTCGACGGTGTTCAAAGGGGAGACGACAGTGGCCAATTCAACTTCCGGCGAATCGGTACTTCACCGAGCGGTCAGAATCCTTTCGGCCTTCGGTCCTCGAACGCAGTCACGTGGACTGCGGGAAGTCGCGAGAGTGACAGGTTTACCTGGGAGTACAACGCATAGGATCCTCAACGAACTCGAGGCCGAAGGGCTCGTCATCCGAAACATGAATGGCCAGTGGATGCACGGGAACCGGCTGTGGGAGATCGCCTCACGGGGGGCGGAGACTTCTGATCTGCGCAAAGCCGCGCTGGTGCCGATGGAGGACCTTTTGCAAGGACTTCACGTGCACATCTCCCTGTCAGTGCTTGACGGCACTGATGCTCTCTACGTGGAGAGACTTGCACCCGACGAGCTCGTCATCAATATCACCGAGGTGGCTGGACGTCTTCCGTCGCATGCCTGCTCAGCGGGGCTGGTTCTCACTCCTGACTTTCACAACTAGGTGCTGATCTCGCGATTCTATTCGCGTTTGCGCTGGTCACGGGGTCGGGGATTGTGTTGGTGGGACGCTAATCGGCTGTCTACGATGGGGTTATGTCGCCTCGTCTACGGAAAGTCACCACTGGTTCCGGGGCCACTGCCGTGCAGATCGTGCGCAAACACCGTGGCAAAGTCACGGTCCTTGAACACCTGGGATCGGCTCATACAGAAGCGGAACTGACAGCTCTGCTGACCGCCGGGGAAGAGAAACTCGCTGACTACGGTGCAGCCGAACAACTCGAACTCGAACTGGGCCTACCCACCGATGATGCTGCATCACCACGAGCACGAACCGTTGTGGGCTCACGATCATCCGTCCTCATCGACGCCATCACCCAGTCGTGGAACGTTGTTCCACTCTGCATGGGTCGCGTCGTGTCATGACCCGTTATCGAAGGCGTATTACGACTGGAAACGGGTCGAGGGTAAGCGGCATAATGCTGCGGTGATGTGCCTGGCTCGTCGCCGGCTCAACGTCTTGTTCGCGATGGTTAGGGCCGGGGCCTTCTATGAGGCGAGGACCCCGGTTGCTGCTTGACAATGAATGTAACGGGCGGACGTCAACCAGCTCCCGACGTCCGAGCAAAGGATCCTCGCGCTGCAGAAGCGCCTCGACATCGCGTCGGAGGCCATGTGCTCGGCCGACGCGGGGATGCCCAACCTTAAGAGCGGGCGATCCGCGCTCTCCTCCGTGATGCCAAGTGCACGGCAGGTGGGCTGTCGCTATTGTGCGACCAGCTTCGATCCGTCCGCTTCCGCCGTGAAGGAGGCGCTGCTGTAGTCATCCTCGAGACTGAACCCAATCTGTGGTGGTCCGACCGGCTCGGCAAAGTTCTCGCTGTTGATGTCTGTGTTGGTCGATCGGACAATAGAGGCTCCGGAATCACCTACTGGCAGGTCAGAATCTCCGGACGCCGTGAGCATCAATGGCCATAAGCGATCAAACGCAACGTCAGACCAAGAGAATGCTTCGTCGGCGGATTCGGGTTGGATGGTCGCGGGTCCGTCATTCGCGACCCGACCGCCGCGGTACTCCCATTCATCGCTTTTCACGCCGTCGGCTTCCAGCGGTGCTTCGACGATCACGAAGTCCGCCGACACATAGACGGAGATCACCTGATCGTGGCCTATTTCGTCCTGAAGAGCTTCTTGAGCGACAGCAAGAGCATCAGGCTGCCTGAGATCAACGTGCCATTGGCCCTGCTGCAAGGCGTGAGCGGTCTGAGTGACGGCCGTCCGATACGGCCAGGTCACGACTAGCGCGGCCACGATGGCGATGATCGCGAACATGCTGAAACGGGCCAGGCGGCCTTTCTTTCCTAAGCCGACGAGTGGGCCCTTTCGTCGTCCCTTGACGATTCGCGTATGAGGCTCGATGGGGATCATGGGCACATTGCTGCGAGGAGGCACAGAGATTCGGGCTCGCTCATGTTCTGAGAATTCTCCACCGCCGATGAATGCTATCTCCGGTCCGCCCTCGATGAGGATTGCGACATCTCTGAAGACGCCGGCTTGAAAAGAAGGGATGTCTGTCACCGGAACAATGTTGCTGACCGTCGTCGCATAGGCCTGACCGGAGAGCGGCTGGACAGTGAGATCCAGTTCGCACAAGGGCTGGTCGTTGATCTGGGTGCCGGTCTGGCGGATCGCGTCGATGCGTGCCACTCCGATGCGCCGGGAGTCGATAGCTTGCGTGATGTCTTCCTTGGTGGCGCTGACGGTGGTGGCCATGGAGCGACCGACTGCGGTCAAGACGACGGCGATGATAAGGACGGAGAAAGCCACCCCGGCGATACCGACTCCAGCGCCGGGAGGACCGACATAGAGAACTATTCCGGCCCCGGCAAGTGTTCCAATCGCAGCAGCGATGAGTAGTCTGAGCATGGGTTTTATCTTAACCTCGCGCAGGTGCTCAGCTCTCCCTGCTGTGCTCCTCCCGCTGGTGATAGAGCATTCGTGAGAACGAAGGACTCCTGATCTCTGGCGAATCACTGCTCGATCGTGCGAGGAGGTTCTGTTTGTTCTGTCGGAGAGGGCCAGGTTGAACTCTGGTGACCATGGTTGCTACTCGAGCCTGCGCATCATCTCGAGTTCGTGGTACTCGGGGTTCAGATTGTGCGGCTGTGTACGTCCGGTCGCTTGATATCCGCGGCGCTGATAGAAACCGTGCGCGCGATCATTGTCCTGGTGTACCCACAAGCGAAGATTTCCTCCACGGTCGGTGGTCCATGCCGCGACAGCTTCAAGGAGCTGATCGGCAACCCCTTTGTCGCGCCCCCTCGACGCAGGGCAGACATAGGCACTGACGAGTTCGGTGTCAGCGTCGGAACCGCGAATGCGAGCACCCATTGTTCCAATCCAATCTTGTCCATTCTCGATCGCGACGAGAGAAGTGCTGTTGGCGTTGTGGCTTCTGCGGATCTTCGTTTTCCAAGCTGATTCGTCCAAGGCGAGAGCATTGTCGAGACGCTCGCTGAACCTGCGGGGGCTATCTCGCAACATCTCGTTCCGGAGCGATCTGACTGATTCCCAATCGTCTTCTCTGCCTGGCCGGATCCGCAGTTCGCTCATTGCAGCAATGTAGAACAGCAAGCCTGAAGAGCTGGGACGAAGACGAAACCGTGTTTGGTCGGGCGCTCCCGTCAATACCGGTTCTGGATACTCCGAGATCCGCTGCCACCTGAGCTGCCGCTTCGCCGTCGATCAGGCGCAGAGAGCTATGGATCGGCCTGTTCGAGATCCGGAAATCGACCGCCGAGATCCTGAGGCCCGATCGCCGACGCAGCAGTCATAATGGCTGCCTCGCCGCCTGGTCTCCGATAACGACGGCATCTACGTTGACCTGCCGATTTACGCGCTTCCGGCCTCTCACACTTGGGACCACAACCCCACCGTCACCCTGCTAGGTGACACGGCCCACCTCATGCCGCCACTCGGCGTCGGCGTCAACATCGCAATGCTCGACGCCAGCGACCGCGCCCTTGCGTTGGTAGGTAACGCGACCATCGATGCCACGATCTACGCTTACGAAGACCTCATGTTCCCCCGCCCATCCGAAGACGCCACCATGCTGCAAGGTCACGCCGCCGACCTCGTCAGAGCAGCAATGCCCCAATTCGAGTAGTATTAACAAGCCGCGCCACAAACCGCAGCAACTACCGTCCCAGTGTCTGTTTCTCCAAGGTCCCGAGCAACCTGGACCGCAGGCTCGCGGCCCTCGCTCCAAGCTGAAGGACTGACCACCGCTCTACAGCCCTTTCGATGAAACGCCGAATCGGCTACGAGGTATGACTCGCCACCACCACATATGAAGCCGCATTCGTGATTAGCACGATCCTGAGCTGTCTACACGATTAGAAGAAAGACGCCATAGACTGACAATCATGACCACACACTTGGCGTCGATGCTTCACGAGGCGGCCGTCAGTTCTAGTTTCAGCGGCGTCATCAGGATTGATGAGCCACACGGCGAAGCCTTCGCGCAGGGATACGGGTACGCCGACCGCGGACGCGAAGTTCCGATGACCATCGATCACCGTTGTGGGGTCGCGAGCATTGCGAAGGGTTTCACCGCCCTCGTGATCGGATCTCTCATCGATGATGACTCCCTAGCCTTCGATTCGAAGCTCCGCGCGTTCCTCGGTGACGAACTCCCAATGATCGATGACGATGTGACAGTCGCACACCTGTTATCACACACTTCTGGGATCGGTGACTATCTCGATGAAACCATCGGCGATATTGAAGACTATGTTCTTACTCGCCCGAACCATGAGCTGGACACCACAGAGGCATTCCTTCCCATGTTGGACCGGCACCCCCAAGCAGCAGCGCCAGGGTCCCAATTCTCGTACTGCAACAGTGGCTTCATACTGTTGGCACTGATCGCAGAGAGAGCATCGTCGACGCCGTTTCACGACGTAGTGGAACAACGCGTATTCGCACCTGCCGGCATGACCTCAACCGGGTACCCGAGGACAGATGAAACCCATGAGAATGTGGCGTTTGGGTACCTGAGTGTCAGCGGTCTGCGGACGAACGTCTTGCATCTACCGGTCCGTGGAAACGGTGATGGCGGTGCGGTCTCGACTGCAGCCGACCTCGCGGCATTCTGGTCGGCACTATTCGGCTTACGCATTGTCTCGGAAAAGACGTTGTCAGCACTGACTGATCCTGTCAGCCGAGTCGACGAGGAGAAGATGCGATACGGGCGCGGCTTCTGGATCGGCTGGGAGTCAGCCATGATCGTTCTCGAGGGATATGAATCGCTGATCCACACAGCATCCAACTCACCGCGGTCCCAGACCCGTTTCACGAGGTCCGGAATGTGATGAGTCGCCACTCCAGGCAGTGTCGTCACCGGTCGGAACCGACGCGGACTGATC
>NZ_JABKDE010000010.1 GCF_013623835.1 Brevibacterium oceani | reverse complement strand
CGATCCGGTATTCCGGGGTGTAAGAGCGACGCTGTCGCTTCTGATCTGACATATTGAACATCCTTCCAGCAGGACTGCGAATCCCGCTAACTTGGGTGTCCACTATTCGAGGGTAGCCTCAACTGTCGTGGATGTACGGGGTCGGGCCGCCTCGGCGAGGGTTTGCCTATCGACGTCGAAGGATTCGGCGTTCGGTCACGGAATCATTCCCCGTCGATGTGTTCGGCTGCGGTCTCCTTGGTGTTCTCGACGTTGGCGACGACCTCGGCCGACTTCAGGCGGGTCTTGATGCCGACATAGAAGACGATGGCGGTGAAGATGGTGCAGACCAGCTCACCCCAGCCGAACGTGAGCACGCCCATGGCACCCTCGCCGTAGTTGCTCAGCAGGCTGAGCACGGCCAGTCCGCCGAGCCACAGGATCATCCACCAACCGGATTTGAACTGCAGCGGCGGAATCTTGCTGCGGTCGCTGAACGCATAATGCAGGCCAAGAACCACGTAACCGAGAGCCATCGCCAGGAACAGCTTCCAGTTCGTGTCCCACCCTGTCCAGAACACGATGAGGTTCGCCGCGAGGAACCCGAGGAACGGGAGGACGTCCCCGCCAGGCAGGCGGAACGGGCGTTCCTGATCGGGCAGCTGACGGCGCAGGGCCGCCACCGTGATCGGACCGGAGCCGAAGGAGATGACGGTGCCGGAGGTGATGAAGCCGACCATCTTCGCCCACGACGGGAATGGGAAGAACAGGAAGCAGGCGACGATGAACGTGATGAGCAGACCGAACCACGGGATGCCCGTCTTGTTCAGCTTCGTCATGGCACTCGGGGCATTGCCCACGCGTGCCTGCGAGTACGACAGCCGCGGGGTGAGCGCGGTGAAGATCAAGCCGGTGTCGGCTGGAGAGACGACGGCGTCGATGTAGAGGATGATCGCCAGCCACATCGCGCCGAGCATGATCGCGATCTCCGCCCACGGTCCCGCCGAGTTCGAGAACGACAGTCCGCCCCAGCCGTCCTTGAGCAGATCGGTGGGGATGGCGCCGATGAACGCCACCTGCAGGAGGATGTAGATGATGCCGGTGAGCACGATCGAACCGATGACGGCGAAGGGCACGTTCCTCTGCGGGTTCTTCGTCTCACCCGCGAACTCCACACCCTGACGGAACCCGAGGTAGGAGAAGACAATGCCCGCAGCAGGCAGAGCCGCGAAGATCGGGGCGATGCCGTTGGGGGCGAAACCGCCGAACTCGGCCATATGGAAGTGACCGGGGTTGAACGCCAGCAACGCCAGTCCCACGAACACCAGGACGATGACGATCAGCTTCCACCATACGAGCACGTTGTTGAACTGAGCGAAGAACTTTACACCGAACATGTTGATGACGCAGAAGACCGCGACCATCGCGATGCTCACGAAGATGCCCGGCACCGTGAGGACGAGCACCCCCTCCTTCGACTCCATCAGCCACGGCATATAGCTCGAGGCGTACTGGACGGCCGCGAGCACCTCGATGCCCACGGTTCCCGCCGCCGACAGCCACGTGATCCACCCGCTGGTGTAGCTGGCGAACGAACCGAAGGCATAGTGCGGGTAGCGCACGACACCACCGGCGACGGGGAACATAACACCGAGCTCGGAGTAGTTCAGGGCCACGAAGATGATGAGGACCGCACCCAGGGCCCACGACAGGATCGCGGCCGGGCCGGCCATGCTCGCGGCGTCGAAGGCACCGAAGAGCCAACCGGAGCCGATGATCGACCCGACTCCGGTGAAGAGCAGGCCGGTCTTGCCGATATCGCGTTTGAGCCCTTTGTCATGGACGACGGTCACGCTCGTGGGCGAGCCCGATGACAGGGAATTGGGTGAGGGCATCTTTGCCTCCCAGGGTAGACGGCAGTTTATCCGCCGCTAGTTTTCTCCGATCGGCGTGTGATGTCAATTACATAGCCGTATTATACGGCCAGGTCACAGACTCAAACGACCCCGAACACGTCTTTTCGGTGTTCGGGGTCGAATGGTAGAACGTCGAGGGTCACTATGTGAGGTTTGCGCCCTTGAGGTGGCCTCCGCTGGGTCAGCTCCCGGCGTTCGCGTCCGCGGTCAGGTGGGCGCGCGCCCCGGCGAGCATGGCCCAGGAAGCCGAATCCGGTCCGAGCCAAAGCGTCAAACTTTGCTGCTTACAGGGTTAGACAGCACTAGGCAGGTTCTGCAGTCGGCCCTTGGTCTCTGTAGAGCCGAATACCAGGACCATGAAAATCGCACTGATCACTGCGCTCAATGCGATGAGCACGATAATGATATTGCCGGTTTCAGCGCTTATAGCCGTGACGACGGTGGGCATCATTCCGCTCAGTCCATAGCCGACATTCCATGAGAACGCAGTCGCCGTTGAACGAATTTCGGTTGGGAACGTCTCGTTCAGGAAGATGATGAGTGGTGCGCTGATCGCCCCTGAGAGCATCACCATCACAGCACTAGCTACAAGAATCCACGCCGGCTGATCGGACAGCACATATTCGATCAACCAATACAACCCCGGAATGAGAACGAGGCAGCCAAGCCCCGACCAGAGAAATACCGGTTTGCGTCCGACATGCTGGCTAAGGTGCCCGCAAAGCACTGCGACCAGCGCAGATCCGAATACATTGATAATGAGAAACAAGCTAGCTTGGCTTTGGGGCAGGTGAAGGTGAGTCTTAAACACCGTGGGCAGTATGCCGGTTGTCAGGTAGTACGGGGCCGAACCTGCAAAGACGATCGCCGCAGTGATGAGCATTGGTTTGCGCCAGCGTTTAGAGAACAGGTCGCGCACCGGGGTTGGATTAGTGGTCGTGAGTGCCCCCTTCGCGCGAATCGCGTTCTGGCCGGCCTTCCACAGAGGCGATTCCTCCGTGCGCTGGACCACCACGTAGTTGATCAGAGATCCGACGAGGGCGGTGAGGAATAGAATCCTCCATCCCCATTGACCAAATGCATCGTCACCTATAATCGCGCTGATTCCGATCACCATCAAGTTGATGACGATGACAGCAAGACTGGCCCCACCCCCTTTGATCAATCCCGCCGTCATTCCTCGGAACCGTTCGGGCACGCTCTCCGTGGCGAGAGTATGAGTAGAGGCCGCAATACCTCCAACGAACACTCCTTGCACGATGCGCAGAAGAATGAAGAGCACCGGAGCGACGAAGCCGATGGTTGCGACTCCCGGCAGGACGCCCATCAACGCCGTAGCAATGCCGGCCCCGACGACCCCGATGGTCATCGAGAGCCTGCGGCCATGCCGGTCGGCAACGGTACCGAGAATGAGCGCACCCAGCGGTCTGACCAGAAGACTGATCGCGAACGACGCGTAGGTCGCGGTCAGAGCTAGCATGTCATTGTCACTGGGGAAAAATACCCGCGACACGTAACCGGCCACATGCAGAATGACCATAAGATCGAACATGTCGATCATCCAGCCAAGGACTGCTGCCCCAACTGCTTTACCCTGCTCACGTGTCATGCGCTCTTTGCCGACGGAAGCGGGTTGTATAGTTCTGGACTCGGACATCATCGTCCCTCCGGTGCGTTTCGTTAAAGATGAACTATTAGTTGAACTGGAAGATCTCTTGTGGGTTGTTGACGAGTATTCGATGTCTTTGGGTCGGGTCCGGCGCGTAGCGTTCGAGCAGATCAAGCAGCTCCCCATCGTTCGGGACGGGGCCTGAATGCAGAGGGTGCGGCCAATCAGTTCCCCACAGCACACGATCAGGAGCCGCGGCGATGTACTCGCGGGCATAGGCCGTGGCATCGTCCCACGGAAAGCCCGCGACCGATCGTCGGTCGCCGTTTGACAGCATCACCCACCAGTTCCCTCGGCCGAGGAGCTCACAGATATGCGCGAAGTTCGGGTCGTCCAAACCGTATTCATACTGCAGCGGCCCCATATGGTCGATGATGATTGGGGCTTCAACATCAGCAAGGAGGTCAGTGATGGGCTTCGGATCGACGCTGTTGAGATGAAGCTTGAGGTGCCAGCCGAGGGGCGCCACTCGCTTTGCGGTTCTGATCACTTCGTCGGGGACGGGCATACGGTTCTTAAGCTTCGGGTGATAGTTAAACCGAGCACCTCGCATTCCAGCAGCGTGCAGCTCGACTAGCTCCTCGTCGCTCGTCGAGTCATTGACTATCCCGCACCCAAGATAGTTTGGTCCGGCCCGGTGCAGTGCATCGATCATGGCAGCGTGATCATTACCGTATGCGGTCGACTGCACGATCACTCCACGATCGATGCCGAGGGCGTGGTGCATGTCAAGCATTGCATCAACAGTGGCCTGATAGACGACGTAGGCAGCATCCGGTCGGACCGGGAAATGGTCTCGATCGCCGAAAATGTGCACCTGGCTGTCGCATGATCCAGGTGGCACGTCAGTGGCCGGTGCCCGAGTCTCGGGGTCGTACAGTGCGTAGTCGAACATCTGGCTCCTCATGGCTCGCAACTTTGGTCATTGCAGGGAAGGATTGCTGTCATCTCAGATTGAATGAGGATGTGGTCACGTGTAGTGCCAACCGCGACTTGGCGGACGGGACGGTCGTACTCGTTTGGGAAAATCTCCAACCAGCGCTGGTTGAGGGACTGCCGGACAGCAGAATTCTGAATGCGCACGGTGAGTTTGATGACGTCGTCCCAGGAACTCTCTGCCTCAGCGAGAATGGTTGCTAACCGGTCGAACATCAGTTCGCACTGCTCCAGCGGATCATCTGAAAATTCCGTCGGATCGGATCCCTTGCCCCCACCGTGGACGGCACCGGTCATCAGAGTGCTGCCTACAACGCACGCAGCTGGGATTGGATTCTCGTGACTGAATCCGGGGATGTACAGACTTCGTCGTCTCATCGTGTCTCCTCCTAATCGCCAAGGTGCGAATTCACACTACGAAGACGCAAATATAAGCTTCAAGAAGACCGACGGGGTTATTCATAAAAATTCGGAATATGTAATAAATGCCCAGGTCAGGAGGGTCGCATCCAACCTGCAGAGCGTGATTGCTGTGCTGCTACATTGAGAAAAGTCGTGACAGCTCGTTCCATCTTCGCTCGGTAGAGAAGCCTGACGGGAAGCCATGCTGAGTCATCAGTAACGGTGTGAAGAGTTACGGCTTCGATTGCAGTGACATTGTTCGCAACCGACCTCGGGAGAATCGACAGACATTGTGTTCCCCGCAACGCCGTCAGAGCACGATTTCCAGGTAGTGGGTTGTCGAGGAACTTAGGTCGAACGCCGGCCTCTTCGAGCATCTGATCGATCAATCCTTGATAACCGGGTGCCAGGGACTGCGGAGTCACAAAGAACGTCTCATTCTTGAGATCGATGAGTTCGACGCTTTGGGCGCCGGATAGTCGGTGCCCGCGTGGGATGGCGATGCACACTTTCTCGCGCGCGATCAGTGTGCTCGAAAGGTCTTCTGACGGAGGGTCGGTCCTCACCAACCCAAGATCGGCGCGACCGCGAAGCACTCCTTCGATTACATCGCGTTCCCACATCTCCAGGGCGTCGATCGCCAGTCCCGGCAGAGCGGATTGATTCGCGGAGACGAGTTTTGGCAGAAATTCGTACCCAACGCTCATGGTGTAGAAGATTGTGAGCTTGCCTTGTCGACCCTCTTGCGCCGCTCGGGCACGCTCGATTGCGCGATCGAGCAAGGTGAGGACTTCGTTGATGTCAGAACGAAATGACTGGCCTGCCGTTGACAATTCAACCCGTCGGGTGCTGCGAACGAATAGTTCCACCTCTAGAAGATCTTCGAGTCTTTTGATTCTTTGGCTCAGGGTTGGCTGCTCAATACCAAGGGCCAATGCTGCCCGACCGAAATGCAACTCATCCGCCAGATATGCGAAGGACCGTAATGTCTCAACGTCAAGATTCATTCCCGAATTTTATCAATAGTGGTCAGAGTTTGCTTGATGCTCCGTTTGCGACCCCTTACGTTGAAGAAGTCGCAAAAATACATTCATTCAGGAAATGAGGCACCTATGACCCCTTCGCTCCGAGGTTCAATCGTCCCTCTCGTGACACCGTTCAACGATGACCAGTCGATCGACTATGGGGCGCTGAGTGCGCTCGTCGAAGAACAAGTGGAATCCGGATCTCACGGGATCTCAGTAACCGGGACTACAGGGGAACCTGGGTCCCTTGTCCTCGCCGAACGATTGGAAATGATCGAAGCGTCTGCCTCTGCAGTCGCTGGGCGGGTGCCGTTCGTTCCTGGCACAGGCACACACCAACTACCAGAGACAATTGAACTGACGAAGAAGGCCGCCGAGGTAGATGCCGATGCTGCCCTCGTTATCGTTCCGTATTATTCCAGGCCGACGCAGGCCGGGCTCTACGAGTGGTACTCCCGAATAGCCGAGTCGGTGGACATCTCGATTCTGCTTTACAACATCCCCTCGCGAACCGGCGTCGAGATCTCCCCTGAGACTGTCGGACGCCTCTATCGCGACCATCCCAATATCATCGGCATGAAAGAAGCGAGCCCCAACTTCTCACACGCCAACTTCGTCATGCAGGCATGCGGCGAGGATTTCCTTCTCTTCTCTGGGCTCGAAGCACTCTGCTTCCCCATTCTTGCTATCGGCGGCGCCGGCTTCATCAGCGTCACCGCCAACTTGGTACCGAGAGAAATCGCGGAACTCTATGACGTGTTCGAAGCGGGCGACTGGAGGACAGCCCGAGCATTGCACTATAAACTCCTCGAACTCAATGATGTCGTACTGACTGAAACCAACCCGACAGCGGTCAAGTGGCTGCTCGGCAGGGTGGGCAAAATCAACCCGACTGTTCGGCCTCCGCTCATTCCACTGTCGGAATCAGGCCAAACGACTGTTGCCGCAGCCGCCCAGACGTGGAACCTACTGGACGGACGACAAGCATGGGCATGAGCGAAGCAACCTACTCAGCCTTCTGCCGGACTGGGACGACAACAGTAGCGAGCCAGCTTCTCAAGCGGGGGTATCGAGATCAGCTCGTCCAGGGCGTCGGTCCCGTCGTTGACGACCAAAAGCTTGTCGGCGCGGCGTGGACGATGCGCACGATTCCTGCCCGTGAGGATACCGAAGGACTGTGGCCCGGAACCACGCCCGAATCCGGCCTCAGTCTGTTCGCGGTCGTTGAGTCCGTTCCGCGGGGAGCCGTTCTAGTCATCGACGCCCGTCGGGACCGACGCACGGCAACTGGAGGAGACATCCTCATTGAACGGCTCAAGTTCAAGGGTGCTGCCGGAATCGTCACGGATGGGTGCCTACGCGATGCGGATGGTATTCGAAAGGCGGGGCTGCCGAGTTTCAGTGTCGGTTCCACCGCTAATGTCAGCCGCAACCACCTTCGTGTTGTCGAACAGGATGTACCCATCGGCTGCGGTGATACTGCGGTCTACCCCGGTGACATCATCGTTGGTGACGCCGATGGCGTCATCGTCGTGCCCGCGCACTGTGCTGATGAGGTGGCGCAAGATGCAAATGAGCAGGAAATGCTCGAAGAGTTTCTCGCTGAGAAGATCAGGAATGGCGCTCCATTGCATGGCATCTACCCTCCCTCAGCGAAGGTGAGAGCGGAATTCGCCGGTCAGAGGATCGAAAGATGAGGATTGAATCGACATCTCTGTCGCCGGAGGAAACTTATAGATTGCTGTCCGGGGTAGTCGTTCCGCGCCCTATTGCATGGGTGCTGACGACCTCGGCGGAGGGCTTGAAAAACCTTGCGCCGTTCAGCTGTTTCACCTTCGTCTCGAACAAACCACCAATGGTAGGAATCAACATGGGCCGTAAGAATGGTGTGCCCAAAGACACTCGCAGCAATATCGCTGTCTCCGGAGAATATGTGGTCCACATTCCCACTGCAGCATTCACCGAGGCAGTGCATACCAGCGCCAAGGAGTTTCCTGCTGAGATCAGCGAGGTCGACACCTTGGGCTTGAGGACCGTGCCGTCGACACATGTGAGCGTGCCGAGGCTCCGAGACATCCCTCTCGCCATGGAGTGCCGATTCCACAGCACCACCGGTTACGGCGACACCGGGGCAGAGTTCGTCGTCGGAGAAGTGCTTGCCTTCCATGTCGAAGAGCATCTTTACGAGAATGGCAAGATCGACACCGCAAACCTCAATCCGATCGCACGAATCGGCGGCCCAAAGTACTCTACGCTTGGTGAAATCACGACATTGACCGCCATCAAACAAGCTCCGAAGTCGGTGATACGTCACTAGCGCAAATACGGAATTCGGTTGAAATTCCGTCGCCGATCGGGCGTAAAAGAAGATTCTTGAACTAGCCGAGTATGGATCGAGCGTCCGTGCCGGAGACCGACACCAGATTCTTGCAATCGTCGGTCTCCGGTGCCGCTGCAGCAGTGTCCGCGGCCCTTCCTACGCGATGCCCCGCGATTTAGTCCGAAGATGAGTCTTTGACAACTTCCATATCCACTGATCACGTTTGCTCGCACCGGCGAGGACATTCCGGGCCGAAAGCTACTTTCACGGACTCTCTCCGAACACGGACGGTTGATCAGCTCCCGGCGTTCGCCTCCGCGGTCAGGTGGGCGCGCGCCTCAGCGAGCATGGCCGCACGGGTTGCGAGCTTCACACGCTCACGCCCCTCAGCCTCGCCGAGCGCCTTCTCCGCGGCCTCGAGCCGGTGATAGCCCTCCCAGTCCGCGAAGTCGACGCCCTTGGACTCGAGGAGTTCGACGATCGACTCCTGACCCGGATACACCGGTTCGGTCAGCGCACCGGCGGCCTGATCGGTCAGGAGGTGCCCGATCGTCTCCAGGGCATCCCCCTTCGTGTGCCCGATGAGCCCCACCGGGCCGCGCTTGATCCACCCGGTCGCATACACGCCGGGGATGACGTCCGCCTCGGCGGCCTGCTTCTGATCGTCGGTGTCGACGACGCGACCCTCATGATTGGGGATGACGCGCTTGGCCTCGTCGAAGGGCAGCTGCGGCAACTTGGTGCCCGCATAGCCGACCGCCCGGTAGACGGCGTCGATGTCCCAGTCGTGGAAATCGCCGGTCCCGGTGACTCCACCGGTGCCGTCGAGTTCCTGACGTTCCGTGCGCAGCCCCGTCACCTTCTCCTCGCCGAGGACGGCGACCGGTGCGTGGAGGAAGTGCAGGTGCAGCCGCCGCTTCGCTCCCGTCTCCTCGCGCATCGCGAAGTCAGTGAGCGTCTTCGTCACCTGCTTGACCTGGTTGCTCGATTCGATCGCCTCGAGCGAACCCTGGTCGAACTCGTAGTCCTCGGGGTAGACGATGATGTCGACATCGGCGACCTGCCCGAGCTCACGCAGCTCCAACGGCGTGAACTTCGCCTGCGCGGGACCCCTGCGACCGAACACGTGGACATCGGTGACGGCGGAGGACTTCAGCCCCTCGTAGACGTGGTCGGGGATCTCCGTGGTGTGCAGGTCATCAGCCTGCTTCGCGAGCACCCGGGCCACGTCGAGCGCGACGTTGCCGTTGCCGAGCACGGCGACCTTCTCCGCATCCAACGGCCACGTCTGCGGCACATCCGGATGCGAGTCATACCAGTTGACGAAGTCTGCGGCCCCATACGATCCGGGCAGGTCGATGCCCGGCAGCTCGAGCGGTGCATCGACGAAGCAGCCGGTGGAGAAGATCACCGCATCGTAGCGATCGGTGAGTTCGCCGAGGCTGATGTCCGCCCCGTACTCGACGTTGCTGAACAGGCGGATGTCCCCGCGGTCGAGGACCTTGATCAGCGCATTGATGATGCCCTTGATCCGCGGATGGTCCGGAGCCACGCCGTAGCGGACGAGCCCGAAAGGTGAGGGCAGACGCTCGAACAGGTCGATGCTTAAGCTCAGGTCGTGTTCGGCCTTCGTCAGCAGGTCCGCGGCGTAGATGCCGGCGGGTCCGGCGCCGATGATGGCCACTCTCAGTGGTGTCGTCATGGGTGTTCCTCGATCAGTCGTCGGTGGTCGTCAGTCGTCTGAGTTCGTCGGTTGTCTGAGTTCGTCAGTCGTCGGTGTTCTGCGGAGGCAGAGCCGCGATGAAGGGATGGTCTTTGTCGATGACCCCGTGCGCGGCAGCCCCGCCCGGGGAGCCGATGTCGTCGAAGAAGTCGACGTTCGCCGCGTGGTAGTCCTCCCACTCATCGGGCACATCGTCTTCGTAGAAGATCGCCTCGACCGGGCACACGGGTTCGCATGCTCCGCAGTCGACGCATTCCTCGGGGTGGATGTACAGGGAGCGTTTGCCCTCGTAGATGCAGTCGACCGGGCATTCCTCGATGCAGGCGCGGTCCTTCACGTCGACGCAGGGCTGAGCGATGATGTAGGTCATGGGTTCCTTGCCAGCTTCGGTTCTGGTTTGACCGCGGCGTCGAAAGCGCCGGCGGCGTAGGGGCTGTGGGTGACGACGTCGCCGATGACGACGATGGCAGGTGAGCGCACGCTGCGACGTGCGGCGTGGAAGGCGATCGTGCCGAGCGTGCCGATCGTCACCCGCTGGTTCGCACCGTACCCGTCCTCGATGATCGCGACGGGGCAGTCGCTGCCGCGTTCACCGCGAGCGAGCACTCCCGCCGAGTGGACGAGGGTGCCGATGCCCATGAGCACGACGACCGTGTGGTCGCGTCCCCCGCCGATCTGCTCGATCTGATCGTGCCCGGTGACCACGGTGTACGCGGTGGCCACGCCCCGATGGGTCAGGGGGATCCCCGCGAGCGCGGGAACCGAGTTCGCACTCGTCACTCCGGGCACGACTTGGGTGTCGATGCCGGCCTCACGGCAAGCGAAGACCTCTTCTCCCCCACGCCCGAAGACGAAGGGGTCCCCGCCCTTGAGGCGGACGACGCGGCGGCCGAGTCTCGCCTGTTCGATGAGGATCTCGTTGATCCTCGACTGCGGCACCGGGTGGTGGCCCGGCTGTTTGCCGACATCGATGATCTCGGCATCCAGGGGTGCGCCCCGATCCTCGGCGAGCTGATCGATGATCGCACGCGCGCCGAGGCGGTCGGCCACGATGACATCGGCCCGCTCCAAGGCGCGCAGACCGGTGACGGTGAGCAGCCCGAGGTCGCCGGGTCCGGCACCGACGAGCAGCACACTGCCCGCGACTTGGGTGGGAAAGAGACTCATGCGGTCTCCTCGGGGGTGTGGATGCCTGCCGCGAGCGTATTTCCCGACTGCGGGTCGATGATGACGAACGCCCCGGCCGAACCGTGTGCGCGGAAGTCCGCGACCGGCAGTTCGGCCGAGAGCTTCACCGTGGCCTGGCCGATGTCGTTGCCGGCGAGCACCTCGGCGGCCTCCGTCTGCGCTGTGGCGAGGTTGCGTTTGGTCTCGATCGTGACGATGCCCTTGACGGTCGTCGTCCCGGTCTTCACCAGCACCCGATCGCCCGTGCGCAGCCCCTCGGAGGTGAAGGGGAACACCTCGGCGCGCAGTTCCTTCCGAGCCGGCGGCAGGGTTCCGGCACCGGCGATGACGGTGCCGCGTGCGGTGTCGATGTCATCGGCCAGGCGCAGCGCCACCGACTGTGGGGCGCCCGCGGTCTGAAGCGGCCCGTCGGCGGTGTCGATACCGGTGACCCTCGTGCGGATCCCGGCCGGGTGGACGTCGATCTCATCGCCGAGGCTGACCCGCCCTGAGGTGATCTGACCGGCCACGGCCCGGTAGTCCCGGAAATCATCGGCGTCGAGTCCCGGTGCGAGCCCGCCCTGGGGGCGCAGCACGGTCTGAACGTCGAGGCGGAAGGGTTCGAGATCCGCGGTGTCCTCATCCTTGCTCGGCAGGGTCTCGAGCAGGTCGAGCAACGCCGGGCCTTGGTACCAGGGGGTGTTGTCCGAGGTGGTGGCGATGTTGTCGCCGGCCAGCGCGGACATCGGGATGATGTGCGGGGACTCGAGCCCCACCTCGGCGGCGATGTCGGCGACCTCCCGTTCGACGGCCTCGATCGCGGTCTGATCGTAGTCGAGGAGGTCGATCTTGTTCACGGCGATGATGACGTGGCGGATGCCCAGCCGGGAGACCACGGTCAGGTGCCGGCGGGTCTGCTCGGTGGGGCGGTTGCGGGCGTCGATGAGGACGACGACGGCATCGGCGGTCGTGGCCCCGGTGACCATGTTCCGGGTGTACTGCACGTGCCCGGGGCAGTCGGCGAGGATGAACGAGCGGCGGTCGGTCGCGAAGTAGCGGTAGGCGACGTCGATGGTGATGCCCTGTTCGCGTTCGGCGCGCAGACCGTCGGTGAGCAGGGCGAAGTCGAATTCGCCGCCGAGGAAGCCGCGTTCCCGGCTGGTCGCGGTCACGGCTTCGAGCTGGTCGGCGAGGATCGCCTTCGCATCGTGGAGGAGTCGGCCGACGAGGGTGGACTTGCCGTCGTCGACGGATCCGGCGGTGGCGAAGCGCAGCAGCGTCTTCGTCTTCGCGTCCACGACGGCGGTGGTCGGTTCCGGGGTTGTGGTTTCTGGGGTGGTTGCAGTCTCTGCGGTGGTGGTTGTCGTCATCAGAAGTATCCGTCCTTCTTGCGGTCTTCCATGGCCGCGGCCGAGATCCGGTCGTCGGCGCGTGTGGCACCGCGCTCGGTCACGGTGGTGGCGGCCACCTCGGCGAGGATGGAGTCGAAGTCGGCAGCATCGGATTCGACGGCGCCGGTGCAGCTCATGTCGCCGACGGTGCGGTAGCGGACGGTGCGGCGAATGACGTCCTCGTCCTCACGGGGGACGGAGAATTCGCCGGTGGCCCACCACATGTTGTCGCGGTTGAAGACCTCGCGTTCGTGGGCGAAGTAGAGCTCGGGCAGGTCGATGTTCTCCCGGGCGATGTAGCTCCACACGTCGAGTTCGGTGAAGTTCGAGATGGGGAACACGCGCACGTGCTCGCCGGGCAGGTGGCGGCCGTTGTAGATGTTCCACAGCTCGGGGCGCTGGTTGCTCGGGTTCCAGCCGCCGAACTCATCGCGCAGCGACAGGATCCGCTCCTTCGCCCGGGCCTTGTCCTCGTCCCGGCGGGCCCCGCCGAACACGGCGTCGAATCCGCCGTCGGCGATCGCATCGAGCAGCGGCTGGGTCTGCAGGGTGTTCCGGGTCCCGTCGGGACGTTCGCGCAGCCGACCGTCATCGATGTAATCCTGGACCTTCGCGACCGTGAGGTCGAGGCCGAAACGCTGCGCGGTCTCGTCACGGAAGCGGATGATCTCCGGAAAGTTGTGGCCGGTGTCGACGTGGAGGAGCCCGAAGGGGATCTTCGCCGGCCAGAAGGCCTTCGCCGCAAGGTGGAGGACCGTCACGGAGTCCTTGCCGCCGGAGAACAGCAGCACGGGCTTCTCGAACTCGGCGGCGACCTCACGGATGATGTGGATCGCTTCGGATTCCAAGACGTCGAGGGTCGACAGGGCGGTGGCAGCGTTTGGGGTTGTCTGGGCCGCCTCGGTTGCCTGGGCTGATTGGGCTGTCTGGCCGGTCTGGGTTCGGGGTGCGTGGTCGATGCTCATGTGTGGAGTCCGCATTCTGTTTTGTTCGTTCCTGCCCACCGGCCGGCGCGGGGGTCTTCACCCTCGGCGACGGGGCGGGTGCAGGGCTGGCATCCGATCGACGGGTAGCCCTGCGACAGCAGTGGGTTGACGGGCACGTCGAAGGCACGTGCGTAGTCGAGGAGGTCATCGAACGACCACGAAGCCAAGGGGTTGACCTTGACCAGACCGTTCTTGTCATCGAAGGTGATCAGCGGGGTATTCGCCCTGGTCGGAGCCTCGTCGCGGCGGACCCCGGTGAACCAGAGCTCGTAGCCTTCCAGCGACTTCTTCAAGGGTGCGACCTTGCGGCGGGCACAGCACAGGCCGGGGTCGCGGGCGAAGAGGTCCTTGCCGAATTCGGCGTCCTGTTCGGGCACCGTCTGCTCCGGGAGGACGTCGACGATGTGGACATCGACGCGGCGGGCCACCTCGTTGCGGGTGGTGTAGGTCTCCGGGAAGTGATAGCCGGTGTCGAGGAAGAGGACGTCGACGCCGGGCAGGTACTGGGCGACGTAGTGCGGCAGGGCGGCGTCGGCCATCGAGCAGGCCACGGCACAGGCCGCGGTGTCGAAGTGTCGCGAGATCCAGCGGATGACGTCGGCGGGGTTGGCCTCGGCCACCCCGTTGTCCGGGTCACCGCCGAGCTCACGAGCCCCCGCCTCGGCGATGGCTTTGAGCTCGTCGATCGGGCGCGGTTCGGGACGGTGGCGCTCGGTCGTTGCGGTGGGGTTGTTTGGGGCGGTGTTTGGGGCTGGGTTCGTGGCGGTGTTCGTGTGCGTGCTCATGTCAGTTCCTCCTCGTCGACGCGGTGGGCCCATTCGGAGAACGTCTCGGTCTCGGTGCGGCCGGCGAGGAACCTGCGCACGAGTGTCTCGACGTAGTCGCTGAGGTGATCGGCGGTGACCTTGAGACCGCGGACGGTGCGGCCGAGTCCGGCCTCGTCGCGGTCCTTCGAGGCCAGTCCCCCGCCGACGTGGACCTGGAAGCCGGGGACCTGCTCGCCGTCGTCGGTGGTGACGATCTGGCCTTTCAGCCCGATGTCGGCGGTCTGGATGCGGGCGCAGGAGTTCGGGCAGCCGTTGAGGTGGAGGCTGATCGGGTGGGGCAGGTCGTCGATGTCGGCCAGGCGCTCTTCGAGCTTCGTGATGGTGTCGGCGGCGGTCTGCTTGGTCTCGACGATGGCGAGTTTGCAGTATTCGATGCCGGTGCACGCCATCGTCGAACGGCGGAAGAGGTCCTTGCGGCTGGACAGGCCGAGTTCGTCGAGTTCGGCGACGACGGCGTCGACATCTGATTCCTCGATGTCGAGCAGCAGGATCTTCTGGTGCGGTGTCGTGCGCAGGCGGGTCGAGCCGTACTTGTCGGCGAGGTCGGCGATCTGACCGAGCAGGGTTCCCGAGACGCGACCGACGATGGGGCTGACGCCGATGTAGTAGCGGCCGTCCTTCTGCTTGTGCACGCCGACGTGGTCACCGGCGGTGATCGGCTTGGTCGGTGCCGGTCCGTCGGCGAGCTGGTAGCCGAGGTATTCGGTCTCGAGGACCTCGCGGAACTTCTCCGGACCCCAGTCGGCGAGCAGGAACTTCAGGCGGGCCTTGTTGCGCAGGCGGCGGAAACCGTAGTCGCGGAAGATCGAGGTCACGCCGAGCCAGGTCTCGACGACCTGGTCGGGGGCGACCCAGGTGCCGAGGCGTTCGGCGAAGCGGGGGACGACGGACAGGGCGCCGCCGACCCACAGGTCGTAGCCGATGCCGTGTTCGGGGTGGTCGACGGCGACGAAGGAGCAGTCGTTGATCTCGTGGACGACGTCCTGGCTGGGGTGGCCGGTGATCGCGGTCTTGTACTTGCGCGGCAGGTTCGACAGGGACTGGTCGCCGATGTAGCGGCGCGAGATCTCTTCGATCGCCGGGGTCGGGTCGATGAGTTCATCGGCGGCGACGCCGGCTACGGGTGAGCCCAGGATGACGCGCGGGACGTCGCCGCAGGCCTCGGTGGTCTGCAGGCCGACGGCTTCGAGGCGGTTCCAGACCTCGGGGACGTTCTCGATCTCGATCCAGTGCAGCTGGATGTTCTGCCGGTCGGTGAGATCGGCGGAGTCGCGGGCGAAGTCCTTCGAGATGTCGGCGATCGTGCGCAGCTGCTCGGTGGTGAGCTTCCCGCCGTCGATGCGGACCCGGAGCATGAAGTATTCGTCTTCGAGCTCATGGGGTTCGAGCTTCGCAGTGCGTCCGCCGTCGATGCCGGGCTTGCGCTGGGTGTACAGGCCCCACCAGCGGAAGCGGCCGTGGAGATCGGAGGGGTCGATCGAGGCGAACCCCTGCTTCGAGTAGGTCTCCTCGATGCGGGCGCGGACGTTGAGGCCGTTGTCCTCGGCCTTATCGACCTCATTTTTGTTCAACGGTTCGTGGCCGTCGACCTTCCACTGACCGTTGGACTTCTTCGGTCGGGCAGGTTTCTTCGCGCGCGGCGAGTCGGCTGCGGGGTTCGTGTGCTCTTCCACCTTGGTGGACATCGATCGTCTCCAAACGCTGATGGGAGTCAGTGATAGGCCACGCTACAAGAGGAGGCGATTGCTCAACACTTTGTCTTACCTAACTTCCGACACATTGCGACACATGCCGTCATAGAACGGAAGAATTCACGCGGGCAGGAGGCACGATGGAGAGATAGGTTCGTCAGGCTTTCTGTCGGCGGCCCGCACGCTCGGCAAAGGCGTCGATCGCGAACAGCACCTCGTCACTGCGCCAGAACGGCCCAAGCTTGTGCTCATTCTTCGACGTGAGGATCCCTGCTTCAACGAGAGCTTTGAGAGGTGGGTAGACGTTCGGCTGCGCAACCCCCAACTCGTCGGCGGCCGCTGCCGAGTTGAGCACTGGGCGGGCGACGAGCACGTCGAGCAAGCGCCAGGCATTCGAATGCCTTCTCACCGTCAGCGTCGAATTCCACCGCTCCCTGATTTCGCGCAGGTCAGCCACGAGCTGAGTGCTGTTTTCGATCGCCCGGAAAGCAGCCTCGGCGAAGATCCGAACGATCGGGTTGATGTTGCCCTCTCGGTATTCCGTCAGCGCACGGTGATAACGCTTCACATCCGTGAGCAGCCCAGCAGAGACGGGGACAGCGACATTTCGAGTAATGCCTCTCTGCCTCAGCATGGCCTGCACGATTGCTCGACCGGTTCGGCCGTTGCCGTCGGTGAACGGGTGGATCGTTTCGAACTGCGCGTGGGTGATGGCGATCGACGTCATCGCCGGGATACCCGAGCGACCGGCGAACAGGGCCAGATCGTCGATGAGTTCCGCAACCCGACTGTGATGGGGCGGCACGAATTCCGCACCGATCGGCGAATCCGACCGTGTGCCGATCCACACTTGCTCTGCCCTGAACTCTCCTGGGGTGTGGCGCGGGTCCACGTCCATAAGCACTTCATGGATTGATCGCACCGATGCTGCGGTCAGCGCCCGCACATCGCTGAGCGCGGAGAGCAGCGCCCTTGTGTTGGCGGCGATCAGTTCCGCGTTGCTGCCCGCACGCGCTCCCAGCTCAGCCGAGAAGATTGCGCGGGCACTGGCCGTGAGATTCTCGATCTGCGATGACGAAGCAGCTTCCGAGCGCAGGAGGACGGGGCCCAAACCGGCCAGGTCGAGCCCCAGCTCGGCGTCGAACCTGCTGAGGCCGCGAGCCGCTTCTTCAGCAAGGGCATTCACTTCGCGGTCGATGACCGGAGTGAGATCGGAGATCCTGGGAGGAACCGAAGCTTCGTACCTCATGAATCTCGCCTGGCTCACCGCCCCCGGGCCGAAACCCGCTCGAGGCACCCATTCGTGGACTTCGCTGTCCAAGCTCGGCCACTCGTACGGTGAACCCTGATCTCCGTTCGTCCTGTTGGAACTCATAATCATCGCCTCCAGTTTTTATGAGCTTATCTGGTTTCTCATAAAATCGAGAGAAGTAAGTTATGAGTTCAGGAACCGGTCGCGGACGATATCGACGAGCAGTTCAGGGATTGTAGGGCGCTGAAACTCGGCAGCTTCCGCAGCTGACTGCGGATCAGACTCTGGAAGTCGCTGGTGCTCGCCCGAGGTCAGCAGGGGCGAACTGAGGACATTCTGCGTGTCCGAGATCAGGCCTCGGGCGAGGTCGTCGAAGAAGCCGGGAGCGAGCAGATAGTTGGCCAGAACGAGGCGATTCACCGCCGATGCATTCTGCTCAATAAAGCCTTTGAGCGGAGTTCCCGCACCGGCGAGAAAGCCGACGGAGACGGGGCGGCCGAGTTCCTGCGCCAGGAGTTCCCCCATCTCGCGACAGGATTCGTTGGCGCGCTCGTCACTCGAACCCGCTGCAGCGAGGACGATCTCGTCGTCAGCGCGCAGCGTTGGGAGACGTTCGGCGAGGACCCTCGCAAGTCGGGGGTCTGGTCCCAGTGTCGGGGTCAGGCGGATGTCGCGGGCGGTATCTCCGGCACGGGCGGCCGCCTCGGCGGGGTTCGTGTCATCGGCACGAGCGGCCGCCTCGGCGGGGTTCGCGTCATCGGCACGAGCGGCCGCCTCGGCGGGGTTCGCGTCATCGGCACGAGCGGCCGCCTCGGCGGGGTTCGCGTCATCGGCACGATCGGCTTTCTGCGCACGAACGACCGCCGCGGAGAGGTCGACGTGTACGTGATATCCGGGCGAGAGCAACAGCGGGACGAGCACGACGGGTCGATCATGTGGCAGACGATCGATCACCTCGTCGACATCGGGCTGCTGGACATCCACGTGCCCGAGCATCACCTCGTCGACGAGCCCGCGTTCGCGCAGATCACGGGCCACCGCGGCCGCGAGTGCTTCGATGAGACTCTGCCCGACGGACGATGAGGTGCCGTGGGAGATGAGGCCGAGCGACGGCAGGCCACTAGATGCACCGCCCCTCACCGCAGGCGCCCCTGCGACGCCCAGACGCGGGTGCGGGCGCACGACCGGGCGGGGCGAGTACGGGCGACTCCGGTTGCGTTCATCCGAATAGGGTATCCGACCCGACGCGGTGCCGGTGACTGAAGTGTCATTTACGCCGCGCAGACTGCCCCACTTCGTCGGGTATCTCGCTCAAGGCCGCGCGCGGATTTCGACCCGCACCACGCTCCGCCTCCCTCGTTCAAGGCGGCGCGCAGATTTCGACCCGCCCTGCACCCCACCGATCTCGCTCAAGGGCACGCTCGTCTGTCGATAGGTGCGCCTTTCGACAGACGCGTTGCTGCTTGATCGAGCGGATTCGACGAGGCGACTCAGCGCTGCTTGTACACCTTTCGAGCCATAATGACGCCGATGAGCGAGAGCAGGGACAGGGCCGCGTAGTAGAAGCCGGGCACGGTCAGCACTCCGGTCGCGCTGAGCAGGGCAGTGAGGATGAGCGGGGCGAAGCCGCCGAAGATCGCGACACCGAAGCTGTAGGCGATGGTCATGCCCGAGCTGCGCACGTGCACGGGGAACAGTTCCGACAGCAGTGCGGGCATCGGGCCGAAGTAGAAGACCATGAACAGGCCGACGACCGCCTCGCACAGGGTGAGGACGGCGATGGAGGGGTTCGCGGTCAGGAGGATGAACATCGGCCATGCGACGATGATGCCCACGATCGTCGTCGGGATCATCACGGTCGTCGGTCCGACTCGGTCGGCCAGGCTGCCCGCAAACGGGGCACCGATCAGGGTGATGACGCCTGCGACAACGGCGCCGGGGAACGCAGCCCACGGTTCGAGGCCGAGGTTGCCGACGGCGAACTGCGGCAGGAACGTGATGAGGTAGACGGAGATCGTGGCCATGGCGATGATGAGGAACGCCGAGAACAGGCGGCCGAAGTTCTGGCCGAGGAGGACGCGCAGCGGGTTGTCGGTCTTCTCGGCGGCCTTGAATTCAGGCGTATCTTCCATCGTCGAGCGGATGTACCAGCCGACGGGGCCGATGAGCAGGCCGAGCGCGAAGGCCACCCTCCAGCCCCAGGAGTGCAGGGCTTCTTCGCTGAGCGCCGAGCTGAAGATCCAGGAGATGCCGGCGGCCAGGAACATCGAGATGCCCTGGGTCGCGGTCTGGAAGGAGGCGTAGAAGGCCTTGCCGCGTTTGGCGTTCTCGGTGAGGAAGGCGGTGGCCGAACCGAATTCGCCGCCGGCGGAGATGCCCTGGATGATGCGGGCGATGATGAGGCCGATCGCCGCCCACACGCCGATGACGGACTCGCCGGGCAGGACGACGATGATGAACACGCCGAGCGTCATCAGGCCGATCGTCAGCGACAGGGCGGACTTGCGGCCGTGCTTGTCGGCGTAACGGCCGATGAGGACGGCGCCGAGGGGTCGGACGACGAAGGTGATGGCGAAGGTCGCCCAGGTCATCAGCTGCGCCGACAGTCCCTCGCCCGGGTAGAAGACCACGGCGATGGAGGTCGCCATGAACCCGAAGAGGATGATGTCGTACCACTCGAGGGCGTTGCCCAGTCCGGCCGCCACTACGGCTTTGCGGGCCCGCGACTTCTCTTCGCGGGTGACCTCGATCATCTCACTCATTGCACGCCTCTTCTGCTTGTTCGAGGATGCCTGCGTCCTTGCTCGTCATCCGGATGTCCGCGGCGCGAGGGCCGCTTATGTATCAGCAGACGAGTCTAGACCTGTGGGATTCGGGCGCAAGAGGCTGTCTCAGTGGGTGGCGGCACTGGCCGGCGGGCCGCTGAATTGAACACTTTGCAGGACTCAAAATGAACAGATTGCAGGCCCTACCTCCTACTCCATCGTGCTCGGAGCACACGGTGGCCCCGATGCTTCGAGACGAAGGCCGGGTCCACCACCGTGTCACACCCACTTGTTACGATCACGATATGTCGACCGAAGCCCGGAACCCTTCCCCTGCCGCTGCGGTCGAAGTCCGCGGCGCACGCGTGCACAACCTGCAGGGCATCGACATCGACGTGCCTCTGAATACCCTCGTCGCCATCGCCGGAGTCTCCGGTTCGGGCAAGTCGTCCCTGGCCATGGGCATCCTCTACGCCGAGGGGTCGCGCCGCTACATCGAAGCCCTGTCCACCTACACGCGCCGCCGAATGGGACAAGCCGCACGTGCCGAGGTCGACAGGGTCCGCCACATCCCCGCGGCCCTGGCCCTGCGCCAGCGCCCGGGAGTCCCCGGAGTCCGCTCGACATTCGGCACCTCGACCGAGCTCCTCAACGTCGTCCGGCTGATGTTCTCCCGGCTGGCCTCCCATGTCTGCCCGAACGGGCACCGGCAGGAACCGACACTCGACGTCGCTGCCGAAGAACCCTTCGACTGCCCCGAATGCGGTGAGACCGTCCAGGCTCCCGGCGCCGAGGCGCTGGCCTTCAATTCCGGTGGCGCATGTCCCCGCTGCGAGGGCATCGGCACGATCAGAGAGGTCGATGACGCCTCCCTCGTCCGCGACCCGGACATGAGCATCGACGACGGCACCGTCATCCCCTGGCAGATGTTCGGCTTCAATGTCCAACCCCAGATCGCCCGCGAATTCGGTGTCCGCACCGACGTGCCGTGGCGCGACCTGAAGGAGTGGGAACGGGACATCGTCTTCGCCGGCCCCGAGGAGAAGAAGCACATCACGGTCACCTCGAAGAAGGGTCTGCACGACCTCGACTTCACCTTCCGCAATGCCCGACTGACGGTGACCGAAGAACTCAAACGCGCCGACACTGACAAACGCCTGGCCAGAGTCAGCCGCTTCCTCAGCGAACGTGTGTGCCCCGACTGCCACGGCACCCGCCTCTCCCCCGCCACCCGGGCACCGCGCATCGGCGAACTCGGACTCGCCGAGGCAACCGCGATGACCCTCGAGGAACTCGTCGACTGGGCCGTTGACGTCCCTGCTGGACTCCCCGCACCGATGCGTCCGATGGCGCAGGCCCTGGTCGACACGCTTCTCGGTATGGCCCGTCGCCTGCTCGACCTGGGCCTCGGGTACCTCGCCCTCGACCGAGCCGGTTCCTCGCTGTCGACCGGTGAACGCCAGCGAGTCCAACTCGCCAGGGCAGTGCGCAACGAGACCACCGGCGTCCTCTACGTTCTCGACGAACCCTCGATCGGCCTGCACCCGTCGAACATCGGCGGACTGCAGGGCGTCATCGCCGACCTCCTCGAAGAAGGCAATTCCGTCGTCATGGTCGATCACGACCCGCTCGTCCTCCGTGAAGCGGGCCACCTCATCGAAATCGGGCCCGGTTCGGGCAAGGACGGCGGCACCGTCGTGGCCACCGGCACCGTCGCCGACCTCGGGGACGCTCCGGACTCCCGCATCGGCCCTTACCTCACCGGTCGCGCCGACAGCCTTGTGCGCACTCCGACGCCCGAGTCCGAGGTCTTCGACCACGGCCGGATCCGACTGAGCACCGCACCGATCCACACGGTCCATGCCCTGGAGACGGAGATCCCACGGCAGCGGCTGACCGTGGTGACCGGGGTGTCCGGTTCAGGCAAGAGCACGCTCGTCCTCGACAGCCTCGTCCCCGCCCTCAAAACCGACGATAAGCGGTCGATGCCAGCCCATGTGCGCGAGCTCGATGCCGGTGGGATCGAACGCGTCAACGTCGTCGATGCCACTCCGATCGGCATCAACGTCCGGTCCACGGTGGCGACCTACTCCGGCGTCCTCGACGACCTCCGCCGAACGTATGCCCGCCTCGATTCGGCTGAGGAGGTCGGGCTGGGCGCCGGGGACTTCTCGTACAACACGGGTTCGCTGCGCTGTCCGCGGTGCGAAGGCACGGGCGAGATCAAGCTCGACGTGCAGTTCCTGCCCGATGTCGACATTCCCTGCCCCGAATGCGAGGGGCGCCGTTACAGCCCCGCTGCCGACGAGTACCGTTGCCCCTCCGATGAGGACGACCAGCCGTGGTCGCTGCCCGACCTGTTGGCCCTCACCGTCGCCGAGGCGGTCCCCCACCTTGCCGGAATGCGCAAGGTCCGCGATCGCCTCCTTGCTCTGCAGGACGTGGGGCTCGGATATCTCACCCTCCACGAGGCGACTCCCACCCTCTCCGGTGGAGAGGCTCAGCGTCTCAAGCTCGCCACCGAGCTGGGGAAGTCGCAGAAGCGCACCCTCTTCGTCTTCGACGAACCGACGGTGGGTCTGCATCCCGATGACGTCCGAGTGCTCGTCGGAGTCTTTCAGCAACTGATCGATCAGGGTGGAACGGTGCTCGTCATCGAACACGACCTCGACATGATCGCCAACGCCGACCACATCATCGATCTGGGGCCCGGCGGAGGCGAAGACGGAGGTCGGATCGTCGCTGTCGGAACGCCGCAGCAGGTCTCCGGCGACCCGCACAGCGTGACCGGTGAGTACCTCAGAGTTCACCTGAAGCCGAATTCCGCCGAGTAGTGACAGAGCCGACTCGTGCGCTCGAGCACACTTCCCGGCTCATCTGAGCGACTTCAAGCCCCGCTTGCGGCAGCGCCCACACAGAGGACGAGTCCGATGAGCGAGGCTACGGCCATGCCGATCATTGCACCGGCCATGACCCACAGACGCACTCGGCCCGGTCGAAAGACGAAGCGGGCGATGAGCAGGATCAGGTAGAGCACTCCCGCTATGACGATCGTGGTGATCGCTGTGGGCACCGCCGTGCTGCCGGTGACGATGATCGCCGTGAGCACACTGCCGACGACGATGAGGAAGATCCCACCTGCCACGATCCAGATGGTGCCCGACGAGCTGCGCAGCGCAGGCTGATCACTGATACGACGTGACTCGATCGGTTCGCGTGAACTGTTGTCCATGCGGTCGAATGTACCGAGCGAGCCGTATATCGGCTAGGGGGTGCGATGCCTCAGCCCGGCTCTTCCTCGGTTTCCTTCGCCTTCTCGGCCTTGGTGAAGGCCTGGTACTTCCGAATCACTTCAAGCGCCGGACCGTCGGCGATCAGTTCGCCCTTCTCGATCCACAGCGCACGGTTGCACGTGTCCTTGATCGTGCGCATCGAGTGCGAGACGAGGAAGACGGTACCGGCGTTCTCACGGATGGCGCGGATACGGCCTTCGGAACGGTCACGGAACTTCTTGTCACCGACGTTGAGCGCCTCGTCGACGATGAGGATCTCATGCTGCACCGAGGTCGCGATCGCGAACTTCAGACGCTGGGACATACCCGATGAGTACGTGCGCATCGGCAGATCGATGAAATCCTCAAGACCGGTGAACTCGACGATGTCATTGAACTTCGCGTCGATCTCGTCGTGGGTGAGTCCCAATGCCAGAGAACCGAGAACGATGTTGCGAGCACCGGAGAGGTCCGGGATCAGCGCGGCACCGACGCCGAGGAGGTTCGGCCGTGACGTCGCATAGATCGCGCCCTCGGAGGTCGGAGTCAGCCCGGTGATCGACCGCATGAGCGTGGACTTGCCGGAGCCGTTGCTGCCGATGATGCCGATCGATTCGTTCTTGTGAGCGACGAAGCTGATGCCTTTGAGGGCGTGGACTTCCCTCAGCTCCCGCTTTCGCGTCATCACGTCTTTGCTGCCCAGCTTGAGCTTCTTGCCCGTGGCCAGGGTCTTGTAGCGGACGTGGACGTTGTCGCAGACGACGACGGGCGGGTTGTTCCGGGTCACCTCGGGGAGGCTGCCGGTGTCGAAAGAATTCTCGTCACTCATCACGCCCGAACCTTTCCTCGGCCTGCCAGAAGAACACGAAGCCGATGATGAAGATGCCGAATGCCCAGATGGCCAGGTGCCAGAAGTAGTCGTAGGGAACGACTCCGTCCTTCATGAGGATGCCGCGAGCGATGGACAGCACATTGTTGATGGGCTGCCAATCAGCGAAGGGCTGAAGTGCAGGGTTAATCTTGTCGATCATGACTTTGAGGTCGAAGAAGACGCCCGAGGTGTAGAAGATCATTCGGGAGATGAATGGGGTGACCTGCGACAGGTCCCGGAAGTGGACCGTCGCGCGGGCGAAGATGAACGCCACTCCCTGGTTGAAGACCCAGAACAGGAACACCAGCGGAATGAAGAGGAACCAGTCCCAGCCTGGCCGTGCACCGAACAAGATGACCAACAGCGCCATGAAGATAAAAGTGGGGATGAAGTCGAGCAGGTTCTGGAATACTTTGGCAATAGGCAGAACAATGCGCGGGAACGGCAGCGATTGGACGAGTGAGGCATTCGAGATGATCGACTTCGCGCCGCCGTTCATCGAGGTGTTGAAGAACTCTAGAACGAATACGCCGATGATGACGAAGGGCGCGAAGTCATCGGGGCGTGCGGAGGCGCCTTTCATGATGTAACCGAACACCGTGCCGTAGATGAGGGCAGAGAATCCTGGGCGTAGCAACACCCACAGCATGCCGAGGCGATTGCGCTCGTTCTCGGACTGCATCCGGTACTTCGCCAGCGTGTACGTGAAGTCGCTTCGGTTGAGAAGCTGTTTGACGTACTCGGGCAACGACGGCCGTCCACCAACTCTCTCAAGTCCGTGCTCGGCAGCAAGCCTGGCCATATCCATGAACAGAAGATTCTCTCGTCGGCGACTGGGGATTGAACAGATGAAAAGTCTACGTGATGAGACTAGCGCAGACTCACAGTCGGCTGTGAGCCTTGAAGTCGAAATCGGGGTCATCGATCTGAGCCCGAGTTGGGATGTGGCTACCGCCGAGAACTCGCCTGGCGGCGGCCTGCATCGGCGGCCAATTGAGCGTTTCGACGCCGATGAGCTTCGACTCCGGGTCCGAACCGTCGAAGTGGAAGACCTGGAACTTCGCCCCGGACGGGTCATGCCGGATGATCGTGTCGGTGGCATCGGGGCTGGTCATGCCTGCAGTGAAGACCTTCTCCGGGCCTTGGAGGCTCCAGTGCCAGGGGACGTCTGACCAGGTTGTGGCGCGCATCTCTGTCGTACTCTCGGCGCCACTGACGGCGGTGTCGGCGTCACTGTCGGCCACCTCGGCGGGGCTGTCGGCCATCGTGTCGGCGAGCAGTTCAGCGAGGAACTGACCGTGGCTTTCGGCCACCGGTTCGCAGGCCCATGGGTGATCGAGAGCATAGGGACCGGCGGTCACGATGGCGCAGTCGCCGGCGGCGAAGATGCCAGGGTGAGATGTTGCCAAGCTCTCATCGACATCCCACGCCTCGGCGGGTCGGTCGCCGTCGATGGGGATGAGCCGGGGTCGGGCACCGACGCTGGTGATGAACAGATCATGAACATCTGCGGGAATGTCGTCGGGGCTCGAGGTGTGCGTGACGAATTCGACACCTGCGGCCTTGTGCTTTTCGAGCAAAGCCTGCCGGACCGGAGCGGAGAGCTGTCTGCGCAGGGGTTCGTCCCCGCGCAGGTAGACGGTGGCCTGATGTCCGGCGGCGACCGCCGAGGTGGCGACCTCCATTCCGAGATATCCGGAGCCGAGAACCCCGATGTTGAGCGGCTGCGTGGCCTGCTCCACCCGGTCGAGGATCCAGTCGGCATCGCCGAGGTCGTACACCGGCAGCGCGTCCGGATAGTTCGGGATCTGCGGGCGGTTGGCCTCCATCCCGGTGGCGAGGATGCAGTGAGTGAAGTCGATGGACTCCCCCGACGAAAGATGGACGGTGCCCCCAGTCGTGTGATGGCCGGCGAGCGTATGGGGGTGCCGCTGGGTCTCCGCGGTGTAGCGGGAGTCCGCAGCCGCCTCGGCGAGGGTGATGTCCTCTGCCCAATCACGGACGAAGGTGATGTGCTCGGTCGATTCGAGGTGGTAAGGCAGGTGGTGGCGGGCACCGTCGAAGAGGTGCTTCGACAGGGGCGGGCGCTCGCACGTCTCACCTGCCCGCGGATCGATGATGGTGACCGCCTGCCCGCGCGCGTTCAGCTCCCGCGCCGTCGTGGTCCCGGCCAATCCCCCACCGATGATGACGATCGACTTGCTCATGCCTCCATGCTAATCCTCGCCGAGGCGACCGGGTCGGATGGGCGGGCGCGAAACCGACCTGGTCAGCCCGCAGCGACGAACTCCTGGATGATCTCGGGTGAAGCGTGGATGCACACCATCTTGAGATTCTCGGTTCCGATGTTGCGGAAGCGGTGGACCGTTTCTGCTCCGACGGTGACGACGGCGCCAGTCTCGGCAGTGACAGTTTCGTCATCGACGTCGATGCGCACATGTCCGGACAAAACGATCCATGTCTCCGTATAGGGATGCCAGTGCAGATCGGGGCCCTTTCCTGGTGCGGTGTCGACCCAGAAGAACGAGACGTCAGCCCCATGCTCGGAACCGATGAACTTGGCCGTCGGCGATCCGAGCAGCAGAAGCTCGGAGCGTTGGGTGACGGTGATCATGCCGGTCTGCTCGCTTTGCCGTCGAGCCAGAGCACATCGGAGTCGTCATTGTGTGTGCCGCCGGAGCCGACGTGTTTGGCATCGATCTGCGGGCCCTTCTTGATGACATGGACAAGTGCCATTGCGTGCCCGCGGCCCAGACCGTAGTCGGTCTTGAGCCACTCAAGGACGACGCCGGCTTTGACAGAGTCGGCGTCGTATCCCTTCTCCTCGGCGAGGCCGATGAACTGGCGCGGGGTGAGCCCGGTTTTGTCTTCGATGGTGTCGAGGTAGGCCTGGAACGACATGGGGATCCCTTCGTCATAAGAAGATGCCGAGCGACTCTGCGCGACACCGCGAGGCTCTGCGGCGGTCCTGCCTAGAAGAGAGAATAGCCTCTTCGGCGAGCCCGTTCCACAGTTGCGTGGTCCAGCGCAACCGCGGCCATGGCAGGCGTCTGATGCAACTCGGCACTCAGATGACGCTCGGATGCCTCGTGCCGGCTCACAGCTCCGTGGTCTGAGTGCCGCCGGCAGGTCGGTCGCCGGTGATCTTGGACTTGACCATCTGGAACAGGCCGGAGGCCTTCCCTCCGGGCAGGCCCCAGTGCTGGGCGGAGTGTGTGACGATCTTGATCAGCCCGAGATTCGGGTCCCGGCGGTCATCGAACCACGCCTGAGCGGAATCCGACCACAGCTCGTCGACCTTGGCCTGGTCGTCGACGAACTCGACGCGCCCGGCGACGGAGAGCCAGTTGCCTGCCTCGGCGAAGCTGATATTGACTTCGGGATTCGTCCGCAGCGCCTTCGTCTGGTCGCCGTCGAGGGCGAGGAAGAACCAGACATCGGCGTCCTCGGTGACCTCCTGAGGAGCCATCGGGTGGGCGAGGATCGTGCCGTCGGCCAGTGCGGTGGCGAGCATGACCGAATCGCTGCCGCGCAGGATCTTGACGACATCGGCCCGGTCGAGTTCATCCGTCGCCGCCTTGCCTGCGGGCCTCTGACCGTCACCTGCGGCGGAGACCTGGCCGGCTTCCGTGTCGTCGGTTGCGGAGGTGTCGTCCGCTGGGGAATCGAAGCCGGCGGACGTGCGGGTGGCGGCTCCGGAAGCAGTCGATTCCGGATTCGGAGTCGTCCCGGCGGCCCGTGATTCGTCGGTCGCCGTGTGCGAGCCATCGGGGTTGCGGCGCAGAGTCACACCTTCTTGCTCGGCGGCATTCTGAGCACGTGCCTCGACGTTCCGCTCGGTATAGCCGACCTCGGCGTGAGGATCCATGTCCGACGTCCCGGCCAGCGGCTCGGCAGTCTCGTCCAGTTTCGCTGCGACGTCACGAGCCTTCTCCTCGGCCGGTGACTCGTCACTCTTGTCTCTGTTGCTCATGACCATTTCCCTTCGCAGACGGTTCCTGGCGCTGCAGTCGTTCACGCGAGCCGTGTCCCGTTCACCCGGGCCGTGGTCGGCTGGCGCATCAACGCCTGCACGGTCATTCTCACACGGCTCTCCGGACGGCAACAGCCCCCTTGGGACAGCAACAGCCCTCTTGGAATTGGGACCGAGACGTCTGAGATCCGGAGCCGTGCGGACTGCGCACACAGATGTGGACACGGTCGCGAACACGGGTGCCGGCGTGTTCGGTTTCGGAATCTTCGAGCAGGTGCGAGCACCTCAGTCACCTGCCTACACTGAGGACATGGATGAAGAAGCCAATGTCACTGTCAACGACATCCCCGACGGCGCCACGATCGTCGATGTCCGTGAGGACGATGAGTGGGAGGCCGGCCACATCGAGGGCGCCTTCCACGTTCCACTCGGTGAGCTGCCGGGCCGCCTCGACGATCTGCCCCTCGATGACGACATGTACGTCATATGCCGCACCGGCGGTCGGTCGAACCGCGCCGTGGCCTGGCTGAACCAGAACGGCTTCGATGCATTCAACGTCGAAGGCGGTATGGGAGCCTGGAACCTCGACAACGGCAAACCCATCGTCTCCGAGACCGGCGAAGAGCCCTGGGTCAAGTGAGGACCTCGGGCCGGTGACAGCCTCGGGCCGGTGACGGTGCGCGATTGAGGACGCGCACTCTCAGCAAGAAACTCTTGATAAAGCGGCGAGCGCCGGGTTGCGGATATGCAGCCCGGCGCTCGTCTGTGTGCTGTCGCCTTTGAGCTCTGGGCCGAGCCGACGGCGTCAGAGTTCGGTGGTGTCGGTTCCGCCGCCGGTGCGCTGACCGGTCACCTTGGACTTGACGATCTGAGCCATGGCCGAGAGCTTCCCGCCGGTGAGACCCCAGTGCTGCGCGGAGTCGCTCGTGACCTTGATGAGGCCGAGGTTCGGGTCATTGCGTCCCTGATCGAACCACGCGGCGACGGAATCGTCCCAGAGTTCGTCGATCTTGGCCCGGTCGTCGACGAATTCGACGCGACCTGCGACCGAAAGCCAATTTCCCGCCTCGGCGACGGTGATGTTGACGTACGGATTCGTCCGCAGGGCGGTCGCCTGGTCTCCGTGCAGTCCGAGGAAGAACCAGACGTCGGCGTCCGCGGTGACCTGCTGCGGCACCATCGGGTGCGCGAGCAGCTTGCCGTCATTGAGGGCTGTGGTGAGCATGACGATTCTGCTGTCGTTGAGGATGGTGACGACATCGTCGAGTTCGAGATTCTTCTGGTCGTTGCTCATGGTGCTCTCCCATCGAGGGGTTGAGTGGAGTGTGGGGATCGTGCTGGGTGTCGTGGTTCAGGGCGGTTGCCGTGGTCCACGTCTGGCGCTGTGGCTCAGAGCCGGCGCCGTGAATCAGTCGAGGCCGGATTGCGATTCTTCGACCGCTGTGTGTGAACCGTCGGGGTTGCGGTGCAGGGTCACACCGATCTCGTCGGCCACTCCCTGCAGGCGCTCGTCGCTGTCGTCTTCTGTGTAGCCGACCTCGACTCCGGAATCCACGTTCGAGGTTCCGCCGATCTTCTCGGTCGCCTCGTCGAGCTTGGCTGCGGCGTCTCTCGCTGCGGATTCTGCCGCTGACTCGTCGTCTCTGTTCCTGGTCATGGTGCTCCTTCCGCACGTGAGGGTCACGTGACTGACGGGTGCGTCACTGGTGTGCCACCGTTGCATCGCCCGTCATTTCATTAGCTTAGCTTACGAAATAAACATCGGAATAGTTCGCCATCGAGGGGAACGGGGCTCCTTGATAAAGTTATCAAGCATGAGGTCTGTTCAGATCCGAGGCTTCCAAGTACCGATGACGACCGTTCCCCACTGACCCGAGCTCTAGCCCTCCGTCGCCGGATCGGGGATCTCGTCCGCACGATACTTCGGCAGGCGTGAGGCCGGCAGCGCCGCTGCCAGACTGATCCCGGCGAGAATGAGGAAACCGAGCTTGAGGGTGCGCAGCCGCTGCTGCGAGTTCAGCTCCACCGCATGCTCGACCTGCTCGGGTGTCGCCGTCGTCCCCGAGAGGATCTCCCGCAGCTCGTCGTTGCTGACGAAGTTCGCGTTGTCGAGGTCGACCTGGGCGATCAGCTCCGGCGGGAGCTCGGGATGATCGTCGGCGGCAGACACCAGCCCGGTCGACAGCACCGTGACCAGCAGGGCGCCCATCACCGCAGTGCCGACCGCCGAGGCGAGGTTCTGCGCCGTGCCGCGGATCGACCCGACGTCACCGGCCAGATGCTTCGGTGCGGCCGTGACGAGCACATTGAACACCAAGGTCACAAGCGCACCCTGACCGATGCCGAAGACGATGAGGCCGAGGATCGTCGGCAGGGTCTCCCAGTTGTTCGTCACGACGAACGCCAACCACACCAGCGCCGCCGTCGTCAGCCCGAACGAGAACAGCGCGATGGTGCGCGGGGCGTAGCGCTTGTAGAAGCGGACGATGAGGGTGGCGGTGACGAAGACCGTGAGATTGAACGGCAGCATCGCCAGCGACGTGTCGAAAGGGGTCCGCCCCTGGACGACCTGGATATAGGTCGGGACCGTGAAGTTCACGGCCGCCTCCATGGCGACGATGACGAACATGGCGTAGACGGCCGCCCGTTCGCTCGGCCGACCGAGCACGCTGATGTCGACGAGCGGGACCTTCCCGGCCGCCTTCCGCCGCTTCGTCCACATGAAGAACAGCTGCCCGAGGACGATGCCGACGACGATGAAGACCGGCGCCGGGGACAGCCCGGCGACCGCGAACGGTGCCCCATCCTCGGCGCGGATGATGCCCCACGCGTTGAGGTTGTTGAACCCCATTGTCAGCAGCACAACTGCCGCGCCGATGAGCCCCGAGGCGACGGCGTCGATCCGGATCGACGCATCGCCGCGATCGGACTTGAGCGTGAAGGTCAGGGCGAAGACGACGACGGCGAGCCCGAGTGTGATGAAGAAGATCGGCCGCCATCCCACGAAGGTGCCCAACGTGCCGCCGATGAGGAAGGCGCTCATCCCCGAGAAGGCGCGTGCCGACCCCAGCGACCCGACCGCCGCCGCCTGCTGCGCACCCCGGTAGTTCTCCGCGATGAGTGCGACCAGTGCCGGCACGATGATCGCGGCCGCGGCACCGGCGAGCAGCTGCCCGGTGATGACCCAGGCGACGGTGCGGGAGAAGATCATCAGCAGCGAGGAGGCCGCGAAGACGACGAGCACCACGCGGAAGATGAGCACCCACCCGATGCGCTGCCCCAGCTTCGCGCCGGTCATCACGAGTGCCGCCACGGCGAGTCCGTAGACGACGATCGTCGACGAGGCGACGGTGGGCGGAACGCCGAAGTCCTCGACCATTCCGCCCAGCGAGATCGGCAGTGCCGCCACGTTGAAGGACATGAGGACCTGGGCGAGGAAGAGCCCGATCATCGGGGCCCAGGACCGCCGCTCCTCGGTCTCGTGCGCTGCGGTTTCGGTGGTCATCATCATCCTTTCCATGGGCGTTCGACGGCGTTCGAGGCGAAGAGGTTCATCCCCAGTGCTCGGGAGATGTGGAAGCACGCGCGCTGACCGCGCACGCTGTTGCCCGCGGAGTCCAACCTCGGCGAATAGGTGCCCAACGCACCCTTGCCCGGGGCGATGGCGACGATGCCGCCGGAGACCCCGGATTTCGCGGGCAGACCGATCTCGAAGAGCCACTCCCCGCTGTTCTCGTACATCCCGCACGAGGCGAGCAGGGCCAGGGTGTCGCGGGCGACCTCGGCAGAGACCACGCGGGAGCGGGTCAGCGGGTTGATGCCGCCGTCGGCGAGCGTCGCGCCCATGACCGCGAGATCGTGCGCGGTCACCAACAGCGAGCACTGGCGGGTGTAGACGTCGACGGTGTCGAGCGGGTCGGTGATGATGCGACCGTAGCTCTCGAGCAGACGGGCCAGAGCCTTGTTGCGTTGGTTCGCCTCCATCTCCGACTGGTAGACCCGACCGTCGAGGCGCAGCTGCCGACCGGCGAAGCGGGAGAGCCCGGACCGGATGTTCTCCCATTTCTCCGCCGAGGTGGCCCCGGGCATGAGTGCGGTCGTGGCGATGGCACCGGCGTTGACCATCGAGTTCAGCGGTTTGCCGTCGTTGAGTTCGATGGCCATCACCGAGTTGAACGGGAGTCCCGTGTTGTTCACACCCACGCGTTCGTGGACGAGTTCGGTGCTGCGGGCCTGGCAGACGAGAGCGAAGACGAAGGCCTTCGAGATCGACTGGATGGAGAATTCGAGATCGGCGTCGCCGATCTCATGCACGGCCCCGGCCGATTCGATGAGGCTGAGACCGAACCTGCTCGGGTCCGCCTCGGCGAGGATGGGAATGTAGTCGGCGACCTCGCCATCGTCGAGGCCCAGATATCGCCGGTGGATGTCGGCCAAGGTCGCATCGATGAACGCATCGGCGGGCAGACCGCCGGTGAACGCTCGCTGTGTGATCGATTCCCTCTCAGCCCCGACCATGCCTGTACTCCTCACCACATCGGTGTGGGGTTGTGTGGGGCAGACTTCTGGGCGCCTGTCCGCGCGGTGATTTCACTCTATCTCAGGGTCGTCCTGCTGCACAGGGTCGCGTCCGTACCCCCTTGCTCCCACGCCAGGTTGGGTCTAACGTCGAGTCCACGGATCGCGATATCGCTTTCGCGGATCCCACCCCGCCGCCGAACGCGGTGAGGGCCTTCGCCTCCGAGAGGAGCAGAGAGTCCATGAGCGACGAGAAGAAGAACCTGCCGACGAACGAACCGGAACAGGACACCGAGGACGCGCAGCAGATCGAGAGCTCCGCCGTCGGCGTCAGCGCAGAGACAGACGCAGAAGGCAGTTCCCAGACGCCTGAGGAACGACTCCGGCGCATCGCCGAGGACCACGAGGTGCCGATCGAGCGGGACCCCGAAGAGGCTCAGGCCAAGGCCGAGGGGACCTCCCCCGACAAAGACCGAGACATCAGCGGTGGAGACACGAACGAAGAAGAGGACGACTCCGTGGAGCCGCCGGACTGATTCGGCGCCCAGACAGACTCATCACGTGATCGCGCTCCGACGTGGGCTGGTCGCGCTTCGATGTGGGCGGGTCGCGCTTCCGACGTGGCGGGATCGCGCTTCGATGCCCCGGAGTCCACGATGCAAGAACTCCGTGGACTGGACTGTGACAGGTGGCCGAGGTTTGGCAAGGTAGAAGAATGACTACTCGCGCCGGCCAGTTGGCCCAGGATCGGGATCTCGTGGACATCCCCGCCCTCCTCGACTCGTACCATGATCTGATCCCCGACCCTTCAGTGCCGTCGCAGGCCGTGAGCTTCGGAACCTCGGGGCATCGCGGTTCGAGCTTCAATCGGTCATTCAACGAGGCGCACATCGCCGCCATCACCGCCGCCATCGTCGATTTCCGCCGCGACAAGGGCATCCGCGGGCCGATCTTCCTCGGCCGCGACACCCATGCCCTGAGTGAGCCTGCGTTCCTCACCGTCCTCGAGGTGCTCGCCGCCGCCGAGGTGCCCGCTCTCATCGACGAACGCGACGGTTTCACGCCGACTCCGGCCGTCTCGCATGCGATCCTCGGCTTCAACGCGGGGAAGTCGCGTGAGGACGCGCAGGCCGACGGCATCATCGTCACCCCCAGCCACAACCCGCCCGCCGACGGCGGCATCAAGTACAACCCACCGCACGGCGGACCCGCCGGAACCGAGACGACGACGTGGATCGCCGAACGCGCCAACGCCTACCTCGTCGACGGGTGGGAGAAGATTCCGCGCACCGCCTTCCAACGGGCCTTCCATCTGGGGAACACCGAGAACTTCGACTACGTCTCGAACTACGTCGACGACCTCGGGTCCGTCATCGACCTCGACATCATCCGCTCCTCCGGGCTGAAGATCGGCGCCGATCCGCTCGGCGGAGCCAGCGTCGACTATTGGGCGGCAATCGCCGAGGACTACGACCTCAACCTCGATGTCGTCCACCCCGACGTCGACCCCACCTGGTCGTTCATGACCTTGGACTGGGATGAGAACATCCGCATGGACTGCTCCTCGCCGTTCGCGATGGCCGGGCTCATCGCCTCGCGCGGCGACTACGACATCGCCACCGGCAACGATGCCGATGCCGACCGCCACGGCATCGTCACTCCCGATGCGGGCCTGATGAACCCCAACCACTATCTGGCCGCCGCCATCGACTACCTGCTCGACTCTCGCACCGGCTGGCCGACCGGTGCCGGAATCGGCAAGACCCTGGTCACCTCGTCGATCGTCGACCGCATCGTCTCGGCCCACGACAGGTCGCTGTTCGAAGTGCCCGTCGGGTTCAAGTGGTTCGTCCCCGGGCTCCTCGACTCGACACTGGCCTTCGGTGGTGAGGAATCGGCAGGAGCCTCATTCCTACGCCGCGACGGTCGGGTGTGGTCGACGGACAAGGACGGCATCATCCTCGCCCTGCTCGCCGCCGAGATGACCGCGAAGACGGGCCAGACCCCCTCGCAGCGCTACGCCGGCCTGGCCGCCAACTACGGCACCAGCGCCTATGCCCGTCAGGACGCACCTGCCACCCGCGAACAGAAGGCCCGGCTCGGTGCCCTCGATGCCGGCCAGGTGAGCGCGAAGACCGTCGGCGGCGAAGCGGTCACCTCGGTGCTCACCTCGGCGCCGGGGAACAACGCTCCGATCGGCGGACTCAAGGTCACCACGGACAACTCTTGGTTCGCGGTGCGCCCCTCGGGCACGGAAGACGTCTACAAGATCTACGCCGAGTCCCTGCGCAACGAAGACCACCTGCGGGCCGTCCAGCACGACGCCCGGACCCTCGTCGACGGGGTGCTCGGCAAGTAGCGATCGGGGTACAGCCTGCGAGTCCGCGCTTGTGCGTGCTCACTCCTCTCGCGCTCTCATCGGCGGAGCAGCAGCCCGAGTGTCGGACCTGCGCCCGCCCGCGCTCTCACTCATCCGTCCGGTCGACGATCGCGTCGTGCACGACGCGTTCTGCGGCGTAACCGGTAAGTGAGCGACCGCGCCCCGCAACAGACGAGGTCGACCATGGGGCCGCCTCGGCGCGCAAGTCATTATCGAGGATGTGAGCGGTCACGATCGCGTATCGCTGCTTGATCGGAAATGTCGCAATGAAACCCGCCGGCGAGGTCGTGGCGGCCTCGCCGACTGCCTCGTCGAAGTCGCTCGATCCCCGCTGTCGCAGGCCTTCTGCTCCGCACCCAACTGCGATTCCTGCGGTTGTGTTTCACCGCTGTCGCGCAACTGCAACAGTGCTGTCTTCATGCCGTTACCGGCTGTGAGTTCGTTCCCAGTGATCGTTGCCGCGGCCTCAGATTCGGTCGGAATACTGATCCCCGTCAAAGGCATGCCGCCGAGCCCTACCGCTGGTCGGTGGCAGCACATGAGAAGAAGGGATCGACACAATGAAGACCACCATCCGCAATCGCGCAGCCGCCCTGGGAATCGCCACCTTCGCCGGACTCACCGGCGTCGGGCTCGCAACTGGACCGGCCATGGCCGCCGATGCTTCCGGCGCCGACTCGTCGAGCCAGTCGGCTGCCTCGGACGTCGATACGCAGTCCGTCTACTACCCGACCGATACGGTCAAGTATGCCGATGAGCTCGTCCGCGCATGGGGACAGGGCGCCACGGACCGCGTCGAAGCTTTCGCCTCACCGCAGGTCGCCGAGGAACTGGCCGAGCACGGCGATGACAACGTCACCCACTGGGACCGGGTCGGTGCAGAAGGCGCTGCGGGAACGACGTACGTCGACTACGAGAACACAGTGACCGGCGAAAAGATGAGCCTCGGAGTCGCCAATGAAGCCGTGTCCAACCCCGACAACGAGTGGGGCACACCCAACGGAGTCCATAAGGTCCAGTTCGAAGACTGACACGGCCTCGAAGTCTGCAACAGCTTCGACGATTGCCACGATGCTGACGAAAAGGTCACCGCCGACAGTCCGAACCAGACGAACCCCGCACCAGGCCATTCCTGGAGCGGGGTTCGTCGTGTGGAAGGCCGGCGGGCATAATGCCCGCATTCGCGGCCACGGTCGGCCACCTCGGCGAGAGTATGACGACAGCCCCGCACCAGACCGAACTGGTACGGGGCTGTCGTCTGCGCCGCGAGCGTCTACAGGTGCGCCTCCGGGGCGTTCTGCACATAGTCGGCGACGGTGTCGTTCTTGAACGAGTCGCGGAGCTTCTTCAGCTCGTCCTCGTCGACGTTGACGATCGACTGACCGTCCGGGGAGGTGCCGACGCCGGCGACGGGAGCGGTGAAGAATTCGATGTCACCAGGGCGGACGTCGCGCATGTCGAAGGCGGTCGAGGAGATGTACTTCGCGTCCAGGCCGGAATCGACGTACATGTACGGGGCGAAGTTCTTCACCATGTCCTGGATCTTCTTCGGATTCGACAAGGTGTCGGCGGAGATGATCTCGTTCGTCAGCCCGCGGATGAACGCCTGCTGGTTGCGCGCGCGCTGGAAGTCGCCGTCCTTGAAGGACTTGCGCTCGCGCACGAAGGTCAGCGCCTCGTCGCCGCCCAAGACGTTCTCGCCCTGGGTGAAGGTGTAGCCGTTCTTCTCGAAGGCCTGCTCGGAGTTCACGGTCACCCCGCCGAGGCTGTCGGTCAGTGCCTTGAATCCCTCGAAGTCAATGATCGCCACGTGATCGAGGTCCGTACCGATGAAGTCCGAGACCGTCGACACGGCCAGAGGTAGACCGCCGTAGGACAGGGCCGCGTTGATCTTCGCCTTGCCGTGGCCCTCGATGTCGACGTAGCTGTCGCGCGGGATCGACATGACCTGGACGTTGCCGCCGTCCTTGGGCAGGTGCATGACCATGATCGTGTCCGAGCGCAGGCCACGCGAATCGTTGACGTCGACATCGCTCATCGGCTCGTCCGAGCCGAGCAGCAGGATGTTCGTGCCGCCGTCCTGTCCGTCGCTCTTCTTCTGCTTGCCGAAGACCTGTTCATCGCTGAGCCGGTTGGCGTTGTCGTCGAAGGACCGTCCGACGTTCCACACATAGAGTCCGATGCCGAGCACACCGAGGATGACGATGATGAGCAGGACCACGAGGACCTTGCGCCAGACGCGCTTCTTCTTCCGCGGTCGCTGCTGTTCTTCGGGTTGGTGGTCGAAGAGATCGTCGAAGGTGGTGTTGTCCGTCATCGGCACTCCGGGGTTTCGGGGCGGCGCATCACGCCGGGAAAGTGGGCAATCCCGCCTATTGTATAGCGGCCGGGGTGACTCAGTTCTCACATCCGCAACACTCCCTGCGCCCGACCGTGCGGTCGCACGAGAGGGCAGGGCCACCTCGGCGAGGGTGTTCGTCCTTGTCAGCGCCCGTGCACGCGTCCCGGCGAGCCCTTCGGTCGCCGATGATCGCATTGTGATCGAACGGTGATCTCACCGGCGCCGAGGTGAGGCGACTCACCAGTAATAACGCAGAGTTCACCTGGCCGACGTTCGGGGCGCTCGGTAGACTTTCCTGGTGTTCAACAACTATCGGGAAATTCTGTCGCTTCCCGGTGCTCTCAAGTTCTCCTTGGCCGGTCTCGTCGCCCGGATGCCCATCGCCGTGCTGGGACTGGGAATCGTCCTGTTCATCCAGGGCGTGACCGGATCCTATGGTCTGGCGGGCATCGTCTCCGCCGTGTACATGATCGTCCAAGCCCTTGCCGGCCCCGGGATCGCGCGGCTCGTCGACCGCCACGGGCAGTCGCGGGTCATGGCACCCATCGTCGTCATCCACCTCGCGGCACTGACGCTGCTCATCGTCTCCGTCTACGGCGACTGGTGGCCGGGACTCATCTTCGCCTTCGCCGGCATGGGCGGCGCCACTGTCGGCTCCGTCGGTTCGCTCGTGCGTTCGCGCTGGTCACACCTCGTGGATACGCCGAAGAAGCTGCAGACCGCGTTCTCGTGGGAGTCCGTCGCCGATGAGCTGATGTTCGTCTCCGGGCCCGTGCTGGCCACGGTGCTCGCGACCGCGGTGTGGCCGCCGGCGGGCATCATCCTCTCGATGATTACCGTGGGTGTGGGCTCGCTGCTTCTCTACATCCAGAAGGCGACCGAACCGCCGCCGGTCGAGCGGACGACCGAAGCCAAAGGGCACGTGGTCTCGAACCCGGGCATCCTTGCGATCATCTTCGTCAACATCTTCCTCGGCGTGAACTTCGGTGCGATCGACGTCATCGCCGTCGCCTTCGCCGACGAACTCGGCGTGAAGTCCACGGCCGGTGTGCTGCTGTCCTGCCTGGCACTGGGATCGCTGGTGTCCGGGGCGCTGTACGGGGCTCGGAATTGGAAGGCCGCCGTGCACCACCGCTTCGGTGTCGCGGTGTCTGCCTTGGCAGTCGGCGCGTGCCTGATGCTGCTGGCGAATTCGATGGTCACCTACGGCATCATCTTGGTCGTCGTCGGGTCGGCGATCGCCCCGAGCCTCATCGGCGCGAACTCCGTCATCGAACAGCTCGCCCCGCCTCGTCGCCTCACCGAGGCCTTCGCATGGCTCGGGACCTCGCTGGGCTTCGGCGTCGCCTTCGGTTCGGCGATCGCCGGCAACATCATCGACGCCGCCGATGCGAAGACTGCGATGCTGCTGCCCGCCGGGTGCGCGGTGCTGGGAGCCGTGATTGCACTGTCGCTGCTCAAGCTGCTCAATCCTTCCCGGTCGAGCCACGAGGTGCGGCTGGAGAAGGACCGCCGGAGGGTCAAGGTCGAGGAGTAGTTCGGCGGCCTCGTCGTTGGGGCCGGGGCTGGGGCTGAATCCTTCACCGGTAGCGCGAAAACACCCCGTTGCAACGGGGTGTTTTGTCGTTTCCGGTGAGGGATGCTCACGCTCGAGCCCAACTCGACCCCATCACGGCCCACACGATCGGCCCGGTCCGCGAGCAAAACTGCGCAGCCACCTCGGCGATGTCAAAGATCATTGACATACTGATGTCAAGCATGTTTTACTTTTAGATGTAAAGAGAAGTTGACATCAAGGAGCCCCATGGAAGTTCAGTCCTCGGACCTCAAACAGGTTCGCAAGGCCGCTGGGCTCACCCAGGCCCAGCTCGCACAGCTCACCGGGGTCTCGCGCCAGACGATCATCGCGACCGAACGCGGCGACTACGCACCCAGCGTCTACCTGGCTCTGCGCATCGCCCGAGCCGTAGGCACCACAGTCGAAGAGATCTTCTCGCTACAGGAGGAAGACCGATGAACACCACGAGCAACAAGAAACAGCCGACCAACGAAATCGCCGACAGGATCGCCGGTTTCCACGATCCGTCCATGGGCGATGAACGCGAGCGTGATGTCATCCTGCGCGCCTATACCTTCGGCGCCGTCGTCTCGACCTATGTGTTCTTCGCACTCGGACTCATCTTCGCCATCCTCGGCGCAGGAATGTGGAGCGCACTCATCGTCCTCGGATCCATGGTGACGAGCGTCGTCATTTCAGCCTACTGCAAGCGCGAGAATGTGGACTTCTCGATGTCGATGGCTCGCGTCTCGCCGAAACGTCTGATCATCGGCAACATCGTGGGGGCAGTATTCGCCATCCTTTGGGTGGGTGCAGTCGTCTTCCACCTGAGCGAGGGATATCCGCTCATCGATGCAGGCATGGGAGCAAGCGCTACTCTCGGCGCCTCAGTCAGTGCGTACAGCATCGTGTTCGGTGCGGCGTTCGGCTTCATCGCAGCACTCACCCTGATGAGGATCTCCCGAGTACGCAAGATCAAGGAAGCCCGCGCCGAGGCGGCCGCCGCCGATGAGGTCGCAGACGTGGACTGAGGCGGTACGCTGGGCGGCCGGCAGCATCCTTTGCCGACGGCATCCGTCACCACGAGCGAGTCATCGCACCGTTGGTGACGCATCCGGCACCGTGAGCGGCACACCACCCCGTTGCACCGGGGTGGTGTGCCGCTCAGTGTATGAAATGCGGGAGGCTTTCCCCGAGGGCGGCGCCGAGGGCCGCGCTAAGAGCCCGCGCTCACGCCCAGTTCTTGTGCGGGGAGGTCTCGCCGACGCCGGGGTTGAAGACGTTGCAGGGGTCGAGCTCCTTGAAGTGCGCCTCCATCGTCTCCGGCACATGGTAGAGCCTGCCGTAGTTGTGCTCGGCGGGAACGGCCGCACCCCGAGCCTCGAGCAACTCCATCATCTGCTTCTTGAGCGCCACCGGATCGACGCCCTTCTTCGCCACATGGTCCTGGTGGAGGACGTGGCAGAAGAAGTGGCCGTAATACGAGCTGATGTGCAGCTGATCGGCGATCTCGTCGGGCAGCACCTCGAGCCAGTCCTCCTCGTCTCGACGCAGCGCGACGTCGAAGGTGATCATCTCCGAGGAGTCCTCGCGGTTGAGGTTGAAGTACCGAGTGGCGGCACTGGCGGCACCGAAGCGATGGAGCATTGCGGACTTCGCCTCATCGGCCGTGCAGATGAAAAAGTCCCCCTCATGGGCCGCCTCGGCGAAGAAGGAGCTGAGGAATTCTTCGGTCCCAGCTTTCTCACTGCCTGCGACGACGAGCAGCAGGTGATGCTCGAAGCGGTCGCGGAACTCGAGCATCCGCTTCGGCAGCTGCTGCGGCAAGAGTCCGAAAGCGCGCTGGGCGATCGTGTCGGCGACGGTCTCGCCGAAGAACGGCATCTTCGCGAACACCCCGTTGGCCCAGTTCTTCAGCGCGAAGAGCTTGATCTGCTCGCGGCCGCCGGCGTGCTTGACGGACACGAACGTGTCCTTGCCGTACTTCTCCGCGAGGTCGAAGGACGGTCGACCCATGTACTCTCCCGAGATCGGCAACGGTCGATCCGAGGTCAGGATCGCCCGGCGCAGCTCTTCGAGTTCGGCCGGACTGTTCGTGCCGATGTAGAACGTCGTCGTGTCCTTGACCTTGGGAAACGTACGGGTGCGCACGGCGAAGACCATGAGCTTGCCCGCAGACCCCGAGGCCTCGTGGAGGAACTTCGGGTTCGCGTTGTACCGTGCCGGGGAGTCGGTGATCTCGCGGACGTGGTCGGCGTAGTCGGTCTCAAAGGTGTCCTCGGGCGGCGGGGTGACGTCGGAGGGGTCCCAGTGTCCGCGCTGGAGTTTGTCGAGGATGTGCGCGGGATCCTCGCCGAGGCTGATGCCCAGATGGTTGACGAGTTCGAGTTTGCCGTCGGCGGTGACGCGGGCGAAGATCGCATGCTCGGTGAAGGCCGGGCCCTTGCGGATCTGGCTGCCGCCGGAGTTGTTCGCGATGCCGCCAATAACCGAAGCGCCGATCGAGGATGACCCGATGACCGAATGCGGCTCGCGATCGTGCGCGGCGAGTTCGTCCTCGAGTTCGTAGAGCGTCGATCCGGCCAGGCACACGGCCTCGCGGGCGTCGTTGATGAGGTGGATCTGGTTGATGCGCAGGGTCGAGATGATGACGATCTCGCGGTCGTAGTCCTGATCGCCGGGCCCTGATCCCCCGGTCAGGCCGGTGTTCGCCGACTGCGGGATGACGATGAGGTCGTGATCGACGCACACCTGCAGCGCCCGCCACATATCGACGAGGCTGCCGGGCCGCAGCACGGCAAGCACGTTGCCGCCGCCGAAGCGGTTGCCCTTCGCGTACGATGCGGTCGCCCGCGCCGAGGTGAGCACGTGGCGTGGGCCCATGATGTCGATGAAGGCGCTGACCGCCGGGGTCGGTTCTTCACGTGTGCGTCCGAGCATGTTCTCGACCTCTCTGCCGGGGTTGCGGTCTGGTGCCATCCTAGTTTGTGGTCTCGTAGCCGTCAGCCCTCGTTGATGGATTCGCAAGCCACTGCCTCGACGTATTCAGAGGAAGATCGACCAGATATAGACGAGCCCGAGTCCGACGACGCTTCCGACACTCGTTGTCACGCTCACGGACTTCACCGCACCTTTCGTCGTTTGACCAAGCATTGTTTTGACCATCCAGAAGAAGTTGCTGTGCACGGTCATAAGGAACAGTGAGCCGGAGGCGGCCGCAAGCGCAATGAGCACCGGATCAACCCCGGTCGAGGCAGCGACGGGAGCGAGGAACCCGGCAGCCGTGATCGAGGCGACAGACACGGATCCGATTGCCGTGTGCAGGACCACCGCAAGCAGCCAGGCCAGAAGGATCGGCGACGCGGCGTCGGCTTCGAACATGCCTCCCAAGATGTCTCCCAATCCGATGGACTTCACCATCTCGGCCAAGGAACCGCCCAGACCCGTAAGGGCCAAGATCTCTCCGCTCGCGGCGAATCCCGACTTAAGAGTCGTCGTCACGCATTCATGGTCCCTGTGCACGAGAAGGAGCACATAGGCCATGAAAGTCGCGCAGAACATGGCAATAGTCGGAGCACCGAAGAAATCCATGATCGGTATGTCGATCGACAAGTTCGTCAGAATCGACTCGGAGGCGATGAGGACGAGCGCAACGAAAACCGGGCTGATCGTCAGCCACAGGGGAAGGCGCCGAGGCGCGTCCTCCTCGGGCGCAGAATCGTCGACTGGGCCTGCGTAGGTTTCCTCATCGGTCGCGGCGTTCCAGAAACCGAAGCGAAGGAACAGCGTCTTCATGATGGCGATGGTGATGATGATGCCGAGGATTGCGGTGATGATGCCGAATGCCAGGAATCGCGGGATAGGGATCTCGAGCAGAGAGCTCAGTGCCAGTGATCCGACGCTCGGGATCATCATGGTCAATCCGAACAGGATGCCTGCGCACATCGCCGCCGAGATGATTCCGGTGCCCGCCCGTCCGATTCGTCCGGCGACCGATCGCCCGACGGGCGCAGTGATGACGAAGATCACGTCGGAGAAGATCGACTGCAGCACGGTTCCGCTCGTCACGCCAAGCGCATAGGGCGCGAATCTCTTACCCGAAACAGCCATCAACGCGGCGACCAATCCCTCGATCGCGCCGAGTTTGGCCAACAGCTTTCCGAGCAGAACGCCGAAGACGATGAGCAGCCCGATCTCGGCCATGATGTTGCCGAAACCGGTGGCTATGATCTCCGTGGTCGGGCCGAAGCCCTGACCGGTCACCAGCCCCAAGTACCCGGCGCCGATCAGCAGCGCGAAGAGCGGGTTGACCTTCAGCGCCAGAATCAGAACGATGACTCCGGCCACGGTGATGAGGGTGTGCAGTACTGTCAGCCAATCGGCCATTGTCAGAAACTCCTGATTCTTCGTTGAATCCGAACCGAGGGGCGGGTCCACGCCTGGTGCTGTTGTCCTGTGCTCGGGCTCAGTCTCGAGCTTCGAGCCACTGCGCGGATCGCGCTGTCCCTCCGGGGAGGGTGTCCAAGAACTCTCTGGCGAAGGTGTCGTGACCGTGGCTGCTGATGGCCTCAAGCGCCCGGTTGACGTCGCCGGACAGAACGGCGGTGCGCAGTTCCCGGTGTCTGGCAACGTTCTCGCTCGGAGTCTCGACCGAGTTGAGACGACGGAGATTCAGTGACATGCAGAGCTTGACCTGCATGGTGATCTGTCGATAACTGGCGACGATCCGGGAATTGCCGCAGAGTCTGACCAGCTCGGTGTGAAAGGCGTAGCTGGCTTGGATCCGACCGAACTCGTCGTCACCTTTCTCGAACTCATCTGCGAGCCGATCGAGTGCGGCGTCCAACTCTGTCGTGTCCACTTCGGCGATGTCGTCGGTGAACCGGTAGAGGTGGGTGACGGCCATCTGCTCGAGCCCCTCCCGGAAAGTGAGGATTTCGAAGACGTCGTTCTGACTGAGGCTGGCGACCCTAACCCCGGCCCGCGGACGGCGGACGACGAGCCCGGACCCTTCGAGAATCCTCAGGCCCTCGCGCACCGGAGCCCGGGAGACGCCGAGGCGACTGCAGAGATGTTCTTCCACCACGCGATCGTCAGGTCCGATTTCTCCGCGGAACACCAGTTCGCTGATCTTGACCGCCGCGAGCTCCGCCAAGCTCGGACTGTCGATGAGCGAGTCCGTCGCCTGTGATGGTGCCGTCATCTCGATGCCCTTCCATTCTCCTGCGAGTGCCTCCCCGGTGATGTGCAACTCGCTTGCTGATAGCCTATTGTAGACAATCGACAGTGATATGCAACACAGTGAGGTGGACACCATGATCCCGACGACCACAGATGCGACGTCCTCCCCGACGGACTCCCCCGGCCCCCTCGCAGGGATCACAGTCCTCGAGGTCGGCGTCTTCATCGCCGGACCGTACGCGACGATGCAGCTCGCCGATATGGGCGCGCGAGTGATCAAGATCGAAACACCCGGCACAGGGGATGCGACTCGAGCTTCAGGACCACATATCGACGACGAGTCCAGCCCTTTCATGCGGCTCAATCGGAACAAAGAATCCATCGCCCTCGACCTCAAATCTGAGGAGGGCCGCTCCTCGTTCACCGCGCTCCTCGACACCGCAGACGTTCTCGTCGAGAACCTGCGACCAGGATCACTGAAGAAGATGGGTCTCGGATACGACGACCTCAAGGACGACCATCCTGGGCTCATTTATGCCTCCGCGTCCGGTTGGGGGCAGGACGGCCCTCTCGCGCCGCTGGCCGGTCTCGACATCATGGCCCAGGCCCGGTCAGGACTCATGAGCATCACCGGGTTCCCCGACCAGCCCCCGGTCAAGGTCGGGGTGCCGATCTGCGACCTCACGACCGCCCTCTACATGGCCCTCGGCATCGTATCCGCGCTCTTCGAGCGGAAGGCTTCAGGCCGGGGCCAGCATCTCGACGTCTCGCTCTTCGAATCGGCTGTCTCTTTGGCAGTGTGGGAAGCTGGCAGCTACTACGGTGCGGGAACTGTCGGTCGCCCCAACGGATCGGCCCATCAGGCTCAGGCCCCTTACCAAGCGGTATCTGCCAAAGACGGCTATGTCACCATCGGGGCAAACACCCAAGCTACCTGGCTGCGCTTCTGCTCGGCGTTCGATCTCGCTTTCCTCGAGGAGAACGAGCTGTTCTCCGCACCGGCGAAGCGACTGGAGAACAGAGAAGCACTCATCGCGATCATCGAAGAGAATTTCGCAGAACGAGAGGTCAGGGAGATCCTCGAGGAGATGAACAGAGTCGGCGTTCCCGCGGCTCCCATCAACGACTTCGGGCAGGTATTCAACGACGACCACCTCAACGCTCGCGGATACTTCTGGGACTCACAACACCCCACTCTCGGAACGGTCAGACAGCTGGGCAATCCGATGCGATTCTCACGTTCACAGCTCACCCACGGCACCGCCGGACCCTCTCTGGGGGCCGATACGGACAGAATCCTCGAAGAAATCTCGCCACGGATCGGATCAGCACAGAAAGCGGAGGTCCAGCGATGACGACAACCGACGTACTCACCGAGGAGCGCGATTCCGCACTCCACGTCACCTTCAACCGGCCCGAGGCTCGGAACGCGATGACCTGGGAGATGTACCAGGCTCTCGCCGATGCGGCAGTGAGAGCGGATGAGGACCCCGACATTCGAGCACTCGTCCTTCGCGGAGCCGGCGGTCGGGCTTTCGTAGCAGGCACGGACATTGCACAGTTCAGGGGGTTCACGGGCGAGGACGGCGTCGCCTATGAGAAACGGATCGACGAGGTGCTCAGCGTGCTTGCGGCAGTCGCCAAACCTGTGGTCGCGATCGTCGACGGGCACTGCGTCGGCGGCGGCCTGGGAATCGCAACGTGTGCGGACGTCCGCATCGCTTCTCCCACAGCATCGTTTTCGGTCCCAATCGCCAAGACACTAGGGAACACCTTGTCGGCGAGCACACTTCGCAGACTTGTGCGCACCTTCGGCGAACCGCGTGTAAAGTCCATGCTTCTCACTGCGAGGCGGGTCGATGCTCAGGAGGCACTGGTTAGCGGCTTCCTCACCGCCGTGGAGGACGACCTCGATACTGCCGCCGAACAGACCGTCGCGAGCATCACCGGCGGTGCCCCGCTCACTCAGTGGTCGATCAAGGAGAACCTACGCCGACTCAACTCGTCAGACCCGGTCAAGGATGCGGACGTCATCGCCTCCGTCTATGGCAGTGAGGACTTTGCAGCCGCCGTCGAGTCATTCCTGTCGAAGACCCCGATGGAGTGGCGCGGACGCTGACGCGCTGATTTCAAGTGGTGAGCCCTCCGGTGCAAAGACCTTCCACTGCCGCGCTCAGTCCGGCGACTTCAGCCCCGCCGCATCGACCCCAGCGCCACGGCACCGAGGCTGAGCAGGCAGATCACCGCGACCCCGCCGAGGGAGATGCTGTAGCCCATGAGCGGCAGGAGCGCCGCGAGCACGGTCGGCAGCAGGAAGCCCGAGTAGGCGAGCGAGTAGTAGACGCCGGTGATTCCGGCGAGGTCGTCGGGTTCGGCGATGGCCTGGACGATAATGAGGCCGGAGACCACGCAGATGCCGTAGGCGAGTCCGAGGACGATCGCGACGACGAAGGCGAGGATCGGATCGGCGACGAGGGCGGCGATGACCGCGAGAATCATGCCGAGGCTCATCATGGCCAACCCGACGACGAGCCCGCGGCCACCGGTCCACCGATTGACCCGCGGGACGAGGTTCTGCACGAGCGCCCCGGCGCCGAGGGTGGCAACGGTGAGCACGGTCGCGTAGAGGGTCGTCCACTCCCCCAGCTCGTCCTGGACGAGAGCGGGCATGACCGCGTAGGCGATGCCGGCGGCGCCGAAGACCCAGGGGGCTGCGGGGATGATGAGGCGCACGAAGGTCCGGTGACCGACGAGCGGGATCCGCAGTCCCTGCCACCAGTGCTGCTGCGACCGGCGGTGCTTCGGCAGCGATTCGGGTGCGGCGAACACGATGATGAGCGCGACGAGGTTGAGCACTCCGTGAACCGCGTAGGGCGTCACCTCGGGCGCCGGTCCCCATTGGGCCAGGCATCCGGTGACCAAGGCGCCGAGGGCGAAGCCCAAGGTCAGGGTGAGTGCGGGGCGACGGGCGCCGGCGGTGATGCCGGCCTCGTGGTCGAAGGGCGGTGACGAGAGCTCTTTGATCCAGCTCGTGCCCACCGACATCGCGACGCCGACGCCGATTCCGGCGAGCACACGACCGACGCAGAGCAGCCAGAAGAGGTCGAAGCCGAGGGCGAGGAGGAGGCTGCCGAGGATCGCGGCGATCGTTCCGGCGATGAGAACCGGTTTGCGTCCGCGCCGATCCGACAGCGCCGAGGCGGCCAGGAGTCCGGGGATGAGTCCGCCCACGTACATACCCAGCAGCAGGTTCGCCTGCCAGACGGCGTAGCCGCCGTCTTCTTCGTACATGTGCACGAGCGGGGTGAAGTGGTTGCCGCCCCAGGCCAGCAGGAACATCGCGGGAGCCACTCGGAGCCATGCGCGACGCGGTGGGGTGGAGCCACCTCGGCGGGGGTGTGATTCTGTGTGGGTGCCAACGGTTTCGGCGGTCGGGGCGGTGGTGTCGGGAGCTGCGGTAGCTGTGGCTGGGGTGGCTGGCTCTGAGGTCATTGCTGCGATTCAGTGTCGACGGTTCGTGGTTCTGTGTGCGTCAGTGTCGGCGTCAGGCGAAATGGGTGGCGTCGATGTGGCGGCGGACGAGCGGGCCGAAGGCCTCGACATCTCCGCGTTCGGCGAGGTCGGTGAGTTCGGCGTGTTCATCGAAGAGGGTTTCGAGTGAGCTCGGGCGGTCGATGATGACCTGGTAGGTCAGGCGCGCGAGGCGAGGGCCCATGGTCGTGAGCATCTCGTCGATGACGGCGTTGCCGCCGCTGCGGATGATGCGGGCGTGGAAGCTGTAGTCGGCGCTGGCGAAGCCGAGGGTATCGCCGGCCTCGACTGCCTGCTTCTGCTGGTCGAGGAGGACGCGCAGGTCGGCGGCGACGGGTTCGAGTCCGTCGTCAGTTGTCAGTGACTGGACGGCGTCGACTTCGAACATCGCGCGCACGGCCAGGAGGTCGCGGCGTTCGGCGCTGGTCACCGTGGTGACGATCGCGCCCTTCTTCGGGACCAGGCGGACGAGGCGCCAGCGTTCGAGCTGGAGCATCGCCTCTCGGGCGGGAGTGCGGCTGGCCTGCAGCGCCTCGGCGAGCTCGGCCTCGGTGAGCAGGGTACCGGGCTCGAAGCGGCGCTCGATGATCTCGCGGGCGGCCCAGGCGGCCATCCGTGCAGCGATCGGCGAACTGTCATCGATGTGGTCCCACGGGAGCGTCAGCATGTCGTTCACACCCCGACGATAACAGATGCATGCATTGATAGATGCATCAGTCTTTCGGAGTCCCAATTACTACCCGACGGCGGCCCAGATACCTGGCGCGAGGTATCTGGGCCGCCGTCGGGTAGCAATAGAGGGGGAGGCGCGCTCGCCTCCACGCCGAGGTCGACCGGTGGCTCATGAGTCGCTTTGACATTCAGCCTTGCCGACTCTCCTTGCCGAAGCCGGATTTGTCGAGGAGGCCGCGGGCAACCGCCCCGTAGTGATCCAGATGCTCTTCCGTCCGCGTGATGGGGCCGGCGATGGTGATGGCTGCCGAGAGCATGGAGTCGATGAAGACGCCCACCGCCACAGCGGCGACATCCGCAACCGTCTCGCCTCGGTTGTACGCGATTCCAGACCGTCGGATCTGCAGCAGCTCGGCTTCGAGCCGGGTTCGTGTGGAAGGGTCATAGGAATCGAACAGTTCGCTGTCACCTGGCCTCGGCGACAGCGCGAAGAACAGCTTGCCCGACGAAGTTGGTAGAAGGGGGCGCCTTACCTTCAGCCTGGGCACGTAACAGACCTCGTAGTCCGCTTCCAGACTATGCACGTAGACAACGGAGTCACCGACTCTTACGGCCACGGTGACCGTTTCACCCGTCCGAGCAGAGATTTCTGCCAGTACATCCTCAATGAGTAGGACGACCGAGTTCTCCGCCGGGCCCAAAACATGAGCGACTCCCGGCCCAAGGACGTAGCCGTCGTCACCCTCGAGCAGATAACCTTCGGCGCAAAGCCCTCGCACGAACCCGTGCACACTAGATTTGGGAGCGTCGAGCTCCCGGGCGAGCGCGGCCAGACCGACAGCGTCCTCACCTGAGCGGGCCACCACTTCGAGGATTCTCACGATCCGCGTCACGGTCCGATGTGTCGAGGTCATGCCCTTACTTCTACCAGGGAGGGCCGAGCTTGCCAATTGCCACACCCAGTTACTACCGTGCCCCTCATGTCGCAGGAGCGAGGCCGATAAGCTCGAGGATCTCGGCGCGATCGGCATCGAGTCGGGAGGTCGCGCGGACGTCGGGTCTGGGGTGATCGCTGAAGGTCACCGGCGACCCCACGTGGAGATATTCCCCCTCCGTATCATGCCGCTCACGGGTGAGCATGTCAGAGGCTCCGAGGTACGGGTCGGCCGGAATCTCGTCGATGCGCACCACCCTCTGCACCGGGATCGAGTATCTCCGGCACTCTTCCTCGATCTGTGCGCAGGTTCTGGCAGCGGCATAGTCGGCGAGCACCGACTCGTACATCCGAGGATTGCTAGTCCTGGCCTGGTTGCTGTGCAGATCAGGATGATCGAGATAGTCGGGCCGGCCGATGAGCTCACAGAAGTCCGCCCAGTTCCTGTCTGTGTAGGGCATTACGCAGATGTGTCCGTCGAGGGCCGGGTGGGGCCGATGCTCGGGGGCCAGCACCCGTGACCAGCCGACATCACCGCGCGGAGGCGAATAGGTCTGCCCGCCGAGATGTTCGACGAGGGTGAATGCCGACATCGTCTCGACCATGGGCACGTCGACCCAGGTCCCCTCACCAGAGGCGCTAGTGGTGTAGAGGGCGGCCAGAACTGCTTGGGCCATCGTCATTCCGCACACCTTATCCGCCACCACATAGGGCGAGTAGGCGGGGCTGCCGTCCCGCAGCCGATAGGTGTCGGCAAGACCGGAACCTGCCTGAATGATGTCGTCGTAGGCGGGGGCGTCGGCACGATCGGAGCGGGAGGAGAAGCCCTGGGCCGTGCACAGGATCGCCCGGGGGTTGAGCCGGTGCACCGTTTCCCAATCGAGTCCGTAGCGGGCCCGTCGACGGGGCAGGAGATTGGTGATGATGACATCCGACCATGCGATGAGCCCCTCGAGGACGGGACGGTCCCTCGCCGCTGCCGCATCGACGATGATGCTGCGCTTGCTGGCGTTGAGGTTCATCGCCAGCACACTAGCCCCTTCGGCTCCCCCGAGCCCGATCCTGCGTCCGATGTCTCCGCCCGGCTGCTCGGCCTTGATCACGTCGGCTCCGAGATCGGCGAGGATCTTACCCGCGTAAGGTGCCATGATGACTGTCCCGAGCTCGAGCACCCGGAGGCCGGCGAGTGCCGGCGCGGATGCTGCCGGGGCAGCTGGGGATGACGGGGCAGCCGGGGATGACGGAATTCCGTTCACTTGCTCATTCCTCATTTCACGCTCGACGTCATAATCAATGCAAGGTCGGGGAACACGAAGACCAGAGCAGTCACGATGAGCATCGCGATGATGAACGGCACCGAACCGAGAAAGACCGTCTCGACCCGAATGTTCGCCGCTCGGGCCACGACGAACGCATTCAGACCCAGGGGCGGAGTGATGAGTCCGATCTCGGCGAGGAGTATCACGATGACGCCGAACCATATCGGGTCGAAGCCCAGTGCCTCGACCACCGGAAGGGTGACGGGAACCGTGAGCGCGATGATCGCCATCTGATCCATGAAGAAGCCGAGCACGAGATAGATGAAGGCGAAGATGATCACGATGACGATCGCGGGCACCGGCAGGCTCTGGACGAAGTCGATCACGAGCGGCGTCACCCTGGTCTGCGTCAGGAAGATGCCGAAGACGTGCGCGGCGAAGACGATCGAGAGGATCATCGCACTGCTCGAGACAGTGCCCACCACAGCCGCTCTCAGATTCGCCCAGGTGACGGACCTCGTCCACAGCATGAGCAGTAATCCCCCGAGACAGCCCAGCGCGGCCGCCTCGGTGGCGGTGGCTATTCCGAGGAACACAGTGCCGACGACGAGCAGGAAGAGGAAGATGATCGGCAGCAGGCCTGAGACGGCCCTGAGTTTCGCCGTCCACGGTGTTGCCGGGGTCGCCGGAGCATGTCCCCGAAGTCCCATCACCCACACTGTCAGTGCCAGTCCGATGCTCATGAGGACTCCCGGAATCACCCCGGCCAGCAGCGTCTTGCCGACACTGGTCTCAGCGGTGATGGCATAGAAGACCAGAAGGATGGAGGGCGGGATCATCGCCGCCAGGGTTCCAGCGCTGGCGACCGTTCCGCTGGCGAGCTGTCTGCTGTATCCCTGCTTTTGCATCGTCTCGGTCGACGTGTGAGCCAGAGTGGCGGCCGCCGCTGTCGAGGACCCCGAGACGGCCGCGAACCCGGCCCCGGCCAGAACCGCGGCGATGCCGGTCCCGCCTCGGACTCGTCCGATGATGGTGCTCGCCGAGGTGAACAGTGACGCGAGGACGCCGCTCTTGAGCACGAGGTGGGCCATGAAGATGAACAGCGGGATCGCTGCCAGGGAGTTGCTGCCGATCGAGTTCATCGGAATGACTTCGACGACTCCGATGAGATTGCGGAGGCCGCCGACCCACAGGAGGCCGGTGCCTGCTGCTCCGAGGATGGCGAAGGGGATCGGAACTCGGATGAGGATGAGGACGAGCAGGATGATGCTCACGAACGCTGCGATCATGACTGGTCACCGCCGTCGTCGATGTTTTCCGCGGTGGCGGCGATGAGTGCCTCTTCGTCCCCTTCGGTGTCTTCCAGTGCCCCGTCCTCGATCACAGCGCGACGGCTGTCGAGAAGGGCGACCAGGAAGAGGGCGGCGGCACCTACGGGCTGGCTCAGTTCCCAGATCCAGCTCGGGATGGGGACTTCGCTCGATCCGGGCGGGGGCGCGTCTCCCAGGACGAAGGAATCGACAACGGTGACCATGCCTCCCCACACCAGCGCGGCGGCGGTGACGAGCAGGAGGAGATGTCCGATGATACGGGAGGTCATCTGCCAGGGGGCCGGCAGCCGGTCGTAGACGATCTCGGCGCTCACATGCCCCGCGGTCACGTACAGCCAGGGCAGGGCGAGGAAGACGGACATCGGCATGAGGATCCGCTCGACCGCGCTGATGTTCCACCCCAGAGGATCGGTGAAGACATAGCGCATGACCGCCTCGGCGAGCATGATCACGGCCATGGCGACGACCGCCGCTCCTGCCAGAGTCACGCTTGCGCGTTTGATTCCGATGATGAGAGCGTTCTCAGGCCTGCGGGAGGATCCGCTCATTTCGATACTCCTTCGTATCGCGCCAGGTTGTCCTCGTAGGTGCGGAGGACCTCGGTGCCCGGCTTCCCGATCGAATCCATGTTCTTCGCCCACTGCTTCCGGACCGGGCCCAGCTTCTCGTCGAACTCGGCCTTTCCCTCAGCATCGGGAGTGTTGAATACGACTCCGCTTTTCTCGATGGTGTCGATCGCTGCGGGAGTGTCGGTGTTCACGGCCGCGCAGAGGCTCTTCTGAGCATCCTTGCCAGCTCGTTCGATCCTGTTCTGAATCTGCGGACTCAGGCCATCCCATGTGTCCTCACTGATCACATAGGGGATCGCGAAGGCGCCGATATTCAGACCCGTCGTCGAGTGGCCGAGCACCTCCTGCAGCTTGTAGGGCAGCACACTGATGAAGGGGAAGGCGACACCGTCAACGGTCTTGCGCGACAGCGCTTCATAGGCGTCGGAGGCCGGCATGCTCACTGCCGCGGCACCCAGGGCATCGAGCGTGGCATCGAGTGCCCCGCCCGAGGTCCTGATGTTGAGTCCGTGCAGATCCTCAGGCGAGTTGATCGTACGGCTGACGGTGAGGATCTCGTAGCTGGGCAGCACTGAGACCCACAGCGGCCGCAGCCCGCGAGGTTCGTACTCCTGCTCATAGAGGATCCCGCCGGGCGACATCATGTCGAACAGTGCCCGTGCACCGGTGCAGGAGTCTTCGACCATACCGGGCAGATCGGACACGCTGGACAACGGAAGCTGGTCGGCCAGATACGCGGGAGACGCCGGGGTGATGTCGAGCACTCCGGAACGGTTGAGCGAAACCAGATCCCGAGGGGTTCCCATCTGACCGGCAGGATAGTAGTCGAAGGACACAGAATCGCCGGATGTCTCAGAGAGTTCGTCCATGAACACCTTCACACCCGATTCGGCGAAGATGTGGGTCGGCGCGTAGCTGTCAGCCAGGCTCAGCTGATCGCCGCCGCCATCGGGTGTGGCCGAACACGCTGACAGTCCGAGCAGGGTCAACGCGAGCGCGACAGATGTCATCGATGCGGCCAAGCGGCCAGGGCGTACAGGCATTACACCTCCATTGGTATATGCGAATGATTGTACGTAAACACGAATAGTCTAGCGGAGGGTCGAGGTGTGTCAATACCCCCGAGTCGCGTCGCGCAGGCAACAGGCACAGGTGTGCACCGAAAGCAACGGCCCCGCACTCAGGGCCCTGCGCGGACGCACTGTCAGCGGGTATCGCGACTCAACAGACGCCGGTAAGCGCCAGATGCGCCCGCAGATGCCTGCGCATCACCTCTCCAGCCCGAGGGCCATTCCGGTCCTGGAGTGCGGAGAGGACCACCTCGTGCGCCCGAACCAGTTCACGCAGCTGCGTCTCACCCAGGGTCTCCGGGTCGTCCGTGAGCGCCTCGATGGGATCGATGAGGCCACTGAGAATCGCCGCCAGAGCGGCATTGCCGCTGCCGTAGGCGATTCTGAGATGAAATCGTGCGTTCGCCGCTAAGAAGCGCTTACGGTCAACCGGATTGCCAACGCCGCGCATCGAGGAGACCATTTCGGACTGGATATCCGAGAGTTCTACGAGACCGCCCTCTCCCATGCGATCAGCGGCCAGTTCGGCGCACATTGGTTCGATGGCCAGGCGAGTCTCCATAAGGTCCGGCCCGGAGATCCCCCCGGCCCCGACGACCAGTCTCAGCGAACTGGCCACCGCTTCCTCAGTCGGCATCGACACGAAGCTGCCTCCCGCTCGACCAACTCGACGCGAGATAAGCCCAGAGGCTTCCAAGGCCTGTAGTCCGGCCCGGATGGTGGTCCGACTCAACCCGTGGCGCTGGGCAAGTTCGCGCTCGGACTCGAGTCGGGATCCGTCCGAGAGCTCACCGGCAAGAATCCTCGAGCGCACTGCAGTGACGAAACGGGCGGTCTCGGTGGTGTCCAATGAGCTCCCCTGGCGCTAGGCGATGACGTACGATACATTCTATATTGGTATTACCATTAATTGCGTTCGAAGGAGACGAGTATGACGGATTTCGCGCTGACCGAGGACCAGCTCATGATTCGAGAGGCTGCCGAGGAGATAGTCCGTCATTTCGGCGACGAATACTGGGCGGCGAAGGATGCCGACCACGAGTTCCCGATCGAGTTCTATGATCTCCTCGCGCAGAAAGGGTGGCTGGGCCTGACGACGCCCACGGAGTTCGGCGGGCACGGCCTGGGAATCACCGAGGCGACTCTGCTTCTCGAAGCCGTCGCGGCAGCCGGGGGCGCGATGAATGCGGCCAGCGCGATCCACATGACGATTTTCGGCCTCCACCCCGTCATTAAGCACGGCAGCGATGAACTCAAGAAGGACAACCTTCCGCAGATCGCACAAGGGAATATCCACGTCTGTTTCGGCGTAACGGAGCCAGACGCCGGACTCGACACCACACGAGTGACGACCTTCGCCCAGCGCCGAGGCGATGAATACATCGTCAACGGCCGCAAGGTGTGGATCTCCAAAGCGATGGAATCCGACAAGATCCTGCTGCTGGCGAGAACGACTAAGCGTGAAGATGTCGAACGCCCGACAGACGGGCTGACGCTCTTCTTCACCGACCTCGATCGGGAACGTGTGAAGATCACTCCGATCCGGAAGATCGGCCGCAATGCCGTGACCTCGAACGAACTCGTCATTGAGGGTCTGGTGATCCCTGAAGCCCATCGGGTCGGCGAAGAGGGAAAGGGCTTCACGTACCTCCTCGACGGGTTGAATCCCGAGCGAATGCTTATTGCCGCTGAAGCATTGGGAATCGGCCGGGCCGCCCTGGCCAAGGCAGTGACGTACGCCAATGAGAGGGTGGTCTTCGACAGGCCGATCGGAATGAATCAGGGTCTGCAGTTCCCCTTGGCGGATTCCCTTGCCAAGCTCGACGCCGCCGAGCTTGCACTCCGCAAAGCCACCTGGACCTATGACAACGGTCTGCCCAGTGGCCGAGAAGCGAACACCGCGAAGTACCTGTGTGCCGAAGCGGGTGTCGATGCCGCGGACAGAGCAGTCCAGGTACACGGGGGAATGGGGTACTCCGAGGAGTACCACGTCGGTCGGTACCTGCGGGAAGTACGTTTGATGAAGATCGCGCCAGTAAGCCAGGAGATGGTTCTCAACTACCTCGGGACAAAGGTCCTCGGACTCCCTCGCAGCTATTGACTTGACTGCAGCATTCGGGCTCTTTCACTGTCCTCAGCTAAGCCTCAAATCGTTGACCGACAGCGGAGAGCCCGACATCGCAAGTAACCGATGAAATTCGGGAACCTGCTTTTCCTCGTCGTCACCTCGAAAAAGCACACTGACGGCACAAACCACACCGGTGCCGGTTGTGATTTGTGACGTCGAAATGATTTTAGTGCCGTCTTCGGGTCTAGTTAACTTTGCACGATCTCGGTCGGGAGGAGGTGGCGGAGGACGTCCGTGACGGTGACGACCGCGTGGCTGCCGTCGGTGCGTGCGACCAAGGCGAGCTGAGTACCCTCGGCCCGCATCGCCGAGAACGCAGCGACGACCGTCATCGACCCCGACAACACCGTGACGGGGCGGGCCGCCTCGGCGAGACCATCCCCCTCCGACAGACCGAGCACGTCACGGACGTGGACGACCTGATCAGGAACGACACCCGCCTCGGTGCGCACAAGGATCCGCCGGTGGCGGGTCTGGCGTGCGGCCTCACGCACCTGACCGGCCGTCGCACCCGGTCCGATGACGACCGGTTCCCCACGACCTGCGACGAGCTCGTCAAGGCTGATCCGGGAGAGTTCGAGCGCCCCGAGCAGCGCATCCGAGGACTCCTGTTCGAGCGTGCCCACCTGCGCCGAATGTCGCAGCAGCTGCCGCAGATCCTCCGAGGTGTGCCCCTGATCAACCTCGTCGACGGGCTGGACCCCGACGAGGCGCAGACACGCGTTCGCTGCGGAGTTGAGCACGTGCAGCAGCGGTCGGGTGAGGACCATGAACGCCCGCATCGGCAGCGCGAGCATGATCGCCGAACGCTCCGGATGGGCCACGGCCCATGACTTCGGCGCCATCTCACCGACGACGAGGTGGAGGAAGGTCACGATGATGAGCGCGAGGACGAACCCGGTGAGGTCGGCGATCCACAGCGGAAGTCCGACCGCCTCGGCGAGCGGGGTGATCCAGTGGTGGACCGCCGGTTTCGTGATCGCGCCGAGCGCGAGCGTGCACGCCGTGATGCCCAGCTGGGAGCCGGCGAGGAGGACCGAGAGTTCGGTCGAGCTGCGCAGTGCCGCCCTGGCCGAGCGGCTGTTCGCCGCTTCGTCCTCGAGCCGGTGGCGTTTGGCGGCGATGAGCGCGAATTCGACGGCGACGAAGAAGGCGCTGAGTCCGATGATGGCGACGGTGACGGCGATGATGACCCATAGATTGCTCATCGGTCCACCTCGATTCCGATCCGCAGCCGTGAGGGCACGTGCGAGTCCACTTCGACCACCTCGGCGAGGAGTTTCGCGGGGCTCGGCGGTTCGGCGTCAGCGAGCTCGGCGGGGTCGATCGGCAGGACGATGACGATGCGATCGCCGACCTCCGGGAAGCCCTTCGCGTGCTCGATGACCAGCCCGGACAGGGTCTGCGCCGAGGTGGCCGGCAGTTCGCGCTGGAGGGTGCGGGCCACCTCGTCGAGGGGGATGGATCCCGGCGTCGACCAGGTCCCATCGCCGATGTCGGCGATGGCTTCGACGTCGGTGTCGTGCTCGTCGACGATGTCGCCGACGAGCTCCTCGCCGAGGTCCTCCATCGTCACGATGCCCGCGAAGCCGCCGTATTCGTCGACGACGCAGGCCATCTGAGCGCGGTGCTCGATGAGCGTGGCCACTGCGTCCGGCAGGGGCAGGGAGGCGGGAACGAACACCGGATCGGCCAGCAGGTCACGAAGGGCGGGGCGGATGTCGATCGCCGAGGCGGTCCTGCCCTTCGTCAGGGCAGCAGGCTCGGAGGGTGCGTCGGCTGTCGGGGCCGCGAGCACGTCGAGGAGGTCGATCGTGCCGATCACCGCTCCCTCGGCGTCGAGGACGGGATAGCGGGAGTGGCCGGTGGCCATGAGCGCCTGAACCTCGGCGAGGCTCATATCCTCGGTGACGACGTCGACCCGTGAGCGCGGTACGGTGGCGTGCTCGACGGTCTGCTGCGGGAAGTCGAGGATCCGGTCGAGGATGAGCGAATCCTCGTCGACGAGGTCGCCGCTCTCCCGGGATTCGGCGACGATGTGTTTGAGGTCGCGGCGGGTCGCGGCGTGATCGACGTCGTGGACCGGTTCGATGCCGAGGATGCGCAGCAGGGCGTTGGAGGCCTTGTCGAAGACCGTGATGAGCCAGCCGAAGAGCAGCAGGTAGATCGATGTCGAGCGCGCGAGCCAGGTGGCGAGCGCCTCGGGGCGGGCGATCGCGAGGTTCTTCGGGAACAGCTCGCCGAAGAGCATCTGGATGAGCGTCGAGACCAGCAACGCGAGCACGGTGCCGATGAGGATGCCGGTGCCCTGTGGGATCGGTGTGCCGCCGAGCGCTTCGCCGACGGCCGTACCGATGAGCGGCTCGGCGACGTAGCCGACGAGGAGGCCGGTGACGGTGATGCCGAGCTGAGCGCCCGAGAGCATGAAGGAGGTGCGGCGGGTGATTGCCAGGGCCCGGTCGGCGGAGCGGTCACCGGCGACCGAGCGCGCGCCGAGGCGGGAGCGGTCGACGGCCATGTACGCGAATTCCTGCGCCACGAAGTAGCCGGTGGCCACGGTGATGAGGAGGACGACGAGCAGTCCGATGAGGAGCGAGAGCAGCCAGGTCAACGGCGACCACCTGCTCGCAGGCTCTGGGCCTGCTCGAGACGGGCTCGCATATTCAGTGCTCGCGACGCGTCGATCCGCGCGGTATGAAGTTGGTCAGAGGTGCTGAAAGTGATGTCCCAGCCGGGACTTCGATAGTCGTCCATGGTCCTTCCGAAAGTGATCATGCGGGCGGCTGATCACGATTATTCCGGTCCAACCTGACAAGAACCTGTGCCACTCCCCCTATTTGCTACGTGACGGCGGCCCAGATACCTGGCGCCAGGTATCTGGGCCGCCGTCGGGTAGCAATTACGGGGTCGTAGCTCCTGCCCCGAATTGCGGCACCGACACCGGCACCGACACCGACACCGAGGCGGCTAAGACCAGGGTGGATGCCCGCCTCACCAGCTCCGGCAGGTTCTCCGGGAAATACGTGATGTCCTCCGATTCGAGGTCGTCTGCGCTCCACCACTGCCACGTCGTCATCGCTGTCCGCTCGAGATCCGTCCAGTTCGAGTCGGTCAGATTCGTGCGCGTCGTTCTCGCCGCGAAGAAGTGTTCGATCTGATGCTGAGGGTCGCCGTGGTTGAGGAAGTCGAATTCGCGGCGGTGAAACGGTCCGACGAGGTCAAGTCCTGACAGCCCCGTCTCCTCGGCCAGTTCCCGTTCAGCGGTCTCACGCAGGGTTTCGTTCTCATCGCGGCCTCCGCCGACGGTGAACCAGAAACGAATGATGTCCTCGGTGTCGGAGAGGTCTCTGCCCTCGAAGAGCAGCACACGCGATTCGGAATCGAGCAGGACGATGCGGACGGCGACTCGTGTGGGGTTGGGCATGTCGCCCACCCTACGGGGTGAAACGGTAGCCCATGCCCATCTGCGTGTGCAGGTACTGCGGTCGGGCCGGATCGGCTTCGAGTTTCTGCCGCAGCTGCGACATGTAGACCCGCAGGTAACCGCGCTCCCCGGCGTACTCAGGACCCCACACCTCGGTGAGCAGGGTCGTCGCATCGACGAGCGCACCACGATGCTTGGCGAAGACGCCGAGCATGTTCCATTCGATCGGTGTGAGATGCACCTCGGCGCCTTCGACCGTGAGTACGTGGGCGGCGAGGTCGATGACGACCCGACCGTCACCGGTGCGCACAACACTCGAATCGGCCGCCGCCCCGGACCGCCGCTCGATCGCGCGCAGGCGGGCGAGGACTTCTCCGAGCGAGAACGGCTTCGTCACGTAGTCATCGGCCCCGGCGTCGAGAGCGGCGATCTTTCCGTGCGCATCATGACGGGCGGAGATGACGACGATGGGCACCTGGCTCCACTTGCGTACCTGAGAGATGAGCTCGATCCCGTCGACGTCGGGCAGCCCGAGGTCGAGGAGGATCACGTCGACGACCGCCTCGGCGAGCGCCTCATTCATCTGCCGCCCGCTGCCCACGATCGTCACACCGTGGCCCTTGCCGCGCAGCCCCACGCTCACGGCACGGGCGATGTCGGAGTCGTCTTCGACGATGAGCACGTGCTTCACAGCGCCTCGTCCTTCCTCGTCGCCTCGGGTTCTACCGACGGTTGCGGTTCCGTCCCCGCCGGCTCCGTCGATTTCGTTCCCGACGCTGACCGTACTCCGTTGTCCCCACCTCGGCGCGGAATCGTCAGCACCGCGGTGAATCCGCCGCCCGGCGTCGGCTCGGCGCTCAGCTCGATGTCCATCGCCCGGCACAGACCCAGCGCGACCGCCATGCCCAGCCCGAGTCCCTTCGTATTGGACTCATCGAGCCTGGTGAACGGAGTGAAGATTGACTCGAGTGCCTCCTCAGCCACACCGGGACCGGAGTCGGCGACGCGGAGGTGGACCGCCTCGGCGCCGGTGGAGGCATCGATGATGATCGGGGCGCCCTCACCGTACTTGACGGAGTTCTCAATGATGTTGACCAGCACGCGCTCGACGAGCCCGGCATCGACGTCGATCCATGTTTCGGGGTCGATGTCGACGGTGATCCTCGGCTGCGAATCGTGTCCGCCGTCGCCGCCTGGTGCGGTCCTCTGCGCCTGCCCGCCGTCGCCATTGATCGCGATCCGCTCCGAGTCCCCGCCCCCGTCGTCCGTCCCGGATCCCTGCGACTGACCCCCGTCGATCTCATCCAGCGCCGAGGCGACGACATCGGCCACGAGCACCGGCGCTGTCGAGATCGCCACTGCCCCGGACTGGATGCGACTCATGTCGAGGAGGTTGTCGATGAGCTTCTCGAGGCGCTGAGCCCCGTGCTCGATGGTCTCGAGCATGAGCCGCTGATCGGCGTCCGAGAGCTCGATCTCGTCGAGCAGCAACGTCGACGTCGCCGTGGTGATCGCGCCCAGCGGCGTGCGCAGGTCGTGGGAGACCGCGGTGAGCAGGGCGGTGCGAACGGCGTTGCCGGCCGAGAGTTCCCTGGCCTCGGTGCGGCTGCGCTGCAGGGCCGATTCCGTGAGCACCCGCAGCAGCCGGCCGGCGTAGGCGTCGAGGATTCGCTGTTCTCCCGCGCTGAGTGGCCGACCGCTCAGCGCCAGTGAGGTGTCCTCGTCGAGGTCGATGACCTCGCTCGCTTCGGCCCGTGACCTGATCGGCTCCCCCGCCGAGGCGGCCGCCACGTCCCCGTCGCCCGCGCGGTCTGAGGTGCCGGAACCGCCTGCGCTGCCCGCACCATTCCCGCGGACGAAGAGGGTGACCCCGTCGAGAGCGAAGCTCGTGCGGATGCCCGCGACCATCGCCTCGGGGCTGTCCCCCTCGGCGATCATCGATCCGGCCAACTCACTGAGCACACCCGCCTCGTGTTCTGCGGCCTGAGCCTGCCTGGAACGGCGGGCCGCCTGGTCGACGACGGTGGCCACGGCCACGGCGACCGCGACGAAGATGACGAGCGCGAGGATGTTCTCGAACTGCCTCACCGACAGCGAATTCACCGGATGGGTGAAGAAGAAGTTGATGAGCCCAGCCCCGAACACGGCAGTCATCACCGCCGGCCACAGCCCGCCGATGAGGGCGACGAGCACGACGACGGTGATGTAGGCGAGGAAGTTCATACTCAGCGAGGTCGACCCTGGGCCGAGCCCGACGAATAAGGCAGTGAGCAGGAGCGGGGCGAGCGCACCGACGATCCAGCCGAGGATGCGGCGGAGACGAGAGAGCGGATTCTCGCGGGCGCGTTCCCGGTCGAGTCGCCAGAACCGGGCGGCCTGGGCATGGGTGACCATGTGCACATCGATGTCGGCGGCCGCACTGATGACGCGGTTGGCCACGCCGGGGCCGAACATGCGGCGGTACCACGGGGTGCGTGAGACTCCGAGGACGATCTGCGAGGCGTTGAGGGTGCGGGCGAACTCGATGAGGGCCTTGGCCACATCGTCACCGACCACGGTGTGCCACACGGCGTGGTTCGCCTCGGCGAGTTCGCGTGCCCCGATCAGGTGCGGGGCACCGGAGCGACGGGTGCCGTCGGGTTCGATGACGTGGACGACGTGGAGTTCGCGCCCGGCAACTCGGCCGGCGATGCGCAGTCCGCGGCGGATGAGCGTCGTCGATTCCGGTCCGCCGGTGACGGCGACGAGGATCCGGTCGCGGGCGGCCCAGGTGGCGCGGATGCCCTTCTCGTCGCGGTACTTCTCGAGACCTTCGTCGACCCGGTCGGCCAGCCACAGCAAGGCGAGTTCGCGCAGCGCGGTGAGGTTGCCGAGCCGGAAGTAGTTCGACATCGCGGCGTCGACCTTCTCCGCTGCATAGATCCGGCCGTCGACCAGCCGGGTGCGCAGGGCGGCGGGGCTGATGTCGATGAGTTCGACCTCGTCGGCGGCGCGGAGGAACGGGTCGGGCACGCGTTCGGCCTGGTTGCGGCCGATGATTGCCCCGACGACGTCGCCGAGGGATTCGAGGTGCTGGATGTTCACCGTCGTGAACACGTCGATGCCGGCAGCGAGGATGGCCTCGACGTCCTCCCACCGTTTCGTGCGGGGTGGGGTGGGCGTGGTTCCGTCGCCGAGGTGGGGCTCCGTCCCGCCGGCACCGCCGACCACCGCGTCGCTCGGCACAGGGCCCGGCACATTCGTATGGGCGAGCTCGTCGATGATGACGAGTTCGGGCGCCCGCGCAAGCACTGCCTCGGTGTCGAGTTCAAGAAACGTCCGACCGCGGTAGTCGACCGGGCGGCGGGCGATGGTCTCGAATCCCTCGGCGAGTGATCGGGTGAAGGCGCGGCCGTGGTCCTCGACGATCCCGATGACGACGTCGCGGCCGTTTCCTGCCGCAGCAGCCGCGGCTTCGAGCATGGCGACGGTCTTGCCGACCCCGGGCGCGTAGCCGAGGAAGACCGTGAGCGTACCTCGCCGAGGTGAGTCCATCAGCGCCCGCCGGCCGAAACTGCCGAAGCGGTGCCCGCAGGTGCCGAATACGTCGGAGCCGAGGCGTCCGTCTCCACGTGCGCGCCCGAACCGTTCGCGAGGTCATTGTTGAGGGTGACGACGTTGACCTGAGGCTCACCGATGAAGCCGAGCAGCGGGTTCTGCGTGTTCGCCTGAACCATAGCGGTCACGTCCTTCCTGCTCAGTCCCGTCTCCCGCGCGACGCGAGGGATCTGGAGTCGAGCATACTCAGGGCTGATGTCCGGATCGAGGCCCGACGCGGAGGCTGTCAGTGCATCCGCAGGAATGCTCGCCGGGTCGACGTGCTCGCGGGTCGCGATCTGGGAGCGGCGGTCGGAGATCTGTCTGAGGAGTTCGGGGCTGTTCGCCGCGAGGTTCGACGCCCCGGAGGCGAGTCCGTCATAGTCGCCGGCCGAGGGTCGGGGGAAGAACCAATCGTCCCCGCTCACGGGTTGGGCGAGATGGGCGTTGCCGACGACTTCGCCGGCGCTGTTGCGGATCGACGCGTCCTGGGCGGGCATGAGGCGACCGATCGCGACCATCGCCAACGGGTAGGCGAGGCCGAGGACGAGCGTGAGCACGAGAAGCATTCGTGCCCCGGTGAGGAGCTGGCGACCGAAGATGGGGAGCATAATGAAGGTCCTTTCAGAGTGGTCAGAGTCAACGACGAGGTCAGACGGGAGCTCAGAGCAGCCAACGGCTCACAGCAGCGGCGCGATGACGAGGTCGATGAGTTTGATGCCGATGAACGGGACGATGAGCCCGCCGAGGCCGAAGACGAGCAGGTTCATCCGCAGCAGCGAAGAGGCCGTCCGTGCCCGGAATCGCACCCCGCGCAGCGCCACCGGGATGAGGGCGACGATGATGAGGGCGTTGAAGATCACCGCGGACAGGATCGCCGAGGCGGGGCTGTGCAGGCCCATGATGTTGAGCGCCCCGAGCCCCGGGAACGCGAGCAGGAACATCGCCGGGATGATCGCGAAGTACTTCGCGACATCGTTGGCGATCGAGAACGTCGTCAGCGCCCCGCGCGTGATGAGCAGCTGCTTGCCGATTGCGACGATGTCGATGAGCTTCGTCGGATCCGAATCGAGGTCGACGAGGTTGCCGGCTTCCTTCGCCGCGGTCGTGCCCGTGTTCATCGCGACTCCGACGTCGGCCTGCGCGAGCGCGGGTGCGTCGTTCGTCCCGTCCCCGGTCATAGCGACCATCCGACCGCCTGACTGTTCGGACTTGATGAGGGCGAGTTTGTCCTCGGGCGTGGCCTCGGAGAGGAAGTCATCGACCCCGGCCTCCCGGGCGATCGCGCGCGCCGTGAGCTCGTTGTCGCCGGTGATCATCACCGTCCGGATCCCCATCTCGCGCAGGGTCGCGAAGCGCTCGGCCATGCCCGTTTTGACGATGTCGCGGAGGTCGATGACCCCGAGCACCCGTGCGGTAGATGCGTTTGCCTCGGCGACGAGGAGGGCCGTGCCTCCCCCCGTGTTGATGCGTTCGACCTCGGCCGTGGCGGCCTCGGGGATCTCGGCCCCGCGGTCGCGGGCCCACGCAATGACCTCCTTCGCCGCTCCCTTGACGACGGTGCGACGCTGCGTTTCTATGCCTTCGGCCAACCCCACCGTGGCGGATGACGACGCACTCGCACCAGCGCTTCCAGCCACCTCGGCGATGGTCGATCGTTCACCCGCGGATCGATGTGCGCTCACCTCGGCGGGGGACGTCACCTCTTCCTTTCCAGTGACCTCCCCACCGGACGGCAGGACGATCCCCGACAGGCGGGTGGTCGCCGAGAACGGGATGAATTCGGCCTCGGGGTAGGCCTCGAGGCCGGCGGCGTCGATGCGGAACTCCGCCTCGGCGAGGGTGACGACGGACCTGCCCTCGGGGGTGTCATCGGCCAACGAGGACAGCCGGGCCGCCTCGGCGATCTGCTCCGGTGTCGTCGATCCCAGGGGAACGAAGTCGGTGGCCTGCCGGTCGCCCATCGTGATCGTGCCGGTCTTGTCGAGCAGCAGCGTCGACACGTCGCCGGCGGCCTCGACGGCGCGGCCGGACTTCGCGAGCACGTTCGCCGCGACGAGGCGGTCCATGCCGGCGATGCCGATCGCCGAGAGCAGCGCGCCGATCGTCGTCGGGATGAGGCAGACGAGGAGGGCGATGAGCACGGTCAGCGACTGCGGGGCGCCGGAGAATGCGGCGATCGGCGCGAGGCTGATCACCACGAGGATGAAGATGAGGGTGAGCACGGAGAGGAAGATGCCGAGAGCCACCTCGTTGGGGGTCTTCTGACGGTTCGCGCCCTCGACCATCGTGATCATCCGGTCGAGGAAGCTCTCTCCGGGGCTCGCGGTGACGGTCACCGTGATCGAGTCGGAGAGCACCTTCGTCCCACCCGTGACGGCGCAGCGGTCGCCGCCGGCCTCACGGATGACGGGCGCGGATTCGCCGGTGATGGCGGACTCGTCGACGGTGGCCGCGCCCTCGATGACGTCGCCGTCGCCGGGGATCGTCTCACCGGCGGTGACGAGCACCCGGTCCCCGGCCTGCAGCTGGGAGGCGGGCACGGTTTCGGTCTCCCCTCCCGGCAGCACACGGGTCGCGTCGACGCTCACCCGGCTGGCCCGCAGAGAGTCGGCCTGGGCCTTGCCGCGCCCTTCGGCGAGCGCTTCGGCGGTGTTGGCGAAGACGACGGTCAGCCACAGCCAGATGCTGATCGCCCAGGTGAAACGGGTCGGATCGGCGATCGCGAGGATGAGGGTGATGGTCGCGCCGATCTCGACGAGGAACATCACGGGGTTGCGCCAGGCGGTGCGCGGATCGAGCTTTTTGAGCCCGAGCAGGCTCGCCTGGAAGAGGGCGGGAGCGGTGATGGTTCTCATCTCACATGAGTCCTTCGTTGATCGGTCCCAGTGCGAGCACGGGGAGGAAGGTGAGGGCGCTGATGACGAAGCCGATGCCGACGACGACCCCGACGAACAGGGGCCGGTGGGTGGGCAGGGTGCCCGGGCTCGTTTCGGCGGGGGTCTGTTTCGCCAACGCTCCGGCGAGCGCGAGCACGGCGCCGATCGGCACGAGGCGGCCGAACAGCATGACGATCGCCAGGGCGATATTGAAGAATGGGGTGTTCGCGTTCAGGCCCGCGAACGCCGATCCGTTGTTGTTCGCCGCCGAGGTGAAGGCGTAGAGGATCTCGGACAGGGCGTGCGGGTTGAGCTGGGTGGCTTGGGCTGCGGTTTGGGCGGTTGCGTGGCCGGCGGATTGGATCGCCGAGGTGGTGTTGAGGACCGAGTCGAGCGTGCCCGGCCACAGCGTGGCCACCGCGGTGCCGATCAGGGCGAGCGCCGGAGAGACGAGGATGAAGGTGCTGGCCAGGGTGATCTCGGTCCGGCCGATGCGTTTGCCGAGGAATTCGGGCGTGCGGCCGACCATGAGTCCGCAGACGAAGACGGCGATGATCGCGACGATGAGCATGCCATAGAGGCCAGAGCCGACGCCGCCGGGGGCGATCTCGCCGATCATCATGTTGATCATGAGCACCGCTCCCCCGAGTCCCGAGTAGCTCGAGTGGGCCGAGTCGATTGCGCCCGTCGAGGTCAGCGTCGTGGCCACGGCGAAGAACGCCGAGGGGATGATGCCGAACCGGGTCTCGCGTCCTTCCATCGCAGCACCGGCTGCCTGAGAGGCCGGGCTGGTTGTCGTCGTTTCGAGGGCGATGACGGCGGCCAAGGAGAGGACGAAGAAGGTGGCCATGGCCGCGAGGATCGCCCATCCTTGTCTGCGGCTTCCGACCATGATGCCGAAGGTGCGCGGCAGTGCCGAGGGGATGAGGAGGATGAGGAAGATGTTCGCGAGGTTGACCAGTGCGCTCGGGGCCGAGAGCGGGTGGGCCGAGTTCGCGTTGAAGAAGCCGCCGCCATTTGTGCCGAGGTGTTTGATGACCTCCTGGCTGGCATCGGGCCCGCCGGGGATGGTCTGCACACCTCCGGTGACGGTGTGGACGACCTGGTCAGGGGTGAGGTTGTCGATGACGCCGAGGCCCATGTAGATGATTGCGAAGAGCACCGAGATCGGCAGCAGGATGCGCAGGGTCGAGCGGGCGAGGTCGACCCAGAAGTTGCCGATGAACAGGGAGTTCGAGCGCATGAGACCGCGGATGAGGGCGACGGCCACGGCGATGCCGACGGCCGCTGACACGAAGTTCTGCACCGCGAGTCCGGCCATCTGGGCGAGGAAGCCCATCGTCGTCTCACCCGAGTAGGACTGCCAGTTCGTGTTCGTGACGAACGAGACCGCGGTGTTGATCGCCTGGTCGACGGGCACACCCGCCTTGCCGTTCGACAGCGGCAGGAGATGTTGGAGGCGAAGCAGTCCGAAGAGGACGACGAGGGAGACGGCCGAGAACCCGAGGACCGAGAGGAAATAGGTCCGCCACCGCTGCTGCGAGGACGAGTCGACGCCGGTGAGACGGTAGAGGACGGATTCGGCGCGAGTGTCGGCCTCCGAGAGGAACACGCGGGCCATGTAGTTGCCGAGCGGAACATGGGCTGCGGCCAGAAGTGCGAGGACGAGGAGGATCTGCGTGATCCCGATGAACCAGCTCATGACCGGCCATCCGGGTTCGGGCGGCCGATCGGCCGCCTCGGTGATGTGGTGAGTGACATGCGTCCATCTCACCGCCGCAGGTGACACGGAGAGACGGATCTTAACGCGGTCTTCACACCTCCAAACACAACCCCAACACCCTATTTGCTACCTGACGGCGGCCCCGCACCCTCGCGCGAGGTTGCTGGGCCGCCGTCAGGTAGTAATAGGGGGAGGTCTATTCGACGAGTTTGCCCTCCTGGCTGATCTCGCCGGTGTGCATGAGTGCCTCGACCTCGGGGTCGACCGGCGGAATCGATTCGCGGACCACCCCAGTGCTCGGCGACCACACGAGGTTGACCTGCAGCTCGGGGTCCTGTTCCGGGTAGTCGCTGCGGTTGTGGCAACCACGGGTCTCCCGACGCTCGAGCGCACACTCGATGGTCGCCCGGGCCGCGAGCACCGAGGACTTGAGGTCGAAGGCGTGCGCGAGGTCGGAGAACCCGGCGATGTCGGGGTGGATGCCGACGAGTTCGAGTCGTGCCTCGATCGCCGCAAGCTTCTCCAGCCCGGCCTGCAGTCCGGCCTCGTCACGGACGACTCCGGCGTGCTCGGTCATGAGGTTGCGGACCTCGCGCTGCAGAGCCCGGACGTTCTCCGTTCCCTCGGACGACAGCAGATCATCGATCTCGGCCCGCGCCTCGGCGACGGCATCCCGACTCCGCACCTGCGCCCCCAGCCCGTCGGAGTACGCCACCGCCGACCGGCCGACGATGCGACCGAAGACGAGGAGTTCGATGAGCGAATTCCCGCCCAGCCGATTCGCCCCGTGCAGCCCCGATGAGGCCTCGCCGATGGCCCACAGCCCCTCGACGTCTGTGCTGTGGTCGACCGGGTCGACCCACACTCCGCCCATCGAGTAGTGCGCGGTTGGCGCGATCTCGATCGGTGAGCGCGTGATGTCGAGCATCTGGGTCTCCATGAGCGTGGCGAACACGCGCGGCAGCCGGTTCATGATCGTCTCCCGGGGCAGGTGGGAGACGTCGAGCCACACACCGCCGTTCTCCGTTCCACGCCCCTCGGCGATCTCGGTGTAGGCGGCCAAGGCCACCCGGTCGCGGGTCGACAGTTCCATGCGCTGCGGGTCGTAGCGTTCCATGAACCGCTCGCCCAGACCGTTGCGGAGGATGCCGCCCTCGCCGCGGGCCGCCTCGGAGACCAGGGTCCCGGCGGCGTTCTCGGGTTCGATGATGCCCGAGGGGTGGAACTGGACGAGCTCGGCATCGCGCAGTCGGGCGCCGGCCTCGACGGCCAGGCGGAAGGAGTCACCGGTGTTCTCGTCCCGGCGCGAGGAGGTGCGTCGCCAGATCCGGTTGTGTCCGCCGGCGGCGAGGATGACGGCGTCGGCGTGGATGCGGTAGCCGGTGCCGTCGATGACGTCGAAGCCGTAGGCGCCGAAGATGCGACCGTCGGCGACGAGCAGCTTCGTGATGTAGACGCGGTCGAGGATGGGGATGTTCAGGGCTTCGGCACGATGAATGAGGGTGCGCTGGATCTCGAGCCCGGTGTAGTCGCCGGCGAAAGCGGTGCGACGCCAGGTGTGGGCGCCGAAGAAGCGCTGTGAGATCCGACCGTCGTCCTCCTTCGCGAAGTCCATTCCATATCGCTCCAGGTCGGCGATGCCTTCGGCTGCTCCCTGGGTGACGATCTCGACGGTGCGGGGGTTGGCGAGGTCATAGGATTCCTTGATCGTGTCGGCCGCGTGCTGCTGCCACGTGTCCTCGGGGTCGACGGTGGCCAGGGCCGCGTTGATTCCGCCGGCCGCGAGCGAGGTGTGCGCGTCTTCCTTGGGCCGCTTGCCCACGGCGAGGACGTCGGCTCCGGCTTCGGCGACTTCGATCGCGGCACGCAGCCCCGACCCTCCGGTTCCGATGACGAGCACCGAGGTGGAGATCGAGTGTTCTTTCCGGCGGGTTCCGCCCTGTGTGGTGTTCATGAATTCTACGTTAGGTTTGCCTTCTCCATACGTCCAATGCATTGTTTAAGTTAAGTCGATAGCGATATGCTATTGCCATGAGTGCACACCGAGAACAGACATGAACCTCGACCAGCTGACGAGCTTCATCGAGGTGGCCGACACCGGCCATTTCACGAAGGCCGCCGCCAGCCTGCACCTCGCACAGCCATCATTGAGCCGGCAGATTTCGACGTTGGAGAAGGAGCTCGGCGCCGAGCTCTTCCACCGTGCCCATGGGCACATCACGCTCACCGACGCCGGGAAGACACTGCTGCCGACGGCCATGCGGATGCTCGCCGACGCTGAGGCGGTCCGCCGTGACATGGATGAGCTCGCCGGGCTGCGGCGCGGGCGGGTCCGGCTGGGGGCGACCCCGACGCTGTGCGTGAGCCTCGTCGCCGAGGCGATCAGCAGCTTCCACCGTGAGCACCCCGGCATCGAGCTCGAACTCATGGAGAAGGGCTCACGCGAACTCGTCGAGGCGCTGGCTGCGGGCGGGCTCGATCTCGCGCTCATCACCCGCACCTTCGAGCCGAGCGCGCAGATGCCTCGACTGCGCATGCAGGGGGTCCTCGCCGAGGATCTCGTGGTCATCGCCGCCGCCGATTCCGACCTACTCAAGGGCAGGGATCGCATCACCCTCGCCGAGGTGGCCGATCTCCCCCAGGTCCTGTTCCATCACGGATACGACCTCCGGGAGGCCACCGAGGCAGCCTTCGAATCAGCGGGGCTGAGCCCGACCGTCGTCGTCGAGGGCGCGGAGATGGATGCGGTGCTGCGCTTCGTCGAACGCGGGCTGGGCGTTGCCGTCGTGCCCGCAATGGTGCTCGTCGATCGTCCCCGGCTGTCCTCGGTGCCGCTGGCCGACCCTCACCTGTCGCGCACGGTCAGCCTCGCCACCCGCGCGGACGTGCGGGCGACCAGGGCCGCCTCGGCGATGGAGTCGACGATCCTCGCCACCGCACGAGCCCTCGCCTCCGAGGACACCGGCCTGTCGCAGTTCGTCCGCGTGGTGGAGTGAGCGGTCAGCCCGGACGCGAAAGACATGAAGGGCTCTATCTTCACCGGACCATCTGCCTTAGGCTGACAGTATGACGAGGCTGAGGACCACGGTGTTGGCAAGCGCGGCTGTCGTGGCCCTCGGCGCGGGAACCGTCGCTTTCGGACTGACTCCCGCTTCGGCGGTCGATGACGACTTCGGACCGGGACCTTGCGAGGGCTCACGGTGTCCGGGGACGTTCCCTCCTCCCGGCAGCGATGTCGACGAGGGCTACCGCGATGAGGCGGTCAATGTCTATGCAGGTCAGGGCATCAGCATCTCTGGTGCGGCTGCCGAGATGGAGGGCAGAGTCGTCACGCCCGGTGGTTTCAGACTGGACAAGGACCCGGCAGGGATCTTCAATGTCGGTCTGGCCGGAGTCGGATCGCGTGTCTCACCACCTGAAGGCAGCGACTACCTCACTGTGGGCGGCAATCTGGACGTCGAAGCCTCGAACACTCTCGCTGCCGATGGCGGAGTGATCCGCATCGCCGGATCGCAGACCGGCGGCGGTACCGCTCGGGATCGGGTCGTCGTCGATACCGGAGCCGTCGACGACTATGCCAACGCCGATGACGTTCTGACGAATCGGAGCACGTGCCTGGCGACGCTGGCAGCGAACGGGACGGTCGAAGTCACCGATTCGACGGTGACGTTCAACGGCGATGGCGAGTCCGATCTGCAGATCTTCGAAACCGACGCATCCCTGCAGTCGCCCGGCGGCGGTTCGGTCGGATTCGCCTTCGCGGGCATTCCTGCGGATGCGACCGTCCTCATCAACCTCACCGGCGACGACGTGTCGGTGAACACCTACAGCGGTGACCTGAGCGACCAGGACCCCTGGAATCAGATCCGCGACCGCCTGCTGTGGAACGTGCCGAATGCCGATTCCTTCGCCATGCACGGACCGGCGCAATTCCAAGGAAGCCTATTGGCCGGCGCACCGTCGAACACGACGACACTGGCCACAGCAGGATTCAACGGGCGCCTCTTCACCGCCGGCACCCTGGTCCAGACCTCCGACGATTCGGGTGGTCAGGGCGGCGAAATCCACAACTATCCGTTCACGGGAGTCCTGCCGACCTGTGAGGAACCGCCGACCGATCCGCCGACGACGTCCGAACCGCCAACGGACCCTCCGACCACGTCGGAGCCGCCGACCGATCCCCCGACGACATCCGAACCACCCACCGACCCGCCAACAACGTCGGAACCGCCCACGGATCCTCCGACGACTTCCGAACCGCCGACAGATCCCCCGACGACATCCGAACCACCCACGGATCCTCCGACGACGTCCGAACCGCCGACAGACCCATCCACGACGACGGAGCCACCAACCGGTCCGCCGACCTCGTCGGAGGCACCGGTGCCCCCGACCACGGCAGGTCCTCCGTCGAACCCACCATCGGATCCGCCGACGGCCGGCCCGCCGTCTCCGACGTCACCGGGCGGGCCCGGCGACGACCTGCCGGTCTCCGGCTCGAACGTCGCCCCCACCCTGGCGATCAGCGCTGGATTGCTGGCGTTAGGCATCGTCATCATCGTGTCGGCTCGAATCACTTCGCGCCCGTCGTGAGGTGAACACTGCCGAGCCTCTCAGAACCAGGCGTCGTCAGAACCAGGCGTCGGCGAGCAGCCGCAGGGACTGCCGCTGCACCTCGGGATCATAGGCGTAGGTGACGGTGATGAGTTCATCGGCGCCGGTGCGCTGAACGAACTCGGCCATCTGCGCGGTCGCCGTGTCCGGGGAGCCGACAGCGCTGATCGCCAGCATCGGGCTGGTTCCGCCCTGCGCGGCAATCTCGGCCGGGTCGACCGGGGGCTGCAGCGACCGCCTGCGCCCGCTGCGCATGTCGTTAAACATCTGCTGGACGGAGGTGACCTGGCGGGCCGCCTCGGCGTCGGTGTCGGCGACCATGACGTTGATTCCGGCCATGACATAGGGTTCGTCGATCTGCGCGGTCGGGGCCTCGGTGGTGAAGGAATCGCGGTACGTCTTGATCGCGATGTCGATCTGGTCGGGCGCGAAGTGCGAGGCCAGCGAGAACGGCAGACCGAGCTGGCCGGCGATCGAGGCTCCGTTCATCGTCGATCCGAGCACCCAAATCGGCACGTCCATCCCCGCCGAGACGGCGGACTTGATCGGAGTGGTGTGGGCCTGCCCGGTATCGGAGAACCATCCCTGCATGTCGTAGATGTTCTGCGCGAAGTCCTGCGGTTCTGCCGAGGATCGGGCGAGCGCCTGCGCCGTCATCGCGTCCGTGCCAGGCGCCCGGCCGAGGCCTAGGTCGATGCGGTCACCGTGGATGTTCGCCAGCGTTCCGTACTGCTCGGCGACCATGAGCGGGGCATGGTTGGGTAGCATCACCCCGCCGGATCCGACCCGGATCTTCTCCGTCACCGAGGCGGCCTGCGAGATGAGCAGGGCCGTGGCGCTGGCCGCCAGCCCCATTGTGTTGTGGTGTTCGGCGAACCACAGCCGCGTGTATCCGAGTTCGTCGGCCAGCCTCGCCGAGGTCATCGATTCCGCGATCGCCTCACGAGCGGTGGATCCGTCGCGGATGTAGACGAGGTCGAGGATATTCAGCGGAACGGACACGGTGCGGGGCCTTTCGACCGGTGGATGCCGGACGCCCTCAGCGAAGAGAACGTCCGACCAGGGCAACAGTCCACCGCGACAGTTCTATTCCGCGTGCGACCGGCGACCGCGACCGATCACTTCTTGAGGATGTCCTCGATGCCGCTCTCGGTGTTCAGCCATTCGAGGCTGGCGGGGCTCGCCGCGTTGATCGCTGCGGCGAAGTTCTCGTCGATGAACATCGCCGAGTCGTTCTTCACCGACGGCAGATCCTCATATGCAGGGTTGTCTTCGACGAGCTTCTTGCCGTCATCGTCGAGGGGCCAGATGAAGAGGTAATCAGCATCGAGCTCGTTCATCTTCTCCGTGGACAGCGCAGCGTTGTTGACCTCGTCGGTCGTCTGGTGTTTGCCGGGCTTGAGTCCGTAGAGTTCGAGCGGCTTCGCGTTGCCGAAGTAGATATCGCCCTTCTGCGGGGAGATCAGCTGGTACGTCTTACCCGTGACGCCGAGTTCGTCACCGGCGGACTCAAGGTCGTGCTTCGTCTTGTCGATGAGATCATCGACCTCTTTGTCCTTTCCGAGTGCCGTGCCGACTGCCTTCGCGGTGTCGTCCCAGTCAGGGTTGGCCGCATCGGAATCCGGTGTGACGATCGGGGCGATGGCCGAGAGCTGCTTGTACACCGAATCGTCGGTGACATTCCACGGTGCTGCCAGGATGAGGTCGGGCTCGAGATCGGCGACGTTCTCGACGTTGACCGCGAACGACTGCCCGTCGACGAGCGAGTCATCGGCGACATCGCCGAGGAGGTCCTGCTCCCAGGGATAGAGTCCGTTCGATCCGGTGGCCACTACCCCCGCGACTGCGACCGGCTTGCGACCCAGCGCTGCGGCCGTGTCGGCAGCAGCCGCGTTGATCGCCACGATCCGCTTCGCATCCTTCGGAACCTCGACCTCGCCCCGACCTGTCGGCACGGTGATCGTTGCCGATTCGTCTGCCTCATCGGCGGCGGAGCTGCCGCACCCGCCCAGCGCCAACGATCCCACGACAAGCACCGATACGAACGCACCGACTGACTTCTTCATCTCAATCCCTCTCTCAGGAGCATTTTAGGTCAGGCTAACCTGAAACCTAGCGGACGGGCGCGTGTCCGACAAGAGGAGGCCGCTCGCCGAGCCGCCGGCCATTCTCTCCACGACCCCGAGAGGATACGCTGGACGGTACTGGCCCTCACGCACAGGAGGAACCGTGGAATCCACGGCGTACCCGCATCGATCCGCTCAGCCTTCTCTGCGGTCTGGCCGGCACCGCCGGACACCGGGCCGGAGCCGACTCACCGGAATCGCGTTCGCCGTGACCGCCCTGCTCACGGCCTGCTCTACGGGCTCCGGCGAGACCGACGATCGGGACGGACGCGAGCCGGGAGCCACCTCGGCGGGGGCCGACTCCGGGTCGTCAAGCACGCGGTCGGGATCGGATTCCGCTGCGGGAGCACCGGATGCCGACTCACCGGAGGTCGTCAGCACCGGGCTCGATGCCCCGTGGTCGGTCGCCTTCACCGGCGAAACGCCCCTGGTCAGCGAGCGCGATTCCGGACGCATCCTCGAGATCTCAGGTGGCGGGCAGGCGCGGGAGATCGGTCGCATCGACGAGGTCTCCGCGGGAGGCGAAGCCGGCCTTCACGGTCTTGCCGTCGACGACGACCGACTCTATGCCTTCTACGCCGCCGGCACGGAGAATCGGATCGTCAGGTTCGACCTCCTCGGCGAGGCGGGAGATCTGTCGCTGGGTGAGGAAGAGACGATCGTCGACGGACTGCCCACGGCGAATTTCCACAACGGCGGGCGCCTGGCCTTCGGGCCCGATGGGATGCTGTACGCCACGCTCGGCGACACCGGCGATCGTGACAGTGCGCAGGACGAGGACGCCCTGTCGGGGAAGATCCTGCGCATGACGCCCGACGGCGAAACCCCAGAGGACAACCCCTTCGGCGATTCCCTCGTCTACAGCATGGGCCACCGGAACCCGCAGGGGCTCGGCTGGGATGACGAGGGCACGATGTACGCCGCGGAATTCGGGCAGGACACGTGGGATGAACTCAACGTCATCGAGCCAGGCGGCAACTACGGTTGGCCCGAGGTCGAAGGCATCGCCGAGGATGGCGACAGTGGCGGCGGTACCGCTGGTGACGATGGCGGCACCGATGGCGGTACGAACGGCGGCGGCACAGGGTCCGGTGGCCGTGCGGGCGACGGCGAATTCATCGACCCGGTGCAGCAGTGGTCGACAGACGAAGCGAGCCCCAGCGGACTGGCCGTCACCGAGGAGTCCATCGTCATCGCGGGGCTGCGCGGTGAACGCCTGCACCAAATAGCCCTTGACGACCTCGCCGACTCCACTGCGCTGTGGACCGGAGAATACGGCCGTCTGCGCGATGTGGTGCAGGCTCCCGACGGTTCACTGTATGTGCTGACGAACAACACCGACGGCCGCGGAGACCCCGGCCCGGACGACGACCGACTGCTGCGCTTCGCCCTGTGACGGGCTGCGCTTCGCCCCGTGACGGGGTCGATGCCGCCTCACCAACGCCTCGTTCAAGCGTGCGTGTATGTCGATCGGCCCGCCTTTCGACAGCACGCTCATCTATCGATAGGTGCACGGTTCAACAGATGAGCTGCGCCTTGAACGAGCAGCAAGACGCCCTCCGAAAACCCCGCAGATGCACCGAGGCCCCGAACGCGAGCTGCGTTCGGGGCCTCGTGAACGGTGATACTGCGGTATGACAGGTGATGCCGCGGCAGCAGTGCCTCAGTCGCCCTTGGTGCCGGGCAGGCCCTTGGACTTGCGGCGCATGAGGAGGACGACGATGACGATGATCGCCAGGCCGCCGACAGAGAGGAGCACGATCATCGGCGTCGACATTCCGGAATCGCTGCCGGTGGATTCGCCGATCTCGCCGCGGTCCTCGTTGTTCTTGCCCGGCTCGTCGACGACTCCGCCGCCGAGTCCGGCCTTCGTCGATTCCTCGACCGAACCGCCGGCGCCTTCGGAGTCCTTGATCGTGAACGAGTAGTCCCCGGAGATCGGGTGGCCGTCCTGCGAGACCACTCGCCAGGTGACCTTGTAGTCGCCGGGCTTGAGGTCATCGGGCAGGGCGACCGACAGCTTCTTGCCCTCAACAGTCAGCTCACCAGCGGAGACGTCCTTGCCGTCGACGACGACGGTGACCTCGGAGCCGACCTCCTGGATGTTGCCGGAGAAGGTCATCTCGAGCCACTCCGGCTGCCGATCGAGTTCGGCCCCGTCCTCGGGATTCGACGACACCAGCTGGTCGTGCGCACTGACGGCGGGCGCAAACGCGAACACGCTCATCGCTGCCACCAGCACAGCGGCGAAGCCCATTCTGAGAGCGGACCACTTCGTTCGAGCGGCGGATCGAGTCATGAGAGATTCTCCTTCAAGGCGTACCTGGGTTATCGGCCGGGCCGACACGCTTCTGCCTACCAGTATCGCCGAGAGGCCGCCGCCAACGCATACAGTCGGTCGGTGATTCCCGGCACGGACACCTCGATTGTCTCAAGAGTTTCTTCGAAATCCTTCAATTCCCCGTACCACGGATCCTCGACGTCGGGGGCAGGTGCACCGTCGGAGGCGGGCACCCCGTCGACGCTCGCCGAGGCGGCCCCGCCCTCACCGACGCCGCCCGCGGTCGCATCGCCTCCCGCACCGGGGGCGTCGGTCACCCGCGGATCGAACTCGCGCAGCATCCGCAGCTCAGGGGCCGCCTCGGCGGGCAGATCTGCGATCATCCGCTTCAGGGCACGGTAGTGGCGGGCGGTCATCGCCACGGCCAGATCGCGGTCGGCCAGCCATTCGGGGGTGATCCGGCGGGCGACATGATCATCGGTGCGGTAGCCGGCGGCGGCGAGCACACGCGCCTGACGTGGGTCGATGGGGTTGCCGGCCTCCTCGTCGCTGATTCCGGCGGAGTCGACGACCGCCTCGGCGCCGTTGACGGCAAGATGATGTTCGAGCACGCGTTCGGCGGTGACGGACCGGCAGATGTTTCCGGTGCACACGAACACGACGGATGCCATACTCATTCGCTCCTCCTCATCGATGCTGCGCCGCGGATTCTCAGCGCGGATCGCCCACCGATCACGATACTGTTGGACCATGACTTCTCAAACCTCATCCAGCGCGATTCGGCCTCAGGACGACCTCTACCGGCACATCAACGGTGAGTGGATCGATTCCTTCACCATCCCCGACGACCGCGCCGGTGACGGAGCGATGCGGGAGCTCTTCGACACCGCCGAGACCAAGGTCCGCGACATCATCACCTCCGTCTCCGATACCCCGCAGGAACCCGGAACCGAGGGCCAGAAGGTCGCCGACCTCTACACCTCGTTCATGGATGTCGACCACATCAATGAACTCGGCGTCGCACCGCTGGAGTCGACGTTCGCGGCCATCGACGCCGCCGAGGACAAGTCGGAGCTCGCGGCCCTGCTGGCCAGGCTCGAGACCGAGGGAATCGGGGGTGTGCTCGGCGGGTACGTCACCGCGGATGCCAAGGACTCCGACGTCTACGCCCTCTACCTCGTCCAGGCCGGCATCTCCCTGCCCGATGAGGACTACTACTTCAACGACGACCACGCCGAGGTGCGGGCGAAGTTCCTCGCGCATGTGCAGAAGATCGCCGCGCTGGCCGGGCTCGGTGAGAAGTCCGGGATCTCCGACGCCGAGGTGGCCGCGAAGGTGATGGCGTTCGAAACCGAGATCGCCCGCCACCATTGGGACCGGGTGGCCTGCCGGGATGCGGAGAAGACCTACAACAAGTACTCGATCGCCGAGCTGCGCGACCTCGGTCCGGAGTTCGACTTCGACTCGTACCTGGGTATCCTCACCGCCGATGCCGCGGACCTGAAGTACCTCGTGGTCTCCCAGCCCTCGTTCGTCACGGGCATGGCGAAGGTGTGGGCCGAGACCGACCTCGAGACGATCAAGACGTGGCTGCGCTTCGTCGTCGTCTCCGACACCGCCTCCCTGCTCTCCGACGAGTTCGTCGAGGAGAACTTCGACTTCAACTCCCGCACCCTCTCCGGCACTCCGGCCCTGCGGGAACGCTGGAAGCGCGGGGTCAGCCTCGTCGAGGGCTACCTCGGTGAGGCCGTGGGCAAACTCTACGTCGCAGCCGAGTTCCCGCCCGAGGCCAAGGACGCCATCGACCACCTCGTGGGGATGCTCATCAAGGCCTACGACGCCTCGATCCGGGACCTCGACTGGATGAGTGAGGAGACGAAGGACAAGGCGCTGGTCAAGCTCTCGAAGTTCACGCCGAAGGTCGGCTACCCCGAAGTGTGGCGGGAATACCCGGCCGCCATCGACGCCTCCGACCTCGTCGGGAACGTGCGTCGCTGCTCGCAGGCCGAGCATGTGCGGCAGGTGAAGCGGATCGGCGGGCCGATCGACCGCTCGGAATGGCTGATGACCCCGCAGACGGTCAACGCCTACTACCACCCGGTGATGAACGAGATCGTCTTCCCGGCCGCGATCCTGCAGCCGCCGTTCTTCGACGCCGAGGGCGACGTGGCGGCGAACTTCGGTGCGATCGGCGCGGTCATCGGCCACGAGATCGGGCACGGCTTCGACGATCAGGGATCGCGCTACGACGGTGACGGCAACCTCGTCGACTGGTGGACGGAATCGGATCGGACCCTGTTCGAGGAGCGCACGAACGCACTCATCGACCAGTACGGAGCCCTGGTGCCGGCCGGACTGGATGCCGGCCAGCACGTCAACGGGGCGCTGACGGTCGGCGAGAACATCGGCGACCTCGGTGGTCTGTCGATCGGGTGGAAGGCGCTCGAGCTCGAACTCGGTGAGCGGGCCGGGACACCCGGCGTGCCGGTGGCCCCGTCGGCGGAGCAGGCGAAGACGTTCTTCGAAGCGTGGGCGAAGGCGTGGCGGTCGAAGATGCGCACCGAAGAGCGCGTGCGCAGGCTCTCGATCGACCCGCACTCGCCGGAGGAGTTCCGCTGCAACCAGGTCGTGAAGAACATGACGGCCTTCCACGACACCTACGAGGTAGCAGAGGGCGACAGAATGCATCTCGACCCCGCCGACCGAGTCACCATCTGGTAATTGCTACCTGACGGCGGCCCAACAACCTTGCGCCAGGTTGCTGGGCCGCCGTCAGGTGGTTCTGGGGGGGGGGTGGAGCGTGGGCGCGTCTCGCGCCCGTGGGTCACCGGTGGTGGCGGATGAGCGCGACCATGCGGTAGTCGAATTCCTGCCAGCTGGTGATCGGACTCTTGGCCTCCATCGCCGCGGCGAATTCCTCGACCTCGGTGCGTTCGGATTCGAGCGGAATATCGAAGGGCATCTCGACATAGAGCAGTCCGCTGGCGTCCTCGTGGACGACCTCGAAGCCGGCCTTCGTCGGTTCGAGCTCGTGGTTCATCACGATGAGCAGCCGATCCGCCGACGCCTCGTATTCGACGTCGATGCCGTCGTCGTAGCCCTGCTGAGAGCGCAGCTCCCGCTGAGCCTGGATGACGAACGCGGAGTACGCGCCGATCCCGATGACCGGGATCCGCGAGGTCAGCGCCTCGGTGGCGACGTCGATGAGTCGCGACCGCGCCTTGCGACCCAGCGGCGCGAGGTCGCCACCGGACATCGCGACCCCGTCGAAGCCGACGAGCGAGACCTTCTCCTCGTCCTGGGCGGGGTTGAGGATGGTGATGTCGAGGCCGAAGCGGGAGTACCAGGGACGGGTCACCTCGGCGCTGTCTTCGTCCCACCAGACGTAGAACAGGAACGGGACGTTGATCCCGGCCTCCGAATAGAAGAACGGGGGACGCCGCTCACCTGCGGTGACGTCGAATGGTACGACGTTGCCCTCGATCGGGGCGGGGCAGGTGGCGAACGAGGTGAACGCGAACGGGTAGTTGACCGCGCGGTTGAAATCGATGACGAGCGAACCGTCCTGATTCGGCACACCGAGGTCGATGGTCCGCCACGCCGAGGTGGTCTTGCCGTTGGTGCCGTCGTGGAAGTCCAACTGGAGCCCAGTCTTCGGGCATCCGGTGGCGAGCAGGCTGACTTCGCCCTGTTTGGTCTCGAAGGTCACCGTTCCGGCTGCCTGGGTCTGCAGCCGCAGGTCCTCCTGCGCGGTTTCGATCGTGTGGGTCGGGAAGGGGTCGAAGCGAGTGAACCGTCCGAGGAAGACGAAGTCCGGGTCCGGATCGAAGGCAGGAACCTCGAAGAACTTGCCGAGCAGCGGTGACTTCGAATCGCGCACGCGCACGCCGATGCGCCCGCCCCGATCGATGAGTTCGTAGAGCACGCTGCCGACGGTGAACCAGTTGAGCGATCCGCCGGCGGGCAGTTGAGCGCTGAAGCCGTTGTCCTCGACGCGGACCTGCGGGCGTTCGGGCGCGGGTTCCGCACCGTCTTCGGCGGCGAGCCGTTCGGTCACGGTCGGCATAGTCGACGTGTCGCTGGGCACAGACGGGCTCGTCGCCCTGGTCACCCCGCCGCCGGCACTGTTCCCGCTGCCGGCACCGCCGGCACCGTTCCCGCCGGCCGCACCGCCGTTCCCGGCACCACCACCCGCCCGGCTCATGAGGTCGAAGGTCTCTGCGGCTGGTCCGGCCTTGGTGCCGGACTCGAGGGCAACGGTGACCCAGCCGTCGCTGAGCGTGAAAGTACCGGGAGCGCCGGGCCACGTCGATTCCTGGTCGAGCCAGTGGAGTCCGACGACGCTGAGCCAGCCGAAGGGTTTCGCCAGTGCCGAGTTTCGTGAGTCGCGCCAGGTGTTCCACTCAGTCACGAACTGGTTCACGTCGAACACTCCTTGCTGTCGCTGCCGCGGTCACCGGGTCGGGGATCGCCCGCCGCAGGCACCGAATCCGGAAGAACCCGGCGCCTGGGACACAACCCTTTGTCATCCAAACTACCGCAAAGGATAGGCTGGGGAAATGAGTGAATCGCACCCGAGCCCCGACACCGCCGCGCAGACGGTCGCCGACCTCACAGACTTCGTCAGCGCCTCCCCCAGCTCCTATCACGCGGCCGCCACGGTTGCCGCACGCTTGGATGCGGCCGGGTTCTCCCGCCTCGACGAAACGCTGACCTGGGCGCTGACGCCCGGGTCCGGGCACTACGTCGTCCGCGACGGCGCGATCATCGCGTGGATCAACCCCACGACCACCGCCGAGGCTGTCCCAGGGTTCCGCGTCTTCGGTTCCCACACGGATTCCCCCGCCTTCAAACTCAAACCCGGCGAGGAGTACATCGCCGAGGGCGTGCGCCAGGTCGGCGTCGAAATCTACGGCGGACCGCTGCTGAACTCGTGGCTCGACCGCGAGCTTGCCTTCGCCGGCCGCCTCAGCCTCGCCGACGGTCGTGTCGTGCTCGCCCGCACCGGCCCGATCGCCAGGATCCCGCAGCTGGCCATCCACCTCGACCGACAGGTCAATGATGGTCTGACCTTGGACAAGCAGCGCCACACAGCGCCGGTGATCGGCCTGGCCGACCTCGCCGAGGCCGATGTCATCGACCTCCTCGCCGCCTCCGCCGAGGTGGACCCTGAGTCGGTCGTCGGACACGACGTCTACACGATCCCGGCCCAGGAGTCTGGCCGTTTCGGTGCGCGTGAGGAGTTCTTCGCCTCGCCGAGGTTGGACAACCTCCTGTCCGTCCACGCCGGTGTCAGCGCGCTGGCCGACGTCGATGCGGATCGCCTCGATGCCATCGCCCTGTTCGCTGCCTTCGACCATGAGGAGATCGGGTCGAACTCGCGGTCGGGTGCGTGCGGGCCTTTCCTCGCCGACGTCACCGAGCGCATCATCGCCTCCCTGCTGCCGAACTCGACGCGCAGCGACTACCTCGCCGCTCTCGCTGCTTCGGTGTGCGTGTCCTCGGACGCCGGGCATGCCGCCCACCCGAACTATCCGGAACGGCACGATCCGCATGTCCGCCCCCGCCTCGGCGGTGGTCCGCTGCTCAAGCTCAATGCTCAGCAGCGCTATGCCACGGATGCCGTGGGCACGGCGGTGTGGTCGCGGGCGTGCGCGGCGGCAGGGGTCGAATACCAGGACTTCGTGTCGAACAATGCAATGCCGTGCGGGTCGACGATCGGCCCGCTCACGGCGACACGTCTGGGCATGACGACCGTCGACGTGGGGCCGGCCCTGTACTCGATGCATTCGGCCCGCGAGATGGTCGCGGTCTCTGACGTCGTCGCCCTCGGCGCAGTCGCGAAGACGTTCCTCCAGGGAGCCTGACCAGATTTCTGCCCCACCGCTTCGGCACGCCCGCCCCACGCGCGTCGTTCAAGATGGAGCACTTCTGTCGATAGGCCAACGAGCCGAAGTGTGCGCGCCCGCTTGATCGAGGCTCATGCGGCGTCGTTCAAGGCGCAGCGCGGATATGTGCCTTCTCATCGAACTCGCCACCGTCGTTCAAGGCGAAGCGCTTCTGTCGAACGGTGCGAGGCTCCACAAGTGCGCTCCGCCTTGAACGAGCGGCGCGGGCCGAACGAACTGCTCGAACTGCCCCGCCCATTCCGCCGAGTTTGTCCTCATCACAGCAGTCGTGATACGAATTGCACGACCCCACGGGAGCCCACTGCAAGGGCTGAGATCGGACTGGATCGTCCGAGACCGTAGAACCTGATCCGGTTGATACCGGCGTAGGAAGTGAGGACTGCAGATGACTGCATTCACCCCTGAAACAACTGCCCCTGCCACGACTTCGCGCACCGCGTCCGACCCACAGGCAGACCCCACCTTGCACAATGCATCCGCGCCGCTCGATGGCCCAGCAGCCTCCGAAAACACCACTGCGGAATCCGAGGCCCGCGAACCGTTCACCCTCGAGCAGTATGCGACGCATTCTCCGGCGTGGCTCGAAGACACCGAGCACGACATCCGCGTGCCCGTCACCCGCATCGAACTCGATGACTCCAACGGACGGGCCAACGACCCCGTCGAGGTCTACCGCACCGTCGGTCCGGGCAGCGTCCCCGAGGAGGGACTGCCGGCGCTGCGGTTCCCCTGGATCGACTCCCGCCTCGACAGCGAAACCTACGAAGCCCGCGGCCACCTCATCGCCGATGACGGACGCGCCGCCGTCCGCCGAGGTGCGCCCTCGCAGCAGTGGAAGGGTCGAAAACCGGTTCCTCGCCGTGCCAAGCAGGGGCGGACGGTCACCCAGATGCACTACGCCCGCCAGGGCGTCATCACCCCGGAGATGCGCTTCGTCGCCTTGCGCGAGCAGTGCGAAGTCGAGCTCGTCCGCTCGGAGCTCGCCGCCGGCCGTGCGATCATCCCGAACAACATCAACCATCCCGAGTCCGAACCGATGATCATCGGCAAGGCCTTCCTCGTCAAGATCAACGCGAACATCGGCAATTCCGCCGTCACCAGCTCCATCGCCGAGGAGGTGCAGAAGCTGCGATGGGCCGCAAAGTGGGGCGCCGACACCCTCATGGACCTCTCGACCGGAAACGACATCCACACCACCCGGGAGTGGATCATCCGCAACTCCCCCATCCCCATCGGCACGGTCCCGATCTACCAGGCTCTGGAGAAGGTCGACGGTGATGCGAACGCGCTGACCTGGGAGATCTACCGAGACACCGTCATCGAGCAGTGCGAGCAGGGCGTGGACTACATGACCGTCCATGCCGGTGTGCTGCTGCGCTACGTGCCCCTCACGGCCGATCGGGTCACCGGAATGGTCTCCCGCGGCGGATCGATCATGGCCGGCTGGTGCTTGGCGCACCACGAAGAGAACTTCCTCTACACCCACTTCGATGAGCTGTGCGAGATCTTCGCCCGCTACGACGTCGCGTTCTCACTCGGCGACGGGCTGCGGCCGGGCTCGATCGCCGATGCCAACGACGCCGCCCAGTTCGCCGAGCTCGACACCCTCGCCGAACTCACCGAACGCGCGTGGGCTCACGACGTCCAGGTCATGGTCGAGGGGCCAGGACACATTCCGCTCCACATGGTGCGCGAGAACGTCGAACGACAGCAGGAGCTCTGCCACGGGGCGCCGTTCTACACCTTGGGTCCGCTGGTGACCGACATCGCGCCCGGCTACGATCACATCACCTCGGCGATCGGGGCGACCGAGATCGCCCGCTACGGCACGGCGATGCTCTGTTATGTCACCCCGAAGGAGCACCTCGGCCTGCCCGACCGCGACGACGTCAAGGCCGGGGTCATCACCTATAAGATCGCCGCGCATGCCGCGGATGTGGCAAAAGGCCACCCGGGCGCGACGGCCAGGGACGATGCGCTGTCGAAGGCACGGTTCGAGTTCCGGTGGCGTGATCAGTTCGCCCTCGGCCTCGATCCGGAGACCGCCGAGGCGTTCCACGACGAGACGCTGCCCGCGGAACCGGCGAAGACCGCGCACTTCTGTTCGATGTGCGGGCCGAAGTTCTGCTCGATGCGCATCTCTCAGGACATCCGAGACACCTACGGCAGCGCCGAGGCGCAGGCGGCCTTGGCGGGGCTGCAGCAGAAGAGCCGCGAGTTCCTCGCCTCGGGCGGCAAGGTCTACCTCCCCGAACCGACGATCGGCCCCGACGAGAGCTGAGCGCGAGATCTGCCCACCTCGTTCAAGGCGTGGCGCGGATATGGACCGCTCCCTCGGACTCGCGGCTCCTTCCCAACGTCGTTCAAGGCGCAGCGCATCTGTCGACCGGTGCACGAATCGACAACCGCGCTGCGCCTTGAACGAGCGACAGACAGGAGAATACTGCGCACCTCACCCCCTCATCGAGCTTCGTCGCTTCGCCGCACCTAGTCGACGCACCGCACCTTGTCGCCGCACCTTCCCCATCACCACACCTCGTACGGCTTGACCGCAGAATTTACAGACTTGTAAGTTCAAAGCGTGGACCTGTCCCCATCGGGCGAGCGCATTCTTCAGACCGCCACTGCCCTCTTCTACGCCGAAGGTGTCAACGCCATCGGTGTCGACCGCATCGTCGCGGAGTCTGGGGTGTCGAAGCCGACGCTCTACGCGCACTTCGGGTCGAAGTCGGGGCTCATCGCCGAGGTGCTGCGACGCCGGCGTGAGACGTCTGAGTCCGCCATCGCCGAGGTTCTCGCAACCTCGGCTAGCTCCCCCGGCGGTCGCGTGCTCGCCCTGTTCGATTGGTTCATCGAGGATCATGCCAAACCGGGCTTCCGCGGGTGCCCCTTCACCATCGCCGCCGCCGAGCTGCCAGACCCGAACCACCCGGCCCGCGCCGAGATCGCCGCCTACAAAACCTGGCTCCAGTCGACCCTGGCTGAGCTCGCCGCCGCCGACGGCCTCGACGACCCTCAGCGATGGGGATCGGCGCTCATGTTCCTCGTCGACGGAGCGAACGCGCGGGTCATCACCGCCGGTGACCGGACGGCGATGGTTGAGGCCCGCCGGGTCGCAGCGACGATGATCGACGCGGCCCGACCGAGCGCTGCCGCTGCCGCTTCGACCACCACCGCCGCTCCAACCACGACTCCCGTCACACACTCGACGTCCACCTCGCCAGCCGCTTCACCAGCCACAACGGCCGCCAGAACATCACCAACAAAGGAGACTCGATGACCGATGCACTCGCCGCCGGACTCACGCACCGCATGGAGTACACCGTCCCGCCGGAGAGGACCGTCCCGCACATCCTCCCTGAGGCACCCGGGTTCGCCGAGATGCCCGACGTCCTCGCCACCGGTTATATGGTCGCCATCGTCGAATGGGCATGCGTCGAATCGATCAAGGACCACCTCGGCGAGGATGATCTCACCCTGGGCACCCACGTCGACCTCACCCATCAGGCCCCCACGGTTCCGGGGTCGATGGTGACGATCGATGTCACCGTGACGCACGCGGATCGCCGCAGCCTCGAATTCGCTGTCGAAGCCCGCGACGAGCATTCCGTCATCAGCGTCGGCACACACAAGCGCGGCATCGTCAGCCGGTCACGCTTCGATGAGCGCATCGCCGCGCAGACCGGCTGACACAGAACTGACGCAGACCACCTCGGGCGAGTACGGGCACACCCTTCCACCAGGACGGACCGCTTCACCGCCTGCCGACTCCATCCACACCTACAGAAAGCCCCGCCGATGACCACTCCCGCGCACGCGCCGATCTTCGACTCCCACCTGCACATCATCGATCCGAGCCACCCGCTCATCGAGAACAACGGCTTCATGCCCGATCCCTTCACGGTCGCCGACTACCAGGCTCGCATCGACGGTCTCGGCATCGCCGGCGGTGCCGTGGTCTCGGGATCGTTCCAGGGCTTCGATCAGGGCTGCCTCGTCGAGGCCCTGCAGGCGCTGGGTTCGAGCTATGTCGGAGTCACCCAGCTGCCCCCGGAGACCAGCGACGGCGTCATCAGGTCGCTCGACGAGGCCGGGGTCAAGGCGCTGCGCTTCAACGTCGCCCGCGGTGGGTCCGCCACCCTCGACGACCTCGACCGCTTCGCCCGTCGGGTCCATGACCTCGTCGGCTGGCACTCCGAGCTCTACATCGACGCGCGCACGAGCGATGAAGACCTCAGCGCGAAGATCGCCGCGTTGCCGGCGGTGAGCATCGATCACCTCGGCATGCATGCCGACGGACTGCTCAACCTCCTGCCGCTCGTCGAACAGGGGGTCAAGGTCAAGGCCACCGGGTTCGGACGGGTGGAGCTCGACCCCGCCGAGGTGGTCCGGCGCATCGTCGACACCGACCCGAGTGCGCTCATGGTCGGCACCGACCTGCCGTCGACCCGAGCGAGGCGGCCTTTCGCCGACTCCGACTTCGAGATCATCCGCGAGGTCCTCACCCCTGACGAGGCCGACGCCGTGTTCTGGGGCAACGCAGCGGCGTTCTACCTCGGCGAGGCCGCCTCAGCCTGAACTCTCCGTTTGGGCCCTCAGTCTGGGCCCTCAGTCTGGGCCCTCAGTCTGGGCAACGAGCACCCCGCGAAGCGCGTTGATTTCGAGCCCTCGTTCAAGCCGAAGCGCACATTTCTCGCCCCCGAACCGCTCTTGCCGCTCGTTCAAGGCGGCGCGCACTTTTCGAACGGTCAACGAGTCGACATCCGCGCTGCGCCTTGAGCGAGCACCGGACACCAGTCGTCGAACAGCGGCCTTCGATCACGAGCACCGAGCCGAGGCTCCGTATGACTGGCAATTGTGGGTGGTACATCCCGTAGCATGGCTGGGATGAGCTCCCAACGATCGAATCTCGCGGACACACTGCACGGACTCGACGGCCGCAGCTACGGCAATCTCAAGCAGATCCGCGGGCGCTACCGGTTCGGACCAGTCACCCTGTTCGTCAACCGCGTCCAGGCCGACCCTTTCGCCTCACCGTCGAAGGTGCGCGTGCGCATCGAGCATGCCGATGCGAAGCTTCCGCCCGAGCTGATCACTGATCGGCAGGACCGCATCGCCGCGGCCGACTACCTGCTCCGTGCCGGCAATACCGCGCTGGGACGTTTCGATCGGAAGGCGATCATCCTCGGCCGCCCCGGTCAGGAGGTGCTTGAGCGCACGAACGTGCGCATCGACGATGCCGGCGTCGAGGCGCGGCTGCTGGTCAATCTGCCCGCTCGCGGTCGAAGGATCCTCGGACATCGTGCCGCCGATCTCCTCACCCGGGATCTGCCGGACCTTGCTCGTGCAATGTTCCTGTGTGAGAAATGGAGCGACGGCATCGACGGTCTCCGTCAGCACGTGCAGCTCCACCGCGATCAGCTGGAACTGCGGGACCACCTCGGCGAGGCCGGCCTGGTCGGCTTCATCGCCAACGGCGCGATTCTCCCCCGCAGCGCAGGCGATTCGGACGAACCGATGAACCCGGAGCAGGCAGTCCCGTTCGCTTCTCCACCCGAACTCGAGCACACGGTGGAACTCTCGAGCGGTCGCAGCCTCACGGGCATGGGGATCCCCCGCGGGGTCACCGTCATCGTCGGCGGCGGCTACCACGGCAAATCGACGATCCTGCGCGCACTCGAACGCGGCGTCCATCTGCACATCGCCGGAGACGGGCGCGAATGGGTCATCACCGACCCCGGCGCCACCGCAATCCGCGCCGAAGACGGTCGAGCAGTGACCGGAGACGACATCTCGCCCTTCATCGCCAATCTCCCATCCGGCACTGACACGAGAACGTTCTCGACGACGAATGCGAGCGGATCGACTTCGCAGGCGGCCAACCTCGTCGAGGCGATCGAGGTCGGCGCGCGCACGCTGCTCATCGACGAGGACACCTCGGCGACGAACTTCATGATCCGAGACAGTCGGATGCGCGCCCTCATCCCCGCCGAACGGGAGCCGATCACCCCGTTCGTCGACAGGGTCCGGCCGCTGCTCGACCGTCGGGGCGTGTCCACGGTGCTCGTCGCCGGCGGCTCGAGCGCATTCTTCGAAGTCGCCGACCATGTCATCGCCCTCGACGCCTACGTCCCGCACGACGTCACGAAGCAGGCGCACGAGCTCGTGGGCGTCGACCCCGACGCACTCACCGTCACGGATGACGGTTCCGTCCGCCAGCCGGCCCTGCGGATTCCGACGGCGAAGGCCCTGCGGCCGGCATCGAAGACGAAGTCCGCACGGGCCAAGGGCACGGATCGGATCCAGTTCGGCAGAGCCTTCATCGATCTCCTCGCCGTCTCTCAGATCGTCGATGCCCAGCAGACGGCGGGAGTCGCCGAGGCGCTCGAGTACCTTGCGGAGATCTTCGACGGTCGGACCGCGATCACCGAGGCGCTGGCGGAGATCGATGAGATGCTCGACGAGCAGGGCATCGACGGGCTCACGGGTCACCGCGACCACCCGGGGCACATCACCCGACCACGCGCTCAGGAGATCGCCTCCGCGCTCAATCGCTACCGCGAGTTGCTCCTCGTGGAGTGAACCGGCACTTCGAAGGCCTCAGTGATCCTCGGTGACCTTCGAGTTCGTCAGCGTCCGTGCGCCGATGAACCCGAGGACGAGGACGATGCCGGCGAGCACGGTGAACGAGATCTGCTGGGAGTGGATGAAGCCGGCGACCATCGCCGAATCCCAGGCACCCTGCGGCAGCGTCGAGCCGAGCACGGTGGCCATGATGGTGCCGACGATCGCCACGCCCACGGCATTGCCGAGCTCCTGCGCGGTGTCATTGAGCGCCGAACCGATCGAAGTGTGCGTCTCGGGCAGTGCGCCGACGAGAGCCACGGCACCGGTGGTCATCACGGTCCGCATGCCGAAGGTCATGATGAGCATGCCGATCGCGCACCAGAGGAATCCGTGCGAGAGCGCAAAGATCCAGATGACGACGCTGATGAGGACGAGGCCGACGCCGCCGATGGACGTGGCGCGGTGACCGTACTTCGCGACGGCACGGTCGACGAACGGACTGGCGACGAGCATGCCGACGACGAACGGCAGGTTCGCGAGCCCGGCCTGCAACGGCGTCCAGCCCCAGGCGAACTGGTAGAGCTGGGTGGAGACGAACATGACGCCGACCATGGCGATCATCGTCGCGGTCTGGAGGATCGCCGAACCGCTGACGGTCGGCAGGGCGAGCAGCTTCATGTCGAGCATCGGATCGGCCGCGGTCTTCTCGCGCCAGATGAAGCCCACCAGTGAGAGGACGCCGGCGGCGAAGACGGCGATGGTCAGCGGGGCGGTCCAGCCGTTCTCGACTCCCGCGGTGAAGCCGTAGAGGAGGAAGCCGAGTGCGGCGACCGAGAGCACAGCGCCGGGGACGTCGGCTCCGCCGGTCCGCCGATCAGCGGGGTCGTCGGGGGCGATGCCGAAGCGCACACCCAGCCAGGCGATTGCCGCCACGGGTGCGTTGAGCACGAGAAGAGCCTGCCACGGCCAGCTGGCGATGGCGAGTCCGGCGAGTGTCGGGCCCAGCGCGAAGCCGATCATCGACACGACCATGATGAGGCCGATCGCCTTGTTGCGCAGCTCGTCGAGATCGAAGAGTCGGAAGATCAGAGACATCGTCAGCGGGGCGATGAAGGCGGCGAAGGCTCCCGAGAGGGCGCGCACGATGATGAGCTGGGCCGGGGTGGTCACGAGCAGTACGGAGAGTCCGGCGAGGCCGAAGAGAGCGAGCCCGACGAGGAGGATGCGCCGTCGGCCGAGCTTGTCACCCACCGTGCCGCCGACCATGAGCAGGCCGCCGAAGGTGAGCGAGTAGGCGCCGACGATCCACTGCAGATCAGTCGGTGAGGCACCGAGGTCGCGGCCGATCGTCGGCAGCGCGATGTTGAGGATGGAGTTGTCGACCATCTCGACGAGCATGGTCAGGCACAGGGCAACGAGAGCGGGCCAGGCGGCGCGGAGACTCTGCGGCTTGCGCGACGGAGTCTCCACGGCGCCGGGAGCTGGGATCGGAGTAGTCATAGCGTTCCTTTCAGATCGAAGGGAGGGAATTCATCGAACGTCGTTCGTTTATGGAACGTTGTTCGAGTCAGTCGAACTATGTTCGAGAATAGAACGTTGTTTGATACTTGGCAAGTCCCTCGGTAGATTCGGACCATGGCTTCTGACACACCTCGGCGCCCAGGCAGCGGACCCGATCCCCGATTCGCCGGACCCGATCCACGCGCCGCCCGGGCGGCGCGGATCCAGCGATCAGCTCAGGCCCGGGAAACGGGGCAGGCTCGCCGGGCAGCGGCCCAGGCTCGCGGAGTGGCAGCTCGAGCACGCGGTGCAGACCGTGCGGATCTCCGTCGCCGAGGCGGCGGCAGGCAGCCGCGTGCGCGGGCTTCGCTCTCCCTCGACCAGATCATCGAGGCGGCGATCGCCACGCTCGACGCCGTCGGCGCGGAGAAGGTGACTCTCCGCGGGCTGGCAGCTCAGCTCGACAGCGGCGTGGCCAGCCTCTATTGGTATGCCTCGGGCAAGGACGAGCTCATGGCGATCGTCGCCGATGAACTGCTCGGGCGCGCCCTCGATGATGCTGATGAGCTCATCGATGCTGGTGAGGCGACTCCCTCGATGTTCGCCGACTATCCGGGGATCGATCTGGGCGAGGCGACGAGCGAGGACACGGCCGAGGCATTGGCCGACATCCGCCGCCTCGTTCTCTGCCTGTTCGTCCAGATGATCGAACATCGCTGGCTCGCCGGACAGCTCATCAAGGCGGGGCCGGACGAACCGAACTCGCTGACCTATTGGGAGCGGGTCGGCCAGGCGCTCCAGCGCACCGAGCTCGACCTCACGACCCAGTTCCACGCCTCGCTGGCCGTGGTCAACTACGCCTCAGGCATGGGCGCGGAAGTCTCGCAAGGAGCGATCGACAGAGACGCGATGGACGACGCCGATGCCGAATTCGCCGAGCAGATCGACCGTTGGTCAAGCTTCGATGAGCAAGAGTTCCCTTTCGTCCACTCCGTCCTCGGCGAGTTTGCGAAGTTCGATGCGAAGTCCGAGTTCATCGTAGGACTCCACCTCGTCCTCTCCGGCATCGAACGGCTCACCTGGAGCTGAGCCGCCGAATCGGCTCCACGAATTCCGACCGGCCACACCAGCGAGCACACGAAACCTGACCCAGATCGCCGAGGCTGCCCCGCCTACCCGTCCAACAGTGCCGTGAGCTCGGCGACCGTTCCGACCGGCAGGGAGCATTGCGTGCCCCGGCAGACGATCGCCGTCCCCGCGGGGACGTCCACCTCGTCTCCGTCTGGCCCCGGCACCCCGGTCGAGTCCGTCAGCAGAGTCACCGATGGGTGCTGCGCGGCAGCATTGCGCAGTTCCGTCTCGCGGGTCGCGACCCGAACCGGGCCGAGCGCACGCTCGGCTTGCCAGAGGGCGTGGCCGCAGCCGCGCGGGGCCTGTCCGGCGAGCGCCCGATAGACACCGAGCAACCGGTCGCGCACCTCAAGCAGCCGACCGGTGGTCACCGGCTCAACCCCGCCTGACTCGGCAACGTCGTCACCGGCACTGCCATTACCGGCAGCGCCGGTCCCACGATCGGCCCCGCCCGCCTCGACCCCGAGTTCGGCGAGCAGCAGCACCGCCTCGGCGGCGGCCGACCGGCCCGAGGGCACCGTGTTGTCCACCGGGTCCGCCGACTTCACATCGATGATTCCGTCACCGAGTGAATCGACGACCTCGAGCACTTCGTCCGGTTCGCCCGCGGTGAAGAGGTCGAGCATCCGCGCGATCGTCCCGGTCAGGAATTCCACCGGCACCGAGGCGGCCCCACCCCGGAGCTGCCGAACCGTAATTCCAGCGGTGATGAACTGCGCCCAGTCGGCCAGTCCCCCGCGCCCGGGCCCGGCCTTGCCGCCAGTGAAGCTGCGCCGGATGTCGAAATCCGCTGCCCCGTCGCCGTTCGGGTCCGCTGCTCCTCCATCACCCGTGACTTCGCCACCCGCACCGTCTTCACCCGTACCATCGTCAACTGCCCCGATGAAGCGCGCACGCATCGCCGTCCAGAACCGCAGTGCGGTTCTCCCCCACGACTCAGTCTCGGCGATACCTTCCGCCCCACTCGAATCTCCGGCGACACCATCAACTGCCCGCGAGCTCTGGGCACCATCCACACCACGCGGATCTTCAGCACCCGCGCCCATGTACAGGGCCGCCTCGGCGAGGGCGGTGACACCTAAGGAATTCCACTCGGTGATGATCTTCTCGTCGCGGGCCGGCTGCGCACGCCGGGCCCGGATCTCGTCGAGGACCTCCCGTTGGCGCCGGGTGTCGGCGATGTCCCACGGCGCGGGGTGCGCGGCGTCGAAGGGCACATCCTCCATGCCCAGCCAGTCGATGATGCGCACGGCCGCGACCACCTGGCCCGACAGCTCAGCGCCGGCCGGCGAATCGACGAGGCCGAGCAGGCCCGCCTGTCCGGCTTCGGCGAATTCTTCGGGCGTGAACACATACGCCGCCCCCTCCTCCTCAGCGACCCCGGCCGAGTTGAGCGAATCGGCGTCGAGCGCGGCGATCAGCCCATCCTCGGTCGACAGGTCGCTGATGAGGAAGTTCGCCGTGTCGGCGATCTCCCGCTCGGCCAGCGCCAGCCATTTCGACGCCGGATCCAGGGCGCGTTCGACCTTCGCCCACGCGGTCACCGCGCGCAGGTAGAGGGCGTTGTCGTAGAGCATCTTCTCGAAGTGCGGCACGAACCACTGCCGATCGACGCTGTAGCGCGCGATCCCGCCGCGCACCTGGTCACGCATGCCGCCCGAGGCGATTCTGGCGAGCGTGCTGCGGACCGCGATGAGGCAGTCGAGGGCGAGTTCGCCGCTCAGGTGCCCATCAGCGCCGAGCCAGCCCAACCGCCCTTCGGACCGCGCCCGTTCCACGGGATGAGTCTCCGACTCGTCAGCCGTTCGGTTGTTCAGCCCGTCGGCCGACCCATTCGTCGAGGCGCCTGCGCCCTCCGCGAGCTTCACCGCGGTCGCGTCGCTGCCGTCCTCCTTCGCCGAGGCGGTCCCACCCAGTCGCACGAACGCCGCCAAGAGCTGGAGGACGTTCATCATCGGCGGGAACTTCGGCGCCGCGCCGAACCCGCCCCAGGCCGGATCGTAGGAATCGAGGAGAGCAGCGGCAGCGGAATCGAGCTCGTCGGCACTGAGCAACTCGGCGGCCGCCTCGGCGGGCAGAGCGCTCGTCACGGCATCGGCCATCTCGGCCAGGCCGCGGTCCATGCGCTTGGTCATCTGGTCGACCTCGGGGCGGCGATCGGTCCACGTCTGCGACACAGCGGTGAGGACCTGGGTGAATGCGGGCAGGTTCCCGCGCGGAGCGGGCGGGAAGTAGGAGCCAGCATAGAAGGGGCTGCCGGTCGGGGTCGCGAAGATCGTCATCGGCCAACCACCCTGCCCGGTCATCGCCTGCAGCGCGTTCATGTAATAGGAGTCGATGTCCGGCAGCTCCTCGCGATCGATCTTGATCGGCACGAAGCGTGCGTTCATCAGTGTTGCGATCGCCTCGTCTTCGAAGGATTCGTGCGCCATGACATGGCACCAATGGCAGGTGGAATACCCGATCGAAATGAGGAGGGGCACGTCACGGCGGGCCGCCTCGGCGAGGGGTTCCTGGCTCCACATCCGCCAGTCCACGGGGTTGTCGGCGTGAGCGCGCAGGTACGGGCTGGTCGAAGCGGCGAGTTCATTCGGCATGGCCCCAGCGTCTCACTTCGGACCGGCGCACGCGAGGGCAGAGCAACAATCGCCGCCACCCCAAAAAGCAAGGAAACTGGCTTTATGGAATGATGGAATCATGAGCGTGACCCCGAACGAGACCACGGGAACCGCCCACGAGGCGACCCCTCCCACCGCACCGACAGCCATGGGCAGCACGGGCATGTCCATCACGGTCGTCGCCTTCGTCGTCTTCATCGCGGCGTGGATCGGAGCGAAGGCAGTTGCCCTCACCGCTCCCACCAGACTCACCGGACTCACCGGCGCCAGCGATTTCGACCTGCTTCGGCTCGTGCTGTTCATCATCGCCGGCGCGGCCGCCATCGTCGTCGGACGGCAGCTGAGGTCGATCCAGCGCAGCGTCTTCATCGTCATCACGGTCTTCTACTTCGTGCTCGCCGGGCTGGGATCGATCTTCGCCTCGGACGGCTTCGAGGGCGATGTCCCGTTCCTCGCGATCCTCACGGCGACCGTCTTCGTCGCCGACCTGGCCTATCCGCTCATCATCGCCCAGGTCCTCGCCGTCACGGTTTCTCGAGTCACGCCCGTCGCAATCGCCGCCGACGGCACCACGACCGACAGCACCACCGACACAGCCACAACCACCGCGGTCGCCGAACTCGACGCCCGAGCTCGCCGTCACGGCAAGACGGCCGCGACGGTCCTCTTCATCACGGCGGCCATGACGATCGCCGTCTGGCTGGCGCGCACGGTGCCGCTTTACCTGCCGTACTCGCAGTTCACGGAATGGGCGACGAGGTCTGGGCTGTGGTCTTGGTTTGATGTCCCCAATGCGATCGCCGCGGCGGTCGGCTCGGTCGCCGCCGTCTTCGCCCTCCGCGCCGTCGCGGAGTCACGCGCCTTGCCGACCCCTGATCCGGTCGTAGGCTCCAGGCCGAAGCAGGCACCCCCGAAGCTTGCGCATACGCTGACGTTCCTCACGGTCTCCGGCGGTCTCTACTTCTGTTTGACGTCGACGTCCATTGCCATCGGCTCCGCCCTCGGAACCGATGGAGGCTACCCCGCATGGGCGCTGGGAATGATCCTCTTCACGCTCGGCGCCTTCGTGCTCGCGATCGTCACCCTCGACGCCGTGACCAGCCGCCGCAGTACCCCGGACAAGTCCGACTGAGCTCACAAATCCCTGAGCCCGCGCGCCCCGCCGCACGCGCACCCGCCAGTACCCAAGTCCCCGACACCACACGCCCCTGAGACTCCAGATCCCGATTGTCGGCACCCTCTTCCCTCGCCCACCCCCTTCTTCTACACTATGTAAAAATCGCGGTGAGGGAGCCGATCCCCGGTCCCGCCGCCGACGGATGGGAGGCCGACCGTGAACGCCGAATCAACCTGGGACCTCGAGGCCAAGGACTGCTGGGAACGCCTGCGGGCGACCTCCGTCGGACGCCTGGCCGTCATCGTCGACGATGCCCCGGAGATCTTCCCGGTGAACTTCACCGTCGAACATTCCGCGCTCGTCATCCGCACCGGCGACGGCACGAAGATCGACGCCATCCGCCGTCACCCGCGCGTCGCCTTCGAGATCGACGGCATCGAGTCGGGGTCCGCGTTCAGCGTCGTCGTCAAGGGCGAGGCGAAGGAGATCGGCGCCCCAGAGGAGCTCCGCGACACCGTCTCCCTTGATGTGTCACCGCTGCAGGCGGGAACCAAGAATCACTTCATCCGCATCCTCGCCGAGGTGGTCACCGGTCGCCGCTTCCCCGTGACCGATGCCTCGACCTGGGAGTCAGCGCTCAGTCACGTCGCACGCGCACCACAGGAGTGACTCCCGCCGAGCGCTCGGCACGCTGAGAATTCCGAGCCGTAGGGGGGAGACTTCCGAGGCCCACCGGAATCACGTCCTTGACAGAGCTTCCTTTACAGCGCTTCGACGATTTCGACGAGGCGGTCGGGGATGTTCGTGATGATGCCGTCGGCGCCGACGTCGATGGCCCGCTCCATCTCGCCGAAGTCGTCGACAGTCCACACGAGACTCGACATGCCGAGCTCGTGGACGGACGTGAGGAAGCCTTCGTCGGCGGCACGGAACTCCGGGTTGATCTGGTCGACCCAATCGGCGAAGTCCTGGAGTTCGTCAGGGCACGGCCGACCGAGGATGCCGACGGGGATCTCGGGCGCGAGACCGTGGAATTCGTCGATGAACGCCCAGTTGGCGGATTGGACGACGAGCATGCCGGCGGCCAATGCCCGCTCCAGGTAATTGGGCACGGCCCGCAGGGACTGAACGATCGCCTCGGCGATTCCGGGGTAGCGTTCGGGGTGCTTGACCTCGAGCAGCAGGCCGGTGCGGGTGTCGTGGACGAGGGTGAGCACCTCGGCGAGGCGGGGCACACCGATGCCGGCGAACTGCTCACCCTTCCATCGCCCGGCGTCGAGGGTGGCGATCTGGGCGGCATTCATGGCCGCGATCGACCGGTCGATGCGCCCGGGATAGAGGTTGCGTGCGTCGGTGGTGCGGTCGACGGTGGTGTCGTGCATGATGATGAGTTCGCCGTCGGCGCTCATGTGCACATCGGTTTCGATCATGTCCGCGCCCTGGTCGATGCCGGCCATGAACGCGGGTATGGTGTTCTCCGGCCAGTCTTCGGACGCGCCGCGATGTGCGATGACCAGGGGCGGGACACGGTGGCGAGTGGATTCGGCGAGGTCGGCGCCATGGTCGGCTAGATCTGCGGATCGCCGGGGGGCGGATCCGGCGGTGGGGGTGATGAGGGTGATGGGCATTTTCAGAACTCCTCCGCGGAAACGGCGAGGGTGGGGATCGAGCGTCGGTGCGCGCGGCCGATCGCACTGTGCTCAGCGGGTGGACGGGTGGTGCTGTGGCGGCCAGCCTAGGCGGCGAGGGCGAGTTCCCGGTGATATGCGGGTGGACGGGACGTGAATCCTGCCGGTGCCGGAGCTTGACGTTCGCTTGGTCAACGCTGCGTGTTCGGCATTGACGACGTTCCGCTGCGGACGCGGCGGCAGGCAGTCCCCATTCGACAGGGCCACCGTCCCCAAGAATGCGCATGGATGGCAGACTGGAGGCAACCACGGACGGAGTTCTTGCATTCGCCCCTCCGATCCCCACAGCACAATTGCCGAAGGAGGCGCAGCTCGATGGAGATGCTCCAAAGTGCATTCGACAGCGTCAGCACCGTTTCGTCATACGTCCTCGTGGCCGTTCTCATCCCCACGGGTCTGTATTTCACGATCCGCACGGGAGTGGTCCAGGTACGACTGATTCCCGAGATGTTCCGCACCCTGACGGAGCCCGGCGGACAGGATTCCGAAGGCAACCGGAACATCTCACCGTTCCGCGCCTTCTCGATCTCTGCGGCCTCGCGAGTGGGCACGGCGAACATTGCCGGCGTCGCGCTGGCCATCTCGCTCGGGGGTCCGGGCGCGATGTTCTGGATGTGGCTGACGGCGATCGTCGGCGGTGCCACCGCCTTCGCCGAGTCGGCCCTCGGCCAGCTGTACAAGCTCAAGGACGGTCCGAACTTCCGCGGCGGGCCCGCTTATTACATCAAGCACGGGCTGAACATGAAGTGGCTCGGGCTCGTCTTCGCCGTCATCGTCGCGATCACCTACGGCATCGTGTTCAACTCGGTGCAGTCGAATTCGATCGTCGACGCAGTCGGGGCGTCTTTGGACGTCGACTCCTCGAACGGGGCCTTCGCCGCGATCGCCGGTGCGATCATCGCCGTCGCAGCGTTCGCAATCTTCGCCGGCGGTGCCAAGCGCATCTCGAACATCTCCGCCTATCTCGTGCCGTTCATGGCCGGCGTCTACCTCATCGTCGGCATCATCGTCGTGGTGATGAACATCGGCGCCGTCCCCTCGATGGTGGCCACGATCTTCTCTGATGCCTTCAGCATGGATTCGATCGCCGGCGGTACGCTCGGTTCGATCATGCTCATCGGGGTTCAGCGCGGCCTGTTCTCCAATGAGGCGGGCATCGGTTCGGTGCCGAATGCGGCGGCGACGGCCTCGGCGTCTCATCCGGCCAAGCAGGGCTTCGTGCAGGCGCTCGGTGTGTACTTCGATACGATCCTCGTCTGCTCGATCACCGCGTTCATCATCCTGCTCTCGAACCCCGAGTACGGCAGCTCAGCCGAGGGCATCCAGCTCACGCAGACCGCGCTGAGCGGTCAGCTCGGGCAGTGGGCGATCCACTTCCTGACCGTGGCGATCTTCCTCTTCGCGTTCTCCTCGATACTCGGCAACTACTATTACGGTGAGGCGAACATCGAGCACCTGACGACGAGCAGGGTCGCTCTGCGCATCTATCAGGTGATCGTCATGGCGGCCGTGTTCATCGGCGCGGTAGTCGCCCTCGACCTCGTATGGACGGCCGCGGACATCTTCATGGCGATCATGGCGCTCATCAACCTCTTCGCCCTGCTGCTGCTCTCGCCGCTGGTGTTCTCGCTGCTGAAGAACTACCAGCAGCAGCGTCGCGCCGGCGAGGAGCCGATCTTCCGCCGCGGGGACCTGCCGACGTTCAAGCGCATCAACACCGAGGTCGACGCCTGGGACGGCACCGACGAGGTGACCACCGCGAAGTTCTGGCGCGACCGCGGCAAGAAGGTGCGTTCCGACGCTGATGACGCTGCTCGCGCCGAGTGAGGTCGCGAGCAGTCTGATTCCGCACGCACAGTGACCCGAAAAGCAGATCGGGCGTTCCCTCTTGGGACCGCCCGATCTGCCTTTCCCGACGCCCAGAAACATCCCCTTGATCCTTGAGAGGAGACTCCGATGAGTATCGATCGTGCTGAGTTGGCAGAGACCCTCGCCGAGGCGACCGGATGGTCGGTCTCGGCCGATCCCCGCCGATTGACTTTTACCAGTGATGATCCACCGCAGGTGGTCATCTGGACGGTCACCGATGCCGAGATCGGACAGTTGCGTTACAACGAGAATCTCCGTGCCAAAGGCTACGGTGGCCGCCAGACAAACGATCCCGGCGTTTTGAGCCTTCCCCTAGGCGAGGCGCTGGGTCCCTTTGAGCTATTTGGAGGATCCCGAGGATATATGGATGGAACGGATCTGACGATCCGCGAGTGAGTCCCGTCAATCGAGAGTTGGTCAGACTCAGCACAGCGCCGAGATGGCTGCGACAGACACCGCTGCGCCGACATATATGGGCAATATTTCGATCTTGAACCAATTATTTGAAGCAGATTAACTATTGACTTCATTCATATGACGAATATGATCATCATGTGAACACGAACACACCCGGACGCGAAGTCTTGGATCCAGTAGACCGCGCAATCGTCGATGCCTTGCATCGTGACGGCCGCGCGCCGTGGTCGAGGGTAGCCGAGCAGGTCGGTGTTTCTGCTGTCACTGTCCGCCGGCGATATGAGAGCCTGCACAGTCGAGGACTGATCCGTGTCATCGGTGCCACCGACGTCGTCCGACTGGGCCTGGGAACTCCGATCTACATGCGCATCTCGAACGCCCATGGCGACCTGGACGTGCTCATCCCCCGTCTGAGAGAGCGAATCGAAGTTCGCTCGTTCCACACCCTCTTGGGTTCCGTCGACATCGCCGCGGAGATGGTTCTGCCTCCCGATGCGGACTACAGCCGAATCGTCTCCGAGATCACCGAGGGGACTGCAGCGTCGGTGGAAGGCCTGCTGCTCACACATGCTTTCGCCTCCGGGCAGGACTGGGCTCCTCCGTTCGAGTCGACAGAGCCGACACGTCTCGCCCCGGTCAAGCCTGAGCCGGCACCGCACCTCGACCTCTCCCGGTCCGAGGTCAAGGTACTCGGCATGCTCATGCACGACGGACGGACTTCGCTCAGTGACCTCGCAGCGGCGATCGGCAAGTCCGAAAACACCGCCGCCCGCACGATCGAACAGCTGAAAGAGCACGGGGTGCTCGATTTCCGAATCCTCGTCGAACCCGAGCTGCTCGGCTTCAACACCGAGTTCCATCTCTGGCTGGTGGTCGAACCTCAACACCTCAGACAGACCGCTCTCACGCTGGCGGAACATCCATCCACGAAGTACCTCACCGCAACGACCGGCAACTGCAGTCTCGCCGGTCAGTTCATCGTCCGCGATCGCACCGAGCTGTTCCACTACACGACAGAGGTGCTCGGCTCACTGCCCGGAATCCACAATGCAGAGCTCTCGATCCAAACGGCGACATACAAGCGCGTGTGGACGTCGATCATCGAGGGTAAATACGCGACTGAAGGACAGCCGCTTGACCCGATCGAATACCTCCGACCACGAGCTTGATCCAAGCGACGCTCCACGACGTCAACGATACAGAGAAGCACAGTCCGCCTTGGGATCACGATGAACAACGACCCGATCCGACAGGAGAAGCAATGTCCTCACAGAAACCGTCATCGGAATCCGCCCGCACCGAGCCTTGGCAATGGCCGGAGGAACAATGGCGCGCGGAGGTGGATCGCGTACGCGCTGGCCGCAGTCTCGTGCACGACGATGTCACACAACGTTGGCCAGAGCAGGCTCGCTGCGCAGTCCTCATCGCCTACGACTCCGATCATGAGACACCGTACCTGCGCGACGGGCAGACCTCACCGGGTTCCCTCGCCCAAGGCGAGTACGGAAGCCGAAGCGCCGTACCGAGGATCCTCGAGATGCTCGCACGACACGAGATTCCCTCCAGCTTCTATGTCCCCGCGGTATCGGCCCTCCTCCACCCACACGACATTGAGGGGTACGTTGCGGGCGGCCACGAAGTAGCCGTGCACGGGTGGATCCATGAACGCAACACCGTTCTTCCCTACGAAGCCGAGCTCGACCTCATCGGTCGTGCCACCGACGTGCTCGAACGGCTCAGCGGTGCTCGGCCGACTGGTATCCGCACACCGTCCTGGGACTTCTCCCAATCGACATTGAGGGTCATCAGAGAGCTCGGATTCGCGTATGACTCCTCCCTGATGGCCGACGACGAACCCTACGAGCTCAATGCCGAGGGCGAACCGACCGGGATCATCGAAATCCCCGTCGAATGGATCAGGGACGATGCCCCCTACTTCATGATGGATCGCTTCGGAGGCTTGCGACCCCATCTCTCACCCCGCGACGTCGAGCGCATCTGGATCGACGAATTCGACGCCGCACATGCCGCCGGAGGAGTTTTCGAGCTGACTCTCCACCCTCACATCAGCGGGCACCGCTCCCGCCTTGCCATGGTCGATCGGCTCCTGGCCTACATCCGAACGTTCGACGATATCTGGTTCGGCACTCATGCTCAGCTCGCCGATCATCTGAAAGCCCACTTCGCACTACCCTCTGCGAACTGACTGGTCTGCCTCGACCCCTCTCTGGATCAATCCGCAGTTCCGACGCTTCTCCTCACCATCTCGTCACAACGAGCCATCCCGCTCCCTCCATCCGGAACCGGGGTCGTTGACACCCCATTCGCCTCACGAAGGAACGAACGATCATGTCCACTAAAGCACGTCAGACACACCCGCCCTACGAGACCAAACTGTCGAAGAAGGGGCGAAAGGCGCTGCTCGCCGGCGCCGTCGGGAACACGGTCGAATGGGTCGACTGGGCCATCTACACGACGTTCTCATCGGTCTTCGCCGTTCACTTCTTCCCTGGCGACGACCCGGCAGCGGCGCTGCTCGCTACGCTCGCTGTCTTCGCCGTCGGCTTCATCATGCGGCCGATCGGCGCCGCGGTCCTCGGCAACTACGCCGACCGCCGTGGCCGAAAGAGGGGAATGGCACTGACCATCGGCCTGATGGCCGGCGCCTCACTTCTCATCGCAATCACCCCCGACTATTCGATGATCGGCATCGCCGCTCCGATCATCTTGGTGTTGGCCCGCATGCTCCAGGGCTTCTCCGCCGGCGGCGAATTCGGAGCCTCCTCGGCCTTCATGGTCGAGGCCGCAGCACCCAAACGCCGCGCATTCGCCGGATCCTGGCAACAGGTTTCTGTCGGAGCCGGGGGACTCATCGCTGCCGGGATCGGTGCAGTCATCACCTCGGCGCTCGACTCCGATGCCCTCGATTCCTGGGGCTGGCGACTGGCGTTCGCACTCGGAGCTCTACTGGGACTATTCGGACTGTGGCTGCGATCGAATGTCGCCGAATCCGAGTCGTTCGAAGCTACCAAAGCTGCTCGCGAAAACGAGCCGAAGCAGAAGCGCTCTTACCTCACGATGTTCATCAAGCACCCCGGTGCTGTCGCTCGAGTCTTCGGCATCACCATCGCCGGGACCCTGCTGTACTACATCTGGGTCTCCTACCTGCCGACTTATGCCCATGTCGCCACCGGCCTCCCGCTCAATCAGGCTCTGACCGCCAACTTCATCTCGATCGGGTACTTCATCTGCCTGCTGCCGTTCGTCGGCATTCTCTCCGACCGGATCGGGCGCAAACCGACGATGTCCGCTTTCGCTGGTGGCTTCCTCATCCTCGCGTTCCCGCTCCTCAATTTCCTCGACAACAACTTCTGGGTCTTCCTCGGCGTCGAAATCGTCGGCATGACGCTGTTGCTCGGCTACTCCGCCAACTGTGCAGTGATCATGGCCGAACAATTTCCTCCCGAAGTGCGCGCAACCGGCATCGGACTCCCCTACGCTCTGGCTGTCGCCGTCTTCGGCGGGACCGCTCCCTACATCATCACGTGGATGAACGACGTCGGAATCGGCGACAAGGTGTGGATCTACTGCGCCATTGCGGCCGCAGTCGGGTTGGCCGTCTATCTCACTATGCCGGAGACCAAAGGAAAGAAGATCGCATGACCAAGGACTTCGCTCCTCACGTCCTCGTCACTGGCGCTGCCAGCGGCATCGGCAAAGAAATCGCCCATCAGTACGCTAACCAAAGCGTCCAACTCACCATCGTCGACTTTGATGCCGAGGCACTTACCGTAGTTGCCGACGACCTCCGCCAAGGTGGCTCCGTCGTCAATACCATCACGTGCGACTTGCGCCGACCAGAGGCACCGGCCTCTGTGATCGATTCAGCCTTTTCCCACGGTGACGTCCATATCCTCGTCAACTCCGCAGGCGTGTACCCCGCCATCCCTCTGCTGGACCTCACCGCCGAGATCTGGGATGCAGTTCAGTCGATCAATGTGCGAACGCCGCAGCTGCTGACAGTGGAATTCGCCAAACGAATCCGTCACCTCGCCGTGGAGTTGCCGACCGGGTATCCGTCCGTCGTCAACATCTCATCGGGGGCGGCGCTTCGAGCCCGTCCCGGTGCTGCACCGTACACGACGTCGAAGGCCGCACTGGAGATGGTTACGCGAGCCAGCGCCCTCGAATTGGGGCCGCAGGGGATAAGGGTCAACGCGGTGGCACCCGGGTTCGTCGTCGTCGACAGCGAACTCAATCGTCTCAGCGACGACTATGTGGAGAAGGTGTCATCCAATCCTCTCGGGCGCAAGGGTCGACCCGACGACATTGCTCGTGCCGTCCTTTGGCTCGCTTCCCCTGCGGCCGAATGGATCACCGGTGAAATATTGAGAGTCGACGGTGGCTCCGCCGCCGGAGCGCTCAATCTTCCGGTTCATTGGCCGGAGACACGCACCGAGATCGATACGCCAGCAGCAGACACGCAATACCCGCGCCAATGAAAGTGAGCACAAACGAATGACGTCCACCGCTCCCCCCGCAGAAGTGATCTACACAGTAGTTGGAGGAGGTGCCATAGGAGGCACACTTGCCGCACACCTTTCCCTCGGCGGCCACTCCGTGCAGATCGTCGACACCGACGGAGCCCACGTCGCGGCCATTCGCGGGCGAGGACTGGTGATCGACGGTCCCAGTGGATCCATCAGAGCGGATATTCCAGCCTTTGTTCCCGCCGATGCTCCGGAAGAATTGGGCCCCGTGCTGCTCGCTGTGAAGTCTCAGGCGACCGAGAAGGCAATGAGTTGGATCGCACCTCGTCTCCGCGGCGACGGTTATGTGGCCTCGATGCAGAACGGACTCAACGAGGCGACCATCGCCGACTATGTAGGCCAAGACCGTACAGTGATTGCATTCGTTGACCTCTTCGCCGATCTCGTCGAGCCGGGGGTCGTCAAAGACGGAGGAATCGGCACCATCGCCGTCGGCGAATTCGCCGGTGGGACAAGCGAGCGAGTACGTGACCTGGCCGATTCACTGTCACATTGGGGAACGCCGATCGTCAGCGACAATGTCAGCGGCTTCCTCTGGTCCAAACTGGCGTTCGGTGCGATGCTCACCGCCAGTTCGTTCATCGATCACGACATGTCGATAGTTATCAACGAGAACCGCGCTCCCATGCTCGAGCTCGCCCGCGAGGTCTTCGCGATCTCGGACGCCCTTGGTCTCCAGCTCGAAGGCTTCGACGCTTTCGAACCGGATCACTATAGGAAGGCCGCACCGGCAAGCACTGTCGACGCTGCTTTCGATTCACTCTGCGAGTGGCTCGCAGGTCAGACGAAGACACGCTCGGGAATCTGGAGGGACATCAACGTGCGCAAACGCCCCACCGAAGTTCCGGCACATTACGAGCCGGTACTGCACATTGCCGAGGCTCACGGTATCTTCGTACCGAGACTCCGGACGATGGTGGAGGTGATCCGTGAGCTCGAACGTGAAGAGGCAACGATGGGTGACCATCTCCTGATGCGCATAGCCTGAAGCAGTCGCGCCAGGAGTCGGCAGCGAACGTTCTCCGATAGGACGCTCGCTGCTACTTCTTCACCGACTTCGAGGTGGCTCCCGTCGCCCAGCTGACCTGGCTGAAGGTGACGCGATAAGTCTTCTTGCTCTTCGACTTCACCTTGTACGTGGCCTTGCCCTTCTTCGCGGTGACAGTCTTCAGAGTCTTCCACTTGCTCCCGGACTTGACCTGGAACTTCACCTTCGGGCTGTAGTTGACCTTGCCGTACTTCTCGGGGTTGTAGACCTTCGTCGTCGAGGTCAGAGTGACCGTGCTTCCACTGCGCTTGGACGACAGCGAGGCGTAGGTCTTCCCCCGGACGTAGAAGTAGCCCTTAGTTTTGTCAGTGCGTGCATCCCAGTGGGTGTCATAATCGGCATCTACATATTCCATGTCGACCTCAGACGGCCCAATCCTGTACTTACCGAGCCCTTCCAAGCTGGGACAGACCATTACTCGGTCTTTGTTACTGGGACTCGTATAGTTGCCGAAATACGCCTCGGTGGTGCTTCCATGTCGGCCAGCGATATCAGAGTCGACTGACCACGAGTCAACGTTCTTCTTCTTGTACTTCAAGTAGACGTTGAAGTACTTGCAGTTCGAGTTCGAAATGACCATGTCACTTGCGGACAGCTTGGTCACATCGAATGACATAGAAACCGCTTCGGCGGAAACTTCCGGACCAACAGCGAGAGCAACAGCAGCGATCGACGCCACGAGGGCGCGCTTGAGGAACTTCATGAACACTCCAATGAGTTGAGAGAGACAGGATGAAAACGAACAGAGGATGCCAAAGTCGAAGTCACTGGAGTGATGTCGGCAGACTGCGTCACGATAGTTGAAGTTTCGTCAAAACGAAGAGTACCACACCTGCAGTCGCAGTGGTCCTACAGTCGGCTCGTCAGCAGGCAGACAGCACGAAAGGGCGGCCCGAGCGCAATGCTCGGACCGCCCTTTCTGAGCTCAGGAGCTCAGTTCGCGGGTGCCGCTTCGTCCTCGACGATGAGCGGGTACACGCCGTTCTCGTCGTGAACCTCGCGGCCGGTGACCGGCGGGTTGAACACGCAGGCCATGCGCAGCTCTTCCTCGGCGACGACGGTGTGCTTCTCGTGCCCATCGAGCATGTACATCACGCCGTCGTGGAGCGGGTAGACCTTGCCGGTCTCCTCGTCGGTCAGCGTGCCCTTGCCCTGCACGCAGTACACGGCTTCGACGTGGTTCTGGTAGTGGAACGTCGAGGTGGTTCCGGCGTAGATCACGGTGTCATGGAAGGAGAAGCCGACGCGCTCGCGACCGAGCACCATGCGGCGGCTGCGCCAGGTCTCGGACTGGATGTCGCGCTCGGTGTCGTTGAGGTCATCGCGGTTGACAACGTACATAGGTGAAGTCCTTTCGTGAAGGGACGGTGATGTTCAGGGGGTGGGCATCGGCGAACCCGGCAATCCGAGTCCGATTCCGCCCAGAGCGCGGGCCGGCGCCACTGTCGCGACGCCGGCCCGGCAGAGGTGGGTTCAGGCCAGAACGGCTTCGGCCTTGGGAGCGAATTCGAGCACTCCGGCTTCGATGATGTCCAGACCGGCCTGCAGATCGCGGGAGTCGATCGTCAGCGCCGGCATGATCTTGATGACTTCGTCCTCGGCACCCGAGGTCTCGAGGAGCAGGCCGCGGTCGAAGGCGTAGGCGGCGACCTTCTCGGCCACCTCGGTGTCCTCGAAGTGGAGGCCGGCCAGCAAACCGCGTCCGCGGATCGAGGCGCCCTCGGCCTTCTCGACGATCGTGTCGAGACGCTGGTGCAGCTCGGCGATGGTGTCGGCAAGCTGGTTCTGGAACTCGTTGTCGGCCCAGAAGTTCTTGATCGCGGCGGTCGCGGTGACGAACGCGGGGTTGTTTCCGCGGAAGGTGCCGTTGTGCTCGCCGGGCTCCCAGACATCGAGTTCGCGACGGAAGAGCGTCAGCGCCAGCGGCAGACCCGAACCGGAGATCGACTTCGACAGGCAAACGATGTCGGGCTCGATTCCGGCCTCTTCGAAGCTGAAGAACGAACCGGTGCGACCGCAGCCGGCCTGCACGTCGTCGACGATGAGGAGGATCTCGTGCTTCTTGCACAGATCGGACAGGGCGCGCAGCCATTCGGCGCGAGCGGCACGCAGTCCGCCCTCGCCCTGCACGGTCTCGACGATGACGGCGGCGGGCTTGTCGACACCCGAGCCGGAATCCTCAAGCACCTTCTCCAGCCACAGGAAATCCGGGATCTCGCCGTCGAAGTAGTCATCGTAGGGAATCTTCGAACTGTTGGTCAGCGGGATGCCTGCGCCTTCGCGCTTCATCGAGTTGCCGGTCACCGACAGCGATCCCAGCGTCATGCCGTGGAAGGCGTTGGTGAACGAGAGCATGTGCTGACGGCCCGTGACCTTGCGGGCGAGCTTGAGCGCCGCTTCGACCGTGTTGGTTCCCGTCGGTCCGGGGAACATGACGGAGTAGTCGAGTCCGCGCGGTTTGAGGATGAGGTCCTGGAAGGTCTGCAGGAACTCGCGCTTGGCCGGGGTCTTCATGTCCATCGAGTGGAGAACGGCACCGGACTGGAGGTACTCGATCAGCGGGTTCATCACCACGGGGTTGTTGTGCCCGTAGTTTAGAGCGCCGGCTCCGGAGAAGAAGTCGAGGTACTCGTTGCCGTCTTCGTCCCACTGCTTTGCGCCCAGCGAGCGAGCAAACGTCGCCGGCCATGAACGGCAGTAGCTGCGAACTGCGGATTCGCGGGTCTCGAAGATGTCGGGCTTGTCGGTCGGTGCGGTAGTGCTTTCGGTCATCACTTGAGTCCTTTCGACTTCTGGATTGCGCGTCTGCCACGTGAGCAGGCGCTGCAGGCGGTGGCCGCTCAGCCGCCAGGCTGCCGATTCGCATGATCGCTCATCGGCTCATGAGCGGGTCGGCCCGTCTGGGCCAGTCAGCCCGTCCGGGCCGGTCAGCTCATCGGCCAGCGGTCGCTTCCGCCTTCGGACACCGGGCGCGGGAGCACCCGACAGGAGGCGCCTCGTGCAACGGAGGCTCCCGCCTAGCGGAGGCTCACCCTTGCGGAGGAGTTCGCGCGGTATCGGGGTGGGGCTCGTTACAGCGGTGCGATCTCGTAGAGGTATTCGGTGTCGTGGCCGTCCGGGTAGAGATCCGGGGTGAACAGCGGGCGACGGTCGAAACCGGCTCCGCGCTGATCGGCGAATGCCTGGAACAGACGGTTCGATGCCGCATTGTCTGCGGTGATCGTCGTCTCCAGGCGCAGGGCGCCGGTGTGATCAGCCAGCTCATGGAGCATGGTCGAGGCGAGCCCATGGCCACGGAACTTCTCGTCGACAGCGACCTGCCAGATCATCAGGGTGTCCGGATTCTCCGGACGGGTGTACCCGGTGATGAAGCCGGCGGGTTCTCCGTCGATCCGTGCGATCACCGAGGTGTCCGCGAAGTCACGGCACCACAGCAGGTACGAGTACGAGGAGTTCAGATCGAGCACGGCTGTATCTTTCGCGAGCCGCCATAGATGTTGTCCGTCCTCCAGCTCGGGAGTACGAACGTCGGTTTGCGTCTTCGGTTCAGCGAGTGCGTTTCTCACGCCAACAAACCTAACGGGATGAGACCCAGCGTCAACCTCACAACTGTCGAATCCGGGGCACTTTCGCAACGATCGCCGCGGCCCGCTGACATGTAACAGACCAGGCTTTCCCCATGGCATCTCTGGGATGTGGCGGGGCGCTCATTCGCGCTCATTTCGCGGTTTCGCTTCGTTATCGTTTCGTTACATTAGCGGGTAGTTGGAACTCTGGTTCCACGTGTTCCATGTCACTGCAGCGGATTTGGGACAGCAAGGATTCCTGCTGATCTGGTACGCCACGGAAGGCTCAGTGAACGGCTTGAAGGCGATTGCGGCGTGCCGAAAGATATGGCCCACGCAGCGTCGGAGGGGCAGCCGACAATGAGGCGAGCCCGCCGCTTTATCGGTCGATCCGCGGGGTTCTCCGCGCGGCCTCAGACGCGGTGGATCGACCAAAGAATCTGCCGACCGCTCGCGTCACCATCCACCGCTGACCGCACAGCGCGATACAGTGACGGCAACGTGAGCGGTCGGCGTGTGCTGGGCCCCGGCCAGGCGTTCAGCTCCAGCCAGCCACGAAGCCAGCCCCGGTCTCAGCCCGACCACAGCCCTTCAGCCCCTCAGCACTCAACGACGTTGACGGCGAGGCCGCCCTGCGCAGTCTCCTTGTACTTCGAGGACATGTCCGCGCCGGTCTGCCGCATCGTCTCGATCACCTCGTCAAGGCTGACCCGGTGCTGGCCGTCGCCCCACAGCGCCATCCGGGCGGCGTTGATGGCCTTGCCCGCCGCGATCGCGTTGCGCTCGATGCACGGGACCTGCACCAGTCCGGAGATCGGATCGCAGGTCAGGCCCAGGTTGTGCTCCATGGCGATCTCGGCGGCGTTCTCCACCTGCTCCGGCGTCCCGCCCATCACCGCGGCCAGTCCCCCGGCAGCCATCGACGAGGCGGATCCGACCTCGCCCTGGCAGCCGACCTCAGCGCCGGAGATCGAGGCCCGCTCCTTGTAGAGGACCCCCACCGCCGCCGAGGTGAGCAGGAAGTCGATGATGGCCGCATGCTTGGCGCCTTCGCCGCCGTCGACGACCGATTTCACGTAGTTGAGCGCGTAGTGGAGCACGGCGGGGATGATGCCGGCAGCGCCGTTCGTCGGGGCGGTGACGACCCGTCCGCCGGAGGCGTTCTCCTCATTGACGGCCATGGCGATGAGGTTGACCCACTCGAGGTAGTAGCCGGGGTCGCGGTTGGGATCCTCGGCCTTGAGCTTGAGGTACCAGTCGTGCGCGCGGCGGCGGACCTTGAGCCCGCCGGGCAGGTAGCCCGAGCGATCCAACGACGCCGAGGCGCACTCCTCCATCACCGAATAGATGTGGAGCAGCCCATGCCGGATCTCGTCCTCCGAGCGCATCGAGCGTTCGTTGGCGTGCATGATCTCGGTGATCGACATGTCGTTCTCGCGGCAGCGCTGCAGCAGCTCGGCCCCGGAGTGGAACGGGTAGGGCAGTTCCTCACTGTAGGACTCGAGTTCGGCTTCGATGACGGACTCGGACACCGCATGCTCCGGTTCCTCCCCCGCCGCCGACCCCGCGGCAGCCTCGGCTGCCTGTTCCTTCTCGAGGAATTCGGTCTCGGAGGTGACGAATCCGCCGCCCACGGAATAGTAGGTCTCCTCGGCCAGGGTCTCACCTGAGGAGTCGAACGCGGTCAGCGTCAGGGCGTTGGTGTGGCGGGGCAGGACGGTCAGGGGTCGCTTGACCATGTCGTCTTCGGTGAAGGGCAGCTCGACGCCGTTGCCGGTGGCATCGCCGAGGATGATCGTCCCGGTCTCGGACATCCGTGTCCGGCGGGCGGTGAGTTCATTGGCTTCGACGAGGTCGGGGCGGCAGCCTTCGAGGCCGAGCAGGATCGCGTCGAAGGTTCCGTGACCGGCACCGGTGGCGGCCAGGGAACCGTACACGTCGACGCGCAGGTCCGTCACGGAGCCCAGCGCGTCGCCGAGGAGGGTGATGAAGCTCGAGCCTGCACGCATCGGTCCGACGGTGTGCGAGCTCGAGGGTCCGATGCCGACGGTGAAGAGGTCGAAGACGCTCAAGGGCATGGCAATCACTTCGTTTCTGCGGATATGCACAGCGGGGCCGACGAGAGGCCGGCTCGGCCTGGTGTCGGCCCCGCTGCGGGGAGAGTCGTCTCAGAGGGAGTTGGCTTCGGCATAGGCGGCAGCGTCCATGACCTCGCCGACCTCGGTGACGTTGACCTTGACCAGCCAACCCTCGCCGTACGGATCGGAGTTGAGCAGACCGGGGTTTGCCGTCGCGAGTTCGTTGACCTCGACGACCTCACCGGAGACCGGCGAGTAGAGGTCGGAGACGGACTTCGTCGACTCGACCTCACCGCAGGTCTCGCCAGCCGTCACGGAGTCACCGACGCCGGGCAGATCGACGTAGACGACCTCGCCGAGCGCATCGGAGGCGACGGCGGTGATGCCGACCTTGACGGTCTGTCCGACGAGGCCGTCGGCGGGTCCGTCGACCCATTCGTGCTCGGCGGAGTACGTGAAGTTCTCGGGGAGCGGGGGCAGCTGTGCCATGTTTCTTCCTTCTCTGCGACCGACGCTTGGGCGCAACGGCCGCGACGTTGTTGGGGCAGGTGAGACCAGTGTACGAGCCACCGGCAGCACCCGATTGAACTCTGGGTGAGCGATTCCCGTCCGTGCCGAGGCGGTTCATCCACCTCGGCGCGGGCAGGACCCGATCAGTGCGACTGGCGTTTGTAGAACGGCAGCTGCGTAACGGTGAAGCCGTGCGCCTTGCCGCGGATGTCGACGGTGACCGCGGTTCCCGCCTCGGCGAATTCCCGGTCGAGGTAGGCCAGGGCGATGGGATGGCCGAGCGTCGGGGAAGGCTGCCCCGAGGTCACGGTGCCGACTTCGGCACCGTCGACGACGATCGCCGCACCCGAACGTGCGGCGCGGCGTCCCTCCGAGGTCAGGCCCACGAGCACGCGCGCCGGCTCGGTCTCCCCGAGCTTCTCAAGCGCCTCCCGTGCGACGAAGGACTCCTTCGTCTTGAACCCGATCATCCGGCCCAGTCCCGCATCGAACGGGGTGGTGTTCAGGTCGAGTTCGTTGCCGTAGAGCGGCATCCCGGCCTCCAGGCGCAGCGAATCGCGCGAGGCCAGCCCGCAGGGCACGAGCCCGTAGTCGGCACCCGAGGTCACGAGCGTCTCCCACAGCCGGGTGGCGCCGATGTTCGGGGCGTAGAGTTCGAAGCCGTCCTCGCCGGTGTATCCGGTGCGGGCGAGCATGAGGTCGATCCCGGCGATCGTCAGCGGCATCCACGCGTAGTACTTCAGCTCGCGCACCGCCTCACCGATGGTGATGGTCTCATCCCCCGCCGAGGTGGCTCCCCCGTTGGCGGCGTCCGTGACCTCGGCCTTCGCCTTGTCCCCGGCCCCGGTGCGGGGCCCGAATTCGCCGTCGGCGCCGTCGTCGAGGGCGCGGAGGATGATGGCCTCGGAGTTCGGGCCCTGGACGGCGATGAGCGCGGTGGCGTCGGATTCGTCGACGAGGCGGACGTCGGCGCCCGGGATCACCTCGTGGACGAAGTGCTCCACACGGTCCTTCAGGGCCGCGACCACGGCGGGCGTGTTCGAGGCATTGGGGACGATGAGGAACTCCTCCTCACCGATGCGGTAGGTGATGAGGTCGTCGAGGAGGTAACCCGACTCGTTGACGATGACGCCGTATTTGGCCTTGCCGACCTTCATCGTCGAGTACTTCGCCACGAGCGCGTAGTCGAGGAACGCCGCAGCGTCGGTCCCGCTGAGGCGCACCTCGCCCATGTGGGAGAGGTCGAAGAGGCCGGCGGCCTCGCGAACGGCCCGGTGCTCGGCGAGCTCCGATCCGTATTTGAGCGGCATGTCCCAGCCGCCGAAGTCGGTGAACGAGGCACCGAGCTCGGCGTGGATCGCGTGCAGCGGGGTCTCCTTGGTCTGGGTGGTCTCACCCTGCGTGTTCTCAGTCATCACTTGTCCTCTTCCTCGAACTCTTCGAACGCCTCGGGAGGCGGGCAGGAGCACACCAGGTTGCGGTCGCCGTAGGCTCCGTCGATGCGGCTGACCGGCGGGAAGTACTTCGTGTGGCGCAGGCCGGGGACGGGGAACACCGCGGTCTCGCGGGAGTACTTGGAGTCCCAGTCGTCCATCACCACGCTCGCCGGGTGCGGGGCTCCGACCAGCGGCGACTCCTCGTAGGAGTACTCGTCACCGATCTCGTCGATCTCGGCGCGGATGGTGCGCATCGCCTCGATGAACCGGTCGAGTTCGGCCTTGTCCTCGGATTCGGTGGGTTCGACCATGAGGGTGCCGGGGACCGGGAATGCGAGCGTCGGGGCGTGGAAGCCGAAGTCGATGAGACGCTTGGCGACGTCTTCGGCGGTGACTCCCGTCGCCGAGGTGATCGCCCGCAGATCGAGGATCGTTTCGTGACCGACGAGTCCGTTCTCACCCGAGTAGAGGACGGGGAAGACGTCGCCGAGCTTCTTCGCGATGTAGTTCGCGCCCAGCAGTGCGGCCCGGGAGGCCTCGCGCAGGCCTTCGGCGCCCATGAGTTCGAGGTAGGCGAAGCTGATGGGCAGGACGCCGGCGGAGCCGAACAGTGATCCGGAGATCGGCAGCTCGTGGGCGTCGGGATCGCCCGCGACGAGTTCGGCGGTAGTGGGGTCGCCTGGCAGGTAGGGGGCCAGGTGGTCGCGCACTGCGACCGGTCCGACGCCGGGTCCGCCGCCGCCGTGGGGGATGCAGAAGGTCTTGTGCAGGTTGAGGTGGGAGACGTCGCCGCCGAACTCGCCGGGCTTGGCCAGCCCCACCATGGCGTTGAGGTTCGCTCCGTCGACGTAGACCTGGCCGCCGGCGGCGTGGACCTTCTCGCACACCTCGCGCACCTGCGGTTCGAACACGCCGTGCGTCGAGGGGTAGGTGATCATGATCGCGGCGATCTTGCCCTCGTGCTTGGCGATCTTCGCATCGAGGTCGTCCATGTCGACCGATCCGTCGTCAGCGGTGGCGACGACCTGGACCTGCAGACCCGCGAGCACCGCGGAGGCGGCGTTCGTGCCGTGCGCCGACTGCGGGATGAGCACGACGGAGCGTCCCTCATCGCCGTTGGCGACGTGGAAGTTGCGGATCGCGAGCAGTCCGGCGAGTTCGCCCTGGGAGCCGGCGTTGGGCTGCAGGGACACCCGGTCGTAGCCGGTGACCGCGGTCAGCGAGTCCTCGAGTCGGGTGATGAGCGTGCGCCATCCCTGGGTCTGCTCGGCTGGGGCGAAGGGATGGATGGAGGCGAATTCGGGCCAGGTGATCGGTTCCATCTCGACGGCGGCGTTGAGCTTCATCGTGCAGGAGCCGAGCGGGATCATCGTCCGGTCTAGTGCCAGGTCCCGGTCGGCCAAGGTGCGCAGGTAGCGCATCATCGAGGTCTCGGAACCGTGGGTGTTGAACACGGGGTGGGTGAGGAATTCCGTGTCGCGGTGGAACGACGCAGCGAAGGCGGGCTCGGGCACGGCGTTGGCTCCGAACGTTCCCGCCGAGGCGGCCTCGAAGTCGTCCGCGTCGACCCGCGCGTAGATGCCGAGTGCTTCGAGCAGACCGTTGGCGTCGGCGACAGTGTGGGGTTCGCCGAAGGAGACGCCGACGGTGGTGGAGTCGATGACGCGGATATTGAATCCGGCCCGGTCGGCGACGGCCCGGGCGGCTTCGGCGTCGGCCACGCGGACGGCGACGGTGTCGAAGAATTCCCAGGTGGCCACCTCGGCGCCGGGTGCGGTGTCCGCGGCCTTCGCGAAGGCGTGGGCGAGGCGGTGGATGCGGGAGGCGATGCGGGTCAGGCCGATGGGGCCGTGGTAGACGGCGTACATCGAGGCGACGTTGGCGAGCAGAGCCTGCGCGGTGCAGATGTTGGAGGTGGCCTTCTGGCGGCGGATGTGCTGTTCGCGGGTCTGCAGGGCCAGGCGGTAGCCGGGCTTGCCCTGGGCGTCCTTGGACACACCGACGAGGCGGCCGGGCAGCTGGCGCTGGAGGCCGGACTTCACGGCCATGAAGCCGGCGTGGGGGCCGCCGAAGAAGAGGGGGACGCCGAAGCGCTGGGCCGAGCCCACGGCGATGTCCGCGCCCTGGGAGCCCGGGTCCTTGAGCAGGGTGAGCGCGAGCAGATCGGCGTCGAAGGTCACGAGTGCACCGCGGTCGTGGGCACCGGTCACGGCCTCGGTGAAGTCGCGGATGGCACCGGTGGTGCCGGGCTGGGCACAGACGATGCCGAAGATGTCTTCGCCGACGAGGCCTTCGGCGAGGTCGGCGACGGTGACGCGGAAGTCCATGGCCTTGGCCCGGGCGCGGACGACGGCGATGGTCTGCGGGTGGAGCTCGGAGTCGAGGACGACGGTTGTCCCCTTCTTCACGGCTCGACGCATGAGGAGGACCGCCTCGGCGACGGCGGTGGCCTCATCGAGGAGGGAGGCGTTGGCGATGTCGAGGCCGGTGAGGTCCTGGACGACCTGCTGGAAGTTCAGCAGCGCTTCGAGTCGGCCCTGGGAGATCTCGGGCTGGTAGGGGGTGTAGGCGGTGTACCAGGCGGGGTTCTCCACGAGGTTGCGGCGGATCACTGCGGGGGTGATCGTGTCGTAGTAGCCCTGGCCGATGAACTGGGTGCGCATGACGTTCTGGGCAGCCAGGTTTCGGAGGTCGGCGAGCACCTCGAATTCGGAGCGGCCGGCGGGGAGGTCGAGGTCCTCGTTCTGGATCGAGGAGGGGACGGCGGCATTGGACAGGGCCGCCAGCGAGTCATAGCCGAGTTCGTCGAGCATGGCCTGCACGTCGTCGGCGCGGGGGCCGATGTGGCGGTCGGAGAAGGGGCGCGAGGTATCCCCGGTCACTGCGGTGGTGTGGGCGAGTGAACTTGTCATTGCCGTCCTTGGGTCGGTGTCGCGCCCACCGATGGAGGACGCGTTGTGCACTGTGTCCTCCCCGATCTGTCGGGCGCGTGAGAGCGCCACGGTTGTGCGGCGATCTCGCGTCCTTCAGAAGTGCCTGCAATCGGTGGTACTGGGCCTGAGAGTTTCCCGGGGAGGGAATTGCACCTACGGCGCTGCGTCGCACTGCTGGCAACTGGTCGTTGCGGCAGCGGGCAGCTCTCCCACCTCATGTCTTAGCGGCGTATGAAGTTATCCACGTCTCAGTCTAGTCAATGCTCACACGGCGGCCAAACAGCCTGTTCGGGGAGGGCTCCGACCGAAGCGCAGGTCGCCATCGGATGCTTTCCGGCGGCAGGAAGTATCCGATGGTGACCTATGTTCTGCGCTGCCGACTCAGGCCGAGCCGCCGGCGGTGATGACGCCGCCGTCGGCGGTGAGCACCTGGGCGGTGATCCAGTCGGCGTCGGCGGAGGCGAGGTAGGCGACGGCACCGGCGATGTCCTCAGGGGTGCCGAGTCGGCCCGCCGGGTAGGTGGCGGCGACCTCGGCCTCGCGGCCTTCGTAGAGTGCGGTGGCGAAGTCGGTTTTGACGACCGCAGGGGCGACGGCGTTGACGCGGATGTCGGGTCCGAGTTCGACTGCCAGGGACCGCGTGAGGTGCGAGACCGCGGCCTTCGAGATGCCGTAGAAGCTGATGCCCGGGCTCGGGACCTGCCCGGCGACGGAGGAGATGGACACGACCCGGCCCTTGTTCTGACGGAAGTTCAGGCGCTCGTGGTGCACGGCCTCCTGGATCCAGGCGAGCGTACCGATGACGTTGACGTCGAGGATCTTCCGCGCGGCGTCGAGGTCGATGTCGATGAGCGGCCCGTAGACGGGGTTGATGCCGACGTTCGTGACGAGCACGTCGAGGCGTCCGAACTTCTCCGCGATGGTGTCGAAGACCTCCGCCCGATGGTTTGGGTCATCGGACTTCCCGGCGATGCCGACCGCGGTGCCGTCCGGGAACTGCGCGACCGCCTCGGCGAGGGCCTCTGCTTTGCGTGCGGTGAGGATGACGGTGGCGCCTTCGGCGTTGAGGCGCTGGGCGATGCCGAGGCCGATGCCGCGGCTGGCCCCGGTGATGAGCGCGACCTGGCCGGCGAAGCGCTGTCCGGACTGCGGGGTGGTGGACTCTGACATGCGTGAACTCCAGTGTTCTGTCGACGGCGATTGGCTGTCTGCAACGGACCCGCTGATCGGGCCCGAGATTGATCGTTCGTTCAGTATCTGGACTCATCGTAGTCACGGCATATGTCCGAAGACAAGACTGGCGCCGACACGGGGAATCCGAGCCTCCACTGCAGGTGAGCACGTCGCAGGCGAGAATGGACGCATGAACCACCTCGAGCATCACCTCGACATCGGCCCGGTGGAGCTGTTCCCGCTCGCCCGCGAAGTCGTCCTCACCTGGGGACTCCAAGAAGGCGCCGGAGTGATTGCCCGTCCGGTCCGGCGCGTTCACCTCGACCAGGTCGTCGATCTTCGACTCAATCCCGTTTGGCCGATCTCGCCGAGGCGGTCGCGCGGTCGCGATCTCACGCTCCGCGTCGGCTCGTGCGTGGTCACCGAGGTCATCGATGAGGAGTCCCGCGCCGGTTTCGTCTACCGCACGCTGCCCGGACATCTCGAGTCGGGCGAGCAGATCTTTCTTGTCCAACGGCGGCCGAGTGGCCGGCTTTTTGCTTCTATCGTCTCTGACTCTGTGCCCGGGCACCCGCTGCTTGCGGCCGTGACGCCCCTATCCGTGGCAGCACAGCGGATGATGGCCCGTCGCTACGCCGCCGGCCTGCGCCGGGCACTCACTGCTGCCCGCCCCACCTCCGACTCCGCTCGCCGGGCCTGACTCTGGAGCCGCGACGACAACCGGACGATGCGATGCCACTATGTTGACCGCGCAGGAGCAGGCACTCAGATCCACCGCGGTGCTGTTGGATCTTGAGCTGCGATTGGTCGAGGCCTTCACCGCGGGTCGGCATGCGATGGCTCTCCTCACCTCGCACGAACAGGGTGGATCCGTCGACGATAGAGATTCATGAACCAAATCGCAATAATCTCCTTCAATTATGACCGATCAAGCGTTAAGGTGGACTGAGCCACAGAACTGGCCCAGCCGCAGAACTGACCGAGCCCCAGAACCCCGGATCGAACGAGAATGGACTCCCCCACGATGACCGACCGTGACGACTTCCTCACCCGCGCAGGCTCCGGCCCGCTGTCCGGCCAGGTGGTCGTCGACTTCTCCCGGGTCCTTGCCGGTCCCTATGCGACGATGATGCTCGCCGACCTCGGCGCCACCGTCATCAAGGTCGAAGGCCCCAAGGGCGATGACACCAGGCACTGGGCACCACCGGTCCGCGACGACGACGCGACCTATTTCCTCTCGGTCAACCGCAACAAGTTCGACATCGTGCTCGACTTCGCCGACGCCGACGACCTCGCAGTCGCCCAGGATCTGGCCGCACGCGCCGACATCATCGTCGAGAACTTCAAACCCGGCGGACTCGCCAAGTTCGGCCTCGACTACGACACCGTCGCAGCGAGCAACCCCGCGGTCGTCTACGCCTCCATCACCGGCTTCGGCCCGGACAACCCCCTGCCCGGCTACGATCTCCTCGTCCAGGCGATGTCGGGGTTCATGTCGGTCACCGGCAGCCCCGAAGGATCGCCCTACCGTGCCGGAGTTGCGGTCTTCGACGTCATCACCGGACTGCACACGACGATCGGCATCCTCGCCGCCGTCCAGCACAGAATGCTGACCGGAGAAGGCCAGCTGGTGGAGACGAACCTCATGTCCTCGGCGATGTCCGGCCTGGTCAACCAGTCCGGGGCCTATGCAGCGGCCGGGGCGAACCCGACGCGCATGGGCAACGCCCATCCCAGCATCTACCCCTACCAGCCGATGGCGACGAAGGACGGAGAGATCGTCATCGCGGTGGGCAACGACGGCCAGTTCGCCACCTTCGCCGAGGCGCTCGGACGTCCCGATTGGGCCGAAGACGACCGTTTCGCAAAGGCGAAGATCCGCAATGCCAACCAGGAACTGCTCGAGCCGGAGATCCTCGAGGCGCTGCGGGCTCACACGGCGGACGAATGGTTCGATGCACTCACGCCTCTCGGAATTCCCTGCGCCCCGATCAATTCGATTGCCGAAGGGGTCGAGCGTGCGAAGGACCTCGGCCTCGATCCCATCGTCGAGGCAGGGGAAGGCGAGCGCATCATCCCGACCATCCGCAATCCGATCCGTCTGTCGAAGTCGGAGGTGTCCTATGACCTCGCGCCACCCGAATTCGGCAGGGACTCCGAACGGGTTCGCGACTGGCTCCGGCACTCCCCCGCCGCCACGACGCTCGGCACCACCGCCGCTGATGAAGGAGAATCACACCATGGACACCACTGAACTCGACGACATCCTTGACGCCGTCCGCGAATTCGTCCGCGAGAAGGTCGTCCCGCTCGAGACCCAGGTCGAGGACGAGGACGCCTTCCCCGAAAGCATCATCAAAGAATCCGCCGAGATGGGACTCTTCGGCTGGGCCCTGCCGGAGGAGTACGGCGGGCTCGGCCTCAATGCCGAACAGGACGCGCTGCTGGCCATGGAGCTCGGCTATACGACCCCGTCGTTCCGCTCGCTGTTCGGGACGAACAACGGCATCGCCGGTCAGGTCCTCGTCAACTACGGCACGGATGCGCAGAAGTCCGAATGGCTGCCGCGTCTGACCTCCGGCGAGGTCGTCGCCTCCTTCGCCCTGACCGAGTCCGAGGCCGGGTCCGACCCCTCCGGCCTGCGGACCAAGGCCGTGCGCGACGGCGACGACTACGTCATCACGGGCTCCAAGCGCTTCATCACCAACGCCGAATCCTCCGACGTGCTCATGGTCTTCGCCCGCACGGACCCGAACGCCACCGGGTCGAAGGGGATCTCCGTCTTCCTCGTGCCCACGAAGTCCAAAGGTGTGACCGTCGGACCCCACGACCACAAGATGGGTCAGGCCGGGGCCTGGACCTCGGAGATCTTCTTCGACGACGTGCGCGTGCCCGCCGCCAACCTCATCGGCGGCGAGGAGGAGAAGGGGTTCTACGCAGCCATGGCCTCGCTGAATAAGGGCCGGCTCCACATCGCCGCGATCTGCGTGGGCCAGTGCATCCGCATCCTCGACGAATCCGTGAAGTTCGCCGCCGAGGCGAAGCAGGGCGGGGAACCGATCTCCCGGTTCCAGCTCGTCCAGGGGATGCTCGCCGACATCTACACCGACACGGCCGCTGCGAAGTCGCTCGTCCTCTCGGCCGCCCAGCGCTGGGACGCCGAGACCGACCGCAAGCTCGGCCCCTCCTCGGCGAAGCTCTTCGCCTCCGAGGCACTCGCCCGCGTCGCCGACAAGGGAGTGCAGGTCCAGGGCGGGATGGGCTACATGCGCGAGTCCGCGGTCGAGCGGTTCTACCGCCATGCCCGCCTGTTCCGGATCTACGAAGGCACCTCCGAGGTCCAGCGCGTCGTCGTCGCCAAGCAGCTGCTCAAGGGCGCGCACAAGCCCCAGTTCAACCTCTGACCTGCACGAACAGGACTGTTCACGCACAAGCACAAAGGCGGGCCGCCTCGGCGACCTCCACACACCACCGAACACCGACGAAAGGACACATCGTGACCGACTCAACCACACCAGCGAATTCCGACTCCGGGATCACCGCCACCGAGGTCGGCGGGATCACCGCTGTCCCCGGCCTGCTCACCGGCAAGGTCGCCGTCATCACCGGAGCCGCTCAGGGCCTCGGACTGGCGATGGCGCACAGCCTCGTCGACTCCGGGGCACGCGTGGTCATCGGCGATATGAATGCCGAAGCCATCGAGGCCGCCGTGAGCGAACTCGGCGGATCCGATATCGCTGCCGGCGTCGTCTGCAACGTCTCCTCACTCGAGGCCGTCCAGGAACTCGCCGACACTGCCGCGAACACCTTCGGCGGCGTCGATATCTGGGTCAACAACGCCGGCATCACTCGTGATGCGACGATCCGGAAGATGACCGAGCAGCAGTTCGACGACGTCATCTCCGTCCACCTGCGCGGCACGTGGAACGGGCTCAAGGTCGCCACCGCGCTCATGCGCGAGCAGGACCGCGGCGGCTCGATCGTCAACGTGTCCTCGATCAGCGGCAAGGTCGGCAACGCCGGCCAGTCGAACTACTCGGCGGCGAAGGCCGGGATCGTGGGCATGACGAAGGCTGTGTCCAAGGAGGTCGCGTTCAAGAACATCCGCATCAACGCCATCCAGCCCGGCTTCATCAACACCGCGATGACCGCCGCGATGCCGCAGCACGCGATCGATTCGAAGCTTGCTGACATCCCGCTCGGACGCGCCGGCGAACCCGAGGAGGTCGCCTCGGTGGTCCTCTTCCTCGCCTCCGGACTCTCGAGCTACCTCACCGGCACAGTCACCGAGATCTCCGGCGGCCGCCACATCTGACCTGCATGGTCCCCTCGCCGAGGCAGGGCGGCTTTCCCGTCCTCCCCTGAGGATCAGCCCTTAGCGCTCGTGCGGCGGTCGGGCAGGCGCACGACGCCGAAGACGAGCATGCCGACCAAAGGCAGCAGCGGCCAGATCCAGGTCACCCCATCGGCGTTGACCATTCCGGTATCGGCCATGATCGCCAGCCCCGCGCAGATGGCCACCGAGGCGGCGATCGGCATCCACATCGGCGGCGCGGGCCGATCGTCGGGCGCCGGTGATTCGAAGCGGCCGAAGACGGCCACGAGCACTCCGGTGATCGCCAGCAGGGCGAGTGCCCACAGCGGACGGGTCAGCCACCAGATCCCGGTCAGCGGGGCGGGCAGAAGGGCCCGAGCGTCTAGAGCCAGGAGCACATTCGCCAGTGCCGTCAGTGCGGTCAGGTGCCAGAGGAACCAGGTCATGATGCGCTGGTTGACCAGGACGGTGAGGAACCACAGGCCGGGGCTGCGCAGCAGTGTCGCCAGTGGGCGTTGGAGCATGAGTACGATTCCGGCCTGGGCCATGCCGAGGAAGGCCATGGTCACGCGGGTTGGTGCCGAGTTCGAGATGGCGTCGCCTCCCGCGGTGATCATCGAGACCGGGTACGGTCCGAGCCCGACGAGGAGCCCGAGGCCGACCGCCCCGATGACGAAGAGCAGCAGGCAGCGCTTGAGGTTCGAGAGTCGACCGTCGAGCCAGGCATACCCGAACTGGTGGAAGCTCGCCCACACGAGGAGGTAGTTCGGGTATCCGGCGAGCGTGCTGTCTGTGGTGATGCTGATGACATCGATGATGCCGGCCAGCCCGATGCCGAGGATGATCGACCACCAGCCCCATCGCTCCCACAGCAGCAGGCAGGGCGGGGCGACGATGACGACGAGCAGGTAGGCGGCGAGGAACCATGTCGGCACGAGGGCCATCTGCGAAGCCAGCTGCACGGCGGCGGGCGCAGCCCCGGCGGCCAGGGCGATGACGCACGTGACCAGCCAGGTCAGCAGCAGCGGGATGAGCGGCAGACCCAGGCGACGCAGACGGGCGCGCAGCCACTCGGCGTAACCGGTGTTCTTGCGCCGGGCCGAGCGCCACGACAGAGCATTGGAGTAACCGCCGACGAGGAAGAAGATCGGCATCACCTGGAACACCCAGGTCAGCGGGTGCGTCCAGCGGGCCTGGTCGAGCAGTCCGTGCGGGTTGATGCCGCCTGAGACGCTGACGGCGATGATCGTCCAGTGACCGAGCACGACGACGGTGATCGCCGCCGCACGCAGGAAGTCCACCTCGCGGCTGCGCGAGTCCGGGGTGGCCGCATCGATCCTGCGGGCCTGGGCCAGGAACGATCGGGGCATTCTGCGGTCTCCTTCTCGGTCGACGGCCGGGGTCGGGCCTCACGGCCGGGGTCAGGCCTGGTACTTGATTTCGCCTCCGACGACGGTGAGCGCGACACAGGTGTCGCGGATCGCCTCGGCGTGGGCGAACAGCGCTTCTTCGGAATCGTAACCGAGGAGACCGTCGGAATCGCCCACGGCCGCCTCGGCGTTCAGGCCCTCGGCGACGCAGGGGTCGGTGTCGACGAGGATGAAGTCGGCGTCCATTCCCGGCGCCAGATATCCGCGCCGATCCTCCAGACCGGAGGCGTACGCGGGTCCCTGCGTGTGCAGGCGGATGGCGTCGACGGCGGTCAGCCGGCGCCGAGGCTGGAAGGACGTGGACGCGTCACCGGAGATGTCCGCCCTGGTCATCGCCGCATAGATCGCGGCGAACGGGTTCGCCGGCTCGACCGGCCCATCGGAGCCGAAGACGACCTGCGCACCGGTCTTGAGGAGATCCGGCCAGGCGTAGGCGGCCAGCTGTGCGGACTCGTCGATGAGGTGGAGCAGGTGGAGGTCGGAGATGCAGTGCCGCGGCTGCATCGAGGCGATGACATCGAGTTCGGCGAAACGGGAGACATCTGCAGGCTGGATGAATTGGGCGTGTTCGACCCGATGACGCAGGGGTCGACCGTATCGTTCCTCGGCTGCAAGGGTGGTCTCGCGCAGACGTTCGAAGACGTTGAGGACGTGGTGATTGGCCTGGTCGCCGATCGCGTGGATCGCGACCGAGATCCCTGCTTCGGTGGCCCATCGGGCGTTGTCGAAGAGGTCGTCCTCGGACATCTGCGCGATGCCGTAGTTGGCCTCGGCGGGTTCGGTGCTCAGTGTCCCCGCGGGGACGCGGCCGGGGTAGGTGTAGGTCCCGGGGTCGGAGTCGGACGATTCGGCGCCGGCCGCTTCTTCGTCGAAGCTCTCCTGCTCGGGGAACGGTGAGGACATATGCGAGGTGTGCGAGCCCAGGGCTCCGTCGGAGAAGAGTTTGAGGCCGCCTCGGCGCAGCCAGTCGTCACCGTCGCCGGTGTGCCACCCGGTCTCGATCGCCCAGGGAACCTCGTTGCCACGCAGGTATTTCGTCACGCGGATGTGCTGGCGATCGGCCGCACGGAGGTCGGCCCAACCCAGCGTCGAGGCGATCCCGTCGAAGTCGTGGATCCCGGTCAGGCCTTGGGAAAGGAACAGCTTCTGCGTGCGGTCGAGACGTTCGATCTGCTCGTCGCGGCCGGGTTCGGGAATGTACCTGGCCACGAGTTCGGTGGCGTCTTCGCGCACGAGCCCGGTCAGAACTCCCTGTTCGTCGCGGACGAACTCTCCGCCGAAGGGGTCGATGGTGAGGTCGTCGATGCCAGCGATCTCGAGGCCGTGCCCATTGGTCCACAGGGTGTGCAGGTCGACCGACCACATCGCCACGGGATGGTCCGGCACGACCTGATCGAGCAGCTCCCGGTCGGGGTAGCGCGGATCGTCCCACTTGTTGAGGTCCCAGCCCGATCCGACCACCCAGGTGCCGACCGGCAGACCATCGGCGCGTTCGCGGATGGCCGCGACCGCCTCGGCGAGGGATTTCGTCTGGGACAGATCGAGGTCGGTGAGCGAATCGGCGTAGGCGATCGAATGCATGTGCCCGTCGACGAAGCCGGGGAGGATGACCTGCCCGCCGCAGTCGATCTCGTCGATCTCGAGGCCGGGGATGACCGCGGTCGCACCGACCCCGCCCGCCGAGGCGAGCGCCGCCGTCGTCGATGATTCCGCGGCGGCGATGTCGAGCAGTTCGGCCCGGGTGCCGACGGCGACGATGGTCTCCCCGTCGACGAGGATCGCGTCGGGCGGTGTGTCCGAGGTGCCGGGGTCGGGCGTGGGTGTTGAGGGGGTGGGTGCCGACGGATCGGCGGCGGGGGCTGAGGGGTCCGTCGCGGATGCCGACGGGTCCGGCGTGGGTGCGAAGGTGCGCACGACGGCGTTGGAGAACAGACGCATGGGCACCAGTCTAAAGGCCGCCTCAGCTCGCCCGCGGAAGCCCCTTTCTACTCGGAGTAGAATGCCGATCATGGCCAATATCTTCAGCACTCAGGACACCCGTCTGGCGGCGGGAGCGCGCATCCTCCTGCCGGCTGTGTGGCTCGGTCTCATCATCGGGATCTCGCTCATCGAGGCTCCGCTGAAGTTCACAGCTCCCGGCATCACGATCCCACTCGGACTGGGCATCGGCCGCCTCGTATTCGCGGCGATGAACTGGGTGGAGCTGGTCATCGCAGTGATCCTGCTCTGGACGCTGCTGAAGTCAGGGGTCGACCGCGTCTTCCGAACGCTGGCCTGCGGGCTCATCGGTGTGCTCATCATCAAGGTCGTCGTCATCCGCCCGCTGCTCAACCAGCGCACGGATGCCGTGCTCGCCGGCATCGACAACGGCGGCTCTGCCCTGCACCTGTTCTACATCGCCGCCGACGGCCTGCTCATCGTCGGGCTGGTCACCGCGCTCATCCTCGGCGTCCGCCGGTGGGTGAGCGTCCGTCCAGGTGTGGGTGGCGCGGCCCAGGGAGACTGACGGTCGACGACCGAGCGCGAGAGCCCCGAGTTGCGCCAGTCGCGCAGAATCGGATCCGGCGGCGGGACGACTCTGTGGTCCACATATAGGTCGGTTGAGATGATCGCGACGGCGACTCGATTCAGATCGCGGCGACGAGCCTGTCGACCTCTTCCTGGGAATCGGCAGCGGCGGTCGGCCCGCCGGACCCTCCGCGGCTGACGAGGAGCCCGGCCTCCTCGACGATGACAGCGCCGCCGGCATAGTCATAGATGCCCAAGCCGCGTTCGGCATAGGAGTTGATGCGGCCCTCTGCGACCATACACAGGTCGATTGCGGCCGAACCGCAGCGCCGCAGATCGTCATAGCCGTCCATGAGGTTCTCAAGCTTGGCCAGCTGCGGACCTCTGTTGTCTCCGGTGTAGGCGAAGCCGGTGGCGAGCAGTCGGCCGGAGAGTCCGGCCGGGGTGCCGTGCAGCCGCCGCGCGGGGATGCCTGCCGAGGCCTGACCGTCTTCCGCACCCACTGAGGGAAGAGCATCGGAGACCGCCATGGAATCAGACACCGCCGTGAAGTGGTCGGCCAGGCGGCCATCGACCCGATAGGCGCCGACACCATCGGCTGCCAGCCAGGTGGCGTCGAGTCCGGGTGAGGCGACGAGCCCGATGAGCCACCGGCCGAGGCCGAGTCCATCATCGGACGCCGAGCCCTCGCAGACGCCGACGGAGAAGGCGTGATGTTCGATGCCGCGGACGAAGTTGACGGTCCCGTCGATGGGATCGACGTGCCACTCAAGCGACGGTCCGCTGTCGCTGAGGTCGACCAGCCCTCCTGTCGAAGCGTCAAAGGCATGGAGACGTCCGAGGATTTCGGCGGAGTAGAACTCGACCGGGTCGAGCGCAGGCGAACCCTCTTCTCCGACCATGAGGTCGTTCGGCCTCACTTGGGACAGATAGCCGCGGACGAGTGCTTCGATCTGTGCATCGGCCTGAGTGACGAGATCATTGGGTGAGGTCTTCGTGTCGACGACCCGCGCGTCGAGGCTCGCGCCGAGCAGCGGTCGGAATGCCCGCATCTGCTCCCACGCCATGAGAGAGAGGTCGCAGGCGATGCGAATGAGGGCAAGGTCGGCGACCTCGGCAGGCAGGGTTTCGGATTCGAGAGGCATACCGCCACTCTAGACACAGAACGCGACGCAGCCGCGCAGAGTCCACTCTCCCGCACCCTGTAACAAGATTGCAATACAGCGCCGAGTATGTACTTCTTGTATCTAAGCCGCTCGAACGCGGTGCAGAAGTCCGAGGATTCGACATTCTCGCCGCGGGCGGAACGCGTCTGCGGATTCTTCCGTCGAGCGCCAGAGCCGAACTTTCTCTCGGTCGAGCCCGGGACAATGGGCAACGGTTTTCGTGCGGGGAATCGCATGGTCGATTCGGCAGATCGCCTTCCTCGCCGAACCGATTTCGCACAATAAGATTCCTTGTTTCGAGGGGCAGGGCGACCCTGACACGAAGTGAGCATGAAACGGTCGTGAAATGTTCACGGAACACACAAGGGCGGTGACCCATATCCGATAGGGGTCACCGCCCTGGTGCAGGCGCGGGAAAGGTGCGCGCTCAGCGGTCCGACCGGAGCCTCCTCGGCCCCGTCATGTCAAGGTTCAGGCGCCTCCGGCGACACCCGCTTTCGGCTCGCTGCGCTTGACCGGCGCATGCCGTCGCACGATCTCCTGCACGGCCTGCGATGAGGTGCCGGCCGCCTCGGCGATCGCACCGAAGGTCGCGCCCTCTTCACGGGCGCGCAGAATGGCCATCACATAGTCGGTGTTGATTTTTGAACGTTGCCGAGCAACCTTTCGCACGACGCCGACTAACGCCGTCTGATCAACTGTCAATTCTCGAGCTCTGCGCGACATGGTTTCTTCCCCTGCATTCCCACTGTGGCCCGTTGCCACGAATTCGTATAGTCCCATTAGATACCACGAATATGCCAATACACCAAGAATTCCCGGATATTGGAATCAACGCCAGATAACGGCACCGCTCTGAGCATGTAATATAACGAAACGGTAACGCCGAGGTGGCCTGATCGGCACGACGCGCCCACATTTCGAATCGTGAGCTGCCACACACCCCGGGGGTGAAATGAGTCGATGTTCCGACAACCCAAGTGGCACAATGCGAAGCATGACGACTATGGCCCATCCCACCGGTGCGAATCGGGCGACCGTCGACGAAGACGAGTCCACGACGACGCTGCCTGCCGCCCTCGACGCCGAGTTCCGTGCTGCGGGCATCGACGACTTCAGCATCGAGGCGACGGACCGAGCCGCCTATTCCTCCGACGCCTCCCTCTTCCGGCTCGTCCCCGCCGCCATCGTCTTCCCTCGCAATGAGGACGATGTGCGGGCCGCCCTGGCGATCGCACGCCGCCGCGGGGTACCGATCACCAGCCGCGGGGCCGGGACCTCGATCGCCGGCAATGCGATCGGACGCGGCATCATCCTCGACTTCTCTCGCCATATGAATGCTGTGCTCGACCTCGACCCGGACGCGCAGTCGGCATGGGTGCAGGCCGGCTGCGTCCATGCCCACCTGCAGAAGCAGGTCAAGCCGCACGGGCTGCGGTTCGGCCCCGACCCGTCGACGCATACACGGTGCACGATCGGCGGCATGATCGGCAACAATGCGTGCGGGCCCCGGGCACTGGGCTATGGGCGAACCGGGGACAACATCCTCGCGCTCACGGTCATGCTCATCGATGGCACCGTCGTCACCCTCGACGACTCGGACGCGTCCGGTATCTTCCCCCGACTGCACGAACTCGTGGCTGCGAACCTCGGCACCATCCGCACGAACTTCGGCACCTTCTCCCGCCAGGTCTCCGGCTACGGACTCGAGTCCCTCCTGCCGGAGAACGGCTTCGACGTCCGCCGCGCCTTCGCCGGCACCGAGGGCACCTGGGGCATCGTCCTGGCCGCGAAGATGCGCCTGGTCAAGGACCCGAGCCACACCTCGGCGGTCGTGCTCGGCTATGAGGACATGGTCGCCGCCGCCCACGATGCACCGCTGCTGAAGGACTTCCCCGTCGCCGCCTGCGAGGGCCTCGATTCGCGGATGCTCGCCCGGGTCATCGAAACCAAGGGCGCCGAGGCGGTCCCCACGCTGCCCGAGGGATCCGGCTGGCTCGTCGTCGAACTCACCGGTGAGGACGAGGACGAGCTCGACCGACAGACCCAGCGCCTCATCGCCGAATCGCAGTCCCTGGACTCCGCGGTCCTCGATGCCGCGGCCGCCGCCGAGGTGTGGGCGATCCGCGCCGACGGCGCGGGTCTGGTCTCGCGCACCCCGGACGGGCGGGACGCTCATGCGGGGTGGGAGGATTCGGCGGTTCCGGTCGACCACCTCGGCGATTATCTGCACGACCTCATGGCGCTGCTCGACGAACATGGGCTGTGGGGGATTCCATACGGGCATTTCGGGGACGGGTGCCTGCACATGCGGGTCGACTTCCCGCTCGAGGACCCGGACGGGCCCCAGATCATGCGTGATTTCATGGTCGCGGCCACGAAACTCGTGGCCCGCTACGGCGGGTCGGTCTCCGGTGAGCACGGCGACGGTCGGGCGCGGTCGGAGCTGCTGCGCCTCATGTACACCCCTGCCGCGCTCGATCTGTTCTCGCAGGTCAAGGCGCTGTTCGACCCGCAGCATCTGCTCAATCCCGGGGTCATCGTCGATCCGGACGCGCTCAACGAATCGATCCGGCTCACCGAGCTGCCGCTGCGGCAGGAGCTGCCCGGTGGGCTGGCGATGGCGTATGAGGGCGAATCGGCGGGCTTCGCCTCGGCGGTGCATCGGTGCACCGGCGTCGGCAAGTGCCGCGCGGATTCGGCGGCCGGCGGCGGGACGATGTGCCCGTCCTACCAGGCCACGCGCGATGAACGGCATTCGACCAGGGGGCGTGCCCGGGTCCTGCAGGAGATGGTGTCAGGAGACCTGCTCGAGCCGCGGTGGGATTCGCCCGAGGTCGCCGAGGCTCTCGATCTGTGCCTGTCGTGCAAGGCCTGCGGGACCGAGTGCCCGACCGGCACCGACATGTCCACGTACAAGGCCGAGGTCCTCCACCAGTCCTACAAGGGCCGACTGCGGCCGATGAAGCACTACTCGCTCGGGTTCCTCCCGCAGCTCGCGCGCCTGGTCACACCGGTGGCGCCGGTACTCAACCGGGTGTCGGGGCTGCCGGTGTTGTCGACCGTGGCGAAGCGGATCTCCGGCATCGACGTCCGCCGGTCGATCCCGCAGTTCGCGTCGACGACGTTCCGGAAGTGGTGGCAGGGTGCGCGTGCGGGTGCAGTGCCTGCGGATGGTCGCACCGGCGCCGAGGCAGGTGCGCAGTCGGGCGCGGGCGCGCGGCGGCCTGCGGGTACGTCGAAGACCGCCGAGGTGGTGCTGTTCGCCGATTCATGGTCGAACCACTTCGCCCCGCGCATCCTCGCGGCGGCCGTGGCCGTGCTCGAGCGGGCGGGGGTGACCGTGCGGGTGATCGACCAGACGGTGTGCTGCGGTCTGCCACTCATTTCGACCGGTCAGCTCGATGCCGCTCGCGCGAATCTGTCGCAGACGATCGATGCCCTCGATGCCACCGGGGATGTGCCGATCATCGGCGTCGAGCCCTCGTGCCTGGCCACGCTCAAGGACGATTCGCGCAAGCTCGTCGCCGACGAGGCGTCGAACCGGGTGGCGGCTCGCGTGCAGACCTTGGCCCAATATCTGCTGAGCATCGGCGCGGAACTGCCGGATCTCTCCGGTGTCGAGGCGCTCGTTCAGCCGCACTGCCATCAGTCGGCGATCTTCGGCACCGCGGCGGACAAGGAGCTGCTGGCCAGGGCCGGGGCGAGCAGTCGGTTCCTCGGCGGGTGCTGCGGCCTGGCCGGGAACTTCGGCGTCGAGGAGGGACACTATGAGACCTCGGTCGCCGTCGCCGAGGTAGCGCTGCTGCCCGCGCTGCGGGAGCGGGGTATGCGAGCCGGCGACCGGGCCAGATCCTCCCCTGCCCGCTCTGGTCGCGCAGCGACGGGGAACGACGGGGTTTCGGTTCAGGCCGGCGGCCACGTCGGGACCGCGCCCGAATCGGAGTCACAGACGTCGGTCGTGCTCGCCGACGGCTATTCGTGCCGGACGCAGATCACGGATCTCAGCGACGCCGATGGTGTGTCACTGGCCGAGCTCCTCGCGTGGGGGTGGGGGCTGGAACCGCGCCGTTGATGTCAATGGCAGAGCCGCCTCGGCGAAGGTTTTCAGTCCGTTCGACGCAGAGTTCCCAGGTCTCCTCGGCGAGGCGATCGACCCCCGACTGTGAGGCGGTCAGGCTTTCGCGGTCAGCACCGGGACTTCGGCCTCGAGGAGGATGCGCTGGGCCTGCGAGCCGAGGATGAACTTGCCGATCGCCGAGCGTTTGCGCAGTCCGATGACGATGAGCTGGGCCTCGTATTCGACGGCGAGGTCGTTGAGGGTGCCGGGCAGATCGTCCTCGTGGTCGGGCTGGAGCACTTCGACGTCGACGTCGGACTCCTTGCCGAGGTCGACGATCCGTTTGATCTCATCGGGGCCGATCTCGGTCGGGGTTCCGCTGGCACCTCGTCGTTGTGAGTTGATCACGACGGCAGCGCTCGACCGCAGTTTGGCCTCCGCGAATCCCGCACGCAGAGCGGCCTCACCCTCGGGAGCGGGCAGGTAGCCAATGAGAATCGTCATGGCCCCCAGTATATGGACTCACCCAGGATTCATTCATTCGGGTCTCACCACCCCTTCACCTCCCCTCCTTACTACCCGACGGCGGCGCAGCAACGTGGCGCGAGGTTGCTGGGCCGCCGTCGGGTAGTAATTGGGGGTGGGGCTCGAGTCAGACTGCATCCAACCCCGCTCGCCATGGTGGCTCGGCCGATCCGGCAACGACCGAGTCACTGCTCTCGCGGCAGTCGCGTTTCGCCTGAAGCTCCGCGCGCGACCGGCGCGGTTCACTCGCCTGCTCCCAGCGGCGACTTCCCTGTCTGGCCGATGGACCGCGCCCGGTCTGCCAGCGCCGTGAGTTCGGCCAACAGTCCACCCGGTTCGATGACGTCGAAAGGTTCGGGAGTCATCACGACCATCACCGCCGCCCATCTCAGGTCGTCGACACCGAAGGTGACACGGACACCGTCGGCAGCCTCGGCGACCGTCGCAGCCCTGCTCGGGAACCATCGTCTCGCCTCATCCACACCCGCATCGGTCCGCAGGATCACCGTGTGGCGGTACGCGGCCGAGGTGACAGCGGAACTCACGGCAGCCTCGGCGTCGGGATGGTCTCTGGGGGAGAACACGAAGGTCGTGGCGTGGACGCCGCTCATCCGATCGAGGCGGAAGACGCGCCAATCGCTGCGCTCGAGGTCCCAGGCGTAGAGGTACCAGTGGCCGCCGAGGACGACCAGCTGTACGGGCTCGACGCGACGGACCTGCCCTTGCGCACCAGTGGCCTGCCCCTGCGCACGGGAGGCCTGCGCCGTCGCACCGCGTACGTTCTCATCGCCGGTCGAGGCGGTCTCTCCCCAGGACGGCGGACGCTTCAGGTAGTCGAAAGTCGTGACCGTGCGGGCGGCGATGGTCGCGGCGAGGGTGATGACCGCGTCGAGGTCGACTCCGGGCACGTGTCCTTCGGGAACGGAGACCGCAGCACTGATCCCATCGACGGCACTGCGCGCTTCCGGAGGGAGCATTCCACGCAGCTTCTCGGTCGCCAACTCCGCATTCGCAGTGTCCAAACCTGCGCCGCGCAGCAGGGCGAGACCGACCGCGGTGGCCAGTGCCTCCCCCGCCTCGAACTGCAGGGGCGGAAGCATCGTCCGGGACTCGGCCCGGTAGCCGCCGGCTGTTCCCGGCACGGACCCGAGGACGTAGCCGAGCTCGCGCAGCTCGGCGATGTCGCGCCTGATGGTCCTGGGTGTGCACTCGAAGTGAGCGGCGAGTTCCTGCGCCGAATACGTCCGACCCGACGCGAACATCCCCAGCAGCGACAGCAGCCTCGTCTCTGATCGCATGACGGCTCCTCTTCTATGCGGTGCCCGGTTCGGTGCTCAGTTCGACACTCGGCTCGGTCCTCGCCTCGGTGCCGTGTCCATTCCGATCACACCGCCCAATGCGGACACTATATGTCCTCATGAAGGTCAATACTCGAAGGCACGAACCGGAACACCGGATCGGACACGGACGATCAGGAGAGATCATGGCCTTCTTCGCACCCAGCGTCACCGACGAGACCGATGCAGCCTTCAGTTTCCTCACTCAGCAGTGCACGCAGCTCAAACTCACCGCCCGCGGCCTCACCGATGAGCAGTCAGTCAGCACTCCGACGACCAGTTCCGCCAGCATCAAGGGCCTCATCGCCCATGTCGCTCAGGTGATCAACGGTTGGCTCAAGCAAGTCGAGAACCCCGATCGGGTGGTTCCCTTCGAGGAGTTTCCTGCGATCAATGCCGAGCTCGGCCTCGAGGGGATGTTCGACAGTTCCGCCGTGCCCGATCTCAACATCGCCGAGGTGGTGGAGATCTTCGAACGCGTCATCACAGGCATCGATGAGGTCCGGCAGACCGTCGTCGACACGGGTGTCGATCTCGGGGCCGTGAGCGCGACTCCGCCGAATCCGTGGATGCCGCAGGACTTCGTCATGTCCGTGCGCTGGATTCTCCTGCATCTCAACACCGAGGTGGCCCGACATGTCGGTCACGCCGACATCATCCGCGAGTCCATCGACGGAGCGATCGCCTATCAGCTCAACGCCGAGGCCGACGGCGAGCCGTGGCCGCCCGAGGGCATGGACGACTGGTCCTGACCGGCTCCCGTCCTCCCAGAACTACGTGACGGCGGCCCAGCAACCTGGCGCAAGGTTGCTGGGCCGCCGTCGGGTAGTAATAGGGGTCAGGCGACGTAGAGTTCCGCGTCGGTCTTCGACACCCGGTCGACCAGGTGGTCATTGTAGGCCGGCATCGTGAGGAACTCGGCGAAGGGCTCGTCGAGAGCGGTGGAGCGGAAGATCTCCACGGCCTCGTCGAAGTGATCGTCGGGGCGGCGATCCATCGCAGCCAGCTCCTCTCCGAGGTAGCGTTCGACCAGGTGACGGGTCACCTGCTGGCCGTTGTCGAGGGTCACCTCATGGTGGATCCACTGCCAGATCTGCGAGCGGCAGATCTCCGCGGTCGATACGTCCTCGAGCTGGTTCTCCAGCGCCACGTGACCATTGCCGCCGAGCCATTCGTTCATGTACCCGATGGCCACGCGGATGTTCACCCGCACACCCTCTTCGGTCACGATCGGCTCGAGGCCGGTGACGTCGAGGATGTTCGCGCTGGTCACCTGCACGTCGGGGCGCATGTTCTCCAGCTGGTTGGGCTTCGAACCGAGAGCTGCGTCGAACACTGCCAGTGCGGCGGGAACGAGAGCCGGATCGGCGACCCAGGTGCCGTCGAAGCCCTGCCAGGCCTCACGGGCCTTGTCCTCACGCATGCGCTCGAACTCGGCGGCCACGAACTCCTTGTCCGGGTGGTCGGCCATGAGGTTCGACATCGTGCCGATTGCATGCGCACCGCGACGGTGGCAGGTGGCGACGAGGCGGTCGGTGAAGGCCTTCATCAGCGGCAGGTCCATCGTCAGGCGCTCCCGGTCGGGCAGCACGTAGTCGGTGGCGTAGCGCAGGTTCTTCACCACGGAGAACAGGTAGTCCCAGCCGGCGGCCTCGAGTCCCGCGCAGTGATCGCGCAGCTCGTAGAGGATCTCCTCCATCTGGAACACGGCCGTGATCGTCTCGATGTGAGCAGTGGCGCGGATGGTTCCCTGCTCGATGTCGAGCATGTTCTGGGCCTTGACGAAGATCTTGTTCCACAGACGAGCCTCCTGCGAGGACTCGAGCTTCGGCAGGTAGAAGTACGGTCCGGAGCCGTTGCTGATGAGGTGGCGGGCATTGTGGAAGAAGTAGAGGCCGAAGTCGACGAGGGCGCCCCAGGTCGCGAACTCCTCGCCGTTGTCATCGACGTAGAGCAGGTGCTTCTCCGGCAGGTGCAGACCGCGCGGACGCAGACCGATCGTCGGCTGGTTGTCATTGTTGATTCCCGGCAGCCGACCGCGGATGGCGCGGAAGAGGTTGACCTGACCGCCGATGATGTTGGCCCAGTTCGGGCTCGTGGCGTCTTCAAGGTCGGCCAGCCACACCTTGGCCTGCGAGTTCAGCGCTGCCACGACTTCGGGCTCGGTGACCGGACCGGTGAGTTCGACGCGGCGGTCCTCGAGACCGGGAGCGTCCTGCGAGCCGGCGACGGTCCAGGACCGGTCGGCGCGGATGCGGGCCGTCTCGGGCTTGAAGCGCGGCAGGGTTCCGCCGTTCATCTCCTCGGCCCGGTTAGCTCGTGCGCGCAGCAGGTCGCTGATGGTGCCGGCGAACTCGTCATGCAGGGTTGCGATGAAGGTCAGAGCGGGCTCCGAGAGGACGGTGCCGAAGCCGGTTTCGAGCGGCGCGTTGATCTTGATGTAAGACATGGGCTTCTCCTCACCCGTCGTAGTGGCTGCCTGGATGGTGCGGTGGTGGCGGTGGTGCTGGTGCGGTGGTACTGGTGCGGTGGTGCTGGTGCGGTGGTGCTGCTGGTGGAGGCGTGTGACGCCTGGCGGGGTTGTTCGATCTGTGGTGTGACGGCGCGGACCGACAATGCAAACCCCGTGAAAACATTGCCGACCCGCGCCGGGTTCGTGGCGGCCGTTGGCCGGCGCCTTACCCGGGCCCGTGAGCCCGGGTGTGCGGGGCTCCGCGAACCCCGGAAGTCTGCCCGGGGCCCAGCAGCCTCATCTGCTCAGCTGAACTGAGCGGTTTCGGTCGATCCGGCCAGCGCGGTGGTCGAGGACTCCGGGTTGAGAGCCGTCGACACCAGGTCGAAGTAGCCGGTGCCGACCTCACGCTGGTGGCGGGTCGCGGTGTAGCCGCGATCCTCGGCAGCGAACTCGCGTTCCTGCAGGTCGACGTAGGCCTTCATCTGCTCGCGGGCGTAGCCGTGGGCGAGATCGAACATCGAGTAGTTCAGGGCGTGGAAGCCGGCCAGGGTGATGAACTGGAACTTGTAGCCCATGGCGCCGAGCTCGCGCTGGAACTTCGCGATGGTGGCGTCGTCGAGGTGCTTCTTCCAGTTGAAGGACGGCGAGCAGTTGTAGGACAGCATCTGGTCCGGGTACTCGGCGTGGATCGCGTCAGCGAACTTCTTCGCGGCTTCGAGGTCCGGCGTCGAGGTCTCCATCCACAGCAGATCCGCGTAGGGAGCGTAGGACAGACCGCGGGCGATGCCGGCTTCGAGTCCGTTCGTGATCTTGTAGAAGCCCTCCGAGGTGCGCTCACCGGTGACGAACTTCTGATCGCGCTCGTCGATGTCCGAGGTCATCAGCGTGGCCGCCTCGGCGTCGGTGCGGGCGATGACGAGGCTGGGCACGTTCTCGACGTCGGCCGCAAGGCGAGCCGCGTTGAGTGTGCGGATGTGCTGCGAGGTCGGAACGAGGACCTTACCGCCGAGGTGGCCGCACTTCTTCTCGGATCCGAGCTGATCCTCGAAGTGGACACCGGCAGCGCCGGCGCTGATCATCGAGCGCATGAGCTCGTAGACGTTGATCGAACCGCCGAATCCGGCTTCCGCGTCGGCGACGATCGGAGCGAACCAGTCGTCGACCTTCTTGTTGCCTTCCGAGGTCTCGATCTGGTCGGCGCGCATCAGCGCGTTGTTGATCCGACGCACGACCTGCGGCACCGAGTTGGCCGGGTAGATCGACTGATCGGGGTAGGTCTGTCCGGCGGCGTTCGCGTCGGCGGCGACCTGCCAGCCGGAGAGGTAGATGGCGTTGAGGCCGGCCTTGACCTGTTCGACGGCCTGGTTGCCGGTCAGCGCGCCGAGCGCGTTGACGTAGTCGCCGGAGTGGATGTCACCGGCCGTGATCTGGTTCCACAGGCGCTCGGCTCCGTGGCGAGCCAGGGTGTGCTCCTCGATCAGCGAACCGCGCAGTTTGACGACATCCTCGGGCTCGTAGTCGCGAGCGATTCCCGACCAGCGGGCGTTGGTCGCCCAGTCGCGGCGGATGGCTTCAGCATCGTGCAAGTTGCTCTGCGTGGTGTTCTCAGTCATTGTCCTTCACTTTCTCGTTCGTTCGGGGTTGTTGATGTATCCAGTCTGGAGGGGCTGCAAGGGGTTCGACAGAGTTTTTTCGGGTGAATAATCTCGATATTTCCGGTTTCAGAAATTTTCGTGTTCTGTCATACTGATTTCCGAACGTGTGAAGCGAGGCACAGAAGTGATTGGAGCCGCCGTGGTCAGCATCGAAGCGGAAGTCGAACCCGAAGAGCAACAGACCGATCCGTTGAGCATCGGCAGAAGAATCCGATTTTTTCGCAAACAGCGCGGTCTGACCCTCAGCGAGCTGGGGCAGGAAGTGGGACGTGCGGCCTCGCAGATCTCGACGATCGAGAACGGCAAGCGAGAAACTTCTGTCACGCTCCTGGCCGCGATCGCGAAGGCACTGAAGACCGATGTCGCCGACCTCATCGACCCCGCCCCGATCGACGAACGTCAGGCTCTCGAGCTCGAGGCCGAACGCAATCAGGCCTCCCCCATGTACTCGTCGCTGGGACTGCCGCAGGTGCGCATCAAGTCCCTGCCTGCCGATGCCCTCGAGGCGATCGTGGGTCTGCAGCGACAGCTCGGCGAGGTCCTCGAACGCAGGGCCGCGACCCCCGAGGAGGCCAGGCGCGCGAACCGTGAGCTGCGGGATCGGATGAAAGAGAAGAACAACTACTTCGCCGATCTCGAGGCCACTGCCACGGAGCTGCTTGACCTCGTCGGCTACGAATCGGGCACGGTCTCACAGCGGCAGACGGCGCTCATCGCGGAGAAGCTCGGGTTCAGCCTCCACTACGTCTCGGACCTGCCGGATTCGACCCGGTCGATCTCGGACACGGAGAACAAGCGCCTCTACCTGCCGAACACGGATGCCGCCTTCGATCCGCGCTCCCACCTGCTCATGAGTCTGGCTCCGCATGTGCTCGGCTACGATTCACCGAAGGATTTCCACGAGTTCCTCCAACAGCGCGTCGAGGCGAACTATCTGGCCGCCGCGATTCTGCTGCCCGAACGTGCGGCGGTGCCGATGCTCGTAGAGGAGAAGAAGAAGCGCGTGCTCTCCGTCGAGCACCTACGCGATATGTTCGGCGTCGGCTACGAGATGGCCGCGCACCGGTTCACGAACCTCGCCACCGAGCACCTGGGTCTGCCCGTGCACTTCATGAAGGTGCACAACTCGGGGACGATCCACAAGGCGTACTCGAACGACGGTCTGCCCTTCCCGACCGATCCGCTCGGTGCAATCGAGGGCCAGTTCGCGTGCAAGCGCTTCACCTCGCGCACAGTCTTCCGCGTCGCCGACCGCTTCAGCCCCTACTACCAGTACACCGACACTCCGCAGGGGTCGTTCTGGTGCACCGCCCGCGTTCTGCCCGGCGGCGACTACGCGATCAGCGTCGGCGTTCCCTTCGGCCATGTCCGCTGGTTCGAGGGCCGCGAATCCACCATCCGCTCACGGTCCGAGTGCCCCGATCCGTCGTGCTGCCGGCAGGCGCCGGGGGACCTCGCGGAGAAGTGGGAGGAGAAGTCGCTGCCGTCGGCGCGCATGCACGCCTCCCTGCTGGCCGCGGTCCCTCCGGGAGCGGTACCCGGTGTCGACGACACCGAGGTCTACGAGTTCCTCGAACGTCACTCGCAGTAGGCACCAGGACTGGACGCAGCGACTCAGTCGCTCACGCGAGGATCTGAGCCAGGCGAACGAGGATGAGCTCGCGCCACCATAGGACTTCGTGGCCTCCGACGAACGGCGTCGGTGCGATGTCGATGCCGCGAGCGGCGAACTCCCCGACGGCTTCGGCGACGGAATCGGCGATCGTCGTTTCGAGCGTTCCGTGGTCGACGCAGAACTCGGCCTGCTCGCGGGTTCCGCCCCGCCGCACGCCCTGCCCTGCACCATCCCCCGCACCTTGGCCTACGCCTTCGTGAGAGGCACTCTGATCGACGGTTTCGGCGAGGCCCCCGACCTCCGGCACGAAGTCCCAGATCCGTCGGCCCTGTTCATCGGATTGCCAGTACGAGGGCGACAGGCTGATGCCGCGGAATGACCGCGGGTGCCGCAACGCGAAATAGGTCGCGGCGAGTCCGCCGTACGAGGCGCCGACGACGAGTGCCCGCTCTGGCGCGTCCGGCGCGATGCGGCGGACGAGGTCGAGCACATCGTCGCAGAACCGCGGATTCATCACGAGATCGCTGGCGCGCAGATCCGCTGCCGCGTAGTCATCGGCCGACGTTGATGCATCGGTCGACACCGTCGCCTCGGCACAGGGGGCATGGTCGATCGCGATGACCACCGACGGCGGGCGCATGAGTTCGTCGATGCCGGCAAGCAGACCTCCACGGACGAACCATTCCCCGTCGAAGACAACGAGCACCGGCGCCGAGGCGGGAGCCCGTTCCGGACGATGGATCCAGATCCTGCGCGGCGTGGAATCGAGGGTGACGACCTGTTCGTCGCAGGCAGACGTTCCGACCGTCGGCCCCGAGGAGGCGGAAGCCCCGACCTCCGGCGCGCCTTCTCCGGTCCAGACCAGCGGTCGGGCATCGGGGGCCGAGAGTTCGAGGATCCGCCGGCCGCGGATGTCCGTGACCTCTCGCAGCCCGTACGCGCCGAGCGGCAGAAACGCCCGCTCGAGCGCCGCGAGCCACGTGGACCGGTCCGCGACGCCGAGACCGCGTGCCACGGGCAGGAACTGCAGGCTGCCTCGGAATCCGCGCGGAACCGTGAGATCGAGTAAACGCTGTTCCTGCGATTCTCCGGTAACCCGGGGCATCACCCCGCCCCGCACATCGCGCCGATCGGTGATGCCGTTGACGTCGGCGAAGACGTCTTCGTCCGCACCTGGCCCCGCCGCTGCGGGGATGAGTGAGTCCGGAAGCACGAGTCGCAGTCGCCACGACTCACCGGCCTCGCTCCACGCGCACACTGCGGAGACCGGATCCTCCGATTGGACCTGCTGTCCCGACGCACTCATAATCCGGCCACGGCCTTGTCGAGCTTCTCAGCAATCGGGTCGACGATCTCGGGCAGCGCGAGTGCGGAGACCGAGCGCAGCCCGCGCCATTCCTCATCGGTGGGCTGGTAGAAGTGCCCGCCTTCGACCGCCGGCAGGCTCGTGAATGTGGGGACGTTCTCATATTTCTTCTGCAGCTGAGCCTCGGGGAAGTAACCGACGAGGACATCGGATTGGAGGACGTCGAGCTTCTCCAGCGACAGACTGTCGGGAACGTCGCCCGCTGCCATCTTCTCGGCCACCGGATCCAGAGTGAGACCGAGCTCGCTGAAGAACTGCACGGTCGCCGCGTCCTTGTCATAGAGGACACCGGCCTCGTCCGGGCTGTGGAAGAGCGCGACGAGGAAGGACTCACCGGCGAGGTCAGGATGAGCCTTCGCCGCATCGTCGAGCGCCGACTGTGCGGTCTTGACGGCCTTCTCACCCTCGGATTTCCTGTTGAGCGCAGTCGAAATCCGCTCTGTCTGGGACTGCCAGCTGTCGGCTGTGCCCTCCTCGGCGGTGGTGAGAGTCGGGGCGATCTCGCCGAGCTGGTCGTAGGTGTCCTCACCGATGATGTTGCCGGTGGCGAGGATGAGGTCAGGCTCCCACGCCGCGATGTCCTCGTACGGGATCGTGTCCTCGGTCGACCATTGGAAGAGTTCCGGGTCGTCTCCGCCGAGTTCGTCGATCGTGTCCTTCGCCCACGGCATCACGGGCTCGACAGGGGCTTCGGTCATCGCCACAGGAACGACGCCGGCGGCCAGTGCCGCGTCCGCGTCGGAGACCGACAGCGCTACCACACGCTCGGCCTTCGCGATGTCGACAGAGCCGTAGGCGTCTTCGACGCTGCCGGCACTCGCCTGCCCCTCACCCTCATCCTCGGCGGATCCTCCTCCGCATCCGGTGAGAGCAAGGGCGAGTGCGAGGGACACGGCCGCATATCGGCGGCGACGTCCCGGGCGGGTCGAGAATGTCGAAGCGGGGATGTGTCGGGATGCGCTCAAGGGCAGTGTCACTTTCACAGGAGGTTTGGTTAGCCTCAGTTAAGTTACCACAGGAGCAGTCGGCGGCCCAGGGCGGCCGTACGATCCGTACACAGCGACGTCCGCCCGTCGAAGTGAGCTCAGCGGCCGTGAGCGTCCAATGCCGTGTCGGCGATCCGTTCAGCGATGGCCAGCGCCGAGGTGGCTCCCCACTTCGGCACGGCCCTGACGACGGTCAGTCTTCCGCGCCGGGTCACGGTGAGACCGTCGACGAGCTCACCATCGTCGTTCATCGCCTGCGCCCGGACTCCGCGCGTGCCTGTGCTGACGGCATCGGCGTCGAGTTCGGGGACGATTCTGCGCACCTCGTCGACGAATGCGGACTTGCTCACCACGGTCTTCACCCCCTTGGCCGCGGACTTCGCGGTCTGGGCGGCGAACTTCCAAAATCCCTTGAATCGCGCGGTCGAGCCGATGTCGCCGAGGTCGAATCCGCGCCGGGCGTAGGACTCTCGACCGAGGGCGACGAAGGTGTTCGGTCCGATGGTGAGCGAGTGTCCGAGTCCGCGGATGATCGAGGTCTCGGCGAAGGGCGCATTCGGGTCGGGGACGGTGCCGATGATGCCGCGAACCTCTGCGGTGCCAGATGTCGACTCGGGGCCGGAGGGCCGTCCGGTTCCCGATGCCTGCGCGGTGTAGTAGTCGCAGGTGAAGGGAACGATGCGAGGCTGCTCGTCGAATCCGGCGGCGACTGCGAGGCGATCGGCCTGCAGCCCCGCGCAGACGATGACGATGTCGAAGGTGCCCAGCACCTCCTCGGCGCTTGAACCCGCGCCACGCTCGTTCCCCGAGGCGCGGTCGGAATCGCGACCCGAGCCGCGCGCGCCCGAACCACGCGCATCCGAACCGTGTGTGCCCGTACCTGTGGTGCTCGAACCGCGCGACCATGAGCTCGAGAGCCTGTCCGCCCAGTCGCCGATCGTCGATTCGGCCTGTTTGAACCACTCCTGTTCGCCGAAGCGGTTGCGCAGCTCATCGCCGATGCCGATGACCGGTTCCCGGCCCTCGCTGCCGCGGTAGGTCCGGGGACGGTCATAGACCTGCTCGTCGATGTCGGCATCACTTGAGCTGTCCGAATCGTTCGAGCCACCAGCACGACCACCGCGATCGGCGTCTCCGGTGTTTCCCGCGTCCGAGTCGCCCTCACCGCCGGCATCATCCGCGGCATTGCGCTCACTCCGCGCCCCTGGCGCAATTGTCCGTCCGCGCAGGCGGACCTCGTTGCTCATGACATCGAAGTCGGTCACCTCGGTGCTCAGTCGGATCGTGCCGCCGGCAGCGCGCACGTCGACGGCGAGCGCCTCGGTGAGTGCGGCGAAATCGGCGACCGCGGCATGGGGTGCGAACAGCCCGAGCACGCCCCGGGCCGCGGGTTCGACTGCCGCGATCTCGTGGCGTTCGAGCAGCCGGGCGCCGGGGACTCCATTGTCCTTGGCTCGGGTGAAGAGCTCTTCCAGCCGCTCGGCCTCATCGGTGTTCTGAGCGATGAGCAGCTGTCCGCATTCGCGGTAGGGCACTCCGTTCTCGGCCATATAGGGCACCAGCTTCTGCACGCCTCGGCGGGCGAGCTTCGCCGCCTCGGAGCCGGGGATCTGTTCGAGCCCGGAGTCGACGATGCCCGAGGTGTGACCGCTCTGATGCGCGGCGACGGCATCGGCCTTGTCGAAGACGGTGACCTCGGCATCGGGAAGTCGCTGGGTGATCTCGCGGGCGGCGGCGAGACCGAGGAGTCCGGCACCGACGACGGCCACTCGTGAAATACTCATACAGCAATCTTGGCACCGTTCGGGATGAAGGAGAAGGATGACGACCGTCTTGGAATGGCCGGGCAAGGCCGCCGCCTTCGCTCTCGGCCGTCGCCTCATCGACTCAGCGATTCCCGGGTCCCACCTCGGCGAGTCCGACGGGAAGCCCGGCCCCCACCTCGGCGGTGGCGATGCGAAGCCCGGCCCCCACCTCGGCGAAGGTGACCACGGTCCGCACCTGCGCAGCGACGACGGATCGATCGCGGTTCCCGATCCGCGCGACAATCTGCTCGTCGTCGGGGATAATCTGCCCGCGCTCACGGCGCTGCTGGCCACGCATCGCGGCAGCGTCAAGGTCGTCTACATCGATCCGCCGTACAACACGGGCAATGCGCACACATACAAGGATCACGGGCATGATCACGACAGTTGGCTGTCCTTCATGGCGCCGAGGCTGCTGCTGGCTTGCGAGCTCATGCGCGAGGACGGGGTCCTCTTCCTCCATCTCGATGACCGGGAGAGCGCGTGGGCGCAGCTGCTCGGGCACGAGATCTTCGGCGAGGACAATTCGCTGGGCACGCTCATTCACCAGCGAGCGAAGGGCGGAGGCAACGCTCGTTCGTTCGTCCGCGGGCACGATTACATCCACGTGTGGGGGCGGAACGCGAGTCTGGTCGGGCCGTTCCTCACGGAGAAGAAGTCGCCGGCGAAGCTCGAGGTCATTGACGGGCGTCGGATGCTCGTGGAGACCGATGTGCTGCGTGCCGGGTTCGGTCGGTACGCCCGCGGGTCCGAGCGGCGGCTGATGTACGAGGACATCCTGTCGGTGAAAGGGGCGAAGAAACTCGCCGAGGTGGACGCGAAGCTGGCGACGGGTGAGTACATCCTGCGGCCCTGGGATGATGCGGGCAAGCATGCGGTGGTGCGGGTGACCCCGGCGGAGAAGGCGAGTTCGAAGATGTACTCGATCATCAAGGCGCTCGGCGGGCAGAACGATCTGGACCCCTTGGGACTCGGCGGGGTGTTCAGCTATCCGAAGCCGGTGGAGCTGGTCAAGGCTCTCGTGGACTCGCAGACGTTCTTCGACCCCGAGGCGATCGTGCTCGACTTCTTCGCCGGTTCCGGGACCACTGCGCAGGCGGTGATGGAGGCGAACCGGCGCGACGAGGGTTCGCGGTCGTTCGTGCTCGTCCAGACCCCGGAGCCGCTGCGTTCGAAGAACGCGCAGGCCGTGATGGGCGTGGGTGCCGCGGGTGGCGGGCGCGATGACGCCACCGCAGGGGGCGAGGTCACGGGCGTCACGGGTGACGGGACCGAGGCCGCGTTCCCGACGATCAGCGAGCTCACCGCCGAACGCATCCGCCGCGCCGCCGAAGTCCATGCACCGGGACTGCAGTTCACGCAGCTCGACGTGGTCAGCGTGGTCGACGGCCCATAGTGCCTCGCCGCCTCCATCCGCCGCTGAGATCTTTGGTCGATCCGCGGCGTTCTGAAGCTCGTGAACACGGCGGATCGACCAAACACTCACCTCCCAGAAGGCTGATTCTGAGACACCGGAGGCGAACAGTCGGACTCTTCAGACAGCACTCGGCTCCGAGTCGTAGGGTCGAGGTGAGCCAGCCGCTCACCGACAACCAACGCCTCTGATGAGAAGGAGTTCGCATGTCAGTCGTCGCCATCAATACCCTCACCGTTCCCGAACCGGCACGCGCCGAACTCGAGAAGCGCTTCGCCGATCGCAAGCACTCCGTCGACGGTGCTCCGGGCTTCGAAGGCTTCCAGCTGCTGCGCCCCGTGGCCGGCGGCGACAAGTACTTCGTCTACACCCAGTGGGCCACGAAGGAAGACTTCGAGAACTGGAAGCAGGGCCGCAAGTCCTCGCACGAGTCCACCGGCAAGGAGCCCCTCTCGAGCGCCGCGGAGCTCCTCGAATTCGAGGTCGTCGACCTCGACGAATGAGCTGAACGAACCGCCGGGCAGCCTTGCGCATCGTCTCAAACGAACCGCCGCACCACCTCGGCGAGTGAAGATCAAGCAGAGGACGTCGACCATTGAGTCGGCGTCCTGTAGTCGTCTGCGTACACTCAGGTCACCTCGTCGACCGCGACGCTGCTCTCCGTTGTCCACGGAGCGCTCCGATAACGCTCAGATTGCTGTTACTCTGCTTTCAGAGTTCCAGAGTCGACCCGATCTCGCAGCGGATCGAGTCCTCGGCCACCCACATCAAAGTGACGAGGTAACCATGAGTCAGCCCGACGCACAGACAGTCATTCACGACCGCGGCCACGGCTTCGTCCGCGCGCTCGGCACGGTCGATGCCCTGTTCATCGGCTTCGGCGCGATGATCGGCTTCGGCTGGGTCGTGCTCACCGGGGAATGGCTCAACGGGGCCGGAACGCTCGGTGCGATCCTCGCCTTCGTCGTCGGCGGCATCATCATGTGCTTCGTCGGCACTGTGTACTCCGAAATGGTGGCGGCCATGCCCCACGCCGGCGGTGAGCACAACTACCTCATCCGCGCGATGGGTCCGCGCGTGTCTCTGTTCGGGTCGTGGGCGATCACCGGCGGCTACATCAGCGTCGTCATGTTCGAGGCGGTCTCGGTGCCGAAGACCGCGCTCTACCTGTTCCCGAACCTCGAGCAGATCAAGCTGTGGAACGTCGCCGGATTCGACGTCTACCTCACCTGGGCGCTGGTCGGAACCATCACCGCGATCATCATCGCGTGGGTCAACATCCGCGGCGTCAAGGTCGCCTCGCTCGTCCAGACCTTCGTCGTGTGGTTCCTCATCATCGTCGGCCTCATGCTGCTGACCGGCGGATTCGTCGGCGGCGACTTCGAGAACACCGAACCGCTGTTCACCGGCGGCGGAGCCGGATTCATCGGCGTCATGGCCGTGGTGCCGTTCCTCTTCGTCGGCTTCGACGTCATCCCCCAATCCGCCGAGGAGGTCAAACTTCCGCCCGCGAAGATCGGCAAGCTCGTCGTCATCTCCGTGATCATGGCCATCGCGTTCTACGTCATCATCATCGGCACCACCTCGATGGCAATGCCCGCCGATCAGCTGGGCACCCACGACCTCGTCACCGCCGACGCCCTGTCGGTCATGTTCGGGTCGACGATCTGGGGCAAGATCGTCATCGCCGGTGGTCTCGCCGGCATCATCACCTCATGGAACGCGTTCCTCATGGGATCCTCCCGCCTGATGTGGGCGATGGCCGCTGCCGACATGATCCCGAAGTGGTTCGGCAAGCTGCACCCGAAATACCGCACTCCGTCGAACGCGATCATCTTCATCGGCACCCTCTCGGCGATCGCCCCATTCCTCGGCACTGCAGCGCTCGGCTGGATCGTCGATGCCGGATCGCCCGCCATCGTCATCGCCTACTTCCTCGTCAGCGTCGGATTCCTCGTGCTGCGCATACGTGAGCCGAACATGGAACGGCCCCTGCGCATCGGCGGCCCGCGCGGAGGCGGCGTGGTCATCGGAGTGATCGCATCCGTGCTCACGCTCATCCTCTTCATCCTCTACGTCCCGATCACCCCGGTCTCAGCACAGCTGGCCTGGCAGTCGTGGGTCGGCTTCGCGGCGTGGCTGCTCGTCGGCATCGTCTTCATGTTCCGGCTGCCGACCGGCATCAAGGCCGGCCCGAACGCGGAGATGGAGCTGCTCGCGAAGGTGAAGTCGCTGCGCCGGAAGTGAAGGGTCGACGACGCTTTCACGACACCTCGGCGGGGCAGCAGCGCATCCCTCGCCGTTTGCCACAAATCACACCGGCGCAAAGGGGTGTTGTGTCGCGAAAGGTGAGGGATGCGTGAGTATCTGGAGGAGATGCCGCTAACGGTGTTGGATGCCAGGACGTACGAACGCGGCCGCCGGCGTTGCGCAACGGCGACCGCGCCCGGTCCTGGGAGTGGCAGAACGCTTCTCAGACGGCGGCGTGGAGTCAGACGGCGGCGTCGAGACCCCTCATCTTCAGCCGCTCACGCTGGTTGGGGTTGACGCTCGGGCGGAACGGCATCTCGACCACCTCGGCGCGGACCGGGACTCCCGGAGTATCCGCGAACGGTTCGGGCAGATGCACCCAGTATTCGGTGCCCAGTGCCGTCGACTCCACGGGCACGTGGGCCATCGCAATGTTCGCCTCGAGTTCCGGCGAGTACCACGGTGATGTCACATAGCCGACGGCCTCTCCATCGGATGTCGCAGACACGAGCCAGAAGTCCGGGGCATAGTCGGTGATCGGCTTGCCGCCGACGAGCAGCCCCACCAGCTGGGTCCGGTACGGCGGCGTTCCGGCCTCGATCTGGGCCCGCACCTCCTCGAGCTTGGCCTTGCCGATGTAGTCGGCTTCCTTCTTCCTCGGCACCTGGTAGGACAGGTTGACCTGGAACGGCAGGGTCTCGAAGTCCATATCCTGCCCCCACGAGAGGATGCCCGCGGCGATCCTGCGGTGGTGGCTGGGAGCGACGACCCTGAGATTGTAGGGCGCGCCCGCCTCGAGGACGGCGTTCCACATGTCCTCGGCGTACTTCGTCGCATCCTTGAGGTAGATCTCGTACCCCTTCTCACCGGTGAACCCGGTCTGGGAGATGATGACCTCATGGCCGCCGACCTGGGCCTCCATGAGACCGTAGCTCGGCAGCGTGCGTCCTTCCTCTCCGACGAGATCGGCGATAACGTCGACGGACTTCGGGCCCTGGACCTGGACGGGCGCGACGTCGATCTCGCCGATCGTGACATCGAACCGGTGCCCGGCGTTGACGCCCTGCAGCCAGAGCATGAGGTCGGTGTCGGAGAGGCTGAACCAGAATTCGTCGATCGCCACTCGCAGCAGAATCGGGTCGTTGAGGATGCCGCCGGCTTCGTTGCACAGGATGACGTAGCGGGCGCGCATCACCGGGATCTTCGTCGCATCACGGGTGATGACGAAGTTGACGAACGCCTCGGCGTCGGGGCCTTTGACCTGGATCTGACGTTCGACGGCGACGTTCCACAGGGTGACGTCATTGACGAGGGACTGGTACTCGGCCATCATCCCGCCCTCGTCCCGGGGAATGTAGCCGCGCGTGAGGCTACCCTCGAATAGTGGACACCCAAGTTAGCGGGATTCGCAGTCCTGCTGGAAGGATGTTCAATATGTCAGATCAGAAGCGACAGCGTCGCTCTTACACCCCGGAATACCGGATCG